>NZ_BSYJ01000001.1 GCF_030270605.1 Biformimicrobium ophioploci
TCCGTGGCCCAAACCCTCCGGAGAGGCGTCTCGAGCGAGGCGCGCATTATACAGCGAAGCCTCCGTCTGGCAAGCTCTTTTTCCGTTTTGATTTTGCGAAAACTTCAGCAAAATCAACAACTTGGAAGAGCCTCCCAAGCCACCCTGCGGTGACCGTGGGCGCGCATACTACAGCGCTGACCCAGCTTTGCAAGCACTTTCTGGAAGTTTCTTTCGAAGCCACAAAACCGCGGTTTCCAACCCCAGACTCCCTGCCTGCCGGCGACCAACAACCCATCGAGCCTGGCGCCTTTCTCGCTGCCCGTCCGTGACAGCGGCGCGCACTATACGCAGCTGACCGGAACAAGGCAAGCGGTTTTGTAAAATTTTTTCAGAGCCGGCACTCGGGCTCAACCGGCAACAAACAGCTGGTACTTTTTCTTGCCGAGACGCACAACGAAGTAACGCCCGAACAGTGCGCGCTCCGCGGTAAAAGCGGAGGCCGGATCTGCATTCGCATCCATACCAATGGCATCGCCGTTGACCAGCACCGCATTGCGACCCAGCGCGTCCTTGACCTGCTTGCCCGATGCAGCCATACCGGCATCCACCAGTACATTGATCAGGCTCTGCTCACCGAAGTTTTCCGGCAGATCTGTGCTCGGCAGACCATCGAGGCGCAGTTGCTCCAGGTCACTTTCGGAAAGTTGCTCGATACCGCCGGAGAACAGCGCTTCAGTAATGCGCTCTGCCGCAGCCAAGCCCTCATCACCATGCACCAGGCGAGTGACCTCGCGGGCCAGCACACCCTGGGCCTGCGGGCGCCCCTGGCGCTCGGCATCCTCTTTCTCCAGCCCTTCGATCTGCTCAACGCTCAGGAAAGTGAAGTACTTCAGGAACTTGTATACATCGGCATCCGCGGTGTTCAGCCAGAACTGGTAGAACGCGTACGGGGACGTCTTGGCCGGATCCAGCCAGATGGTGCCGGCCTCGGTCTTGCCGAACTTGGTACCGTCCGCCTTGGTCACCAGTGGCAACGTCAGGCCGAAAACCTTGCCGCGGTGCTGGCGACGGGTCAGCTCGACACCGCCGGTGATATTGCCCCACTGGTCAGAGCCGCCAATCTGCAAGGTACAGTTATCGCGCTTGTGCAGCTCGGCGAAATCCATGGACTGCATCAGCAGATAGGTAAACTCGGTAAAGGAGATGCCCTCGCCTTCCCGGTCGAGGCGCTGCTTGACTGACTCTTTGTGAATCATATTGTTCACGGCGAAGTGCTTGCCGATATCCCGCAGGAAATCGAGCACATTCATTTCGGCGGTCCAGTCCAGGTTATTGACCACGGAGGCGGCGTTTTCTCCGCACTCGAAGTCGATGAACTGGCTTACCTGGCGCCTGATTTTGTCAACCCAGCCGGAAACGACCTCCGGTGTATTGAGCTGGCGCTCCTGCGCCTTGAAGGAAGGGTCGCCAATAAGGCCGGTTGCGCCGCCAACCAGGGCAATCGGCTTGTGGCCTGCCGCCTGAAACCTCTTCAGCGTCAACAGAGGGACTAAACTGCCGATATGCAGGGAATCCGCGGTCGGGTCGAACCCGCAGTAGAGGGTTCTGCCTTCTTCTGACAGGTGCGCAACGAGCTCATCATCGCCTGTCATCTGATTGATCAAACCGCGGCTTTGCAGGTCTTGCAGCAGTGTCGCGTCGACTGTCGCCATTACTTTCCCCTGTTGGCGCAGACGTTCGCGCGCCGTGAAACTTTTGGCAGTTATGACTGCCCAACAAAACGGGCTGCAACCTTACCGAATCCGGCGGCAAATACAAGCCGGGACGCCCGGGGGGCGTCGGGCTGCGCTGGCTCGCCAACAACCGGGACCAGCCGGCCTGTAAAAATAAGCACCAGCATCCTGTTGCAAGCCCGTGCCAGCAGCAGCATTTTTTGATATAAAGCCGCCCCTGTGCTCGTTTTTTAATCACGGCGCAGAAGGTGTAAAAGAGTGACCAATAAGACGATGCAGGCCAACAAGCTTTCTCCAAAAAAATTCCTGGCTCCGGTAGGGCAACTGGGCAAAGCCCTGGGCCGCCATTTCCCGCGTACCCATCTGATCGCTGCCGGCGTTGCTGCGCTGGCACTGGTCGGTATTGGCGCCATGTCCGGAGACAAGAGTGAGCCGCGTCGTCATGCGCTCCCGATCAAGCTGGCGCAGGCCCCGGCAGTCGCGGGTGACGAGATCACCAATGCGGCAGAGGCAGAGGCCACCCCCATCGACGCACCGCCAGCCACAGAGTTGCGTAGCGTCGAGCAGACCGTGCGCAGCGGGGACACCCTGTCGACCCTGTTCGATCGTGCCGGCCAGCCCATCGAGACCATGTACCAGGTTCTGGGCAGCAGTAAGGAAGCCAAGAAACTGGCGCGCCTGAATATCGGTGAGACCCTGGTTTTCCATGTCGATCAGGAAGACAGGTTGCAGAAGCTCGTGCGCCAGCACAACCGCCTGGAGAGCACCGAGTTCAACCGCAAGGGCGATGACACTTTCGAGATGTCCAGACACCAGCTGGACCCTGACAGCCAGCTCGCCTATCGCGAAGCGGTTATCGAGAACTCCCTGTTTGTCAGTGGCATTGAAGCGGGCCTGACCAACGGCATGCTGATGGAAATCGCGGACATCTTCGGCTCAGATATCGACTTCGCGCTCGATATCCGTAAGGGCGACCGTTTTACCGTGCTTTTCGAGGAGAATTTCCTCGACGGTGAGAAGATCGGCAACGGCCCCATCATGGCGGTGAGCTTTACCAACCGCGGTGAAACCTTCGAGGCGGTCCGCTATACCGACACGGCCGGCGACAGCAATTACTACACCCCGGAAGGCAAGAGCATGCGCAAGGCGTTTATCCGCACACCGCTGGATATTGGCCGCATCAGCTCCCACTTCAACCCGCGCCGCCTGCACCCGGTATTCAAGACCGTGCGCCCGCACCGCGGCACCGACTATGCTGCGCCGCGCGGTACCCCCATTTACGCCACCGGCGACGGCCGCGTGCTCAAGGCGGGTTACAGCAAGGCCAACGGCAACTATGTTTTCCTGCAGCACGGCGAACGCTACGTGACCCGTTACCTGCACCTGACCAAGCGCAAGGTCAAGACCGGCCAGCGCGTCAAGCAGCGCCAGGTGATTGGCACCGTCGGCTCCACAGGCTACGCCACAGGCCCGCACCTGCACTACGAATTCCTGGTAGACGGCGTACACCGCAACCCGGCAACCATCGTGCGCAAGCTGCCCAAGGCCAAGTCCATTTCCAGCAAGGAGATGGACCGCTTCAAGGCCCACGTGGCGCCTGCGCTGGCGCAGCTCGCAAGGTATAGTGGCGAAACACTGCTCGCGCAAAACGAACCCACAGAATAAGAAACAAAAAAATGCCCCAACCAGATGCCGGCTTCTATGTCGGCCTGATGTCCGGCACGAGCGTCGACAGCATCGACGCCGTGCTGGTGCGGTTTGACCCGTCAAACGACGGCAACCCTGAAATCATTGCCGCAGAGGGCTACCCGATCGAGGACGCCATGCGCAAGGCAATCCTCGCACTGTGCTCCCCCGGCCCGGCCGAACTGGACCGAAGCGGCCAACTGGACCGGACCCTCGGCGAAGTTTTCGCTTCAGCTGTTACCCGGCTACTGGAAAGCAGCGGTGTCAAAGCCTCGCAGGTCACCGCAATCGGCAGCCACGGACAGACCGTGCGCCACCGCCCGCCGGGTACCATCGCCACGCCGTTCTCCCTGCAGATCGGCGACCCCAATACCATCGCCGCCATGACCGGCATCACTACCGTTGCCGACTTCCGTCGCCGTGACATGGCCCTCGGAGGACAGGGCGCGCCGCTGGTGCCAGCCTTCCACCAGGCGGTATTTGCCGCCGCCGAGGATCGCGCCGTGGTCAATGTGGGCGGCATGGCAAACATTACCGAACTCTCCGCGGATGGCTCGGTGCGCGGCTACGACACCGGCCCCGGCAATGTCATGCTGGACTACTGGATCGGCCTGCAACAGGGGCTCTCCTATGACGCCGACGGGGCCTGGGGTGCCAGTGGGCGAGTGCACCCGGAACTGATGGAAAGGCTGATGGCCGACCCTTATTTTTCCGCGCCGCCACCCAAGAGCACCGGTCGCGAGGCTTTCAACCCCGCCTGGCTGGAGACCGGTATGTCCGGGCTCTCCGTCGCAGCGGCGGATGTGCAGGCCACCCTGTGCGAGGTGACGGCCACCAGTATTGCGCAGGCCGTGCAGGCGTTTTCCCCGGGCGGGGAAGTGCTGATCTGCGGCGGCGGCGCGCACAATGCCGATCTGCTCAAGCGCCTGCGCAGGCGCCTGCCTACCTGGTCGGTATCAACCACGGATCAATACGGCATTGCTGCAGACTGGGTCGAGGCCGTGGCCTTTGCCTGGCTGGCCAAACAGACTCTGGCCGGGCTTGCCGGCAATTGCCCGGGTGTTACCGGGGCGAGCGAGGAAACAGTTCTGGGCGGGATATTCCCGGCGGGTCGCGCACGCTAACCGGCACGACCACCCCGGGCAATCAGATCAGATCGAATCAGATCGAAAAAGACGAGCCGCAACCACAGGTGGAGGTTGCATTGGGGTTCTGTACCACGAAGCGCGAGCCGGACAGGCCCTGTTCGTAATCGATATTGGCGCCCACCAGGTACGGGTAGCTCATCGCGTCGACCACCACCTGGATGCCTTCGACTTCGGTCACTGCGTCATCTTCAGCGACCAGCTCATCGAACGTAAAGCCGTAGGAAAAGCCGGAGCAGCCACCGCCGGTCACGAACACCCGCAATTTCAGGTCGAAGTTACCCTCTTCCTCCAGCAGGCTTTTCACCTTGGCCACGGCGCTTTCCGTCACCTGAACCGGTGCGGGGGTAAATGAAACGACTTCCGACATGGACTCAACCTTTCAGGACATCAGGTCAATGACAGGGGCACCCGCACAGCAGGTGCCGATTACCGGTGAATTATCGGTTTAACCAAGCAAAACAGTCAAGTATTCAACTGACTGATGGTCCCCAGACCGGTATCGAGGGCCGCTTATTCAGCGACAGCCTCGGCTTCCAGCGGATCGACGCCCAGCAGGCGCTGCTCACCGGATTCTACGTTAGATACCAGTGCACCATTCACCTGCGCGCCCTTGACCATCTCGATCAGCTTATAATGCACGTTGCCTTCGACTGCCGCCTTACCAGCCAGTTCCAGGTGACGCGCGGCGTGTACATCGCCCTTGACGCTGCCATTGATCACCACGTGCGGCACGCGGATTTCACCTTCCACCGTACCACCATCAATCACCTGCACACGTGCATCGCTGTCGCTCTCGGCAGTGATATTGCCGTGTACCCGACCCTCGATTACCAGGTTGCCGCGGAAGTGCATATTGCCTTTCACTTCCGTATGGCGTGCGATCAGGGTGGTGGAGTTTCCGCTGTTCACCGGCATGTCTTTATCCTTTCTTCCCAACATTTTTATTTACCTCGTACTTTTATTCATCAGCTTTCCTGGACCAGCCAGGCGTAGCGCTTGTCCACATTGGCGCCGCTGCGCCCACCGGAACGCAGCGACAACTCGATTCGTTCCGGGGTAAACCCTTCAGGTAACTGGAGTTCACCCTCGATATTCTGGAAATACTTGAAGCGCAGCCCAATACGCTCGGCCTCGACATCACTGGACAGCACGTGCAGCGGGTAACTGGCTTCCGCACCATTTTCGCTGCCCACCACCTTCATCGACACGTAGCCGGTCACAATCTGGTGATTTGCCGCCAGTTGCTGCACCACCAGCTTGTACTGGTAGCGGCGCTCTGCCGCTGTGGGGGAGATGGTGAGGTCACCGACAGAAACACCCTGCTCCGCTGCCGCTGGGGCCATCAACCCGCGGTAGAAGGCAATTTCCTCGCGCAGCTCGGCAATGCGGCTCTGCTCCAGCACCAGCTCGGCACGGACCTGTTCGCTGGCCTTCTGCTCGATCAGGGCGGACTGCTCTGCGGAGGCAAGCTCCACCCGCAGGCGCTCATTTTCCGTAGAAGCATTGAGAAACTGGCTGCGCAGCTGGTTCAGCTGGCGCGCCTGTTCTTCAGAACGGTTGCGCTCCTGATACTGGCCAGCATAGTAGGCCGACCAGGTGGCAACCAGCAGAAGCCCGGCGATTCCCGCCACCGACATCAACCCGAACACCGGGCGATGCGGGACCACTTTCATCCGGTACTGCTTGCTGCCTTTAACTTTCTTTCGGGCCATTTTGTCTGACTGCTCATTTTTATATTGGCCAATCGGCTCCGGCGCAGCGGAATCAGGGAGAAAGCGGCAACGCCTCCAGCCCTGCCTGCTCCGGCAAGCCGAACATGATATTCATATTTTGCACTGCTTGGCCAGAAGCGCCCTTGGCCAGGTTGTCGATGACTGACAGGACAACCACAGTATCCCGGCCCTGTGGGCGTAAAACCGCCAGCCGGCAGAGGTTGGAACCCCGAACCGAACGGGTTTGCGGATGGCTGCCGGCGGGCATCACATCCACGAATGGCTCGTCCCGGTAGCGCGCCTCGAACAGCGCCTGCAGGTCCTCGCCCGTAGTATTCAGCGGCGCGTACAAGGTGGCGTGGATACCGCGGATCATCGGCAGCAGGTGTGGCACGAACGTCAGCTGCGCCGGTGCCGCTCCGTCCGCCTGTACATCGCGCAGTCCCTGCTCGATTTCCGGTAAATGCCGGTGCCCGGACGCGGCATAGGCCTTGAAGCTGTCGCTCGCCTCCGACAAGAGGGCGTCCACAGATGCCTGGCGCCCGGCACCACTGGTACCGGAAGCGGCATTGGCCACCAGACGGGTGGGGTCGACAAGCCCCGCCTCCAGTAATGGAATGAAACCCAGCTGGGTCGCGGTAGGGTAGCAGCCCGGGCAGGCAACCAGCTGCGCGCCCCGGATCTGCGCGCGGTTGACCTCAGGCAGACCATACACCGCCTGTGCCACCGCTTCCGGGCAACCGTGTGGCTGCCGGTACCAGTGCTCCCAGGTATCCACATCACGGATACGGAAGTCTGCGGACAGGTCAATTACCCGCACACCCCGTGCCAGCAGTGCCGGTACCTGCGCCTGCGCGACACCATGGGGCGTGGCAAAAAACACCACGTCGCAATCGGAGAGGCGATCGACGTCCGGGGCCGAAAATGTCAGCGCGGTGCTGCCTCGCAGGCTCGGAAACCAGTCCGCCACGGCAACGCCTTCCTGGGCGCGCGACGTCACTTGGGCAACTTCTACCTGCGGGTGGCGCAACAGGAAACGCAGTAATTCCACTCCTGTGTACCCTGTTCCCCCGACGATTGCGGCCCTGATTTTGCTATCCATGGTGCTTCCTACTCATTGCTGCCGGCCGTAATTCAAGCGCCCGGGAACCGGCTTTCCCCCTTCGCGACGATGAGTCCTTATAATAGAGCTGGGGACACCAGTCAAAAATGCGCCAGCGACGGGATTTCGGATTGAGCGACAGCAACAGGGACGACAAAAGCACGGAAAGCCGGCAGAGCCAGCTCGAGAGCAGGCTCGACGACATGCGCTTCCGGCTTGCGCACCTCGATGCACTGCCACAGTTGATGCTACTCAGCCTGCTGGTGGGCGTGATTGCCGGCGCCGTCATCGTGCTATTCCGGTGGGCCAGTGAGTATCCACTGCTGCACTGGACCACAGCGGCCGGCGACTTCGAGAATATGCCACCGTGGCTGCGCTTCACCCTGCCCATTGCCGGCGCCCTGTTGTTGGGCCTGCTTTTCCACCTGTTCTCCCGCGCAACCTGCCGCGTCGGCGTCGTGCATGTACTGGATCGCCTGAACAACCAGCAGGGCTACCTGCCCTCCCGCAACCTGCTGATGCAGTTCTTCGCCGGCAGTATCGCGCTGCTCAGCGGCCACTCCGTTGGCCGCGAGGGCCCGTCGGTACACCTGGGCGCGGCCAGCGGCAGCTGGCTGGCGCAACGGCTGAAGCTACCCAATAACGCTGTGCGCACCCTCGTCGGCAGTGGTGTCGCGGCAGCTATCGCCGCCTCCTTCAATACCCCGCTGGCGGGCGTGGTATTCGCCATGGAAGTGATACTGCTCGAGTACCGGGTGGCGAGCTTCCTGCCCGTCATCCTCGCGGCGGTGTTCGGATCCGCGGCCGGGCAACTGGCGTTCGGCAGCCAGCCTCTGTTCGCGGTGCCGCCGATCGAGCTGGCCTCCCTCGCGGAACTGCCGCTGGTGTTCCTTTCCGCAATTGTGCTCGGCGCAATGGCCGCACTGTTTATCCGCTGGAACCGCCGCCTGGTCGGCGAGCAATCGCGGCCCGCCATACTGCGCTTCCTCGTGGTCGGTATCGCCACCGGGGCCATTGGGCTGTGGGTACCGGAAGTGCTGGGGACCGGCTACGACACCATCGAGCAGGTCATGCTTGGCAAACTGGCGCTGCAGGCGCTGATTGTGATCTTTGCGGCCAAATTTATTGCCAGCTGCCTCGCCACCGGCCTGGGTATTCCCGGCGGTGTCATTGGCCCGAGCCTGGTACTCGGTGCCTGCCTCGGCGGCATTGCCGGGCACCTGGCAGAATGGGTTGCCCCGGCGCAGACCGCAGGGGCAGGCTTCCACGCCATGCTGGGCGTGGCGGGCATGATGGCAGCCGTGCTCAATGCACCACTGGCCGCGCTACTGGCACTACTGGAACTGACCTACAACCCCAAGGTGCTGTTCCCTGCCATGATGATGATCGCGGTTTCCTCACTGGTGGCCCGGCACTTCTTCCAGACCCAGGGCATATTCCAGGAAATCCTGAAAGCCCAGGGTCGCGCGGGCACGCCCAGCTGGCGCCAGCAGATCCTGAGCCGCATCGGCGTCTTCAGTGCAATGGACCGCTCGCTGGTGGTCTGTGCGCGCAAGCTTTCATTCACCGAAGTAGAAGCAGTGATCGCGGCGCACCCCGGCTGGATCGTGATTCCGAATGAGGACAGCCAGCTGGTGAAACTGCTGCGCGCGGCCGATCTGGCGAACTTCATTGCGGCCCACCCGGAATTTGCCGAGCCGGAAGCACCGCCCGTGGACCTGCTGGAAATCCCCGCAGAGCGGCGCCAGCTCACGCCGGTACCCTTGAGGGCGACATTAATGGAGGCGCAACTGGCACTGGAGGCGCAGGCCGCAGACGGTGTCTATGTGGAACGGCGCCGCGCCCGGGACTTGGAGCGCCGTGTTGCAGGGATTATCCTGCCGGACCAGATTGATAGCTATTACAAGCGCTGACGCCAATCTGCGCGAAACATCAGACAGAACAAACAACAGGAACAACCGATGCTCTGGGTCAAGGCCTTCCATATCATTGCCATGGTCGCGTGGTTTGCAGCGCTTTTCTATCTGCCGCGCCTTTTCATCTACCACTGCGACGCCACCGATGCCACCAGCCGCGACCGTTTCAAGATTATGGAACGACGCCTGTACCGCGCCATCGCCAACCCGGCCATGATGGCTACGATCCTGTTTGGCATCTGGGCGGCCAGCTACAACTGGGAGTACTACAAGAGCGCGGGCTGGTTCCACGTGAAGATGGCGCTCGTGGTGCTGCTGCTGATATTCCACATGATGTGCAAGAAGTACATGCGTGACTTCGCCGAGGACAACAACCAGAAGAGCCAGCGCTACTTCCGCTTCTTCAACGAGTTCCCGACGCTGATTCTGATTGCTGCGGTGATTCTGGTGGTGGTGAGGCCGTTCTAGCGGCCCCCACAACTTTCTCCTTTCATTGGCATTCGGTTGATTCCTTTTGCAACCGGCCTGGTGCCAGGCTGTGATATATCGCTTTTCTGCGTATCTTTACCCGAAGCCCCCTGCTCCTGCAGAACGCGATCACCCTGTATTTTTTCATGGCAGCGAAAAGCTGCCTTTTCAAGAAGAGGTCCATCCGACCAGGCAACAACCCGTCCAGCACCAATGCGCTAGCGCCCTCATACCATTCAAAAGGATATTGCGGATACACCCCGAAATCGCGCAACCTGAGCAGTGATTCCCGATTCACCATCGCCCACACCAGATAGCCGACCGGGCGCCCGAGACTGTCCCTGATGACCAGGCTGCACCCTAACTGAACCGACAATTTGATCCTGTTCAGCAACCCGGCCCCGGTGTTTAAACCACTCACCGACCTCAACTCCATTATGGTAAAGAACTCAGACAGCCAGGATTGCGGGTCGGTGCAACCAGCAAGCCTGGTCATTGGCCAGCCTCCAGCGCGACGGGCACCGCATGAGGCAATCCCAGATCGGGGGAAGCCTGCTCCAATAATGCCAGGAGTTTCAGCATCCGCATTAGCGCCGGCCGAAAATCCGCCCCATAGGCCCGGAACCCGGCACTCGTCAGGCGCCGGCAATGATGCGCGAGTTCTTCGGCCGTCCCAGCCTCCATTCGGAGCCCGGTATCGTCCTCCATGACATACCGAGATTCAGCAACCTTGTAATACGCTGCGAAGCCGGAGAGCTTCAATAAGCAGTAAGTATCGGGTTCATCGCAATGCCCGAAGACGAAACGGGCAACCGTCTCATAATGGCAGATGATGGAGGGCGCCTGTTCATCACTGTACGCATCAACAACACCCTCGACTTCCTTTTTGATCGCACCCAAACCGAAAACGAAGGAATAGCACAGCACTCTCATGGACTTGATTGCCCAGACCACTAGCTGCTGCTGAATCGACCAATGCCTGCATGACTGGTCAATAACGAAACCCACCAGAGCATGGAAAGCACGGATATCCGCATCGTCCAGTCTTGTCGGCACCGCGAGCGCTTTGAACTGTGCCTCAACATAGCTCACAAGCGGGTCCAGCGACGAGTCAAAGATTGGCCGGGATACTATGGGCTGCGTGTTCCCTTCGATCAGCTCCCTGACACGGCGAAGAATTGTCTCGGCAGAACTTCTCATACCATCATCGCTAAACGCGCTGACAGGTAGCCCGAATAGCGACGGCAGGTAGTGGACGAGGTATGCGTCGAACTGCTCGAAATAATAGCGAATCAACGGCTCGACGGAGAGGTTAACCCGATTATATTTTGCGTAAGTCGCAACACTCTGCTCTACAAACCTGGCCGGGCCCAATGCTTCCATCAGAAACGGGACCGTATCTTGCGTCGTCTGGTAATTGTGGCCCGCAGGTAGAAAGCTGGTGTTTGCCAGGTCCAGCCACCGGCCATCAAATGACAGGTTTGATGGCGACACCGCCCCATGGGCTACCCGGAAAAGCCTGGCCCATGCGAATTGACTGGCACAAGCAGATAGAAATTTTCCCAGAAATTTCACATATGCCTGATCACCTCCCAGATAATGGCTCAATGTTCGGTTTACCATCCGCACACGCACCACGTCGTTCTTTACCTTTATCCTGTTGCGCTTGAGCGGCTTTGCGAAAGGCGAACGAAAGAGGTGGGCGGGCCTGAGACATATATCCCGGACAATCAGGGCCCGAATATCTGTAGCCTCTGATCGTGGGTCCTCATGCCTGCTCCTGCCGATATTGATCACCGCCCGGCATTTCACAACACCCACCGGCAAGGCAAGGTCAAGCACCCGGGAATAGATAGCCTCACGAAGCGCCATATGCATCGTGAATATCCCGCTGGAATGCGCAAAATTATCGTGATCACCAAGTAGGTGATTTGCACCGATTCCCTTGATCTGAAAGTCACCAAGATTGCCACAGCGCACACCACCGCAGTTCTCACCAATGCCCTCCCCGCCGTATTGCTCGGCCAGCAGCTCAATCGGCTGACTCAGGTCAACTGTGATATCGGGAAAACAATTCGGCTCATAGTGGACCACTCCGAATTTTGATACATACGCGCTTGCATCCCTTCCGGTCAGCCCTGCCTCGGTCCACGCGGCGACAGCTGCTTTCACGCGATGACAGGTTACCGGGGAGAGGTTTTCATCGAAAACTAATCTTTCCATAGCAAACATCAAGAATAATGAGGAAAATTTCCTTATCTTCCTCAGAAAAGAAAGCCCCAGCGCCAACCTTAGTCGAAGCCGGGGAAATTATTTAAGTAGCTATATCTTCCCTTTTACCAGCGCGTATACAGAAGCCCCTGTGTATGTCAAAAGTACGATTACCTTGACTGAATCTGGAGAATCGAAAGCTGCGGCAAAAGAGCACGCTGCGCCGAGCAGTAGAAAAATGTAGGTATATTTATCCATATATTCTGACAAACTCTTACGCGAAATAGCTGTACACGCCGCCCAGAGTTCCGACACCCAATCCGATCAAACCACCGACCAAAACTCCCGGCGGCCCGGCCACAGCACCCCCAACAGAGGCGCCCAAGCTAGCCACACCTCCGCCATAGCTCAGCGCGGAAGACCAGATTTCCTTTGTATCAACCTCACCACCTGTAACTTTGGACAAGTCATCTTCACTTAATTCTCTCACTTCATTTTCCTCAGTAGTAATAGACCGCAACACCCACCGCCGCACCTATCGCGGCACCGACGAAACCACCAACCATCCCCCATCGCGCACCCCTAAGCCCAGCAGCGGCCGCCCCCCAAGTTCCTGCGGCATTTCCAACTCCAGCACCAGTCACAGTTCCTTCCAACGCTGAGGACGCCGCATCTGCCCCGGCAACCTGCCGGATCTCGAGCTCGGTCAATTCCATTGGTCTCATAAAACAACTCCTTGTCTTGCTATTTAAATATCCGCACCTCATGTGCGAATTCTGTTGGCCACCGCAACGTCACCCCGCTGGCGGATTCGCGATGTGATGTCCCTGCAACCATCACTCGAAATCGCCAGCACTCGATCTGCGGAGAGGATTATCTCGGGCGATACGCCACTTCGCCGAATACAACAACCAGAAGAGCCTGTATTACTTCCGCTTCTTTAGCGGGCTCCCGACGCTGATTCTGATTGCTGTAGTGATCCCGGTGCTGGGCAGACCGTCTTAAGCCGCTGACTATATTTCTTAAGGGATAATCCCCCAGAAAACATGTCGCCTGCAGTTTCAGCGAATAAACGCAGAACTTTTCCCATGCAAAATCTTTGCGAGCCAAACAATATAGGAAACCACGCCGATAAATACCGGAGCAGCTGCATAGGGCGACAGGCTTTGCCAAAAAACATAAAAATTAAATTCATATGCATGCGCAAATGCGCCTATGCAAAAAAACAACAAATTTGACACCACGAGAAAAAACAACAGTTCCAATTTCTTTGTCATACACCCCCCGTCGTCGCGGCTGCTTTTCGGCAGCCGGACTTCCGTAGATTAGTCTTTGCTCATGTACGCCGCGTAAGCGATAAGCACCCCATTCAAAGCCAGATCTATGCCGATGACCGCGAGTGGTGCAAGACCACCATTAACTTGATCAATTTCAAAAGAATTTAACTCCTGCATAACATGTCCTTATTGGCAATTTGCTCCATTTTTGGAGATTCACACCCAACGTGCGAATTCAGGTAGCAACCGGGATACAGCCCTGCCGCCCAATTTCTTCCGTGACATCCCTGCAACCATCGCTCGAAATCGCCAACACCCGATCCGCGGAGAGGATTGTTTCTGGGCGATGCGCCACGACCACCCTGGTAATCCTTAACCTTCGGATTGCCGCATTGATTTTCGCCTCATTCTTTACGTCCAGATGGCTCGTAGCCTCATCCAGAAAAAGAATCCTCGGCCTGCGATACAGGGCCCGCGCCAGGAGGATTCGCTGCTTTTGTCCCCCGCTTAGACTCGATCCCATATCCCCAATCGGTGTGTTGTACCCCATCGGCAACGCGATAATTTCTTCATGAATGGCTGCCGCGGAGGCGCATCTGGCGATAAGTTCGAGATCATAGTCATCTGAAAAGAAGGCAATATTTTCAGCGAGACTTCCTGAAAAGAGCTCATCGTCCTGCATCACACACCCAATCCGGTTTCGGTAAGACGTACTGTCGCCTTTTCCCAAAGGGAGGCCATCAACAAGAATCTCACCCCTGGTGGGCTGATAGAGGCCCAGCATGAGCTTGAGCAGGGTAGTTTTCCCACTACCCGAAGCCCCCACGATGGCAACCGATTCACCGGGCTCTATGACCAGACTTATCCGGTCCAGAATTACCGGGCTGGATGCGCTGAATTGGTAACTGGCGTTCCGCACTTCGATCCGGCCTTTTGCGCCGTACATTGGACCCTGCAGGCCTGCCTGCTCGCCAACCAAAGGGTCCGGACGCTCCAGTGCAATGTCCGCAATGCGATCAAGGTGCAGGCCCAGCAAGCGAAATTGCAGCATTTTTTCCACCAGTCCTAGTGCACTGGTTTCAAATTGCTGCTTGAAACTGATGAATGCCATCAGCATCCCGACAGAAAAGCCGCCAGCCATAACAGCCTTTGCACCCAGCAGAATGATAAAAAGATGCTCAATTCCAAATACCAGCCCGTGAAAGGCCTTGTAGCCCAGATCCAGCAACCCAATACGTGTCCCGGCATTCAGGACATCTGCGTGCCGATTCAGCCACTGATGCTGTCGCCAACCCTCTGCACCGTGCAAACGCAATGTCGTAATGCCGCGTACCGTTTCAATAAAATGACTCTGCTCTTTCGCCGAGGCCAGAATCGCTGCTTCGTTCGCTTGTCGATAGGGCTGGTAAAAGCCAACGCGGAGCAAGCCATATGCCAGGGTCGCGACAACGACGATGACCGCCAACATAGGGCTATAAAAAAAGATGATGCAGAGTGTTAGAAGCGCCATCAACCCATCGACAACGGACTCGATCAGGCCGCCGGTGAAGAAGTCCCTCACGGCATTCAATGAGCCAAAGCGCGTGACCACGTCGCCAATGTGGCGGCGCACAAAGAAACTGACCGGCAACCTGACGAGGTGCGCAAACAAATTGCTGGCTACCTGCAGGTTAAACTTGGCATTGAAGTGCAGCAGTAAAAAGCTTCTCAGCGCTCTCGCGGCCACATCGATAACCAATACGATGGCAAAGCCGAAAAACAGGACCAGGAGTAAATCCATATCACCACTCAGAAGCACGTCGTCGACAGTCAACTGCAGGTAATAGGGCATACCCAGTGTGCAAACCTGCACAACCAGGGAAAGCGCAAGAATTTTTGCCAGGCTGGATTTTATCCCGGCGCTCCGGCTCCAGAGTTGGCGCAGGCGCAGTTTTTCGGTGGAATTCTGTGGCTTAAAGCCGGCCGTCGGGTTTAGTTCCAGTGCGATACCGGTGAAATGCCGGGAGACTTCTTCTATCGTCAGCTTGCGACGCCCGATAGCCGGGTCGTGAATGACCACTGCACCGCGGCTGGTTTTCTTCAGCACCACGAAATGGTTCATATTCCAGTGCAGTATGCAGGGCAACTGTAAGTTCCGGAGGTTTTTCAAATCCAGCTTGAGCGGACGCGGAGCAAGCTCCAGCTGGCGCGCAAGCGACATCAGCTGCTGCAGGTTCGCACCATGCACAGAGGCACCGAAACGCCGACGCAAAGGCCCGATACCCGTATTGCAGCCGTAGTAGCTTGCGATCATGGCGATACATGCCATACCACACTCGGTAGCCTCCGCCTGACATACAAGCGGCAGGGAACGCAAACCTGAAAAGCGTAGTCGCGCGAGTGCGCCAATCATTGCAGGCGCCCCCGTATACTGAACACCGGATCCAGCAGCCACTGAATTAGCGGCCGTTTTTCCAGAATAATGTCCGCCTCCAGCAACATGCCTGGCTTCAGCGGATAAATCTGGCCATAGGCGGTAATGGACTGCGCTGGGATTGCGGCACGCGCAATATAGGTCGGCCCAGTCCTGCCAGAAAAATGGCTATGTGATGGCACGCTTACAGATCGAGACACTTCCGTAAGCTTCCCGGTGACAACGCCAAATCTCTGATGGGGAAAGGCTGTATAGCGGAGTTGCACCTCCTGCCCGGGGAGAACCATGCCTGCCGCTTCACCCGGCACCAGGAGTTCCGCATGCAAAGTGGAATCTGACGGGATAATCTGCATCAATGGCTCCCCAACCGACACCCGGTCACCCAGCCTTGCTGCCAGGTTGCTGACGACACCACCTGTTTTCGTAATCATCAGCTGACTGTGACGGCTCAGCAGTCGGGTATTGGTCTCCTCCAGTTCGAGCATCAGGTGCTGCAGGCGATTTTTCTCCTGTTCGAGCTCCAGGGGGAGGCGTGCAAGTGCTGCACGCTGCGACTCGATTTGCTGGCGCTGTTTTTCTATAGACAAGTTGTTGGCGATCAGAGACTGGGTGTGGGCCAGCATTTCCTGGCGTGCAGTCTTCAGGGAACTGGCGGGCACTGCACCCCTGGCGACGAGCTGCCCCACTGCATCTATTTTTTCCTGCTCCAGCCGCTGCTGCTCCCGCAACACTTTTTCCTCATCTCTGAGGGAGGCCAGTTTGTCCTTCTCTATGGTTAACGCTGTTACCGTCCTGGTCTGGCGCTCCTCATGGAGCTTCACAGCCACGTCCAGCTGCTCTTGTAATAACGCCAGCTTTTTCTGGTTAGCGCCCAGCAGCGTCTGGAACGAGCTTCTGCCGGAAACGCCGTACTGCTCGGAAATAATCGAACCCAGCACATCCCCGGGAAAAACCCGCTGCCCCTCCCGAACACCAAGTTCGTCAACACGGCCACTGATTGTGGCGGACAGGCTTTCAAGCCCGGTACCAGTGCGCAGGTAACCGACAGCCTGGGCCCGCCTCGCGTAGTCGCCGTTCGCGAGAAAAACGATCGAAAGCCCGAGTACGCCAACAAGAACGGCAATCACAATATTTGCCGAAGGCGGTTGTGCAATCAGCACCTCGCCATCAATCCTGGATTCACTATTCTGGATCGCTTCCTTGCGAAATAAATCACCCACGCCAACGTCCGTTTGCTGCGTAATAAAAAGTGAATCGGACTCTACCCATGGCAGAGCGCACTGCAACGCTCTCGGTTGAGTTTTGCGTCAGGAAAATGGCTTTGGCGAATTCGACCAGAGGCGCGGCCATTCACGCATAGAGTTGCCGAACAAGCATTCGGGTTGAGCGGGCTTGCAACAAAGTGATCCGTAAATATCCTTATCAACGAGGTAAATGTTTTACCTTGAAATCTTGAACCGACACGCAAGTCAGGGGGCGAATTGAAAGGCCTTCTCGACTAGAATTCACAAAGACCGTCGCTGTTGCGCATACCGAGACGAAGCGTCCGCCCATGACCCAGGAAACCAACCCGCCAATCGTCCTGAGCATCGCCCACCATGATCCCACTGGCAGTTCGGGGCTTGCCGCGGATATGGAAGCTGCTGCCAGTCTGGGCTGTCATTGCACTTCCGTGGTGACAGCGATCAGCGTGGGAGATACGCGCGAATTTATCGGCGCCGCACCGGTGGAGGATCACCTGCTGATAGAGCAGGCGCGCGCCATCCTGGAGGACATGCCGGTTGCCTGCATCAAGGTGGGCTACCTCGGCTCAACGGAAAATATCCGCGCCATCCACAGTGTGTTGCGGGACTATGAAGATATTCCCGTGATCGTGGACCCGGATGCCACCCTCGCCGACAAGCAAAGCCACATGGCGCCGGCGCTGTGGAGCGCACTGGTGTCACTGATCCTGCCACTGGCCACACTGGTGGCGCCTAACAGACGCGAGGCGCGCGCCATGGCGGGCGAGGCCGATGTGCTGGATGCACAGGCGCAGGAGCTGCTTGCCAGTGGCTGTGAATACCTGCTGATGACCGGTGTGCCGACCAGCCCCACAGAACTGCAGAACGGCCTCTACGATATCCGCGGCCTGCTACGCACCTACCAATGGCAGCGACTGCCCAGTGCGACCTACGGCATCTGCGGCACCCTGACCACCAGCATCGCCTGCCATCTCGCCCACGGCCTGCCCATAATGGAGGCGGTTGCACGAGCACAGAAGTTCACCTGGAACGCGATCAAGGCCAGCCGCCAGCTGGGCATGGGACGCCCGGTCCCGAACCGCTTTTTCTGGACCAATTGCTAGGCCCACGTTGCGGCGCCATAATATGCCCCCTGCCAGAGGGCCCCGCGCCCTTATGTTCCATCCGGCGGCGGGTCTGCCGGCACAAATACGATCAGGCTTATGACTAAATCCGAACTGCTTTTCGATCAGGCGCGCAAGGTAATCCCCGGCGGCGTCAACTCTCCTGTCCGCGCCTTCCGTGCGGTCGGTGGCACCCCGATTTTCTTCGAGCGCGCCGAGGGCGCCTACCTGTTTGACGCGGACGACAAGCGCTATGTCGACTATGTGCAGTCCTGGGGCCCGATGGTACTGGGCCACGCCCATCCGGACGTGATCGACGCGGTAGTCGAGGCCGCCGAGCAGGGCCTGAGCTTCGGTGCACCAACCGAGTCAGAGACCCTGCTGGCAGAGGAACTGTGCCGCGTGTGGCCGAACATGGACCTGGTGCGCTTCGTGAATTCCGGCACCGAAGCCACCATGAGCGCCATCCGGCTCGCGCGCGGCTTTACCGGGCGCGACAAGATCGTGAAGTTCGAGGGCTGTTACCACGGCCACTCCGACTCCCTGCTGGTGAAGGCCGGCTCAGGCGCCCTGACCATGGGCGTGCCCAGCTCCCCGGGTGTACCGGCGGCACTGGCCGACCACACCATCACCCTCACCTATAACGATGCGGACGCGGTGCGCCAGTGCTTTGCTGAAATCGGCAACGAGATTGCGTGCATCATTGTGGAGCCGGTGGCCGGCAATATGAACTGCGTACCGCCGGTACCCGGTTTCCTGGAAACCCTGCGCGAGGTCTGTGACGAGTCCGGCGCACTGCTGATCATCGACGAGGTCATGACCGGCTTCCGTATCAGCCTGACCGGCGCTCAGGGTCACTACGGCGTGCGTGCCGACCTCACTACCCTGGGCAAGGTGATTGGCGGCGGCATGCCGGTGGGCGCCTTTGGCGGTCGCCGCGACGTGATGGAATACATCGCGCCGCTGGGCCCGGTGTATCAGGCCGGCACCCTGTCCGGCAACCCGGTCGCCATGGCCGCGGGCCTGACCACGCTGGAGCTGGTGCAGGAACCGGATTTCTACGAACTCCTGAACGAGAAGACCGAGGCGCTGGTAGACGGCATCCTCGCAGCCGCGAAGGAAGCGGGCATCCCGATGACCGCCAACCGGGTTGGCAGCATGTTCGGCTTCTTCTTCACCGATGCCGAATCGGTCACGAACTACCAGCAGGTCATGGCCTGTGACACCGAGCGCTTCAATACTTTCTTCCATGGCATGCTCGAAGAAGGCGTTTACCTGGCCCCGGCCTCCTACGAAGCCGGTTTCATGTCCGTCGCCCACAGCAAGGATGATATCGACTACACCATCTCTGCGGCCCGACGCGTGTTCGACCGGCTCAAGGCAAGCGCATGATCTACCTGGTATTGACCCACAGCGGATTCGAGCAGGTGGCCGCCGAGGCCATCGCGGGCGATACCCTGTGGCTGAACACCGGCCTGCTGCAGGCCGATGAGCAGCAGTCACTGGAGGCGCGGGAACTGCGTGTGGTGGTTTCCCGCACCCCCATCAACCCGAAGAAAGACCGCGACATCTTCACCGCCATGGATGAAATCGAGCGGCGCTTCCGCGGTGAGGAAGTGCTGGTCGAGTACCCCTGAGCCGATTTCGTGGGCAAATTCAGCGACGATTCAGTTGCGCCAGGTTAAAAAGCGGGTGTGAATCCAAGGAAACCGCACCATGCGCCAGATCCCGTACCGATTACTCGCCGTCCTCGCCATTACCCTGACGCTCGGCGGCTGTGTCACCTACCCCGCGACACCGGTGGTCGTTGAGGAGACCTATGTCCGGGAGACAACCCCGGTCTACCGGGCACCACCTCGATACAGCTATACCGTGATCTCTGACCCCGGTTATCGTTTTTATGACGATACGCTGGGCGTCTACGTCTTTTATGACCGCAGCGACGTCTTCTATCGACACGGCCGCTATTATCGCTGGTACCGGGACCACTGGATCAGCGCCAACCACTGGGGCGGGCCCTGGTACCCATCCCCGAACCTGTACATCTCGGTGAACTTCCACGATCACTGGCACAAGCGCCTGCGCCGCCACGGCCACCGCTACGCCGGCGGACGCCACCACAGGCCGCCACGTCGGCACGGTCATCACGACCGCCATGACCGGCGTGAGCGCCATGACGGAGATGGACGCCATGACCGGCATGACGACAGGGACCGGCGCGAGCGGCGAGAAGAGCGGCAGGATCGCCGCAATGATCGCCGGGACAAGTTGTCTGTACCGCGCGCAGACCGGCCGCTGGCCATCCGTGACCCAGGCATCATACGGGCTGCTGAGCGGCCCGGCAGCGACCGCCGCGCGGTGCGCGACTGGCCCAAACCGAGAATCCAGCGCGGCCAGCAACAAAGACAGGAACAGGCCCAGCGCGAACGGCCGCAACACCCGCGCCGGGAGCTAAACGACAGACGTAAAGCCGCCGCGGAGCAGGTGCCGCCGCAGGAGAGCCAGCAGGCAAGGAAGAAACGCAGCAAGGCCGATAAGAAAGCCGACAAACGCAAGCAGGTACGGCGGGCTCGGGAACCGCTCCCGCGCCGGTCCAACGAAGCCCGCCGCCGGATCGACTGATTTGGTATGATGCCGCGAGAATCGCTCGGGAGGCCCCCACTGCGGGGCCTCCCGGCAACTGGCAGCAACCGAGAATAGCCCGAATACCATGAGCAAGAACCTTGCGCGGGGTCCCTACCCCAGCACACGCCTGCGCCGCACACGCGCACACGCATTCTCCCGTCGACTGGTGCGCGAGAACCACCTCTGCGCCAGCGACCTGATCCTGCCCCTGTTTGTGATCGAGGGAAATACCCAGCGCGAAACCGTTGCCTCCATGCCGGGCGTCGAGCGACTTTCCGTCGACCTGCTGGTAGAGGAAGCGCGCCAGATCCACGCACTGGGCATCCCCGCGATCGCCCTGTTCCCGGTGACCGACCCCGCCAGCAAGAGCGAGGACGGGCGCGAGGCCTACAACCCGGACGGGCTGGCGCAGCGCGCGGTGCGCGCCGTCAAGGCGGCGGTGCCGGAGCTGGGTGTGATTACCGATGTGGCCCTGGACCCCTTCACCACCCACGGCCAGGACGGCATCATCGATGGCAACGGTTATGTGCTGAATGACATCACTGTGGAAGTGCTGGTCAAGCAGGCACTTTCCCATGCGGAGGCCGGCGCCGACGTGGTTGCCCCTTCGGACATGATGGACGGGCGCATCGGTGCGATCCGCGAGGCGCTGGAGCGCCACGGCTACCACAACACGCAAATCCTCGCCTATTCGGCCAAGTACGCCTCCAGCTATTACGGCCCGTTCCGCGATGCCGTCGGTTCTGCCGGCAACCTGAAAGGCGCGGACAAGTTCAGCTACCAGATGGACCCGGCCAACAGCGACGAGGCCCTGCACGAGTGTGCGCTGGATATCGCCGAGGGCGCCGACATGATCATGGTGAAACCGGGCATGCCCTACCTGGATATCGTGCGCCGGGTCAAAGACGAACTCGCGGTGCCGACCTTCGCCTACCAGGTGAGCGGTGAGTACGCGATGCACTGTGCCGCCTTTGAAAATGGCTGGCTCAATCGCGAGGCGGTCATCCTCGAGTCACTGCTGTCGTTCAAGCGCGCCGGCTGTGACGGCATCCTCACTTACTTTGCCAAGGAAGCGGCGCAACTGCTAAAGCGCTGACCGGAATCAGGCTACCAGGGGCGCCCGATCAGCGGCGCCAGCCCTGCGGCAGCGAGAGCGGTTCTTCCTCATCATCGCGTCGCTCTTCCTGTTCGCGCTGCTGACGCTCACGCTGTGGGTCAATGCCCCAGCCGGGCGTCATCCTCTCACTATCCCTGCGCTGCTGTTCGCGCTGTTGTTGCTGACTATCGCGATCGAACCAGCCCCGGAACCAGCCGCGCAGGTTGTCACGCCCCTGCTCGCAACCCGGCGCTGCGCGCAGTTCAGTCTCGATGGAGAACGGCATTTCCCGGCCGCCACTGCAGCGCCCCATGCGCTCGCCCTTGTCACTCACCCGCAACACTTCAACGCCCCGTGGCGGCACCACACGGCCATGCCGGTGTGGCAGCTGGCGCATGATCTCCGTCCATACCGGTAACGCACCGGTGGAGCCGGTGAGCCCGGTTCCGGTGTTATCGTCGCGGCCAATCCAGACCACTGCGGTGGTGTCCGGGCTGAAGCCGGAAAACCAGCTGTCGCGGCCATTGTTGGTGGTGCCGCTCTTGCCGGCAAATGCGATGCTGTTGGGCAGTCGCCGGTAGGCGTTGCGGCCGGTCCCTTCTCGCATGACCTGTTCGAGGCCGTAACGAATCAGGTAGGCCGGGACATCATCGACGCTGCGCTTGGCGCGGCGACGGAAACTTTGCAGGTCATCGCCATCCGGGCCGGTTACCGCCAGCACCGTGCGCAGCTGCACGTGCTCTCCGCCGTTTGCCATGGTCTGGTACATGCCGGCCACTTCAAACGGGGTCAGTTCGGCGGCCCCGAGAAACAGTGCCGGCACGCGCGGCAGATCCGCGCTGATACCGAGTCGGCGCAGGGTATTGACCACACTCTCCACCCCGAGCTCGATTCCCAGTCGCGCGGTTGCCTGGTTGTAGGATTTGGCCAGCACCAGGTACAGCGGCACCATGCCGTGGCTGCGCTTGTCGAAGTTCGCAGGCGACCAGATATCCCCGTTCGGCATCTGCTCTTCCAGCTCCGTGTCCTGCAACAACGTCATCAGGTTGTAAAAGCGTGGCTGCTCCAAGGCGGCGAGAAATACCGCCGGCTTGATCAATGAGCCCACCTGGCGACGCGCTTCCAGTGCACGGTTGAAGCCCGGGTAGCGCGGACGCCGGTCCCCGACCATGGTGAGCACCTCGCCGGTCGCGTTGTCGACCAGCACGATAGCGCCCTGCAGCGCCTTTTCCTGCAGCTGCCGGTCTTTCTCGATTTTTTCCAGCTGCTGCTCCAGCGTTCGCTCGGCAATGCGCTGCACTGAAGGTGCGAGGGTCGTATAGACGCGCAGCCCGGCGGTGCGCAGCTCTTCATAGGAGTAATACGGCTCTAGCTCCTGCACAACCCGTTCGGAGAACGCCGGATAGGGGTTCTGGCCGACACCAGCCGCGGCAACCACACCGAGCGGCATCGCGCGATACTTCTTCAGCTGGGCATCGTCGATCAGGCCCTGCTCATGCATGACATCGAGTACCACATTGCGCCGCTCCAGCGCGCGCTTGGGGTGGCGCCACGGGTTGTAATAAGAGGCGCCCTTGGCGAGGCCCACCAGCAGTGCGATCTGGTGTGGCTCCAGGGCGGTGACCGGTTGCTGAAAATAGAACTGCGAGGCAAGGCCGAAGCCGTAGATCGCGCGGCTGCCCTGTTGCCCGAGCCACACCTCGTTCATGTATTCCTGCAGGATGTAGCCCTTGTCGTAATGGAACTCCAGCAGCACCGCCATCAACGCCTCGTTGATCTTGCGCCACAGGCTGGGCTTGTGATCGAAGAAGATATTCTTCACCAGCTGCTGGGTAATGGTGGAGCCGCCCTGCACCACCTCGCCTGCTTCCAGGTTTGCCCGGAACGCGCGCGCAATACCGCGGGGGGAAACGCCAAAGTGATGCACGAAGTAGCGATCTTCCACCGCGATCAGGGTCGGGCCGAGGAGGCTGTCGGAAAGCTCGGAAAGTCTGACCGGTGAGCGATCGTCACCGCCGCCAAGCAGGCTACCGATAAACGCGGCATCGAGGCGGAACTCGCGGGGGTTGTCCGCGCCACTTTTCAGATTGCGAATTTCATCGTTGCGCAGGGTGAAGGTCGCAACGGCCGCAGGGGCCTTGCCATCGGCGTGCACGAAGGCGCGGCGATAGACCCGGTAGGTCATCCCCTCGCGTGACCACTCGCCCGGGTCATCGGCCAGGTCCACGCGCTTGTAGCCGAGCGCATCGAACTCCGCCTCCAGCGCATCCGGGTGCATCACCCGGCCATTGGCCAGTTCCAGCGGCCTGGCGAAGACGCGTGCAGGCAGCTCGTACTTGCGGCTGTCCAGCCGTTCGCGCAATTTGATGTCGAGGAATACCATGTAGGCGGCCACTACTACCGCCCCCAGTGCGGCCATCCACACCAGGAATTTCAGTAGCCCCCGCCACAGGGAAGATTTCTTGCCGCGCCTGGTTTTCGCCATACTGCCGTTACACCACCTGCTCTTTCCACTATAGCCGCCGCTCAATTACGCGCCACGCGTATATGCCACGGCAGCGCAGCATACCGGCTTGGAATACCTGGTCACAATAGCGCTAGTGGTTGGGAAGGTTACGCTGACGGAGTTTCAGCAGGCCGGCAGCGGGGATGGCCGGGCAATGGCGTAGCCCTGAGCAAAGTCCACCCCCATGCCGGCGAGCTTGTCACTGAGCGCAGCGCTCTCGACATATTCGGCAATGGTGGTGATACCCATGCAGCGGGCCAGATGATGGATGGTACTGACCATGGCCGTATCAATGTCATCGTGCAACAGGTTGCTCACAAAGCTGCCGTCGATCTTCAGGTGGTCTACCGGCAACTGGCGCAGGTGCGCGAGTGAAGAAACCCCCTTGCCAAAGTCATCCAGCGCAAAGCTGCAACCCGCCGCGCGCAGGCGGTGGATGAATACCAGCGCCAGGTCGAGGTTATCGATGGCACAGCTCTCGGTAATTTCAAACTGCACGCGCGAGGGTGCAACCCCGTACCGGGTCAATTGCGAAAGTGCGAAATCCGCAAATCGCGGGTCACCGAGGCTGGCGCCGGAAATGTTGATCGCGTAAACATCGTCGTCATTCCGCTGCGACATGAATGCGAAGACCCGCTCCAGCACCCAGCGATCCAGTTCATCCATCATGCCGCAGCGCTCGGCCGCCGGCAGGAATTCACCCGGCGATACCAGCGCGCCGTCACGGCCCTGCAATCGCAACAGCACTTCATAGTGGTGCAGCGCCATATCGTTCTGCAAGGCCACCACCGGCTGCCGGTACAGCAGCAGCCTGCCGTCAGCCATTGCGCCATGGAGCTCTGCCATCCAGTCCGTATCCCGCCGACGCCCCGACTGCTCCCCGGGCAGGCCCAGCAGCTTCACCCGGTTACGTCCCTCTGCGCGGGCCGCCAGACAGGCTTCACGCGCGGAATCGAGCAGGTGCTGACCATCAGCCTCGCCGGGCGTAACCGGCACCGCACCAATGGATAATGACAGGCCGAATACCTGACCGTCCCACGGAAACTCGAACCTGTTACACGCTTGTCGCAGCGCCCGCAGAAATGCCTGCGCCTCGGCAAGACTGTGATCCAGTAGCAGCAGTGCGAATTCGTCACCGCCAATACGCGCGGCCAGCCCCGCGCCGCCCGGCTCCTTCTGCAGGAGCTGCGCCACAGCGACGAGGAATGCATCCCCGGCAGCCTGGCCGCAATGGTCGTTGATCCGCTGCAGCTGGCAGATATCGATGTAAAGCAGGATATGGTGGTCGCCGCCACTTTCGGCGGTCAGTTGCTGCAGGCGGCCGGTGAAACCGCGCAGGTCTGCAAGCTGGGTCAGGGCATCGCGGCCAGCGGATTCGTCGATCGCCCCTGCGGAGAGATTGCGGATGACTACGGCATAGGCGCTGGCCTCGCCAGGGGGCTGGCCAGCCTCCGGTACCGGCAACAGCCGCACCTCTACTCGGGGGCCGGGCGATCCGCACTCCGCGCCGACGATGTAGAGAATGCCCTGCCATGCCAGCGGGGACCGGTGCCCACCTGAGTGACTGGTATCTTTGAGGGCTGCGAGCATCGCCGTTGGGCCATCACCTGCGTCGATGCGCAGGCAATCGTCGATGCCGCGGCCTTGCAGTTCAGATTCTTTTCTTGCGAGCAGCCGCACAGCGGCTGCATTGGCAGAGTAGATGGTACCGCCCTGATCTGCGAGCAGCACCGCATCGGTTACCGCCGCAAGTGCGGCGAGTGCAGCAGCGGTCATTCAGGCTTAGCGATGCTCAAGCAGGAAAGCCTGCAGCTTTTCATCGGCAAAGACATTGGTGAGTGTCGAGGACAACAACTCATTGATACTGTGCTGGACTTTGGCAGCACTCGGTGCGACCAGCAGGCGTTCGTCACCACTGCTGCGATAATTACCATTGTAGGTGGCCCCGCCAATGCGCACCTGGACCCGCACCTCGCACTCCTTGTCGATATTGCTGGTGTATACCTTGTCCGGGCTGTGATAACCAAGCTTGACCAGTTCGGCGTGCACTTGCACCTGTCCGCTACCAGCCCCCTCGCTAAATCCCCAGAGTTCGAATCCGCGCGAAAGTTCTTCCTCCAGCGCCTGGCTGACGCTGTTCTTGATGGTCACGGACGAAGTATCGGCATAGACCCCGCCGAGAGAGCCCAGACTTTTGTCCGCTCGCGCATCCGTGGCACTGACCATGATGGGGCGGCCCATGCCGATGTTTTCCGGCGCCACATTGGCAGACGGCTTGAGACTGATCTGCAATGGGCTGTTCGCGCAGCCGGCAAGTAGAATGGCGAGTAAGCAGACAAGTTTTTTCATGTTTCCCCCGGTAAATCTTCAGTAAACAAAGTTTTAACCGCGCGCGAGCAGGTCGCGCAGGTCGATCAGCGCTGCATGCGCACGTGAAATGTAGGATGCCATCACCAGAGAATGGTTCGCCAGCGGGCCAAAACCGTCGCCGTTGAGGATCACGGGGCTCATTACCGTGTCCTGTGTCGCCTCCAGCTCGCGGATAATCTGGCGCAGCGATACGACAGCATTTTTCTTCTGCAACACCGTGGCAAAGTCGGTTTCCACGGCCTTCAGCAGGTGCAGCAGCGCCCAGGTGGTGCCGCGAGCCTCAAAGAAGACGTCGTCGATCTCTGTCCAGGGCGTTTTCACCAGCTGTTCCTGCGGCGCTGCAGTGGACTGGGTGGCATCGGCATCCCCCGCCAGGTCGATATTGATCTGCATCTTGCCAACGCTCGCGCTGAGTCGCTGGGAAATACTGCCGAGGCGGCTCTCAACCGTGCCGAGCCAGTCGCGCAGGTTGTCCGCACGCGCATAAAACTGCGCGGAGGACTGCTGCGGGTCTGCCAGGCGTGCGAGGTAATCCTCCAGGTTCTCGATACCCACCCGGTACTCGCCCTCCGCATCCGGGAACAGCCACTTGTGCCGGTCCGTGTTGAAGCGCGCATCCGCGGTGCGCAGGGCATTGTCCTCTCTGGACTGGGATTGCGAGCGACTGAAGCGATCGCGCATGACCTTGGCAAAGTCACGCACCTGGATCAGCACGCCGAATTCCCAGTTCTCCATATTGTCCAGCCACACTCCCGGCGGCGTGCGGTCATTCGACAGGTAGCCGCCCGGCTTGTCGAGCAACGTCTCGGCAAGCCCGATCAGGGTAGCGGTAGTGGTACTGCCGATCACGACCTGCTGCCCGGAGGCCTCCGCACGCTGAGCAGTGTGTTCGCGCACATCGAACTGCGCCGGCGTCATGCTCCAGTAGATGCCCAGCAGCGCGGCCAGCAAAAGATAAGCTGCGATACCGGCGAGAAAATAACGGCCAGCGCCGGCATTTACGCGAAGGTCGCGCCACCATGCCACCATCCGCTGGCGAAGATCAGACAAAGCCGTCATTCAGGACTCCTAGGCAATTCTCAGGCTCAGTGGTGGTGATGATGCTTGCCTGCACCGATTTTTTCTACGGCAAGCGCCACAGTTTGCGACTCTCCGTCTGCAAATTTCAGTACCACATCGAGCGCCTGCCCCGCCTTGAGGGCGGCCCCCTCAAGCATCAGGTGCAGCCCCCCCGGTGCCATCCGTACAATTCCGGACGCAGGGACAACCAACTGCTTCAGCGCGCGCATCTGCACGCGGCCATCGACCTCCCGCGTTTCATGGATGGAAACGTCCATGCCCTGCGCCGTCACTTCAACCAGCGTGCGAGCCGCTTCGCAGTCGTTGCGCAGGTGCAGGTAGGCCGCACTCATGGACTGCCCGGGTATCGTCTCCCGTGCAAAGCCCGTAACTTCAAGCTCGCAGGCCCACGCTGTACTGCTACCCAGCAGGGCCAGCAGCGCCAATAGTTTCCTGGTCATATCCTGTCTCCCCCAAACCCGACCTGCCGCCGGTATTATTGTTGTTGCAACTCGAGTCGCGGCTGCGGCCCGATGCGGATATTTGCCCTTACCCGGTAACCGGGCACCGCCTTGCGCAGCTGGCTGTAAATCCATCGCCCTTCGGCATCCGAGCGCGTGATGATCTCCACGCGCAGGTTGTTCGCGCGGATACGTTGCGCGACCAGCCCCAGCTGGGCGGAAAGTGATTCGCTGCGCGCATCGAGGTCCGTGCCGGACAACTCGATAACCATACCACCGCTCCCCGCTTCTGCGGGAGCGGCCAGCGCCTGCGCGGTACGGCGCTCCTCGTCGAGTCGCCGGCGAACTTCGGCCACCAGCGGGCTATCCCCGATCACCCTGTCCGCGCGGCCGAGTAGCCACTCCACCCTGCCAAAGTCACGCCGCTTGAGCGCCTCGCGCGCTTTTTCCACATAACGCATGACAATGGTCTGCAGGCCACTGATAGCACGCTGGTCGCCCGGGCTCAGGCTCAGCACACGTTGGTAATAGTCGTAAGCGCTGAAGCCCTCGGGCGTTATCAGGTCATCGGCAGCCAGTGCGCGCTCGGCCCGCCCGAGAAAATACGCGGTAGCGTGGGCGCGCTGCTGCGCGGGTGTCGGCCCGCGGCGCTCAGCGGGTGGCTGTACCTTTACTGGCTGCGGCTGTGGTGGCTGCGTCTCACAACCACCGAGCAGGGCAGCTACGCAAAGGGCTGTCAGGCGGGTCTTATGCATTTGTTGTCGCCGGTTGGTTCGGGACGCGTGTTTTCACCGCATTCACCTTTTTCCGTTAAACTCTGGAACCCCAATTGCTGGTGGTCGTCCAAACCAAGAACCATACCGCGAGCACCGGGTCCGATAAAGTCATAAAGCCGGCAGTAGACAGACAATATGATGCACTTCCACGCAGTGAATCCGACAAAACCAACAACAGGCACCGCCTCAGGGCTGCTGATGCTACTGCTGGCGATTCTGCTTTGCGCACCCCTGGCCCAGGCCCAGTCCCCGGAGCTACCCGGCGAGCAGCCTGCACTGGCGGGACAGACTGGCCTGCCGGGAACCTTGGCGGGCGAGGCCCTGACACCGCAGCAGGACGAGTTTCTGCGTGTGGACCAGGCCCTGCAGCAGGACTTCCTGTTCGGCGCGGACGGCATCAGCGTCATATTCCAGATTGCCGAAGGCTACTATCTCTACCGCGAGCAGCTTGCGGTCTACCACCTCGACGACCAGGGCAAGCAGGCCCTGCTGCTGCCACTGCCGACGGGCGAAGTGGTCTGGGACGATTATTTCGAAAAGGAAACCGAGGTTTACCGACACCAGCTTGAGGTTCCGCTGGCACTGCCCGAAGGCCCCGTTACCGTCGAAGTACACTACCAGGGCTGCGCCGACGCAGGCCTCTGCTATCCGCCACAGGTGCGCACCTTCGCGCTGGACCCGGCCACGGGTATCGCCACTGCACTGACCCCGAAACGCAATACGGCAGGGGCACTGGACGCAACCGCCAGCCGCAACGCTCCGGACCTGGTGCTGCCGCTGGCAATACTGTTTTCCTTTATCGGCGGCCTCATCCTCAACCTGATGCCCTGCGTGTTCCCGGTCCTCTCCATCAAGGCACTGGGGCTGGCACAGTCTGCGACCAAACCCGCGACCCGGCACCTGCACGGCTGGGCCTATACCGCCGGGTGCGTGGCAACTTTCACAGCGATCGCAGCCGTAATGCTGCTGCTGCGCCGCGGCGGGGATGCCGTTGGCTGGGGCTTTCAGCTGCAGTCACCGGTGCTGGTGGGCGCACTGGCCTACCTGTTCTTCGCCATGGGCCTGTCGCTGTCCGGCCTGACCAACCTCGGCAGCCGCCTGGCCGGCACTGGCAGCCGCCTCGGTGGCAAGGAGGGCCTGCCGGGCTCCTTCTTTACCGGCGTCCTTGCCACTGTGGTGGCCAGCCCCTGTACCGCGCCTTTTATGGGCTCGGCACTCGGCTATGCGGTGACCCAGCCTGCACCGGTGGCACTGGCAGTATTCGCGGCGCTGGGGCTCGGTATGGCGGCGCCATTCCTGCTGCTGAGCTACTCACCGAAACTGGGCGAGAAGCTACCCAAGCCCGGCCCGTGGATGGAAACCCTCAAAAACGCCTTCGCCTTCCCGATGTACCTGACCGCGGTGTGGCTGGTCTGGGTGCTCGGCCGCCAGGCGGGCAGCGATGCAATCGCCCTGCTGCTCGCCGGCGCCGTGGCGCTGGCATTTGCACTGTGGGCATGGCCCCAGCAGGGCTGGCGCCCGCTGCGGGGCGGCCTCGCAATCGCCGCCCTCGTCGGCGCAATCGCAATACTGCCACAGCTGAAATCCGGCAATGGAGACAAGAGCAGCTACTGGGAAACCTATTCGCCGACGAAGCTGGAACAGGCACGCTCTTCCGGCAAGCCCGTACTGATCAACATGACTGCGGCCTGGTGTATCACCTGTCTCGCCAACGAGCGCGTGGTGCTCAGCAGCGAAGCCGTGTCACAGCAGATTGAACAGCTCGGGGTGATTGCGCTGAAGGGCGACTGGACCAACGAAGATCCGCAGATTACCGAATTGCTGGCCCAGTACGGTCGCACCAGCGTGCCGCTGTACCTGGTGTACCCGGCGGATGGTGGACGGGCGAAGGTCCTACCCCAGATCCTCACGATCGCAGGCGTCAATGAGGCGCTGGCCAGCGCCGCAAACTGAACGAAGGTGCCGGCCGGAGGCCGGCAGCAGGCCTGCAAACCCGCCAAAAAATCCGACATTTCGGCCACTACTGTGACCAGCAAATACCATTCGGTCAGACTCGCTATCCAGCCAAAGTGTTACTGCCGCACAAATGCACCGCAAAGCCCCGCTAAACACCGGCTTTTGGTCTAAATTCCGTATATCCATCGTAAATTCGGGCTAAATGCTGCGATATGTCACAAACTGCGGCACTTGCGGTCATCGCCATGGACAGAAGGTCAGTTATCCGGCACACTCGCCAGCCATAACTGACAGGCGCCCCGATGCGGGCCCACACCACCGGAGAATCCGCTTTCATGGCCAAGATCCTGCTGCTGCACGGACCTAACCTGAACCTGCTCGGTTCGCGCGAGCCGGATGTCTACGGCGCAACCACGCTGGCGGATATCAATCGCGCCGCGGAAGCCCAGTGCGCCGAGCGCGGTTGCGAACTCGCAACCTTCCAGAGCAACAGTGAATCAGACCTGATTGATCGCGTGCACCAGAGCCGCACCGAGGGGGTCGACGCGATCGTGATCAACCCGGCAGCATTCACCCATACCAGCGTCGCGCTGCGGGACGCGATCAGCGCAGTCGCGATTCCGATGGTCGAGGTACACCTGTCAAATGTCCACGCCCGGGAAGCTTTCCGGCGTCACTCATATTTTTCCGATATCGCTGTCGGCGTGATCTGCGGCTTTGGCGCCACCAGTTACACACTGGCGCTGCAGGCGGCCCTGGATCACATCGCGGCCCATTGAATCCCAAATATACGAGCGAGAAATAAACTATGGATATCCGCAAAATTAAGAAACTGATTGAGCTGCTCGAAGAATCGGATATCGGCGAGCTGGAAATCAAGGAAGGTGAGGAATCCGTGCGCATCAGCCGCGGTGTCAGCGGCATGCAGTCACAGCCGATGATGGCGCCTATGATGCAGCAACCGGTCGCAGCGGCACCGGCGCCTGCCGCACCGGCAGCAGCCGAGGCCGAGCAGGCTGACACGGGCCCGGCCACCAGCGGCCACGCGGTGAAGAGCCCGATGGTGGGCACCTTCTATCGCTCCCCGAGCCCGGGCGCCTCGCCGTTCATCGAAGTTGGCCAGAGCGTCAAGGCCGGTGATGTCATCTGCATCGTTGAAGCCATGAAGATGATGAACCAGATCGAGGCGGACAAGAGCGGCACGATCGAAGCGATCCTGGCAGAAGACGGCCAGCCGGTCGAATTCGACCAGCCTCTCGTCACCATCGTCTAACCCATCTTTTGGCGAGCGCTGTCCATGTTTGAAAAAATACTTATTGCCAACCGGGGCGAAATTGCCCTGCGTGTCCTGCGCGCCTGTAAAGAGATGGGAATCCGCACCGTTGCCGTGCATTCCCAGATCGACCGGGACCTGAAACACGTGCGCCTGGCAGACGAGTCGGTGTGCATCGGCCCCAACCCGTCCCCGCAAAGCTACCTCAACATTCCCGCCCTGATCGCGGCCATGGAAATCACCGATGCCGTGGCCGTACACCCGGGCTACGGCTTCCTGGCGGAAAACGCCGACTTTGCCGAGCAGGTACAAAAGAGCGGTTTCACCTTTATCGGCCCGGACGCCGACGTTATCCGCCTGATGGGTGACAAGGTTTCCGCGATTGCCGCCATGAAGAAAGCCGGCGTACCCACGGTACCGGGTTCCGATGGCCCACTGCCGGAAAACGGCGAGCGTTGCCTGGAGATCGGGCGTAAAGTCGGCTACCCGGTAATCATCAAGGCCGCTGCCGGCGGTGGCGGACGCGGCATGCGCGTGGTCAACACCGAAGCTGCGCTGCTCAACTCCATCCAGGTCACCAAGGCGGAAGCCAGGGCCGCATTCGGCGACGATACGGTGTACATGGAGAAATTCCTGCAGAACCCGCGCCACGTTGAGATCCAGGTGATGTCTGACGGCCAGGGCAGCGCTGTGCACTTCGGTGACCGCGACTGTTCCCTGCAACGTCGTCACCAGAAGGTCCTGGAAGAAGCTCCAGCCCCGGGCATCCCCGATGACGCCAGGCGCGAGTGCCAGGAAGCCTGTGTGCGCGCCTGTATCGAGATCGGCTACCGCGGTGCGGGTACTTTCGAGTTCCTGTACGAAGACGGCCGCTTCTATTTTATCGAGATGAATACCCGTATCCAGGTAGAGCACCCGGTCACCGAGATGATCAGCGGCTTTGACCTGATCAAGGAACAGATCCGTGTCTGCGCCGGCCACAAGCTGTCGGTGACACAGGAAGACATCAAGTTCCGCGGCCACTCTTTTGAGTGCCGGATCAATGCCGAGGACCCGAACACCTTCCTGCCGTGCCCCGGCCGGGTAACCAACTTCCATGCCCCGGGCGGCCTGGGCGTGCGGGTCGACTCACACCTGTACAGCGGTTATCTGGTGCCACCGAATTATGACTCCATGATCGCAAAGGTGATCACCCATGCGGATACGCGCGAGGAAGCGCTGGCGCGCATGCGTGTAGCCCTGTCGGAGCTGGTGATCGACGGCATCAAGACCAACATTCCGCTGCAGGAAGAGCTGGTTCGTGACAGCGCCTTTATGGAGGGCGGGGTCAACATCCACTATCTTGAGAAAAAGCTGGGGCTCTGAACCCCCACTGCGGCCTCTTTGGCGCTGTGCGTTGAAAACGCATGAATACTTCCTGTAGCTCCGGCGCGCACTTCCCTGTGCGCGACGGTTTCAAAGCACAGCGCCAGTCCAGCCGCACCACTCCCCGCCAGTCGAGTAGAATCCGTACATTTAGGCGAGAATTACCATGCCCTGGCTGCAACTCCGTGTCGACACCAATCGCGATGACGCTGCCCGGATCGAGGCAGCCATGCTATTCGCCGGCGCCGTATCCGTCACCCTGCAGGACAATGCCGATCAACCGGTGCTCGAACCCGCGCTTGGCGAAACCCCGCTGTGGGATGCGACCCGTGTGACCGGCCTGTTCGACGCGGATATCGATACCCGCGTCACCGAAGCCAGGGCAGCCTCCCACCTGTGTGAACCCCTGCCCAACGCCCGCTGGGAACAGCTCGAGGACAAGGACTGGGAGCGCGAATGGATGGAGCACTACCACCCGATCCAGTGCGGAGAGCGCCTGTGGGTCTGCCCGAGCTGGCGTGAGCCGCCGGAGGCCGACGGCGTCAACCTGATGCTGGATCCGGGCCTGGCGTTCGGTACCGGCACCCATCCCACCACTTTCCTGTGCCTGGGCTGGCTCGACGGCGCGCCGCTGGCCGGCAAGACCGTGCTCGATTACGGCTGCGGCTCCGGCATTCTGGGCATCGCCGCCCTGTTGCTGGGTGCAGAGCGCGCCGCCGGCACCGATATCGACCCGCAGGCCCTGCTCGCCAGCCGCGAGAACCTGCGCCGCAATGGCCTCGCCGAGGACCGCTTCCCGGTGTACCTGCCGCAGGACCTGCCGCAGGCGGAAAACGACATCGTGGTGGCCAATATCCTCGCAGGCCCGCTGGTGGAACTGGCACCGGACCTGATACGCCAGCTCAAGCCCGGCGGCCGCCTGTGCCTGTCCGGGATCCTGCAGAGCCAGGCCGAGGCCGTAAAATCCGCTTATCGCAACTGGATCGACTTCGACCCGGACGGCGTGCGGGAGGAATGGGTCAGGCTGTCCGGCGTGCGCGCGCGCTGAGCAGAAGGCTGCACTTCTGAGACAGAGCGCAAACGGTGGCCACAAAAGCCCGCAAATGGTACGCATGGCACTTGCTCCGCCAAGCTTTGCGCGCCTAAACTTGGCGGTTATTCAATCCCGCGGGCTGGCCGCGGGGGGCGCCAAGGAAACTCCCTGACCGCAGATGTCGCAACTTGTAACCCGCTGCCCGCATTGCAGCACCTCCTTCCACATCAGTTCCGAGCAGCTTCAGGCCGCACGCGGCTCGGTTCGCTGTGGCTCCTGCCTGAAAGTCTTTCGCGCAGATGAAAACCTGCTCGATGAAGACGGCAACCCGCTGCCGCCTGCCCGGGACCAGGCCCAGGAGCAGGTGGATACCAGGCAGCCGGAAGGTGGCGACATTGAAGGCGATGACGAAGCAATCACGCCCGGCAAGGACAGGGACTTCGACGCCCTGCTCGACGATGACGACTTCCTGATCCATGACGATGCCGACATCGGTATCGAAGAGGACGAGCCGGAAGCGCGGGACCAAAAGGAAGACGCGGTGTTTTCCGACGCCTTTCCTACCGAAGACGAAACGCCTGCGAAGGCCAGCAGCGACCTGCTGGAGGAGAACGAGGCACCCCTGATCGAGCTGGGGGATGAGGCGGATACAGACAAGGATGAGGACTGGGCAGAGGCCCTGCTCGGGGACGGCAGCACCCGCGAGGAAAACCGCTTCGACAGCAACTACGCGGAATCCATGGCCCCGGCCGATGCGGAAGACGCCGCTGCCTTCGACACAGCCGAAAGCAGCCCGCAGAGCACCTCCGGGGATGCCTCACTGGAGGAGGAACCCGAGGAAGAAGATGTTGAGCCACCCCGGGACGAGGAGTGGATCCGCCGTGCCAGCGAGAAAATCGAGTCTGGCGGCCGCGGCCACCTGATCTCGGCCATTGAGCCGGCGCCGCTCGAGGTCAACTGGCAGCCAAAGAGGGATCGCCGCTTGCCGGGCTGGGCCTGGGGCCTGCTGGTGCTGGTGCTTGCCGCCGGCGCCGTGGCACAGGTCGCCTATTTCCGCTTTGACAGCCTCAGCAAGCAGCAACCGTGGCGCGACCTCTACGCGGCAGCCTGCCCGCACCTCGGCTGCAAGCTGCCCGCGCTGGTGGATCTCAAACAGATCCGCGCTTCCAACCTGGTAGTGCGCAGCCATCCGCAAATCCAGGACGCCCTGGTGGTGGACGCGGTCATCGTCAACCGCGCGCCTTACGCACAGCCCTTCCCGCACCTGCTGCTGAGTTTTACGGACCTGAAGAACCAGCCAGTCGCGGCAAGACGCTTCAGCCAGAAAGAATATCTGCGCGGTGAGCTGGCGGGCAGGCGTAATATGCCAGCCAACCAGCCGGTGCACATCGCCCTCGAAATCGCCGACCCCGGCAGCGAAGCGGTCAACTACCGCATGCAGATCAGCCACTGACTGAGGGGCCACCCGGGCCCTTGCAGTGGCCTTTCCGTGACCGATACGGACTGCTACAAACCCAGGGCAGTTTGCACACAAACTGAGTAATTTTTCGCTTTCCTGAGTCACTTTCAGGCGCTATCATAGGCGGCCTTTTTGCCGACTGAGCAAAAACTCCACAAAAGGCCTGATTTGTGACCGACAGGACAATCCAGATTGGCGACTACCAGATTGACGTGCCGGTAATCCTGGCACCGATGGCTGGCGTCACCGATCGACCATTCCGTCAACTTTGCCGTCGTATGGGAGCCGGCCTGGTTGTTTCGGAAATGGTCACCTCGGACACGCGCCTTTGGGACACCCGCAAGTCACGCCAGAGGCTGCAGCACGACGGTGAACCTGCCCCGATTTCGGTGCAGATCGCCGGCGGCGACCCGCAGATGATGGCTGATGCAGCGGTGCAAAACGTCGCCCGTGGCGCCCAGATCATTGACCTGAACATGGGCTGTCCGGCGAAGAAGGTCTGCAAGAAGGCAGCGGGCTCCGCCCTGCTGAGAGACGAAAAACTGGTCAAAGATATTCTGGAATCAGTCGTTCAATCCGTCTCTGTACCAGTGACACTGAAAATTCGCACGGGCTGGAGCCCGGAAATGCGTAACGGCGTCACTATTGCAAAAATCGCTGAAGATGCAGGTATTGCAGCGCTGGCGGTGCACGGTCGAACCCGTGCCTGCGCTTTCCGGGGCAGCGTTGAATACGACACGATCGCAGAGATTGTCTCCGCCGTGTCCATGCCGGTCTTTGCCAACGGCGATATTTGCAGTCCGGAAAAGGCCCGCGAAGTGCTGGATTACACCGGCGCAGCTGCCGTCATGATCGGCCGCGCGGCCCAGGGAAGACCATGGATCTTTCGGGAAATAAGCCATTACCTGGCTACAGGGGAATATTTGCCCGAACCTTCACTGGAAGAAGTCAGGGACATACTGCTCGACCATCTGGGAGAGCTGCACCGTTTCTACGGTGAAATCATGGGGGTCCGTATCGCCCGCAAACACGTGGGTTGGTACCTGAAGACACTCGCCGGCGGCGAGACCTTTCGAGGGGACTTCAACAAACTGGAAAGCGCAGAAGCACAACATGCCAGCGTTCGGACCTGGTTCGAACGCCAAATAAATAGAGAGGCACAAGCGGCATGAATAACGAAGCACTGATTGCAGAAGCAACCACAGAAGCATCCAATGGGGGCGTACAATCACAGCTGCAACAACCGCAACAGCAGTCTCTTAGAGACGCGGTTGAGCACGCTATGGAAAACTACTTCCGTCATCTCGACGGACAGATGGTTACCGATGTGTACGATATGGTTTTGTCAGAAATTGAAGCGCCAATGCTGGAAGTCGTGATGAAGTACACCCGTCACAACCAGACCCGCGCGGCACAAATGCTGGGCCTCAACCGGGGAACCCTGCGCAAGAAGCTCAAGCGCTACGGCCTGCTTTGAGCAGCCAGACCGACCTGCCGGCCCAAGCGCCGGACATGTAAAGGGGTGAGTTTTTCTCGCCCCTTTTCGTTTTTTGGCCAGACGCAAATTAGCGATGGCCGATATGTGTGTGAAACTGTTCATTCACACCCCCTCCGGGTGGCATAATGCCGCCCCGCAGACCGCCGTCGCGCGGCCTGCCCGAGCCATCGAAAGACCAGAGCCATCTATACAATAGGTACGAGACCCCTCATGACCGATATCTCCCCCATCCGCCGCGCACTGATCAGCGTGTCCGACAAGACCGGTATCGTGGAATTCGCCAGCGCCCTCGCGGCTCGCGGCGTTGAACTCCTGTCCACTGGCGGCACCTTCCGCAAATTGCAGGAAAGCGGCATCGCGGTAACCGAAGTATCCGACTACACCGGTTTCCCGGAAATGATGGACGGCCGCGTCAAGACCCTGCACCCGAAAGTGCACGGCGGCATCCTCGGCCGGCGCGGCACCGACGACAGCGTGATGTCCGAGCACGGCATCGATGCGATCGACATGGTGGTGGTCAACCTGTACCCGTTTGAGCAGACGGTGGCCAACCCGGACTGCAGCCTCGCGGATGCGATCGAGAATATCGACATCGGCGGCCCGACCATGGTGCGCGCCGCAGCCAAGAACCACAAAGATGTGGCCATCGTGGTCAATGCCGCTGACTACGACAGCATCCTCGCAGAGCTGAAAGAACAGGATGGCCTGTCCTTCAAGACCCGTTTCGACCTGGCGGTGAAGGCGTTCGAACACACCGCCGGCTATGACGGCGCCATTGCCAGCTACCTCGGCGCGCGCCTGGGCGATACGCCGGAGCAGTTCCCGCGCACCTTCAATACCCAGTTCATCAAGGCGCAGGACATGCGCTACGGCGAGAACCCGCACCAGAATTCTGCGTTCTATGTAGAGAAAAACCCGGCCGAGGCCTGCATTGCCACCGCCACCCAGCTGCAGGGCAAGGCGCTGTCCTACAACAATATTGCCGATACCGATGCTGCGCTCGAGTGCGTCAAGTCATTCGAAGAGCCAGCCTGTGTCATCATCAAGCACGCCAACCCCTGCGGTGTGGCGGTTGCCGGCAGCATCCTCGAGGCGTACGAGCAGGCCTACCTGACGGACACCGAATCCGCGTTCGGCGGCATCATTGCGTTCAACCGCGAGCTGGATGCTGCCACCGCCAAGGCCATTGTCGACCGCCAGTTTGTCGAGGTTATCATCGCGCCGAGCATCTCCGCCGACGCCCAGGCGGTAGTGGCGGAGAAGAAGAACGTACGCCTGCTGGCCTGCGGCGAGTGGGGCGCCGAGCGCGCCGCGGCATTCGACTTCAAACGCGTCAACGGCGGCCTGCTGGTTCAGGACCGCGACAACGGCATGGTCAGTGCATCTGACCTCAAGGTAGTCACCAAACGCCAGCCGACCGAACAGGAAATCCGCGACCTGCTGTTTACCTGGAAAGTGGCCAAATTCGTCAAGTCCAATGCCATCGTCTACGGCAAGGACGGCCGCACCATCGGCGTCGGCGCTGGCCAGATGAGCCGCGTCAACTCCGCCCGCATCGCCGCCATCAAGGCCGAACATGCGGGCCTCGAAGTACAGGGCTCCGTCATGGCGAGCGACGCTTTCTTCCCGTTCCGCGATGGCATCGACAATGCGGCCAAGGTGGGCGTGAGCTGCGTGATCCAGCCAGGCGGCTCCATCCGCGATGAGGAAGTCATCGCCGCAGCCGACGAACACAACATGGCGATGGTATTTACCTCCATGCGCCACTTCCGCCACTGATAAGGGGAACAGACAATGAATATTCTGGTGATTGGCTCCGGTGGCCGCGAACACGCACTGGCCTGGAAGGCAGCGCAGGGTAAGGATGTCGAGAAGGTTTTCGTGGCGCCGGGCAATGCCGGCACCGCGCTGGAGGACAAGCTGGAAAACGTCGCCATCGGTGTGGGCAACTTCGAGGCGCTGGCGGACTTCGCCGAGCAAAACGACGTGGCACTGACCATCGTCGGCCCCGAAGCACCACTGGTGGATGGCATCGTCGACTTCTTCAACGCCCGCGGCCTGGCCTGCTTTGGCCCGAGCAAGGGCGCGGCGCAACTGGAAGGCTCCAAGGCCTTCACCAAGGATTTCCTCGCCCGTCACGACATCCCAACCGCAGCCTACGGCAACTTCACCGAAGTGGAGCCGGCACTGGAGTTCGTCCACAAGATGGGCGCCCCCATCGTGATCAAGGCCGACGGTCTTGCAGCGGGCAAGGGCGTGATTGTGGCGGAATCTGTGCAGCAGGCAGAGATGGCCGTGCGCGACATGCTGTCCGGCAATGCTTTCGGCGATGCCGGCTGCCGCGTGGTGGTGGAAGAGTTCCTCGAAGGTGAGGAAGCCAGCTTTATCGTTATGGTCGATGGCGAGAACATCCTGCCGATGGCCACCAGCCAGGACCACAAACGTGTGGGCGACGGCGATACCGGCCCCAACACCGGCGGCATGGGTGCCTACTCGCCGGCACCGGTGGTCACTGACAGCGTATTCCGGCGCATCATGGCCGAAGTGATCGAGCCCACCGTCAAGGGTATGGCAGCCGAGGGCAACGATTACACCGGCTTCCTCTACGCCGGACTGATGATCACCCTGGACGGCACCCCCAAGGTCATTGAATATAACTGCCGCTTCGGCGACCCGGAAACCCAGCCGATCATGATGCGCCTGCAGTCCGACCTGGTGGCACTGTGCCAGGCGGCGCTGGAAAAACGCCTCGACCAGGCCAGCGCAGAATGGGATTCCCGCCCTGCGCTGGGCGTGGTACTCGCCGCAGGCGGCTACCCGGGCAGCTACCGCAAGGGCGATGCCATCAGCGGCCTCGACGCCGAAACCGGCAGCGATGCCAAGGTGTTCCACGCTGGTACGGCCCTGGACGGTGAGCGAGTGGTCACCAACGGCGGCCGCGTACTCTGCGCCACCGCACTGGGTAACAGCATCAGCGAGGCGCAGCAGGGCGCCTACGAGGCCGCCAAGCGCATCCACTGGGACGGCGTGTTCTGGCGCTCTGACATCGGTTACCGGGCAGTCGCGCGCGAATCCTGAGCCGGATTGCGGCGCGCGGCGCGGCGGAGTAAATTTGTGGTATGAGTGAAAGAAACCTGAGCGGCATTGACCGTTTGATCCTGGGCGCAGACCGCGCCCTGCGCACCCTCAGTACGCGGGCCACCAGCAGCACCCGGCCGTCTCCGGCCAATGCGGAGCCGCACGCCGAGCTGGACAACGCCGAGCGCCGCCATGCCGCGGGCCTGATGCGCGTCAACCACTCCGGTGAGGTTTGCGCCCAGGCGCTGTACCAGGGCCAGGCACTGACTGCCAAGCTGCCCGAAGTGCGCGAAGAGATGGAACACGCTGCGGAAGAGGAAGTGGACCACCTCGCCTGGTGTGAACAGCGCCTGCGCGACCTCGACAGCCGCCCGAGCCTGCTCAACCCGCTGTGGTACGGCCTGTCCTTCGGCATCGGAGCGGTAGCTGGCAAGGTCAGCGACCGCATGAGCCTGGGCTTTGTAGCCGCCACGGAAGAGCAGGTGTGCAAGCACCTGGAGAGTCACCTGCAGAGCCTGCCGGAACAGGACCAGAAGAGTCGTGCCGTTGTGGAACAGATGCTGGTGGATGAGGCCAGGCACGCGCACACTGCGCTGGAGGCCGGTGGGCACCGCTTCCCGGCGCCGGTGAAGGGCGTCATGACCCTTGTGTCCAAGGCGATGACCAAGAGCAGTTACAAAATCTAACGTGAACGTAAGGGGTCAGAGCTTCTGCTCTGCCCCAATAATCGACCCGAGGGGTCAGATCGCTGGCTCTGACCCCAGCAATCGACCTGAGGGGTCAGAGCTTGCGCTCTGACCCCACTTATCAATTCAAATCTCTTCGATGCGGTAGCCGTGGGTAATCTCCACACCCGCATTACCGAGCATGATGGAAGCGGAACAGTATTTCTCCGCCGACAGCTCCACCGCCCGCGCCACCTGGGTCTCCTTGATATTGCGGCCGGTGACCACGAACTCCAGGTGAATCTTCTCAAACGGTGACGGCACGGTATCGGGGCGCTCCGCGGTCAGTTCACAACGACAGCCGATCACATCCTGACGCGCCTTCTGCAGGATGGACACCACGTCCACTGAAGAGCAACCGCCAACACCCAGCAGGATCATCTCCATCGGGCCGACGGCATTCTTCTTCTCGCCGGCTTCCATCACCACCGCGTTGCCGCTGGGAGACTCGCCCACAAACATTTCACCATTTACCCAGGTTACGGTTGCCTTCATTGATTGTGCCTCCAAAGCAACGGTCAAAATCGAGGTGCGCAAGCTTAACACAGGCGGCAATTGACCCGGGCGCTCTAGCCCGTTAGCCTGCTTGTTTCGCCTTCGTTGCGGGGCACCACCCCGGGCTGGGCGCGATTGAAACAGTGGTACAAGTCACACAATCAGCGATTGGTGGGCGGGGCCCCTTTTGAGACGCGGTTTTTACCGCCATAATTTGCACTAAACGGGATTTCCGTACCGATAATAATAAGGAGCAGGTCCGTGGTTGATGCGACCCACCCCTCATTGCAGAGCAAGATGGAAGATTTTCTTGGCCACTGCCACCGGCGCCGCTATCCGGCGAAGAGCACGATCATCTATGCCGGCGATCGCTGCGAATCCCTCTACTTCATCGTGCGCGGCTCCGTCACCGTCCTGATCGAGGACGACGAAGGTCGCGAAATGATCATCGCCTACCTCAACGATGGCGACTTCTTCGGCGAGATGGGCCTGTTCGAACAGGACACCCGCAGTGCCTGGGTGCGGACCAAGACTGAATGTGAAGTCGCAGAGATTTCCTACACCAAGTTCCTGGAACTCACCAAGCAACAGCCCGAATTCCTGTTCGCCCTGGCCACCCAGATGGCCCATCGCCTGCGCAGCACTACCCGCAAGGTGGGTGACCTGGCGTTCCTCGATGTGACCGGTCGCGTTGCACGCACCCTGCTGGACCTATGCCACGAGCCCGATGCCATGACCCATCCGGACGGCATGCAGATCAAGATCACCCGCCAGGAAATCGGCCGTATCGTCGGCTGTTCGCGCGAGATGGTGGGGCGGGTACTCAAGACCCTCGAGGAACAGGGCCTGGTATCCGTAAAAGGCAAGACAATGGTGGTCTACGGCACCCGGTAGTTAGAAAGGAGCCGCGCCTTTTGCACTGTGACGGTGTCGGCTCCGTCCTCGGTCGGTCATGTATTACCCATACACTCCCTCCCTGTGGGCGGGGCCTCCTTGTCACAGAGCAAAAATCATCGACTCCTAGGTTCTTTGAGGTAGGCGATCGCCCCCTTCTAGCCGCTAATCACGATCGGTGAACTATCAAAAATAGTCGTGGGAGGCAGCGGGGGCAATTTTCAAAACATTTGCCGAAAGGCGACGTGGTTATCGCTTGAGAGGCGCCGTCAGGCAGTTTTGAAAATTGCCACCGCTGCCCGGAAACTAGCAACTGGCGAATTAGATCAGTGGAACATTTCCAGCAGGCGTCGGCCCGGCTCCTGCTCACGCATAAACGCCTCCCCCACCAGAAACGCATTCACATCGTGGCCACGCATGGCCGCCACATCGTCAACCGTATGGATGCCGGACTCCGTAACCACGATCCGGTCTGACGGAATCTGCTCCAGCATGGAAAAAGTCGTATCCAGCTGCACCTCAAAAGTGTGCAGGTTGCGGTTATTGATCCCGATCAGGCGATTGCCCAACGGCAACGCGCGCTGCAGCTCCTCCGCATTGTGCACCTCCACCAGCACATCCAGGCCCAACTCAGTCGCAAGGGCGTTCAGCGATTGCATCTGCGCATCGTCGAGGCAGGCCGCGATCAGCAGGATGGCATCTGCCCCCAGTGCGCGCGCCTCATACACCTGGTATGGATCCACGGTGAAATCCTTGCGCAGTACCGGCAGCCTGACCGCCGCGCGGGCATCCTGCAGGTATTTGTCCGCACCCTGGAAAAAATCCACATCGGTCAGCACCGACAGGCAGGCTGCACCACCCTTTTCATAGCTCATGGCGATTTCCGCGGGAAGAAAGTCCTCGCGAATCACACCCTTGCTCGGGGAGGCCTTCTTGATCTCGGCGATCACAGCCGCCTCACCAGCATTGATGCTGCGCTCGATGGCGGCCACAAAACCACGGCAGGCTGGTGCACTCAGCGCCCGCTCGCGCACTTCCGCCAGCGGTGCCGTTGCCTGGCGTTCACGCACTTCCTCGTGCTTGCGCGCCACAATTTTTTGCAGGATGGTTGGAATCGTCATAACTGCACCGGCCTCCCCTTGCCGGAATTCTTTATTCACAAACGCTGAAACACTCGGTAAACGCCGCCAGCTCGCGGATTTTTTCGCCGCCCAGGCCGCTGGCAATCGCGTCTTGCGCCATCACCACACCCTGCTGCAGGCTGTCTGCAATACCGCAGACGTAGATGGCGGCACCGGCATTCAGCGCGATCATGTCCGCAGCGCGGCTGGCGTTAGGCCCGCGCTGCTTGCCGAGCGCGTCCTGGATCAGTGCCAGCGACTCTTCGGCAGTGTCCACTTCCAGGCCGGCCAGCGCGGCGGACTCGATGCCCAGTGTTTCCGGCGTGATAGTGTATTCATTGAGCGCACCGTCCTTCAGCTCCACCACATGCGTGGGCGCGGCCAGGCTGATCTCATCGAGGCCATCTTCACTGTGCACCACCATGGCGTGTTCGGAGCCGAAGCGCTGCAGCACCTCCGCCAGCAGACGGCAATAGGCCTTGTCGTATACCCCGATCACCTGGCGGCGTACACCGGCCGGGTTGGTCAGCGGGCCAAGCAGGTTGAAGATGGTGCGCATCCCCAGCGCCTTGCGCGGGCCGATCGCATGGCGCATGGCACTGTGGTAGGCGGGTGCAAAGATAAAGCCCACACCGAGTTCATCGACACAGCGCGCGACCTGTTCGCTATCCAGTGACAGGTTGACCCCGGCAGCCTCGAGTACATCGGCGGCGCCACTGCTGGAAGACACAGACCGGTTGCCATGCTTGGCGACGCGCCCGCCGGCGGCGGCAATCACAAAGCTGGAAGCGGTGGATACATTGAACAGGTTGGCGCCGTCACCGCCGGTACCTACGATATCGACGGTGTTCTCGAGGTTGATATGGATCGGGGTCGCGAGGCGGCGCATCACCGCAGCGGCACCGGCAATTTCATCGGCGTTCTCGCCGAGCATGCGCAGTGCCACCAGCAAACCGCCGATCTGCGCCTCCTGTGCTTCGCCCTGCATGATGGTGGTCATTACCGCTTCCATCTCGGCGGCACCCAGGTGCTGTCCCGAAACCAGTTTCGCAATTGCCTTCTGTATATCCATGGTATTGCCCCTTAGATCCTTGTTGTCGCGGAAGGCTTGAACCTTAGCTCTCCAGGAAGTTTCTCAGTAATTCATGGCCGTGCTGGGTCAGGATGGATTCCGGGTGGAACTGCACCCCCTCGATCGGCAGCGTCTTGTGGCGCATGCCCATGATTTCATCCACCTGCCCGTCTTCAGTCTGCGTCCAGGCGGTAACCTCGAGACAGTCCGGCAGACTGTCCTTCTCCACCACCAGCGAATGATAGCGGGTGGCCTCGAACGGGTTGGAAAGGTCACGGAACACGCCTTCGCCGGCGTGATAGATCGGCGACACCTTGCCGTGCATTACCTGGCGGGCACGCAACACCTCGCCACCGAAAACCTGGCCGATACTCTGGTGACCCAGGCAGATACCGAGGATCGGCACCAGCCCGCCGAACTTGCGGATCACCTCCATGGAGATACCCGCCTCATTCGGGGTACACGGCCCCGGCGAGATGACGATTCTTTCCGGGTCCATCGCGCTGATCTCATCAACGGTAATGGCATCGTTGCGGCGCACTTCCACCTGCGCGCCCAGTTCCGCCAGGTACTGCACCACGTTCCAGGTAAAGGAATCGTAGTTGTCGATCATCAGGATCACTGGACTTCCCCCTGCTCTGTCTGCGCCTGCGCCGCACCCTGTACTGGCGCCGAGGCAATGGCCGCAGCGCGGAAAACGGCGCGGGCCTTGTTCATGGTTTCCTTCCACTCGAGTTTTGGCACAGAGTCGGCCACAACCCCTGCCCCGGCCTGCACATAGATACGGCCGTTCTTCAGCACCGCGGTGCGAATGGCAATGGCCGTGTCCATATTGCCATTCCAGGCCAGGTAACCGACGGCACCGCCATAGATGCCGCGCTTTTCCGGCTCCAGACTGTCGATGATTTCCATCGCCCGGATCTTTGGCGCACCGGAAAGAGTGCCCGCCGGCAGGGCCGCGCGCAGTACATCCATTGCCTTGAGCCCGTCGAGCAGGTCACCGCTGACATTGGAGGTGATATGCATTACATGCGAGTAACGCTCCACCACCATCTTCTCAGTCAGGCGCACACTGCCGGTCTGTGCAATGCGGCCAACATCATTGCGACCCAGGTCGATCAGCATCAGGTGCTCGGCAATTTCCTTCGGGTCAGCCAGCAATTCCTGCTCCAGCGCCCTGTCCTCGGCCTCGCTGCGCCCGCGCCGGCGGGTACCGGCGATCGGCCGCACTGTGACCTCACCATCCTCGAGACGGGCGAGGATTTCCGGGCTGGAGCCCACCACCTGGTGATCCCCCAGGTCGAGGAAATACATATAGGGCGAAGGATTGAGGCTGCGCAGCGCGCGATACAGGTTCAGCGGCTCGGCTTCAAACGGTGCGGACAGGCGTTGCGAGAGCACCACCTGCATGGTATCGCCACTGAGTACGTATTCCTTGATATCCCCTACCGCAGCCTGGAACGCCTGCTCGCCGTAATGGGATTCAAACTCGGTCTCGCACAGGCCCTCAGGTTCCAGCCCCAGCGGCGCTACAGACGGTAAAGGGTCAGCCAGTGATGCCACCAGCGCGTCCAGGCGCTGCTCGCCCTTCTGCAGCGCATCCGCTTCGGACGGATCAACGTGCACCACCAGGATCAGCTTGCCGGCCAGGTTGTCGAACACCAGCAGTTCATCGCTGACCATCAGCAGGATATCGGGGCAGTCCAGTTTGTCCGGCGGGGTGCCGGCGCGCAGGCGCGGCTCGACATAGCGCACGCAGTCGTAGCCGAAATAACCCACCAGGCCTCCGTTGAAACGGGGCAGGTTTTCGAGCTCGGCCACCCGGTAACGCTGGCGAAACGCTTCGACAAATTCGAGCGGGTCCTCGCAGTGGTGCTGTTCAACCACCTGGCCATCCTGCTCGACGGTCACATTACTGCCCCGGGCGCGCAGAAGCGTGCGCGCGGGCAGGCCGATAATGGAGTAACGTCCCCATTTCTCCCCGCCCTGGACGGATTCCAGCAGGTAGCTGTATGGGCCGCGCGCCAGTTTCAGGTAGCTGGAGAGCGGGGTATCGAAGTCGGCGAGTACCTCGCGCACCAGGGGAATGCGGTTAAAGTTTTCCGCGGCGAGGCGGGCAAATTGTTCTGGCTTCATGGGTGCAACAAATTCCGTGTTCGAGCCGTCGTCCTGACGGTCTTGCTAGTGACTCCCGTTTACGGGCTGAGCGACAAAAACGGACTAGCGACGCCATCGCCAGACGGCGATCGCGGAGGGCAGGCAAGCTGTGTGAAGTGAAGTAGCCAATGCAGTTCTCCCTGGCAGGCCGCTAGTGTACAAAATCAGCGCAGCCGTGCCTACTGCCGGAATAACCAGTGCCAGGAGAGGCGGTGGCGGCTGCTACACAGCGGCCAGTTCCTTACGCATTTCGGCGATCACCGCGGTGTAATCGTCCGCGTTGAAGATCGCGGAGCCCGCGACGAAGGCGTCTGCACCGGCCTGGGCGATTTCGCGGATGTTCTTCGCAGAGACACCGCCGTCGATCTCGAGGCGAATGTCGCGGCCGCTGGCATCGATCAGGGCGCGTGCCTCACGGAGCTTATCGAGGGTGGCAGGGATAAAGGACTGGCCACCGAAACCCGGGTTGACCGACATCAGCAGGATCATATCGAGGCGATCGAGCACATATTTCACCGAATCGAGGCCCGTGGCCGGGTTCAGCACCAGGCCAGCCTTGCAACCCAGGCTCTCGATCAGCTGCAGCGAACGGTCGATATGCCGTGAGGCTTCCGGGTGGAAAGTAATATAGGTAGCGCCCGCATCGGCAAACATGCGGATCATGTCATCCACCGGCTCCACCATCAGGTGCACATCGATCGGCGCGGTGACGCCGTGATTGCGCAGCGCCTTGCACACCATCGGGCCAATGGTGAGGTTCGGCACATAGTGGTTGTCCATCACGTCGAAGTGCACCCAGTCTGCACCCGCAGCCAGCACGGCGTCGACTTCCTCACCCAGTCGGGCAAAATTGGCGGAAAGGATGGAGGGGGCAATCTTGTAGTCGGCCATGCGGGTTTCCTGTGGGGATACGCGAGGTATCGGAAATGGATTGGATCCGGCGGATCGTTGCGTTGGCGGCTATTCTACCGAATCCTGGCGCAGGCGCGCATCCAGCGCGGCCAGGCGCTCGGGGGTGCCCACATCGCACCAGTCGCCATTGAAGAGTTCCGCCTGCATGCGGTCTTCCTCGTGCGCAAACACTTCCGCCAACCCGAAACTCGCCCGGACTTTGGGATACCCGGCAATGGTTTGCGGGCGAAGCCAGCTAATGCCTGAAAACGTGAAGCGTGGTTTTGCAGTGCCCGACAGCAGGCCCCGCTCGATACCAAAATCCCCTTCCGGGTTGAACGGCGGGTTATTGACCATCAGCAGGCGCCCCGGGCACCCCTCCGGTAGCGGTCGCGCAATCCAGTCGCGGAAATCGAAGTCGCACCAGACGTCGCTGTTGACCACAAAAAACGGGGCATCGCCGAGCATTGGCAGGGCGCGCATAATGCCGCCAGCGGTTTCCAGCGGTACACCTTCGCGCGAATAGTGGATCTCAAGGCCAAAGCGGCTGCCATCACCGAGGCATTCCTCAATCTGGCGACCCAGGTGCGCCAGGTTGATCACCACCTTGCGCACACCGGCAGCAGCGAGGCGCCCGAGGGTGTGCTCGATCAGAGGCTTGCCCGCCACCTTGAGCAGCGGTTTGGGCGTGTGTTCCGTAAGCGGCAGCATGCGTTTGCCCAATCCCGCTGCCAGAACCATGGCAACCGGTGCACTCACGCAGCATCCCCCGCACGGCCTGCCACACCGGCGGTGCGCCAGTCGCGATACCAGGACTGGCTCTCGGCAGCGGGCACCAGGGTATCGCGGAACCAGCGGGCAAAGTCGGCAAATTCGTCGTAGGCTTCCGCCACTTCGAGCGTGTAGCGCATTACCAGCGGCAAGTCGCGCAGGTAGCCCGGTTTGCCGTCGCGCAGCCACAGGCGTGAGAAGATTCCCAGCACCTTGAGGTGGCGCTGCATACCCATCCAGTCGAACCAGCGCAGGAACTGCTCACGGGTCACTTCCGGCATGATGTCGGTGGAGATCGCCATGTCGGCATAGGTCAGCGCCCAGTGCTCGACCTGTTCGCGCGGCCAGCGCACATAACAGTCGCGCAGCAGGCCTGCCAGGTCATAGGTCACCGGGCCCCATACCGCATCCTGGAAATCCACGATCCCGGGGCGATGCGCCTCGCGGATCATGATATTGCGGCTGTGGTAGTCGCGATGCACCATCACCGTCGGCTGCTCCAGCGCCGAGGCCAGCAACTTTTCTGTTACCGCATCGAGTATCGCAACCGCGGCATCGTCCAGCTGCACTCCCAGCATGGATTCGCAGAACCAGGGCCGGAACAGGCCTATCTCGGTGGCGAGCTTTTCCCGGTCATAGGGTTGTAGCAGCGTTTCACAGCGCGGCACCTGCTGCAGGCACAACAGCTCACTCAGCGCCTCGGCATAAAGTGACTGCGCACTGTCTTCATCGAGCAGGGTAAAGAGCTGGTCGTCGCCCAGGTCCTCAAGCAGCATGAAGCCCTGCTCGATGTCTGCGGCGACAACCTGCGGCGTGTGGATGCCATAGCGGCGCAGGTAATCGGCAAGTGCAACGAAACGCGCGTTGTTCTCGGTGGACGGCGGCGCATCCACGGCGATCAGCGTGGGATCCGTATTGCAGCGGTAATAGCGGCGAAAGCCCGCGTCACCTGGGAGGGGCACCACCTGCAGCCTGTCTGCGCAATCGGCGCCACAATGCGCCTTCAACGCGCGCCGCGCCCATTCACTTAATTGTTGCAGTCGCTCACCCATCCGCTGACTGAAATCCATTGCTTGCAAAAAAGGGGGCAGATTGTAACCGCAAATAAGCCTCGATTGGCAGTAGCGACAATTCCAAGTATCTGGTCATTGCAGTAGAATCGGCGTTTCCTAGACAGATTGCCGAATCGGCGTCCCTTATTAATTGGTAGTTAGCAGTCCGACAACTGGTCGTTTAGTGGTTTCCAGAAGGATCGAATACCCGCCCACCAGGGTGAGCCGGTAACTGACGCGCCAAATCCCCACCGGATAACAGAAGATAGTCTAGACAGCCCTAGAGATTGCGAGAATAAGAGATTCAATGCCGGACGCATTCAAGCGGCACACGCTGGCCGCCGCCATCAGCACCAAACCGCGCCTGCGCGGCTTTTCGCTGGCGACAGCCCTGGGGATCTGTACGCTGACTGCACCTGCGTTCGCACAGACCGTTACCCCTGAGACCGCTGCGAGCAATTGTAGTTGTAATAACGAGCCTGGCACCGCCATTCCCGAGCTGGACTGGCGCCCGCTGCAGACCCTGACCCCGGAAGAACTGGCGCGCGTCCGAACCAACTGCTGCGGCGCCTACGTGCCACCCCCCATGGATTACCCGGATGCGGAGCTCCCCCCGGAGGAGGCGGCGCTGCGTGCCCGCGCGCAGGAGTCCCAGTGGTTACCGGACGGGTCCGCAGAACTCAAGGGTGACGTGCACATCACCCAGGGCTTCCGCTCGGTCAAGGCCGACAAGGTCATAGTCAATCGCGAGACCAGCACCGCGCGCATGCACGGCAATATCGAGGTGCGCGAACCGGGCCTGCTGCTGCGCGGTTCGGAGGCCGAGTTCCACACCGACAGCGCGGCCGGTGCCGTGGTGGACGCCAGCTACGTGATTCACCCCACCCATGTGCACGGTGACGCCAAACTGGTGGCACGCGAGGCCAATGGCGAGCTGATCCTCGAGGAAGGCAGCTATACCGTGTGCGAGCCCGGCCATGTCAGCTGGCGCATGATCGGTGGCGAGATTGTCATCGATAATGTGGAGCGCCAGGGCGTCGCGCGCGATATGCGCCTCGAGATCGCCGATGTGCCGGTGCTCTACCTGCCCTATATGCGCTTCCCGGTCGGTGACGCACGCCTGTCGGGCCTGCTGTTCCCATCCATCAGCGTCAACACCGAGAACGGCCTCGACCTGACCGTTCCCTACTACTTCAACATCGCACCACAGATGGATGCCACCCTGGCACCGCGCTATGTAGAAAAACGCGGCACCGGCCTGGAAGCGGAGTTCCGCCACCTGAACCAGTGGGTAAGCACCGAGGTCCGCGGCGCCTTCCTCGGCAGTGACAAGGGTGGCGACAACGAAGACCGCGACCGGCTGGTGGATGCCGGCGTACCGGAAAGCGCCATTTTCCCCACCAAGGGCCAGGATCGCTGGCTGCTGGACATACTGCAGCGCGGCGCGGCGGGGCCCTGGCGCACCACCATTGCCTATACCGAAGTCAGTGACCCCGACTATTTCCGGGACCTGGATGCGCGCAGCCTGTCCGTCAATGCGGAAACCCAGGTTTCGCAAATGGCACAGGTGCAATACGGCGGCGAAAACTGGATCAGCACCCTGCGCCTGCAGGAATACCAGATGCTCACCCGTGACAAGTTCGACCCGCTGTCGCAGCTGCCGCGGCTCGAGATCGACGGCCTGTACCAGTGGGACGATATCTCGCTGCAGCTGGACCACGAATTTGTCAGCTGGGGCGGCGACAGCAGCCAGTCCATCGAATATATCGCCGGGCTCAACACCCCTTCCATAGAGCCCAGTGTGCGCAGCGTCACCAGGAACTTCGTGCTGGGCAACCGCCACCGGCTGGATTACCGGCTGGGCCTCGACAAGGAATGGGTCTGGGGTTTCCTGCGCCCGGCCCTGCACGGCCGCTACCTGGGCTACGACCTGGACGAGCAATACCTGCTGCCGGAACAGAGCGGCACCCCCACGGCGGGCGCGGCGCAGTTCACCCTGGATACCGGGCTGTTCTTTGAGCGGCCGGGCAGCCTGCTGGGCAGTGAATATATCCAGACTTTCGAGCCTCGCCTGTTCCTGTTTGCCTCGACCGACGCAGACCAGAGCGATTTCTTCGATGTGGCCGACATCAACGGCGACCTGCCGGGCGGCCTCACCGACCTGGACTTCGACACCAACGAGTTCACCTTCGGCTACAACCAGCTGTTCCGCGAGAACATCTTTTCCGGTGGTGACCGTATCGAGGACGGCGCACGCATTTCCATCGGCGCCACCACCCGCTTTATCGATGACGCCAGCGGCCGTGAGGTGCTCGCCGCGAGTATCGGCCAGATCTATTACCTCGAGGACCGCCGCTACCTGCGCGATCGTAACTTCCTCACCCCGGAAGACGAGGATTTCGAGGACGATTCCTCCTCCGAGATCGCCGCGCTGGTGGAAGGACGCCTCACCGACAAGCTGCGCCTCGGCACCGAGGTGACCTATGCCAACGATACCGGCATGGTCAACCGCGGCAATGTCACCCTGCGCTACTATGACGCCCAGCAGCGCATTGCCAATATCAGCTATCGCTACCTGCGCGACGAGGAGCGTTTCGATTTCGATGGCAATCTGGTGGGCGGGCCGGTCAAGCAGCTGGACGCCTCGCTGGTGTGGCCGACCCTGATGAACACCTCCGTCATCGGGCGGGTAAACTACGACCTTACTTTCAAACGGGAACTCGAGTACATTGCCGGACTCGAATACAACAGCTGCTGTTATAGGGCACGGCTGGTATGGCGGCGCTCGCTGGATAATGACCTGGCGGGCTTCATTGCCGACGAGGACCTGAGATTCGACGAGGGCATTTACCTTGAGCTGCAACTCAAGGGCCTTGGCGGGCTCGGCACCAGCGTCAGCGGTATGCTGGGCGACGGCATCGCCAACTTCGAACAACGAGAATTACTGACACAATGAGAATGAACATGCGTAAGAGCGTTTGGTTACGCAGGGGCCTGCTGCCGCTGCTGGCCGTGTTGCTGCCACTGGCGGTACAGGCACAGGTGCAGAAACTTGACCGGGTAGTGGCCGTTGTGGATGACGATGTGGTCATGGCAACCGAACTGGAACAGCGCATGCGCACGGTTACCAACCAGATCCGCTCACAGAATGTACAGGCACCGCCACTGCCGGTGCTGCGCCGCCAGGTGCTGGAGCAACTGATCGTCGAGCGCCTGCAGTTGCAGATTGCCGCACGCGCCGGGGTCACCATCTCCGAGGCAGAACTGGACCAGGCCATCGAGCGCTTCCGCCAGGGCAGCAATGTCACGCCAGAGCAATTCGCTGCCAAGCTGGCCGAGGACGGCATCAGCATGTCGTCTTTCCGCGAGCAGATTCGCCAGGAACTGCTGATCAACCGCGTGGAGCGCGGCAGCGTCAATCGCCGTATCCAGATCTCCGACCAGGAAATCGACAACTTCCTGCGTTCCAAGGAGGGCGAATTCTGGAAGTCGCCGACCCTCGAGCTGGGCCACATCCTGATCTCGGTCAGCTCCAGCGCGCCGGCAGAAGAGGCCAGCGAGGCGGAAGCCAAGGCACAGAAAATCTATGACGACGTGGTGGGCGGAGCCGATTTCCGGCGCCAGGCCATTGCCAATTCCAGCGGCCAGAACGCCCTGCAGGGCGGTGACCTTGGCTGGCGCAAGACTGCAGAGCTGCCAACCCTGTTCGCCGACGCCCTGGAAGGCCTGAAAGTCGGTGAGGTTACCAAGCCCTTCCGAAGTGATGCCGGCTATCACCTGCTCAAGATTCACGACCAGCGCGGTGCCACCGAACAGGTGGTGCAGCAGACCAAGGTGCGCCATATCCTGATCAAGCCGTCCGAAGTGATGAGTGACGACGACGCCTACAACAAGCTCATCGAATTCCGCGAAAAGCTGCAAAAAGGCGAGGCCGATTTTGCCGAGCTGGCGCGTGAGCATTCCGAAGACATTGGCACCATGCTGCAGGGCGGTGACCTGGGCTGGTCCACGCCGGGACAGTTTGTGCCGGAGTTCGAGCAGACCATGGGCCAGACCCCGGTAGGCGAGATCGCGCTGCCATTCCGCAGCCAGTTTGGCTGGCACCTGCTCGAGGTCATGGATCGTCGCGACCAGGACATGACGGAACAATATATCCGCAACCAGGCGGCCAACCTGCTGCGCAGCCGTCGCTACGAAGAAGAAGTACAGAACTGGCGCCGCGAAATTCGCGACGAGGCCTACATCGACATCAAGGTGCCGGAGCTACGTCCGGACTTTGAGGAAGAGCAGGAAGCGGCGCAGGATGACGCCACCGAATGATCCCGCGCATCGCCATTACCCCCGGTGAACCCGGGGGCATAGGCCCCGAGCTGCTGGTGCAGCTCGCACAACAGGGCCACCGCGCACAGCTGGTGGCCATCGCAGATCCCGCCCTCCTCGCCGATACCGCGCAGCGCTTGCAGCTGCCGCTGGCCATCTCCAAATTCAGCACCGAAAGCCGCAAACCGCAGGCGCCAGCCAGCATCCAGGTACTGCCGGTAAGACTCCAGAACCCGGCAACCCCCGGCCGCCTCGACCCCGACAATGCCCGCTACGTGCTGGACACGCTGAAAGCGGCCGCCGACGGCTGCCTCGATGACACCTTCGATGCAGTGGTCACAGGCCCTGTGCACAAGGGTGTGATCAACGATGCCGGTATCCGGTTCAGCGGCCACACCGAATTTTTCGCCGAGGTCGCCGGGGTCGACAAGGTGGTGATGATGCTGGCCGCCGACGACCTGCGGGTAGCCCTGGTGACGACGCACCTGCCACTGGCAGAGGTGAGTCCGGCCATTACACCCGCAAACCTGACACGCACACTGGAAATCGTCGACAGCGCCATGCACCGTCAGTTCGGGATCGAAAAGCCTCGCATCAGCGTGTGCGGGCTCAATCCCCACGCCGGGGAGGGTGGCCATATGGGGCGCGAGGAGATAGAGATTATCGAGCCGGTGATGGCGCTGCTGCGCAAGCGCGGCATGGACCTGACCGGCCCGCTGCCTGCAGATACCCTGTTTACCCCGCCGCGGCTGGCAGACGCCGACGCGGTGATCGCCATGTACCATGACCAGGGCCTGCCGGTGTTAAAATTCAAGGGATTCGGCCGCGCGGTGAACATCACCCTTGGCCTACCCTTTATCCGCACCTCGGTGGACCATGGCACAGCCCTCGACCTGGCCGGCAGCGGACGCGCCGACTGCGGCAGCTTCCGCGCAGCACTGGCACAGGCCATCAGCATGGCCGCGCGCTGATCGCGGCGATTGGTAACTTGACTGAAGAATACAATGGATAATTTTTTCCAGCACAAGGCCCGCAAGCGCTTCGGCCAGAACTTCCTCGTTGACGAGAACATCATCGAGAGCATCGTGCGCGCCATCAACCCGCAGGCCGACGACAACCTGGTCGAGATCGGCCCGGGCCAGGGTGCCATCACCTCCCTGCTGATCCGCGACTGCCCCTCGCTGAAGGTGATCGAGCTGGACCGGGACCTGATCCCGATGCTCGAATTCAAGTTTCGCGAATACGAGCAGTTTCAGATCATAGAGCACGACGCGCTCAAGTTTGATTTTGACAAGCTGACAGACAGGGGGGCGTTGCGTATCGTTGGCAACCTGCCCTACAACATCTCCACACCACTGCTGTTCCACCTACTGTCGTACCACGACAAGGTACGCGACATGCATTTTATGTTGCAGAAGGAAGTGGTTGACCGCCTCGGCGCGGTACCCGGCGACAAGGCCTATGGCCGCCTGAGTGTGATGGTGCAGTACTGGTGCCGTGTACAGGCACTGTTCCCGGTGCCGGCGCACGCATTCCGGCCGGCGCCCAAAGTGGTTTCCGCCATTGTGCGGCTGGTTCCCTATAAAGAACTGCCCTGCCCCGCCCGCGATGAAAAGCTGCTTAGCCAGGTGGTCAACAGCGCGTTCCAGCAACGGCGCAAGACCCTGCGCAACGCGCTCAAGACTCATCTGGGCGACACACCGCTGGATGACTTCCCGGTGGACCTGGGGCGGCGCCCGGAGACCCTGTCAGTGGCCGAGTACGTGTCCATCAGCAACTGGCTGTGTGATGGCGGACGTGGCGCAGAAAGCGGCAGTAACGATGCGGGGGAGCAGGCGTGAGCGAACAACAGTTCTCGGACAGCATCCGGGTAGAGGCGAAGGCCACCTACCTGCCGCACGAATCCGTGCCGGACCAGCAGCGGTTTGTGTTTTCCTATGACATCGCAATCACCAACCGCGGCGAAACCCGTGCGCAGCTACTGTCGCGCTACTGGCTGATCACCGATGCGGAACAGCGTCACCAGGAGGTCCGCGGCGAGGGCGTGATCGGCCAGCAGCCGCTGCTGGCGCCCGGGGAAACCTACAACTACCAGAGCTTCGTGGTGCTCGAAACCCAGACCGGCACCATGGAGGGCAGCTACCAGTTCCGGGATGTGGAAGGCCACCTGTTCGATGCGGAAATTCCGCGCTTCGCGCTGGTACCGCCATTCGCGCTGCACTAGGGGGAAGGTTTGGCAACCTACGCCATCGGGGATATTCAGGGCTGCCTGGCGCCGCTACAGCAATTGCTGACCAAGGTGCGTTTCAACCCGGACTGCGACCAGCTATGGCTGGCCGGGGATCTGGTGAGCCGTGGCCCGGAGAGCCTCGAGACCCTCCGTTTCCTGTACCGGCACCGGGACAACATCCGCGCGGTGCAGGGCAACCACGACCTGCATTTGCTGGCGCTGGCCTATGGCCGCGCGCCCACCCGGGGCGACGCCGACCTGCAGGAGATTGTCGAAGCCAGTGATGGCGACCACCTGCTGGAATGGCTGCAGTCCCTGCCACTGATTCACTGCGAGCGGGGCTATGCGCTGGTTCACGCCGGCATCCCGCCAATCTGGAGCCTCGAGCAGGCGCAGGCACTCGCCGCGGAGGTTGGCGAGGCACTCTCCGCCGAGGCTTCCGCGCGCAGTTTCTTCAGCCACATGTATGGCGACCTGCCGGACATCTGGAGCGACGACCTGAGCGGCCCCTCAAGACTCCGGGTCATCACCAACTACCTGACCCGCATGCGCCTGTGCACGGCGGACGGTCGCCTGGACCTGAAAACCAAGCGCGGTCCCGAAGCCGCCCACGGCGACTTCCAACCCTGGTTCAGTTTCAGTGAGCGCAAGACCCGCAACGACAAGATTATTTTTGGCCACTGGGCCGCACTGGAAGGCAAGGCCGATGCCGCCAATGTGTTCGCACTGGACACCGGCTGTGTATGGGGCGGCCACCTGACCGCGCTGCGCCTGGAAGACGAGCATCTGGAGTGTGCTGACTGCTCGATGCTGATGGACTAGCGCCGGGGCCGGACAGCCGGCTGGCGATCATTCGTCGCCGGCGTAACCTTCCGGATTGCCGGACTGCCAGCGCCAGGTGTCCTCGATCATCCGCTCAATACCAAACTCGGCGCGCCAGCCAAGCTCTCGCTCCGCACGACTGGCATCCGCATAACAGGCCGCAATATCACCCGGTCGCCGCGGTGCGATCCGGTAGGGGATCTCGCGCCCGCTGATGCGCGCAAATGCCTGCACGATTTCCAGCACCGAGTTGCCGTTGCCGGTACCCAGGTTATAGGTAAAACAGCCCGCAGCGGTTGCCGGGTCCAGCAGCTTCTGCAGCGCCTTGACGTGCCCCCGGGCCAGGTCCACCACGTGGATATAGTCGCGCACGCCGGTGCCGTCCACCGTGTCGTAGTCGTCGCCAAAGATACTCAGCTGCTCGAGCCTGCCCACCGCCACCTGGGCGACATATGGCAGCAGGTTATTGGGGATATCGCGCGGGTCCTCTCCGATGGTGCCGCTTTCATGAGCGCCGATCGGGTTGAAATAGCGCAACAGGGAAACCTGCAACGCACTGCCCGGCGCCTTGCAGCAGTCGCGCAGGATTTCTTCCACCATCAGTTTGCTGGCACCGTAAGGATTGGTGGCACCGGTGGCGAAATCCTCGGTGATGGGCACGGTGACCGGGTCGCCGTACACGGTGGCGGAAGAGCTGAAAATCAGGCGTTTGACGCCATGCTCGGCCATGACGTCACACAGCGTCAGGGTGCCCTCGACATTGTTCTGGTAGTAGCGCAGCGGCTGCTGCACCGATTCACCCACCGCCTTGTGGCCCGCGAAATGGATCACTGCCTCGAACTGCCACTGGCCGAAAATTTCCTGCAGGGCGGCGCGGTCGCGGATATCCGCATCAATAAACGGGATTTCCCGGCCAATGATCTTTTCCACCCGTTGCAGCGCGGCACGCGAGCTGTTGCTGAGGTTGTCCACCACGACAACATCGAAACCCGCACTCACCAGCTCCACACAGGTGTGGGTGCCGATATAACCTGCGCCACCGGTAACCAGAACCGCCATAATCCAACTCACTTCATACAATTTGCGCGCCAATATAACAGCCACAGCGGCGAGGTAAAAGGCGACGATTTCGGCTTTTTCGTCGGGAAAACTGCCGCTTTTTTCATCGTGGCACCCCTCAAGCGTCGCGATATCTGACTATCCTGCTTAGTGAGAAGTCACAGAAAGTCCGTTTCCGTTTGCGGAAGGAAAATAATTTCCCACCGCTTATAAAAAATGCTCTGCGCGGAAAACGACCCATGGCCTGCGCGCCCCTGTTCACAGCTGTACCCGAGAACAAACCCGTGCCCCGGCCACAGTTCGCTACGCCCGTTTCCCGTGTGTACCGGCCACAAGCCGGCAGAGCCTGTCAGTAACCTGTCCGCCGCTGGATGCGCCAACAGGGAAAGGAGGTCAGCATGTCAATTTTCAATCACTACCTGGATCGTTATGAGGCCACCCAGCAGGAGGAAATGACCATCCAGGAATACCTGGATTTATGCAAGGCGGACCGCACCGCCTACGCCTCGGCCGCTGAGCGCATGCTCGCCGCAATCGGTGAGGCCGAGCTGGTCGACACGTCCCAGGACCCGCGCCTGTCGCGCATATTCTCCAACAAGGTGATCAAGCGCTACCGCGCGTTCAGCGAATTCTATGGCATGGAAGATGCCATCGAGCAAATCGTTTCCTTCTTCCGGCACGCGGCCCAGGGGCTCGAGGAGCGCAAGCAGATCCTGTACCTGCTCGGCCCGGTTGGCGGCGGCAAATCCTCGCTGGCCGAGCGCCTCAAGGTACTGATGGAGAAAATCCCGATCTACGCCATCAAGGGTTCTCCCCTATTCGAGTCCCCGCTCGGGCTGTTCGACCCCGAGGAGGACGGCGCGATCCTCGAGGAGGACTACGGCATACCGCGTCGTTACGTTGAAACCATCATGTCACCCTGGGCCACCAAGCGCCTGCACGAGTACAAGGGCGACATCAGCCAGTTTCGCGTGGTCAAGCTCTACCCGTCGGTGCTGGACCAGATTGCGGTATCCAAGACCGAACCGGGAGACGAAAACAACCAGGACATTTCCGCGCTGGTGGGCAAGGTGGACATCCGCAAGCTGGAGGACTTCCCCCAGAACGACCCGGATGCCTACAGCTTCTCAGGCGGCCTGTGCCGCGCCAACCAGGGCCTGATGGAATTCGTTGAGATGTTCAAGGCGCCGATCAAGGTACTGCATCCGCTGCTGACCGCCACCCAGGAACGCAACTACAACAGCACCGAAGGCCTCAGTGCCATTCCGTTCGAGGGCATTATCCTGGCCCACTCCAACGAATCCGAGTGGCAATCGTTCCGCAACAACAAGAACAATGAAGCCTTCCTGGACCGTATCTATATCGTCAAGGTGCCCTACTGTCTGCGGGTCACCGAAGAAGTGCGCATCTACGACAAGCTGCTGGAACACAGCTCCCTGAACCATGCGCCGTGCGCACCAGATACGCTCAAGATGCTGGCCCAATTCTCCGTCCTGTCGCGACTGAAGGAACCGGAAAACTCCAATCTGTTCTCGAAGATGCGCATCTACGATGGCGAGAACCTGAAGGACACGGACCCCAAGGCCAAGACAATTCAGGAGTACCGCGATAACGCCGGGGTCGACGAGGGCATGAACGGCCTTTCTACCCGCTTCGCATTCAAGATCCTGTCCAAGGTCTTCAATTTCGATCCCACCGAGGTTTCCGCCAACCCGGTGCACCTGCTGTACGTGCTAGAGCAGCAGATCGAACAGGAACAGTATCCACCGGAGCAGCGCGATCTCTATCTTTCCTTTATCAAGGAATACCTGGGGCCGCGCTACGTCGAGTTTATCGGCAAGGAAATCCAGACCGCTTACCTGGAGTCCTATGCGGAGTACGGTCAGAACCTGTTCGACCGCTATGTCACCTACGCTGACTTCTGGATCCAGGACCAGGAATACCGCGACCCTGAAACCGGCGAGATCCTGGACCGCAGCGCATTGAACGAGGAGCTGGAAAAAATCGAGAAACCCGCCGGTATCTCCAATCCGAAGGACTTCCGTAACGAGATCGTCAACTTTGTCCTGCGCGCACGCGCAAGCAATCAGGGCAAGAATCCGGATTGGCGCTCCTACGAAAAGCTGCGCGCGGTGATCGAACGCAAGATGTTCTCCAATACGGAAGACCTGCTGCCGGTGATCTCATTCAACACCAAGGCTTCGACGGACGACCAGCGCAAGCATGCCGACTTCGTGCAGCGCATGAAGGAACGCGGCTATACCGAAAAACAGGTGCGCCTGCTGTCCGAGTGGTACCTGCGTGTGCGCAAGTCGCAATAATTCATACTGCTGATGTGCCGTCCCGGCCGGGACGGCGCAGGAGATATCGATGAGCTACATAATCGATAGACGCCTGAACTCGAAGAAGAAGAGTACCGTCAACCGACAACGATTCCTGCGTCGCTATCGCGCCCATATCAAGAAGGCCGTGGGCAACGCAATGACGCAACGCTCCATTACGGACCTGAACAAGGGCGAGAAGATCGCCATTCCCACCCGCGACCTGAGCGAGCCGCAGTTCCACCATGGACAGGGCGGCGTGAATGATCGCGTACTACCGGGTAACAAGGAATTCGTGCAGGGGGACCGCATCCCGAGACCGGGCGGCGGCGCCGGCCAGGGCGGCGCTGGAAGTGGCGCCAGTGACCGCGGCGAGGGCATGGATGAGTTTGTTTTCCAGATCAGCCAGGAAGAATTCCTGAACTTCATGTTCGAGGGGCTCGAGCTGCCCAACATGGTCAAGCGCAAGCTGGCCGGCAACGATTCCTTCCACACTGTGCGCGCAGGTATCTCCGAGGAAGGCACCCCCGGGCGCCTGAACGTGGTGCGCTCCATGCGCGCCGCCAACGCGCGCCGGATTGCGCTGACCGCGAAAAAGCGACGCCATCTGAAAACACTGCTGGCACAACTTACGGAAGAGGAGCAGAAAGACCCCGCGCTGCGCGATCGCAACAAAATCCAGGCCCTGCAGGAAGAAGTTCGCGCGCTGCGCCAGCGCATCGAGCGGGTACCGTTCCTCGACGACTTCGACCTGAAGTACAACCTGCTGGTGCGCCAGCCAAGACCCAGCTCCAAGGCTGTGATGTTCTGCCTGATGGACGTGTCGGGCTCCATGAACCAGGCCACCAAGGATATGGCCAAGCGCTTTTTCCTGCTGCTGTACCTGTTTCTGCAGCGCAACTACGAGCGCACTGAAATCGTTTTTATTCGACACCACACCAGCGCCAAGGAAGTGGACGAGGAGGAATTTTTCTATTCCCGCGAAACCGGCGGAACCATCGTGTCCAGCGCGCTCAAGCTGATGCAGAAGGTCATGCAGGAGCGCTATCCATCGAGTGAATGGAACATTTACGGTGCCCAGGCCTCGGATGGCGACAACTGGAACGACGACTCCAGCACCTGCTACCAGCTGCTGGTAAACAACATCATGCCGGAGATGCAGTACTACTCCTACATAGAGATTACACCGCGTGACCACCAGGCACTCTGGCACGAATACGAAGGCGTGCAGTCATTGTTCCCGGATCATTTCGCCATGGAGCAGATCATTGACGTGGGCGATATCTACCCGGTGTTCCGCGAGCTGTTTTCAAAGAGGGTGACGTCATGATGGGGGGCAAGGTCCGGGAACAGGATAAACAACTGATTTCCACCGGTTCCGAGTGGACCTTTGAACTGATCCAGGAGTACGACCTCGCGATCAGTGAGATCGCTGCCGAGTTCGGCCTCGATACCTACCCCAACCAGATCGAGGTGATCAGCTCAGAGCAGATGATGGATGCCTACTCTTCCATCGGTATGCCGGTCGGCTACAACCACTGGTCGTTCGGCAAACAGTTCATCACGGTCGAGAACAACTACAAGCGCGGCCGCATGGGCCTCGCTTATGAGATCGTGATCAACTCCAACCCCTGCATCGCTTACCTCATGGAAGAAAACACCATGACGATGCAGGCACTGGTAATTGCCCACGCCTGCTACGGCCATAACTCTTTCTTCAAGGGCAATTACCTGTTCCGCACCTGGACAGATGCCAGCAGTATCATCGACTACCTGATTTTTGCCCGCAATTTCATCGGCCAGTGCGAGGAAAGGTACGGCCTGGAGGCGGTGGAGGAACTACTGGATTCCTGTCACGCGCTGATGAATTACGGCGTGGACCGCTACAAGCGGCCTTACCCGATTTCCGCGGAAGAAGAAGAGCGCCGCCAGAAGGAGCGCGAGGAGTACCGCCAGCGCCAGCTCAACGACCTGTGGCGGACAATTCCGAAGAGCGAGGCAGAGACCGGCGACGACGACGCCAGGCGCTTCCCGGAAGAACCGCATGAAAACATCCTGTACTTTATTGAAAAACATGCGCCGCTACTGGAAAACTGGCAGCGCGAAGTGATTCGCATAGTCCGGAAGCTGGCGCAGTATTTTTACCCGCAGCGCCAGACCCAGGTCATGAACGAGGGCTGGGCGACCTTCTGGCATTACACGCTGCTGAATGAATTGCATCAGCGCGGCCGCGTCAGCGACGGCTTCATGCTGGAATTCCTGCAAAGCCATACCAGTGTGATTTACCAACCGCCCTATGACAGCCCGCACTACGGTGGCATCAACCCCTACGCACTAGGCTTTGCGATGTACTCGGACCTGCGCCGCATCTGCGAATCCCCAACGGAGGAAGACCGCCACTGGTTCCCGGATATCGCCGGCAGTAACTGGGTGGATACGCTGCATTTCGCGATGCGGGATTTCAAGGATGAGAGCTTCATCCTGCAGTTCCTGTCACCCAAGGTCATGCGCGACCTGAAGCTGTTCAGCATTCGCGATGACGACCGGCAAAAGGAAATCGAGGTCACTGCAATTCACAATGAGGAGGGCTATCGCGCGGTGCGCGAGCAGCTGGCGGGCCAGTACAACCTGGGCAATCGCGAGCCAAACATCCAGGTGTATTCCGTCAACACCCGCGGCGATCGCTCGCTGACCCTGCATCACTTCCAGCACCAGCGACGGCCTCTCGGCGAGGATACCCAGGAGATCATGCGACACCTGCATCGCCTCTGGGGTTTCGATGTGCACCTGCACAGCGTCAACGACGGCGAGATCACCGCCAGTTTCCACTGCCCGGAGCCCGGCATGAAAGCGGTACACGGCCGGGACGACGACCCGATGCTGATTCCCGCACCGATCTGAGGCGGCACGGCCACACCAGCCCTGGCGGTATCAGTCGTCGAGCAGCAAGCGGACCTTGGCTTCCAGCTCGTTATAGGCGAAGGGCTTCGCCAGGACGGCATCGGCACCCTGCTCCAGCAGGTTGCCGAGCTGCGGATCCTGCTCATCCGCCATCACCAGCACCCGAGTATTGGCGAACTCGCTGCGTGAACGGATGCTGTCCAGTACCTGGTAGGCGTTGAGCCCGGGCATGCGGAAATTCAGCGTCACAACGGCGGGCTTTGCACCGCCAAGCCCCATACCCGCGCTGAAAGCGTCCGCGGCGATGTCCACTTCATAGCCCGCCTGTGTGAGCACGCGGCGTATCGCCGAGGCCATTTCCGGCTGCTCCTCGATCACCAGTACGCGACGGTTTCCCGTGCCCAGTTCGGCCGGCACCGGCATACCGTTGTTGCGCAGGAAGGCCACAAAGTCCTCCACGCGGATGCGATGATCACCGCGGCCGGGTAATTTGTATGCCTCAAGCTGTCCGCGCTCGATCCAGCGAATCACGGTGCGGAAGTTGACTCCGCAGTATTTGGCTGCCTCGCCTGTGGTCAGAACCTTCAATTCCGCCATGCTGGCTGCTCCCCCTGTATTCAATGCGTTTTTTTATTCGTTGTTGCGCGTCAATTCGCGCGGTTTTTCAGTCCGGACTACTGGGTCTATCCGGACTTAACTCCCGCACATACTTTTCTGACGAAGAACACCCCCAATACCGCAACAAAATTGGTGATTAATTTACATACAGCGTTGACAGGTTAGACAGCATCGCTACAATAGACGCCAACTTGGGACGCAGGCTCCATGTGCCGACTACACGCCGCACCCTGCGTTTCAACAAAGAACCCTAAGACCCTTGGCCCCCTTGTTTTTTCGGGGCCTTTTTTTTATCTTGAAGAAAAATTCGACTGTCGGTCCACTCGGGCCCGAACCTGGCCCGCCGCCCGACGAAAGGAATCGCCTGTGCCCCGCCTCCAGAAATATGCGGCCTCTGCGCTGATACTGGCCAGCCTTGCCGGCTGCTCCCTGTTCAGGGCCGAACCGCTTCCGCCAATGCAAACCGTCAATGCGGTACCCCAGTCAGCCTCCTGGACAAAAGACTGGTGGGAGCAAAGACACGCTGAAAAAATTCAGCAGGCGAAATCGGCGAAGGTGGATTTATTGATGCTGGGTGATTCCATCACCCACGCCTGGGAAACCACCGGAGCCGCGACCTGGGAAAAATTTTACGGTCAGCGGAACGCCTTCAATCTGGGATTCAGCGGTGACCGGACCGAGCATGTCCTTTGGCGCCTGCAAAATGGTGCTGTGGACAACCTCGTCCCGAAGCTGACGGTATTGATGATCGGTACCAACAATACGGGCTATCGAATGGACCCGGCCGGGCACACTGCAAAAGGCATAGAGGCCATTGTCGCCGAAATCAGAACGCGACTACCGGAGTCGAAGATCCTGATACTTGGCATTTTCCCACGGCACCACTCCCCCCATAACGAGATGCGCCAGCGTAATAATGCGATAAACCGGCAGCTGGCCAGGCTCGAGAACGAGCCCCGGGTCTTTTTTTTGGATATCAATAATGCTTTCCTGGACGAGCAGCACAATCTCAGAAGCGAATTGATGCCGGACCTGCTGCACCCGAATGAAGCGGGTTACGAAGCCTGGGCCCGGGCGATGGAGCCAGCGATCAGGCGCCTGATGTATTGACCCTCAAGGCAGGAGGCAAGGAGTCAACTTGAACACATTCCTGGTAGGCGGCGCGGTGCGCGATGAGTTACTCGGCTACCCGGTGCATGAACGCGACTGGGTGGTGGTAGGCGCCACCCCGCAAGAGATGCTCGATAGCGGCTTTCGCCAGGTCGGGCGCGATTTCCCCGTGTTCCTGCACCCCGATACCGGCGAGGAATATGCGCTCGCCCGCACCGAGCGGAAAAGCGGTCACGGTTACGGCGGCTTTACCGTGTTTGCCGAGCCCAGCGTGACCCTGGAAGAGGACTTGCTGCGGCGCGACCTCACCATCAATGCCATAGCCAAAGATTCCGAAGGCCGTCTGGTGGACCCCTATGACGGTCGCGCCGACCTGGAACAGAAACTGCTGCGGCATGTATCCCCAGCCTTTGCCGAAGACCCACTGCGTATCCTGCGCGTCGCACGCTTTGCCGCACGCTACCACCACCTTGGGTTCCGGGTCGCGCCCGAAACCATGGCGCTGATGCGCGATATCGTCAACGCCGGGGAGGTGCAGCATCTGGTCGCAGAGCGCACCTGGAAGGAGGTCAGCCGTGCCCTGCTGGAGCGGGATCCGCAGGTATTTATCGAGGTGCTGCGCGAGTGTGGCGCCCTGGCCATCCTGCTGCCGGAGCTGGAAGCATTGTTTGGCGTACCGCAACCGGCGAAGCATCACCCGGAAATCGATACTGGCGCACACGTGCTGCTGGCGCTCAGGCAGGCGCCCGTCAGTTTGCCGGTCCGCTTTGCCGTGCTGCTGCACGATCTGGGCAAGGGGGTGACACCGGCGGAGATACTGCCCGCACACCACGGCCATGAAGCCGCCGGCCTGCCCCTGGTAAAAGCCGTATGTAAGCGCCTGGCATGCCCGCGGGGGGAGCGCGCACTGGCGCTGGCCGTGTGTGAATATCACCTACACTGCCACAGGGCATTCGAATTACAGCCCAAGACCGTATTCAAGATCATCAAGGCGCTTGACGCCCTGCGCCGCCCGCAACGGTTCGAGCACTTCCTTTCGGCCTGCCAGGCGGACGCACAGGGGCGTGCCGGGCTGCAGGACAGGCCCTATCCGCAGGCAGACTATCTGCGCGCGGCACTCGCGGCCTGCAACCGGGTAGAGCCACGCCAGTTTGTCACCCGCGGACTGGAAGGCGCAGAACTCGGCGAGGCGCTGCACCGGGCCCGCATCCGCGCCATAGCCCAGGTATCCAGGGAGGCTCCTTTTGACTGAACGCGTTGCCCTGATCACCGGTGCGGCCAACAGGCTCGGCAAAGCCATGGCCGAGGCACTGCACCAGGACGGTTTCAATGTCGTCATCCACTTCCGCAACAGTGGCCAGGCCGCCGCATCCCTGATTGCCGGCCTGAACCGGGTGCGCGCAGACTCCGCCGCCGGTGCCCAGGCGGACCTGTGCACAACCGGTGGGCCGGCCAGCCTTGCCACCCAGGCTCTGAAACACTGGGGCCGGCTGGACCTGCTGATCAACAATGCTTCCAGCTTTTTCCCGACGCCGCTGGATACCGCCACAGAGGCGCAGTGGGACGACCTGATCGGAAGCAACCTCAAGGCGCCGTTTTTCCTGTGTCAGGCACTGGTCGACAGCCTCAGCGCCAGCGGCGGCAGCATCGTCAACCTGGTGGACATCCACGCACAGCGTCCAATGCCCAACCACCCGATCTACTCTGCCGCCAAGGCCGGGCTCGCCATGCTGACCAAGAGCCTGGCGGTGGAGCTTGCGCCGCGAATCCGCGTCAATGGCATCGCGCCGGGTGCCGTGCTGTGGCCGGAACACCACGGCCAGCTGAACACGCCGGAGGAAACCATCCTTTCCCGCACCCCCCTGCGGCGCACCGGCGAGCCCGCCGATATCGTCGCGGCCCTGCGTTACCTGGTCGACGCTCCCTACGTCACCGGTCAGATCCTGGCTGTCGATGGCGGTCGCAGCCTGACGATCTGACCCGGCGGTAAACAAAGCTGTGAACTAGCGGCCAACGGCCCTAGAATTGCGCCGCGCATGCGTCAAAACGTTGCAACAAGGCGCGACACGCAACAAGAAACACACGCAACAAGAAACAACAGGAACCTGCAGGGAGAGGTATTGCAGTGAGCGACAAAAGATATATTTCCGCACAGGAACTGCTGGACGATTCTTTCGCCCTGGCCATGAAAGTATTCGAAAGCGGTTTCCGGCCCGACTATATCGTGGGTATCTGGCGCGGTGGCGCGCCGGTGGGCATTGCGGTACAGGAGCTGCTGGATTACCTCGGCCTGCACTCGGATCACATTGCGATCCGCACGTCTTCCTACACCGGCATCGAGGAGCGCGCCAAGACGGTCAAGGTGCACGGCCTGACCTATGTAATCAAGAAGGTACACTCACACGAGTCCCTGCTGATTGTCGACGATGTACACGATACCGGCCTCAGCATCGACCAGGTGATCAAGGACCTGCACAAGGCCTGCAAGAAGAATACCCCGGAAATCCGTATTGCCTGCCCCTATTACAAACCCGGCAAAAACAAGACGGACCGCGTACCGGATTACTATGTGCACGAGACTGAGGAATGGTTGGTTTTCCCGCACGAACTGAAAGGGCTGAGCGTGGATGAGGTGATCGAGCACAAGCCCGGTATCGCCCACCTCAAGGAGAAGCTGGCAAAACTCAAAGCCGATAGCGAACAGGGCTCAGAAGGCCAGGCTTAATTCGGCGGCGACCAGCTGAATTCGACAGCCCACAGTTTTTGCTTCGACTTGTCGTATGCGTCCCAAAGGGACGCATAACGCTCCCCGGTTTGCGGGTGGCGCGCATCCGGCGCAATCTCCGCGAGCGGCCACAATACGAAAGCATTGCGGGTTATCTCGTCGCGCGGCAACTGCACACCACCGTGTTCGCCCACCAGGTCGTCGTAGGTCAGGATATCGATATCCAGGGTCCGGGCACTAAACTTGGGACCATTGCGGCAACGCCCGTTGTCGTCTTCGATCTGCTTCAGTACCGCAGACAGTTCCGTTACGGACAGGCCTGTGTGGATGCCCACCACCAGGTTATAAAAGTTTTCCCCCTCGAACCCCACCGCCTCGCTTTCATAAACAGAGGACACTTGCAACGCGCCAAATGCCTGCGCCAGCGCGTCGAGGGCTGCACAGATATGCTGCTCGCGTTCGATGTTGCTGCCGAGACTCAGGTACACCTGCGCCATGCTCAGAGCTCCGACCCGGTCGCCATGGCAGAGGGCGCTGCTTCTCTACGCTCGCCGCGCTCGATGATCACACCCACGTCCCGCGCACCGCGCACGGCGCCCGGCTTGGACAGGCGCAAACGCAGCCAGCTGACGCCAAACTCGGTGCGCACGATGCTGGCGATTTCCTCCGCCATGGCCTCCACCAGTAAAAATTCGCTGCCTTCGACGAAGGCTATGAGGCGCTTGGCCACGGCCTTGTAGTTGAGGGTGTGTTCGATGTCATCGGTAGCCGCGGCCTTGCGGATGTCGGTCACCATTTCCAGATCAATACTGACGGTCTGGCGGATTTCCCGCTCCCAGTCGTAGATGCCGATGATGGTGTCGATCTTGAGATCGCGAATGTAAACAATGTCCATAAGTTCCCGGGGGTTCTTTCCGGCAACCGGTAAACACTTTCAAAACTTCCTGTCGGCTTCTCTTGTAAACCCAATACAGAAGCCTTACGGAAAATGTTTTGAAAGTGTTTACCGCTCGCCTCAACGATAAAAGCTCACAGCACGAATATGAGCAACTATTCCATTTCCTGTTTCGGTCTATTGCCCGCCTGATGCTGACCGACTTATTTCCGCCAGCGGCCAGCGCGGGCGCACATCGATGGCCAGCCCCTGGGTTTCCCCGGCCTGCAGGCGCAGGCAACCGGCATAGGCAATCATGGCACCGTTGTCGGTGCAGAATTCCGGGCGCGCGTAGAATACGCGGTTGCCGTCCTCTGCCAGTTTGGCTTCCAGTCTTTGGCGCAGCAACTGGTTGGCGGATACTCCGCCGGCGATCACCAGGGTCTTGCGCCCAGTCTGTTTCAGCGCCCGTCGGCATTTGATCACCAGGGTGTCCACCACCGCGGACTGGAATGCCGCGGCAATGTCGGCGCAGGTCTGGTCGTCGGGCAGGCCATCGGCCTGCGCATGGTCGCGCACGGTGGTCAGGGTATAGGTCTTGAGGCCACTGAAGCTGAAATCCAGCCCGGGCCTGTCTGTCATCGGGCGCGGGAATTTAAAGCGGCGCTCGTCGCCTCGCTCTGCCATCGCAGCAATGCGTGGCCCACCGGGATAATCGAGGTCGAGCATCTTGGCAGCCTTGTCGAAGGCCTCACCCGCAGCGTCATCCAGGGATTCACCCAGCAGTTCATACTGGCCAATACCCTGCACATCCACCAACTGGGTGTGGCCGCCGGACACCAACAGCGCCACAAACGGGAATTGCGGCGGCTGCGGCTCGAGCATCGGTGCCAGCAGGTGCCCCTCCATGTGGTGCACGCCAACTGCGGGCACATCCCAGGCGTAGGCGAGGCTGCGCCCGATACAGGCACCCACCATGAGCGCGCCGATCAGTCCGGGCCCGGCGGTGTAGGCCACCGCATCGACATCCGAACTTTCAACACCGGCTTCCGCCAGCACTTGTTCCACCAGCGGCAGGGTTTTGCGCACATGGTCGCGACTGGCCAGTTCCGGCACTACGCCGCCGTATTCACTGTGCAGCTGCACCTGGCTGTAGAGGGCGTGCGCGAGCAGGCCGCGCTCGCTGTCATACAGCGCGATGCCCGTTTCGTCGCAGGAGGTTTCGATTCCAAGTACTCGCATGGAAAGCCCATATTTGTGACCGTACAGCCCGCTTAAGGCACCGCCACCTGCCCGCAAACCCAGACGGGGCGGGCCCTGGCGCGGGCTTTTGCCCCGCGGGTGGCCTATCATACAGATTGCCGTCCGGTGTTGCGATTGCCGCAACAAGTGTATAGAATTTGCGCCCTCTCGAGCCTGTGGATGAATTTTCACCCGGGTTTACAATCGTGGAAGGTCGCCTGTTATCAATACTGGACGCTGGCGACGCCGAGTATGTTTAGTTATCAGGTAAACCAATGCCATCAGTAAAGATCAAAGAAAACGAGCCGTTCGATATTGCCCTGCGCCGCTTCAAGCGCTCCTGCGAAAAAGCCGGTGTACTGTCTGAAGTACGTCGTCGCGAGCACTACGAGAAGCCGACCACCGTGCGCAAGCGCGCAGCTGCTGCAGCTGTTAAGCGTCATGCCAAGAAAATGGCGCGCGAGAACCGCAAGTTCCAGCGTCTGTACTGATCCGGCCCGCTAGCAGGCCTGGTCGCTAGCTGCCATTTTACCTTCCACGGCAGCTGGCCATACAGAACCGAAAACGGCGCGCGAGCCCTGCTCACGCGCCGTTTTTGCGTCTGTACATTTAACCCCCGCGCGATCTTCGGCCCAACCCTGATCCAACTCTGGTCCAACTCTGGCCCGAACCCGGCTCACCTGTCGCGGGGCAGGCTTTCGCGCTATTCTTCCCGGCTGAACTCAACATTTACGGACCCAGACAAGATGTCGACACTCAAAGACACCATCCAGCAAGCCACCAAAGCCGCCATGAAAGCCCGCGAGAAGGCACGCCTCGGCACCCTGCGCCTGATCAGCGCCGAGCTGAAGCGCATCGAGGTGGATGAGCGTATCGAGCTCGATGACGCCCGCATCCTGGCGGTGCTGGACAAGATGGTGAAGCAGCGCCGCGACTCCATCACCCAGTTCGAGGACGCCGGCCGCACTGAGCTGGCGGATATCGAGAAGGCGGAGATGGTCATTATTCAGGAGTTCCTGCCGGAGCAGCTGAGCGAAGACGAGATCGCCGAGCTGGTGAAAGAGGCGATCGCTGCAACCGGCGCCGCCGGCATGCAGGACATGGGCAAGGTCATGGGTATCGTGAAGCCCAAGGTGCAGGGCCGCGGTGACATGGGCGCGGTCAGCAAGCTGGTCAAGGCGCAACTGTCCTGAGGACAGATGGTTCAGTAATCTATGGCCGGCAAGATACCGCAGCACTTTATTGACGACCTGCTCAACCGCACCGACATTGTCGATGTGGTGGACAGCCGCGTTAAGCTGAAAAAGACCGGCAAGAACTACTCCGCCTGCTGCCCGTTTCACGAGGAAAAGACCCCCTCCTTCACGGTCAGCCCGGACAAGCAGTTCTATTACTGTTTTGGCTGCGGCGCCGGCGGCAATGCCCTCGGATTCGTGATGGAGTACGAGCGCCTGCCGTTCCCGGAAGCCGTGGAGCAGCTGGCGCGACTGGCCGGGGTCGAGGTCCCTCGCGAGGAGGTCAGCAAGGCCCAGCAGGCGCGCCAGCAGGCCAGCAGGACCCTGTATGACCTGGTGGCCGAGGCCGAGAAATTCTTTCGTTCCCAGCTGAGGGAGCACCCGGCCGCACGCAAGGCAATCCAGTACCTGCGCAATCGCGGCCTCACCGGCGAGGTTGCCCGTGATTTCAACATGGGCCTGGCCCCACCGGGCTGGGACAACCTGCTCAACCGCCTCGGCAACACCCCGGACAACCGCCGCCTGCTGGAGCAGGCCGGCCTGGTGATCCATAAGGAAGCCGAGGGCGGCCGCAATGAACGCTACTACGATCGCTTCCGTGACCGCATCATGTTCCCCATTCGCGACCAGCGCGGGCGCGCCATTGCGTTCGGCGGTCGCGTGCTCGGGGATGAAAAGCCCAAGTACCTGAACTCGCCGGAAACCCCGATTTTCCACAAGGGCCGCGAACTCTATGGCCTGTGGGAGGCACGCCAGCACAAGCAAAAGCTGGAACGCCTGCTGGTGGTCGAGGGCTATATGGATGTGGTGGCACTGGCGCAGTTCGATATCCGCTACGCAGTGGCCACCCTGGGCACCGCCTGCGGTGAGGACCACCTGCAGCTCGCCTTCAAGCACGTGCCCGAGGTGGTGTTCTGCTTCGACGGCGACAAGGCGGGCCGCACCGCCGCCAAGCGCGCTCTGGACGCGGCCCTGCCGCAGATGCAGGACGGCCGCCAGGTGCGCTTCCTGCTGCTGCCGGAGGGCGAGGACCCGGACACACTGGTACGCCAGATCGGCAAGGACCGCTTCGAACAGCTGATCCACACCGCCGTGCCGCTGGAAGACTTCCTGTTCGACAGCGCCGCCGAGGGGATCGACCTGCAGACCCTGGACGGGCGGGCCAAGTTCAGCAAGCTGGCAGCGCCGCTACTCGACCGCCTGCCCAAGGGCGTGTACCGGCAGCTGATGTTCGAGCAGCTGGCACGCCGCACCGGGCTGCAGCTGGACACACTCAAGGAAATTGTCGAACAGAATGCGGCGCCGGCACGGCTGGCACCCCAGGCGCCTGAGCAGCCCCAGCGCACACAGGCGCAGGGCCCGCAGCCAGCCGAGCCCGGACTGCCCGAGCCGGACCTGCCACCGACTGCGCCCCCTTCGCACCCGGAAAGCAGCTCCCCGCGTCAGCCGCAGCGCGGCGGTCAGTACCGCCTGCCGCCGGAGCGATTACTCACTGCGCTGCTGCTCAATCACCCCAAACTGGCCGAGCTGGTGGGTGACACCAGCGAATTCCAGGACAGCGGCGACCCTGACCTGCAGCTGTTTGCGCAGGTCCTGCAGCTGCTACACGAGCGCCCGGGCTACAGCCGCAATCGCATACTCGGTCACTGGTGCGCACACTACGATGCAGAGCAGAGCGCAAAGCTGGAACAGCTGGCGCAAGCGCTCGGTGCGCAGAGGGTCTCCGGGTTCAACCCGCAGGAAGAATTCGAGGCTTGCCTGCGCAGGCTGGGCGAGAGTGCGGAGCGGCGACGCCGCCAGCAGGCACTGGAAATGTTGCGCGACCCGGCGTTCAACCAGAAGAGCCCCGAGGAGAAGCGTGCCCTGCTGGCCAACTGGATGGTACACAAGGGCCCGAAAGCCTGAACCACCGCTTGAAATCCGGCCGCTGCGCCCCCAGAACAAGTCTGTGACCCGCAGGAACCGAAGGCTACCGAGATGGTCACAGTGGTTAACAACAACCAAACTACGCTATAATCCCGCGTCTTTTTTGTCCATTTTTTAAACGTCCACCAACTCAGGGTTGTGCATGACGAACAGCACCCAAGCGCAAACTTCCCGCATCCGGGAGTTGATTGCCCGCGGCAAGGAACAGGGCTACCTGACCTACGCCGAAGTTAATGATCACCTGCCGCAGGATATCTCCGACCCCGACCAGGTCGAAGACATCATCGGCATGATCAACGATATGGGCATCAAGGTATTTGAGAACGCCCCGGATGCCGAAGAGCTGCTCATGGCCGAAGGCGACAGCTCCGCCGACGAAGTGACCGCAGCGGAAGCCGCCGCGGCACTGGCTGCAGTAGAGACCGATGTGGGCCGCACCACCGACCCGGTGCGCATGTATATGCGCGAAATGGGTACTGTTGAACTGCTGACCCGCGAAGGCGAAATCGCCATCGCCAAGCGTATCGAGGAAGGCCTGCGCGAGCTGATGGCCGCCATGGCCTGCTGGCCGGGCGCAGTACAGGCCGTGATTGACGAATACAAGCTGATCGAGGAAGGCGAGCGCCGCGTCCCGGACGTGATTGCAGGCTGGCTCGACCCGGCAGACGAAGTGCCGCCCGGTGCACAGGCCGGCGCCGCAGCCGAGAGCAGCGACGATGATGACGACGAGGAAGAAGATAACCCCGGCGGTATCGACCCGGAAGAGCTGGCAGCGCGCTTCAAGGCCCTGATCGCCGCCCAAAAGAAAGCTGACGCCGCCATCAAGAAGCACGGCCGCGACTCCAAGCAGGCCGGCAAGGCGATGGAAGCCGTCGCCGAGGTCTTCCGCTTCTTCAAACTGGCACCGCGCCAGTTCGACCCGCTATACGGTGAAGTACGCAGCATCCTCGATGGCGTGCGCGCCAACGAGCGCCGCATCATGGCGCTGTGCTGTAAGGCGGCAAAAATGCCGCGCAAGACGTTCATCAAGGAGTTCCCGGGCAACGAGACCAATGAGGAGTGGATCCCTGCGGTCATCAAGAAAAAGCGCGATTACTCCGACAACCTGCGCCAGGTGGTGGAAGAAATCACCCGCTGCCAGCGCCGCCTGCACGAACTGCAGGAGCGCGCGCAACTGGAAGTTGCGCAGATCAAGGAAATCAACCGCAGCATGTCCATTGGCGAGGCCCGTTCACGCCGCGCCAAGAAGGAGATGGTTGAGGCCAACCTGCGCCTGGTAATCTCCATCGCCAAGAAGTACACCAACCGTGGCCTGCAGTTCCTGGACCTGATCCAGGAGGGCAACATCGGCCTGATGAAGGCGGTGGACAAGTTCGAATACCGTCGCGGCTACAAATTCTCGACCTACGCCACCTGGTGGATCCGCCAGGCCATTACCCGCTCCATTGCGGATCAGGCCCGCACCATCCGTATTCCGGTGCACATGATCGAGACCATCAACAAGCTGAACCGTATCAGCCGCCAGATGCTGCAGGAAATGGGCCGCGAACCTACGCCTGAGGAGCTGGGCGAGCGCATGGAAATGCCGGAAGACAAGGTCCGCAAGGTACTGAAGATCGCCAAGGAGCCGATCTCCATGGAAACCCCGATCGGCGACGACGAGGATTCCCACCTGGGCGACTTTATCGAGGACCAGAACCAGGAGTCACCGGTAGATTCCGCTACCCAGACCGGCCTGCACGATGCAACCCGCTCGGTACTGTCCGGCCTGACCGCGCGTGAGGCCAAGGTACTGCGCATGCGTTTCGGTATCGACATGAATACCGACCACACCCTCGAAGAAGTGGGCAAGCAGTTCGACGTGACCCGTGAACGGATCCGCCAGATCGAGGCGAAGGCACTGCGCAAGCTGCGCCATCCATCGCGCTCTGAGCACCTGCGCAGCTTCCTCGACGAGTAAGCTCGCGCGATCCAACACGAAGCCCGGCACCGCCGGGCTTTTTTTCGGGAGGTCCCATGACAGATCCGGAATCCGACAAGCCACACAAGCCGGGGCACACCGGCATCGGGCGCATCATCGCGGCCTCGCGCTATTCCAGCGAGGGCCTGGCTGCGGCCTGGAGGAATGAAGCGGCATTCCGCCAGGAAGTGGCGCTGGCCAGCATCCTGATCCCGCTGGGGCTGTGGCTGGGGGAAAACGGCGTTGAACGCGCGCTGCTGGCCGGCGTGTGCGTACTGGTGATCATCGTGGAGCTACTCAACAGCGCCATCGAGGCGGTGGTGGATCGCATCGGCCCGGAGAAGCACCCGCTGTCCAAGATTGCCAAGGACACCGGCTCTGCGGCGGTATCAGTGGCCCTGATCCTGTGGGGCATTACCTGGCTCAACATACTGGTGCCGAAGTGGCTCTGAGGCCGTTGTTTGCATTGCATCCAGCGCTGAAATCCAGTATTTTTCCCGTCTTTCAAAGGGCCTATAGCTCAGTTGGTTAGAGCGCTCGACTCATAATCGATCGGTCGCAGGTTCAAGTCCTGCTGGGCCCACCATCCACAGAAAATGCCTCCCCCGCGGAGGTATTTTTTTGCCCGCACCTGCCCGCTTTTGTTCATTCCAAACAAAAAGGGCGACCTGCGTTTACGCACAGGCCGCCTACCAGGACCGGATAACCCGGGAAGCGTTAGAAGTTAAACCGGAAACTACCGCCTACATACCGATCTGCGGCTTTCGGTACGAATTGCACCACCGTTTCCGCCATGCCGGTGGCATCATCAAAGGCCACCAGATTGGAGACATAGTTCTCGTCGGTCAGGTTGTGCACAAACAGCTTCACCTGATAGCGGCCGCCCTGGTCTTCAATGCCGAAACTCAGGTCGACAACCCCGTAATCACCCTGCAGGGTTGACGGGTTCTGGGCAGAGTCGTAATGGGTTTCGGACTGCCAGCGATAATTCAGCTGCAGGAACCCGTCGGCGGCCAGCGCGGGGATGCCCTTGACGTAACGGCTACCGGCCACAAACTTCCACTCCGGCGAGAACGGCGTGGTCTCCCCTGCCACACTCTTGACGCCATTGCCGGCGCACTGCGGATCCGGGTCGCGCAGGTAGCAGGTTGTTTCGTAATCCAGATACTCTGCATCGAGGTAAGTCGCGCTTGCATTCAACTGCAGGTCGGCGCTTGCAGCGAACATCATGTCCAGTTCGAGACCGCGTTGACGGGACTCACCGGCATTGGTTGCCCGGAACTCGCTGTCCTCAACATTGAAATAGGACACCTGGGTATCGGTGAAGTCCTGCCAGAACAATGCAGCGTTGATGCCCAGGCGACCATCCATCAAGCGGCTCTTGTAACCGAGTTCAACAGCGTCCACGAATTCCGGCTCCAACGGCGCCTCGAAATTACTGCCGATATCAGCGCCCGGGCCTTTGTAACCACGCGAGTAATGCCCATAAATGTTGGAGACATCGCCAAGCATATACTGGGTACCAAACTTGCCTGTCCACTCCGTGTAGCTGACTTCGCCCGCGCCCTGATACACCCTTCGCGGTATGTCTCCGGCCTCGACGGGCCCCAGTGCAGTGTTTGCATACTCAAAGTTGTCGCGCTGGACGCGCAGCCCCATGGTCAGCAACCATTCATCGGTCAGGCTATAGTCGGCCTGGCCGAACAACGCGTAGTACCGGGTATCGATCTCGGTCTCTTCGCCACCGGAAATCGCCAACTGGATGCCGTCAACCGTTCCCGGAGGAAAAGGCGGGGAAGGCAATAGGGTCGGTATCAGGCCAGCGCAGTGGGTACCCACCGGATTGACCAGCCCCCCAAAGCAGACCTGGCGCCGGTCGGCGGTATTGGATTCATAGTTGGTCGTCCACAGGAAAGCGCCCAGCTGGTACTGCAATGCGGAGTCATTGCTGGACTGCAGGCGAATTTCCTGTGAGAACTGCTTTGATAATTTGTTGCCGCTGACCGCCCCCCTGAAATAGGGCGTGCCCAGGCCCGGAACGGAAACCGCCGGCACATCCAGACCAGTGGAGTCGATATCCAGCGCGTTATCGTGATCCCAGGATCGGTAAGCGGTGATTGCCGTCAGGGTGTGGTCATCGAGGGTCCAGTTGAGCTCACCGCTGAGTCCCCACTCCTCGGTATCCACCAGGTTCGCATCGTTGATATTGACCTTGCGATTGCCCGCTCCGTATTCCATCACCTCTGAGGCGCCGATCTGAATGACCTGCTGACTGAGGCCACTGGCAGAGCGAATGACCCGCACCCCGGCCGGACCATCATTGCGCCCATAATCCGCTATGAAGAGAGCATCAGCGGCATCATTCAACTCCCACAGCAACTTGCCGCGCACGGCATACCCTTTGCCACCGTCCAGACTGTCGCCATCGATGTTGATATTTTCCAGGTGGCTTTCACCCACGTTCTTGTAGTTGGCACTGAGTCGGTAGGCCACAACATCGCTGAGGGGAGCACCGTGGGTTGCCCTGACGCGCTCCTCGCCATACTCGTCGTAACCGAGCTCGACGCTGCCATCCGAGGTATCCAGGCTCGGGCGCCTGGTGACAATATTCAATACACCGGCAGCGGCATTCTTGCCGAACAGGGTGCTCTGCGGCCCACGCAAAACCTCTACACGTTCGATATCAGCAAGCTCGGAAAAGAACTGGCCCTGTCGTGCCAGCACTACCCCGTCCAAAACCGTGGATACGCTGGATTCCACAGTTGGGCTGTTGATGGTTGTCCCGACACCGCGGATATAGACGCTTTTTTGCCAGGGTGCGAGGTTGTCCTGCAAGCCCAGCGACGGCGACACATTCACCAGGTCCGCGAAGTCCTGTACACCGGCATCCTCCAGCCCGCTCCCGGTCAGCGCCTGAACCGAAACGGGTACGTCTAACAGGTTTTGCTCACGCTTCTGGGCCGTTACCACCACTTCCTCAAGGGCGAGACGCTCCTCGCTGGCGAGTGCTGAAGCGGGTAAACAGACCATCATGGTCGCAGATATTGCGCTGAACAGCGCGGTGCGATTGAACACGCCTTCTCTCCTCAAATTTTATTTTTATGTTCAGGCCCAGCGGCTCAAGCCACTCAATCGAGCATGGGAAGCCAATATTAACCAGTTTATGCACACATGCGCAATACTGCACGATATGGCAATTATGCTCGCATTGGTAATACTGCACAGGAATGTGACCCGGTGGCGCGCCAGCTTCTGACAACTGATAGACTGGGCGCCTGCGCCCGTGCCACGGGTGCAGAAGTGGGAAATAAATTGCGCAATAGGCACATTGATGAGCAAGCCAGCCTCAGCAACCAGCGATACCAGCACCAGCCGTATGGACCGTCGACGCGAGAGAACCCGCCAGCAACTGATGCAGGCGGCCATAGAGCTGGTTTTACAAAAAGGCGCTGATGAAACCGCCATCGATGAGGTCACCGACAAGGCGGACGTCGGCAGGCGGACTTTCTATAACCACTTCGACAACAAGGAGGACTGCGTCAAGGCCGCAATCACGGAGCGCTTCGGTCGCTATGCCGCGGAGTCCGTCCTCGTTGCTGAAAAGCATGACGATCCAGCAGTCGTACTGACGGTGAGTGCACTGGCTGTGTTCAACCGCATCGCCACCGACCCGATCACCGCGCAACTGGCCAGCCTCCCGCGCCTCCTGATAGACGCAACCCAGGACAGCCAGCGCGACTTCATCATGCGCACACTCCTGAAAGGCTATGAACAGGGCCGTTTCGCCTCGCCGTTACCCCTGGAAGCACTGGATGCCCTGGTAAGCTGGGGCTTTATCGGCCTGGTACTGGAAGAAATCACTACTCTCGGTACCCAGGATCGCAGCGCGGTCTGGGCCCACTACCTGCTGCACATCCTGGGCATCGAGCAGGAGGAGATCGCCTCAATCATCGCGGCCGCCCGCAATACCCCGCTCCCCTGACCGCACTCTACTCCGCTGCTCGCTTCCCGGATCACTCCTCGCGGGCCGGGACAAAGCCGCCTTGCGCCCTCTATTGCACACCAGTGCACTATTGCGTTAGTGTGCACAGATAGTGCGCGAGCGCGCACGCACATAAATCGAATACGCTGGAACAGCGTGATAAACGACCTGAAGGAGTAGCATGAAGCGCCTGTCTACCGTCATTGCCGCGGGCCTGCTGGTTGTAGCAGTCATGGGGTGGAACCCCCTCAGCCCCTACCGGGATACCCGCGGCGTACTGAGCGGCTCTTTTACAGCAATGGAAACTGGCATCCAGCGCCAGCCCAACGGCGTTTTCGTCGTCAAGGCCCTGACAAGGATGCCCGAGGTCAAGGCCGACATGGTCAGGTGGTGGTTCTCCGACTACATGCAAACCACCGAGCACTACAAAAGGTGGCACCCCACGGCCCACGTGTGGATGGACTGGGAGAACAAGGTTCCCGGAGAGATTGTCGGTGCCAGCCACCTTGTGCATGAGTACCTCGGCACTGAACTGCACAAGCTGCGCATCCAGTTCGTTGACCCAGGAGAATTCCTCAACGCTTACCAGTCGCGGGATAACCAGTTTGTGGTCTGCGCAAAAGTGGGCCTGCTCGAGGAGCCGATCAATGTCACCAGCATGTGCCATGTGGTTCGCAATACCGACTGGGGCGCGGAAATGCGATCCATATTCTGGCTTGGCCATATCGCGAAGCGCGATGGCAACAACGAGGTAACTTCCCTCGAGGGTGTTCTCGGCAATACTGCACTGACCCGGCTCCTTGTTGCCCGGCCGAAGATGGCACAGGACCTGATGGTGCATGCTATCGAGGAAATGGGCTATTTGTCCGATTTCCTGCCATCCCTCTACCGCAAAGAAACCCTTGATTCCGCAGAGTCAATCGCAGCCAACCAGCAGTAACGAACATGAGTAAAGCAATCAAAAATATCAGCCTCGCCATCCTGGCAACTCTTATTGCTGCAGGCGCCTACCTGTACTCGCAGGATTTTCGGCCTGTCGTATACAAGGTTGCAGAAAAAGCCGTCGAGAAAATCGTGACCGACAGCCAACCACGCAAAGATGACTTTCGGCTACTGTTCTGTGGTACCGGCTCACCGAACCGGACGCCCGCACGCGGCCAACCCTGCACTGCACTGGTAGCCAATGGCAAACTATTCCTGTTCGACGCGGGTGAGGGCGCGATCGGCAAGCTCAGTGAATACGGGGCACCTGTCGGGCAACTCGGAGGTATTTTCCTTACTCACCTGCACTCAGACCACATCTCCGGTGTAGCGGAAGTGCTGCACAACACCTGGCTCTATGGCCGCCGCAACCCCACGATCATCCGGGGTCCTCACGGCACAGAAGCGTTAATCAAAGGCTTTGAGTCCGCTTATGATGAAGACCTGACCGAACGTAATCGGGTACTGGCTGCGGAGAACCTCAAACGCGAGACAGTTTTCGCCGGCGCCGCAGACATCCACGTAGAAGGAAGTTCATCCGTCATCGTACACGAGGAAAACGGCCTGACCATCCGCGCGTTTCGGGTGGATCACCCTGACTGGCATCATGCATTTGGCTACCGAATTGAACATAAAGGCAAAGTGGTCGTGATCAGTGGCGACACCAAAGCCAGCGATGGGATCCGCCAGTACGCGCAAGGCGCGGACATCCTCATCCACGAAGCCCTGAACAGTGAAATACTCCTGCATGTTGGCGAGCAACTCGAGCTTCGCGGTGCACCGATTACCCGGAAGAGAATGGCGGTGATCGCAGAAGCACATACCTCGACGCTGGAGCTGGCAGAGATCGCACAGCAAACAGCCGCAAAAAACCTGGTCCTGACCCACCTGATCCCCGCATTACCCCCGACCTGGATTGCCGAGCAGTTTTTTACCAGTGGCATGGGTGATATCTATAAGGGCAATATCATAGTGGCCAGAGATGGGCAGTGGATCGATGTACTCGGTTTATGAACTGCGTCACCCATTTGAAGGCCTGGAGTTGCATACACGGGGGCCACACTGAAGAATTAGAAAAATGTCTCTGTTCAGCAGAGTCAAAACAGGTGCGCAAGCAGTTCCAGCGGTCGCGTGTCCTGAGAAACCGTTGTTGATAAAAACGATAATGAGACGGGCACAAAATGAGCATCGACTTTTACCAGGTTAACGTCTGGCTACATATCCTTTTTGGTACCATCGCCCTATTCGGTGCCGTGACAGCACTCTGGGTAAAAAAAGGTTCAAAGAACCATGTGAAATCCGGGACGGTATTTGCCTGGTTGATGGGCGCTGTCTGCATCACATCGCTCATAACCCTGGGCAAGCAATTTATTCCGCCAGTACTGGTGCTTTCTACCGTTTCGCTGTACCTGATTCTTACCGGTGTTATCTGCTTTTCTAAAAAATATCGGCAAAGTCGCCCCCTCGCTATTGCCTTGCTCATTCCAGCGATAGCACTACTGCTATTCACGGCAACCCAATCAATCCGCCTCAACCTGGCCAGCGAAGCGCTTGCATACGCACCCATCGTCATGGCAGCCATGCTGGCCGCGCTCGTTTACGACGATGTGAGGATGTTGCTCACCCAACCGTCCAGTTCCCGTTACTGGCTGCGACGCCATCTGAGTCGCATGATCCTCGCCTTTGCTGTCGCCACTGAAGCGTTACTGCGCCTCGGTACTGACCTCGGCATTCCGCAGCGCCAACGTGCTGCATTCCCTGTCCTGATCGCGGTAGTCGCGCTGGCATGGATGTATAAAAAATATCCGCCGGCGAACAAAAAAGTGAAACCCGAAGCGGAGCAGCAGCCCGCGTAAAATGTTCCCCGAATAGCTGGACCAGAAAAGTTCCTCGCTGATGATTTTCTCACGCTGCACAGGGTCAGACCGATCTGTTGATATTCACTGCCTACACCAGTACAAATTACCAACAACTGAGGCAAATCAAGAAAAATCACATTGTTCTTCGAGTTAGGTTAAAATGCGGCGATAACTTCACAAACAGAACCATTGGGGAATCTGCATGGAAACGATGAACGTCATCAATATGCTGGCACGTTGGGGTCACGTGCTGTTCGGCATCACCTGGATCGGTATGCTGTACTACTTCAACTTTGTACAGGGTGGCTACTTCAAATCCGCTTCTCCGGAAGCCCTGAAAGACGCCAAGGCCAAGCTGGCTCCGGAAGCGCTGTGGTGGTTCCGCTGGGGCGCGATGTTCACCTTCCTCACCGGTCTGGTGCTGCTCGTCGGCGTGATGAAGATGAACCAGATGAACCCCTACATCCTGATGGGCGCACTGATGGGCACCCTGATGTTCCTGAACGTATGGCTGGTCATCTGGCCGAACCAGAAAATTGCCCTGGGCATGGTCGAAGGTGACGCGGCAGCTGCGGGCGCCAAGGCGCTGCTGGCATCACGCACCAACGTACTGTTTTCTGCGCCGATGCTGGCGGGCATGCTGGCCGGTCCGCATTCCATGGGTATGCTCAAGGGCTACGGCAGCGTCAACCTGACCACCGGCTTCTGGATCGTTGTGGCGATCATCGCACTGCTGGAAGCCAATGCGCTGTTCGGCAAGCAGGGTCCTATGACCACTGTCAAAGGCGTGATCACCAGCAGCCTGGTGCTGACCGCTGTGTGCGTGGGCGTACTGCAGGCCCTGTAATAACGCCTCAGCTACCACGCAAAAGGGCAGCCTCGGCTGCCCTTTTTTGTGCCCTTCAGCCCTGTTATCAACGGCTGAACTTCAACACCTCATCTTCCACCTTGCCGAAGCGGATCGCCAGAAGGTCGCGGATATAGTTGTCGCGATTGCGCCAGGGTACTGCACGCCCCTGCTTCGGCAGAAGGCCCTCGGCTCTGTGCACATAACCGGATTGCAGGCCGATTACCGGCTCGGTGTCGAATTTTTCCGTATCCAGTTCCGGTACCACCACCCTGAGCCCCTGCTCCTCCATATAGTTCAGCAGACGGCAGGTGTAGCGGCAGGTCAGGTCGGCCTTGAGTGTCCAGGAGGCATTGGTATAGCCGAACACGGCGACGAGGTTGGGCAGGTTGCTGAGCATCATGCCCTTGTAAACCACCAGGTCTTTCGCGTGTACCGGTTCACCATCCTTGAGTAGCTCCGCCCCGCCCAGGAACTGCAGTTTGAGGCCCGTGGCGGTGACGATGATATCTGCCTCCAGAGACTTGCCGCTCTTCAGCAATATCCCGCTCTCGGTGAAGCGCTCGATATGGTCGGTTTCTATGGATGCGGAACCCTCGCGCAGCACGCGGAACAGGTCCGCATCGGGAATCAGGCACATGCGCTGGTCCCAGGGCGCGTAATCCGGGTTGAAGTGCTTGTCTACATCGATCTTGTCACCCAGCTCTTCCCTCGCCATGTTGCGCAGGAACTCGCGCATCTTCTCCGGCTTGCGGCGCGATATGGCGTACAAATACCAGCTGAGCAATACATTCTTGCCGCGAGTGAGCTTGTAGGCGAGCTTGGCCGGCAATAGCCTGCGCAGCCAGCGAGCGATGGCATCTTCGGCCGGGCGGGTAAATACATAGGTTGGTGAACGCTGGAGCATGGTGACATGGCTGGCGTCTGACGCCATGGCCGGCACCAGCGTCACTGCGGTGGCGCCACTGCCGATCACCACCACCCGCTTGCCGCGGTAATCGAGGTTTTCCGGCCAGTGCTGCGGGTGCACAATCTGCCCGTTGAAGTCCTGCTCGCCGGGAAATTCCGGTCGGTAACCCTCGGCGTAGTCGTAGTAACCGGTGCAGGTCATCAGGAAATTACAGGCGATCCGGGCGCGGGTGCCGTCCGACTTCAGCACGTCGATCAGCCATTGCGACAGGTCCGAGCGCCACTCGAGCCGCTGCACCCGATGGCCGAAGCGAATCTTTTGCTCGATGTCGTATTCCTGCATGGTTTCCCGTAGGTAATTCAGGATCGAGGGCGCATCCGCGATGTCCTTGCCCTCGGTCCAGGGACGGAACCGGTACCCGAAGGTGAACATATCCGAGTCAGAGCGGATGCCCGGGTAGCGAAACAGGTCCCAGGTACCGCCTATGGCATCGCGCCCTTCGAGGATGGCAAATTCCCGGCCTGGGCACTCACGGGTCAGGTGGCACGCGGCCCCGATACCGGATATGCCCGCACCGATGATCAGCGTATCTATCTGCTCCACCTGGCGAGCCTCGCCGGTGGCCTCCTCGCGCTCTGCAACTTCTGCCTGCATAAACCTTCACCCTGGTTCATTTTTATTGTCGGGCCACAGACTAACTTAACTGCAAGCCGCGGCGCTACCTGCGAACCATGATCCTGAAAAGACCACCAGGGTGGCAATGACCAGAAACGGCAGGTCGAGAAATACAATACGGCCAATCGCACTGGCCCTGCGCGCCGCACGACCGCGTTGCGCTTCCGTCGTCAGTTCCGGGAAAGAAAGGATTGTGCTGGATTGCATGGCCGGCCTCCTGTTGTTGCGGTCACTGTCCTGTCAGCAAGCATTGCAACAACCAAAAAGGGCATGCACGGGCAATTAACGTGGCAGACGGGGGCCGGATTATGGCGAATCAGGGCATACGCCCGCTGCGGCACAGGCGCCGGTCCACCTGGCGCCGGTAGACCTTCTCCAGCGGTGCGCGCAGGGGTGGAAACAGCATCGCCGCGGCCAGTGGCCGGCACCACCAGATCTCCCGCAACAGTGCCGCATAGGCCGGCATACCCTCCAGTAACTGGCCATTACGGTCCCGCACATGCAGGGACCTGAGCGCAGCGACGGGGTCTATGCCACGCTCCCGCAATGCATCGTCCTGGCCGGTAATATCGAACCATTCGACATTCTCCGCAGCACGCCCCGCGAGCCTCCGATAAGCCGCCATATCACGGACACAGGTGGGGCAGGCGCCATCGTAATAAACCAGTAACTTGTGGGTCATGCTCAGTAGGCCACCCGCCTGTAGCTGCGGTATACCGGCTGCCAGAAGTTCTGCTCGATACCCTCCTGCAGGGCTTCATCGCTGCCGGGGTCAGGCGCCACACCATCCTCAACGGCCTGGCGCGCGACCTTCAGCGCGATATAACGGCTTACCTCACGAATTTCCGCAAGACTTGGCAGCAGCGCGCCGCTGCCATCGCGGGCCAGCGGCGAGCAGTCCGCCAGCGCCACGCTGGAGGCCATCAGCATATTATCGGTTACCCGGGTGGCGCCCGAGGCGATCACCCCGAGGCCGATACCGGGAAAGATATAGGCATTGTTGCACTGGGAAATCTCGATGCGCCGGCCATCGTAGGGCACCGGCTCAAACGGCGAGCCGGTTGCCACCAGTGCACGCCCTCCGGTCCAGGCGACCAGGTCCGCGGGCTGCCCCTCTACCCGCGAGTTAGGATTGGACAGCGGGAAGATGATCGGTTGCTCGCAGTATTGCGCCATGCGCGAAACCAGAGCCTCGGTAAAAAGGCCGGGCTGGCCGGAGACACCAATCATGATGGTCGGCTTTACCCCATCCATGACCTGCTCCAGGGATATATCGCGCGCGCCCGGCTGCCAGCGCTCCACCGCTGCGCGCGGCTGCGCCAGCCGCGCCTGGAAATCCGGCAGGTTTACCATGTCGTCGCACAGCAAGCCGTAGCGGTCGACCATAAACACCCGGCTGCGGGCATCCGCATCCTCAAGCCCTTCGTGACACATGGCGGCAACAATCTGTTCCGCCACGCCGCAACCGGCGGAACCGGCGCCGACGAACATCACGCGATGATCGGAAACCCGGGTTTTTGCGGCACGGCACGCCGCCATAATACAGCCCAGAGTCACCGCACCCGTGCCCTGGATATCGTCATTGAAGCAGCACAGCTCGTCGCGATAGCGGTTAAGTAGTGGCAGGGCATTACGCTGCGCAAAATCCTCGAACTGGATCATCACGCCGGGCCAGCGCGCCGCGCACGCGCGGATAAACGTATCCACGAACGCCTTGTAATCGTCTGCGGATATCCGCTCATGGCGCCAACCCATGTACATGGGATCCTCAATGAGCTTGCGGTTGTTGGTGCCCGCATCGAGCACCACCGGCAGGGTATAGGCCGGGCTTATGCCACCACAGGCACAGTAGAGTGCCAGCTTGCCGATCGGGATGCCCATACCTCCGATGCCCTGGTCACCCAGCCCGAGGATGCGCTCGCCATCCGTCACCACAATAACCTTGACCTTGCGCTTGGTGGCATTGTGCAGCATCTCGTCGATATGGCCGCGTTGCAGGTAGGGTATAAAAAGCCCGCGGTGGCGACGGTAGATATCGGAAAAATGCTCGCACGCATCACCCACCGTCGGTGTATAGATGACCGGCATCATCTCCGTCAGGTGGTCCTGCAGCAACCGGTAGAACAGCGTCTCATTGGTATCCTGGATGGCGCGCAGGTAGATATGCCGGTTCAGGTCGTCATCGAACTGGCGGTACTGCTGGTAGGCGCGCCCCACCTGCTCCTCGATGGTCTCAATCTGTGGCGGGAGCAACCCGACAAGGTTGAACGCAAGACGCTCCGCTTCCGTAAACGCGCTGCCTTTGTTCAGCAGCGGCGTTTCCAGCAACATTGGACCGGCATAGCGAATATATAGAGGATTCTGTTTCGCACTCATAACAACATTTCCGAGCGGCTCTCAACAACTCTAGCATTCGTCCCAGCAGCAAAACGCTGCGAGCCCGGCTGTGCTTCTTCCGAAGGATGCAACGGCAGGCCCCACAAGTGGAGACCCAACCTCGAGAAAAGGAACGCCAAGATGCGAAAATGCGGAATACTGTTATTCGCGCTGGTCGCGGGACTGCTCGTCGCCTGCGGCGGACCGAAGGAAGATCCCAAAGACAAGCCACCGGCGCCGCAGACTGAAGAAACCGAGAAGGAGTCCAGCGACGGCACCGTGGATGCATTGAAGTCGGCGGGTGAACCGAGCAGCAGTGGTGGGGATACCGCCACGGGAATCAGCGAAGTGCCCAAAGTGAAGCCCGCTTACCCGGAAGAGCGCTCCTCTACACCGGAAACTCCGGAAGCCACTCAGATGCCGGAACAGTCCCCCGAGAAGCAGAAGCCCGGCGAGCCGCCAAGTGGCAATAAAGATGGCTCTGAGAGTGACGAGAAAGACAGCGAGCCCGGCAAGCAGTAGGCCCGTGAAAGGCCCATACTGGTTGACGCCCTTTTCGTTCAACATATTGAACGGAGGCCGGATTACGCGTCCGAGAGAAGGCGTGCAATGGTGCGTACGCCGTGGCCCTTCGCACCCGCCGCCCAAAGGTCTGTTGCGCCAGGCTGGTAGGATCCGGACAGGTCGAGGTGCAGCCAGCGCGATTCGCGCTGTGTTTCAGGCACAAACTTCGCCAGGAAAGCCGCAGCCGTTGAAGCACCCGCAGTGCCCTCGGATCCGATATTCGCAATATCCGCAAACGGGGAACCGATCTGGCCGAGGTGCAGCGCTTCCAGAGGCAGGCGCCAGAGTTTCTCATCTTCAGCCCCGGCTGCCGCCAGTACTTTCCCCGCGAGATTGTCACTGAACGTCATCAGAGAATTGTAATCCCGCCCAACCGCCATCTTGGCAGCGCCGGTCAGCGTTGCCGCGTCGACGATCAGGCCGGGCTCGTCCTCGGCAGCCGCAATCAGGCCATCGGCGAGCACCAGCCGGCCTTCAGCATCGGTATTCTTGACCTCTACCGTGACGCCGTTGCGATAGTTCAGTATGTCGCCAAGCTTGAAGGCATTGCTCGACACCATGTTTTCCGCGCAGCAGAGAAACAGCTTTACGCGCTTGTCCAGGCCGCGCTGGATGGCGAGTGCGAGGCCACCCGTAACCATGGCCGCACCGCCCATGTCACTTTTCATATGGACCATACCGACGGACGGCTTGATGCTGTAACCACCGGAATCAAACGTAATGCCCTTGCCCACCAGGCTCACTGCCACCGGAGCATTCGCGTCGCCGGTAGGGTTGTAATCGAGTTGCAGCATTGCCGGGGCGCGCACACTGCCACGGCCGACCGTGTGGATGCCAACGAAGGATTCCGCCAGCAGCTCATCGCCGAGCAGGATCTTGGAGCTCACCGCTTCAGGTGCCAGCCCGTGCAACAACTCGGCGGCGGATTCGCACAGTGTCTGCGGGTAGATCTGCTCGGCAGGGCAATTTGTCACCCAGCGCACCCAGGCGGCCGCCTTGATGCGCGCATCCAGCTCGGCCTGTGCAGCCTCGGCAAGCGCCGGGAATTCGATCGACTGCTGTTTTTCCGGCGCCGCAGCCTGCTGCTTTTTCGGGTTGAAATAGCCCTGCCAGAATGCGAAACACGCATCCGTATCCCAGCCATCGCCGGCCATTGCAACGGAGCCCACACCCATGCCGTCCAGCTTGCGCGCGGCCCCCTGTATAGCGAGTAGCGGCGCCTTTTGTAAATGGATGGTTGCCGTCGATCCGTCAAAACTCACCGGCGCAGATTCGCCCCAGACCGCCGGTGCTGCCTCGCTGGAAAGCAGGATTTTCATTGCTGTGTTCATATTTATTCCCGTTTATCTCTGCACAGGTCTTGTTAACGGAGGGCATTCTAGCAGCTGCAGGCGCCCGGTTCGCCTGCCACGACCGCCCGGCTAACCTCCGGCAGAGAACGCGGGGTGGTAGCGCACATCCCCACTCTTGCCGGCAAGTGCGCCGGGGAGCAGTTCGAGGGCCATGAATGCCTCAGGAGGGCACTCAAACTCGCAGCCCAACCCGAACGAGGCAGCCGGCGCAAACCCGAAGCGCGGGTAATATTCCGGGTAACCGAGGACCACCACGCCATCCGCGCCCTGCCGGTGACACTCCGCCAGTCCGCGCTCGATCAGTTTCGCGCCAATACCGCTGCGCTGGCGGGACGGCATGACCGACATGGGGCCCAGCGCCAACAACTTGAGATCCGCATAGCCCGGCAGCATCACCGGTGAGAACAGAATGTGCCCGACAATTTCGTCCGGCGTTGCCGCGACCAGCGAAACCACCGGCCGCGCCTCCGCCAGTACGCGTTCCACAAGACGGCCTTCGAAATCCCGTCCGAATGCGGCCTGGTTGACGTGAAATATTCCGTGCCGGTCGTCCGCCTGTTGCTGCCTGATCTCGACGTCATCAGGTTCACCCGACATGGCTGACCTCCTGAAAAATTTGCCACCACTGCGGTGGATGGTGAATTTCGAGCAAAAAAAAGACCGAACAACCTGTTGCAGCGAGGCAATGAAGGGTTGTTCGGCCACAGAGAAGCTTGATAGGCAGCTCGCGCCAGACAATAAATCGGGAGCTGCGGCGACGTAGATGCAGTAGCGACTTCCCCCTGCTACCGACTGCCATCCACAACCGCAGCGCCATAACCCTGATACTGCAGCGAACGTGCCAACTATGCATCCCACGGAAATCCCATATATTTCAGGCGGTTAACGAGGCGCGACCAGTCAGGCCAGTCTGACTCTTGAGCCGAAACCCATTCGGCATTGCATCTTGCATTGCAGCGCGAGCCGCTTAACCGAGGGGAGAGCGCCCCAGGTAATCCACCAGTTTTTCCAGCGCCCAGCGCGCCCCGACAGAATTGCCATTGGCATCCAGCCGCGGAGACCAGGCACACACGGTAAACTCGCCCGGCAATACCGCCACAATGCCGCCGCCGACACCACTTTTTGCAGGCAGCCCCACCTGCGCGGCATAGGAGCCGGAAGCGTCATAAAGGCCGCAGGTCAGCATCATGCCATTGACCTCGCGCGCCTGATCCGCGCTCAGCAGTTGTTGGCTACTAATCGGGCTGTGGCCTGCGGACGCGAGAAACGAGAAGAGCCGCGCCAGGTCGACGCAATTCATGCCCAGCGCACAGAAATGGCAGTAGACCTCGAGTACCCGGTTCACATCGCCATGGATATTGCCAAAACTCTTGATCAGGTGGGCGATGGCCGCATTGCGGGAAGTGTTGCGCAATTCCGATTCGGCCACTCGGGCATCGTAATTGATCGAGCGGTTGCCGCTGTGTTCACGCACAAATTCGCGCATGTGGTGGAGTATCAAAAAGATCTTCTCAACCAGGATATCCACGATCACCAGCGCACCGGCATTGACGAACGGGTTGCGCGGTATGCCTTCCTCGCGCTCCAGCTGTATCAGCGAGCTGAACGGCATCCCGGAAGGCTCCTGGCGCAATCGCTGCCACAGGCCGAATTCGTCCGCGTGGCGCATGGCAATCACCAGGGAGATCACCTTGGAGATACTCTGGATGGAAAAAGGCACCAGCGCATCACCGCAACTCTGTACCCGGCCATCCCTGTGGCAAATTGCCATCCCGAACTGGTCCGGCTCCACTTCCGCGAGTGCGGGGATGTAGTCCGCGACCTTGCCCACCCCGAACTTTGTGCGGGCCTCCTCCGCCAACTGCGCCAGAAAATCCTCTTCGATATAACCGATATGGGAGCGGGGGTAGGACACGTTTCAGTCTCCTGTACCACGCCTGCCGCCATTACGCCGGAGTACGGCAGCGGGCCAGGCCTTGTCATCCCAACTGCGCAGGCGCAGGTCGCGCTGCGGGAACGGAATTTCTATACCGTGACGGGTCAGGGACTCCAGTAATTCCACATTGTATTGCGCATAGGGGTCCCCGAGCGGGGCAAGACGATTACTGTTGATCCAGACCACAAGTTTGAAATCGAGGGAGCTTTCCCCGAAGCCCACCAGCCATACCTCGGTTTTGTGGTTCCAGTCGGTATGGGTCAACACCACCTTGTCCGCCGCTTCCATGGCTGCCTGCTGGACCATGGCCGGGTCCGAGCCATAGGCCACACCGAAGTCGACATGGATCCGGCGAATCGGGTCGTCCAGTGTGTGGTTGATTACACGGCCGGCCACAAACTCACTGTTGGGCACCAGGATATCGACATTGTCGCGGGTAGTGATGCGGGTAGAGCGCACATTGATCGCGCGAATGCGGCCGAACACTCCGGACTCCAGCTCTACCAGGTCACCCACTTTGAGTGGCCGCTCAAACAAAAGGATCAGCCCCGATACAAAGTTCCCGAAAATCTCCTGCAAACCGAAGCCGATACCCACAGACAGCGCACCGGCCACGACCGTCAGGCTGGTGGTATCCAGGCCAATGATCATCAGCGACGCAAGGAACGCTATCAGGATATAGGCGTAGTGGCTGACGCGCCCAATGCTATATACCGTCGATTCGCTGGCCTGGTTGGTATCCACCAGGCGCCGCAGTGCGCGCCGGGTGATGCGTGATGCGAGGTAAGCAATAAGCCAGGCCAGCAGTATCTGCAGCAGGGTAACGATCGTGACCGGATTATTGTTGATATCAAACAGCGTATAGTGGGAAAAGCGCTGCCAGAGGTCGCTGAAGAATATGCGCCAGCTTTCAAAATCCTCGCCCACAGCGGCCCAAAGGCCCTGCTGTTCGCGCACCAGGGTCAGCTGGGACTTGTTATAGCGTTCAACATCCACCAGCGCTTTTGAGACCACCTTGAGGACGCTGTTGATCTCCTCGATACGCTGCCACCAGCTCTGTACCAGCGCTTCCTGCTCGCGGGTCTGGTTGTCGTCCAGCCAGGACATCAGCTGCGTACGCTTTACCGCCAGCTCTTTGCCCACCACATCACGAATCCGGGTCGCACCTTCGACCACCCGCTTGCCTTTCTTGATGGGTTTTGTCTCGCCAGTGGGATCCGCTGCGGCATTGATATGCTGGCGCAGTATGGCCCGGTGTCGCTCCAGGCGTTTTTGCTGGATTCTCAGGTCCAGCAACATGACAGAAAGGCGCATATCAAACGCTTTGCTCTCATCCGTCTTCTGCAGCAACGCGGACTGCAACTCCGCGCGCTGGCTGAGCAGCTTTTCTATTTCCAGGGCGAGCGCCTCAATCGCTGCGGCGATATCCTGCTCGACTTTTTCGCTGAATTTAAGCTCAGACAGCATGCGCTGCAGCTCAGCGGATGCGAGCTCCATTTCCTTTTTCCAGGCGACCTCCCGGGCCACCAGTCGCTCGCGTCGCTCGATCAGCAACAGGTGATTAACCTGCGCCAGGAAAACCCGGGCCGCAGCCCGCTCGTGATCAGAGGAAGGTTGTTCAGCATCCCGCATTTTCAGGAGCTGCCGGTCCAGCAGGCTGCGCGACTGATCCAGGGAATCGTTGGCGAGCTGGATCTCTGCGACCAGGCTGTCCAGTCGAGCCAAACCGTCGGCAACACTGCGATCAGAAGCAGCCCACTGGTTCACATCCGGGTCTGCGGGGAAGCTCACCTGTTCCAACAGTTTTGTTTTGAGGTATCGGTCGCGGTCATCCCAGATCTGCCTGATGCCCTGGAAGCGGGCCTCGACATTTTCGTCCTGGCTGCGCAACGCGCTGTCCACTGCCAAAGAACTGCGCCATTCGCGCCAGGCAGTTTCCAGTTGCTGCAACCACTGCACCCGCTGCTCGTGCTCAAGCTTCTCCCAGGCACCCCACCATTCCGCTGAAGGCGCGGTGAAATCCGGGATGACCGCCTCAAAGGCCTGCTCTGAACCGCCACTGGTTTGCGCATCCTGTGCGGCCAGCGGCTGCGCGCAAGCAGACACCCCATGCCACATAAAGGCGAGCAGAAGTAAGGCCCGGAAGATTGAGAGCAGCGATTTTCCCATCGAATGCCTTTGCCAAAAAGCGGGCGCCGCAATTGGCGGATAAACCCCGTTTATCCAGCATAGATGGGAGAAGAGAAACGCGCCCCGGAGATTGGGGCGCGTTGCGGGATTTGCAAATCAGGAATCGGGATCAGGGCGAACTTCAGTTGACGTTCAGTGGTGCCGGCAGGATCTTGAGTTTCTGTCCCGGCAGCAGGCGCTCAGCACCGCGCACTACCACCTGGTCACCATCCTTTAACGGACCCGATACAGAAATCCAGTCGCTTTCGCCACCGCCGGCAGTCACCATGATGCGCTCCGCAATGCCCTCGGCGCCGACCCTGAAGACAAAGGTGCCCGTTTCCCGCAGGACCAGTGCATCGCGTGGCACCACCAGCGCCTCGCGGGGCGCTGCCGTGGGTACTGCCACCTGGATCGGTGCGCCGAAGATCCAGTCCGAATCCGCCGGCAGTGAGAGCAACAACTTTACCGTGCGTGACCCCGGGTTGGTGGCCGGCACCAGTTGCCGTACCGGCGCCTCTACAAACTGATCTCCGGATCGCACGGTAAGTACCGCATCGTTCGCAAGGTAGGGCACTGCGCTGAGGGGGACGTCCGCTTCTGCCTCCAGCGCATCGCGCGCGATGGCCCGCAACAGGGGCTCACCGGTGCGCACATACTCGCCGGCCTGGCGTTCACGCGAAACCACCAGCGCATCAAACGGCGCAACTATACGTGTCTTGCCGAGCTCATAGCGCGTACGATCGCGGGCGATTTCCGCGCTGGCCAGGTCCTGGGCAATGGCCTCCCTGTTGGCCGCCTGCTCTTCCAGCGCGGAACGGGAGGTGCTATTGGTTTCGCTCAGCTGCTGTAGCCGCTCAAGCTGCGCGTCCATATATTTGAGTCGCGCCTTCAGCTGCAGGATCCGGCTTTCATCCGTGCGGAGCTGCAACTGCCAGTAGGTGTCATCCAGTTGTGCCAGCAGCTCACCCCGCGCAACCCGGGTACCGGGCTCCGCCACGCTGCGTAACAATCCATTGATCTCCGAGGCCACCCGCACATCGCGGCGACTAGCGACGCGCGCGGGGGACCAGAGGCTCGGGGACAGCAGGCGTACCTGCACCTGCTCCACCGCCACGGCGACAGGTCGACCCGGCTGCGCCATTGCAGCAGTGGCAACCAGCAACAGCAACGCTGCCGAAAAGAAATGTTTCATAATTACCTCTCCGCTGCCAGCGCTGCATCATCCGCTTGAACCGGCGCCGGTGCCTTGCCGAGCTGCAGAAGCGTCGGCAACAAAATCAATGTAAACAGGGTACTGACAGCCATGCCGCCAACGATTACTGCGGCCAGGCCACGATAGATAGCCGCGCCTTCGCCCGGTGCAATGAGCAGCGGCAACATACCAAAAATACTGGTCAGCGTACTCATAAAGATGGGGCGCATACGTAAAGTCAGCGCCTGTTCCACTGCGGCCAGGCGCGTTGCGCCGTTGCGCTCCGCGGCACGGGTCTGGTGTACCAGCAGGATTGCGTTATTGACCACGAGGCCCAGCAAAATGACAAAGCCCATCATGGTGAGCAGGTCGAGCGGCTGGAAGGTCACCAGATTCAGTGCACGCAGCGCCAGTGCCCCGCCTACCGTGGCCAGCGGCAGCGTCAATAAAACCAGCCCGGCATCCTTCACCGAGCGGAACAGCGCGCTCATCAACAGGAACAGGATGATCAGGGCCAGAACAAAATTCTGGGACAGTGACTTCAATGCGTTCTGCAGGTCGGAAGCATTGCCACCGAGCAGGACGTTGCCATCGGAAAGCTCCGCCTTTACGCCGGGTAGTACCTGCGCTTCGATAATGGCCACCAGCTCTTCCAGGCTTTTATCGTCCGGCGGCAACACACTCAGCGTGATAGTCCGGCGTCCGTCCAGGCGGCGTATCTGGCCGGCACCGGTCGTGCGTTCCACACTGGCAATACTCGACAGTGGCAGCACGGCCCCATTCGGCATTGCCAGCGGTGTACGCGCCATATCATCCTGGGTGCGCCACTCCTTTGCCCTCAGGATAATATCCAGACGGTTTTCACCGTTGAAATATTCACCCACATACAGGCCATTGCCCAGTGCCCTTACAACGCTGCCAAGCGCCTGCCTGCTCCAGCCTTGCTCGTAAAGCGCATGGTCGTCCGGGCGCACGGTATATTCCGGGCTGTTACGCTCAAGGTTTGGCTGCGGGCGTACCGGCACCCCGGGCAGCGCTTCCGCCAGCAGATCGATGGCCTTTTGCGCCGCGCCTATCATGGCGTCCTCGTCCGGGCTCTGGATATGCAGATCCAGACCACGCCCACCGCCAAAGCCGCCGAACAGGCTGCCACGTGAGACAAAGCCACGGAAGTCCGGAATGTCCTTTGTAATTTCCGTACGCAGCAGATGTTCGATCTCGCCAATACGCGAGATATCCTGCACCCGGGCCCCCATCAATCCCCCGGCGCTCCAGGTGATGATGAAATAGTTTTTGAGTGCGGGCTCCTTCTCCCCCTTCATGTAGGGGGCCATCCGGCGACTCAGTTCTGCAACGATCTCCTCGCGGATAACTGTCATATTGGTCGCATTGGGATAGGAAAGCCGCACATTGACCTGATCATTTTTTACCGGCGGCAGGTAGTCCAGGGTTGGCAGTAGCGGTAACGTGACCAGCAATGGCAGTGCCAGCATGGTGACGATGATCAGCGGCCGGCGACTGGGCTTGCCCGTAAACGCCATGATCTTGCCCGCCCATTTCTTCCAGCGGTCCGCGAGGCGGTCTTCTAGCGCGCCCGCGGGCAGCCACAGTTTGGCCGCCACTGGCACCACCAGTACAGCGACCAGCAGGGAGAAAACCACCGCAACAGAAATCGTCAGCGCCAGGTCGCCAAAAATCTGGCCTTCCACACTCTCCAGAAAGAATACGGGAAGGAAAATGGCGATCGTTGTCGCGGTGCTGGCGAGCAGCGCGCCCCAAACCTGGGTTGCCCCCTCCAGCGAGGCCCTGAATGCCGGCTCTCCCTTTTCCCGCAGGCGCACGATGTTCTCCAGCACCACGATTGCGGCATCCAGCACCATACCAGAGGCAAACGCCAGGCCAGCGAGAGAAATTACATTCACGGTACGACCGGCGGCAGACAAAATGATAAAAGTTGCGAGCAGGGAAATCGGGATTGCAGCGGCAACAATCAGGGTGGCACGCCGGCGGCGCAGGAACCACCACAGCACGCCAACCGCAAATAGGATCCCGAGGAGCAGGTTGCCGCCAAGCAGGTTCAATGCGCGATAGATAAACACAGAGGAGTCAAACGACTGCACCATTGCGAGCTGCTTGTCCGCCAGAAGATCTTCATTGATTTCCGCGACCTTGTCCTTGACCTCTGCAAGGGTCGCCAGCAGGTTCGCTCCGGATTCCTTGTCGATTCGCATGGAAACCGCCGGATTGCCATTCTGGATCGACATGCCAAAATCCTGCCCGGGCCCCACCTTCACCTCCGCGATATCACGCAGGTGGACCGGCTGGCCGCCGCGCCACTCGAGAATCAGGTCACCGAGTTTTTCCGGGTCATACTCCCCTTCGAACCTGAGGGAATACTGGCGCCGGCCAACATCCACGGTACCGCCCGAAATATTACGCGAGCTCGCAAGCCGCTGCGCGACCTGCGGGATCTGGATGCCCTGTTCGGCCGCTTTCCACGGATCAAACAGGATCTGCAATTCATCCTGGTTGCTCGAACGCGAACGCACCTGCACAGCCGCGACCCCGTCAATCGACTCAATCTGCGGCTTGACCACATCTTCCAGGAACTGAACATATTCGCTGACTGGCGTATCGTTGCCTTCAAGCACCTGGAGGAAATAGTAGGTCAATGCTTCCGCATCACCACCACGGCCCCCGAGGTTTACCTGTGGCGGAGTTGCATCCCGCGGTAGTGGAGGCAGGCGATTGAGGCGGCTGATCACATTGATCAACGTCTTGTTCATATCGGTGCCCAAACCGAATTCCAGTTCTACGCTTGTCCGTCCCGGGTTGATTGAAACCTCCATGGTTTCCATCCCGGTAAGCCCCTTCAGGACCGATTCGATGGGCTGGGCTATTTCCGATTCCATCTCCTGGGGGGATGCCGCGCGCCAGCCCGCACTGATAAAGATGCGTGGCTTCTCGATCGACGGCAGCAGCTGGATCGGCAGCTGCGAGGCAAGGAAAATGCCCAGGACAATTGTCATCACTACACCGACCGCAGTGGCAGCCGGGTTCTTCAGGGCAGCGGCGGTTAGCGCCATTAGAGTCTCCGAAAAACTGTTATTTGCCTTTAGCAAAAACCAGCCTTACAGCTGGCACTGGAACTTTGGGCGCAACGTCTAAAGCAGGCCTTTAGAGAAAGTGCTGCACTTTGTTTTTATAACTGCGACTCATCTTCAGGCGCTCACCGTTGTTCAGGACCAGGTGGTACTCGCCGTTGATATGCGCAACGATTTTCTCAACGCGCGCCAGGTTGACGATAGTAGAACGATGTATGCGCTGGAACACTGCCGGGTTCAGCTGTTGCTCCAGTTCCTTCATGGTGATTCGCATGACGTGGGTCTCACCACAGGCATGCACGCACATATAGTCGCCGGCCGCATCGATCCAGTCGATTTCCCTGGCGGGCACCAGTGTGATCCGCCCCGAATCCTTGATTGCGATTTTTTCCGGGTAGGGACTGGTGGCGGCGCTCTCGCCAGCAGCCAGCCTGTCCTCGATGGTCTGTTCGGTTTGCTGGGTTAGCTCCGCCACCGCGCGCAGCAGGTGCTCGCGATCCGATGCCAGGCTGTCGCTGGCGATACGCTCGCGCACGCGCTCGATTGCCTGCGCCAGGCGCTCCTCTTCCAGCGGCTTCAATACATAGTCCACCGCGTTGATGTCGAAGGCTTCTACCGCAAACTGATCGTAGGCGGTAACGAACACCACCGCGGGCATGTCCGCCTCATCCAACTGGCGCACCACATCGAAGCCGCCCATACCGGGCATCTGGATGTCCAGGAACACAACATCGGGCTTTAGCGCCGGAATCTGCTCCAGCGCCTCGCGGCCGTTGCCGCATTCCGTGAGAACTTCGACCGAACCCAGTGCCTCCAGGCGCAGGCGCATACCGCGCCGTGCCAACGGCTCGTCATCGACAATGATCGCTTTCAGCTGTTGCATGCCAATCCCTTGATTTTGAATTTTCTACTGTCCGCTAGCTATGCAGCGCGACTTTCTTGCGTACGGTTTCGTAAGGCAGCCGAATTCGCACGGCAAGACCACCCAGGTCACTGGCGGTAAAGCGAATATCCTGCTCCTTGCCGTAGAGCACCTGCAGGCGTTCGCGGGTATTGCGCACACCGACACCGGAACTGCCTTCGAGATTAGACAGGTTCACAACCGGTTCACCGGAGCCACTGTCGGAAACCGCCAGATGCAGCTCCCCGGAAATAACACGAGCCTCGATCCTGATGCTACCGCCTTCTTCGCGGCGGGAAATCGCATACTTGATAGCATTTTCAACCATGGGCTGCAGCAGCAGGCTCGGCACCAGGGCGTACTGGGCAGCATCGTCCATCCGCACGTCTACCTGCAAGCGCTCACCAAAGCGCACTTTCTCGATATCGAGGTACAGCATCAGGGCCTCGACCTCTTTCTCGAGCGTGACCTTCTGCATTGGGTCGTTATCGAGAGAGTGCCGCAGAAACTGTGACAGCCGCGTGACCATGGCGTTCGCGGTGGGGCTGTCCTTATCCAGAATCAGGGTGGAAATGGCATTCAGTGTGTTGAACAGGAAATGCGGGTTGAGCTGGTAGCGCAACATCTTCAACTGGGCCTGGTGGGCCATCGACTCCGCCCGCAGGGCCTTCTCCCGCTCCTCGCGAGAGGCACGGTAATATTTGATGGCAAAATACGCACCGGTCCAGGTGACATAAATCATGAAGGAGTAGGCGTACCAGTAGAAGCTGTCACCCCACTTGAGGCCGCCCTCTTCCGGAAATGCCCAGACATTGCCCAGTTTCTTCAGTAGCGCCCAGAGCAGCGCCGCCAGCGTGATAGCCAGCAAAGTACCAATTACCCGCCTCAGCGGCTCGCGGTTCCACAGGCGCAGGTAAATACGGCGCATGGGGATCGTCAGCAGCCAGCCAGTAATGGTGGCAACCAGCATATAGAGGGCCTGGGCCAGATGATCATCTACCCAGAAGTGTCCGCCAATATAGGTGGCAAACCCGTATCCGCTCCAGCCGAGGAGCTGGAACGCCCGGTACTGGCGCTTGGGGTCTTCCAGCCTGGCGCTGGCATATTGGAAAAGTCGGCTGCTCATCGGGTCCTGTCAGGGTCCTGTGTGTTCGTATAGCGCGATCGGGGAAGGAGCTTCAACCCGAAACAACGCGAGCCTGCCAGCATAAGGGGGTTCTGCTTGCTTGCCCATACAGCCGGCCGCAGGAGCCCCGCAATTTACCGCAAGTACTTGGCCATTCGTGGCGCGCAGGTCTATGCTGGCCGGCCCGGGCAATCCCGGCAACAGGCGCCAGGCCGCGGCCCGTGGCAATACCCGACAGGCTATGCCAATATCGCTGCCGTGATGCGCGGCAGACGCGCTCAACCAGAATTCCTATAAAAACCAGGGAACCCCTATCGTGAAAAAAGCCTTCGCCCTCAGTGCGATGCTGCTGGCCATTAGCGGCTGTGAACAAAAAGTCACAGCGCCCGCCGCAGACACCGCGCAACTCAAGTCCGGCATCGAGCTGGAGCACATGGATACCAGCGTCAAACCCGGCGACGATTTCAACGCATTCGTCAACGGCAACTGGATCAAGAACACCGAAATCCCGGCCGACAAATCCCGCTTCGGCAGCTTCAACATCCTGCGCGACCAGTCGCAGGAACACGTCAAGGCGATCATCGAAGCGTCCGCCACAGGGGATTTCCCTGCAGGCTCCGACGAGCAAAAAGTGGGCGACCTGTACAAATCGTTCACCGATATGGAAACCCGCAACCAGCTGGGCATCACGCCGCTGGCCGGCGACTTTGAGCGCATTGCACAGATCGGCAACCACGCCGACCTGGCTGTGTACTTTGCCGAGGCCAACAAGACCGGCGTCGACCTGCCGTTCGGTATCGGCCAATACGCCGACCTCAAGAATCCCAGCGCTTACATGGTCTTCACCTGGCAGGGCGGCCTCGGCCTGCCGGACCGCGAGTATTACTTCAAGGAAAGTGAAAAATCCGAGCAGGTGCGTTCAGCCTACCGGCAGCACATTGCCAAGATGCTCACCCTCACCGGTATCACTGAAGCCGACAAGGCTGAAGAAGCCGGCGCATTGATTTACGCGCTGGAAGAACGCCTCGCCGGCGAACACATGAAAAAAGAGCAAGCGCGTGACTGGGTAACCATGTATAACCCCGTCGCACTGGCTGAACTACCCCAGCTGATGCCCGAGTTTAACTGGGAAGGCTTTATCAACACCGCGCAGCTTGGCGACTTGGACAAGCTTGTTGTAACACAGGTCGACTACATGAAGGCGCTGGATGGCATCATCGCCGACACGCCGCTGGATGCCTGGCAGCTGTACCTAAAATGGAACGTGGCCCGCGCAGCAGCACCCTACTTGAGCGACGAGGTCTATGCGCAGCACTTCGACTTTAACAGCCGTACCCTGTACGGGGTGGAAGAACCGCGCCCGCTCTGGCGTCGTGGCGTCAGCCTGGTGAACCAGCATCTGGGTGAAGTGGTCGGCAAGGTTTACGTGAAAGAACACTTCCCGCCGGAAGCCAAGGCCCGCATGCAGGAACTGGTGGCAAACCTGATCAAGGCTTACGAGAAGAGCATCAAGGAACTGGACTGGATGACCGATGCCACCAGGACAGAGGCGTTGGACAAACTGTCCAAGTTTACGCCCAAGATCGGCTATCCGGACAAATGGAAAGACTACTCCTCTCTCGAAGTGCGCGGCGATGACCTGTACGGCAACATAAAGCGTTCCACCCTTTTCGATTACGCCGAAATGCTGGAAAAGCAAAAGGGCCCTGTGCGCAAACACGAATGGGGTATGACCCCGCAAACTGTGAACGCCTACTACAGCCCGGCACTAAACGAAATCGTGTTCCCGGCAGCCATCCTGCAGCCGCCATTCTTTAACATGGAAGCCGAAGACGCGGTAAATTACGGCGGCATCGGTGCCGTAATTGGCCACGAAATCGGCCATGGTTTCGATGACAAGGGCAGCACCTTTGACGGCAACGGCGTACTGCGCAATTGGTGGACCGACGCGGATAAGTCCGAGTTCAAGAGCCGTACCGACAAGCTGGTGGAACAGTTCAGCGGCTTCAAGCCGTTTGAAGACCTGAGCGTCAACGGCGAATTCACCCTGGGCGAAAACATCGGCGACCTCGGCGGCCTCAGCATCAGCATGCTGGCCTACAAGATGTCCCTGGGCGAAGAAGAAGCTCCGGTGATCGACGGCTTCACCGGCGAACAGCGCGTATTCCTCGGCTGGGGCCAGGTGTGGCGCGCGAAAATGCGCGACGAAGCGCTGCGCAACCTGATCAACACCGACCCGCACTCCCCGGCGATGTACCGCATCAACGGCACCGTGCGCAACGTACCGGAGTTCTACAGTGCGTTCGACGTGCAGGAAGGCGATGCGCTTTACCTCCCGCCGCAAGAACGTGTGAAAATCTGGTAAGCCGCCAACTGAGCTGCAAACCTCACAAAGCCCCGCATCGCGGGGCTTTTTTATTGCCTATCCTGTGAATTCAACGGGCTGCGGCCCCGGAAGATCGACATTCAGGAGGGGTTCTTGCGCGCGCTTTGCTTGTTAATACTTCTGGCCTGGGTCCTGCCGGCCCACGCCACCCCCACGCCGGGCACCTACCCGATAGATTCGCGCCAGTCCCGCATCGACCTGTTCACAGGCCGCGCCGGCCTGCTGCGCCACAAGGGCCATATGCATTCGGTCAGTGCTACCAGGCTTCGGGGGACTATTGAAGTACAGGAGGACCGGAGCGCAGCCGGGTACCTGGTGCTGTCGGCCAGTGAACTGGTTGTGGATGCACCGGAGGTGCGTGCGCGTCGCGGCGGCGAATTTTTGAAGCCTATATCTGCACAGGACGCCGAGGCCACCCGAAAGAACATGCTCAGCGAAAGGCTCCTGCACGCGGCGCGCTTCCCGGATATCGTGGTCTCAATGACGATCCCGGACGTACAGGCGAGCAGCCCGGTATTCAACCTGGACATCATCGTCAGGGGCCGCGCATTCCGGAAGGTTGTAAGGGGAGGCTCGCTGCAGGTGATCGACGACCGGGTGATCGCCACGGCCGACTTCCACCTGAGTCACCGCGATCTCGGGCTCAAGCCCTTCAGTGCCGTCTACGGCATGCTGCGCGTCGCGCGGCGCATCGAGTTCAGCGTCGAGGTACACGCACGCCGGCAACAGTAACCCGCGCAATCAGACAAAGTCGGAAATTTCCTGCAGCGGTTTCTTGCTGATTGCCGGCACCTCGGCGCCGTCAGCGGGCTTACCCACAACCAGCAGAATATACGGGCGCTCATCGGCGGGACGGCCCAGTATTTTGTTCAGGAACTTCATCGGGCTCGGCGTATGCGTGAGGCTGGCAAGGCCCGCCCGGTGCAATGCCGCGATCAGGAAACCGGTGGCGATACCCACGGATTCCGAGGTGTAATAATTCTTGAGCTTCTCGCCGTTCGGGCCTTTGGAGAATTTCTTCAGGAAAATCGCGATCAGGTAGGGTGCGGTTTCCAGGAACGGCTTGTGCGCGTCAGTGCCGAGCGGAGCCAGCGCATCCAGCCACTCCTCCGACGCGCGGCGCTCGTAGAATTCGCGCTCTTCCGCCTCGGCGGCAATTCGGATCTGGCGCTTGATATCCGCGCTTTCCACCACAACAAAGTGCCACGGCTGCATATTGGCACCATTGGGTGCGGTGCCTGCCGCCAGCAAGGCCTGCTCGATCGCTTCCCGCGGTACTGGCTCGCTGGAGAAATCGCGTACCGTGCGCCTGCCTTTGACCTCGTCATAAAAAGCGCGGGCGGACGCACACATCTGCGCGTCGTCCTGCCGCTCGAATACCAGCGGCTCGAAACCGGTTACCTCAGCCATGAAAGCTCCTCAGACCACGCCCTTGGTGCGCGCGATCACCAGACTCAGGAAGGATAGTGCGGTCAGCACCACGACGATTACCCCCATGAGCATCCACGGGCGGAAGGGTTTGCGATCGACGCTGTGCACGCCGCGGCTGATATAGGCATCGACACGTGCCTGGTCTTCACCGGAAAGTACCGGCGCAGAGTCCTGGTGTTCTGGCATTGGGGCTTACCCGTTATTGCTTTATGCCAGTGTAAAAGCAACCGGAAAGGCGGGGCAAGTTCTGCCCTGCGCCTTCCGGTTACATTGCGGTCACATTGCGGTCACATTCCGGTCAGATAGCTGCGGCAGGGGCTCAGAACAGGCCTGCGTCCAGCTGCATCAGGGTATCACTGCCGGCCAGCACGGACTTGCTGAGCGCTGCGGTTTGCGGCAGCAGGCGGGCAAAGAAGAAGCGTGCCGTCTGTACCTGGGAACGGTAGAACGCATCCGCGTCCTGTTTCTCCAGTGCAACGGCCGCCATGCGCGCCCACATGAACGCATAGCCCACGTATCCGATCAGGTGCAGGTATTCCACCGATGCCGCGCCCACCGCGTGGGGGTCATTTTTCGCCGCATCGATTACCGCAGCGGTGACTTCGCGCAGGTTTTCCAGCTCAGCCGCGAGCGGCTGGATGAATTCAGCCATGGCCGCATTGCCAGACTGCTGATCGATAAACGCCTGCACGTCGTCCGCAAACAGCTGGAACAGCGCGCCACCATTGGCGACGGTCTTGCGCCCCATCAGGTCCAGCGCCTGGATGCCGTTGGTGCCCTCATAGATCTGTGCGATACGGACATCACGGACCAGCTGCTCCTGCCCCCATTCGCGGATGTAGCCGTGGCCACCGAATACCTGCTGACCGAGAACCGTACAGTCCAGCCCCTTGTCAGTGAAGAAGGCTTTCGCAACCGGGGTCAGCAGGGCCACCATACCCTCGGCGTGGACCTGCTCATCACCCTCGCCAAACTTGGCGATATCGAGCCACTGGGCAACATAGGTCGAGAGTGCACGGCCCGCGCCGATAAACGCCTTCTGTGTCAGCAGCATGCGGCGCACGTCCGGGTGCACGATGATCGGGTCGGCGCTTTTCTCTGGCGCGGCGGCACCACCGGGTGAGCGGCTCTGCAGGCGCTCACGGGCGTAGTCCACCGCACTCTGGTAGGAACGCTCCGAGGCGCCCAGGCCCTGGATACCCACACCGAGTCGCTCGTAGTTCATCATGGTGAACATGGCGGCCAGGCCCTTGTTGAGCTCGCCCACCAGCCAGCCCTTGGCCCCGTCGAAATTCATCACGCAGGTGGCAGAAGCCTTGATGCCCATCTTGTGCTCGATAGAACCACAGTGCACACCATTGCGCTCGCCGAGGCTACCATCCTCGTTCACCTGTATTTTCGGCACCAGGAACAGCGAGATACCGCGGGGGCCCGCTGGCGCGTCCGGCAGCTTGGCCAGCACCAGGTGGATGATGTTCTCGGACAGGTCCTGCTCACCGCCGGTAATAAAGATCTTGGTGCCGGTAATGGCATAGCTGCCATCGTCCTGAGGCTCGGCCCTGGTGCGGATGATGCCGAGGTCCGTGCCGGCATGGGGCTCGGTCAGGTTCATGGCACCGGCCCACTCGCCGCTGTACATCTGCGGCAGGTACCGCTCCTTCAGGGCTTCGCTGGCGTGGGCATCGATGGCGAGGCAGGCACCGTTGGTCAGTACCGGGTACAGCGCAAAGGAAATATTGGCCGCGCAGACCATTTCCTCAACCTGCACCCCCAGCATCTTGGGCATGCCCATACCACCGTATTGCGGGTTACCAAGCAATGCGCCCCAGCCGCCCTCACTGTAGGTGCGGTAGGCCTCGGCAAAGCCCTGCGGCGTGGTTACGACGCCTTCGTTCCAGCTACAGCCTTCCTCATCACCACTGCGGTTGATCGGCTCCAGGGTATTGGCCGCAAGCTTGCCCATTTCCTCGAGGATGGCGTCGACGGTATCCGGGTCGGCGGCCTCCGCCAGCGCAGGCAGTCGCGCCCACAGTGCCGGTGCATCAAAGACCTCGTTCAGCAGGAAGCGCATTTCGCGCAATGGAGCCTCGTAGTCGGCCATGGGTATCCCCTTATTCTGTTCGCGGGCGGCCCCGCACAATTTCAAACAATTGTTTTAAATCTATGTTTGAACCCCGATTCTGTCAATGTCGAGAAAGCCCGCCCCGGCTTGAAAATCCGCCCCCTCAACGTGCGGCACCCGCCCCAGGCAGGGCGCCGGCAGCAGCCGGCAGAGGGTGTCAAAGTTCTCATCCGGGCGCGCCATTTCCGCGGCGCCAAAATTCGCCACCCAACCCGCCAGCGGCAGGCCGTCGCGACGGATCGCCTCGGCCGTCAGCACTGCGTGGTTGATACAGCCAAGCTTCATCCCCACCACCAGGATCACCGGCAGCTCCAGCGCCCGCGGCAGGTCCGACAGGAAACCCTGCGGTCCCAGCGGCACGCGCCAGCCGCCCGCACCTTCCACCAGGGTAAAGTCCTGTCCCGCCCCCAGCACACCGCGGCAGAACCCCGCCAGGCGCATCGGATCGAGCCGGCGCCCGGCCTCTGCCGCGGCGATATGCGGCGCGATGGCGGGCTCCAGTGCCACCGGGTTGACCTGTTCATAGGCCAATTCTGCACTCATGGCAGACATCAGCAGCAGTGCATCACTGTTGCGCAGCCCGTCGGATGTCTGCTCGCAGCCGGATGCCACCGGCTTGATGGCTGCTGTCGAGAGGCCTTTTCGGCGGGCCGCTGCCAGCAACGCACAGGCGATAAATGTCTTGCCGGCATCGGTATCCGTGCCGGCGATAAAGAAGGCCTGTTTGGTTGGCATTTTTCCCCCTGTCTGGAATTGACGGTCAATTGGTGACCGGATCGATTGTATTGGTTCTTATCTCGGATCGCCTTGCATCTGGCGGGAAATGCGCTAAGAGAGGCGAAATTCCGTCACCTGTGCGCCCATTAAATTAGGCGAAAGAACTCTGCTTTCAGCCACATTTGGGCAAAGTTACTAGCGACCAAAAAGTGATCACTTTACACAACTTTTCACTTCCACCCCCCAAAGCACGATGGTAATTTACTGCCGAACCGAGCAATAAATAGCCAAATTCGCACTGGCGCAGCAATGCGCGCCAAGCCGGGGGCGGCAGGCTCACAACGAAAATTATTGACCTGCGGTTTGTTTTCTATGAAGCAGCTTGGAATCCTTTTTCTGGCATGGTTTATGCCCACACTGGCCATGGCCAAGGCACAGCCGGTTGACCTGGTGGTCGTACACAAATCGAAGTCGCTGATGCAGCTGATCCGCTCCGGCAAGGTGGTGCGCAGCTTCAATGTGGTATTTGGCAAAAACCCCAGGGGCCACAAGATCCGCGAGGGTGACAAGCGCACCCCGGAAGGGCGTTACACACTCGACTGGAAAAAGGAAAACAGCACCTATTATCGCGCAATCCGCATCGACTACCCGAACGCCCAGGATCGCGCCCGCGCAGCCAAGCTGGGCGTCAGCCCGGGTGGCAGTATCATGATCCACGGCCAGAAGCCGGAGTGGAAGAACATCGAGAAATACCTGACCCGCATGAACTGGACCGACGGCTGTATCGCCGTGACCAACTCCGAGATGGATGAGATCTGGAGCCTGGTGCAGGTCGACACGCCGATCGAAATCTATCCCTGACGCCAACCCGCTCAGCGGGCCAGGCCAGCCGGCAATCCCGGGCCCTCAACTTGGGGGCCACCACAGGGGTTGCCGGCTTCTTTTATTATCGATTGCCTAACGGCAGCCATTCCGATACCTTGCCGCGCTGAAGGCAACAGATTGATCGAGCAGAACCGGTATCAACGTGGACGTATTCAACAGAATCCAGGACGGCGATTTGGCGCTGACCGAATCCGAAGCCAAACTCGTACGCAATATCACGCGCGACGCCCCCACCCTGGTGGCATTCAACAACGGCAAGGCGTCCGACGTGTTTGACATCATGGCGCGCCACAATGCCATCGCCGAGTCCTCCGGGGAAGATTTCCATCACACCCAGGTCATGGTGGAAATGGAACTGTGGATGCTCAACCTGCCCGATACCACCCAGATCCTGTTTACCAGTTACTGCTCCACCCACGAGGTGCTGCATGTACAAGCCGAGATCAATCCCTACAATCGCATCGACCTCTACGGCCTGCTGACAGACTACATCGTCTACAGCATCCAGTTCGGCGGCGACCAGCCGCCGGAAAAAGCCGAAGTCATCCGCTTCCCGGTGCACTGAGCAAACTCGCATGACAGGCGAAACTGGCGCGGCAGCGGCCGAAAGCAAGAAAGTAGCAGAGGAGACTCCAGCCGGGCATTCCCGCCTGGAGGCCCTGCTGGGGTGGCTCGGCACCGCGCTGTCGATTGCCGGCGCCCTGCTGATGTCTCTGAATATTCCCCAGTCGGGCCTGGCCTACGCCCTGTTCCTGCCCGGTTCATTCTGCCTGCTGCTGTGGGCGCGCCTGACCGGCCACAAGCACCAGATACTGCTCAACAGTGTGTTCGTCAGCATCAACCTGCTCGGTGTGGCGCGCTGGATCCTGAACTAGCGCCCCCTGCCCGGCTGGACCCCACTAGGGGTTGAGGCTGGTCTGGCGCTCGTGCGCCCGCAAGCGCGCCATGAATACGGACTCCCCCGGGGGCTGGATGCCTGCCAGTGCTCCCTGCACGAACAGGTCCGGTGCCGGCGGCACCTCATTCACCCCGTCTACCATCGGGAAAGTCGCGCGCACCTTGATCAGTTTGTCTGCCTTGTTGAATACATAGACCACGGTATGGAAACGGCTGCCCTTGGCATCCACCAAACCGCCGGAGAAAGACACGCCCTGGAAGCGGCGATCATCCAGCTGCCAGTCCAGGCGGCGGTTCGCACCGAGGGAAACCTCCGGGAACACCCCCTGCGCCTGCAGCGACCCCAGCTCTGCGCGCACGCTATCGGCCTCGCCCTCTACCAGCGCTGCCACATCGCTCCAGTCCACGCTGAGCGCCGGGAAAATAAAGATATCCGCACGGTCAAAGGTGAACCGGCGATGCTCGAACCGCAGCATCACACCCTGTAGCGGGTTGCTATAGCGATAGCGGTCAATAAACACATAATCCGCGATCTGCTCCGGCACGGTCAGGTCGTTGTCGTAATCGCTGGCTCCCAGGGCACCTGCCAGGTACTCCGGCGAAAACACACCTTCGCGCCGGGCATCCTCGACAAACCGGCTGGCAACCAGGTCGGCAAGCTGGTCGTCATAGCTGTTCACCCCGGAAAAGAGGTGCACGCTGTGGCTGAACGGGATTTCGTATTGATAACGGCGCACCAGCGCATTGCGCCAGCTCACCACCACCTCAGCTTTCAGCGTCTGCTGCATGACCGTGGGCAACACCATCAGGGTCGCGCCGGATAGCGCGGCGTTGCCGATCTCCTTGCCGGATTCCGTATCGAATACGGCCAGTGTCACGGATATCGCGTATTCCCTGTCATCGTCGCCGACAGACACTTCATGAAAGGCCCCAGTGCTCTGCAGGCGGCTGTGCAGGCGCGACAACTCGAAGTAATTCATGCTGCAATGCTGCAGCACGGACTGTTCATCGTACTCGCGACAGTCGCTCTCCAGCGCATCGCTGGGCTGCTTGTAAAACAGGCCCACAGCAGGAAAGACTGGCTCGGCAATCGTTCCCGGAGCTGTTTCGACCGGCTGCTGCGCAGCGCAACCGGCGAGCAGCAGCACCCCCGCCAGGAGCAGGCTCCGGTTTAAAAATCTGGACAAAGATACCCCCCGATTCCTTATCTTTATCTATGTCCGGAGCATGCCACAAAGCGCGATGCGCCAAAAGCGCGGAAGGCCCGGGCGTTGTAACATTTGCACAGCGCCGTTCATCTACAGTGAATACTGAGTTTCAAGGATGTAAGGCGCTGTACCGGGATGACCCACCTGCCCCTCCCAGACCACCTCCGGACCCGCTTCCCGGGCTCCCGCCCCTGGCACTTTGGCAAGATTTCTGCCGCCGTGCTGGCATGCCTGCTAGCGGGCGCCCCAGCGCTGGCAGAGCAAAGCGAAACGGTGATCCCGGATACCTACTGGGACATCGCCGACATGTACGAAAACGACAAGGGCGACTACCTGAAGCTGTCCGGCCGCCTGCATGCGGACGGGGCCGTCTTCGATGCCAACCAGGGCAACTATTCGGACCTGTTGTGGCGGCGCTTCCGGTTTGGTGTCAAGGGTGAACTGTCGGGCATGACCTATGCCATCGAAGCCGACATGAACCTGAACAACACCATGACGAACTGGTACAACCGGCTGACGGATGCCTATTTGCAGTGGAAGTTCGACAACGGCACCAAAATCAGGATCCTCAAGCAGTCCGCGGGTTTCACCCTGGATGGTGGCACTTCCTCCAAGAAACTGTTCACGCCGCAGCGCAACAATCTGACCAACAACCTCTGGTTCACCGCCGAGTATTTCACAGGCGTCAGTGTCACCAATACCTTTGCCGACGAGTGGGAATACTACGCCGGCGTGTTTGCCACTGACGGCGACCCGGAAATCGGCATCGACGATGCCGGCTACTTCACCCTGTTCAAGCTCGGGCGTGAATTTGGTGAAACCCGCGCCTGGGACAAGGCCAGGTTCCGGTTTGACTACGTTTATAACGATGCCGACCCCAACGCCAACACCCGCGATTATTCCGATGTGTACAGCGTCAGCAGTCATATTGACCGGGGGGACTGGGAGGTACGCACAGACCTGGCCTACGGTGATGGTTATGACGGTCAGGGCGACCTCTGGGGTTTTGTCGTGATGCCGGCCTATCAGCAGACCGATGTGGTTCAATGGGTCGTGCGCTTCACCCACATCGAGTCCAATCGCGATGGCAGCGTGCGCCTCGGTCGTTACGAGAGCAGTGTGGTTTCGGACCGCGGAGATATCTATTCCGAAGTCTTCGGTGGTGTGAACTTCTATCTCAACGAGCACAAGTTCAAGATTCATCTTGGTGCCCAGGTAGCGGATGCGGAAGGCGACGATGGCAGGCAGTATGACGGTATCGGCTTCACCGCCTCCCTCAGGATCTACTGGTGATACATGGGCGAGCAGAAGCCGAGTGTCATCCCCAGCTGGCGCGAGCTGATTGAGGAAGCCGCGCCACTAGAAGAAATCATATCGCACATGCGACCGAGCCTGCTGGACCTCGGTATCGCCATTGCCGCCGGTGGTGCCGGTGCCTACGCGTTCACGCGCCCGAATGTTTCCTCGGCACTGGCCGGTATCGCCATTGCGGTCGCTCTGGTGCCACCGCTGTGCACGGTAGGTATTGCCCTGGCACTGGGGCAGGAAGCCAGCATAGAGGTTGGCATCATTATCGATGACCTGAGTGCCCGTGGCCCATTCCTGCTATTTCTCACCAACTTCTTCGGTATCGTGTTTGCGGCGACGCTGGTTTTCTTCTGGCAGTACTACCGTCGCACCCTCGCAGGGGCCTTCGCAGTGATTGTTTCCTTCATCGGCCTCGCCCTCATCCTGCGTCCACTGGATACCGGCACTGTCGATTTACTTACCCATAACATGGTAAACCGCAGCCTGATCACGGAGAGCTATGAATTACTGCGCGGGAAGGAGGATATACGTTTCACCCATATCAGCACCCAGGTTCGTGAAAATGTAGTGCTGGTGCGCGCAGACCTGGTCGCAGCTCCCGGGGTTATTAACGATCAATTCGTGCAGGAATTACAGCGCAGTCTTGAGAAAATTATCGAGCAGCCGGTGGAGCTGGAACTCGGGGTCATATCCGAAAATACGCTCTATGCAAAATAGTCGAAACAGTAATTCGACAATTGTGTATAGCTCCAGTTCAGTGAGAGAGGAAGGGCACTGATATGCTGCGGTGGGCCCTGCGACGCCTGCGCGAGAAACTCTGGTTTCGCCCCCTGCTCGCCTGCCTGGTTTCGATTGTTTCAGTCTGGGTTGCGAGCGTACTCGATCGCATACCAATATCGCTGCCATTGCCGAAAATCTCAGTGGACTCACTGGAATTTCTGCTCTCCGTGCTCGCCACCAGCATGCTGGTCATGGCGACTTTTGCCGTTGGCGCAATGGTATCGGCCTACGCTTCCGCCAGCGTTATCGCCACGCCGCGCTCGGTTTCCCTGGTCATCGCCGACGACGTATCCCAGAACACACTCTCGTCGTTTCTGGGCGCCTTTATCTTCAGTCTGGTGGCACTCAGCGCGCTGAAAAATGATGTGCTGGAGGAGATCGGTATCCTGCTGATCTCTGCACTGACCATCCTCGCCTACACCCTGGTAATCGGTGCCTTCCTGCGCTGGGTCGACAGGATTGCCCGGCTTGGCCGCATGAGCACCACCATCGATGCGGTCGAGGAAGCCGCGCATTCCGCACTGCAACACTACCGCCACCACCCGAACCTTTGCGCGCTACCGGTCGAGCCACTCGAATCCAATGCGGTGCCCATCTATGCAAGTGATATCGGCTACGTGCAACATATCGATATCGACGCACTACAGAATGCAGCCGAAACCGATCGTGGCCTCATCGAGATATCGGCGACCCCCGGCAGCTTCGCATGCCCGAACCAGCCGCTTGCATACTGGATCGCGGAGGATGCCGTGGCGGAATTTGCTCCGGAGAATATTTGCAGTGCGTTCGTCATAGGCGGCGACAGAACCTACGAATATGACCCGAGACTGGGCCTGCTGGCGCTTTCTGAGATCGGCAGCCGCGCCCTGTCCCCGGGGGTCAATGACCCGGGCACGGCAATCGATGTCATTGGCACCCTGGTAAGACTGTTCAGCAACTGGGCTGCCCCCTGCCCGGACGCGGCGGAAGAAAAACCGAAGTACACACGCGTGCGGTGCCCGGCGCTGTCCACGCACGACCTGTTCGACGATGCGTTCGGCGCTATTGCAAGGGACGGTGCTGCCAATGTGGAAGTGATGGTGCGACTGCAGAAAGGACTGGCCGCCCTTGCGGTGCTGCCGGCACCGGATGTGCGGGAAGCGGCAATGACCCAGTCGGCGCTGGCACTGGAGCGCGCGGCACTGGCCATGAACTTCGAAAAAGACCTCGCGGCAGCCAGGCAGGCAGCTCCCAAACCGCAATGACGTTAAAGGGCTTGACCATGTTTTTGCGCCTAGACCGGGAACACTACGCGTCGCATCCAGCTCGGGTCTATATTCAGGTGCGGGGCAATCAGCCGCATCAACCAGGCGTTCATGTCATTGGCCGGATAGATATCGCGCTGCTGGTAAAGCGTCCTGCCAGAGAGGCCCGGCCAGTCCCCCAGTACCCTGCCGCCGAAATTTTCCAGCCCGCCGCCGGCCGCGATCAGAGTGCCTGCCGTGCCGTGGTCGGTGCCGGCCGTGCCGTTATAGGCCGCAGTGCGGCCAAATTCGCTGGCCACGATCACCAGGCTGTTACGCCACTCCTTGCCCAGCGTTTTCTTCAGGGCCAGGATACCCTGATCCAGCTGCGTCATCTGGCGCGCGAACTTCCCCTGCACGGTGCCCTGCTGCGCATGGGTATCCCATCCGGTGAAATCCAGTGCAACCAGTTGCGAGCCGTTTTCCAGTGCCAGGCGTGCTGCCACTTCACAATCCTGCGCGAAACTCGCGCGGCGCTGGCGCGTATCGCTCATGGCATCGTCGCTCTGCTCGCGCATGGTGATTGCCGCACGCAGTAAATCCGCATAGTCCCCATTAGGGCCATACATACGCTGCAGACGCTCGAGAAAATCATCCCGTGCACCACCGCGAATCGGCGGTGCCCAGTTGGCTGCGTCATATTCACCGCGCAGGGACAGCGGCACATCCTGGCCCAGCGCCAGCGCGCCACCCTCAAGCCTGGCCAGGCAGCGGTTCATCCAGCCGCTGCGCAGGCCCGGATCGGCACTGCCATTTTCAATGATTTTCTGCGCATCAAAATGGCTGCGGTTGCGATATGCCGTGGCTACCGCCGGCAACAGCGCCAGCTCGCCGTTGCGATACAAGCCCGCCAGCCCCGCAAGATTCTGGTGCAGGGCGAAATCGCTTTCGAGCGGCAACAGCAGGTCCGGATCGATATCCGGCCGCAGCACCTCAAAATACGGATCGCCCACCGGCGCCAGACATCCGATGCCATCCATGCCGCCGCGCAGTAGAATCCAGAATAATTTCTTTTTACTACCGCCCGCCTCCGCCGCAAATCCACGCCCCGAAAAGCAATAGACCCCAGCACCTGCCAACAGTGCAGTCCTGAGAAATTGCCGTCTATCCATACTGGTTTTTCCCGGATTTATTCTTGCTGCATTTATATTTGCTGGAGCCATCTTTATTAAAATTATCTCTGCTGGAATTCGGGACTCATCAGCGCCAGGGCGAGGCCCTGTGCTGTGGTTTCCGCGCGCCCGACCCAGAGCCGGGTGCGATCGCTGAACAGGCCCGCCATGGTCTCGTCCATCCATTGCTCAAGATCGATTGAGAACGCCTGCTTGTCCGCTACCTCATCGGACCAGTCCGCCCGGGCCAGCAACGCCGCCGGGGTCTTCCAGTGCGCACTGTTGTCGGGCCAGCCGGCGGGGCTACCGGGCTTGAACGGCACCTGACCCAGCGCTCGCAGCGACGGCAGGAAGCGGCCCTGGCGAATCTGCAGGCCGCGGAAACTGGCGGTGACAAACTCGACGGGCGTGCGGAACTTGGAGCCGCCGGCATCCCAGGCTTCATCGGCATCGATCAAGGCGTGATACAGGGGCAGTAATTCACCCCCGCTGTCGAGGTACACCTCGGCCAGTTGCTTCACAAACTCGTTGGGAGGGTTGTCGTCCACGAAATGCACCGCCAGTTTGTGCGCCAGGTGCTTCGCCGTGGACGGGTGCAGCGCCAGGTCGCGCAGGATCCTGCTGCCCTGGACTTCGCCTGAATCTGCATAGCGACGCGCCAGCACCGTGACACTGCCAGGCTCGTGCACCGGCTCGGCAAATACAAACTCACCGGTTTTTTCCGGCCGGAACCGTGCACTCCCAACCGTCCAGCCGGTGATGGCCTTGGCCAGTTCGCGCACATCGGCTTGCTTGTAGCCGCCGCCAACGCCGAGGGTATGCAGCTCCAGGATTTCCCGCGCCAGGTTCTCATTGAGGCCGCGTTTACGCCTGCGTCCGGCCCGCGAGCGCGGCCCGAAAGACTGGGTGTTATCGAGATACAGCAGCATGGCCGGGTGGCGGATGGCCGCGCCCAGCAGGTCGGCAAAATTGCCGGTGATATTCGGGCGGATGGCCTCCTGTTCCATTGTGAAGGCCAGCGGCAATACCTGAGGCTTGTCGATGGAAACCGCGAAGTGGTTACTCCAGAAATGTACCAGACGTTCGCGCAAACCCTGAGGTGACTCGGCGGCCCAGCGCTGGCGCGCACCGGCCTGGCGCAAATAGGTATCGCGCGCGTTTTTAACCAGGCGCTCGCCGCTGCCCTTTTTCTTTTGCATGCGCTGGGCACGCATCGCGATGAATATACTTTTCGAGGAATCCTGTGCCGCGAGGTAGGCTGGCAGCTCGGCCCCGGCAGCAAGCTGCGCGCGGAGATAATCTCTCGGGCCCCTGATGCGTTCCAGCTCGCCGGGCGCCGGCCCGTAACCGAAACGGTTGGCGGCTATTAGCGCTGCGCTGTCCATGTTTACTCCTGCCGGCGGATTCGTGTTTTATTCTGGGCGGGTTTTAACCTCGCCTCCAGTAAAAACGGGGAGCGCCGGTATTGGTTGACACAGAGGCGATTCAAAAGGGGGCACCTGTATGAAGCGCGAAAAACAGCGACGCGTCAGGCAGACAGGTAAATAATCTGGTAGGTCAGCGGCAACTCGCCGCCGGGCAGCCGGTGGGATTCATAAGCCGCACGAAAACGGCGGATATGCTGGCGCCCGGTCAGCCCGGTGCGACAGCCCTGATTGATATTGTGTGCGCCCACGGCCTTCAGGCTATTGAGCGCCGCCTTGACAGTGGCGAATGGCAGGCGACGGCTTTCACTCAGAGTCTGCACCGGCAATCCTGAGTTTGCCGCGGCACCTAACCAGGCATCCTCCGGCAGGAACTTGTTGACGTGGGTTCGATCATCCACCTGGGCCCAACTGGCCCGCACTTCCTTCAGGGTATCCGGGCCCAAGGTACTGACCTGTACGAATCCGTCCGGACCGAGCACGCGCCGGATTTCACCGAACAGTTTTTCCAGTTGATAGCACCACTGCAGCGCCATGCTGGAAAACACCAGGTCGAAGCTGTTGTCAGCAAACGGCAACGCCTCCGCATCGGCGGCAACGTAGCGGTCGGCATGATCCCGCTGGTCGCGGGCAAAACGCAGCATGCCCTCGGCAATATCTGCCGCGATGATTTCAGCCTGCGGGTAGCGCTCGCGCAGGCGCTCGCTGCCGTAACCGGTGCCGCTGCCGAGATCCAGTATGCGTCGCGGCTGCCACGCCGGGTCACAGCGATCCAGTAACCGGTCACAGACCGCGCGCTGCAGGCCTGCAGCGTCGTCGTAGGTTTCTGCCGCGCGCCCGAATGAGCGACCCACCGCGCTTTTACTGAAAGGCGCATCTGTACTAGGCGCGCCTGTATTAGACGCGATGGTATTAGGCGTGTGGGCACCTGGTAACGCCCTGATAAAATCTTTGATCTGCCCGGCCACAGCGGGCGGTTGCGACAGGTGCGGTGCATGCCCACAACCGGGCACCACCGATACGGAATCCTCACCCACCAGCTGCGCGATCTGTTGCGCAGCCGCGACCGGAACCAGCGCATCCGCCTCGCCAAACAGGTGCAGCTGCCGCGCCGGCAGGCTTTGCAAAAACTGCCGATTGTCCTGCAGTGCCAGCCGCTGCAGTGCCCAGCCCCAGTCCGGGCCAATTTCAGCAGGCGCCAGCGCGCGCAGGGTTTTCAGTAGCGGGCGCCGCTCACTGTCGCCCAGTGCAGACAGGCCACAGAAGGACTGCCAGTTTTTTTGCGGGGACGCCGTATGACTTGCAATAAACTCTTCGAATGTTTGCTGCGGCATGGCACAGGGCCAGCCAGCGCGCGCAGTAAAACAGGGATTGCTGCCGATAGTGACAAGGCCGCAAATTTTGCTCTGCCCGGAACGCGCGGCCAGTGCGGTTGCCAGCATGCCGCCAAGCGACCAGCCGAGCAGCACACAGTTGTCCGGCAGGCGTCGATAAAGGTCGTCCAGCAGGCGCGCGCCGAGCCACGCCTGTTCGCTCTCATAACCCGCTGCCGAACCAAAGCCCGGCAAATCCATGGTCACCATATCCATGGCCGGCAGATGCGGCTGCAGGGCCTCAATCAACGGCCCGAAGCAGCGTGCATCGAAGCCCCAGCCGGGCAGGCAAACCAGCGTTGGCATGGTCATGATGCCTCCGCTCCCGCAACTGGTTTGTTTTTGGACAGGGCTGTAGCCAGTGCGTCCAACAAAGCATCGATCTGTGCTTCCGTATGGGTCGCACTGAGTGTAATGCGCAGGCGCGCAGTACCTGCCGGCACCGTGGGCGGACGAATGGCGCCCACCATAAAGCCGGCGCGCTGCAATTCGGCACCGATGGCGAGCGTGCGTTTTTCATCGCCGATCAGCACCGGCTGGATCGCGGTTTGCGACGGCAATAGGTCGATGCCGCGTGCTGCAGCCTGGCTGCGAAAATGATCGACCAGCGTGCACAGCCTCTGCTGAAGCTCACCCGAGCCGGCAAGCCGCAGCGCCGCCAGGGTGCCACCGGCGACAGCCGGTGGCAGCGCGGTGGTGTAGATATGGGTGCGCGCAAATTGGCGCAGGTATTCAATCAGTTCGGCGCTGCCGGCCACGAACGCACCGAAATTGCCGAGCGCCTTGCCCAGCGTGCCCATCACGATCGGCAGCTGTTGCTGGCTCAGGCCAAAGAATTCCGCACTGCCGCCAGCCGGCCGCTGCGGCGAGCCAATCACGCCAACGGCATGGGCGTCGTCCGCCATTAACCACGCATCGTACCGTGCGCACAGCTCGGCAATCTGCGGCAGTGGTGCCAGGTCGCCATCCATGCTGAACACAGAATCCACCACTACCAGGATTTTTGCACTGCCGGACTTGGTCCGCGCGCGCCGCAGTTGCCGCTCCAGCGCCTCCAGATCATTGTGGGCAAAGCGTAACTTTTCCGCACCGCACAGGCGTGCGCCATCGATCAGCGAAGCGTGGTTGAGTTTGTCGGACACGATAATATCAGCGCGGCCAAGCAGCGCTTCAATGGCGCCCATATTGGCCATATAGCCGGTGGAAAACAGTAGCGCAGCCTCGCGGCCCGTCACCTCGGCAAGCTGCTGTTCCAGCGCCGCGTGCAGATGCAGGTGGCCATTGACCAGGTGCGAGGCCGTGGCGCCCGCACCGAGCGCCGCGGCTGCCTGCTGCGCCGCAATTACATCGGGATGCGCGGCCAGGCCGAGATAATCATTGCTACAAAACGCGAGCAGGCGCCGGCCTTCCACATCGGCATAGGGAGTGGGTGCAGCAGCGAGCGTCGGCGGTCGCCGCATCAGGTTGGCCGCCTCGCGTTCGGCAAGCCGCGCAGCAATAAATGCCTGCAGGGAGGACACCGCTCAGTACCGTTTACTGTGCGGCGTTGTAGAAGAAGGGATCGTGACGAGACGCTTCCACGCGCTGCGCCAGGTCCGCTTCCTGCTCGGCTTCCGTCTGTTCCGTTTCGTATTTTTCCGGGCGGATGCCGAGGCGTTTGAACAGCTGCAAATCCTTGTTCGCTTCCGGGTTAGGCGTGGTCAGCAGTTTTTCGCCGTAGAAAATAGAGTTGGCACCGGCCAGAAATGCCATCGCCTGCATCTGCTCATTCATTTCCTCGCGCCCGGCGGAAAGGCGCACATGGGATTTGGGCATCATGATGCGCGCTACCGCGATGCAGCGGATAAACTCGAACGGGTCCAGGTCGGGTTCGCCTTCGAGCGGCGTACCCGCCACGCGCACCAGCATATTGATGGGCACCGACTCCGGCGCCTCCGGCAGGTTGGCCAGCTCAATCAACAGGCCGGCGCGGTCTTTCTGTTCTTCACCCATTCCAATGATGCCGCCGGCACAGACCTTCATACCGGCCGCACGCACATTGGACAGGGTATTCAGCCGGTCTTCATAGGTGCGGGTGGTGATGATGTCGCGGTAGTATTCCGGCGAGGTATCCAGGTTGTGGTTGTAATAGTCCAAGCCCGCGTCCGCCAGCTCCTGCGCCTGCGCATCGGACAGCATGCCGAGGGTCATGCAGGTCTCCATACCCAGCGCTTTCACGCCCTTCACCATTTCCACCACGTAGGGCATATCTTTCTTCTTGGGGGAGCGCCAGGCCGCGCCCATGCAGAAACGGGTGGATCCGCTGGCCCTGGCTGCCCGCGCTTCTTCCAGCACCTTCTCCACCTTCATCAGCTTCTCGCGCTCCAGGCCAGTGTTGTAACGCGCACTCTGCGGACAGTAGGCACAGTCTTCAGGGCAGGCGCCGGTCTTGATGGAGCAGAGTGTGCTGATCTGCACTTCATTGGGATCAAAATGCTGGCGATGCACCGTCTGCGCCTGGAACATCAGGTCGTTAAACGGCAGGTCAAACAGCGCAAGTACCTGGTCGCGGGTCCAGTTATTCCGGATTTCTCCGACAAAGTGCGCGGTATTGGCGATTTTCATGGCGGGAATGGTCATGGGCCTTGTCTCTGGAGCTGCTTCTGGCGATAACGGCGAGCGCTTCGCCTCAGGGGAGAGAGCGAGTGTAACGGGGGCATGGATGCTGTCAACCAGAAAGGGTGAACGCGGTTTACTGCGTAGTTTTCGCTACCGTGCGCGATCACTGATTGCGGGTCAGTGTTGCTTCTGCCAGGTCATTCCTGCCGGGAGCGCGGGCCTGTGCCCGATCTGTACCGGTCTGCTCCCGCACCTGCTCAACCAGTGCCAGAGATGCGCCCTGCCCCTGGCCTCGCCGGAGGATAGTCACTGCCCCCAGTGTCTCAGCCAGCCGCCGGAGCTGGACAGCGCTTACGCCGCCTTTCTCTATGGCTACCCGGTGAACCGGATGGTGGCCGCGTTCAAGTACCGCAACCAGCTGGCCGCTGGGCGCGCACTTTCCCTGACGCTGGCGCAGCATATCGCCGAGCAACCAGCCCTTGCGGATGTGGATTACCTGCTGCCGGTGCCGATGCATTGGGGCAAGCAGCTGCGCCGCGGCTTCAACCAGGCCGAGCTGGTGGCTCGCGACCTCGGCAAGGTCCTCGGCCTGCGCCTGCAGGCGAACCTGATCAAAGCACGCCGGCGCAAGGCCGCGCAGCAGCAACTCGACAAACTACAGCGGCGGCGCAACCTGCAGGGCGTGTTTTATATCCCTGCGAATCGGGCCGGCGCCATTGCAGGCCGACACATATTGCTGGTCGATGATGTCATCACCACCGGCGCCACCCTCAATACCCTGGCCTGGCTGCTGAAGCTGGCCGGTGCGCACCGGGTCAGCGCCTGTGCGCTGGCGCGGGTGCCATAACCGGACGGTCAGTACAAAATCACCCGCAAAAACAGCACCTTTGTTTCAGGGCGACCCCACCAAAAACCTGCCGTCGGGCGTAAAATTCTTCCAAATAACGACTCCATTCACGGAAAAATGGTACATTCACCCTATATTTGCGGCTCAATTTGAACTTTTGTTCGTATTCAGGTAATTTTGTGCGCCAGATCACAAAAAGCAACGACTGGAACGGAGTTCCGGAATAAAGGTCTTTAGGAAAACACCATGAAAAGCCGTAAATCCCTCTCGCCGATCGGCGGATTGCTGCGCCGCATGCGCGCTGCGGAAACCCTCTCCGAGCAGACCGGCATGCCGGCTGACGAAGCCCTCGATATCGTCAATGAAGGCAGCAAGCTGGTAGCGGGCAAGGCCTCTGATGACAGCCGTCGCCGCTTCCTCAAGCAGCTGGGCCTCGGCGCCGCCGCTATCGGTGTCGGCGCGGCCGGTGCCGCGGGCTCACAAAAAGCCAGCGCCGCCCCGAACGGCAGCGGCAACGAAACCAACAATGGTGGCGGTAACGATGCCGGTCGCGTCGCGATCGTCGGTGCCGGTGTCGGCGGCCTGCGCTGCGCGCACCGCCTGCAGAAGTTCGGCATTGCCTCCACCGTATTCGAGGGCAACACCCGCATTGGCGGCCGTGTGCGCACCCAGCGCGATCACTTCGGCCCGGGCTCCATTTCCGAGCGCGGCGGCGAGCTGATCTCCACCGAACACAGCTACGCGCGTAACCTGGTGAGTGAACTGGGCCTGGATCTGGAAGACGTGAACGGCAACGCGGTACCCGGTGGTAACGAGCTGTACTACGTCAACGGCCAACAGTACACCGAGCACGAGCTGAATGCCGAATGGCGCGACGTCTACAGGATCTTCAAGCAGACCCAGCAGGATGCCCCCTGGGTACCGACCTACGATAACCACAACGCCCTGCATCGCGACCTGGACTACATTGACTGCAACTCCTGGCTGGACCAGGTGGGCATCGGCCAGAATTCCAACATGGGCCAGGTATTCCAGGCAGATCTGGTGGCGGAATACGGCCTCATGCCGGAAGAGATGACTGCGCTCAACCTGATTTACCTGCTGGCGTGGAACCCGATCAACTCGGCACTGCCGCTGGCGGGCACCGATGAGCGATTCCGCATAGCCGGTGGTAACGACCAGCTGATCACCCGGATGCTGGACGACCTGCCGGCAGGCACCGTCGAAACCGGGCGCAAACTGGTTGCCATTGATGGTGACATCAACGGCCCTTACACCCTGACCTTCGAAGACGGCTACGTACACGGCTGCGACAAGCTGGTACTGGCCATTCCGTTCTCCATGCTGCGCGACGTGGATATTGCACCGGCGCTGTACGAATCTTTCCGCCCGGAAAAGCGCATGGCCATCGAGCAGATGACCATGGGCTCCAACGGCAAGATGATCATGGAGTTCAACGCGCGTCCGTGGACCGAGCCGCAGTACCTCAATGGTGAAATGTACACCCCCAACGGCGTCGTCTATGTGGGCCGCCCCGAGCTGTTCGACACCTGGGACCCGACTTCCATCACCGGCACTACCCACGGCCAGCTGACCAACTTCTTCGGCGGCAACTACGGCAAGACCGTCGGCAACGACCAGCCGTTTGCCAACCCGAGCCAGGACGACCTGAACCACTTCTTCGGTATTGTGGACAACGCGTTCCCGGGCACCTCCAACGCGTTTACCGGCAGGGCCATCATGAACAAGTGGTGGGCCAACCCCTGGTCCAAGGGTGCCTACTCCGGCCCGACATTCGGCGATCACACCTCCTGGTGGGGTGCGCAGGGCCTGCAGGAAGGCAATATCCATTTCTGCGGCGAACACACCGAAGTCGAGGTGTATGGCTACATCGACGGCGCCATCTCCACTGCGGAGCGCGCTGCCACGGCCATCCACCAGGCCTGATTGCTTCTGTCAAAAAGATGACCCGGCGCCCAGTTATGGGCGCCTGTTCCCTCCCTCTCCTTGAATCTCTCCTTACCCATCTCCCGGCTCGCTCCCTGCGCCCATCCTTGCACCGGCGCCACGCAAGACCCGCAACAACAGCGCATCGACCACTAAGGCTTTTACGGTCACCCTTTTTTCGTCACAATAGTGCAACGAAAATGGCGCCAGACCCGCGTAACGACGCTACACCTTTGCGTATGCGCCCCACGCCGATATGCGTGAGCACCACGACGTCCGGCGAACACCAGATTTTGCGAGGAACAACATGAGCGAATTCACCCTGCCTCGCGGCATCGTGATCAGCGGCACCGGCCTGTGGGAACCCGACGGCCAGATCAGCAACGAGGAACTGGTTGACGCCTACAACCGTCACGTGGACCTGTTCAATGAACGCCACGCACAGGAAATCGAGGCGGGCACGGTTGCTGCGAAGCCGAAATCGTCTGCGGAATTCATCGAGAAAGCCTCCGGCATCAAGAACCGTTTCGTCATCACCCGCGAGGGCATCCTCGACCCCGAGCGAATGCGCCCGGTGCTGCCGGAGCGCCCGGATGACGAGCTGTCGGTGCAGGCTGAAATGGCCCTCAACGCCGCCCGCGAGGCGATGGCCGCGGCCAACAAGACCGCCGCCGATATCGATATGGTGATCTGCGCCTGCTCCTCGCACCAGCGCTCCTACCCGGCAATTGCGATCGAAGTACAGTCTGCACTCGGTATCGACGGGTTTGGCTTCGACATGCAGGTAGCCTGCTCGTCTGCCACTTTCGCGCTGCAGCGTGCCGTGGATGCCATTGCCGGCGGCAGTGCCAGGACCGTTTTGCTGGTACACCCGGAGCTGGCCAGCCCGCAGGTGGACTTCACCGATCGCGACAGCCACTTTATTTTCGGGGATATCGCCATCGCCTCCATCGTAGAGCGGCGCGAGACCTGCACCACCGATACCGCCTGGGAAGTGCTCGACGCGCGGGCAAAGACCGTTTTCTCCAACAATATCCGCTCCAACTTCGGCTTCACTTCCAATGCCGCCGACGTGGATCCGTTTGGCCCGGGCAAGACCTTCCGCCAGAACGGCCGCAAGGTATTCAAGGAGGTCTGCCCGATGGCCGCCGCGCACCTGGAGCAGCAGGCAGCGGCTGTAGGCGCAGCGCCGACAGACATTCGCCGCTGGTGGCTGCACCAGGCCAATATCAATATGAACGGCCTGATTGCGAAAAAACTCATGGGCAATGACTTTGCCCCGGAACGCGCCCCGGTCGTGCTGGATCGCTACGCCAACACCGGCTGTGCCGGCTCCGTAATCGCGTTCCACCAGAACAACCGGGACCTGGCCGTTGGCGACAAGGGCGTGATCTGCTCCTTCGGCGCGGGCTACTCGATCGGGTCTCTGGCACTGGAAAAGGTTGCCATCTAAAGCCCTGCAAACAGGCGCGCAGCTAACAGCAAGCCGGCTTAATCGCCGGCCGGCTTGCCATACCAGCTGTTGAAAACGTCCTCGACCACCTTCTGCTCGATCTTCACCGCCTCCTCGCGGGGGCAGAAGATCGCCACTTCCAGTTCGTCGTGGCCCAGCTCGTTGGTGCGCACCCGCACCTCCGGCTCCGGACCACTCAGCTCCACCCCCATGCGGTGTTCAATCAGGCTGGCATAGCGCTCCGCCACTTCGTGGAAGGGTTCCGCGTATTCGCGTAACTTGGCCTCCACCAGCTTGCGCGCTGCAAAGATATTCTCACCCTTGTTCTCGCGGGTAATGGTGAACTTGTGCTCAACGTAACGGCGCATGAAGTTCAGGTTTTTTACGCTCTGGGTCAGGAACACACTGTTGGGGATGTACAGGGTAGTACCGGTATAGCCATAACCCGGCCCGTGCGGGTCGATCTCGTGCAGGGTCGTGCTGAGCCACTCGCGGTCGATCACCTCACCCATCTGGTCACCGATTTTCACCCAGTCACCCACCGTAAAGGAGCCGCGACTGGCCTGGAAAATACCGCCAACAAAACAGGAAATCATGTCCCGTAGCGCCAGCACGATGGCCACTGCAAAGGCCGCGATCGACAGCGCGAACTCACGGATCTCGCTTACCCAGATGAGAACGACCCCGATGCCGATCACCAGGCTGCTGAGATTTTCCGCGGCCACACTGCGGCGACGGATATCCTGCCGCTGCCAGGACTTCATATGCGCAAAGGTGAACAACAGCAGCTTGCGGATGATGAGCGCCACCACCAGGAACGCCAGTGTCACCAGCAACTTGTTCTGCATAAAGGATTCGAACGTCATCGGCAGCCCCAAAAAAGAGAAAGCGCGGATTCTAGTGTAGAGCCGTGCTTTCAAACAATGCCCTTCTGGCCTAACATGCGCGCATGAATGAGCATCCCTACGACGCCCTGACACCGGACCGTGTAATCGACTGCGTCGAAACACTCGGGCTGCTCTCGGACGCGCGCATCTTCCCCCTGAACAGTTACGAAAACCGCGTTTACCAGGTTGGTATCGAGGATGGTGAGCCGCTGATCGCCAAGTTCTACCGCCCCGGCCGCTGGAGCGACGCACAGATCCTGGAAGAGCATAACTTCGCGCTGGAGCTGGCAGATGCCGAGATTCCTGTGGTTGCGCCGCTGCTGTTTGACGACCAGAGCCTGCACTGCGCACACGGTTTCCGGTTTGCCCTGTACCCGCGCCGCGGCGGGCGCCAGGTGGAACTGGATAACTTCGATCACCTGGAACAGGTCGGCACCATGCTCGGGCGCATCCACGCCCTGGGCCGTGAAAAACCCTTTCAGCACCGGCACGACCTGACCCTGCGCCACTTCGGCGAGGACAGCCGCGCATTCATCCTGGCCGGGGATTTCCTCCCGCGCGAAAACCGTGAGGCCTACGAAACGGTGACAGCAGAACTGCTGCGGAAGGTTGCACCGGTGCTCCAGCGGGACTGGCGCTTCCTGCGCCTGCATGGCGATTGCCATAGCGGCAACTTCCTGTGGCGCGACGAGACCCCGCATTTTGTCGACCTCGATGATTGCATGAGCGGCCCTGCCATCCAGGACATCTGGATGCTGCTGTCCGGCTCACGGGCGGAACAGACCGCTTTCCTCGATACCGTCATCGAAGGCTACGAAACCTTCTGCCCGTTTGATCCCGCTGAGCTTCAGCTGGTGGAACCCCTGCGCTGCCTGCGCCAGATGCACCACGCGGCCTGGCTGGCGCGACGCTGGAACGACCCGGCTTTTCCCATGGCCTTCCCCTGGTTCAACACACCGCGTTACTGGGCGGAGCATATACTGGCGCTGCGCGAGCAACTCTATCTACTCGGCGAACCCCCGCTGACGCTGGGGCAGGTTTAAGGCAGGCATCCCGTGACAGACCTTATCTGGCAACGTATCCGCGGTGAAGTGACTGTGGCCGCCCGCGAAGAGCACATCCTCGCCAGCTTCCTGCACGCGACCGTACTGAACCACGACCAGTTCGAGCAGGCGCTGAGCTTTCACCTCGCCAACAAATTGGACAGCCCGGTGGCCGGCGCACTACTGATTCGCGAGGTATTCGACCAGGCGTTGTCGGAGGACCCGCGCATTGGCGAGGCCGCACGTGCAGACCTTGCCGCGGTTTTCGAACGCGACTCCGCCTGCCACCAGCTGCATGAGCCGTTCCTGTTCTTCAAGGGATTCCACGCGCTGCAGGCGTTCCGCGTGGCGCACCGGCTGTGGCGCCAGGAGCGCAAGGCACTGGCCCTGTTTTTACAGCACCGCATTTCGGTGGAGTTCGGTGTGGACATCCATCCCGCCGCGCAGATCGGCTGCGGCATACTACTGGACCATGCGACCGGCCTGGTGATTGGCGAGACCGCAGTGGTGGAGGACGATGTATCCATCATGCAGTCCGTTACCCTGGGCGGCACCGGCAAGGAGTCTGGCGACCGGCACCCCAAGGTACGGCGCGGCGTGTTGATTGGCGCTGGGGCCAAGATCCTCGGCAATATCGAAATTGGTGCCTGCGCCCAGGTGGCCGCCGGCAGCGTGGTACTGCATCCCGTGGAAGCACGTACCCAGGTCGCCGGGGTACCAGCCAGAAAGGTCGGCATCACCACCTGTGAGCAACCCTCGCAAAGCATGGACCAGCGCCTCGCCGGCCTGCGCGATTGAGGAACAAGCGCGCCACATCTTGGCACCAGATGCCGCTTTCCGCTGTACGGGCAGGCACTATATTTAGGGCATGATGAAATACAGCCTGACCGCAAAAAACCTCGTTCGCCGAAACCTCGAGGCCAAGACCAGTTACTATGCCGAACTGGTCAATCCCGGCCACACCAAGGAAATTACCGGACTACTGCGCATCGACAGTGGCCTGCACGCCGATGCCTTCAATCCGGTGATCAGCAACAGTGTGTTGCCGGTGCACATCTTCAAGCGTTTCGTGGTGGATTATTTTGCTGAGCGACACAGTGGCTTTACCCTGCTGCACTGTGCCAGCGTACCATTCAATGATCAGGAGCTCGCCGAAATCGGCGTCATGCCGATCGAAAACGGGATCGCCATGGCAGCAGAGCTCCCTGACCTCGGTACCGTGGACGACGATCGCACCCTGAGCTCCGCTCTCACCATCGAACCCCTCGGCCCGGGCGACTTTGGCAATTATGCAGCAATCATCTCCAATGAGCTGGAAGACTCGCGTGAACGGCGGCACCTGAAGTCGCTTTATGAAAAGCTGGAGGAATTACCCGAATTCAAACGCCAGCGCCTGAAAATGTATATTGCCAAGTGGAATGGTGAACCTGCAGGTACCGGCGCATTGTTCTCCAGTGCGGACGCCATCGGTTTTTACGACATTGTTACCCTGCCAGATTACCGCGGGCGTGGAATCGGCACCGCCATGTTTAACCAGTTGGTCGAAGATGCCAAATGTAGCCACCACAAGCATGCCGTATTGCAGACTGTGGCCGACAAGCAGGATTTCTTTGCCAGCGCGGGCTTCCACAGCGTCGGTGAAATCGCAGTCTACGAATACCACCCTCACGCAGCCTGACCCGGCATGGATGTCACCACCGCATTCCTGACCCTGCTCTTCGTGATGGACCCACTGGGCAATATCCCGGTGTTCCTCGCGGCCCTCAAGGATGTGCCCAAGCGCCGCCAGCCATTCGTCATTTTCCGGGAACTGGTGTTTGCGCTGATCGTGCTGCTGGTATTCCTCTACGGAGGCAGGTTTGTACTGGCATGGCTGGGTCTATCGCAGGAGGCGATCCGCATCGCGGGGGCAATCATCCTGTTCCTGATTGCACTGCGCATGGTGTTCCCAACGCCCGGCGGCATCATGGGGGAAAAACTCGACGGGGAACCGTTTTTCGTGCCGCTGGCGGTGCCGCTCATCGCCGGCCCTTCCACCATGGCGGTGCTCATGCTGATGACCAACAGCGAGGGGGAGCAGTTATGGTTATGGACCGCGGCGCTGCTCGGCGCCTGGGGCGTATCGGCGGTCATCCTGCTGGCTTCGACACCGCTGTCCCGGGTACTCGGGACCCGCGGCCTGATCGCCGTCGAGCGGCTGATGGGGATGATCCTGGTAATGCTCGCCGTGCAGCTGATGCTGGACGGGGTCAAGCAGTCGCTGGGCTGAACCCGTAGTCCTCATGCGCGCTCGAACGGCAGCGCCAGTACCTCGCTGATTTTCCCTGCCCCCAGTTTTTGCATCAGCAGCCGCTCGACGCCGAGCGCCACTCCCGCACACTCGGGCATATCGCCAAGCGCCAGGGCTTCGACAAGGCGCTCCTCGAACGGGTGGGCCGGCAAGCCATTGGCGCGCCGGTAAGCATGATCGGCCTCGAAACGCCGATGCTGCTCGGCCGCATCGGTCAATTCCCAATAGCCGTTGGCGAGCTCCACCCCACCAACATAGGCCTCAAAACGCCGCGCCACCGGCACCCCCAGCGCATCCGGTTCCACCTTTGCAAGGGCAGCCTGGCTGGCGGGAAAATCATAAACCAGGGTGACGCCGGTACCCAAGCGCGGCTCCAGCACATGGCTCATCAGCAAGTCGAGCCAGTCCGCGGCCGCCTCCGACTCGAACTCGATCTCGAAATGCGACCGCGCCAGCTGGCGCAGCTCAGATACAGTCGCACTGTGCGGATCGACTCCCAGCTCGCTCTGGAACAATGCCCGGTAACTGAGCTTGTCCGGTGCCGGTAATTGCAGGACTCCGCACAGTAACGCCGCCACTTCATCCATCAGCTGGTGGTCATCCCAGCCCACCCGGTACCATTCCAGCATGGTGAATTCCGGGTTGTGGCGGCTGCCGGCCTCGCCGTTTCGAAACGCCTTGCCGAGGTAGTAGCAATCGCCCATGCCGGCGGCGAGCAGGCGTTTGAGACCGAACTCCGGGCTGGTGGCGAGGTAGGCAGAATTGCCGCCGCAGGTGGCGGTGATGGAATCGATATGTGGGTCAGAAGTGGCGCGCTGCGACAGGGCCGGCACATCCACTTCGATGACATTGCGTGCGGCGAAGAAGGCACGCAGCTCGGCAAATACCTGGGCGCGCCTGCGCAGGTTTTCAATGGTCGCGGTGGGGCGCCAGTCTTGCATGTTTGTTCCTGCCAAAAACGACCACGTAGCGTCGCTTCGCTTAAAGCGCACTGCGTGAAAGCTTCCTCAACAGCAACGCATGTTGCAATGGTTTCAGAACCTTTCAGCTTCGCGCGCCTCAAATTCCGGGCATCGGGCAACCTACTCCGACAAAAATCGTTACTGGCGAAACCGGAGGAAGGCGGTACTCAGTCTTTCGCGCGACCGAGGTATTCGCCGTTGCGGGTGTCGACCTTGACAGTTTCGCCGATCTCGAGGAACAGCGGCACCTTGATTACGGCGCCGGTGGACAGGGTTGCCGGCTTGGTGCCGCCCTGCGCGGTGTCGCCCTTGAGGCCCGGGTCTGTGTCGGTGATTTCGAGGATCACATGGTTTGGCGGGGTCACCGCCAGCGGCGCGCCGTTATACAGGGTGACCACGCAGACGTCCTGCTCCTTGAGCCACTTGGCGGCATCGGATACCACCTCCGCGCTGGCCTGGTGCTGCTCGAAGGTGTCCGGCTCCATGAAGTGAAAGAACTCGCCGTCGTTGTACAGGTACTCCATGTCGCGGTCCATGACGTCCGCCGCCTCCAGGCTCTCACCGGATTTGAAGGTGCGTTCCCACACCCGGCCGCTCTTCAGGTTGCGCAGTTTGACGCGGTTGAAGGCCTGGCCCTTGCCCGGCTTCACGAACTCGTTGTCAACAATGGAGCACGGATCACCGTCCAGCATTACTTTCATGCCGCTGCGGAATTCGTTGGTAGAATAGCTTCCCATGGGTTCCTCTTTAAACCTGCCGGCACGGCGCTTGGACCGGGCCGGATCACACTTCGATAATTTCGATACTTTCGTTACTGTCGAAAATTTCGTTACAACCGATTCTAATCGATTGGAATAGACATTAGCCGCGTATGATACCCGAACAGATCCCCCTGCGGGAAACCCGCCGCTGGCAGGATGACCTCGCGGACCTGATCACCGACCCCGCAGAACTGCTGGCACTGCTGGGGCTGGCGCGTGACCAGCTGCCCGAGGCTGTGCGTGCCTGTGCCGATTTTCCCCTGCGCGTGCCGCGCCCGTTTGCCGCGCGCATGCGCAAAGGTGACCCGCAGGACCCGCTGTTGCTGCAGGCCCTCGCAAGCGCGGAAGAGCTGACCCCGGTGCCGGGCTACGGGCCTGACCCGCTGGCCGAGGCCGACGCCAACCCGCTGCCGGGCATTGTGCACAAGTACCGCGGGCGCCTGCTGCTGATCGCCGCCAACCAGTGTGCGATCAACTGCCGCTACTGTTTCCGGCGCCACTTCCCCTATGCAGACAACCACCCGAGCCGGGCCGAGTGGCAGCAGGCACTGGACTATATCCGCGCGCGACCAGAGCTGCGCGAGGTGATCCTGAGTGGTGGCGATCCACTGGTGCTGGGGGACCGGCAGCTGCGCTGGCTGGCGGAGGGCATCGCAGCCATTCCCCATGTCGACAAGCTGCGCATCCACACACGCCTGCCGGTTGTGGCGCCCCGGCGGGTCACCGACGAGTTGCTGCAGTGGTTCTGTGGCGGTCGCCTGAAGCCGGTGATGGTCATCCACAGCAACAGCGCGCATGAGTTCGACGCGGAAGTCGGTTCTGCCCTGGAGCGCCTGCGGGCCGCCGGCGCGACGCTGCTCAACCAGTCGGTATTGCTGCGCGGCGTCAACGACTCTGCAACGGCTCTCGCAGAACTCAGCGAGACCCTTTTCCAGTGGGGTGTAATGCCCTACTACCTGCACCAGCTGGACCGCGTGCAGGGGGCTGCCCATTTCGCGGTTTCGGATGAGCGTGCAAAAGCACTGGTTGCCGAATTGCGTGCGCAACTGCCGGGCTACCTGGTACCTCAACTCGTACGGGAGATTCCAGGGCAGCCGGGCAAGACACCACTGTAAAGCCACAACCCGAAGGCCGCTCCCCGGGGCGGCCCAATTGCCCGCAATATGCGTTTTCTCGCGCCTTATCATTTATTAACGGCAGGTTCATACAGGTAGCGCTGCCGCCCGCCTCCTATACTTTGCGCGCTGCCCGGAACTCGCCCGCATGCCTCTGTGCGCGCAAAAATACCAAATCTCCCGCAGCGATGTTTAGCGAGATGGACTTCATGCTGCGCGAGCGATTCAAAAATATTTCCGTCCAGCAATTATTCGAGCGACTCGACCTGCCGGCGCAAACCCAGCATCGGCTCGAGGACTTCAACCATGCCGGCAGCGACATTGCGAGCTGGATTGAAGAGGAATGCCACGGGGACTTCAATATGCAGCTCGCGCTGCTGCGCCAGTTCCTCCCGGACCTGGCACGCTGGAAAGCTTCCCCGGCAAACCGCATGGCACTGGCCGATTCCCTGCGACCGCAGGTCGAACGCGGCATCGAAGCGATGGTCGTGCAGGCCACGGCCCAGGACAGCGTGCCAAGAATGGGGCAACGCCACGATTTACAGGCTGCGCTCACCCTGTTGACATGGATGCCTCAAATCTACGCAGGCATCTGTCGCGATTTTACCTGCCGCATACTGCCCGCACGACGCACCCACAGCCTCAGGCTGGCCAGCCTGCAATGTGCTATCGAGTGCCTCGGCAAAGTCGTTTTGCTCAGTGCGCGCTGCTACCTGCCAGCCCCCGCCGGCACATGGCGCAGGCTGCACACCCTGTTCGCTATTGCCACCAAGCTGGAAATCGTAGACCTGCCCGGCGCCGGTCCGGGCGCCCGAACCGCGCGCGACCAATACCTGCTCGCAACACTGTTCGCTGGTGCTGAGCCCGCCCGCCTGCACGGTAGCAACCAGCAAAAACTGATCGAAGTATTGTGCGCCTGCGCGCCGCTGGCGGACATCCAGGCCACCACCCTGTCCGGTAGCGCCCTTCGCGTCAGCCTCAACCAGGACCTGCCACCCCTTACCCGGTCGCGGGTCAGGTACCGAGGGGAGCCGCTCGCCGCGACAATGGACAGTATCGAGTGGCGCATTGACGTAGAACCGATTGCAAAACTGCTACAGGCAGCGGAAAAAAGCTGGCCTGCGGGGCTGCCACGCAATGCACAGAACGTACTGCTGCACCTGCAGCGAAGCTGGGCGAACAGCCGTCATCGCACGGGCACCCGGCACGCCAGTAGTGAACGCTGCAAGCTGGTGACCGGTGTAAGCCATTGCTGCGGTTACCTGAACCGGATCTCCACCGGCAACATCACCTGGCGCGAATTTCTCGCGCGCCTCAGGGAAAGCAGGCCACTGGGGGTCACTCCGGTCCCCGCAAACCAGGTCGAGGACGGACTGCCTGACGCCGGTGAATCCGGCAGTGCCGAATATCAACGGCTTGCCCAGCATGCCTTCAGTGCGCGAATCGTGGATAGCAACAGCCGCGGCGCCAGGCTTCGCACAGAGTCCGAATTACCCTCCCATCTGTTTGTGGGCCAGCTTCTGTACATGATCGCAGAACGCGGCAACCGACAGCTGGCCTTCGTTCGCTGGATCAGCGCGAACTCGGACAGCACCTCTATCGGGGTGGAATATATCGCCCGCGACGCGACACCCGTACACGTTGCCTTCTGTGCAGGCAGGAAGAAATCGCCTTATCTCGAGGGGCTTTTGATACCCGGCAGGGCATCTCGCCTGCGCCAGCAGAGCCTGCTGCTGCCCACGCCTTTTTTTGCGACCGGAAGCTGTGTGGAGATTTTCCGTAAGGCGCGCAAGGGGTCACCGGTGCGGCGGCTGCAACTCACCAACAAAGTGACTACGGGGCGCGCACTCGGGCTATTTCTTTTCGAGCAACGTTAATGGCGAAAAGTTATTAATCCTGCCCCGGAAATATGACAGCCAGCTTCTATACTTCGCCGGGCCAAACCCAGGTGGCGAACTATACTGCCTGAGGGAAGCAGGACAGTGAGCAACGGACTAGCTCACAGACTCCAAACCCAACGCACAAAAATAATGCGCCTGTTCCAGAGATATAAAGAGCAATTGGAATGCTGAGCAAACAACTAGGTGCCGTACCAGTCAGCGCGCTGTTTGACGCGCTGCAGTTACCAGAGAGCGGCATCACAAAACTTACCGGGAATTTTCGCAAGGTAGAGGACCTCGCCAAGGGCCTGGAGTCCGGCAGCAATGACAACTGCCAGCACCAGATTAACGTCCTGCGCGGCCTACTGCCGGAACTCTGCCGCTGGCACGTCTCACCCAAAAAGCGCCTGCCCTACACCGAATATGCGCGAGAGTATATCTATCGCAATGCCGTTACCCTGGTAAAGCAACAGACCCTGAATGGCGCCACACCACTCTCGCAAAACCCGAATATCTGCCTGTCCGCGGTAGCCCTGTTCGCACCGCTTGCACAGGTGTACGCAAGCATTGCCCGCGACCTGGCCAAACCCAGTGGCATGCTCATTCCCAACCGACGCGGCAAGCTGGCAATCTGCCTGCAACGGGCCATCGCCTGTTACGGGCAACTGATTTTACTGAACCAGCAGTGCTTCAAGGCGCCACCGGCACAGACATGGCTCAGGCTCAACAACCTGATCGCACTGGCGTACCGCCTCAAGGTCGCGGACTGGAACGTACCGGATCCGCAACAGGTTTCCCCCGGTGTATCACCGCGGGAGTCCTATATCCGCACCCTGCTGTTTGCCGGCAGCAACCCGTCACAGATGCGCCCGGAGGAAATGCGCGTTGTGTACGACTGCACCGCCATCTGGCATCCCATGGTGACTCTTGAGCCGGGTGACAGCGAGTGCCGGCTGGCACTGCTCGTGTCACTCGAGCACGACGGTGCACCGCTGTTTGCAGACAGGCTCAAGTACGCGCGGCTGGAGCCGGAAGCTTTTGCCCCTCCGCACGGCTGGACCGTGAACCTGGAAAAGGTGCAGGAACTGCTGGCTGAGCTGCACCGCGGCAATGCACGTCTCTCTCGCGACTATCCACGCGAGCTCACCCCATCGCTGATCAGCCGTGTCTATGCCGCATGGAACCCGAAAGTACACCGCCGCGACCCGCGGCGCGATAGCCGGGAAACCTGCGAAATCGTGGTAGGGCTCGGCAATTGCTGCGAGTACCTGCGTCATGCCGCAACGGAGAACCCCAACTGGGAGCAGTTTCTCGCTGACCTGAGCCCGGAAGCAGCGGTGCCCGAAACCCAGACGGAAGAGGCCGGTGGCGATGGCAATTACGATGCGAGCACCGCTTCCTTTATTGCCACCGCCCCATCCGCCAGCGTCCGGATACGCAAGAAAGTCCCCGAGGTAAAAACCCTGCAGGCGGAGTGTGTCGATGTCAGCGACAACGGCGTATGCTTCCAGTTGCCTGCCATGCAGGCCCACCGCCTGCGCAACGGGGAGCTGGTCTGCCTGCGCCGCGACCACGGCGCATGGCGTGTTTGCGTAGTGCGCTGGATACGTGCCGGAGAAAAGCACCACCGGGTGGGTGTCCAGTGCCTGGCCGACGAGGCCATTCCCGTCAGCACAGCCATAGTCCTCGGCCGCAATCACCAGTCCGACTATCTGGACAGCCTATTGGTACTGGGTATGGGCGAGCATGACAACCCGCCAACCCTGTTGCTACCGGTCCCCCTGTTCAAGCGCGGGTCCGTGGTGGACATCAACTGGGACGAGCAGGGGCCGCGCAATTACAAGCGCCTGCGCCTGCTTGGACAGGTCGCCGAGAGCAACAGTATCGGTCAGTTCCTGTTCGAACCGCTCTGAGGACCCGCCCCGGTCACACTATCGCCTGCCCCGCGGCCATAAAAGCGCAGTGATTCCCAGTTTGAGCCCCGCAGGGTTGTACTGTCGTGGCGCGCCGCCATACACTAGCGGCAGCGTCCGCCCCCCGCGCGCAGCAGTACAAGGCGATAATAATGAGCACCGATAACACCATCCGTCTATTAATCATCCACGACAGCGCCTCGGAAGCGCAGCGCCTGGTCAGCATGCTGCAGAATGCCGGCCGCCCGAACCGGGCCCAGCATGTCGAGAGCGCTGAAGCCCTGTCCAAGCTGCTGCAGGAACACACCTGGGACCTGCTCATCGCCCGGGAAGACAGCAGCAAACTGGAGCCCGGCACAGCTCTTCGTACCATTTCCAAGCTGGCCAAGGATGTACCTGCCATCCTGCTGACCGAGCGCGAGGGGCCCTACCCGGTCGTGGAAGGCCTGAAGCTCGGCGCCCGCGATGTGGTGATTGTGGATGAGGACCAGCACCTGCTGCTGGCGATGCAACGTGAGCTCGACGCTCTGGCGCAGCGCCGCCAGGCACGCCAGGACAGCCGCCGCTACCACGCTGCCGTTACCCGTACGCGCGAGCTGCTGGACAGCTCCAAGGATGCCTTCGCCTACATTTCAGACGGACTGGTGGTCTACGCCAATGAATCCTTTGCCGAGCGTTTCGGTTACGGCGATCTGGAAGATGTCGAATACCAGCCGCTGATCGATATGATCGAACCGCAGGAGCAGCCCGCCGCGCGCGACTTCCTGAAACAATACGCCATCAACGGCGACGAGGTGGAAACCACCGAATGGCAGTTCACCGCGCGCACCGTCAATGGCCGGCCACTGCCGACCCGCGCGGAAGTACTGACCAGCATGTTCGACGACGAACGCTGTATCCAGCTGCGCATTGCCGCCCAGTCCGGCAATACCGAGGAGCTGGAGGCACGCCTGGTCGACATCAAGAATCGCGACCAGGTGACCGGCCTGTACAACCGTAATCACTTCCTGCAACTGCTCGAAAACGCCATCAAGAACACCGCCAGTACACAACAGACTGGTGGCCTGATGTACCTTGAAATCGACCAGTTCGAAGAAGCCGTGCACGGCTCCGTCGGCGTTGCCGAGGGCGATGTGGTGATCAGCAAGGTCGCGGCGATCCTGCAGTCCCAGCAGCGCAGCGGCGAAATTGCAGCGCGCTACTCGGACGAGGCATTCTGCCTGCTGCTGCCGGAAACCACACCGGATACCGCCGAGCATCGCGCCAAAGAGTTGTTGAAGCGGGTGAGCGACACCATTTTCGAGGCGGGCGGCAACACACTGCAGCTGACCGCATCCGTCGGCATCTCCCTGATGAGTGAGACCTCGGGCAATGCCCAGGGTGTACTGAACCAGGCTCTGAAGGCGCACAGCCAGGCGCTTGCTCGCCGGCCCGAGGGCAACAACGCCGCCCTGTATGAGCCCGACACCCAGGTGGATGGCGATGCCGATACCTACCGCCGCGCGCGGGTCGTACAGGCACTGGATGAAGGTAACCTGAAGCTGCGTTTCCAGCCAATACTGAGCCTGCAGGGTTCCGGTGAAAATATTTACGAGGCGCTGGTGCGCCTGGTCGACGAGGGCGAAGAGCTGGCACCGCTGGCTTTCCTCGAGACCCTCGGCGACGCTGGCCTTTCCTCCAAGATGGATCGCTGGGTCATCATGGAGTCCATCAAGGCCGTTGCCGCAGAGCAGGCCCGGGACAAGCAGGTCTCCCTGTTGGTGCACCTCACCGAGACCTCGATGATGGACAACGGCCTGCCCGCATGGCTCGGCGTCGCGTTCAAGGCCGCCAAGGTGGCGCCGGAGCAATTCGTGTTCCAGTTGCGTCAGGAAGATGTCAGCAAGAACCTGCATGCCGCGAAGGAGTTCGCCGAGCAGGTTCAGGCGCTGGGCTGTCGTATCGCTGTGTGCCGCTTCGGTAACGGCCTGAACCCGTTCAAGACGCTGGAGCACGTCAAGGTGCAGATCGCCAAGGTCGATGCCTCGTTTGTGCGTGAAGTGCAGGACGAGGGCGAAGACCCCGAAGCGCTCGCAAACCTCGTTGCCGAACTCAAGTCCGGCGGCCACAAGGTCATCGTGCCGCACATCGAGCAGGCCAGCATGCTGCCCACGCTGTGGCAGACCGGCACCGACTATATCCAGGGTTACTACGTGCAGGCACCGGCCGAGGACATGGAGTTCGACTTCAGCCTCGACTGATCAGAGTAATCCAGCTCGATCCAAAAACTCTCCTACCGGATCATGTGGCGCAGGGCCCGGTGTTCCCTCGCGGGTACACATGGGGGCATGTTTCACCACGCAAGGGAACAGCCGCCCCCTGCTCTATCCGATACGATCTGAAGTTCAGCCTCGTGACGTGGAGGATTTTCTGCGAGGTGAAGCATCCCCGATGCGTACCCGCGGAAAATTATCGACGGCGCGAGGCTTTTCAGGGGCCCAATGTCCGAGCGCTTACCCGCGCGGGCGTACCGGGCTCTGCTCAGTCGGAAACAATCCGAACTTCAGCCGCGTGACGTGGAGGATTTTCTGCGAGGTGAAGCATCCCCGATGCGTACCCGCGGAAAATTATCGACGGCGCGAGGCTTTTCAGAGGCCCGATATCCGAACGCTTACCCGCGAGGGAATACCGGGTTCTGCGCGGGGCACTAATGCCACATATCAGAAGTCGCGATCGCTCAGGCCAAACAGGTACAGCGCCACATCGAGCGGGAAGTGTGAAATTGCCTGCGGTGCCTCTGCGCGGACTTTCGGCTTGGCATGAATGGCGATACCGAGCGCGCCGAGCCCCAACATCGGCAAGTCATTCGCCCCATCGCCCACGGCAATCACCTCATCCAGGCCCGCGCCCAGCTCCGCAGCAATTGCCTGCAGGTGCGCGGCCTTCGCCTCGCCGTCCACAATCGGCTCTATCACCCCGCCGGTCAGCTGCCCGTCCCGAAACTCCAGCTCATTGGCGCGGACGTAATCCAGCGCCAGCTTGTTCTCACGCAGGTAAATGGCAAAGTAGGTAAAACCACCGGAAAGCACTGCATTTCGACAACCCAGTCGTTGCAGGGTAGCGAGCAACTGCTGCGCGCCGGCCATCAACGGCAGGCGATCGGCGACAGAAGCCAGCGCATCTTCGGTAAAACCTTCCAACAGACCCATGCGCTTGCGGAAGCTCTGCTGGAAATCCAGCTCACCCCGCATGGCTGCGGCGGTAATCGCCGCAACCTGCTCACCCACACCCGCCACCGCGGCCAGTTCGTCGATCACCTCTGCACGGATCAGGGTGGAATCCATATCGAAACAGGCCAGCTTCGGCAGGCGGCAGCTTTCGGCAGATTGCACCACCAGATCGCTGGCATGGTCCTCGCTGAATGCCAGACACCAGCGCCGCAGCGCTTCGCGCTCTGCATCGCCGCACCCTGCATCTCCACGCACTTCGAAGCGGAACACCTGGCGGTCCGCTCGCGCGGCCAGGGTTGCCGCCGCAACCAGCTCCAGGGAAAAATCGGAAAAACCATCCAGCAACTGCTGCAGCTGCAGGGTCATGGCATTTTCGGAAAACCAGGTAAACACCAGGTTTCCACTTTGTGGCCGGGGCAGCGGCTCGGGTAGTAAGAACGCGTCCTGTGCGTGCCCGGCATCCTCCACGCCCAGCTGCCAGCCCTCACCATCAAAGGCGCAGTAGCGCAGCGCGCGGCTGCCCAACAGGTGCACCAGCTCCCGGGTGCTGTCAGCCGGAGCATGGATACGGCGCAGGTACAGGGGATCCGCAACAGCGGCAGGGTTCAGGTCAGGCACGGCAAAACTTCCTTATTTCTACGTGGCGGCCATTATAAGCGCCTTTGGGCTTGCATGTTATTTTCAACGACACAGCCGCCGCGCGGGAGGTACAATTCCACGAGCAAGGAATCACAATAATGAAAATGCTTACACTGCTCGCCAACCACCCCCTGTTCCGCTCCAGCCAGAACCGGCAGCTCGCCACTACGCTCGCTATCTGGCTGACCCTTGGCCTGTTTGCCGCAGGTGCACTCTGGCACAGCAGCAACAGCGCGCGGGAGTCTGCCGTTGCCCGTGACCTTGCCACCGCGCAGGCAGTGGCCGACTGGGTCGCAAGGCAGAGCCTGGAGCACCTGGTCAACCAGGACCCGGTTAGCCTGCAGCTGCTGTTGCAGCAGGCCGCGGAGGTACCGGGTATCCGTGCCATTACCGTGCACGATGTGGAGCAGAACACGCTGGGGCAGCAAGGTGAGCCCGACAAGCTGCGCCATGCGGTCGCCAGCGCCTCCATCGTGCTGCACGACAGCTTTGCCGGGACCGTCAGCGTCAATACCGAACCCGGCAGCGGCAGCCACTTCGCCTGGGCGAGCCTGGTCCTGACCCTGATCGTCACGCTGCCATTCGCGGCGATCTGCGCGCTGCTGCTCGGTAGCTGGCAAGCGCCCACTAACCATAGAGCCCCCCAGCGGCCTGCGCCTGCGCATGAGGAGGCACAGCAAACCGAGCCCGAACCGCAACTGCCTGCGCCGCCGGAAGCCGGCCTGTACCTGCGGGTCTGCAACTGGGCGCAATTGCGCCATCAACTCAACCGCCAGGCACTGGAGCGCCTCACCGAGCAACTGCAACAACGCCTGGACAGCCTGGCGAGCATCTATGCGGCGGAGCCCGTCAACAGCGGCGGCGCCATCGGCCTCGGATTCCGCGGCGCAGATGCCCCGTTCCGCGCAGCCTGTTGTGGCCTGCTGCTGCGGGAGTGGCAACAGCGACAGCCCAACAACCTGCTCCAGCTGAGCCTCGCGGTCATGCCATGCGAGGCGTCCGGGGCAAACCCGGACAGCGACCTGCTGCTGGCCCGCCCCGGCCGGGTATCACTGCACCCTGAACTGCAGGACCACCTGGCCCTGTCGGAGCGACTGGCGCTGCACGACGCCGAATACGGCCCGGAAATCAGCGGGCTCGCCGGCAGCTACCAGAAGCTGCTGGACAACCAGCTCGCCCGACTGGTCGAGGCCGCCCCGGCCAATACCTGACCACCAATCCACACTTTTGCGCCAGTTTTCCCAGACTGGCGCCATACGCCACATCTTGACGTTTACGTTAACGTAAACTTTTGCTAGATTGCCGGGCATCCGGTGCTCCTGAGGTACCGGGACAGCAGATGGCAGAGGGTGCAACAGCAGTGACCAGCAAACCGACCTACAGTATTTCGGACCTCGCGCGGGAGTTTTCCATTACCACCCGCGCCATCCGCTTTTACGAGGACAAGGGCATGCTCAGCCCGGCGCGCCGCGGCCAGACCCGAGTCTACCGCCCCGAGGACCGCGTGCGCCTGAAACTGATCCTGCGCGGCAAACGCCTCGGCCTGTCGCTGGAGGAGAGCGCCGAGATTATCAATATGTACGACCCGGCCCACGGCAATGTGGAGCAGATACAGCGCCTGCTCGATAGCATTCGCACCAAGCGCGCCAGGCTGCAGGAGCAATTGCAGGACATCCACGCGCTCATGGCAGAGCTGGACGAGGCCGAGGCGCGCTGCCTCGAGAACCTCAGTACCGAAAGTCTCAACAAGTAAATAAATTCGCGGTGGCGCAGACCACCTTCCGCAAGAAATATTCTGGACAGTACCAACGGAGTCATTCATGAACGTGGGATACCCGACACTCAATTTTGATCTGGGCGAAGACATCGAAATGCTGCGTGACGCAGTTTACAAGTTTGCCCAGGCAGAGATCGCACCGCGCGCGGCCGAGATCGATGAAAGCAACCTGTTTCCCAATGAGCTTTGGCAGCAGATGGGCGACATGGGCCTGCTCGGCATGACCGTTGAGGAAGAGTACGGCGGCACCAACCTGGGCTACCTGGCACATGTAATCGTCATGGAAGAGATCTCCCGCGCGTCTGCATCCGTGGGCCTCTCCTACGGCGCCCACTCCAACCTGTGCGTCAACCAGATCCGCAAGAACGGCACCCACGAACAGAAACTCAAGTACCTGCCGAAGCTCTGTTCCGGTGAGCACATTGGCGCCCTCGCCATGTCCGAGCCCGGCTCCGGTTCCGACGTGGTCAGCCTGCAGCTGCGCGCCGAGAAGAAAGGCGACAAGTACATCCTCAACGGCAACAAGATGTGGATCACCAACGGCCCGGATGCCCACACCTATGTGATCTATGCGCGCACCGAGCCCGGCGTCAGCTCCGGCGGTATCACTGCATTTATCGTCGAGCGTGACACCCCCGGATTTTCGCAGGCACAGAAACTGGACAAACTGGGTATGCGCGGCTCCAACACCTGCGAGCTGGTGTTCGAGGACTGCGAGGTGCCGGAAGAAAACGTACTGGGCCAGATCAACGGCGGCGTTCGCGTGCTGATGAGCGGCCTCGACTACGAGCGCACAGTACTGTCTGGCGGCCCGGTGGGCATTATGCAGGCCTGCATGGACGTGGTGGTGCCCTACGTGCACGAGCGCAAGCAGTTCGGCAAGGCGATCGGTGAATTCCAGCTGATGCAGGGCAAGATGGCCGACATGTACGCCAAGCTGAACGCGAGCCGCGCTTACCTTTACGCAGTCGCCAAGGCCTGTGACCGCGGTGAGGAATCGCGCAAGGACGCCGCAGCGGTGATCCTGTATACAGCGGAAGGTGCAACCCAGATGGCACTGGACGCAATCCAGGCGCTGGGCGGTAACGGCTACATCAACGAGTATCCGACTGGACGCCTGTTGCGCGATGCGAAACTGTATGAGATTGGCGCAGGTACTTCAGAGATTCGCCGCATGCTGATCGGGCGTGAGTTGTTCAAGGAAACCGCTTAACGGTTCAGCGCCACGACATTTACAACGTAGACAGAGTCCAAACCAAGACGGCAACTTATGAATCGCCTGCAAACCAAAATCAATACACGCGACAGTGCCTTTGCGGCCAATCGCGAAAAGATGCAGTCCATCGTCGATGACCTGCGCCAGAAGATTGAGAAGATCGCCGAGGGCGGCAATGAAAAGGCTCGCGCAAAACACGTCGCGCGCGGCAAACTGCTGACCCGGGACCGTATCGATGCGCTGCTCGATCCCGGCAGCCCGTTCCTGGAGTTCTCCCAGCTCGCCGCGCACGAAGTTTACGGCGAGGACGTTCCGGCGGCCGGCGTGATCACCGGCATTGGCACGGTCTCCGGCCAGCCCTGCGTGGTCGTTGCCAATGACGCGACGGTAAAAGGCGGCACCTATTACCCGCTCACAGTCAAAAAGCACCTGCGCGCGCAGGCCATCGCGGAGAAGAACAACCTGCCGTGTATTTACCTGGTGGACTCCGGCGGTGCCAACCTGCCGCGCCAGGACGATGTGTTCCCCGATCGCGACCATTTCGGCCGGATCTTTTTCAACCAGGCCAACCTGTCTGCGAAAAACATTCCTCAGATCGCGGTGGTGATGGGGTCCTGCACCGCCGGCGGCGCCTATGTGCCGGCCATGGCGGACGAGTCCATCATGGTGAAGGAACAGGCCACCATTTTCCTGGGTGGACCACCGCTGGTGAAAGCCGCCACCGGGGAAGAGGTATCTGCCGAAGATCTCGGCGGTGCGGATGTACACTGCCGAACCTCGGGTGTGTCCGACCATTACGCCAACAACGACCATCATGCGCTGGAGATCGCGCGCCGCTCCGTATCGCGCCTGAACCGGGTCAAGAATCCGGGGCTGGATATCCGCGAGCCGGTGGAGCCGCTGTACCCTGCCGAAGAGATCTACGGCATCATCCCGGCCGACTCACGTCAGCCCTACGACGTGCGCGAAATCATCGCCCGTATCGTGGACGGTTCCGAGTTTGATGAATTCAAGGCACTGTACGGCTCCACGCTGATAACCGGCTTCGCCCGCATCCAGGGCTACCCGGTAGGTATCGTTGCCAACAACGGCATCCTGTTCGCAGAGAGCGCGCAGAAGGGCGCGCACTTTATCGAGTTGTGCGCGCAGCGCAAAATCCCATTGCTGTTCCTGCAGAATATCACCGGCTTTATGGTGGGCCGCCAGTACGAGGCCGGCGGTATCGCCAAGCACGGCGCCAAGATGGTGACCGCAGTGGCTACCGCTAACGTACCCAAGTTCACCATCCTGATTGGTGGCTCCTTCGGTGCCGGTAATTACGGCATGTGTGGCCGCGCCTACGATCCAAACTTCCTGTTCATGTGGCCGAACGCGCGCATTTCCGTCATGGGTGGCGAACAGGCTGCCGGTGTACTGGCCCAGGTCAAGAAAGACCAGATGGCCGCGCGCGGTGAAAACTGGAGCGACGAGGAAGAAGCCCAGTTCAAGCAGCCGATCATCGACGACTACGAACACCAGGGGCACCCTTACTACGCATCCGCGCGGTTGTGGGACGACGGCGTGATCGACCCGGCGGATACCCGCCGCGTGCTCGGCCTGTGCCTGGCGGCGGCCACTTATCGCGAGCCGGAAGATACCCGCTTCGGCGTCTTCCGCATGTAAACCCGCTGCACGGATTCAAGGAAAAATTATGAGCGAACACCTTCTTCTCGAAATTGATAACAGCGGCGTAGCAACGGTCACCCTCAACCGCCCGGACGTGCACAATGCATTCGACGATGCGCTGATCGCAGAACTCGCGGCAACTTTTGACAAGCTGGCCGGAACAGTAGGCCTGCGCGCGGTGGTGCTGGCCTCCAACGGCAAGAACTTCTCCGCCGGCGCCGACCTCGGCTGGATGAAGCGCATGGCGGACTACAGTGCCGAGGAAAACCAGCGTGACGCGCTGGCACTGGCGCAGATGCTGCAGAAGCTCGACACCCTGCCGGTACCCACCATCGCCCGCGTGCAGGGCGCGGCCTTCGGCGGTGCGGTAGGACTGGTGAGCTGCTGCGATATGGCGGTTGCCGCCGAGCGCGCCAGTTTCTGCCTGAGCGAGGTCAAGATTGGCCTGGTACCGGCGACGATCAGCCCCTATGTGATCAACGCCATCGGCACGCGCCACAGCCGCCGCTACTTCACCACGGCGGAAAGGTTCAGCGCGGAGCGCGCCCGTGAAATCGGCCTGGTTTCCGAAGTCTGCGCCGAAGGCGAACTGGATATCGAGGTGCAGAAGCTCGTGAATGCCATCTGCAACAACGGGCCACAGGCAGTGCGCACCTCCAAGCAACTGGCCATGTCCATGAGCAACCGCGTAGTCAGCGATGAGCTGCAGGCCCAGACCAGCGCCCTGATCGCAGCCATCCGCACATCGCCGGAAGGCCAGGAAGGCCTCGGTGCATTCCTGAGCAAGCGCGCCCCCGCGTGGCTGCAAGAAGGCGAGGAGTAAAACGATGATCCGTAAGCTGTTGATTGCCAACCGCGGTGAAATTGCCTGCCGCGTAATCCGTACCGCGCGCAGCATGGGCGTAAATACCGTCGCCGTCTATTCCGATGCTGATGCCAACGCGCTGCATGTGCAGATGGCCGATGAAGCCGTGCACCTGGGGCCCGCGCCTGCGCGCGAATCCTACCTCGATATCGAAAAGGTCATAGGCGCGGCCCAGAAAACCGGCGCCGATGCCATTCATCCCGGCTACGGATTCCTGTCCGAAAATGCGGACTTCTGCCGCGCCTGCGAGGCCGCCGGCATTATCTTTGTCGGCCCCCCGACGGGCGCCATCGAGGCCATGGGCTCCAAATCCGCAGCCAAGCGCATTATGGAAGAGGCCAAGGTGCCCCTGGTGCCCGGTTACCACGGCGCCAATCAGGATCCGGGCGTGATCGAAGGACACGCAGAACGCATCGGTTACCCGGTGCTGTTGAAAGCCGCTGCCGGCGGCGGCGGCAAGGGCATGCGCCGCGTGGATCGTGCGCAGGACTTCATGGAAGCCCTCGAGGCGGCCAAGCGCGAGGCCCGCAACGCATTCAATGACGACATCATGCTGGTGGAACGCTATGTGCTGTCGCCGCGCCATGTGGAGATTCAGGTGTTCTGCGACAGCCACGGCAACGGTGTTTACCTGCACGAGCGCGACTGCTCCGTACAGAGACGCCACCAGAAAGTCGTAGAGGAAGCCCCCGCACCCGGCGTCAGCCCGGAATTGCGCGCGCGCATGGGTGAGGCCGCATTGCGCGCCGCCAAGGCCATTGGCTATGTCGGCGCTGGCACCGTGGAATTCCTGCTCGACAGCCGCGGCGAGTTCTACTTCATGGAAATGAATACACGCCTGCAGGTGGAGCACCCGGTGACCGAATTGATCACCGGCCAGGACCTGGTGCAATGGCAACTGCTGGTCGCTGGCGGCGAGGAGCTGCCCTTGCAGCAACAGGATATCCCCCTGATCGGCCACGCCATGGAAGTACGCATCTATGCCGAGGACCCGGACAACGATTTCCTGCCGGCCACAGGCACCCTGTTGCGCCACTGCCCGCCGCAACAGGACGACAGTGTGCGCGTGGACACCGGTGTACAGAGCGGTGACGAGATCAGCGTCCACTACGACCCGATGATTTCCAAACTGATCGTACACGGCAGCAACCGTCGTGAGGCACTGGCCAAGCTTGACCGCGCGCTGCGCGAATACCAGATCGCGGGCCTGACCCACAATATCCCTTTCCTGCGCCGGGTCATCAACCACAGCGCCTTTGCCGGCAGCGCGGTAACCACCCACTTTATCGAGGAAAACGAAGCCGCCCTGCTCAAGGCCACGCGGGTGCTTTCCAGCGTCCAATTGGCCGGCATCGCCGCCTGCCTTGCCGCCCAGCGCACCGGCAACTGTGCGCTGCGGGCACCGGAGACTGACGCCCACTCTCCCTGGCATCAGGGTGACGCCTGGCGCAGCAACCTGATGCCCACCCAGCAGGCCTGCATCGACTTCCACGGCGAGCGACACGAAATTCGTTTCACAGCCGGGGGCGGCCAGGTCCTCTGGCACAGCGGCGAGCACCAGGGCGAGATCCATACGCTCGCGGATGCGCAGGTGGCCATTGTCGATGGGCGCCGGGTCAATTTCACCCCGGTGCTGCACACCGGCGGTGGCACACTGTTTATCGATGGCACCCAGGTGGACTTCGCCATTGTGGAGCCGGACCTTGGCGAGTCCGGCGACGATGCCGGGCACGGCCTGAGCGCGCCCATGAACGGCACTATTGTCAGCCTGCTGGTGGAGGCCGGCACGCCAGTGGAGGCGGACCAGCCGCTACTGGTGATGGAAGCCATGAAAATGGAACACACGCTACGCGCGCCAAAGGGCGGCACTGTGAAGCAGTACTTCTGCTCTGCCGGGGAGCTGGTAGACGGCGGCAGCCTGCTGGTGGATTTTGAGGAGGGCGAAGCATGAACCTGCCGGGAAGAGTCCAGATCGTCGAGATGGGGCCGCGCGACGGCCTGCAGAACGAACAGCAGCCAATTAGCGTTCAGCAGCGTATCGAACTGGTGAACCGCCTCTCGGCTACCGGCCTGCGCCGGATCGAGGCCGGCAGTTTCGTCAGCCCGAAATGGGTGCCGCAGATGGCGGCTTCCGATGAGGTTTTCACCGGGATCCAGCGCGCGGACGGTGTGCGCTACAGCGCGCTGACACCCAACATGAAGGGTTACGAAGGTGCACGTGCGGCAGGCGCCGAAGAGGTCGCGGTATTCGGTGCGGCCTCAGAGGCGTTCACCCGCAAGAATATCAACTGCTCCATCGCCGAGAGCCTGGAGCGCTTTGAGCCGGTGGTGGCTGCGGCGCGGGCCGATGGCATCCCGGTGCGGGGCTATGTTTCCTGCGTACTCGGCTGCCCCTACGAGGGAGAGGTCAGCGCAGGCAAGGTCGCGTTGGTCGCGGAAGCGCTGCACAACATGGGCTGCTACGAAGTCTCGCTGGGCGACACCATCGGTGTCGGCACCCCGGAGAAGGCCAAGGCCATGATCGAGGAGGTCGGCTTGCTGGTGCCACTGGAAAAGCTGGCAGTGCACTTCCACGATACCTACGGCCAGGCGCTGGCAAATATCTATGCCGCACTGCAGCTGGGCGTTAGCGTGGTCGACTCCGCCGTGGCAGGCCTCGGTGGCTGCCCCTACGCAAAGGGCGCGTCGGGCAACGTGGCCAGTGAGGATGTGGTCTATATGCTGCAGGGCATGGGTATAGAAACCGGCGTGGATCTGGACAAGCTGATCGAGACGGGCAATTTCATTGCGCAGACACTCGGCCGCCCGAGCAACTCGCGGGTGGCACTGGCGCGTAGTTAGGAATTGCCTTGGGAAGCGCTGGCGCTGCCGCGCCAGGGGTTCAGCGGCTGCAGTGGTGGCCGCGGACCCGCATTCCGTTCACCAGGCTGCCTGCGTGCGGCCTCCCCTGAAGCCTCTTCCCGGGCCCGCCTCCATCGATAGACGCCGAGCCCGGCCAGCGCCAGCAGGCCGGCGGCCAGCAGCCAGCGAAACAGCGGCCGGCGCACCACCAGCGCCGGATTGATACCGACCTTGATGGTTTTTTCCTCGAGGCGCGCCGTCTGCAACTGGCCGCTACCAAGATCCCACCAGCGCAGCTCTATCGCGGGCAGGGTATAGGTACCCGCGCGCGGAAAATGGTAAATCCAGTGTTCCTGGCGCTCCGCGCGCATCTCGCCGCGCTGGGTTTTGTCATTCACCCGTGGCTGGCCCTGCTGGAGCTGCACCCCTCTCAGCGGCCCTGGTCGCAACGGCGGAATCAACATCCCCAGGGTGCCGTCAGCGGCCATTTCGATACGGCGCTCCAGCGCATCGCCGGCGCGCAGGTCTTCACTCGACCAGCGCTCCTTTAGCGACAGGTCGTCCGCGACGATGATCATCTCCGCCACGCCGGGCACATAGTCCGCCTTGAATACCAGCGCCTCGGTCATCAGGGAAACAGGTATCCCCTGCTGCCCCACCCTGGTTGTGACTTCCAGCGCGGGCACTTCAAATGCCCCGGGCTTTTGCGGAAACAAAAAATATTCCTGGCGCTGGCCGGACCAGGTTTCCCCGCGTATTTTGCGATTCAGGTTCGTCTTGAAGCCTTTCTGCTGGTAGACGATCACATCCTCAATCGTGATTTCCGGAAATGCCGGCGCCTCGGCAAACCAGGTCCTGGTATAGAGGTCGATCGTCAAGCGATAGGCCTGATTGATAAAGCCGTCGAGTGGTTTCAGCGCAACCTCGACGAGGCTGCCTGGTTCTGGTTGTCCGGGATCTGCAGCCGCAGGAACCCGGTCCTGGGACAGCGCCGTAGGCGCAAAGAGGCCCAATAGAGCGCCCACAATCACGGGCAGAAAATTCCGCAACACCTTTGTCATTGCCGCTCTCGCTCGGCCTGCTGATAACTGAACTTAGCGCGTAAAAAATCCGCCGGTGTCTGGGTAAGGTTGCGCATCCAGATTTCACTGGCAATTTCCTGCCCGGGCAAACCTTTTTCCTCCCCACCCTTGTTATCGCCGTTTTCGGATTTCTTGTCGGGGTCGAACTTGTACTCATCCGCCCCCAGGTCGCGCTCGGTAACGTCCTGCATCTCGCCTTCTTTAGATTTGTATTCCTTTCCCAGCACTTCCACCAGCTCCAGGTTTTCCTGCGCCTCAAACCAGTCGGGCTGCAGGTGCAGTGCCTTGCGATATGCAGCCGCTGCGCGCTTGTAATCCTCTGCATGGGCCAGCGCATTGCCGGCACTGAAGTAACCCTGGGCCTCTGACAATTGACCGAACTGTTTTGCCGAACTGCGGAAACTCTGGCCGGCATACAGCGAGGTGGCTTTCCAGCGCGGGTCCTCGAAGTGCGAGGCAGCGCGCAGATAGCGATGCCGGGTGAAGGCGAGCCGGCCCTGCTGGTCCGCTGTCAGCCAGGGGTCCAGCCAGTCGGTGTCCGTGTCCAGCAGTGCATAGACCATCGGCCATAGCAATAGCCCAACCGCAACCAGTTGCACAATGCGCGCCTGCCGCCGGTACCGTGGCCCTGTCACTGCCATCGCAACACCATCCCGCGCCGGAACCAGAACAGCAGCAACAGTACAATCGGCCAGGTGAGCCAGTAGCCGCTGTCTTTCCAGGCCAGCGCATCGTCACGGGCGGCGGTTTCGCTGGCACGCTTGCGCGCAAATGCAACGATGCGCTCCACATCGCTATCGTCCGCCGCCTGGGCCATGAATTGCCCGCCCGCCGAGCGTACAGATTCCCGCACTGTGGCCCTGTCGATTGTTGTTTCCACGTCGCGCGGCAGTGTCACCTCGTCGGAGACAATCCCCGCCTCAGTGCCGAAAAGCCAGTACGACCAGGGGACACCCACCTCCTTGCCGCTGGCCGCTGAAGTGACCGACTCAAAGCCATCCCCCATGACGATCACTGCCCCCTGCTGTTCCTGTGCGAGCTCCGCCGCCATAGTCAGGGCGCTGGCCGGTGATTTACCCGGAACCGGCATGATGTCGGGACGCAACTCGTCCAGGTACTGGCGCAACAACGCCGCATCTTCAGTCGGCGGTAACACCCAGTGTGCACTGCCGGCAAATACCACCAACCCGTGTGCGGCGCCCTTGCGCGCATCCAGCAGGCTACGGATCTTGAGCCGCGCCAGCGCCAGCCGGCTGGGGCGCACGTCATCTGCTCGCATGGAATCTGTCAGTTGCAGTGCGATCACCAGCGGCGCCTCCTGCGGACTGGTAGGCAGCGGCTGCTTGCTCCAGCTGGGGCCGGCAACGGCAACCGCAATCACTGCAAAGGTGCCGATGAACAGCGCCAGCGGCAACCAGCTGGCTGCACCGGACGGGGTGATCACCAGGTGTTGCAGCAGCTCCGGCGAAATATACCCGCGCCACGGATTGTCACTGTCACGACGGCGGCGATAGTAGAGCGCCAGCGCGAGTGCCAGCGGCAGCAACAGCAGCGCCCACGGCCTGAGAAAGTGAAAGGCGGCGAGATCAGGCATTTTTGATACTCCCCGTTTTGCGCAGGCTCAGTAGCGCCTGCAGCGACTGGAACAGCAGGGCCGCCAGTGCTGCCACCAGCAGCGGCAGGTAATACAGCTCCGTGCGTGGCCGGTAATATTCCTGCGCAAACTGCGCCGGTTCGAGCGCATCCAGGCGCTGGTAAACTGGCGCCAGGTCCGCGCCCTTGAGCGCATGGAAGTACTGGCCACCGGTGGCATCGGTAATTGCTCGCATGGCATCCACGTCCAGCGCTTCCTCGCCTGCCGCAGCCGGGTCGCCCACCGCGACCACATGAATCACGATATCCTTGCTCGCGGCAATCCTCGCGGCCTCGCCGGGCGGCACACGGCTGCCCGAGTCGTTGCCGTCCGTCAGCAAAATCAGGGTGCGCTGCTGCGCATCGGCACTGTCAAAATGCTGCACTGCCTTGCCAATGGCATCTCCCAGCATGGTCTTGGGACCCGCCATGCCCACCTCTGACTCACTCAGCAGGCGCAGAAAAACGGCCGTATCTGCGCTGAATGGCGCCTGTACAAAGGGTGAGGAACCGAAGACCAGCAGCCCCAACCTGTCGCCCTCTCGACGGGAAACGAAGTCCGCCAGCACTTTTTTGACACCGTCGATACGCCGCAGCGTCTTTCCGGAGGCATCGATAAAATCCTCGGTGTCCATGGAGCCCGACAGGTCCACCGCGAGCATCATGTCACGACCACTGGACTCCACCGGAACCGGCTCTCCCAGCCACTGTGGTCGCGCGCAGGCCAGCACCACCAGCAACCAAAGAATGCCAACCTGCAGCCACTGCGGCCATTGCCGCGTCAGCACCACCGCGCCCTCACCCGGGCGCTGGCGGGACAGACGTGCAAGGCGGGTAAAGAACGGCGCCTGTACAACAGTCTGCGTGGTGGTATGCGCTGGCACCAGCCAGTGCACAAGCAGCGGCAGGGGCAAAAGCAGGAGGGCCCAGGGCCAGGCAAAACTGATCACCAGGGCCCCTCATTTGCCATGTGCTGACGTATCCAGCCGCGACACTTCTGCAATAGCGGTGCGATGCCCTTCGATCCCGTATATCCCGCGGGCATGACTGCCAGCTGATGCAACAAGTCCAGGTCGCCACGGTCAAAGTGCCCGCCCGCCCAGGTGCGATTCAGGAACGCAGCCCAGTCCGCCCCGGTCAGCCCGGCAACGGCCGGACGGCCGAAGCTGTGCAACGCGACGCGTTTTAGAATGGCCGGCAGTGGCGCGTAGCCATGCGCATCCACCGGCAGTGCATCGAGCTCACGCAGCGCGGCGCGGCGATAGGCGTTGAAACGCCACATACGGTACAGGCACCACAGCTTCCACAGCAGGAGCAGCAATACCGCCAGCACCGGCATCCACCAGCCCCAGGACTGTGGCAGCATGGAGACCGGCTCAGGCACTGTGATCTCATGCAGCCTGGTGAGCCAGTCGTTGCCGAAGTCCGCATCGACAAAATCCGGCTTTTCCGGCGGTGGCGATATTTGCACGGGCGCATCCTGTTGCATCAGCGCTGCCTCAGTATCGCCCGCAGTTGCTGTGCGGCAGGCCGTTCCGTCGACAGGGCCAGCACCGGCACACCCCATCCCAGCAAAAGATCTCTTGCGCGCTGCAGACGGCTGTTGAATGCAGCCTCATATTTTTCCCGGAGCGCTGAACTGCGCCCATCCACGGAAATCTGCACCCGCCCATCGGTAACCGGTAGCCGCGCCTCCTGTGGCAGGTGCAACTCCAGCGGGTCAAACACAAAGACCAGCAGCAGATCATTGTGGCGCGCGATCGCTTGCAGCAAGGCCGCGGTCTCTGTATCAGCACCATGGAAGTCAGAAATCACACACACCTGGGCGTCGTGGCGAGCCAGGTGCTGCAGGCGCGTCAGCATCTGGTTGAGTCGGCCGGCATCCGGTGGCGTGCCAACTTCCAGTTGTCGTGCCTGCTCACAGATATTCGCGAGGATGAAATTCACATGGGCGGTGCTGCGGCGCGGCACAAAGTGACGGATATCGGGATCCGTTGCCAGCACCGCACCTACGCGATCACCGACCGACAGGCTGTACCAGCCAAGCAGTGCAGCGGCCTCCGCCGCAACCACCGACTTCATACTTTTGCGACTGCCAAAAAACATGGATACACGCAGGTCCAGCGCGAGAATGGTGGGGCGTTCGCGCTCCTCGTTATAGACACGAATATGCGGCTTGCCCAGGCGGCGGGTCACCTTCCAGTCCATATAGCGCACATCGTCACCGGGGCGGTAGTGACGCAGCTCCTCAAAGTCGAGACCGCGGCCGCGCATCCGCGCTGCATGCTGGCCGAGCAGTATATTGTGCAGCGGCATATGGGGTCGCAAGCGGAAACCCCGCGCCAGAGCGCGCAGCTGCACCAGGTGTTCAAGACTCGGGTATACGCTATCCGGTGTGGGGGTTTGCATGATACTGCGCTTTCACAGTCACCGCTGGTCGCCGCTAGACAGCAACCGCCACCTGTCCAAGCAGCTCGTCGATTAACTGTTCGGAATCCACGCCCTGCGCCTCCGCTTCATAATGCAGGATCAGCCGGTGCCTGAGCACGGGATGCGCCACGCTGCGAATATCATCCGGCTCTACCTGGTGTCGTCCCTGCAACCAGGCATTGGCTCGCGCGCAGCGATCCATGGCAATGCTCGCCCGCGGACTCACGCCCACCTTGAGCCAGTCCGGCAGCCGACCACCAAATTCCTCGGGGCGCCGGGTCGCCGCCACCAGACCCACGATATAGCGTTCCATCGCCTCAGATATGGCCACTTCCCTGATCTGCCGCCTGGCCTCAAGCACCGAGTCCACCGCAACCGGCTGTACCGTGCCAGCCGTGCCGCCCTCTTCGCCGCGCACCAGCCGCATCACTCTCAGTTCGTTGTCATCATCCGGGTAATCTATGCGGACCTTCATCAGGAAGCGATCCAGCTGCGCCTCCGGCAATGGGTAGGTGCCCTCTTGCTCAATCGGGTTCTGCGTCGCCATTACCAGGAACAGTGCCGGTAATTTGTGGGTCTTGCCTGCCACCGTAACCTGGCGCTCTTCCATGGCTTCCAGCAGGGAGGACTGGACTTTGGCAGGCGCGCGGTTGATTTCATCGGCGAGTACCACCGAATTGAAAACCGGACCGGGCTGGAATGACAGGGTCTCGCGACCGCCCTCGGAATGGTAAACCTCGGTACCGGTGACATCCGATGGCAACAGGTCCGGCGTGAACTGAATGCGCCCGAAGGGCGCGTCCAGCGCTGCCGCCAGTGCCTTGATCGCGCGGGTCTTGGCGCTGCCCGGCAGCCCCTCCAGTAACAGGTGCCCGTCCGCGAGCATCGCCAGCAACAGCTTGTCGACCAGGTCTTCCTGCCCGAGCACCGCGTTTTGCATCGTCGCCCGCAGGCGCAGGATTTCCTTGTGTGCTTCCATCTCTCTCCAATAAAAAGGCCCGCACAATGCGGGCCGATTTGGTTGAGCGCCTCGAATTAATGATCCGCAGGTTCGCTCAATTTCTCCATGACCTTATCCAGCGAGAAGCTCGCCGCCTTCATCCTCGGCGGAAATTCCTTGAAGGACTCAAGGAATTGCCCCACAAAGGCCTGAGCAGGTACGAACAGATATGCGCGATCCAGAACCCAGTCATAATAAGTATTGGAAGTCATGTCGGCGCGTTCGAATGGATCACGCCGTAAATTGAAGAGCTTCGGCACGCGCAGCGGTGTGAAGGGGTTGGCCCATACCAGGAAAGTGCCCTCGGCGCGCTGCTCCATAAAGACGGCTTTCCAGTCCCCATAGCGCAGTGCGGTCAGATCGCCGTCATCCGAGAAGTAGAAGATTTCCTTGCGCGGACCTTCCTTTTCGTTACCGGTCAGGTGCGGCAGGAAGTTGTAACCATCCAGATGCACCTTGTAGTTGCGGCCGATGGCAGAGTGGCCCTTGAGTAGCTTTTCCTTGATGTCCGGCTCACCGGCGGCAGCGGCGAAGGTCGGCAGCCAGTCCATGTGATGCATGATTTCATTGGACACGGTGCCAGCCGGAATCTTACCGGGCCAACGCACTGCCATGGGTACACGCCAGCCACCCTCCTTGTTGGTGTTCTTCTCACCGCGGAAGGGCGTGGAAGCCGCATCCGGCCAGGTATTGTAGTGCGGGCCATTGTCCGTGCTGTAGAACACAATGGTGTTATCCGCGATACCCAGGTCGTCCAGCTCCTTCAGGAACTTGCCGATGTGCCGGTCGTGCTCGACCATGCCATCGGAGTACTCATCCTGGCCGGAGATACCGCGCAGCTCATCCTTGACGTGGGTACGGAAGTGCATGCGCGTGCCGCTCCACCAGACAAACCAGGGCTTATCGGCCTTGTGTGCCTTGCGGATAAACTCAATCGCACGGTCGGAAGTATCGTCATCGACGGTCTCCATGCGCTTCTTGGTCAGCGGCCCCGTATCCTCGATCTTGCCATCGGCAGTGGAATGGATCACGCCGCGCGGTCCCCACTTTTTGCGGAATTCAGGGTTTTTTGGGTAATCCTCGTTCTCCGGCTCTTCCTCTGCATTCAGGTGATAGAGGTTGCCGTAGAACTCATCGAAGCCGTGGTTGGTGGGCAGGTGCTCGTCGCGGTCGCCCAGGTGGTTCTTGCCAAACTGGCCCGTGGCATAACCCATTTCCTTGAGCACTCCGGCAATGGTGGGATCCTTTTCGCTGATACCTTCCTTGGCGCCGGGCAGCCCCACTTTGGAGAGTCCGGAGCGGAATACACTCTGACCCAGGATGAAAGATGAGCGGCCAGCGGTACAGCTCTGCTCACCGTAATAATCGGTGAACGTCATGCCTTCGCTGTAGATACGATCGATATTGGGCGTGCGATAGCCCATCATGCCCTTGCTGTTGGCGCTGATATTCCAGGTGCCGACGTCGTCACCCCAGACCACCAGGATATTGGGCTTGTCTCCCTTTGCGCCCTGGCGTGGCGCCACCAGGTGTGCCGGGTTGGCGCGGGCGCGGGCAAGTTCGAGCGACTCAGCCACCTCAACTCTCGCCACCTCTATGTCCGCCACCTCAATGACGGGCTCCGCCGCCATTGCAGGCCCACTGCCGAACAATGGCGCGGCTACTACGGCAAAGGCACCGATTAAATGTCGGATGCTCATCAAGACCTCCCAAAAAAAACCACGAGAAATTACCGGCAACTGCCGGCGGCTAGCAAAAGTTTAGATAGGTTTTGGGAGGGGAATTTCTATCTTGCGAGGGACTCGTAGATATCTGCGTAAAATTCTGCTTCCTGATGCCGACCGCTTTCCATCAACATGGAAACCAGCGCGTAAAGCGTTTCCGGCGTGTACTGTTGCTGGTCCGCCAGCGTTTTCAGTTCGCGAATGGCTGCATCTATTTTCCCTGTCGAGTGCAATGCAATTGCGTAAACATATGCGTATTGCAAATTGCCGGAAATATCCCGGGCCTTGCGCAGGCTCTGCACCGCTTGCGGATATTTTTTCTGCCCAACCAGTACAAGCCCAAGCTGGTGGTGCAGCGCAGCGTTGCGCGGCTCCGCACGCAACCCCTCACGCAGCAGGGATTCAGCCGCGGCACCATCACCTGAGCGTTGTAGCGCCTGCGCCAACGCCTGACGCGCGGGCGTGAAGTCCTGTTCCAGTTTGAGCGCCAAGCGGAAGCTTTCAATTGCCTTTTGCCGCTGGCCCATTTCCGCATGCATCAGACCCAGGTTGTAATGGGATTCCGGAAAATGGTTGTTGAGGGCCTGTGCCGCAACATAGTCTGCCAGTGCGGCAGAAAATTTCTGCTTGATGGTGCGCCCCATGCCCTTGTGATGCGGTGCAAGTGCACGGGCTGCCTCCATGCGCACCGCGCGTGCCGGGTCATCCAGCAAGGCACCAATATCCGCCGCATCCTGCGGCTGCAGGTTACCGCTCATGGCGCGCACGGCGCCCATTCGCAAGAGCGGATCCTCCGCCTCAAGAAGACTGGAAAGCGAGGGCCTGGCGGGCGGGTAACCCCGCAGGCGACTCATCGCCGTTGCCCGGGTTATGGCCGGCATCGCATCGTCCTGTACCAGCGCCAACAAGGCTTCCGGGTCGGAGCTTAGCAGGTGCTGCTGCACGGTTTCTTTCCTGGCGCCCGGTTTGCGTTCAAGGACTTCCGCGGCCCAGCTGGCATCCCGGTCTGTGTGGCATGTAGTGCAGGGCTGGGGCACACCGGATGCTGCCAGTGCCGGCCGCGGGATATGGAATCTGTGGTCGCGCCGCGGATCCACCACCATGTAGGTACGCTCCGGCATATGGCAGTCCACGCACTGCACGCCCGCCACTGGCTTGTGCAGGTGATGCTCTGCCTGCGCGTAAGTGCCCAGGTCATGGCACTGCGCGCAGAGACCGTCGCCTTCAACCTTTACCTCGCCACTGTGGGGGTTGTGGCAGTCCGTGCAAACCACGCCGGCCTGATACATCTTGCTCTGCAGGAACGACCCGTAAACGAACACCTCTTCCAGGATCTGCCCATCCGGGAAGTACAGGTCCTCGCGCAACAACGCCGGGGTAAAGCTGTCGAGCTGGCTGCCAGCCACCGGGTCCGGGTGAATACGCTGGCGTCGCGCGTGGCACTGGCCGCACTGTTCCAGCTGCTGCGCATGGGGATTTCCAGCCATCTCTCCAGCGGGCGCCAATGCCGCCTGCACCACGCGGGCTATCGCCTCACCCTCGCGGAACGCCCACTGCAGGCCACCGCCGGGCTTGACCGGCAGTGCCCTGGTCGGGTCTTTCGCATGCAGGCTGCCGGGCCCGTGGCAGGCCTCACAGCCAACGCTCACCTCCGAATAGGTTGTCCTGTACTCCCCGGTTTCCGCGTTGAAATCCGTCTGTAAATTGGTGGAGTGGCAATCCGCGCACATGTGGTTCCAGGTCTGGCCGCGGGATTGCCAGTGCTCGTAGTCACCCGGCTTCAGGTGACGCTTCGGATAGAGGTCAAACCAGCGCTGCCCCCCCTCGCTTTGCGGGCGGCTGTCCCAGGCCAGCCCGAACGCCTGCAGGGCGCCCCTTTCCCCTTCGAGCAGGTATTGCTGCAGCGGCGTATCGCCGAAGGTGTAGCGTACAACCCAGGTTTTATCCTGCGCCACATCGGTTATCAGGTAGCGACCTTCCTGCTGCTCGAAGCGGTAAGTCACCCCGTCGAGCGGCACCTCGCGACCATCGAAGATGCCGCGCACCGATTGGGCGTCCGGCGGTGCCATGGCGCGCTGATGGTGGGAACCCTGCCATGTCTTGTAGGTGTCCATATGACAGCTGGCGCAAGCCTCCGAACCCACATATTCCTGTGCCGTTGCCAGTGAGGACAGCAATACTGAAAGAACGAAGATCGGGGACCTGAGTCGGAGCATGGTTTTTCATTTTGCAAAAGCGCCAGTCCCTTAGTCTACGCAGCGCCAGCACGCTGCGCAGTCAGGTTCGCGACAAATGGCAGCGGTTTCTTCCACGAGGTAAAAGATGCGTGTTTCAGTCCGGCTTTTTCACACCCTGCTCCTGCTCACAATGGCGGCATTCGCCTATGCAGGCCCACTCGATTCCTGGCAGGACACCGACGCGCGACAGGCGATTGTCGAGTTTGTGGAGAAGACGACGCAGGAGGGATCGCCGGATTTTGTGCCACCGCGCGACAGGATCGCGGTGTTCGATAACGACGGCACCCTTTGGGCGGAACAGCCGGTGTACTTCCAGCTGATGTTCGCCATCGACCGCCTGCGGCTATTGGCGGAAAAACATCCTGCGCGGGCCGAACAGGAACCCTATAAAACGGTCCTGGGCGGCGACCTGAAAAAGGTACTGCATGAAAGTAGCATCGCGACGATCCTCGACATAGTGACCGAGAGCCACAGCGGTATGACCGCGGCGCAGTTCGACCGTATCGCGCGTGACTGGATCAAAAATGCACGTCACCCCACGAAAGAAAAGCCCTTTACCGGGATGGTCTACCAGCCAATGCTGGAACTGCTGGAATACCTGCGTGCCCACGGCTACAAGACCTTTATCGCCTCCGGGGGAGGCAGGGCGTTTATGCGCGCATGGGTGGAGGAAACCTATGGCATTCCACCGGAGCAGGTCATCGGCTCCAGCGTGGAGCTCGAGTACAAGGTCATCGACGGCAAACCCAGCCTGGTGCGCAAGCGGGAAATCGGTTTCCTCGACGACAAGGAAGGCAAACCCGTCGGCATCTACCGGCGCATCGGGCGTAAACCCGTAATCGCGTTTGGCAACTCCGATGGCGACCGGGAGATGCTAGAGTGGACGGCATCCCGTGAGGGACCCAGCCTGGTGGGCATTATCCACCACACCGACAGTGCGCGTGAATGGGCCTACGACCGCGACTCCAAGATCGGCAAGCTGGACAAGGCGCTGGAGCAGGCCGGCAAGGAGAACTGGCTGGTTGTGGATATGGCAAAGGACTGGAAACGGGTGTTTCCGGATTGACGGGCACCCTTAGGATGCCCGCTACTGGGGATTACAGGTACGGGTAGGCGGGTTTTTCGTCAGACAGTGCGAGCCAGCCGCGCACGACGCGGTAGACGACCCAGATATAGTTGATGCCGAGGATCAGGAAACCGATACCCAGCAGCCAGGTTGTCAGGCCGCCGACAATGCCCCACAACAGGCTGAACCAGAAGGTGCGGATCTGCCAGCGGAAATGCGATTCCGCCAGGGTGCCGCGCACATCAGGGCGCTTCACGTAATTGATAATCACCGCTACGAACATAGGCAGTACCGACACCAGGCTGATGGCCTGGATGATGTAAACCAGCAATGCCAGGTCACGCGCCGACTTTTCCGGGCCGGTCAGCTTGGTGGTTATGCCTCTCTTTTCAGTCATGCAATATGCCCTTCAGGTTGCAGAACTCTGTTAATGGGGGCAATTGCGCCTTTTTCAAGATGCGGCGCACCTGCCCCGGAGCAGTGATTGCGGGACTAGGGCGTCACCGTTTTCGACTGCAGCGTCTCTGCAGCCCACTTTTTCAATTGCTTTAGCGATGCCTGCAACAGGCCGAGAATCTCGGTGCGCTGCTGCTTGCAGGCCTCGCGCTCCTCGGACTTGCTCAGCTTGGCGTGCAACAGCATCAGGCGACTGGCGGCAGCGCTCATCCCGTAGTTGGCGCAGACCCCAATCATGGAGTGTGTCAGGCGTTCGGCTTCCTGCCAGCGTTCGCCCGTTAACGCATCAGACAGCCCGGCCATATTTTTCTGCAGGCTCACCTGCATTTTTGCCAGCAGCAAAGCCAGGGCCTTTGCGTCCATGGTCGCTTTCAGGTCGTCCAGGGTGCGCGTATCCAGCATATTGGCCGGCCGGTTGATTTCCCGCTGTACCTCCTTGCGAATCGGCGGCTTTTCCCCCGAGCGCTTCGCAGCCCAGACCAGCAGCTGGTCCAGCTGGATCCGGTTGACCGGTTTCGCCAGCACTCCGGTGAAGCCAGCGGCAATATACTTTTCCCGCTCACCAGTCATGATATTGGCGGTTACCGCAAATATCGGCAGCGTCTTGAAGCTACCCCCCGCCTCGCGGATTTTTTGCGTGGCCTCGACCCCGTCCATGATCGGCATACGCACATCCATCAATACCAGGTCAAAGCCGCCGCTTAGCACTGCCTTCAGGCCGGCGAGACCATTGACCTCTGCACGGATCAGGTGACCGCGCTTCTCCAGGCATGCCACCAGCAGCTCGCGGTTGGCCTTGTCATCTTCCACCACCAGCACATACAGCGGACGCTCGGTTTTTTTGACTTCCGCCGGACGTACTTCCGGCTCCTGCGGTGGCGCATCGCTGCTACGGGGTTCCGATCGGGTCATTGCGAGATCCACAAAGAAACGCGAGCCTTTCAACTCCACACTTTCGACGCCGATACTGCCACCCATCGCCTCAACCAGTTTCTTGCAGATCGGCAGCCCCAGGCCCGCGCCGCCTGTCCTGCGGGTGCTCGAAGCATCGATCTGCGAGAAGCTGTTGAAAATCTCTTCCTGGCGACTCTGCGGAATACCGATACCGGTATCGATCACATTGATGCGGATAACATAGTCATCGTCGTGGGCTGCGACCAACTGCACGAAAATCTTGATGGTGCCGCTGGTAGTGAACTTGAGCGCATTGTTGACCAGGTTGGAAAGCACCTGGCGCAGGCGGCCCTCGTCACCGAAGACCCAGAGGTTTTCACCATTATCTGGCAGGCCGGCCGTGCTGACATCCAGCGCGATGGATTTCTCCTGGGCGGGCATGGCAAACAGCTGGCGTACGCTGCGCGCAAGCGCAATCAGGTCGAAACTCTGTTTGTGCAGCTTGAGTTCACCCGCTTCGATTTTTGACATATCCAGTATGTCGTTGATGACTTCCAGCAACGCATCGCAGCTGTTCAGTGCATTGTCGAGCAGCTGCTTCTCCGTCAGGCGGGATTCCGATTCTGCGAGGTGGCGCAGGGAGCCCATAATGCCACTGAGCGGCGTACGCAATTCGTGACTCATGACCGCGAGGAAATCGGTCTTGTTCTTGTTGGCGCGCTCCGCCATCTTGCGCGCGCTTTCCAGCTCTTCAACCTTTTCCGCTAGCTCCCGGGTTCTTTTTTCCACGCGATACTGCAAACTGAGGTTGGATTTTTGCAGCTCTTCCGCAAGGTGCTCGCGCTCCTCGTAGGATTTATTCAGGCGCACAGAAAGGATTGTCATGCCGGTGACCGCAATGGTACCAGCCAGCAGGAATTCAAATACCAGTGTTTCCACCCCGGCGAGGCCAAGCACAATATCGACAAGGCCAATGGCAACCGCGAGCAGCGCCACTAAGGTGGATGCGCTCATGCCCTTGCGAACGATACCGAGCACAATCAGGCCGCCGGTCGCCAGCAACCAGGTCGCGGATAGGTAGAGCGCATAGGGCTTGAAGGTGAGGTACAGGCTTGCCGGCAACAGCAACAGTAATGAGGAGACCGCCACTGCAATTGCGAGGAATGCCTTCTGGACGTTTTCTTCCAGTTCGATGCTGTCGACTTTTACCAGAAAGACCACGAAGGCGGCGGCGGCCAGCAGGCTGGTTGCCTGAGTCAGCTTGAACGGCCACACGGCATCCATATGCGGAAACACATAGAACAGCAGGTCGCTGAGCACCAGGGTGCGGATGCAGAGCACTACCAGCACGATAGAGAGAAACAGGTGTGCCGAACCTTTGCGCCTGCCGATGTAGGTGACGGCACAGTAAAGTGCGACCCCGAACAGTAACCCGGCGAGGAGAAGTGGAATCAACAGGTCCAGCAGGCTGCTGCTAAGTAGCTGTTCCCGCTCTCCAAGCAACACTGCGGGGGCACCCCGGTCGGCAATATCGGCCGCGGAAAAGTCAGCCGCAAACTCCACGCTGCTGGCACCCGCCGGCAACGGCAATAGCATTTTGCGCGGGCGGCTGTCGCTGTCGAACGCCTGTGCATTGGCATAGCGGTAGCTGGCCACCAGCTCGCCGTCCAGCCAGTAGTCTGCGTAGTGGAAATCAGTGGGTACCTGGAGCGCCAGTGTCTTGCGCTCTGCGGGCAAGGCCATGGCGGCGCGGAAGCTGATGCGATCCGGCGCGGCGCGACGATCCGGGCGGACTTTTGCAACATCGCCGGCAGCCCTTTTCGTCTCGACCAGCGGTACCAGCTGGCTACCGAGCCGGGAAAAGTCGACCGCGGAAAAATCCACATTCTGTGGCCTGAGGGAATCCTCCAGGATACCTGGTGTGGATTCATCGTCTGCATTGACGGGCTGTGCATGCAGGCCGAATGCTGAAACAAAAAGTCCCAACACCAGTGCGCACAAACCGCCTGTAATATTGTGTAAGCGGAAGGCAAATTTTTTGTTATATGGCACTTCCGCATGGCTTTTCATTTTCATCCCTGAAATCCATGCTGCCGTTGTGTTGTGCTTCGCTGATTACGTCCCTCGTAATGGCGCGACGCCAAATTTCTTATTACCGGAGTTAATGCTGTGGCGCAAGTCATTCACCGGAAAATCCGCCCAGCGGTCCCGCGAGCTGGATAAAACCGCTCGCAGCTTGTACCAGCGTACCCGGCCCGACCGGGCATTTTCCGTCGCCCACAAAAAACGGGCCTCATGGCCCGCCTTACTCGATCACTTTTTCTGGCTTTCGCGCGCTTGCTAGCGCGCCCAACCAAACGCCCGGCGCAACCAGTCGAGGTAGGCCCCGTAAGGGCGCCCGATTGCCCCGGCGATCAACAGGAATGTCCCGGATGCGGCCACGATTTCCGGCACATCGGCACCACCCAGCCACATATTGGCGATATACAGCGGTAACTGGAAACTGATAAACACCAGCGTATCCGCGAGGTAGGCCTGCAGGCCATTCATACTGGCACTGCCCAGCAGCAGGCGGCGGTAGTGCAGCAGGAACTGCTCCCGATAGAGGGTAAACGGCCGAGCAATCAGCGTGTTGATCAGCACCGCCAGCATACGTACCTGCAGGTGTTCCTGCAGGCTCATGCCTGCGAGCCACAACTCGATCGGGATCGACAGCAGCCAGGAATAGCTGTTCAGGGCAAAGATATCCAGCAGCGTCTCCCGCAGCTGTGTCTGGTTGGCCGCCGGCCTCGGGGCGGGCCCTGGCAGTGCAACATCCGTTTGCGCCGCAAGGGGAAATGAAACGGAACCACTCATTTCGACCTGGGACATGTTCACTACACCAAAATAAAAAAGGGCGACTCACCGAAGTGGGTCGCCGCAAATTGGAAAACCAAAAAGATAAAAACACGGCGGAACAGAGCCGGTCAGGTCATGTTCCGTTCGCCACCAAAATTGGGGGGAGGTGACTCGCCGATGGCATCGGCATATGGCGGCGCATTATAGGGATGCAGCGCGCAATAACCAGTTTTTATATCTTGTTTTTTAGCTATAGAGCAGGATATTTAACCAAGCATCACCGGGCATGCTATTCAAATGTATCGTGGCGCCCCTGGATAATGGCCCAGTAGCGCGGCAGGAAGGTGACGAGCACATAGATCTCAAGCAGGATACCGAGAAACGCCAACGGCTCCAGCAACCAGCGCAGCACGGGCCGAAGCACCTCGAAGCTGCCGAGCAGGCCCAATGCAATGATGGCGAAAGCCACCGCGGTTGCCAGTTTGGAGGGGAAGATCGGCTTAACCTTGAACGGGCGCTTGAGCCACATCATCAATACCGGAAATACCGACAGCTGCACCAGATAGCGCAGGAAGATCAGCACACCGAGCCACGGCAGCAGTACAGCCTGGTCCCACACGAGGGGCAGCAGGAACAGCACCAGCAACTTGTCTGCAACCGGGTCCAGCACCGCGCCGAGCTGGGTCTTCCAGTTGAAATGACGCGCCAGGCGACCATCGAAGAAGTCGGAAAACCCGGCAATGACAAACGTCACTACGGCCGCCATATGCTGGCCCTGCTGGTGCAGCCAGAAAATCACCGGCAACAGCAGGATGCGCAGGATAGTGAGCGCATTGGGAATCCAGCGCCAGCGCTGGTAGCTGTTCTGTTCGGACACCGCCGCTCCCGTTCTGTTTGTGTTGGCTGGACGATACAAACCCTGCAAGGATACCCTGTAGTCACCCAATTCAAAAAACAAAAATCTGTGTGGTCATTATGGCGTCAGCCGCAGCCTGGCAGGCACTGCTGGGCATCATCGTGTTTACCTCCATCCCGCTCCTGCTCAGCGAAAATCGGCGCGCCGTATCCTGGCGTCTGGTCGCCGGCGCGCTGGCCGCGCAGTTCCTGCTGGCACTGCTGCTGTTGCGGGTGCCCCTGGTACAGGACCTGCTGCTGGGACTGAACGGCTTCGTCAAGGCCATCGAGGCCGCCGCAATAGCCGGCAGCAGCTACATGTTCGGCTACCTTGGCGGCGCCCCGCTGCCGTTTGAAGCAAAAGGCCCGGGCAGCAGCTTTATCGTCGCTTTCCAGGTGTTGCCCGTTGTCCTGGTGATGAGCGCGCTGTCCGCGGTGCTGTTTTACTGGGGGCTGCTGCAGAAAATCATTTACTGGCTGGGTCGCGGCCTGCAGCGCCTGCTCGGGCTCGACGGCCTGCAGACCTTCTCCGTGGCCTCCAGCCTGTTTTTTGGCATCGTCGAGGCGCCACTGCTGATCAAGCCTTATTTTCGCGAGATGCCCCGTGCTACCCTGTTCCTGGTGATGACTGCCGGCATGTCCACGGTCGCCGGCACCGTCATGGTGCTCTACGCCACGCAGCTGCAGGGAATCCTCGATAACCCGGCCGGGCACATCCTCGTTGCTTCACTGATCAGCCTGCCGGCTGCGGTGCTGCTGGCACACCTGTGGTTACCGGGTAGCGACAGTGGTGATCACCGTATTCCGGAAGTTGAATCTGAGGCCCAGGGCGCGGTGGATGCCCTGGTGCGGGGTACTGAGGACGGCGTGCGCCTGATGCTGAATATCATCGGCATGATCATCGTTCTGTTCGCCTGCATTCATCTGGCCAACGCCATACTGGGCGCATTGTTCGGCGAACAGATTACTATTGAGTATCTCGTGTCGCTGGCGATGGCACCTATCGTGTGGTTGATGGGGATTGGCGGTGACGACCTCGGCACAGCGGCCGAGCTGCTCAGCATCAAGGTAGTCTTCAATGAGTTTGTGGCCTACCAGAAGATGGCCGAACTGGGCGCAGGCGCCATGAGCGCACAGGCCAACCTGATCATGGCCTACGCCATCTGTGGCTTTGCCAATTTTGCAAGCCTGGGGCTGGTGGTGGGCACCATTTCCACCATGGTGCCGGAGCGCACCAACGAAGTGGCGGCACTGGCGCCCAAGGCCCTGCTGGCGGGGCTGCTCGCGACCTGCATGACCGGCGCAGTGGTCGGGCTGGTGGCCTGAACGCGAGAACCACAGAGACAACTGATCGAGGAGGGTGTATGCAAACCATGAGAGGCAGGGTCACGGGGAAGGTGCAGGGCGTATCCTTTCGCTTCTTTGTCCAGCAACAGGCCGAGTCCGCGCACCTCAATGGCTACGCCCGCAACATGGCAGACGGCAGCGTCGAGTTTTTACTGCAGGGTGATCCAGCGGCCATAGAACACGCGCTGGTTGCGATAGCCAAAGGACCCTCCGCGGCACGGGTAGACAGCATGCAGTACGAACCGTTGCCCGACCGGACCCCGGTGCCGGGCTTTTCCATCCTCTGAGTTCTACAACCCCGTCGCTTTGTAACAGGGCGCCCGCCTCAGCCCAGAGCCGGCTCGGGGGCGACACTGCCAGACATAATCTTTTTCATCAGAGCGCCGCCGCGGCGCAGACCGAGGATGCTCTGTGCGGTGGCCACACCACCGATCATGGCACCGGCCACACCGCAGCTCATGATATCCTGCCCGGTCAGGTACAGGCCCGGAATCTTTGTTTTCGGCTTCAGCCAGTCCTGCTCGAAACGCGAGGGGTCGTGGTCGAGGCCATAGATCTCACCACGCCGGTAAGCGCAGAAATAATCGGTCGACAGTGGCGTGGACAGCTCGTAATAGTCCAGGTGCTGTCTCACCTGCGGAAAATGTGCATACAGGTGCTCCAGCAGGCGCTGGCTCAGCGCTTCCTTGTACGCCTCGTAATCCTCGCCACGCTTGCCCCAGGTCTCATCGGACCATTTTTCAAACCATTCAAACTTCGCCGGCGCCACAATTTCAATCGTCGCCTTGCCCGGGTAACGCCCCTGGAAGCTGGGATCCTTGGCTGACGGGAACGAGATGTACACGACCGGGAATTCCTGCGTTTCGTCCTGCAGGAACGCCTGCATATTGCCATCGTGATCCTGGCCCGGATAGAGCCAGTAATTGGTCTTCGGCAGCCCCAGTTCTTCTGCGGTCGCATCCAGCCCGATATACAGACACAGGTGCGCCATCGACGGCCGCACGCTTTCCAGGCGACGCTGGTATCCGCTCGCGCGTGCAGCCTGCTCCGGCAGCAGCTTTTCGAAGGTGTTGAATACGCCCGCGTTGGAAACCACCAGCGGCGCGCGAATTTCGGTCCCGTCTGCCATGCGCACACCGGCAGCCCTGCCATTTTCCACCAATACCTGCTCGACATCGGCATAGGTAAAGACCTCGCCGCCACCGGCCTGGATCTGGGGGATAATGGTTTCCGCAATCTTGCTGGCACCACCAACCGGATAGAAGCCGCCGTGCAGGTAGTGCTTCACGATGAGGGCGTGAATGATGAAACTGCCGGTCGCGGGGGTCATGCCATTGTCCCCCCACTGGCCGGTAAGCACCGCAATCAGTTTTTCGTCGTCGGTAATCTCGCGCAAGACCTCAAGTGTCGTGCGGTTCAGGTATTCCGGTAACCGAAGTTTTTTCAGCAGTGCCATGCCGGGTTGCGTCCAGCCCGGCAACAATTTCTCCATCAACAGAGTGCGCATTGCGCTGCTGGCGGCACTGATCCTGCGGAAGTACTCTTCCAGGACCTCTTCAGTCCCGGGAAAATGCCTGAGTATTTCCTCCACAAATGCAGCCTTGCCCGCCCGCAGGTCAAAGGATTCCTCGCCGAGGAAAATACGGTCGTAGCAATCGTCCATCGGCGCCCACTGCAGCTGGCCAGCGCTGAGATAATCGAAAAGTTTTCGCGTCAGCGTGGGATGCTCACCGACATCACCGATGTAGTGCACGCCCACATCCCACTCGTAACCATTGCGATCGTAGGCGTGGGTAAAACCACCGGCTGTGTAGTGCTGCTCCAACACCAGAACTTTTTTGCCTGCATCAGTCAAGCAGACCGCGGTGGCAAGCCCGCCGATGCCGGAACCTATGACTACTGCGTCGTAAGGCTCCTGAAGGCGGCTGGCGCGGTACCGGCGCCCGATCCGCAAGCGACTGGGTTTTGGTGCAGATCTATCTTTTTTCTTATTGTTCTCGGTGGTCATATGTTTCTTCCCAAAGTTCGCGAGCGTCCTGTTAATCCCATGACTCTATTCACTTGAATCCCGCCCGGCAAGCACTGTCCGAACAGGGTTGGAGAGTCAGTTTTTTCCTACAGACCGGTATTCCGGCACGTTAGCGTAGTAATCCCGGTGACTGAAACAGGGTGAAAAGATGAATGCTAAAGTCTGTCGCACCGCGCTAGCTTCGTTCGCCATGGCACTTTGCCTTGCGCCTGCGGCCGTCATTGCCAAAACGTCCATCACCATCGATTTAAGTGAACAGCAGGCCTACCTATATAACAGTGGCAAGCTGGTCAAGACCACGCGCGTCTCCACCGGCAAGAGCGGCTTCCGCACGCCAACCGGATCTTTCCGCGTCAGCCAGAAAAACGTCGACCATCGCTCCAATATCTACGGAGACTATGTTTCCAGGAGCAGCGGCAAGATCGTGCGCAAGGACGTGGATGTGCGCAAGGACAAACGCCCCCCGGGCACTTACTTCCGCGGCGCGCCCATGCGCTACTTCCTGCGCATCAATGGCGGCATCGGCATGCATGCGGGTTACGTCCCCAACTACCCGGCCTCTCATGGCTGCATCCGCCTGCCCAAGGCAAACGCGGCACTGTTCTACCAGTACGCGAAGATCGGCACACGCGTGGTGGTGAGGCATTGAACCCGGACACCAGCCAACCTCCGCATTGACACGCAACGCGACATTGCAAACAATCCGGAAAAGACTTCCGGATTGTTTGCATGAAATCCCCTCTGGCACACACCCTCTGCTTCGCCCTTGCGACCCTTCTCCACACAATGCCTGTGTACGCGGGGCCCACTGTAATCCTGCTGATAGGCGACGGCATGGACGAGCAGCAGCTGACCATTGCACGCAACTACCTGCATGGCGCCAGCGGTCGTCTGGCTGTCGATGCACTGCCTGTTCGAAGCAGCGTACAGGTGCTGACGGTCGCGGAAAAAGACCCAAAGCGCTCCATCTACGTGGCGGATTCCGCCAACAGCGCCACGGCCATGGCTACCGGCAATATCACCAGCCGGGGCCGCATCGCCACCAGCGCGGGCACCGACAGGGATCTCGAGACCATCGTCAGTATCGCGCACAGGGCCGGCCTGCGCACCGGGCTGGTCACCACCTCCAGCGTCACCGATGCCACACCTGCGTCCTTTGCCACTCATATCAGCCATCGCAGCTGCGAAGACCCCACCCGTATGCAGTCCTATGAGGTGGCCGGGGATTTTGTGGTTGACTGCTCGCAGGACCTGCAGAGTCATGGCGGACCGGGTTCGATTGCGGAACAACTCGCACGCTCGCCGCTTGACCTGATCCTCGGGGGCGGCCGCGGCCATTTCGAAGCCGCCATCGACTCACAGGAAAGCCCGTTGGCAATTGCAGCACGCAATGGCTTCGATGTTTTCAGCAGCCCGGCAGAGCTTGTTGCCGGGGAAGGCGTAAACAGGCGGATCGGCCTTTTTGCCGAACGGCACCTGCCGGTGCGCTGGCACGGGGAACAGGGCCGGATTGCGGAAAAGCCGCAGCCCAGCCTGCTGAATTACGCCTATCGCTATTTCGGCAGCGTTAAGCAGCCGCAGGCCTTCCAGTGCGAGGACAACCCGAACTATGGCGACACCCCTTCGCTAAAGGCCATGACGGATACGGCCCTGGACCAGCTACACAACGACCGCGGATTTTTCCTGATGGTGGAATCCGCCTCGATCGACAAGCGCTCACACCAGCGCGACCCCTGCGGCCAGATCGGCGAGGTGGCGCAGCTGATGGAGGCCCTGCAGAGCGCACTGGCCTATGCGGAGAAGAACCCGGAAACACTGGTGCTGGTGACCGCCGACCACGGCCAGGCGGCGCAACTGGTACCGGACGAAAGTATCTTTGCCGCCTATGGCGTGCCGATATTTACCCCGGGCAACATTGCCAGGCTGCAGACGCCAGAAGGCAGTATCATGGCCATCAACTATGCCACCAACCAGTTTGATGTGGAGGAACACACCGGCGTACAGGTACCATTGTTCGCGAATGACGTTGCAGCGGGAAAAATCCCGCCGCTACTGTTCCAGCATGAAATTTTTGGACTGATGCGCGATCACCTCGGCATCTGACGGGGATCAGAACTGCTTGGTGATCTCATAAGCGATACGCGCGACGGTGCGCGCACTGTGATCCTCGATATCGAAGTAGGGGTTGAACTCCGCCATATCCGCCGCGCATACCTTGCCCGACTCCATCACGATACCGAGTAGCACCTCGAACAGTTCAAATGGGAGCCCGCGGCCGGCCGGGGCGCTCACCGCCGGCATTACGCTCGCGGGGAAGACATCCAGGTCAATGGTGAGATACACCATGTCGACGCGGTCGATAAAGGCCTGCACCCGCGCCTTCGCCGCCTCCAGCGCCCAGGGGGTAATCTCGCGATCCTCGATCACCTCCACTTTCATCTCGGCAGCGCGCTGCATCAGTGCCGGGGTGTTGGCAGTCGCGGCCGCGCCGATGCACAGGTAATTGAACGCGCGCCCGCCGAGTTCTGCATGCTCCGCGATCTGGTAGAAGGGCGTCCCGGAACTGCCGTCCGGTGCAGGCACCCTGATGTCGAGATGCGCATCGAAATTTACGATACCCAGGCTTTTTTCCCGATGGTTCTCGCGCATCCAGCGCGCAATACCCTGGTAGGTACCGAACGCAATTTCGTGTCCACCACCGAGCACCAGCGGGAAGTGCCCATTGCTCAAAAGATCCGCCACACTCACACCCAGTTGCGACTGGGCCGATTCCAGGTCACGGTCCAGCACGCGCACATTGCCCGCGTCGTAGACCGGCATCTCGAACACCTTCGGCAGCGGCGCCATGGCCAGGCGCAGGATGCGCGGCCCATCCGCCGCGCCGACCCTGCCCTTGTTGCGTCGCACACCTTCATCAGAAGAGAAACCCAATACGGCGACGCCCGGCGGGCTGTCGATGCCGAGCGGTTGCACGCGCTCGTGCCAGCGCTTGCCCAGTTCCCCATCTTCCGGATCCGTACGGCCTTTCCACAGGCGCATATCAGCCAGCGATAACATCCGTACCTCCACAAATAATTCGCTCCGGTACCAGCGCGCCTACTTCATACGCAAGCTGGTCCGGCGTATCGATATCCCACAGCAGGATATCCGCACGGTAGCTGGCGCGCAGCATACCGCGACTGTCGCCCAGCCCGAGCGCGTGCGCACCGACCCGGGTGACGCCGGCAAGCGACTCGGCCGGGGTCATACCGAACAGGATACAACCCATATTCATCATCAGGCGCAGCGAGCCCAACGGGCAACTGCCTGGATTCAGGTCCGTCGCCAGCGCCATGGGCACACCCGCCGCGCGAAAACTTTCCACCGGGGGCATGCGCGTTTCACGCAGGGTGTAGTAGGCCCCGGGCAACAGCACCGCAACAGTCCCCGCTTCCGCCATCAGCGCAATATCATGATCGGTCACATACTCGACATGATCCGCCGAGAGTGCGCCATTGCGCGCAGCCATGGCCGTCGCACCGGTATTATTCAATTGCTCCGCGTGCACCTTGACCGGCAGGCCCAGCGCGTGCGCCCGGTCGATCACACGCTGGCATTGCGCCACCGTAAAGCCGATGCTTTCACAGAACATATCCACCGCGTCGGCGAGCTGCTCCTTCGCCACCGCCGGCAGCATCTCGTCACAGATCAGGTCAATGTACGCATCCGCGCGGCCGTCATATTCCGGTGGCAGGGCATGGGCGCCGAGAAACGTGGTGCGCACGGTGAGCGGATATTTCTGCGCAAGCCGGCGCGCCACCCGCAACTGCTTGAGTTCCGCATCCAGTTCCAGGCCATAGCCCGACTTGATTTCAACCGTGGTCACCCCTTCGCGCAGCAGGGCTGTCAGGCGCCGTTCGGCACTGTGCAACAGCTGTTCCGCCGACTCGCTGCGCGTCGCGCGAACGGTAGAGCGGATGCCACCGCCGCCCTTGGCGATGTTTTCATAGCTTACGCCGCCCAGGCGCTGCGCAAACTCGCCGGCGCGGTGGCCGCCGTACACAAGGTGCGTGTGACAATCCACCAGCCCGGGCGTGATCCACCCCCCGGCACCGTCCAGCACCTCACGCGGGGCCAGGTCGCCGAGGTCGCGGCGTTCGCCAATCCAGCTGATGCAGCCATCCACCACCGCCAGCGCGGCATCCTCGATCACGCCGTAGCCGCCGGCCCGCGCGGGATCCATGGTGGCGGCGCGCACATTGGTTATCAAAAAATCACATTGTTCCGACATTTAGCCTTTCCAGCTCGGGGAATACGCCCACAGTGCAGGATTGCACCCTGGCGGCCAATTCCGTTTCCGACTTCCTACACTGTAGGCGCTGGCGCCCGAGTCCTCCTTTCGCAGGCAAAAATCTGCTTGGATTGACAGGCGCTGATGTATATACAAGTATAGGCAACCGCAAAAATTGTACTACCAAGTGACCCGGTAACCAACTTTGAGCCAGCTACCCGCATCCACCACGCCGCAGCCGCGCTATGCCGCCATCAAGGCGTTTATCTGTGCGCAGATCGAGAATGGCGACTGGCCGGCCAACCATCGGGTGCCCTCGGAGAACCAGCTGGCGGAGCAATTCGGGGTCAGCCGGATGACGGCACGCCGCGCCCTGACCGAGTTGACTGAAGCCGGTGTACTGATCCGCAGCCAGGGCCTGGGCACGTTTGTGGCGGAAGCGCGCCCGTCCGGCTCGCTGCTGGAAGTGCGAGACATTGCAGAAGAGATCAGCAGCCGCGGCCACGATTACGAGGGGCGTGTGCTGTTGCTGGAACAGGCCGCCGCCAGTGAACAGGTGGCGCTGGCACTGGGGCTCTCTGCGGGCAGCCCGGTGTTCCATTCCATCCTGGTGCACTGTGACAACGGCGTGCCGCTGCAGTGGGAGGAGCGTTTTACCAACCCTGCACTCGCGCCGGATTACCTGCAGCAGGACTTTCGCAGCAGCACCCCGAGTGCCTACCTGCACCGGGTACAGCCGCTCACCGAGGCGGACACCAGCGTTGAGGCGATCAATGCCGAGGCGGACATTGCGGCACAGCTGGAGATCAGCGCGGGTGATGCCTGCCTGCTGGTCCAGCGCAGAACAAGTTCAGGCAGCGGTGGCGTTTCGCTGGCGCGCCTGGTGCATCCGGGCAAACGTTATCGCCTGGGTGCGCAACTGAAATTTTGACAGACACTCGATGGCGGTGCCGCTTGGCTATTTCAAAAACGCATGAATACATCCCTGTAGCTCCGATCGCGACGTCCATGTCGCGACGGTTTTGAAATAGCCAAGCACCACCACCGATACGATCAAACCGAACCGAAAGTAGAAATTACGGAAAAACGGCATGAACAACCGACACGACCCATCGCGCGTGATCCGCGCACCGCGCGGCACAGAACTGAGCTGCAAGAGCTGGCTCACCGAAGCGCCGCTGCGCATGCTGATGAACAACCTCGACCCGGATGTGGCCGAGCGGCCGGAGGACCTGGTGGTGTACGGCGGCATTGGCCGCGCCGCGCGCGACTGGGAGTGCTACGACAAGATCGTCGAGGTACTGCAGCGCCTGGAAGACGACCAGACCCTGCTGGTGCAATCCGGCAAGCCGGTGGGTGTGTTCCGCACCCACGCCGACGCACCGCGCGTACTGATCGCCAACTCCAACCTGGTCCCGCACTGGGGTAACTGGGAGCACTTCAACGAGCTCGATAAGAAAGGCCTGATGATGTACGGCCAGATGACCGCCGGCTCCTGGATCTACATTGGTTCGCAGGGCATCGTGCAGGGCACCTACGAAACATTCGTAGCCGTAGCCAAGCAGCACTTCGACGGCGAGTCCAAAGGCAAGTGGATCCTGACCGGCGGTCTCGGCGGCATGGGGGGCGCACAGCCACTGGCCGCAACCATGGCGGGCTTCTCCATGTTGGCTGTGGAGTGCGATGAGTCCCGCATCGATTTCCGCCTGCGCACCGGTTACGTGGACGAGAAAACAGACAACCTGATGGATGCGCTGCGCATGATCGAGGAAGCCCACGAGCGTGGCGAAGCCATCTCGGTCGGCCTGCTCGGCAACGCCGCGGAGATTTTCCCGGAACTGGCCAAGCGCGACATCATTCCGGATGTGGTTACCGACCAGACTTCCGCGCATGACCCGCTCAACGGCTACCTGCCGCTGGGCTGGACCATGGAACAGGCCGCAGAAATGCGTAAACAGGATGAGGCCCTGGTGGTGAAAGAAGCCAAGAAGTCCATGGGTATTCAGGTCGAGGCCATGCTGGCGCTACAGTCCCGCGGCGCAGCGACGCTCGACTACGGCAACAATATTCGCCAGATGGCTTTTGAGGTGGGTGTCGAGAACGCGTTCGACTTCCCGGGCTTTGTACCGGCCTATATCCGCCCGCTGTTCTGCCAGGGTATCGGCCCGTTCCGCTGGGCGGCGCTGTCCGGCAACCCGGAGGATATCTACAAGACCGACCAGAAAGTGAAGGAGTTGATCCCCGACGACCCACACCTGCACAACTGGCTCGACATGGCGCGCGAGCGCATTCAGTTCCAGGGCCTGCCCGCACGCATCTGCTGGGTTGGCCTCAAGGACCGTGCGCGCCTGGCACTGGCATTCAACGAGATGGTCGCCAATGGCGAGCTGGACGCGCCGGTAGTGATCGGCCGCGACCACCTGGATTCCGGCTCCGTAGCCAGCCCCAACCGCGAAACTGAGTCCATGATGGATGGTTCCGATGCAGTCTCGGACTGGCCGCTGCTGAATGCGTTGCTGAACACCGCATCCGGCGCGACCTGGGTGTCACTGCACCACGGTGGTGGCGTGGGCATGGGCTTCTCCCAGCATTCCGGTGTGGTCATCGTGTGTGACGGCACTGAAGCCGCGCGCAAGCGTATCGAGCGCGTACTGTGGAATGACCCGGGCACCGGCGTCATGCGCCACGCCGATGCGGGTTATGACATCGCCAAAGATTGTGCAAACGAGCAGGGCCTCGACCTGCCGATGCTGAAATAGGAGCGGACTCTTTCCGCGATTGCTGTGTCAGATCCGTCCTCGAATCCTCATGTATCACCTATACACTGTGGTTCTCCGGGCGGATCTTCCTTGCACTCGCGAAAATATCCTCGCTCCTTCAGAGAGAAAGCTGAATTGAGCGCAGCCAATTGCTGCAGCTACAAGAAACAAGCAAGATAGTACGAGAACGGAAAGATGTTCAAACTAGAAATCAACCCGGGCCAGCTGAGCCTCGCCGACCTGCGCCGCGTTGCACGCGAGCCGGTGCACCTGACCCTGGCCCAATCTGCAGTGGCGGATATCGAAGCCTCCGCCCGCACCGTGTCCCGCGTATTGGAAGAAGGCCGCACGGTCTACGGTATCAACACCGGTTTTGGCCTGCTCGCCAATACCCGTATCGAGCAGAAAGACCTGGAAACGCTGCAGCGCGCCATCGTGCTATCGCATGCGGCCGGTACCGGCAATTTTATGGACGAAGCCAGCGCACGCCTGCTGATGGTGCTCAAGATCAACTCCCTCGCGCGCGGCTATTCGGGTATCCGTCTGGAGGTCATCGAGGCACTGATGGCGCTGGTCAACGCAGAGGTCTACCCGGCTATTCCGGAAAAAGGTTCCGTCGGCGCTTCCGGTGACCTGGCGCCGCTGGCGCACATGAGTGTGGTACTGCTGGGCGAAGGTGAGGTGATCATCAAGGGCCAGCGCAAGCCGGCCAAGCAGGGCCTCGCCATGGCGGGCCTGTCGCCCATCACCCTGGCACCCAAGGAAGGCCTGGCGCTGCTCAACGGTACCCAGTGCTCCACCGCGTTCGCACTGATGGGCCTGTTCGGGGCCGAAGACCTGTTCTCCGCAGCGCTGGTCACCGGTGCCTTCTCCGTGGAAGCCGCCAAGGGTTCGCGCCGGCCGTTCGACGACCGCATCCATTTTGTGCGCGGCCATTCCGAGCAGCGCGAAGTCGCCAGCGTTTATCGCGACCTGCTGGGCGAGAGTGAAATCGGCGCGTCGCACGTGGAATGCGTCAAGGTGCAGGACCCCTACTCGCTGCGCTGCCAGCCGCAGGTGATGGGTGCCTGCCTGCAACAGATCCGCCACGCGGCCAGGGTCCTCGAAACCGAAGCCAACGGTGTGTCCGACAACCCGCTGGTTTTCGCCGAAGACAACGACATCATTTCCGGCGGCAACTTCCATGCGGAGCCGGTGGCCATGGTGGCGGACAACCTGGCGATTGCGATTGCGGAAATCGGTTCATTGTCCGAACGTCGCATGGCACTGCTGATCGACAACAACCTGTCCGGCCTGCCACCGTTCCTCGTGGATAATGGCGGGGTCAACTCCGGCTTTATGATTGCGCAGGTGACCTCCGCGGCCCTCGCCAGCGAAAACAAGACGTTTGCGCATCCGGCCTCGGTGGATTCACTGCCGACCTCCGCCAACCAGGAAGACCATGTTTCCATGGCGACTTTCGCGGCAAGACGCCTGCGCGACATGAACGACAACACCTGCGGCATCCTCGCGGTGGAGATGCTGGCAGCCTGCCAGGGCCTCGACTTCCGCGCACCGCTGCAGACTTCGGAAAAATTGGAAAAGGCCAAGGCGCAGCTGCGCGAGCTGGTGCCCTTCTACGATAAGGACCGCTACTTCGCGCCGGACATCGAGGCTGCCAAGTCACTACTGGAGCGCGGCGCCTACAATTCCTGGATGCCAGAAACCCTGTTGCCGAGTTTCTAAAAGCCTCGTGTTATCATCCCGCCTTTCATGCCCACCTGAAGAGTGACGCATAGCGAGGCGGCATGACCGGCTCCGCATTTCAAAACCGTCGCGCACATGGACGTGCGCGCCGGAGCGACAGGGATGTCTTTATGCGTTTTTGAAATGCGGAACCGGTTATCGCTGCCGTGTTTCGAAGACTGGAAGTAAACCCTCGCGATGGACCTCACTACCACCCAGATATTACTCGCCGCTTCGGCCGTTGCGCTTGGCGCGCTGGTGCAGAGCCTGGTGGGCTTCGGCCAGGCGCTGGTGGCGGCACCGCTGCTGTTTCTGGTGCACCCGCAACTGGTACCGGGCCCGATTCTTGCATCTTCACTGGTCGTGGCCATGCTCAACACCTGGTACAACCGCAGCGGCCTGCGCTTTCGCGAGCTGGGTGCCGCGATTATTGGCATGGTGCCGGGCAGTATCGTGGGTGCGCTGTTACTGAAATTGCTGCCGCAACAGGCGTTATCGATTTTTTTCGCGGGCACCATCCTGCTGGCAGTGGCGATCAGTATCAGCCATCTGCATATCACGCCCACGCGCAACAAAATGTTCGCCGCCGGTTGCGTGGCCGGCATCATGGGCACCACCTCGGCCATCAATGGTCCGCCCATGGCACTGATGCTGCAGCATGAGCAGGCCGGCCGGCTGCGCGCCAACCTGGCCGGTTTCTTTACCGCGGCGAATATCGTCGGCCTGACAACTTTGAGCAGTAGTGGCCTGATGCAGGCGGAGCACTGGCAGGCCGGTGGCTATATGGCGCTCGGTGGCATTATCGGCTTCACCGCGGCTTACAAACTGCGCGGGCATTTCCGGCCGGAGTGGCTGCGCCCGGCCCTTTTGTTCCTGTGCAGCATGGCGGCTTGCGTGGTGCTGCTCCGGGCATTCTCTGCCTGAGCCCTCCCTACCGGGACAGGCCCGGACTGGCGCAAATCTTCGCACGCGGCACGCTTTTCAACTACCCTGAGTACAGAACAACACAAGGGGTAAACGCAGTGCGAAAGTTGATTTGCATTTTGCACATTGCGGCCTTGGTAACAGGAGTTACCGCCTGTTCCACAACGGCAACAAGCGCGCCGGAGGGAGACTCACGAATTCCGGAAAGTATCACTTACAATGGCCACCAGTTCCGCTGTATTTCCCAGGAACTGGAGACCAAGACGCTGGTGCGCTGCGTACGCGCGGACCTGGTGGGGGCAGCGGCTAGCGGACCCTGACAAACTGGGCTCGTGAGCAGCCTGGTGAAGAATAATTTCGAATGGCTTTGCGCCCCGCGCCGCCTGAGAAATTATTTATCACCAGGCTGCCTGAGTAATCGCTCGACACAAGGACATTCAAAATTACTGTGCGCCCGACAAAGAGAATCCACCAAGCGCGGGCCGCAAAGCCACCTTCGAAGTTATCGGACCTGAACCACGCGCAGTGTATCCGTGCTGCCACCAATGTCCTGGTTGTATCCACGTGAGACCAGCACATAGTCGCCGCGCTCTATCACACCCTGCTCCTTGAGTATCGCAATCGCGCGCTCGTCCCGCTCAACTCCGCTTAGCCTTTCATTCTGGAAGAGTACCGGGCCGACGCCGCGGTACAACGCCACCCGGCCGCAGGTGCGTGCGTGCCTGGCAAACGCATAGATTGGCATGCCCGAACGTACCCGCGACATCAACAATGCGGTGTTACCAGTTTCGGTCTGGCAGATGATCGCGCGTACCCGCGGAAAATGATTGGCGACATACATCGCGGCCATGGCGATGGACTCGTCGCCCGCTTCGAAATCCGAATTGATGCGGTGGGTGGACTTCTTCGCGATATGATGTTTTTCCGCACCGGTAATCACGTCAGCCATGCTGCGTACTGTTTCCACCGGGTAGCGGCCCGCTGCAGTTTCCGCAGACAACATGACGGCGTCGGTGCCATCGAGCACGGCGTTGGCGACATCGCAGACTTCGGCGCGGGTGGGCACCGGACTCTCGATCATTGACTCCATCATCTGGGTCGCGGTGATCACGACCCGGTTGAGGGAGCGAGCGCGCTTGATCAGGTCTTTCTGCACCCCCATGAGGGCGGCATCGCCGATCTCCACGGCGAGGTCGCCGCGTGCAACCATGATCACGTCAGAGGCGAGGATCAGTTCATTCAGGTGATCCGGATCTGCCACGGCTTCGGCGCGCTCTACTTTTGCCACCAGGTGCGCATTGCCGCCGGCCTGTTGCAACAATGCGCGAGCACACTGCATATCAGCCGCGTCGCGGGGAAAGGAAACCGCGAGATAATCGAGGTCCAGTTCCGCCGCAAGCTTGATGTCCTGCAGGTCCTTGTCCGTCAGTGCGGGCGCGGTAAGGCCGCCACCGAGGCGGTTGATGCCCTTGTTGTTGGACAGACGCCCGCCCACCAGCACCCGCGTATGCAGCGCGCGCCCCTGTATGGATTCCACGCTGAGGCGCAGGCGCCCGTCGTCCAGCAAAAGCGTGTCGCCGGGGCGACAGTCGCGGTACAGGTCCTTGTAATCCACCGAAACCTGATGCTCATCACCCTGTCCCGGCACCGCCTCCGGGTCCAGAACAAAATCCTCTCCCTCCTGCAGTTGCACCGCGCCTTCAAGGAATTTCCCCACCCGGATCTTGGGCCCCTGCAGGTCGCCGAGTATTGCGACATAACGACCCGCCTTGGCAGCGGCGCTGCGCACGGCAACCGCGCGCTGGCGGTGGTCGTCGGGCGTACCGTGGGAAAAGTTCAGGCGCACCACATCGACACCGGCCTCGATCAGTTTGTCGAGAATATCGGGTCTGTCCGAGGCCGGGCCGAGAGTCGCAACAATCTTGGTTCTTCGCATCATGCTCGCTGGATCCAGGTACCGCGGGAAAAACCCTCCCGCCTCCTCTGAGCCTAGCCAGCAGACAGCACAACAACCGACAGATACGCGCCACATAGACGGCGCTTCAATCAGCTTGGCGCCGCGCTCGACACTGCAACGAGTTGTGCGTCTAGGCTTTACAGCAGGGCGCATGACTTGTCCGAGAGTCGCGCCGTATCGCATTTACCGATGTTGGTCAGGGAGGATTCGGCCATGGTAAACCCCCGCATTCTGATACTACCGCTACTGGCAGCCTGGCTTGGTGGCTGTTCAACTAACGGGCCAGCCGATGCATTCGTCAACCAGCTGCCCGGCAGCAATACCGAAGTGTGCGGGCAAAAGTGGGCACTGGACCTGCTGCGCGTCGATGGCGACGCCATCAAACCGGAGCAACCCGGCAGCTTCACATTCCTGTGCAACGACGAGGGTCTCGCCATGGGCAAGAGCGGTCTCAACAGTTACCGCGGCAATCTCGAGCTCACCCCCAGTGGCCAGGTGCTGTGGAATACCGACAGCTTTGTTTCGACCAAGATGGCAGGGCCGCCGCAGCTGATGGACCAGGAGAGCGCCTACCTGCGGGCCCTGGCACGCACGCAGGAGGCTTACCTCAAGGCGAATGGCGGGCGCCTGGTGCTCCGGGACGCATCCGGCAACAACTATATTGAATACATCCGCTCGCCCTGAAACGGGCGGGCAAATTTCGCGCACCCTGCCGCAGGCGCCTGTTCCTCTGGGTCACAGGCGTTTTACTATGGGTTATCCACAGGTTCATCCACCGTTTTGGTGGGTAACCCGGGGCGGCTGGCAGGGAGCCCCGATGAACACAGTTACCGCATCCCGGCTTGAAGACCCGAAGGCAGACCGATTGTACATTTGGCCAATTCTGAAATCGCCCCGGCAAATCTGTGCGCTGTTGCTTATTGTCACGCTCGGGGGCTGTGGCACACAGGGTGGCACGGCGACGCAGGCGCGTCCGGCCACACTGGCGGATGTCTGTGAACGACACTGGCTGCTCGAGGACCTGAGCCTCCCGGATCACGAATTGCGCCTTGGCTGGCGTAAGCTGATGCGCGACAGGCCGCATTTCTACTGCAACAGCAAGGGCCAGGTGAAAGGCAGTGATGGTGCCAGCCCGATTGTGGGCAAGCTGGCAATACCCGCCAGTGGCACCCTGGAATGGCTGGCGCTGCCCAAAGCAAGCCGTATCAGCGGGGATGAAACCGACGGCAAGCTGCCACGCAGTTTTCGCCACCAGCTGGGCGCCAGCACCATTGTCAGTATCAGCGGGGAAAAGCTGGTTTTACACAGCCGCGATGGGCATCAGCTGGTGTTCCGCGCACGCAAGGACTAGCTGCGCAAATTTGGAGCGACTTTCTACAGCCCCCAGCGGGCGCGGCTTCGGCGGCACTTTCAACCTGTTATCCACAAGCTAATCCACGGCATCGGTGGGTAACCCTGCACAGTGGATAAGTCCGCGTTCACTTCAGGCGTTTCTGGTGACGCTCCAGGGTTTCCAGCTTCTTCTTGTCACTCTTGCGCAACAGCACGTAGGTCGCACCCATGCCGCCATGCTGTTTCTGCGCAGAATGGAATGCCAGCACTTCTTCCAGCTGCGGCAGCCAGTGGTTGATACAGCTCTTGAGGAGCGCCGGGTTCTGCCTGCCCTCGCCCTTGCCGTGGGTGATCAGGGCGCAGCGGATATCCGCATCCAGGCAATCCCGCACAAACTCGAACAGTGCTTTACGCGCGCGGTCGACGCTGTGGTTGTGCAGGTCGAGGCGCGCATCGACGGTGTACTTGCCAAGGCGCAGGTTGCGGTAGACACCGTTCTGTACGCCATCGCGCTTGAATTCGATTGGGTCGCGCGGGTCCACCTGCTCAACGAATTCACCGGATAGCGGGTTGAGCTCCTGCTCGGTCATGGCGGTGGCGGCCTCGCGCCTGGCCTTGAGGCTCGCTTTTTCCGGTGCCTCTTTTTTGAGGTCGACACGGCGCTCCGGGCGAATGCGCTTTACGCCCCCCATTTCGCCCATGGCGGCCTTGAACAGATCGGATTCGTTGTCACTCACTTCCTCTACCTCTTATTTGCGAGCGTTTCATTATCCCTGCGCATGTACTTGTTTCCGGCCAGTCCCTGCAGCCTTGAGCGCGGTGGCGGGGAGTCAATGTCAAAACATTTGCCGGTGGGCCATCATGCCAGACGCACAGCGGCCCTAGAGGCAGTTTTGACATTGACAACCGGCGACCGCGTGCGCAGCTATGGATAATCCTTGATCACTCATCCAGAAACAGGTCGATCGCCAGCTTGTCAGCGTTGTCCGGGTTGTGGGCATAACCCCGGAAATCGGTGACACCGGCCTGCTTCAGCACTGCCTCATCGATCAGCTGCTGCCCGGTCAGGGCGCGCGCATCGCTGCTCAATACCTCATAGGCAGCATCCGCCATCACCGGTGGCTTGCGGCTCTGCTCGAATAGCTCGCGGCCGCCAACTGCAAACTCTATGGCGGCGGTGGCAACAATCGTCTGCGGCCACAGGGTATTCACTGCGATGCCCGCCTCGCGAAACTCCTCCGCCATGCCCATGGACAGGATCGTCATACCGAACTTTGACAACGCGTAAGGCGCGAACGGGCCCAGCCACTTGGGCTGCAGGTTGATCGGCGGCGACAGGCTGAGGATGTGGGGGTTGGCGGCCTCGCGCAGGTAGGGCAGTGCCAGGTGTGCCGTCAGGTAGACTGCACGACTGTTGATATCCTGCATCAGGTCGTAGCGCTTTGGCGGGGTGGCCTCCACACTGGTGAGGCTGATGGCGCCGGCATTGTTGACCACTGCATCGATGCCGCCGAATGTCTGCGCAGCCTTCTCCAGGGCCGCCCGCACCTGTTCCTCATCGCGTACGTCCACCTGCAACGGCAATGCCTTGCCGCCGGCGGCCTCTACTTCCTCCGCCACACTGAATATCGTGCCCGGTAGCTTCGGATGCGGCTCTGCCGACTTGGCGGCAATCACGATGTTGGCACCATCATGCGCACACTTGAGGGCAATGGCGCGGCCGATACCGCGGCTGGCGCCGGTAATGAAGACGGTCTTGCCCTCGAGGGCACCGCTATTGGCTGTCTGGGTATCGTTCATTGGTCACTCCGCTGCGGCGGCGGGATGATCCGCGACCGCCGGCTGGTAGATATCCACAAATCGCTGCGGCATGCGCCGTGGGCGCCCGCTGGACAATTCTATACACACGAGATCCCATTGCCCGCGCAATACCGTAACGGCATCTTCCGCACGGATGATCTGGAAGCGCCGACGGATATTGAGGCGGCCATCACAGTGCACCAGCCAGGTGCCCAGCAACAGCCTGTCCCCCGCCCGGGTGGCCTGCAGATAGTCATACTCGCCGCGACGAATAGCCATGCCCCGGTCACGCGCCTGATATTCCTCGACATCAATTCCCAGTGCCACCGAGTGGCCCCAGCCAACCTGCTGGCACCAGCGCACATATTCGGCGTTATTGGTGTGCTGCAAACCGTCGACATGCTGCGGCTCCACCACCACCGTTTCTATATAAGGGGACGGCAGGTCCCAGGCAAATTCCACGCTGGACAATAAATCACCCGTTTTTGTGTGTTCCGAGCGGAAATTATCACAATTTGGCCATTCAGGTGCATCCGGATCGGGAGGCTGGCGCGTCATAGGAGGTAAGCAAACTCTTCCAGGCAGGATTGACGGAATACAACTATGTGGAAAACCACCGCTCTCGCCCTCTCTCTGGCAGGCGCCCTGGCAACGGCGCCGGCAGCCATGGCGCACCCGAACGACATCAGTATCAATGGCGAGTCCTGCGAGATCGATATCAAGTACGCAGTAGAGATCGGCCCCGACTTCGCAACCGTGTCTGACGGTGCACTGGAGCTGTACGCAATCCAGCCCGGCAGCGAGCTGGTGGTAGATGGCCGACCGGTCGCGCTTACCGAGCGCCAGCAGATCCAGCTCGAGCGCTTCCGCCGCGCCCTGCACAAGGGCAGTCGCGAGCTGGTGGAAATTGCCCTGGACGCCGTGGATGTGGCCATAGCGGGCGTCGCCATTGCGCTGGCGATCCTCTCAGACGACGAATCCATCGCCAAAGACATGCAGGCCGCCGCGGACCGGATCAACCTGCAGGCCAAGGCGCGCTTCTACGGCAACAATGAGGTCTACCGCTTCAGCGACGCCGGTATCGAGGACTTTATCGAAGAGCATGTCGAAGGTGATTTCGAGAAAGAAGTTGAGAAACTGGCCATGCGCGCCGCAGGTGACATGAGCTGGGAAATCCTGAAAGCGATCTTCACCGGCGGGCGCAATATCGAGCGTCGTGCAGAAAAGCTGGAAAGGGAGCTGGAGCGCGATGTGGAAGAACGCGCAGAAGTGCTTGAAGAGCGGGCAGATGGCTTGTGTGAGCAGCTGGAACAGATCAACGAACTGGAAACCAAGCTACACCAGTCGATCCCCCAACTGGCCAAGTATGACCTGCTCATCGTAAGGAATTGATCCTCTAGATCGATATCCCCCCACGGAAAAAACCGGCCCGAAAGGGCCGGTGGATTCCCGCTTCGCGCATCAATCCTCTGCCGTTTGCGGCCCGATGACCCCGCTGACTTTGACAATCTTGTCTGCCGGGAACCCGCCCATCTTCGCGTGCTTCGCGATGATTTCCTTGTTGGGCGCAGTGTAAACACAATAGAACTTGCCTTCGGTGACATAGCTCTGCTGCCATTGAATCTCAGGGCCGAGCGATTCCAAGATAGCCCGCGATTTCTGCGAGATCGCTTTCAGTTCAGCAGGCGTCATTTTCTCTGCGCCTGGAATATTGCGCTCAATAATGTACTGGCTCGCTGGTTCCGCGAACGCAAGGCCTGAAGTCATCATCAGAGCCAGAATCAAGGTTACGGTACGCATGTCTTTTTTCTCCCAATCCGGTGAATGCACGAGCGATTGCCCGCGTCGCAACCAATAAAGGACAGAATGCATGGATCGGGCAATGAACCGGGGCTGATCTTTACCTGAACAGGAGAATCGTTTTAAATCAGGAAGTTAGGACGAGACCTGAACTGCGCTCGAGGTACCTGCAGACAGCCCCACTCCACCTGCGGACCCGGAAATGGCCATACTGCGTTTCGATGAATTCGAACTCGATACAGATACACCTACCCTGAAGCGCCGGGGAAAGCCCACGCACGCACAGGACTTACCGTTGCGCCTGCTGATCCTGCTCGCCTCCCAACCCGGACAGCTACTGACACGGGAAGCACTGTTCGAGCAGTTCTGGCCACAAGACCAGACCGGTATTCTGGACGACAACCTGAATACGCTGGTCCGAAAACTGCGTGCCCTGCTGAATGATGACGCACGCAACCCCCGCTTTATCGCCACAGTGCCCCGCCGCGGCTATCGCTTTATCGCACCCGTCATGACGGATGATACTGCGGCGCCACCCGCCCCTGATGACACGACGTCAGCCCGGCAACCGGCCCGAAGGCTGACCGGCGCGCTGGGCACGATCGCCTTCGCTACGCTCAGCGCAATCCTGGCTGCGTTGCTCTGGCAGTATCTTCCCGACAACCGCACCAACCAGAGAATCACCGTTGCGGTGCTGCCCTTCAACAACGCGCAGGGCAGCAATACCCGGGACTACTTCAGCGACGGGCTTGCGGAAGACATACTGGACCGCCTGTCCGGTTTCCAGGGCCTGCGGGTGGTCTCCAGAACCTCGTCTTTTTCTGCCGCCGGCACCCAACAGGATGCGAAGGCAATCGGCCAGCTGCTGGGTGCCGCGACCCTGGTGGAGGGCAGCGTCCGTCGCAACCAGGACCGGGTGACGATCAATGTGCGCCTCATAGAGACCACCAACGGCTTCCAGACCTGGTCACGACAATACCAGCGCCAGCTCAGCGACCTCAGTGCGGTGCAGGAACAGGTTGCACTGGAGATTGCCTCCGCGCTCGCCGATGAAATCACCCCCCGGCAGCCAGCCGTCAGCGCAACAGTTGCGATAGATCCCGCTGCCTACGATGCCTACCTGAAGGGGCGCTTTTTCTGGCACAAGCGCTCTGAGCAGGACCTGAAAATGGCCGCAGAGTTGTTTGAGCAGGCCATCGAACTGACCCCGGACTATGCCCCGGCCTGGGCCGGCCTGGCTGATGCGCTCGCGGTACTGGGCTTTTACGACTATCTCCCGCCCAAGGAAGCGTTTACGCGCGCCAAGGGTGCGGCCACCCGCGCCCTGCAGCTGGACCCGAAAAGCGCTTCCGCAGAGGCAAACCTGGGCTATGTCACCCTCTACTACGACTGGGATTTCGAACAGGCTGAAGCGCACTTCAGGCAGTCGATCGAGCTGAGCCCGGATTACTCCAAAGCCCACCAGTGGTATGCGAACCTGCTGGTTGCGGCCGGGCGCTTCGAGGAGGCCGAACGGGAGATGCGGATCGCCTCCCAACTCGACCCCCTTTCGCTGATCGCCAATGCTGCGCTCGGCTGGGTGCAGTACCACGCTGGTCGCACCGACGATGCCCTGGCGCAATTCCGCCTGACCGAGGAACTGGATCCGGAATTCGAGCTTCTCTATTTGTGGCGTGGCCTGACGAGGGAGTCGCGGGGGGAATATGACCGCGCAATCGAAGACTTGAACCGGGCAGCAACACTCTCCGGTCGCAGTGCAATCAGCGTTGCCGCGCTGGCTCGCGTACAGGCACTGACAGGGCATCACAGTGAAGCCGACGCATTACTGGCGGAACTGCAGCAGAGCGGGGGATACCTGCCTGCCTACGAAATTGCCAAGGCGCATTTCGCACTGGGCCGCACGCCGGACGGGCTGCAATGGCTTGAACGCGCCCTCTCCGAGCGCTCGCACTCGATGGTCTTTATCCGGGTGGACCCGCAGCTGAGCGATAGCCGCCAGAGCGGGGAATTCGAGGCATTAGTGACACAGGTCTTCGATGCGGAGTAATCCTTAATAGGTATAATCGGGCACTGATGACAATAACTGCGCCGACCCCACAGGTACGGATTGCAACACAGAGGGTTTAAAACATGTCACAAGCACAGAAATATTCATTGCCAATGCGCGTCATGCACTGGCTTATTGCGGCCATGATCCTCAGCCTGATCGCCGTCGGCTGGTATATGGAAGGACTGGATCGTTCCGTCGAGGCCAAGTTTGCCGTGTTCTACCCGTTGCACAAATCATTTGGCGCACTGGTGTTGCTGCTGGTGCTGGCGCGGGTGGTGATCAAGGTGTTTTCTGCCAAGCCGGTTTTACCTGACTATGTGGAAGGGCTCGCGCGGAAGGCCGCGGTAGCCTCACATCACCTGATGTACATGCTGATGCTCGCCATCCCGCTGTCCGGTTACCTGATGTCCAACGCCGGCGGACGCGCGGTCAAGATGTTCGGCCTGGAGCTCCCGACCCTGGTTGAAAAGAACAAGGAACTGGGGGGCCTGATGCACGAGATTCACGTGACCATCCCCTATGTACTGCTGGCACTCATCGCCGTGCACATTGGTGCCGCCATCAAGCACCACTGGTTCGACGACAGCAAGCGCAGCTTTATCAAGCGCATGGCCTGAAGCCTTAGCACACTAGGTTGAATTGCAAAAAAGCCGGGCAATGCCCGGCTTTTTTTCCTGCGTCAAAAATACAGATCATTTATTGGCGCGATGCTCAATCAGGGTATCCACCACTGACGGATCCGCCAGAGTGGAAGTATCTCCGAGATTGTCGAGTTCGTTGCAGGCAATCTTCCTCAGGATACGACGCATGATCTTGCCGGAGCGCGTCTTCGGCAGACCGGGCGCCCATTGGATCACATCCGGCTTGGCAATCGGCCCTATCTCCGTATTGCACATGGCGATAAGTTCCTTGCGCAGCTCCTCGCTCGGCTCGAAACCTTCCTTCAGCATCACATAACAGTAGATACCCTGGCCCTTGATATCGTGCGGGTACCCGACTACAGCGGCCTCGGCGGTTGCCGGGTGCAGTACGATCGCGCTTTCGATTTCCGCCGTGCCCAGGCGATGGCCGGAAACATTCAATACGTCATCGATACGCCCGGTGATCCAGTAGTCACCATCGGCATCGCGGCGCGCGCCGTCACCGGTGAAGTAATAGCCCTTGAAGGTGGAGAAGTAGGTATCCACCATGCGCTGGTGGTCACCGTAGACGCTGCGGATCATGCTCGGCCAGCTCGCCTTCATCGCCAGCGCGCCCTCACCGGCGCCCTCAATTTCCTCGCCCTTTTCGTCCAGCAGCACTGGCTGCACACCAAAGAACGGCTTGGTGGCACAACCCGGCTTCAGGTTGTGTGCCCCCGGCAGCGGCGTGATCATGTGTGCACCGGTTTCTGTCTGCCACCAGGTATCGACAATCGGGCAGCGCCCATCACCAACCACCGAGTAATACCACTCCCACGCCTCCGGGTTGATCGGCTCGCCCACACTGCCCAGCAGCTTCAGTGAGCTGCGATCGGAATTGGTCACGTGGTGGTCGCCCATGCCCATCAGTGCGCGAATCGCGGTGGGGGCCGTATAGAAAGTGTTTACCTGGTGCTTGTCGATCACCTGCCAGCAGCGCGATGCATCGGGGTAGGTTGGCACGCCCTCGAACATCAGGGTGACAGCGCCATTGGCCAGCGGGCCGTAAACAATATAGCTGTGCCCGGTTACCCAGCCCACGTCTGCGGTACACCAGAAAATATCGCCTTCCTTGTAGTCGAAGGTGTACTTGAAGCTCATGGCTGCCATCAGCAGGTAGCCGCCGGTGGTGTGCAGCACACCCTTGGGCTTGCCGGTGGAGCCGGAGGTGTAGAGGATAAACAGCGGATCCTCTGCGCCCATGGATTCCGGGGCGCACTCAGTAGACTGCTTGTCTACCAGCTCGTGATACCAGATATCGCGGTCTGCGTGCCAGCCGATATCGCCGCCGGTACGCTTGACCACCAGCACACTGTGCACGTTCGGGCAGGTCGCCAGCGCCTTGTCGACATTCTGCTTCAGGGGAATGGTGCGGCCGCCGCGCACGCCCTCATCGGCGGTAATCACCAGGGTGCAGTCAGAATCCAGGATGCGGTTATTCAGCGCGTCCGGTGAAAAGCCGCCGAACACCACCGAGTGGACCGCACCCACCCGCGCACAGGCCAGCATCGCGTAGGCAGCTTGCGGGATCATCGGCATATAGATACAGACGCGATCACCTTTCTTGATGCCGCGCTCGCGCAGTGCGTTGGCGAGCCTGTTCACCTCGTCACTGAGCTGCTGGTAGGTAATGGTCTCGCTGTCCGCCGGATCGTCACCTTCCCAGATGATCGCGGTCTGGTTGGCGCGCTGCGGCAGGTGGCGATCGATGCAGTTCACCGTGACGTTGAGCTGGCCATCGGCAAACCAGGCACAATGGCCGCGGTTGAGGTCCTCTTCCACCACCTGCGTAAACGGCTTGTCCCACTGCAGGAAACTGTTGGCCTGCTCTGTCCAGAACGCCTGCGGCTGCTCTACCGACTGGCGGTACATCTCATCGTATTTGCTGGCGGAAATGTGGGCACTGGACGCGACCTGCTCGGATACCGGGCGCGTTAAGACCTCGGACATGGTGATCTCCCTTGGAATTATTGTTTTTCCTGTATTCGGCCGACTTTATACCGTGCCGGCACGCAAGTGACAACGCTGTCAAAAATTGTCCTGTTTCATCATACCGAGTCGCGCCGCCCCCCTCTAGCGAAAAACGCGCCGCGTCCGGCGGTGTGCTATCTCACTCAGGAAACTGCGCACTCAATCCAGATAGGCAGCGAACAGCTGGCGTTTTTCAATCTCCTGCACCAGCCAGCGCAGGCCCTTGCCGGCGCGCTCGCGCTCCCAGGCGCAATGCAGGGTGACCGGCTTCGGGCGCTGCACCGGCAGAACTACCAGCGCACCGCTTTCCAGTTGCGCACGGATACGCCGCTGCGGCAGCGTCCCGAAACCCAGCCCCTGCTCTATGGCCTGCTGTTTCGCGGCGTAATGATCCACGAGGATGCGCCGCCGCACCCGGTACAGGCCGACAGACACCGGCGCCAGGCGTCGGGCACTGTCTCGCAACACGATCTGGGCGTGCTCGGCAAAGGCATGTTCATCCAGCTGTTCTGCAGCCAGGCCGGCAAGAGGGTGGTGTGGTGCGCACACCAGCGGCAAGGTGATGCGACCGAGTACGCTGCGCTGCACCTTCAGGCCCGGCGGCCCCTCCCGGGCCACGCCAATGATCAGGTCCGCGCGCTGGTCCATCAGTGACTCCCAGCTGCCATTCAACACTTCCTCGCGCAGCTCCAGCTCCACCTGTGGATGCGCTTCGGAGAATTCCGCCAGCAGTGGCCACAGGGGGCCCATTGGCAACAGCGCCTCTACAACAACCCGCAGCGCCGGCTCCCAGCCGCTGGCGGCCTGCTTCGCGCGATAGGCGAGCAAATCCGCGGCCTGCAGCAGTTCGCGGCCCTGCTCCAGCAGCATGCGCCCGGTCGGCGTCATACGGGCGCGCTGGCCGGAGCGGTCAAATAGCGCCACCCCCAGGTTTTCCTCCAGCTGGCGCACTGTATAGGACAGTGCCGAGGGCACCTTATGGAGTTCCTGGGCGGCAGCCGCAAAGCTGCCACGCCGGTCGATCGCGTCCAGTACCTGCAGGGCTTCCAGGGTAATCATCGGTTATTCAAATTTTTTGTTGCTGAAGATCAAAATATACCGTTTTTACCGCTCAGGGCCAGTGTATATATTCGCCCTATCAATCAAATATTGTGAACAGGTAGGCCGACATGCACGCTCTTGTCCTTCGCACCAGTATCCTGGGCGATTATTCCAACTCCAACCGCCTGCTCGACGACTGGCTGCAGGCCAGACGCCCGCAGCAGGTCACCCAGCGCAACCTCGCCGCGGAGCCGATTCCGCACCTCGATGGCGAGCGCTTCGACGCGCTCAATGCGGCCAGCAGCAACCCGGTACAGGCGCTGTCCGAGCAGCTGATCGGAGAAATTGAAGCTGCAGATGAAATCGTGATCGGCGTGCCCATGTACAACTTTGGCGTACCGTCCCAGCTGAAAAGCTGGATGGATCACCTGGCCCGCGCCGGCCGCACATTCCAGTACACCCCAGAGGGGCCTGTGGGCCTGTTGCAGGACAAGCCGGTAACCATAATGGCCACCCGCGGCGGTGCCTACGCCAATACCGAAAACGACAACCAGTCGCCCTTTATCCGCCAGTTCCTGCAGTTCATCGGCCTTAAAAGCGTGCGCTTTGTGTACGCAGAGACGCTAGCCACCGACCAGCGCGAGCCGGCACTGGAGCGCGCAAAAGCGGAACTCGCCGCCTGACACCCGTCGCCGCCACCGGTATAATGTGATCACATTTTATGGAGGTGAGAGCATGACCAAGAAATTACTGCGTATCGTCGAGGGCCAGGGCGAGCGTGAATCCGGACCGGTGGCCGCGGAAAAGCTCGTCAGCGGCAATCCAATGCAACTGACCGAGCACTTCTTCACCAATGCCAAGGGCAACTTCTTCTGCGGCATCTGGTCTTCAGATGCCGGGAAGTGGAACATCAGCTACACCGAGGATGAGTTCTGCTACCTGATTGAGGGTGAGGCGGTGATCACGGATGCCGATGGCCACGCCGAAACTATTCGCGCGGGCGATGCATTCTGCATGCCGGCGGGCTTTGAGGGCACTTGGGAAAGTATTGGCACCGCGAAGAAGTTTTACGCGATTTACGAGGAATAAGATCGAGCTATCAGGCGGGCAAGGGAAAGTGTTTGCAGCAACATTTGCGCCCCTGCGCTGTTGCAAAAACACTTACCGGCGCCCGCCTCGTAGAGTTTACGGGCCCCGTTGGTAAGCGCATTTGAGACGGTAGCACGCTGCAAGGCCTCTGCATGCGCTTCCCCGGCCGGGCCCATCCTGAATCGACGGAATTTAGAGCGGCAGCGCCTCGGTGCTATCGGTTTGGACCGGGATGGTATTGGTCGAACGCACGACCTGGTTGCGCTCGTCGAGGTAGACAAGCTTTGGCTTGTAAGTTTCGGCTTCTGCTTCGCTGAATGACGCGTAGGAACCGATAATCACGCGATCCCCCACCTGCACCTTGCGCGCCGCCGCTCCATTCAGGGAAATGGTACCCGAGCCGCGCTCCGCGAGAATTACATAGGTAGTAAAGCGCTCGCCGTTGCTGACATTGTAAATATCGATTTTTTCGAATTCGCGCAGGCCCGCAAGCTCGACAAGATCCTGATCGATCGCACAGGAACCGTCATACCAGAGCTCCGCCTGGGTTACCGCAGCCATGTGCAACTTGCACTTCAGCATTTCAATTTGCATAGACATCTCCGCAAAAAACCGGTTTGGTCGGGCACTCATCAGTGCCTTCTGAACTCAACTGGCAGCAACTGCCGGCAACTCCAGGGAAAGGTTGTCAATCAATCGTGCGCCGGATGTAAACATCGCGCCCAGCACGGTGATCTCGCGATCGTCATGGGCCGCGCATTGCAGCGTGCGGCTGTTGCGCACGGAAAAATAATCCACACGGAAGCCCGCCTGCTCGATACGCGCTTTCGCCTCGCGCTCGATCCGGGCGAAGTCGCGCTCGCCCTCTTCGATCTGCCGCTTCGCCAGCTGTAGCGATTCGTACAGCACCGTCACCCGCGGACGCTCCTCATCGGTAATGAAACCGTTACGGGAACTCATCGCAAGACCATCACCTTCACGGTGCACTGGCGCGGCGACAATCTGCACCGGCATGCACAGGTCTTCCACCATGCGCCGGATAACAGCCAACTGCTGGAAATCCTTGATCCCGAAAACCGCACTATCCGGCTGGACGATATTGAACAGTTTGGTCACCACGGTGGTGACCCCTTCGAAATGGCCGGGGCGGCTGGCACCGCACAAAACGTCAGTCATGGTCGGACATACGACACGGGTCTGGTTATCCATGCCATTGGGGTAGACCTCGGACTCCTCCGGGCAAAACAGGAAGTCGCATTCCACGGTACGCAACTTGCCGGTGTCCGCTTCCAGCGTGCGCGGGTACTTGTCCCAGTCCTCGTTCAGGCCGAACTGCAGCCTGTTTACAAAGATGGAGACCACCACCACATCGCACTCGCTGGCCGCGATGCGCACCAGCTCCAGGTGCGCGTCGTGCAGGTTGCCCATGGTCGGCACGAAACCGATGCGCTTGCCTGCGCGGCGCACTTCAGCCAAAGCTGCGCGCAATGTATCGATATGGTGAAAAACCTGCATGGCACCCTCTAGATTCGAACTTGTGGTCAGTACCCGTGCACGCGCCTGATCAAAAATTAACCAGCCGCAGGGACGGATAATACCGGCGAAATTCGCCGGGAACAATAAGACGCCGGCGAATGTACCGCATTCACGCGCATAGACAAGAAAATTTTCCCATGGCTGAACGGTCCTCGAATTTATATTCGGTTAACGCCTGACCGAGATTCGAAATGTGGTCGATCCGATGCACTCTACAATGAAAAAGGTGCAACAAATTTCCCGCCACATTAAGGCCCGGTTCAGTGCAGCACCAGGATAATCGGTAGCCATAACAGCTGACGTTGTGCGGGAGGAGAGAAGTATGTCCGGTTTTAACAACGGCCAGGCAAAGAAAAACGGCCTGTGGAAATTGACCACAGCTGCGGCGGTGTCCGCATTTTTTTTCTGGCCTGGCATGACACTGGCCGACCGGGTCTCTGACCCGGTTCAGCAGCTCAGTACAGATCCCGGTTACGGCCATCGGATGCACGTGCATCCCGGCAACGTGGTAACACCGCGCCACCGTCATCGTGCCAAGCCACTGCACTACAACCACCATCGACCTAACGTGCGCCCGGGCCATCATTACAGGGACTATTACGGCTATCAGGCGCGCCATCGGGCCTACCCGCGCAGATACCACCGCCCGCCACAGCATTATGGCCGCGGTCTATACCACCGCCCCAGCCACTATCACTACGGCTACTACCATCGCCGGCTGCCGCCTTCCTATGTGACTTTCAGGATCGGTAACCGCCCGCTGTATTACAGCGCCGGCATTTATTACCGTCCCCACTACAGCGGCTTTGTCGTGGCGCGCCCACCCTACGGCTTGACCGTGCGCCGCCTGCCTGACGGCGCTGCACGCCTGCGCTGGCGCAATGGTTACTACTACGTGGCCTACGGCACCTTCTACAAGTGGGACCGTCACAAGCGCGGTTACCGCGTGGTGGTGAACCCGGGCTTCGATCGCGCGGGCGCATTCCGCTAGCCGCAGCCCCCGCAAATCCGTATCCGGTATCAGTAGATACCACCTTGGGTACAGTATCTGATACGCGGCAGGGAGGCCGCGCCTGATTTTTCTTATCGCCTTAAGCTGCAGCATATTCCGTTGCCGCAGGAGGCGAACATGTCCGGACCAAAACTGAGCCCGAGGGGCTGCGTAACACTTCTGCTTTTTCTTTTCTTGCCTCTGGTTTCCGAGTGCGCCGGCAACAGAAGCCATCACAACAGCAGTGTGATGGACTACCTGTACCCGCACGGCAATACCACCGTGACTGAGGCAAAAAAGCCACAGCTACAATTGCCGCTCGCCTTTACCTACTGGTCAGTGATCGGTGCCTATGTGGTACGCGGCGAAAAAAACGATACCCGCACGATGCTCGACACGGCAGTGTTCGACATGAACAGCAACCGGATGCTGTTCCGTGCTCCGGGAGTAAGCGCAGTTAAGGGGCGCGCCACCCCGGTCAATCTTTCCGAGGCACTACGCGAAGACAGCCTTGAGGGCTTCCAGCACGCCGCTGACGACATGACTGTAAACCTGCAGCAGCAGTTACGGCAGTTTACCCAGAGCCTGCGCGACAACCCTGACAGTGCCGACATCCAGTTCAGGCCCGGTTATGCGGGTGGCGCCGGCCACTGGCTGTTGCTGGTGGCCGGGGTGGTACTGGCGGGAATGCGCAGCGCTCAGAGCTGGCGCATGGGACGGCCCGGCCGGCCCCACTCGACATGGAATTTCTTGCCGCGCGGCTTGTCCACGCGCTCGAAGGTGTGTGCGCCGAAATAGTCCCGCTGGCCCTGCAGCAGGTTGGCCGGTAACGTTTCACAGCGATACGAATCGTAGTAGGCCAGCGCGCTGCTGAAAGCGCCACAGGGAATGCCGAGCAGGGTTGCATTAGCAATCGACTTGCGCCAGTTGGCCTGGTACTTGTTGATCTGTTCTGCGAAGAAGCTGTCCAGCAACAGGTTATGCAGGTCTTCCTGGCGCTGGTAGGCCTCGGTGATGGACTGCAGGAAAGCCGCGCGGATGATGCAACCGGCGCGCCAGATTTTCGCGATGCTGCCAAAGTCCAGCTGCCAGCCGTGTTCATCGGACGCCATCTGCATCAGCTGGAAGCCCTGCGCATAGGCGCAGATCTTGGAACAGTAGAGCCCGTCATGCAGGCTCTGGATAACCGCGTCCCTGTCCGCCACCAGCGCCTGGTCGATTGCGGGACCCTGCAACAGTTTCGATGCAAGCACCCGGTCCTCTTTCAGGGTCGAGAGAGAGCGCGCGTATACGGCCTGGGCAATGGTCGGCGCCGGACTGCCAATCTCGAGACTGCTCACCGCGGTCCACAGGCCGGTGCCCTTCTGGCCGGCCTTGTCCAGGATCAGGTCAACCAGCGGGGCATTGGTGTCACTGTCGACCTCGCGCAGTACCTCGGCAGAGATCTCGATCAGGTAGCTTTCCAGCACACCCTTGTTCCATTCCGCAAATACGTCGCTGATTTCGGCAGGGCTCATATCGAGGCCGGCACGCATCAGGTGGTAAGCCTCGCAGATCAACTGCATGTCGGCATACTCGATGCCGTTGTGGACCATCTTCACATAGTGGCCGGCGCCGCTGGGACCGATATAGGCCGCACAGGGCTCGCCCTCCTTCACCGGGTTGCCCGGCTCGAAACGCTCGATCGCCTTACCGGTGGCCGGGTCCACCTTGGCCGCAATGGCCTCCCACACCGGCTCGATGCGCGCCCAGGCATAGGGGTCGCCGGACGGCATCAGGGATGGTCCGAAACGCGCCCCCACCTCGCCGCCGGATACGGCGGTGGAGAAAAAGAAAAACTGGCCGCGGTACTGCTTTTCGCGCCGCACCGTGTCGGTCCACAGGCTGTTGCCGGTATCGACGATGATATCGTCTGCCTTGATGCCGGCGTCCACTAGCTTGTGGCAGACATCGTCAACAATGTCGCCGGCCGGGATCGACAGCACGATCATGTGGGGCACGGTCAGGCGCGACAGCAGCTCGGTGTAGGAGCTGCAGCCGACAATACGCCCGCCCTTGCCGGACTCCGCCTTGTCCTGCGCCATCGCGTCCTCGATTTTCTGGTGGTCGAGGTCGAATGCGGCGATACGATAGCCGTTGTCTGCGAGATTCAGGGCCAGATTCTTGCCCATGACGCCGAGGCCGATCAGGCCGATGTCGCACTTTTCAGCAGCAGCTTCAGTCTGTGACACAAAAAATTCCTTGGGTATTGTCGCGGGCCGCAGCGGGCCGCAACTTCAAATGGGTTACTAAAAATAAAGCACATCCGCGCGATGTAGCTGCAATGCCACATCGCCGCAGAGATTTGTTGAGGTAGCTGGATTATTCGTCCGGGTAGAATTCCGGCGCCAGGTCGTCGAAGCGGGTGTATTTGCCGATAAAAGCCGCCCGACAAGTGCCGATCTCGCCATTACGCTGCTTGCCGATGATCAACTCGGCCATGCCCTTGTCGGGACTGTCCTCGTTGTAATACTCATCGCGGTAGATGAACAGAATGACATCCGCATCCTGCTCGATCGCACCGGATTCACGCAGGTCGGAGTTCATGGGGCGCTTGTTGGGCCGCTGCTCCACGCCGCGGTTGAGCTGCGACAGGGCAATTACGGGGCAGTTGTATTCCTTCGCCAGGCCCTTGAGGGAGCGGGAAATCTCGGAGATTTCCTGGGTACGGCCCTCGGTGCTGCCGGCAATCTGCATCAGCTGCAGGTAATCCACCATGATCATGGCGGGCATGGAACGCTTCTCGGCCTCCTCGCGGGGCAGGTTCGGGTCTTCCGACATCAGCTTGTTGATGTGGTCCCGCACCACGCGCTTGGTGCGCGCGCGCATCTCGCTCGGGCTCAGTCCGGGGGTGTCATCGATATACAGGCCCTTGCCCTTCATCTTCTGCACCGCGGCTGTCAGCTTGGGCCAATCGTCATCCTGCAGCTTACCGTTACGGATGCGACCCTGATCGATCTTGCCAATGGAGGACAGCATACGCATCACCAGGCTGTCAGACGGCATCTCCATACTGAACACCAGCGTCGGCTTGTCCTGTTTGAGCATGGCGCTCTCGATGAAGTTCAGTGCCAGCGCGGTCTTGCCCATCGAGGGACGCGCCGCCAGGATGATGAGCTCACCGGGCTGCCAGCCGGACGTGCGACCGTCCAGGTCCCTGAGACCGGTGCTTAGGCCGGTGATATCGCCCTCTGCCTTGAACAGCTCGTCGATGCGTTCGACAGTCTGCTTCAGCAGCGAATCCACCCCTGAGAAGCCACCCTCCTTGGGGCGAATTTCGGCGATCTCCGCAACCTTGCGCTCCGCCAGTTGCAGCAAGTCATCCGAGCCAAGGCCACCGGGGTTGAAGCTGGACTTGCTGATCTCGTTTGCCGCAGAGATGAGCTGGCGCAGGGTCGAGCGCTCGCGCACGATCTTGGCATAGGCCGCAATGTTGGCCGCAGAAGGGGTGTTTTCGGCGAGTTCCGCCAGGTAGGCAATACCGCCCACGCTCGCCAGCAGCTCGCGCTGGCCCAGGGCTTCCGACAGGGTGACGATATCCAGCGGCTGCTCGTCGCCGGCCAGCTCCTGCATCACCTCGAAAATCTGGCGATGGTTGCCGGAGAAGAAATCAGACGCCTTGAGCTGCTCCGCCACCATGTCGAGGCGGCCGGAATCCAGCATCAGGCCACCCAGCACGGACTGCTCGGCCTCAATAGAGTGTGGCAGGGCCGACTCGGTCGATGTGTCTTCTTCCAACAGGAGTTCTTCTGTCATAGCGCTATATCGGATAACTGGATCGGATAACTGGGTTCCAGCGGGCACACACAAGGGCCCGGGGCACAAAAAAGGCGCAGATCCGTAGGAATCTGCGCCTGATTGTACCGCGCTTGGCCGTCCGGGGGCAGGCCCCGGTGCGACCACGCGTATCAGACCGTTCCGATTACTCGGCGACGATGCTGACCTTGACGGTAGCGTGCACGTCAGTGTGCAGCTGTACGTCGATTTCGTACTCGCCCACTTCGCGCAGGGTGCCTTCCGGCAGCTTCACTTCAGCCTTGGCAACTTCTTCGCCGGCAGCGGTAATCGCCTCTGCCAGGTCACGTGCGCCGATGGAGCCGAACAGCTTGCCTTCGTCACCAGCCACTGCAGTGATGGTCACTTCCAGTGCAGCCAGCTTCTCAGCGCGAGCTTCTGCAGCTGCCAGCTTCTCAGCGGCAGCCTTTTCCAGCTCAGCGCGACGCGCTTCGAATTCAGCAACATTTGCTGCAGTTGCCGGAACCGCCTTGCCCTGAGGAATCAGGAAGTTGCGGCCAAAACCGGATTTAACGGAAACGCGGTCACCAACGCCACCGAGCTTACCTACTTTATCGAGCAGAATAACTTCCATCTCGTAAACCCTCTCTTTGAGTTCTTGAGCGAACCGACCGCGGAGCTATTGCTCCGTTTTGCGGGTCAGTCCGCGAAAATCTTTCCAGCTATCTATCAATGCCATACCGCACAGAAACCCGGTTACCGGAAGCGTCTGTATCACCAGGAAGATGTACAGCGCCACCAGTGGGCCACCGCCCCAGCCGCGATGCTTCACGAGCCAGTGCGCCAGGCCCAGGCCCGCAACCAGCAGCGGCAATGCCGCCAGCAGGCCCCAGGAAGCCAGCCCCGGTTCGGTCGCCAGGCAATACACCCAGGCCAGCATGCAAATGCCGGCGAGCAGCGGATTGAGGCGCAGCTTGCGCAGTTCCCCACCCAGACCGCCCGGGTTGTACAGCAATGCCTGCCACCAGCGCCCCAGCACGAGTGCCAGGGTAGAGGCCAGCGCCGTCGCCCAGGCCAGCACTCCCGCAAGGGAGGTCAGACTGAACAGCGACTCCAGGTCGACAGAGTCGGCTTCCGCACCGAGCGTCTCGCGCGCATCCTCGATGGCCTGCGCGGACAGCCTGGTAAGCACTTCGGGCTCGGTACCAATCGCCAGCAAGCCGCATACAGCGGAGGCGACGGCAATACCGACCAGCGCGGTCTGCCAGGACACGGAGCTGCGCAACAGCATGGCTCCGATCAGGACAATCCCGAGCTGCATGGCACCCAGCCACACTGCAGCGGCCGGCGTTTCCATGAAGACCCCGAAGAGGATGATCGGGGCCAGCGCCCATAAAAAGATCATCAACCCTTCTGTCATGCCGCGACGCAGTGTTACCAGCGCCACGGTTGCCGGGCTCAATAACGGAATACCCAGCATGGCGACTATCGCCGCCTGCAGGCGCCCGCGCATTAAAAATTCAGCAACGGCACGCACTGTTAAATAGCTTCTTTCGTATCAACCAAACAGGATGCCTTACTTCTCGTGGGCATCGGTGTACGGCAGCAGTGCCAGGTAGCGCGCGCGCTTGATCGCAGAGGACAGCTGGCGCTGGTACTTGGCCTTGGTACCGGTGATACGGCTCGGGACAATCTTGCCGGTTTCAGAAACGTAAGCCTTCAGGGTGTCCAGATCTTTGTAATCGATCTGCTTTACGCCTTCAGCGGTGAAACGACAGAACTTGCGACGACGGAAAAAACGTGCCATGACTACAGCTCCTCTTATTCAGCGTCGGAAGCCGGAGCTTCGCTTGCAGGCTTGTCTTCTTTCGTCGCTTCTTTCTCGCGACGCTCCATACGCTCGGCACGTGCTGCCTTGCGCTCACGGTTTTCCTTCTCCGCCTTCATGATCGGGCTCTCTTCGCTCACGGCCTCATCCATACGGATAACCATGTTGCGCAGAACCGCGTCGTTGTAACGGAAGTTGGTGGTCAGCTCGGCCAGTGCTTCCTCGGTAGCCTCTACATTCATCAGGATGTAGTGAGCCTTGTGGATCTTGTTGATCGGGTAAGCCAGGTGACGGCGGCCCCAGTCTTCAAGACGGTGAACAGTACCGCCGTTTTCGGTGATAGCGCTGGTATAGCGTTCAACCATACCTGGCACCTGCTCGCTCTGGTCCGGGTGAACCAGGAATACGATTTCGTAATGACGCATAGTAGCTCCTTACGGGTTATAAAGCCTCCCGCCCAATGCGGTGAGGCAAGGAGAACACCCTGGGGTCGTCACCTGCCGGCTGCGTAACCGGCGCAGTGCTACCTCGATCCCGGGGTGCAATTAGGGCGCAGTATTCTATGCAGGTGCGGCACTGGTTGCAAGTTGAACAGCAACCGTCCGCGACTGCCGGTTCAGCTGCGGCGCTGGCGCTGTGCCTCGAACAGGCAGACGCCGGTGGCCACCGACACGTTGAGGCTGCTGACACTGCCCTGCATGGGAATCTTGACGAGGTAGTCACAGTGCTCGCGGGTCAGACGCCGCATGCCCTTGCCTTCCGCGCCCATGACCAGCGCCATAGGGCCGGCAAGGTCTGCCGCGTAGATGTCTTTTTCGGCCTCACCGGCGGTACCGGTAATCCAGACGCCACCCTCCTGCAGCTTCTGCATGGTGCGCGCGAGATTGGTGACTGTGATGTAGGGCACCACCTCTGCCGCGCCGCAGGCGACCTTGCGTGCCACCGGGGTCAGGCTGGCGGAATTGTCCTTGGGCGCGATCACCGCATGCACCCCGGCGGCATCCGCGGTACGCAGGCAGGCACCCAGGTTGTGCGGGTCGGTGACGCCGTCGAGGATCAGCAGGAATGGCGCCTCACCCAGCGCGCCGAGCATTTCCCACAGGTACTTTTCATCGTACACCCGGGTCTCGCCGATGCAGACCGCCACCACACCCTGGTGGTTGCCGTCAGCCAGGTCGTCCAGTGACTGGCGCGAGGCGAAGCGCACCGGCACCTGATTCTGCTCCGCCATCTTGGTGATTTTCTGGATACGCTGGTCCGCCCGCCCGCGCAGCAGGTGCAGCTGCGCCACACGCTGGGGGCTGCTCTTCAGCAGTGCCTGCACCGCGTGCAGACCGAATACGATTTCCTGGTTCGCCATGGGTTACTTCTTCGGCTTTTTCTTCTTGCCGGATTTGGTTTTCTTGGCCGCCTTCTTAGTGGTCGCCTTGGCTTTATCCGCTTTCATGGCGGCCTTGCGCGCGGCCACTGCCGGGCGCTTTCCACCCTTGCGCGGCGGGGTCTTTTTCGGCCGCGCCCATTTCTTCTCGCGCTGCTCGGCCTTGCGCGACTGGGACATGGCCTCGTCCAGCTCGGCCGGTGTAGCGCCTTCAGCAGCACTCACCTTCTGCTCTGCCGGTTTTTCCTGCGCTTTTTTCTGCACATCTTCCCGCACCTTTTCCGGTACTTGGTCCTGCACCTTGCGCTTGCGCGGCTGCGACTTACTTTCGGAAGCGTTTTGCAATTTGCCTGAGGCCCCGGACCAAGGATCCGAGGCCACGGCTTTTTTTGCTTTTTTGCCACCGTCTTGCTGGCGGCGCTTCTGTTCGTACTCTTCCGCCAGCTGCAATGCGCGCGGCGATACCGAAACTTTCTTGCGCGCCGGCTTTACCTCGCGCAACTCGAAATCAACCTTGCGCTCATCCAGGTCCACCCGCACAACCTGCACTGCCACCTCGTCTCCCAGATGGAAAACTTTTCGGCTTCGCTCGCCGACGAGGCGCTGATGCGCCTGCTCAAACCGGTAATAGTCTTTTGGCAGGGAGGTCACATGCACCAGCCCTTCCACATACAGGTCTTTCAGCTCCACGAACAGGCCAAAGTTGGTCACCGCGCTGACCACGCCGGTGAACTCCTCACCCACATGGCTCTGCAGGTACTCGCACTTGAGCCAGTTGACCACATCGCGGGTGGCTTCGTCCGCACGGCGCTCGGTGCTCGAGCAGTGTTCGCCCAGTTGCAGCATGGCCGCCATGTCATAGGGATAGATACCGCCCTTATCCAGGTCACGCGCACCCTTGACCGGGCGCAACTGTGCCGCCAGGCTTTTCTTTGCCCCGCCGCGCAGCAGCGAGCGGATGGCACGGTGCACCAGCAGGTCCGGATAGCGCCGGATCGGCGAAGTGAAATGCGCATAAGCCTCATAGGCCAGGCCGAAGTGGCCCTTGTTGTCCGGCTGGTACACCGCCTGGTTCATGGAGCGCAGCAGCATGGTCTGGATGATATGCGCATCCGCGCGACCGTCAGACTGGGCCAGCAACAATAGGAAATCCATGGGTTCCGGCGATTCGCCGCCGCCAAGGCTCAGGCCGAGCTCGCCCAGGTACTCGCGCAGGTTAGCGATCTTTTCCTGCTTGGGCGCATCGTGCACGCGGTAGAGCGCCGGCAGCTCGCTCGCCAGCAGCAGGTTGGCCGCGCACACATTGGCGGCCAGCATGCATTCCTCGATCAGCTTGTGCGCATCGTTGCGTGCCACCGGCACGATCTTGTCGATCTTGCGCTGCTCGTCGAACAGGATGCGCGTTTCGGTAGTCTCGAAGTCCATCGCACCGCGGTGCTCGCGCGCATCGCGCAGGACCTTGTAGAGGTCGTGCAGGCAGTCCAGAGGGCCCAGCAGCTTGTGATGCGCCTTGCGCACACCGCTGTTGCGATCGCCACGTTCCTCGATCAGTTGCCCCACCGTGGTATAGGTCAGGCGCGCATGCGAACGCATTACACCTTCAAAGAACTGGTAGCCAGTCAGATGGCCGCGCGCATCAATGCGAATCTCCACCGCCATACACAGGCGATCGACTTCCGGGTTGAGGGAGCAAAGGCCGTTGGAAAGTTTTTCCGGTAGCATCGGCACCACGAAATCGGGGAAGTAGACCGAGGTGCCACGCTCCTCCGCCTCGCGGTCGAGGGGATTGCCAATCTGTACATAATGGGAGACATCGGCGATGGCGACGATCAGCTTCCAGCCATCATCCAGTTGCTCGCAATAGACGGCGTCGTCAAAGTCCCGCGCATCCTCACCGTCAATGGTCACCAGCGGCAACGCCCGCAGGTCAATGCGCTGCTGCTTGTCCGTCTCCTGCACCTCATCCGGGATATCCGCCGCTTCCGCGGTCACATCCGAAGGCCAGTCGTGCGGGATGCCATAATTGCGCATCGCCACATCGATCTCCATGCCCGGCGACAGGTGCTCGCCGAGTACCTCGATGATCTGGCCCACGGGGAAACCGTCACGGCTTGGCTGCTGGGTGATCTCCACCACTACATACACGCCCTTTTCGGCGCCGCCCAGGTGTTCGGGCTCGACCAGTACGTTGTGGGTCAGGCGCGGGTTGTCCGGACGCACATAATAGATGCCGTGTTCCTTGATCAGGCGCCCGGCCAGCTGGCTGGTGTTGTGGCGCACCACGCGCACGATGGCGCCCTCGCGCTTGCCGCGATAACCGCCGGGCATTTCCCGCACCAGCACCTCGTCGCCGTCAAACACCTTGCGCATCTGCCGGTGGTGCAGATAGAGGTCTTCGCTGTCATCGCTGGTGGCAGCAAAGCCAAAGCCGTCACGGTGGCCGACCACTCGGGCACGGATGAGACCCATGCGATCGATCAGGCCGAAGTCACCAACGCGGTTGCTGGCGATCTGGCCGTCGCGCGACATGGCGATAAGGCGCCGGCGCACAGCCTCACGGCGCCCTTCGTCGTCGATCTCGAGCGCGTCCGCAATTTGCTCCCAGGCGACAGGGCCTGACTGCTGTTCGAGCATCTGCAGCAGGTACTCGCGGCTGGGAATGGGATTTTCGTAGCGCTCCGCCTCGCGACTGGCGTGCGGATCTGCGTCTACAGGGGGTTTTTGTTTTTTCAATGGGCTTCCAGAAAGATTAATGGCCGCCATCCTGGCGACACATGAGGGAATTATACGCGATGCGCCGTCCGGCGCCGATAAGGGCATGCCATTTCGCTGACGCACAGCGAGCTCTGTCTTGGCTGCAGGGAATTACAAATATGCTTGGAAATATATAAGACAAGAAAGAGAGAGATGGTGCCCAGGAGAAGAGCAAACGCGCAAGCGTTTGCGACGGCGGCAAAAACACTGCGCGCAGCGCAGATAAGTGCCGTCTTGATAGTCTTCTGGCCTTCTTACGAAGTCCGCACCGACCAAATAACAATTCACGATAGAAGTAAGGTGAATGGTGCCCAGGAGAAGACTTGAACTTCCACGACCGTTAGGTCACTAGCACCTGAAGCTAGCGCGTCTACCAATTCCGCCACCTGGGCACACAGCGGTGTGTACCGCTGAGGCAGCGCACTATAGCGATTTCTATTCCGGTGTCAAACATCCAGCCTGACCATTTGACCAAAAAATGAGAGAATACGCGTCCACTGACAGGGAGGAAAGGATTGTGGAACAGGACCAGAACGCCCCGCTACGGGAAGATGTGCGCCTGCTCGGGGCGGAGCTCGGTACGGTGCTGCAGGAACAGGCCGGTGAGGCACTGTTCAATACCGTCGAGACCATTCGTCAGGCCACAGTTGAAAGCCGCAGCCAGGGGGAGATGCCGGTCGGCCGCCTGCGTGAATTGCTGGATCCGCTGGACGACGAAACCCTGGTAGAGGTCGCGCGCGCGTTCAGCCAGTTCCTGAACCTTGCAAATATTGCCGAGCAGCGTCATCGCGAGCGCCTCCGCCGCCAGCACCAGCGCTTTCCCGGCGACCCGGATACGGATCGCGGCCTGCGCCAGGTACTGGCGGAGCTGAAAAACGCAGGTATCGACCAGACACAAATCATCGACGTCCTGCAGGCACTCTCCGTGGAGTTGGTGCTCACCGCACACCCCACGGAAGTGACGCGCCGCACCCTGATCCGCAAATACGACCGCATTGGTGACCTGCTGGCAAAGCGGGACCGCCCGGACCTGACCGATGAAGAAAGCGCCCACCTGCACAGGCTGCTACGCGAGCAGACCCTGTCGATCTGGAGCACCGATGAAATCCGGCGACAGCGCCCCACCCCCGTAGACGAGGCAAAATGGGGCTTCGCCACCATAGAGCAATCGTTGTGGCAGGCAGTACCGCGCGCAATGCGGGGCGTCGCAGAAGAACTGTCTGCCGCCGACATGCAGGCGCTGACCACGGACTGGGTACCCATCCGTTTTGCCTCCTGGATGGGCGGCGACCGCGACGGCAATCCCAACGTTACGGCAAAGGTCACCCGCGAAGTACTGCATCTGGCACGCTGGATGGCAGCCGACCTGTACCTGCGGGATGTGGAAAACCTGCTGGCCGACCTGTCCATGCACCGTGCCAGCGACGAACTGCTGGCGCGCACCGGCCCGAGCCACGAACCCTACCGACTGCTTCTGCGCGCAGTGCGCGACCGCCTGCGCAATACCCGCGCGCAAATGGAAGCACGGGTTGCCGGCCAGCCAGAACCCGCCGGGGATAATTACACCCATGGGTGGCAGCTGCGCGAGGACCTGGCGCTGCTGGACCGGTCCCTGCGTACCGTGGGCCTGGCCGCCATCGCCGATGGACAGCTGAAAGACACCCTGATCAGGCTCAACTGCTTTGGCATCACATTGTTGCGGCTGGATATCCGCCAGGAATCCACCCGGCATATGCAGGCGGTGGATGCCATTACCCGCTACCTGGACCTCGGTCGCTACGAGAAATGGAGCGAAGAAGAGAAGCAACAATTCCTGCTGGAAGAATTACAGAACCGCCGGCCACTGGTGGACCAGGGCTTTTTCGAGAGTGAGTACTGCAGCCCGGAAGTCCGCGAGATCCTCGATACCTGTGCGGTAATCGCGGAACAGGGTAGCGAAGGGCTCGGCGCCTACGTAATCTCCATGGCGAAAAAGCCCTCTGACGTACTGGCGGTGATGCTGCTACAGAAAGCGGCGGGGGTCAGCCAGCCCATGCGCGTGGTGCCCCTGTTCGAAACCCTGGACGACCTGAACAACGCACTGGATACCATGAGCGCGCTGCTGGCACTGCCGCTGTATCGCGAGCGCGTGGCCGGCGGCCAGGAAATCATGATTGGCTATTCCGACTCCGCCAAGGATGCGGGCTTCCTGGGGGCCGCGTGGGCGCAGTACCGGGCACAGGAACAACTCACCGCCATCTTTCGCGAGCACAGGGTCCCGCTCACCTTGTTCCACGGCCGTGGTGGCTCGCTGTCCCGCGGCGGCTCACCGACCCGGACCGCACTGCTATCGCAGCCGCCGGGCTCCATCGCCGGGCGTATCCGGGTGACGGAACAGGGCGAGGTCATTCGCTTCAAGTACGGCCGCCCGACTGTCGCGGCCTATAACCTGCAGCAATATATTGCCACCACGCTGGAGGCAACCCTGCTGCCGCCGGCACAACCAAAACCGGAATGGCGCTCTGAAATGGACCGCCTGACGCAGGCCTCGGTGCAGGCCTACCGCGAAGTGGTGCGCGATGACCCGGCGCTGGTCGCCTACCTGCGCACTGTCACTCCGGAAACGGAACTGAGCCGGTTGGCGCTCGGCAGCCGCCCGGCGCGGCGCAAGGCCAGTGGCGGCGTGGAATCCCTGCGCGCCATTCCCTGGGTGTTTGCCTGGACCCAAATGCGCCTGATGCTGCCCGCCTGGCTGGGCACCGGTAAGGCACTGGAAACCGGGCTGTCGGAAGCACCGGAGACCCTGCGCAGCATGAGCGACGAGTGGCCGTTCTTCCAGGCCGTGGTCGACATGCTGGAAATGGTGCTGGCCAAATCCGACCCGCGTGTGGCCGCGTGGTACGAGGAGCGCCTTACCGAGGACCCGGAACTGCAGCGACTGGGCGTGGAGCTGCGCAGCCGCCTGGCGCGAACCGTCGCCGCCCTCAGTCGCCTGACCGGACGCGAAAACCTGCTCGACAACAATCCGGCGATGCGCTGGTCCATTCGCGTGCGCGATCCCTATACGGACCCGCTGCACCTGCTGCAGGCCGAGCTGATGGCGCGCCTGCGCGACCGCCCGGAGGAACCGCTGCTTGAGAGCGCGTTGATGGTGACGATTGCCGGCATCGCCGCGGGCATGCGCAACACGGGTTAGGCAGAGGTGGGCTTTGCCGACAGCGGAAACGAAAAAGGCCGACTCAAATGAGTCGGCCTTTTTGCGAAGATGGTGCCCAGGAGAAGACTTGAACTTCCACGACCGTTAGGTCACTAGCACCTGAAGCTAGCGCGTCTACCAATTCCGCCACCTGGGCATGCAACGAGTGTGTCCCCGTTGAGGCCGCGAACTATAGGGAAGAGTTGTTGGCGTGTCAACGGTTTAAAAGCGGCCAATTAGTTCTGGCCCCTAAGCCAATTTATACCGGAGGCCGCCAGCCGGGGAGCTTCGCGGGAGGTATGATTGCACCGCGATGCTGTATGACCTGCGCCGCCATTTTATGCCCCTCTGCCGCTGCCTGCACTGGTGCATCGCCGGCGATACGCGCGGCGAGATAACCGGCATTGAACGAGTCTCCCGCCGCAGTGGTGTCCACCACATCTACCGGCTCGGCAGGTACCAGAACCCGGCTGTCGGCATCGGCCACCAGGCAACCATCGCCACCCATTTTCAACACCACCTCGCCGACGCCGTAACCCTGCAGCCGGGCAATGATGGAAGCGGCATCTGCATCGCCGAATACCTGCTGCTCGTCTTCAATGGTGGGCAACGCGATATCGGTCAACCGGTACATCTGCTCATAGGTTGTGCGCGCAATGCCCTCGCTCTCCCACAGCCGTGGCCGATAATTGCCATCGAAGATTACCCGCCCGCCTTTGCTGCGATACGCCTCGAGAAAGGAATACAGGCGCTGCCGCGCTGTGGGTGCATAAATGCCAAGGGTGATACCGGAAAGATACAGGTAGTCGCTTCGGAGCATGGCCTTCAACAGGGCATCGGCACCCGGAGCATCCAGCAGGCGCCTTGCCGGCGCACTGTCCCGCCAGTAATGGAAAGTGCGCTCACCGTGCTCATCTACCTCGATCATGTAAAGTCCGGGCACTTCGCCCGGCATACGCGCCACCAGGCCACAACCGACCCCTTCCATCTGCCACTGTTCGATCATCCAGTCGCTGAGCGGGTCATCACCGAGCGCGGTGGCATAGTCAACAGCGACGCCATACCGTGCAAGATAAACTGAGGTATTCAGCGTATCTCCGCCATAGGCAAGGGTGGCAGGCAACTGGTTGCCAGAGGCGATCCCGGTCCCCCGGTTGACCTCCAGCATGCACTCACCAAGAACTACAATTTTACCGGCCATCACCTGCCACCCTTATTTACCGCTACAAAAGACGAACTTTCTTTATGAGAACAGGAGTCCGCCATTGGTATCCATGTTGATACCGGTTACAAAAGTAGATTCTTCGGAGGCGAGGAAGGCAACCACATCTGCGATCTCGCTCGCCTTACCTTCGCGGCGCAGTGGCGTAGCACCGGCGACGTTGGTGCGCACTGCATCCTTGGTAAAGGTATCGTGGAAGGTTGTGCTGATCATTCCCGGGCACAAGGCATTAACACGAATATTTTTCGGGCCAAGCTCCTTGGCCATCGCCCGGGTAAAGGTCATTACCGCCCCTTTCGCCGTGGCGTAAGCAGCGGCACCGGGGCCACCACCATCACGACCGGCCTGGGAAGCGATATTAATAATAGAGCCACCATCCATCGCCGGCACCACTGCCTTGGTCAAAAGGAAAGTACTATTCAGGTTCAGCCTCACAACGTGGTCGAAAAACTCCTCGTCCATTTCATCAAGCGTCTTACGGGCAACAAGGCCACCAGCAACGTTTACCAGGACGTCCACAGTGGGACCATAGGCATTACTGGCCTCAGCCAGTACACGGTCAACATCGGCCTGCTTGGTCATGTCACCCTGAACAATGATCGCTTCACCACCGAGCTGCTTGATTTCCGCCAGCGTTTCTTCCGCCTGCGCAACGTTACTGAAGTAATTCACTACAACCTTGGCGCCCTCCGCCGCGAGCTTCAAGGAAATGGCCTTGCCGATATCGCGCGCACCACCACTGACGATTGCTACCTTGTTTTCAAGTTTCATGAGAACTCCTGCAGGATTTTTTAATTTCAGAATTTGTTTGTTTTCAGACATTGGATTCAGCCTGGATAAATCCAGCTTTATCAGTATTTTTTCTCTTTACCGGCTTGATACGGCCGCCAAGGAACAGCACCGATGCCAGCATCAGGGGCACAAGAGAGGCACCGAGAATAAAAAACGGCGGGTAATAAGTGCCATCATTGGTAATAACCGGAACCAGTTGAATCGCAGTAATTACGCTCAACACACCAACAGCGCCACTTATACCCGCCAAAGAAGCAACACTTTTTCCGGAAAAGTAGTCGCTTGGCAGAGTCTGAATATTGTTGATAGCCGCCTGGAAACCGAAAAGGATGATTGCGATCAGGCCGAGCGCCATTCCGGGGGTATCTGCCATCGTGGTGGCGAGCAGAGCCGGCAACATCAGCGCACCACCAAGCGCCACCGCAGATTTCCTGGCCCTGTTTACGCTCCAGCCGCTCTTCATCAAGCGGCCCGCAAACCAGCCTCCGAACAGCGCGCCCATGGCCGCACCGACGTAGGGAATCCATGCGGATGCCCCAATAGCCTTTACGTCAAAGCCAAACTTGTCGTTCAGGTAAAGCGGCAACCAGGCAACAAACAACCACCAGATTGGCTCGATAAAGAAGCGCGCGGCAATAACACTCCAGCTTTGGCGATGAGACAACAATTCGGAAAGTGTTGGCACATACTCGGGGGCATCGCTTTCCTCTTCCTCAACCTTCTGTCCAGTCAGGATGTATTCCCGCTCTTCGGCTGTAATCCATGGATGGGCATCTGGGCCACTCTTGTAAATAATCAGCCACGGTACCAGCCAGATAAAGCCGAGAGCTGCCACGACAATGAATGTCGCCTGCCAACCCAGGTATGCATACAGGAATGCCACCAGTGGCGGTGCGATAATGCTGCCCGCGGACGCACCCGCGCCGAAGATCCCCTGCGCCAGTGCGCGCTCGTGCACCGGGAACCATTCTGCATTCGCCTTGGTCGCGCCAGGCCAGTTGCCGGCTTCGCCGAAGCCGAGCAAGGTGCGGAAGACACTGAACGAAGCCACGGAAGTTGCGAACGCGTGCAGGGCAATCGATATGGACCACACGACAATGGACAGCATGAAACCAATGCGCGTACCAATCGCATCAAAAATTTTGCCAAATACCGCCTGACCGACAGCATAAGCGATAAGGAATACGCTCATGATGTTCGCGTAGTCATGGCCATCCATGCCCAGCTCATCGGCGATACCGGGCCACATGACCGAAAGCGCGGTCCGGTCGATGTAATTGATGATGGTCGCTATCGCGACCAGGGTAATCACCGTCCATCGTAAGTTTTTCATTATTGTTATCCTTCCAGGAAGTCTTGCCGACAGGGGCTGAAGGTATCGATCAGCACCCCGGCTTTTTTACAGGTCGCACCATGCAATAGATTTGGCGCAATATAGAAACTGTCACCAGCCGAAAGAAGTTGCACATCATTATCGACGGTAACCTCAAACTCTCCACTTTCTACGTAAGTAACCTGGGCGTGAGGGTGCTTGTGCAGATAGCCAACGCTGCCCTCTTCAAACCAGGCTTTCACCACCATCAACTCCTGGCCATAACCAAGAATTTGACGTTTGATGCCTTCGCCGAGATCTTCTACTTCGGCTTCAGCGGAATATACAAATGGCTTACTAGCAGGCATAAAACTCAACCTTTTTGGGGTAACTCGAACAACTGGTAGCGACCCTTGAGCGCGTAACGTGTGCCCTCTATTTCGAAAGCGCTTTCCTGGCCGGGCGTAGCACCTGCCTCACTATTGAATGCCAGCAGGTAGCGCGTGCCATCGGCAAACCCGAAGGACACGACATCGACACTACCGGATTTCTCATGCGACAGGCTCACAACCTGGCTTTCTGCTCCGATCGTGAATTCACGGGCCGGATTGTACTCACCGTGCGGCTCCAGCAGGCTGACGAAGGCATGCGCGCGGGCTTGTTGCTTTCTCTGGATAAAACTGTTTTCACTGCGTAAATTAAAATTCGGGTCGCTGCCTCCGAGCTGCGTAAAAAGAAGCTCGGTAGCACCATCATTCAACAGGGTTTTCGTATAGAAACGACCATTCCTGTTCAGCCAGGTAACTTTTGCAAGCCCCGCCTCTGGCTGAGCAACACCTTTCAGCCAGAGGTGCTGGTAGCCGTTTTTTTGGCCCAGGATCGGCAGGGTGGCTGCGTTGGCGACCACCTCAAAACTGGTATCAACAAGTTGCCCCTGATAGTGCAATGGCAAGTCATATTGACTGGGATTTTTTGAAGCAACATCAAACACATCGACCACCAGGGAGCGGTCATCGCTGAGCCGTAATAGCGCAAGCGTGCGTTTTAGCTGGACGTCACTGTATGCCGTATCGATTTTTGCGGCACTGATCGTCATCCGCTCATCATTCCCGAAGAAAATCAGCTCGGGGTGATGCTGATTACCTGTTTTGACATCGCCATTGAAATGCGATGTTTCATTGATCACAACGGTGTTATGGGCAACGGTTTGCTTTGCATAGGATTTGTTTTCTGGCAAATAGCGGCCACCAAATTTGGCCTCCACATTCAGGAACCGCGCCGCGCCGTAGTCGGACACAACTTCCTCCTGACTGTCGTAAAATTGCCAGCTCAGCTTGTCAAAATGCCCATGCCCCATGCCTTGCGCGGCCGGCTTAAATACCAGAGCCTGATCCGGCTGGCGCATTACCACCAGGGCACCCTCGTCGCCATTGCGACCGTCAGAAAATGCCTGGGATCTGAATGAATAGGGCGTTGCCTTCCCTGCATCCAGCGCCTGTGCCACGCGCAGACCATCGCCGGTCAATAGAATACTTTCCTGCTGCTGCGCGATATCTAGCAAGCCAGAGTCACGGGTCAACCCGTATGCAATCGTCACACCGAGCACCAGTTCTTCGGTATCGATACCCTTGCTGCGAATGGCATCATTGATCGGGAAAAACAGCTTGTTGTAGCTCAGCTGGATGGTGGTATCGATCGCCTTGAGCAACAGGCCGTCGCGATATTTGAAAATCTCACGCTGCGGCTCATTGTTGTCGATTGCCTTGGCAAAGGTTACGAATGGCATCAATGCATAGCGCTGATAGTAGGGGCCCTCGTTGTAATAGCCATCCGGTGAGAACAGGTCACTGATTTGCCGGAGGAAGCCACCCTTTCCGCTTTTGGACAGGTCAAGCAGCGCTTTTTCCACCCAATCCTGCTCTCCAAGGACATAGCCGGTCATACCTACAGCGGCAGTTGCCCAGGTTCCGTGGTTATGCACCTTGTTGAAGGTCGCGGGTGATTCCTCCGAGAGAAACAGCGCAACAGGACGCAACAGGTCCCGCTCGATTTTTTTCATCTCGGCATCGGAAAGCGTTTCACGAATCAGATCATAGGCCTGGATGGTGTAAACCAGCCAGACAGATTCATTCAAGCTCTGCCAGAACAGCTTGCCCGGGTTTTGCGCATTGGGCTTACGTTTCGGGTGCAGCGGCAGCGCTGGATACATATCGGAATATGTGAGCAGCATATCGCGTACGCGCTGCGCATACCTGGGATCCTCAGTAACTTGATAGAGAATGCCCGCGTCGTACATCAACTTGTAATTCTGCTTATGACGCTCGTGAGTAAAACCGCCACCGCCATCCTTTGGCAGCGGCACATTGATTGGCAGTCCAAGCCGCTTATCTACTGAGCCCTTGCTGGCCTGAAAAGCGTCCCGGAATCGCCCTTCCTCCTTGACGGCTGAGCGCATGGCAAGCACATCATCCAGATTGACCACCAGATTGGGGCCACCTGCCTGCGCGAATGGGGTCATCGCCAGCACCAGCACGGTCGCTATTGTGGCGAGAGTCAAATGCAAGACTTTCATATCGGTATTAGCCAGTCCCGTTACTTACTGGACACTGTTATCTGCCAGCACCGCGGTGTGCGGGCCCGACGCCCGCAACTCCACCACTTCCGGCAGATCGGTTTTGTGGAACTGATTACTGGAAATGCGGGTCTTTGGCTCACCAACTGTGTGCTCAACCTTGATAACCTGCGACGCTTCGAAGTGATTATTCTCGATCCTGGCTAGCTGTACCCCATGCAGTTTGAGCAGTGCAGCAGGCTTGTTGCGCTTGCCGAGGCCGGAAGAAAAAACCTTGTTGTCGGAGAACTCCAGGTGCGGACCGAAAGTGCTTTCGTCCGTACCGCCCCGGTAGAGATTCACCAGAGCACCATGAACGCCCCTGAATTCATTGCCTTTCAGTGTCACATACTCGGCGTTGTAAATACCCAGGTCGTCACGTTCTTTGTCGAGTCGTATCAGGTCACCGCTGATGTTTTCAAAGCGACTGTTTTCAACGGTAAACGACGTAGCAAACGCGCGACTTCCGGAATCGAAAAAATGAAAGGAGTGATTTACGTCCAGATGCTCCACCCGGGTATTGCGCATGGCAAAACGGTAGTTCTCAAGCATGCCCCAGCGCGCGGTACGTATAAGGGAGTTCCCTGCGGAGTCGGGCGCCTGCTTTCCGGAAAGCACCAGACCATCCAGCTCAAGACTGCCGCCATCAGCAATTTCAAACAGGGTCCCGCGCTCAGGCAATAGCGTAACCTTGCCCCGGTTCCGCGCGCGGATAGTAAGGGTTTTATTCAGACTTACTGTTTTGCGTACCGTATAGATGCCATCATCCAGCACCAGTACATCTCCGGCGGATGCGGCTTTGGCGGCATCGAATAGCGCATCTTCAGCCCAGGTGACTTTCACAGTATCACCCGATCCGAAAGGCACAATCGGGTCAGCTTTCGGGTACCATGCCGGCCCAACCTGAGCGCGTGTTACAGGAGATAGTTCACGGCTAGCACCCACGGATGCTTTTGCATCTGCGTCTGGATAAAGCAACCCGTTCTCTGCCCGGGTCAAGGTGACAGATTGTTGATCCAACCCCTTTTGCACATTGACATCCAGGCCATCACCAACAAGTGGTGAAGAGACGTTACCCGCAAAGTGGATGCCGGAAATATCATCAAATACTGAAAACGGCGATTGCTTGTCTTCCTGGAAGATCAGGTTGCCGGCAAATCGGCTATCAAGCGGTACTGCGGAGCGCTCATCATCACTACCTGCCGCCAGGTGGATGTGATCGACATTGATAAAGCTGTTATGCGATATGTCGGCGTTGACAACACGATGGTAGCGGTTGATCGGTGAGTTCGGCACACCGTTCATTACAGTGAATCCACTGCCGAAACGAAAACCGGTCAAACCTTCCAGATAGTTGTTCCGAATGACCTGGTCACGATTGATTACGCGAATACCACCCGTGTGGTCCACGCCATTTCCAAAAAACACATTGCCTTCCACCAGGTTACCGTTGCCATGGCGCAGAGTCAGGGTGCCCCGGGACTCAAAGAAGGTATTATTCAGAATCCGGTTTTTACCGGATTTCACCGATATGATCTCCACTTCCCCATCACAGCGATCGAAGAAGTTGTTCTCGACCAGGGTATAGGAGTCTGTCAGGGAGTAGTGACTCGTTCCGATACGGAGAGTCTCGCCACCATTGGAGCCCAGCATGGGACGGGGCCCGAAGTAATTGTGATCGATACGATGGTGGTTTTCCTGACTGGCCTCACTATCGAGACGCACCGCCATGGTCACACCCTTATTACGCTTACCTACCAGATGATTGTGGTCGAATCGATTATTGCGGCCATACATGGCCACCCAGTAATCCGACTCGAAGCGCTCCGGGTTACTGTAGTTGTCGATCACCACCTCAGTAACACGGGAGTTATTCGCCAAGTGCTGCTTATTGCGACGAAACTCGATGACCGAGCTGCTCGGCGTAAAGCCATCCTTGAACACGAGACCGGATACCACCAGGTGGTTACCGCCGAGGCGCAGATTTGATTGACCAGTCAGGAAGACCTTGCCTTTTTCCTCGGCCGTCAGGGTGATGGGGCGACCCTCTTCCCCTTCTCCACGAAAGACCATTTCAAAGTCTTTCCAGGTGCCGTTGGCAAGCACAATGGTATCGCCCGGCTCTGCGGCCTTCACCGCATCGCGATAAGCCTTCTGGGTATTGACCAGCACTTCCGCTGAGAGAGCTTGCTGGGCCACCAGCAACATCGCAAGTGACAGCACCGTTTGTCTTATTAGAGTTTTCATAAACTTCGGGCTCTGGCGGTTATACGGACGTGCCATGCAAGATACAATGGCCCATCCTTGTCGTTATGTCTGGCAGCGTAAATCGGACAAACCGGATTGTCAACCAATTGGACATACCAATACTTGAGGCGCGCAGAGATAAAATGACAGGAAACGCAGTAATGCCCGTGAAAAAGCAAAAATAAGCCCGTTTGGTCTGACCAAAAAACGTATTTTTTCGGGAAACTGGTTGACTAGGTGGTTGGCTGATGCGAGTTTACGCTCCGTCGAACAATTATATTCGTGTCTTTTTACTGGGGGCCAACCATTGGCCAGACCAATATAAGGTGTTCACACAGTACCGCAGGCATGATGAGACTGCCGGGCAATATCCACGCGCAAACAACCCTGGGGGTAAAGATGCGTAATAAAAATAATAACGATGCAACTGCTGTCGTCGTACGAGAAGGACAATTCCGTAAAACGCTATTGGTTAGCGCCATCGCAGCCGTTTCCTTTATGGGTTCCGCCCACGCACAGGAAGCCGCGAAACAGGCGGAGACAGCAGGGGTTATTGAAGAGGTTAACGTAACCGGCACTCGTAAGACTGTTCAGAACACCATTGAGATGAAGCGCAATGCCACCACCATCGTCGACGGCCTGTCTGCCGATGAGATTGGTGAGCTGCCTGCGCTATCCATCGGTGAGGCACTGGAAACCGTAACAGGTGCTTCTTCCCACCGGGAAAACGGTGGTGCCACCGAAATCTCCATTCGCGGCCTGGGCCCGTTCCTCGGTTCAGCCACATTCAACGGCCGCGAAGCCACCAATGGCAGCGGTGACCGCTCCGTGAACTTCTCCCAGTTCCCATCGGAACTGATGAGCAAGCTCGCGATTTACAAGACTCAGGACGCCAGCCTGATCGAGGGCGGTGTTGCCGGCCAGATTGCTCTGGAAACCCTGAAGCCGCTGGATTACGGCAAGCAGCGCTTCCAGTTCGATGCCAAGGGCAACTGGAACCCGGACCAGCAGAATATAAAAGATTCTACTGAGGGCGATATTGGCTTTCGCGGTACCGCCAGCTATGTAGACCAGTTCACCTTCGACAATGGCGCGGCCCTGGGCATCTCCCTGGGCGTACAGAAAAGTGAAATTTCACAGCCGGAAGCGGAAATGCGGTCCTCAAGCCCTACCGGCAGCTCGCGCTATGCCTGTATTAATGACCCCTCCGCAACCTGGGAAGGTTTTTACGGCCCCAGCGGCGACTGTGAAGACCAGCGCGCGGATGCGCCTTATGACCCGGATGGCGATGGCGATTTCTCCGAGAGCAACCAAGGCTACGTCACTGCGGTAAACCCGGAAACGGGCCTTGCCTACAGTGATGGCCTGGACTATGCATTTGTCTCCAGCTCCAACGGCTACCGCCAGAACGACACCTCGGACACCCGTGATGCGGTATTCGTTGCCCTCCAGTTCCAGCCCAATGAGAAACTGGATATCAACCTGGACCTGCAGCAATCAGAGCGCACTCAGGCAGAGCAGCGTCACGACCTCAACTTCGCCAACCAGAAGCGCAACACCCCCGGCGTGACGGCACAGAGCCTGATCGTGTCCGACAACGGTGCGATTTACCAGTGGGCCGGCGAAACTGCGATCGAGTCCAACAGTGAAGTTTACTCCCGTGCAGAGGAGTATCTCGGTTACGGCCTGAACGTTGACTTCCAGGTAACCGATGCACTGTCTATCTCTGCGGACTACGGCTTCTCGGAAACCACACGTGAAGAACTGCAGGTTTCCCTGCGCACCCAGTCTGACAACGATGACATCTTCAATGAGGACACTACTGCCGGCTACCGTCCGCTGGTGGAGTGGAACATGGGCTCCGGCGTGCGCCAGTACACCGTGTACGACTTCGACGTAACCGATCACACCCTGTTCTCGGACGAGTACCGTGTGCGTATCGATTCCGACGTTGATCGCAGGAATACCGTTGAGGCCTTCCGTACCGACTTCAATCTTGAGCTGGATAACGAGACCATCACCGCGATCAAGGGCGGCATGCGCCTCTCCGAACTCGAGTACCTGAATCTTGGCGGCACCCGCTTCACCACAGACAACCTCGATGACAGCTCCGAGGAAGAGCGCGCGCTGATTCTCGCGATCAACGAGGCCTGCCGCAACAACGCTTTCCCGGAAAGCGGCTTCTTGTCCGAACCGGCCAGCGGCAACCTGATTACCAATATCGACTCCTCCACCGGCCAGGCGACTTCGGGTACCGGCAACGGCTGGGCGACCTTCGACACCATGTGTGTCACCAACATGATCCTCGACGCACAGGGTTATGAGTTCGCCTACCCGGAGCAGTTCCGCAAGGACCCGGGTACAACCGATGTCACCGAGACCACCACCGCGGCCTACGTGATGGCGGACTTCGAAAGTGCCATTGCCGACACCCCGGTGCGCGGTAACTTCGGTGTGCGCGTAGTGCAGACGGAAGTGGATTCTGTTGCCTACCGCACCGCGTACGAAATTGTCGAAGATGGCGGCGGCTTCCTGTCCATGCAGCAGGTGGATGGTGCAGACTACGAGCGCGTTTCTGAAGATCACAGCTATACCGAGGTACTGCCTAGCTTCAACCTGGTAGCCGACCTCACGGACAACCTGATCCTGCGCACCGGCGTGTTCCGCGGTCTCTCGCGCGCCGATCCGAGCGACATGGGCTATAACCGCTCCTTCTCGCTGAATGGCGGCGCCGACATCACGGACCCGAACGACCTGATCAGTAACGTATCCGGCTCAGGCAACCCGCGATTCGATCCGCTGACATCCTGGAACTTCGACGCCAGTATCGAATGGTATCCGAACGACGACTCCATGCTGGCAGTGGGCCTCTACCACAAAAAGTTCACTGGCGGTTTCGAGCAGGTTCGTACTTCCGAGAGCTTTACCGTTGATGGCGAAACAGTTTCGGCTGACTTCACCATGACCCAGACCAATGAAGACACCAACGACCTGAACGGCATCGAGATCACCGGTACCCACCGCTTCTCATACCTGCCGGGCTTACTGAGCGGGCTGGGTACAAAGATCAGCTACAACTATGCCGATTCCGACTTTGAGTTTGAGGACAGCAACTACGGTTCCATCACCGTTCTGGCGGACGATGGCAGCGTTTACTCACAGACCAAAGGTATCGTCGCACCGGGCAACGTCCCCGGATTCTCCGAGCACGTTTTCTCCGGCCAGCTGTACTATCAGATCGGCAAGCTGGACACCAGCCTGATCTACAAGTACCGCAGCGAGTATTTCCAGCCCTACACCAGCAACGGCACGCGCCTGCGTTTCGTTGGCGATGTGGGCGTCTGGGAAGCACGTGCTTCTTACGAGCTGACCGACAATGTGAAGCTGAGCCTCGAGGCCATCAACCTGTTTGATGAGCCCAAGAAGCAGTACTTCTACACCAGGGATACACTGGGTGAACTGAATAGCTACGGTCCCCGTGTATTCATGGGCCTGAAAGCGAAGTTCTGATCTCTCTTTGGCGGTGTTGCGCCGCCTGTTTTATCCCACAAAAAAACCCGCTGCAAAGCGGGTTTTTTTGTGCCTGAAAAATATGATTCAGTCGTCGAGGCGCTCGATGGAGAAACGCTTGCGGCGCTCGCTCACCTCACGCCGCACCACTTCAACCGCCCGGGCTTCCGATGCTTCGTGCAGTGCGTCAATGGTACGACCAAAGTGACGTCGCATGGCCTGTCGCGCCGCCTGCGTGTCGTGCTTTTCCAGTGCCTTAAGGATGGCCAGATGCTCTGCGAGGCGCTTCTGCCCGTTTTTCTTACACACAGATTTGTGTACCGCAACAATCTCGGGGTCGTGCTCCTGAATATCCCAGAGGCTGCAAATGGTATGAATCAACACACGGTTGTGCGTAGCCTGCGCAATAACTTCATGGAACTTGCGATCAGCCACTTCAGAAGTCAGGTTACCCTCTTCATTCTCCCGCACCATTTCATGATAGGCGGCACGCAGCTGGTTCAATTGCTCATCGGTAATCATCGTGGCCGCGAGCGCGGCGGCTTCACCCTCAAAAAGGATGCGCGCTTCGGTCAACTCGAACGGGCTGAACTCCTGTCCGCTCGGCAGTACGTCTGGCCGTTCCGTGACGTATACGCCGGAGCCGGTCTTGACGATAACGCGCCCCATCACTTCCAGCGCAATGATCGCTTCGCGAATACTCGGACGACTAACATCAAACCGCTCGGATAATTCGCGCTCGGACGGCAATCTGGAGCCGACCGGGTACTCGCCACTGTCGAGCATCACCAGCATCTTTTCCACCACCAGCTGGTAAAGGCGCCGGCCGCCATGTGTTGGGTTACTCACCATAATAAATTCCAGACTCTACCTACTGCGGACAACGAGAGTACGGCCAGGTACCTGCGGTTATCCGTTCCGGTGGAATTCTACCACAATTGGTCTTACAGCGAAGAAAATTGGTCTAACCCGTGCGCGGCTCACCGATTTTCACAGGCATCAACGACAGGCATAAAAAAGCCCGCCGGAGAGGCGGGCTGGAAAGTACATCTACCACAATACAACCACAAAAAAAGCGTTACATCGGGTAAGGACTGGATTCCGGAAGGGGAATCCGGGCGCGCTTAACTGGGTACGCGCCCATTGGCAATTTGCCAAGAAACATCTAACGACAAGTCAGAATTCAGGCTTCGCTCAGGTCATCCCAGGCGATTGCCGCCAGCAGAGCCAGCGCAACAGTAAAAGTAGCGATCACAAGACACCTCCATTTGTGTTCACGGATCAAATTAGACTGATTGCATCTTTCGGGTGAGGAACAAATTCTTTTCTCTAAAAGCCTTCAGGTGCGGAAGGAATACTATTCCTTTGGTATACATGCTTCAAATGACTTAATTTCAAATATGAAATGACTTTTATTCATAGTATATTCAGACGCCAACCTGATTGTGTTAGCCGAGCCTGAGCCGTGGAAGACCAGACCCTGATTCGCACCGACCTCAACCTGCTGGTGGCACTGCAGGTACTGCTGGAAGAGGGCACCGTTTCCAGAGCCGCCGAGCGCCTGTTTGTTACCCAGTCCGCCATGAGCAAGACCCTGGCGCGGCTGCGCGAGCTGTTCGATGATCCGCTGTTCACCCGCGCCGGGCGCCAGATGGTACCAACGCCTAAGGCCCTGGAGCTGGGTGAGCAACTCAAGCCCTTACTGGAGCAGACCCGCCGCCTGGTGGCCCCGCGCCAGTTTGACCCCGGCCAGTTTCGCGGCGAGCTGAGTGTGGCGGTGGCGGAATTTATCGGCATGATGTTGATGCCGCGCCTGATGGCGCGGCTGGAAAAGCGCGCGCCCTTCCTGCGCATCCGCGCGCTGAGCCGGGTCGAAGGCCAGCTGGGCAAGCTTGCCAGTGGCGAGCTGGATGTAGCCATCCAGTTGACCCGCTCCCACTATGGTCCCGAATACCGTGCCCGACCCGTCGGGGCCATGCCGCCTTCCATCCTCGTGCGCGAGGGACACCCGCTGGTTGGTCGTGAGGACGTGAGCTGGGACATGATGGAGGCCTACCCCAGGGTGGTGCTCTACATCCCGGATTCCCGTTACCTGCAGGTGGCCTTGCAGGACAAGAATTTTGTGCGCTTCCGGGACAGCCGCAGGGGTATTTTTGAAACGACGCACCTGATGACGGCGCTGGAGGTGGTGCGCAAGTCCGACTACCTGATGGCCGCACCGCCGTACATCGCCCACGACACCCACCTAGGCAGTGGCCTGGCCACGCTACCCTGGCCGGAGAAACAGAGCCTCAACCTGCACTATATGCTGGTGCGCCACCAGCGCAGTGACAGCTCCGCCATTCACCGCTGGCTGGAACAGGAAATCCTCGACCTGCTACAGGAGGACCGGGAGGAGCTGCGCGGCTTTGGCTTTATCTGCTAAAGGGGTTTCGTCTGCTAACGGGGTTCTACCTGGCGGCGCCCGCTAGGGCACCACGTACAGCAGGATGGCGAAGAAATGGAGCACTGCGCCGGCCAGCACGAACAGGTGCCAGATGGCATGGTGGAAGCGCAGGCTGCGCCAGAGATAGAAACCAATACCGCCGGTGTAGCAGAGACCGCCCGCGGCAAGCAACAGCAGGCCACCCGGCGGGAAGCTGTCGATCAGAGGCCGCGCAGCCACCACTACAACCCACCCCATAACCACAGACAGGCCAATGGAAAGCGAGCGGAAACGCTTAAGGCTGGTGCACTGGATAATCACCCCGAATAGCGCCAGCGCCCAGACCACCCCGAAGATCGACCAGCCCCAGGGTCCGCGCAGCGTCACCAGCGTGATGGGCGTGTAGGTACCGGCGATAAGCAGGAAGATCGCAGCGTGGTCGAGGCTGCGCAGCACCTGTTTCACGCGTGGTTGACTGACCGCGTGATACAGGGTGGAGGACAGGAAACACAGGATCAGGGTAGCCGCGAAAATGGCGCAACCGGTGATATGCCACGCATCGCCGTTGGCCGCCGCAAAGCCACACAGCACCCCCAGCCCGGCAATGGCCAGCAGGGTGCCTATGCCATGGGTGAGGCTGTTGGCGATTTCCTCGGCGAAAGTATAACGGGCAGCAGTACTCATGTCGTGACCAATATGTTTTGGCTGGTCACACATCTTCGCAAGTGACCGCAGCCCCCGCAAGGGCGGAATGCGCCCACCCGGTCGTCCCGGGTGGTGTCAGTTTGCTGCGGTGGCTTCCTGCGCCAGTGTTTCGAGCACGCTGTCGAGCCCCTCGCGCCAGTCCGGCATGGGTCGCCCCAGGTAGGCCTCCAGGCGAGACAGGTCCAGCACCGAGTAGGCGGGGCGTTTTGCCGGGGTGGGGAAATCCGCGGTGGTGATCCGGTTAACCGCAGGTGCCGCCTCGAGCATGCCGCGAGCCTCGGCGCGCTGGAAAATTTCTTGCGCAAATTCGAACCAGCTGCAGGTGCCATTGCTGCTGCAGTGGTAGATACCCCAGGGCAGCTCGCCCCTGTCCGAATAGTCCTGCACCAGGTGTGCGATCACCCCCGCAATATCGCCCGCGAACGTCGGGTTGCCAAGCTGGTCGCCAACCACGCCCAGTTGGTCGCGCTCGCGACCGAGGCGCAACATGGTTTTGACGAAGTTATTACCGTGGGCGCTGAAGACCCAGCTGGTGCGCAGGATGACATGACGCGGATTGGCCGCCTGCAACTGCTGCTCGCCCTCGAGCTTGCTCCGCCCGTAGACACCCTGCGGGTCGGTGGGATCCGGTTCGCGGTATGGCTCGCTGCCGTCGCCGCGGAAAACGTAATCGGTGGAGACGTGGATACAGGGAATGTCGAGTTCGGCACACGCGCCTGCCATGGCGGCCACACTGTCGCGGTTGACGGCGAAGGCCAGCGCCTGCTCCGATTCCGCCCTGTCCACGGCGGTGTAGGCGCAGGCATTCACGACGATATCCGGGCGCTCACGCATCACCGCCTGCGCAACCTGCTCAGGCTGACTGAAGTCCGCTGCGGCACGATCAAGCGCCACAAGCTGGTGATTGCCAAGTGCTGCCAGGCAGGCGTTGCCCAACTGGCCGGTTTTTCCAAACAACAGGATTTTCACGGGGAGACTGCCCTTCAATTTTTTCGAGGGGCAATCTTGCCAGATTCCGGGGCGGCCGTCAGGCGGAGGGCTCGCCACTGAGCTGTTCCAGACCGCGGCGATAGCCCTGCGCGTCCTCGAGGATCTCCAGCAGGTATTCGCCATACCCACTCTTGCGCAAAGGGTCCGCGAGGTAGCGGAGCTGGTCGGCACAGATCCAGCCAGCACGCCATGCGACTTCCTCCGGGCAGGCGATCTTCAGGCTCTGGCGCCGCTCCACGGTCTGCACAAACTGGCCCGCATCGATCAGGGCATCGTGGGTGCCGGTATCCAGCCAGGCCGCGCCGCGACTCATCATCTCGACGTTGAGTTCACCGGCGTCGAGATAGATGCGATTGAGATCGGTGATCTCCAGCTCGCCGCGGTCGGAGGGCTTCACCGACCGGGCAAACTCCACCACCCGCTCATCGTAAAAATACAGGCCGGTCACCGCGTAGCGGGATTTCGGGTTGCGCGGTTTTTCCTCGATGTCGTATGCCTTGCCGGCATCGTCGAAGGCCACCACCCCGAAGCGCTCGGGGTCGCGCACCGGGTAGGCGAATACGGTCGCCCCACCCTGCAGCGCAGCCGCGCGGCGGAGGGCGCCGGTCATGCCCTGGCCGAAAAACAGGTTGTCACCGAGCACCAGTGCGCAGCGATCGCCATCGATAAACTCCTCCCCGATCAGGAACGCCTGCGCAAGCCCGTCCGGGCTTTCCTGCACCGCGTACTGGAGCGACAACCCCCACTGGCGCCCGTCGCCCAGCATGCGCGAAAAGCGCGGCGTATCTTCCGGTGTGGAAATCACCAGGATCTCGCGGATACCCGCCAGCATCAGCGTGGTCAGCGGGTAGTAGATCATCGGTTTGTCGTAGACCGGCAACAGCTGCTTGCACACGCCCAGTGTGATCGGGTGCAGTCGGGTGCCGGAACCACCGGCCAGTATGATGCCCTTCATTTCTCAACCTCGGCTTGCACGCTGTCACCACTGGCCTTGATGCGCAGCCCAAGGCGCTGGCCCCGATAGTGCCCCTGCTGGATGGGCCGCCACCAGTGTTCATTCTGCAGATACCAGGCCACGGTCTGGTGAATACCGCTGGCAAACGACTGCCGCGGTGCCCAGCCCAGCTCTTCCAGGATCTTGCTCGTATCGATGGCGTAGCGGCGGTCGTGGCCGGGGCGATCGTCGACAAATCCGATAAGCTCCGCATAGTCAGAAACGCCGGGTGGCTTGTCCGGCACCAGCGACTCCAGCGCCGCGCAGATTTCCTGCACCACCTCGAGATTGGTGCGTTCACTCTCGCCGCCGATGGCATAGGTTTCGCCCACCATCCCCTGCGTGGCAGCGAGATACAGCGCCTGCACATGGTCTTCGACATACAGCCAGTCGCGCACCTGGCTACCGTCGCCGTACACGGGGATTTTCCTGCCGGCAATCGCATTCAGGATGGCCAGCGGAATCAGCTTTTCCGGGAACTGGAACGGGCCATAGTTGTTCGAGCAGTTACAGATGATCGCGGGCAGGCCGTAAGTTCGCTGCCAGGCGCGCACCAGGTGATCCGAGGAAGCTTTGCTGGCGGAATAGGGTGAGCTCGGCGCGTAAGGGGAGGTCTCCGAAAAGCGGCCCTCCGCACCCAGGTCACCGAATACCTCATCGGTGGAGACATGCAGGAACCGGAACGCGCTGCGTGTTGCCAGCGGCAGGTTGCGCCAGTATGCGCGGGTGGCCTCCAGCAAGTTGTAGGTGCCCACGATATTGGTCTGGATAAAATCCGCGGGGCCATCAATGGAGCGATCCACGTGGCTCTCCGCCGCCAGATGCATGATGACATCCGGCCGGAACGCCTGAATTTCACGCGACAGGTTAACGCTGTCACGGATATCGACCTGCGCAAAACTGTAGCGCGGGTTGTCCGCACAGGTAATGGAATCGGGGTTTCCAGCGTAGGTGAGCGCGTCAATGTTGAGCACCCGGTTGGGCGTCTCATTGACCAGGAAACGGACCAGCGCGCTGCCGATAAAACCGGCGCCGCCAGTGACAAGAATATTCACGCCTTTTCGCCTGTTGTTATGGTATCAGGAGTGAATCAGTTTAGTCGCTGGCAAGCATTACAGAGACGCGGCGGCGGGAATAGGCCCGGGTACTTTGGGAGTACTGCGAGGGTACTGAATAAGTACCCGGGCACTGCAGGAATCAGGTGGAAAAATCAGACCGTGGCGTTGTGGATACCCATCTCACACAGCGCGGATGACTCGCGCACGATGGTTTCGACACGGTCCGGGCCAGTGGAAATGATATCCACCGGACAGCCACACAGTTCCTCGATACGGCGGATATAGGCCAGCGCGTTTTCCGGCAGGTCGGCTTCGCGCTGCACGCCGAAAGTGGACTCGCTCCAGCCCGGCATGGTTTCGTAAACCGGATCCACTTCCTCCCAGCCCTGCGCGTCGAACGGCACGGAAATTTCCTCACCTTTCGCGTTGCAGTAACCGACGCAGATCTTGATCTCCTTCAGGCCATCGAGCACGTCGAGCTTGGTCAGGCAGATGCCGGACAGGCTGTTGATGCGGATGGCGTGGCGCACGGCAACCGCATCGAACCAGCCGGTGCGGCGCTTGCGCCCGGTGGTTGCGCCGAATTCGTTGCCCTTCACACCCAGGTGCTGGCCGATCTCGTCGTCCAGTTCGGTCGGGAAGGGACCGCTGCCAACACGGGTGGTGTAGGCCTTGGTAATGCCGAGCACGTAGTCGATGTACATCGGGCCCATGCCGGAACCGGTAGCGGTACCGCCAGCGGTGGTATTGGAGGAGGTCACGAACGGGTAGGTGCCGTGGTCGATATCCAACAGCGAGCCCTGGGCGCCCTCGAACAGGATGTGCTCGCCGGATTCACGCGCGCTGTGCAGGACGTCGGTGACATCGACGATCATCGGCAGCAGTTCCTCGCGCCATTTTTGCGCCGCGGCGATGGTTTCGTTTACGTCGACTGCATCCGTTTTGTAATAGTTGACCAGAGAGAAGTTGTGGAACTCGAGCAGTTTTTCCAGCTGCAGCTTGAAATTGTCCCAGTGCATCAGGTCACCGAGGCGCAGGCCGCGTCGCGCCACCTTATCCTCGTAAGCCGGACCGATACCGCGGCCGGTGGTGCCAATCGCGTCCTTGCCGCGGGCGCGCTCGCGCGCCTGGTCGAGCGCGATATGCACCGGCAGGATCAGCGGACAGGCCGGCGACAGGCGCAGGCGCTCGCGCACCGGCACGCCCTGCTCTTCGAGGCCGCCCATCTCGGTCAGGAGTGCTTCCGGTGACAACACCACACCATTGCCGATCAGGCAGGTCACGCCCTCGCGCAGGATACCGGATGGGATCAGGTGCAATACCGTCTTCTGGCCGTTGATCACCAGGGTGTGGCCAGCGTTGTGGCCGCCCTGGAAGCGTGCAACGTAGGACACCTGCTCTGTCAGCAGGTCGACGATCTTGCCCTTGCCCTCGTCACCCCATTGGGTGCCCAGCACTACTACGTTTTTGCCCATTGTCAGCAAAGTCTCTCAGTTCAGTCATTAATGTTAGGTGCCCAGCCGGACGGCTGCCCACCAGGTACTTCTTTAGTCGCCGGTTGCCACTTACAGGGGCACCAGCTGCCACTTTCCGTCTTCACGCACCAGCTGGCGGTCGCAGCGCTGGCGCAGCTCGGGATCGTCGCCGAGCTCACTAATAACGCGCTCGCCGGACTGGCGCAGCTCTGCCACCAGCGCCCAGAGGTCCGGGTCCGCTTCGACAGGCGCGAGGATAATGCCCGGCTCGGAGAATGCAACCGTACCGAGGCTGCCGAGCAGGCTTAAATCGGTACTGAAGCCGGTGGCCGGGCGGGCGCGGCCAAATACCGCGCCGATGCCGTCGTAGCGCCCTCCGTTGGCGACCGCATGTCCATGGCCCGGCGTGTAGGCGGCAAATACCAGCCCGCTCTCGTAGTCATAGCCGCGCAATTCACCCAGGTCGAAGAACAGGCGGGTCTGCGGGTAACGCTGTGCGATCACCTCGGCTACCCGGGTCAGCTCCTGCAACGCCTCGCTGACCTGTGACGGTGCACCGGCCAGGGCTGCGGCCGCATCGGCGAGCATCTCCCGGCCGCCGTGCAGGCCGGGCAGCGCCAGCAGCCAGGTGCGCAGGTCCGCATCGGCGACGTTCTGCTCCAGCCAGCTGCCCAGCTCGGTCTGCACCTTGTCCTGCACCAGGCGGAACAGCGCCGCTTCGCGCTCCTCGTCCAGCCCCGCGCGGGCAATGATGCTGCGGAAGATGGCGACGTGGCCGAGGTCCAGGTGCACCTCGTCGATGCCGGCCGCCGCCAGGGTTTCCAGCATCAGGGAGATGATCTCGATATCGGCGTCGAGGCTGCCGTTGCCGTACAGCTCCGCACCGGTCTGGATGGGTGCGCGGCTGCCGTGAGGCGTGCGCGGACGGGTGTGCAGCACATGGCCGGCATAGCAGAGGCGGTTGGCGCCACTGCGGGGGAAACTGTGTGCATCGATACGCGCGGTCTGCGGCGTGATATCGGCGCGGATTCCCATCATCCGCCCGGAGATCTGGTCGGTTACCCGAAACGTCGACAGCTCGATGTCGCGCCCGAGCCCGATCAGCAATGAATCCGCAAATTCCACCATCGGCGGGATAACCAGGTCGTAGCCCCAGCTGTGGTAGAGGTCCAGCAGGCGCCGGCGCAGGGTCTCGATGCGACTGGCGTCTGCAGGCAGTATTTCAGTGATGCCGTCTGGCAGCATCCAGCGTTCGGCCAGAGTCATGTCTAGCGAGCCTTCCTTCTAGTTCAACAAACCCAGCAGGACGACGCCCGCGATCATACAGGCAAGCCCTGCCATTCGCAGGGTACGTGCTTCCACACCCGCGAGCTGTATCACCAGCGCGCGCCAGCGCCCCGGGTACAGAAATGGCAAAAATCCCTCAATTACCAGCATCAGGGCAAATGCCCGGGCCAGTTCCTCCCACATGGCGCCCTCCCAGCGTCGTGCGGCCAACAATCCCTGTAAACAAAAAAACCGGGCGCAGAGGTTTCTGCGTCCGGTTTGCGTGATTCTACCACTATGTTTCTGGGCGTGGCGAATTTTTGTGCGACGGTTTCGTCTGAAACCAAATCGTTAGTCGGCCTTGCCCTCCGCGTCCTTCAGGTAGCGGAAGAACTGGCTTTCCGGGTCGATCAGCATCACATCACCCTTGTTGGAAAAGGTATTGCGATAGGCCGTGAGGCTGCGGGTAAAGCGGTAGAACTCGGCGTCCTTATTGTAGGCCTCGGCATAGATATTGGCCGCCTGGGCGTCACCCTGACCGCGCAGCTCTTCTGACTTACGATAGCCTTCGGACTCGATCACTACCTTCTGTCGGTCCGCCTCCGCACGGATGATGGTCGCGCGCTCGTTACCCTTCGCACGGTGGTCGCGTGCCTCGCGCTCACGCTCAGTGGTCATCCGCGCATACACCGATTCAGACACCTCTTCTGGCAGGTCGATACGCTTCACCCGCACATCGATTACCTCGATGCCCAGCTTCGGCTTCACCACCTTGTTCAGGGATTCGGTCAGCTCCACCATCAACTCGTCACGCTCGCCACTCACCACTTCATGCAGGGTGCGCCGGCCGAACTGGTTGCGCAGGCCCTCGTTCACTCGCTGCGCAAGCAGACGCTCCGCCACGGCAGGGTCACCACCGGTGGAGGTGTAATAGGTCGGCACATCCAGGATGCGCCACTTTGCGTAGGAGTCGACCATCATCGCTTTCTTCTCGATGGTCAGATAGCGCTGCGGACGCGAGTCCATGGTCAGGATACGCGCATCGAACTTGCGTATTTCGTGCATCAGCGGCACCTTGAAGTGCAGGCCCGGCTTGATGTCATCTTTCACCACGCGACCGAACTGCAGCATCACCGCGCGCTCTTTCTCGTCGACGATAAATGCACTGTTGCCAATCACCAGCAGCGCCAGCAGCACCACCAGCAACGGAATCATAAGCTTGTTACTGTTCATTGGCGTACCTCCCGGCGACGATTACTGGCGGCTTCCTGGCGCAGGCGATTGATCACTCGGTCGGTCACCTCCTGCACGACATCCTGCGATGCATCACTGCCCTGCGCGATTCGCTTGCCCTGCTGGTCCATGATCTTGTCCAGCGGCAGGTACATCATGTTGTTACCCCCCTCGACGTCCACCATCACCTTGGAGGTATTGCTCATGACTTCCTGCACCGTATCCAGGTAGAGGCGTTCGCGGGTTACTTCCGGCGCCTTCTGGTACTCGGACAGCAGGCTGGTGAAGCGGCTCGCATCACCCCTGGCCCGCGCCACCACTTCGGATTTGTATGCGGTGGCTTCCTCGATCAGCTTCTGCGCACGGCCGCGCGCTTCCGGAATCACCTGGTTGGCGTAGGCCTGGGCCTCGTTCTTGACCCGCTGCTCGTCCTCACGCGCCTTGATCACGTCATCGAATGCCGCCTGCACTTGCTGCGGCGCACGGGTGCGCTGGATGTTGACCTGCTGCACCGCGATACCGGTTTCGTACAGGTCGAGGTACTTCTGCAGGCGCTCCTTCACCTCGATGGAAACCTGCTCACGGCCCTCGGTGAGCACATCGTCCATGCTGCTCGAACCCACCACATGTCGCAGGGCCGAATCGGTCGCATGCTTGAGGCTGTCCTTGGGATTGCTGACCCGCAGGGTGTAGGCCACCAGGTCGGCGATGACATACTGTACCGCCAGGTCCACCTCAACGATGTTCTCGTCTTCGGTAAGCATCAGGCCAGAGGTCGGATGGGTGCGCAGGGCGGTGACATTCTCGATGTGCACCTGATCAATAAACTTCGGATTCCAGTGCAGGCCTGGCCCGACAGTTTCCTTGTACACGCCCAGGCGCAGAACCACACCGCGCTCCTGTTCATTGACCTGGTACACGCCCAGGAAGGCATAGATCAGCGCCGCCAGGAACAGGATCAGCATCCAGGGAATGCTTGCCCCACCCTCGCCGGACGAGCCGGAGCCGCCAAACAGCCCACCCAGCTTGTCCTGAAATTTGCGAATTACGTCATCAAGGTCCGGCGGACCATCGTTGTTGCGGTTGCCGCGGCCACCCCAGGGATCGTTGTTATTACCACCCGGCTCGTTCCAGGCCATCAGATACTCCATCAATTATCGTTGTGTGCACAAACGCAGTCAGGCAAAGCGTACCAGTTGCAAATGCGCGGATAGATTGCCGCAAGATTCTAGCACTGAACGCAACCCAGTTGCGTACCGACAAACGGCGTAAGGATATTTTGGTGCGATTTGCGGCCACAGAATGCCGTTCCCGGTTTCGGCTGCCGACAAATGACGCCTAACTCGCCGGCCGCCACAGCGGCGAATCCACCGCGCAGGCCGGATAGGGTGCCATCAGGCGCAGTAATTCCGTTTTCGGCATACAGATCTGCAGCTCGCATTCGCCATTTTCCAGGTAGCGTTCATCCTGCACAGCGTGACACTCAAACAGCTGCGCGCGAAGCTTCGAATGTTGCGGCTTCAGCGTGAGCAGGCCCTGCACCATCTGCTCCCCGAGTCGCTCCGCAATTGCCTCCAGCAACAGGTCCACGCCCTCACCGGTACGTGCACTCAACCAAACGGCAACCGGCTCACCGGCCTCGTTGCGATCGATATGGGGCGCCACATCCTGCAGCAGATCGATCTTGTTGTAGACCATCAGCTGCGGAATCTCGTGCGCATCGATCTCCTCGAGTACGGCGCGCACCTCATCGATGATGTGCAGGCGATCCTCTGCGGCACCATCAACCACATGCAGCAACAGCGTGGCATTGGCGGCCTCTTCCAGGGTCGCGCGGAATGCCTGCACCAGCCTGTGCGGCAGGTGCGAGATAAATCCCACGGTGTCAGCCAGCACCGCCGCACCCACATTGGGCAGGTCGATCCGACGCATGGTGGGGTCGAGCGTCGCAAACAGCTGGTCCTTGACGTAAACACCCGCCTTGGTGATGCGGTTGAACAGGGTCGATTTACCGGCGTTGGTGTATCCGACCAGGGAAAGGGTCGGCAGTTCCGCACGTTCACGCGAGCGGCGGCCCTGCTGGCGCTGGCCGCGCACCTTCTGCAGGCGCTTCTCGATATTGTCGATGCGCGCGCGCAGCAGGCGGCGGTCGGTTTCCAGCTGGGTCTCACCGGGACCGCGCAGGCCGATACCGCCCTTCTGCCGCTCCAGGTGGGTCCAGCCGCGCACCAGGCGGGTGGACATATGGCGCAACTGCGCCAGTTCCACCTGCAACTTGCCCTCGTGGGTACGCGCGCGCTGGGCAAAGATATCCAGGATCAGTCCGGTACGGTCCAGCACCCGGCACTTGAGCTCGTGCTCGAGGTTGCGCTCCTGGCTGGGCGACAGGGTGTGGTCGAAGATCACCAGCTCCGCTTCATGGCCCTTGACCATGGTGCGGATCTCCTCGAGCTTGCCCTTGCCAACAAAGGTTTTCGGGTCCGGGGTGGCGCGCCGGCCAAATACAAACGCGACGGGATCGGCGCCGGCAGAGATGGCCAGCTCCTCAAATTCACGCGGATCTTCCGGGCTGCTGATGCTGCTGAAATCCAGGTGGACCAGTACGGCGAGCTCGCCGGATTCGGGGCGATCAAAAAACAACGCTTGCGCTCATTGGTTGGACAGGGGTGGGGATGCGGGCGGGCAATATACACAGCAAAACCCCGGGAGACAATGCTACCGGGGCTTGCGTCAAGACCGGCCGCCGGCGGTTTCGCCGGCGGCAAAAAGATAAATCAGGCGGTCGGTTCTGCACCAGGCTCCTGTGCCCCACCCGGTCCGGTCGGGTTAATCATCGGGACGCGCACGGCGCGCGACGGCACCACTGTAGAGATGGCGTGCTTGTATACCATCTGGCTGACGGTGTTCTTTAGCAGCACCACGAACTGGTCGAAGGATTCAACCTGGCCCTGCAGCTTGATGCCGTTGACGAGATAGATGGATACGGGAATACGCTCTTTGCGCAGAACGTTGAGGTAAGGGTCTTGTAAGCTATGCCCTTTTGACATTTTTTTCTCCTTGTCAAAATCCGTGTCCAGCAAGGCATCGCGTTCGCGAACCCCGCAAACAACTACGACAGCCTTTGATGAACACAAGCGTGTAAACCGGAGGACCCAACTCGGGCTCCGAAAACTGACTGATACGGGCGCATTTGTGTGCCCTGTCCACGTTATGGCTGCTCAGGCGATAAATTGCAAGGCTTGGCGCAACATTTCACCTGTTTTGCGAGGCGCGCCTGATTTTTCCTGGGAGTCAATCCAGTGCAGTTCCGGCCAGCCGCGCAGCCAGGTCAGCTGCCGCTTGGCGAGCTGGCGGGTGGCTGCCTCCGCCCGTGGCACCAGCTCCTGCAGCGGGAACTCCCCTTGCAGGTATTGCCATGCCTGGCGGTATCCAACAGAGCGAATTGCCGGGAGGTCGCCGTGCAGGTCGCCGCGCGCCATCAGGCCGCGCACCTCGTCGAGAAATCCCGCCGCGATCATTTTTTCGAAGCGCAACGCGATACGCTGGTGCAGCAACGCGCGATCGTGCGGCGCCATGGCAATCTGCACCAGCTGGTAGTCGTCGCCGATACCAGCGGAAGCCTGCTCGGCGCGCCACTCGGTCATGGGCTTGCCACTGATCAGGTAAACCTCCAGCGCGCGCTCAATGCGGGCAGAGTGATTGGGATGCAGGCGCGCGGCAGACTCCGGGTCGACCTTCGCCAGTTCCGCATGCAGTGCCGGCCAGCCCTCCCGTTCCGCACGGGCCTCGAGTTCCGCGCGGATCGCGGGGTCGCCCTGCGGCAGCTCTGTCATCCCCTCGAGCAGCGCGCGGAAGTACAGCATGGTGCCGCCCACCAGCAGCGGTATCCTGCCCGCCCCGGTAATCTCGTGCATGGCGGCAATGGCGTCGCGCCGGAACTGGCCGGCGGAATAACTTTCGGAAGGGTCACAGATATCGATGAGGCGATGCGGGTAACGCGCCAGCTCCCCCGCGGTGGGTTTGGCGGAGCCGATATCGAGGCCGCGATACACCAGCGCCGAGTCCACACTGATCAGCTCCACCGGCAGCGCATCGTACAGCGCCATGGCAAGATCAGTCTTGCCCGACGCGGTCGGCCCCATCAGGAAGATTGCTTTAGGTTTCGGGGCCATTTACTGTCCGCGTAAAAACCATTTGTCCATATCGGCCAGTTTAACCTGCGTCCAGGTAGGGCGCCCGTGATTGCACTGGCCGCTGCGCTCGGTGTGCTCCATATCGCGCAGCAGCGCATTCATTTCCGGGATGCTCAGACGGCGGTTGGCGCGCACGGAACCGTGGCAGGCCATGGTGCCAAGAATGGTGTTGATATGCTCGCGAATACGGTTGCTGCTGCCCTGCGCAATCAGGTCGGCCAGCACATCGCGCACCAGCTGTTCCACCGGGCCCCGCGCCAGCAGTGAGGGCGCCTGGCGCACCAGCAGGGACTCCGGCCCGGCACGCTGCAGCTCAAAACCCAACTGCCCGAACACTTCGGCCTGCTCCTCCGCCACATTCGCCTCTTTCTGGCTGACTGCAATGCTGAGCGGCACCAGCAGTGGCTGCGCCTGCAGCCCACCCTCATCAAGCGCCGCCTTCATCTGCTCGTACACGATGCGCTCATGTGCCGCGTGCATGTCCACCACCACCATGCCATCGGCGTTTTCCGCAAGGATATAGATGCCGTGCAGTTGCGCGATGGCGAAGCCCAGCGGCGGGACTTCCTGCTCCGCGCCGTCCGCCGGTGGCTGGGCCACGGCGTAGGGATTGTGCGAGATTTCCCGTGCAGCGGTTTCCGCCGCGCCCTGGTGCAGCGCGCCGAGGCCTGCGATGGCCGCCGGGGAGGGCACGGACGCACCCTGCTGCCAGGCCGGCTGGCCACCGCCGTAGCCGGCGCCTGTGCCAGTCCCACTGCTCGCTAAACTGTTTGCCGGCATGGCAGGCGCCAGTGGCATGCTGCCCTGGCCGGCAAATTCGCCCGCCTGCAGGCCGCTGACCGGCGCCTGGTTCACCTGGGCCGGGCTGTCGCTGCCGTCACCCGGGCGTACATCGGCCAGCGCGCGGTGCAGCGCACTGTAGAGAAAGTCGTGCACCAGGCGCCCGTCGCGGAAGCGCACCTCGTGCTTGGTCGGGTGCACATTGACGTCGACCGAGGCCGGATCCAGCTCCAGGTACAGGACAAACGCCGGATGGCGCCCGTGGTACAGCACATCGGCAAAGGCCTGGCGCACCGCATGGGTCACCACCCTGTCGCGGATCGCACGGCCATTGACGTAGAAAAACTGCAGGTCGGCCTGGGAGCGGGAAAACGCCGGCTGCGCCACCCAGCCCCACAGGCGCAGGCCGCTGCGCTCCATATCGATATGCAGTGCATTCTCCATAAATGCGGGCCCGCACACCTGGGCCACGCGGCGCTCCTTCTCCACCCGGGCTTCACCGGCGCGCAGGTTGTGCACACCCTTGCCGTTGTGACGCAGGTGGATGGCCACGTCAAAGCGCGACAGGGCCAGGCGCTTGACGGTCTCGTCGATGCGCCCGAATTCGGTTTTCTCGGTGCGCAGGAACTTGCGTCGTGCCGGCGTATTGAAGAACAGATCGCGCACTTCCACCGAGGTACCGCGCGGGTGTGCCGCCGGCTGCAGCTGCGCTTCCATATCGCGGCCCTCGGCAGTCACCTGCCAACCCTTGCCCGAGTCATCGCGACTGGAGGTCAGCTCCAGGCGCGCCACAGAACTGATGGAGGCCAGCGCCTCACCGCGGAAGCCCAGGGTGCCGACCGCCTCCAGGTCATCGAGCTCATAGATCTTGGAGGTGGCGTGACGCGCCAGCGCCAGTGGCAGGTCTTCGCGGTAGATGCCTTTGCCGTTGTCGCGCACCTTGATGCGCTTGATACCACCCTTCTCAACATCGATATCGAGGCGCGTAGCACCGGCGTCGAGGCTGTTTTCCAGCAGTTCCTTGATTACTGAGGCGGGACGCTCCACCACCTCGCCGGCGGCGATCTGGTTGGCGAGGCGCGGCGACAGCGACTTGATGTGTTGGTTCATGGGCGCACAAATCTTCGGGAAAGCGCCAGTTTACCGCTGACCGGCGATTCGGCGAAATGGGCGCGGCGCCCGAATTGCGCCGCTCAGGGAATCCGCAGCTTCTGGCCCACCCGCAGCGCCGAGCTGCGCAGGCGGTTGGCACTCTTCAGCGCGGCCACCGAGACGTTGTAGCGCGCCGCGATACCGGACAGGGTATCGCCGCGGGCGATGATGACCTGGTCCGGCTTCTGCGGGCCGGCTTTGGCCAACAGGCTGTCTTCCGGCGGCTTGCGCTCGAAATAGGAGGCCACGCCCCGCGCCACCTGCCGCGCCAGCTTGCGCTGGTAGGCCGGGGTTGAGAGCGCCCTGGCTTCGGCGGGGTTGGTGATAAAGCCGGTTTCCACCAGGATGGAAGGCACATCCGGGGAACGCAGCACGGCGAAGTTGGCCTGTTCCACCCTGGGCTTGTGCAGGCGGGTCACCTGGCCCATCTGCTCCAGCACCGAGGCACCCGCCTCCAGGCTGTCATTCATGGTGGCGGTCATGGACAGGTCGAGCAGCACCCCGGCCAGCATTTCATCCGCATCGCTCAGGTCGAGCGTGCCGCCGACACCACCGATCAGGTCGGACTCATTCTCGCGCTGCGCGAGGAAGCGCGCCGTCTCCGATGAAGCACCGCGCTGCGAAAGCGCGAATACCGATGCGCCATTGGCACCCTTGCGGGTGAACGCATCCGCGTGGATCGATACAAACAGGTCGGCCCCGAAGCGCTTGCCCTTCTTCACCCGGTCACGCAGCGGGATGTAGTAGTCCCCGTCGCGCACCAGCTTCGCCTTGAAGCCGCGCATGGCATTGATTTCCTTGTGCATCGCCCGCGCGATGGCGAGCACCACATCCTTCTCGCGCACCCGGCCGGGACCCAGGGCACCCGGATCCTCACCACCGTGGCCGGCATCGATCGCAATGATGATATCGCGGTCACCACCACTCGATTTCACGTCTGCGATGGTCTTCTCAACCGGCGCCACGGTGTCGTGCAGGTCGATCACCAGCCTGTCCGGCATCTGCTGCAATGGTTTCAGGGGAAAACTGCGCGGCTTCACCGCCCGGCTGAGATCCAGCACCACACGCAGGTTGGCCCCGTCGTGCACCGCATGGCGCACCCGTGAGATCGGGGTTTTGTCCAGTTCCAGCGCATCGAAGTCCGCGGCGTTACTCGCCCCCTTCATATCGATCACGATACGATCCGGGCCGCGCAGGGTCATGAGGTTGTGCTCGACCGGACCACTCAGGTCCAGCACCAGGCGGGTGTGATCCGGGGCGCGCCACAGGCGCACGCCTTCCACGCTGACCGTCTGTGCCAGCGAGATCGCCGGGAGCAGCAGCATTGCCGCCAGCGCTGATAAGGTGCGGGTAAAGCCTGCACGCATAGATCGGACCCGTATTTTTTATTGCCGTGGCATGATCGCGCCGCGCGCGTCATGCCCGTTTTTTATTTCAACAGTTTATTTACCGCATCGAGCCAGCGATTGCCAGCCTCGGTACCGGCACTGAACGTCAGCTCTCGCCCGCTGCCCACCACGCTGATATCCAGCGACAGGTCCGGCTCGGGCAAAATTCCCTGCCCCTGGGAGGGCCATTCCACCAGGCTCAGGCTTTTTCCGCGGAAATAGTCGCGGATGCCCATGTACTCCAGTTCCTCGGGATCACTCAGTCGGTAGAGGTCAAAGTGATAGACCTGGAAGCTGCCAAAATCATAGGGCTCCACCAGCGTATAGGTGGGGCTCTTGACCGCGCCGGTGTGACCAAACGCGCGCAATACGCCGCGACTGAACGTGGTCTTGCCAGCACCCAGCTGCCCCTGCAGGAAAATACACAGGGGTTGCTGTTGTGCCAGCGCGGCCGCCGCCCTGCCAATCGTCTCGCCCGCGGCCACCATCTCGGCCTCGCCGTCACAGCGGAGTGTCAGCAGCGCATTTGCATGCATCGTCATTCTATTCAGCCAATAATTTCACGCACGACGGGGAGCAGGTCCGTTGCCAGCATGCCGCGCATACCCTGCGCCGCGACCCTGTCCGCTGCCTCGCCGTGCACCCAGGCACCCTGGTACGCCGCTTCCAGCGGCGACAGGCCCTGCGCCATCAGCCCTGCGATTATGCCGGTCAGCAGGTCGCCCATGCCGCCGGACGCCATGCCGGGATTGCCGGCACGGACAATTTCGCAGCCACGCTTATGCGCAATCACAGTGCCATACCCTTTTAATAGCACCACGCCGCTGAATTTTTCCTGAAGGGCTTTTGCCGCCCCGAGCCGGTCGCGCCCGATTTCAGCGCTGGAGCAGCCCAGCAGCCTTGCGGCCTCGCCGGGATGCGGGGTCAGCACCCAGTCATCGCGACGCACACCGGCCAGCACACGACCGCCGGCGAGGATATTCAGGGCATCGGCGTCCACCACGAGCGGCGCCTGCGCGCGCCCTGCGCGGGCCAGCATCTGCTCACCCCAGGGACGCTGGCCGAGGCCCGGCCCCAGCGCGATGACGCTCGGCGCTTCCAGCAGTGGCTCCAGCTCCTGCCCGGATACCACGCCACTGGCCATCACCTCCGGCACCCGTGCGAGGGTCGCGTTCACGTGTTCGGGCCGGGTCGCCAGACGCACCAGGCCGGCGCCAGTGCGCGCACTGGCCTCGGCGGCGATCATCGCCGCCCCGCCGTAGCCGCTGTCGCCACCCACCACCAGTACGGTGCCATAAAGGTTCTTGTGTGCATCCGCCGGACGCGGCGCGAGATGTACGCCACCCCCGTATTGGTGCGCCAGAGGCTCGAGCCCCTCGCGCACTTCCGCCGGCACCCCCAGATCATCGAAAACGATTTCCCCGGCACAGGCGCCACCCGCGCCTGTATAGAGGCCGGCCTTGCGCCCGATAAACGTCACGGTACAGTCAGCGCGCACGGCCAGGGGCGCATGGCCGGTATCTGCCTCGACCCCGGAGGGAATATCCGCAGCGATCACCGGCAGGCCCGAACTGTTGACCTGCTGCACCGAAGCGGCAAATTCGGCACGCAATTCCCCGCTGAAACCGGTGCCGAGCATCGCATCCACAAGTACACCGGCAGGGTCGTCGAGCTGCGTCCGGGGCAAGAACTCAACCCCTTCCTGGCGCGCAAACTCCATCGCCGCGCGGGCATCGCCCTTCAATTCGTCCGGCGCTACCAGCCACGCAACCCGCGCGCGCAGGCCGCGCTGGGCGGCAATCGCTGCCACCACATAACCGTCACCGCCATTGTTGCCGCCGCCACAATAAACTGTAATTTCCTTACAGTCCGGCCAGCGTACCTGCAACTGTTCGAACACGGCGCGACCGGCACGCTTCATCAGCAGGCTGCCGCTTATACCGATATTGTCGATCGCATTGGAATCCATGGCGCGCACCGCGGCGGCGCTGTAGAGGGACAGGAAATAGGGAGAATCTTGCTGCATGGCGTTCCGTTCAGATTAATATGCCAGAATGACGCCCTGAAGATTATACGTAGTTTGCCACCATCCATGTACGATTCTGCCGACCTGAATCATCTCGCCGCACTGATCAGGGACTGGGGACGCGACCTCGGCTTCCAGCAGGTAGGCATCAGCGATTGCGATGTCACCGATCACGCCGCGCGCCTGCAGCAATGGCTCGATGCCGGCTATCACGCGGATATGGAGTGGATGCGTACCCACCAGGCCTTGCGTGCCGACCCGCCCGCGCTGGAGCCCGGCACCCTGCGGGTGATCAGCGCACGCATGGACTACCTGCCGCCGGATACAGAACCGGTGCGGATCCTCAAGGATTCCCGCAAGGCGTATGTATCGCGCTATGCGCTGGGGCGCGATTATCACAAACTGATCCGCAAGCGCCTCGCCCGGCTGGGCGAACAGATCAACCGCTTCGCCAGCGAACATGACTGGGACAGCAGCAACCGCGCCTTCACCGACAGCGCGCCGGTACTCGAGCGCGGTTTCGGCGAAAAAGCCGGGCTCGGCTGGATCGGCAAGAACTGCATGCTGCTCAATTCCGGGGCCGGCTCCTGGTTTTTCCTGGGCGAACTGTTCGTCAACCTGCCACTGCCCGTGGACCAGAGCGAGCAACCCGACCGCTGCGGCACCTGCAGTGCCTGCCTCAAGGTCTGCCCCACCGATGCCTTTATCGGCCCCTACCAGCTCGATGCATCGCGCTGCATTTCCTACCTGACGATAGAATACGACGGCGTGATCCCGGAAGAGTTGCGCGAGCCGATGGGCAACCGCATCTTCGGCTGCGACGACTGCCAGGCAATCTGCCCCTGGAATCGCTTTGCAAAACCCACAGGCGAAGGCGACTTCCATCCGCGCCACGGCCTCGGCGACAGCGACCTGCTGCAGCTGTTTGGCTGGTCGGAACAGGAATTCCTGGACAATACCGCCGGCTCCGCAATCCGGCGCTCCGGCTACGAGCGCTGGCGGCGCAACCTTGCGGTAGCACTTGGAAATGCAGAACCGAGTGCGGAAATCATCGAAGCTGTGCGCGCTGCCATCGACGAGGACACACCACTGGTCGCCGAGCACCTGCGCTGGGCGCTCTCGCGCCTGCAAAGCCCGCGCCGGCGCAAACGCAAGATACGCCGCAACCGCTGAACTTCCGGGAAATTCCGCGGCCCCTAACTGCCTGCTATCTATTTTTTATCGACCGAGTCGGCTGAGCGCGACTGCGATTCGGGTTATCCTGTGCGACAACCACAGTACAGAGGGGCTTCACCTTGCAGTACAAAACCATCCTGTCGCCGGCACGCAAACGCATCGCCCTGGTAGCGCACGATAACCGCAAGCCAACCCTGATTGGCTGGTGCCAGCGCCACCGCGAAGTACTCGCGCAGCACGAACTTTTTGCAACCGGTACCACCGGCGGGCTTATCGGCAGGGAAACCGGGCTTGAATTGAGTGCGCTGTTGAGCGGCCCACTCGGCGGCGACCAGCAGATCGGCGCCAAGATCAGCGAAGGCGGTATCGATATGCTGGTGTTTTTCTGGGACCCGTTCGAGCCGATGCCGCACGATCCCGACGTCAAGGCACTACTGCGGATTGCGGCGGTGTGGAATATCCCGGTGGCCTGCAACCGCGCCTCGGCGGATATGATGCTGACTTCCCCCCTGATGGCCGGGTCCTACGAACGCGATATTCCCGATTACGAGGGCTACCTGGGCGCGCGCAGCTGATCCCGTTCAGGGCTGTGGTGTTTCCGCGCGGAAAAAATGCGCGCGGTAATGGCGCAGCTCATTGATGGAGTCGAGCACATCGTCGAGCGCCAGGTGATTGCCCTGTTTGACCACACCCTTCAGGACGTCCGGACGCCAGCGTCGCGCCAGCTCCTTGACGCTGCTCACATCCAGGTTGCGATAGTGGAACCAGGCCTCGAGCTTCGGCATATAGCGGTTGAGAAAACGCCGGTCCTGGCCAATGGAGTTGCCGCACATCGGTGATCTCCCCTCCGGCACCCACTTGCTGATGAACTCCAGTGTGCGCTGCTCCGCAGCCGCCTCGCTGACCTTGCTTTCGCGCACCTTGGCCGTCAGGCCACTGTTACCGTGCTGGCGTGTATTCCACTCATCCATCGCATTGAGCAAGGCGTCGTCCTGGTGCACGACCATCTGCGGGCCGGTCGCGAGGATATTCAGGTCGCTGTCGGTAACGACGGTCGCGATTTCGATAATCCGCTCCCGCTCGGGGTCGAGGCCGGTCATCTCAAGGTCGATCCAGACCAGGTTGTTTTCGTTCTGCATAATCGCCCCACAGCCAGATTTTCCGTGCAAGTTACCGTATTTTACGGCACACGCCTATAATCGGCGCGTCGCACAAGCAGATTCTTCATGAGCAAACGTAAACTCAACCGCCGCCAGCAATGGCGCATCAACAAAATCCAGGAAGAGCGCGAGCGCCGTGCATCCGGGCGCGAGGAAAAAGCGCTGCAGCAGCTCGACGAGGGCATACTGGGGCCAGAGCAGACCGGACTGGTGATTGCGCATTACGGCACCCAGGTGCTGGTCGAGGGGGAAGATGGCAACCGTCAACGCTGCCACATGCGCGCCAACCTGGACCCGCTGGTGACCGGAGATCGAGTGGCATGGCGGCCATCACTGGCGGAGAAAGATGCACTCGGCGTGGTGGGGGCGCGTATGGCGCGTGACTCGGAACTGCTGCGGCCGGACCGGCACGGCGACCTGCGTGCCGTGGCAGCCAACATCAACCGCATTGTGATTGTGGTGGCACCCTACCCGCAGGCGCATGCCAACCTGATCGACCGTTATCTGGTGGCCTCGGAATCAGTGCATATCCCGCCACTCATCCTGCTCAACAAGACCGATCGTATCGACGACAGCAATCGCGACGAGCTGGAAGCGCTGCTGGCACCCTACCCGGAGCTCGGTTATCCGGTATTGCCTGTCTCCACCAAAACCGGGGACGGACTCGGCGAACTCAAGCAGCTGCTGGCGCAGGGCGCCAACGTATTTGTCGGGCAGTCCGGGGTCGGCAAGTCCTCACTGATCAATGCACTGTTGCCCGGTGTGGATACGCGGGTCGGGGCCCTGTCTGAGGCCCGCCAGAAAGGCACCCACACCACCACCACCGCCGAGCTGTTCCATTTCCCGGATGGCGGCCACCTGATTGATTCTCCCGGCATCCGGGAGTTCGGCCTGTGGCACATGTCGGATGAGGAGCTGCTGGAGGGCTTTGTCGAGTTTCGCCCGTTTATCGGCCACTGCCGTTTTCGCGATTGCCGCCACCAGGCCGAACCCGGCTGCGCCATCAACCAGGCCGTCGAGGATGGCGCCGTTAGCCAGCGCCGCATGGACAGCTACCTGCACCTGCGCAACAGCCTCAGTGAATAGCGCGGCCCATCGGCCAGCAGGTGACCCGGTAAACAGGCTGAACCCGCGCCGCGCATTGCGCTAGAATGGCGCCCCACCCAGGAAAGGAGCCCAACTTGGCCGACAACCTGCCCTACATCCTCGAGCCGCAAGAACTGCAGGCTGCCATGGACCGCGGTGACAAACTGCTGGTTCTCGACCTGTGCGCCGAGGACCGCTATACCCATGGCCACATTCCCGGCGCCATCTATGTGCCCCCGCGCCAGTTGATGGCTGGTACACCCCCCGCCCCGGGCAAATTCCCCCCGCACGAGCGGATCACTGCACTGCTGCGCAGCCTTGGGATCGAGGCGGACACCCATGTGGTTGCCTACGACGACGAGGGTGGTGGCTGGGCCGGGCGCCTGCTCTGGACCCTGGACGTAGCCGGCCACCGCAACAACAGCTACCTGAACGGCGGTTACCACGCCTGGGAGGCCGCGGGCCTGCCGCTGTCGCAGGAAGTGCCAGCGCCGACCCCATCGGATTTCGAGCCTGCCTGGGATGAGGCCAGCGTATCGATCGACCTGGAAGAGATCATGCAACGCCTGCAGGCAGGCACCCTGCAGGTACTGGATGCACGCTCCCCTGCGGAGTATCGCGGTGAGCGAGTACTCGCCCTCAAGGGCGGCCATATCCCCGGCGCCATCAACTGCGAATGGACCAGCCTGATGGACCCGCAGCGCGACCTGCGTATTCGCACCGACGCCGCCGAACACCTCGCCGCGCTCGGCTTTGACAAGGAGCGGGAACTGGTTACCCACTGCCAGTCCCACCACCGCTCGGGCTTTACCTACCTGGTAGGCAAATCCCTGGGCTACAGGATGCGCGCCTACCCCGGCTCCTGGAGCGAGTGGGGCAACACCGAACACACGCCTGTTGAGCCCTGAGGCACAACCGTAAAAACTGAAGACCCGGATCCATGCAAGAAAAACTTTTTATCGCACTGCAATACATCACCCCGCAGAGACTGCTTTCCCGCGCGGCGGGATGGCTGGCCGAGACCTCCATCAGCTGGATCAAGGATCCCTTCACGCGCTGGTTCGTGGACCATTTCGACGTCGATATGGATGAAGCGGTGGAGGAGGACTGCACCGCCTACGGCAGCTTCAACGATTTCTTCACCCGCGCACTGAAACCCGGCGCACGCGAGATTGTTTCCGGCAGCAAGACCCTGGCCTGCCCCGCAGACGGTGCCATCAGCCAGCTCGGTGACATCCGTGACGGTCGCATCTTCCAGGCCAAGGGCCAGGACTACAGCCTGATAGAACTGGTGGGCGGCGATCCCAAGGTAGCGGCGCCTTTCATGGGCGGCCAGTTCGCCACGGTTTACCTGTCGCCGAAAGACTACCACCGCGTGCACATGCCCCTCGGTGGCACACTGCGCAGCATGATCCATGTGCCGGGCGACCTGTTCTCGGTCAACAAGGCAACCACCGAGAATGTGCCGCGCCTGTTCGCGCGCAACGAGCGCGTTGTGGCGATCTTCGACACCGACGCCGGGCCCATGGCCATGATCCTGGTAGGCGCCATGATCGTGGCCAGCATCGAAACCGTATGGGCCGGCCAGGTAACCCCGGTTCCGCGCGAGATCCGCGCCACCCACTATAGCGAGCAGGAAGAGATTCGTCTGGAGAAAGGTGAGGAGATGGGCCGCTTCAAGCTCGGCTCTACCGTGATCATGCTGTTTGGCAAGGACCAGGTGGAATGGCTCGAGGCACTGGGTGCCGATAGCGAAGTGCGCATGGGCGAGCACTTCGGCGACCTGGATTAATCACCCCCAGAAACTGAAAAGGCCGGCTGCAATCGCACCGGCCTCCTGTTTTTCGTTCTGTAACCCGTCCGGGTTCGTTTATTCCCGCTAACGCCCTGTTCAGCGCCCAAGCAGCGCCCCCAGCAGGGTCTTCTTCTGCTGGTGGAACATGTATTGATCCCTGATCTCACCCACTTTCACAGTTGGGTAGACCCCGGGCTCGACATCCTTGGTAATGCTGAGCGGCGCCGGACCTGCGGCATTGACCTTGCCGCGCTCCAGCAGGCTCTGGCGGCGCTGCTGCTCCTTGAGCAGGTCGATCAGGCGCGGCCTGGCGAGCAGTTGTTTGTTCGCATCCAGCACCACCATGACCTTGGGATGCAGGCGATTGTGGAAAGTCTGCTCCACCACGACCCCGATTTCGCCGCTGCTGAGCTCGACCTGGGTACCGGTGGGGTAGATGCCGATCGACTGGATGAATTCCAGCGCAAGCTGTTCCTGGAATGCCCTGCCGCGCAAATCATACAGACGGCTCACCGCCCTCGATGGCGCCACCGGGAATTCCGCGCCGCGCGGGTTGGTGGCCTCGTCGTAGAACGACACGATGCCGCACATTCGCGCCAACACCGGGACCTGGTCGCCGCGCAGGCCGCGGGGGTAGCCGCTGCCGTCGTGCAATTCACGGTGGCACAACACGATGTTGAGTACGTCCGGGTCTATGTCCGGAATGGAGGTGAGGATATCCACACTGTGGCGGATGAAAGTGCGGAACTCCAGCTCCTCGCGCGAGCTGCGCTGGCGCGCCTTGAGCAGGTCGTCCGGCAGGCGGGTCTTACCCACATCCTTGAGCAGGGTGGCAACGCCCAGCGCTACCAGTTCGCGCCTGGCAAGGCCGATATGGCGACCAAACACGATTGCCCAGATACCCGCGCGGATGGAGTGTGCGTAGGTGTATTCATCCTTGCTGCGGATTCGCGCCAGCCACGAAAATGCATCCGGGCTGCGCAGCACGCTGTCGACCATCTCCTCCACGGAGCGGGTAACCTGCTGCACCGGCAGGGGCATCTCAGCGTCCAGCTGCACCATCACTTCCTGCATGGCATCGTGCAGGCCCTTGTGCAGGCGCGCCGCATTGAAAGCCTCGCGCTTGAGTGGCGCAGGTTCCGGATAGGAGTTATGAGAGACCTTGACCGGGCGACAGGGAATGACGACTGGTACCGCAGCCCCTGGCTTGGCCGAAAACTTATTGATGCCGCTGGCCGAGCTGGACTGGCGCCGCAGCGCCACCCCCGCATCACCGACACTCTTGACGATATCGACATAGACGTAGCGGCAATGGTGCTGGAGCTGGCGGATTTCCTCGCGGTCACGGATATAGAAACCCTGCAGGGCGAACGGCGTCTGGGTCCAGGGCTTATCCAGCCTGGAAACAAACATGCCTTTTTGCAGGTCTTCAACAAAGACCCGTGCCTGCTTCAGTGCCACGGTAAATGATTCCGTTACGGTAGGTTTATCCTTATTGTCCCGTCCAGTGCAACACTACCTCTGGCACCAGGGTTCCATTTGAAAACAGGGCGGCGGGACTTCTCCATGTTCACCCGGCAGTCTAGCCATACAGGCGGCACAAACTGTGCGGACGATCACATATCTTATCCCCGCGCCCCGCGACATACAATCACTGCTCGTGATATTTCCCCGAAAGCTCCACTACCGCATCAAAAAATGCACCGGCGTGCGCCGGGTCTACCTGCGGGGTTACGCCGTGGCCCAGGTTGAAGACATGGCCGCTGCCGCGACCAAAGGATTCCAGGATCACGCCAACCTCTTCGCGGATGCGCTCGGGGCTCGCATAGAGCACCGCCGGATCCATATTGCCCTGCAACGCCACGCGATCGCCCACACGCTTGCGAGCCACGCCGATGTCTGTGGTCCAGTCGAGACCCAGTGCCGTCGCACCAGTGTCCGCCATCGCTTCGAGCCACTGGCCGCCGCCCTTGGTAAACAGGATCACCGGCACCTCGCGGCCCTCGGATTCCCGCGTGAGGCCCGCCACAATACGTTGCATGTAATGCAGGGAAAACTCACGGTAGGCGCGATCACTCAGGGCCCCGCCCCAGGTATCAAAGATCTGCACCGCCTGGGCGCCCGCGCGGATCTGCGCATTCAGGTATTCCGTCACCGCGTCTGCCAGCTTGGTGAGCAGCTTGTGCATCACCTCGGGCTGGTCGTAGGCCATGGCCTTCGCACGGCGAAAATCCTTGCTTGAGCCGCCTTCGACCATGTATGTGGCCAGCGTCCAGGGGCTGCCGGAGAAACCGATCAGCGGTACCCGGCCATTCAGCTCGCGGCGGATAGTGGACACGGCCTTGACCACGTAATCCAGGTCGCGCTCGGTATTCAATGCCGGCAGCGCGTCGACCGCGGCCTCATCGCGCACGGTCTTGCGGAAGCGCGGGCCCTCACCGGTCTCGAAATAGAGGCCCAGGCCCATGGCATCCGGGATGGTCAGGATATCGGAAAACAGAATGGCGGCATCGAGCGGATAGCGCTCCAGCGGCTGCAGGGTCACTTCGCAGGCGGCGTCGGGATTGGTGCACAGGTCCATGAAGGAGCCGGCAGCGGCCCGGCTGGCGCGGTACTCCGGCAGGTAACGACCGGCCTGACGCATCATCCAGACGGGCGTGCGATCTACGGGCTGGCGCAGCAGGGCGCGCAGGAAGCGGTCGTTCTTGAGTTCGGTCATGGGATACTGCTCGGCAATTATGCAAAACGGCGTATTCTAAGGGCGCCCATCCGTGGGCGCCACCGTTTGCACGCAGGTCAGCGGCAGAATCCCGCTCAGACAGGGCCGCGCAGTCAGAGGTCCAGGTAGTCGAGAATGCCCTCGGCAGCCTGGCGACCCTCCCAGATGGCCGTTACCACCAGGTCGGAGCCTCGCACCATGTCTCCGCCGGCAAAGACCTTGGGGTTGCTGGTCTGGAAACGGTACTGCTGCTCTTCCTCGGCCACCACACCGCCCCACTCGTTGGTGTCGATGCCGTGCTGGACGAACCATTCTGCCGGGCTCGCCTGGAAGCCGAACGCCACCAGCACCACGTCCGCCGGAATAATCTCCTCGGAACCCGGTACCGGCTGCGGGCGGCGGCGACCGCGCTCGTCGGGCTCACCCAGCTCGGTGGTCACTACCTTGACGCCTTCGACCTTGCCGTCGCCGACAATGGCTACCGGCTGGCGGTTGAACAGAAAGTTCACGCCCTCTTCGCGGGCGTTGGTCACTTCGCGGCGTGAACCGGGCATGTTTTCCTCGTCGCGGCGGTAGGCACAGGTCACGCTGCGCGCGCCTTGGCGGACACTGGTGCGGTTACAGTCCATCGCGGTATCACCACCGCCGAGCACCACCACGCGCTTGCCGCGCACAGAGATAAATTCGTCCGCGTCCTTTTCCCAGCCCATGTTGCGATTCACGTTGGAGACCAGGAACGGCAACGCATCGTACACACCGGCCAGGTCCTCGCCAGGGAAACCGCCCTTCATGTATTTGTAGGTACCCATGCCCATAAAGACCGCATCGTAATCGCGCAACAGGTCATCCATGCTGACATCGCGACCGATCTCGGTGTTGAGGCAGAACTCGACACCCATCTCCTCGAACAGCGCGCGACGCTTCTGCATCACCGATTTTTCGAGCTTGAATTCCGGGATACCGAATGTGAGCAGGCCACCGATTTCCGGGTAACGATCGAACACCACCGGGGTCACGCCGTTGCGCACCAGCACATCGGCGCAGGCGAGGCCTGCCGGGCCGGCGCCGATGATGGCCACCTTGCGATCGGTTTTCTGCACATTGTCCAGGTTTGGCTTCCAGCCCAGGGCCAGCGCGGTATCGGTGATGTATTTCTCGACGTTGCCGATGGTCACCGCCCCGAACTCGTCGTTCAGGGTACAGGCGCCCTCACACAGGCGATCCTGTGGGCAAACCCGGCCGCACACTTCCGGCAGCGAGTTGGTCTGGTGCGACAACTCGGCGGCCTCAATGATATTGCCTTCCGATACCAGCTTGAGCCAGTTCGGAATGTAGTTGTGTACCGGGCACTTCCACTCGCAGTAAGGGTTGCCGCACTCGAGGCAGCGATCCGCCTGACCCGCCACTTCGCGCTGGGTATAGGGCTGGTAGATCTCGACAAATTGCTGCGTGCGCGCATGCAGATCTTTCTTGACGGGATCCTTTCGCCCCACCTCGACAAACTGAAATACGTTCTTTGCTTTGTTTTCCATAGGGCCCCCTTACTCGCCTCTCGCCCGCACGTCCTGCAACAGGCCACTGAGGCTGGCTGCCTTGGGTTTCACCAACCAGAAACGGCCGATGTAATCGTCGAGGTTTTCGCAGAGTTCACGGCCCCACGCGCTGTCGGTTTCCTCCGCGTACTCCTCGATCACACTGCGCAGGTGGCTCTGGTAGGCCTCCAGCTGCTCGGTGTTGATTCGACGCAGTTCCACCAGCTCGTGGTTGACCTTGTCAAAGAAGTCACGGTCCATATCCAGTACATAGGCAAAACCGCCGGTCATGCCCGCACCGAAGTTGACCCCGGTGCTACCGAGCACCGTGACCACACCGCCGGTCATGTATTCACAGCAGTGATCACCTGCTCCTTCGACCACCACATGGGCGCCGGAGTTTCGCACGCCGCAGCGCTCACCCGCACGGCCCGCAGCAAACAGCTTGCCACCAGTGGCGCCGTACAGGCAGGTATTGCCGATGATGCTGGTTTCATTGGAGGCGAAGGTGCTGCCCTGCGGCGGACGGATCACGATCTTGCCGCCGGCCATGCCCTTGCCCACGTAGTCATTGGCATCGCCCTCGAGATACAACTCCAGGCCACCGGCATTCCAGACCCCGAACGACTGCCCGGCAACGCCGCGCAGGTGCAATTTCACCGGTGTGTCCGCCATCCCCTCATTGCCGTACCGGCGGGCGATCTCGCCGCTCAGGCGCGCGCCGATGGAGCGGTCACAGTTGGTGACCTCAAACTCGAAGTCGCCACCGGAGCGCGCCTCGATCGCCGGCAGGATTTCCTGAACCATGCGCTCGGCAAGCTGGCCCTCATCCCAGGGGTGGTTGCGTTCCACCTGGCAGGTCTGCGGCTTGGTCTGCAGCACCGCATCGGTGTGCAATAGTGGTGCCAGGTCGAGCTTCGCGTGCTTGTCGGTCTTGCCGGCAAGCGGCTGCAGCAGCTCCACGCGGCCGACCAGCTCATCCATGCTGCGCACGCCGAGTGCCGCCATCCATTCGCGCACTTCCATCGCCACAAAGCGGAAGAAGTTCATCGCCATTTCCACGGTGCCGTGGAAATGTTCGTCGCGCAGCTCCTGGTTCTGGGTCGCGACACCGGTTGCACAGTTATTCAGGTGGCAGATGCGCAGGTATTTACAGCCCAGCGCCACCATTGGCGCGGTGCCGAAGCCAAACGTCTCGGCGCCGAGGATCGCCGCCTTGATCACATCGAGGCCGGACTTTAGGCCGCCATCGGTCTGTACCCGCACCTGCCCGCGCAGGTCATTGGCGCGCAGCGTCTGGTGGGTTTCCGCAAGGCCCAGTTCCCACGGCGAGCCGGCGTAGCGGATCGAGGTGAGCGGGCTGGCGGCGGTGCCACCGTCGTAACCGGAAATCGTGATGAGGTCCGCGTAGGCCTTGGCCACGCCGGCGGCGATGGTGCCCACGCCCGGGCGCGACACCAGTTTTACCGAGACCATGGCCTGCGGATTGACCTGCTTGAGGTCATAAATCAGCTGCGCCAGGTCCTCGATGGAATAGATATCGTGGTGCGGCGGAGGCGAAATCAGGGTCACGCCCGGCACCGAGTAACGCAGCCGTGCGATCAGGTCGTTGACCTTGCCGCCGGGCAACTGACCGCCCTCACCGGGCTTCGCACCCTGCGCCACCTTGATCTGCAGCACCTCTGCATTGACCAGGTAATGCGGCGTCACGCCAAAGCGGCCGGAGGCGACCTGCTTGATCTTGGACACCCGGTTGGTGCCGTAGCGGGCCGGGTCTTCACCGCCTTCACCACTGTTGGAGCGGCCACCCAGCGTGTTCATAGCCTGCGCCAGCGCCTCGTGGGCCTCCGGTGACAGGGCACCGAGGGACATCGCGGCGGAATCAAAACGGCACAGGATCTTCTCGATCGGTTCCACCTCTTCCAGCGGTACCGGCTTGAGGTCAGCGCGCGGCGCCAGCAGGTCGCGCAAGGTCGCCACCGGGCGCTCATTGACGAAACCGGCGTAATCGCGCCAGGCATTGTAGTCGCCCTGCTGCACAGCCCGCTGCAGGGTCTGCACCACGTCCGGGTTGAACGCGTGATACTCCTGTCCGTGTACGTACTTGAGCAGGCCACCCGGGTTGACCGGGTAACGGTTTTTCCACGCAGCCGCGTTACGCTGCGCCTGGTCGGCCTGCAACTCGGCAAAACCCGCACCGCCAATGCGGCTCGGCGTATCGCCGAAGCACAGCTCGATCACTTCCCTGTCGAGGCCCACCACTTCGAACAGCTGCGAGCTGCGGTACGAGGCAATGGTGGAAATGCCCATCTTGGACATGATCTTCATCAGGCCCTTGTTAATGGCCTTGCGGTAATTCTTCTGCCCGCTGGCGGCATCGAGTTTCAGTTCGCCACTCTGGATCAGGTGGTTGATCACACTGTAGGAAAGGTACGGATGCACCGCGGTGGCGCCGTAGCCGAGCAGGCACGCCACCTGGTGTGCGTCCCGGGCGCTGGCGGTGTCCACCACGATATTGGTGTCACAGCGCAGGCCGGTGCGCACCAGGCGCTGGTTCACTGCACCGGTGGCCAACAAGGCCTGGATCGGCAGGGTGTCGGCGCTGATACCGCGGTCACTCAATACCGCAATGCCGATGCCGCCGCGTGCCGCTGCCTCGACCTCGTCACAAAGCGCGCGGATGGCGCTGCCCAGATCCTGTTTTGCCGGGTCATAGTGCAGCGAAAAGACTTTCGCTTCGAAGCCGGGCATATCCAGGTCCAGCAGCGCGGAGTACTTGATGTGGGACAGAACCGGCGAGGACAGGATCACCCGGTTAGCGTGCTCCGCGGTTTCCTGGAATACAGAGTATTCACGGCCCAGGCAGGTTTCCAGCGACATGACGATCGCCTCGCGCAGCGGGTCGATCGGCGGATTGGTCACCTGGGCAAACTGCTGGCGGAAATAGTCGTACAGCGAACGGTCTTTCTCCGACAGCACCGCCATCGGGGTATCGTCGCCCATGGAACCGACAGCTTCCTGCGCCGACTCTGCCATTGGCCGGATTACCTGGTCGCGCTCCTCCAGCGAAGAGCTGAACAGCTTCTGGTAAGCCTTGAATTCTTCGGTGGAAAAGCGGTTATCCACCGGGTCCACCACCAGCGTGGAACGAATGCGTCGCGCGTTCTGGCGCAGCCACAGCTTGTAGGGCTTGGAGCCCTTGAGCATGTTGTCGACATCGGTGGTATGCAGCAGGCGGCCGCTTTCGGTATCGACGGAGAGTATCTGGCCGGGACCGAGGCGACCCTTGGCTACCACGCTCTCCGGGGCATAGTTGTGGACGCCCACTTCCGATGCCACCGTGATCATATCGTCATCGGTGATCACCCAGCGCGACGGGCGCAGGCCGTTGCGGTCGAGCGTACAAACGGCATACCGGCCGTCGGTCATTACGAGGCCCGCGGGACCGTCCCACGGCTCCATGTGCATGGACATGTACTCGTAGAAAGCGCGCAGGTCCATGTCCATGCTGTCGACATTCTGCCACGCCGGCGGCACCAGCATGCGGATCGCCTTGTGGATATCCATACCACCGGCGAGCAGCACTTCCAGCATGTTGTCGAGGCTGGAGGAATCGGAGCCGGTACGGTTCACCAGCGGGGTCAGCTCCTGCAACTCGGGCAGCAGCTCGGAGACAAATTTCGGAGTGCGCGCAACCGACCAGTTGCGGTTGCCGGTGATGGTGTTGATCTCACCGTTGTGCGCGAGCATGCGGAACGGCTGCGCCAGGGGCCAGCGCGGCATGGTGTTGGTGGAGAACCGCTGGTGGAACACACAGATTGCAGTCTGCATCTGCGGGTCGGCGAGGTCACTGTAGAAGCGCGGCAGGTCGGCCGGCATCATCAGGCCCTTGTAGACCAGCACATCGACAGAAAGGCTGGCGATATAGACGTCGGCAAGGCCCGCCGCACTGATGGCCTGCTCTGCGCGGCGACGCGCGACAAACAGGCGGGTGTTGAGCTGGCGACGGTCCATGCCCGGCGCCTGCACGAAGACCTGCTGGCAATCCGGCAGCGACGCAAGCGCTATTTCACCGAGGCACGATGGATCGGTTGGCACAGTGCGCCAACCGACCAGCTGCAGGCCTTCACCGGCAATGGCCGAATCGATTTTTTCGCGAGCGGACGCGGCCGCAGCAGCGTCGGCCGGCAACATCACTGCACCCACGCCGTAGGTTGCTTCGAGGTCGCAGCCAAATGCCTCTTTTGCCTTCAGGCGCAAGAAACTGTCGGGTTTCTGCAGGAGCAGACCACAGCCATCACCGGTCTTGCCGTCGGCATTGATGCCGCCGCGGTGGGTCATGCAGGTCAGGGACTCGATGGCAGTGGCCAGCAGCTTGTGGCTCGCCTCACCTCGCAGGTGCGCGATCAGTCCGAAACCACAGTTATCCTTGAATTCATCCAGCCGGTACAAGCCGTCACTCATAAGCCCCTCTCACAGGTCGCTATCACTATTTTATGCAGTGACGGAGGCTTCGCAGGGTCAGTAAATTACCCCGGGTTCGCGCTGACTTTGCTCATGATTTTGGGTTTTATTGTTGTGCAATGATCGCGGCTGCGGACTTTTCGAAAAGCTCCAGTCACACCAGACAGAGAGTACCCGGCGCGGGCATTCTTGAATGGGGTAGCAATACTACAAACGTACCCCTGATTTTGCAACCAAATACAGATTTTTGCTCTGTAAAACAACTGCTTAGCCGCAAGATCGGCGGCGTGAACCTAGGTTCGCCGCAGCAGTCACACGGCGCCGCACGCGCGCAGGGTTTCTTCCACCTGTGTGCGCGGCACCCCGGATTCGATCGTCGCACCGCCCAGGGCACGCAGCAGCACCAGACGCAACTGTCCATCCAGGTTCTTCTTGTCCACCGCCATTACCTCGAGGTAGCGAACGGTACTCATGCCCTCCGGTGACCGCACAGGCAAGCCCGCGCGCTCGAACATGCTGCGGGTGCGCGCACCGACCGAGGGATCTATCCAGCCCAGCCGCGCCGACAGGTCCAGCGCCATAATGGTACCGACGGCCACCGCTTCGCCGTGCAGCCAGTTGCCATAACCCTGCACGGTTTCGATCGCGTGGCCGAAGGTATGGCCCAGGTTCAGGATCGCGCGCAAGCCGCCTTCGCGCTCGTCCGCAGCGACCACCCGCGCCTTGTTGTGGCAGGACCGTGCAATCGCATAGGTGAGCCCTGCCTCGTCACGCGCAAGCAATGCTTCCAGGTTCTGTTCCAGCCAATCGAAAAACGGCGCATCGGCGATGAGGCCATACTTGATCACCTCGGCGAGGCCGGCGGCCAGTTCCCGATCCGGCAGGGAGCGCAGGCTGTCGGTATCCGCCAGCACCAGCGATGGCTGGTAGAAGGCACCGATCATATTTTTACCAAGCGGATGGTTGACCGCGGTCTTGCCGCCCACGGAGGAGTCGACCTGCGCAAGCAGCGTAGTCGGCACCTGCACAAAGCCGACACCGCGCTGGTAACAGGCTGCGGCAAAACCGGCCATATCACCCACCACGCCACCGCCAAGCGCGACAATGGTGGTGCTGCGGTTGTGCTGCTTCTCCAGCAGGGTATCGAAAATACTATTCAGGGTATCGAGGTTTTTGTGGGCCTCGCCGTCCGGCAGGACCACGGTATCGACCTTGTCGAGGCTCGAAAGCGATGCCTGCAGCGGCTCGAGAAACAGTGGCGCGATGGTGGTATTGGTAACGATGCAGACCTGGCGCCCGCGGATGTAGGGCAGTATCAGATCGGCCTGGCCGATCAGCTGCTTGCCAATACAAATCGGGTAGCTGCGCCCACCCAGCTCGACGGTTACCTGTTCCATAAAACCCCGGCCTAGTTGCGGTGTGGCGCAATACTCCCTGCGCCATTCAGGGTTCCGCAGTTTAGGGGCAGGCGACGGTGAATGCTAGCGCTCTTCCAGCCAGCGCGCGATCCGCTGTGCAACCTGGCGCGGTGAGGCGCTGGCGGTATCGCAGGTGAGGTCGGCCACATCGCGGTAAAGCGGGTCACGCTCGCGCAACAGACGCTCGATGGTCTGGCGCGGGTCGTCTACCTGCAACAGGGGCCGGTTGGAGGATTTACTGGTGCGGGCCACCAGCAGGTCGGTGTCGGCGGTGAGATAAATCACGATACCGCGGCTGACCAGCAGCTGGCGATTTTCCGGCGCCAGCACGATGCCGCCACCGGTGGCGACAACCTGCACCACATCCTCACATAGGTCGGCCAGCACGGCGGACTCGCGCCTGCGGAAACCCTGCTCGCCCTCGACGTCGAAGATCCAGGGGATGTCAGCGCCGGTGCGCTCTTCCAGCACCCGGTCTGAATCGACAAAAGGCAGCCGGAGTTCGGCTGCCAGAAGCTTACCAATGGTGGTTTTGCCGACCCCCATGGGGCCGACAATAAAGACCGGCTGTTTGAGCATTAACGCTTACTTGCTGAAACCGCCACCAAACACTTCGTCCTCGACGATGCGCGGAGTGATGAAGATCAGCAGCTCGCGCTTGTCGTCCTGGCGAATGGTTTTCTTGAACAGGTTGCCGAGGTACGGGATATCACCCAGCAGCGGGATCTTGGTCTCGCCTTCCACCTTCTGGTTCTGGAAGATACCGCCGAGCACCACGGTCTCGCCATTGGCAACCAGCACCTTGGTCTGCAGCTGGGTCACGTCAATGGTCGGGACACCGGTCACGCCCACGTCGCCAACACTGTCCTGGTTAATCTGCAGATCCATGATGATGTTGTCGTCCGGGGTGATCTGCGGGATCACATCCAGTTTCAGAACCGCTTCACGGAATGCGATGGAAGCAGCACCGGAAGAAGTGGCTTCCAGGTACGGCACTTCGGTACCGGACTCGATGGACGCCTGCTGCTTGTCACCGGTCACAACCTTCGGCTGGGATACGATCTCGGCCTTGCCCACGTCTTCCAGTGCAGACAGCTCAAGGCCCAGCTCAAGGCCATCCTTGAAGATGGTATAGGCAATCTGGCCGGCCGGGTTGGCCACACCCAGGTCCACCAGCAGGGTGTCTGCCAGGCTCGGAGTCCAGAACTTGTCTTCCACTTCGATAGGTTCGCCGTTTGAGTCGAAGCCGACGATCACGTCTTCTTCGGTCTGGTTGTCCTCCAGGAAGAAGGAACCGCCCAGGTTACCGGTTACTTCCTGGTCGACGGAATCGACATGGCGCTGGAAGGTCTGACCGGTAGTCGGATCCACCACAATCGGGTTGTTGCGGTCGTGGCTGTGGTACGCCGTATTCCAGCGCACACCCAGCTCCTTCATAAAGTCGGAATTGGCAATCACGATACGCGCCTCGATCATGACCTGACGAATCGGGATATCCACCGCCGCGATCAGCTCGCGGAACTGGATGATCTTCTCTTCGGTGTCGGTCAGGATGATGGAGTTGGTGCGCTCATCGACAATAGCGCTGCCCCGCTCGGACAGGATGCTGCGGGTGCTGTTCTCATCCTGACGACCCTGGCCGAAACCGCCGCGCTGGGCCGCATCGTCACCGCGCTCGCCCTGGAACAGCTTGAACAGCTCCTTGGCATCGGCATAGCGAACCTGGATAAATTCGGTGCGCAGCGGCGCCAGGCTCTGCAGTGCCTTGCGGGTCTCCAGCTCCTGGCGCTCGCGCTCGGCGATTTCCGCTGCCGGGGCCACCATGATCACGGAGCCTTCCTGGCGCTTGTCCAGGCCCTTGGCCTTCAGGATCAGGTCCAGTGCCTGGTCCCAGGGCACACCGTCGAGGCGCAGGGTAATACGACCTTCAACCGTGTCACTGGCCACCAGGTTCAGGTCGGTGAAGTCGGCAATCAGCTGCAGTACCGAGCGTACTTCGATGTCCTGGAAGTTCAAGGACAGCTTCTCGCCGCTGAACTGGAACTCCTTCTTCTGCGCGGCCAGCTCGCTGCGGGTCAGCGGCTTGACGCTGAGTACGTACTCGTTGTCGGTCTGGTAGGCCAGGTAGTCGTATTCGGTATCGGTCGGGTCCACGGTGATAACGGTGTTGCGGCCGTCATAGTCCACCACGATGTTTTCCACCGGGGTCGCGAAGTCCGTCACGTCGAGTCGCTGGCGCAGGGAGTCCGGCAGGGTCGCGCCCAGGAATGTCAGCTGGATGCGGCCCTTGTTGCGCTCCACATCGATGTTCACCGCCGGGTCGGTCAGGGTGACGATGACCTTGCCCTCGCCGCCTTCACCACGACGGAAGTCGACATTGCTGACACCGACTCCGCTGGCCGCCTTGAAGCGCTGCTGGCCGCCACTGCTGGCAGTGCTCGCCGGTGCAGCGACGGTACCGGCCACAGCCTGATCGGCACCGACCTGGATAATGACGTCGTTGCCCTCACGGCGCGTGCTGTAAAGCGGCAGCTCGTCGAGGTTGATGATCAGGCGGGTGCGATCCTCGCTGGAGATAATCACCGCGCTGCGGGCAGCGCCGATATTCAGCGGATACTTCTTGGCCTCCAGTGCGCTCTCGACACCGGCAAAATCCATCACAATACGGGCCGGTTGCTCAATGGTGTAGCCAGCAGGTTCCGGGGGCAGCTCGGAGAAGCTCAGGCGCATTTCCATGCGATTGCCGGGCAACTCCGAGAACTTGATGTCATTCAGCTCGTTGGCCCAGGCCTGTACGGCCATGGCAGCCATGGCCAGTCCGGAAAGCGCAACCCTGGCGACTTTGGTCAAGCTTGTCTTATTCATTTATTGGGATCCTTCTCGTCCAAAGTAAGTGCGCGCGGACGCTCCAGCCAGCCGCCCATACCATCCGGAACAATTTCCATAATATCGATTTGCGCTGTTGAGGTATTGACGATGCGACCGTGGTTCTTGCCGACGAAGTTGCCGACTGTCACCCGGTGAATACCCCCGTCACCGTCATTAATCAGCGCCCACAGCTGGCCGCGGCGCTCGAGCGTGCCGACCATCTGAAGGGCATCAAAGTTGTAGCCCTCGAGCATTTCCCGCTGGCGGTTCATATCCGGGGTAATTCCGGAGCGCTGACCCACGAGGCGGTTATCCACCTCCGGGATCGGCGGCGAGAACGGACTGCGCAGTGCAGTCGCCGCGTATATAAACGGGCTATAGGGCTCGAAGATCGGCACCGGCTCGATGGTGCCCTTGGGTTTGCGCTTGACCTCGCCGATGCGGCGCTCTAGGTCGCCGTGACCACTGTCAAACGCGCAGCCACCCAGCAGGGTGGCGGCGACCAGCACTAGGGAGAGAGACTTGCCTGCTTTCATTGACCGTCCTCCTCATCCTTGTAGCGATAGGTCCTGGCCTCAACGGTCATGGTCAACAGGTTGCTGTTGTCCTTGGAAGCCTGGATTTCAAAGTCGTGCAGGGTCACGATGCGCGGCATGCCGGCGACGCTGCTGATGAAGTTGCCGAACTCATGGTAGCCGCCCTCGACCTCGATCTGGATCGGTAACTCGACATAAAACTCGCCGACACGCTCATCTTGCAGGTCGATTTCCTTCTGGGTCAGGCCGGCGCCGTGACGGAAATCATCGATATCGTCGATCAGGCCCGCAACCTCGGTCTGCTTGGGCAGCTGCTGCAGCAGCGCACCGAAGGACTCGTTCATCTGGCGCAGCTGCTCGCGGTAGTCATCGAGGTTCGCCGCCTGGAACGCCTTGCGTTCGAACTCCGCAAACAGCGTGGTTTCCTTGCGCTCGACAATCTCCAGGGTCTGGTAACGATCCTTGATCGCAAAGAAGTAGCCGCCACCGATAATGACTGCGGAAATGATCACCAGCAGGGCCACGCGGCCCGCAAGCGGCCACACGCCCACCCGGGAGAAATCCAGGCTGGCGAGGTCCAGGTTATTCAGCTCTTCGAGGGTATCCTTTAAAGCCATTATTTTGCCCCCTTCGCCTTACCGGCACCCTTTTTCTGGGCGTCTTCCTCGATTTTGCGGCCTACCAGCGAGGTGTTCAGTTTGAACTTCATCGCCTGTTCGCCGAATTCCGGGTTCGCCGTGATTTCATCGAGGTCCGAGTTTGTGTACCACTCCGACTGGTCCAGGTTGCGCATCAGCGACGAGATCCGCGGGTTGGACTCCGCGATGCCCTCAATTTCCAGCTTGTTGCGCACGCGCTTGACGTTGGTGAGCCACAACCCTTCCGGCGCGGCGCGCACCAGCTCGTCAAAGTAGCGTACGGCCAGCGGACGGTTGCCCTGCAGCTCCTGGATCACGCGCATGCGGTCCAGCAACTCCTGCTTGCGCTTTTTCAGGTCCTTGATTTCCGCGACCTGCTTGTCGAGCACACGGATTTCATTCTGCAGGCGCGCGTTGCGGGCATTCTGGTTGTCGATCTGCCCGTCGACGGTCTTCATCCAGCCAAATGTCGCACCGGCGGCCGCAAGTACCACTACCACCGCGAGGTTGGTGAATTCTTTCTGTTTCTGTTCCCGATATTCCTGTCGCCAGGGGAGCAGGTTAATTTTTGCCATGATTAATACTCCCGCTCCCGCATTGCCAGGCCGGCCGCGATCATCAGCGATGGCGCATCATTCGCGAGCGCCACACTGTTTACCCGTGAAGCCACGGTCATGTCCTTGAATGGGTTGGCCACCAGCGTTGGCTTGCCGAGCTTCTCGCTGATCATATCCTGCAGGCCTTCCATCGCGGCCACGCCACCAGCCAGCACTATGTAGTCAATATCGCTGTAGGAGCTGGAGGAGTAGAAGAATTGCAGTGAACGGGTAACCTGCTGCACCACCGCATCGCGGAAGGGCTCCAGCACCTCGCTCTGGTAGTCGTCCGGCAGGCCGCTGCCGCCCTGGCGCTTGGCCGTGGCCGCTTCTTCCGCGGAAAGCCCGTAACGACGCTGGATTTCATCGGTCAGCTGCTTGCCGCCGAACAGCTGCTCGCGGGTATAGACCGTGGTGCCATCCACCAGAATGGAAAGCGCACTCATGGTCGCCCCGATGTCCATCACAGCCACCACCAGCTGTTCCTGCGGTGGTAACTGCTTGTTCATCAGGCCGAACGAGCGCTCGATCGCGTAGGCCTCGACATCGACCACGCCCGGATCCAGGCCGGCCTCCGACAGGGCGCCGACACGTTGCTCGACGTTTTCCGAGCGGCACGCGGCCAGCAGCACGCGGACCTGGCCTTCGTTTTTCTCGGATGGACCCTGCACCTCGAAGTCCAGGTTGACCTCGTCCAGCGGATAGGGAATGTACTGATCCGCCTCAAGCGCGATCTGCGCTTCCAGGGCATCGTCATTGAGCCCGGACGGCATCTCCAGGATCTTGGTGATCACTGCGGAACCCGATACGGCAACCGCCGCCCGCTTGACCTTGGTCTTGGAGCGCTGGATTACCTTGCGCACGGCCTCGGCCGTGGCTGCAGGGTCATTGATATTCTTGTCAACGACAGCATTGGGTGGCAGCGGCTCGACCGCATAACTCTCCACCCGGTACTTGTCCCCGGACCGACTCAGCTCCAAAAGCTTGACCGCGGTGGAACTGATATCCAGCCCGATCATTGATTTTGGACCCTTCTTCAGAAATGGCAGGATCCCCATTTTCTTATCTTTTTCCGTAGGTTATGGGAGTTTCATGTTATAGCACTTTAAATTACCGCTGCAACAGGGTTTTGAATAGGTATCAGCGCACATTCTCCGTATAATGAATCTGATTAAATATGGTCAGATGTTCAGCACCGAGAATTATGCCCGATATGTCCCGATTTGGCCGGTCCAGACTCATTTCCCTGTTTTTCCTGGCACTGGCTGCAGCCGGCGGCGGAGTCATGGGTTTTGCCAGTATTTTCCTGTACCTGCAGCCCGGGCTGCCCGCCGTGGACAACCTGAGGGACGTGCGCCTGCAGACTCCGCTGCGGATCTACTCCGCCGATATGCAACTCATCGGTGAATTCGGTGAGAAACGCCGCAAGCCGATTGCCTTCGAAGACACCCCGCCACTATTCGTCCAGGCCATTCTCGCCGCAGAGGACGACGGCTTTTACGAGCACCAGGGCGTATCGCTCAAAGGGCTGGTTCGGGCGGCGGCAGAGCTGGCCAGGACCGGCTCCATCCAGTCCGGCGGCAGCACGCTCACCATGCAGGTGGCCAGGAACTTCTTCCTGAGCCGCGAGCAGCGCTTCATTCGCAAATTCAACGAGATACTGCTGTCCCTGCAGATCGAAAGGGAGCTGACGAAGGACGAGATCCTCGAACTTTACATCAACAAAATCTATCTGGGTAATCGCGCGTACGGCTTCCAGGCCGCATCACAGGTTTATTATGGCAAGAATATAGACCAATTGACGCTCGCGCAGTGGGCAATGATGGCTGGGCTGCCAAAAGCGCCCTCCGCCTACAACCCGATCGCCAACCCGTCGCGTGCGTTGCAGAGGCGCAACTGGATCCTGCGCCGCATGCTCGACCTTGGCCATATCGACAAGGAAAGCTATACGCTCGCGATCACCGCCCCGGTGACGGCCAAATACCACAGCCGCAACCTGGATATCAGCTTCCCCTACATTGCGGAAATGGCCCGCAAGGAAGCTGTTGGACTGTTTGGGGAAAGCGCCTACACGGATGGCTACCGGGTGATCACCACGGTGGACGCGCGCCTGCAGGCCGCGGCCCGTGATGCGCTGCAGAAAGGCCTGCTGACCTACGACAAGCGCCACGGCTATCGCGGACCGGAGCAACGCCTCGACCCTGCCATCCTGCACGACAGTGACAAGTTGATCGACGCACTGAAATCCGTACCGGTGCTGGGTGAAATGGTGCCAGCAGTGGTAACCGAGGTCGAGGAGCGATCCCTGAAAGTCCAGCTGGACGATCGCCGCGTGGTTACGGTCGAATGGGAAAACGGCCTGTCCCAGATTCGCCCCTATATCTCGGAAGACGCGCGCGGCCCCAAAATCAATGCCGCTGCGGAGATATTCGCCCCCGGTGATATCGTGCGCTTGCGGCACGAAGTGGTCGAGGTGGAAACCGGCTCCGAGGAAGGTTACGCGGACGTTGGCGACCCCTTCGCGGCCAATGTCGACTCCATCCAGGTCGAGCCCACCACTGTGACAACCGAGCGCTGGATCCTGGATCAGGTCCCGGAAGCCCAGGGCGCACTGGTTGCACTGAACCCGTCAGATGGCGCCATCCGCGCGCTTATGGGCGGCTTTGACTTCAGGCAGAGTCACTTCAACCGCGTTACCCAGGCAGCGCGCCAGCCTGGCTCCAGCTTCAAACCGTTCATCTATGCGGCGGCACTGGCCAACGGGTACACCGCGGCAAGCATCATTAACGACGCCCCCATCGTATTCGATGATGCCAACCTCGAGGATGTATGGCGACCGGAAAACGACGGCGGCACCTTCCTCGGCCCCACGCGGCTGCGCAAGGCCCTGTACCTGTCCCGCAACCTGGTTTCGATCCGCTTGCTGCGCGCACTCGGCATGCGCCGTGCAATGGATTTCGTGGAGGGCTTTGGCTTTGACACCAGCAAGATGTCCCGCGACCTCTCTGTGGCGCTGGGCAGCCAGGCGCTGACCCCGCTGGAGATCGCCACCGGCTACGCGGCATTTGCCAATGGCGGCTTCCGGGTGGAGCCCTACCTCGTAAACCAGGTACTGGATGTCAACGGCAGCGAGGTTTACACCGCACTGCCGCCGACCGTGTGCAACATGTGTCCTGATGAAACCGAGATGGAGCCGCTGGACCTGCAGGTAATCCAGGCCGAATCCGTCGAGGTTGGCGAGACCGAGGAAGCAATGGAACTGGAGGCGCTGTCCATTTCCCCGGCAAGCGGGGCAGCACTGTCACTGCCGCGCGCGCAGCGCATCATGAGCCCGCAGGTGGCGTTCATCATGGACTCCATCCTCAAGGATGTGATCCGCAAGGGTACGGGCAAGAAGGCTCTGGCCATGGGGCGCTCCGACATCGGCGGCAAAACCGGCACCACCAATGGCCCGCGGGATGCCTGGTTCTCCGGTTACAGCCAGCACCTGGCCGCTTCGGCCTGGGTAGGCTTCGACAGCAACACCCCGATCGGGCGCAACGAGTACGGCGGCTCTGCAGCACTGCCCATCTGGATCGACTTTATGTCGACAGCACTGGAAGGGCTGGAAGAGAAGAACATGCTGCAGCCGGAAAATATCGTTACCGTGCGCATCGACCCGCGCACCGGTCGCCGCGCCCGCGGCGGCAGTGGCATCTTCGAGATTTTCGAGGCCGATACGGTTCCCGGCGGCAGCAGCACACGACTGGGCGGCAACCCGGATCCGCAGCCCGCACCGGCGGACAACAGCCGCGTGGTCAACAGCACAAACGAGGAGGCGCTGCCGGAAGAGCTGTTCTGACCGGGCAGGTTCGCGAAACTCGCATCATTGTGCAAATAAAAAAGGGGCGAATGCCCCTTTTTTTGTTACCCGCCCAATACTGCCAGCTGGTGAATGGACTAACTCAGTACCGTACCCCGGCGCCACTCGGCACAGGCCTGCTCCAGCATGGGCAGGTCCGGAATCACGGCATCCTCGCCACTCACCGAAACGTGTACGAGTTCACCCTGCTGGCAGGGGTTGGTCCTGGCCACCAACTCTGACTCCTCTACCCGAACCAGTCTCGGTGTGCCCTGCACCACCATCGCGTAAAAAGGCAACTTGCTGTCATCGCCGGCATTGGCGATGACAGCAATGCGGCAATTACTTTTCAGGGTCGGCTGATTGCCACCGCGCATGACCTCATACGAGATAAGCGGCAGGCGCTGGTCACGCCAGCTGATTTCGCCGAGCATCCACGCGGGGGAGTCATAAACTGCGACCGGAATCTGCAGCCCGACAATTTCGACCAGGGTTTCCACTGGAACCAGCAACTGGCCGTCGGACAGGTGCAGCAACAGGCTGCTGATTTCCTCGGGGTTCTGCTGGCCAATGAGCTCGGGGGTTTTCATATCGATTACTCAGTGCTTATCTCAGATCGCTTCCACTTCGCTCAGGTTTTCGCGAATGGCATGCAGCAGTACATCTTCCTGGTAAGGCTTACCGAGGTAGTGGTTCACGCCCAGCGACAGTGCGTGGTCGCGGTGTTTTTTACCGGTACGAGAAGTGATCATGATGATCGGGATATCGCGCAGCGTATTGCTCGAACGAATATGGCGAGCAACCTCGAAACCGTCCATACGTGGCATTTCGATATCCAGCAAGATCAGGTCCGGCGTGTAGTCCTGCAACTGGATCACCGCATCCTGGCCATCCTTTGCAGTAGTCACTACAAAGCCCTCACGCTCGAGGAAGCGGCTGGTGACCTTGCGCACGGTAACAGAGTCATCCACCACCATGACATTGATGGGGCGATCCTCCGCGACCGGCACAACCTCGGCATCATCGATGAGCAGCTTGGGCTTGGCCTGCAGCGCGGCATCGCGACGAATCAGCGCATGCGTATCGAGAATCACCACCACGGTGCCATCACCCGTTACAGTTGCACCGGAGAGGCCGTCCACACTGGCAAACTGCGGACCCAGGCTCTTCACCACGATTTCCTGGCTACCCATGATGCTGTCTACCTGCAGCGCCATGGCATGGTCCTCGCCGCGCACCAGCAATACCGGCAACTGTAGCTGCTCGGTGTTCAGCTTTGGCTGCGCGCGCGATTGCAACAGGCTGCCAAAGTAATTCACGGCATAGTGCTCACCGGCGTACTCGAAGCGCGCATCACTGCTGCGGTAGTAGTGCTCGAGTTCAAAGGGGCTCAGGCGCACGATACCTTCGATAGTGTTGAGCGGCAGTGCGAATACGTCGTCACCAGTGCGAACCATCAGGGCCCGGTTGACGGAAACGGTAAACGGCAGGCGAATCACGAACTCGCAGCCCTCACCGGCTACGGAACTGATCGCGACGGTACCGCCCATCTGCTTGATCTCGGCGCTCACCACATCGAGGCCAACACCGCGGCCGGAGATCTGGGTAACCTGCTCGGCTGTGGAGAAGCCGGCCTGCAGTACAAACTGCAGGATCTCGTTATTGGACAGCTCGGCGTCCGGGCGCATCAGGCCATTTTCGACCGCCTTGCGGCGTACTTTCAGCAGGTCGATACCGGCACCATCGTCATTGATGGTGAGCACCACATCACTGCCCTCGCGCGCCAGGGCGACGGAAATCCGGCCGGTGGCCGACTTGCCATTGGCACTGCGCAATTCAGGTTTCTCGATGCCGTGGTCGATGGCGTTACGCAGCATATGCTCCAGCGGCGCCACCATGCGCTCAAGCATGGAGCGATCCAGTTCGCCCTCGACATTGGAGAAGTCCAGCTCAACCTGCTTGCCGAGCTCCGAACTCACCTGCCGCACGATCCGGCGCAAACGCGGTACCAGGCGCGAGAAAGGTACCATGCGGCTGCGCATCAGGCCTTCCTGCAGTTCGGTGTTGATACGCGACTGCTGCAACAACAGGGTTTCTGTATCGCGTGCCTTGCCGCCGAGGGTGCTGCGGATATCCTGCAGGTCGGAGGTGGCCTCGAGCAGGGAGCGGGACAGCTGCTGGATTTGCGAATAGCGGTCCATCTCCAGCGGGTCGAAATTCGCATCCGCTTCACTGAGCTGCTCCTGGCGGAACATGATCTGCGCTTCGGTTTCAGTGTCCAGACGGCGCAGCTGGTCATTGAGGCGGCTCAGCGTCGCGTCCATTTCGTCGAGCACGAAACCGAACTCGGACATCTGCTCCTCGAGCCGGCCGCGGGAGATGGAGGTTTCACCGGCGAGGTTTACCAGCTCCTCAAGCAGTTCCGAGGCAACCCGCACCATTTCCTGCGGCTGGCCGCGGCCGCCAGACTGCTGGCCACCGCGAGCGGCCTGCTTGCGCCCGAACGGCAGTATATTGCTGGCCGGTTCCAGTGCGGCAGATGCGGCGGGTGCAACGGGCAGGTCCGGCGTTGCGGGCGGTGCCGGCGGCATCTCAGGAGTTGCCGGTTCGATCACCTCAGCCGCGGGCGCATCGGCTTCTCTGACATCGTGCTCAATGACTGGCTCGTCGGATTCGACCGGCAGCTCCGGCGCGTCCTCTTCGGTTTCGTCAGTGGCCGCCAGCGCGTCCGCCCACTCAGGCTGCAATAGCGCGGTAAACACCGGCGAATGTTCGCCGTTCATCCATGTGCGCACAGCTTCCACACCCGCCGCCATCAGGTCGTAGGCGAGATTCGCGCGGCGGAACAGTGCAGGGCCGGGTTCGGCACCCGGGGCAAGGGATTCAATTTCGGTTTCGAAGCGGTGCGCAACTTCACCAAGGCCCATCAGACCGGCCATACGGGCACCGCCCTTGAAGGTGTGCAGGACGCGCTTGAGCGCATCGGCGGGACCGGTGTCGAATGGTGCACCCTGCCATGCCTGGATGTGCTCATCCAGCTCATCAACCAGGTCCGGGGCTTCTTCCATGAATACTTCGACAATGTCGGGATCGACATCATCGAGGTCATCAGTGGATTCGGCAGGAGCGCCCGGGCTTTGCACTGCCTCGGCCGCAACTTCAATATCAAACGGTTCTTCAGGTTGTGTCTCGTCAGACTGCGGCTCGTCGGGCGGCGAGACTTCGACAACCGGCGCCTCGATGCCAAACCCGGGCACCTCAACGTCAAGCAAGGGCACCTCGGCAACAGCCTCGGGCGCCTCGATATCGGACGCCTCATTAACTGGCTCGTCGAATACCGGGGCAGCAGGTGCCGGTGCCTCTGGTTCCGGTGCCTCTGCTTCCGGTGCATCTGCTTCCGGTGCATCTGCTTGCAAGGTCCCGGTTTCCGGGCTTTCCGCTTCGGAAGCCTGCGCCTCTGGCTGATCAAAACCTTCGAGGAAAGCCGGATCGAATTCGAGCTCCACTTCCTCTTCCGGTTGCGGCTCGCCGGCGCTCTCCAGCAATACCTGCAGTGCCTGGCAGACCGCCTCGCTTACTTCGGGCAGGTTCTGGGTGGCCGCCACCGCGTCGACCATATCGAGCAGCTCGTTGTGGCCCTGCGACAGGGTGGACCAGAGCGCAGGCTCGCATTCGAGGCGACCCTGCAGGATTTCCTCGTAACAATTGAGAAGCAGGCCCGCAATCGATTCGAGTGGCGGCAGGGCCGCACGCGAGGCGGCTTCCTGCAGAATACGCAGCTCGTCGCGCACCGGTACCAGCACTTCAACCTGGGCCGGCTCAGAGCGCCAGGCGGCGAGTACCTGCTCCACATCCAGCAGTACCCCCATGCCATCGGCCATGATCACAGCCAGCAGCTGCGGATCCACATCGATGGTGGTGGCGGCCTCGCGTTCGCGGATCAGGTGGCCAACACTGCGTTCCTTGAGTTCGGATACCCGCGCCAGGAACTGTTCCTCGCGCGGGATAAGGATTTCTGTAGCGCCACTTTTAATCTGGCCCAGGGCATCGCGCACGTACAGCACCATATCGTTGATCAGGTCATAGATGTCCTGGTCAATGGCTACCTGGTAGGTGCGCAGCTCTTTTACGAACAATTCGAGTGGCGCAACCAGCGCCGCTACCGGGCGCACGTCGGCCATATGCGCACTGCCCTTCAGTGTGTGCAGCGCACGATGCATCGGATCCGACGGTACCTCAAAGATCGGCGCGGCGGCCGCCATGGCCTGCAGGTATTCCGCGACGATCTCCAGGTGACCTTCGGCCTCGGAAACAAAAATGTCCCAGAGCTGGTCGCCGTCATCGTCCTCCTCAGCCTCTTGCAGGGCCGGTTCCGGCTGCAGTGCCGGCGCCGCAGGCGCTGCTTGCGGTGAATCCTGGTCTGCTCCGGCAGCCGACCCTGCCTCGAGCAGTGACAGCGCAGCCTCGACCTCACCCTTTGCAATCCTTCCTGCCAGCGCCTGCAGCTCTGCCGTGGCGGTGGCATCCGGGTCCGGGGTGCCGGTGCGGAATGCGTCGATCATGGAAGGCAGTTTTGCACGCACGCGCTCGATCAGCAGCGTGTGTGCAGCGTGGGCTTCGACGGTGCCATCGATGACCCGGTTGAGCATGTTTTCAACCGACCACGCCAGCTCGCCAATCGATTCGGCCTCAACCATGCGCCCAGACCCCTTGAGGGTATGGAAGCCACGGCGGAATTCGGTCAGTGCGTCGCGGTTGGAGAAGTCCTCCGCCCAGCGCGGGAACCACTCGCCGATGGTCTCGAGTACCTCGCCCGCTTCCTCAAGGAAAATTTCGACGATCTCGTCATCGATCAGACTCTCCTCTTCGCCCTCCAGTGCCGGGGCGGGCTCCGGCTGCGCCGCTTCAGCTGCGCTGACCACCATTTCCTCGGCGCTGGCAGGCTGGTGCTCGACAGCTTCGATATCGACGTCAGGCGTTTCGACGGCCGCTACCGGGTCGCCTGTGAGCCCCGTCTCCTCGGCGAGCGCATTCGCGGCGGAGGCCGCGTCTGGCTGGTAACCCGGTACGGGATAGCCCAGTTCGTAGACACTCTCCTCCGCCAGTGACAGCAGCATGGCCACATCGTCACTGCCCTCGAGCGTGCGCTCGAGGAAATATTCAATACTGGTTACCGCATCGGCGAGAACATCCAGCAGGCCCCATTCGGGCTGCTGCTCCGCCTCAATCATGCGTTCGCGCACAAATTCGGAGCACGAAACCAGGATGCTTGCAGCGCGGCGCAGGTCGACGATTTCCAGACCGCCGCAAACTTCCTGCAGGCGTTGTGGCACCTGCGCCAGGAACGTAACATCGTAATGGCCGGCGATGTACTCGACGATTGCTTCCTTGGCGATTTCAAGGCCGGTGCGCGCTTCGCGCAGCACCGTCTCCATCGCGTCGCCCATCAGGGGCTGCGCGGCATTCACCGGATCGCCCGCTGCTACCGCAGTCAGGCTAGCATCCAGTTCAATCAGGCCGGATGCGGCATTCAGTAAAAGCTCCTGCTGTTCAGGGCTGTCGAGCCCGAGGCGCGACGCATCCCGGATCAGTTCATAGACCTCGCGCGCGCGGGTGCGCTGTGCTTCGAGGCCCAGCACACTCAGGGTATCGCTCACGCGTTTGGCGGATTGGGCAGTTTCAGACAACGGCACCAGCTCGCCGGCGGCGACGCTCGGATCCAGGGCATCCTGGATCCGCCGCATTTCTTCCTGCAACGCTGCCACGGCGGAGCCCAGCGCTTCCGGGCCCATTGCCAGCGCATCACCGCTATCCGGGCGCGGCGCGCCGGGTACCGCTCGACCCAGCGAAAACACCTGGTAAAGCGCAGCGGCGCGTGGCATATCCGGGCCGCACATAAACACGTAGAAAAGCAGGTTGCGAACGAACCTCTCGTCCAGCGGTGCGCGCAGGACGCGGGCGCCCTGGCCTTCGAGCAGGCGGAATTCGATATCGATGCGACGCAGCAGCATACGCAGGGCCGGCTGTACCGCCAGCTTGTGCTCCGCCATGCCTTCCAGCAGGGATTGCAGGATCAGCCACAGGTGCCGGCGCGGTGAGCCCTGGTACAGAGCCAGCATTTTGTCGGTCACGCGCTCGAGGTACTCGAGGCTGTTGGAGCCGTTGACCTCGCGAATCAGCCCCGCGGCGGCGACGTGGTACATCTTGCGAAGCTTGCCGATAACGTCTTTCAGTCGTGCGGCATCCGCCACGATCGGCGACAGCTGCTCGGCCGGGGCTTTCAGTGCAGAGAGGTCGGGCGTAAACAGGGGGCCCTCGGTGACCAGGTTTTCGCGCCGCACGGCACGCAGGTCATTGAGGAGCGGCAGGAGCAGAACCGGGTTATCGCGGCGCTGGAACGCCGCCTTCTCCAGGTAGAGCGGCAGCTCCAGCAATGCACGCATCAGGAACTCGCGCGTTTCTTCGCTGTTCTCGAGGTCGCCCTTGCTGAGCGCGTGGATCAGCTGCTCCATTTCCTCGGCCAGCAGGCCGGCACCGGACAGCTCGGCCATATACAGGCTGCCGTGGACCTGGTGGATGCTGTCCAGGCAGTTGCGCAGCAGGCCAGCCTGCGATGCATCCGCGGCAAAGGCTTCAAGTGCCTGGCGCGCCTGCGCCAGGGTCTCGTTGATTTCGCCAATCAGCCAATCCAGGGCTACAAAGTTCGGATTGTCGCGGGTCACGGCAGGCCCTCAGTATCGTTTTCCGGGCGGGGCAAGCCATGCCCCGCTATTGCTGCTTGTGTGTTGCCCGCTTTCCAGAGCGCCGGCGGGCACACCATCAGGCAGGTGAGCGCTCTTCTTCCAGCGACTTCTTAAAAGACTCATCATCCAGCCCTTCGTAGTCGTCACTCACCAGTTCCGGATCCAGCTCCGGCAGTTCTTCGGTAACTTCGGGCAGGTCCACTTCAAAGTCTGCATCATCGACTGCAGTCTCGATGGTTTCCGGCAGTTTGAAGCCCGCCACCGATTCACGCAGGTCCATCGCGGTGTTCGCCAGGTTACCAATGGATTCCGCAGTGGCCTGGGTACCGGCGGACGTCTGCGAGGTAATCTCCTGAATCACGTTCATCGTGTTGGAGATGTGGCCCGCAGAGGAGGCCTGCTGGCGTGCAGCGTTGGAGATGTTCTGGATGAGTTCCGACAGGTGCGCGGATACGTCTTCAATCTCGCCGAGTGCAACACCCGCATCCTGTGCCAGGCGTGCACCGCGAACCACCTCGGTGGTGGTCTGTTCCATCGAGATAACGGCTTCGTTGGTATCGGACTGAATCGTCTTAACCAGCGCCTCGATCTGCTTGGTCGCAGCGGCGGAACGTTCCGCCAGTCGCTGAACTTCGTCCGCAACCACCGCGAAGCCTCGGCCGGCGTCACCGGCCATGGACGCCTGGATGGCAGCGTTCAATGCGAGGATGTTGGTCTGGTCCGCAATGTCGTTAATCAGGGATACGATGTCACCAATTTCCTGGGAGGATTCACCCAGTCGCTTGATTCGCTTGGAAGTGTCCTGGATCTGCTCACGGATGTTGTCCATGCCCTTGATGGTGTTCTGTACCACCTTGGAACCGTTGTGCGCGATGGATACCGAGCGTTCCGCTACCTGTCCGGATTCAGATGCGTTGGCAGATACCTGGTCAATGGTGACCGCCATTTCATTTACCGCCGCGGATGCGCCGGCAATTTCCTGGGCCTGGTGCTCGGATGCCTCGGCCAGGTGGAGCGCGGTCTGCTGCGTTTCCTGGGAAAGGCCGGTTACCACCTGCGCCGCAGAGTTGATTCGCGATACGAGCACCCGCAGCTGGTCAATGGTGTAGTTGATGGAGTCCGCGATCGCACCGGTAAACGCCTCGGTTACCGTGGCGGAGGTTGTCAGGTCACCATCCGCAAGGTCACCCAGCTCATCCAGCAGCTGCATAATCGCCTGCTGGTTACGCTCGTTGGTATCAGTCTCCTCGCCCAGGCGACGGCGCGTACCGCGGAATGCGAAAACCATCATGCCGAGGATTTCCAGTACGAACACACCGGCGACGATGGCGATGGTCTGGTCGTTTGGCTGGCGAATATCCGCTGCGGATGCGATTGCATCGTTAAGCCCGGTCAGGGACTCGAGCAGCTGCGGGGATGCGAAAATGATGCCGTCAGAAGCCTGGCGAGTTGCGAACAGCGCCGGGGTCGTTTCGAAGATCTCGCGCACGGAGGAGCTTACAAACTCGAACAGTTCGGTGATTTCATCCAGAGACTCACGCGCCTCGGCGTCGGTTACACGGGACATTCCCATCACCACATCGCCGTTCTTCATGCCGTCCACAACCTTACCGAACAGGCTGGCATCGGTGTTGAACTGGTCCGCTGCACTTTCTGCCTCGACACCACCCTGGAGCATCTTGTCGATGTTCCGGCCGATTCGCTCGGCTCGCCATACCTGTAGCTGGGCCTGTTCCACCTGGCTTGCCGGTGCGCCATTTGCCAGCAGGATCTCAACCACGTTGTTGTGCTCCGCCTGAAGTTCCGGCAGCGAGTCGTTCAGGGTGCTCGCTACATCGTTCAGGAAGATAATGGAGTCCTTGTTTCCAGTGATGGTGGAGGCACCGTCGCGAACCTGCTTCCAGACCTCGCTGAAGGCTGCGAGCTCTGCGCCCAGGGCATCCTTGGAAGTCGTGCCCTGCAGCTGTCGCCAGGCAGCATCCATATCCTTGATGACGCTTTCCAGCTGCCCAAAGGCAGCCTCGTTACCCGTGGTTGCCTGTGGCGCAAGGGACACAACCTGGTAGGACAACGCCCGGAGGTTTGCCACCTGCTGCAGGTCCTTCGCATCCTGGTCCGCACCCTTCTGCTGCAGCCACAGGGCCCCGAACAGGACGCCGAGCGTCAGAATGACAATAACGGCAAAGACAATCGCCGTACGGTTACCCCGCAACGCTGAAAAGTTGCTCTGGGAGTTTCTGTTCATATTGCACTCCTGGCCGACCCGATTCCGGGGCCACATCTTTTTCTTGGTTAACTTTTTTCAGCCGCACAACCTGGGTGGACTGACAAATCTAAAAAGGGCGCGGCCACCTAGCGGGCGGCAGCGTCCATAAAATCGGTATTTTCCAGCAGGGCCGGCATATCGAATACCAGCCAACGCCCCTGCTGCAGGTTGAACTGCCCGTGCACCAACGATGCATAGGGGGCATTCAGGCCCTCTGGCGCGTGATCACCGAACTCCACGGCGAGGTGCTGCATGCCGAACACCTCGTCGACCACCAGCCCTGCGTAAACCTTGTCCTTTTCCACTACGAGCACCCTGCGGCGCTGCCGCTGGCCCTGCAGGCGACCGCCGAAAAAAGCGGCGAGGTCAAACAGCGGCAGCAGGCGGCCACGCACATTGGCGACGCCGAGCACCCACGGTTTCACACCGGGAATAAAGGTATGGGAAGGGACTTCGAGGAGTTCCGCAACATCTTCCAGGGCAATCAGGAACTTCTCGCCCAGCAGGCTGAAACCCACACCACTCCAGTAGGGCTTGATTTCCTGTTGCGCGGGAAGCCCCGCAGCCTGGGCGCGGGCGCGGCTGGCAAGGCCAGCCAGCATCTGATAGGGCGTTTGGGCAGTCTGCACTTTATCGGGCTGCGGCACTTAGGCCAGCACCTCCTCGATGGTGCCCAACAGCTGACGCTCGTCCACCGGCTTGGTGAGATACGCCTTGGCGCCCTGACGCAAGCCCCAGACCCGGTCTGTATCCTGGTCCTTGGTGGTAACGATAATGATCGGGATGGCGGAAGTGCTGTCACCCTTACTCAACTGGCGCGTGGCCTGAAACCCGTTCAGGCCCGGCATGACGATATCCATCAGGATCACGTCCGGCCTTTCCTGGCGCGCCACCTCGACACCATCCTCTCCGGTGGGCGCGGTGATCACCGCATGGCCGTTCTTCTCCAGGAGAGAGGTCAGTTTATAAGTTTCAGTCGGAGAATCATCAACGATCAGAACCCGAGCCATAAACACCCCATTATTGGTCAAGTTGTCAATGGCGGCACTCGATTATCCGCAATGCGGCGCCGCCTGTTTTTATGGTTTTTATTCGCGGCCTTTATGCGGCGTGGGTGGGCTTGGTGTGCGAGGAGATCGCACCCAGCAGCTCACTCTTGCTGAAAGGCTTGGTCAAATACTGGTCACAACCCACAACGCGGCCCTTCGCCTTGTCGAACAGGCCATCCTTGCTCGACAGCATTACCACCGGCGTGGAGCGGAACTCACTGTTGTTCTTGATCAGCGCACAGGTCTGGTAGCCATCAAGGCGCGGCATCATGATATCGACAAAGATGATATCCGGCCGGGAGTCGGCAATCTTGGCCAGCGCGTCGAAGCCGTCGGTCGCAGTCACCACGGTACAGCCCGCCTTTTGCAGCAGCGTTTCAGCCGTGCGACGGATGGTCTTGCTGTCATCGATCACCATGACAGTCAGGCTTTCCCAGTTGATGTCCATAACTATTACATATCCCCTTATAAATTATTTTTACCAACCACTGACGGGGCCGCTTCCTCAGTCCTGATGCCGGACTGCACGCTATTTTGCTTTATCAGACAACTTGTACCACAGAAGCTAGGGTGAATCCAGACGTCACACGGCAATGGCGGGCGCGGCGAACAGCACCGGAAGTTGCGGATTGGCCCGTGAGATCTTACCTTTGCGCTGCAAAGCAACTTTCGGGACACCGGCATGGGTCACACACTTGGGGTCGTCATGGACCCCATCAGCAAGATCAATTTTAAGAAAGACACCACGCTCGCGCTGTTACAGGCCGCACAGCGCGAGGGGTACTCGCTCAAGTATTTCGAACAGCACGACCTGTTCCTGCAGGATGGCCGGGCCATGGGGCGCGGCCGCGCGCTGCAGGTGTTTGACGACCCCGAGCGCTGGTACAGCCTCGGCGACGTCGAAACCCGGCGCCTCGGGGAGCTGGACGCGATCCTGATGCGTGTCGACCCGCCGTTCGACAACGAGTACATCTACAGCACCTATATCCTGGAAGCCGCCGAGCGCGACGGCGCCCTGGTGGTGAACAAGCCGCAGTCCCTGCGCGACTGCAACGAGAAGATCTTTGCCACCTCCTTCCCGCAGTGCTGCCCGCCGCTGATCGTGAGCCGCGATGCGGATCTGCTGCGTGAGTTCCACCGCGACCACGGCGACGTCATATTCAAGCCGCTCGACGGCATGGGTGGTGCCGGCATCTTCCGCTGCAAGGGCGACGACCCCAACATCGGGGTCATCCTGGAAACCCTGACCAACCATGGCCAACAGCAGATCATGGGGCAGAAATTCCTGCCGGAAATCCGCGATGGTGACAAGCGCATCCTGGTGGTCGACGGCGAGCCAGTCCCTTATTGCCTGGCGCGCATCCCCCAGGGCGGCGAGACCAGGGGCAACCTGGCGGCGGGCGGCCGCGGTGAGGCACGGCCATTGTCCGAACGCGACCTGTGGATTGCACGCGAGGTCGCTCCCGTTTTGAAGGAAAAAGGGTTACTCTTTGTCGGCCTGGACGTCATCGGCGACTACCTGACCGAAGTGAACGTCACCAGCCCGACCTGCGTCAGGGAGATCGATGCCGCCTTCGGGACCGATATCGGGGGCCTTTTGCTGCGGGCGATCACAGAAAGGCTGGCGCAAAAAGCCTAGACTGTCGGCCCGGCCGGAACCGGCCGGGCACGCAGGCACCACTGCCAGCACAAAGAACAATAAAAGCCGGATCAGTTGAAGTACCGCCGAGCAGAGTTATGACACACCCCCAAGACACCGCGCACAATGATCGCTTCGTGTTCGCCCTGTTTCTGGCGGGCGCCTTTCATGCGGCGGTCATCCTCGGCGTCACCTTCAAGCTTCCGGAGGTGAGCAAGTCCTCCCCGACCCTCGAGGTCACCCTGGCCCAGCACAGCGTGGCCGAAGCCCAGCAGGACGCGGACTACCTGGCCCAGCACAACCAGGAGGCCAGCGGTACTGCAGAGGACCCGCGGGAGCTGTCCACCACACGGCGCGCCGAGATCGCCGACACCCAGATCCGTGAAATCAACCCCGCGCCACAGCAGATGGCGTCACGCCAGGCAGACAATCGCGTCCAGCTGGTGACTACCACCGGTGAATCGGAGCGCAACGCGCCGGAAATGCCCGCCGAGGACCGCCCCAGTGAGGAACAGCAGGGCGACGCCGCCCAGGACCTGCTGCTGATGAACCCGGAGATCGCCAGCCTGCAGGCTCGCCTCGACAAGATCCGCCAGAATATTGCCCAGCGCCCGCGGGTACGACGCCTCACCTCGGTCGCGACCCGTGCCTCGGCGGACGCCGCCTACCTGCACGCCTGGCGCGAGAAAATCGAGTCTGTGGGCAACGAGAACTTCCCGAAAGAAGCCCTGCAGCGCAGCATTACCGGCAAACTGCGCCTGCTGGTGCGCCTGCTGCCGAACGGCGCGGTGGAGGAAATCACCGTCCTGGAGTCTTCCGGGCAGCGTATTTTTGACGACGCCGCGCGGCAGATCGTGCGCCTCGCGGCCCCTTTCCAGCCATTCCCGAAGGAAATCCGCAAGGACACCGATCGCCTGGAAATCATCCGCACCTGGCACTTCCAGACCACCGGCCTCGTCACCGCCGCGGCACGGGCCGAATCCGGGCGCGGCTGAAGCGTCACCCTTCATCTTTAATTCCGGCGGCCGGTTGTACTGCCGGCAAATGCACCCAATACTAGGTTCATGCCCACCAATATCGACCACGACCTCACCCACGGAAACCTGCGCGGCCAGTTCCTGCTGGCGATGCCCGCCATGGAAGACCCGAATTTCCGCCAGTCGGTGACTTTTGTCTGCGACCACTCGGAAGACGGCGCCATGGGGATCGTGGTCAACCTGCCCACCAATGTGACCTGGCGCGATATCTTCCAGCAGCTGGACCTGCAGGATGCCAGCCAGCGCGGCGAGGAGATCGTGATGGCCGGTGGCCCGGTCGGCACCGAGCGCGGGTTCGTGCTGCACGGCACCGGCATGAAATTCGATTCGACCCTGGAGGTCTCCAGCGAAATCAGCCTCACCGCATCCAAGGACATCCTCGAGTCACTGGCCGCCGGACGCGGCCCCGATGACGTACTCGTTGCCCTTGGCTACGCTGGCTGGGGTCCGGGCCAGCTGGAAGCGGAGATTCGCGAGAACTCCTGGCTGACCCTGCCGGCAGAACCGGAAATCCTGTTCGCGACCCCCACCGAAAAGCGTCTCGAAGCGGCAGCCAGCCGCTTTGGCATCAACCTCTCCAGCCTCACAAGCGGCAGCGGAAACGCCTGAATGGCCCGCAGCGCACTGGCCTTTGACTACGGCCTCAAGAATATCGGCGTGGCCAGCGGCCAGACCATTACCGGCACCGCCACGGAGCTGGCACCACTGCCCGCCCGAGACGGGGTGCCCGACTGGGACCAGGTGAGCGCACTGCTGCGCGAATGGCAGCCGCAGGTCCTGGTGGTGGGGCTGCCGCTCAATATGGACGGCACAGAAAGCGAGCTGAGCGCCCGCGCGCGCAAGTTCGGCAACCGCCTGCACGGCCGCTTCGGGCTGGAGGTGATATTCGTCGATGAGCGCCTCTCCACCCGCGCCGCCAAGGAAGAAGCCGCCGAACGCGGCCATCGCGGTAATTACGCCAGCAGCCCGGTGGACTCTATCGCCGCACGTATCGTGCTGGAGGACTGGTTACGCGCCAACAGCGACCATTCGGGTTGAGCGTCGCAAACTGGTATCATCCGCGCACTTTTACCAGCCAGCAGGACAACCATGCCCCGCAAGACCCTAACGATTGCCACCCGCCAGAGCGCCCTTGCCCTGTGGCAGGCAAACTTCGTCAAGGACGAACTGGAACGTATCCACCCCGGGCTGTCCGTCACCCTGCTGCCGATGGTCAGTCGCGGCGACAAGATTCTCGACGTCCCCCTGGCGAAAGTGGGCGGCAAGGGTCTGTTCGTCAAGGAACTGGAACAGGCGCTGCTGGACGAACGCGCCGACATCGCCGTGCATTCCATGAAGGACGTGCCGATGGAGTTCCCGGAGGGCCTTGGCCTCAGTGTGATCTGCGAGCGTGAGGATCCGCGCGACGCCTTCGTCAGCAACCGTTTCGAGTCGCTCGCGGACCTGCCCGCCGGCTCTGTGCTCGGCACCTCCAGCCTGCGCCGGCAGTGCCAGCTGCTGGAAGCGCGACCGGACCTGGAAGTGCGCTTCCTGCGCGGCAACGTCAATACGCGCCTGGCCAAGCTGGATGCCGGCGAATACGACGCCATCATCCTCGCCGCGGCCGGCCTGGTACGGCTCGGCATGGGCGACCGCATCCGCACCGCTATCGAGCCTGAGACCTGCCTGCCCGCCGGCGGCCAGGGCGCCGTCGGCATCGAGTGCCGGGTGCTGGATCACGACACCCACGCGCTGCTCGAGCCGCTACAGCACCAGCGCACAGCACAGGCCGTGCTGGCAGAGAGGGCCATGAACCGGCGCCTCGAGGGCGGCTGCCAGGTACCAATCGGCTGCTTTGCGATCCACCAGGGCGAGGACCTGTGGCTGCGCGGGCTGGTCGGCGCCATCGACGGCAGCCGCATCCTGCGCGATGAAATCCGCGGTCCTGCCAGTGATGCCGAAACCCTCGGCACCACCCTGGCCGAGCGCCTGCTGGCCGCCGGTGCGGGAGAGATCCTCAGGGAAGTCTACGGTCAGTAACGTGCAGCTCAGCGGCAAGCGCATTCTCTCAACCCGCCCGCAGGACGCCCACTGCAGTTGGGCCAGCTGCCTGCAGGCGCGCGGCGCACAGGTCGACTGCATCCCGATGCTGGAAATAACCCGGCTTGAGGGTGACGCCGCCGAGCAAAGCATCAAGCCTTATATCCTCGACCTGGATCGCTACGACGCAGTGATTTTCGTGTCGCGCAATGCGGTTGCCTGCGGCATGGGCTGGGTCGACCGTTACTGGCCGCAACTGCCCGCCGGCCAGCGCTATTATGCGATTGGCAGCGCCACCGCCGAGGCGCTGCAGGCCTGGGACATCGAGGCGCGCAGCGCTGACGCCATGAACAGCGAAGCACTGCTGGCGCTGGAGGATTTCCATTGCCCGGACGGACAGCGCATCCTCGTCATGCGCGGTCGCGGCGGGCGACCCACACTGCAGGAGGTACTCGAGGCGCGGGGTGCACAGGTGGACCTGTGCGAGCTTTACCAGCGCACCCGCCCCGCCTCCGCGCCTGCGGCGCTGGCCGATTACCCCCACAACCCCGACGCCATTAGTGTGCACAGCGGCGAAACCCTTTCCAACCTCGGGAGCACCCTGGCGGCGCTGCCACAGGGGCGCCGCGATCAACTTATGGCGACACCGCTGCTGGTGCCCGGCAGCCGGGTCGCCGGGCTGGCCCGGGCGGCCGGGTTCAGCAGGGTCATAGAGGCGAATAACGCCAGCGCCGGGTCGATGCTCGAGGCGCTGGAGCGCTGGGCGGCCGGCGGCGAATAAATCCCCGGGCACCAACCGGGGACCAACCGGGGACCAACCGCCGCCCCCAAAGGAAAAAAGTTTCCCTCGCCAACCATACTCCAGTACCGGTTTTTAACCGGGGCGCCCGGCGAGCACATTCGTTTGGGTTTAGCGCTATAATTCGACGACATTCCCCATGTAATTCTCCAACCAGCGGCGACCGCAGCGGCATGACTAACGACAAAACAAAAAAAGATGCATCCCGACAGCCGACCGAAGCCGGCGACAGCAGCGCAAAGCCTGCGTCTGGCTTTGCCGCGGCGGACCAGAAAAATACGCCGGGCGCCGACCCGAAAAGCCCTGGCACCGGGACGGGCAAAGCCGCGGGCAAGAAAGACAAGTCCGGCGGCAAGGCCACCGGTGACACCAAGAGCGGCGGTCTCGGCTGGATCCTGCTGCTTGCAATCATCGCTGCAGGCTCCTGGTTCGCGTGGCAGTACTGGCCACAACTGAAGACCTACATCCCGATTTCCGGCTTCAGCACTTCACCGGAGCCCGAGCGAAATGCGGAGCCGGTAACCGCCGCCCGGTCCGGGCAGCCCGACGCCACAAGCGTCGAAGCAGAACCCGAGCCCGAATCCGAACCACAGCCGGAAGCCCGGGCCGCCACCCGGCCTGAAACCCAGACCGAATCCCCCACCCGCAGCGATGCCGGGTCTGCGACTGCCGCTGATTCCAGCGTGTCACAACCCGCAACCCAGCCCGCAACGCCGCCCGCAACGCCGCCCGCAACGCAAGCCGCTGCGGCGCCGGCGTTCGACAGCAGCGCGCTGGAAGCGGCAGATGCTGAACTGCAGAAAAACATCAGCGGGCTGCGCGAAGAACTCGAGGGCGTGGGCCGGCGCCAGGGCGTCCAGGATGAACAGTTCGGTAACCTGGAGCGCAAGTTCGGGCAGATGCAGAAATTGCTCGATGCCCAGACCAGCCGCATCCAGGCCATGGGCAATGTGACCCGAGAGGACTGGCAACTGGCGGAAGCCAACTACCTGCTGCGCCTTGCCAGCCAGAGGCTGCAGATGGAGCGCAATGCCGAAGGCGCACTCGGCCTGGTCACCAGCGCCGACAGGATCCTCAAGGAACTGGACATGCACGGCCTGTTCGCCACGCGCGAACAGCTTGCGCGCGACATAGCCGCACTCAAGCTGACCGAGAATGTCGATCGCGAGGGCATCTACCTGGCGCTGCGCGCACTCGAGCAGGCGTTTGCGCAGCTGCCGCTGCAGCCGCAGTTTGAACTGGAAAAACAGGCCGGTCCCGATTCGGAGACAGAGGCTGTGGGCATGGCCAGGCTCGAAGCCAGCCTCGAGGATTTTCGCGGTTTCCTCAAGGATGCCATCCGTATCCGCGAAGGTGCGGTCGACCCGGTACTGCTTGCACCGGAAAGCGAGGCGCGCGTCCGCCAGGCCCTGCGCATGCAGATAGAACAGGCGCAACTGGCCCTGTTGCGCGGCGAAAGCAAGATCTACCTGGATGCCCTGCAGCAGGCGAGCAAGCTACTGGGTGACTATGCCCCCGCCGGCAAGCAACGCGATGTGCTGCTGGAATCATTGCAGGAACTGTCCCAGCGCAATATCGAGCAGACACTGCCGGATATCGGCGGCTCGCTCGAGTCGCTGCAGGATTTCATTTACCAGATGCAGCGTCTCGAGCCTTCTTCTCCGCGCAATGGCAGCAACAGCGGCGATAGCGAGGACGGCGCATGAAACGATTCCTGTTCGCCATCCTGTGCTTTTTCCTGTTCGGGGCATTCCTGCTTGAAATGATCCGCAGCTATCCCGGTTACCTGCTGATTTCCGTGGCCGGCAAGCGCATCGAGATGAACCTCTGGGTCGGGCTGGTGGCATTGCTGCTGGCAGTACTCACCATCTTTTTCGCGATCTGGCTGATCCGCAGCATTGGCAAGATGCTCGGTACCGGTTTCAGCTCGGTCAAGTTCGGGCGCCGCCGGGTCGCACGCCGGCGCATGAACAACGGCCTGGTGGAATTTATGGAGGGCAACTGGTCCCGCGCCAAGCGCCACCTGCTGAAAAGCGCCTCACGCTCCGAAGCACCGGTGATCAATTACCTGGCCGCGGCACGCAGCGCGTTCGAACTCGGCAACCGGGACGAGGCCAATCGCCTGCTGGCCAAGGCAGAAGCCAGTCCCGGCGACCCCGCGCTTGCCGTGGCACTCAGCCAGGCACGCATGCAACTGGCAGAAAAGCACTACGAGCAGTGTATCGCCACACTGGAGCGGGCCAAGCAGCTCGAGCCGAAGCACCCGGCCCTGCTGCAGATGCTGATGCAGTCCTACCTGCAGCTGGGCGACTGGCAGCACCTGCGCGAACTGTTACCGGACCTGTCGAAGCACGGCAACCTGCCGCCCGGCGAACTCGAGGCGCTCGAGTTCAGTATTTACCGCGAGCTGCTCCGGGAAGCGGGTGCCAGGGGCAATGCGGAAAAACTGCGCAGTTTCTGGCAGGGCCTCAGTGGCCGCTGGACCAAGAATCTCGAACTGCGCAGCCTGTACGCGGACCTTTTGCACGGGGCCGGCGAAGACGTACAGGCAGAGAAAGAGAACCGCTGGATCCTCGACAAGGAGTGGCGCGATGACCGCGTTACCGCCTACGGCCTGCTCACCGGTGCCGATCCCGCGAAACAGCAGACCATTGCGGAAGGCTGGCTACGCGACCGTCCGGACAACCCCGCACTGCTGACCACACTCGGGCGCATCAGCCTGCGCAACCAGCTCTGGGGCAAGGCGCGGCAGTATTTTGACAAGAGCCTGCTGTTACGTGCCGACGCAACCACCTCCGCGGAACTCGCGCGGCTGCTGGAAGCCATGGGCGAGCAGCAGGACAGTGCGCGACAGTACCGCGACGGCCTCATGCAGGCCGTGCAGGATCTCCCGGACCTGCCCCTGCCAAAAGCCTGACTCCCGGCAATCGGGCAACCCGGAAGCGCGTGCCACTTACGCGCTCCCGTCGATTGCAGTAAAAACGTTCACATGAATTACCAGAAACCCATTCAGCTCGCGTACAAAGTCGCAGTCGGTCAGCCCCTGTACCGACGATCCTGCGATTTTCATCTCAGCGAGTGGTTCGACAATTGAGTTAACCGCTATCGCGTTTAGATAGTGGCTTGCCGGTAATTTCCTTTCCGCCTGCCCAGACCCCAATGAAGTAAAAAACGGCAGGTACGGTATCCAGCTTTTTCGATTTTCATCACTTTCTCCCTATTCCTTCAGGGTGCTGGCCCGGGTTTTGCGTATTTGCAAACCTTCGCGCCGTGGCGACCAGCGGTTTCATCCGCCCGGCCCTTGCTCGGTTACCCAAAGGGGCGTTCGGGGAATCAACGCTTTCCAACGCTTACGAAAACAAGGAGTCAAAAGGTAACCCTATGACCAAGCACAACAAGAAACTGATCGCGATCGCAATCGCCGCGGCCAGCGCCTCGCCGCTGGCCCTGCAAGCCCAGGAAACCGGCGAGCCATCCGCCGCCCTGGAAGAGGTGACGGTGACCGCCAGCCGCCGTGCCGAGTCCATCCAGGAAATCCCCTACAACATCACCGCAGTCACCGGCGAAGCGATCCAGAACATGGGCGCCGATGACTTGGGCAAGATGTCGCAGTTCATCCCGGGCATGCAGATGATCGACTCCGGCGCGCGCAGCACCGGCCTCGTTACCCTGCGCGGCATGAATGTCGGCGGCCTGCAGGCGGCCGAAAACCAGGGCGGCAGCGACATCATTTCCCGCTACGTCAACGACACCCCGCTGCTGATCGACTTCAAACTGGTGGACATCGAGCGCGTCGAAGTACTGCGCGGTCCGCAGGGCACCCTGTACGGGCGCGGCGCCATGGGCGGCACCCTGCGCTACATTCTCAACAAGCCCAGCACCGAAGCGGTTGAAGGTTCCGTAACCACCGAGCTGTACCAGAACAGCGAGAGCGACGGCCTGTCTTCCGACGTCACCGGCATTCTCAACCTGCCGCTGTCTGACGCCCTCGCCCTGCGCGTTTCCGCCAACATGGTCGACGATGCCGGTTATGTGGATTACGTGAACGTGCTGACCGAGCCGGGCGTCAGCAACGCCAGCCGGGTGGTTGAGGACAGCAACACCGAGGAAACCACTTCTGTGCGCGCCGCGCTGCGCTGGGAGCCGACCGACGACTTCCACGCGCAGTTCAGCTACTACCTGCAGGACCAGCAGGCCGGCGGTCGCAACGCGGTTAACCAGGCATTCACCGGCGACAAGTTCAGCTCCCCGCTGCGCTACCTGGAGGTGCGCGATAACCGCGACGACCTGTACAACGTCGAGTTCGGCTGGAATACGGAAGCAGTAGAGATTTTCTCCACCACCTCCATCGCGCGCTACGAGGGTGAGGGCAACCGCGACCAGACCGACCTGCTGTGTGTCGGCATCTGGCCGGGCTACTGTGACTTCCCCGAGTTCTCCGCCTACACCCTGGAAGAGGACGAGGAAGAAGCCTTCGTCCATGAGACCCGCTTCCTGTCCACCGATGCCAACTCGCCCGAGTGGCTCGACTGGATTGCCGGTGTTTACTTCGAGGAAAACGAGGGCACAGGTTCCTCCCGTGAATTCACCCCGGGCTACCAGGGCTGGGCCGGTATCGATACCGGTTACGGCGAAGTGGAATACTGGGCCTACAGCGGCAGCACCTTTGAGGAGCGCGCGGTATTCGGTGAAGCCACTTTCCACCCGAGCGAGCAGCTGCAGGTGACCGTGGGTGCGCGTTACTTCGAGCAGACCGAGGACATCGGCTACGACTGCACCGTACTGCCGGTCTACTGGTACTGGACCCGCGACGAGGTCACGCCGGAGTGTGACTCCGGCAAGTCCGAAATCGACGACACCGTATTCAAGCTGAACGCCGCCTACAACTTCACCGATGACGTGATGCTGTATGCAACCGCAGCCGAAGGCTTCCGTCGCGGCGGCACCAATATCGGCCCGCAGCTGCTGGACAGCGAAAAGGCCTTTACCTCGGACTCCGCGGTGAACTACGAGCTGGGCTGGCACACCACCCTGGCAGACGGTCGCGTGATCTTCAACGGTGCCATCTTCCGCATCGACTGGAAGGACCTGCAGGTGCCGGCCAAGTCCGAGCTGGCAGCGATCAACATCACCGGCAACGCCCGCCAAGGCCAGATCGACGGCATCGAGCTGTCCACCCAGGCCGCAGTAACCGACAGCCTCGGCATCAATGCCTGGCTGACCTACTACGACCACGGCCTCAAAGGTGACGCGCCGGAAATCGGCGGCTTCGACGGCGACGCCTTCCCGGGTGTGCCCAACCTGCAGGCCAACGTGGCCGTGGATTACGCGGTGGAAGTGCCGGTGGGCGAGCTGACCCTGCGCGGCAACGCCTACTACAAGGACGAGATCCAGACGCGCCTGAACAGCCTCGGCAGCTTCAACGACAACGAGGAACTGGACAGCTACGCCCTGTTCAACCTGTCTGCCGACTACCGCCTGGACAACTGGCGCGCGTCGCTGTTTGCCGACAACCTCACCAACGAGTACTACTACGTGGGTGGCCGCAGTGCCCGCCGCTACGGCGAGCGTGGTCAGTTCCACTACGTGGGCCTGCCGCGCGCCATCGGTGCCAGCGTGTCCTACGAGTTCTGATTTCAGATCTCGTTGAAATCTCAAGCGCGACCGCAAGCAGCCGGATGCGCATCTGGTACTGGGTCTCGCCGCAGCAGAGGCGGGCAAACTGGATATAGCGCTACGCGCTTTTGACACAGTGCTCGGTATAGACCCGCAACGTCACGATGCACGTATCCAGCGCGCCCGCTGCCTGGTGCAGGCGGGCAATCACGCAGAGGCAGAACAGGAGGCAGACCTGTGCCGGGGCGCCGTACAGGACAAACCCAAATTACTGGACCTGCTTGCCACCGTTTACAGTCATATCGGTAAGCAGGAGAAGGCGGAGCCACTGGCGCGCCGGGCGTCTGAGCTCGCCCCCGCGGACCTGGCGATCCTGTCCAATGCTGCGGCGATCCAGCTGTTTGTCGGCGAAGACCAGCGCGCAGCCGGCAACCTGACACGCACCCTGCAACTGGCGCCACAGCACTACCGCAGCCACTGGCAGCTATCCAAAGCACGGCGGGCGGCAGACGAGCACCACTGCGAGCAAATGGAAACCCTGCTCGCGGACCCGGCCTGCGCCGATGACGGCCGCGTTTACCTGCATTACGCGCTGGGCAAGGAGTACGAGGACCTGCAGCAGTGGCAGCGCGCCTGGGAACACTATCGCGACGGTACCGCACTGCAGCGCAACCGTATCCGGTATTCTGCCGATGATGGCGAGGCCCTGTTCGAGTGCCTCAAGCACACCTTCGATCGGCAATGGTTTGAGGAAACGATGGAAGCGGGGGGCAGTGCGCAGGGCCGCACACAGGACTCGCCCATTTTTATCCTCGGCCTGCCCCGCTCCGGCTCGACCCTGGTGGAGCGGATCATCGGCAGCCACTCACAGGTGCAGGCCCTCGGTGAACTGCCGCAGTGGCCGCTGGCAGTGAAGCGCCTGGCCCGGGTGCGCGCGCCCGGGCTGTTCCGACCCGATATCGTCACCGGTGCCGCGGCCCTCGCGCCACAGCAGTTCGCGGAGCGATATCGCGCAGAAATTGGCTTCCTGCGTGATGGCAGCCCCTTTTTCAGTGACAAGCTGCCGGACAATTTCCTTTACCTGCCGCTGCTGGCGAAAGCCTTTCCCGACGCGCGCATGGTGCATGTGCACCGCAACCCGATGGACAGCTGCTTTGCGATGTTCAAGCAACTGTTTGCCGACGCCCACCCCTATTCCTATTCACAGCAGGAGCTGGCCGACTATTACGCTGGCTACCGCCAGCTGATGGACCAGTGGCGCTCGCTACTCGGCGATCGCCTGGTGGAAGTGGATTACGATGCGCTGGTGCAGCAACAGGAGACCCAGACCCGGCAACTGCTGGAGCGACTGGGGCTGCCCTTCGAAGAGGCCTGCCTGGCATTTCACCGCACACCGGGCGCGGCCGCCACCGCCAGCGCCGCGCAGGTACGCCAGCCGATGCATAACCGTTCCGTCGGTCGCTGGCGCCAGTTCGAGGCGGGCCTGGCGCCGCTGCGGCAGGCCCTGGCGGCACGCGGACTGGATGTCTGAACCTGATCCGGCAGTAAAGTCCGGACGCTAGGGGTCGAGCCCGAGGGAATCCCAGATCGCGTCCACTTTCGCCACCACTTCCGGGTCTTTCTCAATCGGCTCGCCCCATTCACGCGTGGTCTCGCCCGGCCACTTGTTGGTGGCATCGAAGCCGATTTTTGAGCCGAGGCCCGACACCGGTGAGGCGAAGTCGAGGTAATCGATCGGGGTATTGTCCACCATCACCGTGTCCCGGGCGGGATCCATGCGCGTGGTCATGGCCCAGATCACATCCTTCCAGTCGCGCGCGTTGACGTCATCGTCAGTCACGATCACGAACTTGGTGTACATGAACTGGCGCAGGAACGACCAGACCCCCATCATCACCCGCTTGGCGTGGCCGGCGTACTGCTTCTTGATGGTGACCACCGCCAGGCGATAAGAGCAACCTTCCGGCGGCAGGTAGAAATCCTGGATCTCGGGGAACTGTTTCTGCAGGATCGGCACAAACACCTCATTCAACGCCTCACCTAGTACCGCCGGTTCATCCGGCGGACGCCCGGTATAGGTGCTGTGATAGATCGGATCCTTACGATGGGTGATGCGCTCCACGGTAAATACCGGGAAGCGATCCACCTCGTTGTAGTAGCCGGTATGGTCACCGAACGGGCCCTCGTCCGCCTCGTCGCCGGGATACAGGAACCCCTCCAGCACGTACTCGGCCGAGGCAGGCACCTGCAGGTCACTGAGCTGCGCCCGGGTAACCTCGGTCTTGCCACCGCGCAGCAGTCCGGCAAACGCGTATTCAGACAGGGTATCGGGCACCGGGGTAACGGCGCCGAGGATAGTGGCCGGGTCCGCGCCCAGGGCCACCGCCACCGGGAACGGCTCACCCGGGTTCTGCTGGCACCACTCACGGTAGTCCAGCGCACCACCACGGTGCGACAGCCAGCGCATGATCAGGCGGTTCTTGCCGATTTTCTGCATGCGGTAGATGCCGAGATTCTGGCGCGGCTTGTGCGGCCCGCGGGTAATCACCAGCGGCCAGGTCACCAGTGGTGCTGCATCGCCGGGCCAGCAGGTCTGGATGGGCAACCGATCCAGGTCCACCGCGTCCTTTTCGATCACCACTTTCTGGCAGGGAGCGCGGCTGACTTCCTTCGGCCCCATATTCAGCACCTGCTTGAAGATCGGCAGCTTCTCCCAGGCGTCGCGCATGCCGGCCGGTGGTTCCGGCTCTTTCAGGAAGGCCAGCAGCTTGCCCACCTCGCGCAGCGCAGCGACGTTATCCTGGCCCATGCCGAGGGCGACGCGCTCGGGCGTGCCAAACAGGTTGGCCAGTACCGGCGTGTCGAAGCCCACCGGGTTTTCGAACAACAGTGCGGGGCCACCCGCGCGCAGCACGCGGTCGCAGATTTCCGTCATCTCCAGAATGGGGTCGACGGGCCGGTCAATACGTTTCAGCAGGCCGCGCTTTTCCAGCAGCGCAATAAAATCGCGCAGGTCAGCATATTTCATACAGGGACTTCCGTAGATTACGGAGCAAGAGTGTGCAGGCTGCGGAGCCTGGGAGCAACTTTTTGCGAGGGACGCAGGGAGCGGGGAGGGGAAGGGGGAAGCCGGGGCGGAAAGCCCCGGCCAGAAACTCAGTAGCGCGGGCGACGAGGACGATCTTCGCGCGGCTTAGCTTCGTTTACGCGGATGTTACGGCCGCCGATGGATTGTTCGTTCATTTTTTCGATGGCTTCGCGCGCAGCGTTGTCATCAGGCATTTCAACAAAACCAAAACCCTTGGAGCGACCGGTTTCACGATCCATGATCACATTTGCACGTGATACTTCTCCAAATGCGCCGAAGGCCTCAGACAGATCTTCAGAAGTAACGCTGTAGGCAAGGTTTCCAATATAAATATTCACTTAAGCTCTCACAAAATAACGCAGGTCCACCAGTTACCGGAACCAATACCGGCCGGCTCCCCGCTTCGAAAAAGAAACGCCACACATTGGTGTGGCGTTAAGGATAGTTGCAGATCAGCCCCGGGCTGTCTACCGAAAATTGTGCAATTTGGCGACTATTTGCGCTTCATCGACATAAAGAATTCGTCGTTGGTCTTCACGTCCTTGAGTTTGTCGACCAGAAATTCAGTTGCGTTCACATCTTCCATATCGTGCAGCAGCTTGCGCAGGATCCACACGCGCTGCAGCTCGCCTTCCGGCATCAGCAGGTCTTCACGGCGGGTACCGGAGCGGCGCACATTAATGGCCGGGTAGACACGCTTCTCCGCGATCTTGCGGTCCAGGTGCAGTTCCATGTTACCGGTGCCCTTGAACTCCTCGTAGATCACCTCGTCCATCTTGGACCCGGTATCCACCAGCGCAGTGGCCACAATGGAGAGGCTGCCGCCCTCCTCGATATTGCGCGCTGCACCAAAGAAGCGCTTGGGGCGCTCCAGCGCATGGGCATCCACACCACCGGTCAGTACCTTGCCCGAAGACGGTACGGTGGTGTTGTAGGCGCGCGCGAGGCGGGTAATGGAGTCCAGCAGGATGATCACGTCTTTCTTGTGCTCGACCAGGCGCTTGGCCTTCTCGATCACCATCTCCGCCACCTGCACGTGGCGCGCCGGCGGCTCATCGAAGGTCGAGGCCACCACTTCGCCGCGGACGGAGCGCTGCATCTCGGTCACTTCTTCCGGGCGCTCATCAATCAGCAGCACGATCAGGTGGCACTCGGGGTTGTTGCGGGTAATCGCCTGCGCCACATTCTGCATCATGATGGTCTTACCGGCCTTGGGCGGCGCCACGATCAGGCCGCGCTGGCCCTTGCCGATGGGGGCCACCAGGTCGATGATACGGCCGGTCAGGTCCTCGGAGGAGCCGTTACCGCACTCCAGCACCAGGCGATTGTCCGGGAACAGCGGCGTCAGGTTCTCGAACAGGATCTTGTTGCGCGCGTTTTCCGGCTTGTCGAAGTTGATCTCGTTGACTTTCAGCAGCGCGAAATAGCGCTCCCCTTCCTTCGGCGGGCGGATCTTGCCGGCAATGGAATCGCCGGTGCGCAGGTTGAAGCGGCGGATCTGGCTCGGCGATACATAGATATCATCCGGGCCGGCCAGGTAGGAGGAATCTGCCGAACGCAGGAAACCGAAACCGTCCTGCAGGATCTCCAGCACACCATCGCCGTAAATATCCTCACCACTCTTGGCATGGCGCTTGAGGATATTGAAGATGATGTCCTGCTTGCGGGAACGGGCAACGTTCTCCAGGCCCATTTCCTTGGCGATCTCAATCAACTCTTCAATGGGCTTGGTTTTCAGTTCGGAAAGATTCATAGGGTTACTTTATTGATTTTGCTGCTTTGAATAGCGCGATCGCGCCGGCTTTCAGAAGAGGTTGGTTAGGCACGCAATTGCCGCTGCACCTGAGCAATGAATGATGGCAATCATTGATGATTAAGCCTGGAGCATTTGCCGGGATTAAAAGGGGCAGGGCCCATGCGGGCTAGACGAAAACTTGTTGAATTAACAGGAGTATAACGGGGGAAACCGATACTGCAAAGCCAATTTACCATTGGCTTTGCAGCGGTGCGGGATCAGATCTGGCCGTCGATGAACTCGGTCAGCTGGGCGCGGGACAATGCGCCGACTTTCATGCCCTCGACATTGCCGCCCTTGAACAGCAGCAGGGTCGGGATACCGCGCACATTGTACTTGGCAGCGGCCTGCTTGTTGGCATCCACGTCCACTTTGCAGATCTTCAGTTTACCGGCATAGGTGCCGGCCAGGTCGTCCAGAACCGGCGCAATCATCTTGCACGGACCACACCAGGTCGCCCAGAAGTCCACCAGTACCGGGACATCGGATTTCAGGACTTCAGCTTCAAATTCTGCGTCGGTTACATTTACGATCGCGTCGTGGCTCATAATTCTGTTCTCTCTTCGGTTGCGCGGCGGCTGCTTGCACCGCGAAGGCGGCAGCCATGATAATGATTGCGCAATTGCGGTGGCAAGCCCGCCGTTGGGAACGGCCGGTCGCAAACTTGCACCGCGCGCTGTTCCCTGAAATGGGGCCACCAGCCCCGCAATTCAAGCTTTGCGCGGAATCTCGTCGAAAATGCTATCAAAAAGAGCGATCCTGCTGCTAACCATCGCGTTAGCGCTGCTCCTTGGAGCCTTCCTGCTGGCCCAGCCAGAGGCCCTGTCACCCCAGCGGCTGCGCGATATCTACCAACAACAACCGCTCGCCAGTGCCGCGGGATACTTTGCCCTGTACCTGCTGGTAGCGGCGCTGGCGCTGCCCGGCGCCGCGATTATGACCATGGCCGGCGGTGCCATTTTCGGCTTCTGGACCGGCCTGCTACTGGTTTCCTTCGCGAGCAGCATTGGCGCCACCCTGGCTTTCCTGCTGGCGCGTACCGTCGCACGCGACTGGGTCGCAAAGCGATTTGCCGGCCCGCTGGCAAAAATCAACGCCGGCATCGAGCGCGAGGGGGCCTTCTACCTGTTCAGCCTGCGGCTGATCCCGCTCATTCCATTTTTTGCCATCAACCTGGCCTTTGGCCTCACCCGCATGCCCACGCGTACTTTCTACTGGGTAAGCCAGCTGGGTATGCTGGCGGGTACCGCGGTATTCGTGAATGCCGGGCATCAGATCGGCAATATCGAACAGCTGAACGCCGCCGGCATTCTCACCTGGCAGCTCTGGGGCGCCTTTGCCCTGCTGGCAATATTTCCCTACCTGGCGCGGTGGCTGTTGCGCCTGCTGGAACTGCCACTGACTGGCTGGTGGCGCGGTCGCCGCGCCTATCGTGGCTGGAGCAAGCCGGCGGCCTTTGATTACAACCTGCTGGTGATCGGCGCCGGCAGCGCCGGGCTGGTCAGCGCCTATATCGCCGCGGCACTCAAGGCGAAAGTCGGCCTGGTGGAGCGGTATGCCATGGGCGGCGACTGCCTCAATACCGGCTGTGTGCCATCCAAGGCCCTGCTGGCTGCGGCAAAGGCCGCTCAGCACGCGCGCGAGGCCGATCGCTTCGGCGTCCGCACCGGCACGGTCGAAGTGGACTTCAACGCAGTCATGACGCATGTCCGCCAGGCGATCCGCCAGATTGAGCCGCACGATTCAGTCGAGCGCTTCGAAGGGTTGGGTGTACGCTGCCTGCAGGGCGACGCGACCCTGACCTCACCGTGGACGGTATCGGTCGACGGCCGCGAGATCAGCGCCCGCGCCATCATCCTCGCCACTGGCGGGAGGCCGCATGTACCGGACATTCCCGGCCTGGATACGGTCGATTTCCTTACCAGTGACAGCGTGTGGTCGCTCTCGGCGCTGCCCCGGCGCCTGCTGGTGGTGGGCGGCGGCCCGATCGGCTGCGAACTGGCGCAGGCATTTGCACGGCTCGGCAGCGAGGTGACGCTCGCGGTGCGCGGGGAACGCCTGTTACCGCGGGAAGACACCCGCGCCAGTGCGTTGCTGGAGGCGCAAATGGAAGCCGAAGGTGTGCGCATCCTGCGCGGGCAGCAACCGACCCGGGCGAGCGCCAACGCCATGCAGTTCGATTGTGGTGGCAGCGCAAACACGGTGGAGTTTGACCGCCTGCTACTGGCCACCGGGCGCGAGGCGGCGACCGACAAGCTGGGGCTGGAGGCACTTGGTATCACTACCGATGCGCGCGGGTTTGTGCAGGTGGATGCGGCGCTGCGCACGCGCTTCCCGAATATTCTGGCCGCCGGGGACGTGGCGGGCCCCTACCTCTTCACCCATATGGCCGCGCACCAGGCCTACTACGCCTGCACCAATGCGCTGTTCGGCCCGCTGCGGGCAACGCCGGTGGACTACAGCGCCGTGCCCTGGGCAACGTTTACTGAGCCGGAAGTCGCGCGGGTGGGCCTGAGCGAAGCCGATGCCAACGCCCAGGGTATTGCTTTCGAGGTCACCGCCTACGACCTGGAGGATCACGATCGCGCCATTGCCGACGGCTGCGCAAGCGGTTTCGTGAAAGTCCTCACCCGCGCCGGCAGCGACCGTATCCTCGGCGCGACGATAGTGGGCAACGGTGCCAGCGAAATCATCGGCACGCTGGTGTTCGCCATGACCCACGGCATGGGCCTCAAGAAAATCATGGCCACCACGCATATCTATCCCACCTATGCGGAGGCGAGCAAATTTGCGGCCGGAGAATGGATGAAAGCGCGCAAGCCCGAGCGCGCGCTGGGCCTGCTGCAGAAATATTTCCGCCGCGTCAGGGGCAGTACCAGGCAAGAGGGTTAGAGGTACCGGGTCAGCATCTCGTCGACGAAATCAAAGCCCTCCGGTGTGGCCGCCAGGCGTTCGCTGCCGGCAACCGCCAGTCCCTGCGCCTGCAGCTGCCGCCACTGGGGCTCCAGCGCAGACAGCGGCAGGCCGGTGGCACTCGGAAAAAGCTTCGCCGGCACCCCGTCAACAAGGCGCAGTGCATTCATCAGGAATTCGAGTGGCCGCTCCTTTTCACTGACCAGCTTGAGCTCCGGCAGGTGCATACTGGCAGAAAGGTAATGGCGCGGGTGGCGGGTGCGCTGGGTGCGGCCGACCCGGTTACCGTCCGGTAGCGTGATCTTGCCATGCGCACCGGCGCCCACACCGATGTAATCGCCAAACGACCAGTAGTTGATATTGTGCCGCGCGCGCTGACCCGGCTGGGCGTAGGCGGAAATCTCGTAACGCGGATACCCGGCTTCAGCCAGGCGCGCGCGGCCGGTGGCCTGCATCTCGATCACCCGCTCGTCCGCGGGCACCTTCGGCGGATGCCGGTAAAATTCCGTATTCGGCTCGATGGTGAGCTGGTACCAGGATATATGCGGTACACCCAGCGCAATCGCCGTATCCAGGTCCCGCAGCGCATCCACAGTGGACTGGCCCGGCAGCGCATGCATCAGGTCGAGGTTGATATTGTCGAAGCCGGCCTCGCGCGCAACGCCCACAGCCACCCGCGCTTCGTCGGAAGAGTGGATGCGGCCGAGGTTACTGAGCTGCAGCGGATCGAAGCTCTGCACCCCGATCGACAGGCGATTGACGCCCGCCGCGCGGTAGCCGGAAAACTTTTCCTGCTCGAAGGTGCCGGGGTTGGCCTCAAGGGTGATCTCGATATCCGCGGCAAAGCCGAATGTGCGTTCCGCAGTTTGCAGGATCTGCGCGATGGCGGCGGCGGAAAACAGGCTGGGTGTACCACCGCCGAAAAAAATCGTCTGCAGGTGGCGACCCTGCGCCCAGCCGGCCTGGCTCTGCATGTCCGCCGCCAGCTGCTCTACATAGTCCTGTTCGGGAATGGAGTGATCGCCCACTCCGTGTGAGTTGAAATCACAGTAGGGACATTTGCGCACGCACCACGGCAGGTGAATATAGAGCCCGAGAGGCGGTAACTCGAGATGGGTCACTTCAGTGTTCTTCTGCCAGCGCCTGCCAGGCAGCCGCAAAATGCTCCATGGCGCGGGCGCGGTGGCTGATGCGGTTCTTGGTTTCGCGCGCCAATTCCGCCGAGCTGCAGCGGTGCTCCTCAACCCAGAACAGCGGGTCGTAGCCAAAACCCTGCTCGCCCCGAGGGGCCTGCAGGATCCGCCCGCGCCAGCTGCCGGTGCATACGACCGGCACCGGGTCTTCGGCGCTGCGCACAAATGCCAGCGCACAGTAAAAAGCCGCACCGCGATGGCTATCGTCCACGCCCTGCAACGCCTCCAGCAGGCGGCTGTTGTTCTTCGCGTCGTCCGCGCCGGCACCGGCGAAGCGCGCAGAGTAGATCCCCGGGGCACCCCCCAGTGCGTCGACCGCCAGCCCCGAGTCATCCGCGAGTGCCGGCAAGCCGCTGTGGCGGGCGGCATTGCGCGCTTTCAGGATGGCATTCTCGATAAAGCTGAGCCCGGTCTCCTCCGCCTCCGGCACATCGAACGCGAACTGCGGCAGGACTTCGACCTGCCACTCGGAAAAGATCTGGGAAAACTCCCGCAGCTTGCCGGCGTTGCCGCTGGCAAGCACGATTTTGTCGATCATTATTTTCTGCTGTGTCGTGTCTGTCAGAATCGCAGCGCTAGAGCGCCACGGAACCGCTTACTTGTCGAGCTTGCGGCGGAAATCCACCTGCGCGACCTCGCCATTGGGCAGTTCGACTTCGATGCGGAAAGTCAGGGTTTCCTCATCGTTGTAGCGCAGCGGCGCAAGATAGTAGACCGCATCCTTTTCGCGCACCTCGATAAACTCCAACGGACGGCGCTGTTGCATCAGGTTGGAAGCCTGGCCACTGATCTTGGCCGGCAGGCCCTTGGCCTCGCCTTTCTTCACCACCGCCACGTTGACATAAACGCGGTCCTTGGCGCGCACCAGGTTGTAATTGCTGGCGATCTCGGGGGTGAGGAAGTCGCTGTTGAATACGGAAAAAATGACTCGGTAATCACCGAAATCCTTATGGGTATCAATTTCCTTTGCCTGCTGGGCGTTAGCCGAAAATGCCAGCATAAATGCGCAAGCTAGGAAAAAGGTCTTGTGGATCAGGGTTTTCATCCCGGCGATCTCCTGTGGTTTCGCGCTTTGCAGCTTTTAGTCTAGCGACAAATCGGCGCTGCGAGCGAGGTGGTAGATGGCGGTCTCGCCAAACAGGTTTGGCATCCAGTCCTTCAGCAGCCGCCCCGGCCAGGTAGCCGAGACCACCTGGCGGCGCAATATATGCCAGCCGTTCTCACGGCACAGCACCTCGAAGTCGCGGAATGTGCAGAAGTGGATATTGGGCGTGTCATACCATTCGTACGGCAGGCGTTTGGATACCGGCATGCGCCCGCCAAATGCCAGCTGCAGGCGTGCCTGCCAGTGGCCGAAGTTGGGGAACGTGATGATGCACTGCTTGCCCACCCGCAGCATTTCCTCCACGGCATGGTGCGGGTAGCGCAGGGTCTGCAATGCCTGGGTCATCACCACCGTGTCGAAGCTGGCGTCGGCAAAGTTGCCAAGGCCGCGGTCCAGGTTCTGCTCCAGTACGCTGACGCCACGTGCCACGCAGCGCTCGATCTGCAATGGGTCGATCTCCAGGCCGTAGCCGCGCACCTGCTTGTCGCGGGCCAGCGATTCCAGCAGGGTGCCGTCGCCGCAGCCGAGGTCGAGCACGCGGGAACCGGCTGCGATCCAGTCCCGGATCAGGTTCAGGTCTGTGCGCATCAGTCCGCCACCCCTTTCATGTAACTGGCAAACAGGCGCTCGTAGCGCGCATTCGGCAACAGGAAGGCGTCGTGCCCCATATCGGATTCAATCTCGGCGTAGCTGACCGGCACATTGGCATGCACCAGCGCATCCACCAGCTCCCGCGAGCGTTCCGGCGCAAAACGCCAGTCGGTCGTGAACGACACCACAAGGAAGCGACACTGCGCATTGCGGAACGCCGCCACCGGGTCGTCACCGAAGTCGCGGGCCAGGTCAAAATAGTCCAGCGCCTTGGTCATCAGGATGTAGGTATTGGGATCGAAGCGGCCGGAGAAATTCTCTCCCTGGTAGCGCAGGTAGCTCTGGATCTGGAACTCGACCTCGTCCCCCTTGTGAAAATCACCGCGGCGCAGCTCGCGCCCAAACTTCTGCCCCATAACGTCATCGGAGAGATAGGTGATATGGCCGATCATGCGCGCCAGCGCCAGCCCCTTGCGCGGCAGTGTGCCCTGCTCCAGGTAGCGGCCGTCACAGAAGTCCGGGTCCGAGGTAATCGCCTGGCGGGCGGTCTCGTTGAAGGCGATGTTCTGCGCGGTCAGTTTCATGGCGGAAGCAATGACCACCGCGTGGCGCAGGCGGTGCGGGTACATCAACGCCCAGCGCATGACCTGCATGCCGCCGAGGCTGCCGCCGATCACCGCGGCCCACTGGCCGATACCGAGCAGGTCGGCCAGGCGCGCCTGGCTGTTGACCCAGTCACGCACCCGCAGCGACGGGAAGTCCGGCCCCCAGGGTTTGCCCGTGCGGGGGTCGGCACTGGCCGGGCCGGTGGAGCCGTCGCAACCACCGAGGTTATTCAGGCTGACGACAAAAAAGCGGTCGGTGTCGATCGGCTTGCCGGGGCCAATATAGTGGTCCCACCAGCCCGGGCGCCGGTCACTTTCGCTGTGGTACCCGGCGGCGTGATGGTTACCGGACAGGGCGTGGCAAATCAGGATCGCATTACTTTTGCTGGCATTCAGCGCACCGTAGGTTTCATAGACAAGCTCGTAATCCTCGAGCGTACGGCCGCAGGCCAGCGCCAGCGGCTCGCTGAAACGGGCGCGCTGCGGCACCACAATGCCGACAGAGCCGGGTTCCGCAGTAACGGCCTTGCCGGTGGCGGAATCCAGCGGGGAGTTGGGGTTGGACACTAACAAATCCACAGTCAGGTTGAAGGGCCCGCGTGCGGGCCATGTTACTGGCGGCGCCTCAGGCGGGCGTCCGGGTCCCCTTGAGCGGGGTAACGTTATTTGCGAGCGGGGCCTCGCGGGGTTGCGGCGCACTCGCTGCCGACTGCCGCATCAGTGTCTCCAGCACCTGTAGCGCTTCGCTGTTGCGACGCAGTTCGCTCTCGAGTACACGCAGGTCGCCCCGGCGGGTCGCGGACTTCTGCTTGATTTCCGTCAGCTTCTGGATGTATCGGTCCAGCAGGTGCTTCTGGTACTGGACATGCTGGCGCAGCGGCTCCAGGGCCAGGTCGATCCAGTTGTCCACCTGCTCATGCAGGCGCTCGTACAGGCTGCAGACCTCATTGGCAACGGTCTCCAGGAAACGCTCCGTCAGGCGGCTGCGACGCACCAGCAGTAATTGCGGTGAGCGACGCAGGTGCGTTGCCTGCTGGTGCAAACCCTGCAGGGCTTGCCGGCAATGGGAAATATCCAGGTACTGCTGCTTCGACTCGGCACTGCCAATGCCGGCGCGGCTGTAGATGCCGTCCAGCAGGCGATTGGCCTGGTCCACTTCCCGCTCCAGGTTCAGCATCTGGCCATCGACCGCCTCCATAAAGCCGTCGATGGCCCGGGCCATGCCAAGTGGGCTCCAGCGTTCAGCCAGCGCGGAGCGCGTATCCTCGATCAGGCGTCGCAGCTGACCCTGGGCGACCGGCGCCACCAGCGCCGCGCGCTGGCGCTGCAGGGAGCGCTGGCTGGCCTTCAGCCCCAGCAATTCCTGCTGGCAACGCTTGTGCTGTCCGCGCACGGTCACCTGCAGCTGCTCCAGTTCGTTCTGCTGGTTGCTGCTGGCCGCGCTCTTCTGCAGGCTGCGCAGGCTGTGCTCACTGCTGTTGATGCGCCGCTTGAGGAGGTCGCGGGTATCCGCCATCAGGGTCATGGTCTGGTGCAGGATCCGGTGATTCGCGACCTTGTGACGATGGGCCTGCAGGCGCTCGACCAGCAGCGCTTCGAACTCGCCGAAGCGACTGCGCTGTAAAAGGGCCTGGTCGCGCTGTTGCCGCGCCAGCAGGGCCTGCTTGGCAGAAACCCCAACGATATGGTTCGGTTGCAACGCCAGCAGGTGCGAGACTTCGGCGCGCATACGCCGCATGAGCGCTTCTGCATCCTCGTCGGGATCGTCCCAGAGGCTGTCGATCTTGTTGAGCAGGGCAAAAATCGAGGTGCCGCGATTCTGCATCAGCGGCACCAGGTGGGTTTCCCACATGTTCAGGTCTGTACCGGACACACCGGCATCCGCGGACAGCAGGAAAGCAACCGCCTGCGCGCCCGGCAGTGTGCTCAGGGTCAGTTCAGGCTCGTTGCCGAGCGCATTCAGTCCGGGGGTATCGATAATGCGCAGGCCCTGTGCCAGCAGCGGGTGCGGCATATTGATCAGCGCATAGCGCCAGGCCGGCACCTCCACCAGATTGCCATTGCGGTCCAGGTGACGGCGGTCGAAACCGTAGCGCGCCGCCTCATCCGGCAGCACCGACTTGGTAGCGGCGACCTTGAGCAGGGCATTACGGGTGGCCTCGGCATCGCTCGGGTCAAAGTCCACGCTGACCCACTTCTGCGGGATGCGGCGGAAGCTCTCGAGGCTGGTATTGGTGGCGAGCGTCTCGATCGGCAGCAGACGCACACAGGCACTGTCGCTGCCATCGCTGTAGATTTCCGTCGGGCACATGGTGGTGCGGCCCGGGCGCGACGGCAGCAGGCGCTGGCCGTAGGTGTGCGACAGCAGGGCATTGATCAGTTCCGTCTTGCCGCGGGAGAACTCCCCTACGAGGGCGACGGTGAACTGGTCTTCCTCCAGCAGGCGCTGCGCCTGGCGCACCATCTGGCGCGCGCCACTGGAATTGGGGAAATGCTGCTCGAGCCAGTTGTGGAAATCCCTGAACTGCTCGCCCAGCGACTTCTTCCATTGATCGTATTCAGCGATATGCTGTCGCAAAACTGCTTCTTCCATTGTTCCTGCACTGGTATTGATCCGCCATTACACCCTGCTGTACCTCTTCATCCTTGAATGCAACGCGGGGGCTGGCGCTTATTTTGGAAAAACGGGCGGCAATTGAGAAGCCTCCGCCGGCGTTTTTGCGGATTTAATCCGAAAAAGAGTGGAAATCCCGCCTGGATCGGTACCAACGCGCCAGAAAAGGCCCGTAACACTGTCCGCTTTCCGGGTGAAAACCCGCCTGGACCAGAGCCCGGGGATTCAGAGCCCGAGGAAGTAGCCCGCGCGCATGTGCGCGCCCTGCGCCAGGGCGCGGATCAGGATGTCCACCACCCCGAGCCCGAGCAGCACGAAGATCGGGCTGATATCCAGACCACCCATCGGGGGGATCAGCTTGTGGACCGGCGCCATGATCGGGCGCAGCAACTGCGACAGCAGTTCCAGCACCGGGTTGCGGCTGCCGGGGGCTATCCAGCTGGCGATGATACTGACGATCAGGGCCCAGAAATAAATCTTGGCCATAGTAGAGAGGACCCCGATGGCGGACCAGATAAGCGCCTGCAGGACCGGCACCGCCTTGCCCAGCACCATCAGGGTCTTGCCCTCCACCAGCACAAAGCCCACCAGCAGCGCCAGTACCAGCGATGCCAGGTCCAGGCCACCGAGGCCGGGAATCACCTTGCGCAGCGGTTTCAGCAGCGGATTGGTAAAACGGACAATGCTCTGCGATACCGGGTTGTAGAAGTCCGCACGGGCTAGCTGCAGCATGAAACGCAGCAGTACCATGATCAGGAACAGTGTTGCCAGTGTCTGCAGGACCAGTACACCAATCTGGCTGGCGACATTCATCGGGGCGCATTCTCCATTATTATGCTTTTTGCCAAGCTTGCAGGCCTGTGTATTTCGGCAGGATCCGGCGCGCTCAGTCGCGGTCCAGTTCCCGCGCCATTTCCGCGGCGCGCTCGGCGCAGTCATGCATCGCGGCAGCTACCAGTTTGTCGAGGCCATCGCGCTGGAAGCGCTGGATAGCGCGCTCGGTCGTGCCGCCGGGTGACATCACGTTGCGGCGCAACCGGGCGACATCGACGTCACTGCTTTGCGCCAGTTTGGCTGCGCCCAGAGCGGTTTGCAAGGTAAGGCGTTCCGCATCGGCGCGCGCCATGCCCGCTGCCTCCGCCGCGTCGATCATCGCCTCCATGAAAAGGAAGTAATAGGCGGGGCCGGAGCCGGACACCGCAATCACCTGATCGATGCCGCTTTCTTCTTCCACCCACAGGGTGATACCAACCGCGCCGGCAATCTGTTCCGCCTGCTGCCGCTGCGCTTGCGTGACACCGGGCCCGGCATAGAGCCCGGTAACGCCCGCCTGCACCAGTGAGGGAGTATTGGGCATGGCGCGCACGATCGGCAGGTGCTCACCGAGCCAGCGCCGGTAGGCTGCCAGCGGGATACCCGCGGCAAGCGTGATCACCAGCGGCTCCCGCCCGGCGAGTGCCGGCCGGAGTGACTGGCACAGCGCGCCCATGACCTGCGGCTTCACCGACAGCACGATGACCTCGGCATCCGCCACTGCCTGCAGGTTGTCTGTCGCGATGGCAACGCCCCACCTGGTGGAAAAGTCCGCCAGCTTCCGGGTGTCGCGGCCGGTGGCCAAGATCTGCTCCGGCGGATAACCCGCAGCGATCATGCCGCCAATCACCGCCCCGGCCATATTGCCGGCGCCGCCAATAAATACGATTTTCGGGGGGACATTCGCTTGCTGCATGTCGGGCCTGCGTTACCTGTACAGTCTGGTTTATCGGAAGTGCGGCTCATCCCGGCGCGGACCCCATTGCCCATGCCGGCCGCGCGCGCCACTATAGAGCGCGACGCAGGAAAATAACAAGGAACACAAATGCTCTCGCTCAAGAACCTGGCCATCGCCGGCCTGCTCAGCGCAAGCCTGGCGGCCCATGCCACCGAAACGCGAACCCTCAATAATGGCAACCTGGTACTCGAGGACGTGCCGGCCATACCGGCCGCGCTCAAGCAGGACCTGAGCCGCTTCCAGAATATCCGCTCTGCAGCATTCCGCGGCTGGGCCGATGAGGGCCTCTATATCAGCACCCGCTTCGGCGAGGTCGACCAGATCCACCATGTGGCCGAGCCCGGCGCTGCGCGTCGCCAGTTGACTTTCTTCAGCGAGCCGGTTGGACAGATCGCAACCCGTCCCGGACACGATGAAATCGCCTTTACCATGGACGCCGGCGGTAGCGAAGACGCACAGATTTTCCTGCTTGATCCGGATAGCGGCGACAGCCGCATGATTTCCGATGGTGAATCCCGTAACGGCGCCATTCTCTGGAGCGAGGACGGCAAGTTCCTCGCCTACCAGAGCACCCGCCGCAACGGCGCATCTAACGACCTGTGGATCACCCATTTCGGCAAGGCAGGCACGACCGCCAGCATGGCACTGGAGTCACCGGATGGCAGCTGGTGGGGACCGGTAGCGTTCAGCGCCGATAGCCGCAAACTGCTGGTGCAGCAGTACATTTCCTCTACCCGCTCGATGGTACACCTGCTGAACCTGGAATCCGGCAAGCTGCAACGCATCGCCGGCGATGACGAAATCCACAGCCGTAACTACGCCATTGGCTTCGGCCCGGGCGACAGCAGCATTTACTTCACGTCTGATCGCAACGGTGAGTTCACCCGTCTTCTTCGCCACGACCTGGACAACGGCCAGGAACAGGTGCTGACCGGCGATATCGACTGGGATATCTCCGATTTCGTTCTCAGCCGGGACAAGCGCCGCGGTGCCTTCATCACCAACGAGGACGGCATCAGCCGCCTGTACCTGTTCGACCCACGCAATGACCGCTATCGCCTTGTGGATGCCCTGCCCATGGGCGTAGTCGGCGGGCTGGAGTTTTCCGACAACGGACGCCAGCTGGCACTGTCCATCAACACCCCCAGCACCCCCACCGATACCTTTGTGCTGGAGCTCGGCGGCAGCGCCCTCAGTGGCGGCGCGCTGACCCGCTGGACCAACAGCGAAGTGGGCGGACTGGCGACAGAAAATTTCGTCGAGCCGCAACTGGTGCGCTATCCCACCTTCGACGAGGTGGACGGCAAGGCCCGTGAAATCCCGGCCTTCGTATATATGCCACGTAACGCCAAGGGCCCGGTACCGGTGGTGATTTCCATCCATGGCGGCCCGGAGGGCCAGGCGCGGCCGGTGTTCAGCAGTACCTACCAGCTGTGGCTGGAGAAACTCGGTGTGGCGGTAGTCGTGCCGAACGTGCGCGGCTCCGCTGGTTACGGCAAGACCTATGTAGCGCTGGATAATGGCTACAAGCGCGAGGATTCAGTCAAGGACATCGGTGCGCTGCTGGACTGGATCGGACAGAACCCGGCACTGGATGCCGACAATGTGGCAGTCTTCGGCGGCAGCTACGGCGGCTATATGGTGCTCGCCAGTGCGGTCCACTATAGCGACAGGCTCAAAGCGGCGGTGGACATCGTCGGCATCTCCAACTTCGTCACCTTCCTGACCAATACCCGCGACTACCGCCGCGACCTGCGCCGGGTGGAGTACGGGGATGAGCGCATCCCGGAAATGCGGGCCTTCCTCGAGAAGATCAGCCCCAACAACAATGTGGACAAGATCAAGGTGCCGATGTTTGTGGTGCAGGGCCAGAACGACCCGCGTGTGCCGGTGACTGAAGCCGAGCAGATCGTGGAGTCACTGCGCGATGCCGGCAACCCGGTCTGGTATATGAACGCGCTGAATGAGGGTCACGGCTATCGCAAAAAGGAGAACCGCGATGCCTTCTCCGAGGCCACCGCACTGTTCTTCGCCGAGCACCTGTTACAGGCGCCGGTGCCGGGCTGGCAGGCAGACGACGCCGAATGACCCTTAACGGATGATCAATCCCGGGCACCGAAGATATCGGTGCCCACACGCACCACTGTCGAGCCCGCCTCGATCGCGGCTTCCAGGTCACCGGACATCCCCATGGACAGGGTGTCCAGCGGCGCCTCCGGCAGCTGTGATCGCAGCGCCTCGAGCAGTTGCGTCAGGCGCCGGTGCGGTTCCGCGCGGTCCTCGGTGCGCGGCGCCGGTATGGCCATCAGCCCGCGCAACGCCAGGTTCGGCAATGCCGCCACCTGACGCGCCAGCTCCGGCAATTCTGCCGCGAGCACCCCCGACTTGGTGGCCTCGCCATCGATATTCACCTGCAGGCACACGTTCAACGGTGCCATCCCGGCTGGGCGCTGTTCGCTGAGGCGGCGCGCCAGCTTGAGCCGGTCCACCGTATGCAGCCAGTCGAAACGCTCCGCCACCGCGCGGCTCTTGTTGGACTGCAGGGCACCGATGAAGTGCCAGCGAATACCGGGCAGATCCTGCATCTGGTCCTGCTTCTGCAGCGCCTCCTGCAGGTAGTTCTCGCCGAAATCCCGCTGCCCCGCCTCATAAGCGGCACGAAGGTCCCCGGCCGGGCGTGTCTTGGATACCGCCAGCAGCGTGACTGAGGCGACATCCCGCTGATTCGCGTGGCAACTTGTGACAATGCGCTCACGCACGTGATTGAGGTTTTCGATGATCTGCTCTTTGCGCATATACTAGCTTTCAAATAATTTCGGCGGATTCTAAGCGAATCCCACCCATGGCGGCGACTCCCACGGAATCCCGCACAGCGATAATAAGAAGGTAGCTGCATGGATATCACTGAACTGCTGGCTTTCAGCTCCAAACAGGGCGCGTCGGACTTGCACCTCTCCGCCGGCCTGCCCCCCATGATCCGCGTCGACGGCGATGTACGCCGCATCAACCTGCCGCCGATGGAGCACAAGCAGGTCCACGCATTGATCTACGAGATCATGAATGACAAGCAGCGCAAGGATTACGAGGAATTCCTGGAAACGGATTTCTCGTTCGAAGTGCCGGGCGTGGCCCGCTTTCGTGTTAACGCCTTCAACCACAACCGCGGTGCCGGTGCGGTCTTCCGTACCATTCCCTCCAAGGTACTGACCATGGAGGACCTGGGCATGGGCCAGGTGTTCCGCCAGATATCCGATGTACCACGCGGCCTGGTTCTGGTGACCGGCCCTACCGGTTCCGGTAAGTCGACTACCCTCGCCGCGATGATGGACTACATCAACGACAACAAGTACGAGCACATCCTCACCATCGAGGACCCGATCGAATTCGTACACGAGTCCAAGAAGTGCCTGGTCAACCAGCGTGAGGTACACCGCGATACCCACGGCTTTGCCGAAGCACTGCGCTCGGCACTGCGTGAGGACCCGGACATCATCCTGGTGGGTGAGATGCGGGACCTGGAAACCATCCGCCTGGCGCTGACTGCCGCGGAAACCGGTCACCTGGTATTCGGCACCCTGCACACCACCAGCGCCGCCAAGACCATCGACCGTGTGGTTGACGTGTTCCCGGCCAACGAGAAAGCCATGGTGCGCTCGATGCTGTCGGAATCCCTGCAGGCGGTAATTTCCCAGACCCTGATGAAAAGAACCGGCGGCGGCCGGGTGGCGGCCCACGAAATCATGCGAGGCACCCCGGCCATCCGTAACCTGATCCGTGAGGACAAGGTCGCGCAGATGTACTCCGCAATCCAGACCGGTGCGCAGGTGGGCATGCAGACCATGGACCAGTGCCTGCAGGATCTGGTGGACAAACGAATCATCACCCGCGAAGTTGCGCGTGAAAAGGCCAAGATGCCGGAGAACTTCTGATTATGGAAATCGAACGACTGCTACAACTGGTATTCGAAAAAGGCGCTTCGGACCTGTTTATCACCGCCGGTGTACCGCCGTCGATCAAGCTGCACGGGCGCGTGGTGCCGGTCACCAATACCGCTCTGTCACCGGAGCAGGCGCGCGAGATGGTCATCGGGGTGATGAACGAAAAGCAGCGCAAGGAGTTCGTGGCCAAGAAGGAACTCAACTTCGCCATTGCCGCGCGCAATATCGGCCGCTTCCGTGTATCCGCTTTCTTCCAGCGCAACCTGGTGGGCATGGTGCTGCGTCGCATCGAGACCAATATCCCCACCATCGACGGCCTCGGCCTGCCGGAAGTGGTCAAGGACCTGGCCATGACCAAGCGCGGCCTGGTGATCTTCGTGGGTGCGACCGGTACCGGTAAGTCCACCTCGCTGGCCTCCATGGTCGGGCACCGCAACGAGAACTCCAAGGGTCATATCATCTCCATCGAGGACCCGATCGAATTCGTGCACCAGCACAAGGGCTGCATCGTGACCCAGCGTGAGGTGGGCCTGGATACCGAGTCCTTCGAGGTGGCCCTGAAAAACACCCTGCGTCAGGCGCCGGACGTGATCCTGATTGGTGAGGTGCGGACCCGCGAGACCATGGAACACGCAATCGCCTTCGCGGAGACCGGCCACCTGTGCCTGTGTACCCTGCACGCCAACAACGCCAACCAGGCGCTGGACCGGATCATTCACTTCTTCCCGGCGGACCGCCACCAGCAGCTGTGGATGGACCTGTCCCTCAACCTCAAGGCGATGGTGGCCCAGCAATTGGTGCCCACGCCGGACGGCGAGGGGCGCCGTGCGTGCCTGGAAATCATGATCAACACCCCGCTGATGTCGGACCTGATCCGCAAGGGCGAGGTACACAAGATGAAGGAACTGATGACCCGCTCCGGCGAACAGGGCATGCAGACCTTCGACCAGGCCCTGTACGAGCTCTACGACCGCGGCGAGATCACCTACGAGGATGCCCTCACCCACGCAGACTCCGCCAACGACCTGCGCCTGATGATCAAGCTCAAGTCCGAGTCCGACGCCGAGTACCTCGACAATGCCACGGCGGGCCTCAGCATCGAGAAAGAGGAAGAAAAGAGCCCCTCGATCTTCCGCTGATCCACCCCTCCGAACAGAGCCCCGCATTGCGGGGCTTTTTTTGCCCGAAGCCTGCCACTCACGCACCTGTCCGACTATCCACAGAACAATCATCCGAATGAGACGAACGCACCAATACCTCTTGCTTTTTCTTGCTCAGTTCTAGATGATTTATGCGTCACAGGTTGTAACACCAAGAAATAAAAACGATCGACTTTTGTTCGGGGGAACAACAATGATCAAGAAAAAACCATTATCCGTCGTGATCGGCCTCGCTGCCCTGGGGCTGTCATCCGCACTTTACGCGCAAGACGCAGCAGAAGAAGCTGAAGCTGCCAAGATTACCGACGAAGATGTAGAAGAGGTGGTTGTCACCGGTTCCCGCATCATCCGTGAGGGCGCCATTAGCCCGACCCCAGTGACCACGGTTACCGCAGAAGATATCGATCTCAGCGGTAACCTCAACCTGGGTGACTTCCTGAACGACCTGCCCGCACTGCGCTCCACCTTTTCAGGCAACAACTCCGGTCGCTTTATCGGCACCGTAGGCCTCAACCTGCTCGACCTTCGCGGCATGGGCACTGCGCGCACCCTGGTGCTGCAGGACGGCCGCCGGCACATCGCTGCCAGCATCGGCACCTCCTCCGTAAACGTGAATACCATTCCGGAAGACCTGCTCGAGCGGGTTGACGTGATTACAGGCGGTGCATCTGCGGTATACGGTGCTGACGCGGTAACTGGTGTAGTCAACTTCATCACCAAAGATGACTTTGAAGGCACCAAGGTTTCCACCTACTCCAGCGCGACCGACAATGGTGGTGGTGATGCCACCGAGCTCAGCGTGACCTGGGGCCGCAACTTCTTCGATGAGCGCGCTAATGTCGCCGTCAGCGTGCAAACCACCCAGACCGACGAAGTCTATGGCTACGAGCGCGACTGGATCACCGACGGCAAGGGCTTCCTGTTCAACCCTGAGAATACCGGCCCGGATGATGGCATCCCGGATCGTATCCAGGTGAACAACTACTCGGCGCCGATCCTGAACGAAACCGGCGTTATCTGGCCTGCGGCCTGGCTCGGAGTTGGACCCTCCAACTTCGTAACCTTTAACGCTGACGGTACCGCCAAGGCCATGGACTTCGGCACCCAGTGTGACAGCCGCCCGCGCTGTAGCGGTGGCGACGGATACCAGTGGGTCGGTCAGAACCAGATGTACCCGGAGATGGAAGACGTCAACTTCTTCGCCAAGGGCCACTTCGACATCAATGACTCCACGCGTGTGTTTGCGGAAGCGAAGTATGTGCAGAACGAAGCCCGGTCTTTCGGCCAGGCATCTTTCGGCCTGAACATCTTTAGTGTCGACAACCCCTTCCTGGACCCGGTCCTGCGCGACCAGCTGGTAGCCGAAGGCATGCCGATTTTTGGCATGTACCGTATGCATACCGACCTGGGTTACCGCGGCAACGTCGCGGATCGCGAAACCCAGCGCTATGTACTGGGCGTGAAAGGCGATCTGGGCAGCTCCTGGAACTACGAGACCAGTCTCGTTTACGGCCAGTATGACGCCACCGTTGACTACAGCAACAACCGCTGGAATGAGCGTTTTAATCAGGCCATCGATGCCGTTGTCGATCCCGCTACGGGTGAGATCGTCTGTGCCGACGCCGATGCGCGCGCTGCGGGCTGCCAGCCGCTCAACCTGTTCGGTTTTGGCCAGTCTTCCCAGGAAGCTGTTGACTGGGTGATGCTGCAGAATACCGGTTCCACCGAAGAGATGAGCCAGCTGGTCTGGTCTTCCTCTATCAGCGGTGCAGTCATCGAACTGCCGGCCGGCGCACTGCAGGTTGCCGGTGGCCTCGAATACCGCGAAGAGCAGAGTGCCGTGGATTATGATGAAATCATCAAGAACGGCGAAACCTTTATGAACGCGCTGGCACCGACCGACGGCGAGTATGACGTGTCTGAAGCGTTCGTCGAAGCCTCTGTACCGCTGCTGGCTGACCTGCCCGGCGTGCAAGACCTGACCTTCGACACAGCCTACCGAGTTTCCGATTACTCCACCGTAGGTCGGACCAGTGCCTGGAAAACGGGTCTGGACTGGACAGTGACCGAAGATCTGCGCATCCGCGCTACGGCTTCCGAAGCGGTTCGCGCGCCGAACATCGACGAACTGTTTGCACCGCTCGGCCAAAACTTCTTCAGCGTTACCGACCCGTGTGACTCCCGTGAAATCCAGTATGCACCGGATCCGGCACTGCGTGCTGCCAACTGTCGCGCCCTGGGCCTGGACCCGGATACCTTCCTCTCCACCCTGAATGGCGTAACCCTGGCGGGCTTCAGCGGCGGTAACGTCAACCTCGACGTGGAAACCGGTATGACCGAGACGATCGGTGCCGTCTTCACCCCTCGCTGGGTGGAAGGCCTGACCATTACCGTGGACTACTGGGACATGGAAGTTGAGGATGCAATCTCCTACTACTCTGGCCAGACCATTCTGGACAAGTGCGTGGACGGTGCTTCCATCAACAACGCCTTCTGTGGTAACCAGACTCGCGGCGCAGATGGCCAGCTGACCTCTGTAACATCCAGCGCGCTGAACGCCGCCAGCCTGACCGCACGCGGTATCGACTACGAGCTGCGCTACAACTTCGACGTACCGACTTTCGGTACCGAAAACGCCTGGGGTGACCTGACCGTTTCCGTCATCGGCACTCGCCTGCTGGAGCGCGACGATTACTCCTTCCAGGACGACCCGACCAGTGCGGACCGCATCGATGGCGAGCTGGGTGATCCGGAATCCAACTGGGTTTCCAACGTCACCTACCGCCTGGGTGATTTCTCCCTGAACTGGCGCCACGAGTACATCGGTAGCATGCTGACTATCGACTTCCTCGACGGCAAGGAATCGCGCGATGTCTACAGCACCGGCACCATGCGTTACAACGACCTGCAGGCCCGCTACATGCTCGACATGTTCGGTAACGCACTGGAAGTTTACGGTGGTGTGAACAACCTCGAAGACACCGCCCCGCCGGCTGGTCTGAGCGGTATCGGTGGTGGTTCCGGTATGTACGACACCTACGGTCGTTCCTACTACCTGGGCTTCAACTACAGCTTTCAATAAGAAACTGTAGACCCCCAAAAAACCCCGCTCTGCGGGGTTTTTTTTCGCCCTCAGTTTGGTCCCCGCACAGTACCGGTTTGACCCTGAAATACTGCTCTGCGATATTGGTCCGATCACAATAAAAATATAAACAACATGCCGTTTCCAAACCTCGCTCGCTGCGCCGGCGCATTGATCGCCACCCTTCTGTTTGCCGGATGTGCAGAAAAGCCTGCGGCAGACAGGGTGCTGGTAGGCGGTGATGTCATCACCCTGTCACCCAACAATGACATCGCCAGCGCAGTCGCGCTGCAGGGCGACAGAATTTTCGCAACCGGCAGCGATGCGGACATGCTCGCGCTGGCCGGCCCGCATACCGAGGTCATTCCACTGGAGGGCCGCGCGGTACTGCCGGGCTTTGTCGCCGCGCACGAACACCCTGCGATCAGCGCGGTGTTCTCAAGCTTTATCGATCTCTCCGGGTTCAGCCACAGCTCCAACGCATCGGTCTGGCGCACCCTGGAAGACGCCATTGAGAAGGCGCAGCCCGGTGACTGGATTTACGGCATGGGGCTGGACCCGGTACTGGTTCCGGACCTGAAAATGCCCGACCGGGATTTCCTGGACCGGATTGCACCACACAACCCGGTGTTTCTGGTGACGCAGAGCATGCACACCGCCTGGGTCAATTCCGCCGCGCTGCGTGCCATCGGCATCGATGAATCGGTCGAGGACCCGGGCAACGGCTCTTTCTTCGGTCGCGATGAGAGCGGCCGCCTCAATGGCATGCTGGTGGAGAAAGACGCGATCGGCCCATTCGTCGAGCAGCACAAGCGCTTCTGGCGCATCCTGCCCGCCTATGAATCCACCCTGGACCAGCTGCGCGCACAGGGCTACACCAGTGTCGCGTCGCTCGGTTACAACCTCCCGGCGATGCTGGCGCGCTGGGCCGCGCTCGATGGCGTCAGTCCGCGCCTGCGCCAGTTCTTCTACATCCGCGGCGATAATATTGAAGCGCTTCCGACAACGCCCCAGCGCGACAATGATTTCTTTCGCATACTTGGCGCCAAGTACTGGTATGACGGCTCCCCCTACAGCGGCACCATGCTGTTGGAAGCGCCCTACCTCGACACAGCCCTTTCCGAGAGTCTCGGCATCCCGCACGGCAGTCACGGTGAGGCCGTGATCCCGCCGGCAGCACTGGCCCGTGCACTTGCCAGCCATAATCGCAACGACTGGCAGTTCGCCGTGCACAGCCAGGGCGACCGGGCCGGCCGCGAACTGCTGGGGTTATTGTCCGGGCTCTACGATGGACTCGACGACGCGGGCAAGCAGGCATTCCGCAACCGACGGCACCGCATCGAACACGGCGTCTATCTGGATAAAACGCTGCTGCCTGAACTTGCCGCTCTGGGCATCACCCCCAGTTTTCATATCAACCACCTGTATTACTACGGCGAAGCACTGCGCAATGACCTGCTTGGCGCGGCGCGTGCGGAACAGCTATTGCCGCTGCGCAGTGCGTTTGAGCTGGGCATGCGACCCACCCTGCACGCGGACAGCCCGATGTTTCCCCCGGACCCGTTCAGCCTGATGCAAACGGCGATCACCCGTAAAACCCGCAGCGGCGAAATCCTGGGCGCAGCGGAAGCCCTCTCGCCACTGCAGGCCCTGCACGCCATGACCATCAATGGCGCCTACCAGCTGGGGCTGGACGACCGGCTTGGCAGCATTGAGCCGGGCAAACTGGCGGACCTGGTCATCCTCGACCGCAACCCGCTGCAGGTTGACCCACAGCAGTGGCATACCCTGCGGGTCGAGCGCACCATCCTCGCCGGGGAAACGGAATAAATTACTTTCAGGAGAGCATTGCCATGTCGAACGGATTCGCAAAGGTACTGTCGCGCAAGGAGGTCATCACGCTCGCGTTCGGTGCCATGATCGGCTGGAGCTGGGTATTGATGAGCGGCGTGTGGCTGCAGCGCGCGGGCAGCGTCGGAACCCTGCTGGCATTCGCCATCGGTGGCCTGGCGATCCTGCTGATTTCCCTGACCTATGCCGAGCTGGCCTCCGCCATGCCCCGCGCCGGTGGCGAGCATGTCTACACACACCGGGCCTTCGGCCCCGGCATCTCGTTTATCTGCACCTGGGCGCTGATCATGGCCTACACCACGGTGCCCATGTTCGAAGCGACGGCGCTGCCCACGGCTATCGAGTACCTTTTCCCCGGCATCGCAAAGGGTTACCTGTGGACAATTGCCGGAGCCGAGGTGCACCTGTCACTGGTTATTATCGGCATCAGCGCGAGCCTGCTGGTTTGCTGGATCAACGTGCGCGGTATCAAGATCGCCGCCGCGTTGCAGGGCTATATCACCCTCGCCTTCCTGCTGGTGGGGATCAGCTTTTTTGTGCGCAGCCTCGGTGGCAGCAGCAGCGGTGCGGAGCCGTTTTTTATTAACGGCGCCGCCGGGGTCATGAGCGTCTTGATCATGGTGCCGGCGTTGCTGGTCGGCTTTGATGTGATCCCGCAGTCCGCGGAGGAGATCAACCTGCCGCGGCGCGAGATTGGCAAATGGCTGGTCATCTCGGTCGCCATGGCGGTGGCATGGTACGGCCTGATCACCTTGTGTGTTGCGCTGGCGCTGGAACCGGGTGAATACGGCATCACCATGGGCACGGCGGTGGCGAATGAGCGGGTATTTGGTGCCGGCTGGGCCGGCGACCTGATGGTGGCTGCCGGCATCGCGGGCATGCTGACCAGCTGGAATGCGTTTATCGTTGGCGGTAGCCGCGTGATTTACGCGCTGGCCCGCTCCGGCATGCTACCGCCTATTTTTGCCAGGCTACACCCGCGCTACCACACACCCTATGCGGCCATCTGGATGCTTTGCAGCCTGTGTGTGGTCGCGCCCTTCTTCGGCAAGACCATCCTGATCTGGCTGGTGGATACCGGCAGCTTCGCCGTGATGATCAGCTTTATCTTCGTGTGCGCCGCATTCCTGAAGCTGCGCCGCACCGAGCCGGAGCTGGAGCGCCCCTTCCGGGTGCCGCACGGGCAACTGGTGGGCCGGCTCGCGCTGTGGCTTTCAGTGGGTATTGTCCTGATCTTCCTGCCCGGCAGTCCGTCGGCTCTGATCTGGCCCTATGAGTGGGTCATGGTGCTGATCTGGGTGGTACTCGGCAGCGTACTTTACCGACGCAGTCGCCACCTGCCGCAAGCCGGTGCTGATCCGGTGAGCAGCTCCTGAGGAAAAGGCGGGCTACGCCGGCGAGCTCGCCAACTCATCGACAAAGTCGCGCACTGTCGCTGCGAGGCGACGGCTGACCTGTGGCCGCACCGAAACCCCGGACAACACCACCGCAAGCTGGCCCGCCGGGTCCTTCTCCAGCCCCGCGATATGCTCGGTGGCCACCAGCGCATTGCGATGTACGCGCAGGAAGCGATCACCAAATTCACGCTCAAGGTCCTTGAGCGACTCATCCAGCACACTCTCGCCCCGGTCGTGGTAAGCGGTTACATACTTGGAGTCCGCTAGAAAGCAGCGCACCCGCTCTACCGGCAACAGGCTCATGCCCCGCGCGGTGGTCACGCGCAGCTGGCCGCGACCCTGCCGCGCTGGGTTATCGGCTGCAATGCCCGCCTGTGCGCGGGTGGCGCGACGGGCGCGTGCGATAACCGCATGCAACTGTTCTGCTTCCACCGGCTTGAGCAGGTAACCCGCGGCATTGGTCGAAAATGCCGGTAGCGCGAATTCATCGTGGGCAGTGCAGAACACCAGCGCCGGCGGCAGCGCCATCGTGGCAATTTCCGCACCCAGCTCCAGGCCGCTGCGCCCGGGCATCTCAATATCCAGCAACACCAGGTCGGGCGTGAGGCGCTCGATCAACACAGACGCCTGCTCGGCATCCCCGGCCTCCCCCAGCAACTCGACCCCTTCCACCTGTTCCAGCATGCGTGCGAGGCGCGCGCGTGCGAGCGGCTCGTCGTCGACAATCAGTACACCCAACTGCTTCAAACCGTCTGCTCCCTTTTGCCGGTAACGGGTTCGCTCCAAGCTGCCTCCACTGCCCCGGCCGTCAGCGGCATCTCCAGGCGCATATTGAAATGGCCGGCCTCGGGCCGGGCCTCAAAGACAAAGTGCCGGCCATAGAGCGCCGCCAGTCGCAGGCGGATATTCTCCGTGGCCATGCCATTGCCTTCACTCGGCGACAGGCTTTCCGGCAGGGGGTTGGTGACACTCAGGCACAGCCTGGCTCCGTTACCGGTGCCACTGGTATGCAACGCAATCACTATCTCACCACCCCGGCGACAACGCGCCACGCCATGCACGATGGCGTTCTCCAGCAGCGGCTGCAACAGCATGGAGGGCATGCACGCTTCGGCAGGGAAGTCGCCGATCCGCCAGTCCGTTTTCAGGCGCGCACCGAGGCGCAGGGCTTCGATATCCAGGTAGCGCCTCGCCAGTGCCAGCTCCTGCTGGACCGGCACCAGCCGCGGTTCGGCCAGACTCGCACGAAACAGCGCGGAGAGGTCCAGCACCATCCGTTCGGCACGGGGCGGATCCACCGCAATCAGGCTGGCCAGGCTGTTCATGCTGTTGAACAGGAAGTGCGGGCGAATGCGGGACTGTAGCGCCTGCCAGCGCGAGTCCATTTCCGCGCGCTGCTGGTTGGCCAGTTGCTGCTGCAGGTAGGCGTAACGCAACACGATGCCGGCACAGATGGCACCGACAAGGAAATCCCCGGCGGCCTGGCCCAGGTCCAGATGCCCCATCCAGCGCACCTGTAGCAGCAACACCACCGCAATCACTGCCAGCACCACCAGGTAAGCGACGATCCCGGCATGGCGCGGCTGCATCCTCGCCAGCCGCGGCCGCAGCTGGCACAACACCGCCGCCGACGGCAGTACGATCCACTGGATGGAAAGTGACACCAGGCCCAGACGGGTCCAGTCGAATGGGTACAGGCCCGAGCCGGCAAGCACCAGCACCAGTGCCAGCAACTCGCCGAGCAATAGCAGGAACAGGATGGAATAGACGCTGCACAGGTCCGGCAGGAACGGCATGGCATCCGGGGTGCCGTCCGTTATAATGCCGCGCTGGGGTTTATCCCGCCGCGCCATGTCGCCGGTGCTTTGCGCCCGCTCCGATGTATCTGTCATGGCGTTTTCTTATTGTGCATTTTATATGCAGGTATCTGTTATTGCGGCCGCACCCGGCTGCCGTTTTATACCTGACGATACCACTTACCGCGCACCCGTGCAGGCCCCGTGCCGACTGCGGGGCCGCAGCCGTTTAAGCCGTATTTCAGCAGAAAGGACTTCATGAGCAAGGATTCCCAAAATCAGGCCAACCCGGCCGCCAAACTCTGGGGTGGACGTTTTTCCGAAGCCACCGACGCCTTCGTCGAGCGCTTCACCGCCTCCGTCACCTTTGACCAGCGCATGGCACTCGAGGATATTCAGGGCTCGCTGGCGCACGCACAGATGCTGTCAGAATCCGGCGTCCTGGAAACCGCGGAATTCGAGGCCATCCGCGACGGCCTCAATGCCATTGCCGAGGAGGTTCGCGCCGGCAAACTGGAGTGGTCCGTGGCCCTCGAAGACGTGCACATGAATATCGAGGCCCGTCTGACCGATCGCATCGGTACCGTGGGCAAGAAGCTGCACACCGGCCGCTCCCGTAACGACCAGGTGGCGACCGATATTCGGCTGTGGCTGCGCGGCCAGATCGACGCCATCGGCGCCGAGCTGACCCGGCTGCAGTCCGGGCTGGTGGAGCTGGCAGCAAAGGAATCCGACACCATCATGCCGGGCTTCACCCATCTGCAGGCAGCACAGCCGGTGACCTTTGGCCACCACCTGCTGGCCTGGAATGAAATGCTGCAGCGCGATTACGAGCGCCTGATGGACTGCCGCAAGCGCGTTAACCGCTCGCCGCTGGGCGCCGCGGCGCTGGCCGGTACCACCTACCCCATCGACCGTGCCCGCTCCGCCGAGCTGCTGGGTTTCAGCGCCCCCACCGAGAATTCGCTGGATTCCGTCAGTGACCGCGACTTCGCCATCGAATTCTGCGCCTTTGCCGCGCTGCTGCTGACCCACCTGTCACGGGCCAGCGAGGAGCTGGTGCTGTGGACGTCCTCGCAGTTCAACTTTATCGAGCTGCCGGACCGCTTCTGCACCGGCTCCTCCATCATGCCGCAGAAAAAGAACCCGGACGTGCCCGAGCTGGTGCGCGGCAAGACTGGCCGGGTCAACGGTCACCTGATTTCACTGCTGACCCTGATGAAGAGCCAGCCACTGGCCTACAACAAGGACAACCAGGAAGACAAGGAGCCGTTGTTCGACGCAGTCGACACTGTGCGCGACTGCCTGCGTGCGTTCGCCGACATGGCCCCGGCCCTCAAGCCGCGGCGCGAGGTCATGTACGAGGCGGCGAGACGCGGCTTCTCCACTGCCACCGACCTGGCTGATTACCTGGTGCGCAAGGGCATGCCGTTCCGCGATGCGCACGAGGTGGTAGGCAAATCCGTCGCCTTCGGCGTGGCCGAGGGCCGTGACCTCTCTGAAATGAGCCTCGACGAGCTGCGCCAGTTCTCAGATACGATCGAGCCGGATGTTTTTGACGTCCTGACGCTGGAAGGCTCGGTCGCGGCGCGTAATCATATTGGCGGCACGGCACCGGCCCAGGTACTGGCTGCGTGCGAGCGGGCGCGAAACCTGCTAAAAGAGAGGCACTAACAACAAAGGCGCTGGCCGACTCCGCGCATGCGGGGCCCGACAGGCACCCAATAAGAACAGGCAAAGGAGATGCATTGTGGCCCGTTACGAAAATATCCTCGGCACCATTGGCAATACCCCGGTGGTCAGGCTGAACAAGCTGGCCCCGACCCACGTTAACCTGTACGCCAAGATCGAGGCGTTCAACCCGCTGGGGTCGGTCAAGGACAGGCTCGCCCTCGGCGTGATCGAGCACGCCGAGAAAAGTGGCGCGCTCAAGCCCGGCCAGACCATCGTCGAGGCCACCAGTGGCAACACCGGCATCGGCCTCGCCATGGTCTGCGCGCAGAAAGGCTACCCACTGGTCATCACCATGTCAGAGAGTTTCAGCGTGGAGCGGCGCAAGCTGATGCGCTTCCTCGGCGCCAGGGTGGTACTGACCCCGGCAGCGCTCAAGGGTAGCGGCATGGTGGAGAAGGCCCGGGAGCTGGCGGAAAAGCACGGCTGGTTCCAGACCCGCCAGTTTGAGAACGAGGCCAACGCCGACTTCCATTCCCGCACCACCGCGCCGGAGATCCTTGCAGACTTCGCCGATATCGGCCTCGATTACTGGGTGACCGGCTATGGCACCGGCGGCACCCTGAAGGGCGTATCGCGCGTGCTGCGCGAGAAGAGCCCCAACACCCGCATCGTGGTGAGCGAGCCGGATATCGCCAGCCTGCTCAGCAGCGGCATCGAGCAGAAGCGCAATCCCGATGGCACCCCGGCGGGCACCCACCCGGCCTTCACCCCGCACCCGATCCAGGGCTGGACCCCGGACTTTATCCCCAAGCTCACCAAGGATGTAGTGGACGCGCACAATTTCGACGAGTTACTGACCGTCAGCGGCCAGCGCGCAATCGAGTGCTCGCGCATGCTGGCGCAACAGGAAGGCATATTCGTGGGCATCAGCGCAGGCGGCACCTGCGCCACCGCGCTGGAAGTGGCGGAAAAGGCTCCGGCGGGCAGCAATATCCTGTGCATGCTGCCGGATACCGGCGAGCGCTACCTGAGTACGCCGCTGTTCGAGGGCATCGAGGCGGAGATGTCCGAAGAGGAGTGGGCGCTGGCACGCACCACCCCGGCCGCCATCCCGGAACAGGCCTGATCCGGGTGGGTGTGGACCGGTCAAGCCGGTGCCCGCACCGAATCAGAGTGACAGGGTGACCGGCTCGCTGGACTGTTCCGTCAGGACCCGGTCCAGCAGTACCGGCAGCGCCTCGCCGGTCTTGCGGCATAGCCAGCCGTCCCCGTCCATCGCCAGGTGATAGCCGCCGGAACGCGCGGCGACCCACAGCTCCTGCGCGCCGCTCTGGCGCGACAAAATCACCTGGGTGCCGTTTTCTTCCAGCTCCAGGGTCAGCACCGAAGCGCTGCGCTCGTAATCGATATCGAGGCCGCTGTCGTCGATCGCCTCTTCCACTGCGGAAAGGGTGTGCTCGATCCGCTCCTCAAAAGCCAATGATGCATTTGCCATAGATTTACTTCCGTTTTGCACGGGCGTCGCTTTTGCCCTGTGCTGGGCGTGGCTATACTAGCACCTCTTTTGCCCATAGGCCCCACACCGGATTTTGTTATGCAGGGACCCCTCCCCAAGGCATCCCAGGCCAGTCGCACACTGGCTGGCGCAGCACTGATTTTCGCACTCCTCGCCACAGCGGGCTGCGGCCAGAAAGGACCGCTGTACCTGCCGCAGGACGTGGCCGAGCCAGCGCCCGCCACTGACGAAAACCGGGACGAAGACGCACAGGACGCACCGCCGAAATAATGACAGATTTTAGCTACAGGGATGGCGAGCTCTACGCCGAAGAGGTGCCGCTACAGCAAATAGCGGCGGAACATGGCACGCCCGCCTTTGTCTACAGCCGCGCGCATATCGAGCGCCAGTACAAGGAGTATGCCAGCGCGCTGGCAGACCAGCCCGGCCTGATCTGCTATGCGGTCAAGGCCAACAGCAACCTGGCGGTGCTCAATCTGCTGGCACGACTGGGTGCCGGCTTCGATATCGTATCCGGCGGTGAGCTGGAGCGGGTGCTGGCGGCCGGTGGCGACCCGTCCCGCATCGTCTTTTCCGGCGTTGGCAAGACCGCAGCGGAAATGCAGCGCGCGCTGGAAGTGGGCGTGCACTGCTTCAATGTGGAATCTGCAGCAGAACTGGAGCGCCTGGCGCACGTGGCGGAGAGCTGCGGCGTGGTCGCGCCGGTTTCCCTGCGGGTAAACCCGGACGTCGATGCCCAGACCCACCCCTACATCTCCACAGGCCTCAAGGAAAACAAGTTCGGCGTTGCCATCGATCAGGCACCCGAGGTGTATGCCAGTGCGGCGGCTTCCCCGCACCTGCAGGTGATTGGCGTGGACTGCCATATCGGGTCCCAGCTGACCGAGTTGGCGCCGTTCCTCGATGCACTGGACCGGGTACTGCTGCTGGTGGATGCACTGGCCGAATCCGGCATCAATCTCAAGCACATCGACCTCGGCGGCGGCCTGGGCGTGCGCTACCGCAGCGAGAACCCACCGGCGATCGGCGACCTGGTCGCCGCGGTGCGCGACAAGATCAGCGCACGCGGCCTGCAGCTGGTGCTGGAGCCGGGGCGCTCCATCGTCGCCAACGCCGGCGTCCTGTTGACGAAAGTCGAGTTCCTCAAGCGCACCGAGGCCCACAACTTTGCCATTGTCGACGCCGCCATGAACGACAACCTGCGCCCTGCGCTATACCAGGCGTGGCAGGACATAGTGCCGCTGGTGCCCGGCCACGGCCAGCCGGAGCTTTGGGATATCGTTGGCCCGGTGTGCGAGACCGGTGACTTCCTGGGCAAGAACCGCGAGCTGGCACTGGAGCAGGGCCAGCTACTGGCGATGCTGTCCGCCGGCGCCTACGGTTTCACCATGAGCTCGAACTACAATTCGCGCCCACGCGCGGTTGAAATCCTGGTGGACGGCAATGCGGTGCACGTGGTGCGCCCGCGAGAGAGTTTCGAGGACCTGGTGCGGGGCGAGCAGCCCCTGCCCTGACCGCCGCTGCCTGATCAGACGCCGCGAAATTTGCCCTGTGCAAGCGGGGCGTTTTGCGGCAATCTGTCCTGCAGGTTTTGTTACAGAGGCACCCGCAATGCGGCTCAAGTTCACCAAGATGCACGGACTCGGCAACGACTTCGTCATGCTCGACGGTATCAGCCAGCGGATCGCCCTGACCCCGGAAAAAATTCGCGAAGTTTCAGACCGCCACACCGGTATCGGCTGCGACCAGATCCTGCTGGTGGAAGCCCCGCGCAAACCCGATATCGACTTTCGCTATCGGATATACAACGCCGACGGTAGTGAAGTGGAGAACTGCGGCAACGGTGCACGCTGTTTTGCCCGCTTCGTTCGCGACCAGCGCCTCACCGCCAAGGATGTCATTCGCGTGGAAACCAGCAGTGAAACCATGCAGCTTTCCGTGCGCGACGACGGCCAGGTGCAGGTCGACATGGGCGTGCCGCGCCTGGCGCCTGCAGTGATTCCATTCGAAGCAGACAGCGAGTCTGTCACCTACCCGCTGCAAGTCGGCGGCCAGACGCTGCAAGTGAGCGCGGTATCCATGGGCAACCCGCATGCGGTACTGCAGGTTGACGATATCGATAGCGCGCCGGTGGAAACCCTCGGGCCCGCGGTCGAGTCACACCCGCGTTTCCCGCAGAAAGCCAACGCCGGTTTCGCCGAGGTGGTATCCCGCAAACATATCCGCCTGCGGGTCTACGAGCGCGGTGCCGGCGAGACCCGTGCCTGTGGCACCGGCGCCTGCGCCGCGGTAGTGGCCATGCGCCTGCGCGAGCTGGTGGATCCGGAAGTGCGGGTATCCCTGCCCGGTGGCGACCTGACCATACACTGGCAGGAGCCCGGCCAGCCGGTTACCATGACCGGACCGGCAACCAAAATTTTCCACGGCCACATCAATCTCTAGAACATGACCGAACAAACATTAGAAGAACAAACGGTACCTGCGGCGCGCGATGACGGACGGGAAAAAGACCTGGTGGCCCGGCAGGTCAGCCGCTACCTGCGCAACAACCCGCAATTCTTTCTCGACAACCTGGAGCTGCTGGACACCATCCAGATCCCGCAGGAGAACGGCAAGACCGTGAGCCTGCTCGCGCACCAGGTCAAACTGCTGCGCGAGCGCAATGTCTCCATGCGCCAGCGCCTCGACCAGCTGCTGGAAACCGCGCGCAGCAATGATCAGCTCTTTCACCACACCCGCACCCTGGTGCTGCAACTGCTGGATGCGGATTCCGTCGCCGCGGTGACCGCCGCGCTGTACCGCAGCTTCCGTGAGGATTTCGGTGTGGCCCACACCAGCCTGTACCTGTTCAAGGGTTCGGACCGGGCGGCGCCGGCCAGGCGCTGCTCCCTCGCCCGTGCGGAGGAGAACATTGGCGGCCTGCTGCGCACCGGGCGCACTTTCTGCGGCACGCTGCGCGACGAGGAAAAACAGTTCCTGTTTGGCGAAGACGCCAGTGAAGTGGCCTCTGCCGCGGTGGTGCCGCTCGCGGACGAACTGGGCATTCTCGCCATCGGCAACCCTGCGCCCGACCACTACCGCTCCAGCCTCGACACCATGTTCCTGAGCTATATCGCAGAGGTCCTGCAGAAGGTCCTGCCGCAACTGGCGCGCTGACATGGCCGGCCCGGGCCTCGCGGAAGCCATTGAAGCATTCCTGCTATCGCTGGAGCGCGGCGGACGCCATTCGGCACACACGCTGGCAGCTTACCGCCGCGACCTGGGTAAACTGCAACGCCTTGCCGACCAGGACCAGGTCAGCGCACTGCGCGATATCGATGAAAAACAACTGCGCAGCTGGCTGGCTGGCCTGCACCGCCGCGGGCAGAAGCCCAAGACCCTGCAGCGCTGGCTTGCCGCGGTGCGCGGCCTGTTCGAATTTTCCCTGCACGAGTACCGCCTGCCGTTCAATCCCGCCCGCGACCTGCGCACCCCCAAGGGCGAGCGGCGCCTGCCAAAACTGCTGGACGTCGATGCCGCGACCAGTTTTGTCGAGTCCGCCGATGATGACCTGCTCGGTGTCAGGGACCGCGCCATGGCGGAACTCTTTTACAGTTCCGGGTTGCGTCTTTCCGAACTGGTGCAATGCCGCTGGCAGGACCTGGACGAGGGCGGCAGCCTGCTCAGGGTGACAGGCAAGGGCAACAAGGAGCGCGTGGTACCCGTCGGACGCCACGCACGCGAGGCACTGGCCCGCTGGCGGGAACAGGGGCCGACGACAGACGATGATTTCATCTTCACTTCGACCAGGGGCCAGCCGCTGAGTGCGCGCGCGATACAGAAACGCGTGAGCCGGCTCGCACAGGTCGCCGGCAATGGCCAGCACGTGCACCCGCACATGCTGCGCCATTCATTTGCCAGCCACATGCTGGAATCCAGCGGCGACCTGCGTGCGGTACAGGAATTGCTGGGGCATGCCGACATCGGCACCACCCAGATTTACACACACCTGGATTTCCAGCACCTCGCCAGTGTTTACGACAAGGCCCACCCGCGGGCGACCGATACCAGGGAACAAGACGAAGAATAATTCGGGAGGGAGCAGCCAGGTTACCGGAACCGGTAACCTGGCCTTCACCAGCAGGATCAGATAGGCCGGCTGCCGTATTTTGGCTGCGGCTTGCGCGGCGGGTCGGCAGTCACATTCGGGTCTATCTCGCTGATAGTCCCGCCGGATGCCAGAAACGATTCGACATCATCCGTAAGGCGCTCCCTTGCACGCAGGCGCGAGCTGATACTTCGCTCCTCACCCAGGTCCTCGAGTTTGCTGTCTTGCTTCGGGGCGCGCCCCTTGCCGCGCCCGGCTGCCGCCTTACCAGAACCGTTTGAATAGATCTCTTCTGCCATGACCTGTACCTCGTAACTCCGGCACAGCAAACTGCCGCTGCGCCTCAACCCCTGTTACACAGGCGGCGTGGTCGACCTACCGCCTGTAATCAGGCCTTGCCGCGCACAAAAAGGTTGCCCCCTGGATCTGCACGGACAGGCGATAAATATATAGGTCTAAAGGGGAGAGGTTGCGAGCGAGTCACGCGCCGCACCGGTACGATACTGGCGTACAATCTAACTTGTCTGGCGGGTCCCGCGACTTTTGACCGGGGTTCCCGGTGTGGCTTGCAGGTTGCGAGCCGGAAGGAGGAAAGGGATGCCGGCGAGCCGGCATCCCAAAGTCATCAGACGGCTTCCGCGCCAGTTTCCGCTGTGCGGATCCGGATCACTTCTTCCAGACTGGTGATAAAGATCTTGCCGTCACCGATCTTGCCGGTCTGCGCGGCCTTGGTGATGGCCTCCACCGCGATGTCGACCATGCTGTCGTCCACGGCCAGCTCCAGCTTGACCTTCGGCAGGAAGTCCACCACGTACTCGGCGCCGCGATAGAGTTCGGTGTGACCTTTCTGGCGACCAAAACCCTTAACTTCGGTCACGGTCATGCCCTGTACACCCACTTCGGACAGTGCAGTGCGCACGTCGTCCAGCTTGAAGGGTTTTACCACTGCGGTAATCAATTTCATGTTCTGCCCCTTGTTTGGCTGCCGGCGCCTATCGCGCCGGCCCGGATTGCTGCATGGCTGCTAATGTAACATGGCGTTGGTTACATCAGCAGCTTCCAGGTATCTCTACCGGTTTCAGTCACTGTCACCAGTCACTTACTTGTTCATAAATTCCGGGTAGGCTTCCATGCCGCACTCGGCAATGTCCACACCCTGCATTTCCTCGTCTTCGGTCACCCGGATACCGGTTACCAGACGGATCACATACCAGACCGCGAAGGAAGCTGCGAAGACCCATGCGAAGATGGTGGCCGCACCGGCCAGCTGTCCGGTAAAGGTGGAACCATCGTTGGTTACCGGCACCAGCATCAGGCCCAGAAAGCCCACAACACCGTGCACGGAAATCGCACCGACCGGATCATCGATCTTCAGCTTGTCCAGGGTGATGATGGAGAACACCACCAGTACGCCACCGAGGGCACCGAACGCAGTCGCCTGCATCGGGGTCGGGGTGGACGGTTCTGCGGTAATCGCAACCAGACCCGCCAGGGCACCGTTGAGCAGCATGGTCAGGTCGGCCTTGCCGAACAGCAGACGCGCAACCAGCAGGGCCGCAACGGCACCGCCGGCAGCGGCAGCATTGGTATTCAGGAATACCATCGCCACGGAGTTGGCACTGGCAGCATCGCCGAGCTTCAGTACGGAACCGCCGTTGAAGCCGAACCAGCCCATCCACAGGATGAAGGTACCGAGGGTGGCCAGCGGCAGGTTTGCGCCGGGAATCGCATACACTTCACCGTTGGGGCCGTACTTGCCCTTACGTGCACCCAGCAGCAGTACGCCAGCCAGGGCAGCAGCTGCACCAGCCATGTGTACGATGCCGGAGCCGGCGAAGTCGGAGAAGCCCAGTTCACCCAGGTTGTAGAGGCCGAATACGTCATCGCCGTTCCAGGTCCAGGCGCCTTCCATCGGGTAGATGAAGCCGGTCAGGGCCACGGCGAACAACAGGAAGCTCCACAGCTTCATGCGCTCTGCAACAGCACCGGAGACGATGGACATGGCAGTCGCCACGAACACCACCTGGAAGAAGAAGTCGGACGCATCCGAGTAAACCGCGTCGCCGTCAAAACCGGCTTCGACACTTTCCGCCAGCACCGCAGCCGTGAGTGCGTCAGCGGAGTCGGCGCCGTCCAGCGCGATGCCGGCCAGGCCGTAGCCGCCGCCGTACATGATTTCATAACCACACAGGAGATACATGACGCAGGCAATCGCAAACAGGGCGACATTCTTGGTCAGGATCTCAGTGGTATTTTTGCTGCGTACCAGGCCGGCTTCCAGCATGGAAAAACCGGCGGCCATCCACATGACCAGCGCACCGCAGACCAGGAAATAAAAGGTGTCAATTGCGTACTGCAACTGAAAGATATTGCCTTCCATTTATCGCTCCAAGTTTCTGATGATTGTTATTTACCTGCGCCAGTGGCTTACAGGCTCTTGCTAAAGGACAGGACGCCGGTCGCTTCACACCAGTCGGTGTCGTAACAGCCGAAATCGTCAACATCGGTTCCCACCAGGGCCAGGCCAACCTCAACGCCATTGAACTCCTTGCTCAGGGCAACGGAGTAATCCAGGTAGGAATCTTCATCCTGCACGAAGCCCACTTCGTCGAAGCTGTTGTAGCCGACATGGGCACTCAGACTTACTCCAGCAAGTTCCGTGCCATAATCCAGCGAGTAGTAGGTGAATTTACCGGTCTCTGCGAAGTAATCGTCGGAGTAGGCAATGCCGAAGGAGAAGTCGGCGACGCTGATGCTGCCGTACAGCTCCTGGTAATCTTCCTTGACGTCACTTCCCGGGTAGTCGTAGTAGAGGTAGCCCACGTCGAAGCTGACAGTTTCCGATACCGAGCCGCTGTAGCCCATGTACCAATCCTGCTCCATGGAAGTACCGGCATAGCCGAAGTCGACGCTGGAACCCCAGGTGCCCGCATAAAAGCCGTTACCCAGGTCCAGGTCGAAGCCGCCCTGCAGGGCAACACCAGTGTCGGACTGGGAGATACCGCGGAAGCGATAGTCGCTGGTCAGCGCGAAGTTGGCACTGAAGGCCGGACCTTCTTCCTGGGCGATGGCCGCGGGGCCAGCGGTCAACGCGAATCCGAGCAGTGCGAGTTGGATGTGCTTGTTCATTGTGTCTTGTTCCCTAAGTGTGTGCGTTGTTGTTTACCGACGCAGGCTTCATTGCAGGGAAGGTGCCAATTTTGAAAACTGCTTGTTTTTCAGTCGCTTGCAAATTTCCTGCAACCCTTGCGCAGGAATTGATTCGCGCCGGCATCGCACACATGCACCACAACGGGCACGCGCACTAAATCGGTGCACCAATTTGGACGCGGCTTGCCCGCTTGCGGTGCTGGGTTACAATGCCGGCCTGTCGCAGGTGAGCGACGACCTTAAAAAGCGGAGGCAAAAGCAAATGGCGGATGAACGCTGGCAAACGTTCCTGAACGACCTGCAACAACAGGGCGCGGTGATCGGCAGCGACCTGCGTGCCGCCCTGAAAATCGCCCTGGGCAAGTTACCGGTCGTCAGCCAGGAAGAGTTCGACACCCAGGCCGCCCTGCTCGCCCGCACCCGCGAACGGCTGCAGCAACTGGAAGACCAGGTTGCAGAGCTGGAACGACAGCTGGACGCTGACCACTAGCCGGGAATAAAAAGCAACGACAGCACACGGCGGACGCAAGGCACACACCAACAAACCAATAACCGCCGAATACAGTCAAGGATGATTGTCGATGTCGCTATCCATCGTGCTCGCGCGCGCCCAGCTGGGTGTGCAGGCCCCGCTCGTCACCGTTGAAACTCACCTCTCCAATGGCCTTCCGGCCTTCCATATCGTCGGCCTGCCGGAAACTGCTGTGCGCGAGAGCCGCGACCGCGTACGCAGCGCACTGCTCAACAGTCACTTCGTATTTCCGGACCAGCGTATTACCGTCAACCTGGCCCCCGCGGACCTGCCCAAGGACGGCGGCCGCTACGACCTGGCGATTGCCATCGGCATACTCGCCGCGTCCGGGCAGGTGCCGGCGGAAGCGGTCCAGGCACTCGAATTTATCGGCGAGCTGGCGCTCAGCGGAACCTTGCGGCCGGTGCCCGGCGCACTGCCCTGTGCCATCGCCACCCGCGACGCCGGGCGCAGGCTGGTAGTACCGCAGGCCTCTGGCGGCGAAGCAGCGCTGGCTGGCGAACATGTACTCGCGGCCGGCTCGCTGCTGCAGGTCTGCGCCGACCTGCACGGGCGCGAAGCCCTGCCGGTCGCACAGGCTGAATCCAGCACTGGCCCGATTGAAAGCAGGGACCTGGCCGATGTACGTGGCCAGCTGGCGGCGCGGCGCGCACTGGAGATCGCCGCTGCCGGCGGCCACAACCTGTTGTTTTTTGGCCCGCCCGGCACCGGCAAGACCATGCTGGCCAGTCGCCTGCCGGGCATCTTGCCGGCACTTTCCGCGGAAGAATTCCTGCAGGTCGCAGCACTCTATTCCAGCGCCGGTCTCGGCCAGCCCGCCGCACGCCCGTTCCGCGCGCCGCATCACAGCTGTTCGTCGACCGCGCTGGTCGGCGGCGGCAGCCGGGGAGGACTCGGCAACCGTGCGGGCGCGGGTGGAGGTGGCGCGCGAGCGCCAGTTGCAGCGCCAGGGCGGCGTCAACGCCGGGCTGCACGGTGCGGCCCTGGACCGGCACTGCGCCCTCGGGGAGGAGGAAGCCTCGCTGTTGCAGCAGTCCGCCGAGCGGCTCGGCCTGTCGGCGCGCAGTTACCACCGGGTGTTGCGCGTGGCGCGCACCCTGACAGACCTGGCCGGCCGCGACCGCATAACCACTACCGAACTTGCGGAAGCGCTGGCGTATCGCAACCTCGACCGGGCGGTGACGGTCACGCCCGCTTGGTGATGTGCGGCGGCGCGCTTGCTAAAATGCGCCGCCTCAACCCCGACAGCACCGACTGAATTTGCCATGACCAAACTCAACCCGCGCCAGGCAGAAGCCGTGAAGTACATCGATGGTCCCTGCCTGGTGCTGGCGGGGGCCGGCTCCGGCAAGACCAGCGTGATCACCCGCAAGATCGCCTACCTGGTAGAGGAATGCGGCTTCCAGGCACGCAACATCGCCGCGCTCACCTTTACCAACAAGGCCGCACGGGAAATGAAGGAGCGGGTCAGCAAGCTGCTGAAGGAAGGCAACGTGGCCGGCCGTGCGACACAGGGCCTGACCGTATCCACGTTCCACAACCTGGGCCTCAATATCCTGCGCCGCGAACATCGCGCGGCGGGCTTCAAACCGGGCTTCTCGATCTTCGATTCGGACGACGCCCGCGCCCTGATCAAGGAACTGATGCTGCGCGGTGGCGACCTGGATACCGACCTGCTGGACAGCGTGCAGAACCAGATTTCCAACTGGAAGAACGAGATGGTGGCGCCGCAACGCGCGCTGGAACTGGCGGAAAGCGCCGGCGAGCAGGCCGTCGCCATCGCCTACGGCCGCTACTGCGAAGCTTTGCGGGCCTACAATGCAGTCGATTTCGACGATCTGATCCTGCTGCCGGTACAGCTGTTCGACCAGCAGCCGGAAATCCTGGCCAAGTGGCAGCGCAAGATCCGCTACATGCTGGTGGACGAGTACCAGGACACCAACAGCGCCCAGTACCTGCTGGTGCACAAGCTGATCGGTTCGCGCGGCGCGCTGACCGTGGTAGGCGATGATGACCAGTCGATCTACGCCTGGCGCGGCGCGCGCCCGGAAAACATGAGCGAGCTGAAGAAGGACTTCCCCAGCCTGCGAGTGATCAAGCTGGAGCAGAATTACCGCTCCACCAGCCGCATCCTGCGGGTCGCCAACCACCTGATCGCGCACAACCCGCACGAATTCGACAAGGCGCTGTGGTCGGACAAGGGGCTCGGCGAGGAGCTGCGCCTGATCCGCTGCCGCAACGAAACCGACGAGGCCGAGCGGGTTGCTAACGAGATCTACCTGCAAAAGCATCGCCGGGGTGCGCGCTTTATGGATTTCGCGGTGCTGTACCGCGGCAACTTCCAGTCGCGCCTGATCGAGATGAAGCTGCAGGAGCACCAGATTCCGTACCAGCTGTCCGGCGGTACGTCTTTCTTTGCCCGCGCGGAGATCAAGGACGTGATGGGCTACCTGCGCCTGATCGTCAATCCCGACGATGACAACGCCTTCCTGCGGGTGGTCAACACGCCGCGGCGCCAGATTGGTACCACCTCGCTGGAAGCGCTGGGTAACTACGCCAAGGAACGCGAAATCTCCATGTACGCGGCCTGCTCGGAGCTCGGCTTCCGCCAGGTTATCAGCGAGCAGGGTTACGAGCGCCTCAACCGCTTCGTGACCTGGATGGATGTGGTGCGTCGCAACTGCCTGGAGGCCGAACCGCATGCGGCCCTGCGCGAGATGCTGGCGGATATCGACTTCGAGGGCTGGATCCACCAGAACGCCTCCAGCGAGAAGGTGGGCGAGAAGCGCATGGAAAACGTGTGGTACCTGCTCGACTCGCTGAAGAAGATCATGGAGCGCGACGACAACGAGAGCGAACTGGACGAGGGCGTTACCATCGAAAGCGCCATCTCCAAGCTGGTACTGCGCGACATGCTGGAGCGCCAGGAGGAGGAAGAAGCCACCGACAAGGTCAGCCTCATGACCCTACACGCGTCCAAGGGACTGGAATTCCCGCACGTGTTCCTGGTGGGCATGGAAGAGGACCTGTTGCCGCACCGCAACAGCATCGAGGACGACAATATCGAGGAAGAGCGGCGCCTGACCTACGTCGGTATTACCCGCGCGCAACAGACCCTGACCATGAGTCTGGCGGCCAAGCGCAAGCAGTTCGGTGAGATGCAGGAAACCACCCCGAGCCGCTTTATCGACGAGCTACCGGAGGAGGACGTGGTTCGCGAGGGCTTTGCGGAGGCGACACCGGAGCAGAACCAGGCCAAGGGCAAGGAAACCCTGGGCTCGCTGCTGAGCATGTTCGACTGAACAGCAGGCCAACCTACAGACAACAAAAAAGGCCGCTTAGCGGCCTTTTTCGCAGAAGATCGCAGCTTTTACTTGCTGCCTTCCACCATGTAATCCACAGCGGCCTTGATCTCGTCATCGCTGCAGGTCATGCACAGGCCCTTGGCCGGCATGGCATTGATGCCGTTGATGGCGTTGCTGTACAGGGTATCCATGCCCTTGCCAATGCGGTCGGTCCAGGCTGCTGCATCGCCGAAACGCGGCGCGCCTGCGGCGCCGGTGCCGTGACAGGAGAAACAGCTCGCCTTATAGACGTCTTCGCCACTGCGGGCTTCACCGCCGGTAGCCGCCTGGGCGGGGGCCGCGGCAGCACACTCGTCACCGGCCATGCACACGCTTCCCACCGGGGCGATACGGTTCTTGATTTTTTCATCGTCGGCGCCGGCAAATGCAGTACCCATGACCAGGCCGGCAGCCAGCAACAAGCTCAACATGTTCTTCATAACCATTCCCCTTTTGCCCGGTGCGGTCACGGGCCTTTCTCGTCCGGCACCACAGCGCACCGAAATACCGCGTGGCATTATAGTCATTTCCGCCCCGACGTGCGAAGCTTGTTTGCCCGACGGGCAACGAATTCCGGCGGCTCCAGCCTAAACCGACAATAATTGAAGCTGACCATGCATTATTTCCAGCGCCTGACCCTGAGCGTCATTCTGGCCACTGCGGCCAGCCACGGCCTTGCCGACACCAGCCTGACCAAGCGCAGCCTGGCTGCCGGCTACAAGGCGGCCTTCACCTGCAGCGCCACCTTCAACGCCGGTCGCAGCGAGGCAGAAATCGAGGCGGGAGAGCTCAGCGGCATCTATCCGGATTACCGCGAGGCCATGGCCGGACTCGGCGGCGCCAGCATCGATGAGGACGGCCGCACCGTGGCGGTGACCTACGATGACAGCGCTCCACCCCGCTACGCCGCCTGGCGGGGCAACAGCGGCTGCGTGCAGATTCCGATGGGGTCGGACCCCAAAAGCTTTGACCTGCCGCCGGAGGTGCGCTTCAAGCGCGTGGACCAGAGCCAGACACCCTGGCCCATGGGCGACAAGGTTGGCAACGCCAATGGATCCGCGGCCCTGCGCACCATCGTCGACGATGCCTTTACCGGTGAACGCTACGGCGCCGGCACCAATACCACCGCCGTACTGGTGACCAGCCCGCAGGCGCTGATCTACGAGGCCTACCGCGAGGATTTTGGTCCGTTTATTCCGCAACGGACCTGGTCCGTGGCCAAGAGTATCGCCGCCTCCGTGGTGGGCACCGCAGTGCTGCGGGACATGCTCGCGGTGGACCGCCCGGTGCCAATCCCCCAGTGGCAAACCCCCGGCGATCCGCGCCAGCAGATTACCTGGACGCACCTGCTGCACATGGCCAGCGGCCTGGAGAGCGGCAGTACCGGCTCACGCACCGATGCCACCTACTTCGGTGGCCAGCCGGTGGCGGAAACCGCCCCCACCCATGCACTGGAAGCCGTGCCCGGGCAGCGCTGGAAATACGCCAACAACGACACCCTGCTGCTGATGCTGGGCCTGCGCAGCCTGTTTGACGATACCGACCGCTACGGCCAGTTCCCGTTCCGCGCGCTGCTGCACCCGATCGGCATGTACCACACCTACCCCGAGCGCGACTGGCAGGGCACCTTCGTCATGTCCAGCCAGGTCTGGACGACCGCGAGAGACCTGGGCCGACTCGGCATCCTGTACCTGGAAGATGGTGTGTGGGGCAACCAGCGTATCCTGCCCGAGGGCTGGAGCCAGTTCGTGCGCACCCCGGCGCCGAGCCAGCCGCCTGAACGCAATTCACGCGGCCAGCCGTCGCCCGGTTACGGCGCACAGTTCTGGCTGCTGGGCGAGCGCCACAGCAAGCTGCCGGTGGATACTTTTGCCGCCATGGGCCATCGCGGCCAGTATGTGGTGGTCATCCCGTCGCGCAACCTGGTGATCGTGCGCCGCGGCCTGGATGAGTCGGGCGGCACACGTTTCGATATCGGCAGCTTTACCCTGGATATCCTCAGGGCACTGGGCAGCTAATACGCAGCTGAACGTCAGGGCAGCAGGCTGCTCTGCGCGACCTTGCGCTTGTACTCCGCCTTGCTGGCACGGATGGACTGCAGGATCTGCTCGCGGAACTCCTCCCGCGACAGCATCTCTTCCACCTTGAGCAGGGCGGCATCGATGGATACCCCCACCACCAGCCCCACCCCGGCACCGATCACCGCGCCCACCAGGTTGCCCACACCCGGCACCACGGAGCCCAGTGCTGCGCCGGCCGCCGCGCCTGCGCCGGAGGCACCGGCCTTGGATACCAGCGCCTTGCTCATGGCTTGTGTAGCGAGTTTCAGGGTGCCCTTGCCGGCAGTTTTCATCACCACCTTGGAGGCGACCATTGCCGACAGTGCACCGACACCCGCCCCCGCGGCACGCATATTGAGGTTGATCAACTCGATCTCGGCCGCAGGCCCCTGCACCACCGCGGCGGGGATCAGTTCCGTCACCGCAAACTCACCTTCGGGCATTGCGATTTCGTTTTCGGCCAGCAGGCGCCCGGCCTGCGCGCGATAATCCTGCAGTGCCTGACGGTTGTCCGCTTCCAGTGCCTGGAGTGTCTGTTGCACCGGGGCAAACGGATCACCGAACGAGAGCTTCTCCTGTAACTTGCTGCTGACTTGCTCCTCCAGCGAGTTGGTCAGCATCGCACCGATGCGCAGGTACTCCGCCGGCAGGCTGTAATACCAGTCCAGGTAATAATCGACATTCTGCTCCATCGCCAGGAATGCCATATCCACCTGCCGGTCCAGCAGTTGCTGGCCCGCAGCCAGGCGCGCGATCGTCTGCGCGCGCAGCGCCTCCAGTTGCGCCGCCGTACCGGGCTTGAAGTAGCGTCCCTCCCACACTTCCAGCTGCGGGATCGCCGCCTGTTCACGGCGCTGCAATTCCTCCAGGAAGGTTTCACTGTTGCGCACCGACACTTCAAGGTAGGCAACCAAAGGGGTATACAGGAACAGCAACACCACCACGGTAACCGCACTGGCGGCTATCACACGCCCCGGTGACGGGCGCTGCGGCAGCGGCGCCTCATCCAGAGGCACCAGCACACGACGATACTCGGTGCCGGGCACCATAAACGCGGAAAGCGCCACGGCAATGCTCGCCAGTGCCGCAACGGATCCTGCAAAAGCCAGCAGCAGAGCCTTGCTGCCAAAACTCTCACGCAAGACATCGAGCCCCAGGTTTTTCACTGCCTGGTAGTAGCCGCTATAGCGCTCCAGGTACTGGGCAATAATGCTCTGCTCCATTGCCGGCATGGCGGTGTGCGATTCGCGCATCACCTCGGACAGTAGCGGCGCCTGCTCGTCGGCGAGTACGAACACCTGCAACGCGAGCAGCCCCAGCGCTGTGATCAGGGTGAAAGTCCAGCGCGACCAGACCAGCGCCCGGGACAGAGCCCGGTACGGCTTGTATTGCGTCAGTGCCAGCGGATAGAAACGGTAATGCAAGGCGAACAGTAGTGGCACTGCGGCGCCGAGAAAGAACCACTCGACTGGCAACAGCGACCGGAACCAGTAAAGCAGGAACAATCCGGTCAAAAGCGAGAACAGGCCCCAGAAAACGGCGGGCAGCAGGCGCCGGCTACGGAAATACCGGAGCAGGCTACCGCGCCGGTACTGGTGCACATGGAATATCTTGTTGACGCTGCCCGTATACAGGCGCGCCATAAAAAAAGGGGCACCCAGGCACACACTGCCCGCGATCAACACCCAGAGCTCCCGTCGCGGCAGCAGTTCCGAAAGCCACCAGCCGAGCCCCAGCCAACTCCAGCAGAGCAGCAGATAGATCAGAAAATGTTTACCCGAATATCGAAAGTGCATGGGTTCCTTTGCTGCTGCTCGACCACACAGCGGTTCATGCGTCCAACTGTTCAACTGCCTCCAGCCGCCTTTTCATCACGGGCAGCACGGGCGGCGCGGGCCGCATGCAGTTTGCGGTAGCTGTCGACCAGGCGCAGGTGTTTATCCAGGCCTTCCATTTGCATATTGGTCGGGGTCAGGCCGTGGAAGCGCACACTGCCGTCCAGCGAACCGGTGACCGCCTTCATGGTATCCAATCCGAACATGCGCCGGAAGTTATCGATAAAGTCTGAAAGCTTTAGTTCTTCGTCCAGCGTCACCTCCAGCGCCGCCTGCAATGCCTGGTAAAACAGCCCGCGCTCGACGGTATTGTCATTGTATTGCAGATAGAGTTCCACCAGCTCCAGTGCTTCGTCGTGCTGCCCCAGCGCGAGGTAAATCAACAGCTTGAGTTCCAGCACCGTCAACTGGCCCCAGACGGTATTCTCGTCGAACTCCACACCGATCAGGGTGATGATGTCGGTGTAGTTATCCAGCTGGCTTTCCTCCAATCGCTCCACCAAGGCTGCTAACTGTTCGTCATCGAGTCGGTGCAGGCTGAGAATATCCTCGCGATAATCCAGCGCCTTGTTGGTGTTATCCCAGATCAGGTCCTCCACCGGATACACCTCGGAATAATCCGGCACCAGGATGCGGCAGGCCGGTACGCCCAGGTCGTCGTAACTGGCGATATACACTTCCTTGCCCATATCCCTGAGGATCTCGAGCAGGTGATCCGCCTCCTGTGTATTCGTTTCCGTATGGTCGCCGGTGAAATCCCATTCACAGAATTCGAAATCGCTCTTCGCGCTGAAGAACCGCCACGACACCACGCCGGTGGAATCGATGAAGTGCTCCACATAATTATTCGGCTCGCGCACCGCCATGCTGTTGAATGTCGGTTGCGGTACATCATTCAGGCCCTCGAAGCTGCGGCCTTGCATCAATTCTGTGAGGCTGCGTTCGAGTGCCACATACATGCTCGGGTGCGCGCCGAATGAGGCGAACACACCTCCGGTACGCGGGTTCATCAGGGTGACGCACATCACCGGGAAGCGTCCGCCGAGAGAGGCATCCTTGACCAGGATCGGGAAACCCTGTTTTTCCAGTGCCTCGATCCCCTCGACAATATCCGGGTACTTCGCCAGCACCTCTGCGGGCACATCCGGCAGCGCCAGCTCTTCTTCGATGATGTGCTTTTTAACGGCGCGCTCGAAAATTTCAGAAAGGCACTGCACCTGTGCTTCCTGTGCAGTGTTGCCTGCGCTCATGCCATTACTCAGGAACAGGTTTTCGATCAGATTGGATGGGAAGTAAACCACTTCGCCATCGGACTGGCGCATGAATGGCAGCGAACAGATACCCCGGTCTCCGCGGCCGGAGTTGGTGTCGATCAGGCTCGAGCCGCGCAATTCGCCATCCGGGTTATAAATGGCGAGGCAGTGCGCATCGAGGATGCCATCCGGCAGGGCGTCATCCGGGCCCGGCACGAACCATTTTTCATTCGGGTAATGCACAAATTCGGCATTGGCAATCTCCTCGCCGAAGAACTGGTCGTTGTAGAAGAAATTGCAGCTGAGTCGCTCGATAAACTCTCCCAGCGCGGAGCACAGCGCAGCCTCCTTGGTGGCGCCCTTGCCGTTGGTGAAGCACATGGGCGACGCCGCGTCGCGTACATGCAGGGACCAGACATGCGGCACGATATTGCGCCAGGACGCAATCTCGATCTTCATCCCCAGACCCGCGAGGATGCCGGTCATATTGGCGATGGTCTGCTCCAGCGGCAGGTCCTTGCCCTCGATGAACGTCTTGTGGTCAGCGTCCGGCTTGACCATCAGCAGCGCCTGCGCATCCTCGACCAGGTTTTCCACCGCCTCGATCTGGAACTCCGGTCCCGTCTGCACCACCTTCTTCACCGTGCAGCGATCGATCGAGCGCAGGATACCGGCGCGGTCTTTTTCGGACAGGTCCTCCGGCAGCTCCACCTGGATCTTGAAGATCTGGTTGTAGCGGTTCTCCGGGTCGACGATGTTGTTCTGCGACAGGCGGATATTGTGCGTGGGGATATCCCGCGCCAGGCAATAGACCCGCACGAAATAGGCCGCGCACAGCGCCGATGACGCCAGGAAATAATCGAACGGGCTGGGCGCAGAGCCGTCGCCCTTATAACGAATCGGCTGATCGGTGATGACCGTAAAGTCGTCGAATTTGGCCTCCAGGCGGAGGTTGTCGAGAAAGTTGACGTTGATTTCCATGCGAGAATCGGGGTTCCGGGAAGATTAGTGGCGCTGTACGCCGATATATGCGGACAAATAGAGCCGCGCATTATGCAGTTTTGCACAGACCGCGTCCCGAAGCGCTGCGCGCAGGACTGGTGAAGTTTTGACCGCCATACGCCAGCCGTGATTTGCCGGATTAGCGCTAGGCGCACCGCCGACGCTTGGGTATAATCCGCGCCCCAAACGTGAAAACCACGTTGGAATCAGTTTTCCGCCCGTAGCTCAGCTGGATAGAGCGTCGCCCTCCGGAGGCGAAGGTCAGAGGTTCGAATCCTCTCGGGCGGGCCATCTAAACGAAAAGGCCACCCATCGGGTGGCCTTTTCGTTTAACCGCCTGATGCGGTTCCGTTGGTCCTCGTTCGAGCCGAGCGCCGCAGGCGCGAGACCAGCGAGCCCGCAGGGCGAAGCTAATCCTCCGCTGGATGGGGTCAGAGATGAGTGGGGTCAGAGTCGTAGACTCTGACCCCTGATGTCATCGCGCGGCCTTTTTTGTTTAACCGCCTGGTGCGGTTCCGTTGGTCCTCGTTCGAGCCGAGCTCCTTAGGCGCGAGACCAGCGAGCCCGCAGGGCGAAGCTAATCCTCCATGGAAGGGGTCAGAGATGAATGGGGTCAGAGCGGCAGCTCTGACCCCTGATACAATCGGGTGGCCTTTTTCGTTTAACCGCCTGATGCGGTTCCGTTGGTCCTCGTTCGAGCCGAGCGCCACAGGCGCGAGACCAGCGAGCCCGCAGGGCGAAGCTAATTCTCCATGGAAGGGGTCAGAGTTAACGACTCTGACCCCGAAAGCACCCTCCCACTCGGCACCGTGGACCGCTATCCTTCTTCCCGAGTTGATCGAGAATACGCCTCAACGTTTCGCAGCAACTCGTCAAGATCACTTCGTCTGAAGACGCGCCCATTGGCAATGACCGTATCGATTGCCAGGGTGTTGGAGATGTCCTCTAGAGGATTCGCAGTAAGGAGAACCAGGTCGGCGAGCTTACCGTTCTCTACAGTACCCAGCAGATCTTCCTGCCCCCGGTAACGCGCAGGACTTAGCGTAGCCGCCCGAAGCACATCCGCCTCGGTCATCCCCGCTTCGACCATGTATTGCAGTTCAGTATGCAGGCTGAAGCCCCAGATGACGCCATACTCACCAGCGTCAGATCCCGCCATGACGGGAATGCCGGCCTCGTAGCTATCGCCGGCTACCTGAAACATCTTGCGGAAATATGGTTGCATCACACGCTTGTAGTCCGGAATGTCACCGAAATAGGCCTCTTCAAGCCGCTCCCATATGACCACCTCCCCGCGAGGCACATATTTCAGATTTGGGTCTTCCCGCCACTCTCCTCTTTGCGACCGGATTCCGTTATAAAACGCCCAAATGTTAAGTGTCGGCACGCTCCAGGTGCCGTTGCCCGCAACGTGTGCGTAAACGCGTTGACATTCTTGCTCGTCAACGTCCTCAGCAAGCTCTAGCAACGCATGCCAAAAGTCGACGGGACGATCATAGGATTCAATGAGTTTGAGTCGCTGTACTTCTTCATTGGCGGAGCACTGTTCCAGGAAGCCCATGGCGTGTTCAATCGTTGAGTGCCCAGCATCAGAGGCCTCAGTGACCCGTACGGTAAGGGGCACTTCTCCTCCAAACTCGAGCCCTAGTTCCTTCGATTCGTCAGCCATCGCGAAATACGCTTCGCGATACATGCCACTGTAGACCTTTATGAGATCGACGCCTCTGCTCTTCAATAACCTTGCATAGCCACGTGCATGCTCTGCAGTTGCCGGGTTCTCAATTGCCGACGCCTCTACGCTGTCAGGACCGTTGGTGTAATAGCTTGAACCAGCAAGCCGCGGACCCACGAACTCGCCAGAAGCGATTTTTTGTCGCCAACCGTCGAACACATGAAACGCCGGGACGGGCTCCCCACAATCACCGCTCTCAAGATGGCAGTCTGCCGCCATACTCCTCGCACCGGTTACACCGTTTGCGATCAGGAGCGGCAACATCGCCTTGGTCGTGTCTTCAACGTCCGCCGTATGGATATGCATATCCCAAAGCCCGGGAATCAGGTACTTGCCGGACCCGTCTATGACACTTGCGCCTGCCGGTGCGACTACATCAGAAGCAGCCCCTACCACGGATATTTTGTCGCCGTCGATCACCACCGATTGGTGAGGAACCACCGAACCGGACCGTGTATCAATGACAGTTGTGTCCTGAATCAGCCAGATCTTGCTCTGGCCGGGCAAAGATCCTTGATCAGAACTGCATGCGAACAGGAAGAATGCGGTAACGAAGATAATAAGGCGTTTCATGGGTCTCACCAATCAGTGAAAGTCGCAAAACTCTAACATGCCCGAGATGAATGGGGTCAGAGCTGTCGCTCTGACCCCATCCACATTCGACTCGGCTCTGACCCCATCGACTCTGACCCCATTGATTCGTATAGTGGTTGGCATCGCATAAACGACCCGACTGAGCGATGCAGAATAAAAACAAACGTACCGCCAATCACCTGACGGCGCTGCTCGATACCTGGTACCCGGAGCGCGATACACGCCGCTGGATACTCGGCACCGTGTACAAGACCTGCGGACCCAGTTACCGCAAGGCCGGCTCCATGATGCTTTGCGATGACCTGGGCAAGTTCTACGGCCTGCTCAGTGGCGGCTGCCTGGAATCCGACATCCTGCGTCACGCCCAGAAAGTACTGGCCAGCGGGCAGGCCACCACGCTGCGCTACGATGGCGCCGACGAAGACGATATCTCTTTCCAGCTCGGGATCGGCTGCGGCGGGGAAGTTCACATCGCCCTGCAACTCATCACGCCCGAGAATAACTACCTGCAGCTTGCAGAATTGCGGGCGCAGCTTTTACAGCGCAAAACCTGTATCTATCGCCAGAAAATTCCCGTTGATGGTGAGTCCCTCGCGCAGTTGACGGAAGACGCCCCTGACGACGTGGGTAAACTGTTTAACCCCGCTACGCGACGCTCGGTGCTTTCCTCAATCGACGGTGACCAGTGGCTGCTGTCAAGGATTGCCCCGGCGCCACATATCCTGATTATGGGCGGCGGCATCGACGCACAGCCCATGGCCGAACAATTCAGGCTACAGGGCTGGGAGGTCAGCCTGTGCGACCCGAGGCCGGCGAACGCGCGTCCGGCTTATTTCCCGGACTGTCACACCTATCGCTGCGCACCGGAAGCATTATCGCAACAACTCGACCTCGACAGCGTCGACGCGGCGGTGGTGATGAATCACAGCTTGCGGCTTGACGCTGCGGCAATTCGGCTGCTGCAACAGCGCCCGCTGCACTACCTCGGACTGCTCGGGCCACTGAGCCGACGCGACCGGGTACTCTCACTTGCCGGCTTGCCTCCGGCAGCTGTGAACAGGCTCTGTGCCGGGATCTTGCGCGCCCCAATCGGCCTCGACCTGGGCGGCGAGTTACCGGAAAGCATAGCGCTGTCGACCTGTGCCGAAATTCACAGCATCCTGCATCGGGCTGATGCCCAGCCACTGAATAAAAAGCAAACCGGCTTCGCACTCGAGGAGAGCGCGTGAGCAAGCTGGCTACCGTGGTACTCGCCGCCGGCGCCGCCAGTCGTTTTGGCCAATGCAAGCTGTTGCTGGCGCAGGACGGTAAAACACTACTGCAGCGCAGGGTCGACGCCGTACGTTCAGCCGGCCTGGCAGAGCCGGTTATTATCACCGGCGCCTGGCATGCGCGTGTGCATGAAAACCATGCGGACCTGGACCTGCGCTTCAACCCGGACTGGGCGCAGGGCATTGGGGGTTCCATTGCATTTGCGATTACGCAGTTACCGGAAAGTGCCGAAGCGGTGCTGTTCCTGCTCGCGGACCAGGTCGCAGTGACAGCCGAGGACCTGCGTACACTGGTAAAACAGTGGGAACAGCACGGGGGAGTCGTAAGTGCTTTGTACCAGGGCGAACCTGGAGTACCCGCGATTTTCCCTCGCAGGCTGTTCGGCGAGCTGCTGCAGCTACACGGCGACCGCGGCGCGAAGAAATTACTGAACAACGATGGCGGCGATGCGATCTATGTGCCCATGGCAGGCGCCGCCATCGATATCGATACCACTGAAGACTGGAATAACTGGCTTGCGAACGGAGAACAAGCATGGAGCTAACCGTTAACGGAGAGAAGCATCAGATTGATGCGGATGAAAACATGCCACTGTTGTGGGCACTGCGGGACTTGCTGCAATTGACCGGCACCAAGTTCGGTTGTGGTGCGGGCCTGTGCGGCGCCTGCACCGTGCATGCCGACGGCATGGCCATCCGCGCCTGCCTGACCCCGGTAAAAGCCGTTGCCGGCCAGCAGATCACCACCATCGAGGGCCTGTCCAGTGCTGGCGACCATCCACTGCAGGAAGCATGGATCAAACATAATGTGCCGCAATGCGGCTACTGCCAGGCCGGCCAGATCATGACCGCGGCTGCGTTTCTGGAAAAGAATCCTTCGCCCTCAGAAGCGGACATCAACCAGGCGATGAGCGGCAACCTTTGCCGCTGCGGTACCTACCCGCGTATCAAGGCCGCCATCAAGGACGCCGCTGCTTCCCACCCGGGCAAAGGGGACGAAATCAATGGGGGCGAAGTCAATGGATAACCGCAAAGGCATCGCGCTGGTCAGCCGGCGTAAATTCCTGCAACTGGCCGGCCTCAGTGGCGGCAGCCTGATCCTGGGCGCGAGCCTGCCGGGCTGGCAGCCTGCCTGGGCGAGTGGGCTCGAAGCAGACACCAAGCTGAATCTTTTTGTCAGTGTCGACTCCGATGACACCGTTTCCATCATCTGCCACCGCTCCGAAATGGGCCAGGGCATTCGCACCGGATTGCCCCAGGTGGTAGCCGATGAAATGGAAGCCGAGTGGGCCAAGGTCAAGGTGGTCCAGGGCCTCGGTGACAAGCGCTACGGCAGCCAGAACACGGACGGTTCCCGCAGCGTGCGCCGCTTCTATGACACCATGCGCAAGATGGGCGCCAGCGCACGCACCATGCTGGAGGAGGCCGCGGCACAGCGCTGGTCTGTGCCGGTTGCCGAATGCGAGGCGCGTGCACACCGGGTGCACCACAAACCCAGTGGCAAATCGGCAAGCTTCGGCGAGCTGGCGGAACTGGCAGCCACCCAGAAAGTACCCGATGACGCATCGCTCAAGCTGAAACCTGCTGAAAGCTTTAAATATATCGGCAAACCGGTGCCGACCTATGACACCCCGGACATGGTCACGGGCAAGGCCGTGTTCGGTCAGGATGTCGTCATCGACAATATGCTGATCGCCAGCATCGAGCGCGCACCCGTTCTCGGAAGCAAACTGGAAAAACTCGATGACAAGGCGGCAAAAAAAATAACTGGTGTGATTGCGGTAGAACGGCTCGATGGCGGTATTGAGCCACCCCTGTTTCATCCGCTTTCAGGCGTAGCTGTACTGGCCACCAATACCTGGGCAACGATGCAGGGCCGCAAGGCGCTGAAGCTAAGCTGGAGCGATACGCCACATGCCCAACACGACAGTGCATCCTTTATCGAGACCCTGAAGCAGCGTGTTTCCGAACCGGGCAAGGTTATCACCCAACACGGCGATGCACAGAAAGCCCTGGAGGCTGCAGACAAGCGCCTGCAGGCCACCTATTCCGCGCCCTACCTTGCGCACGCCACCATGGAACCGGTGAGCGCCACTGCACTGGCGAAGGAAGATGGCTGCGAAATCTGGGCCTGTGTGCAGGACCCGCAATCGGTACAGGCACATGTGGGCACGGCGCTCGGCCTGCCCGCAGAAAAAATCAAAGTTAATGTCACCCTGCTTGGCGGCGGCTTCGGGCGCAAATCAAAACCGGACTTTGTGGTGGAAGCCGCATTACTGTCGAAAAAGACCGGGCGCCCGGTGAAAGTCGTCTGGAGTCGCGAGGACGACATCCACCACGATTACTACCACGCGGCCAGTGCGGCCTTTTTCGAAGCCGGTCTCGACAAAGATGGGAAAGTCAGCAGCTGGTTGCAACGCACTGCCTTTCCCTCGATCGGCGGAACCTTTGCACCCGGAGCGGATCATCCGGCCCCTTTCGAGCTGGACCTTGGCTTTGCCGATATGCCATTCGCAATCGACAATCGCCAGTGTGAAACCGCGCAGGCCGAATACCATACCCGCATCGGCTGGCTGCGCTCGGTGAGCAATATCCAGAATGCATTTGGTGTATGCAGCTTCGCCGACGAAGTCGCGCACGCTGCGGGGAGCAACCCGGAAGAGTTCCTGCTCGAACTGATTGGCCCAGACCGAAAGTTCGACCCGAGCCAGGGCGAATACAAATACAACAACTATGGCGAGAGCCAGGAAAAATTCCCGGTAGATACCGCGCGACTCAAGGAAGTATTGCGCAGGACAGCCGCGAAAGCCGATCTATCATCAGTAGCAAATGGCAGATCATCCGGCGAAGGCTGGGGCATCGCGGTGCATCGCAGTTTCCTATCCTACGTCGGTATCGCCACCAAGGTGCGCGTGCAAAACGGCAAGCTGGAAATACTGGAGATGCACTGCGTCTGCGATGTCGGCCTTGCTGTCAACCCGGACCGCGTGGAATCGCAGATGGAAGGCGCCATGGTATTCGGGCTTAGCCTGGCCCTGATGGGCGAGATAAAAATGGAAAAAGGCGCGGTCAGTAACAGTAATTTCCACGATTACCCATTGCTGCGCATCCAGCAGTGTCCTGCAATGTCGGTGGAAATCATTGCGTCCGAGGAACCACCCGCGGGCGTGGGTGAACCCGGCGTGCCGCCGGTTGCACCGAGTATCACCAACGCCATCTTTGCGGCAAGTGGTACGCGCATTCGAGACCTGCCGATCAATCGGCACCTGACGCTGGCTTGAGTAATAGCTGAGGAAAGGCCCGCATTGGTTTTTCCATGCGGGCCCTGACCCTGCTCGCAGGCCGAGGCGGTCAGACAATACTTTTTATCAGCCCGCCCTCTGCCTTGATGCTGGCACCGTTGACCGCTGCACTGAGCGGTGACGCAATAAATGCAACGACGGCCGCAATTTCCTCAGGCTTGATAAACCGCTGCAAAAGAGAGTTCGGCTCGGTTTCCTGGAAAAAATCTGCCACGAACTGATCTTCTGTTTTGCCCTGCACTTTCGCGCTTTCCTTGAGCCACTGCTCCACACCTTCGGTCAGTGTGGGCCCCGGCAGGACCGAATTGACGGTAATATTTTTGCCGGACCCCTTGGTAAGGTTGGCGAGTCCCCTACCCATCACAATCTGCGCACCCTTGGTCACCGAGTAGTGCACCATGCTCTCCAGGCCGCGCATGCCGGCCTCGCTGGAAATATTGATGATGCGGGCAAAATCCTGCTGCTGCATTTTCGGGAAAAAATACCGGCACAGGCGCACCGTGCTCATCACATTGATATCGAGGATGGACTGCCATTCCTCATCGGAAATCTCGGCGAAGGGACGCGGACTAAAGATACCCATGTTGTTGATCAGGATATCCAGCGGTCCGTGCTGCTCTATCTCCGCGCAGATCCGGTCAGTCTCCTCCGGCTTCGATAAGTCGCCCTCCACACCCAGGGCTTCTCCCATCGCGCTGAGCTCTGCGACTGCGGCTTCGGTACCGGAGCGACCATTGATAATCACACGGGCACCGTCGCGCAACAGTGCCTCCGCGACCGCACGGCCAATACCCTTGGTGGAGCCACTGATAAATACGAGTTTCCCCTTGAGCTGCAGGTCCATAAACATTCTCCCGGTTTCCCCGGGAATGATAGTTTCAGCAGGTGGTGATAGCAGGCCTGGGGAGGAGTTTAGGTAAGGCGGCTTCGTTTGCGATCAAATGCCTCCCCTGGCAGGCAAACACCCGCCAGGGAAGATTGGGAAGGGAAAATCAGCTTTTTTCTACGACCTGTTCAATACGCCCGAAGATGGACTGGCCGCCCTGGTCGAACATCTCGATGGCAACGGCATCGCCGAACTTCATAAACGGCGTGGACGGTTTGCCATCCTTGATGGTTTCGATCATGCGGATCTCCGCAATACAGCTGTAGCCGACACCGCCCTCGGCCACCGGCTTGCCCGGGCCGCCATCGAGCTTGTTGGACACGGTGCCCGAGCCGATGATGGTACCGGCACACAACGGGCGCGTACGTGCGGCGTGCGCGATCAACTGGCCGAAGTCGAATGTCATGTCGACGCCGGCTTCCGGTTTGCCGAAGACCTCTCCATTCAGGTGCGATACCAGCGGCAGGTGCAGCTTGCCACCCTTCCAGCTTTCGCCGAGTGCAGCCGGGGTCACACAGACCGGCGCAAAGGCGCTGGACGGCTTGGACTGGAAGAAACCGAAGCCCTTGCCCAGTTCATTCGGGATCAGGCCGCGCAGGGATACATCATTGACGATCATCACCAGGCGGATATGGTTCAGCGCCTCTTCCGCTGATACACCCATGGGCACATCGCCGGTAATCACGGCCACCTCGGCCTCGAAATCGATTCCGAAGCCCTCGTCCTGCGGCATCACGATGGGCGCACGCGGGGCCAGGAAGCTGTCGGAACCACCCTGGTACATCAGCGGGTCGGTCCAGAAGCTTTCCGGCATCTCGGCGTTGCGCGCCTTGCGCACCAGCTCCACATGGTTCACATAGGCACTGCCGTCTGCCCATTGGTAGGCACGCGGCAACGGTGAGTGGCACGCAGCTTGGTCGAAGGCCTGCCCCTCTACCTCACCACGCTGCAATTTTGCATGCAGGTCCTCGAGCTTTGCCGAAACACTGTCCCAGTTGTCCAGCGCGTTTTGCAGCGTCGGGGCGATTTCAGCTGCGGATACCATGCGGCTAAGGTCGTCACTGACCACGACGAGTTGGCCGTCTCGGCCGGAAATCAGGCTGGCTAGCTTCACGGTGCCTTCCTCTTGCTTTCAGTCTGTGAGTTTAAGGGTCCAGGGATTTGAATTTTACGTCGCCGTGCATCCAGGCGGCGTGTCTAGGCGCTTTCTTGGTGCGCGACCACTCTTCCAGCATTTCTTCCGCCACCCGCTTGAGCTCCCGGTGCATGCCCGGTTCCGCGGTGTTGGCGGCGAGCTCTATACGGTGCCCGTTCGGGTCGAAAAAATAGATCGACTGGAAAATGGTGTGGTCGGTGGGGCCGAGTACTTCAACGCCCGCACCCTCGAGTTTGGCTTTCATCGCCAGCAGCTCGTCCATGCTCTCCACTTCCAGGGCGATATGTTGCACCCATGCCGGCGTGTTTTCATCGCGGCCCATTTCCGGGGAGTTGGGCAGCTCGAAAAACGCCAGCACGTTGCCCTGCCCCGCATCCATGAAGATATGCATATACGGGTCCGGTGCCCCGGTGGAGGGCACCCTGTCTTCGGCAATGGCGAGCTGGAATTCCATGCCCAGCAGGTCGCGGTAGAACTCCACCGTTTCCCTGGCGTCGCGGCAGCGATAGGCGACGTGATGAATACGCTTTATAGCCATATCAGGCCTCCGGTATACATACGGCCTTATCAGGCCGCATCGTCCTTGCTCTGGTCGCCAATCACGCCGCGATTGAGCTGGTCACGCTCGATGGACTCGAACAGCGCCTTGAAGTTACCTTCACCGAAACCCTCGTCTTCCTTGCGCTGGATAAATTCGAAGAATACCGGGCCGAGCATGTTGGCAGAGAAAATCTGCAACAGCAGGCGCGGCTGGCCGCCTTCGGTGGTACCGTCCAGCAGGATGCCGCGGCTCTTGAACTCTTCGGTGGGCTCACCGTGGCCCGGCAGGCGCTCTTCCAGCATTTCGTAATAGGTATCCGGCGGCGGGGTCATGAACTCCATGCCGCGGGCCTTGAGGCGATCCCAGCAGGCGATGAGGTCGTCACAGGCAAAGGCAATGTGCTGGATGCCCTCACCGTTGTACTTCATCAGGAATTCCTCGATCTGGCCGCCGCCGCCAGCGGCTTCCTCGTTCAGCGGGATACGGATCTTGCCGTCAGGCGCGGTCATGGCCTTGGACAACAGGCCGGTGTACTCGCCCTTGATATCGAAGTAACGGATTTCACGGAAGTTGAACAGGTCTTCGTAGTACTTGGCCCAGTAATCCATACGGCCGCGATAGACGTTATGGGTGAGGTGGTCCAGAGTGTGGAAGCCACAGCCTTGCGGATGCTTGTCAACGCCTTCCAGCCAGTGGAAGTCGATGTCGTAGATGCTCTCGCCTTCCTTGTACCGATCGATCAGGTACAGGGTCGCGCCGCCAATACCCTTGATCGCCGGCAGGCGCAGTTCCATTGGGCCAGTTTCCACGATCACCGGCTGGGCGCCCTTCTTGATCGCTTCGTTGTATGCGAACGTGGCATCTTTCACGCGGAAGGCCAGGCCACAGGCGGACGGGCCGTGCTCGCGCGCGTAGTAGTCGGCATGGCTGCCCTTTTCATAGTTGGTGATGAAATTGATATCACCCTGACGCCACAACTCCACGTCTTTGGTACGGTGGCGGGCCACCTTGGTGAAGCCCATAGCCTCGAATACGGTTTCCAGAATGCCCTTTTCCGGCGCTGTGAATTCAACAAACTCGAAGCCGTTCAGGCCCATCGGGTTTTCAAACAAATCGGACATAGCATCCTCCAGTCTCTGTACGGCCCAGCGCCATTGTCGCTGCGGTGATTGTTATAGTAATTTCAGGCGCACAAAAATAGTTTCACATGTAACCAAAGTAAAGAGGCGATCGAGAACAAAGTCCATTTTTCGGTCACATCTGTCTGAAAAAGACGCATTTCCGTCCCGCAAAGGCCTTTTTCGCGCCAGCGGGACCGGTACAATCGGCAGTTGCTTTCCAGATACGGCCCGCGCGGGCGTATATGCGTCATACGAAAAGACAAAAAGTACGGTAAAGACAAAGAGTACGATGAAGAGACTAATCACGATCCCGCTGGCCACCCTTGCCGCGCTGGCACTGGCCTTCGCCCTGCTGGCCCCGAAGCTGCTCGGCTTTTCCGCCACCCAGCTGCCCGCCGCCGTGCGTGTAGCCACCGGCATGGGCGCCAAACTGGCCTGTTCCGCCTATTTCGTATCCGGTTTTGACAAGGACCGGATTTTGGAGGACCTCGCCTCCTATTCCCCGGCCAACCGCCTGCTGGATCTCGAGTACGGCGCCCAGAGCGTGACCGCGACCCTGTTCGGCCTCGGCAAGACCAGTGCCACCTTCCGCAAGGATCTCGGCTGTAGCCTGGATATCGGCAACACCGCGCCACTCAACACCGTACGCGCGCCCGCCCCGATCGCCGTGGACGCGCCATGGCCTGCGGGCGACAAGCTCGACAGTATCGACCCGGCGCTGCAGCTGCGCCTGGACGCCATTCTGGCAAAGGATAATGGGGCAGGCCTGGATACCCGTGCGCTGGTGGTGGTGCAGGATGGCAAGCTGGTTGCCGAATCCTATGGACCGGGCATCGACGCTCGCACACCACTGCTCGGCTGGTCCATGGGCAAGAGCGTCACTGCCATGCTCTATGGGCGCATGGAAGCCCTGGAGATTGCCAATAGCGCCGGTACGCCATTATTCAGCAGCTGGGCAGACGACGCGCGTGCGAAGATCGAAATGGACGACCTGTTGCATATGGCATCCGGCCTGCAATTCGATGAGACCTATGCGCCGGGGAGTGATTCCACGCGCATGCTGTTTAACGCACACAGCGCATCGGACGTGGCCATGGACAGCCCGGCACTGCACACGCCAGGCCAGCACTTTTCCTACTCTTCCGGCACCACCAACCTGATTGCGCGCTGGGTGCACGACCAGCTCGGTGGCAGCGCGCAGGAAAGCATCAATTTCCTGCACCGCGAGCTACTGCAGCCACTCGGGATGCAGCACACCATTCTGGAAACCGACCCCAGCGGTGTGTTTGTCGGCAGCTCCTACATCTACGCCAGTGGCCGCGACTGGGCACGCCTGGGGCAGGTCATGCTCGATAAGGGTGAGATGAATGGCCAGCGTATCCTTTCCGAGGACTGGGTGGCGCGCGCGCAGGCACCGAACAATTCGGAAAACGACCCCCGTTACGGTTACCAGTTCTGGCTGAACGGTGGCGGCGACGCCCTGCGCTTCCCGGAGCTGCCGGCCGATGCCTACTTTATGCTGGGCAACCGGGAGCAGGCACTGATGATCTCGCCCGCCACCGGCACCGTGATTGTGCGCGTCGGCTGGACCGCGACCGACTACCCGACCGGGGAAAATTTCAGCCAGCTGCTACCGGCTTCCCACTGAGTCCGCACTCTGCGCCTGCTCAACGTCATTTTAGAGCGCTGTCAGGCGCAGAATCTGCGGTTGACGCTGTAATTTTTCCGCAACTGCATAAATAGGGCGTCCGTCCCTATTTTTTGACTCCCAATTCCCTTAACGTTGCAATCTGGCCGCTTCAGCGGCCGGATAAAAAACAATAAATTTCTTGGGGGAATTTGTCCGAATGGATCACACCACGACCATGCGGAGCGCGCGCTCGTTCCGCAGTATTACAAAACTGCTGCTAACCGCATTCGCGGTCATCTACCTGAGCGGCTGCGCCGCGACCCACGTATCCAAGATCGATCAGCTGAGCACCATCGATGGCAGCTCCGAGATCGTGCTCATGCCCCTGGATGTGGAGCTCAGCATTCTGACAGCCGCCGGTCTTACCGAGCCGCAGGCAGAGTGGACCCAGAACGCGGTACAGCACATCAAGACTGCTGCCAGGGAGGAGTTTGCCCGACGTAATTCCAACCTGTTGCTGTTCGACGCCGGTGGCCTCAATGCCGAATCCACCCTGGTCCAGCTACAGAAGCTGCACGAAGCCGTCGGATACACCATCCGCCTGCACCACTACGGGCCGCTCAAGCTTCCAACCAAAAACAACCAGATCGACTGGACCCTGGGCGACGATATCGCGGCACTCAAGGAACACACAGGCGCGGACTATGCGATGTTTGTTTTCGTGCGTGACAGCTATGCCAGTGCCGGCCGCGTGGCCGTTCAGCTGCTTGGCGCAGTAGCCGGAGTTGGTGTTGCCGGCGGCACCCAGTACGGCTTTGCTTCCCTGGTCGACCTGAACAGCGGCGAGATTGTCTGGTTCAACCAGCTCATCAGCGGCTCCGGTGACCTGCGCACCAAAAAAGCGGCCGACAAGACAGTGACAGCGTTATTGAAAACCCTTCCTTCCGCGGGGTGAGTCAATCGCATGCACACACTTACTCACAGACTGCTGGGCCTTGTAATGGCCTCCCTGGTGAGCAACGCCGTTGCCGCAGCAACCAGCTATCCGCCGGCTTTTGACCCCGGTTACCGGCCCGAAGCTTCCTCCGACGAAGGCGGTTTCTGGTATCAGGTCGATAAGCTGGAGCGGGACATTCAGCACTCCCCGTTTGTGGTTACGGACCCCGCGCTGAACGACTACGTCGGCAATATGGTCTGTAAACTTGCGGGAGACTACTGCAGCGATATCCGGGTTTACGTTATCGAAAATCCGCATTTCAATGCGGCCATGTTTCCCAACGGCATGATGCATATCCACTCGGGCCTGCTGCTGCGCGTCGAAAGTGAATCCCAGCTCGCGGCTGTACTTGGGCACGAGATAGGTCACTACCTGCGCTCACACCACCTCAAGCAGTGGCGCGGCCTGCGTGATGGCGCTGGCGTTTCCATGGTGTTCGACATGTTGCTGACCGGTGGGCTGATGACCTGGGCTGTGATGGCCGGTAATAGTTCTTTTGGGCGCAACCAGGAAATTGAAGCCGATGCCATCGGTGCCAACCTGATGCACGCCAGCGGATATGCGCCTGTCGAAGCTGCAAACCTGTGGCGCTATGTAGATGCCGAACAGAAAGCAGATAGCAGCAGGCAGGCCAGCAGCGTATTTTTCGCCACCCACCCTCAGCCCAAGGAGCGAATAGCAAAACTGGAAGCGCACATCAGCCAGCTACCAGAAACCGGAAATACGCTAAAGAACAACGGCCTGATCGAAAAGATCATGCCGCTTTATCGCACGTTTATGGCCAACCATCTGGAAATGCAGGAGTACGAACAATCCGAATTGTTGCTCGCGAAACATGAAGAGATGGGCTACCCAGAGGCGGAAGTGCGTTTCTTTCGCGGGGAACTGCACCGGTTAAGGAACCAGCCAGGCGACCAGGACCTTGCGGTTGATGCTTACACCGCATCCCTGAAACTGGACAACCCCGTCCCGGATGCGCACAAGCACCTCGGCTATCTCCATTTACGCAAGAAAAACAATACCGAGGCTTTATCGCACTTCCGCAACTACCTGGCACTCGCACCAGACGCTTCGGACAAGCAGATGATCGAATTCTATATAAATTCTTTGGAGTCAAAAAATGATTAAACAGATTAAAAGGCTATTTATACTGGGCTTGCTTTCCTCCCTCGCAGGCTGTGTCCAGTACAGCCTGGTGCCAGCCGGATCCGCTGTCTCGGCCAAGGGTATCACCGTCACCCCGCCAATGGACTGGAACAAGTCTCCTGCGAACCTTGGTAAAAAAGTTGAGATCTGGACCCGCGATGGGGTAAGCCTCGACCAGCTGATTTTTATTGGTGGTATCAGTGACGGGGAAACACTGTTCAAATCCTGGAACAAAGCTCTGCCCATGCCAGCCTTCAATGCGGGCATGCTGCCCAATGATGTTGAAGACCTGGTAAAGACCTCACTGAAAAACCTGGCAGGCGGTGAAATCCAGATTGATACCAGTAACCTCAAACCCACAGAATTCGGTGGTACCTTCGGATTTGAGTTTGAACTGGATTACTTCGAAAAGAGCGGCCTGAAAAAACGTGGCAATGCGTTTGCGGTAATCAAGGATGAGCAACTTTATGTCATCCTGTTTACTGCGGCTGACCTGCACTACTTCGGCGAACACCTTCCGGAAGTACGCAAGCTCTTTGAGTCTGCGGTAATCTGATTCAGCCAGGAGCGGCTGACAGATTTTGCTACAGGGGCCACCACGTGGCCCCTTTTTATTTTTATCTACAACTCAAATTTCGCACCGAACCTGACTACCCGCGGCGAGCCCGGGAAATAGCGGTCCCCGGAGAAGCTGCTGAAATCTGCGCGCGATGCGTAGCGTTCATCCAGTGCATTTTCCAATTTCAGGAAAACCGTGACCGAATCCGTAAATTGCCTATCTGCCGTCAGGTGCAGCAACCGATGGCCGGGGTACTGGTGCAGGCTCTGCGGGTCCGTATAGTATTTCCCAACGTAATCCAGTGCAGCCCGCACGTTCCAGCGATCGCCAATGCGCTGGTCGATAGAGGCACCGCCAAACCACAGGGGCGCTGAGTCCATCAGGTTGCCTGTCGTACCCGCCACCTGGTCATTGCGGTAGCGGTGCTCGCCGTAATTCAGCAGCAAGCTGAACGTTGTGCGATCCGTCAACGATACCCGCGCCCGGCTCTCCAGGCCGCGGTGCGCGGTCTTACCGCCGGAGACGTTAAAGAAATCCGCATTCCGGTAGATGACGTTGCGCTTGCGCTGCTGATAGGCCGCCAGTTCAAATTCCACACGGGCGATGGAGCCGCGTATCCCCACTTCGCCGCTGAACGCTTGCTCGGGATCGAGGTCAGCGACCTGCTGCACGCGCTGCAGGCGGTACAACTCTGCAGCCTGCGGCGTGCGATAGCCATTCGAAAGGTTTGCGTAAAACTGCAATGATTCGCCCATCCGGTAAGCGAGGCCCGCACGCACCGCACTGCTGACAAAATCATCTGCCCTGTCGGCAGGCCGCGAGTAGCGGCACCCACCAAAGGCGCAGGGCTCGCCATTCGCATCCGTGCGCCCATCGGGCAAATGGTTGTCGTAGTCGTAGCGCGTCCAGCCCGTACGCAACCCGGCATCGAAAACCAGCGCCTCACTGAGGGGGCGTCGGTAGCTGCCAAATACCGATAGTGATGCCGCCATCACGTCATAGCGGTACTGGTAACCCGCCGGAATCGTAGCTTGCAGGAAGGCAGAACCCTCTGTCGGCTCGGCCTGGAACTGCTCCAGGTAGGCGTCGGTCAATTCAGCCTCGGTGCCGTAATCCACCCGCCCACCAGCAAATGGCAGCCAGCCGCCTGCGCGTGCACCGACAGACGCATGGCTATTTTCTTCATCCGGCTGCCCCGGCAGGAAATGCATGCGAAATGCCATGTTGGTATCGCGGAACCAGGCGCTGAGCGCACGGCCCTGCTGGTCCCGCTCGTCGGTGCCGACGCGTACCTGGCCACGTATGGACCTTGCGGCACGGTAGGCGCCGGGCGTCGGGTTGGCCTCGCTCAGCGTTGTGTCTTCATAGGCGCGGTAGCCGCTGACGTAGCCGGCGGAGTCCTGGTCGAGATCCGCGAAGTGTATGGATGCGCGCAGTTGGCCTGTTGTCCCGCTGTGCTGCAGTTGCCACAGGCCGGTCGTCTGACGGTAGGTATTGTCCTGGCGAAAACCGTCGTTGCGAATATGTGCAAGACCCAGGGACTGGCCGCGCTGCGCATCACCCCGTGACAGGTCGAGGGCGGCCTTGGCGAAGCCCTGTTCGCCGTGCCAGAGGCTGAGCCCGGAACGGTCCCGCTCTGGCAAACGCAGGCGCGTGTCGATCACGCCATTGGTTGCGTTGGCGCCATGCACCATGCTGGCGGTACCGCGCACCACCTCCACACGCTCGGCGAACTCCAGCGGCGCCTCGAACAGCTCATTGATGTTACAAAAACCCGGTGCACGCAGTGCAACGCCGTCGAGCGTTGCACGGATACTGCCGCAGGCGGCCGCACCGGTGAGCACAGGAGAGCGCACAGCGGGCAGGTATTCAATACCATTGCCGCGCGCGATATTCACGCCCGGGGCATTGTTCAGCAGCTGCTGCACATGTGCGTAACCGCTGCGCGTGATTTCCTCATCGTCAATTACCGCGGTGTTGCCCGCGAGATCGGCAAGCACCAGCGGCTGCTGGTGTGCCGTCACCACCACCGTATCCAGCAGCGGTGCCGGCTCTGCGGCATCCACAATCAAAACGGGGAATAGTAGCGATAGCGCCGTAGCAAACTGCTTATCCACTAACTTACTTTCCCGCGTAGGTTACACGGTAGATCACACCGCCCTGGTCATCCGACACCAGCATGGCGCCATCGGGCATCACCAGCAGGTCTACCGGGCGGCCCCAGTTATTCTCCCCCTCGAGCCAGCCGTCGATAAACGGTTCGTAGGCGGTCGCCTTGCCGTTTTCATCCAGGGTCACCAGCGTCACCCGGTATCCGATCTTTTTACTGCGGTTCCAGGAGCCGTGCTCGGCAATAAACACCTGGTTGCGGTATTGCGCCGGGAATTGGTCGCCGGTGTAGAACTTGATACCCAGTGGCGCCACATGGGGGCCGAGGTTCTGGACCGGAGGTACGTAGTCTGCACAGCTTTTGCCTTCACCGAATTCAGGGTCGAGGGTATCGCCCTGATGGCAGTAGGGGTAACCAAAATGCATGCCCGCTTTCGGGGCGCGGTTCAGTTCGCAGGCAGGCATGTCATCGCCCATCATGTCGCGACCGTTTTCAGTGAACCAGAGCTCCCCGGTTTGCGGGTGCCAGGTAAAGCCGACGGTATTGCGCACGCCTTTGGCAAAGGTTTCCATTTTCTTGCCATCCGGGCTGATACGGCGGATTTCTGCAAACCCTTCTTCATCGCAGATATTGCATGGCGCGCCCACTGGCACATACAACCAGCCATCCGGTCCGAAAGCGATATATTTCCAGCCGTGGTGACGGTCCGGGAACTGGTCGGTAACCACGACCGGCTCCGGCGGGTTATCGAGCCGCGCCTCGATATCATCGAAACGCAGGATACTGGTCACCGCGCTGACCCAGAGCGCGCCATCACGAAAGGCGACACCGGTCGGCTGGTAGAGGTCCTCGGCAATGGTAATGACGCGGTCCGCACGATTGTCTCCGTCGTCATCGCGCAGTGCATAGACCTTGCCCTCGCGGCGGCTGCCTACAAAGATGGTCCCCTTGTCACCCCGCGCCATATGGCGCGCATTCGTCACGCCATCGGCGAACACCTCAATTTTAAATCCCTCGGGCAGGCGCAGCTTGTCCAGAGGCACTTCGGCGAAAGCAAAGTTGCTGGCCAGGGCGAGCAGAATCACTCCAAGTCGCATTGGTATTCTCCCGGTATTCTTTCCCAATATTCGGTTACTGTTGCTCGAGGGCTTCGAGTTGCTGCTGGTGCGGCCGGAACCTTGGCAGGTTCGACTCGCAGAAGGCGCGTACCGCGTCGATGCTATCGCCCCGCCGCGCCGGATCGGCTTTCAGCCGGACGGGAAAGCGACCCATTCCCGCGAGCAGGCAGTACCAGCTCGGGCCCGAATAGATCAGCTTGGCGCCCTCGCGCTCGAGCATCGCGTCAAAGTCACTATCGCCATCCCACACCGCCAGGATGGCTCGCAAGCGCTCGGATATGTGGATTTCCTCACGTGCAGCGCGCCAGTATGGGGTGTCGTCGCGGTTGTTGAGCGCATAGTGGGCAGCCACATAATCCAGCACCCCGTCAAACAGCTCGTTGATGTGCAGATTGTATGCTTCCTGTATGCCCTGTTGCTCTCTGCATATCGCAGAATCCATGGTGCCCGGCTCAAAACGCTCAAGGAAGCGCTCAATGGTGAATTGCACCAGCATCAGCGCCGTGGCTTCCAGCGGCTCGATAAAGCCCTGCGACAGTCCGACAGCGAGGCAGTTGCCGTGCCAGTGCTGTTCAGTGCGGCCCACCCGCATTTTTACATGGTTCAGCCTGGTCTCGTCTGCCAGGCCGAGTTTTTCGCGCAGCTCCTGGCCCGCCTGATCCGCGCTGATAAAGCGGTCGCTGTAGACATACCCACAGCCGGTGCGGGTCTGCAGCGGAATGCGCCACATCCAGCCGGCGGACATCGCCTCGGAGACCGTTTCCGAGATCAACGGCGCATCATCGTCGCGCGGCACCTGCACCGTCACAGCGGCATTGTTGTACAGGGTGTCGCTGAACTCGCGGAACCGGTAGCCCGGCATGCCGCCGATCAGCATGGCCCGGAAGCCGGTGCAGTCGACGAAGAAGTCCGCCTCGATATGGCCGGCGGACGCCGCCCGCACCGCGACAACCCGGTCGCCGTCACGCTCGACATGTTCCACCGTATCGACGATATGGCGCACACCCAAAGACCGGGCTTTTTCCCGCAGGAATGCCCCGAGCAGCCCAGCATCGAAGTGGTAGCCGTAGTCCATCTCGAACGGCATGGGCTGCGCGGCAACCGGCGCGCGCGCGGATGCAGACAGGAATGGGGCGTGAAAGAAATCCGTGGGGTTGGCAGGCACGTCGAGGCCGCTGCGACGCAAATTGGCGTTGCGGAAAAACTCCATTCCGACCTCGCGGTCAAGCGGCGAGAAAAACGGGTGGTAGTAGGATTCGTAGCCGGTCGCCGTGGACCAGTTGGGGAAGCGGATACCGCATTTGTAGGTGGCATTGCAGGCCGGCATCCACTCGGACTCGGGGATTTCGAGGGTCCGGAAAAAGGATTTCAGGTAGGGAGTGCTGCCCTCGCCAACGCCAATGGTGCCGATCTGGTCTGACTCCAGCAGTGCGATTTCAACGCCCTGCCCGTGCCAGTACTTTGCCATCAGGTTGGCGGCCATCCAGCCGGCGGTACCGCCGCCGACTATCAAAACAGAAAAGGGCTTGTCCAAAGCGCGCTCCAGCGATTCCTGCAGGCTGCCAATTGCACAAAAATGGCGCTATTCAGGCCTGCCCGCAGGGATTAAGATAATTCGATAAATCCAGTTAGAACAAAGCATTACAACATCGAACAGGGCCGCAAACAACGGCACTGCGGGGGCCGCTTGAGCAACATTAAAGACATATTGATCGTAGGCGGCGGTACCGCCGGCTGGCTGGCTGCAGCTTCCCTGGCACGCCAGCTGAATATTCTCGAAGACCCGGAGATGAGCATCACCCTGGTGGAGTCACCGGACACGCCCACCATTGGCGTTGGCGAGGGCACCTGGCCCACCATGCGCAGCACCCTGAAACGCATCGGCATCGATGAGACGGATTTTATTCGCGAATGCGATGTGTCCTTCAAACAGGGGACCAAATTCGTCAACTGGCACCAGCTCAACGAAGATGGCAGCGACGCGGCCTACCATCACTCTTTCGAGCTGCCCCACGGACAGTGGCGCACCTCACCGGGCCCCTACTGGCAGATGCTGGAAAAGGAACTGGGCCTACCCTATGCCGAAGCCATTTCGGTCCAGCCCCACGCCTGCCGGGAACACTTCGCCCCCAAGACCATGACCACGCCCGCCTACGAGGGCATCCTCAATTACGCCTACCACCTGGATGCCGGCAAGTTTGCGAAGATGCTGGCCCGCTTTGCCACCGAACAGCTCGGCGTCAGGCATGTGCAGGCGCATATCGAACAGGCCCACCTAGACGAAGATGGCTACATCCGTTCGGTCAGTACGCGCGAGGCCGGTGAGCTGCACGGGGATTTCTTTGTGGATTGCAGCGGCTTCACCAGCCTGTTGCTGGACAAGACCTACAACATACCGTTCCGGTCCGTCAGCGATACCCTGTTCGTCAACAGCGCGATCGCCATACAGACGCCATATGAAAGCGAAGACGCACCCATAGCGAGCCCCACTATTTCCACCGCGCAGAAGGCCGGCTGGATCTGGGACATCGGCCTGCAGAGCCGGCGCGGTACCGGTCATGTCTACAGCGATAATTACATGAGTGACGACGAAGCCGAGACCACACTGCGCCGTTACCTGGGCCCGGCATCAGAAAACCTGGATGCAAAGCTGATCAAGATGCGGCTCGGTTACCGGGAGAAAGTCTTTCACAAGAACTGCGTCGCCATTGGGCTGTCAGCGGCCTTCCTGGAGCCGCTCGAGGCCAGCGCAATCTTCCTGATCGAGGCGTCCTGCAATATGCTCGGGGAGCTGTTCCCGGACTCACGGGAAATGATGTCGCTGCTGGAGAAAAAATATAACCAATCGTTCCTAAAACGCTGGCATGCCGTGGTGGACTTCATCAAACTGCACTACGTACTGTCTGGCCGAACCGACTCCGAGTTCTGGATTGACAATACCAATCCCGGTACGGTGCCTGACACGCTGAAAGCGCACCTCGAGTTCTGGGCCCACCACCCCCCAAGCCGGTTCGAACTATCCAGTGCACTGGAGCCGTTCGTGCGTGAAAGCTATGAGTTCATTCTGTATGGCATGGGCCACCACAGCCGCTACACGCCCAACCCGGCGCGACTGCCACACCTGGATTATGCGCGGGAGAACTTTGCCCGTATCGCGCAGACGCGCAAGGAAATGCCAGAGCACCTGGTCACTAACCGCCGGTTACTGGAACAGTTGCAAAAGCATCGCTTCCAGGCGATCTGAGCAGAAAAATTTCAGGCATAAAAAAACCGGCGTTTTCACGCCGGTTTTTTCGTTCTGGATCCGGTGCCCGAAGGCACCGGAAAAACAGCATCAGAACTTGACAGAAGCATTCGCAAACCAGCGGGTGCCACCATCATTGATCAGCTGGAACAGACCATCCCAGTTGTCCTGGGAGTTTTTGGTGCGATACAGCTCACCAGTCAGGTTCACGCCCTGCAGGCTGACAGTGATGTTCTCGGTCACTTCCGCAGAGAACGCTACGTCCAGGGAGGTGAACGCTTCAGTTTCGGAGGCAGTGCCGATACGGATGCCGTTGAAGAACTCACCACGGTGGTTCGCCATCAGACGCGCACTGTAACGATCGTTCTCCCAGTAACCGGTTACGTTCCACATATCCTCGGAGTTACCCGGCAGGTTCAGACCTGACTCACCCATGTTGTCGATGACTTCCGCATCGGTGAAGGTGTAGTTGGCACTGACACCGAAGCCGTAGGCCAGCTCGGTCTGCAGTTGCAGCTCGAGGCCCTGCAGCTTGGCTTCACCGCCGTTACGGGTACGGGATACCTCGATATCCGCATCGATCTCATTACCGGAGTTTTCCTCGATGATGCGCAGGTTCTCGATCTCTGAGAAGGAGAACAGGAAGGAATCGATATCCTTGCGGAAGTAGGTCGCACTCGCCAAGGCGCCGTCAGCGAAGTACCACTCAACACCCAGATCCAGCTGGGTAGCGATCCACGGATCCAGGTACGGGTTACCCGCAGAGCCGGTCAGGGTGGTGCTGTTGTAGCTGAAGGTGTTGCGCAGGTCCTGGTAGTTCGGCAGCGCCATAACACGCGCTGCGGCACCACGAATCAACAGGTCATCGTTGATTGCGTAGACCACGTTCAGGCTTGGCAGGATCTCGTTGTAGTCATTGGTGGTCGGGACGTTCAGAACGTCTTCACCGTTGGCCACCTGGTTCGCAATGGAAGTCAGGTCGTAGTCGACGTAACGGATACCGAAGTTACCGCTGAATTTGTCGTATTCGAACTCCGCCATGGCGTAGAGCGCCAGCTTTTCTTCTTCAATCTTGTAGAAGTCGCTGAGGCTTTCACGCTGCATGGTGTTGCCCGGTGTCAGGTCGCCAGACAGGCTGCGGATACCATCCAGGTCCAGGGTCGGCAGGCAGGTCAGGGTGTTTGCCTTTGCCGTTTCCTCATACTGGCCACAACCGGTGTCTACCGGCAGGTCAGCATAGGTCGCGCCGGAGGCGAGGCTCGCCGGAATCAGGGCATCGAAGCTGTACAGGTGACGCTCGTTGGTGTGATCCTGGTACTTGAGGCCAGTCTTCACGGAAGTAATGTAACCGGCATTATCCAGCGGCACGGTCAGGTCGAACTGCGCGTAGGTTTCCTCGTCGGAATCCATGATATGCGGGTTGTTCGGGCGGATCGACAGCGGGTAGCTGGCCGGGTTGGACGGATCGAAACCGTCGAACTCGACACCCAGCTTGTTGCCGGTCAGGTCGAGGGTCAGTACCTCATCACCGGTCAGGCTGGTTGCGCCGATGTTGGTGGAGTCGATGCGGCCGGAGTAACCGATCACGATGATATCGCCTTCCGCTTCGGTGTGACCGACTTGCACGTGCGCCTCGAACAGGTCGTGCGTGTAAGTGGCATCCAGGTCAAACGCCTGAGCTTCCGGGTTGGTGTTACGGAAGAAGGAATCCGGACCAAACCAGTAGTCATCGCCACCATCACCGGAAACATTGGCGAGGATAGAGTCGTGACGCAGAATGCCGTTACCAGCCGGGAACTGCTGGGAAGCGGTTACGTTGCTGATGTCGTTGGTACGGCCCGGAATTACCAGGTAGTTGGAGTTGACGTTGTCCGCAGACAGGTCGAAGTTCAGGTAGTTGGCAGTGATGTCCAGCCTTTCGGTCGGACGATACTGGGCAGTGAAGTTGTACGCGGTACGCTCACGCTGCTGCTGGAAAATCGCGTGGCCAGCACCCCAGGTGGCATTGGTGTATCCACCGTCCGGGTCTACGTTCTTGCTGCCAACGCCGGTGCCATAGTAGTTCTCCATGGCATCGTAGGTGGTGAAACGTTCCTGGTGGCTCGCGGTTACGAGGAAACCGATTTTCTCATCGTCGGACTTCCAGCTGTAGAGACCGGAGTAAGCCGGGTCCCAACGCTCTGCATTTTCGGAGTACTGGGACTCAAAAGACGCACGCATGGTGTTGGCGTCCAGATCCAGCGGCTTGGCGGTCTTGATGTTTACCACACCGCCAACAGATCCGTCTGGCAGGTCGGCACGCGGGGACTTGTAGACCTCAAGGGAGGATACCAGCTCGGCGGCCAGCATATCGGAACGGAAGCCACGAGTTGGACGGTAGCCTTCGAACCACTGCGCTGTGGAGATGGCCTGGCCGTTCAGGTAAGTCAGGCTCAGCGCCGGGTCCAGGCCACGGATGCTGACACCGTCGGCCTCGCCGAAGCGACGCTCGATACCAACGCCCGGGATACGCATCAGCGCATCACCGATGTTCTTGTCGGGGAACTTGCCGATATCTTCGGCAGTAATGCTGTCCATGACCATGGTCGCGTAACGCTTGGCGTCGATGGCCTTTTCCAGGGACGCCTTGAAGCCGACAACCTCGACTTCTTCAATTACGTCTACTTTCTTGTCTTTCTGCTGCTCTTCCTGAGCCATGGCGAGCGGCGCAGTTACGCCAGCGAGTGCCAGGGCAATACCGCTAGCCAGCATGTTTTTACGAAATACGTTCGATGACATAGCTTTTTCCGGTCTTATCGTTATGTAAGTGGTACAAGGGCGTCTGTGCACAAATGACATCGCTGTCATTTGCCGGAAAAAAAATAGCCACCGCATCCGTAGCACTTCAACGCACATTGTCAGTACCGCACAAATCCCCCTAAGACCAGGTAGCCCGTGTGTCTGCTGCCTTGGACCTGGAAAGTGGCGGTCTTTGGCATTTTGTATTTATTCGTAGCAGTTTTTTAGTAGGCCGGAGCAGCTTCCACAACAATTACTGCGGGATTGCGCCGAAATTGCACATGCGAGCAAGGATGATAGCCGCTGGGCAATAGCAGGAATCCAGCTTTTGGTTCGCGGCTGGCAGACAGCAAAGAAATTTCGCGCCAAAAAATTCCCGTATACATTGACTTCGATCGACCCCTGCATAAACTGCGAGCCAAGTTATCAATACCACCGGGCCTAGCCCATTCTTTGGAGAGATGAAATGCGTTTGACAGTTTTGGTAAACCGGTTTCTCTAGACGCCTTTCATGCGCCCACGCTTGAAAGGCAAGCACGCCTTTCAAGCCAGCAGCCCCAAGAGCCCTGGCTAACGCCGGGGCTTTTTCGTTTACGGCCTCCGTAAAGGCATCACTAATATTTAAGTGGAGTTATCCAGGGGTGGACTATGCCCGTAAAACTCATACTCAATAAAAATGCAGACGCAGGGTCTGTGCCGGTCAAGATTTTTACTGACCAGGTTGAACAGGCTGCGCTGCAGCAGCTGAAGAATATTGCCAGCCTGCCGATCATTTACTCGCATGTGGCAGCCATGCCGGACGTGCATCTTGGCAAGGGTGCCACCGTCGGCTCGGTCATTCCGACGCTGGACGCCATCATTCCGGCAGCAGTGGGCGTGGATATCGGCTGCGGCATGAACGCGGTGCGCACCTCGCTGAATGCGAGCCAGCTGCCCGATAACCTGAAGCCACTGCGGAATGACATTGAAGCGCACGTGCCCGTCGGTTTCGGCAGGCACAAGATGATCAACGCGCGCGATACGGCCTGCAAGACACTAGCGCCTGGCGCGAACCGCCTGTTCGAGCAGCATCCGCAGCTACTAAAGATGCTGAAGCGACCACAGGAAACCTGGGTGACCCAGGTCGGTACCCTGGGCGGTGGTAACCACTTTATCGAGATCTGCCTCGATGAAAGCGATGCGATATGGATCATGCTGCACTCAGGCAGTCGCGGCATCGGCAACGCCATCGGCCAGTATTTTATCCGCCTGGCGCAGCGGGATATGGGCGGGCACCTGCACCAGTTACCGGACAGGAACCTCGCGTATTTCCGTGAAGGCAATCCGAACTTCGATGCCTATATCGAGGCGGTGAGCTGGGCGCAGGAATATGCGCGGGTGAATCGGCAGGAAATGATGAAGCTGGTGGTGAACTGCCTGAAACGACAGCTGCCAGCATTCACATTGACCGGCGAGGCGATCAACTGTCATCACAATTATGTGGTGCGGGAAAAGCACTTCAACCGCGATGTGTTCGTAACCCGCAAGGGCGCGATTGCTGCAAATGTGGATCAGCTGGGCATCATTCCCGGCTCCATGGGGACGCGCTCTTACATCGTCCGCGGCACCGGCAATGCCGAGTCTTTCTGTTCCTGTGCGCACGGTGCGGGCCGGCGCATGAGTCGCAGTGAGGCGAAGCGCCGCTTCAAGCGGCGCGACCTGGAAGAGCAGACTCGGGGCGTGCAGTGTCGCAAGGACAAGGGTGTGATCGATGAGATACCGGCAGCCTATAAGGATATCGACGAAGTCATGCAAAACCAGAGCGACCTGGTAGATGTGGTGCACACGCTGCGCCAGGTCATCTGTGTAAAAGGGTAATGGAATTCAAATACAGGGAGGATCCACGAATGACCGTGGACAACAGATATGGATATCGAACTGGCAAGGGAGATCATGGAGTGCCTCCCCAAAGAGCGCACCAAGTACTACTACTTTAAGGATATGTATGCGCTGCAGTTGCTGAAGTGGCATTGCAGCGGCGGGCGTAGTGTGCGCGAGTTAAAGCAGGGTGCATACGGCAAGCTGCTGCAGAAGCCGCTGGTACGGGATGCGCTGCGCTGTATCGGTAACGGCATGGTATTTCCGGAATTGCTGCACGATTACTGGCCGGACGAGATTGACGCTTACACACTGAGCCTCGGCTTGTGGGGCTCAGACCGTAAGCGCAGGGGTAGAAGCAATTATCACCAGACATCCCGTACCGGATACAACCTGGTGCTACAACTGAACTTCTGTAATCAACACGACCTGGAATACCAGCGCCTTCTTGGCAATCCGGCATACGACCCATTCGTGATGTGCTGTCACCCGGTTAGTCGCGCGCGCAACACCATGGCATGGGCGCGGATCGATCTGGATCTAGAGACGGGGGTCGCACTGATTGAAGAAATTCAGAATGACTGGTTACGAGAAGTAGAGTGGTCTGTACAGGAAGCGCGTTCCTATCTGGAAAAGCAAAAACGCAATGAGGACTCCATGTCCTGGTACGAAGATTTTTCGCCGGAAGCGACCCTCAAATATTTCGAGACCGCAATCAGGCAGTATCAAAGCACTTGGGCGGAAACTATGTTGTCGGCAGCGCTGTTTTTCCTGGTAGAGGAGATCGGCATTGAGCAGGTTTTCTACCACAGCTGGAAAACGGGTCGAGCTGTGAAGAAATGCAGCCCTCCAAAATCCATTTACAGCAAATTGCCGGAGAAATTCTGCTTTAACAAAACTGCCACCGGGCCGGCATTCCTCTACGAGGACAAGTCCTCCCGGCGCAAGATGAAAAAAATTCAGGATCAGCAGTGGTATCTGCTCGACCTGTCAAACAAGGAAAGGTGTTATGAAGAACAACAAACCGCGCAACCATGTTGCGCTTAATCCCCTGCTACGCAAGGGCGGGCCGCATACCCGGCCCCGATCGGGTGAGCGTCAGCGCGCACGCCAGCAGGTACGTCGCGACCTGATACATTTCGGCAGGTAAAAAAAGCCCGGCCATTGGCCGGGCTTAAGAAGCGATGATGAGAGATGCTAATCGGAACTACCCGGTGAGAGCCGGGTAAAACCGTACGCACCAGATACAGAGCAATTGCCGTGCCAACTTTGACAGGGTCCATTGGCAAGAGTTCATCGCCAGAAGCCCTTCCCCTGCACGGCAGAGGTGCATTTGCCGTATTGTCCGCGCGATCGTGGTGCGCGCAGGCAACAATATCCGCGTTTATACCCGCATTGCGTTTTTCTGCTGCTCGATCATCCGGGCGGCAACATCCGATATACCCAGTTTTGCCGCCAGCTGGTCCATATACTGCTTCTCGCGCGGGTTGTCCTCGTCGATGGTCATGGCGGAAACCATATAGACATTGAACGCCGTGCTCGGATCCTGGATGCGGGAAACCATCTGGTCGACGTCGACCGGGGACGTAAGCAGGCGCTTGAGCTCGGCCAGGTCCCCGGAATCCAGCTGCCCCTGCAGGGCGCCCATAATGTTCTGCTGCTCCGCCTCGTCGATACTGCCATCCGCCTGGGCTGCTGCGACCATTGCAGTCAGCATCACATCTGCCTTCTCTTCTTCCGCTGCGGCATTAGTCGGCTGGGCGGGCTGTGATTTGGCGGGGTCCGGCCAGATATCGGGCTTTGACTGCTGCCCCAGCGGCCCCTGCTGGCCAAATTTGCCTGCTGCGCCGCCAAACACCTGCCCAAGAATGTCCTGCAGGTTGCCGCCCTGCACGACTTTGACATTGCCCTGCTTCTGCGCCTGCTCAAAGATCCTGCGGGCGAGGTCGAACAGCGCCCCGGCACCGCCCGCTGCAGCCGCCGGGCCCGCCCCACCCGGGAAGCCGCCGCTCGCGCCACCGGGTGCCGCACCCGGCTTGACGCTGCCCCCGAATACATCGCCGGCAGGTGTACTGCCGGCCGCGGGACCCGCGCCGCCTGGCGCGCCAATTTTCGCAAAGATGTCCTCCAGGCTCGGCCCCGCAGGGCCCTCACCCGTGGGGCCGGGCACCTGCGAAAAGTCCGGTGTGTCGCCCTGCGGCACCTGCTGTTGGCGCTTTTTCTTGTTCAGAAGTGAAATACCGGCGCCAAGCAGCGCGCCGAGCAACAGTTTCTTGTTCATGGCTGAGAATCCGTTTGTCTGGTCAGGAATGGTTGAAGCCCTGCTATTTAATCTAGCCCAAGCGAACGGACGTGCCGGTTCTTCCCGGCAGCGCGGGTGACGCTCAAATCCTTCCATAATTTCGCATTTTTCAAGTACGCTTTTTCTAATCTTTCCTACCTCGCAGGAACAACTACACTGACTTTGCACGTTTGTATGCCTAAAAGGAGTCGTGGCATGAAAAGCCTTCCCACCCTGGCCTGCGGGTTATTGCTAGGCGCGTCTATCAGCCTTCCGGCGCTGGCCGATTACGAGCGCGAGACCATTGTCCTGCGTGCCGGTATAGGCCACGTCGATCCCTATTCCGAATCAGGAAATGTCTCTCTGGATGACCTGAGGCTGGAGGGAACTTCCATCGATGTGGATACCGGCACCAGCCTGTCCCTGACGGGAAGCTTTTTCTTCAACGAGCACTTTGCGGTGGGGCTGTTGGCGGCCTGGCCCTTCGAGCACGACCTGAAGGTGGAAGGCCTGCCGGATCTGGTCGGTGACAATGACTTTGAGTCGTTTGGCAGTGTCGACCTTGGCACCATCGACCACCTGCCGCCGACCGTGACCCTGCAGTGGTTTCCGCGTTGCTCCTGGGACTGGATCCAGCCCTACGTGGGCATCGGCCTGAACTACACCACCTTCTTTGACGAAGACCTTAGCGACGTCACCGAAAGTTACCTGGAAACCCATCTGGGCGCGGTGACGCGCGGCAGCCTGGAGCTGGACGACTCCTGGGGCGCGGCCGGTGAACTGGGTGTGGACTTCCTGTTTGGGGATGAAAAGGAGTGGTTGGTCAACTTCTCCGTGTGGGCCATCGACATCGACAGCGATGCCACCATCACCTATGACACGGAAGAAAGTACCGGCAGCAACGGCGAGGTGGTCCGTGTGAGCAACAAGCTTGCAGTCGATGTTGAGATCGATCCCTGGGTGTACTCCATCGGGATTGGCTACCGTTTCTAGGTTTGCCCCCGGCGCCGGCTTCGTGGCCGGCGCTGAGCAATCCTGAAGCCGGGCTCAACCGTCCTCAAACGCGTCGTCCCCGGAATCGGGGGCGTCCGGCTGTTCATCGGAAGGTACCTCGGTATCCGGCAGCGGTTCCGCTGCCGGTGATACCTGCCCGGAGGCATTGGAGTCGGCGGCAGCAGCCGGTGCCGGCACTTTCTCTTCCGGTGCACGGATACCTATGTGGTAGGCCGCAAAGCCCGGCTGCACAAACTGGTTCAGCGCCATACCAAGCACCCGGCCGTCGTAGGCCGAATGGATTTCCGTGCGCACATTGGTGATCGGGTTGGTAATGGTGCCAAGCAGGTCACCCTTGGACACGCTTTCCCCCAGTGCCACCTCACTGAAAATCACCCCGCCCATGGGCGCGCGCTGCCAGGTCGAGGTGTAGTAGACCGGCTCCGGATCCCCCCACAGGCGGAACTTGCTCACCATCTCCATGTGATTCAGCAGGGTCTGGATCGCCTTGGAGCTGTGCTCCACGGATGTTTCATCCAGCAGCATCGAGGCGCCGGCCTCGAGCGTTACCGCCGGAATCCCCTGGTTTACAGCAGCCCGCCGCAGGGTGCCCTCCGCGCCCTCGCTGTGCAGGACCACAGTGGCGCCAAAGCCCTTGGTCAGGGCCACTACCCCGGGGTTGGTCAGGTCGGCACGCAGCTGTGGCAGGTTGGTGCGGTAGTAGGAGCCGGTGTGCAGATCCACCAGGGCATCACAGTGGCTGATTACCTCGTGGAAAAACGAATGTGCGATCCGTGACGCCGAGCTGCCATCGGGGTCGCCCGGAAAAAAGCGATTGAGGTCGCGCCGGTCACTCAGGTAGCGCGAATGCCGGTGAAAGCCCTGCAGGTTGACGATTGGCACCCCCACCACTGTGCCGGCCAGTTTGTTCGGGTCGAGGTTGTACAGAACCCTCCGCACCGTCTCAATGCCATTCAATTCATCCCCGTGGATCGCCGCCGTCAGGCAGAGTACCGGCCCAGGCTTCTTGCCGTGCACCACCAGCACCGGGGTGGCCGCGTATATCCCCTCGAACGACTGGCTCGGTGCCCAGGCCAGACGCGTGGAGGTGGCGGGCGGCACTTCCCGGCCCAATAGTACGAAAGGCTGCGCGCCGACCAGATCATCCGGCGTGGCTTCCACAGCCGGTGCAGCGTCGGCGGTCGTGCCGTCCGGTGCCACCAGCTCTGCACCCTGGATCGGCTCCTGCAGGTCGATATTCTGCGCTTTCGGCAGGCCCTCGGTAGTGCCCTTCTGCGCCTGCGTCTGTGCTTTGGCCCCGGCCTGGGCGGGGGTCGCCGGCTGCTCCGCAGCTTCTTCTGATTGCGGCTTTGGCGCCTCCTGCGATTGCGCCTGTGCTTTGGCCCCGGCTTGGGTTTTAGCGTTGGCCTCGGTGGCAGGCGTCTGCCCGGCAGCAGCGGAGGGGTTACCGGCATGGCCCGCGCTGGTGGCGAGCAGCAACGTCAGGGAGACAAGACAGGATGAAACTCTGGAAGGCAAGACAAGGCTCCGCAATGGTAAGGCTGTTCTATAGAGCGCGGAGCGGGAAATAAATTCCCGCCGCGGCGCCAATACTAGCGGCTTCTTCTCCACGCCGCATCGACTGCCCTGGCGGATTCCCGCCCGGTCTGCCGGATTCAGGAATCGGCGGCCTGCAAAGCTGGCCAAAACCCTGCCGCTGCGTGACCATGGCAGCAAGCCGTGTGAAAGTCACCCTGCCCGGAGCAAATCGTGAACCAGTCCCATGCACCAGCCCTTCCTCCAATCGGGACAGAGAATGCCCCGGCCCGGCGCTATGACCTGGACTGGCTGCGCATACTCGCGTTTGCACTGCTGATCCTGTACCACCTCGGCATGCTCTACGTGGCCGACTGGGAGTTCCACCTCAAGAGCAGCCACCTGAGCGAACCGCTGAAATGGCTGATGCTGTTTTCCAGCGAGTGGCGCCTGCCACTGCTGTTCTTTGTCTCCGGTATCGCTTCGCGCCTGGCACTGCGCCGGGTCCCGCTCGGTCGCTTTACCGGTCTGCGCAGCCTGCGCCTGCTGTTGCCGCTGCTGCTGTGCAGTTATCTGGTGGTATCGCCACAGCTGTTTTTCCAGCTGAAGGCCGACCACGGCTACCCGCACGGATTCGGCACCTTCCTGTGGCAGTACCTGCAACCACTGCACCCGGAACTGACCCGGGGCGTGTTCAACGGGCTGATCAACCCCACCTGGAACCACCTGTGGTTCCTCGCCTACCTGTGGGCCTACTCGATGGCACTGGTGGCATTGCTGCCCCTGCTCGGATGGCTGACGCGTAGCCGCGTGGGGCGCGCCGTCCGCGAGCTGCTGAACAGGCCGCTGTCGCTGGTGCTGCTGCCCGCGCTGCCACTGGCACTGGGGTTCCTGCTGCTGAGCGAGCACTTCGCCACGACCCGTGCGCTGGTGGACGACTGGAACATGCACAGCCTGTACTTCACAGTGTTCCTGTACGGTTACTGGCTGGGGGATGCGGAAAGGCCCTGGGCCAGCATCCGTCGCCGCCGCCGCAGCCTGCTGCTCCTGGGCATGGCCGGTTACGCGCTGGTGAGCGCTCACTATCTGGCCGGCATGGCGCTGCCCAGAGTGATAGAGGCGCTAGTGGTCCACCTGAACATCTGGCTGTGGCTGCTGGCGCTGAGTGGCTATGCGGCGAAATACCTGAACTTTGACCACCCACTGCGCCGTTATTGCAACCGCGCCATCCTGCCCTGGTACATATTGCACCAGACGCTGATGATCGCCGCGGCTTACTGGCTGGTCCGCCAGGGGCTGGGACCGGTGCTGGAAGCGGTAGTGATCGGGGTGATAACGGTTGCGGGATGCTGGGCCGGGTATGCGGTCATCCGCCGCTACCGGCCGCTGCGACTGGTGTTCGGCCTGCCGCTGGCGGAACGCGAACGGGTCGCCGGCCAGGACGATGGACCACTGGAAGCCGCCGCGGGCGGCATGCAGTCCTAGGCAGGACGGCAGGCGCGGGCAGGCAGACCGCCCGCGCCAACCGTGGGGCGGGCCTAGCCGCCGAACAGGTCACCGAAGAAATTGCCCTGGTTCCAGCGCTGGCGCTCCTCGGTATTGGCTACCTCGCGCCCAATCTCGTAGTTCACCTCAGTGAACTTCTTCGCCGCCAGGTAGTTGATCGGCAGGTCAATCTGGTCGCTCGGGCGGTGGTAATCCGTCTTCAGGAAGTTGGTGAACACCTCACCGCCGTCGATATCCGGGTCGGCGGACTCAAAGCCCACCACCAGGAATACCGACGGCACACCCTGGCGCACGAAGCTGTAATGGTCGGAGCGGGTAAACAGGCCCTGCTCCGGCATCGGGTCCGGGCTCAGCTTGATACCGGCATTGGCCGCAGCCCGGGCCACGGTCTCGCCAAGGCTGGAATGCTCGGCACCAAACGCAATCACGTCATTGAACGGGTACAGCACCAGCGGCATGTCCAGGTTGATGTTCGCCACCATCTTGTCGCCCGGCACGGTCGGATACTGTGCAAAGTAGTCAGAGCCCAGCAGGCCGCGCTCTTCACCGGTCACCGCCACGAACAGGATCGAGCGGCGCGGGCGCTCGCCCTCGGCGAACATGCGTGCCGTCTCCAGCATGATCGCCACACCAGTGGCGTTATCGAGTGCGCCGTTGTTGATATGGTCGGCGCCTTCCTCGGCGTGCGCATCCAGCCCGATATGGTCCAGGTGTGCCGAAAACACAACGAATTCATCCTTCAGCTGTGGGTCGCTGCCCGGCAGCATCGCCACCACATTGGGGCTGGTGATCTGCTCGTGCTGGCTGTGGTTGCTGAGGCTGGCACGCACCGCCAGGTCAAAGCCCTGCAGTTTCTCGCCTTTCTCTACCGCCTCGAATACCTGCGCAAGCTGCTGCGGTGCACCGGCAAACAGCTTCTCGGCAGCGCCGATATCCAGGTAAATGCCCGGATGCACACCCGGCACTGTGTCGGAGGGCACCCCATCCTTGCCGACCCAGCGCAGGTTCGGGCGCTCGGCATACTTGGCGGAACGTTCGAACGGACGGCGCTTCTCCGCCTGCGGCGTGTGCACGGAAATCATGCCGACTGCCCCCCGCGCGGCGGCGGTCTGCAGCTTGGTGCGTCCGGAACGGTAATGTGCACCCTCTTCCGTCGGCAGGCTGGCGTGGCGGCCAGACAGCACCACCACGATCTTGCCGTCTACTTCCAGGCCTTCGTAGTCATTGATGCCAAAGCGCGGTGCGTCGATGCCATAGCCCGCAAACACCATCTCTGCGGTTACCGCGGAAGCCTGCTGGGCCTGACCGGCGCCGGCGAGGAAGTCCTCACCGAATGCCAGTTCGATATCGTCATCGGCGGTATGCAGCACCGCGGTGGGCTTCTGTTCTGTGTGGCTGGCGCGACGGAACGGCACCGTCTGCTTGAAGCCATCCTCGCCGGCGGGCTGCAGGCCGATTTCCCTGAATTGCGCGGCAACGTAATCCGCCGCCTGTTCATAGCCCTCGCTGCCGGTATCACGGCCCTGCAGCTCGTCGCTGGCCAGGTAGGTTACATGGGCGCGGATGGTATCCGGGTCGGCAGTGGGTACTGCGACAGTTGAAACTGGCTCGGTACTGCACGCGGCGAGCAGCGCAGCAGCCAGCAGGCTGATGGTCTTTTTCATGTTCTGGTTCCGGTTGGCGGCCTGGCCGCGGCAAATAACGCGCCATTTATACCGGAAACTGCCCATTATTTCAGCAGCTGCAGACTCGCTTCGGAGTGCCCGGCGGGCGTCTGGTCGAAAATGTGGTGCAAGGAGGGAATCAACCAAACAGCCGCTGTACCGCGCGGCCGAGGCGCTGGTGCGCATCGTGCCGACACAGGCTGCCGTGCGCGCCCAGGTGATGGCAGAAATCCAGCGCCAGCAAGCGCTCGAAATCCTCCGCAAGATACCCTTGTGGCTGGCCGCGGGGGCACATATAGCGCCGCCACGGCAGGCTGACCTGCATACCGCTGCGGAACCCCATCAGTGCCAGCAGCAACCGCCCGCGCCAGTTACACCGGTGCCAGTCACCCCAGTACTGCACCGCATCGCAGGTGAGCAACAGGCCGCCTCCCAGCGGCAGCCACAATGCGGCTTCAGGGCGCCGCGCGTTGCGAAACTCGAAAACCCGCGCACCACTGAATGGCACCGGGCCATCTTCCTGAAGCGGCTGGTCCAGTGGGGGCGCCGGGTAGCGGGCCGAGCCCTGCTGGCACCAGAAAGAGGCGTGGTATTGATCGCGGTAGTAGAGGTCGTCGCGCCCGTGGAAGTAGCCGAGCCGCACCAGGTGACGGATCCGCCCGAGCTTGGCCAGGCGCTCTTCAGCGGCGGGTTTCAGGCGCACCGGATTGACCAGGGTGAGGTCGTCGCCTTCGCGCAGTACCGCCATATTGCGACTGATGCGGGCACCGCCGGGCATGCGAATACTGCCCTGCACCCAGAAAAATCCGGGCATCTCGGCCTTGAGGGCGCCGTGTCGACACGGTAGCGGGTAGTTGATCATCAGGCGCCAGCCTGGAACCTCTTCGCTTCGAGGCGTTCACCGGTGTGCAGCAGGCGCCGGCACCGCCGCAGCGCGCGGCGCGCGTCGTCGAGCCGCGCCAGCACATCCAGCTGGAAGGCCTGCAGGATCATCAGTCCGATAAATTCGCCTAACTGCAGCGAACCTGCCGTGATCATGCGCTGTGAATAGACCACCAGCGCCAGCACCACCAGCAGTGGCAGCAGGCGCTGCAGTGCCCGGCGCACCCAGGGGCGGGCGAACAGCTGCAGGCCGGCGACCAGCACCAGCAACAGGAGCTGGGCCATGCCGAATACCGGCATCAGCCACCAGGCCACCGCCACCCAGATCAGGGTAAAAGGCAGCTCCAGCCAGGTCATCAGCTGCGAAAGGGAAAAACGCACCAGCTGGCGCCGGATTGCGTGATTCATCAGGCCGATGCAATGCAGGTTGCTATGCAGGCGACGCCGGAAGTGGGCCTCATCCTCGGCCAGACTGGCAGCCTGCAGGCGACGCAGCGAGAAGTAGGCAAGGAGTAGCAGCGCCGACAACGCAGAAAGGAGGCCCGCATAAGGCTCCGTAGGCCCGCTGCAGGCGACTGCCACCATCAGCGCAACCGCAGGCGGCATGGAGTAGATCAGCAGGTTGCCGGCAGTCGCCAGGCAGGTGTTATGGCGCACTCCCCACCAGGCATCCCAGAACCAGTGCCAGCCGGGCCGCGTCGCGGCCACCGCTTCCTGTGCCAATTCCCTCTGGCGATCCACCGCTATTCCTCCGGCTGCTTTTCCGTGGGATATCCCTGCTGCTGTTCCTTCAGCAACAGTTCCTCGACCATGATTTCGAGGGCGCTCTCTAGCTCAGCATCGGGTAGCAGCGGGCACGGCTGCCCCCCCTGGGGGTTGATCCAGTCGTGCAGGCGCCCGACAAACACGATGCGGGACTTGTGCAGGGTGTTGTCACCGATGCTGGCTTCGGTCCAGGTGGTCTGCCACACATTGCGGCTCTCCACCTTGTAGTCGCTCTCGTAGGACTTGAGTGTCAGGAAATAGGGGTAGACCTTGCCGCGCCGGCAAACCAGGCGCCGGCCCGTCTTGATATTGGCCATGCCGGTGTATGGATCGTAGTACCAGGAGACGTCGTACCCGTATGAGAATGCCGGCTGGCCACCCTGCTCCCTGGTAAAAGCATAGACGCGTCCGCTGCCGTCTTCGTTCAGACTCCAGACATGGCGCGCACTTCCGTCTCTGGCGATGAGCCAGCTGCCATGCCAGTCCGAAATCGTGAACCGGCTCTTGAATCCACCGAAGTTTTCAGTGCCGGCAATGGCGGTATCCGGCACCAGTAGCAGCCCGGATACCAGAAACAACAGGCAGGCCAGGCGTACCACGATGCTTACCCCGGTCCATCGCAGGGCGCCGGTGGCGATGCCGGCGGCAGGCGCCGCAGGAATTGCACCAGGTGGTTTGCCCCGAGTGCGCGCGGACGCCACTGCGCCGGCCCCAGCACCTGGTAGCGAATCTCAACGGGAGTGGCGGCAAAAGCCTGCAGGTGGCCGCCCTCACAGGCGAGGCGGTTGGCGGTGCGGACATGGATATCGCCGCCGGGTTGCAGGTCCCAGTAAAACTCGAAACCGTAGGCGAATTTACCGTTACCGCTGTCGTAGGCGTAGGTACGACCACTGCCATCGGCGGACAGGCTCCAGACATACTCCTCGCCGGCAATACGAACCTGCCAGCTACCCTGCCAGTGGGCCCCTTCCGGGGCCGCGATGGCGGCACTCGCCGCCGCTACCGCTACAACCATCGACAGGGCCACAGACCTCAAGGGCGGCATGGCGCGTCCTTCTCGTGGCTTTCCCTCGATAAAAGCCTAGCAGCGGCTGGCGCGACGCGGCGGTCTCCGCCAGCTGAACGCAACACCAGCCAGCAACAGCGCCATCAGCAACTGCGCGCCGATGCCCTCGAACGTCGGGTAGACCCCCAGCGACGGCAGTTCTACCAGCCCAATACCATGGGATGGGATCCAGCCCGCTGCCTGCCAGGCCTTGATCCAGTGCCCAGTGAAGATAACCGCCAACAGCAATACCGCCACATTGTGCCAGCGCACCATACGCGCCACGGAGCTGCGTCGCTGCTTGTGTACGGCATACCAGAGCAGGCCAATCAGGGTCGCCAGGGCAAACAACAGGCCGGCGACAATATAGTTGCGGCCACCGCCAGCGGATATCTGCCAGTAGTCCTCCACCAGCAGCCGGATCACGAGGACTTCATGGAAGAACACCAGGAATACCGCGGCACAGGTCAGGCGCACCCGCATTCGGGATTTTGGCAGTACCTGCGGCGGCATCTGCTGGCGCAACCGCCACAGGATCAGCCACAGGCCCGAGCCGAGGAACATCAACAGGAGCAACAGCGATATGGAACCGCGCAATGCGGCCCGGCCGGTGCTGCCGGGCGGCAGGCTCTCCCCCAGCAGCGCACCGGCAACCAGGCCGGCCACCAGTGCGGCGCCAAATAGCCCGAGCAGCAGCTTCACCTGGGAGTGCGACGGGGTGCCAGCCACGGCCTGCAGTGCCAGGGCCAGCAGCACCAGCTCCAGGCCGAGGCGCAGGATCAGGCGCAGCGTTGCCACGGTTGCAGTCGGGCCGGTGATGCCGGAATGGTAGCTCTCGGCCAGTGGGCGGATTTCCTGCAGGTCGGCGCGCAGGTTGTTAATCGCCTCCAGGGTCTCCAGCCGGCTGGCGTCCGCCGCCACGACCTGCCGCAGCTTGCGCCAGTCTTCATCGATGCGCGCCGCCACCGAGGGCACGCGACGGCGCATTTCTTCCGCCACCGGCAGGTAACCCTGGCCGTAGGCGGCGAGCAGGCGCCGGTATGCGCGCTCGGGCTCACCCTGCTGCAGCGCTTCGGCGGCCATCGCCAGCAGCCCATTGGCTTTCTGCAGCGGGTCCTGCAGGTGCGCAATCTTGTCCGGATTTCCCCGCCACCAGATCAGTGCGCTGGCAGCCTCCGGCGGCAGATCCACCGGGCGCGTGGTGGCAATACCCGGCAGGATCACCAGCTCCGGCCAGGATTGCGCGGCGCTGGCGGCGGGCAACGGGGTGCGATTGGCCAGCAGGCGCGCGCTGTAGACCGCGACTGCCCAGCGATCCGCACTGGTGATACCGCGACCTCCGAATCGCTGGTGGGCGCCGGGCACCCCCAGTTCCAGCAGGTTGTAGATATCGTAGAGGCTGAAATTTGCCATGCGTACCGGGTCCGCCAGGGAAGGTACCGGTGGTTGTGCCTGCGAGTCACCGCGGCCGTCGAGACCGTGGCAGCCCGCACAGTAGCGATTGAAATGGCGGCGCCCCCGGGCCGGCGATGGCAGCGCGGCCGGCGCCCGCGGCAACCGGTATATCGCTGCGATGCGGTCGCTGATGATGCCGGCACGCTCCTGTACCTCAGTGGCCGGTGCACGCCGCGCAACCGCCTGCTGGAGCTGCTGCACCTGACGATTGATGGCACTGCGCCCGGGGCGGTCCTCGAGCAGGGAAAGGCCGCGGGAGACCGCCTGCAGCTGCAACAGCTGCTCGCGGTGCCTGACCTGGTCGAGCACCCGGCCATCCTCGACCACATCGGGATAATCGGCACCGATAAACGACAGGATGCCGATGGTGCGTGCAGCTACCTCGCTGTCGCCGGCATGGGCTTGCAGGCTGGCAATCAGGCCAATGGTCAGCAGGAAGAGTCGCGCCGCGGGCACCGTGGATACCGTTCCAAACAGGGACTTAGGGATCAGTCTAGTGGCGCCTGCAGGGGATGCGCGGGATGCAAGGGACGCGAAAGGAGATCCGGGAGCTTCCGGAGGGAACTGCGGCGGCCAGGTGGCCGCCGCGGGGTCGGGCAGAAGGCCCGGGAATCAGCCGTTTTTGTCGGCCCTTTCCTTCTCGATCAGGTACTCGGCCACACGCAGCATGGCCTGCTGGCCACCCGGCTTGCCCTTGAAGCCCGGCATGGATGCGCTGATGCGGTATTTGCCGGCAACGACCAGCTCCGGTGTGCCGGTGATGGCGTAGGCGCGCTGCTTGGCCTGGCCCTGGCGCACCTGGCTGGTGATACCGAAGGAATTCAGCATTTTCACGGCCTTGGCGCCGTCAGCGCCATGCGCGTTGAACAGGTCCTCGATGGCCTTGGTGTCCGGAGTCCAGTTGCGACCGTTGCGGATTGCCAGGGTCTTGCGTTCCTGGGTGATGGCGTTGAACAGTGGCTGGTGCATCTTGTCCAGCACGCCCATGGCCTTGGCGATGTAGTAAAGGCGCGCGTGCACCTCCATCACCGGCTGCCAGACGGCCGGGGTCTTGACCACGTCGACATCCGCCGGCAGTTTCGCACTCCAGCCGTTGAACACCGGCTCGAAGGTGTAGCAGTGGCCACAGCCATACCAGAACACCTCGTTGATCTCGATTTTGCTGGCATTGGCCTGCGGTACCGCACGCGGCAGTACCTGGTAATGCTCGCCGGCCTTGAACTGGCTTGAGTCCTGGGCGCAGGCCGCCAGGCTCAGGATCATGGAGAACAGGGCTACAACAGCTCTCATTGGGCTAATTCCTCTCGATTATTCTGTTAGCGGGCGAAATGGATTCCAGCCCGCCCTCTATAGACAGCGGCCATTATTGAAGTTCCACGCCCCGCGGACAAGTCGGCGGGCGCTGCGGGCAACAAAAAAGGCGATCAACTGATCGCCTTTTTACTAGGTGACTGCTGAATCGCCCCTGAACGGGACGACCGGATCAGTCCTTGAGGCCGGCAATATACTGCGCCAGGCTCTTGATCTCTGCATCGGAGAGCTGCTTGGCCACAGAGCGCATGACGCGGGTTTCGCCGTCATTGGTGCGCTCGCCGGCGCGGAAGGCGCGCAGCTGCTTCTCGATGTACTCCGGGTACTGGCCAGCCAGTGCCGGGTAACCTGCCGGGGCGTTGCCCTTGCCGGTCGGGGAGTGGCAGCCCATGCAGGCCGGCACACCGGAGTCGGCATTGCCAGCGCGGTAGACATCGTGGGCCAGGGCCAGGCCATCCACGTCCTCACCATTGTTGAGGCGCACGGAAATCGCCTTGGCTCCGCTCAGCTGCATGGTCTTGCTAGCGTAGAATGCCGCGATATCCGCCAGGTCCTGGTCGTTGAAATTATCCAGCTGGCCAATCATTTCCGGGATCTTGCGCTCGCCGGACTGGACATCTTTGAGCTGCTTGAGCAGGTATTTCTCGCCGAGGCCGGCAATTTTCGGGAAAGTCGGCGCCGGGCTATTGCCATCCGGGCCGTGGCACGCAGCACATGCGGCAACCTTTGCCTCACCCGCAGCGGCATCCCCCGCTGCCATTGCGCCAGAGGCGCCTGCGACCATCCCGAGTGCCAGTACGGCGAGTTTGATAATGCTGTTCATACGTCATCCCATTAAACGTAAACACTGAGCGGCGCCGTCGTGCCCCCACGATACCGCCAAAAAAGCTGCCGCATTATATACCACCGATGGCGGCGCGATAAGCCGGCAGCGTAAATACTGCAGGGATCGCAGTTGCAAGTTGGCGCCCACGCGGCCAACATTGCGCCTGCCAAGACCGACCAGGTGTATTTTTCCATGTCCGAGCCGATCAATTTCCGCAACGCGAGCTACCTGCTCAGCGCGCCCACCCTGAAGGAATGCCCGCCCGACGAGGGCTTCGAGGTGGCTTTTGCCGGCCGCTCCAACGCGGGCAAGTCCAGTGCAATCAACGCACTAACGGAAAACACCAAGCTGGCCCGTACGTCCAAGACCCCGGGTCGCACCCAGATGATCAACTTCTTTACCCTCAGCGACACCCAGCGTCTGGTCGACCTGCCCGGCTACGGCTTCGCCAAGGTGCCCAAGGGCATGAAGGACGAGTGGCAACGACACCTGGCGGCCTACCTGGAGAACCGGGAGTGCCTGCGCGGGCTGGTGCTGCTGATGGATATCCGCCAGCCACTCAAGGAGTTCGACCGGCATATGCTGGCCTGGGCAGTGGAAGGGCAGCTGCCAGTGCACATCCTGCTGACCAAAGCCGACAAGGTGAAGAACGGGCCCGCGCAGAATATCCGCCTGAAGATCCAGAAGACCCTGCGCGAGGAGGGCCTTGGCGACGACGTGACCATTCAGACATTCTCGGCACTCAAGGGCGCCGGCCTGCCGCAGCTGCAGAAACAGCTGAAAGCCTGGCTCACCGGGCCAGTGCAGGAAGAGGACTGAAGCCAGCCTCCGGCAACCCTCCGGCCAGCTTCTGCAGGGCAAAAAAAAGCCGGCAGATGGGAGCTGCCGGCCAGGGGGATTGCGCCCTTGGGGAGGGGCGCTAAAGATGTGCCCAAGGGGGGTGGACACACCTAGGGGTTCGTTCTCCCTTAAAGTTAGGGTGGCGCCCGCATCATTCCAAACCGGCAAAAAAATGCCCCGTCAGTAGGGGGAACTGCGGGGCCAGGTCTAGCTGATTTTAAGGGGATGATGAGGTTGTTAACGCTGCGCTTTCCCAAGCACTTTCCAAACGATCTGTACCTTAGAAGGGGCCCGGCGGCGAAAGTTCCGGCGCCGGCGAAAAAATTTCGGTAAAGATATGTAAGCGTGCGCCAGAGCACACGCCTAGTGTGCTTCGTCCCAGTTCTTGCCCACATCCGCGTCCACGATCAGCGGCACTGCCAGCTCGGCGGCATCCTGCATCAGGGCCACCACGCGCCCTCGCACCTCCTCCAGCGCCTGTTCCTCCACTTCCAGCACCAGTTCGTCATGCACCTGCAGGATAATTCGCGCCGGCGCGCCACTTTCCTGTAGCCACTGGTCCACGGCGATCATGGCCAGCTTGATGATATCGGCGGCCGTGCCCTGCATGGGGGCGTTGATCGCGGTGCGCTCCGCGCCCTGGCGGCGCATGCCATTGCGCGAATTGATGTCCGGCAGGTACAGGCGGCGTCCGAACAGGGTCTCCACGTAACCGTCTTCAGCGGCCTGTTTGCGGGTGCGCTCCATGTATTCGAGTACGCCCGGGTAGCGGGCGAAATAGCGGTCGATGTATTCCTGCGCATCGGCGCGGGGGATATCCAGCTGCTTGGCCAGGCCAAACGCAGACATGCCGTAGATCAGGCCGAAGTTGATGGCCTTGGCCCGGCGACGCTGTTCGTCCTCCACTGCCTCCAGCGGTACCTGGAACACTTCGGCGGCGGTGGCGCGGTGGATATCGGCCCCCTCCGCAAATGCGCGGATCAGGCCGGCATCGCCGGACAGGTGCGCCATGATGCGCAGTTCGATCTGGGAGTAGTCCGCCGCCAGCAGCTTGTGGCCCGGCTCCGGCACAAACGCCTGGCGGATACGGCGCCCCTCGGCGGTGCGGATCGGGATATTCTGCAGGTTCGGGTCCGATGACGAGAGGCGCCCGGTGGCAGCCACCGCCTGGTGGTAACTGGTGTGCACGCGCCCGGTCACCGGGTTGATCATCAGCGGCAGCTTGTCGGTGTAGGTGTTCTGCAGCTTGGCCATGCCGCGGTACTGCATGATCACCGCCGGCAGCTTGTAATCGTGAGCCAGTTCCTGCAGCACCGGCTCGGCGGTGGAAGGTGCCCCTTTTGGCGTCTTCTTGATTACCGGCAAGCCGAGCTTCTCGAACAGGATGGCGCCAAGCTGCTTGGTGGACGCCAGGTTGAACTCCTCGCCCGCCAGTTCAAAGGCTTTTTGCTGCAGTTCGGCCATTTTCACTGACAATTCCTGGCTTTGTGCCTTGAGCATGGAAGCATCCACGCGCGCGCCATTGCGCTCCACACGGGCCAGCACCGGCAGCAGTGGCAGCTCGATGCGCTCGAACACCTCCTGCGGACCATCTTCCGCCGCCAGTCGCGGCGCCAGCTCCCGGTGCAGGCGCAGGGTGATATCCGCGTCCTCCGCCGCATAGGGACCGGCCTTTTCCAGCTCGATCTGGTTGAACATCAGCTGCTTGGCACCCTTGCCGGCGATGTCCTCGAAGTGGATGGTGCTCTCACCCAGGTACTTGAGTGCCAGGCTGTCCATATCATGGCGGGTGGCGGTGCTGTCGAGCACATAGGACTCCAGCATGGTGTCGGCGGCAATGCCATTGAGAGCAATGTCGTAATTCGCCAGTACATGGCTGTCGTATTTCAGGTTCTGTCCCACCTTTTTGCAGGACGGGTCCTCCAGCAGCGGCTTCAGCTTTTCCAGTACCAGTTCCTGCGGCAGCTGCACCGGGGCGCCCATATAGTCGTGCCCGAACGGCACATAGGCGGCCACGCCGGGTTCTGCACAGAAAGACACACCTACGATACGCGCTTCCATATAGTTCAGGCTGGTGGTCTCAGTGTCGAAAGCAAACAGCTCGGCCTCGCGCAGGGTTTTCAGCCATGCATCGAGGTGCGCTTCGTCGGTGACGATTTCATAATTGCGCTCGACTTCCGGCGCGGCGCTCGCACCTTCGCCGCTGGCGGTTGTGTCACCACCCGCCTCACGCAGCAGTTCGTCGAGCCAGCCCCTGAATTCCAGGCTGCGGTACAGCTCGATCAGCTTTTCCCGGTCCGGCTCGCGGTTTTGCAGGTCGGCCGGGCCCTGCTCCAGTGCCACATCGGTCTTGATGGTGGCGAGCTTGTAGGACATTTCCGCGGCGTCGCGGTGCTGCTCCATCTTCGCGGCCAGGGTCTTGGAACCGCGAAAACCCAGCGGCGCAATGGCATCCAGGTCCGCATAGATGGCATCCAGGCCGCCGAGATTCTGCAGTAGTGCCAGCGCTGTCTTCTCACCGACGCCGGGCACCCCCGGGATATTGTCGACCTTGTCCCCCATCAGCGCGAGGAAGTCGATGATCAGGTCCGGGCCAATGCCGAACTTCTGCTTCACTCCGTCCACATCGAGCACAGAGTCATTCATGGTGTTGACCAGGGTGACGCCCGGGCGCACCAGCTGGGCCATGTCCTTGTCGCCGGTGGAGATGATCACCTCGCGGCCCTCGGCCGCCGCCTGCACCGCCAGGGTGCCGATTACGTCATCCGCTTCCACGCCCTCGATCACGATGCGCGGCAGGCCCATTGCATCGATAGCATTGTGCAACGGCTCGATCTGCTCGCGCAGGTCGTCCGGCATCGGCGGCCGCTGCGCCTTGTATTCCGGGAACATTTCGTCGCGGAAAGTCTTGCCCTTTGCATCGAAGACCACCACCAGCGGGCTGTCCGGGTAGTCCTTGCGCTGCCGGCGCAACATCGCCAGCACGCCGCGCACCGCACCGGTGGGGCGCTTGTCGGCGGTACGCAGGTCTGGCAGCGCGTGGAACGCGCGGTAGAGGTAGGAAGAGCCATCGACAAGGATCAGCGGGGCATTGGAGGACATGGAAAAACCTGTGCGGAAAAACAATCGGCATAGGATAACCGCCAACGCAACTTTTCGCTCGCCCGGTCGTGGCCAAACCACACTTCAACGCAGCCTGCGCGCGATTCATCTTTGCCCTTCTATGTTTAATAAACCTGTCCGGCAACTGTTACGCCGCTGTAAAGGATGACCGCTGTAATGGCGCCGCGACGGGCATTCGGGCGATACAAATCAGGCGTTGAAACGCGCGCATATTTCGCCCAAGTCGCGCATCCGCCGGCAAGGACACCGGCGTCTTTTAAGCGAAACGGAAACATAGCTGGTTGGCCAACAGGTGCTGACCACTCAGGAGGTAGTATCAGATGGACACATTTTCCCGTAAGAACGTGATCGCCGCGGCTGCGGCACTGGCCATGACCCTGTCTGCCGGCATCGCCAGCGCGGACAGCGCAGGCGCGGGCAACCGCGCAGCATTCACTGAAAACAAGCGCAGCGCACTGATCAGCAACGCCGACCAGGTACGGGCCGACTCGGCCTCACAACGGCGCAAGTCACAGCTGCAGGCACTGCAGGACCTTGCCAAAAAAGAGGCCTACCGGCTGGAGCGGTTACGGGCGCTGCTGGAAGCCGGCAAGGGCAGTGAGATGGAGTACGTGGGCAACCCGCCGAAGGTCAACGAGTCGCAGCCGATTCTGTGAGGCACGAAACTGTCGCATCCAGGATCGAGGCATACAGCTGCGCAATATCGCTGGTGGGGGCGAGATTATTGCCGAGTGGGTCCATGCTCGCAAAGTGCAGGCCCAGCTGGCTGGCGAGGCGCTGCTCGGCAGGGCTTCCCCCCGACTCCCCGAGAAAACAGCCGGGCCCGCGGACCTCGCGGCGCAGCTTCAACAGGGTTGCGGCGCCGTGATGCCCGTGCCCACCCTCGTCGAGGCTGAGCAGCACCAGGCCACTGCCGGCAAAAAAGTGCCCGTAAGCCTCGTGCGTGGATACCAGGGTGTGGCCCTGAAAGCCCTGCAGGCGCTCGTTGATGCGCGTCTCCCAGAGAGTCATCTCGGCTGCGAAAGCCTCGGCGTTACTGCGGTAGGTGGCAGCCGACGCGGGGTTGAGCCGGGCCAGGCGCTCCGCCAGGGCGGCGGCGATCAGCGCCATGTTAGCGGGGCGCAGCCACAGGTGCGGGTCCACGCCCGCCGATCCCGGCCACGCCAACCCCTCTACCGCGCTGGCGCGCAGGACACGATCCGGGTCCGTACCCAGCAATCGTGCCAGTGACGACTCCAGTTCCGGCCCCACCCACAGCACCAGGTCGGCACGCTTGAGTAACATGCGCTGCGATGGCCTGAGGGCGCCGGCATGCGGATCGCCCCCTCTCTGCATAACCTGCACCTCGTCCGCCGGCTCCGCCACGGCCTCTGCCAGCATGGCCAGCGGGCGGATGCTGGCCACGACCTCGACCGCCCCGGCGGGTACGATTACGGGCAACAGGCAGAGCAGCAATACGGCTCGGGCGATGGTGCGTCTGGACAAAAACTTCATATCACGGGCTTCAGGCGGAATTGCTATATAATAACAGGCTGCCCGGAACTCACTAAAGCAGGCGCCATTGGACAGTCCTCACTCCAACCCTCTCCCGCAGGATAGAGCCGCGGCGCAGCCCGACCTGCTCCTCAGTGGCGAAAAGCTCGGCGTGCGCGTTGGCGAGCGCTGGCTGCTGCGTGACATTTCACTGAAATTGCATGCGGGGGAGATCGTCACCGTGATCGGCCCAAATGGCGCCGGCAAGACCACCCTGCTGAAATTACTGCTCGGGCTGCAGGCGCCGTCCAGCGGTCGCGTCTTGCGCTCGGGCAAGCTGCGCATCGGCTACATGCCGCAGCGGCTGCAGCTCGATCCCACCCTCCCCCTGAGCGTGGCGCGGTTCCTTTCCATCGGCATCAGCGGCAGCGTCAACGGCGAGACCCGCGCTGCCCTGCGCCAGGTTGGCGCGGAGCCGTTGCTACAGCAACCCATGACGGGTCTTTCCGGTGGCGAATTACAGCGGGTCCTGCTGGCGCGAGCACTGTTGCGCAAGCCGCAGCTGCTGGTCCTCGATGAACCCACCCAGGGGGTGGATATCGGTGGCCAGGGCGAACTTTACGAACTGATTGGGCGGGTCCGCCACGATCTGAATTGCGGCGTGCTGCTGGTCTCCCACGACCTGCACCTGGTGATGGCATCCACCGACAAGGTGTTGTGCATCAACCAGCATATCTGCTGCGAGGGCCACCCCGAGCAGGTGAGCCGGGACCCGGCATACCTGTCGCTGTTCGGGCACGCCGTCGCGCCCTATACACACCACCACAATCACACACACGACCTGCACGGCAATGTCGTGCCGCCGGGTGATTGCGACCACAAGCATTGAGAGGCTGACTTGCTGGATATCCTCGGGGCCGATTTTATCTGGATGGCGATTGCCGCGGGCAGCCTGGTGGCGCTGGTGAGTGGCCCCCTGGGGTGCTTCGCGGTCTGGCGAAGGATGGCTTATTTTGGCGATACCCTGGCACACTCTGCCCTGCTCGGGGTGACATTCGGTTTCCTGTTGTCCGTCAACCTGACCATGGCCGTGGCCGCCGGCTGCTGTGTAGTGGCGGTGGCACTGGTCTACCTGCAACGTTCACGTGAACTGGCCACCGATACACTGCTCGGCATTCTTTCACACTCCATGCTGGCGCTCGGCATCATCACCGTGAGCCTGATGGAGGTGAATGTAGACCTGATGAGCCTGTTGCTTGGCGACCTGCTGTCGGTGACCCTCAGCGAGCTGGTGCTGATGGCGGCCGGCGTGGCGGCCATACTCGGGCTGCTGTATGCACTTTGGCAGCCGTTGCTGGCCATCACCGTGCACGAAGAACTGGCTGCGGTTGAAGGCGTGCCGGTGGAAAAGGTACGCCTGGCACTGATGCTGATGCTCGCCCTGCTGATTGCACTGGCCATGAAAGTGGTGGGCATCCTGCTGATCACGGCGCTGCTGATTATCCCCGCGGCCACGGCGCGGCGCTTCGCCGGAACCCCGGAGCAGATGGCAGTCCTCGCCAGTATCATCGGCGTTGCTGCGGTACTGCTCGGTGTCATGGCATCGGCACTCTGGGATGCGCCGGCCGGGCCGGCGGTGGTGCTGGCGGCGAGCTGCCTGTTTGCCGCCAGCCGGTTTTACCCGGGTTATCGGGCAGCGTAAGCCTCGGCCTGCTGCCACACACGCAGCAGGTTGCCCCCCATGATCTTCTCGATATCCGCCTCGCTGTAGCCGCGCTCGAGCAGGCCATCGATCAGGTTCGGGTAGCTTGCGGTATCCTTGAGCCCCGTTGGCAGGCTGTCACCGACACCGTCGTAATCCGAGCCAATACCGATGTGGTCCACTCCGACCAGGTCGCGCACATGGTCAAAGTGATCCAGCACGTCACTGATATCCGCATACTCGAATTTTTCCCTGATCAGGGCCTTCTCGAGTGCCCGCGCTTCCTCGCCCCTGGGGTCCAGCCCACCGGCCTTCACCTGCCCCGCGACTTCCGCTTTGACCGACTCCCACGAGTCCTTGGAAGCCTGGCTGATAAAGAAAGAACCAAAGTTGATCATAATCAGGCCGCCGTTCTCGGCCAGCGCCTCGATCATCTCGTCACTCATATTGCGCTCAAACCCCGGGGTGAAATGCCGCGCGGAAGAGTGGGACGCAATCACCGGCACCTCACTGACTTCCATCACCTGCCAGAAGGCATCGTCAGAGATGTGTGATACATCCACCATAACGCCCGTCTTATTCATTTCCCGCACCAGTTTTTTGCCAAACTCGCTGAGGCCGTTCCAGCGCCGGTGCTCATCGTAGGAAGAGTCGGAAATATGGTTGCTCTTGGAGTGGCACAGGGTGATGTAGCGGATACCGCGCTCGGCGAAATGGTGCAGGTTGTCGATGCTGCCAGCGATGGGTGCGCCGTTTTCCATGCCCATCGGCAGGGAGATCAGCCCCCTGTCCACCTGCGCCTGCATATCCGCAAGCGAATAGGGAATGGCGAATTTGTCCGGGTGTCTTGCCACCAGCTTTTCAACATCGTCGATCAGGCGGTTCGCATGCTCGGTGGCAATACCGGCGTCTTCGTCCGCGGGGGGAATATAGATCGACATGAACGGCACATCGAGGCCACCCTGCCTTGCGCGCGGGAAATCGAATTCGCCATGCTCGGTGCGAAGCCCTACGTCCTCGAACCTGTCTTCCATCCGGTTGGGTACGTCGACATGGGTATCGATCAGGGTGTAACGCTGCGCGAGTACCTGGCCGGTGACGGCCTGCTGCGGCGCGGCCGCCGCGGGTGCCGGGGTGTTGGATTGTTCCGGCTGGCCGCAGGCGGCGATGGCGCTGCTCAGGGCCAGAATCAGGAATTTCTTGTGCATGGTGGGCTCCCTTTTTTTATTCAGTCATTACGCCTGAACGGGAGCCGCGATGCAAATTCACCGGCGCTGCGTCAATCCTCGAAGGTAACGCGCATCGAGCGATAGGTGAGCTTCAATCGGCCCGGGTCCAGCGGCGCGCGGAAATAGGCATGATAGTGGCCGTTCGGATTGATCAGCACCACCTGGGCGCCGTGATCCATAGTGTAATCCCCATTTTCCATTGGAACCTTGTTGAAGGGCACGTTGAGCTGGTTGGCAAAGCGTTTCAGGTTCAGGAAGGGCCCAGTCACGCCGATGAAGTCACTGTGGAAATAATTCACGTACTCATCGAGTTTCTGCACAGAATCCCGGTCCGGGTCGACAGACACGAGCATCACCCGCGTATCCAACATGGTCTCTTCATCCAGTGCCTTGTAGAAAGTATTCAGCAGCGACATGGTATTGGGGCAGACATCCGGACAGTTGGTAAATCCGAAAAACACCAGTGTCCACTGCCCTTTCAGGCTTTCCGTATTGAACGGCTGGCCGTGGTTATCGACAAGGTCGAAACCGGAAAGAATGCGCGGCCGCTCGAGCAGCACCGCACCATTGGCACGCAGCTCGGCGTTACTGATCACCCGCGGCTGGCTCATTTTATTGATGAAGCCGGCGAGCACCGCCACCATCAATGCGATCAGTACAACCACCGTCAGGTGAATACCGCGCTTGCGATCCTCGGCATAGTACGAGGTTGTCATACTTAACTCCTGCCCTTATCCGTTCACTGCAACCAGGTAATGGTCCAGCAACATAATCACGAACAATACCATCAGGTAGACAATCGAATACTTGAATGTTTCATAGCCCGCATTGCGATTCTTGCCGCGCAACAACTCGATGCACCACCACAGGAAACCAAAGCCCAGCAACAGTGCGCCGCTCAGGTACAGCCAGCCGAGCATGCCGGTTGCAAATGGCAGCAGTGTGACCGCAATCAGGATCAGCGTATAAAGCAGGATGTGCAGTTTGGTGTAGGCAACGCCGTGGGTGATCGGCAGCATCGGGATGCCGGCCTTGGCGTAATCATCCTTGCGGTGGATCGCCAGCGCCCAGAAATGCGGCGGCGTCCACGCGAAAATGATCAGTACCAGCAACAGGGCATGGCCGTGGATTTCACCGGTGACCGCAACCCAGCCCAACAGCGGGGGCGCGGCACCGGCGAGACCACCGATCACGATATTCTGTGGCGTGGCGCGTTTCAGGAACATCGTGTAGATCACCGCATAACCCAGCAGCGAGAACAGGGTCAGCCACGCAGTCAATGCGTTGACGAACAACAACAGCACCGACATGCCGGCAAGGCCCAGAAGCAGCGCAAACAGCACGGCTTTCTGCGGCTCCACACGCCCTTTGGCCACCGGGCGATTGTGGGTGCGCGCCATCTTCAGGTCGATGTGCCGGTCCACCAGGTGGTTGACTGCCGCCGCCGAGCCCGCGCAAAGGGCAATGCCCAGGTTGCCCAGCAGCAGCACATCGAGGGGCACCATGCCGGGTACCGCAAGCAGCATGCCAATGACCGATGTCAGGATCATCAGCAGCACTACGTTCGGCTTGGTCAGTTCGTAATAGTCGCGCCAGCTCGCGCCACCGGTCAGAGTTTGGGTCGTCATGACTATCTCCCTAAGGTCTCTGCGTGGCCGGGGCCAGCTTGCGAATACGGTAATTGAAGGACAGCACTCCGAGCAGCAGCATTGCTGCCATGGCATTGTGCGCGACGGCCACCGGCAGCGGCAGGAACAGCACTACGTTGGCGATGCCGAGGGCAACCTGCACAGCCAGCAGGCCGGCCATGCCGATCGCCCAGCGTGGCGATCCCGCCCGCCACGTCAGCAAGGCGAGCCAGGCGACCAGTAATGTCACTACGATGGCACCAATGCGATGGGCCAGGTGAATCGCGGTACGGGCGTCGTTTTCCAGTGCACCACCGAGGTAATTCGGGCCAATCTGCTGCGCCATATTGAAACCCGAGGCGAAGTCCGCACTCGGCAGCCACTCACCGTGGCAGGTGGGGAAGTCAGGACAAGCGAGCGCAGCGTAATTGGAACTGGTCCAGCCACCGAGTGTAATTTGCAGGACCACCGCAACCACGGCGATGATAGCTAGCGGCCTCAGGCGCTGCAGTGCAAGGTATTCCGCGGCAGGGACGGGTTTTACCTCTGTTGCCAGGCGCATGGCCAGCATCCACAGCATCGACAGGGTTGCCATGCCGCCAAGCAGATGCGCGGTCACGACCTGCGGCCACAGCTTCAGGGTCACGGTCCACATACCAAAAGCCGCCTGCAGGATGATCAGCCCAAGCAGGATATTGGTCTGCTTGAACGGCATTCGCTGCAGCGCCTCTCCCGTTTCCAGACGGCTGCGGTTGCGCCACGCCATCACGGTGAGTGCACCCACCAGCAACAACAGGCCACCGGCGAAATAGCGATGCACCATTTCCGGCCAGGTCTTGTCGGTTTCCACCGGGGCGTCCGGGAACGCCTGGTTCGCCGCGGCAATCTCCTGTGCCTCGTTCGGCCACAACAGGTGGCCATAACAACCCGGCCAGTCCGGGCAACCAAGGCCCGCGTCCGCCAGACGGGTAAAGGCGCCCAGCACCACAACAACCACCGCGAGCGCTGTACCGGCCAGTGCAAGCTTCAGGGGTTTATCATTCTTCATTATTCGCCTCCCTTTGCCGGCTGGTTATTTTTCGTAGCTGTACTTGAGCAGCTTCTTGATGTCCTTGAGCAGGTCACCACCGCTTGTACCGGCGCGGTAGACCATCATCGCAAAGCCCTGCTGGTCCACCAGCAGGCTGCTCGGCCCCTGGTCCAGCAGGCCCGCATGACTCGTGTTGCGCAGCAACGCGCTCAGATCTGCCGCCGAGGTGTGTGCGATCTGCAGGCGCGGGTGTTCGCTCTGGATTTTTTCGCGTTGGGCCTGGGGGAGTTCCGATGTGGTCAGAAAGATTCGCTCCACTCGACGCGCTTTCTCGCCAAGGCGCACATGCACCTGGCGCGTGGTATAGAGCACGTCCTCACACTGCGCGTCACAATGGTCTCCACCGAGAATCACATAGCGCCATTTGGCGTCCGCCTGGATTTCCCCAGTGAGGTCCAGGGGTTGCAAGGCGCTGTCGACCAGCGCCAGTTCCGTTACCGGGGTTGCCGGCTGCAGGAGTTCGCCCTTGTTACTGGTGCCGGTGGGCATGCCGACTCCGGTGTGATAGATCAGGCTCGCCGCCACCATGGGCAGTCCCACGACTGCCATCACGGCGAGACCCTTGAGGCGCCCCAAACGGCGCGGCTGCGATTGCTGTTGGGTACCAGCGGGGGATTCAGAAATGTTCACATCTACCTCGACTACAACTCTTTTTGTGCTCGTTATTGTTATCTGGTTGCGCGCCTGAGCAGGTCGCGCAGGGAGGTGGCCGTGTATAGCCAAAGTAACAGCAAAACGGCCGCCATAGCAAACCACTGGAAGGCATAGCCGCGATGCTTGTCCGGCGATACCCGGGTCAGGTTCCAGTCAGTGACCATTGCACCGATCGAGTCAGCACTCAGGCGAATCAACCAGTCGGCGCGATGCAGCCCCAGCGAGCCTGTCAGGTCGCGACCGAGCAGCGTCAGGCGGCGGTCTGCATCCAGCGGATCCGCAGCGCGGTCCGGAACAGAATCGGTAAAGCCGGTGAGGCGTACCTGGCCCTGGGGCGTCGATATTGCCGGTACCTGCCCGCGCGCGCGGCCGGCCGCTACCCAGCCGCGATTCACCAGCCAGCGACGGCCATCGACAACGAAAACCTGCAGTATTTCGTAACCCGCACGGCCGCCTCGGGTGCGGTTATCCAGGTACAGGGTTTCATCGGTAAAATTGCCTTCCAGCACCACCGGCACATAGGGCTGCCAGTCCCGCAACTGGGCGATGTGTTGCGGTTGCTGCGCAAGACGGGTATCCACGGCGTGCAACTGCCGCGCTTTCTGCGCCGCGCGGTCCAGCTGCCACAGGCCCAGGCTGACAAGGACCGGCAGCAGCAGCCAGCTGAAAACCGTCACCGGCCAGTTGCGGATAAGTGCTAAACTCGTGGGCGGCTGTGCGGCGGATTTTTCACTGCGGGCGGATGCCGGGCTGATCATGCTGGCCTGTACCTCTTTTTGAAACATCGCTGGCCATCAAAACAAATAAAAAAGAAGAAAATGCTATGTGGCTTAAAGTGCTTATCGTTTTACTGTTTCTGGCCGTGCTGGCCAGCCTGAGCAGCGCACTGTTCTTCCTACTCAAGGATATGGGCGCGCCCCAGTCCAAGCGCACTGTCTATGCGCTCGGTATTCGCATTACCCTTGCTGCACTGCTCGTACTCGCAATCTGGTACGGCTATGCGTCCGGAACATTGACCGGCACCGCGCCCTGGGCCAACCGTTACTAAATAGTTCTGGAAAGCTATTTTGCTCGACGTGGCGGCGTTAAATTTTTCCCCGGGCTGCTCATTTATTTCAATAAACTCCGCGCCCAAATAAAAATTTGCCTAGCCACGTCATCGCCAATCACGCTTTCCTGAATCACTCAAAATCTGCCTTATCACCTAAACCGGAAAGCGTCGGCGTCGACGCTGTAACTAGGCAGATTTTTGCGCGGACGGGGAGCTTATTGAAATAAGTGACCTGTCCAAGCAAAAAACTAACACCGCTACAGCGAGTAAGGCAGCTTTCTTTAAGACCCTAATACGTAGACGAAGATAAAGAGACCAACCCAAACTACGTCAACAAAGTGCCAATACCAGCTGGCAGCCTCAAAGCCGAAATGGTCGTCCTTCTTGAAATGCCCCGCAAACACCGAGCGACACCACATTACGAGTAGCATGATGGTGCCCAGGGTCACGTGTGCGCCGTGGAAACCGGTCAGCATGAAGAAGGTGGTACCGTAGATGCCGGACTCCAGGGTGAGCCCCAGCTCCTGGTAGGCTTCCAGATATTCCTCGACCTGGAAGAACAGGAACGCCACGCCCAGGGCGATGGTTGCAAACAGCCACCAGTTGAACGCCTTGCGGTTGTCCTTCTTCAGGAAAACATGGGCGAAGTGCACGGTCACACTGGAAGCCAGCAGCAGGATGGTGTTGATCAGCGGCAGATGCCACGGATCGATAATGGCATTGGGCCCCGCGATCTTCGCAGCGTCACCATTTACTGCGGCATCCGGCGTGGTCATCAGCGGCCATGTCGCCTCGAAGCCTTGCCACAGCATGTTGGTGCTGCCCTTGTCTCCTTCACCCCCAAGCCATGGCAGCGCGAAAGTGCGGATATAGAACAGCGCGCCGAAGAAGGCTGCAAAGAACATGACCTCGGAGAAGATGAACCAGCCCATTCCCCAGACATAGGATTTCTTCAGCTGGTCGCTGTTGAGGCCCGCCATATTTTCCTTAATGACCTGGCCGAACCAGGCCCAGAGAACACCGGCCAGAACGATCGAGCCGAGCATGAACAAATAGGAACTGTTGCCGTTGACCCAGTTCGCCGCGCCGTATGCCGTTAGTCCAAGGCCGACAGTGGCGAAGATTGGCAGCCTGGACTGCTCCGGAACATAGTAACTGCTTTCACTGGCCATAGTTTTTTACCCTTCGTAAAAACTTTTGGTTATTGTGTTGGCACTCTCATCAGAAAGCTTTGCCAGCTTACCGTCATACATCTCGGTAACATCGAAAATGGTGTAGGAAAGGGTGATGGTGTTGACGCTCTTCGGCAGGTCCTGGTCGACAATGAATTGCAATGGCATGTCGGTACGCTCCCCCGCCGCGAGTGCCTGCTGGTTAAAGCAGAAACACTCGGTCTTGTGGAAGTACTCCGCCGCCTTGAACGGCACCAGGCTGGGGATTGCCTGAGCAACCATATCCCGCCCGGTAGGGTTCACCGCAACAAAATGCACATCGACCTGTTCCCCGGGGTGCACGACAATTTCCCGCACGCCCGGCGCGAACTCCCAGGGCATGTTTTCATTGTTGGTGGCAACAAACTGGACCTTGACGGTACGGCTCGTATCCACCGCGGCCGGTACCGCCTCATAACGGCCGCCGGTCTTGCCATTGAGCCCTGTTATTTCACAGAAGGCGTCATAGAGCGGCGGCATCACAAAGATCGCGAACAGAAACATACCGACTACCGTGGCCAGGTTCCTGGCCAGGGTACGCGCGTTTGCTGTTTGTCGCTGCTGTGTGCTCACCGCTCTTCCTCCTTTTCCTTACTTCACAACCGGCGGGGTCGCAAAGGTGTGGTACGGCGCCGGTGAAGGCACGGTCCACTCGAGCCCGTCCGCGTCTTCCCAGACCTCTGCAGTGGCCTTCTTGCCGCCGTTGATGGTGCGCAGGATGTTGAACAGGAACACCAGCTGCGACGCACCAAACAGGAAGGCACCACAGCTTGCGATCAGGTTGAAGTCAGCAAACTGCAGGGCGTAGTCCGGGATCCGGCGTGGCATCCCGGCGAGGCCGACGAAATGCATCGGGAAGAAGGTCACGTTCAGGCCGATAAACGACAGCCAGAAGTGCACCTTGCCCATGGTCTCGTTGTACATGTTGCCGGTCCACTTCGGCAGCCAGTAATAGACGCCGGCGGTGATCGAGAAGATCGCGCCCGGCACCAGCACATAGTGGAAGTGCGCAACCACGAAGTAGGTGTCGTGGTACTGGAAGTCCGCCGGTGCAATCGCGAGCATCAGGCCGGAGAAACCACCGATGGTGAACAGGATCACAAAGGCTATCGAGAACAGCATGGGTGTCTCGAATGTCATTGATCCGCGGAACATGGTGGTGACCCAATTGAAGACCTTCACCCCGGTCGGAACCGCGATCAACATGGTGGCATACATGAAGAACAGCTCACCGGCTATCGGCATGCCCACAGTAAACATGTGGTGCGCCCACACGATGAAACTGAGGAATGCAATGGATGAGGTGGCGTAGACCATGGAGCTGTAACCGAAAAGCGGCTTGCGCGCGAACGTCGGGATGATCGCGGAAACAATACCGAACGCCGGCAGGATCATGATGTAGACCTCGGGGTGGCCGAAGAACCAGAACACATGCTGGAACAGTACCGGATCGCCACCGCCAGCGGCGCTGAAGAAGCTGGTACCGAAGTGGATATCCATCAGCATCATGGTAACCACACCGGCCAGTACCGGCATGACCGCAATCAGCAGGTAGGCGGTGATCAGCCAGGTCCACACGAACAGCGGCATCTTCATCAGGGTCATGCCCGGCGCGCGCATGTTCAGGATGGTAGCGACGATATTGATCGCACCCATGATGGAAGAGGCACCCATGATGTGCACTGCGAAGATAAAGAACGTCACGCTCGGCGGTGCGTACTCTGTCGACAGCGGGGCATAGAAAGTCCAGCCGAAGTTCGGTGCGCCGCCTTCCATAAACAGGGTGGAGACGAGCATTGCGAACGCAAAGGGCAGGATCCAGAAGCTCCAGTTGTTCATGCGCGGCAGCGCCATGTCCGGAGCGCCTATCATCATCGGAACCATCCAGTTGGCGAGGCCGACAAATGCCGGCATCACAGCACCGAATACCATGATGAGACCATGCATGGTGGTCATCTGGTTGAAGAATTCAGGCTCGACTATCTGCAGGCCTGGCTGGAAAAGTTCGGCGCGGATGACCAGGGCCATGATGCCGCCGAGGAAAAACATGGCAAAACTGAACCAGAGGTACATTGTGCCGATGTCTTTGTGGTTGGTGGTGTAGAGCCACCGCTTGAATCCGGGTTGCGGACCGTGTGCCATGACTACCTCCTACTGCTTTTTCTTGAAGTTCAGAATGTCGATGGGCTGCACGGTATCGCCCATATTGTTGCCGAAGGCATTGCGCTGGAAGGTAATCACCGCAGCGAGGTCAACCTCGGACAGCTGCCCGCCAAACGCCTGCATCGCAGGGTTTGTGGCAGAGCCGTCGACGACCATGCTCAGGTGGCTATCCAGCGGGCCAGTGGCAACCTTGGAACCTGCGATTGCAGGGAACGCGCCCGGCACGCCCTGTCCATTCGCCTGGTGACAGGCGGCACAGGCCGTGTTGTAAACGCTTTCACCCTGGGCGAAGAGCTCGTCAAAGCCAAAGGTCTTCTCGGTGAGCTCACGCAGTTTCACGGCCGCCATGCGGCGCTCCTCGATCCAGGCGGCATAGTCGGCCTCGGAGACAGCCTTGACCACCACCGGCATGAAGCCGTGGTCCTTGCCGCACAACTCGGCACACTGGCCACGGTAGATGCCCGGCTCGGACACCTTGGTCCAGGCTTCGTTGACGAAACCGGGGATCGCGTCCTTCTTCACCGCCAGCTCCGGTACCCACCAGGCGTGGATGACGTCGTTTGCGGTAATCAGGAAGCGTACTTTCTTGTTGACGGGGATCACTACCGGCTCATCGACCTCGAGCAGGTAATGGGGGTTGGCCATTCGGCCTTCCACATCGGAGCCATCCAGTTCGTATTGGGCGCGCGGGGTGGAGAGGTTACTGAAGAACTTGACGTCCTCACCGATGTAATCGTACTTCCACTTCCACTGGTAGCCGGTGATCATGATGTCCAGCTCTGCTTCTTCAGTGTCGTAGATATCGTAGAGGGTGGCCGTGGCAGGGATTGCCATCAGGACCAGGATAATGGTGGGAACAATGGTCCAGGCAAATTCCAGCGCTGTGCTTTCGTGGAAATTTGCTGCCTTGGCGCCACGACTTTTGCGGTGCGCCCACATACTGTAAAACATCACCCCGAAAACCAGCACACCGATACCCACACAGATCCAGAAGATCAGCATGTGCAGGTCATAAATGTCACTGGAAACCGTGGTAACCCCCTTGGTCATGTTAACGCCCCAGCGCTCGACTTCATCGGCCGCAGCCGGACCGGCAAGCACAAAGGTGGTTAACAAGGCGAATACCCGCTTGATGCCACTCAACATCGCCCAAAATCTCCGTGTATTTTTTTGTTATCAGCCCGCCGGCTGTACACGGTCGATGAAAAACATAAGTCATGCGATGTCCGCAAATGCGGGCATCGGGAGCCGAAGCACTAACTTATGTAATACCACATCTGAAATGTGGACATCCTGTTAGTACAACAAGACTTCATACACTGGCCGGGCCATCCCCCGGAGGTACATCGCATACAGTGCAACTTGTTATTCTTAAATCAAACAGATGCCGTCGACCGGAAGGTACAACTAACAAACTGCGTCTTTTTGTCGCAACTACTACAGGACTAAGGCGAACACATCGGCGCCAAAATGTCAATGAAAACAACAGTATGCCCTGCCGGTTTTGTACGCGGGTTCTGGTCTTTTTATGACCACTAACACCCGGCCGTTTGGCGCCCCGCAACAGGTGTGGACGCTAGCCTGGCCCATGATCCTGAGCAATGTATCGGTACCGCTGCTTGGCGCGGTGGACACCGCCATCCTCGGCCACCTGGACTCCCCGGTTTACCTTGCCGCAGTAGCCATCGGCGCCAGCATACTCACGTTCCTGCTATGGGCATTCGGCTTTTTGCGCATGGGCACCACCGGGCTGGTGGCGCGCGCGCACGGCTCCGGTGACGACCAGGCCGCACTGGCATGGCTTGAGCGCTCGCTGCTGCTGGCCGCCGCGCTGGGGCTATCGCTGTGGTTACTGGCGCCGGTCGCCGTGCCAGTGGTGGTCGAACTCATGAACGCCAGCGCCGCGGCGACGCCGATGGCGCTGGAATACACCTATATACGCCTGTTCAGTGCACCGCTGGCGCTGGCCAACTTTGCCTTTATCGGATGGTTTATCGGCCTGCAGGACAGCCGCGCGCCTCTGCTGATACTGGTTTGCGCAAACCTGTTGAATATCGTCCTGGATGCCCTATTTATCCTGGGGTTTGGCTGGGGTGCGCGCGGTGCTGCACTGGCGACGGTGTGCGCTGATGTCGCAGGGTTTGCATTGGCGTTATGGCTTGCCCGGCGCCATCTGCGGGGGGTCCGCAAGCCCTCCGCCAGGGAAATTTCGCCCCTGACCAATGCTGCCCCCTGGAAAGCCCTGTTCGGGATCAACGGCAATCTGTTTGTACGTACCTGCGCGCTGCTGCTGACGTTCACGTTCTTTACGGCGCAGGGCGCGGCGCAGGGTGATACGGTGCTCGCCGCCAACGCCATCATGATGCAGCTGCTGATGGTCACGGCTTACGGCCTGGACGGGTTTGCCCATGCCACCGAGGCGCTGACGGGCAAGGCCATCGGCGCGCGCGACCGCGCGGGTTTCCATTCGGTGGTGCGTATCGCAACTGGTCTCGCGCTGCTGGTGGCGCTGTTGCTGACGCTGGTTTTCGGCAGTGGCAGCGGCTGGATCCCACGGCTGTTTACCGGTATCGAGCCCGTGCTCGCAAACCTAGGCGCCTACTGGCCGTGGCTGTGCGCGCTGCCGCTGATCACGGTCTGGAGCTACCAGCTGGACGGGGTGTTTATTGGCGCCGATCGCAGCCGCGAGATGCGCGATACCATGCTGCTGGCGACCGCGCTGGTGTTCTTCCCGGCCTGGTGGCTGACCCGCGGCTGGGGCAACCACGGCCTCTGGTTCAGCTTCCTGCTTTGGTCTCTGGCGCGCTCGCTAGCGATGGCGCTTATCTACCTGCGGATCAGTCGCGCCGGGCGGTGGCTGGCACCACAACCTGCGGGGGAAGCGCCAACCGGTCAGTAGCCCGCGGCCTGGCCATCCTTGCGGCTTTCCGATGCGCCAAAGTAAACACCGGAGTCGCTGTCTTGCAGGATCGCCTGGTAACCACCGAACAGGCCTGAATTGAAGCGGATCGAGTGCCCCATCTGGCGCAACTGGCGCCGGGTCTCCATAGGGATCCCATCCTCCAGGCTCAGGTAGCCACCGTCTGTCATCTGCTCATCCGTGGGCTGGCCGGATCCCGAGTGCACCATGCGCGGCGCATCACCGGCCTCCTGCAGGTTTAGCCCGAAATCCACCATATTGATGATGATCTGCGCGTGCATCTGCGGCTGGGTTGCGCCGCCCATGACCCCGAAGCTCATGTGGGGCTTGCCGTCGCGAGTGACGAACGCCGGGATGATCGTGTGGAATGGGCGCTTGCCGGGGGCATACTGGTTGAAATGCCCCTCTTTCAGGCTGAACATCTCACCGCGGTCCTGCAAAATAAAACCGAGGTCGGCCGGGGTCATGCCGGAGCCCATACCGCGATAATTGCTCTGGATGAGCGAGACCATATTGCCCTCTGCATCCGCGACCGTCAGGTAGGTGGTATCGCCCCGCTCCAGCGCCGGGTTGCCCGCCTCCAGGCGCTTGCTGGCCCGAACCGGGTCGATCAGCTGGCGCCGTTTCGCTGCATATTCCTTGGAGATCAGTTCTTTTACCGGTATCTCATTAAATGCCGGATCCGCGTAGAACTTTGCCCGATCCTCGAAAACCAGTTTTTTGGCTTCCGTAAAAAGGTGAATGTAATCCGGGCTGGTGCGCCCCATGCTCGCCAGGTCATAGCTTTCCAGGATGTTCAGTATCTGCAGTGCAGCGATGCCCTGGCCATTCGGGGGCAGTTCCCACACATCGTAGCCGCGGTAATTGGTCGATACCGGCTCTACCCATTCCGAAGTGTGGCTTGCCAGGTCCTCGTAACCCAGGAAGCCGCCGTTTTCTTCCATATAGGTGGCAATCTTGCGGGCAATCTCTCCCTTGTAGAATGCGTCGCGGCCACCCTGCGCGATGGCGCGATAGGTCTTCGCCAGGCGCGGGTTGCGGAACATGTCTCCTTCCGCCGGTGCCTTGCCACCGGGCATAAAGGTTTCATTGAAACCGGGGAACTTGCTCAGGTTTTTTGTGCTTCGCCCCCAGTAATAGGCAACCAGCTGCGTTACAGGAAAGCCCTGTTCCGCATAGCTGATGGCGGGTGCGAGATTGTCGGCCATCGGCAGCTTGCCGAACTTGGCGTGCAGCTCGAACCAGCCGTCGACAGTACCCGGCACCGAAACCGGTAGAGGCCCATGGGGCGGGATGCTGGTGAGCCCGTTCTCTGCAAAATAACTGAACGGCAATGAACGCGGCGAACGCCCGCTGGCATTCAGCCCGTACAGTTTTTTGTCGCCAGCGTCCCACACGATTGCAAACAGGTCCCCGCCGATACCACAGCCTGTGGGCTCCACCAGACCGAGCATGGCATTGGCAGCAATTGCCGCATCGACGGCACTGCGCCTTTCTTGAGAACATCCAGTGCAACCTGGGTCGCCAGCGGCTGCGCCGTCGCCGCCATGCCATTTTTTGCAATGACCATCGAACGGGTTGCGAAACCTTCCCCATTAATTCTGTCAGCGGCGGAGACTGTTACCGGCGTAGCAACCAGGGAAACTGTGCAGGCCACACCAAGCAGTGCGGCGAACTTCCGTAATCCTTTCATCGATCGGCTCCATTCCTGTTGATGCCCGCGCTCAGGTGAACGGGCAATCCGATTGAAACCGCATTATTTCACCGGTGGTGGGATGTGTAAAAGCGAGCTCAAGGGCATGCAACAGCAGGCGCGGGGCGGCCTGCAATGCATCGGAGTGCGCGTAAAACGGGTCACCCAGGATCGGGTGGCCGATTGCCTGCATATGCACCCGCAGCTGGTGCGAGCGCCCGGAGACCGGCATCAGCCGTAACAGACTGCTGCCATCGCGCGAGGAAACTTTTTCCCAATGGGTCAGCGAGGGCTTGCCCACCTCGTGGTCGACTTTCTGGCGCGGCCGGTTCGGCCAGTCGCAGATCAGCGGCAGGTCGGCAGAACCGCTGTGAGCCTGCGGCTCCCCCCAGACTCTTGCCACATAGGCTTTATCAACTTTCCTGTCCTGGAACTGGATGCTCAACTGGCGATGTGCGCTTGCATGGCGCGCCATCACCACCAGCCCGGACGTATCCATGTCCAGGCGGTGCACTGTCATGGCACCGGGAAACTGTTGCTGGGCACGGCTGGCAAGGCTGTCGGCGTGCGCCGGATCGCGGCCGGGCACACTGAGCAGACCGCTGGGCTTGTCGAGCACCAGCAGCGCATCATCGGAATAGACAAGCTGCAGGAAGGGATCGTCCGGCGGACAATAGGGCCGCACTATTTTTTCCCGACGTGTTTACTGCCAGATCCGCCGATGATTTTCACTGCCTGCTCCTCGACCGGCTGCTGCGGCTGGTTGACGCGGGTTGTGAGCTCCGAGGGCTGCGACTGCAGCCGGATCTCATCCTTGAAGCCGCAGGCGACGCACTCGCGAAAGTTTTTCCCGGCTTCCGTGTAATTCACGATGCGGTCCATTTCGCCACAGCGGGGACAGACAGCGCCCGCGATAAAGCGCTTTTTGACCGGTTTTGCTTCGCTCATGATGCAGCACCCGCTGTTTCGCTGATGCCACTGTGCCTCAGCAGCGCATCAACCTCGGGGGCGCGACCGCGGAACTCCACGAACAACTCGGTGATTTCGCGGCTTCCGCCCTGCTCCAGGATCGTCTGCAGGAAGCGGCGCCCGGTATCACTGTCGTAAATACCCTTTTCTTCAAAAAGTGAAAACGCATCCGCGGACAAGACCTCGGCCCACTTGTAGCTATAGTAACCGGCCGCGTAACCGCCGGCGAAAATATGGCTGAAGCTGTGCTGGAAGCGATTACTCTCTGCCACCGGCACCACAGAGACTTCCGTCCTGACCTGGTCCAGTAACACCTGCAATTCTGTTTCCCGGTCGTATTCCCGGTGCAGCAGGAAATCGAACAGGGCAAATTCGAGCTGGCGCACGGTCTGCATCGCAGACTGGAAATTTTTCGCGGCAAGCAATTTCTGCCGCAATGCACCCGGGAGCAGCTCGCCACTCTGGTAGTGGCCGGAAATTTCATCCAGTACCTCCTCCTGCCAGCACCAGTTTTCCAGAAACTGGCTCGGCAACTCCACCGCGTCCCAGGGCACACCGTTGATACCGGAGACCGCTGCGGTTTCCACTCGGGTCAGCATGTGGTGCAGACCGTGCCCGAACTCGTGGAACAGGGTGGTGACCTCGTTATGGGTCAGCAGTGAAGGCAGGTTTTCGGTGGGCTGGGAAAAATTGCAAACCAGGTAGGCCACCGGCAGCTGCAATGTCTCGCCGGAGCGGCGGCGCTGGGCAACGGTGTCCATCCAGGCACCGCCGCGTTTCTTGTCGCGCGCAAACGGGTCGAGGTAGAAGCCGGCAATCCGCTCGCCGCCGCGCAGCACCCAGAAGAACTCGGCATCGGCATGCCAGGTGGGCACGGACGGGTCCGCCTCTACCTGAATATCAAACAGGCGCCCGGCCACCGCAAACATGCCATCGCGCACACGCGCAAAGGGGAAGTAGGGACGCAACTGTTCCTCGTTGAGGTCGTAACGCGCCTCGCGCAGTTTCTCCGCCACCCAGGTGATATCCCACGGCTGAAGCTGTGCGATACCCAGTTCATCCGCTGCGAATGCCTGCAGTGCGGCGTATTCCTCGAGCGCCGCAGGGCGGGCGCGCGCCGCCAGGTCGCGCAGGAACCCCACCACCGCTTCGGGATGCTCTGCCATCTTGCTGGCCAGCGATACCTCTGCGTAGTTGTCGTAGCCGAGTAGCCTGGCCTGCTCGGCGCGCAGGTCCATGATTTCGCGCATGACCGGGCCATTGTCCCAGGCGCCGGGTTCGGGGGCGAGTTGCGGGCCCTGTTCGGAGGCACGGGTGACGTAGGCCAGGTGCACCTCACGCCGCAATTCGCGGTCGTCGGCGTGGGTCATGACCGCCAGATAACAGGGAATATCCAGGGTGATGCAGTAGCCGTCGAGCTGGCGCCGCTCGGCAGCGGCGCAGGCCTGCTGGCGCGCACTTTCCGGCAGCCCTCCCAGGCGGCCATCATCTGCCAGATGGAGCTGCCAGGCATTACTGGCATCCAGCACGTTATTCGCAAACTTGCTGCTCAACTCAGACAATCGCTGCACGTTGCTCGCAAACTTCTGCTTTTCCTGCCCATCCAGTGCAACCCCGGCCAGATGGAAATCGCGCAGCGCCAGTTCCAGGGCGCGGCGCCGGCATTGGCTCCAGCCGACCGCCTGTGGCGATTGCGCCAGTGCCCTGTAGGCTTCGTACAGCGCATGATTCTGGCCCAGCGCAGCCCAGTAGGCGGTGGCTTGCTTGAGCGCAGCTTCGTAGGCCGGGCGCCAGTCCCCGCTCAGGACGCTGTTGAGGTGGCTCAGGGGCGAAAAGGCCCGTTCCAGCGCATCGTGGGCATGCTCCAGTGGCGCCACGGTATTGTCCCAGGTGCGCTCCCCTTTCTCTGCGAGGACCTTTTCCAGCGTGGCGCGGCAATTCTCGATTTCTGCCTGTACCTGTTCACCGGCCTGTTGCGGGCTCAACTGGTCAAAAGGCGGAAGATTTGCACACGACGCCATAAGGTTCTCCTGAATCGGGTTAAAATGGGCGGCTATCATAACCGCTTTGCTATCGAGAGTTTTGTGCAATGAAGTCCGTCCGTCCACACGAGAGCCACAGCCCGCGCTATGACAGCAGCGTCTATATCGACCCGCAGGCGACAGTGATCGGCGACGTCGAGCTGGGTGAGGACGTATCGGTATGGCCCGCAGCAGTCGTGCGCGGCGACATGCACAGGATACGTATCGGTGCGCGCTCCAGCGTACAGGACGGCTCGGTCCTGCATATCACCCATGCCGGCCCCTTTAACGAGGATGGCTGGCCACTCACCATCGGCGAGGACGTCACCATCGGCCACAAAGCGTGCCTGCATGGCTGCACCCTCGGCAGCCGGATCCTGGTGGGCATAGGTGCAATCATCCTGGACGGCGCTGTGGTGGAGGATGACGTGGTGATTGCCGCCGGTGCGCTGGTTCCGCCCGGCAAACGGCTGGAGAGTGGATACCTGTACGTAGGTGCCCCGTGCCGCCAGGCGCGGCCACTGAGCGAAAAGGAAAAAGCGTTCTTCAAATACTCCGCTGCAAATTACGTGAAGCTGAAAGACACCTATCTGGCGGACAGCGCACAAGAAGGGGAACAAAAAGGGGCACAAACCTGATGGCCGACCCGGGTGTGACCGGCCCCGCCCTGCGCGACTGGCATGCGTGTATAGCGCAACTGCTGGAGTGCAACTCCGACTGCGAACAGGTCGGGCAGCTACTGCAAGCCGCCGAAGCCCTGGTGCAGGGCAGTAACAGCATGGCGATCCTGTATCCCGTTGGTAGCGCACCGGAAGTCACCCATTACGAGCTGCCCGCAGGTGAGTGTCCGAACGCACAGGTAGACCGGTATGTTGGCGGTGCCTACCTGCTGGACCCGTTTTACCGGGCGGCGGTGGATGAAAAACGGGAAGGCCTTTTCCTGTTGCGGGAAGTTGCCCCGGACGCCTTTTCCAAGACCGAATATTTCCGCAAATACTATCGCGATGCGAACCTGACAGACGAGGCCTGCTTTCTGGTTCAGGCGCCTGACGGCGCCATCGCCAGCCTGTCGATCGGGCGTACCACCAGCGCGGGCGCGGGTCGCTTTTCCCGGCAACAAGTCGGCGTGCTGCAGGCAATCGAACCACTGGTGGATAGCATTCTGAAAAAGTGGCTGCAAAACCGCGACGCCAGCGATCCGCAAAGCGACAGTTTCGGCAAGCGGCTCGACAAGGCACTGGCCAACTTCGGCAGCTCGACACTGACCAGGCGGGAATGCGAGGTGCTGCACATGACCATGCGCGGCCACTCGATCCGCTCCATGGCGGAAAAGCTGAGCGCCAGCGTGGACACAGTGAAAACCCACCGCAAAAACATCTACGCCAAGCTCGATGTGAAATCGCAATCCGAGCTGTTTTACCTGTTCATCAGCGCGCTGCGCCAGCACACTGATGACAGCGACCCGCTCACGAGCCTGGCTTGTCAGGACGCAGGCTGATTCGCACCGCGCCTACTTCTGGGTAACCGGGAAGCCCATGCGCTCCACCATACGGACCCAGGGCACTCTCCAGCCCCCTTTTTCGTCGAGCGTATCCAGTGCATACATGGTGATCTTGGCGCCAATCCAGCGGAACGGCTCCGGCGGTATAAAGGCCGGCAGGGTGCGGGCAAACTTCAGCCTGGCTTCCGGGATATCGCGCCCGTCCAGGATCGCCAGCGCGACCCTTGCACCAAAGCGCGTTGCGGTCACACCAAACCCGGAGTAACCGCCGGCATACAGCATCCTGCCACCGCAGTAATGCTGGTAGTGCACCGCCATACGCGTGGTCAGCGCGATCGGCCCACTCCACGCATGGGAAAAACGGATGCCGCGCAGCATTGGGAAAGTGCGATAGAAATTTTCGATCAGGCGCACATAGGGCGCCGGGCCCTTGTCTTCCTCCGGGTCGGTGTTGTTGCCGAAGAAGTAATCCAGGCGTCCACCAAACAAGATGCGATTGTCTGCGGTGAGGCGCATGTAATTGAGCTGGGTGCGGGTGTCATAGATACCCTGGCGGTTTTGCCAGCCAACCGCCGCCAGTTGCGCATCAGTGAGCGGCTCGGTTACCACGATACGATCGCGAATGGCCGCCACCCGGTTGCGGATGCGGCGGTTGCCCGCGGCAAACGCATTGGTGGCCAGCAGCACCTTATTCGCCTGCACGCTGCCATCCGGGGTGGTAACCAGTACGCCCCCGGCTTTGCGCCGGTTGGAGAGCATCGGCGTATTTTCATGAATACGCACACCGAGCTGCATCGCCACCCGTTTCAGGCCCCAGGCCAGTTTCGCCGGATGGACCGTGCCGCTGCGTTTCCTCGACCACAGGCCGCCGCGAAACAACGGCGACTTCACCTCACACTGCACGGCTTCCTGGTCGAGCAGGTGGGCATCGTGGCCGTAATGGCGATAAAGGTCGTACTCCCGCTCTATATCGTCGATACCTTCGTCGCCAATCGCAACCGTCAGCTCGCCACCCCACTCCAGGTCGCAGTCGATTTCGTAGTGCTCGATGGTTTCCCGGAAGCCATCCAGGTTTTCCTTGCCGAGCTGCTCCAGCGTTTCCATATCGTCCGGGTACAGGCGCTGCGCATTCACGAGGCCGTGCATGACGGAAGTGGAGAGGATCGCGGCCGGCCGGCCGGACGCACCTATGGCAATGCTGCGCGCCTCGATCAGCACCACCTCGCGCGCGGGATTCTCCTCCTTGGCCTGCACTGCTGCCCAGAGGCCGGTGAAACCACCGCCAACGATGAGCAGGTCGCAACGGATATCCTGCGCAAGCGCAGGCTCCTCCTGCGGCCGCCCCGGCGCATCCAGCCAGTAGGGACTGAAGCGGGCACCCTGCAGCGCTTGCAGTGCCTGGTCCCCGGTATTTTCTCTAGACATCTGTTCTCTCACCATCTTGTCGCAGACCACATCCGTCGACCACCTGTTGGTCTAATCGTGTGATACGGCCAGTTCTGCCTCGCCAGTGCCGGCCTTGCGCTGCCGTTCCGCCCAGCGGATCGCAACCTCCCCAAGCAGCAGGGTCACGACCGAGCCAATCAGCACCGGCCACTGGAACCCTTCACCCGGGGTATAGACAAAAAGGAAAATGCTGCCGAGCAGTACGGCAACACAGGATGCTGTCAGCAAAAGCGCCACGGTTTCACCGCCAGGGACGCGGAATGGGCGCGGACGGTCACCATCGATACGGCGCATCTTCAGGAACGCGAGGAACATGCCGACATAGGGCAGCAGGAAAATAACACCGCTGAAGGCAAACAGGGACCAGAACAGGTCCTCGTTGCTGCTCACCAGCAGCCCGTACAGCAGCAGGATCAGGGTACTGGCGATACCCATCAGCACCGCGGCACCCACCGGGGTATTGCGCGCCTGGCTCTTGATCGCAAACGGGCCCGGCAGTTCACCCTCCTCCGCAGCTTCCGCAGCGGCGCGATTACCGCCGATTGCCCAGGTCACGCCATTGGAGAAGAACGTGTAGAGCGCTGCCACCCCCAGTGCGAGTACCAGCGCCTCGCCAAATGGCGTACCGGCGAAGAACAGCTGCAGGGTATCCACCAGGCCTTCCACCAGGTCGATATCCCGGGCCGGGATTGCCGCCAGTATGGCCGCAGTACCCAGCACATACAGCGAGAGAATGATGATGCCGGAAACCAGGATCGAGCGTGGCACGTCCTTCTGCGGATTGCGCATCTCTTCACTACTGGCGCTGATCAGTTCGAAACCGAGCATGCCGTAGATGATCGCCGGGATGTACTGGAGGCTGTCCTCCAGGTTCGGCTTGATGCTCTGCAGGTTGATGGGGTTTGCCAGGCCGTTCTCCGCGGCGTGGAAAATCGCACCGACTATGATGGCCACAAAAATGAAGATCTTGAGTATTGCCCCCACGTTCGGTACCCATTTGCCGACGTTGAGCGTTACCACATTGGTGGCGACGGCGATCCAGGTGAGCAGGATACCCATGCCGATCTGCTGAGACACGCTGAGTTCGGGAAAGAACAGCTGCTTGGCAATACCGGCGAACAGGATGAATATCGCCGGCATCCAGATAGCCACGTTCACCCAGTAACTCCAGCTGATACGCGACCCCCAGCGACCGCCATAGGCGTCACGCACCCAGGCGTAGATGCCACCCTGCTCGGGGTAGGCGCAACCCAGCTCGGCGGACACCAGTGCAAACGGCACGAAGAAGAACAGGCCGAGGAACAGCCACCAGAAAATACTGGAAGTGCCAATCGCAGCCGTGGCAGCGAGGGTATCCACCAGCAGAATGGCGGAAACGGTAAACAGGATCATGTCCCGTTTGCCGAGGTTCTTCTTCACGGCAACTTGTGTCACGGTTTGCTCCCCTGGTGGCCGGTCATTATTGATATTGGTGCCTGGCCCTGTCGGACCCCCGCCGGCCGGCGGATTTCACACGATACCCCAGTATGCCGGATGCGTCGTGACTGCCGCCATCACCCGTTCAGGTGATAGCCGCTGGCAGGGGAAAAGTCAGGGGGGACAAGAACAATGGCTGGCGGCGTGGATCAGGCGCGGATCTGCTCCCGCAGCGCCGCCAGCACCGGTGCGGTATCCGGGCGACAGCCGCGAAATACCACGAAGGCCTCCGCGGCCTGCTCCACGAGCATACCCAGGCCATCCGCCGCCTCGGCGCCCTGCGCTCGCGCCCACTGCATCGCCACAGTCGGGCGGGCGCCATAGACCATATCGTAGAAACAGCACCCGGGTGCCAGGGCCCCTCGTGGCAGCGCCGGTACCGCACCACTGAGGCTTGCAGCGGTGCCGTTAATTACCAGGTCGAAGGGCCCAGTGGCGTCCGCGAAACCGCTGGCGGACAGCTCGGCCTGTGCAAAGTCGGCGGCCAGCACCTCTGCCCTGGCCGGGGTTCGGTTGGCAATATGGATGGAGGCGGGCGCCTCCGCCATAAGTGGCAACAACACGCCGCGCACGGCACCGCCGGCGCCGAGCAGCAGCACACGCTTGCCACGCACCGGCCACCCGAGATTACAGGTGATATCCCGCACCAGGCCGGCACCGTCGGTATTGTCCCCGAGAATGCTGCCATCGCCTTGCAGGGCCAGTGTATTGACCGCACCGGCAGCGCGGGCGCGCTCCGTCAGCACACTGGCAAAGTCGCGCGCGTCGAGCTTGAACGGCATGGTGACATTCAGTCCCTTGCCGCCGCCGGCAAAAAACTCACGCGCGAAGTTTTCAAACTCGCCGGGTTCTACCAGAAGCTTGTCATACTCGATGGGGTCGCCGACCTGATCGGCAAAGGCAGTGTGGATACGGGGCGACAACGACTGGACAATCGGGTTGCCTACAACAGCGTAGCGGTCCTTCAAATTATTTCCCTGTCAGAGTTTTTCCAGCGCCTCGCGAATGCGATCTGGCTCATCGACAACAAATACAGACTCGATGCGATAGCCATCCTCTTCTTCGCAAATCAGATAATGGGTGGTGGCACTGTACAGCTGGAAAGCATCATCGCCATGCCCGGTGATAACGACCCAGTTCAGCGAGGCAATGCAGGTTGCCGGATTCAGCTCCGTCACGTTGGTTAGGTTTCCCAGGATCTGGCTCACATGCAGGGCGCGGTAATTCTGGAACAGCTTCTCCGCGATCGGCAGAAACTCTTCCTTACTGAACTGTTCACGCTCTCCCTTGGCGGAGTACATGGACGCCGGGAAGTGGAAGAACTGTGACGCCTCCTCCGCATCCTGGGTTTCGAAACAGCGGCGGTAATGCTGGAAAAACTGGTGAATTTTCTGCTTTAAATCAGACACGCGGCACCCTCAGGTTCAGTCCCTTAACCCCTAACTGCAGCCTTACACCCAATCCCGGTGCGGCAAAAAATCGGTATACAGCTTTTCTTCAGCCGAACCCGGCTGCGGCTGCCAATTGTAATCCCAGCGCACCAGTGAAGGCAGCGACATCAGGATGGACTCGATGCGTCCGCCGGTCTGCAGGCCAAAAATGGTGCCCCGATCGTACACCAGGTTGAACTCGACATAGCGACCGCGCCGATAGAGCTGGAAGTTGCGCTCGCGTTCACCGTATTCCGTGTCCTTGCGCTTCTCGACGATCGGCAGGTAGGCATCGAGGTAACTGTCGCCAACCGAGCGCATAAATGCAAAGGCATTTTCGAAACCACCTTCGTTGAAATCGTCAAAGAAGAGGCCGCCGACGCCACGAGCTTCCTTGCGGTGTTTGATATAGAAATAATCGTCGCACCACTTTTTAAGGTCAGCGTAGAGGGTCTCACCAAACGGTGCGCATGCCGCCTGCGCAGTGCGGTGCCAGTGCACCACATCTTCCTCGCAACCGTAATAGGGGGTGAGGTCGTAACCACCGCCGAACCACCAGATGGGCTCGGCGCCCTCCTTGGTGGCGACAAACAGTCGGACATTTGCATGGCTGGTGGGGACATAGGGGTTGCGTGGATGGATCACCAGCGACACCCCCATTGCCTCGAATGCCCGCCCCGCCAGCTCGGGACGACTCGCCGTCGCGGACGCCGGCAGCGAGGCACCCTTCACATGGGAAAAATTCACCCCGCCTTTCTCGATGACATTGCCGTCCGCCAGTATGCGCGTGCGGCCACCGCCACCACCCTGCTCCGCCGGCCGCTCCCAGCTGTCTTCCACAAATTCATGGCCATCGACGCGACTGATGCCGGCACAGATGCGGTCCTGCAGGTCCAGCAGGTAATTCTTCACGCGCTCGATATCGGCGCGGGTTACGGAAGTCATAATTTTTTCCTGTTATTCGTCTTCAGCCTGCGCGCACAACGCTGCCGCTGCGCAGGTCCAGGATCTCGCTGGGCTTGCTCAGGCCGCCGGTGTTGCCGGGGCAGATGTAATCGAGCTCACCGCCAAAGTAGCGCTGCACCTGGAAGGCACGGGTGGCGGGCTGCTTGCCGGCCGGGTTGGCCGAGGTGGAAACCAGGGGGCCACCAAAGACCTCACTGATTGCGGCCAGCAACGGCTCCGCGGTTTGCCGGATCGCCACCGTGCTGTGTTCGCCGGTCACCCACTCCGGCACCAGCCCAAAATGGGGCACCAACCAGGTCACCGGCCCGGGCCAGCGGCTGATGGCGCGCTCGCGCAGGGGCGCATCCAGGTTGGTCAGCAGGCCGCCGAAATGGTTGCGATCGCCCGCCGCGAGGATCAGGCCTTTTTCCTGTGGCCGGTTCTTCAGTGCCAGGATGCGCTGCACCGCAGCCTCGTTGAACGGGTCACAACTGAGCCCCCAGACGGACTCTGTCGGACACGCGATGACACCGCCGCGGCGCAGGATGGCGGCGGCGATACGGACTCGGTGATGGGTCTTCCAGTCTGGCAAAGGCGGGCCCTTAGCTGATTCGGTAAGTCTGAAAAGGCGGCAAATCTAGCGGATTTACGCCATTTAGGCCAGCGTAGCGGCTGCCACGGCACGCTGGCCGGCAACCGTTAATTCATAGCCTGCAGCGGCGGTACTGACAAGGCCGGCCAGTTCCAGCTGCACCAGCTGCGCGAGCAACGGCCCGGCCTGCACGCCTGCGGCGGCCGCAATCCGGTCCAGGCTGACTGGCCCACCGGTGATTGCCGCCAGGACCCGGCACTGCTCGGCATCGAGCCGCTGGCCGTGCACAGCAGCCGCTTCCGGCAGCAGCTCCTGCTGCTTGTAGGCGAGCATGGCCGGCATCTGTTCAACGATATCGGCACTGGACTCAACCAGGTGCGCGCCCTCCCGGATCAGGCGGTGGCAACCTCGGGCGAGCGGGTTATGGATGGAGCCCGGGATGGCAAATACCTCGCGCCCCTGCTCCAGTGCCAGGCGCGCGGTGATCAGGGAGCCGGAGCGCACTGCCGCCTGCACCACCAGCACGCCCAGGGAAAGCCCGCTGATAATGCGGTTGCGCTGCGGGAAGTTCGGCGCGTCCGGCGCGGTCCCCAGGGGAAACTCGCTGACGAGTGCGCCGCCCTGGGTGAGGATTTTTTCCGCCAGGCCGCGATTGCGGGCCGGGTAGACCAGGTCGGCACCGGTGCCCATCACCGCCACCGTGACCCCGCCGGCCTCCAGCGCGCCACCGTGGGCACAACTGTCCACCCCCAGTGCCAGCCCGGAAGTGATGGCAAAGCCACCCGCGGCCAGCTCGCGCGAGAAAACACGGGCATCCTCCTGTGCCGCACTGCCGGCACGGCGCGCGCCCACCACGGCCACCTGCGGCAGGTGCAGGGCGCCAACGCTGCCCTTTACATACAGCAGCGGCGGCGGCCGCGATATTTCCGCCAGCAGCGGCGGATAACCGTCATCGAGCCAGCAGAACACCTCGATGCCCTGTGCCGCACATTGGTCCAGGTCGGCGCGGACCTTTGCTGCGAGGGTGGAGTCTTCGCCGCTGCGTTGCCAGCCGGACAGCAATTCAGCACCATTGGCACGCAAATGCTTGCGGGCGCTGTCGGGGAATTCTTCCAGTACGCGTGCGGGCGTGCCAAGCTGCTCAATAAGTTGCCAGAAACGGCCGGCGCCAATGCCGGGCAGGCGCAGCAGCGCCATACAGCCGCGGAGTGATGGTGTTGCATCCATGCAAATACCTCAGGGTGATTTTCGGGCATAAAAAAGGCGGCCTTCCTGGCCGCCCTTCGGGATCTGGTGGTAACCGCGAGTCAGGGGTTCCTGATCAGGTCGCCAACCGCAAGCGCCTTGTCGGACTCGAGCACCAGCGCCAGGCTCATTTTTTCAAAAGAGCGGAATACCATCATGAAACCGGCACGCTCGTCCGGCAGCTTGACGGCATCGCGGGCAAGGCGGTCACGCACAGTTGCGCCACGCTTGTAGATGGCCAGCACGTGGCCCGGCTGCAGGCCCTCGCGCGCGCCGCGATTCAGCGCGACCACATCGTACTTGGCGATCTGGCTCACGCCATCTTCCACCGCCATGATCTCGCCATCCACCTCCATGGCCGGCGCACCCGGCTGGAACAATGCCGCGATGGCGCGCTCCTCGACCGGCAACAGGCGGTCCTCCAGGCGCACTTCGCGTGAAGTGCGGGTCACTTCCATGGTGGCGATGGCCCAGTTGTTGCGCTTCTCGTCTTCATCCAGCTGGTACAGGTCTACGGAACCCACATCCAGCGCCTGGCGCCCCAGGATTTCCTTGGTCTGCGGATCGCGGTACACCGGGCCCGGGCGGTAGATACCGTAGGCCGGCAGTGCATCGGCAAAGTCGCCGCGGGCATAGACGGTCTCACCGGTACCCACCAGCAGGCGCTCGCCCTCACCGGAGATAATGTACGGGGTGCCATCAAACGCATTCGGGTCGACGATACGGGTCTGCGACAGGAACGCATTGATGGCATCCAGCGGGATCGCGGGGATCGCGGTGGAAAGGTCCTGGCGCCGGACACCCGGGCTCAGTCGGTTGCTGTCGGGGGAAAGCCGGTAAGGCGTCGGGCCGCGGTCAACCGTCAGGCGCGGCTGGCCATCGATATAGATAAGACGCAGCTGGTCGCCGGGGTAGATAAGGTGCGGATTCTGCACCTGCGGGTTCACGTACCAGATTTCCGGCCAAACCCACGGGTCCCGCAGGAAGTAACTGGAGATATCCCACAGGGTGTCACCGCTCTTCACGGTATACACATCCGGATGCTGGGGGTTCAGGCGATCATCGGCACTGGCCAGTGTGGCGACCAGCAGGGCGGCGATGCCCAGGACTGTTTTTTTCATAGAAGCTTTCCCATGCTCTTTATACGCCAGAGCTTATTATCGCTATAATGTCATTCCACTAACGCTTGGTACCTTGATACAGGTACCGCTATACAAGTACCCGGATACACCAAACTCAGTCAGTGGCAATTTTCAGCGCGATCATAATGTTATCAGCGCAAGTTCCACTAAGACTAGAAGTTTGTCACAGGCATTTATGGCAAAACTGGAAATCCTTGAGTTCCCCGACCCGCGCCTGCGTACCAAAGCGCAGCCAGTGGCGGAAGTAAACGACGAAATCCGCACGCTGGTGGCGGACATGTTCGAGACCATGTACGCCGCGCCGGGGGTCGGTCTCGCCGCAACCCAGGTCAATGTGCACCAGCGCGTCGTGGTCATCGACGTGTCCGAGGAGCAGGACCAGCCGATGGTTTTCATCAACCCCGAGGTGGAGGTGCTGGACCCTGCGCCGCACGAGTACGATGAGGGCTGTCTGTCCGTACCCGGTTTTTATGAAACCATCGTACGCCCGGGCCGCGTGCGCGTCTCCGCGCTGGACCGGGACGGCAAAACCTTTTCCCTGGAGCCGGACGGACTGCTGGCGGTCTGCATCCAGCACGAGATCGACCACCTCGACGGCAAACTGTTTGTCGATTACCTGTCGCCACTGAAGCGCAACCGCATCCGTTCGAAACTGGAAAAGGCACACCGGCAGCGCGCCTGAACCTGGCCCGCTGTCGCAGTTAAGTCCAATTTCCGCCAATAAGCCAACCCTATGAGCCAGTCCCTGAAAATTATTTTTGCCGGCACGCCCGATTTTGCCGCCGTGCAGCTGCGCGCATTACTCGGCTCCGGGCACCAGGTATGTGCGGTCTACACCCAGCCAGACCGCCCAGCGGGCCGCGGCAAGAAGCTGCAGGCAAGCCCGGTCAAGCAGGTTGCGGTGGATGCCGGTATCCCGGTGCTGCAACCCGCCAGCCTGCGCGATGAAACCGCGCAGGCCGAGCTGCAGGCGCTCGATGCCGACATCATGGTGGTGGTGGCCTACGGCCTGATATTGCCGCAGGCGGTGCTGGATATGCCCCGCTACGGCTGCATTAATGTGCACGCATCCCTGCTGCCGCGCTGGCGCGGCGCCGCGCCGATCCAGCGCGCCATCGAGGCCGGCGACCCGGAATCCGGCGTGGCCATCATGCAGATGGAGGCGGGCCTGGATACCGGACCCGTACTGGTGGAGTCGCGCTGCAGCATCAGTGGGCGGGAAACCGGGGGCAGCCTGCACGACAAGCTTGCCGAGCTGGGCGCACCGGCGCTGCTGCAGGCGCTTGACGAGATTGCCGGGGGCCGCGCCAGCGCCAGGCCGCAGGACGACAGCCTCGCCAACTATGCTGCAAAGATCAGCAAGGAAGAGGCCCGGATAGACTGGTACCGCGATGCCACCAGCCTCGAGCGGCTGATCCGCGCATTCAACCCCTTCCCGGTCTGCTGGACCACCCTGAACGGCGAGCGCCTGCGGGTGTTCAGTGCACAACTGGAGCAGGGTTGCCACAACGAAGTACCCGGCACCCTGCTGAACGCCGATGAGGAGGGCCTGCTGGTGGCCTGCGGTCGCGGGGCCCTGCGCCTCAAGACCCTGCAGTTACCCGGCAAGCGCACCCTGCCGGTAGCCGAATTACTACGCGGGCATGCACAGCTGTTCCAGCCCGGCGTGAAACTGGGCAACTGATATGGCACGAAAGTCCGGCCGATCCAACACCCCCAAACAGACACGGGCTATTGCCGCGCAGGTGCTGGCAAAGGTATTGCTACAGCAGGGTTCGCTCGCGCGCTTGCTGCCTGCGGCCGAGCACGAACTGCCACCCAATGAGCACGGCCTGCTGAAGGAACTCTGCTACGGCACCACACGCCTGGCGCCGAGGCTGCAGCTGCTGCTGGGCAAGCTGCTGAAAAAACCCCTGCGCAAGCCGAACAGCGAAGGCAAGAAAGCCCTGGCCGGCGCCGAGGTGGAGGCCCTGCTGCTGCTCGGCCTGTACCAGTTGCAGTACACCCGCATCCCGGATCACGCCGCCATTGGCGCAACCGTCGAGGCCGCGCGTGAACTCGGCCACGACTGGGCCACGGCGCTGATCAATGGCAGCCTGCGCAATGCGCAGCGCCAGCGTGAGGCGCTGGAGAAAAAACTGTCAGGCAACCCGGAGTTCAGCAGTGCCCACCCGCTGTGGCTGTTCCAGAGTATGCGCGAGGCCTGGGGCGACGAGGGCAGCGCCGCAATCAAGGCCAACAACCTGCCCCCACCCATGTTTATCCGCGTCAACCGCGCCCACGAGAGCCGCGACAGCTATATGGGCAAGCTACAGGAGGCAGGGATTGCAGCCACGGCCAGCCTGCTTGCACCGGATTGCCTGCACCTGCCGAACCCGGTTGGCGTTGCCGAACTCCCCGGCTTTATGGAGGGCGACTGCAGTGTGCAGGACGAATCTGCGCAGCTGGCAGCAGTACTGCTGGCGCCGGCTGCCGGCGAGCGGGTACTGGATGCCTGCTGTGCACCCGGTGGCAAGACCTGTCATCTGCTGGAGTTGCAGCCGCAAATGGCTGCACTGCAGGCGCTCGACAGCGATGGCAATCGCCTGGGCCAGGTACAGGAGAACCTCGAGCGCATCGGCGTGGCTGCGGAGCTTGTCTGTGCCGACGCCGCCGATATTGACAGCTGGTGGGACGGCGAGGCCTTCGATGCGGTCCTGCTGGACGCACCCTGCTCCGCCACCGGTGTCATCCGCCGCAACCCCGATATCAAGCTGCTGCGCCGCGCCGAAGATATCCGCGAGCTGGCCCTGCTGCAGCGCCGCATTCTCGACAGCCTTTGGCAGACCCTGAAGCCCGGCGGCCGCCTGCTCTACGCGACCTGTTCAGTGATGCCCGAGGAAAACGCAGCGCTGGTGGCGGCATTTATTGCGGATACCGCAGATGCGAGCGACAATACCCCGGAGTCTATTTCCGCGGTTGGCTGGGGCATGGCACAGGATGCCGGACGCCAGATCCTGCCCTCGGAAACCGGCGGCGACGGTTTTTACTACGCATTGCTGCACAAAGCCGCGCCGCAAACACAATAAGGATCGCTCGCGCACCTCTGTCCGCCGCAGGACATGGCGTCCGCACGGATAAGCGGTAACCCGCAAAATTATGAAGATCATCATTCTCGGCGCCGGCCAGGTTGGCGGATCGCTCGCGGAAAGCCTGGCGTCCGAACGCAACGATATCGTGCTGATCGACAGTAACGACCGCATCCTGCGCGAGCTGCGGGATCGCATCGATATCGGCGTGGTACAGGGCCACGCATCCCATCCGGATGTGTTGCAGCAGGCCGGTATCGAGGATGCGGACATCCTGGTGGCGGTCACCAACGATGACGAAACCAATATGGCCGCCTGTCAGGTGGCCCACTCCCTGTTTCGTGTGCCCACCAAGATTGCGCGGGTACGCGCCGCCGCCTATCTGAACTACCCCGAGCTGTTCGACCTGAAGGCAGTACCCATCGACGTGCTGATCAGCCCCGAGCAGCTGGTTTCCGATTATGTGTCGCGCCTGATCGAGCACCCCGGCGCCCTGCAGGTGCTGGACTTCGCCGACGGCCTGGTACAGCTGGTGGCGGTGAAGGCCTATTACGGAGGCCCGCTGGTGGGCCAGGAGCTGCGCTACCTGCGCGAGCATATGCCGCGTGTGGATACCCGCGTTGCTGCGATTTACCGCCGCAACCGCCCAATCATCCCCGAGGGCTCGACCATCATCGAGGCGGACGACGAGGTGTTCTTTATCGCCGCGCGTGCCGACATCCGCGCGGTGATGAGCGAGCTGCGCCGTCTCGAACAGGGCTACAAGCGCATCATCATTGCCGGCGGCGGCAACATCGGCCTGCGCCTGGCAAGGCGCCTGGAGAACCGCTACTCGGTCAAGATCATCGAATACGGCCACGAGCGCTGTATCTACCTGGCGGAAGAGCTCAACCGCGCGATCGTATTGCACGGCAGTGCCTCGGACCAGGACCTGCTGCTCGAGGAAAATATCGAGGATACCGATGTATTCCTGGCGCTCACCAACGACGACGAAGCCAACATCATGTCATCGCTGCTGGCCAAGCGACTCGGTGCGCGCAAGGTGATGGCGCTGATCAACAACAGCGCCTATGTGGACCTGGTACAGGGCGGCGATATCGATATCGCCATCTCGCCACAGCAGGTCACGCTCGGCACCCTGCTGACGCACGTGCGCCAGGGCGACATGGTCAACGTGCATTCGCTGCGCCGCGGTGCAGCCGAGGCCATCGAGGTGATCGCCCACGGTGACCCGCGCAATTCGCGCGTCGTGGGGCGCAAGATCGAGGACATCGACCTTCCGGAAGGCGCCTCCATCGGCGCTATAGTGCGCGAAACGGACAAAGGCAGCAGCGTGCTGATTGCCCACGACGATATCGTGGTGCAATCCGGCGACCACGTGATTGTGTTCCTGGTGGACAAGCGCCAGACCCGATACGTGGAGCAGCTGTTCCAGGTCGGCTTCACTTTCTTCTGAACAGGATAACCCCCGGACATCCATGCACTTTGCAGTAATCGCCAGAGTCTTCGGGATACTCCTGACCATTTTCAGCCTGACGCTGTTGCCGCCGATCGCGGTGTCCATGTGGTATGCGGACCAGACCGAAGGCGCATTTGCCACGGCGTTTGCCATTACCCTGGTTACCGGCCTGCTGGTGTGGGTCCCGGTGCACAATGCGCGTGCGGACCTGCGCACCCGCGATGGCTTCGTGATTACGTCGCTATTCTGGGCGGTACTCGGAACATTTGGTGCTCTGCCGTTTTATCTGAGTGCGCAACCTGAGCTTTCCATCACGGACTCCATCTTTGAATCCATCTCCGGCCTCACCACCACCGGCGCCACTGTGATTACCGGCCTCGATGACCTGCCTGCATCGATCCTCTATTACCGCCAGCAACTGCAGTGGCTTGGCGGCATCGGTATCGTTGTGATCGCGGTGGCGATCCTGCCCATGCTCGGCGTCGGTGGCATGCAGCTATACAAGGCGGAGGCCCCGGGGCCGGTCAAGGATGCCAAGCTCACCCCGCGCATCACCGAAACTGCCAAGGCATTGTTCCTGATCTATGTGATCCTCACGGTGTTGTGCATCTTCGGTTTCTGGTGGGCGGGCATGACCCTGTTCGACGCGGTTGGGCACGGCTTTTCCACCGTCGCCAATGGCGGCTTCTCCACCCACGATGCCAGCATGGGATTTTTTGCCGACAACCAGATGATCATGCTGGTAAGCATCTTTTTCATGATCGCCGCCGGCACCAACTTCGGCCTGCATTTCTTTGCCTTCACCAACCGCCAGTTCCTGAGCTACTGGAAAGATGCCGAGTTCAAATTCTTCATGCTGCTGATGGCCTGCTTTAGCGCTTTTGTGATTTTTTACCTGTGGCAATTCCATACCTACGAGCTGGAAGAAAGCATCGTACACGGCACCTTCCAGGCCGTTTCGGTGATGACCACCGCCGGCTTCACGTCGGATAACTTTTCCGTGTGGCCCACGTTCCTGCCATTCGTATTATTGCTGTTCGGTTTTGCCGGCGGCTGCGCGGGCTCGACCGCGGGCGGGATCAAGTCGATCCGGGTGATGCTGGTAGTAAAGGCGGGATTGCGCGAGTTAAACCGTCTGGTGCACCCCAACGCGGTGGTGCCGATCAAGCTCGGCAAGAAACTGGTTCCCACAAAGGTGACTGAAGCCGTGTGGGGCTTCTTTGCGGTTTTCCTGTTTTCCTTCGTGATCTTGGTGGTGGCGGTGATGGCAACCGGGGTCGACTTTGTCACGGCACTTACTACCGTCGGCTCCTGCCTCAACAACCTCGGCCCGGCGCTGGGCGAAGCGTCGTCCCACTACGGCGATATCAACGACAACGCCAAGTGGTTCCTGATGTTCGCCATGCTGCTGGGACGCCTCGAGATCTTCACCCTGCTGGTGATTTTCACCCCGGCATTCTGGCGCCATTAGGCCCCGCCTCTATTCGACGCCCTGAATGAATCCGCTAAGGGCCCTACCTAAGGACGCGCGACCCGATAACCCTGTACGCTGCTGTCCCACTGGTAATAGATACCGTTCACAACGTAATAGACGCGTCCATCCACTCGTACACGCATCGCATTGGACGGTAGCGCATAGAGTACCCCGCGAAATGCGGGGGTGTTGCCATAGGCACCGTAGTAAGGCGCGTAGTACCCCGGGCGACGACGATTGTCGCGGATGATATAGACGCGGCCACGGCGTCGGTCTGCACGCCGGCCTTCATAATAATAGGGGTCGACGATGACCTGTTGCTTCAGACTGGTCAGCCTGTCTGCGGTGGCGACACCCGGCGCCAGCAAACAACCGAGCGCCACACCGATGACCGTACTTCCGATTTTCGTTTTGACCTTGCTTTCAAACGCCATACAAACGCTCCCTGCCCGGCCCACTGCAAGTGCCGGAACAGGTAAATTCTAGGGTGACGCCCAGGCAGATCCATCCGGAGCCGGCGCGCCACCTGTGGCACCTTTTGCTGGCATACGGCGCTCCCTTTTTTTGCACTACCCAGGCTTGCGTTCTTTCCGTCGATTGAGGTCCGCGTGGCTTATCCTTGCGATACAGAAATTAGATAGGGTAATCCGTGGTTAATCTTTGCAAAGAAGCGTTTCATCAGTGGCAATCGTAAAAAATTCATGAAGAGATTCAAAACAAACCCCGCATTTTCAAGGATAAAAAAAGCCGCAGGGAAAGGGGTGATGCCAGACGCATTGCGGGCGCTGGGTTGGAAAGGTTTTTTCCAGCAGCAGGTGGTCGGCGAGCCAGGAACACCAGTACGGATCGTGGCGGTGCACAGGGACAGGCTGGTTGCCGCAGGCGCAGAAGGCAACCTGGAAATCCCGGTCAGGGGCAGCTTCTTTGACGCGCCGCCCGAGTCTCTGCCGACGGTGGGTGACTGGCTGCTGGTTGATATGGAAACATCGCAACCGCTGCAGACCCTCGAGCGCAGCAGTCTGTTCCTTCGCATGGCTGCCGGCGGTGACAAAGCACAGTTGCTGGCGGCAAATGTGGATACCGTTTTTATTGTCTCGTCCTGTAACCACGACTTCAACCTGTCGCGGATCGAGCGCTACCAGGCGCTGGTACAGCAGGCAGGAGCCCGTTCAGTGGTGGTACTGACCAGAGCAGATACCTGTGCCGATGCCGATAATTTTCGCGAGCGGGCGCTATCGACAACGGCCGATTGCGTGGTGGAGACGGTCAATGCACTCGATCCAGACGACGTCTCGGTATTGAAGTGCTGGCTGGGCCCGGGTGAAACCATTGCCCTGCTTGGGTCTTCCGGGGTGGGCAAATCCACCCTGCTCAACAGCCTGATGCAAACTGAAGTCGCGCAAACCGCAGGAATTCGGGAGGACGATAGCAAAGGCCGCCACACCACCACCCACCGCGAATTGCACCATTTACCCGGCGGCGCCATGTTGCTGGATACGCCCGGCATGCGAGAACTCTCCCTGGCCGGGGCGGAAGCGGGTATCGATGCTGCGTTTGCGGAAATTGCGGAACGGGCGTCAGGCTGCCGTTTCAAGGATTGCCAGCACAGGAGAGAGCCAGGCTGCGCCGTTCGCAAGGCCGTCGCAGAGGGCGTGATCTCGGAGCGACGCCTGGAAAACTGGCGCAAGCTGCAACGGGAAAGCGCGCGTAACCAACAGACCCTCGCAGAAAAACGCTCTGGCGACCGCAGCCTGGCCAAGACCTACCGTGCAGTGCAGCAGCACGCGCGCGGGCGCAAGACCGACGGCAATACGGACTAGTCTGTCATTATTTCCGGTACAGCCGCGTCTTCATATCCGGCTGCTTGCGGAAACGCTTGTATTCCCACTGGTACTGCTCCGGCGCTAGCGCGATACAGGCTTCGACCCCGCGGTTCATGGCCGCAAGTGCCTGGTCCTGCTCCCCGCTGTACAACTCTTCTTCCGGCTCGATGAAATGGATATCAAAGCCGCCCTCCACCGGCAGCGCCACCCCGAATACCGCGCGGCAACCGGTGCGCTGGATCAGGTTGTGCACGAGCGTCATGGTGAGTGCCGGCTGGCCAAAGAATGGCGCAAAGGCACCGCCGCTGGTTTCCGGCTCCTGGTCCGGCAGAATCACCACGAGCTCGCGCTCGCGCAGGGCCTTGAACAGTGCCATGACACCGCGGCGGTTGGTGGGTACCAGCGTGGTGTTCTCGTTTTCGCGGCCGGCACGGATCACGGGATCCAGGGCCGCCATCTTCGGCGGTGCATAGAGTGCGGTCATCTGCGCCGCGCCGGCAAAATGGGGACTGAACATCTCCCAGTTGCCCATGTGCGGCAGTACCGCAATCACCCCGGTGCCTGCCGCTGCGGCACGATCATAGGCCTCTGCATTGTGTACACTGTGGATCAGCTTTTTACTGACGCTCCAGTCTCGTTGCCACACCCCGGCGACTTCCATGCCGGTACGCGCCGTGGCGACCAGACTGCGCCGGGCCAGGCGGCGCCGCTCAGGCGCTGGCATATCCGGGTAGCAGTGGGCGAGGTTGATTTCGGTGACAGCGCGGGCGCGGCTACCCGTCAGCCAGCTGATGTGGCCCACCAGGCTGCCGATCGCCCTGGCCAGACCCAGCGGCAGCTTGCCCGCCAATTTGAGTATGCCCAGCGCCAATTGCTCTTTCATCCCGTCACCCGATACCGTCACCCGGGCAGCGCCGGGCAAATAATTGCCAAATTTCCGATGCGCGCATTCAGTGATGCGCCGCCAGTCGCTATAATTGCGCCCTTTGCGCGGGCCCCTGTGCCCGTTGTTTACCGTTTGTAATCCGGAGGCGGCCTGTGGCCAACGAGTACGACCTCAGCACTTTCCAGGGGCTGATCATGTCCCTGCAGGAATATTGGGCGCGCCAGGGGTGCGTCATTCTACAGCCACTGGACATGGAAGTGGGTGCCGGCACCTTCCATCCCGCCACTTTCCTGCGCGCCATCGGCCCGGAATCCTGGAGTGCGGCCTATGTTCAGCCTTGTCGTCGCCCGACCGATGGTCGCTACGGTGAGAACCCGAACCGCCTGCAGCACTACTACCAGTACCAGGTCGTATTGAAGCCTTCGCCGGACAATATCCAGGACCTTTACCTGGATAGCCTGCGTGCGATGGGCATCGATACTGCGGTGCACGATGTGCGCTTTGTGGAGGACAACTGGGAATCCCCCACCCTTGGGGCTTGGGGCCTGGGCTGGGAAGTCTGGCTGAATGGTATGGAAGTGACTCAGTTTACCTACTTCCAGCAGGTGGGTGGCCTCGAGTGTTACCCGGTCACCGGTGAGATTACCTACGGTCTCGAGCGGATCGCCATGTACATCCAGGGCGTCAACTCCATTTATGACCTGGTGTGGACCCGCGACGCCAGCGGCAACCCGATCACCTATGGCGACGTGTTCCTGCAGAACGAGCGCGAGATGTCCGCTTTCAATTTCGAGCACGCCGACGTGAATTCCCTGTTCAAGGCGTTCGACCAGTGTGAAGCCGACAGCGAACGCCTGATCGAACTGGGCCTGCCGCTGCCAGCATACGAAATGGTGATGAAGGCTTCCCACGCCTTCAACCTGCTGGATGCGCGCCATGCCATCTCCGTGACCGAGCGCCAGCGCTTTATCCTGCGCGTGCGCACCCTCGCCCGTGCGGTTGCACAATCCTATTACGATGCCCGCAAGAAGCTGGGCTTCCCGCTCGCCGAAGAATCGTTGCGCGCGCAGTTACTCGCAGATTCGGAGGAGTCCTGAGTCATGGCAAAAGAATTTCTGGTTGAGATCGGCACCGAGGAACTGCCGCCAAAGGCGCTGCGTTCACTGATGAATGCCTTTGCGGAGGGAATTGGCGCCGGCCTGAAGGACGCGGAACTGTCTTTCGATGACGTTCAGCGTTACGCGACACCGCGTCGCCTTGCCGTGCACATTACCGGCCTGCCCGATCGCCAGGCTGACAAGACCATTGAAAAGCTCGGGCCGGCAGTGGCCGCCGCCTTTGACAAGGAAGGCAACCCGAGCAAGGCCGCAGAGGGCTTCGCACGGTCCAACGGGGTGGCATTCGGGGACCTGCAGCGTAAGCAGACCAGTAAGGGCGAGCGCCTGGCTTTCATTGCCGAACAGAAAGGCGCGGCAACAGCATCCCTGTTGCCAGCAATCGTGGAAAATGCGCTGGCCAAATTACCGATCCCGAAGCGCATGCGCTGGGGCGCGCGCCGCGAGGAGTTTGTACGGCCCGTACACTGGGCCGTAATGCTGCTCGATAACGAAATTATCGAGGGTAGTGTAGTCGGCCACAAAGCCGGCAATGTTACCCGTGGCCATCGCTTCCACTGCAACCGCGAGATCGACATCGCCAGCCCGCGGGATTACCTGCAGCACCTGGAGAAAACCGGTTATGTGATTGCCGACTTTGACGCGCGTCGCGAGATGATTCGCGAGCAGGTGATCGCCGAGGCCAACAACGTCAATGGCGAGGCCGTGATTGATGAGGCATTGCTGGACGAAGTTACTGCGCTGGTGGAATGGCCCGTTGCCCTGACCGGTCGCTTCGAGAAGCACTTCCTGCAGGTGCCTTCGGAAGCACTGATTTCCTCCATGAAGGAGCACCAGAAATATTTCCACGTGGTGGACGGTGACGGGAACCTGATGCCGTTCTTCATCACCGTTTCCAATATCGAGAGCATTGACGCCGCCAAGGTAATTGACGGCAATGAGCGCGTGATCCGTCCGCGCCTTGCCGATGCCGCTTTCTTTTACGAGACCGACAAGAAAACCAGCCTCGCGGACCAGCGCCAGAAACTGCGCAACATCGTTTTCCAGGCGAAGCTCGGTACCGTGTATGACAAGACCGAGCGTGTATCGCGCCTGGCACGCGCCATCGCCGAACGCATCGGTAGCGACCCGCAAAATGCGCTGCGCGCGGGCGAGCTGTGCAAGTCCGACCTGGTTACGGAGATGGTGCTGGAGTTCCCGGACCTGCAGGGTATTGCCGGCTACTACTATGCGGAGAACGATGGCGAGCCGCTGGATGTCGCCAAGGCAATGTACGAACAATACCGTCCGCGCTTCGCCGGCGACGAGCTGCCTGACACCAGCACCGGTACTACGGTCGCCATCGCAGACCGCCTGGATACACTGGTCGGCATCTTTGGCATCGGTATGGCACCGACCGGTTCCAAGGACCCGTTTGCACTGCGCCGCGCCAGCCTGGGCGTATTGCGCCTGCTGGTGGAAAAGAAGCTGGACCTGGACCTGCGCGAGTTGCTGCAACTGGCGCTGGCCGGCTACCCTGCCGATACCCTCAGTGAGCGCGACACCGTGGTGGAAACTGTGCTGCAGTACATGCTCGAGCGCTTCCGTGCCTGGTATGAAGACGAAAAGATCCCGGCAGAGGTATTTATGTCGGTTGCAGCCAAGAATCTTTCCCGTCCGCTCGACATCGACAACCGCGTGCGCGCGGTCAACCATTTCCGCCAGCTGCCGGAAGCTGCTGCGCTCGCCGCCGCCAACAAACGCGTTTCCAACATCCTGTCCAAGCTGGACAGTGCGCCGTCTGATACGCTCGAAAGCAGCCTGCTGAAAGAACCTGCGGAACAGGCACTGGCAGCCGCCGTGGCGGAAGCCGGCGAGGCGATAGGCCCGCTGTATGAGAACAGCATGTATGCCGAGGGACTGGAAGGGCTCGCGGAAATCCGCGAGGTTGTGGATGAGTTTTTCGACTCCGTGATGGTCATGGCCGAGGACGAGGCACTGCGCAACAATCGCCTCGCGCTACTTGCGCAACTGCGCGGCCTGTTCCTTGAAGTAGCGGATATCTCCCTGCTGGTACCGGCCAAGTAACGCGGCACACGGCTATGAGACTGATTATCCTCGACCGCGATGGCGTGATAAACCAGGACTCCGACGCCTATGTAAAGAGCGTGGACGAATGGATACCGCTGCCGGGCTCGGTCGAAGCAATTGCCGAGCTGAATCGTGCGGGCTATTCCATTGTCGTGGCCACTAACCAGAGTGGCCTCGGGCGCGGGTACTTCGACCTGGACGACCTGGAAGCGATGCACGACAAGATGCGCACGCTGGTTGAGGATGCGGGCGGCACCATCGCGGGCATCTTCTATTGCCCGCATGCGCCTGAGGATAACTGTCGCTGCCGCAAGCCACTGCCCGGCCTGATCGATGTGATCGAGGCGGAGCTGGATTGCAGCGTGCACGGGTGCTACCTGGTGGGCGATAGCCTGCGCGACCTGGAAGCCGGGCTCGAGAAAGGCTGCAAGCCGGTACTGGTACGCACCGGCAAGGGTGAAAAGACACTGCGCCAGCTGATCGACTCTCCGCGCGAGGACCTGTCTGCGACACAGGTGTTCGATGACCTTGCCGGCTTTGCGAACTACCTGCTCGGGCATGACTAGTACAGTAGCCGAAAAGACAAAGGGCCTCGTTTGAGGCCCTTTTTTATTGCCGGAAATTTGCCCTTCGTCAGAAGGTGAACTTCACGCCCACTGTAGCGGTGCGCGGTTTATTGGCGCGGGCACCATCCGGGCTGCGGGTGATAATTGCCTGGTCGTCCAGCAGGTTATCGACCTTGAAGTAGGCCTGGGTAGCTGGGGAGAAATCGTAGCTCGCCGCCATATCGAGCACCCAGTAGCTTTCGGTGCGCTCAAGGCTGTTGCCGCAGGATTTTTCCGTGCACATCTCATCAACGTAACTGGCGATCATGTTCAGCTGCCATTCGGCGCCGCTGTCGATACCGGCTGTCAGTGCCAGCTGGTTTTCCGGCAGGTAAATGAAGTTGTCGGCGTTACCCAGCTCGGCGCCATCGACACCCTCGGTCAACTCAGCATCAGTAAACGTGTAGGTGGCAGAGAGCGGCAAGCTCCAGTTGTTGCCCAGCACGAACGTACGCTGCAGTTGCGCTTCCACGCCCTTGATCTCTGCCTTGCCCAGTTCAATGGAACCGCTGGTGAGGTCACCGGCACAGGGCACGGCAAAGGAGCAGTTCTGGGTTGCGCTTTCGTAGTCGCTGTAGAAGCCGATAAGCTCACCACTGTAGGCGCCAAGATCAAAGCGTGCACCGTACTCGTAGTTGGTGGAAAGCTCTGCGTCTAGGCCTTCCTTGGAGCCAGCGGAAGGCGGCGCAAAACCACGGTGCACACCGGCGAGCAGGCTGACCTGTTCATTCAGCTTGTAAACCGCACCGAGGCCCGGCAACCACTCGCTGGTGTCGTTGCTGCGCTTGGAATCGATACCGGTGCGCGCCGGATCGCCGAAACGCTCCTGGCTGGAACTGTAGTCTTCATAGCGCAGTGCCGCAGTAACGACCCACTGCTCGCCGACCTCGACCTGATCGATGGCGAAGAAGGAGTTGGCATCCGCATATTCAATGCGGTTGTTGCTGCTGCTCGGTGCAGTGACAGAGTCAAACACTAGCGCGCCGTTGACCTGGTTGAAAACCTCGGTCGGCTGGAAGCGGTCGGTCTCGTCCCAGTGGCGACGCACACCAAAGGTCACATCGTGGTTTGCATCACCCTGCACGAAGTTCCAGTTTGCGTTCAGTTCGATGCCCTTGGAGATATAGGAGCGGTTGTTGTGCTTGATGCCAATACCGTCCAGGTCCATGGTGCCATCCAGCTGCGCCTGCGCATCCAGGTCACCGCTGTTTGCAGCATCGATGAGGCTGCCGAGACCACCGACCTTGAACCAGTCACGCTTGAACTTGTTGTAGTAGGCCAGGCTGTTCAGGCTGAAGTCGTCACTCAGGGCAATGCTGTGATTCAGCTGGATGCCACTGTGGCGGTTGTACATATTGTCCAGTGCCGTGAGGCCATAGCGGCGGTTCGGATCGCGATTGAAATCCGCTTCGCTCAGGCCCATGTAGCTCATGCCGGAATTTTCTTCGGAGTACTGCAGCTTGATATCCAGCTGCTGGGCGTATTTGGCATCGGCCGCACTCTTGAGGCGGCCCTTCACCATGTAATCTTCTTTCTCGATATCAGCGGTGCCGGCACGATCGATTTCACGGAAACCATCCGCATACTGCTGATGGGTTTCCACCAGCCAGCCGCTGCGGTCAGTCTGTGCACCGTAGTGGGCATGCAGGCGGTATTCGCCGTTCTGGCCGGCTTCCAGCTGCACACGGCCATCCTCGACTTCCGGAATTGGCGTGCTGATCAGGTTCACTGCGCCACCCACGGTAGCCGGGCCAAACTTGAGTGTGCCCGGGCCCTTCATCACCTCTACCGCGCTGATGCGGCCGCTGGTCGGGAAATAGTAGGCAGACGGGTTGCCATAAGGGGCCGGCGCGATCATGACGCCGTCTTCCATCAGGGTGACCTTGTCACTGCGCTCGCTGCCGGATCCGCGGATACTGATATTCGGGCGAAGGCCGTAACCATCCTCTTCCTGCAGATAGACACCCGGTACCTGGCGCAGGATGCGGTTGATATCCGCATATTCAAATTTCTCCAGTTCCTCGGCGCTCAGCACCTGTGCGGAACCGGACAGCTTTTCGATATTTTTCGAATCGCCGATTACGGTCAGGGTTTCGATCGAGGTGGTGGCGGCCATCGCCGGGGCAGTGATCAGTGAAACAATGGCAAGCGCCAGCGGGTTCGGCAGTAATCCCTTGGAAGACATCTCGTTGATTCCTATTTCAATGGAGTCTGTATCAGATGGGCGCAATTATAGCCGATCAGTAAATGCGAATCACTATCATTTAGATTTTTTTGACGGATATTTGTGGGTAGATTGATCTATCGCAGGGGTAGTTTGGAGTGATTACTCACTTACCCGACAAAGACACGGGGTACGGGCTGCACGTTTGTAGCGCGCACAAAAAAGCCCGGTGAAAACTTTCTTCACCGGGCTCTGTCGCGGTACACGCGTAGTCCTTATCGTCAGCCGATCAGACGTCCAGGTTACTTACCGACAACGCGTTGCTCTCGATAAATTCGCGCCGCGGCTCGACCTGGTCACCCATCAGGGTGGTGAAGATCTGGTCTGCGGCAATCGCATCTTCCACAGTCACCCGCAGCATACGGCGGCTTTCCGGATCCATGGTGGTCTCCCACAGCTGTTCCGGGTTCATTTCACCGAGACCCTTGTAGCGCTGGATATTGTAACCCTTGCGGGATTCTGCCATCAGCCAGTCCAGTGCCTGCGTGAAGGATTCCACTGGCTGCTTCTTCTCACCACGCTGGATGAAGGCATCCTCCTCGATCAACCCCAGCAGGCGCTCGCCGAGTTTGGTAAACGCCGTGTATTCAGTGGAGTCGAAGAATTCGTGGCTGAAGCGATAACTGCTGCTGACACCATGCGCGATGACATCGATCTGCGGCAGGAACAGGTGGCGCTCCTCATCCTCCACCACGGTGATGGTGTGACGGTGGCTGCCGCCACCGGCTTTCGCCGCCATTTTTTCCTGCAGCTGGCTGCACCAGACGCTGACCTGTTCCCTGTCAGCCAGTTGCTCGGCGGTGAGCGGCGGCAGGTAGATCAAAGCCTCCAGTACTTCTGCCGGGTAGACCCGGGACAGACGATCGACAATCGCCATGGTTGCGCGGTATTCCGTAACCAGGGTTTCCAGTGCCGCGCCGGACAGGCCCGGGGCCTCCGGATTCACGTACAGGGTCGCGGATTCGAGTGCGGCGTTGGTGAGGAACTGCGTCAGGGCCTCATCGTCCTTCAGGTATTGTTCCTGCTTGCCCTTGCTGATTTTGTACAGCGGCGGCTGGGCAATATAGATGTGGCCGCGCTCAATCAGCTCCGGCATCTGGCGGAAGAAGAATGTCAGCAGCAGGGTGCGGATATGCGCACCATCGACGTCCGCATCCGTCATGATGATGATGTGGTGGTAACGCAACTTGTCCGGGTTAAATTCGCTCTTGCCGATTCCGCAGCCCAGTGCGGTAATCAACGTGCCAACTTCGGCGCTTGAAAGCATCTTGTCGAAACGGGCTTTTTCCACGTTCAGGATCTTGCCCTTCAACGGCAGGATAGCCTGGGTCTTGCGCGCACGCCCCTGCTTGGCCGAGCCACCCGCGGAATCACCCTCCACCAGGTACAGTTCCGACAGCGCCGGATCCTTTTCCTGGCAGTCCGCCAGCTTGCCCGGCAGGCCGGCAATATCCAGTGCGCCTTTGCGACGGGTCATTTCCCGTGCCTTGCGGGCCGCTTCCCGGGCGCGCGCGGCATCAATCATCTTGGTAACAATCGACTTGGCTTCCTGCGGGTTTTCCAGCAGGTAATCGGTAAAGGCCTGCGCCATTTCCTGTTCCACAGCGGATTTCACTTCAGACGAGACCAGCTTGTCCTTGGTCTGGGAAGAGAATTTCGGGTCCGGGACCTTTACAGAAATAATCGCGGTCAGGCCTTCGCGGGCGTCATCGCCGGTCGTGCTGACCTTGTCCTTCTTTGCCAGCCCTTCCTTCTCGATATAGGTATTCAGGCCACGGGTCAGTGAGGCGCGGAAACCGGCCAGGTGGGTGCCACCATCCCGCTGCGGGATATTGTTGGTATAACAGTAGATGTTTTCCTGGAAGCTGTCGTTCCATTGCAGCGCAATCTCCACGCCGATACCGTCTTCTCGCTGGTTCTGGAAATGCAGCAGCTTGTTGATCGGGTTCTTGGCCTGGTTCAGGAATTCCACAAAGGCGCTGAGGCCACCAGCGTATTCGTACACCTCTTCCTTGCCGGAACGCTCATCCTGCAAAACGATGCGTACGCCGGAGTTCAGAAAGGACAGCTCGCGCAGGCGCTTGGCCAACTGTTCGTAGTGGAACTCGATATTGGAGAAGGTGCCGGCAGACGGCTTGAAGTGCACTGTGGTGCCGGTGGTATTGGCATCACCCACGACTTCCAGCGGGGCCTGTGGGACACCATGCTTGTAGACCTGCTCGTGGACCTTGCCATCGCGACGGATGGTCAGCTTCAGCTCCTCGGACAGGGCATTTACCACCGAAACACCGACCCCGTGAAGGCCACCGGAAACCTTATAGGTATTGTCGTCGAACTTACCACCGGCGTGCAGGACGGTCATGATGACCTCCGCTGCAGAAACACCCTCTTCCGCGTGCATCTCGGTAGGGATGCCACGGCCGTTATCGGAAACGGAAATGGACTCATCCGGGTGAATGGTCACACGAATTTCGTCGCAATGCCCCGCCAGCGCCTCGTCGATGGAGTTATCCACCACCTCAAACACCATATGGTGCAGGCCGGTGCCGTCATCGGTATCACCTATGTACATCCCCGGTCGCTTACGTACCGCGTCCAGGCCCTTGAGGACCTTGATACTACTGGAGTCATAGCTCACTGGCTCTGACATTCTGATACTCCATCCTTCTGGTTATTCGGTCGGGGCAATACCGCCATGTTCCACGTGGAACATCCTGATATCCCCCCATTGGCCACCCAACTCGCGCCAGGGTGCACCAACAACTGTCTTTTCTATTCCCGTGACAAGCACCTGTTCCGCGCTTTCACTGGCCCAGCGGGCCAAAACTGACTGATTCCCGGGGTCCAGCTCCGCTGGCAGGTCATCAATCAGGAACAGTGGCTTTCTGCCACTTTCCGCGACCAGATCAGCCATTGCGACCCGGAACGCGCAGGTAATCATCTTCTGTTGACCCCGCGACAAAACCCGCTCCGCCAACTCCCCCAGCACTTCAAAGCGCAGGTCAGCACGATGTGGCCCAACGCGGGAGACCCCCTGCTGGAGATCGCCATCGCGGGAGGCAATCAGGGCCTCGGCGAGGGACAATTCCTTTCGCCATCCGCGTCGATAACCCACACTGGTCTGACCGAAAAGCGGATCGGCCAGTTCCGCCAGACGCGCCCTGAAGCGGGTCTCCAACCGGGTAAAGACCTGACGGCGCATTTGGTCCAGGGTTTCCCCCAGCTGCGCAACCTGGGTATCCCACGCATCCAATTCGGGACCGTTTATTTTACCACGGCGCAGCAAAGCATTCCGTTGTTTTATCGTGCCCTGATACTCCGCCCAGCGTTGACCGTACGAATGTTCCACGTGGAACACCACCCAATCCAACTGCTTGCGCCGCTCCGCCGGGCCGCCGTTCAGGATGGCAAAGGTATCGCTATTGAACAACTGCAGCGGCAGACATGCCGCCAGCTGGGAGCTGCTGGCTGCGGGCGCGCCGTTAATCCTGATTCGACTGTCGCCAGCAATTTGTTTTTCAACACCCAGCCGCACCCCCGGGGAAGCTCCGGCAACGCCAAAAACCAGCAGGCCCTGCTGTTCATGCTGCACCAGCGCCCCGGTATGACGCCCCCGAAAGGAGCGCCCGGTGCCCAGCATATGCACCGCCTCGAGCACAGAGGTCTTGCCGCTACCGTTAATACCAAAGAAGCCATTGACCCCCGGCTGGAGATCAATGGCTACATTGGAAAGATTGCGAAAATGCTGGATTGCGAGGCGATTTAGCGCCAAGGGACACCCGACTTCTTACAAGCGCATCGGCATGATCACATAAACGGAGTCGCCGTCTTCCGGCTGTTGCAGCAGCGCACTGCTATTGGAGTCCGCCAGGGTGATACGAATCTGGTCGCTGGCAACAACCGCAGTGACATCCAGCAAATAGCTGACGTTAAAACCGATTTCCAGGGTTTCACCGTGGTAATCCACCGAAATGATCTCTTCTGCTTCTTCCTGTTCCGGGTTGTTCGCGACGATCTGCAGCTGGCCGTCGGACAGCTGCAGGCGCACACCGCGATACTTTTCATTGGACAGGATCGCCGCGCGGGAAAGGGCCTGGCGCAACTCCAGTCGGTCTGCGTAGATTTCCTTGGAGCCACCCTTCGGCAGCACGCGCTCGTAGTCCGGGAATTTGCCGTCCACCAGCTTGGAGGTAAACGTAAACTGGCTATTGCTGACCCGGATGTGGTTATTCCCGAGCACCACGCTTGCCGGTGCATCACTGTCTTCGAGCAGACGCGCCAGTTCCAGGATACCCTTGCGCGGCACGATGGCCTGGATCGGCTCCGCTACGTTGATACCCGGCACATCGCGATCACACATCGCCAGGCGGTGACCGTCTGTGGCGACCGCACGCAACTGTTGCGGGCGACACTCCAACAGCAGGCCATTGAGGTAGTAGCGCACGTCCTGCTGGGCCATTGCGAAACCAGTGGCTTCGACGAGGCGGCGAATCTCGGCCTGCGGAATGTCGAAGCTGGCCTTGGCGTCAGCTTCTTCCTGATTGGGGAAGTCATTGGTTGGCAACGTCGACAGCATGAAGCGGCTGCGGCCACTGCGTAGAATCATACGCTCACCGTCACGCTCGAATTTCAATTCGGCGTCGTCCGGCAGGGAACGGCAGATATCCACCAGCTTGCGTGCGGGGACAGTCACCTCCCCCTCCAGGTCAACACCAGTCACCGGCAGGCGACCAACAATCTCCACTTCCAGGTCCGTACCGGTCAGGGACAGCTCCTGGCCGCGCAGCTGCATCAGAACATTGGAAAGCACCGGCAGCGTCTGGCGCTTCTCAACAACGCCGGCAACCAGCTGCAACGGCTTCAACAACGCATCCCGGCTAACTGAAAATTTCATCGCGTTAAAATGCCCCTTTTTATTAGGATTCTTTCAAAGATAAATCTGGGCCCCGGCTACCTATGCGAAGCGCCGGGGCCACCGCCCGTCACGTCGTGAGGGAGCGGGTCAAAAGCTTTACGTCTTCACGGATATCCGCATCCGATTCCTGCAGCTCACGAATCTTGCGACACGCGTGCAGTACCGTCGTATGGTCCCGACCCCCAAATGCATCCCCGATCTCCGGCAGGCTGTGGTTGGTCAGTTCCTTGGCAAGCGACATGGCTACCTGGCGCGGCCGTGCCACCGAGCGACTGCGTCGCTTGGATAGCAAATCCGCGACCTTGATCTTGTAGTATTCAGCGACAACACGCTGGATATTCTCGATACTGACAAGCTTGTCCTGCAGCGCAAGCAGATCCTTGAGCGCCTCCCGCACGAGAATCTCATCTATTGCACGGCCGGTAAACTGCGCGCTGGCGATCACCCGCTTCAGCGCCCCTTCCAGCTCGCGCACGTTCGACCGGATTCTCTGCGCAATAAAGAAAGCCGAATCATGTGGCAGGTCAATGCCAACCTGCTCGGCCTTTTTCATCAGAATGGCCACCCGGGTCTCCAGCTCCGGCGGCTCCACCGCCACCGTGAGGCCCCAGCCGAATCGCGACTTGAGCCGCTCCTCGAGCCCATTGATTTCCTTCGGGTAGCGATCGCAGGTCAGGATCACCTGCTGACCACCCTCCAATAGTGCATTGAAGGTATGGAAGAACTCTTCCTGGGAGCGTTCCTTGCCGGCAAAGAACTGGATGTCATCGATCAGCAGTGCATCCACCGACCGATAGAAACGCTTGAAGTCGTTAATTGCATTGAGCTGGAGCGCCTTGACCATGTCCGCCACAAACCGCTCGGAATGCAGGTACAGCACCTTGGCATTCGGGTTACGCTCCACAAGGACATTACCGACCGCCTGCATCAGGTGGGTCTTGCCGAGCCCCACCCCGCCGTAGATAAACAGCGGGTTATAGGCACCACCCGGATTGTCGGCCACCTGCTGCGCAGCGGCGAGGCCCAACTGGTTGGACTTGCCTTCAACGAAGGACTGGAATGTAAAGTTGCTATTGAGGGAACCGGCGTGCTTGATCGCGCCCTCCACCTCCACTTTGCGAGGACGCAGGCGCTCGGGTGGCTTCTCGATGATCAGCGGCTTGCGCGGCGGTGACTCGGGTGAAGGTTCGGACTTGCGCGCCACTGCCGCCGTTGAAACAGGAAAGGGTTCCGGCTGCTGGCGAGAGGCATCCCGACGAAAACGGCTTGCCGGTACCGCTCGCTGTGCAATACCGATGGAAACCTCCAGATGCTCCCCCGACTCGGCAAACTGCTGCACCAGACTGACTATTCGGTCCAGGAATTTGTCGACCACCCAATCCCGCACAAAACGGTTGGGCGCAGTGAGATGCAGACCCGCGGCATCCGCGGTCCCATCGCCCACCTGCAGCGGCCTGATCCAGGTATTGAACTGTTGCGCAGGCAGTTCATCGCGCAAACACGCGGAACACTGCCTCCAAACGGCTTCCGGCAAAATAACCCCCCAAAATAAGCGACAAACAACGTCGCAAGCAGCGAGCGAGTATAAACTTATCCCCAGAATCTATCCACAGATTTCCCGACATCGCGCAAAAAAATTCCCAGCAGCTCAAGTCCTTTAGACAATAAGACTATTTTTTAATCGCACACTATTTACTTTTGGGAAAAAGGTATTTTACTCACAGACGCCTGTGGATATCCTGAGGAATAGCCGTGCGTAACAACCCCGCACACAGACAATCCGTACTTTCCGTACCAAAACCCGGACCTGCTTCCTTTATATAGGACGTATATAGGACGCGCCACCGCCACACTGCTAGGCTTAGCCACTGGAAAGCGCATTTTATCTGTCAAAGGCCGTTGCTTTCAGCGGTCGCCTTTTATACAATGCCGCGCCTTTGAGCCGCATCGCCCAACAGTTGCGAGCGAACTGAGAATTATTTGGACGGTAGACATGAAACGTACATTTCAGCCCAGCAATCTGAAGCGCAAGCGCACCCACGGTTTCCGTGCCCGTATGGCAACTGCCAACGGTCGCAAGATCCTCGCGCGTCGTCGCGCTAAAGGTCGCAAGCAGCTGGCTGCCTAATAGCGCCACCTGCCTGACCACTGCAGTAGCAGGCACACCTGGGTGAACACCGGACAGGATCGCCCCGATCAAAGCTTCGGTAAAACCCGTCGCCTGCTTACTGCCGACGCCTTCAATGCGGTCTTTAGTGAACCGCAAATCAAATCGGCTCATCCACAGGCCGTACTGCTGGCCCGGCCCAGCAACCAGCCCTGCTCCCGTATGGGCCTGGTAGTCGCCAAAAAGAAAATCCGCCTCGCCTGCGACCGCAACCGATTCAAACGTATTGCCCGTGAAGCATTCCGCTGTCACTTCGCTGTACACCTGCCTGTTGATGTGGTCGTGATCGCACGTCCCGGCGCCGGGGAGATGGACACCGCGGCCCTGCACAAGATGTTTGGCAAGTTATGGCGCAAACTGCAGAAGCGAGTGGAACAACACCTGCGCGAGGCGGGTGCATCGTGAACATCGCTCAACGTGCGGGACTGGCGCTGATCAAGGTGTATCGATACCTGCTCAGCCCCTGGGTAGGCAACCAGTGCCGCTTCTACCCCACCTGCTCCCACTATGCCGAAGACGCAATAAAGGAGTACGGGTTTCTCAAAGGGGGTTATTTAGCTGCGCTGCGCCTTATAAAATGCCATCCTTGGCACCCCGGGGGACACGACCCCGTTCCAGAAAAAAAGCCGCAAAGGCCACAACACAACGACAACCATTAGGTTTTGAAATGGATTGGCAACGAAATTTGCTCTTGGGTGGTATTGCCGCCTGTATCTTTGGCCTGATTATTCAGTGGAATAAGTTTCAGGAATCCCACAAGCCGGTCGTAGACCAGGAAACCGTCATCAGCCAGTCCCAGCAACCGGCGGCAGAGACACTGCCGGCAGCGGAAGCTCCTGCTGTGGCAGAAGACGGTATTCCGGAAGTTGCCGATGCCGAGACTGCCGGGGCCACGGATAGCGCCCGCAAGCTGGTACGTGTGCGCACTGACGTGCTCGAACTGCTGATCGACACCCAGGGCGGCGACATCGTCAAGGCCGCGCTGCCGCAACACTACGAGGAGATCGACACGCCCGACCGTCCGCTGATCCTGCTCAACCAGACCCGCGACCACACCTACATTGCACGATCGGGCCTGCTCGACGGCAAGGGCCAGTGCAGCGCCGGACGCCCGCTGTTCAGCACCGACCAGGACAACTACGTAATCAGCGAGGGCCAGGATTCCCTGGTAGTTGACCTCAAGCAACAGGTCAACGGACTCAACATCACCAAACGCTACACCCTGAAGCGCGGCGACTACCTGATCAACACTGCCTACCTGGTGGAGAACACCCGCGACCGCGCCATCCTCGCCACGCTGTGTGGTGACATCCGTCGCGACAGCAGCCCGGCAATCACCGACGCCGGCGTTGGCGTACGTCCGTTCCTCGGCGGTGCCATGCGTACCGAAGAGAAACAGTATTTCAAACAGGACCTTGAGGAAATTGCGGAGAAGTCCAGCGAGGCCTCCATCACCGGCGGCTGGATCGCCATGGTGCAGCACTACTTCATCAGCGCCTGGGTACCGGACGCCGAGGCACGCAACAGCTTCAAGATGCAGAAACTGCCGGGCAAGGACCTGTTCTCGCTGGGCTTCAGTTCCACCCAGACCCGCATCGATCCCAACACCAGTGCCGAACTGAGCGCCGACTTCTACGTGGGCCCCAAGGACGTTTACCGCCTGGAAGAGATTTCACCGTCACTCGACCTGACCGTAGACTACGGCTGGCTGTGGTGGATTGCCAAGCCCCTATTCCGTGTACTGAACTGGATTCACGACAACATCATCGCCAACTGGGGCTGGTCCATCATCCTGCTCACGGTACTGATCAAGGCACTGCTTTACCCGCTGTCCGCTGCCGGCATGCGCTCCATGGCGAAAATGCGCAAGTTTGCACCGCAGATGAAAGCCCTGCAGGAGCAGCACAAGGGTGATCGCCAGAAGCTGGCAGAAGCCACCATGAAGCTGTATCGCAAGGAAAAGATCAATCCGATGGGCGGCTGCCTGCCGATCCTGCTGCAGATCCCGGTGTTCATTGCCCTTTATTGGATGCTGATGGAATCCGTCGAGCTGCGCCACGCCCCGTGGATCGGCTGGATCCAGGATCTGTCCATCAAGGACCCGTATTTCGTGCTGCCGCTTATCATGGGTGTCTCCATGTGGTTCCAGCAGAAACTGCAGCCGCAGCCGACGGATCCGACCCAGGCCAAGATCATGCAGATGATGCCGATCATGATGACCTTCTTCTTCCTGTGGTTCCCGGCAGGCCTGGTCATCTACTGGATCGCCAACAACCTGATCACGATTGCCCAAACCTGGGTGATCAACAAACAGGTCGAGGCGGCGGAAGGGAAATAACCCGCCACCAGACACTACCTAGGCCAGCTTTTACCAGCTGGCCTTTTTATTTGTGCAGATCGACAATACTTAGCCCATGACCAGCAAAAGCCTGAACCAGGACACCATCGCCGCCATTGCCACCGCGCCCGGCCGCGGCGGCATCGGTGTGATCCGTATCTCCGGAGGCGATGCGCTCCGTATCGCCAGGCACATTTGCGCGCGCGAGATGCAACCGCGCCTGGCCAGCTTCTGCCGCTTCCGCGACCCACGCGCGGAAGACCAGGTGATCGACGAGGGCCTGGTGCTGTATTTCCCGGGCCCCAACTCTTTCACGGGCGAGGATGTCATCGAGCTGCAGGGCCACGGTGGCCCCGTGATTCTCGACCAGCTACTGCAGGCCGTGATTCACCTCGGCGCGCGCATGGCCAGGCCCGGCGAGTTTTCTGAGCGCGCCTTCCTCAATGACAAGATCGACCTGGCCCAGGCCGAGGCGATCGCCGACCTGATCGAAGCCAACAGTGAACAGGCCGCGCGCAATGCCGTCCACTCGCTGCAGGGCGCCTTTTCCGAGCGCATCAATGAACTGGTCGACGCGCTGACCCACCTGCGCATCTATGTGGAAGCCGCAATCGACTTCCCAGAGGAGGAAATTGATTTCCTCGCCGATGGCAAGGTCGCAACAGATCTCGACGCAATTACCCAGCGCCTGCAGAAGGTATTTGCCGAAGCCAAACAGGGCGCGATCATGCGCGAGGGCATGCAGGTAGTGATCGCCGGCAGGCCCAATGCGGGCAAGTCGAGCCTGCTCAATGCGCTTTCAGGCCGCGACACCGCCATCGTTACCGATATCGCCGGCACCACCCGCGACATCATGCGCGAGCATATCCACCTCGATGGCATGCCGCTGCATATTGCCGATACCGCCGGCCTGCGCGATGCGCCGGACAAGGTTGAGCAGATTGGTATCGAGCGCGCCTGGCAGGAAATACACCAGGCGGACCGAATCCTGCTGGTAGTGGACGCCAGTGAAGCGGAGTCATTGAATCCGGAAAAAATATGGCCGGCCTTCACTGAACAGCTGCCGGACAGCAGTCGCCTGACTGTGGTGCTGAACAAGATAGACCTGACCGACTACAGCGCCGGCCTGCAGGCACACACCGATTCCGTGCCGGTAATCGGTATCAGTGCCGCCACCGGTGCCGGTCTCGATACCCTGAAAACCCACCTGAAAAACTGCATGGGCTTTACCGGTGGCACCGAGGGGACCTTCAGCGCCCGCCGGCGCCATATCGAGGCGCTGCAGGAAGCCAGTGATCACCTGCACAATGGCAGCCACCAGCTGCATGAAATGGGCGCAGGCGAATTACTGGCAGAAGACCTGCGCCGTGCACAGCAGGCGCTGGGGGAAATTACCGGTGAAATGACTGCCGATGACCTGCTCGGAAAAATATTTTCGAGCTTCTGCATCGGCAAATAAAACAGTTTCAGTTACGGTCCTGGCTCAGGGGTTCCGGCTCGGCGACCAGTACCTTGAAGTAATCCGGTTGTTGCCGGACTGCCCCATCGGTAAATGTCAGGCTGGCAGAGGTGCCGTGCCCTTTCTTACTGGAGAGCGATACCTGCCAGCCATTCTGCTCACACAGGCGCTTTACGATCGCCAGTCCCACACCGTAGCCTGAACGGGACTGCTCACTGTCGCGTACGTGCGGATCGTAGATACTGGAAAGTTGCTCCGCGCTGATACCGGTGCCGCTATCGATCACCTGAACCACATCACCCTGCACCCGCACGCGCACCCTGCCAGCATCCGTATATTTCACCGCGTTACGTATCAGGTTGCCGAGCAATATGCCAACAACGCGCTGATTGGCGTGCAGCTCCAGTGCATTGCTCCCTTCCATGTAAAGGCCAATACCCTTCTCCCTTGCAACCGGCACCACAGACTGCAACTCTTTCTCAATGACATCGGCGACATCGAACTGTTGCGAGCGCGGGTTGCCGTCACGTTCGCGCGAGAGCGCAAGGAATGCATCCGTCAGTTCTTCCATGTCGTGGCACGCACGCTGGATCCGGTCCAGCTGCCGTGCATCCTGCTCACTTAGCTGGCCATTCGCCGCCATCAGCTCCGCAGACATGCTGATGACTGTAATCGGTGTACGAAGCTCATGGCTGGCATCGCGGGAGAAGGCCCGCTCACGCGCAACAAAAAGGGCGATACGCGCCCGGTACCGTTCGATCGCATCCGCCAGTACCGCGACATCGGTATCCAGGTTTTCCGGCAGTTTCCCTTCCAGCTCCCCCTCCACAAACTCTTCCGGCAGTTCCGCAAGGATCCGTGCGAGCTCGATAGTGGGTGAAACCGCGCGACGCGCGCGCAGATAACTGAACCAGAGCACCAAATAAAGCAGGGATAAAACCACCGCCAGTGGCACCAGGCCGTAAAGGCTGATCAGGCTTTTGACACCGGAGCGGTTGAACAGCAGGTACATGCGGTTGCCATCGCGTGTGCTGACGTACAACGCATTGAAACTCCCGGCACTGACCTCGTGGTAACCATTGGCAAGCTGGGAATCCAGCCCCGCCGGAAACTGGTCCGCATCGCGCGGTAACAGGTAACCGCGCAGGTTCAGGGAATTGGAAAGTTGCGCCGCCGGATGATTGTCGATCAGTTGCCAGTAATGCGCCGTTTCACGCTCCAGCGCTTCCTGCACCAGCAGCCGTGACAGCAGCCAGTTGGTCAGCAGGATGCCGAGTACCACAGCCAGGGCGATCAGGAACCCCTGCAGCGCAAACGCCCGGAAGATCCTGTCCTGTAAGCGATTAGTCTTCATCGGGCACCACCAGCTGGTAACCACTACCCGGGTGATTGAGGATCATCGGCTTGTCGAATGGCTTATCGATCTTTTTTCGCAGGCTGTACATGTGGCTGCGCAAGGTGTCGCTGTCCGGCAATACGTCACCCCAGACCCGGCGCTCCAGTTCGGCACGACTCAGTACCGCGGGAGAGCTGCGCATCAGGGTTTCCAGAATCTTCAAACCGGTAGGGGCAAGCCGGATCTCCTCGTCCCCCCGACTCACACACAGGGTGTCCTTATCCAGAACCAGGTCCCCTACACTCAGGGTTTCCCGCGCAACTTCCGACCGAACCCGGCGTAACTGGGCATTGACTCTGGCTTCCAGTTCGCGAATCGCAAAAGGCTTTACCAGGTAATCATCTGCCCCTGCATTCAACCCGGCGACCTTCTCATCAAGGGTGTCCCTCGCGGTCAGCATGATGATCGGAATATCCAGCTTGGCCTGCTCGCGCACCGCGCGACATACATCGAGGCCATCCATGCCTGGCAGGGAGAGGTCGAGTACCAGCAGATCCGGTGCGCGTGTTGTGGCCAGGTGCAGGCCGGTTACACCATCGGCAGCGTAGTCAACCGCAAACCCGCGCCCTTCGAGGTAGGAGGTGATCATCTCCGCGATATCGCGGTGATCTTCAATTAACAGTACGGTTCCGCCAACCTGCATGATCGTTTACCCACAAAGTAAAAAAAAACGGGCCCTGGACGGGCCCGAAGCACCTACGGGAAATAATACGCAAATCAGTTGGTCAGCACCAAGACTCCGAAGTCCTCGACATTGCCGCCCTGCTCGCTGGGGCCATAGGCCAGCACGCTGGCTACAACGCCGCCGTCCAGCTGGAAGTCTTCAACATTGATTGCGGCAACACCGCCAGCTACTACACGGATGTCGTACGCGCCGGGCGCCACGCTCACATAATCGGTGATCTCGGCAAAGGCAAAGTCATCGAGCAGCGGGTCGCCAGCGAGGCCGGCCTCAATATCCGTTGCCGAGAACTCACCGGCCGGGGTCACATACACGTCTACGTCACCTGCCGCAGGCGCCGCGTGAATCACCTTCACGGATGCCTGGGTCGCGATGGAACGGTTGTCATCCATGGTCGGCAACAGGCCAAAGGCTGGTGAACCCAGGACCCTGCCGGCCGCGACCACGGTGTATTCCTCACCGGCCATCAGCTCAACTTCGCCTGACTGGAAAACACTGTCGCCGACCATATCGGTGTCCGGAGCTACATCCAGCACATAGGTTGCGCCAGGAACACCCGCATAAGCGCCCTCGCCCGGGAACTGCTCCAGGTAGTCAAAGCCGGGAATCAGCTCCACCGGGTCCGCCCCCAGTACTTCGCTGGTGGCAAACACCTCGACATTGCCACCCGCAGCCCGGGTTGCGTCCGGGGAAGCGTGCACGACACGCACACCGGCATTGGTGCGAGCATCGATCAACTCAACAGACGCACCCTCTTCTGTAGTTACAAGCAGCTTCACCGGCGAAGTGGCCGCCTGAGTCGCATTTTCCGCAGCAATCGCCGTTACCAGCAGCTTCTGGCCCGCAAAACCTGAAAGATCGACCGTGCCCGAATCGTAGACCACGGTTTCCTCGACCCCTACCCGGATCCGCACCGGCTCAGCAGTGAGGGCACCGGCGTCGATGGACTCCTTGAAGCTGAAGGAAAAAGCGGCGGAAAGGGAGGAGAAGTCATCTTCCGGGCCACTGACATAGACATCCACCATCGGCGCTGCCGGCGCTGCATGGGTGACCGTCAGCGCAACCTGGTTGTCTGCAGGGTCGGTCGCGGACTCACTCACCACCAGCGGCTCTATCTCTGCGACATTGCCCACGGCGATCACAGTCGGGCGCGCATTCTCTTCCAGGTTAAAGCCGGCAACGTCGATTACAGTCGCATTGCCCCCCGGAATAATGCCCTCCACCGCGATGTCATAACTGCCGGCATCCAGTTCGGCAAAGCCGCTGTTGGCGGCGTAGTCCAGTGTCTCTATTGCGACACTGCCATTCAGCAGTACGTTGACTGCCGGAGCATCAGGTGATGCGTGCACTACCTGGATAAAGCCCGGTGCTGCAGCCTCCTCGGCAACAGGTGGCAGGCGGAAGACTTCATCATCGCCATCATCGGAACAGCCGGCGAGGAAAATCGCCAGAGGCAGTGCAGCCATCAGTTTGACCGCGGGAAACTTATTCGTGCTTTTCATGGAACCCCCTCTCGTTGAGTTAGGGTCCGTATCTTGCAGGGGGGCTCATCAGGTTCGCGTCAAAACCGCGTGAAAATTGCGTAAAAAAAATGAACTGGCCGCCAAAGACAACCATTTCACCGGTTGCCGCCGCCGTAGCCATCACATCTGCCACGTTCAGCGATCCGCACCCGCGCCAGAAAATACCCACAGGGCCTGCTCAGTCATCCAGCTAAATAACAGGTTACCCACAGGAGTCCCCCAGCAAGCACCCCGCTTCGCCCAGAATCCCGGCGAACAGCGGGCCAATGTGGATAAATCAGTGGGTTATGGTGGGTAAAAACCGGTACGCACCCGGGTACAACTTTCTGCCTCGTCGGTCGGGCAAAAGTTATCCCGTTTGTCCACAGGGCTATCCCCGCGTTATACCCCCGTTTCCGAGCAGCTTTCCAGCCTGGTTATCATCTCAGTAACCGGTTGTTTTAATTGAGCTTTTTAAGGTTTTCCACTGAAACTGGCGCCCCTATTAATAACAACAAACACTATCTTCCATCTATTCATACATGAATATATTTTTTAATTAAGTATTCATAAGTAAGACAGGCCAAACACAGATTGAACATTTGCTGTCCAGTCGCGGATTGCACGCCTATAATGTGCGGCCATTTTTGAGCGGCCCCTGGCTGGCTGCCGGTTGAACAGCAAAAGGTTGGAACAACACTGCATGGATTACCCCAGGTCCTACGACGTTATTGTGATTGGTGGCGGTCATGCCGGTACCGAGGCGGCACTGGCCAGCGCACGCATGGGCTGCGCCACCCTGTTGCTGACCCATAACATCGATACCCTCGGGCAGATGTCCTGCAATCCGGCCATTGGCGGCATCGGCAAGAGCCACCTGGTCAAGGAAGTGGATGCCCTGGGTGGCGCTATGGCCACTGCGACGGATTTCGGTGGTATCCAGTTCCGTGTCCTGAATGCGCGCAAAGGGCCGGCAGTGCGTGCCACCCGCGCCCAGGCAGACCGCGCCCTCTACCGGTCAGCGATTCGCCGCATCCTGGAAAACCAGCCCAACCTGGAGATATTCCAGCAGGCGGCGGATGACCTGATTGTCGAGAATGACGGCCAGCGTGATCGCGTCACCGGCGTGGTGACCAATACCGGGATCCGTTTCCGCGCGCGCAGCGTGGTCCTGACGGTGGGCACCTTCCTGGGCGGCCGTATCCACATCGGGCTCGACAGCCACTCCGGTGGCCGCGCCGGTGACCCGCCCTCCATTGCCCTCGCCGAGCGGTTGCGGGAACTGCCGTTCAGGGTTGACCGCCTGAAGACCGGTACGCCACCGCGAATCGACGCCAAGAGCGTGGACTTTTCCGGCCTTGAGGAGCAGTGGGGCGACCAGCCACTGCCGGTGATGTCGTACCTGGGCCGGCGTGAACAGCACCCGCGTCAGGTGTGCTGCTGGATCACCCATACCAACAGCCGCACCCACGAGATCATCCAGGGCGGGCTCGACCGCTCACCGATGTACTCGGGTGTCATTGAGGGCGTGGGGCCGCGCTACTGCCCGTCCATCGAGGACAAGGTGCACCGCTTCGCCGACAAGGACAGTCACCAGATCTTTATCGAGCCGGAAGGCCTGGAGACCTGCGAGCTGTACCCCAACGGGATTTCCACCAGCCTGCCTTTCGATGTGCAGGTGGAGATGGTGCGCTCCATCAAGGGCTTCGAGAATGCGCATATCACCCGCCCCGGGTACGCCATCGAATACGATTTCTTCGACCCGCGTGACCTGCAGGCCAGCCTCGAGACCCGGCACATGGCCGGGCTGTATTTTGCCGGCCAGATCAACGGCACCACGGGCTACGAGGAGGCGGCGGCACAGGGCTTGCTGGCCGGCGCCAATGCCGCGCTGCAGGCGCGCGGCAAGGAAGCCTGGTCACCGAGCCGCGACCAGGCCTATCTCGGCGTGCTGGTGGATGACCTGATTACCCTTGGCACCAAGGAGCCCTACCGCATGTTCACCAGCCGTGCGGAGTACCGCCTGTTGCTGCGTGAGGACAATGCCGACCTGCGCCTGACCGAGCGGGGCCGCGCCCTAGGGCTGGTGGACGACACCCGCTGGGCCGCGTTCTGCCGCAAGCAGGAAGCCATTGCGGCGGAGGAGGAGCGCCTGCGCAGCAGCTGGGTGCAGCCCGGCAGCATGGCCGCCGAGGCAATCAACCCGAGCCTGGCGCAGCCGCTGACCCGCGAATACAACCTGATGGACCTGCTCAAGCGCCCGCAGCTGGAATATGCGCAGGTGGCTGGTCTGGTGGGCGAGCCGGTTGCGGATGAACAGGTAGCGCAGCAGGTGGAGATCTCCGCCAAGTACGCCGGCTATATCGACCGCCAGAAAGACGAGATCGAGCGCCTGCGCACCTACGAGCAGACCGAGATACCGGCGGACTTCGAGTACAGCGATATCTCCGGCCTGTCCAACGAGGTGCGCCAGAAACTCAGCGATGCGCGCCCGGCTACCCTGGCCAGCGCCTCACGCGTGCCCGGCGTGACCCCGGCGGCAATTTCGCTGCTGCTGATCCAGCTCAAGAAGCGCGGCCTGCTGCGCAGGCGGGCGAGCTGACATGGAGCAGTTTCGTTCGCGCCTGCAGTCTGCCGCGCGCCATATGGGCCTGTCCCTGGCGGATGCGACGGTGGACCAGCTGCTCGCATACCTGGCCCTGTTTGCCAAATGGAACCGCGCCTACAACCTGTCCGCCATCCGCGACCCGGCCGAAATGCTGGAGCGCCATCTGGTGGACAGCCTCAGTGTTGTGGACCTGTGCGGCAGCGGGCCGATTATCGACGTCGGCACCGGTGGCGGCCTGCCGGGTATCCCGCTGGCAATCTGCCACCCGGAGCGACCGGTGACCCTGCTCGACGCCAACGGCAAGAAGACCCGCTTCCTGTTCCAGGTCGCCACCGAGCTGGGGCTGGCCAATGTCACGGTAGTCAATGAGCGGGTTGAGGCATTCCGGCCACAACAAAAATTTGACGGCGTGGTCTCGCGCGCCTTCGCCAGTTTGCGTGATATGATTGACGGAAGTGAGCACTTGCTAACTTCGCGTGGGAAGTTCTATGCGATGAAGGGCAAGCTGCCGACGGACGAGTTGAGCGAGTTGCCAAAAGGGATTAAGGTCGAACAGACGCACCCCTTGACGGTACCGGGCTGCGATGCTGAGCGCCACCTGATCGTACTGGCGCCGGAGCGGTAACACCGGCTGCAGCGACTCCTCTCACTCCAGAACAAGAAAATGGCGCCAATCGGGCCGCGCACTGGCGCCGCCCCAACGCAACGCGATTTTTAGGACAAGACCTTGAACAAGATTTTTGCGGTAGCCAACCAGAAGGGCGGCGTTGGCAAGACGACCACTTGTGTAAACCTGGCTGCCTCGCTGGTGGCCAGCCGCCAGCGTGTTTTGCTGATCGACCTGGACCCGCAGGGCAACGCCACCATGGGCAGCGGTATCGACAAGAGCGAGTTGCAGCTGTCCGTGTACGATGTACTGACCTCCGAGATGGACCCGCGCAAGGCGATCGTTGCCACCGAGAGCGGCTACGATGTACTGCCGGCCAACGGCGACCTGTCCGCGGCGGAAGTGGAGCTGCTGGACATGGACGCGCGCGAAACCCGCCTGCGTGGAGCCATCGACCGCATCGGCGACGATTACGATTACGTGGTGGTGGATTGCCCGCCGTCGCTCAACATGCTCACCGTGAACGCCCTGTGTGCCGCCAACGGCGTACTGATCCCGATGCAGTGCGAGTACTACGCGCTTGAGGGCCTGTCTGCGCTGATCAATACCATCAACCAGATCCAGCAGGTCGCCAACCCCGACCTCAAGATCGAGGGTATCCTGCGCACCATGTACGACCCGCGCAACAGCCTCACCAACGATGTATCCGAGCAGCTGACCGAGTACTTTGGCGACCGCCTCTACAGCACCTGCATCCCGCGCAATGTGCGCCTGGCGGAGGCGCCGAGTTTCGGCAAGCCCGCGCTGACCTATGACCGCCAGTCCAAGGGTGCTATCGCCTATCTCGCCCTGGCAGGCGAGATGACACGCCGCCACGCGGCCAACAGTCGCCCGGCCGTTGCCGAAGCCAGCTAAGTTTTTCCAGGAGTTTTTATGGCTGCCAAACGCAAGGGCCTTGGCAAAGGTCTCAATCACCTGATTTCCGGCGACGCCAGCAAGGCGATTGCCTCGGCGACTTCCGGGGCCACGGCGGGCGATGCCGATGAGAGCCTTGACGGCAAGCTGATGGAGCTGCCAATCGAGTTCCTGCAGCGTGGTCGCTACCAGCCGCGCCGGGAAATGGCCCAGGAGGCCCTGCAGGAGCTGGCCGAGTCCATCAGGGCGCAGGGCATCATGCAGCCGATCGTGGTGCGCCCGGTGGGCACCCAGCGTTATGAGATCATTGCCGGTGAGCGTCGCTGGCGCGCCGCGCAGCTGGCGGAACTGGAAAAGGTCCCGACCCTGGTGCGTGAGGTGCCGGACGAAGCGGCCATTGCCATGGCCCTGATCGAGAACATCCAGCGCGAGGACCTGAATCCTGTCGAGGAAGCACTGGCGCTGAAGCGCCTGCAGGATGAGTTCCAGCTTACCCAGCAGGAAGTCGCGGATGCCGTGGGCAAATCCCGTACTGCGGTGACCAACCTGCTGCGCCTGTTGAGCCTCACCGACGAAGTGCGGACGCTGCTCGAGCGCGGCGACCTGGAACTCGGCCACGCCAAGGCCCTGCTCGGCCTCGCCGGTGATCGCCAGCGCGCTGCCGCGCGCCAGGTGGTCGACAAGGGTCTGACCGTACGCCAGACCGAGGCACTGGTGCGGCGCCTGCACGAGAATGCCGACAAGCCGAAGAAAGCACCCACCCCGGACGCCGACGTACGGCGCCTGGTCGAGGGTTTGTCAGAAAAGATCGGTGTACCGGTGGACATCAACCAGGGCGCCAATGGCAAGGGCAAGCTGGTGCTGAGCTACAATAGCCTCGACGAGCTCGAGGGCATCCTGTCCCACCTGGGTTACGAGGCCTGAGACCAAGTCCTGAGACTAAGGTCTGAGAGCGCCCTTTTCTGGTGCAAACCCCTGCCCGCCTTATGGCGGGTAATTCATTTCTCCGGCCTGTCTGGCTGGTCTGGTAAGCAAGTATTCACAAACCCTGCACCTTTTGCGCCAACCCCAGCAACGATGCGGCCTACAGCGGTTGAATAGCCACCCCGCTTCCTCCATAATTCGCACGCCCGAAAACCAGTGGTTACAGCCGCCGCGGGCATGAGAGGCCTGAGTGGTTCTGCCGGTGTGTCCACGGGCGGGCTTGCCGGGGAGTCCACAACTACTGCTGCGGGTGGCGCTGCCTCCGTCGGGCGAGTGATTGTTACCTTCCATGAAAAAGTCTCCCGTTTTGCGTATTGCCCTGGTCCAGCTGCTGCTCACCCTTGCGGCTGCGCTTGCGCTACTGGCTTTCGATACGGTAGCCGCGCGCTCGGTGCTACTGGGAGGTCTCTTGTGTGCGGTGCCGAATGCCTACTTTGGCTTCTATGCATTCCGGCATAGTGGTGCGCGCAATACGCGCGAAGTGCTGAAGGGCTTCCAGCGCGGCGAGGCGGGCAAATTTGCCCTGACCCTGGCGGGATTTGCGGCAGTGTTTGCCACGGTGCGGCCACTCAACGCACTGTTGCTGTTTATTGCCTTCGGCGTCTGCACCTTGCTGCAGTGGCTGCTGGCAGCGCGATTTACCCGGTAGTTTGCCCATGACCTTTGGTCAGTGATCGGCGAGCTCCCCGGTAACTTGCGCTTTTAACTTTTGGAAATTTTGAGGAACTATGGCTGGCGAATCTCAAACCGCAACAAGCTATATCCAGCACCACCTGCAGAACCTTGCCTATGGCAAGCTGCCCGCTGGATACACCCGTACAGATGGCACCGTGCTGAACGAAAGCACCTGGACCATCGCGCACAGCCCCAAGGAAGCCGCCGATATGGGTTTCTGGGCCATTCACCTGGACTCCATGTTCTGGTCGATCGGCCTCGGCATGCTGTTCTGCTGGCTGTTCTATCGTGCGGCCAGGAAAGCCAGCACCGGTGTGCCAACCGGCTTCCAGAGCTTTGTCGAGCTGATCGTCGGCTTTATCGATAGCACCGTAAAAGATGTGTTCCTGCACCGTAACAAGATGGTTGCGCCCATGGCTCTGACCATTTTCGTGTGGGTGTTCCTGATGAACCTGATGGACCTGGTACCGGTGGACTGGTTGCCACTGGCATTTGCCCACGGTACCTCTGCCCTCACCGGTGCTGACCCGCACCATGTTTACTTCAAGGTAGTACCTACCACTGACCTGAATATCACCCTGGGTATGGCGCTGGCCGTATTTGCGCTGATGATTTTCTTCAGCGTCAAGGAAAAGGGCCTGCTCGGCTTCGTCAAGGAGCTGACCCTGCACCCGTTCCACACCGGCAAGTGGTTCATCGATATTTTCCTGATTCCGTTCAACTTCCTGCTGGAAGCGGTTGCCCTGATCGCCAAGCCGATCTCCCTGGGCCTGCGTCTGTTCGGAAACCTGTACGCCGGTGAAATGATCTTCATCCTCATCGCCATCGTATTCGGCGTGGGCGTACTGGGCTTTATCGGCGCCGGCTTCCTGCAGATGGGCTGGGCGATTTTCCACATCCTGGTTATCACCCTGCAGGCGTTCGTGTTCATGGTTCTCACCACGGTTTACATGGGCATGGCCCACGACGTGGAAGACGAGCACAAGACGGATCACTGATTTTTCGATTTTTTGCCGGGGCCCCGGGTCCCGGCCGGATTTTTTTACCAACTAACTCAACTAGTCACTTTCATATTTAGGAGAAAACAATGGAAGCATTAGGTCTGGTATACGTAGCAAGCGCACTTCTGATCGGCCTGGGTGCCCTGGGTACTGCAATCGGCTTCGGCACCCTGGGTGGCAAGCTGCTGGAAGGTTCTGCGCGTCAGCCTGAACAGGCTCCGGCTCTGCAGGGCAAGATGTTCCTGATGGCGGGCCTGCTCGATGCGGTTCCGATGATCGGCGTTGGTATCGCAATGTACCTCATCTTCGCGGTTGCTCCGGGCTTGGCGGGTTAATTCAATCGATCCCCTTAAATCTTTCACAGAGCAAGAGGTGTCGGTGTGAATATCAACCTGACTCTTATCGGCCAGTCGATTACTTTCTTTGCGTTCGTATGGTTCTGCATGAAGTTTGTCTGGCCTGCGCTGCTTGGCGTTATGCAAGAGCGCGAGCAAAAAATTGCGGCAGGCCTGGAAGGCGCTGAGCGCGCGCAGAAAGACCTGGAGCTGGCGCAGAAGCGTGCCGGTGAACAGCTGCGCGAAGCGAAGGAGCAGGCTGCAGAGATCATCGATGGCGCGAACAAGCGTGCCATCCAGATCGTCGATGAAGCAAAAGAAGCTGCACGTGCCGAGGGCGATCGCCTCAAGGCCGCTGCAGAGGCTGAAATCGCACAGGAAGTTAACCGTGCGAAAGAACAGCTGCGCGCCAAGGTTTCCACACTGGCTATTGCCGGTGCGGAGAAGATCCTGGCCAAGAACATCGATGCAGCCGCGCACAGCGAAATGATCGACAAACTGGCAGCCGAGCTGTAAGCGAGGAACTCCCATGGCGGAACTCAGCACACTAGCCCGGCCCTATGCCAAAGCTGCATTCAACTATGCGCTGGAAGCCTCCGACCTCAACGGTTGGTCTTCCGCGCTGGCCACAGCAGCAGCGGTCAGCCAGAGCGACAAGGTAAAGGAACTGCTGGAAAACCCCCAGCTCACCGCCGAATTGCGCGCGGAAAACTTCCTTTCTATCTGCGGTGACGAGATCGGTGCCAACGCACAGAACTTCGTCAAACTGCTGGCAGAAAACCATCGCCTGGCGCTTTTGCCGGAAATTTCCAGCCTCTACGAAGTACTGAAGGCGGAACAGGAAAAATCCCTCGATGTTGAGGTGATTTCTGCCCACGCGCTGTCTGCCGAGCAGACCCAGCGCCTGGTTGAATCCCTGGGCCGCAAGTTCGACCGAGAAATCACCCTGCAGGGCTCCGTAGACGAGTCCCTGCTTGGCGGCGCGATTATTCACGCCGGCGATACCGTGATTGACGGTTCCGTGCGCGGCCGACTGGCCAAGCTCGCAGAGGCGATGAACTCCTAAACACTGTTGTTCTCACAGTGTGGGAATTGAGGAAAAGACAATGCAGCAACTGAATCCATCCGAGATCAGTGAAATCATCAAGAGCCGCATCGACAGTCTCGACGTGGCCACTGAAGCCCAGAATGAGGGCACCATTGTTTCCGTCTCCGACGGTATTATCCGTATCCACGGCCTCGCGGACGTGATGTACGGCGAAATGATCGAGTTCGATGGTGGCGTCTACGGTATGGCGCTGAACCTGGAGCGTGACTCCGTAGGTGCCATCGTACTGGGCGAATACAAATCCCTGGCCGAAGGCCAGAAGTGCCGTTGCACCGGCCGCATCCTGGAAGCACCGGTTGGTCCGGAACTGCTCGGCCGTGTTGTAGACGCGCTGGGTAACCCGATCGACGGCAAGGGCCCGCTGGGCAACAAGCTGACCGACGCGGTTGAAAAGGTTGCACCGGGCGTAATCGCACGTCAGTCCGTAGACCAGCCGGTACAGACCGGTCTGAAGTCCATCGACACCATGGTGCCGATCGGCCGCGGCCAGCGTGAGCTGATCATTGGCGACCGCCAGATCGGTAAGACCGCGGTTGCGATCGATGCGATCATCAACCAGAAAGGCACCGGCATTAAGTGTGTCTACGTTGCGATCGGCCAGAAGCAGTCTTCTATCGCCAACGTTGTACGCAAGCTCGAAGAGCACGGCGCAATGGACCACACCATCGTGGTTGCCGCTGGCGCTGCCGACCCGGCTGCGATGCAGTTCCTGGCACCGTACGTGGGTTGCACCATGGGCGAGTACTTCCGCGATCGCGGTGAAGACGCCCTGATCATCTACGATGACCTGACCAAGCAGGCGTGGGCCTACCGCCAGATCTCCCTGCTGCTGAAGCGCCCGCCGGGCCGTGAAGCCTACCCGGGTGACGTTTTCTACCTCCACTCCCGTCTGCTCGAGCGCGCCGCGCGTGTTAACGCCGACTACGTGGAGAAGTTCACCAACGGTGAAGTGAAAGGCCAGACCGGTTCCCTGACCGCGCTGCCGATCATTGAGACCCAGGCCGGCGACGTTTCCGCGTTCGTACCGACCAACGTGATCTCCATTACCGACGGCCAGATCTTCCTGGAAACCGACCTGTTCAACGCTGGTGTACGCCCGGCGATCAACCCGGGTATCTCCGTATCCCGCGTTGGTGGTGCGGCCCAGACCAAGGTTGTGAAGAAGCTGTCCGGTGGTATTCGTACCGCTCTGGCACAGTACCGCGAACTGGCGGCGTTCTCCCAGTTTGCTTCTGACCTCGACGATGCCACCAAGGCCCAGCTGGACCACGGTGAGCGCGTAACCGAGCTGATGAAGCAGAAGCAGTACTCCCCGCTTTCCATCGCTGAAATGGCGATCTCTGTATTCGCGGTGGACAACGGCTACATGAGCGAAATCGAAGTTGCCAAGGTACTGGACTTCGAAGCTGCCCTGCACTCCTACATGAACAGCGACCACGCTGAGCTGATGGAGAAGGTAAACAGCACCGGTGATTACAACAGCGACATCGAAGGCGCCTTCAAGGCCGCTCTCGACAAGTTTGTCGCTACTCAGACCTGGTAATCGGGAAAGGAAAACAGGCGCAGTCATTCCGTTCAGGGATGGCGGCGCCACTGGCAAGGTAAATTACTATGGCAGGCGGAAAAGAAGTACGCACCAAGATCGCCAGCATCAAGAGCACGCAGAAGATTACTTCGGCCATGGAAATGGTGGCCGCGAGTAAGATGCGCAAGGCTCAGGATCGCATGGCGTTAGGTCGTCCCTATGCCCGGCGCATTCGCGCCGTGATCGGCCACATTGCCAATGCCTCTTCCGAATACCAGCACATCTACCTGCAGGACCGCGAAGTGAAGCGTGTCGGGTACGTTCTCGTATCCACTGACCGCGGCCTTTGCGGTGGCCTGAACGTGAATATGTTCAAGGCTGCCATCAAGGACATGCAGGCATGGTCTGAAAAAGGCGTTGGTGTAGAAATCTGCTCGATTGGCAACAAGGCGGCAAGCTTTTTCCACAACTACGGCGGCGACGTCGTGGCGGCTGTTAAGGACCTGGGCGATGAGCCCCAGGCGGCGAGCCTGATTGGTTCGGTAAAGGTCATGCTGGATCGCTTTACCGATGGCTCTATCGATCGCCTGTACCTGGTGGGCAATGAGTTTGTGAACACCATGTCGCAGAAGCCACAGATTGAGCAGCTGCTGCCCCTTCAGGCAGACGAAGATGAATCACTGCAGCACAAATGGGATTACCTGTATGAGCCGGAAGCTGGCGTCCTCCTGGATGGCATGCTGAACCGCTACATCGAATCCCAGGTGTACCAGGCTGTGGTTGAGAACAAGGCCTGTGAACAGGCGGCGCGGATGATTGCGATGAAGAGCGCAACTGATAACGCCGGTGAACTGATCGACTCCCTGCAACTTGTTTATAACAAGGCGCGCCAGGCAGCGATCACACAGGAACTGTCTGAAATTGTGGGCGGCGCCGCAGCGGTCTAACCGCGGGCAGAACAGAATTTATATTCGAGGATCCGGAAATGAGTAACGGACAAATTGTGCAAGTGATCGGCGCCGTGATCGACGTGGAATTCCCACGCGATTCCGTGCCGAATGTATACGACGCACTCGTGGTGGATGGCAAAGACCTCACCATGGAAGTGCAGCAGCAGTTGGGCGACGGTATCGTGCGCGCGATTGCGATGGGTTCATCCGAGGGCATCAGCCGCGGTCTGCCGGTGAAGAACACCGGTGCTCCGGTTTCCGTACCGGTTGGTACCGAGACCCTGGGCCGCATCATGGATGTACTGGGTAACCCGATTGACGAGTGTGGCCCGATCGGTGAAAAGGAGCGCGCCTCCATTCACCGTGCTGCGCCGACCTACGAAGAGCAGTCCAGCTCCACTGACCTGCTGGAAACCGGCATCAAGGTAATCGACCTGGTCTGCCCGTTCGCCAAGGGTGGTAAGGTTGGCCTGTTCGGTGGTGCCGGTGTAGGTAAAACCGTAAACATGATGGAACTGATCAACAACATCGCAACCGAGCACTCCGGCCTGTCCGTGTTCGCGGGTGTTGGTGAGCGTACCCGTGAAGGTAACGACTTCTACTTTGAGATGCAGGAAGCCGGCGTTGTAAACGTCGAGCAGTTCGACCAGTCCAAGGTAGCGATGGTTTACGGCCAGATGAACGAGCCACCGGGCAACCGTCTGCGTGTAGCGCTGACCGGCCTGACCATGGCTGAGAAGTTCCGTGACGAAGGTCGTGACGTACTGCTGTTCGTCGACAACATCTACCGTTACACCCTGGCCGGTACCGAAGTATCCGCACTGCTGGGCCGTATGCCTTCTGCGGTAGGTTACCAGCCGACCCTGGCGGAAGAGATGGGCGTTCTGCAGGAGCGTATTACCTCCACCAAGACCGGCTCCATTACCTCCATCCAGGCGGTATACGTACCGGCGGACGACCTTACTGACCCGTCCCCGGCTACTACCTTCGCGCACCTGGACTCCACCGTTGTACTGTCCCGTGATATCGCGGCCAAGGGTATCTACCCGGCAGTAGATCCGCTGGATTCCACCTCCCGTCAGCTGGACCCGCTGGTAATCGGCCAGGAACACTACGAGACTGCTCGTGGCGTCCAGTCCGTACTGCAGCGATACAAGGAGCTGAAGGACATCATCGCGATCCTGGGTATGGACGAACTGTCCGAGGAAGACAAGCAGATCGTAGCGCGCGCGCGTAAGATCGAGCGTTTCCTGTCTCAGCCGTTCCACGTTGCGGAAGTATTTACCGGTTCCCCGGGCAAGTACGTTTCCCTGAAGGAAACCATCCGCGGCTTCAAGGGCATTCTCGCTGGTGAGTACGACAACCTGCCGGAGCAGGCGTTCTACATGGTCGGCACCATCGATGAAGCCGTTGAGAAAGCCAACAAGAAGTAATCTTGTTTAAAGCTTGCCGGCGTCGGGGGAAACCCCGCACGCCGGGGCAAAGAGGCATATAGTTATGGCTATGACAGTACACTGCGATGTGGTGAGTGCCGAGGAATCCCTCTTCAGCGGCCTGGTAGAGCTGATTGTTGCTACCGGTGTCGAAGGTGAGCTGGGTATTTCCTACGGTCACGCCCCGCTGCTGACTGCGCTGAAGCCGGGTCCGGTCCGTATTATCAAGGCCGGTGGTGAAGAGGAAGTGCTGTACGTCTCCGGCGGTTTCGCCGAGATCCAGCCGACCGTGGTCACCATTCTCGCCGATGTCGCCGAGCGTGATATCGACGAAGCCGAGGCAGAAAAAGCGCGCGAAGAGGCGCTGGCAGCCATGAGCGGTCAGCCGACCGAGATCGATTACGCGCACGTCTCTGCCCAGCTGGCAGAAGCGGAAGCCCGTCTTCGCACCCTCAAGGCGATCCGCAGGGCCGCCGGCAAGTAAGAAGCAATTCTTACGGCCACGAAAAAGCAGCTTCGGCTGCTTTTTTTTCGCCCGGATTTTCCTTTTGCACAATCTAGTGCTGACCGTTGCCGCTTTCGGGTGGCCTGCGCTGGCTATCGGGATGCAGTTGCCCGGCCAGTGCCCTCAAATAACGGGCGGCCCGCTCCGTTTCTCCAGCCAGCGTCGCTGCCTGGATAGCGCCATACAAACTGTTGTAGCGCCCGGGCGATTTCTGCAGGGATTTTTCATAGGCCACCAAAGCCTCCGCCGGCCGTCCTGCCAGCATCAGCATGTCACCGAACAGTTCCCGTGCCGGTAATACCGAACCGGGCGATACCGGGTGCTTATCCACACTGTCTTCGAGATCCGCTGCTTGTACCATCATCGCCAGCGCCTGCTCTTCGTCACCGGCTGCATAATCTGCCCAGGCCCGTACAGCGATTTCCCGGGCACCGGTAACCGTGGCCCAGTACCGTTCATTCGATGCCTCTACCTTTTGCTGCAAGTCCTTGATATTACGGGCGGCTTTGCGTGCGGCTGAACTGTCGCCACTACGTGCGGCGCCGATACCCTGGGCAAAATACACCAGTGCCTCAGCCCAGGGATATTTGTCCCACGGAAAACCCTTGTGACTGCGCGGCACAAGGCTTGCCGCCACTTCCCAGTTACGCGTTTCGAGTGGCAGGCGTGTCCTTGCCGCGGCAATGCCATAGGCCGAGGCAAAACTGTCCTGTGCCTTGCCGGCTCCCATCACCTGTTCGAGCACCGCAGCTGCGGCCCTGTCGTTACCCTGCTGTAAATGTGCATACATCAGGTAATCCAGCGCATGGTAATAGTGCAGTGATGTCATGCCATCACTGACCGGTTGTGCCAGTGCTGCGCGTGCAGAGCGGATATTCCAGTCGATGGTTTCGGGCCACTTTCCGAGCCGGACGAAGATATGGCTTGGCATGTGCAGCGCATGCGGTACTTCCGGCGCAATCTTGTCGTAGGCGCGCGCCACTTCCAGTGCCTTTGGCCGTAATGCGAGTATTGGGTTGTCGTATGCGTGAATCAGGTAGTGGTGCAGCCCGGGATGCTGCGATGCGCGCTCGAGCAGGGATTCCAGAATCTCACCGGCACGTCTCTGTTGCCGGTATTGCCTGTCTGTTTTGGGTGCCGTTGCGAGCAGGGAAAGGGCATAAAAAGCGCCGGCGTCGATGTCGCCAGGAAACTCCCGGTAAATTGCCCCCAGGGCTTTCTCCCAGGCGCGAAGTTTTTCCCGGTGATTACCTGCGTCCCAACCCTCGTAAAAAATTGCGATAGCATCGAGGTATGCCTGCTCCCTTGGTGTTGACCCACCAATGGCCTGTGCTTTTTCGATTGCCGCGCGACCGTCCGCGAGTTCGGCGGCAAGCGGCGGTGCCCAAAGCGGGTGGAAACGGGACATGGCCAGACCCCAGTAAGCCATCGCGCAGCTTTTATCCTGCTCGATAATTTTCAGGAATGCATTGCGCGCCTGTTCGTACATCATATGGTGCAGCAGCGCGACCGACTGTTGTATGGGTTTCTGCAGCGCCGGACTGCAGCTTGTTTCAAAACTGACATGTCCGAGTGATTTTGTCAGGTTGTCTTCACGCGGGTACGCGAGCGGCGCTTGAGTGAGCAGGCCGGCCAGTATCAGGGCAGTAAACAACGCACGAATGGCGCCTATTTGTCGGGTTTTCATCGCCTTGTCGCAAGCTGTTGGAGGTGGATTGGTGACTGCCAGAAGTGTAGTTATCGAAATTCGAAACTCGAAACCCGAAAAAAGGGCCACGCACCGCCTGGCCTGTTGACCGCCATAAAAAAAGCCCCTCATCGAGGGGCCTTGTTTACATCGCCTGAATGCGGGGCAATTTAAATCTATGCTTCTGTTTAAATCTTTGCTTCGATGATCAGGTTCGCCATGGACTCGGTGGCTACCCGCACGCCACTGAATCCGGCCTGGTTCAGTACTTCTGACAGTCGCTTCGGCCCAGCCTGCGCGCCCAGTGCAAGGCCTACTTCCTGAGACTTGGAGCACGGCGTGCAGAGGAAAGTTGAGCCGGCATAGAACAATGCGCTGAGCGGGTTCATATTATCTTCCAGCGCATCCTTCGCCATAGGCTCCACCAGCAACAGTTTGCCGTCCTTTGCCAGGCAGTTCCGTGCCTGTCGCGCGGCGCCCACCGGATCCCCCATGTCGTGCAGGCAGTCGAAGTAGCAGATCAGGTCATAGGGACCGCCGGCGATATCCTTCGCAGTACAGACTGAAAAGTGGGTGCGGCCATCTACCCCGGCTTCCATCGCCGCCTGTTCTGCCGCGGCAATGGAGTCGACGTGGTAATCGACGCCGTAAAACTCGGAGTTCGGGAAAGCTTTGGCCAGGATGATCGTTGAAGCGCCGTGGCCACAGCCTACATCCAGCACTTTCGCACCGCGCTCGAGTTTTTCCACCACGCCGTCCAGCTTGTGCAGCCAGTCATCGATCAGGAAGGTCTTGTAACCGGGGCGGAAAAACCGCTCGGTACCCCGGAACAGGCACTGGTGGTGCTGGTGCCACCCAAAGCCGTCACCGGTCCTGAATGCCTCTGCGATATCATCCGCCGAGTGATACATGCTCCGTGTCACGGACGCCGCTGCCGCCATAAAAGCTGGCGAGGTGTCATCCGCCAGCACCGCGGCATGTTCGGGCGGCATACTGAATTTCTTTGTGGCGGCTTCGTAATCGATATAGCCGTGCGCCGCCAGCCCACTGAGCCACTCGCGCACATAGCGCGCATCGAGTGCAGTTTTTTCAGCCAGTTCATCACTGGTCACCGGCGCTTCTGCCAGTGCTGCCAGCAGGCCGAGCTGGTCGCCAACATAGACCAGCGCCTGCGCGCCGGTTGCGGCCAGGTCGCCGATCACACGGCCGGCAAAAGCTTCCACTTTTGCCATATCGATGGGGGTTGCCTCAGCAGTTACTTCTACTTCTACCTCGGAAATCTCGGTTGTCATGGGGTTCTCCAGTAGGAACGATACCGCGGAAGAGCGCGAATGTCCGGGCAGGGGGCTGCCCCTGAGCTCTGATGTCCGGAAAGGTTTTTTTAACGAACGGCCGATGAATGCGCCACGGGGTTTCGCCAGGGAAAGAAGTTTGTCCCGCCATCCGGCAAAAATAGCGCCAGTGGCTTGCCCAACTGTGATGTAGCTTCCAGAATAGGCGCCCTTCAGTGCCCCGCTGCGGGACGCAGGAAAACAGAACAAGAGAACGAAGTATGAGCATCGATGTTGTCATCCTCGCCGCGGGCAAAGGTACCCGTATGCGCTCCGACCTGCCCAAGGTCCTGCACCCGATCGCGGGCAAACCCATGTTGGGCCACGTGGTCGATGCCGCCAAGGCGCTCGGTGATGTACAGATCACGGTGGTGATTGGCCATGGTGCGGAGCTGGTACGGGAAACCTTCGCTAACAGCGATGTGGCATTCGTGGAGCAGACCGAGCAGCTCGGTACCGGCCATGCGGTGGCGCAGGCACTGCCAAATTTGCGCCCCGGCGCCACCACGCTGGTGCTGTATGGCGATGTGCCCCTGATCCGTGCGGGCACCCTGCAGGGCCTCCTGGCAGCGGCGGAACACGGGCCAGCCCTGCTTTCCGTGGATATGGACAACCCCGCCGGTTATGGCCGTATCGTGCGCGACAACGCCGGCCGCGTGCAGGCGATTGTCGAGGAGAAGGATGCCAGTGGCGAGCAGCTGCAAATCTGCGAAATCAACACCGGCATCCTTGCCGCGCCGGCGGACCGGCTTGCGGAATGGCTGCCAAAGCTGTCCAACAACAACGCCCAGGGCGAGTATTACCTGACCGATGTGGTGGCCATGTCGGTGTCCGAAGGTGTGGCGGTCAGTGGCGTACGCGCCAGCGACCCGGTGGAGGTGGCCGGCGTCAACAGCCGTTTGCAACAGGCGGAGCTGGAGCGCGCCTGCCAGCGGCGCCAGGCGCAGGACCTGATGGTCCAGGGTGTGACCCTGCTGGACCCGGCCCGGATCGATATTCGCGGCAGCCTGCAGTGCGGCACCGACGTCAGTATCGACATCAACTGCGTGTTCGAGGGCGATGTGGTGCTTGGCGACGGCGTGCAGGTGGGTCCCAACTGTGTCATTCGCAATGCACAGATTGCGGCTGGCACTGTGGTCAACGGCTTTACCAGTATCGATGGTGCCGACGTCGGCCCGGACTGCAACCTCGGCCCCTACGCGCGCCTGCGCCCGGGTACGGCACTGGCCCGCGGCGCCAAGATCGGCAATTTCGTGGAAACCAAGAAGGCGCAAATCGGCGCCGGCTCCAAGGTCAATCATCTCTCCTATGTGGGTGACGCCGAGCTGGGCAAGGATGTGAATGTCGGTGCCGGTACCATCACCTGCAACTACGACGGCGTGAACAAGTTCCGTACCGAGATCGGCGACAACGCCTTTATCGGTTCCAACAGTGCGCTGGTAGCGCCGGTGAAAGTCGGCGCCGGTGCAACCGTCGGAGCGGGTTCCACCCTGGTGCGCGATGTGGAAGATGCCGAACTGGCCGTGGCGCGTGGCAAGCAGCGCAATATCAGTGGCTGGCAGCGGCCCACCAAGAAAAGCTGAACCCCGCCTAAAAAGCCGGATCAGCCCTGATCCGGCTCTAATATTGCTCTAAAATCATTAAAAACCCCTGACTTTGCACAATCTTCCGTGCGAATCCTGCGCTTTCGCCTTGAAATTCCTGCTTTCGCAACGATAATAACTAAGTTTCAAAACGAAAGATAAGCATGTCAAAACGTAATACCGCGCAGCGCCGCCACCAGATACTGGCGCTGTTGCAGGAGTCCGGCGAGATCAGCGTCGAGCAGTTGTCGCGTCGCTTCGCCACCTCGGAAGTCACCATCCGCAAGGATCTTGCGGCCATGGAGAGCCACGGCCTGTTGCTGCGGCGCTACGGTGGCGCCGTACCGGTGCCGCGCGAGGTGGTGGACGACAACGCCGTGTCCGCCAGCAAGCGTGCAATCGGCGCAGCAGCGGCACAGCTGGTGCGCGATCACAACCGCATCGTCATCGATTACGGCCGCACCACTTCCGCGCTGATACCGGCGCTGGAACAGAAACGCGGCCTGGTGGTGATGACCAACTCCCTGCATGTTGCCGCGGCCCTGCGCGAACTCCACAACGAGCCCACCCTGTTGATGACCGGCGGCACCTGGGACCCGCACTTCGAGGCGTTCCAGGGCCAGGTGGCGGAACAGGTACTGCGCAGCTATGACTTTGACCAGGCATTTATCGGTGCCGACGGGCTCGACCTGGAGCGTGGCACCTGCACGTTCAATGAACAGGTCGGCCTGTCGCGGGTGATGGCGGAAGTGGCCCGCCAGGTCGTGGTGATGGCGGAGTCGAGCAAGATCGGGCGCCGGATTCCCAACCTGGAACTGCCGTGGGAGAAAGTTTCCACGGTGGTCACCGACAGCAGTATCAGCGCAGAAGCACGTGCTGCGCTGGAGCAGCGCGGCGTGACCCTGGTGGTGGCCGAACTGGATAACGAGATAACGATGGAAGCGCGCGACGCTTCCGGTAAGTGAGGACTGACTATGTGTGGAATCGTTGGGGCGGTTGCCCAGCGTAATGTGACCGAGATCCTGCTGGAGGGCCTTCGCCGCCTGGAGTATCGCGGCTATGACTCGGCCGGCGTATGCCTGGTCAATGGCGATGGCAGCCTGCAGTTGCGCAAGCGCATCGGCAAGGTGGCGGAACTGGAGAAGCGCCTGCACGAGGAACCGGCATCTGGCCACCTGGGCATTGCGCATACCCGCTGGGCGACGCACGGGGTACCGTCGGACGCCAATTCCCACCCGCACCAGTCCGGCAATATCGCGCTGGTGCACAACGGCATCATCGAGAACCACGAGGAAATGCGCAGCCGCCTGCAGGAGGCCGGCTACGAGTTCCGCTCCGACACCGATACCGAAGTGGTGGTGCATCTGGTCCATTCCCACGTGGCCACCGGCAAGGATCTGCTGCAGGCGGTGACCGATGCCAGCAAGGAACTGAAGGGCGCCTATGCCCTGGGCGTGGTAAGCGCCGAAGAGCCGGGCAAACTGGTGTGCGCCCGTTCAGGTAGCCCGCTGGTAGTGGGTGTGGGCATCGAGGAGAACTTTATCGCCTCGGACACACTGGCGCTGCGTCAGGTGACGGACCGCTTTATCTACCTTGAAGAGGGCGATATCGCCCTGATCACCGGCGACCAGATCAGCGTGCACGATGCTGCTGGCGAGGAAGTCAGCCGCCCGGTCAACAAGATCCAGGGTGGCCACGGTACCGCCGACAAGGGTCGCTACCGCCACTATATGCAGAAGGAAATCTTCGAGCAGGCGGAAGTCGTGGCGGAAACCATGCGCGGGCGGATCAGTGATACCAGTGTGCTGGAGCAGGCATTGGGCGCCCGTGCCCGCGAAATCCTGCCGCAGGTGGAGCATGTGCAGATCGTCGCCTGTGGTACCAGTTACCACGCCGGCATGGTGGCGCGCTACTGGCTCGAGGACTGGGCCGGCATTCCCTGCTCGGTGGAGGTGGCCAGCGAGTTCCGCTACCGCAAGACTGCGGTCCGCCCCGGCACCCTGTTCCTGACCATCTCCCAGAGTGGCGAGACTGCGGATACCCTGGAGGCATTGCGCCAGGGCAAGTCCCAGGGCTACCTGTCCTCACTGGCGATCTGCAATGTCCCCAACAGCTCTCTCGTGCGGGAATCCGACCTGTGCCTGATGACCGAGGCCGGCCCGGAAATCGGCGTCGCCTCCACCAAGGCGTTCACCACGCAGCTGGTGGCGCTGCAGCTGTTCACTATCGCCCTGGCAAAACTCAACGGCATGGCCCATGAGCGCGAGGCCGAGCTGGTGCGCGACCTGCACCGCCTGCCGCAGCTGATGGCGGAAGTGGCGTCACTGGACAGCGTGATCGAGCGCAAGAGCGAGGCGTTTGCCGAGAAGCACCATGCCCTGTTCCTCGGCCGCGGAGTGCACTACCCGATTGCGCTGGAGGGTGCGCTCAAGCTGAAGGAAATTTCCTATATCCACGCCGAGGCCTACCCCGCCGGGGAGCTCAAGCACGGCCCGCTCGCACTGGTGGATGCGGACATGCCGATTGTGGTGGTGGCGCCCAACGACGAGCTGCTGGAAAAGCTCAAGTCCAACCTTCAGGAAGTGAAGGCGCGTGGGGGCGAGTTGTTTGTATTTGCCAGCCGCGATGCCGGTTTCCGCGACGAGGAAAACGTGACGGTCGTGGACCTGCCGGAACTGCCGGACAGTCTCGCGCCGATCCTGCTAACCGTGCCGCTGCAGCTGCTGTCCTACCACGTGGCGGTGCTGAAGGGCACGGATGTGGACCAGCCGCGCAACCTGGCCAAGTCGGTAACAGTGGAGTAACCCATATCAGTGAACGGATTCTTTTGTTTGGTCACAAATCGTTTTGCGTGATTTGCCGAATTGCTCGTCTAATAGGCAAACGCAATGAAAAAAGGCCCTCTCCCGGGCCTTTTTTTTTGATCTACGGGGTCAGAGCCAAGGATTTATGGGGTCAGAGCAAAAGCTCTGACCCCATAAATCGAAAATCGGGACCCTCGGGGTCAGAGCTTTTGCTCTGACCCCACACATCCCGGCTCTGACCCCACTCATCTACAGACCGGGTTTGCTCCCCTGCCCACTCTCCCAGTGACCGTCCAGGTGCAGGTCCACCTCGCGCCGGTCCTCCTGCAGGGCCTGCAGCAGCTGCTCGCGATAGGCCTTGGTTTTCTCGATATGCTGTGACTCATCTTTCCAGTAGGGGAACAGCTGCTCCAGCATACGCTGGTCGTAGGCCTTGAACTCCAGCGCCGCGCGGCGTGCGCGGCTGGCGCGCCAGCCCAGTAGCCGCAGCGCGCATTCACCAATCGCCAGTGCGCTGTCCACCGTCTCGCGGAACACATGGGTCACCCCCGCTTCCATCAGTGCGTACTGGTGCATGCGGTTGCGCGCCCGCGCCAGGATTTTCAGGTGCGGGAAATGGGTGCGGACCTGGTCGACAATAGCCAGTGACTCTGCCTGGTTGTTCAGGGTCAGGACCAGCAGTTTGGCCTTGTCCGCACCGGCAGCCTTGAGCAGCTCCGGTCGTGATGCATCGCCGTAGAAGGCGCGGATGCCATAGCGCCGCACCAGATCCAGCTGTTCCGCGTTGCGCTCCAGCAGCGTGGTTTCGAATCCGCACAGGTTCAGCAGGCGACCGGTAATCTGGCCAAAGCGGCCGTAGCCGACGATGATTACCGGCGTGTCGGTATCGGGAATCTCATCCGCCTCGCGATCGCTCTCGCCGCGCAGGAAGCGCGGTTGCACCAGCTTTTCATGCACCAACATCAGCAGCGGTGTGGTGGCCATCGACAGCGCTACCACTGCCACCAGTATTCCTTTCAGGTCCTCGGAAACAATTTCGTGACGGCCGGCAAATGCCAGCAGCACAAAACCGAATTCACCGGCCTGCGCCAGCGAAAAGGAAAACAGGTAATTCTCTCCCGGTGACATGCCGGCAACCTTGGACAGCCCGAACAGGATCGCAAACTTGACCACCGCCAGCATGGCCACCAGGCCGAAGATCAGCATCGGTTCACTGGCAATCAGGCCGAAGTCGATGCTCGCGCCCACCGTAATGAAAAACAGCCCCAGCAGCAGACCCTTGAAGGGTTCGATATCAGCTTCCAGCTGGTGCCGGTATTCACACTCCGCCAGCGCAACGCCCGCGATAAATGCGCCCAGTGCCGGCGAGATGCCGATGGCATTCATCAATGCGGCGATGCCCACCACTATCAATAGCGCGGTGGCAATAAACAGCTCGCGCAGGCGACTGCCGGCAACGCGCCGCAACAAACGCCCGAGCAGGTAGCGTCCTGCCAGCAGGATACCCACCAGTGAAACCACCACCACCAGTGTCTGTTGCCAGCCGCTGAGCCCCTCGCCGGTGCGGATCTCGTAGGGCGCCAGCAGCGGCAGCAGTGCGAGCATCGGGATGACAGCGATATCCTGGTAAAGCAGCACCGAGAAGGCCGCGGTACCGCCCTCGGTTTTCATCAGCCCTTTCTCGGACAGCGTCTGCAACACAATGGCGGTGGACGACAGTGACAGCACCATGCCTACGGTGATGGCCTCGCGCATCTGCAGTCCCATGGCCAGTGCAACGGCAATCAATACGGCGCTGGTCAGCAGGACCTGTGCGCTGCCGACTACCAGGATGGGCCCGCGCATATCCCAGAGTTTTTTCAGCTGCAGTTCGAGCCCGATCAGGAACAGCATCATCACCACGCCAAACTCGGCAAAGTGCATCACGTCTTCCTGTTCGCCAACGAGGCCGAAGATATGCGGGCCAATCAGCGCACCCGCCACCAGGTAGCCGAGCACCGAGCCGAGTCCGAGACGCTTGAAGATGGGTACCGCGATCACTGCCGCAAGCAGGTAGATACTGATCTGGACGAGAATATTGCCGTGTTCCATGGCGTACTTTTTTTGGAGCCTGTGTCAGGGGTTGATCTGTTGATTCAGGTACTGGCCGCCACCGAATTCACAGATATCGAATTTATTGGCCTTGGTCAGAAACGACAGCGCGCGGGCATAGGTCTGCGCCGTTTTTTTCACTTCGCTGTCATCATTACGCATTTCGTGGGGGGCATGCACCACAAAAGGCTGCAGGTAGCGCATGCCACAGAATGCCGCTGTCTGCCGGAACGGTAACAGGTATTGCTCCAGCGAGGCACCGGGTTCGCTATAGGCTTCCAGGCTGGCACCGGTGGAGACTGCATTGCAAAGGTACTTGTCGCGCAATGCGATACCGCCTTCGCCGAAGGCAAATCCCGGCTCAAATACGCAATCCATCCATTACTTCATCAGTGCCGGGCAGCTGTACCAGAACAGTGGATGCTGCAGCACCACCACATCGTGATTGCGCAGCAGAGCCTGCTCCTGTGCCACGTCGACATAGAAATCCGGATAGCACTCATACAGGTCACGCACCGTTACATGAGGCACTGTGCCAGCTGCCTGCAGCATCGCGCGATTGATGCGCGAGCTTTCCAGGTGCGGGTGTGCAAAAACGACCAGAACAGAGCGCATGGGGGGAATGATCCTGAGATGGTTTTGGCGCTTCAGTATAAGGTAAAGCGCCAGTGGCCGCATGACGCGGCGGGTGGTGGTTACTCTGGTGCGATCGGCCGGTGCGCACGTGCCAGTACCAGTGCGCTGAACAGTGCCGCGCTTGCGCACAGCGCCATCAGCGCCGCAATGGGCACCAGGTTGCCGGTGTGTAGGCTGTTGGCCAGGGCGCCCAGGATCGCACCGGCAATAAACAGGGTCGCGCCGTAGAGCGCATTGGCACTGCCGCTGATGTTCGGAAAAAATTCCAGGTAACAGGCCGAGCAGTTCGGCCCGGTAATGCCGATGGCACCGATTGCGATCACCAGGGGCACCATCCATACCAGGATCTCGCGCACACCGGTCAGTGCCACCAGAAGCAGTAGCACGGTACCGAGCAGGTGCAGGATCACCCCGGCGACGAGGATGCGTCCCGGTTCGAAGTACCTGAGCAAGCGGATATTCAGCTGGATGGTGAGCGCCAGCCCCAGCACGCACATGCCGAAGTAGATCGGGAAAGTCGCCGCGTTTGCGCTGAAGAATTCCATGAACACGAACGGCGCGGTGGTGATGTACACAAACAGGGTGCCGCTCACCAGCGACTGGGTCAGCAGGAAGCCCATGGCACGTCGGTTGCGGATCACGGTGCGGTAATTGCCGAGCAGCTGTCGCGCGGGCTGGCGCTGGCGCTTGGCCCGTTTGTAGCTGGAAACCGTTTCCGGCAGCAGCACGCGCACCAGTACGAGCATCAGCGCGGCGTAGGCCAGCAGGAATACGAAAATGCTTTTCCAGCCGAACGGCACCAGCAATAGCGAGCCGATCACCGGTGCCGCCAGCGGTGCCAGCAGCATCATGGAAGTAATGATGGAGAAAATTCGCGCCGCCTCTCGGCCGTGGAACAGGTCGCGCACGATGGCCGCGCTGATGACGGTGGCAAAACCACCGCCAGCTGCCTGCAGGAAGCGCAGCAACACCAGTGTGTCGGCCCTGTCTACCAGCAGGATGCAGACAGTCGCGGTGATAAATGCGAGCAGGCCGGTAGTGCCGATCAGTCGCCGGCCATAGCGATCCGACAGCGGGCCGCCCAGCAGCTGGCCCAGGGCAAAACCGAGCAGGTAACTGGAAACCGACTGCTGGATATGCGCCACGCTGGTGCCGAAGGCCGCGGCCATGGCGGGAATCGCCGGCAGGTAACTGTCGATCGCAAACGGTGTCAGTGACACCAGTGCCGCCAGCCACAGGGCGAGGCCCTTGGGTGCTATAGCAGCGACAGGTGCCTGGGTTGGCCCGGGTGAATCAGCGCTCATGGGGTGGCTCCGCCGCGCCGTAAACGGATGGCGCGGCAATGAAATACGGGAAGTGGCTTACCTGGACTGGTCTTCGGGCTGCTTGCGCAGGTCGCGCAGGCCCTGCTTGAGCTTGAGCAGGTGCTCCTGCAGCTCCGGCCCTTTGCGCTGGGCCACGCCGATCGCCAGTACATCGATCACCACCAGGTGGGCGATACGTGAAGACAGCGGGGTGTAGAGTTCGGTGTCCTCCTCCACATCCACTTCCAGCGGAATGGTCGCCGCCTGAGCCACAGGCGACCCGCTCGGGGCCAGGCCGATCACGATACCACCCTGCGCCTTCACCAGTTCGATCGAGTGCAGCAGCGCCTTGGTGCGGCCGCTCTGGGAGATGGCCACCACCACATCGCCGGGCTTCATGCTCATCGCCGACATGTTCTGGATATGGTGGTCGGCGTGTGCCGCGGTGGCAAGCTGCAGGCGGAAGAACTTGTGCTGTGCGTCCGACGCCACTGCACCGGAGGCGCCAAAGCCGAAGAACTCCACCCTTTTGGAGTTCTCGATGGCGCGGATGGCGGCGTCCAGTGCGGCCGGGTCGACCTGGTCGCGTACCTTCACCAGTGTGTCGATGGTGGAGTCGAACACCTTGTGAGTGTACTGGCCGATGCTGTCCGCCTCGGTCACCGCGATCTGGCCAAAACTGGGGCTGGCGGCCAGCTGCTGGGCCAGGTTCAGCTTGAAATCCTGGAAGCCGTTACAGCCGATGGCGCGGCAGAAGCGCACCACCGTGGGCTCGCTCACCTGGGCCTCGGTGGCCAGGTCGACAATCCGCATATGGATAATGTCGTTCAGGTTGGCGAGGACATAGTCAGCTACCTTGCGCTCGGACTTGCGCATGGTGGTGATGTTGTCGCTGATTTTCTGGGTTAGTTCTGCCGGCTTCACGGACCACAGCCTTATATGCCTGAAAAGTGCGCCAGTTTATCACTATTGCCGCAAATCGTAGCCATTGTCGTAAGGGCCGATGGTTGAGGGGCCGGCGGGAATGGTGTTTCGAGACCGGTCAGGGTTCGAAATCCTTTTCAGGGGACTGGTTATGCGGGCTGGCTGGGAGGAGCTTTCAAGACCGTCGGCCGCATGGACGCGGCCGTCGAGCGCACAGGGATGTGTTCACAGCGTGTCTTGAAAGGTCCTACCGACCGGACCGCAAGTGATCACAGGACCTGTTTATTTGCACAGTAAAGCGCCCCACCCTCTGTTACAATCCCGCGCATGGACGTATCTCAGATTCTCGACCCCCTCAACGATGCCCAGCGCGAAGCTGTTGCCGCCCCGCCCTGTAACCAGCTGGTGCTCGCCGGCGCCGGTTCCGGCAAGACCCGCGTACTGGTGCATCGCATTGCCTGGCTTATGCAGGTGGAGGGTGCCTCCGCCCATTCGATCATGGCGGTGACCTTTACCAACAAGGCTGCCAAGGAAATGCGCGCGCGCATCGAGGAGCTGCTCGGTATCAATACCTTCGGCATGTGGGTCGGTACCTTCCATGGCCTGGCCCACCGCCTGCTCAAGCAGCACTGGCAGGAAGCCAGGCTGCCGCAGAACTTCCAGATTCTGGACAGCGACGACCAGCTGCGCCTGATCAAGCGGGTGCAGAATGAACTTCAGCTGGACGACAAGCAGTGGCCGCCACGCCAGACCCAGTGGTGGATCGGGGCCCAAAAAGATGAAGGCCTGCGTCCGCAGCATGTGAATCCGGGGGCGGATCCCTGGGCCAATACCATGGTGCGGATCTACAGCGCCTATGAGGAGGCCTGCCAGCGCGGTGGCCTGGTGGACTTCGGTGAATTGCTGCTGCGCGCGCACGAACTGTGGCTCAACAACCCGTCATTACTCGCCCACTACCAGCAGCGTTTCCCGTTTGTACTGGTGGACGAGTTCCAGGATACCAACACCATCCAGTACGCCTGGCTGCGGGTGCTGGCCGGCGATCGCTGCAAGCTGACTGCCGTGGGCGACGACGACCAGTCCATCTACGGCTGGCGCGGCGCGCGCATCGAGAATATCCAGATGTTCTCGCAGGACATGCACGACGTGCAGACCGTGCGCCTGGAGCAGAATTACCGCTCCACCAGCACCATTCTCAAGGCCGCCAACGGCGTGATTGAGAACAACGCCGGTCGCCTGGGCAAACAGCTGTGGACCGAGGGCGCCAAGGGTGAACCCATCTCCCTGTACGCGGCCTACAACGAGCAGGACGAGGCGCGCTTTATCGTTGAGCGCATCCGCGACTGGACCGTGAGCGGGCGCCGCCTGGACAGCATCGCCATCCTGTATCGCTCCAACGCCCAGTCGCGTGTGCTGGAAGAGGCGCTGCTGCGGGAAAAGATTGCCTACCGTATCTACGGCGGCCAGCGTTTCTATGAGCGCCTGGAAATCAAGAACGCCCTCGCCTACATGCGCCTGCTCAGCAATCGCGATGACGATACCTCGTTCGAGCGGGTGGTGAACACACCGACACGCGGCATCGGTGCGCGTAGTGTCGATGCGATTCGCGAATGCGCGCGCATGCAGGGTTACTCCATGTGGGACGCGGCCAAAAAGCTGGTAGCCGAGCGCGCCCTGGCGTCACGCGCGGCCAACGCGGTGCAGGCCTTCCTCGACCTGGTGGATACTGTGGCCGAGGAAAGTACCCAGCAACCGCTGGCGGAAATTGCCGAGCTGGTGCTGAACAAGACCGGCCTGCTGGAATTCCATCGCAACGAGAAGGGTGAAAAAGGCCAGACCCGTGCGGAGAACCTCGAGGAACTGGTGAGCGCCTGTCGCAGTTTTGACGGCGATGAAGACGAGGAGCGCCCGTTGCTGGACCAGTTCCTCGACAGTGCGGCGCTGGATGCCGGCGAGGGTCAGGCCGACGAGTTCGAGGACGCTGTGCAGATGATGACCCTGCACTCGGCCAAGGGACTGGAGTTCCCGCTGGTGTTCATGGCCGGGGTGGAGGAAAACCTGTTCCCGCACAAGATGTCGGCCAGCGAGCCGGGCCGCATGGAGGAAGAGCGCAGGCTCTGTTACGTGGGTATTACCCGTGCAATGGAAAAGCTCTATATCACCCATGCAGAGAGCCGCCGCCTGCACGGCCAGGAGACCTTCAACCCGGTATCGCGTTTCGTCCGCGAGATTCCCGTGGATACCATCGAGGAAGTGCGCCTCAAGACCGAGGTTTCGCGACCATTGTTCCAGCCGCGCGGTGGCGCTTTCGGGCGCAAGCCCGGCGCCATCAACGGTTTCTCCGACCCGGCGCCGGATGACGAAAACCTGCCCGCACTGTCACTGGGTGGCCGCGTCGAGCACCCGGTCTTCGGCGAGGGCACGGTGATCAATTTCGAGGGGAGTGGCGCGCGTATGCGTGTGCAGGTAAATTTCGATGATGAGGGCAGCAAGTGGTTGATGCTGTCCATGGCGAAACTACAGCCGCTCTGAAGCTGCAAACGGACCAATCTTTAAAACTATAAGAATATGAACACCCAAAAAATCAACTGGTACCCGATCGTCATCCTCGGCCTGCTGGCACTGCTGGTGGCCACATTTGCCGCGCTGGTTTACCGCAGCGCCGGCGACCAGTCACAGAATGCAGCCAGCGCTTTTACGCGGCAGGATGCCCAGTACGAGTGGAAGCTGGTCACTACCTGGCCGAAGAATTTCCCCGGCCTCGGCAGTGCGCCGGAGCGCTTCGCCAGGCTGGTGGATGAAATGTCCGCGGGCCGCCTGCAGGTTAAGGTGCTGGGTGCGGGAGAGCTGGTGCCTGCCATGGGCGTGTTCGGTGCGGTTTCGGATGGTGCTGCGCAGATGGGCCACGGCGCGGCCTACTACTGGAAGGGCAAACTGCCGGCGGCGCAATTCTTCACTGCGGTACCCTTCGGCCTCAACGCACAGGAAATGAATGGCTGGCTGCACTACGGCGGCGGCCTGGAGCTGTGGCGCGAGATCTATGCGCCGTTCAACCTGATCCCGTTTGCCGGCGGCTCCACCGGTGTGCAGATGGCGGGCTGGTTCAACAAGGAAATCAACTCGGTCGACGACCTCCGGGGCCTCAAGATGCGCATTCCGGGCCTCGGTGGCGAGGTGCTGAACCGTGCCGGCGGCACCGCAGTGACCATTCCCGGCGGGGAGCTCTACACCGCCCTGCAGACAGGGGTGATCGATGCAACCGAATGGGTGGGTCCGTACAATGACCTGGCATTCGGTTTCCATCAGGTGGCCAAATACTACTACTACCCGGGCTGGCACGAGCCGGGTTCGGTGCTGGAATTCATCGTCAACAAGGACGCCTACGAGTCACTGCCGGAAGACCTGCAGGCCATTGTCAGCGCCGCCGCGCGGGACGCCAGCCAGGACATGCTGGATGAGTACACCGCGCGCAACAACAAGGCCCTGCGGGAGCTGGTGGACAACCACGAGGTTCAGCTCCGGCGCCTGCCGGACGATGTGATTGCCTACCTGGCGAAGATCAACCGCGAGATGATGGAAGAGACCGCCGCAAAGGACCCGGTATTTGCGCGGGTCTACGAAGCCTTCAAGGCCTTTGGTGCCGAGGCGGCGGCCTATCATGAGATCAGCGAGCGGGCCTATTACGACACCCGCGAGCTGAATCAGCTGAAGCAGGATTAAACGCTAAGGGCTTGCTCCAGGCGCTAAGGGCTCTTTCTGGTTTTTCTCAGGCGCTAAGGGCTTGTTCTAGACGCTAAGGGCTTCTGGCTGCTCTACCGGGCGGGTGCGGCCGCGGTCGTCGATGGCGACGAATACGAACTCGCCCTCGGTAACCTTGACCTGCTCGCCACTGTGCACGTGGGTCAGCCACACTTCCACGATGGTGCGGATGGATGAGCGCCCTACTTCCTGCAGGTCTGCATAACAGCTGATGGTGGAACCCACCGGGACCGGGCGCAGGAATACCATGCTGCCGACGGCCACCGTGGTGACGCGGCCGCGGGCAATCTTCTGGGCCAGGATGGCACCGGCAAGATCCATCTGTGACATCAACCAGCCCGCAAAGACGTCGCCCTGCGGATTGGTATCCGCTGGCATGGCGAGGGTCTGCAGAGCAAGGATTCCGCTCGGTTGCGGCAGTTCGTCGTCGATGTCGTTCATGTCACTTCTCACAGCGTTGTTAGAGTTATTGCATGTGGCCCGGGCAAACCCCGGGCAGGCGGCGCAGTTTAACACGACTGGCGGCTTTTTGATCAATATTTAAAACGATTGTTTTACCCCGACTTGCCTCGCCGATGCGAGCCGGCCTAGAATCCTGCCATGCGCTCATTTATTGCCCTGACATTGCTGCTGTTCTTCAGCGCCCAGAGCCTCGCCCTGGCGGCGCCCTCTGGTTGTGGCGGTGAAATGGGTTCGCATCAGGACCACCAGAGCCATCACGACATTCCGGTGGAGGGCACAGTACACGCTGGCATGGGCCACGCTGACATGGATCACGCCAGTATGCCCTGCTGTGACGGTACCGCTGCACCGGCAGCGGAGTTTGCTGAGGTTTCTGTAGAGGCGCCTGTACAGATGGACGGCCTGTGCCAGCTGGGCTGTGCCGCAGCCGCCGCCAGCGTTTCCGCACAGGTAGCGCCCGCGCCGGGATTTCTGGTGCTGTCCGGTCTATTCCCTGAGCACGACTCGACTTCCATCGCTCCGCCCCGGAACGAGCCGGATAACCTCCTGCGCCCACCAATCCACGCCTGAACTGCCCCTGAGCTGGTGCGCCCGCGCACCTGAACCCCAATCGCAGTACAGGAAATCTCCCCATGGGATACCTCACTCGCACCCTGCGCCTGTCGTGCGCGGTGCTGGTTCTTAATACGCCGCTGATCGCTCTTGCGCAGCCGCTGGGCCTGGCGCAGGCCGTGCGCATGGCACTGGAAAATGACCCGGACAATGCTGCCGCCTTCCATCGCGCGGAAGCGCAGCGGGAGGCGGCCGTTGCCGATGCCCAGTGGTCCGACCCGACTCTCAGGTTTGGTGTTGCCAACCTGCCGCTGGACAGCTTCGATTTCAACGACCAGCCCATGACCCAGAAAGTCATCGGTATCAGCCAGCGCCTGCCGCGCGGTAACAGTGCGCGGCTCGCCGGTGAGCGCGGTGAACTGGTGGCCGAAGCGGGCTTCGCTGCCGTGGCAGATGCCGAGCTGCGCCTGCAGCTAATGGTCAGTGAGTCCTTCCTCAACCTCGCCGAACAGCTCGAGACCCGCGCCCTGCTGGGGCAAAACCGGCGCTGGCTGGCGGAGCTGGTCGATTACAACCGTGCGCGCCTTGCCAGTGCGCAGATCCAGTCTCAGCAGCTGCTGCAGTCGCAGCTGGCGCTGGCGCGCCTGGACGATCGCTTCGGCGAGGTCGAGGGCGCGATCAACCGGTCGCGCGGCACCCTGAGCCGCTGGCTCGACAGCGCTGCCTGGGGGCCGGTGGACACAAGCTTGCCCGGTTGGACGGAAACCCTTGACTGGCTCGCGGCGCAGACGCTGCCGGTACCTGTCGCCAGTATCGAGGCCCATCCCGCCCTGCAGGCCGCGGAGGCCCGGATAGAGGTCGAGTCACGCCAGGTGGCGATTGCCAATGAAGCCTACAAGCCGCAGTGGGGTGTGGATCTCAGTTACGGCCAGCGCGACGAGACGCCCATGAGTGACGGCAGTGATTTCTTCAGTGCCATGGTTTCGGTCGACCTGCCCCTTTTTACGGGTAAACGCCAGGACCGGCGCGTGGCGGCCGCACGGGCGCGGGAGAGTGCCGGCATCCTGCAACGCCAGGGCCTGCAGCAGCAGATGCACGCCGGCCTCAACGCCGCCGTGGCTGCGGCCAATACCTACGCCGAGCGGTTGTCCCAGTACCGGGGGGAACTGCTGGCTCAGGCAGACCATACCGCCGATGCGGTACTGGCCGGCTATGCAGCCAATACCGCTGACCTGGATGCGGTGATCGCCGCGCGCATGGACGCCATCGAGGCCCAGATCAGCGCGCGCCGGATCGAATATGGCTATTACCGCGCGCTGGCGCGGATCCGTTACTACCTGGCCGCCGGCCAGCGGGAAAACACCAAATAAGTGCTGGCAGGCAAAGATGAAGCAATCGCAAATGAAAAAAACCTATCTATTGATTGGCCTCGCGCTGCTGGCCGGCCTCGCGGCGGGCTGGTGGCTGGCCGAAAAAGACCCCGCAGGCGAGACGGCCGAGGGTGGCAGGAAAATCCTGTACTGGGTGGCACCGATGGACCCGAACTACCGCCGCGACGAACCGGGGAAATCGCCGATGGGGATGGACCTGATTCCGGTCTACGAGGGCGATGAGTCGCAGCAAAAGGCCGGCACTGTCAGCATCAGCCCACAGGTAGAGAACAACCTGGGGGTGCGCACGGCGCAGGTGCAGCGCGGTACCGTCACCACATTCGTGGAGACCGTTGGCCTGGTGCGCCTGGACGAGGACAAGCTGCACCATGAGCACACCCGCCTCAGTGGGTGGGTGCAGAAATCCTGGGTGCGCGCCGAGGGCGACCGGGTCCGCAAGGGACAGCCGCTGGTGGAGATCTATTCGCCGGAACTGATCAAGGCCCAGCAGGAGCTGGTGGCCGCGCTGGAAAGTGGTAACCAGACCCTGATCGACGCGACCAGGGAGCGCCTCAGCAGCCTGGGCATCCCGGCAGACCAGGTGCGTCGGGTGGAGGAAACCCGCAGTGCCAGCGAGACCATCGTGCTCTACGCCGGCGCCAGCGGCTATGTCGACCAGCTGGGGGTGCGTGACGGCATGTATATCACCGAGGCCACTGCGCTACTGAGCGTCGGGCCGCTGGAGACCGTGTGGGTGGAGGGCGAGCTGTTCCCCAAACAGGGCGGCCAGGTACAGGTCGGGCACAAGGCCACAATCCAGGGCGACTTTGCCCCGGGGCGCAGCTGGACCGGTACCCTGACCCAGGTACTGCCCAAGCTCGACGAGGAGACCCGCACCCTGCGCGTGCGCCTCGCGGTGGACAACCCGGACAAGGCCTTGCGCCCTGGCATGTTCGTGCGGGTGCAGCTGGACGGGGCGCGGGTTGATGCCCTGACGGTTCCGCGCACTGCCCTGATCCGCACCGGAGACATGGACCGGGTGGTGCTTTCCGAAGGCGACGGCCGTTATCGCTCTGTGCGGGTGCTGGCCGGGCGCGAATTCGGCGAGCGGGTGGAAATCCTGCAGGGCCTGGAAGAGGGCGCGCGGGTGGTGGTCTCGGCCCAGTTCCTGCTGGATTCCGAGTCCAGTGTCAGCGCCGACCTGTCGCGTATCGAGGGTACCCGTGTTCAGACCGCGCCCTGGGCCACTGCCCAGGTGCTGAGCATGCCGGACGACAACCACTATGCGCGGGTCGATCACGGCCCGGTGCCAGAATGGGGCTGGCCGGAAATGCGCATGGGTTTCCATGTACTGGAGGCCGCGCAGGCGGACATGCGTCGCGCGCTGCAGGGCAAGCTGACGGTGGAAGTGCAGCTGCGCGAACGCCCGGATGGCAAATACGAAATCATCGCGGTACGTCCTGTGTCCCGGGGTGAGCAGCCATGATCGCGCGCGTTATCCACTGGTCACTGCACAACCGCTTCGTGGTGTTGCTGGCGGCACTGTCGCTGGCACTGGGGGGCCTCTGGAGCCTGCGCAACACGCCGGTGGATGCCCTGCCGGATCTGTCTGATGTGCAGGTGATCATCAAGACCAGTTTTCCCGGGCAGGCGCCGCAGGTGGTGGAAGACCAGGTCACCTACCCGCTGACCACCGCCATGCTGTCGGTGCCCGGCGCAGAAACGGTGCGCGGCTACTCCTTCTTCGGGGATTCCTATGTGTACGTCATTTTCGATGATGACGTCGACCTGTATTGGGCGCGCTCGCGGGTACTGGAATACCTGAGCCAGGTGGCTCCGCGCCTGCCAGAGGGCGCCGCGCCGGAACTGGGCCCGGATGCCACCGGGGTGGGCTGGATTTACAGCTACACGCTGGTGGATCGCAGTGGCAACCACGACCTGGCGCAGCTGCGCTCACTGCAGGACTGGTTCCTCAAGTTCGAGCTGCAGACCCTGCCCGGGGTGTCCGAAGTGGCGACCGTGGGCGGAATGGTGAAGCAGTACCAGGTGCAGGTGGATCCGCAGCAGCTGCGCGCCTACGACCTGACGGTGGGCCAGATCCAGGATGCCATCCAGCGCGGCAACCGCGAGTCCGGTGCCTCGGTGGTGGAAATGGCGGAAGCCGAATACATGGTGCGGGCCAGCGGCTATATCCAGAGTGTCGCGGACCTCGAGCAGCTGCCGCTGGGCGTCAGCCGGAGCGGCACACCGCTATTGTTGCGCGACGTGGCCGATATCCGCTTGGGCCCGCAGATGCGGCGCGGCATTTCCGAGCTAAACGGCGAGGGTGAGGCTGTAGGTGGCGTGATCGTGATGCGCTTCGGTGAGAATGCACGGGCGGTGATCGAGCGAGTGACCAGTCGCTTGGCTGAACTGCAGCGCAGCCTGCCGGAAGGGGTGGAAATCGTGCCCACCTACGACCGCAGCACCCTGATTGATAGTGCGGTGGACAACCTCGGGCGCAAGTTGCTGGAGGAATTCATCGTGGTGGCGCTGGTGTGTGCGCTGTTCCTGTTCCACCTGCGCTCGTCGCTGGTGGTGGCGCTGAGCCTGCCGCTTGGCATCCTGGGGGCCTTCCTGATCATGCGCCTGCAGGGTATCAACGCCAATATCATGAGCCTCGGCGGTATCGCGATCGCCATCGGTGCCATGGTGGATGGTGCGATTGTGATGATCGAGAACCTGCACAAGCATATGGAGCGCACACCGCTCACGGAGGAAAACCGCTGGCAGGTGGTTGGCCGGGCCGCGCAGGAAGTCGGGCCGCCGCTGTTTTTCAGCCTGCTGATCATCACACTCAGTTTCCTGCCGGTGTTCGCGCTCGAGGGCCAGGAGGGGCGCCTGTTCGCGCCGCTGGCGTACACCAAGACCTACGCCATGGCCGTGGCGGCAGGCCTCGCCATCACCCTGGTGCCGGTGCTGATGGGCTACTTCGTGCGCGGCGAGGTAAAGCCGGAGGGGCAAAACCCGCTCAATCGGTTCTTCACCGCCCTGTACCGGCCGGCCCTGGCGCTCGCCATCCGGCACCCCAAGGGTGTCGTGGCGTCTGCCTTGCTGTTGCTGGCCAGTGCGCTTTACCCGCTATCCCAGCTCGGCAGCGAATTTATGCCGCCGCTGGATGAAGGCGACCTGATGTATATGCCCAGTACCCACCCTGGCATCTCCATCGGCAAGGCGCGCGAACTGCTCCAGCAGACCGACAAGATGATCAAGTCCGTTCCGGAGGTGGCGCAGGTATGGGGCAAGATGGGGCGCGCGGAGACCGCCACTGACCCGGCGCCCCTGACCATGGTGGAGACCATCATCCGTTTCAAGCCACGCGACGAATGGCGTGAGGGGATGACCTCGGAAAAGCTGCGCGCGGAGCTGGACGCAGCGGTGCAGCTGCCGGGCGTGACCAACGCCTGGGTCATGCCGATCAAGACCCGTATCGACATGCTCGCCACCGGTATCAAGACCCCGGTGGGCATCAAGATCGCCGGGCCGCAACTGGCCGAAATCGAAAAAATCGGTACCCGCCTCGAGCAGGTGCTCGGCCAGGTGCCCGGCACTACCTCGGTCTATGCCGAACGGGTTGCCGGGGGGCGCTATATCGATATCGATATCAACCGTACATCCGCGGCACGCTTCGGCCTCAATATCGCCGATGTGCAGGCGGTGGTGGATACCGCCGTGGGCGGCAAGAAGATGGGCGAGACGGTGGAGGGGCTGGAGCGCTACCCCATCAACCTGCGTTACCCGCAGTCGTGGCGCGACTCACCCGAGCGGCTGCGCCAGCTGCCATTGGTCGCCCCGAACGGCACCCACCTGACCCTGGGGGACGTGGCCAAGGTGGAGGTGCAGGACGGCCCGCCCATGATCAAGACCGAAAATGCGCGGCCCAATGGCTGGGTCTATATCGATATTGCCGGTGTCGACCTGGGTACCTGGGTCCGCGATGCGCAGGCGCTGGTCGCACAACAGGTGGATCTGCCGGCGGGCTACTCGCTGCGCTGGTCGGGCCAGTACGAGTACATGCAGCGGGCCGAGGAGCGCCTGGGCCTGCTGCTGCCCTTTACCCTGGGCATCATCCTGCTGTTGCTGTACCTGAGCTTCCGCCGTGTCGGTGAGGTGCTGGTGATCATGGGCACCCTGCCGCTCGCGCTGATCGGTGGCCTGTGGTTGTTGTACTGGCTGGGGTACAACCTGTCGGTGGCGGTTGGGGTGGGCTTTATCGCCCTTGCCGGTGTGGCAGTGGAGATCGGCGTGATCATGCTGGTGTACCTGAACCAGGCCTGGCAGGCAGTGCGCGATGACGCGGAGGCTACCGGGCGCCCGCTGTCTACTGCTGACCTGGACGAGGCAATCCGCCGCGGCGCCGGGCAGCGCATGCGCCCGGTACTGATGACCACTTCCACCGTGTTTATCGGCCTGGTGCCGGTGATGATCGCCTCGGGTGTGGGCTCGGAGGTGATGCAACGCATCGCCGCGCCCATGGTGGGCGGCATGGTCAGCGCTATGCTGCTGACGCTGCTGGTGCTGCCGGCGGTGTTTCGCTTATGGAAAGCGCGCGGGCTCGCGTAAACTGGCTTTCGCAGGCCCAATGCCTGGAAGAACAAAACTCAAAAATAATAAGAGAAAATCAGTGAGAACCGCCGGATTCCTTCGAAAACTGCATAAATGGCTGTTCCTGCTGGTGGGATTGCAGGCTCTGCTGTGGGCCCTCAGTGGTTTTTATATGGTGGTGGTGGACCTGGACTTTATCCACGGCGACCATCTGGTAAGGAACCAACGTGAACCCCTGCCAGCGGTAACGCCGGTGGCCGCAGAGACGGTGCTCGTTGATTTTGGCCGGGTGGACTCGGTCAGTCTGCGGGCGATTCAGGGCCGGCCCTATTACCTGGTGCGAGCCGATGGTAGCAGTTACCGCTTCGACGCCGGCACCGGCGCGCCGGTAGCAGCGCTGGATGCGCGGGCGGCGAAGGCGCTGGCCCGGTACTACTACAATGGCGATGCCCTCCCCCGCCGCGCGCAGCTGATTAAGGAACACCCGCCGCAGGAAATCCCGGCACGCATCCTGCCGGTGTGGCGCGTGGATTTTGAAGATCGCTACGGCACCAGTCTGTATATCGACCCGGTAAGCGCGCAGCTGGTTACCCGCCGGCACGATTACTGGCGCCTGTTCGACTTCCTGTGGATGTTGCACATCATGGACTACGAGGCGCGCGCAGATGTACACAACAACCTGCTACGTTTCGTAGCCTTGCTCGTTTTTGTCGGCACTTCCAGCGGTATCGCCCTGCTGTATTTCCGCTTCAGGCCACGCCGGCCGCGACGCAAGCGTCAGGAGGTGGGCGCATGAAAAAGACCTTGCTGAACCTGCACAAGTGGCTGAGCCTGCTGGTGGGGCTGCAGCTGGCCATCTGGCTTGTGAGCGGGCTCGGTTTCAGCCTGCTGGATGGACAGATCGTTTCCGGCCGCCACCTGGCCGAGCACCAGCCGCCACAAACGCTGCAGCAGCCGTTGGCCACTTACAGTCAGGCCGCGCTATTGCAGAAATATCCCCCGGGTACGGTGCTGGACCTGCAGTTGCGCCGCCTGCACGGGCGCGACCTGTATCGGGTCCAAACATTGGCTGGCGTGGAGCTGCGGGATGCGACCGGTGGTGCACTGGTTGATGTGGATGCGGCGATGGCGCTTGCCGTCGCGAGACGGGATTACGCCGGTGATGATGCCCTGCTGGGTACACCGGAATACCTGCCAGCGGCCGGGCTGGAGGCGCGCAAGCACCGCGGTCCGATATGGCGGGTACCGGTGGCGGATACCTTCAATACCACGCTCTATGTTTCGGCTGAGGATGGCCGGGTGCTGGAGCGACGCAACGACTACTGGCGTCTGTTCGATGTGCTTTGGATGCTGCACATCATGGATTACGGTGAGCGTGAGGACTTCAACAACCCGCTTGTCATCGGGGTGGGGTTCGCCACGCTGTGGCTGGTACTGTCCGGGGTCTGGCTGCTGTTCTACCGGGTCAATCGCCGGGATTTTCGCTGGCTGGCGCTCGCCCGCCGCAGCCGACCGCGCAGCGGGCATGCGCGGCAGGCGTAACGGGCATGGCGGGTATGGCGACGTTATAGCTGGCCGGGCAACCAGGTAGCCAGCTGTGGCCACAGTGCCAGCATCAGCATCAGTAGCAACTGGATACAGATAAACGGCACCACGCCGCGGTAGATGGCCCCGGTGGCCACGGACTCCGGCGCAACGCCGCGCAAATAGAACAGCGAGAAGCCGAACGGCGGGGTCAGGAATGAGGTTTGCAGGTTGATGGCGATCATCACGCCCAGCCACACGGGGTCGAGGCCCATGGCCAGCAGCACCGGGCCCACGATGGGCACCACCACAAAGGTGATCTCGATAAAGTCGAGGATAAAGCCCAGCAGGAAGATCACCACCATCACCAGCAGGGTCGCGCCCACCACGCCACCGGGCAGGTCGTTGAAGAAGCCGGTGACCAGCTCCTCGCCGTGGTAGCCGCGGAATACCAGTGAGAACAGGGACGCGCCGATCAGGATGGCAAACACCATGGCAGTGACCTTGAGCGTGCTGGTACCCACATCATTGAGGCGTTGCAGGTTCAGTTCGCCCTTGCCCCACGCCAGTAGCGTCGCACCCAGCGCACCCACGCCCGCCGCCTCGGTGGGGGTGGCGGCACCGGTAAGGATCGAGCCCAGCACCAGCACCATCAGCAGGATCGGCGGCAACAGGCTGAGCAGGATTTCGCCCCAGTTGCGGGTTTCCTCCACTGGTGCGGCCGGTGCCTCGGCCGGCGTGCGCCAGGCAACAAACAACAGGTAGAGGATATAGGCTGCTACCAGCAGCATGCCGGGCACTATGGCACCCACGAACAGGTCGCCAACGCTGACCGGTTGCGGATTGAAGATACCGGCGCTCAGCTGCGCCTGCTGGTAAGCGTTGGACAGGGTGTCCCCAAGCAGCACCAGTGCAATGGATGGCGGAATGATCTGGCCGAGGGTGCCGGTCGCGCAGATGGTGCCGGCGGACAGTTGCGGTGAATAGCCGCGGTTGAGCATGGTCGGCAGTGACATCAGGCCCATGGTGACCACCGTCGCGCCGACGATACCGGTACTGGCGGCCAGCAGCGCGCCCACCACCACTACGGAGACGGCCATGCCGGCCGGCATGCCGGAAAACGCGCGGGCCAGGTTCACCAGCAGCTGCTCTGCGATACGCGCCCGCTCCAGCATCACACCCATCAATACGAACAGCGGCACCGCGATCAGGGTCTGGTTCTTGACGATACCGAACAGTCGATCCGGGTAGGCCTGCAGGATGCTGGCCTCGAACAGGCCGCCCACGATACCCAGAGCCGCAGCCAGCAGTGCGGTACCGCCAAGGGTAAAGGCCACCGGGTAGCCGAGCATCAATGCCGCGCACACGGCGACAAACATAAACAGCGGAATCAGCTCGATCATACTTCCAGAACCTCCGCTTCGCTGTTGCGCACCACGGCCCGGGGCGTGCTCGGCGGCTGCGCCTCAACTGTGGCCAGCACTGTCATGCAACGGGCCAGCTCTGCCAGCCCCTGCAGTGCGAGTGTGGTGGCCGCCAGCGGCAGCAGGGTCTTGAGCAGGAAGATGCCCGGCAGGCCGCCGGCGTTTTCGCTGTCTTCCAGCACCGCCCAGCTGTTGAGCACAAACTCCCAGCAGGCGAACGCGATAAAGCCGCACAGTGGCAGCAGGAAAACCAGGGTACCGACGGCATCGACCCAGGCGCGGGCCCTCGGTGAGAACTTGCGGTAGAAGATATCCACCCGTACATGCGCGCCGGTGTGCAGGGCATAGGCCAGGCCCAGCAGGAATACCGCCCCGTGCAGGTACATGACGGACTCCTGCAGGGCGATGGAGCCGCTGTCGAACAGGTAGCGCAGCAATACGACCAGGGCCTCGAGGGCCACCATGGCGAGGGTGAACCAGCCGAGAACAGAGCCGGTATTCGCCGAAATTCTGTTTATTTGCAGCGAAAATCGCTCAATTGTATTTAAGTAACGCATATCTTTATTTTTATGGCCGCCGCCCTGGCCCAGCAGGTCACGGCAGCGGAGGTTGTATTTGGCCCGCTCACTTTGCCAGCTGCGCGCGAAACAGGGAAGCGCTGGCGGCCTGTCACATTACTGTCACTTTAGGGTAATAGGATTGTCATCGCCCGATCATAGGATGCTGGCCAGAATTTACCAGCAAGTGAATATTCCTGGAGATCATTATGAACAAACGCGTAATTGCCGGCACCCTCGCCGCCCTGACCCTCAGCGCCTCTTCCGCGGCACTGGCGGCACGCGATCACATCAGCATCGTGGGCTCTTCCACCGTTTACCCGTTTGCCACCGTGGTTGCCGAGCGTTTCAGCAAGGCCACTCGCTTCAAGGCACCGGTCGTGGAGTCCACCGGTTCCGGTGGCGGCCTGAAGCTGTTCTGTTCCGGCACGGGCGAAAGTACCCCCGACATTACCAATGCTTCCCGCCGCATCAAGCAGAGTGAAGTAGACCTGTGCGCGAGCAACGGTGTGAAAGACATCGTCGAAGTGCAGATCGGTTTTGACGGCATTGTCCTGGCGAACGCGACCAGCGCCGAGCGCATGAGCCTGACCCGACGCGACATCTTCCTGGCCCTGGCCAAGCAGGTGCCGAACCCGGATGGTTCCCAGACCCTGGTTGAGAACCCGTACAAGACCTGGAAGGACGTAAACCCGACCCTGCCGGCCAAAAAAATTGAAGTGCTGGGCCCGCCCCCGACTTCCGGTACCCGTGACGCATTCGCCGAACTGGCAATGGAAGGCGGCTGCAAGACTTTCGACTTCATCGCGGCCATGAAGAGTGCAGACAAGAAAACCTACAAGGCGGTGTGCCACTCCGTGCGTGAAGACGGTGCCTACATCGACGCCGGTGAAAATGACAACCTGATCGTGAACAAGCTCAATGCCAACCCGGATGCGCTGGGTGTATTCGGCTTCAGCTTCCTCGAGCAGAACATCGACAAGGTGCAGGGTTCCATTATCGAAGGCCAGGAGCCGACCTTTGAAACCATCGCCGACAAGAGCTACCCGGTTTCCCGCCCGCTGTTCTTCTACGTGAAGAAGGCGCACGTTGGCGTGATTCCCGGTATTGCCGAGTTCCTGGCCGAGTTCACCAGCGAGAAGGCCTGGGGCGACGAGGGTTACCTGACTGACAAGGGCATGATCCCGATGCCGCGTGCCGCGCGCAGCGAGATTGCCACGAATGCCCGTACCCTGGCACCGCTGACCAAGCTGGCGGCAAACCACTAAGCCCTGTTCGCCAGGCACAGAATGCAGGGGCATCGCCCCTCAGGGATTTCCCGCGGACAATTACCGCGAGGTATAAGGATGTACCGGCCGAGCTCCTTTCGAGGTGCTTGGCCTTTTTCACATAAATGACAGAGTTTTTTTTACGAGCAGAGACCCGATGCACGCTTCCACACTGTTTGCCCTGCTGGTGCTCTTTGCGCTGATTGCCTACGGGCTCGGATTCTCCCGGGCCATGCAAAGCGCAAAGCGTGGCGGTAGTATTCGCAGCCTTGCCGCACTCCCCGGTTACTACGGTATGCATACGGCGCTGTGGAGCCTGCTGCCGGCGCTGGTGCTGCTGGCACTGTGGACCCTGTTCGACGACACGGTGATTCGCTCACTGGTTGTCGGGGGCTTGCCGGCGGAGGTTGTCGGTGAATCTTCCGCCCGTCTGCTGTTTGCCCAGATACAGAACATCGCCTCGGGCACTATTGACCCGGCGCTTGCTGCGCCGGAGTTGCGCGACGCTGCCAACCGGCTTAACAGCCTGCGGCAAACCAGCGGAACCGTAAAAACGGTACTGGTGCTGGCGCTGGCACTGGTGGCCGGTAGCCTCGCGCTGTGGCGCCTGACCCCGAAAATGCGCGCGCGTGAAAAGGTGGAAAGCCTGGTGCGCGGCCTGCTGATGGCGAGTGCCAGTATTGCGATTCTCACCACCGTTGGCATCCTGCTGTCGGTTCTGTTCGAAGCGCTGCGCTTTTTCCAGTCGGTGCCGGTCACGGAGTTCCTGTTCGGTCTGCACTGGAGTCCGCAGATGGCGCTGCGTGCCGACCAGGCCGGTTCCAGCGGCGCCTTCGGTGCAGTCCCGATTTTCCTCGGCACCCTGATGGTGTCGGCCATCGCCATGTTCGTGGCGGTGCCGGTGGGGCTGATGTCCGCGATCTACCTGTCGGAATACGCCAGCAAGCGCGTGCGCAATACGGTCAAGCCGGTGCTGGAAATCCTCGCCGGTATCCCCACGGTGGTTTATGGCTTTTTCGCCGCACTGACAGTGGCGCCGGCGGTGCGCGATGCCGCAACGGCCATGGGCCTGCCCGCTTCTTCCGAAAGTGCGCTGGCCGCCGGCCTGGTGATGGGCATCATGATCATCCCGTTTGTGTCATCACTGTCCGATGACATCATCAATGCGGTGCCGCAGTCGCTGCGCGATGGCAGCTTCGGACTCGGCGCGACCCAGTCCGAAACCATCAAGAAGGTGGTGTTCCCGGCAGCGCTGCCCGGCATCGTCGGCGGCGTGCTGCTGGCGGTATCGCGCGCGATTGGTGAAACCATGATCGTGGTGATGGCGGCGGGCCTCGCCGCCAACCTGACCGCGAACCCGCTGGAATCCGTGACCACCGTAACAGTACAGATCGTGACGTTGCTGGTCGGTGACCAGGAGTTTGACAGTCCCAAGACCCTGGCGGCATTCGCCCTCGGCCTGATGCTGTTCCTCACCACCCTGGTACTGAACGTAATCGCCCTGCACGTAGTGAAGAAATATCGTGAACAATATGACTAAGTCGCACGCACTCCGGAATCAGGAAAAGGTTCGCAGCCGTATCGAGCAGAACCTCAAGCGCCGTTACCGCAAGGAAAAGATCTTCCGCGGTTTCGGTATCGCCAGCATTGTCTTCGGCCTGCTGTGTGTGGCGGTATTGCTGACCGATATCATCTACAAGGGCCATGGCGCTTTCTTCCAGCACTACCTGCAGCTGGAAGTGCAATACGACCCCGAAACCCTGGGCATCGAGCAGGTGGACGAAAGCGCACTGGCACTCGCAAACTTTGATGGCGTCATCAAGGATGCGATGAAAGCGCGTTTCCCGGAGGCACGGGACCGCCGCGCGCGCCGCGAGCTCTACTCGATTCCCTCGACCGACGCGCCTTTCGCACTGCGTGATCGCCTGCAGCAGGCGCCGCAGCTGCTCGGCGAGAGAGAGACAATCTGGGTCATGGTCGACGATGATGTGGATGCGTTTATCAAGAGCCTCGATGAGATCGAAGGCGGCTTCCGCGGCCGGGTGTCCGAACGCAAGGCCGGCTGGTTGATGTCGCTGTATGAATCAGGCGAGTTGCAGAACCGCTTCAATACGCAGTTCTTCACTTCCGGCGATTCGCGTGAGCCGGAGCAGGCGGGTATCAAGGCCGCACTGGTGGGCTCTGCCCTCACTTTGTTGGTGACCCTGGCACTGTCATTCCCGATCGGTGTGGCTGCCGCAGTGTACCTGGAAGAATTCGCGCCGAAGAATCGCTGGACCGACCTGATCGAGGTCAATATCAACAACCTGGCTGCGGTCCCGTCCATCGTGTTCGGTTTGCTGGGCCTGGCGATCTTTATCAACTTCTTCGAGCTGCCGCGTTCGGCGCCGCTGATCGGCGGCCTGGTGCTGACCCTGATGACGCTGCCCACGATCATCATCTCCAGCCGCGCTGCGATCAAGGCGGTACCGCCGTCGATTCGTGAAGCGGCCATGGGTATGGGCGCGTCACGCATACAGGTGGTTTTCCACCATGTGTTGCCGCTGGCCATGCCGGGCATGCTGACCGGTGCCATCATCGGCCTGGCGCAGGCACTGGGTGAAACCGCGCCGCTACTGATGATCGGTATGGTGGCGTTTATCGTCGATGTGCCCACGGGTATCACCGACCCGGCCACCGTTCTGCCGGTACAGATTTTCCTCTGGGCGGACAGCCCGGAGCGGGCATTTATTGAAAAGACCTCTGCGGCCATTATGGTACTGCTGGCATTCCTGATCACCATGAATCTGGGTGCCGTTTGGCTGCGCAAGAAGCTGGAGCGCCGCTGGTAAAAGTCATTACCCCGGTAAAATCCGCAAGAAGCGAGTTATCCTTATGAATTCGATTGCGACTGCAGTAAGCATGCCGGAAACGGCAGTACAGGAAGGAACAGACGTGGATCACAAGATCGAGTATCCGGCCACTACCGTCGGCGCGCCCTTTGTGGACAAGGCCAAGTTGCGTATGCGCGGTATCGATGTCTTCTATGGCGACAAGCAGGCCATCCACAATGTGAGCCTGGATATCGGCCAGCATGAAGTGGTGGCGATGATCGGCCCTTCCGGGTGCGGCAAGTCCACGTTCCTGCGCTGCCTGAACCGCATGAACGACACCATTGAGGGTTGTCGTGTCAGTGGCGACATCCAGCTTGACGGTGAGCAGATCAACGGTGCGAGCGTCGATGTGGTGCCGCTCCGTGCCCGGGTGGGCATGGTGTTCCAGAAGCCCAACCCGTTTCCCAAGACCATTTATGAAAACGTCGCCTATGGCCCGCGTATCCACGGTCTCGCCAGCCGCCGTGCAGAGCTGGACGAAATCGTCGAGACCAGCCTGACCCGCGCCGGCCTCTGGAATGAAGTGAAGGATCGCCTGGACCAGCCGGGCACCGGCCTGTCCGGTGGTCAGCAGCAGCGCCTGTGTATCGCACGTGCGATTGCGGTGAGCCCGGAAGTGATCCTGATGGATGAGCCTTGCTCGGCACTGGACCCGATCGCCACCGCGCGTATCGAGGAGCTGATCAGCGAGCTGCGGGAAAACTTCACCATCGCGATCGTGACCCACTCCATGCAACAGGCCGCGCGCGTCAGCCAGCGCACCGCCTATTTCCACCTGGGTAACCTGGTGGAAGTGAACGACACCGAACGGGTCTTTACCAACCCGGAACACGCACTCACCGAAGCCTACATTACGGGCCGATTCGGTTAAGGGGACCAAGGATGCCAATGCAATTCGACCAGCATATCTCCCGTCAATTCAATGACGATCTGGAGCAGATCAAGACCGACATGCTGGAAATGGGCGGCGTGGTCGCGCGCCAGGTGGAAGACGCGGTAACCGCACTGGCCGACGCCGACAGCGAGCTGGCCGAAAAGGTCATCCGTATCGAAGAGGAAATCGACGAGCGCGAGATGACGCTGGATGAGAACTGTACCCTGATCATCGCCAAGCGCCAGCCCGCCGCTTCCGACCTGCGCATGGTGATGTCGGTGATACGTACGGTGCACGACCTGGAGCGCATCGGTGACGAGGCTCAGAAGATTGCCAAGCTCGCAATCCAGCTGTCCCAGGAAGGCAGTGCGCCGCGCGGTTATACCGAGGTGCGCCACATTGCCACCGCGGTGCGTGCCATGCTCAACGAGTCGCTGGACGCATTCACCCGCTTCGACGCCGAATCCGCACTCAAGACCATGGCTGCGGATGAGCAGGTGGACCAGGACTACAAGTCTGCGATCCGCGAAATGGTGACTTACATGATGGAAGACCCGCGCAGTATCTCGCGCGGTATCAATGTCCTGTGGGCACTGCGCTCGCTCGAGCGCATCGGCGATCACGCCAAGAATATCTGCGAGCAGGTGGTGTACCTGGTGCGCGGTACCGATATCCGCCACGGTAACCTCTGAGTCCGGAGGTTACCGCAACGGTAGAGGGCTGGATGCGCCGCTCGTGAGCGGTGAAAGGCTGTACTGGGCCGCTAACCCCCGGCCAGCTGCTGCATGCGCGCCCGCGCCTGCTTGCCGACATTGCCGGGGTCCTGCGCTGCCATCTGGTAGTTGCGCAGGGCGCCGTTTCGATCTCCTCGCGCTTCCATCGTCTCCCCCAGGAACAGGTATGCCGCTGCGGTCTGCAGCAGTCCCAGTGAGCGGGTCAGGTCCTTTTCCGCCGCGCTGTACTGGCCGAGCCTGGTGCGGGTCATGCCCCGCGCCAGCCAGTTGGAAAACAGCTGCGGGTTTTCACTGACCGCACGATTGTAGGCCGCCAGCGCGCTCTGGTAATCATTGCGCGCGAACTGGATATCGCCTTCCAGTGCAAAGAAAGCACCCTCTCGCGGCTGCATCTGCTGTGCACGCTGCAGGTATTTCAGGGCCAGGTCCCAGTCCTTCTTGCCGGCCGCACGTCGCGCGTCGTCATAGGCCAGATAGGCACCGCGGCCGCGGTTCAGCTGGCGCATGGCACTCTGGAAGGCGTCGCGATTGGTGGTGCCGCCGGCGGGTAGCTGCGTTGCATGGCGCTTGTTGGCCTCGACCCGCGCTGCGGAAGGCGGATGGCTGGCAAACAGGGCCTCGAACGCATTACTTTCACGACCGCGTGACAGCGCCAGGAACTTTTCCTGCACCCGCACCGCTCCCTGCGGGTCATAACCGGCCTTGCTCATGTAGCGCATCCCCACTTCGTCAGACTGCAGCTCGTTGCTGCGGCCGTAACGTGCGATGTAGGCGGCGCCACCAAGGGCGCCGGCCTGGCTGGCAATATCCCCCCACTCGCTGTCCTGGGTTGTGGCCCCCAGTACGGCTATGCCCACCCCGAGTACCTGCTGGCGTGACATCGCCTGGGCCGAGTGACGCGCGGCCGAGTGTACTATCTCGTGCGCCAGCACCGCGGCCAGCTCTGCCTCATCATCCAGGCGCATCAGCAGGCCGCGATTGATGGCGATCTTGCCACCGGGCAGCGCCCAGGCATTGGCCTCGGAGTTGTTCAACACGACAAATTCGTAGGGCAGCGTCGGGTTGTCGGAAACGCGGGCGAGCTTCTTCCCCACCGAGCTGACATAGCGCTGCAGGCCCGGGTCCAGGCTGTAGGCGCCGCCTTGCTGCTGCTGGTTGAGGGGATACTGGCGCTCGCCGATGGCGATTTCCTGTGCTGGTGACATCAGCGACAGCTCCTGCTCACCGGTAACCGGGTTGACCGAGCATCCTGTAACGGCGACGCCAATGGTGGTGCTGAGGCCAAGGCCGAGGAAAAGTTTCCGCGAGATCATCTGTGCTCCCTGTATAATTCGCAAAAATTTCTGGCAGCCGGCTGCGCGCGGGCTGTCGCGATAGGGGCAGATTATGTCAGCTTTACAGATAATTGAACTCATCGCGGGCAAGAATGCCGATGGCGAGCCGGTGGTGGAACGCTTACAGGTGCGCGTCAACGAGGACGATACCTGCCAGTTGGTACGCTCGCCGGCTTTCCTCAAGGGGCTGGCCAGTGGCGACATCATCAAGGTACAACCCGGAGAAGGCACTTTCGAACTGGTGCGTCGCTCCGGCAACCTGGCCGTTCGGGTCTTCTGCCGTGGCGATAGCGCGGAGCTTTCCGACCAGTTGACCCCGCAGCTGGAAAAGCTCGGTGGCGAGCTGGATATGGAGACGCCGCGCCTGCTGATCTACTCGATCCATGTCAGCTGCGGCTTTACCGAGATCGAGAAAATCCTCAACAGCATCACCGACGGTGCCAACAGTGTGTGGTACTACGGTAATGTATATGACGCGGAAGACGGGCAGACGCCACTGAACTGGTGGCAGGATTTGCTCAAGCCCGAGTGATTGACGTGGGGCTGGTAAAGCGTTTTCAGACACGCTGTGAATACGTCCCTGTACGCTCGACGGCCGCGTCCATGCGGCCGACGGTCTGAAAACGCTTAACGCAGCCGCCACGGCCGACCCAAGAGAAGAGTCGCGAGAAAAATGCTAATAGTTATTTCCCCTGCCAAGACCCTCGATTACGAGAGCGAGATCCCCGCGCTTGATACCACCCAGCCGGATTTGCTCAAGGATTCCGCCGAGCTCGTAAAGGAGCTGCGCGAGCTGCAGCCGCAGGATATCTGCACCCTGATGAAGGTATCGGACAAGATCGGCGTGCTCAACTACGATCGTTTTCAGGCCTGGAAGCGCCCGTTTACCGGCAAGAATGCCCGCCCGGCGCTGCTCGCCTTCAAGGGCGATGTCTATACCGGGCTGGAAGCGGAAAGCTTCGGCAAGCGCGACTTCGCCTTTGCGCAGAAACACCTGCGCATCCTGTCCGGCCTCTACGGTGTGCTGCGCCCGCTGGACCTGATGCAGCCCTACCGGCTGGAGATGGGTACCAAATTTGCCAATGGGCGCGGCAAGGACCTGTATGCGTTCTGGGGTGACCAGGTGACCGAGGCCATCAACGCGCAGCTGGCATCACTCAAGAGCAGGGAGCTGGTCAACCTGGCCTCCAACGAGTATTTCAAGTCGGTCAAAAAGAAACAGCTGGCCGGCGAGATCATTACGCCGCACTTCAAGGACCTGAAAAACGGCGAGTACAAGATGATCAGCTTCTTTGCCAAGAAGGCGCGCGGCATGATGAGCCAGTGGGCCATCCGCAACCGGGTCAAGCAGGCGGAACAGCTGAAGGCATTCGATATGGCCGGCTACCGCTTCAACAGCGCCATGTCATCCGGCAACGACTGGGTGTTTACCCGCGACGAGGCCCAGTAAGCGCGCATGGCTGAGACCGGAAACGCCGGGCTGCCGGACTCGCCTTCCTGTGCGCGCAACCGCGCACCTATCCTGTTGGAATTACAGCGGTTGTTTGCGGACCGGCGCAATGTACTGGAGATCGGCAGCGGTACCGGCCAGCATGCAGTCTACTTTGCACCGCGCCTGCCGCATTTGCGCTGGCAGACCTCGGACCTGAACGAAAACCTGCCAGGAATCCGGGCCTGGCTGGCGGCGCAGCCGGCCCCGAATCTGGTGGCGCCGCTGCTGCTGGATGTTACCGGCAAATGGCCGGCGATCAGCGTGGATGCAGTGTTTACCGCCAACAGCCTGCATATCATGGGTTGGGACTGTGTTGAGGCGTTCTTCCACGGCCTGCCAGGGGTGCTCGCGCCGCGGGCCTGCCTCGCGGTCTATGGGCCAGTAAGATTAGGCGGCGAATACACCAGTGCCTCCAATGCCGAGTTTGACGAGTGGCTCAAGGCGCGCGATCCCCGCAGCGGTATCCGCGACCTCGAGGCGTTGGATGCGCTTGCCAGCGCTGCGGGCCTGCAGCGCACAGAAATGATCGCCATGCCGGCAAATAACTATCTGCTGGTCTGGTGCAAGGAAACAACGAATAAGGAGTCTGGAAAATGGAAGAAGCGGTAACCGGTATCCCGGTCGCATTTCAGGTCGGTGTGGGCATATTTGCCGCACTGGCCGCGGTATTTTTCTTTGCCAAATATCGCGAGGCCGCGGCAGCGCTGCAGGTGAGCGAGAAGGTCAAGAAAAAGTACTCGCGCGAACTGGACCGCCTGCAGGACGTCGCAAAGCTGCGCGTGGTGCGCGACGCGCTGCTGTCAGAGCAGGGCGACAATGTCGATGACGAGGGCCGCCAGCACCTGCTGCTGCGCGATGCTGACGGCAGGCTTTTCCATGTGGCGTTGCAGAAAACCGTGGCGCCAGCCGACGGTGAGGTGGCCATTACCCGTAACGGCGAGCGGGTTGTCCTGCAGGAGCCCCGCTAAGTGCGGGAAATATTCAGGCGGCAGAAGCTGCCGACAGGCGCTCCGGCGGGAAATGCAGGGTGAAGTTACTGCCTCTGCCCGGCGCGCTCTCGATATCCAGCGCGCCGCCGTGGCGCACCATCACATGCTTGACGATGGCAAGGCCGAGGCCGGTACCGCCGGTGGCGCGATCCCTGCCGGAATCGACTCGGTAAAAGCGTTCGGTCAGGCGTGGGAAGTGCACGGCGGCGATGCCGAGGCCCTGGTCCCTGACGGAAAAGTGCCCGCCGCGGATATCGCGCCACCAGCGCAGGGTGATGGTGCCGCCGTTCGGGCTGTAGCGCACAGCGTTACTGGCCAGGTTGGCGAAGGCGCTGTGCAGCTCCTTGCTGCTGCCGGCAATCACGCATTCATCGCTGCATTCCACCACCACCGTGTGGCGACCGTTACTCAGGGCGCGGGTCTCGTTGGCGACGGCGGCCACCAGCGGCCCCACATCCACCTCTTCTGAACCCCTTTGCTGGTCACTGGTTTCCAGCTTCGACAATACCAGCAGGTCCTGCACCAGCGCGGCCATTCGCTCGGCCTGCTGCTGCATCTGTTCGATGGGCCTGGCCCATTTCTCGGGGGCCTGGCCACTGGCCTCCAGCGTTTCCAGGTAGCCGCTGACCACGGTTAATGGCGTGAGTAATTCATGGGAGACGTTGGCGACAAAATCCTGGCGCATCTGTTCGAGGCGGAACAGGCGGGTGGTATCGCGTACCACTACCAGCGCCTCATTGTTGCCGAAGCGGGTGACCTCCACCTGCAGGAAACGCTCCTCGTTGCCGGGGGCGCGCATGGTCAGCGGTTCATCCCGTTGGGCGCCGTGCAGGTAATCGACGAACGCCGGCTCGCGCACAAAATTGGTCAACGCCTGGCCTTCATCACCCGGCTGCAGGTTCAGCAGGCGCGCGGCGGCGGGGTTCCACCAGGACAGGTCGTCGCCGTTCTCCAGTGCGACGATGCCCTCGCGCAGGGCGCCGGTGCTGTCCTGCACGCGCCGCAGGAGCGCGTGCAGTTTCTGTTTTTCACGCCGGTGGCGGCGCTGCATGCGGTAGAAGTCGTCGGAAATATTGCCCCAGATGCCGAAGCTGATGGGCGGGGTGCCGCGTCGGCCGAGGCTCAGCCAGCGGTCGAAGCGGGCCTGCTGGATGAAAACCCAGGCGAGGTAAATGGCGAGGCTGAGGACGAGCCCCGGCAACCAGAGACCGGTACTGGCCCCGAAAATTGCGCAACCCAGCGCGATGATGACAAAGCGGGCAAGTTCGCCGATGCTGCGGTCCAAGCCTGTCCTCCGGTTGGTCTGCGCCATTTGCTGCGCGGCCTGCCGCGCGCAGCGGGCCGTGCCGGAATTGTTACACCTTTACAGGCGCTTGGGTAGAAAAGCGGTAGCCGGTGCCGCGTACGGTCTGAATCAACTGGTCGTGCCCCTCGAGGGCGATGGCTTTTCGCAGCCGGCGGATATGCACATCCACGGTGCGTTCCTCCACATACACGTTGCCGCCCCAGACATGGTCCAGGAGTTGTGTGCGGGTGTAGACACGCTCCTGGTGGGAAAGGAAAAACTGCAGCAGGCGAAATTCGGTGGGCCCCAGCTCCACCGGCTTGCCGTCGATGGTGACGCGGTGGCTGACCGGGTCCATGACCAGCTTGCCCGCCGTCAGCGGTGCATCGTCGTTGGCGGGACCAGCACGGCGCAGTACTGCCTTCAGCCTTGCCACCAGCTCGCGCGGAGAGAACGGTTTGGTGATGTAGTCATCGGCGCCGGTTTCGAGGCCGCGGATCTTGTTGTCCTCGTCATTCTTGGCGGTGAGCATGACGATCGGGATCTGTGCAGTGACTTCGTCGCGCTTGAGGCGGCGCGCCAGCTCGATGCCACTGACATCGGGCAGCATCCAGTCGAGCAGGATCAGGTCGGGGGATTCGTCAATCACCAGGGCGTGGCCCTGCTGCGCATTCTCGGCCTCGAGGCAGCGGTAGTCTGCCATTTCCAGGGCGACGCGGAGCATATCCCGCACCGGGGCTTCATCATCGACGATCAGGATAGTCTTGCTGTTCATAACTGTCCGACTGCGTTGGGTTATTTGGCTATTTAACGCCGTCCCTGTTGCAGTTATATGACAGTGGCGCGGGATTCAGTCAATCATTATGCGACCAGGTAATGACCCAGTATTCCCAGGAAGATTACCAGGCCAACGTAGTTGTTGTTCAGGAATGCCTGGAAGCAGGCATCGCGCTCGCGGTTGCGCACCAGCCACTGTTGCCAGGCAAACAGCAGCGCCGCCGCCAACAGGCCAAGGTACCAGGGCCAGCTGAGCTCGAATCGGGTCCCGGCGAGGTACAGGGTGAACAGCGTCAGGCCCTGCAAGCTGGCGGTCATGGCGCGGTCCATATCGCCGAACAGGATGGCGGTGGAGCGAATGCCGATCTTGAGGTCATCGTCGCGGTCCACCATCGCATAGAAGGTGTCGTAAGCGGTGGTCCACAGCAGGTTGGCGCTGAACAGCAGCCAGGCTTCCGGCGGTACCGTGCCGCGGCTGGCGGCAAACGCCATCACGATGCCCATGCTGAACGCGGCGCCGAGCACGATCTGCGGCAGGTGGGTGTGGCGCTTCATATAGGGGTAAGTGGCGGCCAGCGCAAAGGCACCGAACGCCAGCTGGATGGTCAGCGTGTTGGTGGTCAGCACCAGCAGCAGCGCCAGCAGCAGCAGCGCGCCGCACAGCAGCAGTGCATCGCGGGGCCGGATCGCGCCGGTGGCCAGGGGGCGGTTACGGGTCCGCTCCACGTGGCCGTCGAGGTTGCGGTCGGCGTAGTCGTTGAGGATACAGCCGGCGGCGCGCATCAGGATCACGCCCAGGGTAAACACCACAAACAGGTGCAGCGATGGCAGGCCGCCTTCCGCCAGCCACAGCGCCCACCAGGTGGGCCACAACAGCAGCAGGGTACCGATGGGCCTGTCCATGCGCATCAGTTGCCAGAAGGGCACCAGTTGCGGCCAGCGGCGCGAGATTTGCTGTGTGATCATGCCTTGTTCTTGAATTGCAGCGGCGCTGCACGGCCTGGCGCGCAGTCCGGGTTGAAGTCTTTGAGGAAGGTCTCGCCCACCAGCAGCGGCCGCTCGCCGAGCCAGAATGTGGAGCGGCGCCCCCAGGCCTGCGGGGCCAGGTGGCCGGCAAGTATGCCCTCGGGCAGTGCGCTGGCGGGGTTCAGGCGCAGGCGGTTGATGCTGATCGGCCCGCGGCGCACGTCGGGATCATTGAACAGCAGTTCGCCCAACGGGCGGTTGTCGAGCCGGCGCAGGTGGCTGGCGTCACCGGTCAGGGTGGCTTCCGGCATGACGCTGCGGGCAAATACCCACGGCTGGTCCGTGCCCCACAGGATCACCTCGCGCACCAGCGCGCGCTCGCCCCGCGCCAGCTGCAGCTGCCCGGCCTCCTCCGCGGAGGGGATTTCCCATTCCTGGCGCAGTACCTGTACCCGGAAGTGGCCATCGCCGCGCAGCTTCAGTGCTGCGGTCAGGGACTCCGGATAGACCAGCCATGCCAGCAGCGCGTCGTCCGGCTGCGGGACGGCGGGGGTGTCCGGGGTATGCCAGCGGCCTGCGGCCAGGTAAAGCGGATGTGCCAAGGGGGTACTGCCTGCCAGTTGAAAGGCTCCATTGTACGGGCTGGCCGCGCGCGGGCCAATTGGCGGCGCGGTTTTACCCTGACCGGAGGGTGCCTTATAGTGGCGAGCGAATAACAAATACCGGATGGAACAATGGGGTTAACCAAGAAAATCCTGCTGGCGATGGTGCTCGGCATCGTCACCGGCATGCTGCTGAACGGTGTCGTCAATGAGGGCACCTTGTGGCTGGGCAAGGCTGCGGCCGACCTGTTCAATACCTACTTGGTCGATGGCCTTTTCGATGTAGTGGGCAAAATCTTTGTCGCCTCGCTCAAGCTGATGGTGGTGCCGCTGGTGCTGGTCTCGCTGGTGTGCGGTGCCTGCTCCCTGTCCGAGGGCAGCCGCATGGGGGTGCTCGCGGGCAAGACCATCGGGCTGTACCTGCTCACCACCGGTATCGCCATTGCACTGGCGCTGACCCTGGCTATCCTGGTGGCGCCCGGCTCCGGCATGGAGACCGTCGCTGCCGGTACCTTTGAGGGCAAGGAGGCACCGCCGCTGAAGCAGGTGATCGTGGACATAGTGCCTACCAACCCGTTCAAGGCGATGGTGGAAGGCAACATGCTGCAGGTGATCGTGTTCGCGCTGCTGATGGGCTTTGCCATCCCGCGCTGTGGCGAGGCGGGCAAGCGCATTGCGGCTTTCTTCTACGACATGGATGCCGTGGTCATGAAGATGGTCGGCTTCCTGATCGAGCTGGCGCCCTACGGTGTGTTTGCGCTGCTGGCCAAGATCTTCGCCACCCTGCCGTTCGACACCTTCCTGAACCTGATGGCGTATATGGCGACCCTGGCCGGTGCACTGCTGCTGCATGGCCTCGGTGTCTACAGCGCGTTGCTGAAGCTGTTCTCCGGCCTCAATCCGCTGCAGCTGCTGAAGAAGATGCGCCCCGCGCAGATGTTCGCGTTCAGTACCGCATCCTCCGGAGCCACCATCCCTGTGACCCTGGCCACGGTCGAGCGCCGTCTGGGTGTGGACAACAGTGTGGCCTCGTTTACCGTGCCGCTGGGTGCCACCATCAATATGGACGGTACCGCGATCATGCAGGGTGTGGCCACGGCATTTATTGCCCAGGCCTACGGCATCGATATCGGCCTGCAGGGTTACCTGATGGTGGTGCTGACTGCGACCCTGGCATCCATTGGCACCGCCGCGGTCCCGGGTGTGGGCCTGATCATGCTGACCATGGTGCTGCAGCAGGTGGGCCTGCCGGTTGAGGGTATTGCGCTGATTATCGGCGTGGACCGGATCCTGGATATGCTCCGGACTTCAGTGAATATCACCGGTGATGCGGTGGTGAGCTGTATCGTGGCGAAGAGTGAAGGACGGCTGGAAGAGGCTGTGTTCAACGACACCAACTACGATGCCCCGACCAGCTGATTGAATTTTTCTGAAGACCTGCGCAGTTGGCTACACCAGCTCGCGCAGGTCCTCTGCTTCCAGGTCCCCGTCAATTTCCGCCAGCACCCGTTTTACCAGCCACTCCAGCGATTTCTGCAACGCCTCCTGGCTGTTGTCCTCGCGCCGGTCATCCTCAAACCAGCTCTTGATCTGGTACTTGGTCGAGATCTTCAGTGATTCCACATCGATAGTGCGCTCCTGCACCATGTTGCCCGCGGCGTTCTGGATTTGGTAGGCAAAGGTACCGCGCAGCACCAGCGTGCCGCGTTCCAGTTCGTAACGTGACTTGGTGGAGACATCGGTGATCTGGCGGCTGACATCCAGTTGCAGGCTGCTGGCAAACTTGAGCCCGGCATCGTCCAGCAGGGCGACTTCCTCATCGCGGAAATGTTCGTTCAGTGCCTGGTACAGGTGCCCGTGCAGCGCTTCCAGGTAGGGCCTGGAAAGGGATTTCTGCAATTCCGTCAGGCTGACATTGCCGCCGGCCTCCGCCAGCAGGACCTGCATGGCGTGCGCATCCATCGGCATTTCCAGATCGATTTCGGCTGGCAGCAGCGCCAGCGCCGGTGGAGCGGCGTCAGCGGCCAGCAGGCCGAGGCCCGGTAGTTGCGCGGCCGCGTGGCCGGCACCGGCCAGCGCGCCCACCGCAATTGTGGTGGTAAGAAGGTTGCGTAAACGGTTTTTGTGCGGGGTGTTCAATGCGAGAGCCTGGTCCGGTTCTTATTTTTGGTGCGCGGTGCTCACCGAATTGGTGCACCGTACAATTCACCCTAACGCCGCATGCGCGGCGGCGTCAAAACTAAACCCGACCGAAATTGACGTTCTGGTCACACCTGCCCGAATTGCTCCCTGCGCTGTAGCCAGCGCTCCACCAGCAGCGCCCGCGCCGGGGCTGCCAGTTCGCTGCTCGCGGCCATGCGCTGCACCAGAGGCAGCAGGCCCGCATCGCGCTGCAGGTCGGCGATCTTGTACTGCAGGTCCCCGGTCTGGCGGGTGCCCAGTATCTCGCCGGGGCCGCGCAGGCGCAGGTCTTCCTCCGCAATGGCGAAACCGTCGCTGTACTGGCGCATGGCGGCGATGCGCGCCTTGCCATTCATGGACAGCGGCGTGCTGTAGAGCAATACGCAGTGGCTTGCCGTGCTGCCCCGCCCCACCCGGCCGCGCAACTGGTGCAGCTGCGCAAGCCCCAGCCGCTCCGGGTTCTCGATGATCATCAGGCTGGCATTCGGCACGTCCACCCCCACCTCGATGACGGTGGTGGCCACCAGCAGGTCCAGCTCCGCGCCCTTGAACGCGGCCATGACCCGGTCCTTCTCCGCCTGGGGCAGGCGCCCGTGCACCAGCCCTATGCGCAGCTCCGGCAAGAGTTCCGCCAGTTCCGTGGCGGTGACCTCGGCGGCCTGGGCTTCCAGGGCCTCGGATTCCTCGATCAGGGTGCAGACCCAGTAGGCCTGGCGTCCCTCGCGTACCGCCGCGCGCACCCGTTCGATAACCTGTTCGCGCCGGCTGGCGTCGATGGCGACGGTGTTGACCGGCTGCCGGCCCGGCGGCAGCTCGTCGATGATGGAGCAGTCCAGGTCGGCGTAGGCGCTCATGGCGAGGGTGCGGGGAATCGGGGTCGCGGTCATGATCAGCTGGTGCGGCATGCTGCCGCCGCTGCCCTTGCGCCCGAGTGCAAGGCGCTGGCGCACGCCGAAGCGGTGCTGTTCGTCGATGATCACCAGCGCCAGGTTGTGGTAATCGACCCCGTCCTGGAACAGGGCATGTGTGCCCACCACCACCTGCGCCTCACCGGAGGCGATGGCTGCCAACTGCGCGCGCCGCTCTGCGACTTTCTGGCTGCCACTGAGCCAGCCGGTGTGGATACCGAGCGGCGCCAGCCAGGCGCGAAAATTCTGCAGGTGCTGGCCGGCCAGGATCTCGGTCGGCGCCATGATGGCCACCTGATAGCCCTGCGCCACGGCCTGCATGGCCGCGAGAGCCGCAACCACGGTCTTGCCGGAGCCCACATCGCCCTGCACCAGGCGCATCATTGGCTGGCTGCGGGCCAGGTCGGCGCCGATTTCCGTCGCTACCTGCTGCTGCGCTCCGGTCAGTCCGAACGGCAGCTGTGCCAGGAACTCGGCCTGCAGCGGCGGCGCCTGCGGCAGTGGTATGGCGTCGTGGCTCTGGGCGCGCAGGCGCAGTGCCACCAGGCTGAGGTGGTGCGCCAGCAGCTCTTCGATGGCCAGGCGCTGCTGGCACGGATGCTCGCCCTCCGCGAGTGCCGCCAGGTCGACATTGGTGGGCGGGGTGTGGAGGTAGCGCAGGGCCACGCCCAGTTCTAGACGCAGTGGCGCGGGCAGCAGGGTGTCCGGCAACAGTCGCGCGGGGGGATGGCTTTCAAGGTAACCCAGGGCCTGTTCGATCAGGGCGCGCAGGCGCTGCTGGGTGATGCCTTCTGTGAGCGGGTAAACCGGGGTCAGGCTGGCCGCCAGTTGTGGCAGCTCGCTGTCGCACACCTGGGATTCCGGGTGATACAGCTCCAGCCCGCTGGACCCGCGCCGGGCTTCGCCGAAGCAGCGTACCCGCGTGCCGGTGGCAAGCCGGGCTTTCTGCGCTGCGGTGAAATGGAAAAAACGCAGGGTAATGGTACCGGTGTTGTCCTGCAGCCGGCACACCAGGCTGCGCCGGCGTCCGTAGACGATGTCAGCCCCGCGCACTTCCCCCTCGATCACCACCTCCGCGCCGGGCGCGACGCCCCCGATCGGGGTAATCCGGGTCCTGTCCTGGTAGCGCTGCGGCAGGTGCAGCAGCAGGTCCTGCAGGTTGTGGATATCCAGCTTGCCCAGGGTTTCCGCCAGGCGCGCGCCCACGCCCTTGAGGGTCGTGACCGGCACCTGGTGCAGGGCCTGTTGTGCCTGTGTGGTGGTCACGCCGCCCCCTTGCGCCCCAGGTGGATGGCATCGCGCAACAGTTCTATGGCCCGGTGCCGGGGGAAGCTGGCACGCCAGGCCAGCGCCACGGTGCGCTTCGGCTCGGCGCCGCCATCGGCGGCGGCCAGGGGCCGGGTCACCAGCAGCGCGGGGTCGTACTGGGTGGCCACGGCAGCGGAGCGCGGCAGTATGGTGATGCCGAGGCCGGATGCCACCATATGGCGAATGGTTTCCAGCGAACTGCCGTCCGCCGCAGTGCGGATGCGGGCACCGTCCTCGCCGCGTTCCAGCGATTGCTGCAGGTGTGGGCAGGCGAGCAGCACCTGGTCGCGGAAGCAGTGCCCTTCCCCAAGCAGCAGCAGGTTTTCCTCCGCCAGTTCCTTCTCGCTGATGCTCTCCTTGCGGGCCAGCGGGTGCCAGGCCGGCAGCAACACCTCGAAGGGTTCGTCGTACAGTGGCTGGGTGACCACGTCCGCCTCGGTAAACGGCAAGGATACGATGATGGCATCCAGTTCGCCCTTGCGCAGGCGCTGGCGCAGGGTCGCGGTAAAACCCTCCTCCACGAACAGCGGCATGCGTGGCGCCAGTTCCTGCAGGTGCGGGATAAAACGCGGAAACAGGTAGGGCCCGATGGTGAAGATGGCGCCCACCGACATGGTGGCGTTGAGCTGGTCGCGGCCGGCACTGGCCAGGTCGCGGATGCCCGCGGTCTGCTCCAGTACCAGCTGGGCCTGCTGCACGATTCGCTCCCCCAGCGGGGTCGGCTGCACGCGGGTCTTGGAGCGCTCGAACAGCGCCACATCCAGTTCCTGCTCCAGTTTCTTGACCGCGATGCTGAGGGTTGGCTGGCTCACGTGGCAGCGCTCGGCTGCGCGGCCGAAGTGCTGCTCCTGGGCAAGTGTGACAATGTAGCGTAATTCGGTCAGCGTCATGCGGAAATCAATTGATAGATAATTCTTGATAGGGATTATTCATTAAAGCCGGTCCCCGGGTAAAGGCAACGACACAGACTGTGAATGAACGGTGTGTCACCCTAGGTTTTCCTCAATGCCGAATAAAGCGGAGGTGCGTATGGGCATTCTTTCCTGGATTATCCTCGGACTGGTGGCGGGCCTGCTGGCGCGCTGGGTGATGCCGGGCACGGCGCCGGGCGGATTCGTCGTGACCACGATTATCGGTATCGTGGGGGCCGTTGTCGGTGGCGCTCTGGCGGGCATGCTCGGCTTCGGCGGCCCGGTGAGCACCATTTCGCTCGGCAGTATCATCACCGCGACGCTGGGCGCTATCGTGTTCCTGCTGGTATTCCGCATGCTCAGCGGGCGCAGCTGACGCGGCGCTTTCAAACAATCAATTCAAGCGCGCTACGGCGCGCTTTCTGCATCCGGGTGGGCTTGCCCGGCGAATAGGAGGACAGGCCTGTGGCAAAGGAAAACGTGTGGCTGCTGGGGTGCGGCGATATCGGTTCACGCCTCGCGTCCCGCCTGGCCAGGCAGGCTTATAGCTGCCACGGTGTGCGCCGCAACCCGACCGCAAATAACGATGCTATCCACTGGCACCGCGCCGATATCACCGACGAGACCGCCGTGGCAAGCCTGTTGCGCCAGGGCGCAGATGTGGTCGTTGCCACTATGACACCCGCGGCAATGACGGAAGACGGTTATCGCCGCGGTTATGTCGACAGCGCGCGCGCCCTTGCATGCGTGATCCGCGCCCTGCCCCGGCCCCCGCGACTGCTGCAGTGGGTCTCCTCCACACGCGTGTACGGCAATGCGGGTGGCGACTGGCTGGATGAATCCGCCAAGCCCGCGCCGAGCGGTTTCCAGGGGCGCCTGCTTCTCGAGGCGGAACAGACTGTACGCGAACTGCCGTGCCCGTCGGTGGTGGTGCGGTTTTCCGGTATCTATGGTCCCGGCCGCGAGCGCCTGCTGAATCAGGTGCGCGCCGGCCGCTGTGCGGCGCCGGAGCCGGTGCAGTACGGTAACCGCATCCACGCCGACGACTGCGCCGGGTTCCTGGCACACCTGATCGAAAGGCAGCGTTACGGCCAGGAACTGGCGCCGATCTACAACGCCAGCGACAACGCACCGGCGCCACTGCACGAGGTACACGCATGGCTGGCGCAACAGCTGGGGGTGGAATGCGTGGAAGTCATGCCGCCGGGAACGCGGGGCGGCAAGCGCCTCAGCAATGAGCGCATGAGGCGCAGCGGCTATAGCCTCAAGTACCCGGATTACCGGGCCGGCTATGCCGCGCTACTGTAAAAACCCTGATCGGGTCAGATCACCATGACCGCTTCGGCTTCAAACAGCGCACCCTTCGGCAGTTCCTTGACACCCACTGCGGCGCGCGCCGGATAGGGCTCGGCAAAAAACTCGCCCATCACCTTGTTGACGGTGGGGAAGTGGTTCAGGTCGGTGAGGTACAGGTTCAGCTTGACGATATCGGCGAGCGAACCGTCGGCAGCCTCGCATACTGCACGCAGGTTCTTGAATACCTGCTGCGCCTGCTCTTCGAAATTGTCGCTCACCAGTTCCATGGTGACCGGGTCCAGCGGGATCTGGCCGGACAGGTAAACGGTGTTGTTGACCTTGACGGCCTGGGAGTAGGTGCCGATGGCTGCCGGGGCCTTGTCGGTCTGGATTACCGCGCGATTGGTCATGGGGAACTCCTGTAAAAGGCGCAAATTTTTAAATCAAAGTAACGCACCGGTCAAACGGATTCGTGTACGTTATTGGCAAAATAAATGGCGGCCACCCCGGTCAGGGGCGGCTGATACGGATGACCGACGGCAGGTTGCGCAGGCGGCGCATGATATTGGCGAGGTGTACGCGGTTGCTGACCTCGAGTGTCATGGAGATCACACTGTTGTGCGCGTCTTTCTCATCCACATGAATCTGCTCGATGCTGCCGCCCTCCTCGGTGATACGGGTGGCAATGCTGGCGATGATGCCGCGCTCGGATTCCACCTCCATGCGCACATCCGCGAGGAACTCGCCGATCACTTCCGGCGACCAGCTCACCGCCATGATGTTCTCCGGGTGTTCGCGCAGTTCGGCGGTATTGCGGCAGGACTCGCGGTGCACCACCAGGCCGCGGCCGGAACTGATGTGGCCGAGAATCTCGTCGCCGGGGATCGGCCGGCAACAGCGTGCAAAGCTGATCATCATGCCCTCTTCCGCCTCGATCGAGAGCGGTGAGGAAATGTGTCCGGCCTCCGGTTCGGTTTCCGCGTCGGGCACCATCAGTTTCGCGGCGGAGTAGGCCATGCGGTTACCGAGCCCGATTTCCTCCAGCAGCTTGTCGAGCGTGCCGGACTTGGTTTCGTCGAGGCCGCGCTGCAGTTGCGCTTCATCCAGCTCGTCCAGGCTGCTGCCGAACTTGGACAGCGCTTTTTCCAGCAGGCGCCTGCCGAGCGCGATACTGTCGTGATGGCGCTGGTGTTTGAGGAAGTGGCGGATGGCGCTGCGGGCCTTGGCGGTGACCACGAAATTGAGCCAGCTCGGGTTCGGCTGTGACTTGGGGCTGGTCAGCACTTCGATTTTCTGCCCGCTCTGCAGCGGTTTCGACAATGGTGCCAGGCGGTCGTTGATGCGCACTGCCACGCAGTGATTGCCGATGTCGGTGTGCACCGAGTAGGCGAAGTCCACCGCGGTGGCGCCAGTGGGCAGGTCGATGATCTCGCCCTTGGGGGTGAACACGTACACCTCGTCCGGGAACAGGTCGACCTTTACGTTCTCGATGAATTCGAGCGAGTCGCCGGCACGCTGCTGCATCTCCAGCAGGCCCTGCACCCAGCGCCGCGCGCGCACCTGGCTGGTGCTGCTGGTGTTCATGGTCTCGGGTGCGGCGGACTTGTACAGCCAGTGCGCGGCAATGCCGCTATTGGCCATTTCGTCCATTTCCTTGGTGCGGATCTGTACTTCAATCGGCACGCCGTGCATGCCCAGCAGCACCGTGTGCAGGGACTGGTAGCCATTCGACTTGGGGATGGCAATGTAGTCCTTGAATTCGGTGATGATCGGCTTGTACAGGTTGTGGATGGCACCGAGTACCCGGTAGCAGGTATCCACGCTGTCGACGATGATGCGGAAGGCGTAGACGTCCATGATTTCCTTGAACGACTTCTTCTTGCTGCGCATCTTGCTGTAGATGCTGTACAGGTGCTTCTCGCGGCCGATCACCAGCGCATCGATGCCCTCGCGCTTGAGGCGTATCTCGATGGCATTCTGCAGCTTTTCCAGCAGCTCCTTGCGGTTGCCGCGCGCGGCGGCGAGGGCAGCACGCAGGCGCGTGGCACGCAGCGGGTGGATCGCAAAGAAGGAGCGGTCCTCGAATTCGATACGCACGTCGTTCATGCCCAGGCGATGGGCGATGGGGGCGTAGATCTCCAGCGTCTCGCGAGCGATGCGCGCGCGCTTGCCGGGCTTGAGCGAGTTCAGGGTGCGCATGTTGTGCAGCCGGTCCGCCAGCTTCACCAGGATCACGCGGATGTCGCGGGCCATGGCCAGCGCCATTTTCTGGAAGTTTTCCGCCTGCTTTTGCGCGGGGCTGTCGGCCTCGAACTGGGTCAGCTTGGATACGCCGTCCACCAGGTCCGCCACCTCGCCGCCAAACTGCGAGGCCAGCGCCTTCTTCGGAATGCCGGTGTCCTCGATCACGTCGTGCAGCATAGCAGCGGCAAGGCTCTCGTGGTCCATGTGCATGCTCGCCAGGATGGTGGCGACCGCCAGCGGATGGGTGACGTAGGGTTCGCCGGAGCGGCGCTTCTGGCCTTCGTGCGCCTGTTCGGCGTAATAGTAGGCGCGGCGTACGAACTGGATTTGATCCGGGGGCAGGTAGGAAGAAAGTCGGTGTGCGAGGCTATCGATGCTGTGCACTGCTGGGCTTCCGGTAATGGCGGGCGATGGCCCATTGTGCGCCTCTTGCCGGCCTGCGGGAAGTGCGGCCGGGCAAAAGAGGCGCGTGGGCGTGCCTTAGAGCGGCTGGTCGTCCAGGTAGTTTACAACCGGCTGCGGCTCGGCGGATACCGGCTCTTCTTCAACCTCGTTGAGGATGCCGGCGTCTACCAGGCCTTCCTCGATCTCGCGCAGGGCGATGACGGTGGGCTTGTCGTTCTCTTCCGGCACCATCGGGTCGCGGCCCTGGGTGGCGATCTGGCGGGCGCGCTTGCTGCCAACAATCACCAGTTCAAAGCGGTTATCGACGTGCTGCAAGCAGTCTTCAACAGTGATACGTGCCATAAAATCTCTAGTCCGTGATGGGTTCTGCTGTGCCGGCGCGGGTCGCACCGGCGGAAAAATTCGGGCCGCACAGTGTACGCAAATTGTACACGCTGCTCAACTGTCTGGTGGCGGTGTCCGGGCCCGGGTCAGCCGGCGCTGCCAAGCAGCTCCTGCAGCAGCGCTGCGTGTCGCTGTTGCTGGCTGGCCGCGCCCAGGCGCCTTGCGGTGACAATCGCCTTCAGTTCTGAGAGGGCCTCATTGAAGTCGTCGTTCACCACCAGAAAATCGGCTTCCACGTAGTGGATCATTTCGCTCACGGCCTGCGCCATGCGCGCGTCGATCACGCTGTCCGGGTCCTGGCCGCGGCCGGTTAGGCGCTCGCGCAGGGTCTCGCGCGAAGGTGGCAGGATAAAGATGCCGACGGTTTCCGGGATCAGGTGACGCACCTGCTGTGCCCCCTGCCAGTCGATCTCCAGGATCACGTCCGTGCCCTCGGCCAGCGTCTGTTCCACCCAGGCGCGTGAGGTGCCGTACAGGTTGTCGAAGACCCGCGCCTGCTCGAGGAAGTCGCCCCGCTCCAGCATGGATTCGAATTCGGCCCGGTCCACGAAATGATAGTTGACGCCATCGACCTCACCCGGGCGCATGGCGCGGGTGGTGTGCGACACGGAAACGGTCACATTGGGGTCCTGCTCGGTGAGGGCCTTGACCAGGCTGGTCTTGCCGGCGCCGGACGGTGCGGAAACGGTATACAGCGTGCCTTTGACGGGGGTCGTCACGGGATTTCCTTTTTCGAATCAGTACGGGGAGGGAAAAGCGGGATTCTAACCGCCGCGCGGGGGGCTTTCAAAGTACGCGGTGGCAAAGCACTGCCGGGGCGGCAGTGTAACGGGCGAGATTCCAGTCGGGGTTGGGGGTGGTACAGCTGTTGGGACTGTGCGCCTGGCACGGGCCACCGGAGTGGCTGGCAGGTGCGCCCCAACTGGAATCGCCCGGGGATTACTTGCCCTGTGTGGCGCCGGCTACCGGGGCCTGACCCCATGTCGCCATACGCCACAGCAAAAGGCTGACTGCAGCATATACGCCGAGCAGGCCCGGCACAACAGTTGACTGACCAATGAGTGCCAATGCAATGCCCGCCAGCAACAGCAGGCGCGCGACCTCCCAGCGGCCGGCATCCGTTGCAGCATCGAGGATGCGCCCGTTGCACATCAGGCCCAGTGCCAGCAGTGCGGCGCTGCCGAATACCTGGGCGTAGGACATGTCCGCCGCCTGCCAGATCAGGGCCAGGGTCACCAGGGTGTAGAGCGCGTGCTGGGTGAATGCGTACCAGCGCCGCGCGGTGCCGATCTCCGGGTCGAAGCGGCGGTAGCCGCCTTCCGGGTAGAGATCGGTAGACGCCACCGGCATGGCTGCCTCGGCATCTGCCGGGCGGTAGCCGGTGCGCCGGAACCACAGGGTGAGCTTGTCCCACCAGGAGCGGGTGTAACAGGCATCCAGCCACATGCGCCGGTAGTGCTGCAGGTTGGCCGCAACCGGGTCGAAACTGTTGAGCGCCTTACGCACGCCGAAGATGCAGGGCTCCTCATCCAGCTCTTCCTGGTAGGTGCCGAACAGACGGTCCCAGATGATCAGCACGCCGCCATAATTCCTGTCCACATACACCTTGTTCTGCGCGTGGTGCACGCGGTGGTTGGACGGGGTGACGAAGATCCACTCGGCCCAGCGCACCTTGGGAACGGCGCGGGTGTGGACCCAGAACTGGTAGATCAGGTCGATGGCGCCCGCCAGCGCCAGCATGGCCGGGTCCACGCCGAGGATGGCGGCGGGGATGTAGAACAGCGGCCCGAACAGTGCCGGGGTGCCGGTCTGGCGCAGCGCGGTGGTGAGGTTGTATTCCTCGCTCTGGTGGTGCACCAGGTGTGAGGCCCACAGGATATTCATCTCGTGGCCGAAGCGGTGGGCCCAGTAGTAGCAGAAGTCGTAGATCGCCACGGCCAGCAGCACATGCCAGGGATTGTCGATGGACCAGTTCAGCCCGAGCGCCTCGTGCAGTGGCGCGAACAGTTGGAAGATGGGGATATAGATGAGGAGCTTGAAGCCGAATTTCACCAGCCCGCTGAGGCGGCTCATCACGCCGGCGGCCAGGCTGCCGAGCGCATCGTTGAGGCGGTACAGGCCCAGGCCCTTCCAGCGGTCATAGGCCAGCTCGATCAGGATCAGGGCAAAGAAGGCGGGGATGGCGAGGGTGATCAGGCTCATCGGTTACCACGGTTGCTAAGCGTAAAAGGCCAGCATGCCCAAATGCTGCAACCGTGGCAACAGAGCCGACTACCGGATTCCGGAATCCGGCAGTACACGGGACTGCCGGGAACTTTCCCGGGAGTTGCCCCAGAAGTGGCCCTAGGAGTTGTCCGGCTGGATACCGAACGGGGTGAAGGCGCGGCCTTCGCGGGCCGGTCCGGCCGGCTCGTTCTTGCGGCTGCACACGTAAAGCACGCGGGCACCGGCGAGGGCGGACAGGAGTGAGCCCAGCAATACGCCCACCTTCACGTCATCCTGGTACGCGGCGAAGCCCTCGAAAGCCAGGCTGCCGATAAACAGGCTCATGGTGAAACCGATACCGCATAGCAGCGACACGCCGTACACCTGTGCCCAGGTGGCATTTTCCGGTAGCTTGGCGATACCGGCTTTCACCGATAGCCAGACCACGCTGAAGATACCCACCTGGTTACCGAAAAACAGCCCCAGTGCGATACCCAGTGTGACCGGGTTGAGCAGGCGCTCCGCGCTGAAGCCCGCCAGCGAGACACCGGCATTGGCGAACGCGAACACCGGCAGGATCAGCAGGGTGACCCACGGCAGCAGGCCGTGCTCCATACGGTGCAGCGGCGCCATGGACTTGACCACATTGACCCGCAGCGGGATGAACCAGGCGGTGACAAAGCCCGCGAGTGTTGCGTGTACGCCGGACTTGAGCACCGCCACCCAGATGACCAGGCCGACAATCACGTAGGGCGCCAGGTTGAGCACCCGTGCCCGGTTGAGTGCGAACAGCACCCCCAGGCCCAGCGCGGCAATGGCCAGCGAGGTCAGCGACAGGTCGCCACTGTAGAACACCGCAATGATGATGATCGCGCCGATATCGTCGAAAATCGCCACTGACAGTAAGAACAGCTTCAGGCTGACCGGCAGGCGGCTGCCGAACAGGGTAAAGATGCCGATGGCGAACGCGATATCCGTGGCGGACGGCACCGCCCAGCCACGCAGGGTTTCCGGGCTGTCGAAGTTGATCGCGGCGTAGATGATGGCCGGGAAGATCATACCGGCCGCGGCCGCGATGCCGGGCAGCATGATCTGGTCCTTGGAGGCCAGGTGCCCTTCCATCACTTCGCGCTTGATTTCGAGCCCGACCACCAGGAAGAACAGTGCCATCAGGCCGTCGTTGACCCAGAGCAGTAGCGGCTTCTGCAGTGAGTACTCACCTACCGCCACCACCACAGGTGTATTGAGGATGTCGAAGTAAAAGCCCTGCAGCGCTGAGTTGGCGAGTAGCATGGCCAGTGCCGCGGTGGCGACCAGTAGCATGCCACCGAAGGATTCGTGCTCGATAATCTTTTTTATAGCGCTCATTCCTGGTATTCCGTCTGGATCTCCTCTATTGGCAGGTTGTCGTCGGTATAGATTTCCTGCAGCTGGGTGCAGACCACTGCCCGGATGTCTGTGCGGCTGTCGTGCACCAGGTTCATATGCCCCACCTTGCGGCGCGGGCGGATGGCCTTGTCGTACATGTGCACAACCCAGTTTTCCGCGTTGGCAAACTGCGCAGGCGCCGGGACGCCCAGCAGGTTGATCATGGCGGTGTCCCGAACCTCGCCCAGTGCGCCGTCAAAGCGCCCGCAGATGGCCAGCAGGTGTGCGCTGAACTGGTCGATGTCACAGCCCTCCATGGACCAGTGGCCGCTGTTGTGCACGCGCGGCGCCAGCTCGTTCACCAGCAGCCCGTCGTCGGTGACAAAGCACTCCATGGCCACCACGCCAACGTAGTCGCCTTCCTGCAGTACCTTTTCAATGGCATCGTGCGCCTGTTGCTGCAGTGCCGGCGAGATGTTCTGGGCCGGGGCGAAGGAGCACAGCAGTGTGCCCTGCCAGTGGTGGTTTTCCGCCGCCGGGTAGACGGCGATCTTGCCGCTGCGGTCGCGGATGCCGATGATGGAAATCTCGCGCGAGAAGTTGACTGCCTTCTCTACCACGCATGGCTGCCTGGTAATGGCGGCCAGGTGCTGGTCGACATCGCCCGCTGCTTTCAGTAACCACTGGTTCTTGCCGTCGTAGCCCTGTTCGCAGCTTTTCACGAAGGCCGGCAGGCCGAGTTTTGCCACCGCCTCGCGCAACGAGGCTTCATCGTCGCAATACTCGAATTGCGCCGTGGCCAGGCCAATGCTGTTCAGCCAGCGCTTTTCCTTGTTGCGATGGCGGGTGATGTCGATGAAATCCGGGTTCGGGTGTACCTGGCAGAACGGCTGCAGTGCGCGCAGCAGGTCGGTATCGACATCCTCTTTCTCGACGGTGATCACGTCGGGCTTGCCGAGCTGTTCGAACAGCGCCTCCGCGGGAGTGCCGGCGCTGATCACGTGGATCTCGCCATGACCCTCAACGCTTTCCGTGCCCTCGCCCTCCATCGCCATGAAACAGACCTCGATATCGAGGTCCTTTGAGGCCATGGCCATCATGCGTGCCAGTTGTCCGGAGCCGAGTACCGCTACCTTCATGGCTGAATCTCGTAGCCGACGCTATCGGTCAGCTGCTGGCGCCAGGCGCGAAAACGCTCGCGTACCTCGCTGTCGGACAGTGCCAGGATCTGGGCGGCCATGACGCCGGCATTGTAGGCGCCGGCCTCGCCGATCGGCTGGGTCGCGGTGGTGATGCCGCGTGGCATCTGCACGATGGAAAGCAGGCTGTCGAGGCCGTTCAGGTGACGGCTGGCAACCGGCACGCCGACCACCGGAATGATGGTTTCCGAGGCGATCATGCCCGGCAGGTGCGCGGCGCCGCCTGCGCCTGCAATGATGACCTTTGTGCCCTCCGATTCAGCCCGAGCCGCGAACTCCTGCAGGCGCGCCGGGGTACGGTGCGCGGATACCACGCCGGCGGTGTGCGGGATCTGCAGTGCCGACAGTACTTCAGTGGCCGCTTGCATGGTTTTCCAGTCGGACTGTGAACCCATAACGATGTTCACGGTAGAGAAGTTCATTATTTCGGAGACCTCTAGGAGACGGATTGGCTGATATAGGTCGCAGCGGCGAGGTACACCGGAATACCTACCAGCACGTTAAACGGGAATGTGATGGCAAGCGAAGCGGTCAGCGGCAGGCTCATATTGGCGTTCGGCAGGGCCGCACCCAGTGCAGCCGGAGCCGCAATATAGGAAGCGCTGGCACCGAGCGTCGCGAGGAGCGCAATTCCGCCGATGGAAAAGTCCATCAGTGTCGCTAGGCTCCCGCCAATGGTAGCACCGACCAGTGGCATCACGATAGCGAAGCTGGTGAGAAACGCGCCCTGGCGCATGACCTGGGGGAACTGTTCCGCCGCCTTGCAGCCCATGTTCAGCAGGAACAGGGCGAGGGCACCGTGGAAGGTGGCGCTGAACAGCGGCATCACCTTGGCAGTGCCCTCCGTGCCTGCCATCCAGCCGATCAGCAGGCCGCCGAACAGCAGCACACAGCCCTGGTTGAGCAGTAACTCGTGCCAGTCCAGCCGGGCCTTCTTCTTGTCTCCGCGGGTGGCGAGATAGATGCCGATGGCGATGGCCGGTACCTCCAGCAGCACCACAAACAGCGGGAAGTAGGCCTCGTAATCGACCCCCCGGCTATCCAGCAGTGCAATGGCAACGGCAAAGGTCCCCACGCTGACGGAACCGTAGTGCGCCGCGGTCGCTGCCGCGTCGGTGCGGTTCCACTGGCCGATACGGCGCAGCAGGGGGTAAGCAATAAAGGGCAGCGCCAGCCCCAGCAGCAATACCAGTAACGCCTGGGGGACCAGGCGTACACTGGCGTGCTCACTTAGGGCGACGCCGCCTTTTAACCCGATCGCGATCAGCAGGAACAGGGTCAGGCCCTGCGAAAGACCGCGGGAAAAGTGGATCTTGCTGCCAACAAGGGTAGCGGCCATGCCGAACAGGAAGAAGGCAACAACGATATCCAGCTGCATCAGTGCTGACCCTGTAGTCCAGCGTCAGCCGCGCCCATGGTGGGCAGCGACAGCCCGGACTGGCCGAGGAGTTGCAGCGCGTTCAGGCCGAGCAGCAAACCGCCGACCACTGCGAGCGACCAGTCGATCCATCCCTGGCCGGCGCTGTAGCTACCGGCCCCCAGGATCAGGGCGCCTGCGGCGAGACCAAAGGTCAGTTGGCGGGTCTGCATGTCACACCTCCGAATTCTGTCATGGCGGGCATTATCCGGAAGTCGACATATCAATAAAAATAGATATTATCTAATCCATTATTAGACAATCATCTATGTAAAGGCTTATGAGCAGACTGCACGCCCATGTCGGCACCATTCGCCAGCTTGAGATCCTCTGCGCCCTGCAGGAACACGGCAGCGTGGTGGCAGCCGCCCGGGCGCTGCACCTGACCCAGCCGACCGTCTCCATGCAGTTGCGCAAACTGTCGGAGGCGGTGGGCCTGCCCCTCTATTTCCAGGTGGGGCGGCGCCTGCAACTCACCGATGCAGGGCGCGAAATGGTGTCTAGCGCACGCGAGATCCTGTCCTGCTTCGAGCGCCTCGACATGCGCCTCACCAAGATGCGCGGGCTGACTGCCGGTACCCTGCGCATCGCTGTGGTGACCACCGCCAAGTACTTTATCCCGCACCTGATCGGCGAGTTCTGCAAGCTCTACCCGGATATTTCGGTGGAGCTGAAAGTCGGCAACCGCGAACAGATTGCACAGCGCATGGCCGAGGGCCTGGATGACTTCTGCGTGTTCAGTCATCCGCCCAAGAAGGAGGAGTACCTGCTGACCGAGTTCCTGCCCAATCGGTTGGTGGCTATCGCCCCGGAGCAGCACGAGCTCGCCGGCCGCGAACGGATTCCGCTGGAGGAGTTTGCGCGGGCCCCGTTCCTGATGCGCGAGGCGGGCTCCGGTACGCGCTACGCGATCGAGCGCCACATGGAGAGGTTTGATTGCGAGCTGAATGTGCGCATGACCATCGAGAGTAACGAGGCCATCAAGCATATGGTGATGGCGGGCATGGGGGTGTCGATCCTGTCCGAACATACCTGGAATGTCGGCGGTGAAGCGGGCATCGCCATCCTGGATGTGGAGCACCTGCCGATCAAGACCAACTGGTACCTGGCGCGCCTCGGCAGCAAGCCGGTGACACCGGTGGCCGAAGCGCTGCTGGAGTATGTGCAGCGCGAGGAGCGCCTGAAGGGGTTGAAGAAGGTGGAGTTATAAGGAATGGGCGGGGCAAAGTGCCCCGCCAAAGGCATTTATTCAGCTGGTGACTCGAGAGAGTTCCAGAGATGGGTGTACATCAGCGCGACCCGGTGCGCCAATTGCTCGTTGGTCGAGTGGCCGCCGTGACCGCCTTCCAGGTTTTCGTAATACTCGACTTCCTGTCCCATGGCTTTCATACGCGCGGCCATCTTGCGGGCGTGGCCCGGGTGTACGCGGTCATCGCGCGTTGAGGTAAAAAACAGCACCGGCGGATAGTCCTGTTCCTTCTTCAGGTTCTGGTAGGGGGAGTAACTCTTGATAAATGACCAGTCGTCAGTGTCCGGGTTGCCGAACTCACCCACCCAGGAGGCACCAGCGAGTAATTTATGATAGCGCTTCATGTCCAGAAGCGGTACGCCGCAAATGGCAGCATTAAACAATTCTGGATTGCGCGTGATACTGGCACCCACTAACAGGCCGCCATTACTGCGCCCTTCGATGCTCAGGTAATCAGGGGCAGTAACATCGCGTTCTATCAGGTCCTTCGCAACAGCCGCAAAGTCATCGAAAGAGTTAGTCCGCTTCTCGCGCAGGGCCGCTGCGTGCCAAGCTGGTCCATACTCGCCGCCACCGCGTATATTTGCCAGCACATACACTCCCCCCCGTTCGAGCCACAGTTTACCGTAGGCGCCGTTTAGCTCTTCGTACGAACCCGAGTAGGATGGCAACAATGAGTTCCGGAAGCCACCATAGGAAAACATGTGCGTAGGATTTTTTCCGTTAAATTCGATATCTTTCGCCATCACAGCAAAATAGGGAACCCGCGTTCCGTCCTTGGATTCTGCGAAGTATTGTTCAACCTTGAAGCGCGATCCGTCAAAAGTCGCTGATTGCTTAAATATTTTCTCTAATTTTTTTTCGCTTGGAAGATAGCGATATAAGGTTGGTGGGGTAATAAAATTTTCCCAGGTTAGATAGGTTTCCCCAGATACTTCATTGAGAGTGTTGATTTCTAACTGCCCATCACCGGGCAGCGCAATCACATTCCTCACAAAGCCTTTTTTACCGCGGCTGTAAAAATATGCCCGGGCTTTTACGTCTTCCAGCATTGTCACTAATACGCCCGCATCAGAAACCGCAACGGATTCGATAACTTCGCTATCAGACGGGGTTACGAGATTCGATATTTTAAGCTTGCCATCTATGATGGACCGTTGAGAAACCGCTATCAGGCTTCCTTGAACCCAAGTCTTGTTATTCGCCTGCCAATCCTTGTTTATTTTGACAATCAAGTTGTCACCCTGCACTCCATATAGAAAGGCTGAGTGTGGCAAAGCTAATGAATGAATTTTACCATCGTGATACAAGCTAAATTTGAAGCTCCAGAAATCGGAACTCTCTAAGATGAAAATGGATTGCTGTTTCCCACCGAAAGTAATCGGCCTCACGCTGACAGACCCTTTGGGTACTTCTATGATCGGCTTCACACTCAACAATTCGGTGCCGCGCTCCCATAGCCTGGCGCTACGGGCGTACCCTGAATCGGTTGCCGCGTCCTCGCCCAGTGTGCTCGAAATCAGCAAGTGATCCTTGTCGACCCATTCGGCACCCTGCTTGGCTGCTGGTGCATAAAAGCCGCCGTTGACAAATTCCTTATCCTGGACATTGTATTCCCGTAATTCCACCGCATCGCTGCCACCGTCTGAGAGATGCATTAGGCAGCGGGTATGAGCCTCGTCCTCGCAATTCATGCCCTTGAGCACCTATTTTTTACCCTCTTTTTTGGAGAGCGCGTCGATATCGAGAACCGTTTCCCAGCTATCTTCGCCGCGGTTGAAGCTGACTACTTTAATACGACGGTAAAGCCCACGCGGGTTGGCCTTACTGTGGTAGTTCTGGTAAAGCCATTCGCCTTTTTGCGTGACCTCCGGCAAGCGGTCTTCCGCGTCGAGGGCAGCCAGCGCGTCCTGGTAAAGGCCTTTATAGAGGGGGGTGTCAGTTAAGCGTGAATCGGTGACTCTGTTTTGTTTCTTGACCCACTCGATGGCTCGCTCACTTTCAATCTCCTCCAGCCAAAGATAGGGATCTTCCTCTGCATAGCTGAAGGAGCATGCAATTAAAGCCAGAACGGCACGGTAAGTCTGTCGGAATACTTTCATTGTCTTTGTCTTTTATCTTATTCGAGTAAAGAAAAACCAGCTTGATGCGAGTCGGCCAGTCCACTTTTTCAGGTTTACCTGCAAGGGACGAAGTTTCGATAAAGGATGGAGGTAACACTCCGGTGAAGAGTACGGGGTTGTCATTTGAGCATCAAATCGGGGAGCCACACAGGTGGCCCCCGATATTCGAAGGAAGAGTAGGTTATTCCGATGCTAGCTTGGCTTCCTGAGCATTGAATACATTGGAAAACTTATATTTTCGGCCACCCTCACTATCAATTTCAAAGCCTGACCAGCTTTTAAAGGGGCCAATCCTGCTGCCTTCGCTATATTGTTTGGCGCCCCCTTCAGATGTTTCTTCCCACAACAACAGGAAAGTGAAGTCTTCCGGAGAATTCAGATCTGCGCTGACAAAAGAGGCGCGGCTAGCTTTGCCAAATGCCTTTTTCTGCTTGTCGTAATTACTCGCCACGTAATCGCCGGAACTCAGATCAACTTTAAACGACGGCTCTCCGCTTACCTCATAGAACGTCAAGCTGTAAGGGCCGCTCTTTTTCACAATAGCCTGTGAGTCTATTTCGGTTTTCCATCCGTTCTCGTCTCTGTTTCTAATAACGACTGGCTCCCACGCTCCGGACGCCCAGCCATCAATAATATATTTCAGTTTTTCTTTGTCTGTTACTTCACCGGCGTTACTTAAAGACGATACGCAGATCAATAAAAACAAAATCCATTTTGAAGCTCGCACAGCGTTCTCCTTCCAGTTAATTTATATTGTCGGCACAAATGTACTTATTGTTGATATTATTTCCATGGATTACGCCAATTTAAAAATAAGGCGTACTAGTATCCAATTGCTGAAAACGCAATTATTTGTACAACCTGGGAACTTATATCATCGAGTAGCCATTAATTAAAAGTGGAGAAGTCGGATTTTTAGGAAGGTGTATGAAAAAATTTAAGGCGAGGTAAATATGTCTGATTAATACTGGGGGAAATTTCAGAAAATATTATGCCGGGCCGAACGGAATTCGGCGGAGGGGCTCTATATTCTGCATTAATGAGAAAACGTGTGCTTTCGATATAGTGAGGTTTGTATTGGATTTAGATGATTGCAGGGCTCAGCGTGGGAGGGGCTAGATGCATTCAATATTGGGAAGGTTGGGGTTATTCAATGTGTGGCTGGATTGGCTCCGACATGGCAGCCATGCTCAGGAGCGACTCGCACCTCTATAATTGGCGGGGCTCATCCATCTGCGGACGATGCTTCAGCATGCGCGAAATGTTGACGACAGCACCCCGGAGCTTTCCTGCAGGCGCAGCCTTCCCCTGAGGCGCGCCGCCGAGGGTGGTGTCAATCGCGTTCAAGGCGCAGAAGCATCTTCACCAGCATATCCGCATGCCTGTCTACGCGCGCCTCCTCGCAGGGGTCGATATTGAACAGGCGACGGCATTCCGGTGCGAAGGAAAAGATGGTCGATGATGCGCTGACCATGATGTAGTACCAATGGATAAAACCGTCGCGGTCGAGCTGCAGGGAGTCTCCTACCAGCTTCTGCATTTTTTCGCATGCGGGGGCTATGTATTGCTCGATCAGGTGCTGGATCCGCCAGGTATCCCGGGTGGCCTCCTGGCTCATCAATCGGCTCAGCTCCGGATGACGCGCGTGGAAGCCTACGTAAAAGCGCACGATAAAGGCCAGATGCTCACTTTCTGACACTTCGCGCAACAGGCCGAGGCGTTGCTCAAATTCATCGTGCATGCCGACGAAAATAGTAGCCACAACCGACTTCCAGAACGCTTCCTTGTCACCGAAGTGATAGGCCAGCAGGCCGCGCTTTACCTTTGCCGCATTCTCAATATCGCGTAAGGAAACGGCATCGAATCCGCGCTCGGAAAACATCACCCGCCCGGCGTCGATCAGTTTGGACTTGGTCGCCTCCGCCCGCTCCTGCACGCGGCGGGTACGGCCACCGATAGCGGTGCCGGCAGGCGAGGTCATAGGCATTTTTTCTGACTGCAAAGTTCCACTCTAAAACAGTTTGAACAAAAAATACGCAAAATTTAGTCTGAGGTTTCCAACTTTACCACGATAGACAGGGGCTCGCCGCGTAAATAACAACACTTGTCTTGTTGACCGGGTAAATTTTTGTGGTTAAATTCGTAAGCGTGCAAGTTTTACTTGCCGTAGCGATTGAGGTTTGTGCTAATTACGGGGTAGCCCCCTGACGGCAGTGAGCGACTGCCAACCGGACGGGCTGCCCCAAATACAAAAATAAAAAGACTCGGAGGCCAACCGGCATGAAGTCTACATCCCACAAGCGTTTCCCCGTCCGCCGGCTGTGCGCAGTCGTCGCCGCCATGGTCGCCGCTGGCCCCGCAAGTGCCGACACTTCTCTGGAAGAGATAGTGGTCACGGCCAACAAGCGTGAATCGAGCCTGATGGAGACGGCCGCAGCGGTATCCGCGTTCGACAGCGGTGCCCGCGAAGACATGGGCATCGACGGGTCCGCCGACCTGGCCGCCCGCTCTCCGTCCCTGACCGTTGCGCCAAGCCGGATCAGTATCCGCGGTATTGGCCGTCCGAACACCGCGCTGGGTTCCGACCCGGGAGTAGGTCTTTACTGGGATGGTGTCTACAACACCGAAACTGATGTATTCAATATGTCCAACTTCCTGGATATTGAGCGCATCGAGGTGTTGCGTGGTCCGCAGGGCACCTTGTATGGCCGTAACTCGATTGGCGGCGCGATCAATTTTGTCAGCAAGACCCCGGACAGCGAGGAATGGGGTACTTCCGTAGTCGCTGAGCTGGGTAACTATGGCCAGACCACTGCGCAGGTACTTACCAGTGGCCCGGTCACCGAAAAACTTTCGGTACTCGCCGCCCTGTCGGACATCCGTCGCGACGGTTTTCAGGAGAACCTGTACAACGGCGATGAGTATGACAATCGCGAAAACCAGTATGCAACGGTAAGCCTGAAGCACCAGACGACCGAAAACTGGTCGAGCACTTTGAAGGTGATGCGTTCCAATTCGGATACCAACCCATCTAACGGCTATACGCTGGAGCCCTTCTCTACTGAAAATGTGCAGGAAGTTCGTGACGCCTACGTGGGTGCCACGGTGCTGAATTTCCCGGGTATGTTCCCCGGCCAGAATTTTGCCAATATGCATCAGGGCATGACGGTGGAAAATCCCGGCGTCAATGATCCGAGCCAGGTCTCGATAGACTTTGAGCCAACCCAGAGCAGTGAGCGCGATGCGCTGTTCTTTACCAGCGAATGGGATGCAGACAGCTTCGTCGTCAAGTATACCGCCGGCCATTCAAAGTTTGACTTCAGCCGTGCCCTCGATGCCGACCTCACCGCTGCTGAAGACTCCGGCCTGGACTGGAACAACCTGTACCTCACTACACAGTTTGGCCCGCTGCCGATGTCCCTGATCACCGGTATCGGTGCTACGCCTTCTGACCTGATTTTCTCCTTTGAGCAGGAGTCGGAATTTACTTCGCATGAACTGCAGGTAAGCACCGACCTTGAAGGCCCGGTTAACTTTATCGGTGGCCTCTACTATTACAACAGCGATGAAACCCAGGACATCTATTACCAGGAGCGCAACGCCGAGCTGATGGCGGTATACGCGACTCTGGGTAGTTTCATTGGCCAGGGTGTGAACCCGGAAGGCTACCTGTACAAAGCCGATGCGGAACTGGAGACCACTTCGACAGCGATCTACGGCCAAATGGACTGGAGCGCCACCGACGACCTGGTTGTAACCCTAGGCCTGCGCTACTCGGAAGATGAAAAGAGTGGTCGCGATAACACCTTTGCCCAGTACGTTGGTAATCCTGCGGCTCCATTTGTCACCCATGCTGGCTCCGATACCTGGGATCAGCCCACCTGGAAGCTGGGCTTCGACTACACCCTGAGTGAAGACCACTTCCTGTACGGTTTTGTCGCTACTGGATATCGCTCGGGTGGTTTTAACCTGCTGCAGCCGACCGCTACTCCCGATATCGATATGGTCGACCCGGAAACCCTGACCTCGACCGAGCTTGGTTACCGTGGCAGCTTCGCTGACAACCGTGTCAATCTCAGCGCTTCGGTGTATCACTATGCCTATAAGGACATGCAGGTATTAAAGCAAACGGTTGTCAATGGTGTGTCGCTATCCAGCTATGAAAATGCTGCGGAGTCAACCGCAACGGGTTTCGAAACCGAGTTTCAGGCCCTGTTGACCGATCAGCTGATGTTCAGTGGTACATATTCCTATAACGACACCCGCTTCGACGAGTTCTCTTCCACAGACTTCAATGCGTGCGCTCTGGGCCCCCGTGCCGTGGGGCTGGTCTTCGACCCCCTGTGTACCAATGAGCAGGATCTCGCAGATAACAGCTTCCCCCTCAGTCCGGAACACAAGGCATCGGCCAACCTGACGTATAGCTGGGAAGCCATGGATCTCGACTGGAGTGCAAGCGGCAGCTACATGTACACCAGCGAGCAGTACATGTCCGCTTTCAACCGAGACGACTACGACCTGCTGGATTCCTGGAGTCGAGTGGACCTGCGACTGAATGTCGCCTCACCAGATGAAACCTGGGAAGTTACCGGTTTTGTGAAAAACCTGAGTGACGACCGCGATGTCGTTTATCGGGATCGTCCGAGCACGGTAACCCATACCGCAGTCTCGACTCTCACCGATCCGCGACTTTACGGCGTGCGCCTGAAGTACAACTTCTAGGCCAGAGCAAAGGAAGGGTCCCGGAACCGGGGCCCTTCCTGACCGACTCCTGGCGACTGCAGCGCTGCGAGCCGGCAACCCGCTCCTACAAACAACTTCCAGAGGTAACCATGCAAGCACTCCCACCTAACCAGAGCTTTACCATGCCGGCCCATTTCGGGCCGCGGGGCAGTAACGCCCGCGCCAGTGGCTGGTATCGGGATGTCACCATGATGGTGGTCCCTTACGTGACCGACCGCGAAAAGCTCGCCGCCTACCTGCCTGAGCCGTTCAGCATTGATGAAGAACCGATAGTGACTGTGGTCTACGCCTGCAACCGTCAGGTCGACTGGCTTGCAGGGCACGGTTACAACCTGCTCGGGGTCCATGCCGCCGCCCGTTTTGACGGGGAGCAGGATCAACTGCGGGGGACTTATACGCTGGCCCTCTGGGAGAACCTTGCCGATCCGATCCTGACCGGGCGCGAACTCCAGGGCATCCCGAAAATTTTTGCAGATATTCCCGACCACAGTATCGACAATGGCCGCTGGCGGGCCGAGGCGCGACACTTTGACAACCGCATTGTCAGCCTGGAAATCGACCAGCTGCGTCCGCCTACCATGGAAGAGATTGCGGCATCGATGGCTGCGCAGGAGGGACGTGATAACCCCATGGCGTGGCGCTACATGCCGGCCATTGGTGGCTTTGGCAGTGCGATCAGTGAAGCCACCACCTTCCCATCGGAAACACAGTACCATGAGGTCCAAGTGGGTACCGGCCGGGTAGATTGGCAGCAACTCACCTGGGAGCAAAATCCAACTCAGTTCCATATCGTCAATGCCTTGCAGACGCTGCCGGTACTTGAATACCGGCCGGCAATGATTGCCAGATGCAGCGTCAACCTGCTGGTGCCGGACCGCCTGCCCAGAGCCCTGCGCTAGACATGGGGCTAAACACTAGTAGTAATGACGGGTAGGGATTTTGATGGATAAAAAGATAACAAAAATCTGCTATGTCGGCGCGGGCACCATGGGCAGCTACAATGCCCTGATCGCCGCCATCGCCGGTTATTCTGTGGTTCTGTACGACCAATGTTCGAAGGTACTGTCAGGTGTGGACGGCCGCCAGCGAGAAATCGCCGGCATGCTGGCCGCAAGCGGCAAGATACCCGCGGGCGCGATTGAGCAGGCCTGGAAAAGAATTGCCATCAGCGATGATCTCGCAACCGCACTCGAGGGTGCGGAGCTTGTCAGTGAGTCGGTGACGGAATCCCTCGAGGTTAAGCGGGCGATCCACCGTACATTGGAGGAAATGGCAGCACCGGGGACCATCCTCACGACGAATACTTCCGCCTTGCTGCCATCCGATATCGATAGCGCACTCGACAGCGGGCGCAATTTCGCCGCCCTGCACTCTTATCTTGGCTCACCATTGGTGGACATTGTTACCGGCCCGCGCACCGCTGGTGCGATCCCGGAGGCACTGATGGCATTTGTGCGCAGTGTCGGCGGTGTGCCACTGGTGATGAAAAAAGAATATCCGGGCTACATCCTGAACTCACTGCTCGGCCCGCTTCTGACTACAGCGATGCTGTTGGTCAGTCGAGGTCAGGCGAGTGTGGAACAGGTAGATCGCTGCTGGATGGCGTACATGAAAGCGCCGATGGGCCCTTTCGGGATGATGGATTTTTTTGGCATCAACGTGGTATTCGATAGCTGGTGCACGACTTCTCTCAGCGAAGAAAAAAAACGCCACCAGCCGGAAATACGCGCTCTGCTGCAACCATTGGTAGAGAGTGGGTGCACGGGTATGAAAGCTGGAAAGGGGTTCTACCAATACCCCGAGCCAGCCTACGGCTTGCCGGCATTTTTCGAGCAGTCCAAACCGGATTCCGATACTTTTCAGGTGCTGTTGCGCAGCGTCGTTCAGGCGAGCCTGTTAATTGTGGCAGAAGGCGCTGCGTCATTTGATGAAGTGAATTTTGCCTGGTGCGTAGGCACCGGGCTTGGGGAAGCACCGCTCGAGTTGATGCAGAGTGACCAGTATGGCCCCCTGCGCTCTTCCATATTGGCCGGCAACCACGCAATATCACTGTTGAGCGCTGACCAGCATCAATCCATCTGCGCAGTCATGTCGGCGCAGGCGCAAACCGCCTAGGGGCCAGAGGTACCGATGCAGGATTTTACCGGCAGAACCGTATTGATCACCGGCGCATCCAGAGGGCTGGGTGCTGAAGCGGCTCGCCAATTTGCACGCGCAAATGCCCATGTCATTGTTGCTGCGCGACGCCCGGAAGCGGGAGAGGCAGTGGTTGCTGATATTGTCAGCCGTGGTGGCCGAGCCAGTTTTGTGCGCCTTGACGTTACGTCCCAGTCAGATTGGCATGCGGCAGTCGCTATGATCGATCAGGAATTCGGCGCACTGCAGGTACTCGTCAACAATGCCGGGGTTCATCTGGCGCGCCGAATGGAGCAATGTACCGAGGCTGATTTCTACCGACAGATTGAAACCAACCTTAAAGGGGTGTTTCTCGGCTGCCAGTCTACCCTGCCCCTACTGCGCAAGGGCGTCACGGCCAGTGGAGACGCCTGTATCGTGAACGTATCTTCGATTGCCGGATTGGTGGGTGTTGCCAGCCAGACCCTGTACAACATGACCAAGGGTGGGGTGCAGTTGTTCAGCAAATCGCTGGCACTGGAACTGGCCGACAGCAAGGTGCGCGTCAATTGCGTCAACCCCGGCATGATCGAGAACGATATGGGTGAGCAACTGGTGGGGCAGCTGGTTGAGGAAGGCATTTTCCCAGAAATTGAGGCCGCCAGTCGTTTCCTGCATCGACAGATACCCTTGCGCCGCTTTGCCCGATGTGAGGAAGTCGCGCGCGCAATCACTCACCTGGCCAGCCCGGCCTCCTCGTACCTGACCGGCACGGAAATCGTGTTGGATGGTGGACTGACAGCGGGATAAAAATAATGCATACCCTTCTTAGTAAAAGCAGCAAGAACGCTTACGGGGTCGGGCAGTTCGCCTGGGCCGTCAAGGACTCCTGTTTCCACTATTTCCTGTTTTTTTATTACACCCAGATACTGGGGATGGCTCCGAGCCTCGCGGGTCTCGCGGCGCTGCTGTCGATTATTGCCGACGCAATCTCAGACCCGATCGTTGGCCACTTTTCTGACAAGATGCGTACGCGTAACTGGGGGCGTCGTCACCCCTTTATGGCCGTGTCGATCCTGCCCGTATCGCTGTCCCTGTTTGCGATATTCAACCCGCCTGGCGGTCTCGATGATATGGGCTTGTTCGGCTGGTATCTGGCAACGGCGATTCTGGTGCGAACGGCACTGACCTTTTTCGTGGTGCCATACATGGCAATGGCTGCAGAGCTCAGCAGTGACTATCACGAGCGCACCAGTATCGTCGTGCACCGTACCTTCTGGGGGTATACCGGTGGTATCGCATTGCAGGTGCTGGCCTGGTTTATTCTCATCCCAACCGCGACCAAAGCCGGCAATGTTGCTATCGGGTACCAGAATATTGGCATTGCAGCTTCATTAATAGCGGCAGTGGGTATGGCCATTGCGGTTTGGGGTACTCGTTCACGCATCCCTTATCTCAACAAGGCCTCCGATGAACAGCTGAGCCGTCCCTGGTACTGCGCATTTACCGATATCCTGAGTTTCTTCCGTGTCTACTCGGCACGCACGCTGTTTATCGGCAGTCTTGTTCTGGTGAGTGTAATGGGTACGGCCAATACAATGCTGCTGCATATCAATATGTTCTTCTATGAGTTCAGCAGCACCCAGACCGGTGCATTTATGTTGTGTGTATTCGTGGCACTAATACCCGCCTCTATTTTGACGGTAAAGGCCTCCGCCCGTATGGGTAAACGTGGCGCAATTGTTTTCATGCTGGTGGCGGCGGCATTTATTGGACCAGTCCCAGTTCTTGCTCGAATGTTTGAGCTCACACCACCGCCGGGCAGTAGTGAGCTGCTGGCGCTGGTTTGCCTCTTTGTAATTCTGCACCAAACCTTTTTCATCGGGGCCATGTCACTCATCAATTCCATGACGGCCGATGTTGCTGATGACCTGGAAGAAGAGACCGGCCTGCGTCAGGAAGGATCGCTTAACTCAGCCATGATGCTGATTCTGAAACTGACCTTTGGTATCGGCACTCTTTGTGCGGGCTTTATTCTGGACTTCGCTGGTTTTGGCGAATCGCAGGACCCGGCGAATGTCACCCTGGAAATGCTGGCTCGTATGGGGTGGGCCTACGGGCCGGGCATGTCAGTGCTGGTTCTCGCCAGTGCTTATGTTTTTACTAAATACCATTCCCGACGCGAGCAGGAAGCGGTGCAGGCTGCGAGCTCTAAGGCTGCGGTAGCGGGCTGAAATAAGCCTGTGTAAATTTTGGATAAAAAGAAGATGCTGGAAACCGAACTCGACTACGCGCAGAAGATGCTGCAGAAGATCAACGACAAGGGCGACCGCAACCTCGTAGAGGCTTTTGATCGCGCCATCTCAGAGCACCGTGAGCGCACCGCGTTTTCATGCCTTGGTCAGGACCTGTCCTTTCTTGAGCTGGATCGTAACAGTAAGGCATTTGCAGCATTTTTGCATGCCAGTGATATCAAACCCGGATCACGCATCGCACTGCAGATGCCAAATATTCTGGCTTACCCCATCGTGGTGTGGGGTGCGCTGCGCGCCGGTGTGGTGATTGTCAATACGAATCCGATGTACACGGAGCGTGAGCTGCGCCATCAGTTTACGGATGCAGGAATCGATGCGCTGGTGCTGTTTGAAGGCTGTCTGGCGGTAACGGCTCCCGTGGCTGAAGAATTGGGTGTGCGTCTTGTTGTGGTAGCCGGCGCGCTGAAACCGGATAGTTCGCAAGTATTACCACAAGGGTGTCCGGATCGCTATGTAGCGCTCGGCACTGCACTTGCAACGCCAAACACTGCGACAATCGAGACTACTAATGTTTCCATGGAAAGCCTGGCGGTGTTGCAGTACACAGGCGGCACTACTGGTCCGTCCAAAGGTGCCATGCTGACGCACGGTAACCTGTTCGCTAGTGCCTGGCAGACCACCAGCGCACTTGATGAAAATGAGCGCAGTGACGGCATAGTAATAGCGCCTATGCCGCTTTATCACATTTATGGTTTTACCTGGAATGTGATCAGTTGCTGTATGAACGGGGTCCATTCGGTACTGATTCCAGACCCGCGTAACCTGGATAGTCTGGTGCAGGCAATGCGCGCTTACCGTTTTACCGGCTTTGCAGGAGTTAACACACTGTTCGCTGGATTGATGCGGCATCCACAGTTCGATGAAATTGATTTCAGTTATTTGCGCGGGTCAATTGCAGGCGGAGCTGCGCTGGTAACCTCGGTTGCCGAGGAGTGGGAACGACGTACCGGCAGTAAGCTGTTCGAGGGATACGCCATGTCGGAGACCAGTTCCTCCCTCACCTGTAACACTCCTGATGCAAACCAGATTGGCACGGTCGGTAAGCCGCTGCCAGCCATGGAGGTGAAGGTCATTGATTCCGAAGGCGCGGACCTGGGTATCGAAAAGGTGGGAGAGCTGGCCGTGCGTGGACCTCAGGTGCTCAAAGGCTATTGGAATCGGCCGGCGGAGACTGCGGCGGCCGTGGACAGTGATGGTTGGTTTCGCACTGGTGATGTCGCGGTGATCCAGGCCGATGGATTCCTGCGTATTGTAGACCGCATCAAGGACATGATTCTGGTCTCAGGTTTTAACGTCTATCCCAACGAGATTGAGGACGTGTTGACAGCTCACCCCGATGTATTCGAGTGCGCGGCAGTTGGCGTTGCCGATGAGCGCACCGGTGAGGCGATCAAGGTCTTTGTAGTGCCGTCCGGTGCTGCGCGGGATGCTGAGGTATTGCGCGACTATTGTCGCAGGCAACTGACCGCCTACAAAGTGCCAAAACATATCGCTTTTGTCGACGCCCTGCCCAAGTCGGCGGTTGGTAAGGTTCTGCGCCGGGAGCTTCGCACCCCATGAATAAAACCAGCTGCCTGCGCCGCTGGGCCGGTGATAGCGGGAACTATCCAGGATGGGATGATGGATCAGGCACTGCCTGAAGATATTCAGGCTTTCCTGCAGTTGGTCGAGAGTTTGCAACGCCCTTCGCTGGAATCCATTGGTGCAGATGTGGCCCGAACAGCTGTCAAGGCAATGGCGCCTGCCGATATGGGCGAGCGCCGTTGCCGTATCGAGGAGAAGCATATACCGGTTACCGGTGGGCAAATCCCGATACGAGTCTATCAGCCCGAAACGGTCCGAGGCGTAGTGGTCTTTTTTCACGGGGGTGGCTGGGTGCTGTGTGACCTGGATACCCATGATGCGTTTGCTGATCAACTGGCGCATGGCACCGGGCATGTAGTGGTTTCCGTTGGTTATCGCCTGGCCCCTGAGCATCCGTACCCCACCCCGCTGGAAGACGCCTATACTGCGCTCTGCTGGGTTTCTTCCAACATCGGTAAGCTTGCGCCAGGCTGTTCGACAGTCGCCATCGCCGGTGACAGCGCGGGCGGTAATCTCGCCAGTGCCTGTTGCCTGAAGGCACGCGACGAGCGCGGCCCCTGTATCAGCCATCAATTGCTGTTTTATCCGGTAATGGATATCAGCACACTGGATTCCCAATCCTATACAGAGTTCTCGGAAGGCTATTATCTGCGCAAATCCGATATGGTCTGGTTTGCAAAACAATATCTGGGCGGAAGTGACAGTGCCAATCATCCATACATTTCACCCTTGCAGGCAGCTGATTTCCGCACTCTGCCGCCGGCTTACCTGATTACTGCGGGCTTCGATGTCTTGCGGGATGAGGGGGCGCTATTTGCGAAAGAGCTGCAACGCGCCGGAGTCCCTGTTCATTACGCCTGTTATCCCGACATGATCCATGGATTTCTCACCATGGCGAGCACGCTTCCATCCGCGCAGGCAGCTACTGCAAATGTACTTCAGGAAATAGCTACCCTGCTCAACCGGGACAGGGTGCCTGTTTGAACATGAATTGCGGCTTGTGACAGCTGTGATCGGGAATGAGGCAAAAGACGCTGTTACCCCTTGTACTGTGAACTAGTAGAACAACAGTGGGTGAGACAGGTTGCTGTTGAGTGCTTCGCCAAGGTCGAGCTCGTCACCTTCGGGGTAGAGGGTGTTGATCGTCAGGCGCGGCTCCGATACGTAGGAGGCCGGTCCCATGGCGCCTACATTGAGGCTGACGCAGAAAAAGCGCATGAGCCTGCCCTTGTACCCCTGTTGCACACGATAACTGGCCATGGGCTCCAGCCGTGAAGCAATATCTGCCCAGTCCTCTGGTATACCAGGGTAGGATGACAGTTCCGCCACCATGGCATGGTAGATGGGGTCATTGGTCAACAGGGCTTCCTGCTGCGTATACATGAGGATCATGGCCAGCATGTGCCGCCAGGGTTCCTGCGCAGAACCTTCCGGCGGACGCCTGAACAGAAACTCGAAATGATTTTCGACCTTGGCCAGCGCTTCGCAAGTGACCGATTCGCGATAGAACGCAACCCAGCTCCGGTTCACCATCAATAATCGGCCATAGCGGTCCATCAGTACCGCCGGGTAGGGGTCCATCGCCTTCAGGGAGAGCAATGTGGCTTTGCGTAACCACTTGAATTCCGGCGCTTCGAAGTCGACCTTCTGGCTGCGCGCCAGGTACCCCGCCGCGAGGCGCAGGTAACTGCCATCACGCTCACCAAGCCCCAGCGTCTCGGCAATGGCCTCTACGAATGCTTCACCGGGGCGTGCCTTGCCGTTCTCGAGAAAGCTGATATGCCGTGTGGAAGACTGCAGGTTCAGGGCCAGTGTCTCCTGGCTGAGCCCGCGTACCTTGCGCCAGAAGCGCAACAGGTGCCCAAACGCGTGGTAGTCCGTATCACTCATATCCGACGCCTCTTTATTGCCACCCCAGCACGCTGGTCACGAGCCTTCCGAACTTGACCTGAGAGGTAATGGCCGAGTCTAACAAGTCCGTGAACAATACCCAACCGGGCGCAGTTTAAAGTGGGCGCCTGAAAAAGATCCACAAACAACAGAGACCAGGTGATCCATGGCAGCACAAGTACTCAGCGAACGCGACCTGGCATTTATGCTATACGAACTGTTCGACGCAGAGTCCCTGACGGCCCGCCAGCGCTATGCGGACCACAGCCGCGAAACCTTCGACGCCGCCATCGCAACCGGCAAGGCCGTTGCGTTAAAGCACTTCCTGCCAATCCGCCAGAAGGTCGACACCAATGAGCCGACCTTTGACGGCGAAAAAGTGCACCTGCTGCCGGAGATCAAGCCGGCCCTGGAGGCCGTGGTGGAGGCAGGCCTGGCGGCGCCGTCTACTGATTATGAAACCGGCGGCATGCAGCTGCCGTTGATCGTCACCAATGCCGCACAGGCCCACCTGTCGGCAGTCGCCAGCACCACGCTGGGCTACATCTCCCTGACCCATGCCAATGCCAACCTGATCGAGGCGCACGGCTCTGACGAGCAGATCGATACCTGGGTGCGCCCCATGCGAGAGGGGCGCTTTATGGGCACCATGGCGATGACCGAGCCCGGTGCCGGCTCGGGACTCGCCGACCTCACCACCACTGCAGCGCGAGAAAGCGATGGCAGCTACCGACTGAGCGGCAACAAGATTTTCATTTCCGGTGGTGACCACGAACTCAGCGAAAATATTGTGCATCTGGTACTCGCCCGCGTGAAAGGTGCGCCCAAGGGCGTAAAGGGTATCTCCCTGTTTATCGTGCCCAAGTTTCTGCTCAATGAAGACGGCACTATAGGCGAGCGCAACGATGTGGCGCTGGCGGGCCTGTTCCACAAGATGGGCGGCCGCGGCCACACCTCCACCGCACTCAGTTTTGGCGAAAAGGGGGGTGCCACGGCCTACCTGGTGGGCGAGGAGAACAAGGGCCTGATGTATATGTTCCACATGATGAACGAGGCGCGCATCATGGTTGGCACTGGAGCAGCGCTCACTGCTCTGACCGGTTACCAGTACGCCCTCGACTACGCTCGCGAGCGTCCCCAGGGCCGGCTGCTCGCCAACAAGGATCCCGAGTCTCCACCCATCCCGATCATCGAGCACGCAGACGTGCGGCGCATGCTCCTCGCGCAGAAAGCCTATGCTGAAGGCGCTTACGCCTTGTGCCTGTACGGCAGTCAGCTTGCCGATGACGAGAAAACGGCGGAGACCAAAGAGGCGCGCACAAAAGCGCACACGCTACTGGACTTCCTCACGCCCATTATCAAGACCTGGCCCTCGGAATACGGCCCGCAGGCCAACAACCTGGCCATCCAGGTCATGGGTGGGCACGGCTATATCAACGAACATCCGGTGGAAATGTTCTACCGCGACAATCGTCTGAATCCGATCCACGAAGGCACCACAGGGATCCAGTCGCTCGACCTACTCGGGCGCAAGGTGCCGATGAACAACTTCGCGGGTTACCGTGCAATGCTTGCCGAGATGCACGGCACTGTCGAACAGGCAAAAGGCAGCGAGCTGAGCCTGTTCGCGGAACAGCTGCAAGCCGCACTCAGTGAGTTGCAGGAAACCACCAATATTGTTCTGGCGGCCACGGCAGAGAAAGACCTGGATCTGGTGTTCTCTAACTCGGTCAGTTACCTGGAGATGTTCGGGCACATCGTGATCGCCTGGATCTGGTTGCGCCAGGGCATGGCAGCTGATGCGGGACTACAGGCTAATCCACACAAACAGGATGAACAGTTTTATCGCGGCAAGCTGCAGGCAATGCAGTACTTCTTCCACTCCGAGCTGCCGAAAATTTATCACTGGTCAAAACTGGTACGCGATATCGACAGTACAAGCTTTGAGATGAAGCCGGACTGGTTCTGATAGCAGATACATAAAATAATAATCAGGAAACACAATGACTACTGCCACCAGAGAATCACTGCCGAAATTCGTCGGTACCGAGATGAAAACCACAGACTGGCTAACCATAGGCCAGCAGCAGATTGATCTTTTTGCGGAGGCGACACGGGATCACCAATTTATTCATGTCGATCCGGAGAGCGCAGCGAAAACCCCATTCGGCTCTACCATCGCGCATGGCTTTCTGTCGCTTTCGATGCTGTCCTATTTCGCGGAAACCTTCGGAATTGCTGTCGAAGGCGCTTACATGGGGATTAACTATGGTTTCGACAAGGTGCGTTTTATCGCACCAGTAAAGGTCAATAGTCGCATTCGGGCGCATGCGAGGCTTGCCAGTTGCGAAGAAAAAACCCCAGGCCAGTTCATGTTGAAATTTGATGTGACGATAGAAATCGAGGGAGAGGAAAAGCCCGCCCTAAAAGCCGAGTGGCTGACCATGCAGATGGTTGCCTGAGTAATTAACTCCGGACAAAAATTTAAAACGCAATAAGTAATAGTGAGAGTATCGATGAGTGTACGTTTTGACGGCCAGGTGGCCATCGTAACCGGCGCGGGCAACGGGCTTGGAAAATCACACGCACTGGAGCTGGCCGCACGAGGCGCAAAAGTTGTGGTCAATGACCTCGGCGGAGCGCGTGACGGTAGTGGCGCATCTTCTGAGGCTGCACAGGCAGTGGTCCGTGAGATCGAGTCAAACGGTGGCGAAGCGATTGCCCACGGGGCAAACGTCGCTAACTACGCTGAAGTCGAGGATATGGTGCAGCAGGCCATGAACAAGTGGGGCCGCGTCGATATCCTGATCAACAACGCTGGCATTCTGCGTGACAAGACCTTTGCCAAGATGGAACTGGCCGACTTCCAGCTGGTGATGGATGTGCATGTCATGGGCTCCGTGAATTGCACCAAGGCGGTGTGGGAAATCATGCGTGCCCAAAACTATGGCCGGATTGTCATGACCACATCGTCGAGCGGTATGTATGGCAACTTCGGTCAGTCCAACTATGGCGCTGCGAAAATGGCCGTGCTCGGGCTGATGAACACCCTGGTTTTGGAAGGGGCCAAGTACGACATCCGTGTGAATGCGCTTGCCCCAACCGCCGGCACTCGCATGACCGAGGACTTAATGCCGCCAGAAGTACTGGCCATGCTGACGCCGGAATCGGTAACTGCGGGCGCACTGACCTTGTGTCAGAAAGACGCACCCAACCGTTTCATTCTCTGTGCCGGCGCGGGTGGGTACGCGAGCACTCGCCTGTTCGAGACCGCGGGTACCTTCATCTCCACCGAAGAGCAGAGCCCGGAGGCTGTGATCGCGAGCTGGGACAAGATTTGCGATCAGTCTGGCCAGGCAGAACTGGCTTCAGGCGCCGGGCAAACCGAAAAGTTCCTGACTATGGCCATGACTAACGCCCAGCCAGCCTGATATCGGCAACGTAAATTCAAATCGCTGCACTCCGGGGTAGTGACCCGTGGTGCGGATATAAGAGAGCACAGAACGAATGAAAGAAGCTGTCATTGTTTCCGCCGCGCGCACCCCGATTGGTCGCGCCTATCGTGGGGCGTTCAACAATATCGAGAGTCCCTCTCTTGCAGCCCACGCCGTCAAGGCCGCGGTAGAGCGCGCTGGTATCGAGGCGAGCGAAGTGGACGACTGTATTTTTGGTACCGCTCTGCAGCAGGGTTGTCAGGGCACAAACCTGGCCCGCCAGGTTGCGCTTGCGGCAGGCCTGCCGGTGAGCGTCAGTGGCATGACCATTGATCGCCAGTGTGCGTCGGGGTTGATGTCAATCGCCACGGCTGCCAAGCAGGTTATCGTGGATGGTGCGCCGGTTGTGGTCGCAGGCGGCTGTGAGTCCATCAGTCTGGTGCAAAACGAACATATGAATCTGCATCGTGCTGCAGACCCGGCTGTCATGGCGGCAGCGCCTGCTATTTATATGCCGATGCTGGATACCGCGGAAGTCGTGGCAAAGCGCTATAACATATCCCGGGAAGTGCAGGACGAATACGCGCTTGAGTCACAGCGCCGTACCGCAGCCGCACAGGCAGCCGGTAAGTTCGACGCGGAGATCGTGCCGGTTACCGCCACCAAGCTGGTTGCCAACAAGGAGACTGGAGAAGTCAGTGAGCAACAGGTGACCCTGGAGAAGGATGAAGGCAACCGCCCGCAAACCACGCTCGAAGGCCTCGGTGGCCTGAATGCGGTACGCGAAAATGGCGTGATCACCGCTGGCAATGCCTCGCAACTTTCAGATGGCGCGGCCGCGGTGGTTATGATGGACAGCCAGCTCGCGGAACAGCGCGGCCTGGAGCCGCTGGGTATTTACCGGGGTATGGCAGTGGCAGGTTGCGAGCCGGATGAAATGGGCATCGGCCCGGTGTTTGCCATTCCAAAACTGCTCAAGCGCACTGGTCTCAAGATGGACGATATTGGCCTGTGGGAATTGAATGAGGCCTTTGCCGTGCAAGTGCTCTACTGCCGGGACCAGCTCGGTATCCCTGCAGACAGGCTCAATGTGAATGGCGGAGCTATTTCCATCGGTCACCCCTACGGTATGAGCGGCAATCGAATGGCCATGCATGCACTCATTGAAGGCAAGCGCCGCGGTGTCAAATATGTGGTCGTGACCATGTGCGTGGGCGGCGGCATGGGTGCAGCGGCCCTGTTCGAAGTCTTGTAGAAGTCATGGCGGGCACGCAATCGTTGCGTCGCCCGCCTTTGTAGCAGGTTTTATGTGAGCCTGCTCAGGCGCTGGTACGGGCCACCGCTGTGTGACCCATATCGCTGTCTGCGGACATCTGTACCGTCTCCGGGGCAGCATTATCTGTCACCGTCGTTCCGGCCTGCAGGCTGCGCACCAGCGAGATTGCCATCAACACGCAGATCACCAGGATGGGCAGCGCTACCACCAGCAATACCGTCTGCAGGCTGGTAAGCCCGCCAACAAATAGCAGGGTGATGGGCAGAACGCCCAGCATCAATGCCCAGCTAATGCGATGCCAGCGCGCCGGATTCTCGCCGATGGGCAGCTCGCGTGTGGCGCTGCCGGCCAGTGCCAGGGCGGCGGAGTCGTAGGTGGTTGCGGAGAACAGGATACTGACCAGCGAGAAAAGCGCGATCACCAGCGCGGCCAGTGGCAGCTGGTCGAGAACCGCAACAATGACGTCCTTGCCACCGCCCTGCCCCAGAATTGCAACCACATCCACATTGCCCTGCAGGAAGTGGTACAGCGACAGGTTGCCCAGCACGATATAAAACAGTGAGCATCCGAGGCTTCCGAACACCAGCATGCCGACGATGACCTGTCGCAGGGTGCGGCCGCGGGATATCCGTGTCACGAACAGGCCGACGAACGGCGCAAATGCGATCCACCAGGCCCAATAGAACATGGTCCAGTCCTCGACAAAGCCGCTGTCGGCGAAGGGCTCGGTCCAGGTACTCATGGCGACAAAATTCTGCATTACGTTGCCGAGTGCATTAATCCCGGACTTGATGAGAAATGCTGTGGGGCCGGCGATCAGGATAAACAGCAGCAGGCCGATGGCCAGGCGCACGCTCAGGCCACTGAGCTTGCGGAAGCCGCGTTCCAGCCCGAAAAATACACTGGCCACGAAGATGGCGATGCTCAGTACCACAACTGCGGCGTCCAGCCCGAACCCCTGCTCGATACCGGTAAGCCGCGATATGCCGGCCGAGATCATTGGTGTGGAGAAGCCCAGGGAAGAGCCGGCCCCGCCAAGCAGTGCCAGCATGAACATCAGGTCTATGCCACGCGCAGCTATGCCGCCGGGTTTGTGACCGAGGAACGCATGCATGCCAGTACTGAAACGCAGTAGCGGGACTTTTTTCACATAGTAGGGATAGGCAATGGCGACCGCGGGCAGGCAGTAAAAGGCCCAGGCACTGGGCCCCCAGTGGAAGATGCCGTAGGACGAAGCCCAGCGCAGGGCTGCGGCCGAGCCGGGCTCTGCGCCCATCGGCGGTTGCTCGTAGTAATAGGCCCACTCGATTGCCGCCCAGTACATCAGGCCGGCACCAATACCGGCACAGAACAGCATGCCGACCCAGGTGAAGTTGCTGTAGTCGGGCACGTCGCTGGCATCGCCGAGTTTGACCTTTCCATAGCGACCGAATGCGAGCCAGCCGAGAAAGACCAGTACCGCATTGGCAGCGAGGATGTAGAGTTGGCCCAGTTCCCGGGTAATCCACTGGTGCAGCGCCTTCAGTGCAGCGCCACCGGTTTCCGGTGATAGCACCAGTGGTATGCACACTAGAAAAATTATGCCTGCCGCGAACGCAAATGCAGGTTTATCAACACTGTGTTTTTTCATCGCTGTTACGTTTTCTGTTTATTGTTTTTTATTTAACTGTGGAGGTTATGCTGCGCCATTCGCACAGGCCGTCAGGGTCCCAGTTCCCGGTTCGCGGCACTGCGCTCAAAAGCATGGCTTTGCCACCGGAGGAAAGCTGTGGCCAGTGCGGCAGACCTTCGCCGTTGGGGTTCCCCGTTTTGGCGAAATTTGTCCAGTAGCGCAGTATCAGTTGCGTCATATCGCGATCGGCCCTGGTATTGGGTAGCCACGCATCATGGCTGTCGAACACATAGGGCAGCTCGGCACCGTGGTACACCCCAATTGGATTATTTGCCATGGTGCCACGCAACTGGTCGAAACGGTACAGATAGGCGGGCATGTCGCTGTAGCGCTGCGCAAGGTGGGCGACCTCCGCGCTGCTACAGTCCTGCCAGGTCGCATCCTGCAATTCCGCCATGCGTCGGCGGGCCGGCTGTGCCGGGGCGAACTCGCCGTCCTTTGGCTGGGGGCCGCTGAAGTACTGCTGCCACCAATTGCTGATGTCGATATCGGATACGGTTTCGTCCACATACATCAGGCTCTCGTCCCGGTTGAAACCGACCATTAGTGCCTCGCCGTTGAGGGGCTTTGTATAGGCCTTCTGGGGGATATGTGCCAGCACCTGGCCATCGCGCACCGGATAGAACTCACGCTTTTCTTCAGGGGCTTCTTTACCCAGGTAGGTCTGCTGCGCCTGCGCCAGTATCTGCGCCCCCGGTAGTGCACGCATTTCGGAAATGCTGGCCGCACCGAGGTCGCGCTGGAACTCTTCACCGTATGCTTCCTCAATAGTGAGGTCACCGTGCTGGTAAAGATCGAAGGCACCACTCTGGCGGATCGCGTAGCGGAACAGGTCGCGCGCCTGTGGCGACGTCATCAGGTAGCCGATGGCCGCGCCACCGGCGGATTCACCAAATACCGTAACCTGTTCGGGATTACCGCCAAACGCTGCAATATAGCGCTGCACCCACTGCAGCGCGGCGATCTGGTCCAGCAGGCCGTAGTTGCCTGGGCCTCCCTCCGGGTCTTCACCACGCAGTTGCGGGTGCGCGAAAAACCCGAACACACCGAGGCGGTAATTGATGGATACCACCACGACATCATGAGCGGCCAGTTCAGAGCCATGGTAGTTCGGCTCGTGGGACCATCCGCCGAGGTTGTTGCCGCCGTGGATAAACACCATGACGGGCAGGTTTTGCGCGCCCTCAGGCGCCCACACGTTCAGGAACAGACAGTCCTCACTGACAGCACCGGGTGTGGGGGCAAGGGCGGGATCGCCGCCGAAGTTGCGTATCACATCGGCATACCAGTCGGTGTTGTAACTGGTCTGCATGCAGGCTGCACCGAATCGGGACGCATCGATTTGCCCCGCTGCGGGCTCCAGCAGCTGCGGTGCGCGCCAGCGGCGCGGACCGGTTGGAGGGACTGCATAGCGGATGCCGCGGTAGCTGGCGATACGCTGCCCCTCGCGGTTGTTTTCCCAAAGACCGGTCCAGAGGGACTCGGTCAACGTCGCTTGCGGAGGGGCCTTCCCCGCAACTGGCTCACAGAGGCCCGGTAGCGTGACCAGGCCCAGAGCCAGAGCGGGAATCAGCGTATGCAGCAGTTTCTTGTTACCGCGACTCATTCCACCGCAACAACGACACAACCGCGTACGGTGCCACCCTCGATGATCTCGTGGGCTTCTGCCATTTTCTCTAACGGCAGCACATCGGCGACGCGATGCTGCAGCTTGCCCTGCTCCAGTGCCGCGGTGATATCGCGGATGGCGTCCTGCTTGGCCTGCTCCGGCATGGCGTACACGATCACCATGCGCACGGTGATGTCCATAAACATCATGCGGTAGAACGGCAATTGCGGGGACATGTCCTGGCTGGAAGAGTAGGTGGCGATGGTGCCGCCAATACGCAGGCAGTCGAGCACCTGCGGCAGGTTCTTGCCGAATTCCACTTCCACCACGCGGTCCACGGGCTTGCCGTCGTTTGCCTCGAGTATGGCAGCTGCCCAGTTTTCGTCGCGGTGATTGACAACGGCATCCGCCCCGAGGGCGAGACAGGTATCGCGGTCAGTGCTGTTGCTGGCGGTGGTGATCACCTTCGCGCCGGCTTGCTTCGCCCACTGGATTGCATAGAACCCAACGCGGCCGGCACCGCCGGTGATCAGGATGGTCGAGCCTTTGACATCGCCATCGGCAAACACGCAGCGGTGCGCAGTCATTACCGGAATACCGAGGCAGGCACCGATTTCAAAAGAGGTATTTTCCGGCAGCGGCACTGCCAGCTTTTCATCCAGCGCCACATACTCCGCCGCCGTACCCAGGCGCCGGCCGTACTGCGCCTGGTATACCCATACGCGTTCGCCGATACGGCTGGTATCCCCGCCGGGACCCACCGCCTCAATGATACCGGCACCATCGGAGTGCGGGATCACCAGGCCGTTGTCGAGCAGGTCGGGGAAAGAGCCCGCACGTTTTTTAACATCGGATGGATTCACGCCGGTGGCCTTCAGGCGCACCAGCACCTCGCCAGCCCCGGGTTCCGGTACCGGCTGATCGCCCAGCACCAGGGTGTCACGGGCGGTTCCGAATTGTTCAAACCATACAGCTTTCATTGGCTTCCTCTTTGTTTGTACGTATATCGCAGGAAAGGGATTCAGTGTGCCCATCAATGGCAATCGATTGCCCGGAAACCGCCGCGCCCGCGGGCGATGCCAGAAACAGCACCATCTGCGCGATGTCATCGGCGGAGACGAACAAACGCATGGAGCTCTGGCGTTCGTACACGTCGCGTACCGCTGCGGTTGGTACGCCGCGCTCGACGGCTTCGCGCTCGATCACGCCGTCAATACGCGGTCCCTTTACACTGCCGGGGCAGAGCGCATTGACGCGGATATTGTGCGGACCCAATTCCATGGCCCAGGTCTTGGTGAGCCCGATCAGGGCCCACTTCGACGCGGTGTAGGGCGAGCGGTATGGGAAACCGAACAGGCCGGCGTTGGACGAGATATTGATGATGGCGCCGCTGCCGGTGCGCTTCATCATGGGCACTGCATATTTTGTGCAGTAAAACTGCCCGTTCAGGTCCACCGCCACAGTGCGGTCCCAGGCGTCCGGCTCTATATCTTCCACCAGCGCAGTGGGACCGGCGATACCGGCATTGTTGACCAGCAGATCGAGGCGGCCGAATTCCCGCTCCAGCTGGCGGTACATACCTTCAACCGCCGCGGCGTCAGCTACATCGACCACGGCGCCGGAGGCTGTGGCGTTTTCACCGAGAAAATCCACAACCGCTGCCCGGTCCACGTCGCACACAAAGACCCTCGCTCCGGCAGCCAGCAGCGTCTCGGCAATACAGCGTCCGATACCGCTGGCACCTGCAGTGACCAGTGCGGCCTTGCCGTTCAATGGCCCGGCAGGCAACTTGTTGGCCAGGTTCATAACTTTCTCCCAGGTCTCACGCCCAACTCAGAAGCGACGGCGGAAAGAAACACCCAGCGTACGTGGACGCGAAGTAGTGATGCTGGAGTCATAGCCAGCCGTAAAGCGCGTTAGTTGCGGGCGCTCGTCGGTCAGGTTGTTGATGAACAAATCCAGTCCCCATTGCTCCTCATCGATACCCGCGCGCAGGTTGACGTTGGTGTAGCTGTCCTGGGTCTGGCGACGATCCACCGGGCTGTCGCCCTTGAATACGTAGAGGTCGTTGTAGGACTCACCCACGTAGGCGTAGGTCAGTTGCGCGAAGGCATCGCGATCGGCAATGCTGAAGTTGTGACGCGAACTGAGGTTGTATTTGAGCTCGGGTACATTCGGCAATGATGTGCCATTCGGCGCAGAGTTGCTGCCTACCACGAAGTCCTCGTTCACTTCCGCATTGTTGACGGCAAAGCCGCCGCTGAGGAGCCAGCTGTCGGTTACCGCGTAGGTGATGTCGGACTCCATGCCCAGGATCTCAGACTGGCCCACGTTCAGGGTCACGCCCACCGGCAGGCCATAGGACGAGTCATAACGGGTGAACTGCGTATCCTCCCAGTCCATCCGGTAGATGGCACCATTGAAACGCAGTGCCCCGTCGGCCAGCGTTGTCTTCCAGCCGAACTCGTAATTGTCGAGGAAGTCCGGGCGGTACTGCACCGGCACCAGGTCGTTGTTGGCCCGGTTGACGCCGCCAAGACGATAGCCTTGCGAGTAGGTCGCGTAGATCATGATGTCTTCGGAAACCTGGTAAGTGACATTGGCCTTGAGGGTCTTGTCACTGTCTTCCACGCGGCTGTTGACGATGGCATCCGGTGTATAGGGAGATTGCGTGCCGTAACCGGAGATGCCTGACAGTTTACTTTCGGCGCGGAAGAAACGAGCACCCACAGCGACGGTCAGGTCCTCGCTCAGGTCATAGCTCAGCTCACCGAAGACAGCGCTCTGGTCATCTTCGCGCTCCTGGTCAGTGAGGTAGAACAGGTTGGGTTCGTCCATGGTCTGGAAGCCGGCACCCTGTGCCATGCCATCCATTTCCCATTCCTGGCGATAGTCGTGCGAGGCGCTCTCGGTGAACGCACCCACGACATACTGCAGAGGGCCATCGAGCTGCGATTGCAGGCGCAGTTCGTGGGTCTGGCGCTGGTAGCGGTTGTCGTCGTTGTAGTAGATTGCCAGACTCGAGCAGGGCTGCTCTACCGCCTGGCCGCCGGTGTAGTAACAGGCGTAGGCCGGTACCCAGTAGGCGTTGGCGTAGTTGGCATAATCCGCATAGGCGGTGTAGTCGGACGCGTACTCCACATCGCGGTCCAGCATGGAGCCGGAATACACCAGGCTGGCAGCGCCGAGGTCGCCCTCCACGTTTACACCGTACTGGGTAAACTGGTCGTCGCTGCTGTCCGGGAAGTAGCGCTGCACTTCCAGGTCGCCCACTTCACCGTTGGGGTTCTCGGGATCGTGGAACCAGGTACCACTGGTCTCCTGGCGCTGGGTCAGCACGCTGGCGGTCGCGGTCCAGCGATCATTCAGGTCGATCTTCAGGGCAGCCCGCGCACCGCGATTGTCCAGCTTGTTAAAGTTTTCCTCGACCAGACCCGCATTGTCCTCGGTCACCTGCGTCACCGGCGAGTAACTGCTCTCGCTCGCGAGGCCGTAGGTGCGGGTACCCGGGATGTTATCGATGTAACCGCCCTCGCTCTTGTCCCAGGCCACCAGGCGCACTGCGGCGCGCTCGCTGATCGGTGCGTTCACATAACCCTCGAGCACATGGCTCGGGTCGCCATCGCGGGTGGTGGAGGCCTCGACGTCCACGGCGGCGGAAAATGCTTCGGTATCGGGCTTGTTGGTGATGATGCGCAGGGTGCCGGACTGGGCACTAGCGCCGTAGAGGGTGCCCTGCGGGCCGGCCAGTGCCTCCACGCGGGCGATATCGTAGATGTGCAGGTCGAGATTGCGACCGATCGCTGTTACCGGCTGCTCGTCCAGGTAGATGGCCACGCTTGGCTGCGAGCCGGAGGCATTGCCGTCACCACCGTCGGCGGCACCGCGCATATACACCTGTGACAGGCCCGGGCCGGCGCTCTGGTACGACAGGCTTGGCAGCAGTAACGCATAGTCATCAAAGCCCGAGACGCCCTGCTGCTCCAGGCGCTGCTCACCCAGTGCCTGGATGCTGACCGGCACATCCTGCAGGCTCTCATCGCGCTTGCGCGCAGTTACGGTCACTTCTTCCAGTGAGCGGCCAGCACCATCCTGGGCAACGGCGGGCAGCGCCACCATGCTGCTGAGCCCGATTACGGAGCCCAGTGCGAGTGCCGGAGCGCGGTACTGGCGGGTGTGTTGACGGATAAAGCCGGCGAGCGGCTTGCGGAGCAGGTCGGGTGTACCGGCCCGGTAATTCTTCGTTCGAGTCATCGCTGATTCCCCTATTAGTGTTTTTATACTTCCGGGATTGAGAAAAACTACTACTCAAGAGCTCAGAATCACGCCAAGACGGGGCCCTGACAAGCGAAGGTTCTTTGTCGGCTGGTGAATTTTATTCATCTCAGGTGCCGCCCTTCTTCCCCGCTTCAGGAGAAACGCTGGAGGGTTTCCCCGAGCGCAGCGCGCAGGTCGTCCAGGTAGGGGGAGTAGGGTTCCCATGCAGCGAGGCCGTCGCGATTGATTGGCCGGCGCACCTGCTCGGAGCTCGCCGTGCGTACCGAGCGCCGGGTCTTGTGAAAGTCCAGGCAAGCTGGCTCAAATGGCAGCCCGCAGAAATCCAGGATGCGGCGCACCTGCGGCTCCAGGTCCGCTACCACTTCTTCATACTGCACTGTGAGTACCTTACCGGGCAGCGCCGCGTGCCAGTGATCCATCAGGCGCAGGTAATCGCGGTAATAGCGGCCAATATTTTCGAGACCGTAAGTAAACGACTGGCCAACGGCGAACAGCTGCTTGAAGCCACTGAAACAGCAGGCCATGGGGTGGCGCCGCGCGTCGATGATTTTTGCATTGGGCAGGATCAGTTTGATCAACCCGATATGGGCAAAATTATTCGGCATCTTGTCGATAAAGTGAGGGGCGTTGCCGCGCTGTACCCGGGTGCGCGCCAGGTACTCCTCGCCCAGCGCGATGCGCTCCTCTGCATTGAGGTCGGCGAGCACTGCCGGATAGCGGGATTCGTCATCGCGCTTGCGTTGCCCCGACAGGCGCCGCACCAGCGCGAGGATATCAGGCAGTTCCTTGGTGCCGTCCACCTGCGAGTGGGACGCGAGGATCTGTTCCAGCAGGGTCGAGCCCGCGCGCGGCAGACCGACGATAAAGACCGGCGCCGGGTCTTCGCAACCGCCCTCGCCCTGCGCGGCAAAGAGCTCTGCGGTGCAGGTCTGGATCAGTCGGTCGGTGTAACGGCTGGTTTCCTCCGCACTGTAACCCTCCTGAACCGCCTTGAGCGCATTACCTTGTTCGTAGTGGGCAAAAGACTGCGCGTAATCGCCGGCGTCTTCCTCGCCCTTGGCGAGCGCAAACAGTAACTGCACGCGCTGCTCTTCCGTAAGGTCGGCCTCTTGCAGCTGTGTGCGCATCTGCGCGAGCTCGTCAGTGCCGAAGCGGTAGGTCTTGAGGTTTGCGAGGCTCCACCAGGCTTCACCGTTTTGTGGCTCGCAATCGATGGCGGCGCGGTAGGAGCCGATAGCGGCCTCCTGCTCACCGATGGTCTTCTGCGCATGACCTCGGCTGACCAGCAGGGCCGGCTGCCGCGGCTGCTCGGTCAGCATGTGATCGTATACCTCGATCGCCTCCGGGTAGCGGCCGAGCTTGGCCAGTACCGCCGCCTTCAGCACCTGTACCGCCGGAATCGGGCGCGGTGCCTGCTCGAGTTTCTCCACCTCGGCGAGAGCCGCCTCACCCTTTTCGCGGCGGTTGAGGATGCCGGCGTATTGCAGGCGGGCGAAGTCGAAGTCCGGTGCCAGCTCCAGGCAGCGCGCCAGCAGGTTTTCCACATCCGCCAGCGCGCCAGCCCTGGAGCCGATTTCCGCCAGTAGGCGAATGGCATTGACGTCGGTGGGGTGTTGATAGAGGTAGTCACGGCATGCAGCTTCGGCCTGGGCAATACGGCCTTTTTCAAACAAGGCAAAGGCGCTGGCGAGATCGCCACCGGCAACAGACTGGCGCAGGTGCTGGGTGCGGGCATTGGCCGCGCGGTCGTGTTGCTCGCGAGCCGTGTAGTATTCAGCGAGCGCCAGCCAGCTCTCGGAAAGTCCGGGCTGCAGCGCCACCGCGCGCTCTAGTGCTTTAATCGCCGCGCCGTGATCTCCAAGGCGAGCCTCACACAAGCCGAGTTCGTGCCACGCCGAGGCGAAGTCCTTTGCGTGCTCAAGGAGTTGTGTCAGCGCACTATGCGCACCGCTCACATCGCCCTGCAGGCGCTGACAGATGGCAATCACCAGCTGCGCATTCACCTCGCCGGGAACGCTGTCGAGGATTTCAGTAGCCTGCGCGCGCGCCAGGTCAGGGCGCTGCTGGTTCAGCAGCAGGTAGGCCTGCTTGATGGCCTCGACCAGGCTGCCGGTTTGGGTAGCGGACATTGACGGGATCCCTCAAAACGCTTATCGCCTGCACGGTACACGGCAGGAAGCCAGCGCATATCGGCAGCGAAATTATTTTTGTTTTCGAATGCAGTGTGTCGGAGTGTGGCAGAAGCTGTCAACGCGGGATCCGCGAATCAGTCACCACCGAGAAGGTAGCGATTCTCCGGCAGGCCGCGGCAATTGGTGTCCAGCACAAACAGGCTGCCGGCTTCGGGCTGGGCGGCGTACTGCTCCGGTGACAGGTCACAGCGGGCGGAGGTCACGAACAGGGTACGGAGGTCATTACCGCCAAAAGCGACACAGGTCAGCTGGCTCGCGGGCAGTTCGATGTGCCCCAGCTTTTCGCCGGTCGGGCTGTACCGGACAACCCGGCCACTGCCCCACTGGGCGTTCCAGACGCATCCCTCTGCGTCGACAGTGGAGCCGTCAGGATGGACGCCCGGGGGCGTCCGGGCGAACACCCGCTGGTTACTCCAGTTACCACTATGCGGGTCGACATCGAAAGCCCAGATGGTTTCTTCGGGGGAATCGGCGAAGTAGGCGGTCAGGCCATCGGGTGACCAGCACAGGCTGTTACTGATACGGATACCGTTTCGCTTTACTGAAACCTCTCCGGATTGATCGAGCCGGTACAGGCTGCCGTGGCCCTCGGGCCTGTCGCTGCGGTTTCCGGCATTCTCGATCATTGAGCCAACCCAGAAATGCCCACTGTGATCGACCCGCCCGTCATTGAGGCGCAATTCGCGGGTGTCCGGAAGGGGAAACAGGCTCTCCTGATTCCCACTGCCGGGCGCGTACAGGCTGATACCATTGTCAAAAGCCGCCACCAGTACACCCGGACGTGAGGTCAGCGCAAACGAAGCCAGACGACGATCCAGGTCATGGTGGCTTAAAGTGCCGCTGGCCGGGTCATAGCGGTACAGGCGGCGGCCAAGGATATCCGTCCATAGCGCCTGCCTGACCCGGTCGTCCCAGAGTACGCATTCACCGAGCTCATTTTCTACGGGCAGTGTTGCGCGCAGTGATGCCTGCAAGGCGCTCACACCCGGCCCCCGTCGATGATCAGCGACTGGCCGCTGATAGCGCGCGAGGCCTGTGATGCGAGGAACAGCGCTGACTCGGCCACATCCTCGCCCTGGATCGCGAACTTGAGATTCTGCTCATCGATGCACTCCTGCAGTGCTTCTTCTGTGACCCAAAGCCGCTGCTGACGCTCTGTCATGACCCAACCGGGCACCAGCGCATTGACCCGGATATTGTCTGGCCCCAGCTCGCGGGCCAGGCTGCGGGTCATGCCGATGATGGCAGACTTGGATGTGACGTAGGCCGGGTAGCCGGAAAGCGCGAGGTTGGCCGAATTGGACCCTACGTTGATAACCGCACCGCCGCCCGCCGCCGCCATGTCCGGTGCGACTGCCTGTATGGCAAAAAACTGGGGGCGCAGGTTGGTGTTGATGGCGTCATCGAAAGCCTCCGGGCTGAGGCTTTCAAGGTTGTGGCGGGTGTCCCGCGCTGCATTATTGAGAAGCACATGAATCGGCCCGGCATCTGCAACGGCCTGGTCAAGTGCGTCGCGCAGTTGGGTCAGGTTGCGGATATCGCAGCGGTAGAAGCGCGGCCGGATACCGGTGTGCTCCTCTACATCATCGCAAAGCAGCTGTGCGGGCTCCGGCCTGGTCGACAGGAACGATACCCGAGCACCTTGCAGCGCAAAGGCTGCTGTAAAGTAGGCGCCGATACCGGAGCCACCACCGGTAATAAATACGTGGCGGCCCTCAAGATCCGGGTAACGGGTAATACCGGCAAGCCGCCCCGAGGCGAATACCCGATCACAGTCGACACTCATGTTGCTTCCTTCTGGCAAAATCTGGTTGGGCAGCCCACATTATCACATTTGTATGATAAATGAATGTGGGGTGCCCGGGTCGATCAGTATTCGCTCATACGGACATCGTCGAACTCCACGGTGCCGCCCGCGGATTTCAGGGTGATATAGGTTTTCCAGGTGCCATCCGGAGCAGTAAATGTGGCCACGTACTCGCGCCAGGTACCGTCAACAGAAAAGCTTTGCGTCTGTGCATTACCACGGCCATACAGCGCCTGCTCCTCGAAGTCGGCGATGATCTGGGCTGTCGGCTCGGTGCCGGTGCCGCGAATCATGGCGCGCACCACATAGGCCTGTCCGCCACTGGTAGCGCCGGGTTGGAAATCGCCGGTAGCGTCAGTGCCCTGGTGAACGCGATCCCCCACCGGCAGGCGAATATAGTAATTGCCGTCGGCGGCGCCGGCCGGGTCGTATATGCGCTCGACACCATCGTCTACATAGCGCCAGCCAAACGCTTCGAAGCCGGTCCTGGCAGCGTATTCAAAGCTTCCGTTGGCGACGTTGAAATTGCGCCCGAAGCCATCGAAAATTTCTGCCGGTTGCACGATGGAAAAACCCAGGCCAAGGCCGGCGATATGCTCTGCCAGCAGGCGTGCCTGGCCGGCATGTTCCACCATCGAGCCATGCCATTGCTCCCATATCCACGGGTACAGGAACACGGAAAGGTTACCGCCGATTTCGTTGACCAGCTCATGGGAATAATTGGCCGGCTCGCCCAGGTCCCAGCCATAGGCGTTGTACAGCACGATATGCGGGGTATCGCCATAGACATTGCGCAGTTCGCTGACCACCAGCCTGAAGCGGTCTATCACCTTATTTTTTTGCCGTTTGCCCTTGATTGCGCTGATGTCATTTGCCCCGGCATTGACCACAATCACATGCGGGTTGAATCCGCTGCGGTAGCTGGAGTCCTGGTTATACCAGTCTGGTGAATAGATAAAATTCTTCACGGTGTTGTCGCCCGCACCGGCGAGTGTTGCACCTCCGGCAGCTTCGAGGTGCATCTCGGCCCCGAGCATACGCGTTACTGTGGCGGGGTAGGCATAGTAAGTACCCGATTCTGACGATAGCGGATCGCTGCCCTGCTGGTCTTTTTCACTGTAAAGCGAGGTGCCGTCCATGTTCGAATCGCCAAAATATTCGATGCGCAGTGCCGGCCTTGGGGGCAGGTTCTGCACAACGCCGTCGGCGATGTCGAAGCCGTAAAACACGCTGTTGGAGCCGTAGAATGTTTCTTTCATCAGAACCAGGTGGTGGGACTGGTTGGCAGGCAGGCCGGAAGCCAGTGTCACTGTGGCGCGCTCAGACTCCAGCCGGATGAGCTGCTCGGAGGGTACGCCGTTAAGTATCACGCGGAAATATTCGTGGCTATTGCCCGGGTGCAGGTCCGCGCTGATGCTGGTGCCCTTGAACTGGATTTCGATGGTTGAGCCCTGCCAGCCGATCCAGGGTTCGAGTGGGTTATCGAAGTTCCAGCGACCGGTATAGCGGATCGCGCTGTCGTCCGGAGAAACGGTAATGGCGGATGCGGGCGTGGCCACAACCATGAATAACAGGGTCGCCAGAAGGCTCCCCGTGCGGAGAAAATTTTTCATCGCTTTTTCCTGTTAGATTTATTTTTGGCCAGGAAACTTCCGACAATGATGGGCAACAGCTCAGAACCCGACTGGCACTGCTAACCCTGGCGGCTAAGAGTATCGATAGGTCACGGCTACCGTTTCAAATGAGATTTACTGGGGTTCAGTTGAAAAAAATCGGTCTCTTGCAGGTCGGAACCCGGACAGAGGTATTTACCAGAGCTCGGTGAGGCCAGTCGCGCGGACTTCGTTGCGTCGCTCGGGCGGGAGGTAGTCGAAGATAAATGTGATCCGGTCCTCATTGCCGCGGTTCATGACGCTGTGCTGTAGCTGGTTGTTCAGTTCATAGATCTTGCCCACCTCGAAACGATGGGGCTGGCCGCCAATATTGAACCGTACACGCGAATTGGAGGTGATCGGGATATGGATCCGGTGGGCATGGCGGAACGAGGGGTGTGCATCAATATGGGGTTTGATGATTCCACCGGGGGCCAGCTTCGCTGCCATTGCACGCAGTACGATACCGCCCGGGCTATAGTGCCGCTCGATCACTTCACGCATGAGCGGCAGAGCCGCTTGACTCAACCGGTCCCAGCCATCCTCGCGGTATATTTCGGCTTCCGGCCATTGATTGCAGCTGATGAAAAGCATGACCAGTGATTGGGTCTGGTAATGCACATCGAAAGTCGACTGTCGCAGTCGGTTGGCATCCCATTCAGACTGCGTGGCTGCGCTGATGCTTTCATGCAGCGCGTTAACTTCACGCTGCTCCAGAACCCTGAACGGAGCATCAAATTCCATATCTTCCTTACCTGCGAGCAGTAGCCTGCCCCTTACTATCCCAGATTCAGCGTCCATGACAGGTGAGATTTGCTCACCGCGGGTGCAATTTTTGTCATGGGTAATTCCAATGGCTGAATTATATGATAAATGAGCGAATCACGGGGGCAGCAGTCATGACCGTGGGCGCCCAAAAACAATAATGCACCCGAGGAGACAGGATATGAAACTCCGGGCAGTTCCCGCCGCACGCAGGCCTCTGGCCGCGGCCATCAGCCTTGCCATGGCGTCTTCGCTGACCTCAATGGCAGCGCTCGCGCAGGAAGAAATTGCGAGCGATGAGCAAGAGAGCAACAACGCACTTGAAGAAATTACGGTTACCGCCACCAAGCGCGAAATGGATATGCAGGACCTGCCGCAGAGCATCCAGGCATTTACCACTGATCAAATAGAAAAGATGGGCTTCGACAACATGCAGGATTACCTAAAGGCAATCCCCAGCATGTCGACGGTGGCCGAAACCCCGGGACGCAACGAAGTCGTGTTCCGCGGAATCAGTACCGGCACGGGTGAGTGGCGAACCGACTCTTCCGCCGCGGTGTATCTCGATGAGATCCCCATGACATCGCCCACCCAGCAGGTAGACCCGCGCATGGTGGACATCCAGCGCGTTGAAGCGCTGCCGGGCCCCCAGGGAACCCTGTTTGGGTCCAGCTCCCAGTCGGGTGCACTGCGTATCATTACCAACAAGCCCGACCACAGTGGTACTTACGGCTCCATCAAGGCGGACGCGAGCAGTGTCAAGCACGGAGAGACCGGGCACACGGTTGAGGGCTGGTTTAACCTGCCGCTGGTGGCGGACACCCTGAGTGTGCGAATGGTGGCCTACGACACCAAGTCGGCGGGCTATATCGACAATGTCGAAGGCTCCAACATCTTCACGGATACGCGCAATACCGATGTCGTCGAAGAGGACTTCAATGACTGGTATCAGAGCGGTGCGCGTATCAGTGCGCTCTGGAGCATCAATGAGTCCTGGGATGCAGAGCTGATGATCATGCAGCAGTCCCAGCGCTCGACCGGTGACTGGAAATCTGACCCGGCTGAGGGTGACCTGGAAATCGTGCGCTTCTTCAAGGACGAACGCACGGATGACTGGTGGGCGGCAGGTGTGACCCTGAAAGGCGACCTTGGCTTTGCCGAGCTGACCATGACCAGCTCTTTCCTGGACCGCGAGGTGTACTATGAATTCGACAACAATATTGATGCGCAGATCCGCGCCCGCCGTGTGCAGGATGGGGAATTCGGCTATTACAGCACCTGGTACGACACCGCCTTCCACGATGAGCAACGCGTAAACGACCAGACCGGCAAGCGCGTTTCCCAGGAGATTCGCCTCGCCTCCATCGGCGATGGCCGCCTGCAGTGGATGGCCGGCGCCTTCTACGAGGAAACCGATGATTTCTGGGACTGGTACTGGCGCGTGGACGATTACACCTCCACCCCCTCCTGGCAATACGTCAATTACTGGTATGACGTGCCGGAAACCAATGACTACTACGGTGAGGTCTACAACGCCAAGACGACCCAGACTGCCGTGTTCGGTGAAATGAGCTATGACCTGACGGAAAAGCTGGTCGCGGGCGTCGGTGTGCGCTGGTTCGAATATGATCGCGACCGCACCGAGCAAAAATTCTGGCCTCGGGGTTATTACCTGCCGCTGGATATTTTCCAGGGCGTCGACAGCGATACCGTCTACAAGCTGAGCCTCAACTACCATATCGACGATTCGCGCATGGTCTATGCGACCTATAGCGAAGGCTTCCGCCTGGGCGGCTCCAACTCCCAGATCCGTCGCGAGAGTGTGCTGCCGGAAAATTATGGCCCGGACAAGCTGCTGAACCATGAAATCGGCCTGAAGAGCCAGTGGCTGGATAATTCACTCCAGTTCAACCTCTCCGCCTATCTCATGAAGTGGGAGGATATGCAGCGCAATATCGGCGACCCCTACTTCTGGGATGTCAGCGGCCATGTAAATGCCGGTGATGCGGAAGCGAAGGGCCTCGAAGCCACCATGACCTACCAGGTTACCGAGCATTTCAAGCTGGAGGGCTCCTATGCCCGCAGCAGTTCCGAGATTCTCGACGATTTCATGCTGAGTGATGCGGCACCCGATCTGGACCCGTCGCAGGACTGGCTCATTGCATCAAAGGGGCAGGGCCTGGCGCTGGCACCACCGAGCAAGTGGTGGCTGGGTGCGGAATACAACAAGTCAGACCTGTTTGGTGATATTGGCGGCTGGATCCGTTACGACCACAGCTGGACGGAGGCCATGAACCACGATTGGTGGAACGCCCAGTGGGGAAGGCCATTGATCAAGGATCGCCAGGAGGCCTCCCTGAGTGCCGGTTTGTGGAAGGAAAGCAGCTGGACTGTGTCGCTTAGCGTCAGGAACCTCTGGGACGACCGCAATGCGGGCTGGATTGATAGTGGCTATGACTGGCGGTTTGGCAACAACGGCACCTGGTCCGATGTGGGCCGCTACGTGAACATGCCCAGTTACAACCGCCCGCGGGAGGTTGTGCTGTCTTTCCAGAAAGACTTCAGCTTTCAATAGATGATATAGCTCCATCATCGCGTGGAAGGTCGCCAGCCCTCGCGAAGCGGCCCTCACCACGTCATTTTTGGCCGGCACAATTGTGCCGGCCTTTTTTCACCTGATATTCACCGGAAAGATAAAAGTTACTGGAGAGCGAGAACTTCCCATGCGACGCCTGAGCCAAATCCTGCTCCCGCTGATACTTGTAGCCTGCACCGGTGAACAGCTGCCGGGGCAGGCATCGACCCAGCCACACTGGAATAACCTGGAGGTGATCCGCGAAGGCGTCATGCCACCCCGGGCCCACTTCGAGGTTTATCCGGATGCAGGGCTGGCGCTGGCGCAGGGGGAGAATCCCCGCAAGCTTTCGTTGAACGGGCAGTGGCGGTTTCGGTACAGCGCCTCGCCCATGCAGCGCCCTGCGGGTTTCGAGCAAGCACAATTTGATGACTCCGGCTGGGACAGCATCCCTGTGCCATCCAACTGGGAACGACACGGCTATGGCTATCCGATCTATGTCAATATCCCCTACCCGTTTGCCGTAGACCTGCCGTATGTGCCCACGGCGGACAACCCCGTGGGCAGTTACCGACGTAGTTTTGAGCTGCCGGAACAATGGCAAGGGCACAATATTTTCCTGCATATCGGCGCAGCGTCATCCGCCTATTATGTGTGGGTCAATGGTGAGTACGCCGCCTATAGTGAAGGCTCAAAAACACCCTCAGAAATCGATGTCACCCGCTGGCTGAAACCGGGCCGAAATACGGTCGCCATACAGGTGTTTCGCTGGAGCAGCGGCTCCTATCTGGAAGACCAGGACTTCTGGTCACTGTCGGGGATTACCCGCGACGTCCATTTGAGTGCGCGACCGGCGACCCATATCCGTGACTTTGCACTGAGTACGGATCTGTCCGGGGACAGTCGGACCGGGCTGTTGGGGCTCGAAGTTGAACTGGCCGGCGACACACAAGTCCCTGTAACGCTGGATGTGCGCCTGCTCGATGGCGAGACGGAAATACTGCGCCGGCAAGCCGCGGGCGGAGCTGGCACTCCGCGAGTGGCGCTGCCAGCCAGTGAGGTGCCCCAAATACGGCCCTGGACCGCAGAGACGCCTGAGCTCTATACCCTCCTGGTTTCCCTGAAAGACCAGGAGGGGAGCGAACTGGAGGCCTTTCGGCACAGGCTCGGGTTCCGCAATATCGAAATCCGCAATGGTGTGTTCCGTATCAATGGTCAGCCCGTGAAGCTCAAGGGCGTGAACCTGCATGAGCACCATCACGTCACCGGTCATGTCATCAGTGAGGAGACCATGCGCGAGGATATTCGCATGATGAAAGCCGCCAATATGAATGCGGTGCGAACCTCCCACTACCCGTTTCCGGAACGTTTTTATGAGTTGACTGACGAATATGGCCTCTATGTCGTGGATGAGGCCAATGTAGAAACCCACGGTTTTGGGTACGAGCCAGATAAGACCCTGGCGGGCAGGCCGGAATGGCGTCCACACCACCTCGATCGTGTGCAGCGCATGTATGAGCGTGACAAGAACTTCACCTCTGTGGTGATCTGGTCCCTCGGTAATGAAGCGGGCGATGGCGACAATATCGGTGCCGGTTATCACTGGCTGAAGCAGGCGGATTCCAGTCGTCCGGTCCAATACGAGACAGAAGGGAAGCCTGAGGACGTGGGCGAGCGCCACTCGGACTTCCACTCAAGCATGTACTGGCGCTACTGGGAGCTGGAAAAATACGCCCAGGAGCACGGCGACCGCCCTTTCCTGCTCATCGAATATGCCCACGCCATGGGTAATAGCGCGGGTAACCTGGCCGAATACTGGCAGGTGATACGGGAGCACGACAACCTGTCCGGGGGATTCATCTGGGACTGGGTCGACCAGGGGCTGCTCGAGCGTGACCCTGAGGGCCGTGATTACTGGACCTATGGCGGCGATTACGGGCCAGAGGATGTCCCCAGCGACGGTAATTTCAATATGAATGGCCTGCTGTTTTCTGACCGCAGTCCGCAGCCGGCCTACTGGGAGGTCAAGCGGGCCTACCAGCCTCTGCGCTGGGAGCCAGTGGACCTGAACCGCGGGCTGCTAATACTGCACAATGAGTTCGATTTCCTCGATACCAGCGGGCTGGACCTGCACTGGGCTTTGCTGCGCAATGGCGAGCGAGTGGCCGGGGGCACCTTGCCGGAAGGCGAAATCATCCGCGCAGGCGACAGCCGCTTGCTGGAGTTGCGGCTCCCCAGGCGGGAGCGGGGCCAGGAGTACCATCTCAACCTGTGGGCGACAGAACGCCACGGCACAGTTCTGTTGGCCGGTGGGCACGAGCTGGCGCGTAGCCAGTTTGCGCTGCCCGGAACAATTGTCGATACCGGTACGCGGCAGGATTCTATCGAGGCCAGAGTGTCAGAGTCAGCGCACGCGATCACGCTACGAGCAGGCGAGGTTGAGGCTGTCTTCAGTCGTGCCAGTGGCCTACTGGAACAGTTCGGCCAAGCGGGCAGTCCTCTGCTGCTTAGCCCGTTGAAGCCGGAGTTCTGGCGCGCGCCTACCGACAACGACCGTGGCAATGGCATGCCTGCGTGGGCTGCGGCATGGCGCAACCCGGCGACGGAGCTGGTCGCTCTGGAATACCGTGCCGGGACGCCTGCAGGCGCTGTGCAAGCCCATTACCGCTTCAGCGATAAGGACGGACGTCACCTGGGTGACTGGCGGGCGCAATACAGGCTGCATGGTGATGGTACGCTGGAGGTTGATAACCGGGTGTGGCGCAACCCGGGCACGCCGCCCTGGCCGCGCCTCGGTATGCACACCACCTTGCCTGTCGATTATTCCGGGCTGCGCTGGTTCGGGCGTGGCCCTCTGGAAAACTATGCCGATCGAAAACTTGCCGCGGATGTCGGGATATACCAGAGTACTGTTGCCAAGCAGTATGTGCCCTACGGAAGGCCACAGGAGAACGGCTACAAGACCGATACCCGCTGGATAAGCCTGCAAAATGGCATGGGGGCCGGACTGCGGGTCCTGGGTGGTCCGCTGCTGGGCTTCTCTGCGCAACACAATCTGTGGCAGGATTTTGTGCACGGCAATGCCAGCGAAGTGGTGCAGGCGCAAAGGGGCAATGTACATGTGAATGCGATTGTGCCGCGCCAGCTTGTCTCCCTTCATATAGACCATGCCCAGATGGGTGTGGGGGGGGACAATTCCTGGGGCGCACAACCATTGCGCCGCTATACCCTGTCCGGCGATGATTACCAATACCGCTTTGCGATGAAGGTGGATCAGGCGCGCCAATGAGTGACTGCTGGCAAGACGCATAAGAAGGAGACCGGCGTGACCGTATTGATTGCAACCTCTGTAGTACGTGGCAGCCAGCAGGGGGATAGCCACGGCGGCATCTACCTGGTTGACCTGCAGAAGCAGCAGGCCCGGCAGATGCTCGACTGGAACACGGCGGATATCGACTGGCAGGGCCGTGGCTGGGACCGTGGCCTCCGTGGCATCGCCTTTGCCGGCGAACGAATATTTATTGCTGCCAGTGACGAACTCTACGCATTTACACCGGACTTCCGCAAGATAGGTTCCTGGCGCAGTCCGTACCTCAAGCACTGCCACGAAATTTGCCTGTGGCAGGATCATATTTTTCTTACCTCTACCGGTTACGACAGTATCCTGGGTTTCAACCTGAACTCAGAGAAGTTCGACTGGGCGTTGGCGCTGGATACCGATGGCATGCGTTATCGTGCCGCTACTTATGATCCCGCCGGGGATGACGGCCCGATGATGCTGAACAAGCTGCACATCAACAGCATCCATTGCAACAAGGATGGCATGTACATCGCCGGACTGAAGACCGAGGGGCTGCTGCACTTCAACGGCCGTGCCGTGAACATGAGTGCGACCCTGCCCGCGGGCACTCACAATGCGCGCCCTTTCCAGGACGGCGTGCTATTCAATGATACCCGCTCGGACGTGGTGCGTTTTGCCAGTCGCGACCACAACCGGGACCGTTTCTTCCCGGTACCAAAGCACAACAGCGAGGAGTTGGTGGGGCTGGGTCTAGACCAGAGTGGTGTTGCAAGGGTGGGTTTCGGCCGCGGACTGTGCGTGCTAGACGACCATCTGATCGCCGCCGGATCATCCCCTTCGACCATCGCCGTGCACGACCTTGATAGCGGAGAAACCGCACTCAGCGTACGCCTGTCAAATGATGTGCGCAACGCAATTCATGGGCTGGAGGTCTGGCCCTTCTAGCCCGCGAGCGCCTTTACCTGTGTGGGCAGTGCGTCGAGGATGTCGGAAAGGTCTTCCTCCCACATCCCGAGGTGCGCGCGATAGTTTTTCCAGAGCCCCAGCGCGCTGCGGTAGATTGGCTGGCGCACCTGTTCAGAGCTTGCTGTCCTGACAGCGCGCTGGTTTTCGTAGAAGCGCAGGCATTGCGGCTCGTATTCCAGCCCACAGTACGCCAGTATCTTCCGCACCTGCCCTTCAAAATCATCCATATGGCCTTCGTAGTGCACGTCGAGGATTTCCCCGGGAAACAGGCGATGCCAGTGCGCCATGATACCGGTATAGCCACGGTAGTAATCCGCGAGCTCCAGCATGTCGTAAGTAAAGTTCTGGCCCTTGGCAAATAGCTGCTTGTAGGCGCCAAGACAGCTATCCAGCGGGTAGCGCCGTGTATTGATGATCTTTGCCCGGGGAAACATGAGCTTGATCCAGCCAATGTAGGCAAAGTTGTTTGGCATCTTGTCGATAAAGTAGGGTTTGCCAAGCGTGCGAAGATGTTTGACTTCCGCAAGGTATTTTCTTGCAAATGATTCGAAGTCACGGCTGTTGAAGTTCTCCACCGTTTTTGGAAAGGCGGCACCATCACGCCGGTACCTGGCCGTTGCCTGTGCCAGCGTGGCGATATTCGGTAACTCTTCCGTGCCCTCGACCTGTGAATGACTGGCAAGAATCTGTTCGATCAGCGTCGAGCCAGAGCGTGGCAGACCCACGATAAAAATGGGATCCTCCCGCGACGAGCCTTCGCCGCGATGGCGCTCGACAAAATCCGGCGAAAACTGCTCGCGAATGTCATCGAGCATCAGTTGGTGCTCAACCGGGTCGTAATCGACCAGGCCACGCTGCAACTGGTTGCCCTTGTGATAGTGTGACCAGGCCCGATCAAAATCCTGCAAGTCCTCAAAAGCCTTGCCCAGTGCAAAGTTGAAGTGCACGCGGGCAGAGTCACTGAGTGTGTCCAACTGCAGCTGGCCGAGCATCGCCCGTACCTCAGCATCGGTGAAACGGAAAACCTTAAGGTTCGCCATGCTCCAGTAGACTTCACCAAGCGCGGGATTGTAATGAATGGCCTGGCGGTAGGCCGCCAGCGATTCCTGTTGTCGCCCCAGGGTCTTCAGCAGGTGCCCGCGGGACATGTGTACCCCGGCACTTTGAGGGTTTAACGCGGCCGCCTGGTCATAGTTGGAGAGCCCCCGCTCTATATCACCGCTGCGGGTGCGGGCGTGCCCGAGTGAGGACCACGCCAGCGCGTCCCCCGAATCCTGGGCGACGATATTTTCAAAAACCTCCGCGGCGGCTTCCCACTGCTGGCGCTCTAATAATAACGCGCCGAGATTCTGCAGCGCCGGCAGAAAATCCGGCGCGCGCTGTATCGCGTTACGCAATAGCGCTTCGGCATCGAGCAGATTCTTACCCGCATCCTGCAGAACCAGTGCCAGGTAGCGCATGGCATCGATGTTTTCGGGGGACTTGCGCAGTACGGCGCGCAGTGCTGTCTCAGCATCACCGAGCTTGCCTTCCCGCCACAGGCGTACGCCTTCCGCGACCTCACCGGCTACCGGGTCCTTTTCCAGGAACTTCCTGAATGCGGTTTCTGCCTCACTGTCCCGTCCGAGCAGGTGCAATGCTTTGGCGCGCTTCTGGTGGGTACGCGGGTTATTGGAGTCAAGGGATATTGCTTGGTCGAAGGCGGCAATAGCCTGATCATATCGTGCGCTCTGCGCGTACAGGCTGCCGAGTTCGTCGTGCAGCGATGGCAAATCCGGGGCCAGCTTCAGGCCTCGGTGCAGTAAAGCCTCGGCCTCGGCCAACCGCTCCTGCAGAATCAGGCTGTGGGCTAGCAGTTGAAGGTGGGGGAGGTTTCCGGGCTGCTCCTGCAGTAGTGCGCGACAAATCCGCTCAGCTTCTTTCGGGCGCTTTTGCTTTAGAGCCTGAGCGGCGTCAGCAAAACTGGCGCGTGCCGTATCGAGAGTGTGTAACTGGTTCATATCTTTCAACCCTCACTGGCGTGCCCGGTATGGATAATACATAGTTTGCCTTGTACTGGCCTCCCGGAATCGGATCACCACAGCAGTCTCAAGGCTATGTCGAAAATATTGACATGCGTGAAGTCGCGCTGGCAAACTCAATGCGGCCTGAAATAAATGATAATAATTCAATCATGGCGATGATATGGCCAAGAAAATCCCACCCTTGAATGCGCTGCGCAGCTTCGAGGCAGCCGCGCGACACTGCTCGTTTCGCGATGCTGCTGATGAGCTGTGTGTATCCCATTCCGCGATCAGCCACCAGGTCAAGCTGCTCGAGCGCTACCTGGGGCTTGAACTGTTTCTTCGCAAGGCACGCTCTGTGGAGCTTACCCGCAGTGGAAAGCTGTATTATCCGATCCTGCGTGAGGCATTTGAGAAGATTTCCGAAGGAACCGAATCTCTGCTGGCACCGAGGCGTCCCAAGGTACTTACCCTGCAGCTATACAGCACCTTTGCCATTCGCTGGATGATCCCGCGCCTCTCCGATTTTCAGCGCGCGCACCCGGATGTGAGCGTTCGCCTGACCATGTCACAGATTGATGTGGACTTTGATCATGGGGAAGTCGATGCGTGTATTCGTGTCGGGCGCTCTGGTGGCAAGAACCTGGATCATCTGCTGCTGTTCTCAAACCAGCTGTTTCCGGTTTGCAGTCCGCGTACCCTCGAGCAGCACAGGCTGGAAAAGCCCGAGGATCTGGCGCAGGCCCCGATACTGCAGGTGTATCCGTCGGAAGAGGACTGGCCGGCATGGCTTGAAGGCAGCGGTGTGCAGGGGGTTCAGCCAACCGCAGGCCTGCAGTTTGACAGCTATGACCATGCGCTGAGCGCTGCCATGCAGGGCGTTGGGGTAGCGCTCGCGATGCAGCCCTTTGTGTCACGGGAACTGTCGTCCGGCTTGCTCGTTGAGCCCTTCCCCGCGCACCGCGTGGACAACCCGAATCGTTGGTATTTTGTGACTCGTAAGGACAAGGCGCAGCAGCCGAAAATACAGAAATTCCGTGACTGGCTGCAGTCGGCCATAGAGGCCGATCCCGATATCGCCTGCTGATTCAGCGCGGCTCAGCGGCCGCTGGCCGGCATCGCGTCTTCGATCAGCTGCAGAGCTTCATCTATTAACCCGTGCATCAGTTTACGTGCCTGCTGGACTTTGCCGCGTTTGATCGCAGAGTACACACGGGCGTGCGCCGAGGTATCGGCTGTATTGACGCCCTTGAAGCGGTTTGTGTGGCGGATACTGACCCGTAATGCGGTGGCGCTGAACGGCTGGAGCTGAATAAAAAAACGGTTGCCGCTGGCCCGGAGGATTGCGCCATGAAACGCGATATCGGACTCCAGGGGGTCATCCTGGCCCAGTTCCGCCGCCTGCATCCGCTCCAGTGCCCGGCCGATATCCGCAACATCTTCTGATTCAGATCGTGCCGCTGCGAGTGCAGCGGCTTCGGGCTCAATTGCTGCACGCATCTGTACGAAATCGCGTAATACCTCAAGCCCCGGCTTGCTGCTCAGGATCCAGTCGAGCACATCCGTATCGAACAGGTTCCAGTCGCTCTCCGGCATGATGCGGATACCCTGGCGCGGGCGCGAAGAGAGGATCCCCTTGGCGGTCAACATCTTCACTGCCTCCCGGGTCGCGCTGCGACTGACACTGAACTGCTCTGACAGCTCTGCTTCGGAGGGAAATGGGACGTTCATGAACCGGCCTTGCAGGATCGCGTTGCCCAGATCGTGTGCCAGTTGATGGGTGAGGTTACGCCCTGCGGCCTTGCTCATAGTATTGCCATATTTATCCTACTAACGTGATTTTACCTGCCTGTCGAGACTGCGCCAATCAGTTATGCCGATCAGGCGGAGGAAGCATGCCTTGCCATAAACAATATTCGTATTTATCATACAAATAAATAATGCAGGCAAGGACGTATGTCGAGTAAAGGGAAAAAGCGCCGCAGCCAGTTGAGCTACGGCAAACTGGACAAGGACGGCTTTATCCATCGGTCCTGGATGAAAGCGCAGGGCTATCCCGATCACTGCTTTGACGGGCGCCCGGTGATTGGTATCTGTAACACCTGGTCCGAAATAACGCCCTGTAACTCCGGTCTGCGCGAGCTTGCGGATTACGTCAAGCGCGGCATCTGGGAGGCCGGTGGCCTGCCCCTGGAGTTCCCTGTTACGAGCCTCGGCGAAACGCAGATGCGACCAACGGCCATGCTGTTTCGAAACCTGCTGTCCATGGATGTGGAAGAGTCCATTCGGGGCAACCCGATTGACGGTGTAGTACTCCTGGGTGGTTGCGACAAGACGACACCGGGGCAGCTAATGGGGGCGGCCAGCGTAAACCTGCCTACCCTGGTGGTCTCCTCCGGGCCGATGCTCAATGGCAAGTTTCGCGGCCGTGACATCGGCTCCGGCACAGATGTGTGGAAGTTCTCGGAGGATGTACGGGCCGGGCGTATGTCCATGGATGACTTCATAGCAGCAGAGAGCGGTATGTCGCGCTCCCGCGGCGTCTGCATGACCATGGGCACCGCTTCCACGGTTTCCAATCTGGTCGAGGCTCTGGGGCTGTGCCTGCCCTATAACGGTTCGATTCCTGCGGTCGACGCACGCCGGCAGGCGTTGGCGCACCTGAGTGGCCGGGAAATTGTGCGCATGGTGGAAAAGGACATCCGTATCCGCGACATCATCACGCGCGAGGCGCTCGTCAATGCAATCAAGGTCAACGCTGCCCTTGGCGGGTCGACCAATACGGTCATGCACCTGCTGGCACTTGCCGGCCGGCTCGAGCTGCCGCTTTCACTGGAAGACTTCGACGAGTTCAGCCGGGAGGTGCCGTTGCTGGTGGACCTGATGCCGTCCGGCCGTTTCCTGATGGAAGATTATCACTACGCCGGTGGACTTCCGGCGGTCATGAAGAAAATGGCACCACACCTGGCTCTCGAGGCAAAAACCGTGAGCGGCGAAACGCTGGGATCGCGGCTGGAGTCCGCCGAGTGTTACAACGACGAGGTGATTCGTGACCTCGATAACCCGGTGCAGGAAAATTCCGGCATCTGGGTATTGCGGGGCAACCTGTGCCCGCAGGGGGCCATCATAAAACCGAATGCGGCCTCCCCCGAGCTGCTAAAGCATCGCGGTCGCGCCGTCGTATTCGAGTCCATAGAGGATTACCACGCGCGCATCGATGATCCCGATCTCGATGTGGACGAAAGCTGTGTGCTGGTATTGAAAGGTTGTGGGCCCAAAGGCTACCCCGGTATGCCGGAAGTGGGGAACATGGCATTACCGCGCAAGCTGCTCGAACGGGGTGTACGCGACATGTTACGCATCAGTGATGCGCGAATGAGCGGCACTGCATTCGGAACGGTGATCCTGCACGTGGCACCGGAAGCTGAGGCAGGAGGCCCGCTGGCGATCGTACAGAACGGTGATGAAATCGCTTTTGATGGCGAGGCACGCAGTCTCGAACTTTTGGTTGGTGAGGAAGAGATACAGCGGCGACTGAACAGCTGGCGCCAGCAACATCCGGCCTCACCCTACCAAAGGGGCTACGCCAGGCTTTATGTGGAGACGGTATTGCAGGCGGACCGCGGTGCTGACCTCGATTTTCTCGTCGGCGGTTCCGGCGATGAAGTCAGCCGGGAGTCACATTGATGGGGAGTGCAGGTCCCGGGCAGCGGACGCATGTCGGACAGCCATCAAGGGCCGCCCTGCTGGCCGTAGATTGGGGGACCAGCAGTTTTCGAATGCTGGCTCTCTCAGCTTCCGGCGAGGTCATCGCAAGTTTTACATCAGATGCCGGCGCGTCGACCCTGGCTGCGACCGACTTTGCGGATTACCTGCAGCAGATTCTCGATCGGGAGTTTGCAGACTGCGCGAGCCTCCCAATCGTCATGTGCGGCATGATTGGTTCCAGTATCGGCTGGAGGGAGGTCCCGTACATGGAATGTCCCCTGGGTCCGGCCGAATTGGCGAGCGACATGGCGACACTGATGCACAATGGCCGCCCAATGCGGGTTGTGCCAGGGCTGCGGTGCGTCAACCCGCGCGGCGAGCCCGGCTTCCTGCGCGGTGAAGAAACACAGATCGCGGGCTGGCTGCAAAAAGCGGATGGCTACGCCGGTAACGAGGCTACGCTCTGCCTGCCGGGTACGCATACCAAGTGGGCGCGTATCCATGAGGGCCGGATCGAGGGGTTTTCTACTGCTGTTACGGGTGAAATGTTCAGTTGCCTGATTAACCAGAGCATTCTGGTGCAGGGGCCTCAGGTAGCGGATCAGGAGGCATTTACACGCGGCGTGCACAGCAGCGAACAGGGCGTGGCCATGCAGCTTTTTTCCACCCGCGCGCTGGTGCTCGCCGGAGAGCTCGCACCGGAAAACAGCCAGAGTTATCTCTCGGGCCTGTTGATTGGGGCTGAAATCCGGGAGGCCCGCAGAATAGTGGGGGAACCTGTACACGTTATTGCCAGCTCAACCCTGTGCGCGTTGTACCAATCTGCGCTGCGAACCCTGGACATTCCTTGTGAATGCCACGATGGCGCGGAGCTGGCCGCCGCAGGCTTCGCCTATCTGCACGAGCTCGCGACACAGCCAGAGGAGGCAGTACCATGAACGGCATAGTGAGCGGGGTACCGGAAGAAAACGTACCGTTGATCGCCATCCTGCGTGGCATCACGCCCGATGAGGTCATTGCGGTGGCGGCCGCGCTGGTGGATTCTGGCTGGCGCTATATCGAGGTGCCCATGAACTCGCCGGATGCCCTCGAGAGCATACGCAGGTTGGCGGCGGAATTTGGCAGCGGGTGCACTGTTGGTGCCGGTACCGTAACCGATATAAACCAGGCCCGTGCCGTGCAGGCGGCCGACGGGCGTCTACTTGTCTCCCCGAATACTGATACCGAGGTCATTCGCTACGGTATCGAGATGGGGATGGAAGTATTTCCGGGTGTGTTTTCGCCCACCGAAGCCTTTCAGGCTATCGCCGCAGGTGCGAAAACCCTGAAGCTTTTTCCTGCTGCAGATCTGGGGCCAGGCTATGTGAAAAACCTGGTTGCAGTGCTTCCCAGTGAGGTGAAAATCTTTGCCGTAGGTGGTGTCACATTGCACAACATGGCTGCATTCTGGCAAGCGGGTATCGCGGGCTTCGGAATCGGTGGTGACCTATACCGGCCGGGATACCAACCTGCCCGGGTAAGCGAAAACGCGCGAGCATTTATGGCGCAGATGCAACAAATTTCCACGATATAAAAATAATGAAGGGTGTTTGATATGGCGATGACAACAGCAGATATAGTGGTATTTGCGTGTTACTGCGTATCCCTGATCGCGGTGGCCTGGTGGGTCTCCAGGGAAAAGGCAGGGCACGAAAAAAACAGCTCGGATTATTTCCTTGCGAGTAATGCCCTGCCCTGGTGGGCAATCGGGTCATCGATCATTGCCGCCAATATCTCTGCCGAACAGATTATCGGTATGTCTGGGTCCGGTTACGCAATCGGGCTCGCCATCGCTTCCTATGAATGGATGGCAGCGATCACCCTGATTGTCGTAGGCAAATTTTTTCTGCCGATTTTCATCGAGAAAAAAATCTACACCATGCCCCAGTTTCTGGAGCAGCGCTTCGATGGCCGGGTGCAGATAGTTATGGCGTTTTTCTGGCTGGCAGTTTACACATTCGTCAACCTCACAGCGGTACTGTACCTGGGTGCGCTCGCCATCAAGACCATTACCGGAATCGAGATGCTGCACGGAATGATATTCCTTGCGGTGTTCTCCGTTGCCTATTCTCTCTACGGCGGCCTCAAAGCCGTTGCGTTGACTGATATCATTCAGGTCATACTGCTGGTCTTCGGGGGTCTGCTGGTCAGCTACCTGGCGCTGGACAGGCTGTCAGATGGCGCAGGGGTAATTGCGGGTTTCAACACGCTGCTGGAGCGGACCCCGGAAAGCTTCGACATGATCCTGTCTTCCGATCATGAGGATTACGTCAGCCTGCCCGGTATTTCGGTTTTGATCGGTGGCATGTGGGTGATGAATATCTCTTACTTCGGTTTCAACCAGTACATCACCCAGCGTACCCTCGCTGCAAAGAACCTGCGCGAGGCGCAAAAGGGTATTGTGTTTGCCGCGTTTCTAAAGTTGCTCATGCCGCTGATCGTGGTGCTGCCAGGTATCGCAGCGCTGGTGCTGGTGCCTGGCCTTGACCGCCCGGACCAGGCCTACCCGGAAATGATGAAGCTGGTTCCTGCAGGTTTGCTGGGCCTCACCTTTGCCGCGCTGGTTGCGGCCATTGCCTCTTCGCTTGCCTCGATGGCAAATAGTATTTCGACGATTTTTACCCTCGATATTTACCGCAAGCTGGTAGCGCAGTCCCCATCTGAGCAGCAGCTGGTTGTGGTGGGGCGGATCGCGGCCGCAACGGCACTTGTGGTTGCGATGATTATTGCAGAGCCTTTGCTCGGAAAGTTGGAGCAGGCATTCCAGTACATTCAGGAATTCACAGGTTTCTTCACTCCCGGTGTGGTGGCGATTTTCATTCTGGGTTTCTTTTACAAGAAGGCTAATGCGAATTCCGCACTCGTGGCCGGTATAGGATCTGTTGTGTTGTCACTACTGGCCAGGCTGTTCTGGCCGGAACTGCCCTTTATGGACAGGGTGGGCCTGGTCTTCCTCGCTTGCCTCGGACTCGGTGTTCTGGTGGCGGGCAAGGACAATGATGCCAAGGCCATTGACCTGAATGGTATCGACTTCTCCACCAGTCGCGGCGCCAATACTTCGGCGCTCAGCATCAGCCTGATTCTCGCTGCACTCTATGTGGCCTGGTGGTAGAACCGGCCACGGCCCCGGGCAGGGTACTTTCCTCGCCCGGGCACGTGCCCCTTTTCGAGGAGACCTGTTTTGAAACATATTCTGATTGGCATTTTTCTCGCGGCCAGTGCTCTGCCTGCCTGTCTTGCAGCGCAGCTACCGGACTGGGGCAACCCGGAAGTTTTCCGTGTCAATAAGCAACCGGCGCGGAGTTTCTTTCATCCGGCACTGTCACCGGGTGACGCCTTCAGCGATACCCCCCTGAGTACACAGAACCACCTTTCACTCAATGGGGACTGGAAGTTCCAGTGGGTGGAGAGTCCTGATGCGCGTCCAGAGGGGTTCGAGCTCCCCGGTTACAACGATAGTGAGTGGGGCACCATTGCGGTTCCGGCCAACTGGGAAATCAACGGTTTCGGCATTCCCTATTACCACTCGCATGCATGTTTTCAGCCCGATGCCGTGCCGCCGGAACTGCCAGCCAGTTACAACCCGGTTGGCTCTTACCGGCAGAAGTTCACCCTGCCAGAAGCGTGGGACGGCAAACGGGTATTCATTCATTTTGGTGCAGTGAAATCTGCTTTCTATTTATGGGTCAACGGGGAAAAAGTTGGTTACTCACAGGACTCCAAGACCGCGGCCGAGTTCGACCTGACGCCGTTCCTGCGCAGCGGAGAAAACCTGCTGGCGCTGCAGGTGTTCCGTTATTCGGATGGCTCCTATTTCGAGTGCCAGGACATGTGGCGCATGAGCGGGATCGAACGGGACGTGTTTCTCTATGCGACACCGCAAGTACACCTCCAGGATTTTCACGCGCGCACAGACCTGGTGAATGGATATCGCGATGGTGTAATCGACTTCAATGCACAGGTCGTAAACACGCAGGATAACCCGGCGCGAAACTACCGGCTGCGGTTGTCCTTGACTGATGCCGACGACAAGGTAGTAGCGGTGCAGACCCTCGAGGTCCCGCCCATAAAGCCGGGCCAGCAAGACCAGGTGGCTACGCGTATCGAGGTGCCCGCTGCAAACCTGTGGAGTGCGGAGCAACCGTACCTTTACAGTCTCCAGCTTGCCCTTGAGTCTGCTGACGGCGAGGCGGTGGAATATATCGGGCACAGGCTCGGCATCCGTTCTACCGAGTACCGCGACGGGCAGATACTGATCAACGGCCAACCCGTTCTGTTCAAGGGCGTCAACCGGCACGAGCATGATCCGGTAACCGGGCATGTCATCTCGCGCGCGTCGATGGAACGCGATGCGCGTCTGATGAAGGAATTCAATATCAATGCGGTGCGTCTCGCGCACTACCCCAATGATCCCTACTGGTACCGCCTGGCTGATGAATATGGGTTCTACCTGATGGATGAGGCCAATATCGAGTCTCATGGTATTGGTGCAGCAAATCAGGGCTCGTCGTATGACCCGTCAATTCATCCGGTCAATAAACCCGAGTGGCGCGCAGCGTACATCGACCGTATCTCCAGTATGTATGAGCGCTCGAAAAACAGCACTTCTGTGGTCATCCGGTCCCTGGGGAATGAGTCCGGGGATGGCCCGAATCTCGAGGCTGCCTACGACTGGTTGAAGCAACGCGATCCCGCGCCCGTCATGTCCGAGCAGGCCCAGCTACGCCGACACACGGATGCCTACGGGCAGATGTATGCGAGCCTCGACCAGGTCATACGGTATGCACGCACGGGCTTCGACGAGCGCCCGGCGATACTGATCGAATATGAACACGCGATGGGCAACTCGCTGGGCAACTTCCAGGAATACTGGGATGCGTTCGAGAAATATGACGCGCTTCAGGGGGGCTTTATCTGGGACTGGGTGGACCAGACTTTTTTACGGGAATCCCCGGGCGGGCAGTCCTATTTTGCCTATGGCGGTGACCTGGAGCCCCCGGCCGTGGCGCACTCGGACAGCTTCTGCGCGAATGGCCTCGTGCAGGCGGATCGCACACCTTACCCCTATTTATGGGAAGTAAAATCGGGTCACCAGAATATTGGCTTCCGGGCACTGGATCTTGAGGCAGGTACGCTGGAAATTACCAACAAACATTTTTTCCGCAGCCTTTCCGGTTGGACGCTGGACTGGCAGTTACTGGAAGATGGTGTGCCGGTGGAAGATGGGGATGGAATCGCCCTGAGCGCTGCTGCGCAGGCTACCCAGAAAGTATCGCTGCCAGTGGAGTACGCGCGCCAACCAGGCCGTGAATATTTTCTGAACCTCACCGTGCGCACCGATGGCGGCGAGCCCCTGCTCACGGCAGGTCATATTGTTGCTACTTCGCAACTGGCCTATCCATCACTTGAAATTGGCGAAATGCCGCGGCAACAGCGCCAGGGCAGTCTGCGTGTGCGTGAAAGTGACACACGAATTGAGCTGTCCAATCGCGACGTCTCGATTATTTTCGATAAGCAGTCCGGGTTCCTGCAGGAGCTGGCATACGGCGGCTCGCAGATACTGGCTGCAGCTGCGCGACCGGAGTTCTGGCGTGCGCCTATCGACAACGACATGGAGGCGCGCGATTACGGCAAGAGCCTCGCAACCTGGCAGTTCGTGGGGCGCAATGCACAGCTCACCGATATTCGAATATCCGAGCGCGGTGAAGGTCATGTGACCATCGCTACCGAGCACTGGCTCGGTGAGGTAAAGAGCCGTTACCGGACTCTGTACAAGGTCCACGGTGATGGCCGTATCGCCGTCGAGGTGAATTTCATTGCCGCACCGCACCAGCAGCAACCGCAACTGCCCCGGCTCGGTAACCTGTTTACCCTGAAACCGGAGTTTGCCGAGGTTTCCTGGTACGGCCGCGGCCCCCATGAAAACTATGCGGACCGCAAGACCTCGGCCCTGGTCGGCCGTTATTCCGCCAGTGTTGCCGATCTGTTCGTACCCTACGTGCGGCCGCAGGAAAATGGTTATCGGACAGATGTACGCGAGGTCAGTTTCACGAATGGTGCCGGTGCAGGGCTGCGTTTTCGCGGCGCTCCGCTGCTGGGTTTTGGTGCGAGCTATTACGATACGGACCAGTTCGATGCATCCCGGGCGGAAGTGAAAAAACGTAACCTGCATCCACACGAGCTCGTTGTCCGTGACAGCATTTTTGTCAATATCGACCTGGCACAGCGGGGTGTGGGCGGCACTGACTCCTGGGGCGCACCGCCTCTATTCGAGTACACATTGCCCTATCTGGACTACCGATATCGTTTCGAGATCCTGCCAGCGGACCTGTCCATGGAAGTTACTGCGAAATAGCGGGGGCGAGCGTATCAGTACACCAATAATCGGATTGCGTAGTGCCGGTAACGCCGGGGTTCCGGCGGCCAGCATAAAGCGGCTTTTCGCTTTTTTGCTGCTGTGGGCGCTGTCCTGCGCGGCCCACGCAGAGCTGGCGCTGAAAAGCCAGATGGTGCCCATGCGTGACGGTATCCATCTTTCTACCGATGTGTATTTCCATGGTGCGCTCAATGAGCCGCGCCCGACAATCCTGATTCGTACGGTTTATAACAAGCGCGGTACTTTCGGCTGGAATCCGGTCTGGAAAATTCTGGTCGAGCAGGGTTACGCGGTGGTGATTCAGGATATTCGCGGGCGCTACGAATCGGAGGGGGTTTATACCGTCGCGCGTGGCAGGCGGGAGGATGGGGTCGACACGCTGGACTGGATTGTTGCGCAGCCCTGGTCCAATGGCCGCGTGGGGTTGAGTGGCTGCTCCTACCTCGGCGAGGCTCAGGTTGTCCTGCAGGCCACCCATCACCCAGCGCTCGTCGTGGGTCAGCCGCAATCCCCGGCGTCCGGCTACTACAGGCCTGGACGTGCCTGGCAGTCCTTTAGTGGCGGTGCTTTTGAATTGGGCCAGACCGCCGGCTGGTTTGCGAACGATGGCACAAAATATTTTTACGGCCCGCCACTGAGCGGTGCCGCCCGGTCTGAATGGTTCCAGTCCGACCATGCAGACGGGTACCAGGCAAAACCAAAACAGGATTTCCAGCGCTACCTCGGCAACATCGCTTCGCTGCCGGTAATGACGCTATTATCGCGCAGCGGCATTTCCCCGACGGACTTTGAAGACTGGCGCGAAAGCGAACCGGATGGGGACTATTTCCGGTCCATGGATCTCGTGCAGGCGGGCGACAGCACTGCGGTCCCGAACCTGTTCTTTGACACCTGGTATGACTATGGCGCCCGGGAAACCCTGATGATGGCGAATCAGTTCAGGCGCAATGCGACCACTTCCGGGGCACGCAATCACCAGTTCGTGGTCATCGGGCCGGGCACACACTGCAACTACCCGGAGCAGGAGAGCGAGTTGAGCGCGGGTGATCGGCCACTGGCAAACACGAGTCGCGACTATGTGCAGATGCAGCTCGATTGGTATGACTACTGGCTCAGGGGAAATACAGATCGACCGGTTAAACGGCCTTTCCTGACTTATTACGTGCTGGGCGCGGACCAGTGGCGCACAGCAGACGCATGGCCGATACCGGGTACGCAGCGCACTCGCTGGTACCTGTCGTCCCCGCAGCCAGCCAATAGCCTGAGAGGTGGAGGGCGACTCCAGACGGTGAAACCACCCGAGCAGGGCAGCGACCAGTTTACCTACGACCCAGCACACCCGGTGCCATCTCTCGGGGGCCATACCTGCTGTACCGGCTCCAGTACCGAGGCTGGCGGTTACGACCAGAGTGCCATTGAGATGCGGGATGACGTGCTGGTTTACAGCAGCCCGCCGCTCGAAGAGGGTATGGAGGTGACCGGCCTTATTCACGCCCGGCTGTTCGTCAGTTCATCGGCAAGGGATACAGATTTCACCGTAAAGCTGGTGGATGTCTATCCCGATGGCAGGGCATTCAATGTGCAGGAAGGTGTTCAGAGGATGCGTTACCGGAACTCGCTGCGCAGCCAGGAATTCATGGTGCCAGGCACCGTGTATGCCATCGATGTGGACCTCAACGCGACCAGTAATTATTTTGCCAAAGGCCATCGTATCCGGGTCGAAATCAGTAGCTCCAACTTCCCGCGCATTGAGCGAAACCTCAATACCGGCCGCTCCAATGCCACCACGTCTGAGTTTGTGACGGCAGAAAATACGGTCTGGTTCGGCGCCGAGCGGGCGTCTTACGTGGAGTTGCCGGTGGTTCCGCGTGAAGGGGCGGGCAAGGAACGTAGTGCGCCCTGAGACATCATTCGATATTTTGCACCTGCTCTCTCATCTGCTCGATCAGTACTTTGAGTTCCACCGCCGCCTGGGTGGTATCGGTGACGATGGATTTGGATGACAGGGTATTGGCTTCGCGGTTGAATTCCTGCATCAGGAAGTCGAGGCGTCGGCCTATGGCGCCGCCACCGGCAAGTACACGGCGGGCTTCGGCCACATGTGCCTCGAGCCGATCCAGCTCCTCATCCACATCGGCCTTCTGCGCAAGGATGACCATCTCCTGCTCGAGGCGGTCGCTGTCCAGTTCGGCCTGCAGCTCCTCCAGCCGCGTGCGCAGCTTGTCTTTTTGTGCCTGCAGGATCTCCGGCAACAGTTCGCGTACCGCCGCAACCTGGTCGACGATGCCGTCCAGGCGCTGCTCGATGAATTTGCGCAGTTCTGCGCCCTCGCGCTGGCGGTTGGCCACCAGCTGAGTCAATGCTTCCTGCAGGGCGGCGACAATGGCATCGCCCAGCGCATCGGTATCGGTCTCCGGTTCGGCCATGACCCCGGGCCAGCGCAGTAGCTCGAGCGGGTCCAGCGGTGCGGCGGTATCCGTCAGGGCGGCGACATGCTCCGCCTTTTCGATCAGGGCGCGCACCAGGGATTCGTCGATCTCTATGCCAGTGGCTTCGAGGCCGGAGTTTCTCAGGGACAGGGTCAGTTCCAGCTTGCCGCGCGAAAGGGCCTTGCGCAGCGCCTCGCGCAGGCGTGGCTCGAACTGGCGCGCCGCTTCGGGCAGGCGGAAATGCGGTTCCAGGTAGCGATGGTTGACCGAGCGCAGCTCCCAGGTGGCGACGCCGCCCCTGTATTCCGCTTCGGCGCGGCCAAAGGCGGTCATGCTGCATACGGTTTTCTGGCCCATGGTTACTTCCTGTCGTCAGTCTCTGTGCAATGCGGCGGATCATAGCATAGGGGAGTAGCCTCGCCGCGGGTATAATGCCCGCGCAATTTACCTGATGGACAACAGATTTATGAGCAGACCCAGTGGCCGCACGCCGGAGCAGTTGCGCGACATCCGCATCACCCGAAACTTCACCCGCCATGCGGAGGGCTCCGTACTGGTGGAGTTCGGTCATACGAAGGTGCTGTGCAATGCCAGTGTGGCTACGGATGTGCCGAGATTCCTGCGCGGCAGTGGCAAGGGCTGGGTTACGGCGGAATACGGCATGCTGCCCCGTTCCACCGGTTCGCGCATGGACCGCGAGGCCGCGCGCGGCAAGCAGGGTGGCCGTACCGTGGAGATCCAGCGCCTGATCGGCCGCTCGCTGCGCGCCGCGGTGGAACTCAGGGCCCTGGGCGAGCACCAGATCACCATCGACTGCGATGTGTTGCAGGCCGATGGCGGCACCCGTACCGCGTCGATCACCGGCGCCTGCGTTGCACTGGTAGACGCCCTGCGCTTTATGCAGCGCGAGAAGCTCATCAGTACCGACCCGCTGCTGCGCATGATTGCCGCGGTATCGGTGGGCATGTACCGGGGCAAGGCGGTGCTGGATCTGGACTACCCGGAGGATTCCGCCGCCGATACCGACCTGAACCTGGTGCTGGCGGAAGACGGCGGCATTATCGAGCTGCAGGGCACTGCGGAGGGTGAGCCGTTCAGCGAGGCCGAGTTCGCGCAGATGTTTGCCCTCGGCAAGGCGGGGATTGCCGAGCTGGTGGCGCTGCAGAGATCGGCGCTGGCTGAGTAGCGGGATTAATGGGGTCAGAGCCTTCGGCTCTGACCCCTTAAATCAAACAGACCATTGGGGCCAGAGCCTATGGCTCTGACCCCTGTCATCTAAAGCTCTGACCCCTACCATCCTCTCCATTTCTCCTGTCGATAAAAATCTTTTGTTTGCGCCAGGCGCAGGCTTGCACCTAAATAGCGCCTCTTTTCCGCGGCTGGCCGTCCCTGTCAGCAATACTCGCGATAACTTTTCTCTTTTGCCGCACCTGTTGACGGGGTTTTGCCATGAAAATTGCGATTTTGTCGCGCAATAAAAATCTCTATTCCACTCGCCGTCTGGTAGAGGCCTGCGAGGATCGCGGGCATGACAGTCAGGTAGTCGATGCGCTGCGTTGTTACATGAATATCAACTCGCAGTCCCCGGAGATCCACGCCGACGGTGAGTTGGTTGGGGGCTTCGATGCGGTCATTCCCCGGATTGGCGCGTCGATCACTTTTTACGGTTGTAGCGTATTGCGCCAGTTTGAAATGATGGGGGTGTACCCGCTCAACGAATCTGTCGCGATCAGCCGCTCACGTGATAAGTTGCGCTCGCTGCAACTGCTCTCCCGCAAGGGTATCGGCCTGCCTGTCACCGGGTTTGCGAATAAGCCGAAGGATATAAAGGACCTGATCGAGATGGTTGGCGGTGCGCCGCTGGTGATCAAGCTGCTGGAAGGTACCCAGGGCATCGGTGTGGTGCTGGCGGAAACCCGCAAGGCGGCGGAGAGCGTCCTCGAGGCATTTATGGGGCTGCACACCAATATCCTGGTGCAGGAGTTCATTAAGGAGGCGGACGGCGCCGATATCCGCTGTTTTGTGATTGGCGAAAAAGTAGTGGCAGCCATGATGCGCAAGGCACCAGAGGGGGAATTCCGCTCCAACCTGCATCGCGGTGGTAGCGCCAGCCTCATCAAAATCAGCCCGGAAGAGCGCAAGACCGCCGTGGCTGCCGCACATGCGATGGGCCTCAATGTGGCAGGTGTGGACCTGCTGCGTTCCTCGCGCGGTCCGCTGGTGATGGAAGTGAATTCATCACCTGGGCTGGAAGGTATTGAAACTGCGACAGGGAAGGATATCGCTGGCATGATAATCGAGTTCATAGAAAAAAATGCGCGCCCCCACCGGACGCGCACCCGAGGCAAAGGCTAATAAGTGACAAAGAAAAATAGTGTGGCGCCGTTCAGTATCGCCGGGCACAACGTGTGGCCGGGGGAGCGGCTCGCGTTCGATCTGGAAGTCGCGCAACTGTATACACATGCGCCACTGAGTATTCCCGTTGAGGTTTTGCACGGGCGAAAGCCCGGTCCGGTGTTGCTGGTGAACGCCGCGATCCACGGTGATGAGCTCAATGGAGTAGAAGTTGTGAGGCAGCTGCTGGCGAGGCTGCAGCCGCACAAGATCAAGGGTACCCTGGTGGCGGTTCCGGTGGTTAATGTATTTGGGTTCGTGCACAAGTCCCGCTATCTGCCGGATCGGCGCGACCTGAACCGGAGCTTTCCCGGTAGCGAGGGTGGCTCCATCGCCGCGCGCATGGCATACCAGTTCTTTACCGAGATCGTGCAGCACTGCACCCATGTCATCGACTTGCATACCGGCGCGATTCACCGCGATAACCTGCCGCAGATCCGTGCCGACCTCTCGACAGAGGCAACCCGCGAAATGGCAGAGGCATTCGGTGCGCCGGTGGTTATTGACGCGGTGTTGCGCGACGGTTCCCTGCGCGCAGAGGCCGAGCAGGCGGATATCCCGGTGCTGACCTATGAGGGGGGTGAGGCTTTGCGTTTTGACAAGTTTGCCATCGCCGGTGGCGTGCACGGGGTCATCAATGTCATGCGCAACCTGGGCATGATGCCCGCCAGCCGGCGCAAGGCGCGCAGTGAGCCCGTTATCGCGCGTTCATCCAGTTGGGTGCGGGCCAACTCCAACGGCATTCTGCTTTCCAAGGTGCGCCTGGGTGACCGGGTCAAGAGGGGCCAATTACTGGCAGAAATATCCGCACCGCTGGGTGCCGATGTCACCGAGGTATTCGCGCACCGCGATGGTATTGTCATCGGCATGCACACCCTTCCGCTGGTCAATGAAGGCGATGCGCTCATGCACCTCGCCTACTTCTCCAGTGGCGCCACCCGCCATGTTGAAGAGCAGGTGGAGGTATTCCGCGACGAAGTGAGTGACCTGGAAATGCACTGAATCAGGCGGGTGTTTTGTCCGTGCTGGTGACCAGGTGCAGTTCCTGTTGTGGGAATGGGATTTCGAGGCCGGCTGCCTCAAGGGCCGGCTTGATCTTGTCCATCAGGTCGAAATAGGTATCCCAGAAATCATCCGTCTTCGTCCACGCGCGCAGGCGTAGCTGTACCGCGCTGTCCGCCAGGGCCATGACGACAAACGTCGGCTCCGGGTCCTGCAGTACACGCGGTTCCTGCGCAACCAGTTGGCGCAGCACCTCGAGTCCCTTGCGGTAGTCATCGCGATAGCGAACGCCGGTGACAATTTCCATGCGCCGGGTTTTATTGCGGCTGGTGTTGGTGATGGTCTGTCCCCAGAGTGCGGTGTTCGGGGCAGAGATAAAAAGGCCGTCCAGGCTTTTCAGTTCGGTGGCGAACAGGTTGATCTCTTTCACCGTCGCAATGGTGCCGCCAAAGTCGATGGTGTCGCCCACCTTGAACGGCCGCAGTGCCAGGATCATCAGGCCGGAGGCGATGTTCTGCAGCGTATCCTTGAGCGCGAGTGCGACCGCCAGTCCCGCAGTACCGAGCACCGCCAGCAGTCCATTGGTGTTGATGGACAGGGTATCCAACGCGGAAAAAATGGCCACAACCACCAGCAGTGAGCGCAGGGAGATTCGCAGTACCGGGAACCAGCTTTCGTCTTCCGCATTTTCCTGCAGGCGTGACAGGGCGCGTCCCAGTGCAAACCACAGAATGATTGTGATCAGGGCGATTACACCGAGCTTGGCGGCGGTGGCGACAGCCGGGTTGGATAAATCCAGTGAGAATGACATTAATTGGCTCCCTGACAGTAGCAGCCGTGCATCGTCGCGGCGGCTTGGATAACATGGCGTCCATTCAATAGCGCGGTAGTGGTTTTTATGCAAGCAGAATCAGAAAACATGGCCCCGCCGGACAACCATCCGGCCAGCATTGCGAACCAGCTTGAATCCCTGCCGCTGAAGGCCCGTCGTGCCCTGTGGGCCGAGCTTCCTAATGATTCCCGCGGTGAGGTGCTGGCCTACCTGCACGACGACGTCCTGCAGACCCTGTTGCAGGAGATGCCGGTCGAGGAAATCGCCGAGGCAGCCGAGCAGATGGAAGCGGCGGAGGTCGCTGATGTCGTCGCAATGCTGTCGGAAGAAGCGGCGCAGGAAGTCATCGATTCCCTCTCCACCGAGGATCGCGCCCAGGTGGAGATGGCGCTGCAGTTTGACGATGAGCAGGCCGGGCGCCTGCTGGACCACGAGGGCATTTCGGTGGGGCGCAAGCGCACGGCAGGCCAGGTGCTAAGGCATATCCGCGCGCGTCGTTTGCCCAACTACACCGACAAGATCTATATCGTGGGTGCGCGCAAGCAGTATCTGGGCGCTGTGGCACTGGCCGATATCCTGGAAGCGGAGGACGATGTACCGGTGGGCGAGCTGCCGATGATCGACAACCTCGATCAGGTTGGGCCGGAAATGCCGCTGGCGGACATGGCTGCGCTGTTCCGGCAGAAGCACTATGTGGAACTGCCGGTGATCGGGCCGGAGGGCATCTGGCTGGGGCGCATCACCCTCGATGATGCCATGGGTGTTATTCAGGATGAGGCAGACCACAACCTGCTGGGCATGGCTGGCCTCGATGAGGAACAGGATCTGTTCGCGCCGGTGCTGACCAGTGCGCGTAACCGCGCGGTATGGCTGGGGGTAAACCTGCTCACCGCCCTGCTGGCGTCGTGGGTGATCGGCAACTTCGAGGATGTGCTGGGCAAGATCGTGGCGCTGGCGGTGCTGATGCCGATCGTCGCGAGTATGGGCGGTATTGCCGGCAGCCAGACCCTGACCCTGGTGATTCGCGGGCTGGCGCTGGACCAGGTGCGCAGTGACAACTGGCGCGCGCTGCTGCGCAAGGAAATTGGCGTGGCCATGCTCAACGGCGTGGTGTGGGCGCTGGCGGTGGGGCTGATCGCCTGGCTCTGGTTCAGTAATCCGATTATCGCCATGGTGATCGGCACGGCGATCATGATCAACCAGATGGTGGCGGTGCTGGCGGGGCTGGCGATACCGATGGTGCTGGAGCGGTTTGGAATGGATCCGGCCCTGGCGGGCTCGGTGATCCTCACCACGGTGACGGATGTGGTGGGCTTTCTCAGCTTTCTTGGCCTGGGCAGCCTGTTGCTGCTTTAAAGATATGTGGGGTCAGAGCCAACGGCTGTGACCCCGAAAGTCGAAGATTCCTGGGGTCAGGTTCAAGAACCTGACCCCTTCAAGTCAAGGGGGTCAGAGCCATTGGCTCTGACCCCGTATGTCCAAGATTAATGGGGTCAGAGTTAACACTCTGACCCCATCTGTTAGATCTCTATGTCGTAATCCATGGTCAACGGCAGGTGGCTGGAGAACAGCGCATTCTTGTTGATCGCACCGTACTCCACCCGGCCCTTGAGGCTCTCGGAGATGACCTGCATATCGGTGCGCCATCCGTCGCCCTCACCCACGGTGCCGCTCGGCCACCAGCTGAATTCGTCGGAATCCTTGACCACCTTGCGGAACGCATCGACGTAGCCGATCTCGGTGAACAGCTGTTCCATCCAGCGCTGCTCGTGGCGCATGAACCCGGGGGAATCCTCGTGGTCCTGCCAGTTTTGCACATCGGCGCGGCGGTGCGCCATGCCCCAGTCACCGCAGAAGATGAAGTCGCGGCGCTTGCGGCTGATCTTGTGCAGGTGCGCCTGCATGTCCTCGAAGAACTTAACCTTGGCTTCCAGCTCTGCCTCTGTCTTGGCAGGAGGTGCCATCAACGAGCCGACACTGAGGCGCTCGAAGTCCGCCTGCAGGTAGCGCCCGTCCATATCGGCACCATTGGCAAAGCCCATACCGAAGATAAGGGCCTTGGGTTGCTGGCGGGTATAGATGGCTACGCCGTTGTGGTGGGCCACGCCGGAATCAAAGATATAGGTGAAGTAACCATCCGGGTGGAAAATCGGGTGGTCCAGCTCGTACTCGAGGGCGCGCAGGTCCTGCAGACAGATGATGTCCGCGTCCTGGGTGTCCAGCCACTCGTACAAACCGCGCTGTGCTGCCTGGTGAATTCCATCCACAGACAGGCTTACAATTCTCATTATTAGCCCCTTACCAGCGGACTGTGTAAAATTAATAGACTTATTTCGACAGTCGACACTCATTCGTCCTGAATGAGAAACGCCTTTCTATTCACCTTAGCTAACCGTGGACGATTTGCCATGCAGCCGTACCAGCACGACTTTATTGACCTCGCACTGCAGCAGCAGGTGCTCTGTTTTGGCGATTTTACCCTGAAGTCGGGACGCCGTAGTCCTTATTTTTTCAATGCTGGTCGATTTCGCAGCGGCGCGGCCCTGGCCGCCCTGGGTCGCTTCTATGCGGAGGCGATCGTGGCTTCCGGCATTGAGTTCGATGTGATTTTCGGGCCCGCCTACAAGGGCATCCCGCTGGGCGCGGTCACCGCAGCGGCGCTGGCGGATTTTCACGATCCGGCCCAGCGCCGGGATGTGGGCTTCTGCTACAACCGCAAGGAAGCCAAGACCCACGGCGAGGGCGGCACCCTGGTCGGGGCGCCGCTGGAGGGCAAGGTGCTGATTATTGACGACGTGATTACCGCCGGCACCGCGATCCGTGAAGTGATGGATATCATTGCCGCGCACGAGGGTGCAGAGCCTGCCGGGGTACTAATTGGACTTAACCGTCAGGAAAAGGCCGGGGATGGCAGCGACACCTCCGCTATACAAAAAGTGGAACAGGAGTACAATATTCCGGTGGTCAGTATTGTTGCACTCAATGACATCATCGATTATTTAAAGGGTGATGGTTCCGAAAGTGATGTGCTGGCGCGGGTAATTGCCTATCGCGAGGAGTATGGTGTATAGCGCAGCCCGGGCATTCAAGCGGTTCTGCCATGGAAGGTAAGGCGGGGTAATCGCAAATATTGGCGTAAAAGTATACAAATAACCCCCGCAGGGTACGCAAGGGAATAACAACAATTATGAATAGGGCGTTGAAACAGGCGTTATCAGCGATTATTGCCCTGGGGCTTGCCGGGGCAGCAAGTGGTCTGCCGTCTGACGATCGCGGCAACCTGCGCTATCGATATGTGAATGAACACGGTATCAAGGTGATCGCCGCACAGGTGCCACCGCGCTTCGTGGGCAAGGGTTACGAGGTCCTGAGTCCGAGCGGGCAGGTGCTGGAAGTGGTGCCGCCGGAGCTGACCGGCGAAGAGCTGGCAGCCCAGCGGCACCGTATCGAGCAGGAAAAGGCGGACAGGGAACTGCGCCGTCGCTACAGCAGTGAGAAGGACATCGACGATGCCCGCCGGCGCAAGCTCGCGACCGTACAGCAGGACATGGCGATCATGCGCTCCAATATCATGAATTTGCGCAGTGAAGTGCGGAAGGAAGAAGCCACGGCGGCCCGCCTGCAGCGCAACAACCGCCCCGTATCTGCAGAGGTGTCACAGCGCATCCAGGTGCTGGAAGGGGAGATTGCCCTGATCCAGACCCGCCTGAACAAGCGCACCCGCGAGGCGGAAGCCATCAACGAGCGCTATCAGGGCTACATGAAGCGTTTCCGCGAGATCAGCGCGCGGCGCTGACCTGACCGGTTCAGCCCACTGTTGCGGTTTCGCGGAAGAAGCCCTGCACCAGCACTGGCCACTGCTCGGCCCAGTACTCTGTGGGGCGCCGCTTAAAGCCACTGCGCACATACTGCATGATGCGCCCCTCCGCCGCGGCGAGTAACAGGCTCGCGGCCGATCCCACCGGAATGCTCGGGCGCTGTTGCTCGCGCAGCTCAGCCTCTCTCAATACCTGCTTCAGCTGCGTTTCCAGCCGATCGAACAGTTGCAGGATGCGTGCGCGCAGGCGCTCGGTTTCGCCGGTCAGTGCATCGCCGGTGAGGATCCGGGTGATGCCCGGGTTGCGCTCACAGAAAGCCAGCAGCAGGTGCAGGATCTTGTGGCAGCGTGCCAGCGCCTGTGGTTCGTCTTCCATGATCAGCGCGATGCGAGAGAAGATGGTCTCTTCGATGAACTCGATCAGGCCCTCGAACATCTTGGACTTGCTGGGGAAGTGACGGTAGAGCGCAGCCTCGGAAACACCCACCTCGCGCGCAAGCGCCGCGGTGGTGATGCGGGAGCCCGGACTGGCCTCCAGCATATGCGCCAGCGCCTCGAGGATCTGCTGACGACGATTGATCTTTTCGTTGGACATAACCCCCTGCCCCCTTGAGTAAAGCGCTGGCCACCGCCTGCTGGCGGAGCGAGCATCCTAGCTTTTCACCTGTCGCGCTTCAATTGTTTACCGGCCGGTGCGCCCAGTTTTATGTGTGCGCGAACCGGATCGGCAACTTAATGCACGATCTGCCTTATTTTTGTGCTCTGGCAATCAACCCTGCTCGCCGTTGCGGTTGGTGATCAGTGTACCGACCCCCGCATCTGTGAAAATTTCCAGCAGCACAGCGTGCGGCACGCGGCCGTCGATGATATGCGCCGAGGCCACGCCGTTTTTCACCGCATCCAGCGCACAGCGGATCTTTGGCAGCATGCCGCCGTAGACGGTGCCATCCTCGATCAGGCCGTCGACCTGTTTGGTGCTGAGGCCGCTCAGTACGGTGCCAGACTTGTCCTGCAGGCCCGCCACATTGGTGAGCAGCAGCAGTTTCTCCGCACCGAGTACCTCGGCGATCCTGCCAGCCACCAGGTCGGCATTGATGTTGTAGGAGGCCCCCTTGTCATCGACCCCGATGGGCGCGATGACCGGGATAAAGTCGCCACCCACCAGCATGTCGATCACGCCGGTGTTCACGTCCTGGACCTCGCCCACATGGCCGATGTCGATGATTTCCGATGCCTGGAAATCCGGGGAGGTACGTTTTACCTCGAGTTTGCGAGCGCGGATCAGGAGGCCGTCCTTGCCGGTAATACCCACCGCGCGGCCGCCATTGTTGTTGATCAGGTTGACGATCTGCTTGTTGACAGTGCCGCCGAGTACCATCTCCACCACGTCCATGGTTTCGCTGTCGGTCACGCGCATACCGTCGACAAAGCGCGACTCGATATTGAGCTTGCCCAGCAGTTCGCCAATCTGCGGGCCACCGCCATGCACCACCACCGGGTTCATGCCGACCAGTTTCATCAATACGATGTCCCGCGCAAAGCTGTCCTGCAGCTGGCGGTCTACCATGGCGTTGCCGCCGAACTTGACCACGATGGTCTTGCCTGAAAAGCGCTGGATATAGGGCAGCGCTTCGGACAGCACTTCGGCTGTCTGCAGCGCACTACTGCGGTCGAGTGACATCGGTAAAAACTTCCGTTGTTGCGTTACTGGTTATGGGTGTACTGATCAGTACTTTTTCGTGTATTGGCCCGGGTTCGTGTATCAGCCCGGGATGCGCAGGTCCGGGGCAACGCGCTGCAGCTGCAGTGCGATGTCCTGGCGGATGCGTGCCAGTGCGGCCTCATCCACCGCTTCGAAGCGCAGCGTCAGTGCGGCGGTGGTGTTGGAGGCGCGCACCAGTCCCCAGCCATCGGCGTAGTCGACACGGATACCATCCACGGTGGTTACGTCGCCATCGCCGAAGTCGCCCTGTTGCAGCAGGGTTTCCACCAGTGCGAACTTCTCAGCTTCCGAGACCGGCAACAGGATTTCCGGCGTGCTGACGTACTGCGGCAGTGAATCCAGCAGTTCGTCCAGCGACTGTTCGCGCAGGGCCATGATTTCCAGCAGGCGCGCCGCTGCGTACATGCCGTCATCGAAGCCGAACCAGCGCTCCTTGATAAAGATGTGCCCGGAAAGCTCGCCGCCGATCAGGGCGCCGGTTTCCTGCATCTTGGCCTTCATCGGCGAGTGGCCGGTTTTCCACATTACCGGGCGGCCGCCGTACTGGTTGACCAGCTCGGTGACGGCGCGACTGCACTTCACATCAAAGATGACATCGGCACCCGGGTGGCGCGACAGCACATCGCGGGCAAACAGCATCAGCAGCTGATCCGGCCAGCAGATGCGGCCGCTGCTGCTGACCAGGGTGACGCGGTCGCCGTCGCCGTCCAGTGCGATACCCAGGTCCACACCGGCTTCCTGCACTTTCTGCACCAGCGGCTCGAGGTTTTCCGGGCGCGACGGGTCCGGCGCGTGGTTGGGGAAGCGGCCGTCGATCTCGCAGAACAACTTGGTCACCTGGCAGCCCAGCTGTTCGAACAGGCGTGGCGCCAGCTCGCCGGTTGCGCCGTTACCGGCGTCGATCACCAGTTTCGGCGTACCTGCCAGGGCCACGTCGTTATAGATATGGTCGATGTAGTTGGCACTGACATCCTGCTGGCGGTTCTTGCCGGCACCGCTGCGGAAGTCGTCACCGCGCATGCGCTGCAGCAGTTCCTGCAGCCGGTCGTCCGCCAGTTGGCGGCCACCAATCACGATCTTGAAGCCGTTGTATTCCGCCGGGTTGTGGCTCGCGGTCACCATCACGCCGCTGTGGGTAGCCTTGCCAAGCGCAGTGACGAAATACATCACAGGGGTGGGCACCAGGCCCAGATCAACGGTATGGCAGCCGGTGCTGAGGATGCCCTCGATCAGGCAGCTGCTGAGGGTGGCACTGGTGGTGCGGCCATCGCGGGCGACCACCATCATGCGCTCGCCCTCTTCCAGCGCCAGGGTGCCGAGGGCGCGGCCCAGCTGGTAGGCGAACGGCTCGGTGATCTCGTCGCCGGCAATGCCGCGGATGTCGTAGGCGCGGAAGATATGGTCCGGGTAGTCTGCTTCCTCGCTGGCCGTGGGCGCGGCAGCGGGCATCTCCGAAAGCGATTCCACGGCTTTCTGCTTGTGGCGTGCGCGGGCCTCGCGCGCGGACATATATTTCTCGTCGACTTCGAGTTCTGCTGGCGTGAGCGGGCGCGGCACCACAGGCTTGCGCTTGACCACTTTCGGTTTGGGTTCCGGGTACAGGCGGATCAGCAGCAGGGCGCTGAGCAGCGCCACCGCCACGAATGCGCTCACCAGCAGGGTGCCGGACTCGGAATAGCGCTTGGCAAACGCCGGCGAGGCCACGAATTCCATATACAGGTGGCTGTCGGCAACGTGGATGCTGGCCACCTCGCTGGCACCGCCGGTACCGGCACGCCACAGGACCTGTGGCAGGGCGTCGGGGAATTTCTGGGTGACCGTGATCTGGCCTTCGCTCTGGTCGAACGCGGCGAACTCCTGCGAAATATCCTCAAAGGCGATGGTCACCAGGATGGTGCCGAGCAGCTTTTCGCGGCCGGCCGGCTGGAAATTGACACTTTCCGGGCGCGCACTGCCAAAGCTGGACTGTTCGCTGGCACGACCGCCATCGGTGACGCGGATCGCGGTGTGGATCTGCCACTTGTCCTTCAACTTGAGGATTTCCGGCAACTGCGGACGGCCCGCCTCGGAGCGGTTGATCAGGTCGGCGAGGGCGTAGTTGAGTTCCACCTGGGTGCCGCTGCCGGCACGCCCCTCACGGAAGGGGAAGTACTGTACGGCAACCGTCTTGGGCCTCGCCTGGAATACCGCGCGGCGCGCCTTTTCCACGGTCTGCGGGGAGTCATCATAGATCACCCCGGCGCGCTCGAGGTCGCGTCGCAGCCCGGCGAAATACAGTTGCAGCCGGCGCGCGTATTTCTTGGCGGTCTGCTCGGCGGCGTTCTTGACCTGTTCGCGGCTGACGTCGGCAATCAGTTTCTGGTAACTGTAATAGCCAAACCCGCCCCAGGCGGCGAGCACGAGGCAGAGCCCGGCGATCAGGCCCTTGTCGAATTTTGCCAGCAGGTTGCCAGTGCCCTGAGTGGCGCCGGGCTTTTGGGTCTTGGATAGCAATTGCGAAAACACGGATGTTCCCCAGGGTTTTATCGTTTTTTTACTTCTGTTTTTTGTTCTGCAAAATCAGGTCGAGCAATTGCCCGGCAAGTTCCGATTTCAGTGCCAGCGGCAGTTCGCGGGTCTGCTGGCGGTCGATCACCAGCACCTGGTTGCTGTCGCTGTCGAACCCGATATCCGCGCGGCCCACATCGTTGGCCACGATCATGTCCAGGTTCTTGCGCTGCAGCTTGTCCTGCGCGTACCGGGCCACATCACGGGTCTCGGCCGCAAAGCCGACCGTGTAGGGGCGCCGGTCCTTGCGCGCGGAGATGCCGGCAATGATGTCCGGGTTCTTCACCAGCGCGATGCTGGCGTTGTCGACGCCGGCCTCTTTCTTGATCTTGTGCTCGGCGGCCTGGTCCGGGCGGAAATCCGCCACCGCGGCGGCACCGATAAATATGTCCGCGCTGTCGGCGGCCCGCTCGGCAGCCTGCGCCATCTCCTGCGCGGAACCCACGTCGACCCGCTCTACCCCGGCCGGGGTTGGCAGGTTGACCGGGCCGGCAATCAGGGTGACTCGTGCACCGCGACGCTCTGCCGCCTGCGCCAGGGCAAAGCCCATCTTGCCGGAGCTGTGGTTACTGATGTAGCGCACCGGGTCCAGCGGCTCGCGGGTGGGCCCCGCGGTTATGGCGATATGCAGCCCGGCGGCATCACCGCGGGCAAAGAAGCGCGCGGCGCGCTCCGCCAGCTCGACGGGCTCCAGCATGCGCCCGGGGCCAACATCGCCACAGGCCTGACTGCCGTCGTCCGGACCCCACAGCTCGACCCCGCGTGCTGCGAGGGCGGACGCGTTTTCCAGCGCGGCGGGGTGGCGCCACATGGCCTGGTTCATGGCCGGTGCCAGCGCCAGCGGCGCCTCGGTGGCCAGGCACACGGTGCCGAGCAGGTCGTCGGCCATGCCGGTGCGCAGGCGCGCCAGGGTATTTGCGCTGGCGGGCGCCACCAGTATCAGGTCCGCCCACTTGGCCAGCTCGATATGGCCCATGGCGGCCTCTGCGTCCGGATCCAGCAGGTCCGTATGCACCGGGTTGCCCGACAGGGCCTGGAACGTCAGTGGCTGCACGAACGCGGTGGCGCCGCGGGTCATGACCACGCGCACCTCGGCCCCGAGCGTGCGGAGCTTGCGTACCAGGTCGGCGCTTTTGTAGGCGGCGATGCCGCCGGTTACGCCAAGAAGCAGCCGTTTTCCAGCCAAGCCTGCCATAGACCGTCCAAATTCCAGACAAATAGCGGTTAAGGTTAGCATTTTCGCGCCGCCAGCACAGCTGTGGCGCCGCCATATCAGGGACGGAATGATGGCAATCAGTGACTGGCCGGCGCTGGAGCGGCCCAGGGAGAAACTGCTCGCGCGGGGACCGGGCGCACTCTCGGATGCCGAGCTGCTGGCGATATTCCTGCGCACCGGGGTAACCGGCATGTCCGCGGTAGACCTGGCACGCAGCCTGCTCGCGGACTTTGGTGGCCTGCGCGCACTGCTTGAGGCAGGCCGCAGCGAGTTCTGCCGTGGTCGTGGCCTCGGTGACGCCAAGTACGCACAGCTGCAGGCGGTGCTGGAAATGGGCCGCCGGCATTTGTCGGAGACCCTCAGCCGCGGCAGCGTGATGGACAGTCCGCAGGCGGTGCGGGATTTCCTTGCCAGTCGGCTGCGTCACCGTCGGCGGGAGGTCTTTGCCTGCCTGTTCCTGGACAAGCAGCATGCAGTGATCGAATACGAGGAACTGTTCGAGGGCACCCTGGATGCGGCCAGCGTGTATCCGCGCGAGGTGGTGGCGGCTGCCCTGCGCCACCACGCTGCGGCGGTGATCCTGGCCCACAACCACCCGTCCGGGGTGGCCGAGCCCAGCGGTGCCGATATCGCCATCACCGGGCGCCTGCGCGAGGCGCTGGCGCTGGTGGATGTGGCGCTGCTGGATCACCTGGTGGTCGGCGATGGCCATGCGGTGTCGCTGGCGGAACGGGGCCTGCTATAGCACCTGGGCGCTGCCAGCGGACAGGCTGGACTGGAGCTGCTGGGCGAGTCGCTGTACGGCCTCTGTCTGGGCCCCGCCGCCCAGCCAGCTGGCATATATCTCGCGCTGGATTACCGGCGCACCGGCAACCGGCGCCAGCCGGCCGCCCTCCTGTGCCTTTTCCGTCACCACCGCCGGCAGGTAGGCAAAACCCTCGTTGGCCAGCAGGTAGTTGAGTGCCACCCGCGCACTGTTGCTGTACAGGCGCGGTGTCGGCAGTTCCGGCAGCGCCTTGTGCAGTTCCAGTCCGAAGCGCAGGCCCCAGTCAATCTCGACCCAGTCCAGTCTGGCGAGGTCGTCGATGGTCGTCCCCTCGCTGGTACCCACCAGCACCATGTCCACGCTGCTGACCACCCGATGCTTGAGCTCGTCGACCTTGGGCGGGTCGAACATCAGTGCGATGTCCAGGGTCCGTTCGAGCAGTTGCCGTATCAGGGTGTCGGGGCCGAGGGCCTCGGCGCGCACGGCGATACCCGGGGCGTCCGCGAACAGGTCGCTGATGCGCTCTGCCAGCAACACCTCCCATATATTGGGGCTCGCGCCGATGGCCAGCTGCACCGTTTCCGATGACCCCAGCGCGATATCCTGCGCGGCCCGTTGCCAGCCTGCCAGCAGGGCCTCGGCATGAGGCATCAGGCGGCTGCCGGCCGGAGTCAGCTGGATGTTGTTGCGGTGGCGGTAGAACAGCTCGGTATCGAGTTTGGCCTCCAGTTGCTTGACCCGGGCGCTTACCGCCGACTGGGTCAGGTAGAGGTTTTCCGCGGCGCGGCCAAAGTGGCGGCAGCGCGCCACTTCCAGAAAGGTGCGGAGCAGTTCCGTATCCAAAAAAATCACTCCTCACGATAGAAATTTTTTGCTGTACCGCAGTATGCCCCTGCGGCTTAAATTCGCCAAAACATCCCGTGCAAAACGTGACCGAAAGGGGGAGGACTGGCAATGCAGATCGATTTCTCCGGCTACGAGTTCAGTGCGCAGCCGTGGTACGACGACAATTTCACTATGGGGTTCCACCGCTGTGGTGAGTTTTCCATCCGTGAGGCGGATTTCCTGACCCACTACGGGCGCCTGTTGAAGCGCCTGTGCTCCGGTGAGATGCCGCCGGCTACAGCTGAGCAGGCGCGCCTGTTGCAGGTCGCGACCGGCGAGCTGCCGGCGGAAACCTTCCCGGAAAGGGTGTGGTGCAAATACCTGAAGGTGGTGAGCCGCAATGGATATGCGCCTTCTTCAATATCGAGAGTGGCGGACGCCGCAGACAACGACGAAGACTCGTAAACCCGCGCGTAGCAAAGGGCGCCAGCCCATTTCTGGACGTTCGGTCAGTGAATTTTGCTGACTGATTGTCCTGACTAAAAAACCGCCGAAAACTTGTTTCGCCCCACGGCTTCTGGTATAAAACGCCGCTCTTTGCGACCGGGCCCTTATTTTACTAGCCCTGTACGCGCTGAATACCGAATTTGAAGTCCCCGTAGCCTCTAACTGGTGCTGCGGGCAGCAAGTGTTTTGAGAGGCTATAACGATGTCTAAGGTATGTCAGGTAACTGGTAAGCGCCCAGTGACTGGTAACAATGTTTCCCACGCGAAAAACCGCACCAAGCGTCGCTTCGTGCCAAACCTGCACACGCACCGTTTCTGGGTTGAGTCCGAGAAGCGTTTCGTGAAGCTGCGTCTGTCCGCCAAGGGCATGCGTATCGTGGACAAGAAGGGCATTGAAAACGTCCTGTCCGAGCTGCGCGCGCGCGGCGAAAAGGTTTAATCGCAGGGCTGAGGAGAAAGAACAATGCGTGAGAAGATTCGTCTGAACTCAAGTGCCGGTACTGGTCACTTCTACACCACCGACAAAAACAAGCGCAACATGCCTGAGAAGATGGAGATCAAAAAGTTTGATCCCGTCGTTCGCAAGCACGTCATGTACAAGGAAGGCAAAATCAAGTAAGCCTGACTTGCACTGCGCACAAAGAGCCCGGCATTGCCCGGGCTTTTTTGTGCCTGCGGATATAGCGAGACCTGATCATGCCTGAGCTACCCGAAGTCGAGACCACCTGTCGCGGTATAGCACCGCACATCACCGGTAAGACCGTACAGCAGGTGATTGTGCGCGAGCCGCGCCTGCGCTGGCCGGTGCCTGCAGACCTGGCACAGGTGATCGAGGGGCAAACTTTGCTATCCGTTTCCCGCCGCGCCAAGTACCTGCTGCTCGAGTTCGAGTACGGTCACGCCATCTGGCATCTGGGCATGTCCGGCAGCCTGCGGATCGTTGCGGCCGACAACCCGCCCATGGCCCACGATCATGTCGACTGGCTATTCGATGATGGCACGGTGTTGCGCTATCGCGACCCACGCCGCTTCGGTGCGTTGCTGTGGTGTGCCGGCGCCCCGGACCAACACGAGCTGCTGCGCCACCTGGGCCCGGAACCGCTGTCGGATGCCTTCAGCGGTGATTACCTGTTCCAGCGCTCGCGCGGGCGCAAGCAGGCGGTGAAAACCTTCCTGATGGATGGCCGTATTGTGGTGGGGGTGGGGAACATCTACGCCAATGAGGCGCTGTTCAAGGCGGGTATTCGCCCCGACCGCGCCGCCGGCCGCATCAGTAGCGCGCGTTATGAACACCTGGCCGGGCAGGTCAAGGCGGTGCTGGCGCGGGCGATCGAGCAGGGTGGCACCACGCTGCAGGATTTTGTCGGCGGCGACGGCGAGCCCGGTTATTTTGCGCAAGAGCTGCTGGTGTACGGCCGCGGTGGTCAGAAATGCGTGCAGTGCGGCAGCGTGCTGAAGGAAACGGTGCTGGGGCAGCGCGCCACTGTGTTCTGCGGGCGCTGCCAGCGTTGATCGAAAGCGGCCTGTTAGCCTTCCGTCAGCAATTTAGCCATGCTTTCGTCAAACAGTGTTTGCAGCTGCAGGGCCGCAGCCTGACCTTCTTTCTCCCCGGGCTCGCCGGGTACGTTTGCACGCGCGGCCACGGTGAATTCACGTCCGCCCTGGTACCCCGGCAGGCACACATGCGCCAGTGACACGGCCTCGTCCGCGGTGCGGGTGCCACTGTAACCCCAGCCGATTTTCTGGAAAACGCGCCACTGCCCATCGGTGGCCTCGTCGAGGATTTTCTTCGCCCACGCATTGCGTTCGGCCGGCGCCGGCGGTTGCTCACCGGAAATCGCTGCGGCCAGTGCGGTGTGCAGCATGGTACCGATGCCCTGCATCATGCCGCCGACCGGGCGGCTACTGTCACTGTGGCCACTGCCGTAAAAAAGTGTGTGGATGTCCGATGACAGCAGACCGGGATGGCGGGTACCGGTGTCGCGCTCGTGCGCGGCGAGGCGTTTGAGCCACTCGGCCTGCGCCAGCAGTGTGGCCGGCTTGTTGCCAGTGAGGCCGCACTCGTCACAGCGATAGGGCTGGTACAGCGGGTCGGTATCACTCGGGCGGAACGAGGATAGTGCGGTGCGCTTGCCGCCGCCCTGCCATATGGCCGGTTCTGGTGCGAGTGGGTCAGCGCCGTAGGCACCGCGTATACGCACGTCGGGATTGGAAAGTTTCAGCCAGTGCTGATGGAACAGGCCGGTGAGGTATTCGCGCCCGGCAGTGTTCACGAAGTAAGTGGCAATGCTGTTGGAGTCACCGTTGGCGGTACCGAAAGGTTCATAGCTGTGGATACTGGTGAGCAAGTCCGCCATGGGCAGCCCGCCAACCGAACTGTTGCCCGGTAATCCCTGTGCGCGCAGTCTGGCCATGGTGCCGGTGATTGCCATGACCTTGGAGCTGCTCCAGGGCTCGTAGAGTTCATCGTAGCTGTTGGCGTTGCCGAGGTAGCGATACGCAGGTTCCGCGCGATTCGGTATACGGGCGAAATCAATCACCAGCAGCTTGCCGTGCCTGGCTTCCTCGCCAAAATAATTCCAGTCCGCGGCGATACGGGATTCCCAGCCGGACTTGTCATAACCCGCCTGGGTGGCATCGCGAAATTTTTCCGGATTCGCAGCAGCCCCGATAATGCAGCTGAGCGGTTGCTGTGAAATATCCGCTGGCAGTGGCGGCGCGCTGCCCATGACTTTTTCGTAAAAGTCGTTGGCATCTGTGCTGGCGGTTACTGTGGCCGCTGCGGTTGTGGCGAGCCCCAACAACAGCATTTTCAGTGCAGTTTTTGCAACGTTTTTTTGCACTGCGAATCCCTCCGTCAATTTCATTTCGCACCGGGATTCGCAGGCTATCACAGGTTTTGTTTTCCTGCCGGAACAAGGCTTTTACTTTCCGCCGGGCACGCCCTCGCGGCGGGTGTCGGCACCGCCAACAAGCATGCCATCCTGCAGTGCAATGCCGTGCAGGCCACTGTTGAGATTGCGCAGGGCAACCTTGTGTCCTTTCTTTTCCAGTGCGGTAACGGTCTCGCCATCGAAATGGCCCTGCTCCAGTGTCACGCCGCGACCTTTTGCAATGATGTTGCCGGCTGCGATGGCTTCAGCCAGCGGCATGCCGTGCACCAGGTGATAGAGAATGGTACGCGAGGTGTAGCCAATGATGGCGGAACCACCGGGTGAACCGATCAGCAGGCGCGGGCTGCCGTCCTTGTTAAACACGATGCTCGGCGACATGGAAGAGCGTGGCCGCTTGCCGCCCTCAATGCGGTTGGCAATGCGTTGGCCGTCTTCCGTGCGCGGCACAAAGGAAAAGTCGGTGAGCTGGTTGTTGAGCAGGAAGCCGCCGACCATCAAGCGGGAGCCGAAGCCGCTCTCGATGGTGGAGGTCATGCTGACGGCATTGCCGTTGTTGTCCACCACTACCAGGTGTGTGGTGGAGGGCAGTTCCGGTGAAGTGGACTGCAGTTTGCTAGTGTCAATTTTTCCGGGTGGCGATGGCTGTGCTTTCTCCGGCGAAATAAGTCGCGCGCGCTTGCGCAGGTATTCTGGGTCCAGCAGCTGCTCGGTCGGTACGGAAACAAAATCCGGATCGCCTACATAGGTGTTGCGGTCGGCGAAGGCCAGCTCGGAGGCCTCGATAAACAGGTGCGTCAGCTCGACGGAACCGGGCTGCATTTTCTCCAGCGGGAAGTCCTGCAGCATACCGAGGATGGCGCCGACAGTCGTCGCGCCGGAAGACGGTGCCGGCGCGCCGCACACGCGATATTCCCGGAATGCGGAACAGGCCGGCTTGCGCATCTTCGGCTCGTAGCCGCGTATGTCGTCCATGGTCATCTTGCCGGGGTTGTGCGGGTCATTGCGCACTGCTTCGACGATCTGCTGCGCCAGCTTGCCGGTATAGAAATCCTCGGGGTCTTTGATCAGGGTGCGCAGTGTCTGTGCATAGGCCGGGTTCTTCAGCAGGTGGCCAATGGGGTGCGGCTTGCCATCGGCATCGAAGAAAAATGCCTTGATCGGCTCGCGCACGGCAACCTTAGGCATCTTCACCAGCAGCTGGTGCAGGCGCGGGGATACGGCAAAACCGTCGTCCGCCAGTTTGAGCGCGGGTTCGAACAGTTTTTCCCAGGGCAGCTTGCCCTGTTCACGGTGCGCCAGCGCCAGTGTGCGGACGAGGCCCGGTACACCAACCGAGTAGCCGCCGATCAGCGCATCAAAAAAGCGTCGCGGCTGGCCGGCTTCGAGGAAGTAATCCTCGTCCACACTGGCCGGCGCGGTCTCGCGGCCGTCGTAGAAACGCAGCGCTTTTTTCTCGCTGGTATCTCCGTCACCGCCATAGGTCAGGATAAAGGCGCCGCCGCCAAGGCCGGAAGATTGCGGTTCCACCAGACCGAGCACCAGTTGTGCGGCGATAGCGGCATCCACTGCGGAGCCACCCTGCTCCAGTATGGCCAGCGCGGCGCTGGTTGCATGCGGGTTGGCGGTGACCGCCATATATTCACTGGCAGTGGCCTGCTTGATCTCGCTGATGCCAGTTGCCGCTTCCGGGTGGACGCTGTCTGACTGCGCGAGCAGAAAAGAGGGCAGTATGGAGAGTGCGGCACCGAGGCCGAGGGAAACTAAACGCACGTTATTGATCCGGTAAACACTGTTTTCACGAGTGTACCGGAATCCAACGTGCGTATCGGAGACTTATTTGCTGAATTTTTCCTGCAGTGCATCGCGTACCACGGGCGGTACAAACTTGCTGACGTCGCCACCGAGCGAGGCAATCTCGCGCACCAGCGAGGACGAAATATAGGAAAGGTGCTCTGCCGGGGTCAGGAACAGGCTCTCCATTTCCGGGGCCAGCTGACGGTTCATATTGGCGAGCTGGAACTCGTACTCGAAGTCGGAGACCGCGCGCAGGCCGCGCACGACACCATAGGCATTCAGTTGCTTGACCAGGTCTGCCAGCAGGATGTCGAAACCGACAATCTCGATATTCGGTTTGTGCCCGAGTACCTGCTGGGCCAGATCGACGCGCTCATCGAGGGTAAACAGCGGTTTTTTCTTGGTGCTTGCCGCCACAGCGACCACCACGTGGTCAAACAGGCGACAGGCCCTTTCTACCAGGTCAATGTGACCGACGGTGATGGGGTCGAAGGTTCCCGGGTAAACCACCTTTTTCATAGATGCGCGCAACCGATTAGCGGAAAGGGGGCGGAATCTTAAACAATTTGCGCGGATTCCACAAAATTAGCGGAATTTTAGCCGTCAGGGGTGCGCAGCAGGCGCATGCAGACCTGGCCGCTGCGCTTTTCCCTGAGCAGCTCCCAGTCCGGCGGCAACGCCATGTCGGTGTGCTTTGGTGACTCGATATAGACCAGCGCATCCGGTGCCAGCCACCCCTGCTGCAGCGCCACCAATGCCTGCTGCCACAGGTCGCCGGCAAACGGCGGGTCCACGAAAACGATATCGAAGGGCTCGGGCGGCTGCTGCAGGAAGGCGCCGGCACTGCCGTTGAATACCTTGCCGTCCTTGCTGCCGAGCAGTTCAAGGTGGCCGTTGATGGCCCGCGCCGCTGCGCGGTCGAGTTCCACGAATTGCACCTGTGCGGCACCACGGGACAGCGCCTCGAGGCCCAGCGCACCGGATCCGGCAAACAGATCCAGGCAGCGCGCGCGTGGCAGCTGCCACTGCAGCCAGTTGAACAGGGTTTCACGCAGGCGATCGCCGGTGGGTCGCAATCCGTCGATGGCGGGGAAAGTCAGTTTGCGGCCGCGCCATTCCCCGCCAATGATACGCAGGACCTGGCTGCCGGCGGCTTTGCCGGGCGGCACTTTGGGGGACTGGCGGGTTTTACGCGGCAAGGTACTCAATCCTGGTAGTGAATCGACCGGTCGCCCGGTGGTAAACTGGCGGCCTGATGACCGGCGCCCTGGCAGCCGGCCCCGCCCATTATCGTTGAACGCCGTATGATTTTTAATTTCTTTCGCAAGAAAAGCGACGAGCCCAAGCCCGCCGACGCAACTGAAGACGAGCAGCAGGTCACGACGCCGGAACAGAAACCGGAACAGGAGCAGCATGCCGGGACGGCAGGTGCGCCCGGCAAGGCAAGTGACGAGCGCCCGGATGAGCCGCCAGCCGACACCCCGGAGCCCGAATCCGCCGAATCAGGGGCTGCTCCCCAGCCAGCAGAGCCAGCACCCCAGCCAGAAGCGGCCGCTGCGTCTGCCGGGGGGCCGGAACAAGAACCGGAGCAAGCTGCCGGCAAGGCCCCGGAACAGGGGGGTGGCTTCTTTGCGCGTATCAAGCGTGGCCTGGCACGCTCGAGCAACCAGTTTGCCGAGGGTCTCGGCAACCTCTTCCTTGGTGCCAAGGAGATCGATGAGGACCTGCTGGAAGAGCTTGAAACCCAGCTGATCCTCGCCGACGTGGGTATCGAGGCAACCTCCGAGATCATCGACAACCTCACCGACCGGGTTTCCCGCCGCGAGCTGGCCGACAGCGATGCGCTCTACGCCGCGCTGCAACAGGAGCTGCGTGACCTGCTGGTGGATGTGGAAGCGCCGCTTGAGATCGACCGCAGCAGGCAGCCGTTCGTGATCCTGGTGGTGGGCGTCAACGGTGTGGGCAAGACCACCACCATCGGCAAGCTGGCCCGCCGCCTGATGGGCGAAGGCAAGTCCGTGATGCTGGCGGCGGGGGATACCTTCCGTGCGGCGGCGGTCGAGCAGCTGCAGGTGTGGGGTGAGCGCAACCAGGTACCGGTGGTGGCGCAGCACACCGGTGCAGACAGCGCTTCCGTGATCTACGACGCGGTGCAATCTGCACAGGCTCGTAATATCGATGTGGTGATTGCGGACACCGCGGGGCGCCTGCACAACAAGGCGCACCTGATGGAGGAGCTGGCCAAGGTTCGCCGGGTGATGGGCAAGCTCGACAATACCGCGCCGCACGAAGTGCTGCTGGTGCTGGATGCCGGCACCGGCCAGAATGCTCTGAGCCAGGCCAGCCAGTTCCGTGATTCCGCCGGCGTGACCGGCATTGCGCTGACCAAGCTGGACGGCACCGCCAAGGGCGGGGTGGTCTTTGCACTGGCACAGAAATTCGGCATACCGGTGCGCTTTATCGGTGTGGGCGAGCAGGCGGAAGACCTGCAGCCGTTCGAGGCCGATGCTTTCGTCAAGGCACTGTTTCAGCGGAACTAAGTGCAGGCCCGCGCCGCCCGATGATAATTTTCAAAACTGCCTGACGGCTTCCTTCTAGGCCCGGCATATGAAGCCTTTCGGCAAATGTTTTGAAAATTATCCTCGCTCGCCGCTTGGCAATTGTGCGTGGCAGCCAGTCGAATTAGCTTCGCGTAGCGATCAAGGGGACTGGGGGAAATAGTTTCAAAACATTTGCCGAAAGGCTTCTTTTGTTTGACATGGAGAGAAGCCGTCAGGCAGTTTTGAAACTATTTACCGCAGGCGCCGAAAGGGGTCTCGGGGGAACATAAAAAGAACAATGATCAAATTCGACAACGTCACCAAACGCTATGAGACCGGCCAGGACGCCCTTGCGCGCGTCAGCCTGGAGATCGGCCGCGGCGAGCTGGTATTCCTGACCGGCCACTCCGGCGCCGGCAAGAGCACCCTGCTCAAGCTGCTGACCGCCATAGAAAAGCCCACCCGCGGCCAGATCATCGTCGGCGGCCAGAACCTGGGTCGCCTGTCACGGGGCCAGGTGCCCTACTTCCGCCGCAATATCGGCATTGTGTTCCAGAACCACCAGTTACTGTTCGATCGCAGCGTATTCGACAATGTCGCCCTGCCCCTGCAGGTTGCCGGCTATGCCCCGCGCGATGTGGCGCGCCGCGTACGCGCAGCGCTGGACAAGGTGGGCCTGCTCAGCAAAGAGCGCCAGAACCCGATTGCGCTGTCCGGTGGTGAGCAACAGCGTGTCGGTATCGCGCGTGCCGTGGTGAACAAGCCCAGCCTGCTGGTGGCCGACGAGCCAACCGGTAACCTGGATCCGGAACTCTCCGCCGAGGTGATGGGCCTGTTCCGCCAGTTCAATGCCGTGGGCGTGACGGTGCTGGTGGCGAGCCACGACCTGGAATTGATCCGGCGCATGCAGCAGCGCGTACTGGCGCTGCAGGCCGGCCAGCTGATTTACGACGGGGTGCCAGCGCATGAACCACAACCGGCCTGAAACCAGCCGCCGCGAGACGGCGGAGCCAAAGCTGCGCAGCGGCGCTTCTACCGCCGGGATCACGGCGAATGACCGTCTGCGTGGCTGGTTGCTGCATCACCGTGAGATGGCAGCGGAAGCCTGGCGCCGGTTTATGGCCGCGCCGCTGTCCAGTGCCATGACCTCACTCGTGATTGCCATTGCACTTGCACTGCCCGCCGCGCTCTACGTGGGCCTTGCCAACTTCCAGCAGGCGGTGGCCGGTTGGGACGGCCAGCCGCAAATCTCCGTTTTTATGGACAAGCGCGCACGGCCGCAGGCCTTGCAGCAGTTTGCCGGGAAACTGGAGGCAGACCCTCTGGTAGCAGAAGTGCAGGAAGTTACCCCGGAGCAGGCGCTGGCCGAGTTTGAGGCCCAGTCCGGCTTCGGCGACGTACTCGACGGCCTGCAGGAAAACCCGCTTCCCACTGTGTTCCTGTTGCGCCCGGCCAGCGCCAACCAGGCAGAGCTGGAAACGCTGGCCCAACGCCTGCGCGACAGCGCGTTGACTGACTCAGTGGTTCTGGACGTGGCCTGGGTTCAGCGCCTCGCGCAGCTGACAGCCCTGGCGCAGCGGTTACTGCTGGGGTTTGCCGCCCTGCTGGCCGTGGGTGTGGTGCTGGTGGTGGTCAACACCATTCGCCTGCACATCGAGAGCCGGCGCGACGAGATACTGGTGGTCAAGCTGGTCGGCGCCACCAATGCGTTCGTACGCCGGCCGTTCCTTTATTCCGGTTTCTGGTACGGCCTGACTGGCGGCCTGGTGGCCTGGGGTCTGGTGATGCTGGGGCTGGCGCTGCTGTCCGGCCCCGCGCAGGACCTGGCACAGAGCTACCAGAGCAGCTTCGAATTGCGCGGTATGGGAGTCACCACCATGTTGCTGCTGGTGGGCGGCGCCGCCATCCTCGGCCTGCTCGGGGCCTGGGTTGCGGTCATGCGGCATATTTCCGGCATAGAGCCGCGCTAAATGCGCATGAACAGGCGGTCAATCCCGCAGGGAACCCTTCCTGCGCCACAGGGTCAAACCCTGTGATGGCGGGACTTGTGCGCCAGAATCGGGTCTTGGCCGCGCCGGGTGGCACTGCTAGACTAGAGCCCAGTTTGAATAGGAGTAATGCCTTTATGGGAACCAGCTTACAGCCAGTTGATGTGCTTTCACCGGGTGCAAACCTCGGGGCGTACATCCAGACGGTGAGCAGCTTCCATGTGCTTTCCGCAGAGCAGGAAAAGCAGCTGGCAGAAGATCTGTATTATCGCGAAGACCTGGATGCGGCACGCCAGCTGGTGATGTCACACCTGCGCTTTGTGGTGCATATCGCCAAGTCCTACTCCGGTTACGGCCTCAATCAGGGCGACCTGATCCAGGAAGGCAACGTCGGCCTGATGAAGGCGGTCAAGCGCTTCAACCCGGAGAAGGGTGTGCGCCTGGTGTCCTTTGCCGTGCACTGGATCAAGGCTGAAATTCATGAATTCATCCTGCGCAACTGGCGCATCGTCAAGGTGGCTACCACCAAGGCGCAGCGCAAGCTGTTCTTCAACCTGCGCGGCCAGAAGAAGAAACTGGCATGGCTGACCCACGACGAGGCCAAGGCGGTTGCCGAGGACCTGAACGTCGACCTCAAGCATGTGCAGGAGATGGAAGGTCGTCTGTCGGCTTACGATGCATCTTTCGATGCCGGTGCGGATGACGATGACGACACCGCCTACCAGGCGCCAGCCCACTACCTGGAAGACCGCCGTTATGATCCGGCCGCCCAGCTGGAGCAGGACAACTGGCAGGAAACCAGTCTCGCCAGCCTCGCTGAGGCCATGGAGCAGTTGGACGATCGCAGTCGCGACATCATTCAGTCCCGCTGGCTGACCGAAGACAAGGCCACGCTGCACGAGCTCGCCGGCAAGTACGGCGTTTCCGCGGAGCGTATCCGCCAGCTGGAAAAGAACGCCATGAAGAAAGTCCGGGTGGCGATGGAGGCCTGATAGCCGCCCCGCCCGTTCTGAAAAGCCGTGTTTCGACACGGCTTTTTTGTTTTTGTGAAATGGACAGCGTACGAGCCGGGGGCAGGCTTTCGTTTTCAAAACCGTCGCGACAGGGATGTCGCGATCGGAGCTACACGGACGTATTCATGCGTTTTTGAAAACGGAAACCTGCGCGCGGTGCTGATGGACCAGATGGAGCCTCCAGTGGCAAAACTCACCCTTTTACTCGCAGCACTGTTCGGCGCCACCGGCGTCGCACTCGGCGCCTTAGCCGCCCATGGCCTCAAGGCAAAGCTGGCGCAAAACCTGCTGGAGGCGTTCAAGACCGGCGTACACTACCAACAGGTGCACGCGCTGGCGCTGCTGGGCATAGGCCTGCTGGCGCTCCATGTCGGCCAGAGCCGTGCATTGTCGGTATCAGCCAGCATGATGGTGGTTGGCATTGTCTTTTTCAGCGGCAGCCTTTATTGGCTGGCGCTGGGCGGGCCGCGGTGGCTGGGGCCGGTAACGCCACTGGGCGGCACCCTGCTGATCGGTGCATGGATTGCGCTGGCGGTTGCCGTGCTGAAAATTCCCTAAACTACGAGGCGGCGCCGGCGGTATTCCCTTGCGAGACACGCCGTGAATACATCCCTGTAGGCTCTTCGTCAGTCGGGGTGCCGCATCAGTCCATGCGGCCGAAGGTCTCGCAAGTGAGCTTCCGCCACGCCGCATCAGCTCTTAAGAAAAATTCTGAAGTACCATGAACGAAAATCCGAAACAGCCCCAAACAGACGACCAGGACGAGAGTCCCTATAAAATCGAATACAAGCGCAAGGATATCCGCAGTTTTGTGATCCGCGGCGGTCGCATCACTGGCGCGCAGCGAAATGCGTTCGATCGTTACTGGGCCGAATACGGTCTGTCCCTGTTTGACGGCCCGCTCGACATTGAGGCCACATTCGGGCGCAAGGCGCCGCTGGTGCTGGAGATCGGTTTTGGCATGGGCGACTCGCTGCTGCAGATGGCGCAGAATGAGCCGGACAAGGATTTTATCGGTATCGAGGTGCACCCACCGGGTGTCGGCCGGCTGCTCAACAGTGCCGGCAAGGAAGGCATCAAAAACCTGCGCATCTATATGGCGGACGCCACCGATGTGCTGGAGGACTGCATTGCCGATGCGTCTCTCGATCGCTTCCAGCTGTACTTCCCGGATCCGTGGCACAAGAAAAAGCACCACAAGCGCCGCATTGTGCAGCCGCCGTTTATGCAGCGCATCATCGCCAAGCTCAAGCCGGGCGGCATGGTGCATATGGCCACAGACTGGGAAAATTACGCCGAGCATATGCAGGAAGTACTGGAGCCCATAGCGGAACTGGAAAACACGCAGGGTACAGGCAATTTTGCCGAGCGCCCTGACTTCCGGCCGGAAACCAAGTTCGAGCGCCGCGGTGCGCGCCTCGGCCATGGTGTCTGGGACCTGCTGTATAAAAAAAATCTAGCGTCACATCCAGGGTAACCATGGATGCCGGACCCCGGTGCCAAACACAGCTGCTAGACTTAAATGCCCCAGAAAATAACCGGATGCATAACGCAGGGAGCCGGGCAGTATGAAACGCATGGTTGCCGCGCTGGCGCTGTATTTACTCGCCACGCCGGCATTGTCGGAAGACAAGGATACCGTCAGCCTCTATTTGAACACCGGCACTTATTTCTTTGACTCTTCACGCCCCGAAGAATTTGTCGGCGATGACTTCCCCAACGACAGCTACGCAGACTCGACCGGGATCGGCATCGGTATCGGTTACAACATCACGGAGCACTGGAGCTTCGAGGGATATTACAGCCGCTTCGATACCGACCTGAAGGATTCCGGTATCGATGTGCGTGTCGATGTCTACCACCTGGATTTCATGTACAACTTCCATCGATGGCTCGATTGCTGGACACCCTATGTGGCATTCGGCCTCGGTGAAACCTGGCTCGATGGCGAGTTGAATGAAGAGGATCGCTCGCTGCAGGGCAATCTGGGTATGGGGCTCAAATTCCACAGCGGCAACCGGATCCAGTATCGTTTCGAAGTGCGCGGTTATCGCGATGACGATTTTACCGATGCCAGGGTCACGTTTGGCATCGGCTACCTGTTTGGCGGCGACGACTGGCGTTACCACAACTAGGGCATGGCTTCATTGGTGCGCACCATCTGGTGCGCAAGTGCCAGTTGCGGGCAGTTTCTTCGCCGGATCGCCTCCTCCTGTCTCATCTGCTTGCCAGCGGCTGAACTAATTCAATACCCTCTACTCAAAGCATCAGTTTCATAACGACAGTCTTAAAACAATAGTCTTACAAAAACAATCTGAACTGAATCTCGAGGGTGCTCTATGTTTCAACGGACTGCTATTGCTGTACTCCTGCTCATCGCTTGCCAGTCGACCCTGGCGAATGACGCCAACGCGGTAACAGATTCCGGCGAGACTGTGGCCATCCCTGCCGATGCCAATGTCTATTCCCATCTGTTCCGCGATGCCCTCAAGGGTGCCGATGTAGTCGCCTATTACAGTCTCAAGCCTGGTGAGAAATCCGTGAAAGGTTCATCGAAAATTACTTACGACTGGGCCGATGTCACCTGGCGATTTGCATCTGAAGAAAACCGGGACCTGTTCGCAGCCGACCCTGAAAAATTTGTGCCGGCTTATGGCGGTCACTGCGCCTACGCCATGTCGCGGGGCTTCGAAGCGCCCCCGCGCCCGGATAGCTGGAAAATTGTCGATGACCGCCTTTACCTGAACAACAATGACAAGTCGCTTGAGATCTGGGAGAGAGATATGGTGGGCAATATCGAGGAGGCCGACCAGAACTGGGTGGAAATGAATTCTGCAGATTAATACCGGGAAGCGGCGCTGCACTGCAGCGCCCTGATACTGTTCGGCTATTGACTGTTTTCTACTTCCAGTTCGATTTCCTCCTCGATTTCCTGCTCAATTTCGACATCCCTCATGCCTTTCCCGGATAGGCCTCCGAGTATCCGCACCTTGCGGCCATCGAGATCGATATCGGACAACGCCTCCTGAATTGCACGCTGCTGGCCCTCGTTGAGGCCGCGGGCTATCACCAGGATGTCATCAGCCTCGCCGCGCTGTTTCAAAATGATTTTGCGCTTTTTGCTCTGCTTCTTATGCATGGCATGGCGATCGGGAATGCGGATAGTCTCGCCCGCAACGACAATTGCGGTTACGCCGCCCGACTTGCTGATCTCTACCGGATCGCCATCAACATCAAGGGTCTTGCTTTCCCCTTCGGCAAGTTCTGGCAGCTCAAAAATTTTCTGGCTGCCGTCTACATTGACAGTAACTTTGGTTGCCTGATCGGATTGTTTCTCCACCCGGACATCGACGTTTTTTTCCATGTCGGTTTTGGGGGTGTCAGCGCGGACAGTGTTATAGGCCAGGGCGACCAGCACGAATGCAGCCAGCAGAGCACGTACGGATGTAGCAGTTTTCACAGAGCGACTCCTGTTATTGGAATTATTGGGGCCGCAAGCAGGTTGCGGACCGGACACTTTGCTTCGCTCATCCAACGATACGATGCTTTGTGCAGGACGGCAATGCCAGTTACGAACCGCAGGGTTTTCGACGTACGTGCAGATCGAGCCGGACTGATAGTCTTTTCCTTATTGTCCGCATAAAATAAAAAACAATTCTCCACAGTCCACAAGGAAATGGAACAAGATGAGAAAGCTAAAAGGATTTAGCGCCCTGCTGCTGTCTGCTTCGGTTGCAGTCGCGGTACAGGCCCAGGAAACCCACCAGGCAGAAATTACCGGCATGGTTGGATGGGACTTTATCGACAGTGATCGGGATCTGGAAAACGGTGAAACCGCCAGCCTGGGATTTGGTTATGTCCTGAACGAAGACTGGACGGTGGAAGCCTTTGCGCAGTGGCTCGATTCCGAGCACGATGACACCGGCTTCGATGTGGACGGACGCCAGTACCGTCTCGATGCGCTTTATCACTTCGCCCCGAGCGGCGACCAGGGCCAGTGGCGCACGTTCGTGTTGTTCGGCGCCGGCGACCAGAAGTTTGAATTCGGCTCGGCAAGCCGTGACCACGATGAGACGTTTGCCAATGTCGGCCTCGGCTTCAAGTATCGCCTGTCCAGCTGCTGGCAGCTGCGCGCTGATGCCCGCACCCTGTACAGCCTCGACGAAGAGGATATGGATTTTGGCCTCAACTTCGGTATCAGTTATCTCCTTGGCGCGCGTGCACCGGCCCCGGTTCCTGTCATGCCTGCACCTGTGCCGGCACCAGCACCCGAACCGGTGGTGGAGCAGGATTCTGACGGAGATGGCGTGCCCGACCGGGACGACAAGTGCCTGAATACCCCTTATGGATCGAAGGTGAATGCCGAGGGTTGTGTGCTGGTGCGGGCGCGGGACATCCGTTTCGACCTGTCACTGCGCTTTGCCCACGACAGTGATGTGATCGAATCCCACGACCCGGCAGATGTGCAGCAGCTGGTCGAGTATATGGAGCGCTATGGGGAAGCCCGCATTGTGGTGGAGGGGCACACCGACAGCTCGGGCTCGGCCGCCTACAATAAACGCCTGTCCGAGCGCCGCGCGGCGGCAATGGTACGCCTCCTCACCGGCCAGTATGGTATCGACCCGGCGCGCCTGTCATCGGTCGGCTATGGGGAAGAGCGCCCCATTGCGGACAATAGTACCGAACAGGGCCGTGCTGCCAACCGCCGCGTTGTGGGTAAGGTTGCTGTGACGGTCGAGGAGCCGGTCACCGAATAAAACGGGTGCAATAAAAAACCGCGGCGGGAAATCCGGCCGCGGTTTTTTTATGCCTGCAGGAAAGCCTGCGGGTTATTGGTCGTACACGATCTGGCTGTTCACCTTGACCGACAACGGGTGGTAGCCGCCCTTGGCTTTTTCGAAGATCTCCTGTGCGAGCTGTTGCTGGCCACTCTCAACCAGGGCGCGGTACAGCGGCCGCAGGAATTTATTGCGGCCGATACTGGTGAGGAAGTCCTCGAGGCGCTGGTAGGCGGGCTGATACTGGTTGCGCACGGCAATCTTCAGCCAACTGGCTGCCACCTCATTATTTTTCACTGCGGTCAGGTCGAGCGCCTTGTCCAGGGCGGCGAGCTGCTCGCTGCTGAGTTTCTCCGGCATGCCGTCCAGGAAAACTTTCCAGTGGTGGAAGGTCCATCCACTGGTGTCGATCGCATCGGCCGCCAGTTTTCCATCGAGCCATTGCGCGCGCTGCTCCTCCACCGGTACGAAGGCATCCGAGCGTGGCTCCGGTGCACCGGCGGGCAGGCCCGGTTTGAAAATCCACTCCTCGATACGTGCGCGGTCCAGCTTGTCGGCGTGGTCGGCGAGCAGGGTCTTGTCGAGGTATTCGAGAAAGTCCTCGGTGGTAATGCTCTTGAAGGCAAAGTGATCGAAGTAACCGAGCAGGAACTGGTCAAATGCCTCGCGACCAATTTTGTTTTCGATCTCGTACAGGAACAGTGAGCCTTTCTCGTAAGGGATGTTGGAGAACACTTCGTCGGGGTCGCGGCCGCGCAGGTCAATCGCCATGATTTCATCGCGGTCTTCCCTGTCCTTGATGTCTGCCAGCAGGTCGTCGTACCCCATGGCCATTTCCATGCGGTAGCGATCGTTACCAAAGACGAATTCCATAATCCGGTTGGTCAGGTAGGTAGTGAAGCCCTCGTTCAGCCACAGATCGCGCCAGCTGGCATTGGTGACCAGGTTGCCGGACCAGGAGTGGGCCAGCTCGTGGGCGATGAGTGCCACCAGGCTTTTGTCACCGGCGATGACAGTGGGGGTAATAAAGCTCAGGCGCGGGTTTTCCATGCCGCCAAACGGGAAGCTCGGTGGCAGGATCAGCAGGTCGTAACGATCCCAGCGGTATTTGCCGTAAACCTTCTCTGTGGCTTCCAGCATGTCCTCGGTATCCTCGAATTCCCTGACTGCGGCTTCCAGCATGGAGGGCTCGGCCCAGACGCCGGTCCGTGCGCCCATGGGTTTGAATTCGAGGTCGCCAACCGCCAGTGCCAGCAGGTAGGAGGGGATTGCCTGTGGCATGGCGAAGTGGTATTCGCCCGCACTGCTCTTCTCTTCGTTCAGCTCCGCACTCATGACGGCGCGCAGTGGCTCCGGTGTGCGGATTACCGCCTCATAGCTGAAGCGTACCTGCGGGGTGTCCTGGATGGGAACGAAGCTGCGTGCGTGGATCGCCTGGGCCTGAGTGAACAGGAAGGGGTGCTGCCTGCCCGCAGTCTGCGCCGGCGTCAGCCACTGTACGCCGGAGGCGCCCGGTGCGGTGGCGTATTCGATACGCACGCTGCGCGCGCCGTCCGGGACTTGTACCACGAGAGCGGCGCCCAGGTGCGGGTCGGCGGTTTTCAGTTCAAAGCTGGTGTCCTGCCAGTTGTCGCCCTGCAGTGCCTGTGCCAAACGGATATCCAGGTCGCGCGTATCCAGGCGCAGTTCCGTCGCACCGGCAGCCTTTTTCTCCAGCTCGAGTGTGGCGGTACCGGATAATTCTTTTTGCGCAAAGTCGACCGCCAGGTCCAGCGCCAGGTGCTGGACCCGGAACTGGTCCGGATTGGCAAAGGAATGGTAGTCGACACCGGACTCGGGCAGGTCTCCGGAGGCTTTCGGGCTCTCAACCTTTTGGGCGGGCGTCGCTTGCGGGGCGGTTTTGCCGGTTTGCGGATCTTCTGGCTGGGAGCATCCAGCGACCAACAGGGCCGCGGTGATCAGCAGGGGGCGTAACATAAATGACTCTCCGATCATGTTTTTGCCACAGCATAACCGATGCCCCCCGCACAGCAAGTGAACCCCCCGACAGTTATGCGAAATGGGGCGGCGCTAGCCAGCGCGCAGCGACTCGACCTGCTCGGAAACCTCCAGCCACTCCATCTCTGCAGTTTCCAGTCGCTCGCGCCAGGTGTCCTGTTCCCGCGTCAGGGTCACCAGCTTTTCCCGCTGACTACCACTGTAAAGCGCCTCGTCCGCCAGTGCCGTCTCGACCCGGGCCAGTTCCTTTTCTGCTGTGGCCATCTCCGCTTCCAGTTTTTTCAGGCGGTTGGTCAGCGGCTTGAGCTTCTCCCGTTGTGCCGCTGCCTGCTGCCGCTGTGCGCGGCGGTCGATGCGGGGCGCCTCTGTGTCACCAGTGGCCTCAAGGGTGCTTTCCTGGGCGCGGCTGCGGCGCCGGTGATCGATCAGCCAGTCGCGATAGTCATCGAGGTCACCACTGAAAGGGGCGACCCGGCCCTCAGCCACCAGCAGGAATTCGTCCACGGTGTTGCGCAGCAGGTGGCGATCGTGGGAGACCAGCACCACCGCGCCTTCGAATTCCGCCAGCGCCACGGTGAGTGCGTGGCGCACCTCCAGGTCGAGGTGGTTGGTGGGTTCGTCCAGCAGTAACAGGTTGGGTTTCTGCCAGGCAATCAGCGCCAGTGCCAGCCTGGCTTTCTCGCCGCCGGAAAAACTGCCCACGGCCTCGAACACACGATCGCCGATAAAGCCGAAGCTGCCGAGAAAATCCCGCACCTGCTGCTCGCTGGCATCGGGGGACAGGCGCTGCACATGTAATACGCAATCGGCACTGCTATCGAGGGCCTCGAGCTGGTGCTGGGCAAAATAGCCGATACGCAGGTGCTCGCCGCCCTGCAGGCTGCCGCGCAGCGGTGACTGTTCACTGGCCAGGGTCTTGATCAGGGTCGACTTGCCGGCGCCGTTGGGGCCGAGCAGGCCGATACGCTGGCCGGGCCGCAACGCCAGGGAAATATTGCCGAGCACGACATTGTCCGCATAGCCGAGGTCGGCCTCGCGCAGGTCGAGCAGGGGGTTGGAAGTCTTGTCGCTCGTCGGCAGGGTGAAGTGAAACGGCGAATCCACATGTGCAGGGGCAATGTCTGCCATCCTGTCCAGTGCCTTGAGGCGGCTCTGGGCCTGCTTCGCCTTGGTGGCCTTGGCGCGGAAACGGCGCACGAAGTCCTCCATATGTGCGCGCTGAGCCTGCTGCTTCTCGTACTGCGCCTGCTGCTGCGCGAGGCGCTCGGCCCGCTGGCGCTCATAGCTGCTGTAATTGCCCGCATAGGCCACCAGGGTGCGGTTGTCGAAACTGACGATGCGCCCTACTACCGCATCGAGGAAATCGCGGTCGTGGGAGATGATCAGCAGCGTACCCGGATAGCGCTGCAGCCAGCTTTCCAGCCACAGGGTGGCATCCAGGTCCAGGTGGTTGGTGGGTTCGTCCAGCAGCAACAGGTCCGAGGGGCACATTAGCGCGCGCGCCAGATTGAGGCGGATACGCCAGCCACCGGAAAAGCCCGACACCGGCCGCGACTGGTCGGCCGGGGCAAAGCCGAGCCCGTCCAGCAGCTGTGCGGCCCGGGCCTCTGCGCTGTAGCCGTCGATCTGTGCCATGCGCTCGTGCAGCAGCGCTTCTTCGCTGCCATCGAGAGCGTCTTTCTCCAGCGCTGCCTGCACGCGCCGCAGTTCCGTGTCACCATCGATGACATAGTCCAGCGCACTGCGGTTGCTCGCCTCAACCTCCTGGGCCATGTGTGCCAGGCGCCAGCCGGCCGGTACCTGCAGTTCGCCGCCGTCCTGCTCCAGTTCACCCAACAGCAGTTTGAACAGGCTGGACTTGCCGGCGCCGTTGGCGCCGATCAGCCCGATCTTGTCGCCGGGGTTGATGCGCAGGTCCGCACTACTGAGTAACTGGCGGCCACCGCGTAGCAGGGACAGGTTCTGGATTACAATCAAGGGCATACCTCTGTCGGGTCTGCGGGCGCTCCCGCGAATCGGGCGGATTTTATCGTGCTGGAGCCCGCTTTGACACAAACCGAGGACCATCTTCACAACCCGTTGTGGCGATTTGCGCTGGAGTTCTACGGCTACCCGGGGGTGCAGGAATGGATGCTGCGCAGCCAGGACGAATTCGGGGCGGACGTGTGCCTGTTGTTGTGGGCCAGCTACCTGCAGTGTGAGGGAGTGCCGCTGGGGCAGGAGCTCTGGGAAGTGGCGGACCGGCGCCTGGCACCGCGGCGGCGTATGCTGAAAAGCGTCCGCCGGTTGCGCCGTCGGCTGAAGGGCTGGCCCCGGGCGCAGCGCCTGTATGAAAGGCTCAAGGCCATGGAAATCCGTATGGAGCAGCGCCAGCTGCAGGCGCTGTGGGGCCTCAGGGCCGATGACCGCTGGCCGAGTGACGGCGCGGCGCTGGAGGTGGCTGCCCGGGCCAGTAACCTGCCGGCAAAAGAAAAGGCCCGCTGGGCGGGCCTTCTCGAGCACTTCAACGTCGACCGGGTGATCGGCCGCTAAATGCGTTTCTGGCGCCGGCTGACCTAGTCGTCGGAGCCGAACAGGCTGCCGCTGCCGGCCGCCGGCGTGATGGCCGGTGCTGCCGGCTTGGGCGCTTCGCTCGGTGCTGGCGCAGCAACCGGTGCCTCGGTCTTCACCGGCTCCGGCGCCTTCTCCACTGGGGCTTTGTCCACTGGCGCTTTTTCCACTGACTCTTTGGCTGCAGGTTTGGCCTCTACGGCCGGGCTCTGCACCGGCTTTTTCTCAACTGGCTTCTGCTCTGCCGGTTTGGCGGCTGCTTCTGGTTTCTTTTCTGCCGGCTTTTTCTCTGCCTTCTTCACGCCTGGCTTGGATGCCGGCTTTGCCGCCGCGGCTTTTTTGGGTGCCGCCTTGGCAGCCGCTTTTTTCACGGTTTTGGCGGCCGGTTTTTTGGTAGTGGGTTTTTTGGCCGCAGCTTTCTTTTCAGCTGGCTTGGCTGCAGCTACTTTCTTGCCCGCAGGCTTCTTGGCGGCTTTTTTCTTCTTCGGCTTCAGCGCTTCGGCTTCCGCTTTTGCAGATGCCTTGGCGATATCGGTGGCGAGCCTGGCCGCAGCCCTGGCAGATGCGAGGGCTTCCTTACAGCGAGCCGCTTCCTCTTTTGCCTCTTTTACCAGTTTGGTCTGGGTTGCCACTGCAGCCTTGGCGGCATCGACGCGCTTGGTGGTAGCTGCAGTTTTCTTTGCTTTCGCGGCAGTGCGAGCTGCGGCCAGTTTGGCTGAGGCGGCGGCCAGCTTTTTAGATGCGGACTCTGCGGCCTTGGTGGCCTTGGCAGCGGCCTTTTCAGCATCACCGAGTTTTTTGGTACGGGCTTTATCGAGCTGGCTCTGCAGCTTCTTGATTTGTGCTTCCAGTTCTGCGACCGGGTTGGCAACTTTTTTTCTGGCGGCCATGAATTTTTCCTGCGGGTAAGTCTGGTTGGCGTTTGAAATCCAGCGCTGATAATAGCGTCTGTCATCCCAAAAAAATATGTCAAAGGGCAGCAAATAGTGGCAATAAAAATAATTTTTGCCAAGCGCCGGATGTCACACTTTTTGTCCAGCCTTGCCGGTACGGTATCGTTTGGGATGCCCAAGTCGCCAGAGTAGCAACCATGGGGTAGACTTGCAGCCATTCCAGCGATAAAAGTGCTGGCTTGAGACAGGCGCTACACGGCATATTGCGCAAGCACCTGGCCCGAAAGAAAACTCCGGAATCCGGACAAAAATACTAAGGCAGAGTATTCACGATGAAGAAAGCACCACTGGCCCTCGCCGTTGCAATGGGTATTGTGATCACAGGATGCGTCAAGAAAGAGCAGGCAGCACCGGAAGCGGCAGAAGTAAAACTCGAGACCCAGGAGCAGAAGGTCAGCTATATCATCGCGGAAGATATGGCGCGTCGCCTGAAGATGCAGGACATCACCCTGGACCCGAAGATCGCCCTGCTGGCACTTGAGGATGTTGCCGCTGACCGCGACTCACGCCTGAGTGACGAGGAAAAGCAGGAAACCCTGATGTCCTTCCAGAAGGACATGCAGGCCAAGCAACAGGAGCTGATGGCAGAGCGCGAGGCCGAGTTCAAGGCATCCGGCGAGAAGAACCTGGCCGAGGGCAAGGCGTTCCTCGAGGAAAATGCCAAGAAGGAAGGCGTGGTTTCGCTGGATTCCGGCGTGCAGTACAAGGTGGTACGCGAAGGTGAAGGCCCCAAGCCGACTGCCGAGAGCGTTGTGGAAGTCGATTACCGCGGCACCCTGATTGACGGTACCGAGTTCGACAGTTCCTACAGCCGCGGCCAGCGCGCCCAATTCCCGGTTGGCAGCGTGATTCCCGGCTGGACCGAGATCCTGCAGCTGATGCCGGAAGGTTCCAAGTGGGAAGTCTTTATCCCGTCAGAGCATGCCTACGGCCCGGGCGGCGCGGGCGGCCAGATCGGCCCGAACGCAACCCTGCAGTTCGAAATCGAGCTGCACAAGTCCAATGTTGAGCAGAAGGCCGAAGAGGGCGATGCAGAACAGGGTGCGCAGGAAAACCACGAGGGGCACAACCACTGAGTGGTCTGCACCCGGGATTGAAAAAGGGGCCGCTGGCCCCTTTTTTGTGCCCGCGATCCGGTATTTCAGGCGATGTTTTAGGTGATGTTTCAGGCGACCTGGTTCTTGTGCGCCGTGTGCAGTACCGAGATCATCTCGTCTTCCGCCGCAAAGCGGGTTTCCAGTGCCTCGCCCAGCTGTGACAGGTCGCGGCCGATCGCGTCGAGGTCATCGGTTTCCAGGTATTTGTCGTTGAAGTCCAGGGCGAGATCGGTGGTGGGGTCGATTTTCTTGTACAGGGTCTGTGCGGTGCGCAGTGCGGGCTTGTCGTTGAACTCCTTGCCCTCCCGAATCAGCTGGTCGTAGACCTCGAAGTGCCCGGCGGAAACATAATCCACCAGGATCTGGCAGAAGGTACGCAGGCTGTCGCCGTAACTCGTCTGTTCCTGGTTGTCCTTGCTCGACAGGTCACAGAAACGCACCAGCAGGTCCTGGCGCTCCTGCAGCCAGCGATCGATGATCGCGCTGACGCCGCCCCAGCGCTCCTTTGCCGTTTTGCAATTCTCCAACATCTGCTGACCCCTGTATTCGATTTCGTCACTGCGGTGTCGTTGCGTCCCGCATTTTTGTTTGCGAGGTCGAGATTGAACCCTTGCCGCGCTGATGCCAAGGGCAAGGCGCGCCAAAAGTGGCTTGCAATTTTCCCTAACTGAGCATGGTCAGCGCCCAGGGCAGCAGCAATGCGGTCAGGGTGCCGCACAGCCCCATGGCGAGACCGGAAAAGGCACCGCACAGCGCGCTGAGCTCGAGTGCGCGCGCGGTACCGGCGGCGTGGGCATTAAGGCCGAGGGCGAAGCCCACTACCCGCGGGTCCGTGATACCGAGGCGGGTGAGGATCGGCGGCCCGAACACCGCGCCGATGACGCCGGAAAACACCACGATGCCTGCGGTGAGGCTCTGCAGGGCGCCGATCTCGTCCGCCAGCGCCAGCGCGATGGGCGTGGTGGCAGATTTGGCGGACAGGGCCAGCAGTGCCTGCTCATTGGCGCCTAGGGCGAGTGCAATCAGTACGGCGATCAGTGGTGACAGCAGGGTGGTCACCAGCAGCGTGACCATCAGCGGCACGGCGGCGCGGCGCACCAGCTTGAAATGGTGCTTGAGTGGTACCGCCAGCGCCACCACTGCCGGGCCCAGCATCAGGTACAGCAGCTGGCTGTGTTTGCGGTAAGTATCGTAACCGGTGCCGGTCGCATACAGGGTTGCGGCAACCAGCACACAGGAAACGATGATCGGGTGCAGCAGTGGCGTTGGCAGGCGCCGGTAGATGGCCAGCGCAACCAGGAAGGCGGTGAGATTAAGAAACAGAGCCAGCAGTTGCGCAGTGGTGTCAGTCATCGCGCTCGCTCCGGCGCAGCATCCAATGCAGCAGAACCGCGGAGATCACCAGGCTGATAAGGGTGCCGAACACCATCGCCGCGGCAATCGGCAACCACTGCCGCACGATCTCTTCCGGCAGGAAAAAGACCCCTGCCGCAGCGGGCAGGAACAGCAGCGCGAGTACACTGAGCAGGGCGTCGCTGGTGCGGTTGAGGCTGTCCGGCACCGGACGGCCGGCCAGTGCCATCCCGCCAAGCAGTAGCAGCAGGAGCAGCATGCCGATAACCGAGCCGGGCAGGCCGATATCGATGCGCGCCGCGAGCCACTCTCCGGCGAGCAAACAGCCGATCAGGGTCGCGAGTCCCGGCAGTATCCGTTGCACGGTTTGGCTGGTCCCCTTTGGACGTTGTGTTTGTCGCTGGCGTCAGCGGGTTTTACGGAACGCTTGCCACAGGCCCAGCGCAAACAGGCCCACAAAGCCGACCGCAGCCCAACCCGGGATGCTCAGGCCGAGGAAGGTCCACTTGACCTCGGCGCAGTTGCCGTCGCCGGTGAGGATCACCTTGAGAAAATCGAGGAACGGGAACGCCTCGAACATGTAACTCACGCCCGGCCCGCAGGCGGGCACCTGGTCCGCGGGCAGGCTCTGCAGCCACAGCTGGCGCCCGGCAAAATACAGGCCGCCGGCGGCGAACAGCGACACCAGCAGGCCGTACGCCCTGCGCCCACTTGCGCCGGGATTGTGCAGCGCGGCAACCAGTGCAACCACGCCCACCAGGATCACCATGATGCGCTGTGTCAGGCACAGCGGACACGGCTCCAGGCCCTCGACATATTCCAGGTACATGGCCGCGCTGATGAGAAAGGCACAGCCGGCAAACAGGAGCGCGAAGATGGCGCGCGGACCGGGCAGGGACATGGGGAAAACTCCTTGGTTGATGGCGCTACCCTAGGCAAATTAGGGCGGGGGCTCAAGGGCCGTGTGGCGGATAGGGGGCTGGGCCCCGGATAAGTTGCTGCTGCGCCGCCTCCTGCAGCAACCGTTGCATCAGAGCCTCGAAATGCCGTTCAAGTTCCGCGCGCACCGGCTCGAGCTGCGGCAGCGCCTCATCCAGCGGCACCGGGCGGCTGAGGCGCTGGCCGACCCGGTTCAGGGTCTGCGCCAGTATCTGCGCTTCGCCGTAGCGGTGCAGCAGGCCGATCTGCTCCGCCCGTTCACAGAACAGCTGGCAGCGCGGCGGCAGCCACTGCCAGTGATCGCGCAGCACCAGGAGACAGTCCTCGCTGAATTGCGGCAGCGGTTGTGTACTCCAGTCCGCCCAGCTGCGGCTCAGCTGGTGGTCAAACCAGATATCCAGCAGGATCCCCGCGTAGCGTCGCCACGGTGGTCGCACCAGGCTGCGTGCCTGCAGGTAGGCCGGGTCCTGGTCGGTAAAGGCATCGAGGTGGCGGTGTAGCTGGATGCCGGCTTCGATGCGGGCGGGCCGCTCGCCGTGCAGCGGACCCTTGACGAAATCCCCCAGCAGGCCACCCACACGCAGCGCCGGCTCGGGGCCGGACAGCAGCAGGTGGGCGAGGTAGTTCATGCGGGGCGCCGGGTCAGCGCTGGCAGAAAATGTACTGTGCGTAGTACTGGCTGAGGAAATCCTCGAAGCTGCCCTGGTCGTCGGCCTCGATGCGTGCCTGCTGTTGCAGGGACGCCTCTGCCAGCTGCTCGAACTCGGCTTGCTGGGCCGCGTCCAGCGGGCGCGCGTGGAAGTAATCACGGTGTTCGCCGGCCTTGGACAGTGCCCACTGGAAGTAGGTGGTGCCGGTCTGCCTGAGTTCCTGCAGGATGCGCGCCGCCGGTGTCGGCACTTCGCCGCGCACCTTGGCCAGCTGCTGTGAAACCGCCTCCCGGTGCAGGCCGCTGTCGTGTGCGGTGTCGAGCATGTCGGCAATCGGCAGCAGCTTGGCCAGCAGCGCCTCGCCCCAGTCGCGCAGCTTTTCCGGCTTGCCGTTATGACTCAGCACCAGCTCGGGATCCAGGCCCTGTTCCACCACCTTGCGCTGGTTGGCCTGCACCTCGCGGAAGTCCGCCTCGTCGGTCTGCGGGCTGGGCGACAGCAGGCAGTACAGCAGGAAGCAATCCACCAGGCGCATGGTGACGGCATCGATGCCGAGCGGCGCAAACGGGTCCAGGTCGAGGCAGCGCACTTCGATATATTCCACCCCGCGGCTGTCCAGCGCAGACAGGGCGGTCTCGCCGCTGCGGGCCGGGTTCTTGGGGCGGATGGCGGAGTAGAACTCGTTCTCGATCTGCAGCAGGCCGGTGGACAGCTGCTGGTAGTTGCCGTCGGCATCGCGGGTACCGAGCTTGTGGTACTCGGGCCACGGCCGGCTGATGGCGGCGCACAGGGTAGAGAGGTAGCTGGGCAGGTCGTTGTAACACACCACCAGCGATTCCTGTGCGTTGCTGGAATAGCCCAGGTCGCCCATGCGCAGGGAGGTGGCATGCGGCAGGTGCAGGCTGTGCTGGTCTTCCCCGACCGGCTCCAGCTTGTGGGCCCGGCCTTTGACGAAGCTGCGGCACACCGCAGGCGCAGCCCCGAACAGGAAGATCAGCAGCCAGTAATTGCGGCGGAAGTTGCGGATCAGGTCGAAATAGCGACGGGTCTTGAACGCCTGCAGGTCTTCCTCGCTGCCTTCCTGCGCCAGCAGCCACTGCCACAGGCTGTCCGGCACGGAAAAGTTGTAGTGCAGCCCGGCGATGGTCTGCATGGTGCGGCCGTAACGCAGGCTCAGCCCCAGCCGGTAGACAGTCTTGAGGGTGGCGCTGTGGGAGCTGCCGTAGCGGGCGACCGGGATGTCCGAATCATTGCCCAGCGCGCAGGGCATGCTGTTGACCCACAGCTGCTCGCCATCGATGTTGGCGTAGGTGTAACGGTGCACTTCATCGAGGGACTTGAGCGCTTCTTCCGGGGTCGCCATGGGTGGAGTGATGAACTCCAGCAGGGCCTCGGAAAAATCCGTGGTGATGCGTTCGTGGGTGAGGGCCGACCCCAGCGTACGCGGGTGTGGCGCGAGGGACAGTTGGCCGTCCTCGCTTACGCGCAGGCTCTCTTTCTCGAGGCCGCGGCGAATATCGCGCAGCAATGCGAGCTTGCCGTCGCCGGCCAGGCGGGCAAGGGTTTCTCGGGGTTGCGTCACGCAAGTCTCCTTTCTCTGCGACGTGGCTGCGGGCTGTGCGACATGGCCGCCGGCGTTTGGTCAGGCCTGGTCGGTGGCCAGGGCAGCGGCTTCCATGGCCGGTACGGTCTCGACGGCCTCAACTGTCTCGACGGTTTCGAGCAGGTCCGCGGCGGGCACTTCCCCGGCGGCTTTTTGTTCCGCTACTTCTTCCGCTGCCGCTACTTCCTCCGCTACCTCTGCCGCTATCTGGCGAGGCCCCAGGGCATCCTCGGGGATGCGTGGCAGGCCCTTCTGGTCCAGCTCGCACTGGAGCAGCTGGATGCGCTGGTCCACGTCGCGGGTGTTGGCCTCGAACATCTGGTTGATGGCGATGTCCTTGTGCTCGGTGCGGAACAGTTTGGCGCGCTCGTAGCCGTCGATCCACTCGTCCTGCTTGCTCAGGAAAAGCTTGTTTTGGTTGGTCAACACGTAGGTGTGGGGCATGGCTAGACAGGTATACAACTCACTTGATTGCGAGTTTAACCCGCTGGCGCGGGAGGGCCAACCCGGCCGTGGTGCGGCCGGGTTCACGCGGGGCAATCAGAGCGGATAATGCGACGGATAGGGCAAACGCGCGACACCGCTGTCCACTGCGGCCCTGGCCACCGCCGCGGCAACAGTGCCGAGCAGGCGCGGGTCTGTGGGTTTGGGCAGGATGTAGTCGGCCCCGAATTTCAGCTCGCTGGCGCCATAGGCTTCGCACACTTCTGCCGGCACCGGCAGGTGCGCGATGGCGCGGATGGCCTCTACCGCCGCCAGCTTCATTTCCTCGTTGATGCAGGCCGCGCGCACGTCCAGCGCACCGCGGAAGATGAACGGGAAGCACAGTACGTTGTTGACCTGGTTGGGGAAGTCGGAGCGCCCGGTGGCCATGATCAGGTCGTCGCGGGTGGCGTGGGCCAGTGCCGGCGCGATTTCCGGATCCGGGTTGGAGCAGGCAAACACCACCGGGTTCGGTGCCATGGTGGCCAGCTGCTCGGCGCTCAGCAGGTTGGGGCCGGATACGCCGAGGAACACGTCGGCGCCCTCGATGGCCTGGTCCAGGGTGCGCATTTCGGTGTCGCGCGCCCACTCGCCCTTGTACACGTTAATGTCGCTGCGGTGCGAATGGATCACGCCGCGGCTGTCGAGCATGGTGATGTGTTCCTTCTGCGCGCCGGCCGCCAGCATCAGCCGGCAGCAGGCGGTCGCCGCAGCGCCGGCGCCCAGGCACACCATGCGGATGTCCTCGATCTTCTTGCCCTGGATTTCCAGCGCGTTGAGCATCGCCGCCACGGTGACAATGGCAGTGCCGTGCTGGTCGTCATGGAACACCGGCACGCTGCAGCGCTCGATCAGTGCCTGCTCGATATGGAAGCACTCGGGCGCCTTGATGTCCTCGAGGTTGATGCCGCCGTAGGTATTGGCGATGGCGGCGACGGTCTCGATAAAGCGCTCGGAGCTGCATACATCGACCTCGACATCGACGGAGTCGATGCCGGCAAAGCGCTTGAACAGCAGGGACTTGCCTTCCATCACCGGTTTTGATGCCAGCGGCCCCAGGTTGCCAAGGCCGAGAATGGCGCTGCCGTTGGAGATCACCGCCACCAGGTTGCCCTTGCCGGTATAGCGGTAGGCGGCTTCCGGATCGCGTGCAATTTCGCGCACCGGCTCGGCCACGCCCGGGCTGTAGGCGAGGGACAGGTGTTCCTGGGTCTCGGCGGGCTTGCTCAGCTCGATGGACAATTTTCCTGGGGTCGGCAGCTCGTGGTAGTCGAGTGCTGCCTGGCGAAACTTCTCGGTCATGGCTATCTCAAAAACATCTGGCCGGGTAAACGCGGGGTTCGGGTCCGGCGGCGCTGGGAAGGAGTGTGCAATTCATACCTTGGTATGAGTGCGGCGCGCAGGATAACCGATGCGCGGGCGGGTACTCAATAGTCCGGCATCAATTTCGGGAATTGGCTGTACTAATATCGAGGGTATATTGGGTATCTGCCGAAATGAGCCAACGCTTATTTTGCGGAAATCGAGATAGATATTTCAGTCCGCGGTCGATTAGCCAGCCGCGCACCTCGATTTGCCGGTCTTGCCAGTTCCCCCCGGAAAGCTGGCCAAAGTCGCCGTCGAGGGGCAGGCGTACGGCCACGGGCCCGTCCAGCTCCAGCCACAGGTAGCGGTTGCGGTCCACTTTGCGGACGGTGCCGCGCAGGCGCACGAAGCCGCCCTGCCCCGGGCGGATATCGCTGGCGTTGAGAATCGGCCAGGTCTTCTCGTCCCATACCCCGCGGCCTGCCGCGCGCGCGGCTTCTTCACGGCTGGACAGGCATTCCGCGAGTGCAATGTTGGGGGCGATCGCCACCTGGAAGCCGAGGCCGGCACTCAACAGGGCCGTCTCCAGGCTGTCGCCGTCACGGTTGTAGACGTGAGCAAGGATTCGGCCGTAGCGATCGCGGCGGTCCTTGTCGTAGATCATCTCGATTTCGCCGTCGCCGAGGAACTGGCGGGTAAAGCGCAGCGCTTCCTCCGCCAGGGGCTGTGCGGGACGACCGCTGCGGGCCAGCTCCGGGGTGTTGACGCCGATCAGGCGCACGCGCCGGCCATCGCTCAGGACCAGGCTATCGCCGTCGCTGACATGGCGCACCTGCGCCTCGATGGATTGGCCGCCGAGCACGCAGTCCGCGTCGGCCTGGGGGCTGCAGCCACCCAGACAGGCAAACAAAAAGGCACCGAGGGCGGTGGCCCAGGGTGCCTTTTGCAGAATCCGCCACCACTTGGGCTGCGGGTTCACAGTAATACCGGTGCGGCTTACTTGCTGATGCGGCTGCCGAAACGCTTCTTGAAGCGGTCGACGCGGCCACCAGTGGTCGCTTGCTTCTGCTTGCCGGTGTAGAACGGGTGGCAGGCGGAGCAGATATCGATCTGGAAGTCTTTGCCCAGGGTAGACTGGGTTTTGAACACGTTGCCGCAGGAACAGGTAGCAGTTACTTCGGCGTAATTCGGGTGAATGTCTGGTCGCATAATGGCCTCGCTTCGAAACCGCCACCCGATCTGCTAAATCGCCGGGCACGGAGACGTCATTGGTTGTGGGCTGTGTAAAAAGTCGGCGCATACTACCAGATTAGCTTCCACGATCAAGTCCGGTTTATGCTAGTTCGCTGCCTTTCTCATGGGCGAACTCGAAATAATCAAAATCCACCCAAGCCAGCAGTATTAAATGAACGTAGCTTCAACCCGTGACCGCCTGCTCAGGGTCGCGGTTCCCGTGCCCCTGCGGCGCCTGTTCGACTACCTGCCGCCCGAGAATGCGGGCCCGGTTCAGCCCGGCGTGCGGGTGCGGGTGCCGTTTGCGCGGCGCGAGGTGATCGGGGTGGTGGTGGACCTGGTCGACAGTAGCGAGACCCCGGCGCACCAGCTGAAGGCCGCCAGTGAGGTCATTGACCAGTCGCCGCTGTTGCCGGCGGACAGCCTGGAGCTGTTGCAGTGGGTAAGCGCCTACTATCAGGCCCCGCCCGGCGAGGCGCTGGCCGGTGCCCTGCCGGTGGCACTGCGCGGGGGCAAGGCGGCAGACAGTTGGGCCAGCCGGGCCTGGCGCCTGACCACCGAGGGCAAGGGCCTGCCGCGCGATGGGCTTGCACGCGCCCCCAGGCAGCAGGCGCTGCTGCAGCTGTTGCTGGATGCGGGCCAGATCGGTAAATCCGGCCTGGATAGCGCCGGTATCACCACCGCCACGGTCAAGGCCCTGAAGGACAAGGGGCTGGTGGAGGAGGTCCGCGGCGGGGTGGAACCGCCGCCCCTGCCCGCGGCGCAGCCGGCACCGCCACCGGAACTCAATGACGAGCAGCGCACGGCACTGGAGGCGGTTGCCTTCGGCCGCTTTTCTGTGGCCCTGCTGGAAGGCACCACCGGTAGCGGCAAGACCGAAGTCTACCTGCGCCTGATCGAGCAGGCCCTGGCCCGCGGCGAGCAGGCCCTGTTGCTGGTCCCGGAAATCGGCCTCACCCCGCAGACCCTGCGCCGGATCGCGGCGCGCTTCGAGGGGGTGGGCATAGCCGCACTGCATTCCGGACTCAGCGACGGTGAGCGCGCGCAGGGCTGGCTGGCTGCCGCCAGCGGCAGCGCGCGTATTTTGGTGGGCACCCGCTCGGCGGTGTTTACGCCGCTGCCGGAGCTGGGGCTGGTGATCGTGGACGAGGAGCACGACCAGTCTTTCAAGCAGCAGGACGGGGTGCGCTATCACGGCCGCGATGTGGCGATCAAGCTCGCCCACCGGCGTCAGGTGCCGGTGCTGCTCGGCTCCGCCACGCCGGCACTGGAGAGCCTGCACAATGCCCTCAGCGGTCGCTACCAGTTATTGCAGCTGACCCAACGCGCCGGGGCGGCGCGGCCACCGCAGATCAGCCTGGTGCCGACCCGGGGTATCGCCATGGTGGAAGGCTTCGCGCCGGATACCCTGCGCCACATCGATGAAACGCTTACGCGCGGCGAACAGGTGCTGGTGTTTATCAACCGGCGCGGCTTCGCGCCCACACTGGCGTGCGAGGACTGTGGCTGGATGGCGGACTGCCCGCACTGCAGCAGCCACCTGACCCTGCACCGCGGTCGTCGTCACCTGCGCTGCCACCATTGCGATTTCGTGCAGCCGCAGCCGCACCAGTGCCCGCAGTGTTTCAGTGCGGCCATCACCGCGCTCGGCGCCGGTACCGAGCGCAGCGAACTGATGTTGCAGCAGCGCTTTGGTCAGGTGCCGGTAATCCGGATCGATCGCGATACCACGTCCAGCAAGCAGGCCATGGAGGAATTACTCCGGCCCGCCAACGCAGGAAAGCCCTGCCTGCTGGTGGGTACGCAGATGCTGGCCAAGGGCCATCACCTGCCGCGCGTGACCCTGGTGGTGATACAGGATGCCGACGGTGGCCTGTTCAGTGCCGACTTCCGCGGGGCCGAACGCACCGGCCAGTTGCTGGAGCAGGTCGCCGGTCGCGCCGGGCGCGGCGAATTGGCGGGCAAGGTGCTGGTACAGACCCGTTACCCCGAGCACCCGCTGTTGCAGCTGCTGCTCAGCCGCGGTTATGGCGCCTATGCGCGGCACCTGTTGAGTGAGCGCCAGCTTACCGGCCTGCCGCCGCACACCGCCATGGCGCTGATCAGGGCCGACTCGGAGGAGCCGCAGCGCGGGGAGCAGTTCCTGCAATCGTGCCGGCAGCAACTGGAATACTGGCAGCCGCCAGCCACGGAGTTGCAATACCTGGGACCGGTGCCGGCCCTGCTCGAGCGCAAGTCGGGCCGATTCCGCTTTTACCTGCAGCTCACCGCGGCAGACCGGGTACGCCTGCAGAAGCTGCTCGCACCCTTTTGCCAGTGGGCCGAGGGCAACCGTTTTCCCGGTGTGCGCTGGTCCATCGATATGGATGCACAGGACCTGTGAACGGGGCATTGCTGAAATAAAAAACAGCATTCAAAAATGGTCCTGCGCAACCCGGGTTAAACCGGTAAACTGCGCGTAAAGGAATGGGGAAAAAAGATGGCGCGTCGCAATGCCAGGCGTTCAGCGAAAAAAGGAAAACCGGCCTGGGTCTGGTTCCTGCTGGGTAATTTCGTTGGAGGCTTTGCCGTGTTTATCCTGTTCCTGTCCGATCTGAAACAGGCGCAACCGGTCGCATCAAACAAGACCGCGAAAGCGGAAAGCCGGCAACCGGTGGCGCAGCCGAAGTTCGATTTCTATACCCTGCTCAAGGAAACCGAAGTGCCGGTGCCGGAAAGCTCAGCACCGGCCAGGCCGCGCCCGAGTACGCCAAAGCCGGCGCGGGTAGAGTCGGAGCCGGAGCGCACCCGCCTGGCCCCGTCCACCACCTCGCTCGCCAACAGCCGTAATGCCGCAGCAACGCCAGCCCCGACCCGGCCATCTGCAGAGGCACTGGTGTACGTACTGCAGGCGGCTTCGTTCAAGAGTGCCCAGGACGCGCAACGTCTGCGGGCCGAGCTGTCCCTGTCCAACCTGGATGTGAGCATCGAGGCGGCCAATGTCGCCGGCGGAACTCGCCACCGTGTACTGGTCGGGCCCTACGCCAGCAGCGACGAAGTGGCCCGCGCGCGCACCGTACTCGCCCGTCACCAGCTGAAGCCGCTGGTGCTCAAGCGCCCGGCGGGCTGACACCGGCTGCGTTCCACTACTGGTCAGTCACTCGCCAGCGGTTGAATTCCCGCACCGCAGCCACAATTAATGCCGGAACACGTTTTTAACGAGGGCACGTTGTGGAACAGTACCGCGGCACCACCATTCTCTCCGTCCGCCGGGGCGGCAAAGTCGTTATCGGTGGCGACGGCCAGGTTTCCCTGGGCAATACCATCATGAAGGGCAATGCGCGCAAGGTCCGGCGCCTGTACAAGGACCGGGTGATCGCGGGCTTTGCCGGCGGCACCGCCGACGCCTTTACCCTGTTCGAGCGCTTCGAGGCCAAGCTCGAGGCACACAATGGCCAGCTGGTCCGCGCCGCCGTGGAGCTGGCCAAGGACTGGCGCACCGATCGCGCCCTGCGCCGCCTGGAGGCGCTGCTGGCAGTGGCCGACGCCGAGGCTAGCCTGATTGTCACCGGTAACGGCGATGTGATTCAGCCGGAAGACGACCTGATTGCCATCGGCTCCGGTGGGCCCTTTGCCCAGTCCGCGGCGCGCGCACTGCTCGACAATACCGAGCTGGATGCGCGCACCATCGTCGAGCAGGGATTGAAAATCGCCGGCGATATTTGTGTGTACACAAACCACAACCACACGATCGAAGAACTCTGAAAGCTAATTTGCTCGCCCTGGTGGCGTTGAAAGCCTGCTCCGAAGTATTGAGAACAAATTATGTCGATGACCCCAAGAGAAATTGTCCACGAGCTTGACCGTTTTATCGTCGGCCAGGACGACGCCAAGCGTGCCGTTGCCATTGCGTTGCGCAACCGCTGGCGCCGCATGCAGGTGGATGACAACCTGCGCGCGGAAATTACCCCGAAAAATATCCTGATGATTGGTCCCACCGGTGTGGGCAAGACTGAAATCGCGCGGCGCCTGGCGCGACTGGCCAATGCACCGTTCATCAAGGTGGAGGCCACCAAGTTTACCGAGGTGGGTTACGTGGGTCGCGATGTCGAGTCGATCGTGCGCGACCTGGTGGATATGTCCATGAAGCAGGAGCGCGAGCGCGCCATGGCCGGTGTCGGGCACCGCGCCGCGGATGCCGCCGAGGAGCGCGTACTGGATGCCTTACTGCCGCCGGCGCGGGGGGCTGAATCCAGCAGCGAAAGCAGCACCCGCCAGCTGTTCCGCAAGAAGCTGCGTGAGGGTGAGCTGGACGACAAGGAAATCGAGATCGACCTGGCCGCTGCCTCCATGGGGGTGGAGATCATGGCGCCGCCCGGCATGGAAGAGATGACCAACCAGCTGCAGGGCATGTTCCAGAACATGTCGCAGGGCAAGACCAGGAAGCGTAAGGTCACGGTCAAGCAGGCGCTGAAGCAGCTGACCGACGAGGAAGCGTCCAAGCTGGTCAATGAGGAAGATATCAAGACCCGCGCCATCGAGGCGGCGGAGCAGAACGGTATCGTGTTTATCGACGAGATCGACAAGGTCGCCAAGCGCCAGGAAGGCGCCGGTGCCGACGTCTCCCGCGAGGGTGTGCAGCGCGACCTGCTGCCGCTGATCGAGGGCAGCACCATCAGCACCAAGCACGGCATGATCAAGACCGACCATATCCTGTTCATCGCGTCCGGTGCCTTCCACCTGGCCAAGCCGTCCGACCTGATCCCGGAACTGCAGGGCCGCCTGCCGATCCGCGTGGAGCTGAACGCGCTGACCCCGGGCGACTTCGAGCGTATCCTCACCGAGCCGTCCGCGTCACTGACCGAGCAGCACAAGGCACTGCTGTCTACCGAGGGTGTGGAGCTGAAGTTCACCGACGACGGTATCCGCCGTATTGCCGAGGTGGCCTACGAGGTCAATGAGCGCACCGAGAACATCGGCGCGCGTCGCCTGCACACGGTACTGGAGCGGTTGCTGGAGGAGGTTTCCTTCGATGCCGGCCGCGATGTGAACACTATCGTGGTGGACGAGGGCTATGTGGATCGCCACCTGGGCGAACTCAGCACCAACGAGGATCTGTCGCGCTTTATTCTCTGAGGAGTATTGCGCTGGCCCGATTGGAAACTTTTATGCCAAGACCCAGCAAAATCCAGCTCAACCGTGAGGGCAGGACACTCACTCTGCAGTTCCCCGATGCAACCTTCGTGTTGCCGGCGGAACTGCTGCGGGTACTGTCCCCCAGCGCCGAGGTCCGTGGCCACGGCGCGGAAGAGCCGAAGCTGGTCAGTGGCAAGATCAATGTGGGTATAGAAACGGTGGAGGCCGCCGGACGCTATGCCCTCAAGATCGTGTTCGACGACGGCCACGATACCGGCCTCTACACCTGGGATTACCTTTACCAGATGGGCCGCGACCAGGACCAGCTGTGGGCCGAATACCAGCGCCGGCTGGAGGCCGCGGGAGCCGGTCGCGATCCGGACGTGGGTGTTGTGCGGTTTGTCTGAGCTTGTCCTGAATTAACCAGAGCTCGACCCTTCCCGTCCGTGGCCGCCGCGGCCACCGCAGTAAAATCCTCTCTTTTGCCCAGCAGGTACCAGACGTGGCCGATTACCAGATCCTCAACCCCTACAATGGCGAGCTGCTAGAGTCCTTCGACTTTGATACCGAGGCGCAGGTCGCGGAGAAAATCGCCCTGCTCAAGCACGGCCGCGCGACCCAGAAGGCGCTGACAGCCTGCCGCCGCTCGGAAATCCTGCTGCGCCTGGCAGAGCTGCTGCGCGAAAACAGCGAGCAGGTGGCCCGTGCGATCTGCGCGGAAACCGGCAAGACCATCAGTGACAGCCGCATCGAGATCGACCGGGCCTGCAATACCCTGCTCGCGAGCGGTATGGAAGCGCGCATGATCAGTGGGGAGGCGCTGGACTCCGATGCCTACAGTCCCGCGCGCGGCAAAATCGGTGTGGTGCTGTGGAAACCCATCGGCACCGTGCTGTGTATCACGCCGTTCAATTTCCCGATCAATATTGCCGCGCACAAGCTCGGCCCTGCATTTGCCGCGGGCAATACCATCCTGTTCAAGCCGGGCCCGCAGAACCTGTCGTCGGCGCGATTGCTGGTGGACCTGTGCTACCAGGCCGGCATTCCGGAAGATTGCCTGCAACTGGCGGTGCCGGATATCCCGGCCACCAGCTTTGCCGTGGCGCACCGTGAAATCCATTGCATCAACTTCACCGGCGGCACCGCCGCGGCCAACGCCATCGCCGCGCAGGCCGGCTACAAGAAAATGCTGTTTGAACTCGGTGGTAACGACCCGCTGATCGTGATGCCGGACGCAGACCTGGACGCCGCGGTAAACGCGACCATCAATCAGCGCTTCGCCACCGCCGGGCAGCGCTGTACTGCGGCCAAGCGCCTGTTTGTGCATGCGCAGGTGTTCGAGCAGTTCCGCGACAAGCTCAAGGCGGCCACGGAAAAACTCACGGTCGGCAACCCGGCCGAAGATGCCACGTTTGTCGGCCCGCTGATCCACAAGGCTGCCGCCGATGAAGTGGAGTCGCGCATCGCCGGCGCCATCGCCCTGGGTGCGGTGCTGGTGAGTGGCGGCAAGCGCGAAGGCAACATCATCTGGCCGACCCTGCTGGAAAATGTATCGCCGCAAGCCGAGCTGGTGGCCGAGGAAACCTTCGGGCCGGTGGTGCCGTTGCAGCGGTTCGACGATCTCGACAGCGTCATCGAACAGGTCAACAGCTCCGATTACGGCTTGCAGGCTGGCGTCTTCACCCAGAACCTTGCCGTCGCGCGCGAGTTGTTCGAATCCCTCGAAGTCGGCACCCTCGCGGTCAACGACGGCCCGGGTTTTCGCGCCGAACACTTCCCGTTTGGCGGTGTGAAGGAAAGCGGCATCGGCCGTGAAGGTGTGCGCTACGCGATTCGGGAGATGAGCGTGACCAAGACACTGGTGATCTAACCTGCACCGAGGCGAGCCGGGGCTCGCCTTTCGGTCAGGCCGAATAAATATCTTATCTATTGTTTGCCGATACTGACGGTCCGCACCTGCGCAAACTGGTGATCGCCCTCGGCGCCTCCGTGGTAACCGTAGCCGCTCTGCTTGGCGCCCACCCAGGGTGAGCCATTGGCGCCGTGGCAGCTCTTGTTGATGCCGATCATGCCGGCGTCCAGCTGGCGCGCGACCTGCATGGCATGGCCCTTCTCGCCGAACACCACCGCACCGAGCCCGTAGATGGAGTCATTCGCGAGTGTGATCGCCTCTTCATCTGTACCAAAGCGGCGCACGCAGGCCACCGGACCGAAGGTTTCCTCGCGCATGATGCGCATGGTGTCTTTGACCCGCAGCACGGTCGGCAGGATATAGCCGTCGGGCATGGTGTCGGGCATATGCATGACTTCGGCGCCCTCGGCCACAGCCTCCTCGATCTGGCCGAGCACATGGCGGCGCTGGAAATCCGCGACCATCGGTCCCATTTCGCTAGCGTTGTCGCCGGGTCGCACTTCGATTTTGCGGGTGTTCTGCAGCAGCAACTGTTCAAATTTCTCGGCCACGCTTTCGTGTACATAGATGCGCTCGATGCTGACGCAGACCTGGCCGCAATTGCTGAAACTGTTGGTGGCGGCGAGCCGCGCTGCGGCCTCGATGTCGGCATCGTCCAGCACGATCAGGGGGTCCTTGCCGCCCAGTTCCAGGATGACCCGTTTGAATTGCGGTGCGGCATCGGCAAGGATCTGCTGGCCTGCGCGGCGTGAACCGGTAAAGGCGATCAGCTGCACGTTCGCATTGACCAGCGCGCGGCCGTGGTCCTTGCCGCCCTCCACCAGCTGCAGCACGTTTTCGGGCAGTACCGCCTGCAATGCCTGGGCGTAGGCCCGTCCTGCCAGTGGGGTGCATTCGGAGGCCTTGAGCACTACGGTGTTGCCGGCCATCAATGCCGGTATCACCATCCACTGGATCATGGATACCGGGAAATTCCAGGGTGTGATGGCAGCACAGACTCCGAGGGGATCGTAATAAAGCGTGGTCTCTGTGTGCGCGTCCTCGATCTTGCGCGGTGCCAGGCTTTGCACCAGCCCGTCAAGCGTGGCGGCCAGGGTGCTGTGGCAGTAGTTGGCTTCACTCATGGCGTTACTGATGGGCTTGCCCATTTCCGCCGAAATCAGCCCGGCGATATCCGCAGCACGTGCTTTCAGTTCAGGAATCGCCTGTTTCAGGCAGTCTGCACGTTCCTGCAGGCTCAATGCGCGCCAGCCAGGCAGGGCGCGCCGTGCATCAGCCACCATGGCGTCGACCTGATCGAGCGGGGTGCAGCGTATTTCTTCCAGGATGTCGCCTGTATAGGCGCTTCGTGAAACCAGCGTCTGGGTCATCTCTCAAGCTCCGGTGCAGAGTGCGTTGCGCGCATGATAGCGCAGTCACCGGGTCTAGACTGAATCCGTAAAATGAAAGGGAGGCACTAATGGCAATGCGAAAGGCGGTGCGGGAGACGATGCGAAAAGAGCGGGACAGCCTGGGTACGGTACAGGTGCCGGCGGACTGTCTGTGGGGCGCCCAGACCGAGCGCAGCCGGCGTAATTTTCGTATCGGGCTGGATACCGGTATTGGCAGGATGCCGCTGGCGCTGATTCACGCCTATGCCATCGAAAAGAGTGCGGCCGCGCGGGCCAACTGCGCGCTGGGGGTGCTGGCGCCGGAGAAGTGTGCCCTGATCGAGCGCGTGTGCGATGAAATCCTGGCGGGCGAGCACGATGACCAGTTTCCGCTGGCGGTGTGGCAGACCGGCTCCGGTACCCAGACCAATATGAACCTCAACGAGGTGATCGCCAACCGCGCCTGCCAGCTTGAGGGCGGCAGCCTTGTCGATGGCGGCGAGCGCCCGCTGCACCCCAACGATGACGTGAACCGCTCGCAATCGAGTAACGACAGCTTCCCCACCGCCATGCATATCGCCGCCTACCGGATGCTGTCGGGCCGGCTCGTACCGGCGCTGGAAAACCTGAGCCATGCGCTGGCGGCGCGCGCGGAAGTGTTTGCGGATACCGTCAAGATCGGCCGCACCCACATGATGGATGCCACGCCGCTGACGCTCGGGCAGGAGTTTTCCGGTTATGCGCGCCAGGTGCAGATGGGCCTGGAGGCGCTGCGCAACAGCTTCACGCACCTGGCGGAGCTGCCCATCGGCGGCACGGCGGTGGGCACCGGCATTAACGCGCCGGCGGGCTTTGCCGCGCGGGCGGTGGAATATATCGCCGCGGATACTGGGTTGCCGTTTGTCGAGGCGCAGAACCGCTTTGCGGGCCTGGCCGCGCACGATGCGCTGGTGGAAGCCCACGCGGCACTCAAGCAGCTGGCGGTGGCGCTGATGAAGGTCGCCGGCGATATCCGCCTGCTGGCTTCCGGTCCGCGCTGCAGCATTGGTGAGATCCGCCTGCCCGCCAACGAGCCCGGCTCCTCCATCATGCCGGGCAAGGTCAACCCGACCCAGTGCGAGGCCATGACCATGGTGTGCGCCCGGGTGATTGGCAACGATGCGGGCATGGCGGTGGCGGGCATGAGTGGCCAGCTGGAGCTGAACGTGTTCAAGCCGATGATGATCGCCACGCTGCTGGAGTCGGCGGAACTGCTGGCGGATGCGGCAGGTTCGTTCGAGCAGCATTGTGTCAGCGGTATCGAGGCGGACAGCGAGCGCATCCGCGCACACCTGGACAATTCCCTGATGCTGGTGACGGCGCTCAACCCGCATATCGGCTACGACCGCGCCGCGCATATCGCCAAACTGGCGCATGAGCAGGGCATTACCCTGCGCGAGGCCGCCGTCGCTTCGGGCGAGGTGTCTGCGGAGGACTTCGACCGCTGGGTGCAGCCGCAGGATATGCTCGGTCGCTGACGGGTGCGGGTACCCGGTTTGTATGCCTGATTAGTGCGCCAATAACTCCGCCAATAACTCCACAGCGGTGTACAATGGGCGGCTGTGGCGCCAGTGTGCCAGCAATCAGAGATACCCGCGCGTCAGCGCGCAGCGATACAGAGCCCAGTCGATGACAGATCCCAGGAAAACCCATTTCGGATTCGAGCAGGTACCGGTCGGGGAGAAAGCCTCCCGCGTGGCAGGCGTATTCCACTCGGTCGCCGCCAAGTACGACCTGATGAACGACCTGATGTCGGGCGGCATCCACCGGCTGTGGAAGCGCTTCACCATCGAGATGTCGGCGGCGCGCCCGGGGCAGCGCATACTGGATATCGCCGGCGGCACCGGTGACCTCACCGCAAAGTTTTCCCGCATCGTTGGCGCCGAGGGCCAGGTCATCCTCGCCGACATCAATGATTCCATGCTCAGGGTCGGGCGCGACAAGCTGCTCGATCACGGCATCGCCGGCAATGTGCACACGGTGCAGGCGGACGCCCAGTACCTGCCGTTCCCGGATAACCACTTCGATTGCATCACCATCGCATTCGGCCTGCGCAACGTCACCGACAAGGACTTGGCACTGCGCTCCATGTACCGCGTGCTCAAGCCCGGCGGCCGCCTGCTGGTGCTGGAATTCTCCAAGCCGGAGTCCAGCCTGCTGGGCAAGGTATACGACGAATATTCCTTCCGTATTTTGCCGCACATGGGCCAGCTGATTGCCGGCGACGCCGACAGCTACCGCTACCTGGCGGAGAGTATCCGCATGCACCCGGACCAGGAAACCCTCAAAGGCATGATGGAGGATGCCGGTTTCTCCGGCTGCGAGTACCACAACATGACCGGGGGCATCGTCGCCCTGCACAAGGGCATCAAGCCCTGACGCCTATTCGGCATCGCCAACAGGCCAACTGGACAAAGGATATGGACCCTTCAATTGGCGCAGCCGCCAGCGCGGCGATCGAGAGCGCCATCAACCGCGCGCTTCGCTACGACCCGGCAAGCCGCGCGCGCCTGCAGAAACTCGCCGGCAAGGTGCTGGGGGTGGAACTGACTGCCCCGCGGGGCACCTGGTACTGCGTTTTCTCTGACGGCGAGCAGGTCGTCACGGTACACAACCACTGGGAAGGCGCGGTGACCACCCGCCTGACCGGCTCTGCCACCGCGTTGCTGCGGCTGTTACGCGAGGATGGCGCCACCGCGCCCAAGCTGGGTATTTCCGTAATGGGCTCCACTGCCCTGCTGGCAGAACTGCAGGCAGCGCTCGGCGACCTCGACATCGACTGGGAAGAGGCGCTGGCAGAATCCCTGGGCGATGTCCCCGCCCATACCATTGGCCAGGCGCTGCGCAGTGCCGGCGCCTGGTTGGGCGGCATTGCCAGTCGCGGGCCACGGCATATGGCGGAGGCCGCGACCGAAGAGTGGCGTGTCAGCCCGCCGCGGGCCCAGTTCGAGGCGTTTGTCGACGACCTTGCCGATACCTCGCTGGCGCTGGATCGGCTCGCGGCGCGGGTCGAACTGCTGCGTAGCAAGATGGCAGCGAGGCGCGACGGCTGATGCCCCTCGGACGTTCCCTCAAGATCGCGCAGGTTTTTGCGCGCTACCGCCTCGACACCTTTATACCTGCCGGCGCACGGCCGCTGTGGCTGCGCGCGTTACTGGCGCCGGTCAAACTGATGCCGCAGCCGGAACTGAGCCGCGGCGCGCGCCTGCGCCACGCGCTGGAGGAACTGGGCCCGGTCTTCGTCAAGTTTGGCCAGTTGCTCTCCACCCGTCCGGACCTGTTGCCGCCGGATATGGTGTCCGAGCTGGACCAGCTGCAGGACAACGTGGCGCCCTTCGACCCGGATGTGTGTATCGCGCTGATCGAGGAGGCCCTGGAGCAGCCACTGGACGAGGCGTTTGCAAGTTTCGAGCGTGAGCCGCTGGCATCGGCATCCGTCGCCCAGGTGCACGCCGCAACCCTGCCCGGTGGCGAGGATGTGGTGGTCAAGGTGGTGCGCCCGGGCATCGAGGCGGTGATCGACCAGGACCTGCGCCTGCTGCGTTTTATTGCCGGTCTGGCGCATCGCTACCTGCCGGACGGGCGTCGCCTGCGCCCGGTGGAAGTAGTGGATGACTACGAGCACACCATCAAGGACGAGCTGGACCTGGTGAAGGAAGCGGCCAATGCCGCACAACTGAAACGTAACTTTGCCAACTCGCCGCTGCTGTATGTGCCGGAAGTGCACTGGGACCACACCCGCACCAATGTGCTGGTGCTGGAGCGCATCGACGGCATCCCGGTCACGGACCTGGCGCAGCTGTCGGCGCAGGACACCAATATGCCGCTGCTGGCGGAGCGCGGTGTGGAAATCTTCTTCAAGCAGGTGTTCGAACACAACTTCTTCCACGCCGACATGCACCCGGGCAACATCTTCGTGTCGCGCCGCCATCCTGAGCGCCCGCAATATATCGCCATCGACACAGCCATTGTCGGCAGCCTCACCCGCGAGGATCAGTACTACCTGGCGCGCAACCTGCTGGCCATGTTCCGGCGCGACTACAAGCTGGTGGCGGAGCTGCACGTGCAGAGTGGCTGGGTTGCGGCGGATACGCCGATCAATGCGTTCGAATCCGCGATCCGTTCGGTATGCGAACCCATCTTTGAAAAACCGCTGGGCGAAATTTCCTTCGCGCGGGTGATGATCAGCCTGTTCCAGACCGCGCGCAAATTCGAAATGGAAGTGCAGCCGCAGCTGGTCCTGCTGCAGAAGACCCTGCTCAATATCGAGGGCCTGGGCCGCCAGCTTTACCCGCAGCTCGACCTGTGGAAGACTGCGCATCCATTTCTCGAGCGCTGGCTGCGTAACCGCGTGCACCCGCGCACCCTGTGGGGCGAGGTGCAGCGCTACGGGCCGGAATGGCTGGAAAAATTCCCGCAGATACCGCAGCTGATTTTTTCCTCGCTCGAGCAGGCACGTGAACTGGCACCCAGGGTTCAGTCATTGAGCGACGACCTGGCCGGGCGCCGCGAGAAGGCGCGGGGACAGCGCCGACGCTGGCTGCTGGCGGGCCTGCTGGCACTCGCTGCCGCGCTGCCAATGTGGCCGGAACTGGTTGACTGGTTCGCCGAACTGCCGCCGCTCAGCTTGGGATTGGGTGCCGCGGCGGCGATACTGTTGTTGTGGCGCTGAATACATGAACGTCGCAGCAAGGAACAAGAATGGATTTTCTCGAACAGGTTAAATGGAACAGCGACGGTCTCGCGCCCGCGATCGCGCAGGATGCAGAGACTGGCCGCATCCTGATGCTGGCGTGGATGAATCGTGAAGCCCTCGCCCTCAGCGCGAAGGAACAGCGCGCCGTTTACTGGTCGCGCTCGCGCCAGGCACTGTGGCGCAAGGGTGAGTCGTCCGGGCATGTGCAGCACATCCGGGAAATTCGCTTAGACTGCGATGCGGATGCCATCGTCCTGCAGGTTGAGCAGGTGGGCGGTATTGCCTGCCATACAGGTCGCGAAAGCTGCTTCTACCAGCGCCTGGAAGGGGATCGCTGGGTAACCGTGGAAGCGCCGCGGAAGGATGCTCGGGAGATTTACGGATGAGTGACGTACTGGCGCAACTGCAGCAGGTACTGGAGGCACGCAAGGCCGCGGCCGATCCGGATTCGTCCTATGTGGCCAGCCTGCACGCAAAGGGCCTCAACAAGATACTGGAGAAAGTGGGCGAGGAATCTGTAGAGACCTTGCTCGCAGCCAAGGACGCGCACACCAGTGGCGACAACAGCGACCTGGTGTATGAAACCGCCGACCTGTGGTTTCACACACTGGTGATGCTGTCGCACCTGGGTGCCACGGCAGAGGATGTACTGGCCGAACTGGCGCGACGTTTCGACCTGTCCGGGTTACAGGAAAAAGCGCAGCGCGAAAAAAACTAGAAGGAGAAGGTTATGGGTATCAGCTGGCAACAACTGCTGATTGTACTGGTCATCGTATTGCTGCTGTTCGGCACCAAGAAGCTGCGCAATCTCGGCGGCGATCTGGGTGGCGCGGTCAAGGGCTTCAAGAAAGCCATGAAGGACGAGGAAGAAGGCAAGGACGAGAGCAAGGACGAACCAAAGAACCTCGAGCAGCAGGACGCCGACAAGGCTGGCACGCAGCAGAAAACCGAGGTCAAGGATAAGGACAAGTCCTGAGCCCCGTCGGGTGCGGGCGAACCTAGTGTCATATCATGTTTGATATCGGTTTCTTCGAACTGCTGCTGATCGCCGGGGTGGGCCTGGTGGTTATCGGGCCGGAGCGCCTGCCGGGTGCCGTGCGTTCTGTCGCCCTGCAATGGGCCAAGCTCAAGCGCATGTTTGCCCATGCCCGCGCCGAAGTGGAGCGGGAAGTCGGTGCGGATGACATTCGCCGCGAAATCCACAACCAGAACATCATGCAGGAACTCGAGGCCAACAAGCGCGCCATGGGCGAGTCGCTCGAGAACCTGCAGGGCTCCATCGAGCAGGTGGGCAGTGAAGTCGCGCGCAGCGTGGAGCAGGACCCCACCGGCCCCACCTCGATGGAAGAAATTGCCGGAGACGGTACGGAAACAGCGGCGAGCGATGCCGAGGAAGCGGAAGACCTGCAGGACCCGGAGTATCCCGAACACCTGCACGACTTTGGTGAAGCCGGTTCCCCCGAGTGGGATGCGGACTTCGAGGATGGCGTGCCCGACGAAAGCCCCGAAAAAAGTCCCGAAAAAAGCGCAGACCCGGCAGCAGAAGAAACCGCCAACAACGCGGCCAAAAAGCCCGCGCCGGATGCAGGGAAAGACTGACCCATGAGCGGTAGCGAACAACCGTTTATCGATCACCTGGTGGAGTTGCGTGACCGGCTGCTGCGTATCTTTATCGCGGTGCTGGTCATTTTTGTGTGCATGGCGCCTTTTGCCAGCGAAATCTACGACTTCGTTGCCGACCCGTTGCAGCGCATGCTGCCGGAAGGCACCAGCATGATCGCCACCGAGATCACTTCCACCTTCCTGACCCCGTTCAAGCTGGTATTCGTGCTGGCGTTCTTTGCCGCTATCCCGTTCGTGCTTTACCAGATCTGGTCCTTTATCGCGCCGGGCCTGTACAAGCACGAGAAGCGTATAGCGGTGCCGCTGCTGGTCTCCAGCGTGTTCTTGTTCTACGCGGGCATGGCGTTTGCCTACTTTGTGGTGTTCCCGCTGATCTTCGGTTTCTTCACCAACCAGGCGCATGCGGATATCACGGTCCTGCCGGATATCAAAAGCTACCTGGAGCTGGTGCTGAAGCTATTCTTTGCATTCGGCTTTGCGTTCGAGATTCCGGTGGCAACGGTGCTGCTGGTCTGGTCCGGCGCGGTCAATCCGGACCAGCTGGCGCGCAAGCGGCCCTATGTAATCGTGGGTTGCTTCGTCATCGGCATGCTGATGACGCCGCCCGACATGATTTCGCAGACGTTGCTGGCAGTACCCATGTGGCTGCTGTTTGAGCTGGGTATCATATTCGGGCGCATGGTGAAGCCGAAGGAAGCCGCCACCGGGGCGGAATAGGCTCTGCAATCGACAGGCAAAGGAATTGCCATTGAGTGAACTGCGTCCATCGAGGCTGGCCGCAAGGCTGGTCGCACTCCTGCTCGCCGTGTTCCTGGCGGGCTGTGAAACCCTCTCCTTCTATCACCAGGCTGCCGTGGGCCAGTGGCGCGTGATTCGTGCGCGTGAGCCGATCGACACCCTGTTGCGCGACGATGCCCTGGACAGCCAGCTGCGCGAGCAGCTGCTGCTGGTGCAGGCAGTGCGGCGTTATGCGGAAGTGGACCTGGGCCTGCCGGTTGGCGACGCCTACTCTGACTTTGCCCAGCTCGAAACGGAATACCCCATCTGGAATGTGTTTGCGGCACCGGAGCTGGGGCTGGAGCCCCATCTCTGGTGTTATCCCATTGTCGGCTGCCTCAGTTACCGCGGCTATTTTGCCCGTGCTGATGCCGAGCAGACAGCAGGCAAGCTGCGCGCCGACGCCATGGATGTCTATGTCGCGCCGGTCGCCGCCTACAGTACCCTTGGCTGGTTCGATGACCCGGTGATGTCGAGCTTTGTAAAGTGGCCACCGGAGCAGCTGGCGCAGCTGTTGTTCCACGAGCTGGCCCACCGGCAGCTGTACCTGAGCGGCGATACCGCGTTCAATGAAAGTTATGCCACAGCGGTTTCTTTCCTAGCGGTGGAGGACTGGATAGCGGCGGAAGGCAAACACTACCTGCCAAAGGCCAATGACGCCTATCGCTGGCGTGAAAACCTGTTGCGCGGCCGCGCCATCAGCCAGCTGTTGATGGCGACCCGGGCGGAACTTGAGGAATGGTACCGTGCCCCGCTTGCAAAAGAAGCGATGCGTGCGGGCAAGCGCGAGGTGCTGGCGCAGCTTCAGACCTGTTACGACGAGATGGCGGCTGGCTGGCCCAACCCGCGCCAGTACAGTGACTATATCGCGCGGGTGAACAACGCGGCGCTGGCCGGTGCGGCGGATTACAGCCAGTGGGTGGAAGCGTTTGTCGCCATACGCCAGCAAAGTGCAAGCTGGCAGGCGTTCTATGCGGAAGTGGAACGCATCGGCGAGCAACCCAAGAAGGCCCGCGATGCCTACCTGCGCTCGATAGCCAAGGCCAACCCGGCGGAAGATAGCACCACTCAGGTTTCCAGCATGAAGGTCACCGGGCCATCGTTTAGCAGTGAAACCTGCATGTCCGCGGCAAAGCGCCCGCTGGCCACCTTATCCCACTGAACACGGGCCCGCTCCAGGAAATAATCATACAGCGCCTCGGCATGCTCGGGGCTGCCGGCACTGGTGAAGCTCGGGCGCAGCCCGCGACCGGTATCCGCCTCCAGGGTGAACTGGCTCACTACCAGCAGCCCGCCGCCGGCCTGCATCAGGTTCAGGTTCATACGCCCGCGCTCATCGGGGAACACACGGTAGTTCAGGACCTTGTGCAGCAGGCGCTCGGCGCTGGTGCGATCGTCGTCGCCGCTGACACCGAGCAGCAGCAGTAACCCGCGGTCGATCGCGCCGACTTCCTCGCCGCCAACTTCCACCCTGGCATGGCGTACGCGCTGTATCAGTCCTTTCATGTTTCCCTCGCGCTCCCGCTACGGCACCCTATTCAATCCGGACTATTTGATTCGGGCTAAGGTACCATAGAAAGCCGCACCGATTTACCTGTCGCTGATTGCGACAACAGCAAAGTGAAGCCATGAAAAAGTTTTTGCTGGTGGCCATTGCCGCCACCGCCCTCGGCGCCTGTGATCGCGCGCCGCAAAGCAACAACACCGCCGTGTATCCGCAGTCCACGCAGGACGAGCAGGTGGATGAGTATCATGGCACCCGCGTCGCGGACCCGTTCCGCTGGCTGGAGGCAATGAACAGCCAGGCAGTGAAGGACTGGGTCAGCGCACAAAACGCACTGTCACTGCCGAAGCTGAAGGCCCTGCCGCAATGGCAGCAGATCAATGAGCGCCTGACCGAGCTGTGGAAATACGAGCGCTACGACGCGCCCTACAAGAAAGCCGACAAATACTTTTACCAGTACAACAGTGGCGACTGGGACCACGCCATCTTCTACGGTTCCTCCGACCTGTCCCGTGACTCGGAGATGCTGCTCGACCCACACAAACTCAGTGATGACAGCACCATTGCCGCGCGGGACCTGGCCGTGTCGCCCAGGGCGCGCTATCTCGCCTTTGGCACCAGCGATGGTGGCACCGACTGGACCGACTTCCACGTGCGTAACCTGCAGACCGGTGCAGACCTGGAAGACAGGCTGACCGGCCTCAAATTCAATGGCGTATCCTGGGCAGCCGATGAAAGCGGTTTTTATTACAGCCGCTACCCGCAGGCAGAAGACGGCACTTACGATGACACCCGGCAGGCGAAAATCTATTTCCACAAGCTGGGTGACAAGCAGGCACAGGATCCCCTGGTTTACGAAGTGACGGACCACCCGAGCCGGGTGCCCTACGGACAGGTGAGCGACGATGGCCGCTACCTGCTGATCAGCCTGTTCGACGGTTACCAGAAAAACGGCATCTACTACAAACCGCTGGATGGCAATGCCACCGGTGGTGATGTCGTGCGATTGTTGGATGACTGGGATGGCCTGTATGAATTCCTGGGCAATACCGGCGAAACTTTCTATTTCAAAACCACCGCCGGCGCGCCCAATGGCCGTGTGGTGGCCATCGATATCCGCAAGCCTGAAAAAGCCGGCTGGCGCGAAGTAGTGCCGGAGCGCAAGGATGTGCTGGCGGATGCCAGCATGGTCGGCGGCAAGCTGGTACTGCACTATCTGGAAAATGCCACCAGCCGCATCGTAATTGCGAGCCTGGACGGACTGGAGCAGAAAAATGTAACCATGCCCGGTATCGGTGCCATCACGGGCCTCAAGGGAGATCCCGGCGATCCCGAAACGTTTTTCGTATTCCAGAATTTCACCACCCCGGGCGATGTTTACCGGCTCGATGTCAACAGCGGTGCAGTATCGCCGTTCCGCAAAGTCGAGTTCCCTGCAGATTTTTCCAATATCGAAGTGTCCCAGCATTTCTACAAGAGCAAGGACGGCACCCGGGTGCCGCTGTTCCTCGTGCACCGCAAGGGCCTCGCCCGTGATGGCAGCAACCCGACCCAGCTGTATGGCTACGGCGGTTTCAATATTTCCGAGACGCCGGAATTTCGCACCAGATTTGCGGCCTGGATCGATATGGGCGGCGTGCTCGCCGTGCCGAACCTGCGCGGTGGTGGCGAGTATGGCGATGCCTGGCACAGCGCCGGCACCAAACTGCAGAAACAGAATGTGTTTGACGATTTCATCGCTGCGGCAGAATGGTTGATTGAAGAGAAGGTGACTTCGCCCGAGCACCTGGTAATCACCGGCCGCAGTAACGGCGGCCTGCTCGTGGGTGCGACCATGACGCAGCGGCCAGAGCTGTTTACCGCAGCGGTGCCGGCGGTCGGCGTGCTGGACATGCTGCGCTACCATACCGCTTCGGCAAACGCGCGCCAGTGGTCCAGCGATTACGGGCTCAGTGAAAACGCCGACGAGTTCCGCGCGTTGCTGGCTTATTCCCCGGTACACAATACAGAGGCTGGTACCTGTTACCCGGCCACGCTGGTGGCAACGGCGGACCGCGACGATCGCGTGGTGCCCTGGCACAGTTACAAATTCACCGCGGCGCTGCAGCGCGACCAGGGCTGCGACAATCCTGTCTGGCTGGCGGTGGAAACGCGTGCGGGTCATGGTGCCGGCAAGCCGGTATGGATGCAGGTGGAGGACTACACCAACCAGATCGCGTTTATGGCGTATCATACCGGCCTGACGAAAGCCGAAACAGAGCAGCAAGAAGCCGAACCCAAAACAGACCAATAAGCGGGCAAGATGAATCGCGGAAATATTATTTTTATCCTGGTGGCCCTGATCCTCGTACTGCAGTTGATCCAGCACTACATGCAGAATTGAGTTGCGAGCCATGACGGATAAACGCTGTGACTGGTGCCGCGGTAGCGAAATTTATGAGCGCTACCACGACGAAGAATGGGGTCGTCCGATGCTGGACGATGCGCGCCTGTTTGAATTCCTTATTCTCGAGGGCGCACAGGCCGGGCTCAGCTGGATCACAGTGCTGAAAAAGCGTGAGAACTATCGTGTAGCCTTCGACGGTTTCGATCCGGAAAAAATCGCGCGCTATACGCCGCGCAAGGTCGAAAAGTTACTGCAGGACCCGGGCATTATTCGCAATCGCCTCAAGGTCGAGTCCGCGGTCAAGAACGCCAGGGCCTACCTCGCTTTACGCGACGACGGCCAGACGCTGTCGGAATACCTGTGGGGCTTTATCGATGGCCGTGCGGTGATCAACCAGTGCCGGACTATGCAGGATATTCCGGCGAGCACACCGCAGTCTGATCAGATCTCCAGGGCGCTGAAGAAAAGAGGCTTCAGCTTTGTCGGCAGTACCATCATGTATGCCCATATGCAGGCCACCGGTATGGTGAATGACCACCTGGTGACCTGCCCCGCCTATCAGGCCTGTATCGACGAGGCAAAGGCACAGGGCCTCGCCTGAATATCCTCAGGCCTCTGACCCGCTACTCGCCTGTCCTGTGTCAGCGGTGGTTGCCATCAGCTTTTCCAGCCGCTGCAGGTTGCGGCCGGCGATCGCGTCGCCAGGTTCGAGTGCCATTGCATGGCTGTAGCCATCGTGGGCCAGGTCCAGTTCACCTGCGCGCTTGTAAATAGTGGCCAGGTTATTCCACAGGTAGCTGGCCTCGCGATCGAGCTCCAGTGCCTTGCGTACATTCAGGAATGCCTGCTTACGATCGCCGTTGCGCAGCGCTTCCATGCCGCGGTTGTTGAAGTAACGCGCAAAGGCCTTTTCATCTGACAGCGGCGTCAATGCATTAGCGGCTGGCGCCTTCTGGAAATTGAAATCGATGGTCTTCTTGCCCAGAGGATACTCGGCGCTCATGGCGATATGACTAACCCGGGTGCGGGTATTGCCACCGCCGCGGCGGCGTAACATGCGGTCTTCCAGTGGTGCTGACACCTGCTGGAAGCTGGCGTCCAGGCCAAGATAACGTGCGGCCGCGACCATCATTGCAGAAAAGGAAACACAATTTCCGCTTCTGGAGGCAAATGCCTGCGCGGTATTTGTGGTTTCATCCAGAGTGAATGCCATGCGGAAATTACTCCTGCGCATGTGCCGCACCAGTGACCGGTAACGGAATTTCGGCGAGCTTCCCACGGCGTGCTCGTCGATATATGCCTTGAATGCCGGGCTGACCTGCAGCAGGTCATTTTGCGGCAGCTCTGCCAGTGTGACTTCCCGGCTCAGGATTTCCTCGCCGGACAGCAGCCTCTGCCTTTCCGCCTCCGCAAGTTGAACGATATCTGCTGTGGGGCCTGTCGTACACGCGCAGAGTAGTACTGAAACTAAAGTAAGCATTATTTTTTTCATGATCCACCTTCCCTGTAGGTACAAGTAGGATGGCCATGGAAATGATTTTCGATGCGCACTTGCGGTGAGCGTGCGGCGGAGAACGTTAAGTCGAGAAATCGTTAAAGATGAAACTTTTTTGCGCTGGCAGCAAAAATGGCAAGAAGGTTTTTAGCGGGGTTCTGTCCGCGTAAAGGCTCGCCCTGACGCACGCCGCTTGACGGAATTCACCTGGGACCCGCGTCAGGAAAACGGTTCAGGCCTCGACCCGGTTGCGTCCGGCCTGCTTGGCGACATACATTTTCCGGTCGGCCTCGGCCAGCGACTGGTCTGCGCTGGCGCCGGCCATACCGCCGGAGACGCCAAAGCTGATGGTGATGGGCAGCGGCGGTACATAGTCGTCGCCAATGGCCATGATCTTGCCGCGCAGTTTTTCTGCCAACAGGCGCGCACCCTCGCGGCCGGTATCCGGCAGCAGCACCAGGAATTCTTCGCCGCCCCAACGCGCCACCAGGTCGCCGCCGCGGGTATGCTGACGCAACATGTCTGCGACCTCTCGCAGTATCTTGTCGCCCAGCGCGTGGCCGTGCTCGTCATTGAGCTGTTTGAAGTTGTCCAGGTCGCCAATCAATACCGTGTACTGCGTCGCATCCGCTTCACCCTGTTCCATAAGGCGCATAATGGCGCGTTCTGCTTCGCGCCGGTTGGCAAGGCCGGTGAGTGCATCGGTGCCGGCCTGGCTCTCCAGTTCGCGGGTCAGCGCGCGCAGGGCCTGCTGGGTCTGGTGGCGGCCGGTATCGAGGATCGCAGTGAGGACGGTCAGCGCTACGAATACGGCGAGGAACCGGGCACGGTAGGAAACATCGTACTTCGCTTCAAGGCCGGGAAATTCCGGGTAGAAAAGCACAATGCAGGTGAGCGCCCCCAGCACTGCCAGTGCCAGCGCGCCATTGCGATAACCGAACAGGTTGATAAAGCCGGGGACCAGCATCACTGCCCACAGCAGGCCGGTATTGTTCACGCCACCGGACAGCAAAAGGTAGAAGTACAGCAGCATCAGCAGGCCGCCAACCGCCAGCGGGATATGCGGATTTGGTTTGACCAGGTTAATGCCGAGGTAGGCGCCGAGAACCGTGAGGGCAATGCCGAACATGGTGGAGGCGAGACCGATATGGCCATCCATCAGCGCCATCACACCCATGGAGCCGGTAATGGCCAGGGAAAAAATCAGCATAAAGCCGGCAGCGAGGATACGGCGGCGCAGTTCCAGCTCGCCGACATAGGCAACGGGATCCTGCTGGAGGCGTTCGTGATCTAGTTGCGCGCGGGGCATGGCGGTTACCTGGGTCGCCGGCACAGAGTGCCATGGCAGCCGCCCGATACCGCTGGGTGGCGTTGTTTTCTTTATCAGGGGTGGATTATAAGCCGAAATCAGACTTTAGGGGTCAGAGCTTTCGCTCTGACCCCTCCAATCCAATTTCTGGGGTCAGAGTGAACACTCTGACCCCTTCATCACGATCGCCTGTTCAAGGTGCCCACTGTTTCCGCGCACTGCGACATTCCCTGCAAGATCTACGATCCTGTTTCCGCGCAGCTTGCCGCACTGAGCGTGATCCGCTTTATGGACCTGATCGCAGAGCTCGATGGCAAGGACAAGCTGAGCGCGGCAGAGCACGCCCAGTTCTCCCGCCTGGTGGCCGAGAAGGAAAACCACGCCGAGAAAGCCAAGCATGAAGTGCGGGTGATCTGGGGCGATTATTTCAAGCAGCCGCAATTCGCAAAATTCCCCGACACCCACGACCTAGTGCACCGCATCATGCTGGCAGGTTCCGCCTGCAAGCAGGGCATCGCGCGCGAGAAAGGTGAGGAGCTGCTGAACCTGATCAATGAGTTCGCGGAGGCATTCTGGGCCACCAAGGGTGTGAATACCTATACCGCTACCTGTCCCTATCCGCCGGAGCAGCAGGTGGTCTATCCGAAACTGGATTAGCGTGTTGTTGAAGCTGCAAATTTTCCGCGTATCTGGGCGGAGCATGCATCCGCGCTACCGGGACGATGACTATGTCCTGGCGCTGCGCCATCGCTGGCAATCATTTGGTCCCGGGGATGTGGTGGTGCTGGAACACCCGCAGCTCGGCAGGCTGCTCAAGCGCATTGTGCGTTGTACTGGCGCGGGGGAGTTTGAGGTGGCGGGGGACAATGTTGCGGAGAGTACCGCGGCCGGGGTGATTGGGCCGGTTTCTTTAAGCGCGATTATTGGGCGTGTTGGATGCTGGGGTCAGAGCCGAAGCTCTGACCCCGAGGGTCGGATTGGGGCGTAGATTACCGGGGTCAGAGCCAAAGCTCTGACCCCTCATGTGGCAAATCTATGGGGTCAGAGTGAATACTCTGACCCCACTCATCCGGCTCGGCGGTTAAAGTTATCTTCTACACTCGTCTGCAAGGGTAGGGGCTGGTCTTATACCCCCTGAAAATTTCGGAAAGGATGCTTTAAGTTTTGGATAGCGCACAGGGAGGTGCCCATGAAGATATTGGGAGAATATCGAGTTTACTTTGCGAGAGCGCTGGCTCTGGTTGCGGTATCCATTCTTTTGTTCGGATGTACCGAGAAAAAGGCCGCGCCTGAACAGGGAAATGGGCTGCGCCCCCGAACCCCTATCTCATGTCTGGCAGTTTTTATCCCATCGTTCATTTCGATGCTGCGCAATCTGATGCAACGCCCGTCAGGATGTGGGAGGGAAACCATACCGTAACTGCTGACCAGGTTGAGTGGGTTCCTTCCACAATTGCAATTCCCGGGAATATCCATCGTCGCTACCCGGACGGCTCGGAGGTAATTCTTGAGTTCACCAATGCAGGCGTTATCAAAGTTCGCATTGACGACGGGCGCTGGGAGCAGATTGATGAACTGGTGATCCCGGAGCAGCGCAACCATCGGGCGGCGCCAGAGCGGATACGCAAGCTGCGTGAGGCCATGGATGGTAACTGGATGGAAGAAGACAAAATCCTCGGGGCATTTCGGGAATATCTTGGCGAAGTCGATTTCTCAAAGGAAATTGCGCTGAATGGCCTGTATACCGTGCTGGACAATGAGGGTTTTGCCTATGCAGGGTACGATACAACGCTTTACAAAGTAGGCGACGATGGCGAAGCATCGGCCGATGCGAAAATCAAAATCGAGCGCAAGCTGGATTTACGCAAAGCCGTACCGCCGGAACTAGCCGATTCCGTCACCCGTTTCCTGGGCGTCAACCTCACGTACGACGGCTATATTGTCGTAGCCCTGCCGGGGCTCATAGCGGTACTCAGTCGCGATTTCGAGCAGGTCTATACCGCACCGATTACCGGTGAGGCGGTGGACAATGGCATCGCTATCGATCCGGAAGGTGGCATTTATGTCGTAACCGATAAGTACATGCGCAAAATGGTCTGGACGGGTAGCAGTCTCTCGATGGACCCGGCCGATGGCGCATGGAAAGAGCCTTACGCTTACAAGAAAGACAAGCCGGGCCTGTGGCTGTCACGAGGCAGTGGTGCAACACCGACGCTAATGGGCTATGGCGAGGATGCCGATCGGCTGGTATTGATCCCCGATGCGGGTGACCCGGTCAAGTTGTTGGCGTATTGGCGGGACAAAATTCCGGACGATGCAAAGCAATTGCCCGGTCGTGACAGCAAGCGGTTGGCCGGCGAAATCGCCGTGGGTTTCCCGGTTGATACCACGATTGAGTGGTCTTTCCAGGTCTATGGCAGTGGGGTTATGGCGTTAGCCTCGGATTTCCCGGATCCGATCACGACTGACGGTGATCGCTCTCTGCTGACAACACTTGTGACGATGGGGTACACCCGTAAAGCACCGCGCGGTGCGGAGAACTTTTCCTGGGATGCGCAATCAAACACCTTGAAGCGGGATTGGCTTTACGATGATCGGACAGTTACCTGGACAATGACGCCCGTCAGTACGGCGAACAATGCAACCTACCTGAATACGTTACAGGGAGGCGAGTGGATAATTGTTGGGGTGGACTGGGATACCGGCGAGAAGGTGGCCGAGATAAAGCTTCCGCCGAGTTATATCTTCAATGCCCTGGGCGGCTTTCATATGCCCATGCCAGACGGCGATATATTTGTAAGCGGGATGTTCGGTCCGGTGCGGATTAAAGCCAAAAAGTGAGGGCTTGCGATAAAAGGGGGCAGAGATTGTTGGGGTCAGAGCGGAGGCTCTGACCCCAAAAGGATCGGGCAATAAAAAAGGGTCAGAGCGAAGGCTCTGACCCTTAGGGTCGCAAAATACATGGGGTAGAGTGAACACTCTGACCCCACTAATCCGGCTCTGACCCCATTAATTAACCCTTGGACTTGGCCTCACGACGACGCATATTCTCCTGCAGGATCTTCTTGCGCAGGCGGATGTGGTTCGGGGTCACTTCCACCAGCTCGTCGTCCTCGATGAACTCCAGCGCCTGCTCCAGCGTGTGGCGGATCGGCGGGGTCAGGGTCAGCGCCTCATCGGTACCGGATGCGCGTACGTTGGTCAGCTGCTTGCCCTTGGTCGGGTTCACCGCGAGGTCGTTGGAGCGCGAGTGAATACCCACGATCTGGCCCTCGTAGATGTCTTCACCGTGGCCCAGGAACAGGCGGCCGCGGTCCTGCAGCGTGAACAGCGCGTAAGACAGGGTCTTGCCCTTCACCATGGAAACCAGCACGCCGTTGTTGCGGCTGGCCATTTCACCCATCTTCACCGGACCGTAGTGGTCGAAGATGCTGGTCATGATGCCGGAGCCACTGGTCAGGGTCAGGAAGTGCGAGCGGAAGCCGATCAGGCCACGCGACGGCACGATGAACGACAGGCGCACACGGCCCTTGCCGTCCGGCTCCATGTTGGTCAGCTCCGCCTTGCGCAGGCCAAGCTCTTCCATCACCGGGCCCTGGTGCTGGTCTTCAACGTCGATCACCACCTGCTCGTAGGGCTCCTGGATCTCGCCGTCGACCTCGCGCTGTACCACTTCCGGGCGCGAAACCGCCAGCTCGAAGCCTTCGCGGCGCATGGATTCGATCAGTACCGACAGGTGCAATTCGCCGCGGCCGGAAACCTTGAACTTGTCCGGGCTGTCGCCCTGCTCCACGCGCAGCGCCACGTTGTGGATCAGCTCCTGGTTCAGGCGCTCCATGATGTTGCGCGAGGTTACGTACTTGCCGTCCTGGCCGGCGAACGGGGAATCGTTCACCTGGAAGGTCATGCTCACGGTGGGCTCGTCCACGCTCAGCGCCGGCAGCACTTCCGGGTTTTCCGGGTCACACAGGGTATCGGAGATGCCCAGCTCGCCCACACCGGTGATACACACGATGTCGCCGGCAGAAGCCTGTTCCACTTCCACCCGCTCCAGGCCCAGGTAACCCATTACCTGCAGTACCTTGGCCTTGCGCGATTTGCCCTCGCGGTCCAGTACCACCACCTGCTGGTTCGGCTTCAGGGTGCCGCGGGTAATGCGGCCGACGCCGATCACGCCCACGTAACTGGAGTAGTCCAGTGCGGAGATCTGCATCTGGAACGGGCCTTCCGGGTCCACTTCCGGCGCCTTGACCTGCTTGACGATCATCTCGAACAGCGGGGTCATGTCGTCGGCCATATCGGTGTAATCCAGGCCGGCGATGCCGTTCAGGGCGGAGGCGTAGATCACCGGGAAGTCCAGCTGCTCCTCGGTGGCGCCGAGGCTGTCGAACAGGTCGAATACCTGGTCCATCACCCAGTCAGGGCGCGCGCCCGGACGGTCAACCTTGTTGATCACCACGATCGGGTTGAGGCCCTGCTCGAAGGCCTTCTGGGTCACGAAGCGGGTCTGTGGCATGGGGCCGTCTACCGCGTCCACCAGCAGGCACACGCAGTCGACCATGGACAGTACGCGCTCTACCTCACCGCCGAAGTCGGCGTGTCCGGGGGTGTCGACGATGTTGATGCGGTAGTCGTTCCAGCGGATCGCGGTGTTCTTGGCGAGGATGGTGATGCCGCGCTCACGCTCCTGGTCGTTGGAGTCCATGATGCGCTCGGCGCCCTGGTCCTTGCGATCCAGGGTACCGGATTGCTGCAGCAGCTTGTCCACCAGGGTGGTCTTGCCATGGTCAACGTGGGCAATAATCGCGATATTGCGCAGGTTCTGGATTACGTTCGGGTTCACAAAGGTGCCTCGGGTAATACTGGGCGCCCCGGAAAAGCTGGGGGCCGGAAAAATAAGGCGCGCATTATAGGGGTACTGGGGACCAGAAGCGAGGCGCATTAGTCGGTTTTTTGATCAAATTCGGGTGGAGTGCCACGCCAGGCGCGCGGTCGCAGGCCATCCCGCCCCTAAACTCAAACTAACGGGTCATACGAATTCGTCGTATCTGGCCGTATTGAGCACCTCGGAGCGGAAAATGAAGCATACCCTTATATCTGCCTGTGCAGTCACGGCGTTGTTCTCGGCCGCAGGCCTTTACGCGGAGGATTACCCCACCGAAGCCTGGTTTGGCGACACCCACGTGCACACCGGCTGGTCCATGGATGCCGGTATGGATGGTGCGGTCAGGACCCCGGACGATGCCTACCGCCTCGCCATCGGTGAGGAGGTGGAGTCCAACACGGGCCTGAAAACCAAACTGGCGCGGCCCTACGACTGGTTCATGATCACCGACCACTCCGACGGCATGGGCGTGATCAATGAGATCATCGATGCCAACGAGGAGATGATGGCGGATGAGACTGTCAAGAAGTGGAGCAAGATGCTCAACTCCGGCGAGGAGGAGCAGGCGGCCGCGGCCAAGAGCGAGCTTATTGTGATGCAGTCCGAGGAGCGCCTGCCCAAGGTGGTGATGGATCCCAAGTGGATGAAGACCGCCTGGGAAAAAACCGTGGAAGCGGCAGAGAAGTATTACAAGCCAGGCAAGTTCACCACCTTTATCGCCTACGAGTGGACGGTGAATGCCGGCGGTGGTGACAACCTGCACCGCAATGTGATCTTCCGTGATGCGGCGGACAAGACAAAGGGCCTGCTGCCATTGACCACTTTCGAAACCCAGGACCCGATGAAGCTGTGGCAATGGATGGCGGCTTACGAGAAAAAGACCGGCGGCCAGGTGCTGGCGATCCCGCACAACGGCAATATGTCCAATGGGCGTATGTTCGAGGAGCAGGCATTCGATGGCTCGCCCATGACCAGAGAGTGGGCCGAGATGCGCGCGAAGTACGAACCGCTCTACGAAGTCACCCAGATCAAGGGCCAGAGCGAGAGCCATCCCACCCTGTCACCGAACGACGACTTCGCCAGCTGGGACCTGTGGGACAGGGGCAACCTGATCCTGCGCCCGAAGAAAGACGGTCAGCTGAAATACGAATACTGGCGCGAGGCACTGAAGGCCGGCCTGCGTATCGAGAAAGACCTGGGGGTAAACCCGTTCCCGCTGGGCGTCAATGCCGCTACCGATACCCATACCGGCCTGTCCACTGCCGATGAAGACAATTTCTTCGGCAAGTTCAAGACGCTGGAGCCCGGCAACAAGACCCGCTGGAAGTTCCCGCTGTTGACCGGGCCATCGGATACCTTTGCGGGTTGGGAGCAGGCCGCGTCCGGCATTATGGGTGTGTGGGCGAAAGAAAACACGCGCGAGGCACTCTGGGATGCGATGCAGCGCAAGGAGACTTTCGCTACCACCGGGCCGCGCATGAAGGTGCGTTTCTTTGGCAGCTATGAATTCTCCGAGGATGATGCCAGCGGCGATGTGGCCAAGGCCGGCTACGGCAAGGGCGTGCCCATGGGCGGCATGCTCGGCAAGGCAGTCGATGGCAAGACACCGACGTTCCTGGTGGCGGCGATGAAAGACCCCGAGGGCGCGAACCTGGATCGCATCCAGATTGTCAAAGGCTGGCTGGATGAGGATGGCAAGACCCACGAAAAAATCTTCAATGTGGCCTGGTCGGATGACCGCAAGCCTGGCAAGGATGGCAAGCTGCCGGAAGTGGGTAACACCGTCGACCTGAAAACCGCGAAATATGAAAACAGCATTGGTGCTGCGCAGTTGAGTGGTATCTTCAAGGATCCGGAGTTTGATGCCGCCCAGAGTGCGGTCTACTACGTGCGCGTACTGGAAATCCCGACGCCGCGCTGGACCCTGTACGACAAGGTGAAACACAACATCACTGACATGGACAAGGATGTGCCGCTGATGCACCAGGAGCGCGCGTTCAGTTCGCCGATCTGGTATTCACCTGAATAGTTTGCGGGCCTCAACAGCACAAATAAAAAACCCCGGCAGCGCCGGGGTTTTTTATTGCTCCGAGAAACTTAGAAGCGCTTGTTGACGGAGAGGCCGTATGTCCGCGGCTCACCCGGGTAGGCCATCAGCTTGCCCGCCTGGATCGGCACATCAAACGTAATGTAGCGATGCCCCTCGTCGGTCAGGTTACGCGCCCACAGCGTCATGTCCATATCGAGGCTGTTGAAGGTCACACCGGCGCGGGCGTTGAACAGGCCGAGGCTGTCCAGCGTCTTGAGCGGGTCGGCGTTGCCATCGCCCACCATTTCCGAGCGGTAGTTGTACTCACCCATCACATAGCCGTCCACATCCGAAGACAGGCTGAAGTCCTGGCGCATGCCCAGGGTCAGGGTGTGGTCCGGGCTCATGGAAACTTCATCGCCGGAGCGGTCGCAGAACGGCAGGCCGGGAGAGGCGCCCGGGTCGGGCTGGCCGGTTTGTGCCGGCGTGGCTACCCAGCAGGTGCCGCGCTCGAACGACTTGTAGGTGGCGTCCGTATAGGCGTAGGTGGCGGTGACCGTAGTCTCGGCCGCCGGCTGCCAGAAGATTTCGGCTTCGCCCCCATAGGACTCCATGGAGCCCGCGTTCTGCAGGTTGAAACCGTCACCGGTGAAGGCGTTGGCCTGGAAGTCGTCGATCTCGGTCACGTGCAGCGCGATATTCATACGCAGCGCCTGCTCCGGGAACTCGGCCTTGAGGCCCACTTCCGCGGTCTGGCTGGTTTCCGCATCGAACAGCGGGTCGAAACCGTTGGCAATGCGGTCGGTATTGGTGCCGCCAGACTTGTATCCGGTGCCGTAGGAGCCGTACACCATGGTGTTCTCATCCAGCGCATAGCTGAGCTTGATGGTACCGGTGATCTGCTCGTCTTCGAGCGTGGTATCGATGTCCGGGCGCGGCGCCAGGCCGGCGAACAGGTAGTGGGCCCAGCCGGGGTTGCTGAACGGCTCGAACTGGGCCATGAACACCGGGTCCAGCAGTTGCGCGGGATTACCCGCGGCCAGGTTTGCGGCCAGGTCACCCAGCGCCGCACCGGCTGCAGCCGGGCTACCCGGGGGCGTTACCGGAATCCACGGGGTACCGTCCGGGTTGATCTCGGTGAAGCGGGACACCAGGTCCTTCTGCTCGTCGGTGTAGCGCAGGCCCATGGTCAGGGTCAGCGCGTCGGTCAGGTCATAGTCGAACTGGCCAAATACAGCCCAGCTCTGGTGGGCCTGTTCGGCGATATGCGGGGCGGAGAAATTGCTGATAAAGCCCGGGGCCGAAGACGGGAAGGCCGGGTCCGGGAAGGCCGCCAGGCCCGGCGCCGGTGTCAGGCCGAGGGCGAACAGGTCGAGGCCGCTGAGGGAGGCAGTCTGCGCGGCCACCATGTCCATGCCCACCAGCAGCGGTGCGTAACCCAGTGCCTGGCTGGCGAAGGCCTCGAACTGGGTGCCGCTGCGGGCCAGGTAGTCCAGTTTGACTTCCTGCTCGTAATAGTAGGCACCCACTACGGCGTTGAAGCTTTCACCGCTGAAATCGAGGCGCAGTTCCTGCGACAGCGAGCTGAGCTCTGCATCGTTGGTGACATCCAGCATGTCCACGTCGCTGAAATCGGCATCGATCAGGTCAAACGACTCATATTCGCGTGAGGCGGTGATGGAGGTCAGGCGCATGCTGTCGCTGAGATCCCACTGCACGTCCACGGAGATACCGGCGTCCATGCTGCTGGATTCCGGGATCACATTGCTGGCGGTGCGGTAATCGTAGTAGTCATCGCCATCGAATACGGTGCCGCCAAGACCGGCGATCACCGCATCGGAGCCCGGTACCATGCTGCCATCGATGGGGCTGATCACGCTCAGGCTGTCCTGCACAGTGAGGGCCGCACAGCAGATCTCGTCGATCTCGGACTGGTCCGCAATGATGCGCACGGACAGGTCGTCATTGGGGGTGTACAGCGCCTGCAGGCGCACGCCCCAGCGGTCGCGGCTGTTGAGTACGTCACTGCCAACGCCGGCCACATCCACATAGCCATCGCGCTCGCTAGTGAAGCCGGTGGCGCGCACTGCCAGTACATCCTCTATTAGGGAAACGTTGGCGGCGCCGGCGGTGTTGATCAGGCCGTAGTTACCCGCGTTCACCTCCACAAAGCCGTCAGTCTCATGGCTCGGTGCTTTGGTGCGGAACTGCACCGCGCCGGCGGCGGTGTTCTTGCCGAACAGGGTGCCCTGCGGGCCGCGCAGCACTTCCACCGCTTCCATATCCACCATGTTGTTGATCATGGCGCTCTGGCGCGCGCGGTAGGTGCCGTCTACATACATACCCACGGAAGACTCGAGGCCGAAGTTCTGGCCCGAGGTACCGATGCCGCGGATGGCAAAATTCGAGGTGTTGTTGGTCTGGTTGCGGTTCGCGGTGAGGCCGGGGGTGTTGGCCTGCAGGTCGAAAACGTCCTTGATGACGTTCTGCTGCAGCGTGTCACCACTGATGGCGCTGACCGCGATCGGCACCTCCTGCAGGTTCTGTTCGCGCTTCTGCGCCGTTACGGTGACCTCTTCCAGTGCGCGTTCCTCCTGGGCGACGGCAGCGGTGCCGGCCGCCGCGAGGGACAGGGTTGCGAGTTGGATGGCGAGTGGGAGCTTCCTGAGTCCGAGCATGCTTCTCTCCAGATTTATTATTCTATTGGCGGACAACCTAAGCCGCCGGGAGCGGGCAATCTGTTCGGACAGAACACGTAACTGCTTACATATCGCGTTCAGAGGCAGGTGATACAAGGTTCCCGCTCAGTGAGCCCGGATACAGCAGATTGCCGAAAAACCAATTCGAGTGACAAAAGCTAACAGGTTTTAAGCCGGGAAAACACAAAATGAGGTCAACTTGCGCCTTATTGCGTCGAACTACCCGTTCCTGAGAAGAAACGTAACAATGACATCGCAACCGGGATTGCATGCCGTCGGGGTGGCCTTTGGCGCCATCAGGGCGCGGTAGTTAGTCGGGCGGGGAGATAAACACCACTAGCGGGTTTTGTCGCGGACATAAAAAAAGGGCCGGCAGAGCCGGCCCTTTCCAGGTTTTTTCACCCCTGGGGGTTAATTGACCTTATCAGGCTACCTTGCGGCGGCGGATGAACCCGGCCGCTGCCAGCAGAGCCAGCAGGTAGTAGACGGAACCACCACCGCTGCTCTTGCGCTTCGGCTGCTCTGGCGCAGAAGCCTGCTGCACGGTAACGCTTACTGTGGCTTCGGAGCTCATGCCGCCAGCGTCGGTGACGGTTACGGTGAACAGGTGCTTACCGTTGCTCAGGCCGTCGACAGTCGGGGTGGCCGTGTCGGCACCGTTGATGGTACCCGGGCCAGTCCAGCTGAAGCTCAGCGCATCGCCTTCAGCGTCGTAACTGCCGCTGGCATCCAGGGCAGCGCTTTCGCCTTCGGTAATGGTCACGTCACCGCCAACCATGGCCATCGGCGCGTCGTTAACGCCCATTACGCTCAGGGTAAAGCTTGTGGAGGCCTTGTCGTTCGGGAACAGGGCATCCGCTACAGTGACGGTTACGACGGTTTCACCGTCGAAGTCCGCGGCCGGGGTGATATCGAAGGTCGCGCCCGGCTCATTGCCGTTCACAACCGCGGAGATATTGTCACCGGTTACGGTAATGACGTTCACGCCATTGTCGTCGTCCATGTACGGAACTGCGATACCGCTCAGGGTCTCGTCCTCGTTCACCATCTGGTCAGCGATGTAGCCCAGTACGATGTTGGACGGCGCCACGATGTCTGCGGTTACCTGCAGGGTCTCCAGGCCTTCAACCGCGTTGGCGATATCGATGGTCTGGGTAGTACCCGCGCCACTCGCGTTCACGCGTACCTGGAAGGTTACGTTAAACGCAGAGCTTTCCGGGCCAACGTAGTCGAAACACCAGACCATGTTGTCCTGCAGGATCTGCGGCAGGTTGAAGTTGCCAACCGCCCTGGACGGCGTGCCATCAGCACCGAGGCCACCAACGGGGGTGACCGGGCCACGCACGCCGCGCACGCCGGCGGTCGCCAGGTCGTAGAACGCATCGCCCTGACCGAGGGATCCCCAGTTCAGGTTGTCGTAGGCCAGGTACATTTCGTACGCATTTTCGCTGTGGTCGTAACCGCGGGTCAGGATGAACTGCACGTCGTGGTTATTGTCCATCGGCTGGTAATCGTACTCGCGATTACCCAGGTAAACCGGGTTCAGGGTGCCGTAGCGGTCCCACTCCACGATCAGGTGCTTGTCGGTGAACGCGACCGAGGTGCCGGAGTTGGCATTGTCATCCGTGCTCGGGTTGTACGGTGCACCGGCCACCTGGCCCGGGAAGCCGAACCACATGCCGCCCACGACCTGCATCGCCGAGCCCCAAGGATAAGCGCCACCGAAGGACGCGTTGGACCCGAAGAAGCCCATGATGCCGTTCAGGTCAACGGCCGCGTTCGGGTGAACGAACAGAGTGTCGCTGGCCAGGTTGCTGCCTTCGTTATGGTAGAAGGTGTAGTCCTTGAAGCCCGGCCAGACCCAGTCGAACGGGAACGGCGTGACGCCATCCACATAAGCTGTGTTGAAGTAACTGGACGGGAAGATGCCGGCCTTCTTCAGGTCGATATAGCCACCGTCCGGATTCACGCCCACGTTCGGGTTGCGACACATGGCATCGTCAACGGAATTGGTGATGTTGTAGTCCGGTTTCCAGTCCTTGCTGCTCACCTGGCTGCCGGCGATGCTGAAACCGTTGCCGGTTTCGGTGGCGCCTGCCATGTAAGCGGCATTGCTGCTGAGGCTGCCCGCGACCAAGTCGAGGCCTTCCGGCAGTTCGGTGGAGAACTCGAAGCTGCGGTCGTAGCCGGACAGGTTCGGCTGCACCTTCAGGGTAACGTCGATCAGGTCACCGGCGCGTGCGCGGTCCTGGCTGGTGGCAAGGGCCACATCGTTATCGCCACGGGTCAGCTTGAGCGGCACCATGCCGAGATTACCGATATTTTCGGCACTGCTGCCCAGGTCGAAGGCGGTGTAGAAGAAGTCACCGGTCTGCGCGTCCAGGTTGGTCCAGCTGATGGTGGCAGCGAACTCCTCGCCCAGCTTGACGGTGGCCGGAACCTCGATGCTCATGTCGCTGGCTGTAGTCTCGGTTACGACACCGGTGGCAACCACGAATTCGTCGACGAAGTTTCCATCGCGGGTAGAGTGGTTCTGCCAGACAACCCAGTATTCACCGGCTTCCGGCTGGTTGATGTTACACCAGTCCTTACCGTCGATACTGTTGAGAACAGACTTACATACCGCTTCGCTGGCGAACTGTGGGATGCCGTCGCCATTGACGTCTTTACCAACGTAGATGCCGAGGTGGCCCCACTCTCCCGGAGTACGACTCTCGTCGCGGATGTTTTTCGCCGCTTCGGCAATGAAGCGCACCGCATTTTCCGGCACGGAAACCCAGCTGACCGCGATGGTCGGGTCTTCCATGTTATTGGTCACTTCCCACAGGTTGCTGCCGTTGCCGTTGGCGCGTTGGTTGACCTTGATGGTTTCCAGGGTCGGAGCAACTTTATCGAACACACGAGCGGTCAGCTGCGGCGCTTCGCGTACGCTCAGGCCGCTGATCACGTGGGAGTCGCTGTCACGGTTGGCAATGATGTGGTCGGAGGTCGGCAGGCCGCCCTCTGCAAGCACCATTTCCACCGGCAGGCGCGCCACGTTGACGCCTGCGTTGGCGGCGTTCTCGATGGCCACTTCACCGAACACGCTCAAGCCGTAAGGCGCGGAGTACATGTTCTGGGATTCAGTCCACTCACCGGTGATGACGACAGACTGCTTCTGGCCAGCCTTCAGGGTGAAGCTGGACGGGTTGGCAGTCAGCTTGATGCTGGTCTCGTCGGTAGTGGTATTGACATTCCAGCTACCGTCGACGGTCGCCTCGAAAGTACGAACCCAGGTACAGTTCAGGCGGCAGTTGGTGTCGACCATGTACGGGGTGTTCAGTGCGCCGACGTTGCCGCCGTTGGCCGGGTTGGCCTGCATGTACTGCTCAACCGGTACATCCATGATCAGTTCTGCGTCGATGGCCTTGGCCAGGTCCATGCGACCGGAGCCGGTCGCCCACATCAGGGCCTTTTGGTTGCGGGCCATGTCCTGAACTTCCGGGTTAGCGGTCAGCATCAGGGCAGACTGGACTTCAGCCGGGGTCCAGTCCGGGCGCGCCTGGTGGATCAGCGCCATGCCGCCGGCCACATGCGGAGCGGCCATGGAGGTGCCCCCGAGGGTCGCGTAATCGGAAGGAGACGGGAACGCGGTGAACGGCTGCTCGTCGGAGTAGGCCGCGTAAATGGACACGCCCGGTGCACCCAGGCTCGGTACCATCACTTCGCGGTTTTCCGCGTAGTAGGACGGGCCCTGAGAGGAGAAGTTGGCCAGTTGATCGGCCTTGCTCTCGTCGATGGTGCGGTTTACCTGTGACTGGCCGATGGTGATCATGTGGCCCTTCTCGGAGTAGCTGTCCACCCAGTCCTCGAGGCCGTCGTTCGGCCATACACCGTTCCACTGGTCGTAGGTGAAGTGTACGGACGGCAGCTCGTAAGAGGCCGGTACAGTACCCTGGTCACGATCGCGATTGAACATGATGAAGCCGTCGGCGCCGCCGGCCTTGACATTTGCAACCTTGGCGGTACGCGCATTGGCGCTCGGGTCGGTCGGGACGTGGCGCTGGCAGATGACGAACACATTGACGTCGCCGTTGGCTGCGGTGCCACCGGTGACCGGGTCAGTGATCGGGGTGCCGTCTTTGTAGAAGTCAAAGGTGCCGGCCGGGTACTCGGCGGTACAGTAGCCGTTGTAGTCCTTGAGGCCATTGATGTCTTCGTAGTCCTTGGCCCAAACCACAACACCGGTTATTTCAGTGCTGTTGAGGGAACCGCCCACCAGGCCGGTATCCGCCCACTTGGGTACTTCGGAGCCCAGCAGGGGGTCGATAAAGCCCGCGTAGGAAACCGGTACGTCGATGGACATCTGGCGGCTGTGGGTAGTCGCGGCCACGCTGGTCAGCCACGGGGATACGTGGTTGGCGGTCAGCAACGCTGGGCCCGAGTTACCGGCGGAAGCAGCAACGCTGATACCGGCTTCACGCGCGGCCAGGAATGCCAGCTCGGTAGAGCTGTTCCACGGGTCCATGCCGCCGGAAATGGAGTAGTTGATAACGTCCACGCCATCCATGATGGCCTGCTCGATACCCGCCACCAGGGCATCACCCGGACAGCCCGCATACGGGTCGCCGGCATTGCCCGGGTAGCATACCTGGTAGGAGATGATGTTGGCGTGCGGCGCAACACCGGAAATCATATCGAAGTCGAAGCCGGTGTCGATACCGTCGCTCACTTCCATGCCGGACTCAGGCAGGGAGTAAGGCGCACTGTAGAGTACGTTACCCGCAACGGTGCTCGCGGTATGGGAGCCGTGGCCGTTGTAGTCTTCACCTGTTGGCGGGCGCAGTTGCGGGCCCGGGCGGCAGCCACGGAAGCCGCAGACTTCTGGGCCCGTGTAGCTGGCGGTGATGGTCGGGTGGGACCAGACACCGATGAGCTTGTTGTTACACAGGCTTTCCTGACCTGTCACGGTACAGTCATGCATGAACACACCGTCACCCAGCGGGTTTATCACGGTGTAGCCGTCACCGCCGGTTTCGGCGAAGGACGGGTGGTCAGTGTTGATACCGGTGTCGAGGATACCGGCAACGATGCCCTCACCCTTGAATTCGATGCCCTGGGCATTGGTGCCATCCCAGGCTGCGCCGGCGCCGACAAATTCCGGGCCGATGTCGGTGTTCAGCTCATAGATCTTGACGCGCTCGATGCCCTGTACGCTCGGCAATTGTGCCAGACGCTCGGCATCGTCCTGGGTCAGCTCGATAGTCACCGCGTTCAGGGCGACCTGGAAGCTCTCCAGAACTTCTACGCTGACACCCTTGCCGGCAGCCGCGTTAACGAACTCGGACTGCACGCCTTTCAGGTGGTTGGTGTAGCTGTCCAGTGCCTGATTGCCGCGTACATTGGCGCCGCTCATGAGTAGGTCACGGGTGCCCTGCAGGCCTTCAACGCCACCTTCGTATACGGCAGCCGGTGCTTCGTGGAAGCGTACAAAGTACTTGTGGCTACCGGTGATGCCTTCCTCGCGCACAAACTTGCTGTGGGTGTCCGCGTTGCGAAGCTGGATGTTCGCGCCACCATTTTCTTGTACCTGGCTTTGCTGGTACTGCGCCTTGTACTCCCGGTACATCGGCAGGCTCAGGTCGAGGGTTCGCAGGGTCTGCGCCTCGTTGCCAGCCGCATGCACCGCGGAGATCGCGCCGAGGCTGTAAAGCCCGGCAGCGATGGCGCTGCTTAACGTCTTGATTTTCATTTCGACTCCCTAGTCGTTTTTATTATCGCGGATGCCTGTGCAGCGCAAAGGCAATCCCGCTGAGGGCATTGTATGGGGGGAGTGCTAGACAATTAATCGGCAGACTGTTTCGTTTTGATTCCTTTCGTTTCAATTTGTTTTAACCTCTTGCGTTGCAGTCACAAATTGTGCGTTTCTTGGTGCGCGGCTTGTGGTAGCCTTGCCGCCCGGCCAGATTTAGTAATTATCTATTTGTACAAAAAGTGAATATTGCAGCCATGTGGGCAATAAAGTTTTTAGTGATGGCAGTTTGCTTATTCGGCGCCGCCGGTGTTGCGCTGGCGGATGCGCCCCGCAGCGAATGGCAGCTTTCCCTGGCGGCGGGCACGGGCAATATCGAGAATCCGCTGAACGGCTGGTCTGAGCAGGCGGTCAGCGTGCTACCGTCCGTGCGCTTCCGCAGGGACCGCTTTTTTATAGAAAACCTCAACCTCGGTTACACCCTGAAAGAGGGCCACGACTTTTATGTGGACCTGCTGTTGCGCCCCAACGAAGACGGCTTCTATTACCAGTTCGAGTCCGCCCATGAAGAGGTGAGCAGCTTTGGCCTTTTGCCTGGCCGCGGGCCGGGGAGCGCGGTGTTGGATGCCACCTCGATGGAGCGCGACCTGTCATTCCTGTTCGGGCCTAGCGCAACCTTTATCACCCGCCTTGCCGATATTTCGTTCGGTTACTTCCAGGATGTCAGTGAGGTCCACTACGGTAGTGAAACGCACCTGTCCTTCTCCAAGAGTCACCGCCTTTTCGGCGGCGCAGTCGGCTGGAAGTTCGGTGCCGTGCAGAAATCTACAGGGCTGGTGGAATACTATTACCACCCCATGGGAGAAGAGGCCGCGGTGCTGCATTTCGCCCTTTCCCGTGAATTCCCGGCTGACAAGGTGCTAGACCAGTATTTCAACCTGCATCTCGAGTACCCGCTGACCAAGCGCCTGAGCGCGACCGCGGTTGCGCGCTACGACAAGTTTGACCTGGATGGACGCAACCCGGAAATAATGGGGGTCGGGTCAGCTTTCAGCTGGTTTGCCGGCCTTCGCTACGCAATAGGCTCGGGCCGGTGAAACAGCTCGCGGGCAAAATTCTGTGCATGATTCTGTTTGCCGGTGCCAGCCCGGTGTTCAGTGCCGAGCTGCAGATACTGCCAAAGGTTTGCGCGGTTACCCAGGATACCGGTAGCTGTAACGTTACTGTGAAAATAAAATTCAGTGGCCCCGATGCTGCCGAATATTGTCTGAAGATAGAGGGCCGCGGCCTGATTCGTTGTTTTCAGAACACCGGGCAATTTTCCGAAACTGTCAATGTCAATACAAAGGACAGCCTCGTTTTTCATGTCGAGGACACGCGACAGCGAAAATTTGTAGCGAAAAATACGCTCGTTGTTCGACATTTTAAACCCAAGCGTCTTGTGCGCCGTTATGGCTGGGATCTGTTGTGAATGAATGTGGCTACCTCAACATCCTGTTGTTAGAAGATGATATCCAGCTGGCCCGACTGATCGTGCAGTTCCTGAGCCAGTATGACTGCAGCGTTGCGCATGCGGAGAACAGTACTGAGTTCGAGCGCCTGCTGAAATTGGGTAACTATGATCTGCTGATCAGTGACGTAGTACTTCCAGATACAAACGGGTTTAAGTTGATCGAGCATTTTCGTGAGGAAATCAGCTGCCCGGTCATATTTCTTTCTGCGTTGGGTGACACTGCGGACCAGATCCGTGGTCTGGAGCTGGGTGCGCATGATTATCTGGTGAAGCCGATCGATCCCGAGTTGCTGTGGGCCAAAATCAAGGTCAATGCACGTAAACGGCTACCTCCAGCAGCCCAACCTGCTCGTGTCGTCGCAGAAGCGGAATTGCCAGAGCATATAAGGTTGCTGCTACGTAGTGCAGCCGATGCACATAAGCAGCGTCAGCTGACCTATCAGGATTACAGCCTCCTCAAACTGTTCGCCGAATTTCCGGGGGAAATGTTGAGCCGCGATTTCCTTTTTAAGCAGATGGTAGGACGCGAGTTCGACGGCCAGGACCGTACTGTCGATATGCGCATATTCCGCTTGCGCAAAAAACTGAAACGCCTCGGCATTGATGTCGGCTTCTCCTCTGTGCGTGGTCGCGGTTATGTCATGCAGGGGATTGGCGGCCAGTAATCATGCGATGGCAGTTGTTGCGTTTTCTTGGTCTGCTGATTCTGGCCGTGTCGCTGTTGCTCCTTGGTATTGGGACGTTGTTTGACGAGTATTCAGAGGATCCTGGGCGCTACTCTGTGGATGCGCAGCAGCTGACGGAAATTCTCGCGAGTGGCGAAACCGAAATCGTCAGTCGCATGGACCCTGAGACCCTGTATTTTCCCCCTGAGCTCGCTGATCCGCTTGAACGCGGGGAGGTAATCGGGCTTGGTGGAGAGGCGGGTGAAATTTTCTTCTATCGCAAGAACGGTTCAGAAGTACTGCGCATCGGACCATTCCGTGATCGTGCGCCAGTCAACCTGGAACAGTGGCAGTTATTGATGTTCGGGGGCGTGTTGCTTGCGTTCTTGTTGCTTGTCGGCCCCATGTTCAGGGATCTGAGTAGGGTACAGAAGAGTGCCCTGCAATTTGCTAAAAAGCCGATTGCGATGACCCCCAGTGTGGCTCGACACTCTTTGATATTCCCATTGGCCGATACTTTTCGCCGTGTAGGTAACCTGGTCTTGGGTTATTGCCAGCTCAATCAGGATCTCGCGCGCACCCTCGCGCATGAAATCCGGACTCCGCTGGCGCGGATCAAGTTCCAACTCGCGATTTCGGAGATATCTCCGGATTCGAAGGCGGTGATCAAGCAGTCTGTGGTTGAAGTCGAATCGTTGGTTGGTAAGTACCTGAATTTCTCGCGTATGGAGTATGGAGAGCAGTTCATCCGGCGCCTTTCAACCGATGTTGAGCCCATGTTCGCGCGGCTAGCCGATACTTTGGAGCATGACGCGCCGGATTTGGATGTGCGTTTCTACTACCCGGATGGAGAAGTTTGGCTTGAGCCTGAGTCGCTGCTCATCGCGATTCAGAACCTCGTGGCCAATGCACGTAAATACGCAGGGTGCAGGCTGGACATTCGACTCGAAGTTATCAAGGGCGAGTGCCGCCTCATAGTCGAAGATGACGGCCCGGGCCTCGATAGTACTAACGCGGATGAACTCACACGTCCTTTCTATCGGGCCACAACTGAAGAGCAGGGGTATGGCTTGGGGCTGTACATCGTCAAGAAAGTGATGATGTGGCACGACGGGTCACTGGAACTTAGCCGTTCTGAGCGCCTTGGCGGCGCCCGGGCAACCATGACCTGGCCCAATTGCCCTTAACAGCTACACCGGGTCGGGGTGCCGGAATTTACTTCTCTGGACGATAGACGCTGAAATTGACGTAGCCCGCGTCCGCAAGGTGCGAGGCATGCAGCTGGCTCATCACACCCTTGTCGCAGTACAGCAGGTAGCTCCTGTCCTTATCCAGTTCCTGCGCCGCAGTGCTGAGGCGGTAGAATGGAATGGCCTGCACTTCGATGCCATCCATTTCCAGCGGGTTGATCTCCTCGTCGGTGGGGTGGCGGATATCGATGATCACCGCACCGGCCGGCACACTGGAACTGACCCGCACTTCCTGGTGCTCGTGCAGCACATCCTCCATCACCTCATCGATGTTCTGCGCCACGCGTTCCTCGATCGCGCGGTCCAGCACACTGAAGTCAAAATTGTTTTCTTCTTCCAGCACCCGCTCCAGCTTGGCTTTGGTGGTGGGGCGCACGGAGATCACGCCGCAGTACTCAGGGATATTCGCCGCGAAATCCTCGGCGCCGATCTCGCGCGCGGTGCGGATGATGTCGTTCTTGTCCGAGGTGGCAAGCGGCCGCAGTACCAGCATGTCGGTGGCACGGTCGATCACGGACAGGTTGCGCAGCGTCTGGCTGGAAACCTGTGCCACCGCCTCGCCGGTAACCAGCGCATCCACGTTGTATTCATTGGCCACCTCGGTGGCGGCGCGCAGCATCATCCGCTTGAGGATCACGCCCATGTGCGAATCGTCGACATTCTCCAGGATCTCCGCCACCACACCGTCGAACGGCACGGTGATGAACTGTACCCGGTGCGAGCTGCCGAACTTGTTCCATAGGTAAAACGCAATCTCCTTCACGCCCAGCTCGTGCGCGCGCCCGCCCAGGTTGAAGAAGCAGAAGTGGGTGCGGATGCCGCGTTTTACGGTCAGGTAGCTGGCCACGGTGGAATCGAAGCCGCCGGACACCAGCGACACCACCGCCTCCTGGGTGCCGAGCGGGAAGCCGCCAAGGCCTTTATGCTGCTGCTCGATCACATTGACGGTGTCCTTGCGGATCTCCATGCGCACGGTGATATCCGGGTGCTTGAGCTTGACCCCGGCGCTGTCGAAATGCTGGTTGAGGCCGCCGCCGACGTACTGCTCCACGTCCAGCGAACTGAAGTCGTGCTGGCCGGTGCGCTTGACCCGGACGCAGAAAGTTTTGCCCGCCAGCGCCTTGCCCCAAATTGAGGCAGTCTTCTCGTAGATATCGTGCAGGTCGACCAATGGGAACTGCTGTACCCGGGCAAAATTGGCGATACCCGGCGTATGCGCCAGTACCTCTTCCACGCGCTCGCCCAGATGCGCCTCGCCGTCCGGTACGGACACATCGATTTTCTCCCAATCCTGGCGAACCTTGATGCGCTCATCCACCGCGCGCAGTAGCCTGCGCAGGTTTTCCTTGAGCTGGCGCGACATGCGCTTGCGCACCGGGTTGCTCTTGATGGTGATTTCCGGGAAGAATTTGACGACAAAATGCATGGATTTCGGATTCCGGTGGATGAAGTGAATGCTGGCACCATTATAAACTAGCGACTCGTCAGCAGCCCGACGGATGTTCTGCACCAAAAAAGTGCGCCCTGTTTTTGGGTGCGCACCATAATAGTGCTTCGGTCCCCGCTGCAGTCCGGCAATTCACGTAAAACCCCGCGCCAGCTGCGGCTTGGCAAAGTGGCACGCAAATTGCTGGTAATGGATCATTCCGGTCGCAACCGCGGCCGTTCAACTTGAAATCTGGAATTCACTGGAGAAGCCTGAATGTCACAGAACACCCTGGGGTTAATCAAGGAACACGAAGCGCGCTGGGTAGACCTGCGTTTTACCGATACCAAGGGCAAGGAACAGCACGTTACCCTGCCGGTCTCTGAAATCGACGGCGAGTTCTTCGAAATCGGTAAGATGTTCGACGGCTCCTCCATCGCAGGCTGGAAAGGCATTAACGAATCCGACATGGTACTGATGCCGGACGACGAAACCGCCTTTATGGATCCCTTCACCGACGACGCTACCGTGATCCTGCGTTGTAACATCGTTGACCCGATCACCGGCCAGGGCTACGAGCGCGACCCGCGTTCCATCGCCATGCGCGCGGAAGAGTACCTGAAGTCCACCGGTCTGGGTGATGCGGCGTTCTTCGGCCCGGAGCCGGAGTTCTTCGTATTCGATGACATCAAGTGGGGCTCCGACATGTCCGGCGCCTTCTACAAGATCTCCTCTGACGAAGCAGCCTGGTCTTCCGGCGACCACTACGACGAAGGCAACACCGGCCACCGTCCGGGCGTAAAGGGCGGCTATTTCCCGGTTCCGCCGGTTGATTCCCTGCACGACATCCGTGCCGCCATGTGTACTGCCATGGCAGACATGGGCCTGACCATCGAAGTACATCACCACGAAGTGGGTACTGCGGGCCAGTGTGAAATCGGCGTTGGCGCCAACACCCTGACCAAGAAGGCGGACGAAGTCCAGATCCTCAAGTACGCGGTACACAACGTTGCGCACGCTTACGGCAAGACTGCGACCTTTATGCCGAAGCCGCTGGTTGGCGATAACGGTTCCGGTATGCACGTGCACCAGTCTTTCGTTAAGGACGGTGTAAACCAGTTCGCGGGCGACGCTTACGCTGGCCTGTCCGAGACCGCACTGTACTACGTTGGCGGCATCATCAAGCACGCACGCGCACTGAACGCGCTGTGTAACGCTTCCACCAACTCCTACAAGCGTCTGGTACCGGGCTTCGAAGCACCGGTAATCCTGGCGTACTCCGCGCGTAACCGTTCCGCTTCCATCCGTATCCCGTACGTGGCGAGCGCCAAGGGCAAGCGTATCGAGACCCGCTTCCCGGATCCGACTGCCAACCCGTACCTGGCCTTCTCCGCGCTGCTGATGGCTGGCCTCGACGGCGTGAAGAACAAGATCCACCCGGGCGATGCTGCGGACAAGGACCTGTACGACCTGCCGGCGGAAGAGCTGGCCGAGTACCCGACCGTTGCTTCCAGCCTGGAGCAGGCCCTGGACGCGCTGGACCAGGACCGCGAGTTCCTGACCGAAGGCGGCGTATTCACCGACGACGCGATCGATGCCTACATCGAGCTGAAGCGTGAGGAAGTAGAGCGTCTCAATATGACCACTCACCCGGTCGAATTTGAAATGTACTACTCCGTGTAAGTCGCGACAGCGCTTACCAGAAACCCGCGCCACGGCGCGGGTTTTTTTATGCCTGCAGCTAGGCTTGTTAGGGAGCCTGTGAACGAGGCGGGTGCAGCCCTGTCTAAATCACGGTATACAGGTCGCAGGTAATTGGGATGATTGGATCATGAGAACACTGGCATCAGCTGTGCTGATACTGCTGTGCAGTACGCTGGCACTGGCGCAGGGCAATCAAGGGAAAAGCGATGGCAAGACCATCTACAAGGTGGTGGGGCCGGACGGCACTGTCACGTTTACCGATGTGGCGCCGAAAAACGGCAAGGCAGTAAAGCTGCCGCAGCGCCAGGTCAGTACCGTACCGGCAGTGAAGCCGAAGATGCCGGAGCGCAAGCTGAGCGTGGATGACGGGCGCGCGCCAGCGATGCAGGGCGGTGACTTCTATATTGTCTATCCCGCAGACGGCAGCACCATTACCCCCGGTGAGCGCGTGCTGATGATGGAGGTGGCGATCAACCCCTGGCCGCTCGGGGGCCACAGTGTCATTGCACTGATTGACGGGCGCCCGTCCCCGGCCGTGCCCGACAGCACCGCCGTGAATATCTCCGCCATCGAGCGCGGCACCCATACCCTGCAGGCGGTGCTGCTGGATGCGGACGGGCGTGAACTGGGCCGTAGCCAGGTGATTACCGTATTCGTGAAGCGCCCCGGCCTGCAGGTACCGGATATCCCGGCCGCGGGTGCCCCCCAAGCGCCACAGATGCCCGCCGCACCGGGTGTGCGGCCCCGCCCGCAGCCGCTCAATCGCTGACCGCTAGTCCGTTTTATTTGAGATGCCGGCGCCCTCGCACCATAATGGTGCAAGGGCGTAATCCCCTCCCGGGCGTCCGCCCATCGTATTTACCATCAGCCGGCGTTCCGCCAGTACAGCAGTTCGCCGAAGTTTTTTATCGCGCCTGTAAAAAGTTGGATTGCTTTTTGCAGTGTTGAAAACAGCGAGGATGGATTGGGAATTCCAATGCTCAACGACAGCCAGGTGCGCCAGATACTGGACAACCTCAGTACGGCCCTGCTGGTACTGGATGACGAATTGACGCTGCGCTACATCAATGGCGCCGGTGAGGATCTGCTGGCGACCTCCAGCGAGCGCCTGCTCGGGCAGTCTGTTACGCAGCTGTACGACGAGTCCGGTGATGCGCCGGCAGAAATGCACAGCGCACTCGCCAACGGCCTGCGCTTCACCAAGCGCCGGGTCGAGTGGCACCTGCCGGGTGGTGGCTCCTGTACCGTGGATTACTCCGTGACCCCGGTTCAGGACCAGGGCCTGCTGATGCTGGAAGTGCAGCCGATGGATCGCCTGCTGCGCATCGCGCGTGAGGACGAGTTGATCGCTGCGCACGAGACCACCCGCGACCTGGTGCGCGGCATGGCGCACGAAGTGAAGAATCCGCTGGGTGGTATCCGCGGCGCGGCGCAGTTGCTGCAGCGCGAATTGCCGGAACCGGGCCTGGAGGAATACACCCGCATCATCATCGATGAGGCGGATCGCCTGCGCAATCTGGTGGATAGACTGCTGGGCCCGCGCCGCGCGCCCAAGCTCAAGCCGAGCAATGTGCACCAGTTGCTCGAGCGGGTGGCGCAGCTGATCGATGCGGAGTGCAAGGGGCGCCTGCGTATCCGGCGCGATTACGACGTTTCCATCCCCGATCTGCCGCTCGACGGTGAGCAAATGGTGCAGGCGCTGCTGAATATTGTACGCAACGCGATGCAGGCCATTGCCGAGGGCCCGGGGCTGGAAAACGGTGAGATCACGCTGCGCACCCGGGTGCAGCGCCAGTTCACTATTGGCCGCCATACCCATCGGCTGGTATGCCGTATTTCGGTCATCGACAACGGTCCCGGTGTTTTGCCGGAGATCCGCGAGCGGATTTTCTATCCGATGATTTCCGGCCGCGCGGCCGGCAGCGGTATCGGCCTGTCGATGGCGCAGCAGATCGTCAACCAGCACGAAGGCCTGATCGAGTGCGATAGCGCTCCGGGCAATACCGAGTTTTCAATATACCTGCCGCTGCAAGCCGGGCAGGGTTAAGGGGATTTACAACCGATGCCGAAAAGAGTCTGGATCATCGATGACGACCGCTCCATCCGCTGGGTACTGGAGCGCGCCCTGCAGCAGGTCGATATCGAGACGCGCTGTTACGAAAGCGGCGACGATGCGCTCTCGGATTTCTACAACGAGCAACCGGATGTGGTGATCAGCGATATCCGCATGCCCGGCATCGATGGCCTCAAGCTGTTGCAGCGGATGCAGGCCGAAGCACCGCAGATGCCCATGATTATCATGACCGCACACTCGGACCTCGACAGTGCCGTGGCGGCCTACCAGGGCGGTGCTTTTGAATACCTGCCGAAGCCATTCGATGTGGATGAAGCCGTAGCCACAGTGCAGCGCGCACTTGCGCACTCGGATGAAGTGCTGAACGCCGGTGGCACCGTTGAGCCACCGCAAGAGGCGCGCGAGATCATCGGCGAGGCACCTGCGATGCAGGAGGTGTTTCGCGCGATTGGTCGTTTGTCCACTTCCAATATCACTGTATTGATCAATGGTGAATCCGGCACCGGTAAGGAACTGGTGGCGCGCGCGCTCCACAACCACAGCCCGCGCCGCGACCGGCCGTTTATCGCCCTGAACATGGCGGCGATTCCGCGCGACCTGATGGAATCCGAATTGTTCGGCCATGAGAAGGGCGCGTTTACCGGCGCAACCGCACAGCGTGCGGGTCGTTTCGAGCAGGCCGACGGCGGTACCCTGTTCCTGGACGAGATTGGCGATATGCCGGCGGAAACCCAGACGCGCTTGTTGCGGGTGCTGGCCGATGGCGAGTTCTATCGCGTTGGCGGCCGCACGCCCGTGAAGGTGGATGTGCGTATCATTGCCGCAACCCACCAGGACCTGGAGATGCTGGTGGAAAAGCACCAGTTCCGCGAGGACCTGTTCCACCGCCTCAACGTTATCCGTATCCATATCCCGCGCCTTTCTGATCGGCGCGAGGATATCCCGCGTCTGGCCGAGCATTTCTTTGCCGCCGCCGCACGCGAGCTGGGTGTGGAAGCCAAGAAGCTGTTGCCGGAAACCGCCACCTTTTTTTCCGACCTGGACTGGCCCGGCAACGTGCGCCAGCTGGAGAACACCTGCCGTTGGATTACCGTCATGGCATCCGGCCGCGAGATTCATATCGAAGACCTGCCGCCGGAACTGCAGCAGCGCCCTGCGCCTACCGCCATTGCCGGCAGTTGGGACAGCGCCCTGAAAATGTGGGCGGACGCGGAGCTGGCTGCAGGTCATCGCGACATCCTTGCCGAGGCCGTACCCAAGTTCGAGCGCGCGCTGATCGATGTGGCCCTCAAGCACACCGGCGGGCGTAAGAAAGAAGCTGCGGAACTGCTGGGCTGGGGCCGCAATACCCTCACGCGCAAGCTGAAGGAACTCGATATTCAGTAAACGTGGTACTCTTTGCGATCTCAATTCGTATCAAGAGCAAGCCATGTTTGTCTATAAAATCGAACCGCGCTTTTGCGAAACCGATGCCCTCGGCCATGTCAGTAATACCGCACTGCCGAAGTGGTTTGAGCACGGGCGCGAGCCAATTTTTCGCATGTTCAACCCCGCACTTTCCATCGCGGACTGGAACCTGATCCTGAAGAAGATGGAAGTGGATTTCATGGCGCAGATCTACCTGTTCAAGCCGGTGGAAATACGCACCAGCCTGTCCAAGGTAGGCAACTCCTCGTTCGGTGTGCACCAGGAAGCGTGGCAGGACGGCAAGCAGGTGGCCGCCGGTGACTGCGTAATGGTGCACTTCGACTATGCTGCGCAGAAGTCTGCGCCGATTCCCGACGATATCCGCGCCCAGCTGCAGGCCCACCTGGCCAGCTGAATTTAAACGTACCCATTTTCTTCTAGGAAGGAGTGCACATTGATACTCAAGCGCATGCTGTTACTGGTCGGCGCACTGTCGGTCGCCTTTTCATTGAATGCACAGGAATTGCAGCTGCCGCAGAAGTTACCGGAGCTGAAAGTCAGCTCCGAAGCGTCCCTCGGCAAGGGTGCGCAGGGCCTGCGCCCGGGGGCTGCCGTACCGAAGTTCAGTATCGATTCCTACAAGGGCGAGCCGGTCAGCTGGGATAACCTGCTGGAACGTGCGCCGTTGCTGGTGGTGTTCTACCGCGGCGGCTGGTGCCCCTACTGCAATGTGCAGATCCGCCAGCTGACCGAGGCCTGGCCGGAGTTTGAAAAGCGCGGCGTCACCCCGGTACTGATCAGCGCCGACAAGCCGGACGCTGCTGCCATCGCCCAGGCCGGGTACAGCATCCCGTTTCCGGTACTGTCGGACCCGGATATGGTGGCGCACAAGGTGTTCGATGTGGTGGTACAGATCGATGAGGCTACCGCCAGGAAATACCGCAAGTACGGCATTGTGCTGGAAGACTGGTCCGGGCGTGAGCATCACCAGATCGGCGCGCCGGGCGTTTTCCTGGTGGCCAAGAACGGCCGGGTGACCTGGGCGCACGTCTCTGCCGACTACCGCGAGCGTCCGAGCGTGGCGCAGCTGCTGGCGGCCATTGACGCGCAGTAAGTACTTGCGCTGACTATTCCTCCACAGCCCCCTGGCTGGACATTCTCTTCGCCGCGGTAATAATGCGTGACGAGAATAAGAGAATGCCAGGGGGCAATATGCAACTCAAATCACTGGTCGCAGCCATCGCGCTGTCCGGCCTGGTCAGTGCCTGCGGCAACGCGGACAAAGACACGGCCAATGACGCTGCACAAGCCGATGCGGCCAAGGCAACCGATGCCGCTGTCGCGGCACCGCGCAACGAGATCTACGTACCGGTAGAGCTGACCACCGACCTCTCCCACCTGTCCGAAAACCAGAAAAAGATGATTGGCCTGCTGATCGATGCCGGCCGGGTCATGGATGGCCTGTTCTGGCGCCAGTCCTATGGCTGGCGCAAGGACCTGCTGGGTGCGCTGAAGGACGACCCGGAGGCGCGCAACTTCGCCAGGATCAATTACGGTCCCTGGGACCGCCTCGCGGACAACCGACCGTTCGTGGCCGGTTACGGGCCCAAGCCCAAGGGTGCCCAGTTCTACCCGGCTGACATGACCAAGGAAGAGTTCGAAGCCTGGGATGAGCCGGACAAGGACGACCTCTACTCGCTGGTACGCCGCGATGACGCCACTGGCCAGCTCAAGCTGGTGCCGTACAGCGAGGTATACCGCCGTCCGCTCGAACGCGCTGCAGCACTGTTGCAGGAGGCGGCCAAGCTGGCGGAGCACAAGGGTTTTGCCGACTACCTGGAGATGCGCGCCGAGGCGCTGCTGACCGATGACTACCAGCCCAGCGACTTCGCCTGGATGGACGTCAAGACCAACCCGATCGACGTGGTGATCGGCCCCATCGAGACCTACGAAGACCAGCTGTTCGGTTACCGTGCCGCCTTCTCCACCTACGTGCTGGTCAAGGACCTGGCGTGGAGCGAGCGCCTGGCCAAGTTTGCGGCTTTCCTGCCGGAACTGCAGCGCGGCCTGCCGGTGGCGGACGAGTACAAGGAAGAGGAGCCGGGCACGGATTCCGACCTCAATGCCTATGATGTGGTTTTCTATGCCGGCGACAGCAATGCGGGTTCCAAGACCATCGCCATCAACCTGCCGAACGACGAGCAGGTGCAGCTGGAAAAAGGCACCCGTCGCCTGCAGCTGAAGAACGCCATGCGCGCCAAATTCGACAAGATCCTGCTGCCGATTTCGGACGTACTGATCGCCGAGGAGCAGCGCAAGCACATCACCTTCCCGGCGTTCTTTGCTAACACCATGTTCCACGAAGTGGCGCACGGCCTCGGTATCAAGAAAACCATCACCGACGGCAAGACCGTGCGTGCGGCGCTGAAGGAAACCGCTTCACCGCTGGAAGAGGGCAAGGCGGATATCCTCGGCCTGTACATGGTCACCGAGCTGTTCAACAAGGGCGAGATGGATGAGGGCGAGGTGATGGATAACTACGTCACCTTTATGGCCGGCATCTTCCGCAGCGTGCGTTTCGGTGCCGCCAGTGCACACGGCCGCGCCAACATGATGCGATTCAACTTCTTCCGTAATGAAGGCGCCTTCAGCCGCGACGAAGCCACCGGTCACTACCGTGTCGACTTCGACAAGATGCAGGCGGCCATGGCGAAGCTGTCCAACCTGATCCTCACCATCCAGGGCGACGGCGACTACGAACAGGCGAAGAAGCTGCTGGAAGAGCAGGGCCTGATCCAGCCGGAATTGCAGGCAGACCTGGATCGCCTGGCGTCGGCGAAGATCCCGGTGGATGTCACGTTCATCCAGGGCAAGAAGGTGCTGGGGCTGGAATAAACCGGCATTACCGGCACAAATAAAAAAGGCTCCCATTTCCAAACGAAAGGGAGCCTTTTTTATTGCCCCGTCGCCGGGGCTTGTTCAGGAGCTGTGCGCCAGTGATCAGGCGTCAGCTTGTTCCTTGGCCTGAGCTTCCTGCGCAGCCTGCTGCATGGCAGCGGCGAACAGCGCGTCGAAGTTGATCGGCGGCAGCATCAGGGCCGGGAAGGAACCCTTGGTGACGGTGTTGTCGATGACTTCACGGGCGTACGGGAACAGGATGTTCGGGCATACGGTGTTCAGCACCTGCGCCAGCTGCTGGCCTTCGAGGCCGGCAACGGTGAACAGGCCAGCCTGCTGCACCTCGATCAGGAAGGCTACTTCTTCCTCGAACTTGGTGGTAACAGTCAGGGTCAGGTTGACCTCGTACAGGTCTTCGTCGACCTTGGTGGTCTTGGTGTTCAGTTCCTGGTTAACCTGCGGCTGCCACTGCTTCTTGAATACTTCCGGACCCATCGGGGTCTCGAAGGACAGGTCCTTCAGGTAGATGCGCTGCATCTGGAATTGCTGTTCCGGGGCCTGTGCTTCGGTTGCTGCGGCGTTCTGTTCTTCAGCCATGTTACTGCCTGCTATCTCTTGAGTTAATTTATTGCCCTGGCGGCCTGGCCGCAGCGGCATTTTCTTATGTTGTGCATATCCGTATGGGGGCCGCCCCTGAGGCTTTCAAGGGCGACTTCCAAATTTATGCGCTCTGCCGGCCCAGCAGGGAATCCAGCTGGCGACTGCGCTCCAGGGCCATCAGTTCGTCACAACCGCCGACGTGATGGTCATCAATCCAGATCTGCGGCACTGTGTGGCGGCCGCCGGCCTTGCGCGTCATTTCGGCGCGCAGTTGTGCCTTGCCGTCTACCGCGATCTCGCGGTAGTTGACGCCCTTGCTCTTCAGCAGGTGCTTGGCACGGATGCAAAAGGGGCAGAAGCGCGTGGTGTAGATGACGACATTCGCCATGGTGCGTTTACCTCTTTATTCCTGCTCTGGCCGCCCACCGGGGACGGCCGCAAAATCATTACTTGACCAGTGGCAGCTGCTGGCTGGTCCACTCGGTCATGCCGCCTTCCAGGCGGCGGACTTCGAAACCCTCACCGCGCAACAGACGTCCGGCGGCGCCGGCGTGCTGGCCGATCTTGTCGGCGACGATCAGGGTCTTGTCCTTGTGCTTGTTCAGTTCCGCAAGGCGCTCTTTCAGCTGGCCGTGCGGGATGTTGATCGCATCCACGATATGGCCGCCGGCAAACTCGTCCTTGTCGCGCACATCCACGATCACAGCCTGCTGCTGGTTGAGCATGCGGGTGACTTCATGGACACCGGTGGGCTTGCCCGCCTTGGCGCGCTCGGTAAAGGCAAAGGCGTAAATCAATACGACTAACAGGCTGACCAGCAGCCACTGTTCACTGATAAATTGAAAAAAATCCACTGTCGACCTTCTTGTCCGTTGCTGGGTGCGCGCCGCGTCCCGCCCTTCACCTTTTTAAGGGGGCGCAGTATACACCATTGTGGTGGTTTCTTAACCAGAATGGGCGGCCCGTAAGCGGCTGGCTGCCTGAGTCTGGTCACGCGGCGCCGGGCAGTTTCGCGCCAAACGGCCCGAATTACCAGCCTCGCGCCGGTCCGCCCCGGCCGGGCGGGCAAACGCGACCCGTGGCGCGAAATTGGGTAAAATGCCGCCTCTCTGGTTTTTGCGCTACGACCGCCTGGTCGTGCGCCGGTTAACCCGCATCTAATTAGGTCTGTTTAACAGGTAATAGGTTCATGGTGGAAATGAAGAACTCAGCGAAACGCCCGTTGGTGCTGCTTATCCTGGACGGCTTCGGTCACAGCGATAACCCGGAACACAACGCCATCCACGCTGCCAATTCACCGGTTTGGGACCGCATCTGGGCCGAGCGCCCGCACACCCTGATCCAGACCTCTGGTATGGCGGTGGGCCTGCCGGAAGGGCAGATGGGTAATTCCGAGGTGGGTCACATGACTCTGGGTGCCGGCCGTGTCGTCTACCAGAACTACACCCGCATCAACAAATCCATCAAGGACGGCGACTTCTTCCGCAACCCGGCCTACACCGAGGCGGTGGACAAGGCCGTGGCCGCCGGCAAGGCGGTCCATATCATGGGCCTGCTGTCGCCGGGCGGTGTACACAGCCACGAGGACCACTTTGTGGCCATGGCGACCCTGGCGGCGCAGCGCGGTGCCAGCAAGATCTACCTGCACGCATTCCTCGACGGTCGCGACACGCCGCCGCGCAGCGCGGAGGATTCACTGGCGCGCCTGGACCAGGTGTTTGACGCACTGGGCGTGGGCCGTATTGCCAGCATCTGTGGCCGCTACTACGCCATGGACCGCGACCAGCGCTGGGATCGCACCGAGCGCGCCTACCGCCTGCTGACCGAGGGCGTGGCCGAATACAGCGAGGGCTCCTCCGTTGCTGGCCTCAAGGCCGCCTACGCGCGCGATGAGAACGACGAATTCGTACAGCCCACCGCGATCGGCGATGCGGTCGCAATCGAGGATGGCGACGCGCTGCTGTTTATGAACTTCCGCCCGGACCGCGCGCGCCAGATCAGCCGCGCGTTTGTCGATGGCGACTTCGATGGCTTCAAGCGTGCACAGCAGCCGCAGGTGCGCTTCGTGATGACCACTGAATATGCAGCCAATATCGACGCCGCCTGTGCCTTCCCGCCGGAGCCGCTGACCAACTCCCTCGGTGAGTACCTGTCCGGTATCGGCCGCAAGCAGCTGCGCATTGCCGAGACCGAGAAGTACGCGCACGTGACTTTCTTCTTCAGCGGTGGCCGTGAAGAACCTTATGCGGGCGAGGAGCGCATCCTGGTGAAATCCCCGGACGTCGCCACCTACGACCTGCAGCCGGAAATGAGTGCGCCGGAAGTGACCGACAAGTTGGTCGCGGCCATTGCCAGCGACGAGTTTGATGCCATTATCTGTAACTACGCCAACGGCGACATGGTGGGCCACACCGGCAGCTTTGACGCCGCAGTAAAGGCGGTGGAAGCGCTGGATGGCTGCGTGGAGCGCGTGGTCGAAGCGGCACTGGCCGCCGGCGGCGAGGTGCTGATCACTGCGGACCACGGCAACGTCGAGGAGATGTTCGACGCCGGCTCCGGCCAGGTCAGCACCCAGCACTCCACCCTGCCGGTGCCGTTTGTGTATATCGGTGAGCGCGCGGTGAAGCTGTCGGACAATGGCAGCCTCGCCGATGTGGCGCCGACCATGCTGGCGCTGATGGATCTGCCGCAGCCGGAAGAGATGACCGGCCGCAGCCTGGTGGAATTTGACTGAACCTTGAAGCTTAGAAGCGTAAAAAATAAAAACCGATGCACAGAGTTTTGATATTTCCGTTGCTGCTGGCGAGCCTGTTGCTGGGCACGCCGGCAATGGCCGATGACCAGAAACGCCTGGAGGCCGTGCAAAAGAACATTGCATTGCTGAAGAAAGAACTCAGCGAGGTGAAGACCGAGCGCCAGAAATTACTGGCCGCGCTCGAGCGCAACGAAGTGGACATCGGCACCCTGAGCGAGCGGGTCGACAAGATCAAGAAAGACCTGAAGACGCGGCAGGATAAACTCAAGAAGCTGCACCAGGAAAAGAAAACGCTGGAGACGGGCCAGCGAAGTATGCAGGGGCAGGTGGAAAGGGAAATCGCCACCGCCTACCAGATGGGCCGGCAGGAGCAACTCAAACTCCTGCTCAACCAGCAAGACCCGCAACAGGTCGCCCGCCTCCTCCGCTACCACGATTACCTCCTCTCCGCCCGCAGCCAGACCCTCACCGCCTATAGCGAAAACCTCGAATCCCTGGAACGGGTGCGCCTGGATATCGAGGCGGAGACCAGCGCACTGCGACGCGAGCGCGACCAGCTCGCCAGTCGCCAGCAGGATTTACGCGCGCGCCAGCAGGACCGGCGCCAGACCCTGGATGCACTGGCGAAGAAACTCGGCAGCCGCAGTGAGCAATTGCAGCGCCTGCAGGCAGACCGGCAACGGCTGCAGAAAATACTCGACAGCGTCAGCGACGCGCTGGCCTCGCTGGTAAGCCCGCAGGACGGTGCCAGCTTCAAGAGCCGGCGCGGCAAGATGGCGTGGCCGGTCAAGGGGCGCCGCGGCAATGCATTTGGCAGCCGCCGTGACAGCGGGCTGGACTGGCAGGGCATCAACATCCGCGCCAGTGAGGGCACCGCAGTGCGCGCCATCCACCGCGGGCGCGTGGTGTTTTCCGATTACCTGCGCAACCTGGGCCTGCTGATTATCCTCGACCACGGCGACGGCTACATGAGCCTGTACGGCCACAACCAGGCGCTGTCCCGTGAGCTGGGCGACTGGGTAGAAGCGGGCGACACCATCGCCCGCGTCGGCAACAGTGGCGGCCACGATCGTCACGGTGTTTACTTTGAGATACGCCGTCACGGCAAGCCGGTCGACCCGATGAGCTGGTGTCGCGGCTGACAGCGAACCGTGTCGCAGTTGGAATTGCGCGTCGCGCGCGCCGGGTAATCCGGCGCCATTTTCAGCAGGCGGGGGGAGCCTCGGGTCTACACTTCTAATCTGAAGGGAAGTCAGGGCCGAGGAAATCTCCATGCAAATCCCCCGCAAGTTAAAGCGCCTGTGTGTCGGTGTCATTGGCGCAACAGCGCTGGCGACCCTGCCGGTAATGGGTCTGGCTGAAGCCGGATCGGAGCAGGCTGAAAATCCGGAGGCGCGCCTGCCACTGGAAGACCTGCGCACCTTTGCCAAGGTGTTCGAGCAGATCCGCCGCGGCTACGTCAATGAAATCGACGACCGCACACTGCTCGAGCATGCCATCCGCGGCATGTTGCAGGGCCTCGATCCCCACTCCGCCTACCTCGACAGCAGCTCCTTCTCCGACCTGCAGGAAAACACCACCGGTGAGTTCACCGGCCTGGGGGTGGAGATTGCCGTGGGCCGCGGCCACATCACCGTGGTCACGCCGATGGACGGCACCCCGGCCGCACGTGCCGGCCTGCAGGCGGGTGACGTGATCCTGCGCCTTGCGGGTGAGTCCATGCGCGGCGCCACGCTGGACAAGGCGATCAAGAACATGCGCGGCCCGGTGGGCACCAGCGTCAACATGACCATTGCGCGCGAAGGCATCGAACAGCCGTTCGAAGTCACCGTGCGGCGCGACCGCGTGCGGGTGCCGAGTGTGCGTGCGCAGATGCTGGAGCCCGGTTTCGGTTACGTGCGCATCGGCCAGTTCCAGATGGAAACCGGCCCTGATGTCATCAAGTCTGTCACCGACCTGCAGCAGCGCAATGACCTGAAGGGTCTGGTGCTGGACCTGCGCAACAATCCCGGCGGTGTGTTGCAGGCCTCCGTGGATGTGGTGGATGCATTCCTGGAGAAAGGATTGGTGGTCTATACCGAGGGCCGCGATGACACGTCCGAATTCAGCGCGTCCGCGCAGCCGGGCGACATCATCAACGGCGTTCCGATCGTGGTGCTGATCAATGAGGGTTCCGCGTCGGCTTCGGAAATTGTCGCCGGCGCATTACAGGACCATCGCCGCGCCGTGGTGATGGGTACTGACAGCTTCGGCAAGGGTTCGGTACAGACGGTAATCCCGATCAGTAATGAGCGCGCCATCAAACTGACCACTGCGCTGTATTACACACCCAGTGGACGCTCGATTCAGGCCCAGGGCATCACCCCGGATATCGTGGTTGAGCGCGCGAAAGTGGAAACGCTGCAGGCGCGCCGCCGCACCACCGAGGCGGACCTGGCCGGACACCTGGCTAACGGTAACGGCGGTGCAGAGAACAATGCCGCTGCGCGGGAAGAAGCCAGTGATGATGGCGTGGAGGCTTGGCAGTCCCGCGACAATCAGGTGTTCGAGGCGTTGAGCCTGCTCAAGGGGCTGCAGATACTGTCGGCGAACTCAGTACAGAACAGTGCCGCCGGGAGTGTCGGCACGGACAAGGCTGCGGTGCTGGATCGCTAGCTAGCGCCCCCAACCAAACTATTTCAGCTCCCACTCTGGCTGCAACACAGTTGTGTCGAGCTGAAAATTTCTACTATCTAACAATCCAGGTAGGTTTTGGACCTTTTCTGTTTGTATAGATGGTTCCGACAGAACCATTGATCATCTGGGATCTAGTCAATTGCAGATGATTTCTCAATGCGTGAGTAGCCTCGATACCGGTGCAATGCGCGCCGATGAAGTGTTCTATTCCTACACCTTCTAACTCTCTCGCTGTCCATTGTAGTTGGTTGTCATCTTTGTCAAGTAAATGGAACCCACCGATTGCGGCCTTAAGCTGAGGCGACTTTGTTACGGATGCTGAATGCTTGATTATGTTGACCAGCCCTGCGTGACCGCAGCCAGAGACCACGATGGTTCCGTCGGCCGTCTGAATATAGAGAGATAAGCTTTCCGGGACAGTGTCGACGTTCCATTGATTGTTAATTCTTACCTGAAACTTTTCATCTCGGCCATAGTTCTGCTCGTTAGTCACTCTCGGTACCGGTCCGCTAATCCACACCCCGGGAAAAATCTCTTTTTCCTTATCGTATACGAAGACCTGGCCACCTGATTGCTCATACAGTTTTCTTTCCTGAATCATCTGATTGAGCTGCGCGGGCTCCCCTTTATACTTCCTTTTGCTAAAAAGGTGCTTGTTCACGTGCAGGCGTGAAAGCGCATCGGGGTTTCGAGGGGCGAGTTGGTTGCGAAGGTGCAGGAGGCCGCCGGTATGGTCATCGTGAAAGTGACTGAGAACGACATCAGTCACATCGGAAAGGTCTAACCCCAGCGCTTTTGAATTCTCCCAGACTGTTTTTCTGGTGCGGCCGGTATCGAATAGCAGCTTCTGGCCGTCCACCTCTACCAGCGCGGAAAACCCCCATTCGCCAAGGAGTGGCCTATCAGGGGTTCCGTAGTCTGCAATCATGGTTGATAGGAGGGTGATCTTTACATCTTCCGCCTGCTTGGCAGCAGCATAGGAAAATAGGCCAAAAAAACTAACAGCAAAGATTATGAGTCTCATTGGGTTACCTTTTGGCGCTATTATTCATGATGTTGCGCAACTTGTTTCGCGCCCAGTTTTAGGAGTCGTGCAGCGTCGTTATAAAAAATCTCGCGTTTCTGGTTTTCGCTAAAGACGTCGACCGCCTCGATCACCGCGAAACGGTCCGCCCTAACATTTTGGCTCAGGCGTTGTCTGGCAGTGCTGGCGCGCTTGTCGTCTGTGCGCGTCGCATAGGCTGGCGTTGCCAGTAGGTGAGGGAACGCCACAGCCACTCGAAGGGCCCGAAACGGAAATACTGCAGCCACAGGCGGCTCCAGATGATTTGTACCACCCAGATGGCGAAGACAAAAAAGTAAAGCTGGTAGCCGAAATATTTGCCGAACAGGCCCGCGCCAAAACCGTAGAAAACCAGCGCACAGATGATCGACTGGGTCAGGTAATTCGTGAGGGCCATCTGCCCGACATATTGCATGCTGCGCGCGAAGCCGCGCAGTAGTCCGGATTTGCAAAACAGGATGATCAGGCACATGTGGCCAAGCGTCAGCAGTACACGGCAAATTTCATAGGTGATGCCTGAAGACTCCCACACGATCGGGTCGAAGTCACTGCTGTATACCCGCCACACGGCGATTGCAGCCATGGGTATGGCGATGCCGTAGCAGATAGCCATTCCCCTGAGATAGAAGCCGGCAGCGCGCTGGCCGGTGATGATACCGGCTTTAAATAAAACCATGCCAAGCGTCATCATCAGGATGACATCCCAGAACCAGTACTCGAACAGGAAGAAACCGTTTTTCCAGAAAGGTGCCGCGGCGTCTGAGAGGAAAATATCGCCGAGGCCGCCCTGCATTGTTTCAAGATGTTCCTGCACGACCTTGTCGTCGTAAGCGGTTGGCCGCTTTTCCCAGCCCTCAATCGCGGACTCCTGCTCTTCCGATAGTTCCTGACTCGCATTCTTGACCGTCAGTGCCGCCTCATAGTCGGCTTTTTGCTCGATGCGCTCCTGCCAACCCAGGTAAATGACCGAGGTCATGCCAATCAGAATGATCAGGGAGAAGGCAATGAGGTGGCGCGATGGGACGTTTCTGAGCGGGAATAGCAGCAGCGCGGCGAGCGCATAGGGCACAAGTATGTCGCCACTCCACATGAACAGGAAGGCATTCACCAGACCGAACACCAGCAGCCACAGGTTGCGCCGGAAATAGATGTCCGCAGCGAGCGGGCCGCGCTGGCCGGATTCCATCCGGCTGGTCAGGAGTATGATCCCGGCACCAAACAGCAAGCTAAACAGGCCGCGCTGCGTTCCCGAGAAGAAGCCGTCAATCACCAGCCAGGTTTCCGGCCAGGCGCCCGGCTGCCCGGCAGTAATACCTGGGTTCCACCAGACATGGTAGGGCTGTGCGAAAACGACGATATTCATCAGCAATATGCCGAATACTGCAAAGCCGCGCAGGATATCGAGGGTGTCGATCCGGTTGTTGTCGGAAACCGGGGATGGCAATACGGTCATGAGCTCCTCCTGAGGATGCCCGTAACCCTAAACTGCAGGGAATGTCTGAAAGGGGTGTGTTGAACGGGTTATGAAAAGCGCTTTCGCAACCCGCGTCAATCACAGGCCATTACAGCTACCTCTTGTTGCAACCCCTGTCACAAAAGCAGTCACAACCGCACTTCAATACCACGCGCCTGCATATGGCGCTTGGCCTCTTCCACGCTGTACTCGCCGAAGTGGAAGATACTGGCGGCGAGTACCGCATCCGCACCGCCTTCACTCACCCCTTCCGCCAGGTGATCCAGGTTGCCGACACCGCCGGAGGCGATCACCGGTACCGGCACTGCGTCGCTGATGGCGCGGGTTAACACCAGGTCGAAGCCGTTCTTGGTGCCGTCGCGGTCCATGCTGGTCAGCAGGATTTCACCAGCGCCCAGCTCGCACATTTTCCTGGCCCACTCGACCGCATCGATGCCGGTCGGCTTGCGCCCGCCGTGGATAAAGATCTCCCACTTGCCCTCGCCTACCTGCTTGGCGTCGATGGCAACCACAATGCACTGGGCTCCGAAACGCTCCGACGCGGCGCGCACGAAATCCGGGTTCTTCACCGCAGCGGAATTAATCGCCACCTTGTCCGCACCCGCATTGAGCAGAGTGCGGATATCTTCCAGCGTGCGCACGCCGCCGCCGACGGTCAGCGGGATAAACACCTGCGCCGCAATCTGTTCCACCGTGTGTGCGGTGGTGTCGCGGTCTTCGTGGGTGGCGGTGATGTCGAGGAAGGTGATTTCATCGGCGCCGGCATCGTTGTAGCGCTTGGCGATTTCCACCGGGTCGCCCGCGTCGCGGATGCCGACAAAATTCACGCCTTTGACGACGCGGCCGTTGTCCACGTCGAGGCAGGGAATGATGCGTTTGGCCAGGGTCATGCGCGTTTCTCGCTTGCCAGTGTCTTCAGGGAATTATTGTGTTGCGGCGTCACACAGACGCTGCGCTTCGGCCAGGTCCAGCGTGCCTTCGTAGATGGCGCGGCCGGTGATGGCGCCCTCGATACCCGGGTGGCCGGCGGCCAGCAGGCGCTCGACATCACCGAGGTCGGTCACACCGCCGGAAGCGATCACCGGGATCGGTGAGGCCTCTGCCATTTCCACCGTGGCCGGGATATTGACGCCCTGCATCATGCCGTCGCGGGCGATATCGGTATAGACGATGCTGCTGACACCGCAGTCGGCAAAACGTTTGGCCAGTTCGGTGGCGCGCTGCTCGGACACTTCCGCCCAGCCCTCTGTTGCCACCAGGCCGTCGCGCGCGTCGAGGCCGACAATGATGTGGCCCTCGAATTCACGGCAGGCCTCTTCCACCAGCTTCGGGTTCTTTACCGCAGCGGTGCCGATGATGGTCCACTGCACGCCGGCATCGAGGTAGGCCTCGATGGTGTGCAGGTCGCGGATGCCACCGCCGATCTGGATTGGCAGGCCGGCGAATTCCTTGGCGATTGCATGTACGGCGCCGTGGTTGACCGGCTTGCCGGCAAAGGCACCGTTCAGGTCCACCAGATGCAGGCGTTTGCAGCCGGCATCGACCCACACCTTTGCAGTGGCAACCGGGTCTTCCGAAAATACGGTGGCGTCTTCCATTTCACCCTGGCGCAGGCGCACGCACTGGCCGTCCTTGAGGTCAATCGCGGGAATGATAATCACAGCAAAATCCTTATCGGGAGTGGGCAGCCTCAGGGCTGCCAGTTCACAAAATTCCTGAGCAGTTGCAGGCCGGCGTCGCCACTTTTTTCCGGGTGGAACTGGCACGCAAACAGGTTTTTATCGGCCACGGCCGCCGCCAGTTGCACACCGTAACCGGTGGTGCCGCAGGCGTTGGGGTTACCTTCTGCCGGCACATAGTAGGAGTGCACGAAGTAAAAGCGGCTGCCGTCCTCGATGCCCTGCCACAGCGGGTGAGCCTGGTGTTGTTGCACCCGGTTCCAGCCCATGTGCGGCACCTTGAGGTTGTGGCCGTCCGGGCCCGGCAGCTCGCCAAAGTGCAGTACCGGTTGCGGGAAGATATTGAGGCAGTCGACGCCGCCGTTTTCCTCGCTGTGGTGCATCAGGATCTGCATGCCGACACAGATGCCGAGCACCGGCAGGCCGGCCTCGAGGGCATCGCGCAGCAGTGGCGCAAAGCCGGCATTTTCAAAACCTGCCATGCAGTCGCGCATGGCGCCCACGCCGGGCACGATCAGGCGGTCGGCACCTTCACATTCGGATGGGTGCTGTACAAGGCGCACGTCGGCGTCCGGCGCCACCAGGTGCAGGGCGCTGGCCACGGAGTGCAGGTTGCCCATGCCGTAGTCGAGAATTGCGATGGTTTGTTTTTGCATCTTTCCTAACTGGTTCAGTCGCGACCTGATCGCCGGTACTGCCCGTTGCAAACTGCCTGTTCGGCAAATGTTTGCAAGGCCAGCACACGGCGCGGTCGCTTAAGGCCTGAGCTTAAAGCACACCCTTAGTAGAGGGCATTTCGCCCGCCATCCTCGGATCGAGTTCGAGTGCCATGCGCAGCGCGCGCCCGAACGCCTTGAACACGGTTTCGATCTGGTGGTGCGCGTTGAAGCCGCGCAGGCAGTCGATGTGAAGCGTGACCTGGGCGTGGTTCACAAAGCCGTTGAAGAACTCGTAGAACAGCTCGGTATCAAAGCTGCCGATGCGCTTCTGGGTAAACGGCACATTCATGGTCAGGCCGGGGCGACCGGAGAAGTCGATCACCACGCGCGACAGCGCTTCGTCCAGCGGCACATAGCTGTGGCCGTAACGGGTCATGCCTTTCTTGTCGCCCACCGCCTGCGCGATGGCGCGGCCGAGGGTGATGCCGATGTCTTCCACGGTGTGGTGGTCGTCGATATGGGTGTCGCCGCGACAGGTGATATCCAGGTCGATCAGGCCATGGCGCGCGATCTGGTCGAGCATATGCTCGAGGAAGGGCACGCCGGTATCGAACTGGCCCTTGCCGGTGCCGTCGATGTCGATGGCAACCTTGATCTGGGTCTCGAGTGTATCCCTGGTGACGCTGGCGGTCCTTGGCAAAGCGGTTTCCTCACTGCAGTGTGACGCCCCGGTCTGTGAACGGCGGGGCAATTATGCTGAAAAGGCGGCGATTATAAGACGATTCTGTCGCCAAGGCGAAAACTGTAACACTTGAAACGGCGGGGGCTAGCGCTCGATGCGCCGGACCGATAGAATCCTGCGGATGAACCGGTCATTTGCCCAAAATCCGCACAGTTTGCGACGTGTCGGCGCTTTCACCAGCCTGCTGCTGGTGGTGGCGTTGTTGTTCGCACAGCCGCTGTGGGCCGGGCATATTCACCTGGATCACGGCACTGTCCTGGAGCAGTGTGACGACGGCAACCTGCATGCGCCGGCGGTCATTGCGTCCACTGAAGCCACTATGCCGGTGCCGGCTGCTCAGCAAGCCACCTCGAGCGCCGAGCGCGCCCACTGCCCTGCGGCAATCTACGCGGCCACTGCCCGCGGCCCCCCTGTTTCCTGTTAACACCACTCTATCCATAAAAACCCGAAATTGAATTCGTTGGCATACGGGCAGCGCCCCGTGTGCGTGTGTGTGAACAGGAATCCCTGATAATGAACAAGAAATCCCGTCTTGCGCTGGCCATCGCCAGTCTGTCTGTTGCCCCCGTGGTTTCGGTCAATGTCGTTGCCGCCGAGCAACTGGAAGAAATTGCCGTAACCGTGTCGCCGCTGGAGAAATCTGCCGACGCCGTAGCCGCCCCGGTCAGCATCCTTTCCGGTGACGAGCTGCGCCGCAAGGCCGCCGCTACCCTGGGCCAGACCCTGGAGAGTGAGCTGGGTGTGGCCAATGCGTCCTTCGGTGGCGGTGTGGGCCTGCCGGTGATCCGCGGCCAGAGCGCCAACCGGGTCAAGGTACTGCAGGACAACCTGGCGGTGGCCGATGCCTCCAACACCAGCTCCGACCACGCCAATGCACTGGAGCCGCTGCTGGCACAGCGCATTGAAATCCTGCGTGGCCCGGCTTCCCTGCGCTACGGCAGCGGCGCCATCGGCGGCGTGGTGAACGTCATCGATTCCCGTATCCCCACTGCACAGCCGCAGGCGCTGGATGGCGCCATGGAAATACGCCACAACACCGTTACCGACCAGGACACCGGCGTATTCCGCCTGCAGGGTGGCCTGGGCGATGCCTTTGCGCTGTACCTGGATGGCATGTACCGCGACAGTAACGACACCCGCATCAAGGGGGAAGCGGTGCGCCACGTGGACGACCACGATGACCACGAAGAGGCCATGCACGGCGCCGAAGACCTCGAGATACACGAAGAGCACGAGGAAGAGGAGTTCAACACCGACGGCTTCGTCAGCAACACCAACTCCCGTGCCCACAGCTACAGCTTTGGCGGCTCCTGGATCGGTGACAACGGCTTTCTCGGGCTGAGCGTCAACCGCCTGGAGAACAACTACGGTATCCCGCTGGGTGCGCATGAGCACCATCATGAAGAAGAACACCACGAGGAGGAGCATGCAGGCGAGGAGCTCGTCGGTGAAGAGCACGAGGAGCATGACGAGCACGGCGAAGAGTATGTGCGCATCGGCCTCGAGCAGACCCGCTACGACCTCAAGGGCGAGCACAACTTTGGTGACGATAACTACTGGAACAAGCTGAGCCTGCGCGCCGGCTACACCGATTACGCCCACACCGAATTCGAGGGCGAGGAAGTCGGCACCAAATTCAGCAATGACACCATCGATGGTCGCGTGGAACTGACTGCCGGCTACGAGGATGGCCTGCGCAGCGCCTACGGCCTGCAGTGGTCCGACAGCGACTTTGTCGCCGATGGCGAAGAAGCCTTTATCCAGCCTTCCCGCACCCGCGCGCTGGGCGCCTTCACCATGCAGGAACTTGCCTGGGATGCGTGGCACCTGGACCTGGGTGCGCGTGCCGAGACCGTATCCGTGGATCCGGAATTCGGTGCCGAGCAGGACTTCAACCTGTGGGCCGCGAGTGCCGGCCTGCAGTACTTCGTCGGTGAGCACAACCACCTGAGCCTGATCCTCAACAGCGCCGAGCGCGCACCGGTGGCGGAAGAGCTGTTTGCCGACGGTTTCCACGTGGCGGAGAGCCGCGTGATCCTGGGTGACAGCAACCTCGATAGCGAGCGTTCCAACAACTGGGAAATCGGTTACCACCACCACAACGACAATGCCGAAGGCTGGCACGCGATGAAGTTCGAAGCGAGCCTGTACCACAACAGCGTGGCCGACTACATTTACGCCGCCAACACCGGTGTGGAAGACCTCGAGGAAGAGGCGGACATCTACCAGTACGAAAACCGCGACGCGACTTTCTACGGTGCGGAAATGTCTGTGGCCATCCCGGTACACACCCTGTTTGCGGTGAGCGTATTCGGTGACGTGGTGCGCGCCGAGTTTGATGACGGCGAAGGCGAAGACCGCTATGTACCGCGCATGCCGCCGGCACGCGTGGGTGTGGGCCTGAACGGTGCCTACCGCCAGCTGACCTGGGACCTGCGTGCGACCCGCGCCCAGGCACAGGAGCGGGCCGGTGCGAATGAATCCGCGACCGATGCCTACACCCGTGTCGACCTGGCCATGCAGTACGATACCCAGCTGAAGGGCAAGGACGCGGTGGTATTCCTGAACGGCCGCAACCTGCTCGATGAGGAAATCCGCAACTCGGCTTCGCTGCTGCGCGATGTGGCGCCGGAAGCCGGCCGCGGCTTTGAAGCGGGGGTGCGCTTTTATTTTTAAGCGCGGGCTGTTTCAATAGCCGTCTTAATTGACGGCGCAGTCGTGATCAAATGGGCCTGAAAGGGCCAGGGGCCTGCGTTTTGCAGGCCCTTTTTGTATGGGCTGCATACACTGGACGCAATAAAGAGAACGCTCAGGGAAAAGGGAATTCGGCAATGCTGAAAAAACTGTTCATCTTTCTCATGGTGCTGGTCGCCATTTTTGTCGGCGCACTGGCGTGGCTGGTCTTCGCGGTGGACCCGAACCAGTACAAGCCGCAACTGCAGGACATGGCTGCCAAGCAGGGCATCAAGCTGGAGCTGGCGGGTGATATCGGCTGGCAGTTCTGGCCCTCCATCGGCCTGCAGGTGAGCGATGTCAGCATTGCGCCGAATGTGCGCCCGCTGGACAAGATCGTGCAGGCGGAACAGCTCAGCGTGGGGGTGGCATTGATGCCGCTGCTGCAGAAGAAGATCCATGTGGCGGACCTGGCCCTGCACAAGCCCACCATTACCCTGACCGTGGATGAACAGGGGCGCGGCAACTGGGAGGCCTTCAGCCAGCTCGCGGCAGTGCAGCAGAGTGCGCCGCTGGGTGGTCGTGGCCGCAGCGTGCGCCAGACTGCCAGCGCCAATGGCCTGGACCTGGCGGTGGACCAGGTCAGCATCAGTGACGGCACCCTTTCCTACAGCAATGCGCAGGACAAGAGTTCGCTCGAACTGCGGGAACTGGACCTGGTGGCAGACAGCATCCAGCTCGGTGGTGATCCCGGTGCCCTGGACCTGAGTGCCCAGCTGCACAGCAGCACCCTCAAGGCGCCGGTGGACCTGGAGCTGGAAGGCACCGTCGGCCTGGACAAGGCCCTGCGAGGCCTTCGCCTGCAGCCGCTGACCCTGCGCGCCGGCAGTGGCGATGCCAGTGCCACCGTCAACCTGCGCGGCAACGTGCAGCGCAAGGCCGAACACGGCCCTTGGCAGCTGCAGGTATCGGTCGACGGCAGCTTCAAGGAACTGAAAGACTGGCTCAAGCTCACCGGCACCGAGCTGGAAACCCGCGATCCGTCTGCCATGCAGCGCCTGACCCTGAATACCGAACTGCGCGGCGATACCGACAAAATGCAGCTGGAGCCGCTGCAGCTGCAGCTGGACGATTTCAAGCTCACGGGCCTGGCCGAGGTGGACAATACCCCGGCGGTACCGAACCTGACGCTGCGCCTGCAGGGTGAGGACCTGGTAGTGGACGGTTATCTGCCGCCGCAACAGGAAGGCGAGGAAGAAAGCGCCGCGGCGGCGCCGGTGGCAGCCCCGGCAGCGCTGCTGCCACTGGGCTCACTGCGCGGCTTTACCGCAGACCTGCAGCTGACCCTGAACCGCCTGCAGGCGCTGGACCTCACCATCGAGCAGCCGCGCGTGGCGGTCACTGCCAACAACGGCCTGGTAACCCTGAAGGAACTGGGCGGCGGCCTGTTCGGCGGCAAATTTGAAACCACCGGCAAGCTGGATGCGCGCGAGGAGCTGGCGCTGGTGGAATTCACCGGCGGCCTGCTTGGCGTCAAACTGGATGAGGTACAGGGTACCTATGCGCCCAGCGACAAGTTCAAGCTCGGCGGCAATGCGGACATCAAGTGGCAGGGCCGCACAGGGGGTGTTACCGACAAGGACCTGCAGGAGCAGCTGGAAGTGAATGCCAGCCTCGGCAGTGCCGATATGACCATGGCCCCGATCAATGTCGAGCGCGGCCTGTGTGAGCTGGTCGCCTATGTGGAGCGCGGTACGGGTGGACAGAGTACTGAACAGGCGCCGGCAGCAGAAGGTACAGAAGCGGGTACAGGACCCAAGCAGTGGCCGGCCGAGACCCGCCTGCAGAACCTGCAGGCGCGCATCCACTTCCTCGATAACATCGCCAAGGTCTCCGGTATCCAGGCCGGGGTGGAGAACCTGACCCTGACCGGTGACGGTAAGGTGGACCTGAACGCACAGAACTTTGACTTCGCCCTGGGCCTGTCGGTACAGGGCGAGGCCACATCGGAAGATGGCTGTAGCATCAAGAACCCGCGCTGGCGCAATCGCATCCTGCCGCTGCGCTGTGCCGCGAGCTTCGATGCCGTCAGTGCCACCACCTGCAAGCCGGATACCCGTCGCCTCGACGATCTGATCCGCGACGAGGCAGAGCACAAGCTGCGCAAGAAGTACGGCGATAAAATCGACGAAAAGAAAGAAGAGCTGAAAGACAAGCTCAAGGGCCTGTTTAAGCGATGAAACCGGTCGAATTCCAGCGCGCGGTACTTCGCTGGTTCGACCAGTTCGGCCGCAAGGACCTGCCCTGGCAGCAGGACATCAACCCCTACCGGGTGTGGGTGTCCGAGATCATGCTGCAACAGACCCAGGTCACTGCGGTGATCCCCTACTTCCAGCGCTTTATGCAGAGCTTCCCCACGGTGCAGGCACTGGCCGCGGCGGAGCAGGGCGAGGTGCTGGCGCACTGGAGCGGGCTCGGTTACTACGCCCGCGCGCGCAACCTGCACAAGTGCGCGATCGCGGTGATGGAGCAGCACGCTGGTGAATTCCCCCGGGACGTGGAACAGCTGGCGGAATTGCCCGGCATCGGCCGTTCCACCGCCGGCGCCATCGCCAGTATCAGTATGGGCCTGTCTGCACCCATCCTCGATGGCAACGTCAAGCGGGTGCTGGCGCGTTTCTATGCGGTACCCGGCTGGCCCGGCCAGAGCGCGGTGGCCAAACAGCTGTGGGCGCTGGCGGAGGAACTGACCCCCACCGAGCGCTGTAACGATTACACCCAGGTGATGATGGACCTGGGCGCTACCGTCTGTACCCGCAGCAAGCCGCGCTGCGGCGAGTGCCCGCTGGCCCGGTACTGCGCGGCCCACCAGGCCGGCAACCCGCAGGAATACCCCGGCAAGAAGCCCAAGAAGGAAAAGCCAGTCCGCGCCGCTCAGCTGCTGCTGGTGCTGAATGACAGGGGCCAGATCTGGCTGGAGCCGCGCCCGCCCAGTGGCATCTGGGGCGGCCTCTGGAGCCTGCCGGAAACCGACAACACCGGGGAATGGCTCAGCCAGCAGGGGCTGGCGCTGCTGGAGGAATCCAGCCTGCCGGCCATGCGCCATACCTTCACCCACTTCCACCTGGACATCGATCCGCTGGTGCTCAAGGTCGATGGCACAGCCGCCGCAATCGTGGCGGAGGGCGGCGGGAACTGGTATAACCTCGCCGACTTCGATGCCCCGCGCGCCGCCCAGAAACTGGGGGTGCCGGCGCCGGTGGTCAAGCTGGTGCAGCAACTGCTGGCACTGGATGCGCCGTTACTGGCGCTGCAGTAAACGAACACATCCGGGCGGCCCGAGCCGCCCGAAGCGAAAGCCCGAAGTAAAGAAAGGAGAGTCGAATGGCCCGTATGGTGCACTGCCGCAAATACCAGAAGGAAATGGAAGGCCTGGAGTCCCCGCCGTTTCCGGGGCCGCGCGGGCTGGATATCTTCGACAACGTCTCCAAACAGGCCTGGCAGGAGTGGCTGGCCCACCAGACCATGCTGGTGAACGAAAAGCGCCTCAACATGATGGAGCCCTCCACCCGGGTCTACCTGACCGAGCAGATGGGCAAGTTCCTGAACGGTGAGGAATACGACGCAGCGGACGGCTACGTGCCACCCAGCGAGGGCGACAAGTAACGCATTCCGCGCCGATGCGGGGCACTGAGAACGCCCCGGTCAGCATCAAAAAAACTTTGTGCAATCAAGGGCTTGACTCCCTCCCGGGGAGCGGGTTTAATACGCGCCTCCTGACGGTGCAAGCCCGACGGAAACAGTGCCCGGATAGCTCAGTTGGTAGAGCAGCGGATTGAAAATCCGCGTGTCGGTGGTTCGACTCCGCCTCCGGGCACCATAAAACAAAGCCTCACCCTAGCGGGTGGGGCTTTTTTTATTTCTGCCATTTGAGGTTGGACGAGAACCACCGATTGGTTCGACCAAACGCGCCAGCGTTTGGATACGAGCGCGTTAGCGCGAAGCCCGAAGGGGCAGAACAGCCCATAGGCTGTTCTGATTACTCCGCCTCCAGACATCGTAGAAAATAAAATCTCGATCTTCGGATCGGGCTTTTTTTATGCTCGCTCACCGCCACATGTGTCGGTGACCTGCGCGGCCCAAGTCTACACCGACCTTCGGGCATCATCTTCAAGCCCGTATGGTTACTGGCTTCGCGGGATAATTTTTTGCCCTTTCTCAGTTATACCCCTTTCCAAACTATCTCTATACCATAAGTGGTAGGGCGCGCGGTTCTACTACCCGTATACGCTATAACGCAATGGGGGTAAGAATTAACGTATGTTGAAACCGCTGGATAATGCGTCTGACTTCATCTGCGCTGTAGGCAACTGAACAGTTAGGAAGCTGCGGGCTGGGGAGAAGGCGACTGCACCTAGGTTGACCTCCTTGAAGCGTTTATAAAGATAATCCAGGTTGTTGATAACGCCTCTCTGTGCCCTTATGGAGTAATGCCGAACGCTAGAAGGTTAGCTAGGGAAGCGCTCAACATTAGCCGCTCCAAGTTCTTGAGATGCTTTTTCATATGGAAGTAAGTGAAGCGCCGAACCAAATCAATTTGGGTCTTTTTGATTGGGTAGGTGAGCCCTGTCGACCGAAAATGGAGGCGCAATCGACTGAGAATCCGCCCACCAATAAACCTGAAGGCATCCCTTCCATAAAAGTGCAATACCCCGCGGCCCCACGGGAACAATAAGCTCTCATTACTGCCTCTATGCAACATTAAAAAGTGATTTTCGTCACAAAATAGTCGTGATAGTCTTCGGAGAAGACATTTAAATTTGAAATACCGGTAGCTTTAGATATCCCCGGGTCTCAGGAGTTAGTAGTGAATTCAAATTACTCAATGTTACAAACTGATGCGAAATATCAATTTTATCCAAGCCTTATGTTTAGCGGTCTTATTCAATTTTCGAGGCGGAGTAAATTTTTAATCAATCGCCATCCCTGAGAATAACTATAAGGAAACAGAAGTAGCCATGGAACCATTAGCCCTCCCACCTGTAGCAGGGCCATTTGTAGAAAGCTTAAGAAGCATCGGCTATTCGTTAGAGTCAGCCGTAGCAGATGTCATCGACAATTCAATTTCCGCGAATGCGAAAGTTATTGAGGTGGATACACGTTGGGCAAGCGGAAATCCGTATCTGATGATTTCTGACAATGGACATGGGATGGATGAAAGTGGGTTGCAGTCTGCTATGCAACTTGGATCAATTGGACCGTCAACACGTAGAAACAAAACAGATCTTGGCCGCTTTGGCATGGGACTAAAAACGGCATCTTTCTCTCAGTGCAAGAAACTCACTGTAATAAGCCGCATGAAAACCAATACCCCATGGAAGGGGATATGCTGGGATCTAGATTTCGTGGAGAAGAAAAATGAATGGCTAGCGCAGAAGCTATCTGAAGGAGAAGTTAAAAGAAAGCTAGAAGCCCTTAATTTTTCATTCGAGCAAGGCACCGCCGTAATCTGGAATCGCTTTGACAAAATAATTGATCTAACCGCTCCACATGCAGAAAAAGACTATGAAAGAAGTATTAGAAGCCTAAAGGAACATCTTGCACTTACATATCATCGGTTCCTAAAGGGCGAAAATTCACATGGTAAAATATCACTTAGAGTGAATGGCCGAGAAGTTGATGCCAAGGATCCTTTTGCGCTCTATCCTCCAGACAAGTGTTCCAGCTCAACTCTTTTAACGAATGAAATAATTCGCTTAGGTGAGAAAAATATACTTGTAAAGGCATATCAAATTCCTCATCCGAGTCAAATGCCACACGATTTCCAGCAAAGAGTTTCTCCTGGGGGAAACCATCATCTAGGGCAGGGAATTTATATCTACAGAGCAGGAAGGCTAATATCTGCGGGAGGATGGATGAGATTAGCGAAAGCATCTGAAGCCAACAAGTTGGCAAGAATCCATGTGGAGTTTGAAAATGATGCTGATGACATCTGGAAAATAGATGTTAAGAAATCTCGAGTTGAGCTCCCATCCTCTCTGCGAGAGCAACTGAGGAGAGTCGTGTCCGCATGCTCGCTAAAATCTTCAAGAACATTCACAAGGCGAGCTAAAATGAAATCAACTGATAAAAGTCCTGTATGGGACAGATATTTCGATAGGGAACGAGAGCGGGTTCTGTACAAGCTAAACACAAAACACCCGGCACTTTCCACAGTTTTCGCAGAGATGCCTGAAAGGTACTCCAAAACACTGATTAACCTCCTTGAGCAAACCCTGCCGTTAGAGCTTATAAAAAATGATATATCTGCTACCAATATAGAGGTCGGTCAAGCCAATTCTGACCTACAAAAAAATGTTGCTGAATTGGCGAATCAGTTCCACCTGTCAGGATTTAGCAAAGATATTGTTCGTGAAAGCATCCTCGGCGATGGCAATATCGCCATCAATGCAAAAACTCTAGAAGAAATATTAAATAACATTTGGGGATAGCATGCTTGACCAATCTGTAATAATAAAAATGTGCGCCAATCAACTCGAAACAGATGCATTGGAAAGCTCAGATTCGATTACTGTCAAGTGGCTTTCAGAAAAGTTAGGTCTTTATTCATCACAGTTGAGCCTAACTCAGGACCAACTCGAATCTGTTGAAAAAATATTTAGACAAAAAATTGAGGTCCTTGTAGATGTTCGAGACACTTCAATACTTGATACAGATGAAGAACAAGTTCACTGGCTAACGGATGAACGAATAAAATTAAATAACAAGTATTATTGGACGCGGTTCGCAAGGAATTTCAAAGCCAAAAATATCCCGAAAAATATTTTTGATAGGACAAATAAAGATACAGATAAAATATTGACTAGGATTGGCGATCCGGAGTCAGATAAGGGTTTTAAATGTCGAGGAATGGTAATAGGCGATGTTCAATCAGGAAAGACCAACAATTATTCTGCTTTGATCAATAAAGCCGCGGATTATGGTTACAAACTGATCATTGTTCTCACCGGAACTGTAGAAGATTTAAGACAGCAAACACAAGAGCGCCTCGATAATGACTTTGTCGGCAGTGTGTCCATAGCCGGCAAAAAGGGGAAAGATAGAGAGACAAAAATTATTGGCGTGGGAAAAGCGGACAATTCACGACTGCCTTTTTGCCTTACCGACAAAGATGACGACATTAAGAAAGACCCGAGACATAGAATCTCTACGATTAGTGAACCGATTCTTGTCGTTACTAAAAAAAATAAGCATCCTCTAACGCGTCTCAATACCTGGTTAAGCTCTACTCTAAATGCAAAGAATGGCCTTGTTGAAGAGCCTGTACTGATTATTGACGATGAAGCCGATAACGCTTCCGTAAACACTGGCAATGAAGATGAGGATCCGAAAACAATTAACCGCCTGATTCGGCAGATACTCGGATCTTGCAAAAGGTCAAGCTATGTTGCTTACACAGCAACGCCTTTTGCGAATATTTTTATCCATCCAGATTCAGAGGCTGACACTCTAGATCAGGATGATCTATTTCCTAAAGACTTCATTGTCGCACTTGAACCACCAAATAACTACTGTGGAGCAAGGTTTTTCTTTAGGACTGAGTATTCAGAAAGCATCTGTCAGATTATCGCCGATGCTGATTCACACCTGCCAATATCGCATAAAGCGGGGATATCAATTGTATCCATACCGGAATCTCTAAAAGAAGCAATAGGAGCATTTCTTCTAGCCGCTGCCACGAAAGATATTCGAAGACGCAAAGGAGTCATTAATGGGACGCATGATTCCATGCTGATCAACATGTCTCGATTGACAACTGTGCAGTCAGACATAGCCCCTTTCGTCGAAGAGGCAATGGAAAGCTATTGGGATGCGATAGAAGCCGTTGGAGTAACGCCTGGATCATGGAAGAATTCGTCAACTGCCAAACTATTGAGAGACATTTGGGTAAAGCACTATCAAGGCGTTGCGGAAGAAAGTTGGGAAGATGTCTGGGTATCATTATCAAAAATGGAAAAGCCATCGATCGTTACGGTCCACAGCAAGTCTCCTGATAACCTCGAGTATGAATCCGATGGCCCCAAGAAGATCATCGCTATTGGGGGCCTAAAACTATCCAGAGGCTTAACCCTTGAAGGGTTGGTCGTAAGCTACTTCTATCGAAGGTCTGTTATGTACGACAGTCTTATGCAAATGGGGCGGTGGTATGGGTATAGGGATAACTATCAAGATTTACTTAAGCTCTGGCTGACAGATGAATCTTGGGACTGGTATTCCCATATATCAGAAGCATCCGATGATTTACGTGAGCAAGCAGCGGAGATGATGAAGCGAAAAATGACGCCGAGGCAGTTTGGCTTGAGAGTCAAATCGTCACCCGATGCTCTCATGGTAACCGCAGCCAACAAGATGCGAACTGCCAAAGCAGTAAATGCCAGGGTCAGATTTGACGACCGACTTTTGGAAACTGATTGCGTTGATAGCAGAGATGAAATAATCGCCAAAAATCTAAATGAGTTTAACTCCTTTATGGAGAGCATCAAGAATAAGGCTAATGAAAGACTTGATCACCCAGAGCACTACAGTGCACATATCAAGCTCACAGGAATACAATTTGAAGATGTGATTCCATGCCTTAGAAACCTGGTTAATCATCCGAGCTGCGGACCGTGGGCTGAAAATCACTTGTTCCTGCAATACCTGTTGGAACGTTCTGTTGACGAGTTAGCAGTGTGGGATGTTTTTGTATGGCAACCCAAAAACGATCGTGGTGGAAATTGGCAATCTCCGACAAATCCAGAAGCAATCTACAAAAGGAACAAGCGCTCAGTGGTGGTTGGATCACCAAGAAATCCAGATAACAAGCATGAGCTGAGGCTGAATAGAAAGCAGCATATTGTTGATAACCGCTCCGTGGAAGGGCTCGGGCTTACGAATCAAGAATTCAGCGAGCTTATCGGTGACAAAAAACCTAAAGATATATCTGGCACTCAGTACAGAAATTGTAGGGAAAAAAACAGAAATCGACCATCGTTGATTTTTCACCTGATAAAAGCCGAATTTCCGGATGGTAAAGAGAAAACCGTTCTTGGCTGGGCAATATCTATCCCTCCCTCATCTCATGATCAACCTGACATAAGCTATCAAGTCACTGTCGATTGGTACAATAAATTTGTTGCCAGCATTTCAAATGAGGATGAGTCATGATTGGTATGGAAACGCCTTGGGATGCTCTATCTCGAACCAGTGGAATGCTAAACACAAAAGCGGCAAAAGGAGATTCATCCGGGCGTTGGTTTTGGGTTAGGCTTTCAAGCAGCAGCTTTGGTATCGCTTATCGCATGCCAAAATCAAACCCTTCTGTTGAAAGCTACTTCAAAGCAACCTCTGAAATCCAATTCCTAAGCGTTCCAGAATCTAATGGTCGAGAGTATCTATGCATTTTGATACGCAGCTCTGAACTGGCAACTATTTTTCACCATCTTTGTGTAGACCTGATGGTTGCGTGCGACGGCTTTTCTGACAGTGATGATATCCTGCGCCTTATCAGTAACAGAGTTAAGTCTTGGCAAAGACTATTTCGACGTGGAACAAGAAAGCTCAACAGAAATCAGATAGTCGGCCTTATGGCTGAATTAAAATTTTTATGTGATTTTTGGCTTGCAGACCTTGAAAGAAAAATAGATGGCTGGGTCGGTCCCTTGGGCTACCCCCAAGATTTTCTCGATGAGAAAACGAATTTTTCTGTTGAAGTTAAAGCGTTTAGCCCAGATAGACAAAATGTACAAATATCATCACTAGAGCAGCTCGACTTTGAAGGAAATCTTTTTTTAGCTGCCTACCCGGTAAGCCTGTCTCAAGAAGATGGCGCACTTTCTCTAAATGAGTTCGTCGAGCGCTGTAGAGCGTTAATTCCAAAGGAGCTAGCGTCTGCATTTGATGGCCGGCTAATCGAGGCAGGATACATTGAGGATCCTTTTTACGATGAAGAGGCGTTTCTAATCGATGAAGCAAAATTATTCGAAATTCGCGACGACTTTCCCTGCCTAAGGAGTTCGACTATAGATCTGGCTATCCCAAAAGCACGTTACGAGCTCTCTCTCAACTGCCTTGTATCATTTCGAGTAACAAAGGAAAAAATTCTACAGGAGGTATGCCGTGGATGAGAAAGCCATCATTGACGATTACTATAGCGACTTACTTGAACACATAAAGGCAAGCTCCGACGTCGAAGGGCAGCTTATAGAGCACGAATATCTGGAATACATCCTGGCCTTACTGTCCGACTCCGGAGAATTCGACGACTATAGCATCGTCGAGGATGGACGTGATGGCGCTGAAAGATGGCTCGTGGATGGTTATTCCTACGACGAGAATAATTATACGCTAACGCTATTTGCAACTTTATTTTCCACCGACCCCGCCCCCGATAAGCTTACCCGACGCGAAGTCGAGTTGGCAGTTCGAAAACTTTTTTCATTCCTTGAGATAACCTTATCGAATGATATCTCGTCAGTTCTCGAGCCAACCAGTACCTGCTACCAAGCGGCGGAATTTATACAGAAATATTGGGGGAATGTATCAAAAGTTAATTTAATGGTTATTTCGAATCGCCAGTCGATTGACTTTCGAAAAGGAATCGAGTCCAAAGATTTTGGATCTCGTCCATGCTCGGTGCACATCTGGGATCTCAACAGAATCTACAAGCTTGAAGCTTCCCGAACTGAGCGCGAGGAGATGGATATTGACCTAAAAGCGTCTCCCATTCCCTGTCTTCCGGCGAACCTTTCCGGAGAAGAGTTCCAATCACTTTTGGCTGTAATTCCTGCGGCAACTCTTGTCGAGCTTTATGGAAAGTGGGGAAGCAGGCTTTTAGAGCAGAATGTTCGAAGTTTTTTGCAAAATCGGGGAAAAGTTAATAAAGGTATCAGATCTACAATTATCGAAAATCCAGGAAATTTTTTCCCTTATAACAATGGCATTACCGCGACCGCGGAGGCTGTCGAAATTGATGTTATTGATGGCCAAAACTGCATTACCGGATTTAAGAATTTACAGATTGTGAATGGGGGGCAAACTACTGCATCCATATATAGTGCCTATTTTAAGGATAAAGCGGATATCTCCAACGTTTTTGTGCAAATGAAGTTGACCGTTCTTTCCAGCATTGAAGATAGCGACCTAATTTCAAAGATTGCACGATACGCAAATTCTCAGAACAAAGTATCGGATGCCGACTTATTTTCCAACCATCCTTACCATGTAAGAATAGAGGGCTTTTCGAGAAGGATCTGGGTTCCTATAAAAGCGGATCAAAATTCTCAAACGCATTGGTTTTACGAGAGAGCTAGAGGGCAATATTTAGATGCTCAAGCTTATATGTCGAAAGCCGAACGACGAAAGTTTCAAAAGTTGCACCCTCGCAATCAATTGCTGACTAAGACTGATGTCGCCAAGATAATGAATTCTTGGGATATGCTGCCTCATGAGGTAAGCAAGGGAGCGCAAAAAAACTTTGCAAAATTTGCCGGCTCAGTCGATAAGGACTGGATGAAAGATGATCTTTATTTCAACGAACACTATTTTCGGAAGTTGGTAACTAGAGCTTTTATTTTCCGTAAGCTGGAAAAAGACGTTTTGAAGGCTTCTTGGTATTTAGGCTATCGAGCAAATATTGTTACTTACGCGATAGCTAGGCTGGCATTGGCGATTCAGGATCGTGGAAAAGATATCGATTACGATGTTTTGTGGCGAGCCCCGCAAGTTCCAGAGGCTTTCGTCGAAATACTGATGACACTTGCAGAATCCATTAATGAGAAACTGCACGACGAGAATCGCCCCATTGGCAATATCAGTGAATACGCAAAGAGGCAGACTTTTTGGGAAGCTATTAAAAATATTGCCTGCGATATAGAAACTCTAAAGTATTGCCTCGTTGATCGGAGTGATGCAAGAAGGCTTGAGGCGAACTCTAAATCTATTCAGAAAGAAGACAATTCAATCCGCGCTCAGGAATTGGCTCTAAACACTAGTAAGGAAATATGGGCGAAAATTGAATCATATCTGCTTGAGGAAGATGCCGCGACTCCATCTCTGATGGGAATTCTCAAGACAGCAAAGAACCCAGCGAAATTCCCATCGGAAAAACAATCTCAGGTGCTTGTTAAGCTACTTGCAAGGTTCGAAGATCGACTAGCGTAATATCTTATAAACAACATCTGCAAGCTGTCTCGCCAAGTATGGCGGGACGGCATTTCCTACTTGGACATATTGTTCAGTTCTGTTTCCAACGAAGTGATAGTTGTCCGGGAACGTTTGTATTCTTGCGGCCTCTCGGACAGTGAGGCTTCGGCACTGAAGCGGGTCATAGTGTATAAAATAGTGGCCATCTTTAGATATATGGCTTGTCACAGTTGTACCAGGCCGGTCTTTTATTTGAACTCTAAACCTATCAGCAAACTTACCGCTACCGAAATTTTGGTGATTAGGCCAGAGTTCCTTTGGTAGTGTTTTTGAGTTTGGAGATTCGCCCAAATGTCTTGCATGGGTCGAATAATACATATACCGATGCAAGTCAGCACGGATATGCCCTCGCGACTCATGATTAGTAACATAGGCACCCAATCTCTCATCTTGGTACCAAGCTGCCAATTCATCAGGTAAATTTTCGCAAAGTTTACTTCGTTTTAGTCCCTTTTCAGCTCCAAAATTCAAATTGGATTGACTGATACTCTCCAAGTTTAAATAAAAATTTTCAATTACTTCCTGATTTAGGCTTCTATTTTTTCTCAATGAATTAATTTTCTTTTTGGAAAAACCAGCCACGGCATCTCTCCAGTTCTCCAAGCTATCTTTGCCTTTCGATAGCTTACTTCTGAGCCTAGGAAGGTCTGATATTACTGATCTAACATCCACATGCGGCGAGCTTTCATCTAGTGGCTTCAAAAATGACAATTCAGATGCGATGTCTTCTCTTATTCCCAGCAGGATTACCCTATGCCGCGCTTGGGGAATGCCGTATCTTTCTGCATTGATTACAAAATCTCGCGGCAGCAAGGAGTCATGACTAATGGGTTCTTGCTCCATGTCGAACAGATCCCCAGCGCCTGCCTCAGGAACAAACGAAAATATTTTATATCGATGTTCTTTCTTTTTGCCATCTGGGGTAGTTGATACCGCTCTGCATGGATTTTTTAGGTCGCTCATTATTGTTGGGAAAATAGGAGCATTACCCACCTTCGCAGATAGCATGCCTTTCACATTTTCCATTACAAATATCAACGGTTGAAATTTGGCGATAATCTTCAAATATTCTTTATAAAGAAAGTTACGGTGATCATCTTGCGCAGAGTATTTTTTATCCTTGGCACCATAGTTCCTCGATCGTCCAACGAGTGAGTATGCTTGGCACGGCGGGCCGCCGATCAAAATGCAGTCGTGCCCTTTCAGCGACTCTCGGATTTTGGAATACACCGTTCTTGCCGAGGTTTCGCCGAGAGTGAGTTGTTGTGCCTCATTCCTAGCAGCCTCAACAGCATCTTGAAGTGACGGGACTTTGTATAGCTCGTCCTCTGGATTCTTACCTAGCTCACCTCGCATAAAGGCATAGTACTCTTCTGGTGCTTTACTTGGCCCGAACTGCCTGAAAAGTGACCTCAGAGTTAGCGTCCGGTGTGCACTAGCCTCTTTCTCAATAGAGATAGCAATTTTGAATGGATTCTTTTTACCTGACCGGTACGCAGAAAATCCTTCACCGAGCCCTCCAGGGCCAGCGAACAAATCAATTACTTTTATAGGACTGCTCATATTTCGCGCTATCTTTCATAGTAGATTGTAAGAATACCAAGTTTCTATCGCTGGGCCAGGCCCAAATTGAGGTTCACCCTAAATGACCGACACTGTGAGTAAAGGAAAGCGCTCAGAGATGATGGCTGGTATAGGCAGAAAAGATACCAAACCAGAACTTATGATTCGAAAAGCGTTGCATTCACTTGGGTTCCGATATCGGCTACATTGCGGCAAGCTGCCCGGAAAACCTGACTTAGTATTTCCTAGGTATAGAGCAATAATTCTTGTTAATGGCTGCTTTTGGCACGGGCATCACTGCCACCTATTTCGGTTGCCGAAAACAAACACTCAGTTCTGGAAGGAGAAAATTGCGGCCAATTGTGCACGAGATAGAAAGAATCAAGAGATGTATGCAATGCGCGACTGGCGGGTTTTGATAATTTGGGAATGCTCGCTCAAAGGAAAAACGAAGCTTCCCTTCGATGAGGTTATTGACCGCGCTGTCGAATGGTTACTGAGCGACATAGCCCTCGCGGAAATATCGACTTGCTAGTTTTGTGTCGTTGATTTTCTTCGTATGATCAATTGTCCACCCGCTCAGCTCGGCTTCACATTCTTTTCTTTAAGTCGCAATCGGACCGAGCAACAATATTCCTCAACGCCCGGCTACAAGATTGTCAGGGAAAAGCACCATATTTAGTTAGTCGAATTTTCCATCATTTTCCGAGTATTCAGAGGTATAAACTAGTTGCGGATTGCCATGCTTCCCTTTCATTGTGAAGTGGGAAAGTACTTCAAAAAGAAGGAAGAGCTCACGTACAGTGAGGGAGCTAGAAGGGGGCAGTTTAAAAGCTGGGTCGGTTTTTTGCCGGTAGCGAAGGAGGAAGAAGCTATAGCTTTTCAAAAGTATTTAGTGTCGAAAAATCTGAGATAGCTACCCAATAGGATATTTTACAGTTCCCGCCAGCGCGTCTAAAGTGGCGCCACAGGGACACTATTTTATGTTAGCGCCGGTTGGCTCTTCATCCGCCGGCCACACCAGCCCCGCCCGTATCCCTGCCAAGAAAATCACATAGGACATTTCCAGCGCCAGGAAGACCCCAATCGGATGGCCCGGAACACCGCGTATCATAAGGTAGATCAAATAAGCCGTGGCGAGCAGGTTGCCTGCCAGGGTGAGATTAAGCGCGTAGCGCCGCGCTTGCCATAGTGGTTTACAGAGCAGGAGGTTCAGCGCGGCGGTGCCGGCGAGCATCGCGCCGGGCAGTATCAGCAGTACGCGCCGTAGAGAATCTGTGTCCTCGTCAGTGAGCTGCGCCCACACCGCAACAAAATGCCCGCGCGCGCCGAGGATAAGCAGCAAGCCGAGGAGCACGGCGCCGACGGCGGCCAGGTTATACAGTGCGTTGCGCTGTGGATTCTGTAGCCAGCTAGAAACCGACATCGCGCTCCCCCACGGCGGCGAGGCCGCATTCGTAGGCAAATACTACCGCCTGGGCACGATCGCGCAGCCCCAGTTTGGACAGCAGGCTGGAAACATGGGTCTTGACTGTGGCCGGGCCAATAAACAGCGCTTCGGCGATCTCGGCATTGCTCTTGCCGGCGGCTATGGCCTCCAGCACTTCGCGCTCGCGTGTGGTTAAACGCTCCAGGCGTTCGGCCAGGTTGCGCCCGGTTCCCATCTTTTGTGCGAACTGGCTGATCAGGCGTTGGGTGATGCCGGGCGCGAGCATGGCGCCGCCATCGGCAACCGTGCGCACCGCCTCCACCAGCGCTTCCGGCGGGATATCCTTGAGTACGAAGCCGCTGGCGCCCGCCTGCAGAGCCCGAAATACATATTCGTCGGGATCGAAGGTGGTGAGGATAATGACCCGGCAGGGAGTGCCGTCTGCTCCCCCGCTTTCCGCCGTTTGCAGTATGCGCGCGGTGGCTTCCAGTCCGTCCATTTCCGGCATGCGGATATCCATCAGGATGATGTCCGGTTGATGTTCGCGCGCGGCCTCGATGGCCTCGATGCCGGTGCCGGCTTCCGCCACTACTTCAATGTCGGGCTCGTTGTTCAGCACCAGCGCAAAACCGCGTCGCACCAGCGCCTGGTCATCTACCACCATCACTCGCAACATTATATTCTTCCATCAGTTGTGGGCAGCTGTGCATACACTTCAAAGCCACCGTCATCGCGTGTCCCGGCACGCAGGTGGCCGCCGAGCAGTTCAGCGCGTTCACGCATGCCTGCAATGCCATGGCCGCCGGGTTGCGCAGCACCAGTCTTTTCTTCTACTGATGCAACACGGGCGGACTGTTTACCGGAAACCCGTCCATCATCGCGCACGCATATTTCAAGATAACCGGGCTCTGCGCTTACGCGTACCTGCACGCTCGCATCGGCACCGACGTGTTTGATGACGTTGGTCAGTGACTCCTGCACGATCCGGTAGGCGGCCAGGCCGACCCGGGTTGGCACCTGCCCGAATTCGCCGTGGCTAGCAAAATCGACCTTGGGCAGCACCTGCCGGACCTGCTCGATCAGCGCGGGCAGGTCATTGAGATCCGGTTGCGGGGTCAGTGCGGCCGTATCGCTGGCGGGGCGCAGTACGCCGAGCAGGTGGCGCATCTCCGTCATGGCTTGGCGGCCCGCGGCCTCCACTGCCTCCATGGCCTCGCTGGCGGCCTCCGGGTTGTTGCGGCTGATCGCCCTGGCGGCGCCAGCTTGCACTGTCATCAGGCTCACCTGGTGCGCCACCACGTCGTGCATCTCGCGTGCGATGCGGGTGCGCTCTGCGGCCACGGCCCTTTCCGCCTCGGCATTGCGCTCGCGCTCCAGATATTCCGTTCTCTCTTCCAGCAGGCGCAGATACTCACCGCGAAAGCGCAGGCGGCGGCCGATATACCACAGGGCCCAGGTCAGCATGATCACCACGGTACCCGCGGCCGTGGGCTGCAGCAGGACGCGCTGATCAAACACGGCAAAAACCAGTGCCGCCAGCACCCCGATAAAGCTGGCGCGGGTATTGGCCTCGTAGCGGCCAAGGCTATATAGCGATACTGCCAGGGCCACGATGCCATTCGCCGGCAAACCCAGCTCCAGCATCAGGGTGGCGCCGAGCACCACCGCGTGTACCTGCCAGGGGTGGCTGCGGCGCCAGAGCAGGGCAAAACAGCCAATAAAGGCGCACTGGAACGCGGCCACATCCCACAGGCTTTGCAGGGCCAGTACCTCGCGCGCATCCCTGCCTGACCACATCAGCAGCGTCAGCAAAAACATCAGGATGGCGATGAGCAGGTCGGTGAGGTGCGGCCAGCGCTCGAACGGTCCGCGGAACGGCAGCCAGCCCGGCAGCCCGGGCACCTGAGATGTATTGGGGGGCGGGGATTTCATGTAGGCATGCTAAACCAGCCCCGCGCAGCTGTCATGAGACTTGCGGCGGAGGCAGCAGCGGCACATCTCCACCTTTTGGGGGAGGCCAGATTCAGGCTTGTGGCGGATGTGCCGCAGGCGGAAAAGGCGGACCATGCCCGGCAGATACATTGAGTCTCAGCCCACGGGAAAAAAGCCCGCTGAAAAGGGAAACACCATGAATGACGCCGTAATTTACCAGACGCTCCCCCAAAAACAGTCCCGCCCGATCGACACGCGCCGGGCCGTCGACCTTTCCGTAAAGACCTGGTTCAGCATCGCGGCGCTCGGCCATGCCATCTTCTTTTTCTACATACTGGCCGTGTTCTACCCGCCCATTGCCGAGTCCGGGTTTTACGGCCTCAAGGGCATGCACCTGCCCGCTGGTTTTCGCGAGGGCGATACGCTGGGCAACCTGGCCGCGGTGAGCCATGTGCTGCTGGCCGCAATTGTGATTGGCGGCGGACCCCTGCAGCTGATCCCTGTCGTGCGCCAGCGCGCACCGCGCTTCCACCGCATACTGGGCCGCAGCTACCTGCTGGCGGCTGTGATCAGCAGTATTGGCGGGCTCTATATGACCTGGACCCGGCACAGCATTGGTAACCTGGTGTCCCAAATCACCATCACCATCGACGGCGTACTGATTCTGGTATTTGCCTTCCTGGCTGTGCGCACCGCGATGGGCCGCCGCCTCGGCGAGCACCGGCGCTGGGCCCTGCGCCTGTTTATGGCTGGCAGTGCGGTGTGGTTCTTCCGCGTGGCATTGATGGGTTGGGCGATGCTCACCGGTGGCGTGGGTATTGATTGGGAAAGCTTTACCGGCCCGTTCCTGTATGCGCTGGGTTTTGGCCAGTACCTGCTGCCGCTGCTCATGCTGGAGTGGTATTTCCACTGTCAGAAGCGCGAGACCGGTAGCGGTGCGCAGCTGGCGTTCATCGGCACCTTGTTGCCGCTCACTGTCTTCATGGCGATTGGCATCTTTGCTGCGACCATGGGCATGTGGCTGCCGCGGATGTAAGCTTGGTTTCTCTGCGCTGGCAGATACGCGAACAGACTCAATAGGGAACGAACAATCTGTGTATATCCCCGGAAATTTCCACATCAAAGACGAAGCCGAAATCTTCGACTTCATCCAAAGCAACGCTTTTGGCCAGCTCTTCTCCAATGTAAACGGCAGATTGTTTTCCACGCACTTGCCGGTGCTCCTGTCAGAGGACAGGAAGTACCTGATTGGGCACCTGGCCAGGGCGAACCCGCAACACCTGCAGCTCGATGGCCAGGAAGTGCTTGTCACCCTGACGGGACCGCACGGATACATTTCGCCAAGCTGGTATGAAAACCCCGGTGTGCCTACCTGGAATTACCAAGCGGTGCATATCTATGCGCGCGCCCGGGTGTTTGATGATCGGGAAAAATTAATGGGAGTGGTGGAGGCACTCACCCGGAATTATGAGCGGGACCAGGCCGAGCCGTGGAGGCCCGCTTATAACGAGGTAATGCTCAAGGCCATTATCGGTATCGAGCTGGAGATTGAAGAGATCCAGTGCAAGTTCAAGCTCGGCCAGAACCGGGTGCAAGAGGATATCGCCGGTGCGGTAAAAAACCTCAGAGCCACCGGCGCGGTAGAGCTGGCGGCGGCGATGGAGAAGCACGCCTTGGGAGAATAGCTATATAGTCTTTGAATGGCTGGATACCCCGAGCCCGCTACACAGCGCCTGCCCCTAGCTCAGGTTTTGTGCTTTCTTTATGGCGAAATAGCTTCCGCCCAGTGCGAGCAAAATCATGCTAAGGCCAATCACGGCGACAGGATCATATTCAGATAGATCCAGCAGTATCACCTTTCTGGACATCGCGATAACCGCGATCAGTATCACCACCTCGGCGTGAATGATATTTTCCCGGAAGTAAACCTCGATGGCTTCGATCAGCTCGAAGCCAATGATCACCATGAATGCGAACCCGAAAATACGCAGCAGTTCGCCACTGTCCAGAAAGATGGAATTGTCCGGATTGTTGGTGAGGTCACGGTAGAGAATGATCGTCAATTCAATGATCGACGCTGCCACCACTATCACCAGAATCAGCAGGACAATGAACACCATCCAGCGCTTGATGACGCGCATGCCCTCTAATGCGGTATCGAGTTTCTTTCCCATCGGCTTCCTGCTTCTGCAAATAACGGGGCAGTAATATGGCGCCAGATCGGCCCTGGCTGTTTGGTTTCCGTTGCCCGATACAAGATAGTAGTTGACGGCAGAGGGTGGTTTTTGCCTGCACAGAGGGCAGAGCGGCAGGGCAATGCCTGCTAGGGGCTGCACGTCAGGATGCAGCGCAGTAGCTCCTTTCGCATGTAGAATGGCCGCCAGCATCGGTAATTACAGGAGAGTACGCAAAATGGCCAAGGCGCCCGCAGAACCCTATCCAATCGGTACCCCGGGTACGCCCTGGGGCGACGCAGAACGCGCTGAGTGGCTGTCGCGGCAGATTCATCATCGCAGTTACGAGCAGGAGGTGCTGAGCGTGATCGAACGTCTGAGGCCGCGCTTCGATGTGGAGGAGTACGGGCGGCTGGCCTATGACCAGATTGAGAGTGACGCTGGCAGCTACCCGCTGATGGCGATCCGCAACCGGGATTGGCGCGAAGCGCTTCCGGTCGTGCTGGTCACGGGTGGCGTGCATGGTTACGAGACCAGCGGTGTGCATGGCGCGCTGCAGTTTGTGGACCAGCACGCAGAGAAATATGCGAGTCGCGTCAATCTGCTGGTGGCCCCCTGTGTCAGCCCCTGGGCCTACGAATGCATCAACCGCTGGAACCCAAACGCGATAGACCCCAACCGCTCTTTCTATGCAGACAGCCCGGCAGAGGAGTCAGCTGCACTCATGCGGCTGGTGGCGCCGGTTCGCGATCGCGCACTGCTGCATATCGACCTGCACGAGACCACCGATACCGACGAAACCGAGTTCCGCCCGGCGCTGGCTGCCCGAGATGGCAAGCCGTTTACACCCGGCGGCATCCCGGATGGCTTCTATCTGGTGGATGACAGCGAAAGCCCGCAGCCGGCATTCCAGCAGGCGGTGATTGAGGCGGTGGAGCGGGTCACCCATATTGCGCCGGCGGATGAGAATGGCGAGATCATTGGCTCACCGGTGGTCGCGCGAGGCGTCATCCAGTACCCGCTCAAAAAGCTTGGCCTGTGCGCCGGCATCACCAGTGCGCCGTACAAGACCACCACGGAGGTCTACCCCGACAGTGCGAGGGCCACGTCGGAACAGTGCAACGCCGCGCAGGTTGCCGCGGTGTGTGCGGCCATCGACTACGCTCTGGCAAACCGTAAGTGAGGAGTCACTGTCTTGACCGCACCCGACTCTCCTGACTCTGCCCTTGAAGGCGGGCACCCGCGCGATTTCCAGTCGCTGCCGCTGAAGGAGCCGCTGCTGCGCAACCTGGCGGACCTCGGCTATAAACGTCTCACAGAAATCCAGGCGGCGGCGCTGCCGGCGATGGTGGAAGGCAGGGATGTCATCGGCCAGGCCAAGACCGGCTCCGGCAAGACGGTGGCCTTCGGCCTCGGCCTCCTGCATAAGCTGCGCGTCGAGCAGTTCCGGGTGCAGGCGCTGGTGTTGTGCCCTACCCGGGAGCTGGCCGATCAGGTGGCGCGGGAGCTGCGCAAGTTGGCGCGCGCCATTCACAACATCAAGATCCTGACGCTTTGCGGTGGCATGCCGTTCGGGCCGCAGATCGGCTCGCTCAGGCATGGCGCACATATCGTGGTGGGGACGCCCGGCCGTATCGAGGACCACCTGCGCAAGGGCAATCTCGACCTCAGCAGTGTGGACACGCTGGTGCTGGATGAAGCAGACCGCATGCTCGATATGGGCTTCCAGGCGGTGCTGGACCAGATTCTGGCGGCGCTGCCCCGGCAGCGACAGACCCTGCTGTTTTCCGCTACCTATCCGGAAACCATTGATGCGCTGGCCACCCGGGTGCTGAGCAACCCGATCAAGGTGGAAGTCGCGACAGCGCATACCAAGAGCACCATCGAGCAGCATTACTACCGGGTGGAAAATAACGAGGCGCGGCCCGGTGCGCTTTACCAGTTGCTGGCCAATCATGATGGCGCGTCTGCGCTGGTGTTCTGCAACACCAAAAAAGAAACCGACGAGGCGGCCCAGTCGCTGAAACAGGCGGGCTTTGCCGCGCTTGCGCTCCACGGCGATATGGAGCAGAAAGACCGCGACCGCACCCTGGCCCTGTTTGCCAATGGCAGTGCCACGATCCTGGTCGCTACCGACGTGGCCGCGCGCGGGCTGGATATCGAAGAGCTGCCGGTGGTGGTGAACTATCACCTGTCCCGCGATCCTGAAGTGCATGTGCACCGGGTTGGCCGTACCGGCCGTGCCGGTCAAAAGGGGGTGGCGCTATCACTGGTGAGCAAGAAAGAGATCTACAAGCTGGAGCGACTGGAAGAACTGTTGCAGCTGTCGATCACGCTCCAGGACCTGCCCGAGCTACCGAGAGGTTTTGTGCCAACTCGCCCGCTTGTGTCCACGCTGCAGATTGATGGCGGCAAGAAACAGAAAGTGCGCGCCGGCGATGTGGTCGGTGCCCTGACCGGCGAAGGCGGCATCGACGGCACGCAGATTGGCAAGATACAGCTGTTCGACTTCTCCACCTTCGTCGCGGTAGAGCGCGCGGTTGCCAAGAAGGCCCTGAAGAAGCTTGCCGATGGCAAGATCAAGGGCCGCAAGTTCCGCGCGCGGATTGTGGGCGTCTAGGAGCGGGCGCCTAGGCCGCGCCCTTCTAGGTTGAATGCTCCGGCTTAACCTCCGGCGCTACATCCCGCGCATAGGCTTCCCAGGTACCAATCGGGAAGCCGTCATCCCAGTCCGTGCAGGGCTCCAGGTACTCCGGGTGATACCGCTCGGTATAGTCGAGCACTTTTCTGGGAACATCCACCAGGCCCTGGTTGGACTTGTGCGAGTTCATGCGCCCGAACAGCACGCCATCGATACCGCTTTGTCCCATCTTCATCCACGGCCACCAGGGCGATAAACGTGAGAAGCCGCAGCTGAATGAAGCGGATGGCGTGTCGCGATCGCTGATCTCCTTAAGCGGAGAGGAAAACGTAAAGTGCTCGGACGGGTTGATGTAGGGCCCGGTACTGGCCTTGGGCCACAACTCCGGGGTGACCGGGTTGCGGTAGCGGTGGGTGTAGTCCCACTCCAGCATCAGGTTATCGCCGAACGTCTGCCACGGCAGTATGAACGGCACGCTGCCATCTTCGTTCACAATCGCGGTGCCTTCATTCATCAGCGTGGGCGCGTCCTCGCCATCCCCCATCTGGAAGCGCGGCATGACCGGCCCCAGTTCGCCGCGTATTCGGTCATTGAGAAAGTTATAGACCTCAACGCGTTCGCCCGTATACGGGTTGAGCCAGTCGCGCAGTATGTCGCCGCTGGCGGGATCATAGAAGTAGCCGGTTTCCTTGCCGCGCAGGCGCACATTGCCGTTATCCAGCAGGCGCGCCTGAAACTGCCCGAAGCCGCAGTAGCCAAACAGCGGTTTTGCGCGGGTGTTCCCTACCAGCCCATACATCAGACCGTGAAACGCGGAGAACACTGGCTCGTCGGCGTAAGTGGCCCAGAGTTTGCCGAACGCGTAAAGATTGTCTGCAGGTGTACTGAAATCCAGTGCAGGGCTTGCCACCGGGGCCTGCATCGGGCGAATTTGATATTTGTCATTTTTCCGCAGTAAGCGCCGGAATAGATTCGAAGTACCAGTCATGGGCCTTATCCATTAGCGTTTGCGTTGAGTATTGGGTTGTGAGACTGTGTAGTCAATAAGTTGTGAATTATATGTCACAAGGCGATGCGTTAGGCAGTGGTCAGGCTTTTCGCCGGGTGAGAGAGGTACGCTTTCGATCATCTACGAGGACCAGGCCGATGTATAACTACAAGAAACAAGTACTTGCCGCCGCGATCGCGATGGCAATTTCCCCTTTAGAGCTGATTGCGCAGGCAGAGGGGGAATCTGCCCAGGCAATCGAAGAGTTGGTGGTTACGGCACGTCGTCGTAGTGAGAACCTGCAGGAAGTACCCATTGCGATTTCCCCGGTAACTTCCGAAGAGATTCGTCAGCGTGCCTACAGCGGCCTGGAAGATATTGCTGCGGCCACCTCCGGCTTTACCTATGAAGGCTTCTCCACCAGCGGTACCAACGGTAACGCGGTAATCCGTGGTATGGCGCAGACCTATACCACGGCGCGCATCCAGAATGTGGCGTTCTTTATGAACGGCATCCATCTGCAGCGCCAGAGCATGATGAACTTCGGCCTGGTGGATATGGAACGGGTGGAAGTGGTCAAGGGACCGCAGAGTGCCATGTACGGCCGCAATGCATTTGCCGGTGCGGTCAACTACGTTACCAGCGAGCCGACAGAAATCTTTGACGCAAGCATCACCGGCACCTACGGCTCCGATGAGCGCGAGGACATCAAGGTACGCGTGAGCGGCCCAATCATCCCGGATGTCCTGTACGGCAAAATCAATATTGCCGAGACCAGCTACGACGGCCACACAGACAATGACCACCCGTTTGCCGACGCCAGCGTGCCGGGCCCAAGTACCTCCGGCAACGTTGGTGGCTGGGATGACCAGACCATCGCCGCGGCACTCAAACTGACCCCGTCCAAAGACTTCACCGTAAAACTCGATTATTACAAGGCCGACATCGAACGCGAACCACAGCCTTACTACGTGATGACCGGCGCGAACAATGTGGCCTGGGGCTTTACTACCTACAGCGACATGAACTGTAACGCGGTCACGCGCATGACCACGTTTGGGGCACCGATTACCGCCAATTCCTGGTGGTGTGGTGAGGTACCGTCCATGCCCACCAGCGCGCCGGATAACTTTGCGCCGCCGCAGGCCGGTATTCCCGATGACATGGGGCATAACTCGATTACCATCGACCCGCGCTCTTATGGCGCCGTGGCGGAAACCGAGGTGGCGAGCCTGTCGTTTGAATACAAGCTCAGTGACAGCCTGACCGTGAATTACCTGTACGGCCAGACCAGTAGCGAGTCCAAAACCAACGGCGGCTCCGCCGATCGCGATCCGCTCGCCGGTGTGAGTACCTTATGGGGTATGGAACAGATGTTTATCCCGTTCCCGCCGCCCGGTACCACCATCTCCGTACCACAGATTGCGCAGACCAACAGTTTCAGTGGTCGCCCGATCTCCGAACTGGAAAGCACCTCGCATGAACTGCGCCTGGCGTTCAGTGGCGGTGCCTGGGAAGGCTCCGCGGGTATCTACTACAGTGACGTGGACGATGAAAGTTACGAGCTGACGCTCTACATGCCACTGTGTTCGGAGTTCAATTCCGGTATCGATTACGGCATTTCCGGTGAAGAAGCCTGTAGCCTGCCGGCAGATGGCAGTGTGCCGTCACCGCTGCTGGGCGCATCAGACCAGACTGCACAGATGCTGGCCCTGTGGCATGGCAGCCACGCCAAACACACCCTGTTTGATGACAAGCTGAGTGCGGTCTTTGCGGAAGTGGCTTACTCCCCGAGTAAGGCGCTGACGCTGCGTGCCGAGGCGCGTTACACCCAGGAAGACAAGAGCGTTTCCCGCCTGACCGATGGCTTCGGTATCGCGCCGGGCGGTTTTGTGCCTTCCGGAATCGTGGCGCCTGAAGACCAGGAAGACTTTTCCTACTTCTCGCCGCGCATTACTGCGGAATACAAGCTCAATCAGGATCAGTTCCTGTATGCGTCCATTGCCAAGGGTGTGAAGTCCGGTGGCTTCAACAATACTTCAGACGTGGGCCACCTCACTTATGATGAGGAACAGAACCTGACCTACGAAGTGGGTAGCAAAAACACCCTGATGGACGGTAGCCTGCAATTGAATGCAGCGCTTTACCTGATCGACTGGGATGATGTGCAGGGCTCACGTGCGCCGCACTCTGGTGGCGTTGGCGATACCCTGATCGTCGAGAACATCGGCGATGCCGAGTCCCTCGGATTCGAAGTGGATGGTCGCCTGTTGATCGGTGACAACTGGAGCACTGATTTCGCCATCGCGTGGGCAAACCCGGAGTATGACGACGGCGTAACCTACGAGGAGGGCAGCCTGTTCATCAACTACCAGTGTAATGCGCCGATCATGGCGCCGCCGATGGTGACCAGCGACTGTGGTAACGCGGACGTGGGCGGCAACCAGATGGCCCGTACTTCCGAGTGGCAGGGCAGCGTGGGTATCAACTACCGCACGCAGCTGGCGGGCGACTGGACCCTGACAGCACGCCTGGATAGCAATTATCAGTCCGAGCAGTATGTAACGCCGCTGAACCTGGCCAACACCGGTGATCGCGTGATTACCAATGCCAATATGATGCTGACCTCCGCGGAGCACTGGCGTATCAACCTGTGGGGCAAGAACATCCTCGACGAAGAATATGTCGGTGGTGTATTCGTCCTGAGCCAGTTCAGCAAGATGATCGTATCAACTGGCATCGGCCCTTCGTACGGCGCGACCATCAGCTACGATTTCTAAAATCCCCCACCACTGAGCCGGTACCTGTGCAGCGTAATCACGCACAGGTGCCGGTTTCTTCTTTTTGGAGCCTGGTATGGATACAACCCTTGCATCCGGGCACCTGCTGGTACTGGGCGCTTCCGGCCGAACCGGGCAACAGTTGGTCAGGCTTGCACTGGACGCCGGATACCGCGTGACGGCCTGTGCAAGAAAAACCGAGTCCATTCCCGGAAACCATCCGAGGCTGTGCAAGTGTGCGTTGGATATCAACGATGCAGCCAGCATTCTCGCCGCGCTGGATCCGGTACCCGATGCGGTGCTGTCGACGCTCGGGATATTCCATAAAACCGATAGCACGCCACTGGCGGACGGTACCAGAAATATTCTCTCTGCCATGCAGGATCGCGGCGTGCGCCGACTGGTGTTGATGTCCTCCCTGGGGGTGGGCGACAGCCGCGGGCAGGGCAATTTTATCGTAGCGCTGGTGAGCCGCTTTATCCTGCCTTATGTGTTGAGGGACAAGGAATTACAGGAACGACTGGTGAAGACTTCCGGCCTAGACTGGACAATCCTGCGGCCGCCACAATTGTTGCCTAGTGACCAGAGCAGGTTCTATGAAATGTGGGAGGGCGATCCACCGAAAAAGCGACTGCGCTGGAAAATTTCCACGCTCGATGCGGCGCAGGCGATGCTGAATGTTTTGAGAAGCCCCAACAGTTGTGGTCGCCAGTACCAGATTTCCTATTAACACACCTGAAAGCGGCGCAAGCATCTACTCCTGGACAGGATCAGACTATGGAAACGCAAGAGCTCGTCGATATTCAATCCGCAATCAATAATTTCGGGTGCGGCTTTGAAGAAAAGATCGTATCGGCGCTGGGGTTACAACCCGGCGAAGACTTTTCGGATGTGGCAAGTCTCACCAATGTGATGGGCCACGATTGTGGCAGTGTTCGTGTTTACCGGAATGACACTCGTGGCCTGATCGAAAAGGCCGCTTTCCTTTCCATCGGCATGATGCCCGGCATGCGGTATTTCAATATCCATATCATCCCGAAGCCGCAGTTTAATATCCCGCGTTTCAGCTTCGAGGGCATGCTCAATGCCAAGGGCAGCCAGTTGTCGGTAGACCTTTATCCGGATCTTGATGTATCCATGAACCTGGATTATTTCCATCAGCATTACCAGCGCGCGCACGTTGCCTACCAGCGCGCAAGGTTCGAAGACGATTGCCTGCACATCGAAACATCCCGCCTGATGCATATGCGCGCTGCGTGTTCGCCCTATCTGTTGCTGGCCTATGGTATCGCCCCGGACAACCTGGAAAAATTTTCAGGTTACGCGGAGGCGTACCTGGAAGACTGGCTGGCCTTATGCCGGATGGCAATGGATCTATCCGAAGAAGAAGCCACACAGAAAATTGCGCGGCGTGCGGGCATCATGCAGGCGATTATCGATGCAGACCCGGACCGGGACAAGGTGGTTATGTTGTTTGGTGAAGCGATTACGCAGCGAATCGAACAGGCCACCATGCTAGCGGACCTGCAATAAGCGGTGTTACCGGATTTCTATCTGCTGCGCCAGCCCAGCCGCGCGGGGCTGCTGTTTTGCAACAGCTGCTGCAGCTGTTCGCGATGGCCATCGTTTTCTGCTAACAGATGAATGCCGAGGAAGTGGGTGATGATTTGGCCCAGCAGTTCGCGTACTCCCTCCGCATTTTCCTCCTTCTCCAGATAGCCCCGGCCGCTGCTGCCATCTTCCGGAAAGCACATGGCGAAATGGTTGGCCTGCTGCAACAGCACCAGCAGGTTGTCTCCATTGTTGTCCGCAACGGATCGATCGAAGGTCTGCTCTATGCGCAGGGTCGAGCTGTTCGCGTCTGAGCCGTAGCGGTGTGCGCTTTCGGCAATGCAGCCATCCTGGTCACCACCGGCCAATAATACCGGAATGCCCGCGTTTACGGGCAGGAGTGTCTCCTCCGGCCAGCCGAGCAGGGTTGAGGCACCGGTATGTGCGCCGTAGCTGAACACGGCGCAGAGACCCGGTAACCAATCCCGGTTGGCATTGATCAGCGCGATGGTGCCGCCGGCGGAATGGCCGCCGAGCGCAATATGATCCAGGTCCAGCTTGCCCGCCAGAAGCGCATGGGTTTCGTTGAGGCGCCGCAGCATATCCATGAGTGGTGCCAGTGCGATGGCAGAGGGTTTCTGGCCGAAGGAGTCCGGCCGCAGTGCGTCCAGTGAGATGCCCGGGGTAACACCGAGGTAGCCCGGCATTTCCTCGGTCACCATCTGGTAGGTCACTGTGATGATACCCGCGCGAGCCAGCCTCTGCGCGAGCCAGCCGTATACAAACGGGTCGATATTGATGCCGGGCAGGAAAATAACCACCGGGAAAGGAGCCTGCGCATCGTCCGCCGGCAGCGCGCCAGTGTTGCGCTCCGCGAATGAGCCAGAATACTGCGCCGGGTAGTGGATCTTGGCGATCGCGGTATTATAGGGCGGCTCAAGCTCGTCGACGGCAAAGGCCTCAAACAGGGCACGGGTCATCTGCACTGGGTCTCTCCTCTACCGGTATCGGCCGATTCAGCGGGGCATGCTGTGCGAGTGTAGGTACACCAATACTGGCGGCGCTTGACAATAGTCAATTCCCACACGGGCGAAATCCGTAAGTTAGGGTTTTACCGGTAAAGATCTGCGGGTGCAAACTATGAAATCACGACTGTCAGGTTGGGTCCTGGGTATGACCGGGGCGCTGCTACTCACTTCCGCAGTTCAGGCCGAGGCTGTGCCACTGCAAAGCGATGCCAGTTTCTGCGCAGAGGTACAGCGCTTTATCGTGGGCACGGACCTGGACGTGAAGACCACGTTGTTCGCACCGGACACTTACGAGTCCACGTTCAAGGAGTCCAAGGCCGGTGCGCGCCCGCTCGACAGCCAGCAATATGTTGGCTATCAGCATGCCGACGGCACTGCGTCCGATTACCCGGTGACGGTATCCTGCAAGATGAAAACTGCAGAGCGGGTGCGGACCGCCTACGCCGACCAGCCGGGTGTGAAGGTGGCCGACGATGATCGCACCTGCCGTGAATGGACCGAGCTGATGGTGCAGGGCATGTACGAAAAGCTCGAAGGGCAGTATGCGGGCCAGCTGCGCGCGCGCGACAGCATCGTGGTGGTGGAAGAAGACAGTACCTACATTGGTCCGCTGTGGTTGCGACCCTTCCCTTATCAGGCCGCGGTGGCAGACGGTGAACGCCTGCTACTCGGCAGCAAGAGCCTGCATGTGGAGTATCGGCGCTTTATGCCGGTACCCCGTAGCTTCATGGGCACCCACTACTGCCATTTGATTGCGCCGGAATACCTGCAGCGCCTGCTGCTGGGCCAGGCAACGGCGCTGCCCAAACAGGATTAAGCAGCACCTAAAACCGGATCAGGCGGGCACTGCCCGCGCCATCTGCATGGCCCCCATGCGCAGGTCCAGCATGCGCGCTAGGTCATGCTTGCCGAATACCTGCTCTGCCAGTTTGTTCATCGGGTCGCGCTCATAGCACAGGCGCCTGAGTATATGGTCATTATGGCGCAGCGCATCGCGCTCTGATTCCGGCAGCCTTTCCGCATTGCGATACCAGCCAAGCCAGTGGCTCAGCATGCGCTGTGCATATTCCTCCAGGATATCGATATTCGAATCGTTCAGGTCGGCCATCAGGCTCTGCGTGGACGGGTTCACCAGCGCGCGCATGTACGGGCCGTGGCTGACAGACCACTGGAAGTTGGTGTGTCCGCGTAACGCCAGGTATTCATCGTTGATGGGCGCGTAGTATTTATCCAGGTAGGCACTATCCAGCAGCAGGTTGCGGCGCGGCATGAAATCGAAATAGAAAAATAGCTTGGGAATGGTGCCGAATACCATCACGAAGTGCGGCACGTCCGTGTCCTGTCCCAGATAGGCGGTGGCATTCATGTCCAGGATGCTGGCCTTGCGATTGCCCAGCCACGAATGCACCAGCCATTCGCAGTCGCCGCCGCTCCAGGCCTGGAAGGAACCTTCGAATTCCGCGTTGGGGGAAGTGTAGTATTTCCGGTCCGCGCAGGCCGGTTCCAGCTGCAGCCCCTGGAACTCATTGGCAATGCGGCTCTTTATATCGCTGAGGATGCCCCAGCAGCGCTCCCAGGCCTTGCTCACGTCGACATCGGGATTCTCTGCCAGGAACTGGTCAATGGTCTTGGTATCGGCATGCATTGTGTGCGTTCTCCTACGAATTGCGCGATCCGCGCTCAGGCGGGCTGGCCCTGTGCCAGGTAGGCTGCATTGGGGTCGTTATGCTGTACGCGGTATCCGCTGCTATAGATTTTTTCGGCAGAAATCTTGCGATTCGGCGCCTTGATCTGGTTGAGAAAGTCCAGTTTTTCCAGTCCCTCCGCTGCACAGATGGCATCGAATACCTGTGCGTTGGTCGCGGGAATTCGCTCGTTGTCACAGACGTTGAACACGCCGGTTAAACCCTTGTCGATGGTGTGTTCCACCGCGTTGACCACGTCTTCGAAGTGGATGGCATAAAGCAGCGCGTCCGCACCGAACAGCGCCTTGCCGCCAAAATACGAGTGTGCCAGCTTGACCCGTTCCGGGAAGCTCAGGTCACCGGGGGCGCCATACATGTCCGGGAAGCGCAGTACGCAGCCATTGGTTTGCGAAAGAATTTCCTGCTCCGCCTGCTGGTAATAAAGCGAGGAGGGTTCTTCGTGATTGCTCGTCGGGGTGTCTTCGGTAATGGCATCGCTGCCTATGCCGCCGTCACCGTAAACAGAGAATGAGGACAGGAAAATCGGCCGGCTGCAACAGCGTGCAGCACTCGCGCAGGACTCCACCAGCGTTGCGCGGTAATGCGCGTGGCGCTCTTCCGGCGTGCGGGTGTTCTTGACGTTGGGTGCCACGGTCACCACGATCACATCACAGCCGCGCGCTGCGGCAGCGACCTTATCGGACTCTTCGCCCTTCAGTACCGCGACCTCGTCGGCGAATTCCTGCAGTGCCTCGACCTTGTCGGGGGAAGTGGTGGTGCCGACCACCTTGTGGCCGCTGGCGCGCAGGATACTGCCGAGTGCCCTGCCAACATGGCCCATACCCAGAATCATGATTTTCATTATTTTGGTTCCCGGAAAGAGGGTTTAACCCCTCGATGCTAGGCGGCAGGCGGGGGCGCGCATTGATGTTTGTCAAATTGTGATTTGCGCGACGCCGGGCAGGCGCATCACTCCAGGTAATGCAGCTCGGTCAGCTCGTAGCGCGTCTGCATATAGCCTTCGGCCTCTGCGCGCAACAGCAGGTAGTCATCATCCGCAGTGCACCAGACATTGTAGGGCGGGTGTTCTTCCGGTAATCCCTCCGCGGTATCGGTGACCTGGAAATGGCGAGCCCTGAAGGTGCCGGCCTCGACGGTGATGTTGGTGTCGCCAACATAGACCAGGGAGAAGCCGATGCGAAACAGCATGGGCCCGGTTGCGCCGCGATGGTCCGGGGAGGACAGCATCATGTGCGGGAAGTGTTGTTTGCCTGGCCCCCTGGACAGGTCGTAGAGCCGCATCAGCAGGCTGTCGCCCGCAATCGGATGGCACTGCATCCACTGTACCGGTGCCTCCAGCTCGATCCTCTGGTTGAGGCGCCCGTCGCGCTGGTTATAGGTCTCGCACTCGGCGAAGGTTTCATGGAACCGGAACCAGCCGGTGCCCTCGAATTTGTCACCCACAGTGATGCGTACGGAGCAGTCCAGCGGCGCGGAATCGCTGTGGCGCAGCGCCTGCATCACATCGCGGGAGATATTTGGTGCATCGTCGATTTCACAGTGCGCCTGCAGGATATCGGTACCGTCCGGCTGCTGGGTAATGGTGAAGTACTCGCGCCCGCGTTCCTCACCGAGGCGTTCCGGCTTGCGGCTGGTGTAACGGATCTGTCCGCGGATGGTTCTGTTGGGCATAGCGCTGCGTCCGTCCTCAAGAAATGTTGTCGCGTTGCACCAGTTCGATACGCTCGCCATCGGGCCCCGAGATCATACAGCTGGGGCGGCCGTGATAGGGCGCGCAGTCGTGCCGGTAATGGTCAGCGCCTTCCGGCAGCTGATCCACCTCGAATGTGATCATGGCGATACCGCCGCCGAGGCTGTCGGGCGTGCTGCCATATTCGCTGGCGGCGGCGTCCAGGTCACTGAGCTGGTCTATCTCGATCAGCGTATTTTGTGCGAGTTGCAGCGTAGCCAGTGGATGACGTTGCTGCAGGTCGTAGCCGCGCAGCTGGTTAATGACCGTAACCCGGGTTTCAAAACTGATGCCCTGATGGTTGGCCAGTTTTTCATAGTAGCGCAGCGCACTATCCCGATTGCTGCTGGCCAGTACGGGAATAAACAGGTGGTCCACGGCGCACTGTGCGCGGGGCAGCTCGAACGGCGGCACTGCAGTGGCGATACTGGTGAGATAGAGCAGTTCCCCACCCGGCCCCTGCACCTGCGTCGCGCGTATATGCTCACTCAATTCCAGGTTGGCGGGCGCGCGCAGGATTTCGAACGGTGAACGCGCGAGGCTCGCCGCCAGCCCGTCCACTTCCTCGACCAGAATTTCCATTGCCATCCAGCCGGTGCGGGAACAGGGGCTCTCTGCCTGTGCTGCGCCGTCCTCGATCACACGCAGCCATGCCCGGCCGAGGGTATTGCCAAGCACCCAGTAACGCGTGCCCGCCAGTGCCTCGCATTGCCACTGTGCGGCAAGTGCCGCGCTGACATCCCCGCACTCCAGTACCTGGCATTGCAGGTGGCTGCAGTAATCGTCCACCAGCTGTGCTGCCTGTGCGCTCGCCAGGGTAGCGATGGTGCAGGGTCCCAGAGTGGGTGAAGTCATAGGCGGGGCCTAGTGTAATGATGCACTGTTTTCAAAGTCATAATGTTATAATAATATAACAAATGTTCAGGTCAAAGGTTATATGGGTCATTCCGGCGGCGCACTGCAAGGGGGCAGTATATATGGCAACGACTGGCGCCAGCACGCTGTTCGACAAGCTCTGGCGAGATCATGCGGTGTGCGAGTTAGACAGTGGCGAAACCCTGGTATACCTGGATCGCATCTTCCTGCATGAGCGCACCGGCGCGATTGCCCTGCAGGGATTGCGCGCAGCCGCGCGTCCGGTGCGGACACCACAGCAGGTGTTCTGCACCATGGACCATATTGTGGATACCTTTCCCGGTCGCGGTGATGAGACCCTGATGCCTTCGGGCAAGGATTTCATTGTGGCCACGCGTGAGGAAACCGCAGCTGTCGGGGTGCGCCTGTTTGACGTGGACGATCCGGATCAGGGTATTGCCCATGTTATTTCACCTGAGCTTGGGCTGGCACTGCCGGGCCTGAGCCTGGTCTGCCCGGACAGCCATACCTGCACCCTCGGTGGCATTGGCGCACTGGCCTGGGGAATTGGCTCCAGTGAGGCTGAGCATGCGATGGCGACCAGTACCCTGCGCGTAAAAAAACCGAAGAACCTGCGTGTCTGTTTTGAAGGGGCCCTGTCTCCCGGCGTCACCGCCAAGGACATGGTCCTGCACCTGATTGCCACTATCGGCGCCAACGGCGCAGCCGGTTACGCGGTGGAATTTGCGGGCTCCGCGGTACGCGCGTTGCCGGTCGAGGCGCGCCTCACCATGTGCAACATGGCAGTGGAATTCTCGGCAATCAGCGCCGTGATCGCCCCGGATGAGAAGGTCGAGGCCTATTTCCATGGTCGTCCCCATGCGCCGCAAGGCGAAGACTGGCAGGCAGCGGTTGAATACTGGCGCACGCTACGCAGCGATGCGGCGGCACAGTTCGACCGCGAATACCGGATTGATGCCAGTACCATAACCCCGTCAGTCACCTGGGGTACAAGCCCCGAGCAGGCTGTCGCGACCGCCGGGCAGGTGCCAGACCCTGACTGCATCGCCGACCCGGGCAGGCGCGCAGCCGCTCAGCGCGCGCTGGATTACCAGGGCCTGCGGCCGGGCCAGCCAATCGATTCCATCGCCATTGATGCCGCATTTATCGGCTCCTGTACCAATAGCCGTATCAGTGACCTGCGCGCGGCGGCCGCCGTGTTGCGCGGGCGCAGGCTGGCCGCCGGCGTGCGCGGTGTGGTGGTGCCAGGTTCGCGCGGGGTCAAGCGCGCGGCAGAACGGGAAGGGCTGCACGAACTATTCACCGCAGCAGGATTCGAGTGGCGCGATGCGGGTTGTTCCATGTGCTTTTATGCCGGGGGTGAAACCTTTGGTTCCAACCAGCGCGTGATCTCAAGCACCAATCGAAATTTTGAAGGGCGCCAGGGGCCCAATACGCGTACCCATCTGGCGAGCCCCGAAACCGTTGCCGCGTCGGCGGTGGCCGGGTTTATCACCAGCGCCGCGGCGCTGGCAGATATGGGGGAGCCGGTTCAGTGAAAGCGTTTACCCGGCACTCGGGCGTGGCTGCACCGCTGCGGCGGCGCAATATCGATACGGATGCAATCATTCCGTCACGGGAAATGAAGCGCGTGTCGAGGCATGGCCTGGGCGAAGGACTGTTTGCCGGCTGGCGCTATACCCTCCCCGGGGGGCGCGAACCGAACCCGGAATTCGTATTGAACCGGCCTGAGTATTCGGCAGCCAGCATTCTCCTGGGAGGCGATAATTTTGGCTGCGGTTCCTCGCGTGAGCACGCTGTCTGGGCGCTGGCTGAATTTGGCATTCGCGCAATTATTGCCAGCGGCTACGGCGCAATTTTCTATACCAATTGTGTTCGCAATGGCGTGTTACCGGTATGCCTGCCGGACGCGGATGTGGAAGCGCTGGCACAGCTGGTGGAAAGTGATCCTCAGGCCAACCCGGTTGCCATTGACCTGGAGCGCGGCGAAGTACGCTGCGGTACTTTTTGCAAACCGTTTGAGATGGATTCCGCCTCGCGCCACATGCTGTTGCATGGCCTGGACCCGATATCCCTGACCCTGCAAAGCGATGCTGAAATCGTCCGTTTTGAGGGCGCGCGGCGCGCCCGGTTTGGCTGGGCGTTCTCTCCATTGAAAAGTAATGCGAGTGAAGGTTCTCAAGACGTGGAAAAAATGAAAAGTACGGAATCATGAATCAGCCTGCCATTCAGTTATCCCAAACATTGCTACAGCAGCTGGTCGTGCTGCTGGAGCGGGATATCGACGATGCGGCTCGCGCGCGTGCGCGCCTGCACCTGCTGGACTGGCTTGGTTGCGTGGCGTACGGCAGTCGCAGCGAGGTTGCGGATAAATTACGCCAATACCTGAGTATCTGGGGCAGCAGTGGCAGCAGCTGGAGCATGGGTGAACCGGATCGCAGTTGGCAGGATGCGCTGCTCCTCAATGCTGCGCTCGGCAATGTCGCGGAGATGGATGACCTGCACCGCACTTCTATCCTGCATCCCGGCCCGGTGGTGGTGCCCGCTGCGGTAACGGTAGCAGAGCTGGTGGGTGCGACGCCCGTTGCGCTGCTCGACGCGATCGTAATCGGCTATGAAGCCATGATCCGTATTGGTCGCGCACTGGGCCCGGATCACTACGCGCTCTATCACAACACCTCCACCTGTGGCGGCTTCGGTGCCGCAGCAGCGACTGCGCACCTGCTCGGTCTGGACCGCAATGCATTCGTATCCGCACTGGCCAACGCCGGCAGTCGCACTGGCGGTTTGTGGCAATTGCGGCACGAGGCGGTGGACACGAAGCAACTGCACAACGCCGGCGCGGCACACAGCGGTGTACTGGCAGCGTTGCTGGCACAGGCCGACGTGCGTGGTCCGGCCAGCCTGCTCGAAGGCAGTCAGGGTTTCTTTGCGGCGACCTCGCCGATGGCGCAACCACTGGCTGTGGTCGATAACGCCGGCGATAGTTGGCAGATATTCCAGTGCAGTTTCAAGCCCTGGCCAGCCTGCCGCCACGCGCATGCCGCCATTGATGCCGTGCGTGCGCTGGGTGACCTGGACCCGAGCGCTGTCGAGTCGGTACGCATTCGCACTTACCGCGATGCGCTACTGTTCTGCGACAAGCCTGAGCCGCGGAATGCGGCAGAGGCGCGCTTCAGCCTACAACACTGTGCCGCCGTCAGTCTGTTGTTTGGTCGCCCGGAAATCCGGCATTTCGAGGGTGAGTACCTGCACCGCACCGATGTGGTTGCGATGCGTGGAAAAATTTTCGTGGCAATCGATGAGCAGATGGATCGCGCCTACCCTTCACACTTCGGTGCCTTTGCCGCAGTGCTGGACAAAGCCGGTCACGAGCGCGAAATCCGCGTGCGCGATGCCTGGGGGGATCCGGAGCAACCCATGAGTGAAACAGACATCAATGCCAAGGCGCGCGCGCTGATGTGTGTTGCAGATCTGCACGAGCGCGACATCGATGCGGTTATGGATTTCACTACCGGCCTGACACAGGCCGGTGCGCAACTGGCGCCCTGGCTGCGGAGCCTGCGTGCACTGGGAGCAGGTAAATGAGCGACTTTGAAGCACGGCTGGTAGCGCATGTTGCCGGTACCCAGTTTGAAGACCTGGACACGGCGGCGGTGGAGGCATGCAAGAATTTTGTGCTGGATTCTTTCGGGGTCGGCCTCAGCGGATCCCGCATGGGGATGGCACCGCGCCTGCTGCGCCGTATGCGGGATTGGGGTGCAGCACCTCAAAACGCTGGCGCCACGGCCTGGGGGCATGGCACAAGGCTGCCGGTGCCTGCGGCAGCCATGTTAAACGCCTTCCAGATCCACAACCAGGAATTTGATTGTGTACACGAGCCGGCGGTGGTGCACCCGATGGCGGTCATCCTGTCTGCATTATTCGCCGACGCTGAGGCGCGCAGGGCCAGCGGCCGCGACCTGTTGTTGAGTGTGGTACTGGCCGTAGATGTTGCCACGGTGCTGGGTATGAGTGCCAGCACCCCCATGCGTTTCTTCCGCCCGGGAACCGCGGGCTGCATTGGCGCGGCGGCCGGGCTTGCCCGTCTGCGCGGTTACGACGAAGACGGCATTCGCGAAGCCATGTCGATTGCTTACAGCCAGACCGGCGGCACCATGCAGGCACATACGGAGGGTGCGGCTGTGTTGCCGATGCAGGTGGCCTTCAATGCGCGCAACGCCATTACTGCGGTGGATATGGTTGCGGACGGGCTGTGCGGCCCGCGCGATTTCCTGTCCGGGCAATTTGGTTATTTTTCCATTATGGAATCCGCCGGCAATGCACCCGACGCATTTGCCCTGCTTGGCCGTGAATGGCAGATCAGCAGGGTGAGCCACAAACCGTTTCCCACCGGCCGCGCGGCACACGGCACCCTGGATGGGTTATTGCAGCTGCGCAGTGTGCACGGCTTTGCGCCGGAGGACATTGCCCGGGTTGAGGTGCAGGCGCCGCCCCTGGTTCGGCGCCTCGTGGGTCGCCCGCCAAAGGCACAGATGACGCCGGGATACGCCAAGCTCTGCATCGGTTATGTCGCCGCCACCCTGTTACAGCGCGGCGATGTACGTGTAGAGGATTTCGACCCGGCTGCACTGCAGGACCCGGCGCGTTTGCAGCTCGCGCAGCGCATAACCATGGTTGCTGGCAGTGTGGATGACCCCAATGCTTTGGCGCCACAACAGGTCAGTGTATTCCTGCAGGATGGCAGGGAGCACTCCCTGGAGCTGCCGGAAATTCTCGGCAGTCCGGAGCGACCGCTTACCCGCGAGCAACAGTTACGGAAATTCCATCGCTGTGTCGCGTCCGCGCGTCACCCGCTTCCGGCCACTGCAGCCGATGCCATAGTCCGGCAGGTGGAAAGCCTTGAGTCGCTGGATAATGTTGCCTATCTCTCCAGCCTGCTCTGTAGCGGAGCAGCCCATGAGCTGGCTTGAACCTGACAGGAGCCATTGAGTCGATGAGCTACCCCACCTATTTTGAATGCTTTGACGCACAGCAGGCACTGCGGGAATACCCGATCGGCGACGCGTTTCTGCAAACCTATGCCGGCATGTCCCGGGAAGCACTGCGGGCATTGCAGCAAGAGCGTTTCCTGAAACTGGTGGCGCGCGCGTGGCAGATCCCGTTTTACCAGCGCCTGTGGGGTGCGGCGGGCATCGAGCCGGGTGACATCCGCAGCCTCGACGACATTGAAAAACTGCCGGTGTTTTCCAAGTCCGACATCATGCAGAGCGTGGAGCAATACCCGCCGATCGGGGATTTCAGTGGTCTGGACATTCCGCCTCCTGAGCAGCGACCGCCGGTGGTGCTGCACACCACCAGTGGCACCACCGGGCGCCCCCAGCCAATTCTGTTCGGACCGCGCGGGCGCGAAATTCAGGCGATGCTGGTAGCGCGCGCCTATCGCTTTATGGGGCTAAAACCGGGCGCTACAGTACAGTCCACCTATGGCCACGGCATGATCAATGGCGGCCACTATATCCGTGAGGCCGTGACCCGCTACACCAATGCCATGTTTCTTTCCGCCGGCACAGGGCTGGAAACTCGTTCTGCGCAGCAGGTGCAGCTGATGCGGGACTTCGGGGTGAACGTGCTGGTGGGTTTCGCAGACTACATCAAGAAACTGGCCGCGGTAGCGGAGGAATGCGGGCTGGTCCCGGGTGAGGATATCCGCATCGATATGATCATCGGTCACCTGGGCCAGGAAACCCGGGCGGCGCTGCGCGATGCCTGGGGTGGGGCAGAACTGTATGACTGGTACGGGGTGGCGGATACCGGCTGTATTGCGGCCGAGGGTCCGGATCAGGATGGCCTCTATGTGTGGGAAGATGCGCACTACCTTGAGCTGCTCGATGTGGAACAAGGCAAGCCAGTGATGGCGGGCGAGAATGGCAACATGGTGGTCACCTGTCTGTACAAGGACGACCTGTACCCGGTGATCCGCTTCAATACCTGCGATATCACCGCCGAGGTACCCGGGGAGAACCCGTTCCGGTTGCCGTTCCGGCGTATTCGCGGCTTTCTGGGCCGCTCCGATAACATGGTCAAATTGCGCGGTATCAACATATATCCGCACAGTATTGGCGGCCTGCTGGCATCGTTCGATGCCTTTACAGGTGAGTACATCTGCATTGCCGAGCGCGACGATACGGGGCGCGATACGCTTACGGTGCTGGTGGAGATGCACGGTGCGGTGGCTGCCTGTGTGGAAATGGCGGAAGCCTGTCGTGGCGTGCTGAAGCAGAAACTGGGTATCGATGTGGGCGTGGAACCTGTTGCGCCGGGTGAAACGGCAGCGCTGACGGAAATCGACAAGCGCCAGAAACCCCTGCGCCTGATTGACCGACGCGCGCTGTGAACAGGCCCGGGATCACGTCAATGCCGTTTACGGGACAAGAAATGGAAGCAGATTCGAAATCCAGCCGGGATGTGCAATCACTGTTGCTGGCCGATGCCACCACGTTGGCAGGCATGTTGGCACGCGAAGAAATTTCCAGTGTCGAACTGACCACCGTTTGCCTGCAAGCCATTGAGCACAGGAATCCGCAGCTCAACTGTTACCTGCATATCGATGCGGGTGGTGCGATCGCCGCGGCACAGGCATCGGACGCGCGCCGCGCGGCAGGCGTACCCTTGTCAATTTTTGATGGCCTGACCTTCGCGGTGAAAGACAATATCGACGTCGCCGGCATGCCCACCAGCAACGGTCTCGGTTACGGTGCGCATGCGCCCCGGGCCGACAGGGATGCCGCAGTTGTTGCGGAACTCCGCGCGGCCGGCATGATTCCACTGGGCAAGCTGAATATGCACGAGATTGCCCTGGGCGCGACCAATGATAATTACCACTGGGGCCGCTGCGAGAACCCGCTGCGCGAGGGCTATACGCCGGGTGGTTCCAGCGGTGGCTCAGGTGCAGCAGTGGCAGCGGGCTTGTGCGCCCTGGCGCTGGGCACGGATACCATGGGGTCTGTGCGTATACCCGCGAGTTACTGTGGCGTTGCCGCACTCAAGCCGGGGCGAGGACAGTGGTCGCTGGATGGTGTCACCCGCCTCAGCCATGTACTGGACAGTGTCGGGCTTCTGGCCCGCAGTGGCCGCGACTTGCAGGCGCTGTGGAAGTTGCCGCCGGTATCGCACTTGCCCAGGGCTGAAGAGCAGGCGGTCCTATCACTGCAGACTATGCGGTTTGCCGCGATGACTTTGGATTCGGCATCAGACCTTGATCAGGAAATCCTGACGGCGTTTGCGCAGGCGACGAGCGCGTTGGCCGGGCAAACCGCCTCCCTGGAGGCGCGGGATTGTATCGGCATGGATTTTTCTGGTGTGCGCCGCGCCGGCCTGTTGATGTGCGAGGCGGAAGCCAACGTAACCTTTGCCGACGAACTCGCGCAGGGGCAGTTGTTCTCACTGCAGCTCCGCAAGATGTTACGTTGGGGGGCAGAGCAGCCTGCACCCGCACTGGTCCGTGCCCAGGACACGGTCCAGGCAGCGGGTGAATGGCTGGCGCAAAAGCTCGAGGGAGTGGATTTCCTGCTAACCCCAACCACGCCACAGGCAGCGTTCCCGTTTTCTGAGCCCGCGCCGGTCAACCAGGCCAACCTCACCAGTTACGTCAATATGGCGGGGCTGGCGGCAACCAGCGTCCCGCTGGGGGTGACTGCCGATGGCTTGCCGTTCGGCTTGCAGGTGATCGCGCGTGCGGGCGACGAACAGCGGTTGCTTGCCGCCAGTGTCGCACTGGAAAATTTCTTGCGCGCAACGTCCGCGCATACGCAGGATCTGGAGAATCATTGATGGACAAGCCGGTGGGTAAAATTGACCTGGAACTCGACGGCGCCCTGGCGCGTGTGACGATCAATAATCCGGACCAGCGCAACGCCATGAGCAAGAGCATGTGGCTGCAGCTTGCCGAGACACTGGATTGTGTAGCCGCGAATGACGATGTGCGCGCACTGGTGATCACCGGCGCGGGCAGTCGCGCGTTCTGCGCCGGTGCGAATATCGATGAACTTGCAGCGGCATTCGGTGACGCAGAAGAAATGCAGGCGCAGAATCGCCTGATCCGCGATGTGCAAATACAGTTGCAGCGCCTGCCGCGCCCGACTGTGGCACTGGTGCGCGGTGCCTGTTATGGCGGCGGCTGCGGCCTGGCGATGGCCTGTGATGTCCGTATTGCCGACAGTGCCGCGCAGTTTGCCATCACCCCGGCACGGCTCGGTATCCTCTACAGCCTGGAAGACACCAGGCGCCTGGTATCGGTGGTGGGCGTTGCCGCCGCGCGGGAACTGTTGCTCACCGGGCTGCCGGTCAGCGCCGAACGCGCCCGCGCAATCGGCCTGGTGCAGCATGTTGCCGATGAGAAGGCGCTGTCTGCAGTGGAGCAGGAGATCTGCGCTGCACTGCTGGCGAATTCCCAATATTCACTGCGTTGGACCAAACGCACCATCGACTATCTTGCGTTTGAGGGAATGCAAGGTGTGGCGCAGCCGCAGGATACGCCGGAGTCGCTGGCGCAGGCTTTTGATGCTGCGTTTGAGGGGGGGGATTTTCAGGAAGGCAGCGCTGCATTTCTGCAGCGGCGCAAGGCCAGCTTTCACTGGCCGAAGAAATAAGGTTTTTACCTAGGTACTGGCGAGCTCGTCGATCAGCTCCTCCAGGTCATTGGTGGTGCTGGCTGCCGTATGCTCTTTCGCGTGTACTGCTGCCGCGCGGTTCTCATCGATCTGTTCGATCTCCTGCTGGATGACGCGCAGAATCCGCGCGATGTATTCCTGCTGCCACAGGCCGCGCTCATGCGCCGCTTCCGTATCCGGCGCATACTGCTCGATATCCTGGCGCTTCAAAACGCCATTTTTTTCCAGCAGCCTTTCCAGGGTGTCGATGCGCTCCCGCGCCACGGCAAGTTCGCCCGCAACGGCCATCAGTATTGCCATGAGCCGGTCGCTGTCGCCGTCCTTGAAATATTGCGGTCGCTTACCCTTGGCCTTGTTACCGGCCATGCTGATCGCGTCAATTGCCATGGGTCACTCCATCACCGGAAAATTTGATTCTACTTGCGGGCAATATAGGCATGCCAGGCCGGTTTGCGCCCATAGTCCTCGCTGTCGGCATCTGCGCGCTCGGCACTCGGGAACAGCGATTCATCCACCACTGCGAACAGGCCGGTAGTGCTGATATTTTCACGCTGGAAGCCGGCTTCCTGCATAGCCTCGAACAGGTCGAGATCATGCAGCGTACCCCAGAAAGGCTCGTTGTTGTTGCGCGTGTCCCAGTCCCGCATGAACTGCTCATACACCGGCATGTCATCGGTGAACTGCGGCTGTTCGATATGAACCACACGGCCGCCATGGGCGAGCAGGCGATGGGTTTCCGCGAGTATGCGCGGCAGTGCCCGGCTGGACGTCTCGTGCAGGAACATGCAGGTGATGATCAGGTCGAAACTGCCGTCGGCATCCGACAGCGCTTCCGCGTTGGCCTGGCGGAATACAATATTGTTCACGCCCAGGGACTTTGCGCGCGCGTGCGCATAGCGCAGTACCGGCGCGGCGACATCGATGGCGACAATTTCCGTATCCGGAAAAGCCTGTGCCAGCGGCACTATGTTATGGCCGACGGTGCAACCAATGTCGAGAATGCGTTTCGGGCGAAAGCCCTTTTCCGCTTCCTGCCTGAGCCACTTGACCAGCGCCTGGCCGCCACCATCACTGTAGCGGCCAAGCATCCCGGCGGTGGTGACAAAAATGCCGCAGTCGTAGTTGGCCCCGGCGGAGATATCGTCCGCACACAGCTCCGTGTGGTAACCACCGGGCATGCAATGAATATCCACTGCGCTGACATAGCGCGGCACTTTTACCGCCGGATCCAGTTGTAGCTGCGTGGAGCCCTCGTTCAGTGATTGCGCCTTTTCGATCAGCTCCGGCAGCTGTCGCAGAACCATGCCGCGGCCATTTTGCTGGCGCATCTCCATGGTGTTGCGGCGCAGGGCGCTCCAGTATTGGTAGACCGGTTCCTGCTTGAGGATGGTGCCGACGGCACGACGGTTCGAAGGCGCCTCGCCGAGCGCTTCCACACGCTGATCGTAGGCCTTGCGCACGCCGGGCAGTACCTGTGTGGCGAGATGAGTATTCAGGTTGGTCAGGAAATTAAAGCGTGCGACTTCGTCGTGGCGCGCTTGCGGGAATGTCGCGTGGCGGCCCACCTCATTCCAGGCCGGCGGCACCTGCCGATCTGAGTCTTTCATGCAATCTCCGGACTTAGCAGCACTTTGCGCCAGTCTAGCGCTGCCCCGGTTGTTGCCCATGATTTTTGTCAAAGGCTTATGTGCCTGCAGGCCTACGATCAGTGGACGCTGGCCAGCTCTTCCAGCACGCTGCGATCGAGCACGTGGATACGGTGGGCACTGATGATCTCGATAATGCCCATGGTCTTCAGGCGGGCGAAGGCGCGACTCACGGTTTCTATGGTCAGGCCCAGGTAGTCGGCAATGTCCTGGCGGCTCATGATCAGCTCAATGTCGGTCGTCTGGGTGCCGCACTGGCGACGGCCGATCTGCGCAAGCAGGAAACACAGGCGTTCGTGCGCTTTCTTCTGGCCGAGGGCAAACAACTGGTCCAGGGTCTGTGCCAGCACATTACCGCCAATCTGCCGGGCGTTGGTCTTCAGGGTGGGGAAGCGGTCCACGAGTTGCAGGAAGTCGCGCCGGGGGAAGGTCTGTAATTCCGCCTCGCGCAGGCACACCACGCTGTACTCGTAGTCGTCGGTATTGGTGAAGCCGATGTAATCACCGGGGTAGGCGAAGGCGATGACCTGGCGTCTGCCGGAGCGCGACAGGCGCTCGATCATGAGGGTACCGGAGACCACCACATACACATGCTGTGCGGGGCTGTACTGGCGGAACAGTTGCTCGCCGGTGGGCAACCGGCGGCGCTGGCAGATACCGGCCAGCAGGGCCAGCTCATCATTGCCGAGGCCGCGAAACAGCTTCGAATGGAAGAATGTTTCCGGTGGTTTTATCGCTGAACTGACCACAGTGACTTATCCTCGACCTCTTCTCGCGTTGGCCTTCTGTGAGACTACTTTGATTGCACTGTACTGTCTACGGGCTGTGCTCCCGCAACCGTTATGCCTGGCTGGTCTCCTCGGCGGGCAGGCAACCGTTCAGCACGCCCTGCTCGATCAGGGAATTGATCTGCGCGGCGCTCAGGCCCGCCGCACGTGCCACCTCGATGCTGTGCGCCCCGGCCCGCGGCAGGTCGCGCTGTTGTGCCGGACGACTGCCATCGAACTCGATCGGTATGGCTGGCAAGCGCGTGCGACAGCCGTTTTCCAGGGTCAATTTCACCAGGCCACCGGCGGCATTCAGGTGCGGATCATCGAACAGGTCGGAGGGGCGGTTGATGGGTGCGAACGGGATGCCGGCGCGATCGAGCCTGACGGTCAGTTCGGCTTTTGGCAGGCCGGCAAAGAGGGTGCTGATACGTGGCAACAGGCTGTTACGGGCAGCCACGCGACCGGCATTGGTTGCCAGTTCCGGGTCTGCGGCCAGGTCATCGAGGCAAAACTCCGCGCAGAAAGCGCGCCACAGGGTGTCACTGACCACGCCCACAAACACGCGCTCGCCATCCGCGCTTTCAAAGATGTCGTAAATTGACCAGGCGCTGCGGCGCACGGACATCGGCGGCGGGGCTTCGCCGGTCACGGCTTCCTGTGCCATATGCTGGCCCACCAGATAGGCAGTGGTTTCAAACAGGGCACTGGTGACATGCCGGCCGCAACCGCTGTGCTGGCGCTCCTGCAGTGCTGCCAGGATGGCAATGACCCCGAACATGCCCCCGGTAATATCGATGACGGACGAACCGGCGCGCAGTGGCCGATCCGGTAGCCCGGTCATGTAGGCGAGGCCGCCCATCATCTGGGTAACTTCGTCCAGTGCCGTGCGATGGGCATAGGGCCCGCTGAGGAAGCCTTTCAGGGAGCAGTACACCAGGCGCGGGTTGCGTGCGCGCAGGGTGTCGTAGCCGAAGCCGAGGCGTTCCATGGCGCCGGGGCGAAAATTCTCGATCAGCACATCGGCCTTGTCGATCAGGCGCAATGCCAGTTCACGGCCACTGTCCGACTTCAGGTCCAGCGCCACGCTGCGTTTGTTGCGGTTGTACATGGCGAAGTAGCCTGCACCAGACCCCTGCAGGCGCCGGGTATTGTCACCCTTGTGTGGTTCCAGTTTGGTCACGTCTGCGCCAAGGTCGGCGAGGATGCCGCCGGCAGCCGGCCCCATCACCATATGGGTGAATTCGACCACACGAATACCGGCAAGTGGTTGTGCCGGCTTGTTTGCCACGTCCTGTTCTGTCATTGCGACTCCAGCTTGAGAAACCCGTATCCCGGCCCCGTACCCCGGCGAGGTATCGGATAATATGATATAAAAGTATAACAATATATCAAGTGAGCGCTCTGCGCCGGACAGTGAGGGAAGCTGTGAGCAAGGTGGATGGCAAGGTGGATGGCAAGGTGGATATCGAGATCAGTGAGGTTGGTCCGCGCGATGGGCTGCAGAGCATCGCCACGGTAATGCCGACGGAGGACAAAAAACGCTGGATCGCTGCACTGGCCAGTGCTGGCCTGCAGGAAATCGAGGTCGGCTCCTTCGTACCGCCAAAGTTGCTGCCGCAATTGGCGGACACGGCTGAAATCGTGCGTTACGCCATTGGCATCGGCGGCCTGCGGGTGGCGGTGCTGGTGCCGAACCTGCGCGGTGCAAGTGACGCCCTGGCAGCCGGCGCACACAAGCTGACGATTCCGCTGTCGGTCAGTGAAACCCACAGCCTGAAAAACCTGCGCAAGACCCATACGCAGGTGCTGGAAGAAGTCCGTGGAATTCGTGCGCTGCTGGATGCCCTGCCTCCGGACCAGCGGCCACAGCTGGAGGGCAGCCTGTCGACCTGCTTCGGTTGCACGCTGGAGGGGCCGGTTTCCGAGGATGCGGTGGTACGTTTGGGCGGTCAGCTGCTCGATGCAGGTTGTGATGAGATCGGCCTGTCGGATACTACCGGCTACGGCAACCCAGTGCAGGTGCGCAGGGTGTTACGCAAGGTGTGGAACGCCCTGGGTCGCGACAGCCTGAATGGCATTCACCTGCACAATACCCGCGGTCAGGGGCTGGCCAATGTACTGGCTGCAGTGGAGGAGGGCGTGACAACCGTGGATGCCTCCATGGGCGGCATCGGCGGGTGTCCGTTTGCGCCGGGTGCCAGCGGCAATATCGTGACTGAGGACCTGGTCTTCCTGCTGGAGGCGATGGGCTACCGCACCGGTGTCGATTTCGAACGCCTGCTCTCGGCGCGTGCAGTTCTGGCTGCAGCGTTACCGGGCGAGCCACTGTACGGTTTTCTTCCCGAGGCGGGGCTACCCAGGGGGTTTGAGTTGGCTGGCGAGCGCGCAGCGGAGCCGGTCTGACCGCAGTTTTGCCGCGCCTAGCAGATACTGGCATAGCGGCCGCGGTGGAAGACCAGCGGCTCGCGGTTCTGGGTGTGCATTTCGGTGACTTCGCCGACGATGATTACGTGGTCGCCACCGTCGTGGCGGGCAGAAATTCGGCACTGGATACGCGCGCAATAATCTTCCAGTAGCGGAACACCTGCGGCATTGCGCTGGAAAGCCACCTGCTCGAATTTATCCTGTCCGCGACTGGCAAACAGTGCAGAAAGATCCTGCTGCGATTGGGCCAGCACATGGATTGCAAAGTCCTGGCAGCGGTTGAAGGCATCGAAGCATCCGGTTTTCTTGTCGATGCACCAGAGGATCAATGGCGGCTCCAGTGATACGGTATTGAAGCTGCTGACCGTCATACCTACCGCGCTACCGTCCTCGCCACTGGTGGTGACGATGGTGACGCCGGTCGCGAACTGCCCGAACACCTGCCGCAACTGCAATGGCTCGATGGTGTGCTGCTGCTCAACGGGCGCAACCGCCGTCAGCAGTTTGGCCTCAGTCGACATAGTTGGCTCCCAGCTTCAGATCACCCTCTTCCCAGCGCAGTACGCCAAAGGTGGTGTACTTTTCCTTCTGTGACTGCATGAACTGCCAGGCGCATACGAAAGTGTAATTATCATCGACCTGGGTCTCGCGCGACCAGAGTTTGAAAGCCTTGCCATAGACGTGCCTTACGGAATAGAGATAGCGTCCGTAAGACATGCCGTTACCGAACATGTCCGGGCCGTGATACTGGTGATGGTTGCCGTTGCGGGTGCGCATTGCGGTCCACTTTTCATTCACCACGCCGCTGATTTCAATGGTCTGCTCTGAATGCAGCAGGTTGATCGGTTTGTGGTGGATGGTGACATCGTTATAGCCGACAAAATTCTGCTGGTCGTCATACACTTCGAAGCGGCCGCTGAAAGTGCCGGCGTGTTTCACTGGCAAGTTGAACGGACGCTTGCCCTCGAGCCGTTCGCGCTCCAGGAATTCAGTGACCAGTTTCTGGGTTTGCGGGTTTTCGCCGTGATCCGTGGTGACGGTATAGAGACCATTGAAAACACCGACCAGGGTGTCGCCCTCGAATAGCTGCGAAGAGTAGACCTGCATGCCCAGTTCCGGTACCACATGGTTCATGGTGCGCAGGTTGACGTTCCAGCCCGGTGAAAAATAGTTGGAATCCACCAGCAGGCCGTAGGGACGGCCGCTGCCGAAAAAGTCCGGACCGGTATAAATACGGTCCTGGTCAGAATCGATGACCCCGAATTTGAATGGCGCACCGATTTCAAAACGATCATTGAGTGGCCCGGTTGCATCGAAGCGGGTATTCATCCAGTAGGTTGTGCGCCCGTCTTCGAATTCACTTGCGCGGCTGACCTTGTTGTAACCGACATGGGTGCCGTCTGCTTCAAACAGCGAGGGCAGTCCGTGCCATTCGCCTTCAATGGCCTGCTGCCAGTTACTGGGTTTGTTGTCATTACTCATTTTATTTCCCGGTTACCGCTGTTCAGGTGCCGTGCGTGAAAACGCCTGTATGAAACGCATGTTAATGGACGCCCGTGGGGGTGCGTTTGGCAATTGTCAATTCTCCAGGGAGCTGTGCGCGTGTGCCAGCCCCTGTTTTTGCCGAGCGGGCGGGTTTTGTCAAGCGGGGTCTGGCAGGGACTGCTGCGGAGAATGTTGCAAATGTTCCCAGATACGGGCCTGGAAGGGGGCTTCGTGGACCGGGCCTTCTGTGCCGCGCGGGTCCAGCGCATGGCGGCGGTCACAGGTCGGTGACAGGCGCGAACCGCGTGCGGTCAGGGTCCGGGTAGCCGCGCCATTGCGGTACAGCACGGTGTGGCGAACCCGCTGGCCGGGCGCGGTGAGCATGATGAAATCCGGTTCCATATACACATTGCAGGCATCGTCGAGCTGGCGCGCATTAAAAGTCAGTATGCCGACTCCGCCGGAGACACCCACATTTTCGTAAGCGCCGGGCCCGAGTGAGTCGAACACCAGCAGGTTGTCGCGTAACTGGCCGGTAAATGTCTTTGCGCTCGGTGCGCGGCCGCGAAAGTGCACGTTGGTCAGGGAAAGTTTGTGTCCGTCAAAGTCGAGGTAAACCAGGTTGTCGAACGGGCTGGGGCCGGGGCTGCCACTGCCGGCACGAGTGTCATCCTGCAGGGGGCTGCCATCCAGTTCGAACAGCTCGACCTGATCGTGCCAGGTGCCGCGCATCAGCATCAGGTTGTAGCCGACCGAGCCGAGCGGAAAGGTCGGGCAGGAGTCCCGCGCGCCGGTGATGTGCTTGGACATATTGACTCGCTGTTGAATTAAAACACGTTAATGTTATAACAATAACTCAATTAAATTCGGGCGCCTAGCGAGGCCATCGTGGTGATAGCCATGGGGGGTCATTGGGTACTGGGTGAAAGGCAGAGGAGCAGACGAACATGCAGACTGTTGTGATTACCGGGAGTACCCGTGGTATCGGGCGGGGCCTGGCGGAGAACTTTTTGGCGGCGGGCTGTCGGGTGATCATCAGCGCACGTTCGCAGGCACAGGTAAACGCGGTGGTGGCCGAGTTGCGCGCGCGTTTTGGTGAGGCGCCGGTTGCCGGCCTGCGCTGCGACATTACCGATGAGGAGGATCTGCGTGCGCTGTGGGGCTTTGCCAGTGAGGCTGGCCCCGTTGATATCTGGATCAACAATGCAGGTATGAGCATTGTGCGCAAGCCACTGGCGCAGCAGAGTGTTTCCGACCTGTGCAATATCGTCGACACCAACCTGACAGGCCTGTTACTGGCCTGCAAGGTGGCGCTTGCGGGGATGCAGGCGCAGGGGTGTGGCCAGATCTGGAACATGGAGGGTTTCGGCAGTACCGGCCAGATGGCGCCGGGTATGGTGGCCTACGGTGCGACCAAACGCGCGCTCAACTATGTGACTGCGGCACTGCAGAAAGAGGTCAAGGGCAGCGCCGTCCAGGTCAATACCCTGAGTCCGGGCATTGTGGTCACGGACCTGCTGTTGGGGGATTACGATCTGCAGTCGGAACAGTGGCGCAAGACCAAAAAGATTCTCAACATCCTCGGCGATACGGTAGAAACTGTCACGCCGTACCTGGTGAGGGGCATCCTGGCGGCCCGTAAATCCGGCACCCGGGTAGCCTGGCTGACCGGCCCGAAGGCATTCTGGCGTTTCCTGACAGCGGCCTTCAACAAGCGTGATCTGTTTTCCGAATACGAGTCCAGGGCCGCCGAGGCCGGGTAGGTAAGGAGATAGAAGAGAAAAACCCGGCGCCCTAAAAAAGGATGCCGGTTTTTTTATATCTGCATCATGCGCCGGCTGGGGACTCCGCAGCGCTCTGTGCAGGGCCGTTGGCTGAGGCCTCTGCCAGAGGCTGCACACTTTTGCCGGTCAGAATTGACCAGCCCATCACCAGCACCGCCACCCCGGCAAAGAATACAAACGGGCCGGACGGGCGCCAGTGGTCGAAGAGGTAGCCGCCCACCACACTGGCCACGAGGATACCCACCGCACCGCTCAGGGTGAAGAATCCGATCACTGCGCCTCGGTGTGCTTTTGGTGCCTGCTGGGCCACCAGTACGCCGCTGGTGATGACACAGCTGATCTCGCCGAGGCCGATCAACACCGCGCACAGGATCATGCCCGGGGCAAACGGATCGGTGATGAAAAAGGTTGAACCGTAGCCGACGGCAGAAACCGCGAGGGATATGGTAAGGGCTTTTACACGGTCAATGCGGTCCGCCAGTATGCCGAACAGCGGTGCTCCCAAAAGCGCGCAACCCTGTGCAATACCCACAATCATGCCTGCCTTTGCAAGTGCGTCAGCGCGGCTCAGGCCCATTTCCGCAGTGCCATGGTTGGTAACCCACAGGGTAAAGAAGGTGCCGACAATCATCAGGTTGCCGCGCGCTACGAACGAAGCGCCGTAGGCCAGTGCGATTCCTGGATCGCGCGCAGCGCGCAGGCCGTTACTGGCGATCGCCAGGATGGATTCGCTGTGCTCGCTGCTGCTGCGCGCTGTGCCGTTCTTCAGGCCTGCGAGCATAAGTATGCCGGTCAGGAAGGCAATTATCGCGACTACGGTGTATGTCTGGATACCGGCTTCCTGGGCACTGGCGCCGCCGTTTTGCAATATGGCGGGAATCTGTAGCAGCAGGAATACGCTGATCATGGCGCCGATGCCGTTCATCACACCCTGCAGCCCGGTCGCGCGGCCACGGCTCTCGTCCTGAACATAATCAGCGATCAGCGCGACGATGGTGGTGGTCACTGCGGCGAGACCCACAGAATAGAACAGGCGCACGAACAGCAGCTCCTGGATATCGCGCGCGTGCGGGTAAAGGGCGATGCCCGCCGACATAATGATGAAGCCGAATGCGGTAACCGGCCTGCGCCCGAACCGGTCTGATAGTGGGCCAAATACCGCAACCGCAATGATGATGGTGATTTCGGCCCAGAAGTTCAGCAGTCCGCTGACCATGCCGTGGCGCTCTTGCTCGATCCCCAGGAATTCTGTCAGCAGGAACGGCTGGCTCTGCGGGATAAAGGACGCGAACATGATGGTCGCGAGGCAGGCAAAGTAAAACGTGAGCAGGTTGCGCACACTGACGCCTGCCTCGGGGTTGAGGCCCAGAAATCTGCGCCCGGTTGAATTGGTCATATCGACAGCCCCTATGGAGTGGAATTTGCACAATGGCCCCGGAGCCATTCTATTTGGAAACCGGAGCAAATGATATATTGTTAGTGTTTTATAACAAATGCTGCTGCGCAGCGCCGCAAGGGAGTCAAATCAATAATGAAAGACAGGAAGATTCGCGTTGCCGCAGCGCAGTTTTCGGTGGGCACCGATGTAGAGGCCAACCTCGCGACAACGCTACGCATGCTGGACCAGGCAGCAGAGGTTGCGCCAGATCTGGTGGTGTTACCAGAGTTCTGCAACCACCTTTCCTGGTATGACAACCAGGAACACTGTGCCGCGGTGTCTGTCCCGCTGGACGGGCCTTTCCTGAAGGCGGTCGCTGCAAAAGCCCGCGCACTGTCAATTTACGTTGTTATCAACTGCACCGTGTTGCGCAAGGGGGGCAGCGTTACCGGCTCCAGCCTGCTGTATTCCCCGCAAGGAGAGCTGCTGGCCGATAACACCAAGCAGATCTATATTGGCCACGAAAATGATTTCCTGACCCCGGCACAGGCGCCGGCTCCGGTCGTCGAAACACCGCTGGGCCGGCTGGGGCTCTATAGCTGCATGGATGGCGTTATCAATGAACCGCCGCGTACGCTGGCCCTGCGCGGCGCCCAAATCCTGTGTAACAGCCTCAACTCCTTTGCCAGTGACGAGGGCTCCCTGCATGTGCCAGTGCGCGCACCGGAGAACCGCGTTTTCATCGTCGCGGCGAACAAGGTGGGTCCGCTGGTGCCTGAGCCATTGCTGGAACCGGTCAGCCAGGCCACGGGTATTCCCGAGAAATTCCTGCATGGCGCGGGTGAAAGCCAGATTGTTGCCCCGGACGGTACGGTGCTCGCCTGCGCTTCGTGTGATCAGGAGCAGGTGGTGTATGCCGATATCGATGTCGCGCAGGCCGACAGCAAACTGCGCGCAGACGGCACTGATGTGTTTGCCAGCCGCCGACCGGATCTTTACCGGCCTATCTGCGAGAACCCGCAGCAGCAATCCTATCCGGCATGGCGCGCTGCCGACACTTTGCAGGCCGCATTACTGACGCCCGGCGCTGGCGGCCCCGATGGTTTGCGCGAGTCCGCCGCGCTGCTGAGCGATGCGCTCGGTCAGGGTGCGTTGCTGGCAGCGCTGCCGCCATTACTTTCCTCTCAGGAAATCGCCGAAGACCTGGACGCTGCACTGCTGTTTGCCCGGGAGGTCGTGAGTACCCTGAGCGCATGTCTTGGAAAGAACCAGTGTGTTGCCACTTCACTGCCCCAGCGCAGCGAAGATGGGCGTACGCAGAACTGCGCGCTATTGATCGGGTCTGATGGTGTGCTGCTGTCCCAGCCGCAGGTGCATCGCAGCGCCCGTTGCGCCTGGTCGGCCAGTGGCAGCGGTTTTCAGTCCCTCGCCTTGCCTTTTGGGCGCGTCGCGGTGCTGACTTCCGATGACAGTATTTACCCGGAAACTTTCCGTTTGCTTGCGTTGCAGGGCGTTGACACGGTGGTGGTACCGCTTGAGCCGCTGGAGCGCTGGGAACTGCAGACCGGTCTGGTGGAGCGCGCCGCCGAGAACCGGATCAACCTGCTGGCGCCAGTGATCAATTCCGCTGGTGCGGCATTCGGGCATGGTCTCGCCGCGTCGCTGCAGCGTGATTTCACGGTGATGACAGCGTGGCAGGAGCGTCCGTTTGACGGCTTGTTGAGCCAGCCTGAACTGACGCGTCCTGCCGTCGGCGAGCACCTCACACTCGTTACGCTCTATCCCGCCGCGGCGCAAAACAAAGAGGTTTCGCGTAACACCGACCTGGTACGGAATCGTCCCTGGCACCTCAGTGGCGTCATTGCTGAATTGGCGAATGGCACCGTTACCGAGCCGGCCTGAGCGCCCGCCTGATTCAGGCAGCCGCGCTACCCTGCGTGGCTTATTGAGTTTTATCAATGTCGAGCCATGGGAATGCCCGACAATTCAAATTAGCAAAAGCACACCGGAGCCAGTTATGGGCACGAATTCGCTTCCACAGGCACTTGCAGAAAAGACCCGCAACCGGGTTGTCGAGTCCCTAGGGCTTTCAGAAGTGGCCGCCGAGGACGGCGGCCCCTACATGACCCTCAACAGTCATGCGCCGATGGCGCAGGGCAAGGTCGGCGAGGTGCGTCTGTATCGGGGTGGCCCTCTCCAACAGATGGTGACCTGTTCGATCGTGGTACCGCAGATCGGGCTCGACTCCCACATGCTGTTCGCCTTCACCCCGGCGGAAAGCGGCGTGCCGCATTTCACCCTCGACTCGGTTGGTGCCGGTGGCCACTGGGCGTTCCACCTCGACCTGATTCCACGCGTCGACCTGGGTGCGAACCTCGCCTACATGGACGAGGTATTCACCCCGCTTACCGATGCCTGCAAGGCCGGGCGCACCATCGATGGGCTGGGTGAGGCGCAGCTGGACCCGCGCCAGCTGGCGATCATGTCGCCTTGGATGCTTGCACATCGCGCCAGCGAGGCGGCCTTCGAAAATATCGGGCCAACCGTTAATGCCTACCTCGAGCACTGGCTTGAATTGTTGCAAACCGGCGTCAGTGAGCGGGCGCTTGAGGATTCTGACAGTGCCGCGCTGGCGCATCGGGATGTGCGAAACCGCGCCATCATATTCAGCCCGGAGGTGGATAAAGTCTGGGACCAGATTGGTGGGCTGATCGGTGCGGAAAGCGGTGTGGCATTGCGTGAACTGCTAAAGAGCTGCGCATAGAAAATCCAGAGAGCGGTAGTGAGGTAGCAAACTGGCAGAGAGAGGTTGGTTGCCAGGGATAGGGGCATGGCTATTGGCCTCAACAGGTTGGAATAAACCGGAGACAAGACATGAAGCTCACAGGTGAGATCCTGCTGGAAGACATGAATGATGCCGAGCGCGCTCGTGCCGAGCTGGTGGAGCAGGTGCTGCCGGCGCTCCGGGAGGCGGCACGGGAAGTGGATGCCAGCGCCCAGTTTCATATGCCCCATGTACAGCGCTTCAGCGAAGCGGGGCTGCTCGGGCTGGTAATTCCTACCGCGTACGGCGGACTCGGTGGTGGCCTTAGAGACCTGGCCGCAGCCTGCTTCGCGATCGGTTCTGCCTGTCCCTCTACAGCGCTGGCGTTTTTCTTTCACTGCAGCGCGGCCTCGCGTGGCCTGTTGGCAATGGAGGCCCTTGAGGCGGGACTGTTTGATACGGACGAGGCGAAAATTGTGCGCCGCTTTGCCGAACGGGTGTTGTATGGAATGGGCCGCGATGGCTACTGGTTTGCGAACTTTGCCAGTGAGTCGGTCAAGTCAGAAAAGGCTGCTGTTACCATCAGTACCCGCGCGCAGAAAGTGGACGGCGGTTTTCTGCTGAACGGCATCAAATCCTTTGGAACGGGAACCGGGGTCGCAGATAAATATCTGGTCACCGCCAGCCTCGAGGGTTACGAAACCGCCGAAGGCCTCTGTACATTCTTTGTGGATCGCGACGGCGAAGGCGTTCGCGCGCGCGCACCGTGGGATGCGATCGGCATGCGCGGTACCAGTTCTGGCGGCATCGTGTTGGAAAACTATTTTGTGCCTGAAGACAAGGCGCTGGCCCTGCCCGGTGCCTTTACCCGCTGCATGCAGATGAGTCGCGGCAGCTTCGTCGGCAACCAGATGGCGGCGGTGTGTGGTTATGCAGGTGCAGCACACACGGCCTACCAGTCTGTGCTGAAGCATCTGTCGGAAAAGAAATTTGCCGATACCGGCAAGCCCATCGGTACTGCGGCCTACCAGCAGGAACTGATTGGCAAGATGATGGTGGACCTGCAGACTGCGCTGCTGTGGCTGCGACGCCAGTTGCAGCTCGAATCGAGCGAACCGCCGATTGCACCCAAGCAGGAGGTCATCAAGCAGTGGCGCTTGTGTAAAGGTGTTGTTGCCGAGTGCGGTTTCAATATTGCCACCAATGCGCTCAAGGCCAGCGGTACCTCCGGTACCATGGGCGATCCGGCACGCTATCTGCGTGAACTGACCATGGGCATCGTGCAGGCATTCCCGGCAGAGCGTGGCCGCCTGATGGCTGCGCAGATGGAAATTGAGGGCGCCGAACAAAACCTGTTTGGTGTCGCAGAGAAAACCGATTGAGTAATGAGCCCTCCTATGTCTTTTGTGGCGATGCTGATTGGTGGTAACTGGGTCGAGGCGGCGAGTGGATCCCGCTTTGCGGTAACGGCGCCGGAGACGGGAGCCTTGTTGGCCGAAGTGCCACGTGCGGGAGCGACCGACGTACATCGCTCCGTTGAAGCTGCCCGCCAGGGTTTCATGGACTGGTATCGGCTGACCCCGGCGCAGCGAGAGGCGGCATTGTTGCGCGCAGCCGAAATCGTCGCCGCAGAGGGTGAGCAGCGTTTCCTCGATACCCTGATTGATGAAAGCGGCTCCGCGATTCGCAAGGCGCGTATGGAGATCGCCTATACGGTCGACCTGTTACGTACAGCTGCCGGCGAGTCCCGGCGCCTTTATGGCGAAACCTTTCCCAATGACGACCCGCAACGAATCTCGATGGTGGTGCGTGAACCGCTCGGTGTGGTTGCGGTGGTTTCACCCTATAACGCCCCTCTTTCCCTGCTGGCAAAAATGTGTGCTTTCCCGCTGGCTGCGGGGAACAGCATCGTGATCAAGCCCTCAGAAGAAACGCCCCTGACAGCACTGGCGTTTGGTCGCCTGCTGCTGGACGCTGGTATGCCGCCCGCCACGGTCAACATTGTGACGGGCTATGGCGGTGAATGTGGCGCAGAGCTGGTCAATCATCCTGATGTGCGTTGTATTGCCCTGACCGGCTCCACCGCGACCGGCATCCAGGTGGGACAGTCTGCGCTCACAAAAATGCGCAGGATGCAGCTCGAGCTCGGTGGCAAAAGCGCCATGCTGGTGCTGGAGGATGCGGATCCGGTCCACGCTGCGAAGATCGCGGCACAGGGTATCTTTACCCATGCCGGCCAGATTTGTATGGCCAACTCCCGCATCGTCGTGGCGAACCGAGTTTATGATGAATTTGTACAGGCGCTGAAAGCGGAAGCGGAGAGCCTGCACCTGGGCGATCTGCGTGACGAACGAACTACCTATGGCCCCCTGATCAATGCGCGAGCTGCCGAAAAAGTACTTGAACATATACGCGAAGCGGTCAGCGCTGGCGCCCGGTTATTGACCGGCGGAGAAATTCTGAAGGGGCTCGTGATCAAACCGACGGTGCTGCTGGAGGTACCGCGAGACTGCGCTGCCTGGCGCGAAGAAAGTTTTGGCCCGGTGGTGAGTGTTGTTCCAGCCGCAGACCTCGATGAAGCAATTGCCCTTGCAAATGACAGTGATTACGGGCTGTCAGCGTCGGTGCTCACCAACAACCTGCAGTGGGGCCTGCATGCGGCGCGACGCATCAAATCCGGCGCAGTGCATATCGGCATGCATGCCTTCCAGAGTAACGCGCTGGCACCAATTGGCGGGGTCGGCCTGTCCGGTGTCGGCCGCAGCGGCGGTCATTACAGTACCGAGGAGTTCACTGAGATCAAGTGGATCAGCGCCGAGGTCGGGAGCCTGCCGGTTTGATGGCATTATCGGCCGAGGGAATTCGACGCGGTTACCTGGATGCGGATTGTGGCCAGTTACATTACCGGATCTGCGGTGAGGTGTCCGCTCCGCTTTTGTTGCTCCTGCACCAGACGCCCAGTGCCTCCGAGATGTACGAGCCGATAATGGCGCGACTCGCGAAAAATTTCCTTGTTGTCGCATTGGATACCCCCGGTTTCGGCAGCAGTGATGCACTGGTGGGCGAGTTTTCCATTGCCGCTGTGGCGCGCACTATCCAGGCCGCCGTGGCGCGCGAATTCGGTGGTCCGGTTCTGGTGTTCGGTCATCACACCGGTGCGGCCATCGCGGTGCAGCTCGCGTTTGACTACCCGCAGTTTGTGCGTGCCATAGCGCTGTGCGGTCCGACTTTGTTGAGTGAACAGCAGCGCAAGCAGCTGCCCGCTACAGCGAGCCCGATTGCTTTATGTGAGTCGGGGGTCCACTGGCAAGAGATGTGGCTGCGACTGAGAAACAAGGATTTTGATGCGCCGCTTTCGCTCAGTATGCGGGAAACCCTGTTGGCATTTAAATGTGGTAGTGCATACCAGGATTCCTACTGCGCCGTGGTGGAGCAGGATACGGCTGCCCAGATGCGCGCGATTGAATGCCCGGTATTGCTCTTTGCCGGTGATCGCGACCCGTTATTGGCAAGTGTTGCACAGAGTGCGCAGCTGCTCAGGAATAGTCATGTCGCGACAATTCCGGCATCGGCCGGTACCTATATCTGCGAAACACAGGCAGATACGGTAGCAGAGCTATTGAACAGCTATTTTCAAAAAATTGATGGGCCTGTTGAAAGTGAAGCCGCATTGGCTGGACTGTCATCGCACTAGCAAAAGGATACTGGTAGCTCTATGGATCTGCAGAGAAACAGTGTGGGCCTGGGCCAGCGGCCGGCCCTCTTGCTGGTGGACTTGATCAACGGATTCACCAGCGCCCGTTGCCCCCTCGGTACAGACTGTCCGGAAGTCGTTGATGCGAACCGGGTTTTATTGGACAGATTCCGCTCGCTGGGACTGCCGGTCTTTTTTACCACTGTGGTCTATCGAGCGCGGGAGCAGGCGCGGGTGTTTCGTGCCCGCATCAACCACCTCAATCTCTTGACCCCGGGTTCGGAGTGGGTGCAGGTAGATCCACGCCTGCAGCCTTTACCGGGTGAACATTTGATAGAAAAGCAGTGGGCCAGCAGTTTTTTTGCAACAGACCTCTACAAGAGGTTGGCGGAGGCAAATGTCGATTCACTGATGGTAACCGGTTTGACGACCAGTGGCTGTGTACGTGCGACAGTTGTGGATGGGCTGCAGCATGATTTTCCGGTTGTGGTGCCACGCGAGGCAGTGGGAGATCGCAATCCGGAGGCACACAGGGCCAATCTGTTTGATATGCATGCCAAATATGCGGATGTACTGTCACTCAATGAAACATTGAAGTTGCTGGATGCGGTCGAGCTGCACCTGGCAGGGGCGGAAAATCCGTGATAACTCGACTGATAAATAACACAACCAGAAGGGCACCATGTCAGTAAATGATCCCGTGATTATCGCCGGCGCTGGGCCCAGCGGTTGCGTGCTGGCCCTGTCCCTCGCCAAGCAGGATATCCCGGTGGTGTTGCTGGAGAAATGCAACAGCCTGCCACTGGATCTGCGCGCTTCCACTTTCCACCCGCCGTCCCTGGAAATGATCGCCGATCTCGATGAGGATGTGATCGAGCAGATGCTGGCCCGGGGCCTGCATGCGGATCGCTACCAGTATCGCGACCGCGCAACTGGTGAGGTGGCGAGTTTTGATATGGCGCAGATTGCCGACGAAACGCGCTACCCCTTTCGGCTCCAGTTGGAGCAATATGAGCTGACCCGCATGATCTGTGAGCGCCTGAAAGACTTCGAGTGTGTACAGGTCCGTTACGGCTGCGAATTCCTGAGCCATGAACAGGCTGCGGATCATGTGCTGGCAAGGGTGGGCACGGCTGCTGGAGAGGAGTCCATCCGCGGGTCCTACCTCGTGGGTGCGGAGGGCGCGCGCAGCAACGTACGCAAGGGATCGGGTATTGGCTATATGGGTTTCACCTATGACGAGAAATTCCTCGTGGTCAGTACGGCCTTCCCGTTCGAGGAAGTCTTCGAGGACTTTTCATACGTCAACTACATCTCCGATCCGCAAGAGTGGTGTGTCATTCTTCGTACGGATAAATTGTGGCGCGTGCTGGTGCCCGTCTTTCCGGAAAGCGAAGCGGACGAGGCCTACTACCTGTCCGACGAATTCGTGCAGTCACGCCTGAACAGGATCCACGATCGCGGTGGCGACTACGACATACATCATCGCAGTATCTATGCGGTAAACCAGCGTGTTGCGGAAACCTATTATCAGGGGCGTGTACTGCTGGTGGGTGATGCTTGCCATATCAATAACCCGCTTGGCGGTATGGGCATGAATGGCGGCCTGCATGATGCATTCAACCTGGCGGATAAGCTGGTGGCGGTGATAAAGGATGGAGCGGAAGCGGAAATAGAGTTTGCGCGCTATGACCGCCAGCGTCGGGAGCTGGCGGTGCAGTTTGTGCAGAAACACACCATAGAAAACAAGAAACTGATGGAAGCTACGGATCCGGATGTGCAGCGCAGCCGCCAACGGATGTTGATGGAGACAGCATCCGATCCGGTTCGTGCGAAAGCCTTTCTGCTCGAGCGCGCCATGATCAACTGTGTTCGCGAGAGCCTGAGCGTACAGTAGAACAACTACAAATCGGCTGCTTGATTAATCAGGTCAGCGGAGGAGAAAAGCATGGACTTCCCAAAGAGCATTGACCTCGGCCGGACCCGCGAGCGGCAGCAGGTGAGCAATGGGCACCGCGATAATTACATTGGCCACAGGGCCAAGATCGGTGTGGTGATACCGTCCACCAATACTTCGGTGGAGTATGACTGCCAGCGCCTGTTGCCGCGCGGTGTCACCTGGCACACCACCCGCTTCATGATCGATCATCCTGACCTGAGTGACGATGCCAACTTCATGAAGTTTCTTGAGCGCCTGCGGGAAACTATCGGCGACTCGATTGAAAGCCTCATGACCTGCAAGCCGGACCACGTGATGATGGGCATGTCTGCGGAAACCTTCTGGGGCGGCATCAAGGGCAATGACGGCTTCGTCGATCGCATCCAGGAAATGGTGGGAGAGGATACCGGGCTGACGACTGGCGCCAACGCGGTGATCTCCGCCCTGGAAGCACTTGGTGTGCCGGAACAATCCGGAAAGACACTCTCCATCATCACGCCCTACCAGCCGGTAGGCGATAAGAATGTACGCCTGTTTTTTGAAGACGCCGGCTACCGTATCAAGCATCTGGTGGGACTGCGCTGTGCCAACGCGCACGATGCCATCGCGCTGGTGCCGGAACCGCAGGTGCTGGATATCGTGCGGGAAATCGACGGTGATGATGTGGATGCGATTGTCCAGGTCGGCACCAACCTGTCCACACTCGGGGTTTTCCCGGCTATGGAAAAGATGCTGCAGAAGCCTGTACTGCCGATCAATGTTGCAACCTGCTGGCACGCGCTCAGAAGCTGCGGTGTGCATGACCGGTTCGACAATATGGGCTGGCTGCTGGAAGAGCATTGACAGGCATGGGTTGGGTCGAATAGCAGAAAAAATAAAGAGGTTCTCCCGGAGAATATGGAAAATTATCAGATTGCACGGCGCGCCCAGATCGGCGTGATCATTCCATCGACCAATACCGGTGTCGAATACGACTTGCAGCAGTTCAGGATCGATGGCGTCACCTGGCATCCTTCCCGATTCTGGATCGAACTGCGCAACTGGTCTGATGAAGTCAATCGCAGTGGTGATGACGAAAACACAGTTTTCGAGCGTTTCCTCGACATCATGCGTGGCGAGATCCCGGTGTCCATCCGCAACGTGCTTTCCGCCAGGGTAAATCACATCATGCTGGGGATGTCGGCCGAAACCTTCTGGGGCGGGCTCGAGGGAAATATCGCGTTCGAGCGTGAAATTCGCGAACAGATTGGGTCGCTCGGCCTGACTACCGGTGCGACGGCGACCAAGGATGCCCTGCACTGTTTCGGCGCCAAACGCATTTCGGTGATCACACCCTATCCGGAGGTAGGGGATGCGAATGTACGTCGCTTTTTCTCTGACATCGGATTTGAGGTGGTGCACGTCAAGGGCCTAAATCGCCCTTCCGCAACGGCCATTGCGGAGACCCGGATCCAGGATGTACTTGACGGGATTCGCGAGATAGACGGTGATGATGTCGATGCAATCATCCAGTGTGGCACCAACCTATCGACCCTGGATATTTTCCCTACGTTGGAACACTGGCTACAGAAACCGTTGATACCGATCAATGTTGCCACCATGTGGCATGCGCTGCGCGCGTGCGGTATTGAAGATAGGGTTTCCGGCAAGGGCCGCCTGCTGGAAGAATTTTAACAGAGTATAAACAGGTACGACCATGCACAAAGCATTGCAAGGCATCAGAATTCTTGACCTGACCCATATGCTGTCGGGCCCGTACGGTGCCATGATCCTCGCGGACCTTGGTGCAGACATGATCAAGGTTGAGCCACTCGCCGGTGAGGGTACACGCAAACTGCTGGCGAATGATCCGGAAAATTCCATCGACGGCTTTGGTGCTTATTTCCTGACTCTGAATCGCAATAAGCGCAGTGTCGCACTGAACCTGAAAAGTGAACGCGGTCGACAGGCATTCTATGACCTGGTGCGGCAGGCCGATGTGGTGATCAGCAATTTTGGCCCGGGTGTGCCCGAGCGCCTCGGTATCGATTACGAAACGCTGAGTGAGATCAACCCGCGCATCATTACCTGCTGCGTTTCCGGTTTTGGTTCGGATGGCCCGGGCGCCCGGCGTCCCGCTTTTGACCAGGTGGCGCAGGCCTATGGCGGCGGCATGTCGATTACCGGTGACGACCCGGCTAACCCGGTGCGTGCGGGTATCCCGATCGGTGACCTGGGTGGGGGCATGTTCGCAGTAATGGGGATTCTCGCCGCTATCACGGAGCGCGCCACCAGCGGCCGCGGCCAGCATGTGGATATCTCCATGGTGGACTGCCAGATTTCCATGCTGAACTACATGGCCACCATGCACTTCCTCAGTGGCAAGAACCCCTACCCGATTGGCAACGCCCACTTTGTGCATGTGCCTTACAACAGCTATGCGACATCCGACGGCTTCATCATCATCGCGGTAATTACCGATAACTTCTGGCAGAACCTCAAGCCCGTGGTGCAGGTTGCGGAGTTCAATGACCCGAAATATGACGGCCAGCCCGGCCGCTTCGCGGATAAGGGTTTCATTGATGCGAAGCTTGCGGAGGTCTTCGCAGGCGACACCACCGATGCCTGGCTGGAAAAACTTGAGCAGCAGCGCATACCCTGTGCGCCAATCAATAACCTGGAACAGGCGCTGAATGATCCACAGGTATTGCACCGCAATATGGTCGTGGAAATTGCGCACCCGGATGGCAAGACCACGCGCGCACCTGGCAACCCGATCAAGCTATCGCGCACCCACGAGGATGTTTTTTCGCCGGCGCCTCACATCGGCCAGCATACCGATGAAGTGCTGAGCGAACTTTGTGGCTATACCAGTGCAGATATCGCCGCGCTGAAGGAAGGTGGCGATGCTGCCTGACCAGCGTGAGAAGGTGTATATCAACGATGTGGGGCCGCGCGATGGGCTGCAGAACCAGGCGAGCGTCCTGTCGGTCGAAGCGCGCATAAAACTGATTGAAGCGCTGGTCGATGCCGGTGTGAAGTCTATCGAGGCTGGTGCATTCGTATCACCCAAAGCTGTACCGGCCATGGCCGGTACAGAACAGGTACTCGGCGGCGTGCCTGCCGGCGCAGGGGTGGATTACCAGGTGCTGATCCCGAACCTGCGCGGCTACGAGCTGGCCCGCGCGGCCGGTGCCAGTACCGTATTACTGGTGATCTGCGCCACCGAAACCATGAATGCACGTAATGTACGGCTGAGTGTGGACGAGTCCCTGCAGCAGGCAGCGGTCATATTACGGGCGGCGCAGGCCGACGGTATCCGCGCGATCGCCTGTGTGGCAGTGGCCTGGGAATGTCCCTTTGAGGGCAGAACCAATCCGGCTGCGGTGATGGAGCTGAGCGGTCGGCTGCTGGCTTTTGGCGCTGATCAGGTTGTGATTGCCGATACCATTGGTGCAGCCAACCCGCGCGCGGTGTATAAATTGATGGCTGACCTTGCGCGGGACTACGGCGCATCACGCCTCGCATGCCACTTTCACGATACCCGGGCGATGGGCATGGCCAATGCCTATGCCGCACTGGACGCGGGGATCCGTCATTTTGACAGCTCCGTGGGTGGCATTGGTGGTTGCCCGTTTGCACCGGGTGCGACCGGCAATATTGCCACCGAAGACCTGATCATGATGCTCGAGCAGATGGGATTGGATACCGGTATCAACCTGCCCGTGCTAATGGATGCCGGCAAGCTGGCGGGTGAATTACTGGGCGTAGAGACCGGTGGGCGCGCGGCTGCCTGGCGGCGCCTGCAGCGCGAAAAGGAAGAGGCTTTGGTTTAGTCGGAATGACACACTCGATGTCATTGGAAGCGGAATTTTCGATTCCAAGGGAGACACCAGGGAAACACCAGGGAGACACCAGGGAGACACAAGGGAGACAACAGATGAGCAAGCGGAAGAATTTGTGGCACTTGCTGGCATTCATGGTAGCGGGGGCCTTTATGTCGGCACCTTCGGCCTGGGCCGACAAGATGGAAGGCGCGGAAGAGAAGCAGGCTGTTGAGACATCCAAAGTCAGCCTGAACGTAACCAATATCCAGTCCAGTGTTGGTCGTATCTATGTCTCGGTCTACGACTCCAAGGATACTTTTCTCAGTGAGACAAAGGTCTATGCCGAAAATTTTGGCCTGGAAAACCTGCAGGATGGCAGCCTGGTCATTGAACTGAGTCTGCCGCAGGGGCGTTACGCGATCGCGGTACACCACGATGACAATGCCAATGGCGAAATGGATAGCAACTTTATTGGCATTCCCAAAGAGCCGGTGGGTTTTTCCAACGGCCATGTGCCCCGTTTCGGTCCACCGAAGTTTGCCAAGGCTGCGATCGATATTACCTCTGCAGAGGTGGAGGAAAAGGTCACGCTGATCGATTGATCAGCGTCCCCCGAGTGGGTCCTGCGGTGATACGCCAATTACGCGTGCACCGGTAAAGAACTCGATGGACTGGGCGTGGCCTTCCTCGCCCAGCCCCGACAATCCCCAGGCACTGCGTGGCGCACCCTCGCCGATACTGAGCAGGCTGTATCCATTGATCTTCACGCCGCCGGTGCGCATACGGCGTGCAAACGCAAAAGCCCGCTCCAGGTTCCCACTGTAAACATAGCCGGCAAGGCCCAGCTCGGTGCCATTGGCCAGCGCCAGTGCCTCATCGTCATCGGAGAAACTGTGCACCGTGGCAACCGGGCCGAAAATTTCTTCCCGCGTATCGCGCGGTTCGCAGCCGTCGACCAGTGTCGGTGCCACAAAATACCCGGGCAGCTGCGGCAGTGCGGTACTGCAGAGCAGTTCGCCGCCACAGCGGCGCAGGCGTTCGATATCCTGAAGGACCTGCTCATAGTGGTCGCCGTGCACCAGCGGCCCCATATCGCTTTCTTCGTCCAGCGAGTGACCGAGCCGGATATCCGCCAGTATTGCGAGTACCCGTTCCAGCAGCGCCTGCTTCACTGATTTGTGCACCAGCAGGCGGCCGAGCGCGCGACACCACTGGCCATTGAGGTTAGTGAGGCCGTAAGCGATACCGGTTGCAGCCTTGTCGAGATCGGCATCCTCGAATACCACCAGCTGGTTGTTCCCGCCCAGCTCCAGCTGTGTGGGTACGAAGTCATCTGCGCACAGGCGCGCGATGGCGCGCCCGCCCGCCAGTCCGCCGGTGAAGGAGACTGCCTTGATACAGGGTGCCTCGATCATCTGCCGGGCGATGCTGCGGTCCCCTACAGTCAACTGGAATATACCGGGGGGCAGACCGGCGCGATCGATGGCACGCGCCATCATGACGGCCGAATGAGGGGTAAATTCCGAAGGCTTGAGAATGCAGGGGGCCCCGGCTGCAAGTGCACTCGCGACCTTGTGTGAACCGATGGCTGTGGGCCCGTTCCAGGGCGCGATCAACAGTGCCGGTCCCCAGGGGCGGCGCAGGTACTCCACGTCGCCGCATGGGCCCGGCAGGCGCTGGTCAAGATGGCCCTCGCGCAGATAGGCTGCGGCGCCGCGAAACACCATCGGCAGTAACCTGGCCATCTTGCGCGTTGTGCGGATGATGGCACCGGACGTAAGGCTGTCTGCCTGGCTGATGGTGTCTGCAACACCGTCGGCTTCGAGTTCTGTGGCGATACGGTCCAGCCACTCTGCCCGCTCGCTCGCGCTGGTTTCCTCCCACAAGCGCGCCTGGTGTACGCGTTCCGCTGCGGCCAGGGCGGCACCCACCTGTTCGGCGCTGGCCGCGGCGCGCACTTGCAGCGGCTCGCCGCTATTGGCGTCGTGCAGTTGTTGCCCGCGGCTGTTCGCCGGCGTGGAAAACTCGCCGTCGATATAATTCTGCAGTTCAGGAAGCTGGAATTCACCGCCCATAAAATCCTATCGCTTTTCTGGTTGGAATCTGACGCCGGCTGCGAGCAGTTCATCGGCGCCGAGCAGGTCGTTGATTGCAGCGAGGTCGACCATATTTTTGCGCAGGCTTTCCACCTGGCCGTCGCGGTGCAGGCATTGCAGCAGGTGCTGCGCTGCGGGCACGAAAAGGTGCAGCAGCGAGGCCGGGAACAGGGCGATGCGGTAATCCAGTTCGCCCATTTCGGCTGCGCACTTTACCGGTGAGTTGCCCCCCTCGACCAGGTTGTGCACCAGCGGGATACGCTTGCCGAAGCGTGCGCCGATAGCCTGCATTTGATCCAGAGTTTGTGGCGCCTCTATAAAGAGTGCATCGGCGCCGGCTTCCAGGTAAAGCTCCGCACGTTCCATGGCATCCTCGAAACCGTTGACGCCGAGGGCATCCGTGCGTGCAATCAGGAAGGTATCTTCGTGCTGGCGTGCATCCAGTGCCGCATGGATCTTGCCAACCATTTCTGCCGGGCTGATGACCTGTTTGCCGCGCATATGACCGCAGCGCTTCGGCATCAGCTGGTCTTCCATCTGCAGTGCCGAAGCGCCGGCGCGCTCGAAGGTGCGTACAGTGCGCTGCACGTTCAGTGCATTGCCGAAACCCGTATCCATGTCGACAATCAGTGGCATTGCGGTGCGCTCGCGAATCACCGCGACAGTCTCACTGACCTCGGCAGCGCTGACCAGGCCCATGTCGGGGCGGCCGAAGCGCGCAAAAGAAACGCAGGCACCGGATACAAATGCGGCTTCGAATCCGGCCAGTTCCACCAGTCGCGCGCTCAGGCCGTCGTAGATGCCCGGCGCGCTGAGCACGGTATTGCGTTGCAGCAGTTGCCGAAGAGTCGCTTGCACCGACATACGGGCGGCCCCTTACTCGACCATTGCCTTTTCGCTACGCTCCTCGGCACAGAGGATACGCACGAGACGGTCTGCCAGCGGCTTGCCAACCAGGCGCTCTGCTATGGGGTTGGCAGGGTCCAGGTGCACGATATTGCGGCGTACCAGGGTGTCGCGCTGCTTCAGGCGTGCGCGCGCCTCCGGGTCGGCCAGCGGGGCGGCGTTGCGCACCAGCTCCAGCCAGTAGTCAACATAAGCATGAACTTTTGGTTCTACCTTTTCGCGGTAGAAATCCAGCGGCACCACGCCGGCGAGGGCCAGTGGGGACAGGCTGGAACGGATGAACGGCATTGCCGGAACCAGTGGCTTGATACCAGCTTCGAACAGTTCCTGCTGCAGTTCCATGTAGATATCATTCAGTGGTGCCATGTACTTCTGCAGATAGTCCGGTTGACTCAGTACTTCGCAGCGCGGCATGGGATCGACATAGAAAAACGCATCCGGCAGCGTGCCGAAGGCCATACCCAGGTTGGGTACGTCGATCGAGTCATCGAGGTACACCGTCAGGTGGATGTTGGTGAAGGTATTCTGCGGGCGGCCGATATTTGAGTGGATCACCCAGTCCACAGGCGACAGGTCTCCGGTAAAGGTACGAATGCGGCCTACCGCATTGCCATCCAGGTCGCTGAACTCCCGGATGTCCGCACAACGCATGTCTTCTTGCAGGGAAAGCGCGCTGCTGACCTTTTTCCATATCGCATCGCGGGTGGCCAGCACTGCGGCAAAGGTGGCGCTGGTATCGAGCTTGTCGTCGCCGTCGAGGTGGGCCACGAATTCCTTGGAAAGGTTCTGCTTCGCTTCCATGTTCTAGTCTCTCGATTGTTAGTTATCGATTGTTGTTTATCGATCGTTTTTAACGACAGTTGCCTGCCAGGTTCTTACTGACAGGATTCGGCCACAAGCCTCAAGCCGGCACACCAACGGAATCCCGGCCTTCCCCGAGGCGTTTCCGCAGCCACAGGCTCCACAGGAATACCGCCAGGTTCAGTATGCCAAAAAGCACGAAGGGTGCACTGGGCGCGATCTTGGCAAACAGTATGCCGCCGCCGGAGGTGCCCACCAGGATGCCGAAGGCCCCGGCTACCCCGAACAGGCCGATGGTCGCGCCGCGACACTGCTCCGGGGCCTGCTGGCCCACCAGTGCCTGGCTGCTGACGAAGGCACTGATTTCTGCGATACCCATTACGAACAGCAGGCCAATCACCCAGCCTGCGGTCGGGTCAGAAATGGCAAATACCGCTCCGTAAACCACAGCCGCCAGGCCGCTGGCAATGGCCACGGCTGTGACGCGGCTGACCCTGTCGGCGATCTGCCCCATGAGCAGCGCGCCGATCAGTGCGCCGCCCACGACCGCGAGGGTGCGAGGCACCGCCAGCTGGAACATGGCTTCGCTCGCAGTCATGCCGAGCTCGCGGGTACCGTACTGCACCAGCCACAGCGAAATGAAGGCGCCGGTCACTGCCAGGTCACCGCGGGAAATAAAGGCTGCACCGTAGGAGAGCGCTGTTTGCGGGTCGCGCGCTGTGCGCAGGCCCTCGGTCAGGATCTGGCGAATGGATTCGCGGGTCTCTCTCGCCTTGCGCATCGCACCGGGCGCCAGGCCGTACAGGGCCACGACCGCGGCACCCAGGCCCAGTGCTCCACCGATGGCAAAGGTCCACTGCTGCGCCGCCAGCTCATCGTAGCCGTTTGCGGTAAACACCCTCGGCAGGGTAGCGAGCAATGGTGGAATGAAGGCGCCCAGGGTGGCGGCCATGGCCTGCATGCCATTGGCGCGGCCGCGCGAGGATTCTTCGGCGTAGTCTGCGACAACCGTCACCATCATGCCGATCATTGCGGCACTGCCCACTGCGACCAGCAGCCGAAATAGCACCAGCTGGGTGATCGATTGCGCATGCGGGTAAAGTGCAAACGCTGCACCGGTCAGGGCAAGGCCAAAAACATAAACCGGGCGGCGGCCAATGCGGTCAGAAAGGGCGCCGGCCGTACCCAGCAGCAGGATGAATACCAGTTCCTGCAGGGCACTCAGGTAGCCGGTCAGCAGTGCCTGGGTGTCCTGGGCGATGCCCATCACATGCAACAGGCCGGGCTGCAGTACCGCCAGTGCGCCGGCATATCCGGAAGAAATAAATACAGCGAACAGGTAGGTGGCAAAGTGACGTCGGGCTATTTGTGGTGCCAGGGTGACGCCGAGCCAGGATTTATTCGTTGTTATCATTATTGTCGCCTTGTGTTTATGCCTGTGCTGCCTGTACTGAAGGAGTGGCAAGCACTTTAAAGTCCGTGCCGCGCAAACTGGTCTTCGCGAGCCCGGAACAGCCCGGCGAACATGCGCATGCCGATTCTGGAGCCGGTCAGCCAGCGGATCTTGGTGCCGCTGCGCTGGCATTCAAGGATTCGCCGGGCCAGGAATGGCGCCACCGTATCTACCTGATCCACCAGCTTGTTCATGAATTTGCGAGAACGCGCGAACCTGGCTGGATTTTCCCGCGCCTCGCGCACCACGGCTTCGGTAACGACCATGCCCGGCCGAATTTTGCCGACCACAATGCCGGAATCCTGCAGCTCTTTCTGCAGTGCATCGGTGAAGTAGTCCAGTGCGCGCTTGGTGCTGCCATAGATGCCCATACCCGGGAAGTGCTCGCCGTCGCTACCGCCGCCCAGCATATTGAATATCTTGCCGCCCTGAGTCTGGCCTTTCCGGGGCGCGCGCATGCCGGTCGCCGCCACGCGACAGCCGTTAATGGTGCCCTGGATATTGGTGGCGAGCATAGACTCGATCTCTTCCTGCGGCGTGTCGCAGATAGACCAGCCGGTGCGGGCGAGGCCGGCGTTGTTGATCCAGATATCGACGGGCCCGAATGTCTCTTCGGCGAAATCCCACAGCAGCTGTACCTGGCGCATGACGCTGGTGTCGCAGGCGATGCCGGCACACCGCTCGGCCGGGGCCTGTAAGCGCTCGAGCGCGGTGCGTACCGACAGGTCGCTGCGACCGCTGATCGTTACTGTGTGGCCGGCATCCAGGAACGCCCTGGCAAGGCCGAAACCGATGCCTTTGGTACTGCCGGTAATGACGATATTGGCCATGCTCACCCCGCGCGACTGTGGTACCTGCAGACTCAGGTATCCGGAATAGGCTGAAGTGTAATAAAGTTATATCAATAGTACAATTCGCCGATCACTTTGGATTGACGTATATCAAACCGGGGAAAATCCATTGGAAATGTTGAGAGTCGCCGCGCTGCAATTTGCCACCGGCAGCTGTGCGGAAGAAAACCTGGCCACCTGCCTGCGCATGATCGATGCAGCCGCGGTGCAGGGCGCAAAGCTGCTGGTACTGCCGGAATTCTGTAATCATATTTCCTGGTATCGTGACCAGGCACACGCCTGGCAGGAAGCTCTGGAACCGGAGGGCGGATTCCTGCAGGCGATTGCCGCGCGCGCCCTGCGCCACCGCATACATATCCTGATCAACGTTTCCCTGCGCCGCCGGCACCCGGCCATCAGTGTCACTTCCATTCTCTACGGCCCCGATGGCACGTGCCTCGGAGAAGCCGACAAGCAGGGCCTGATGGGGCATGAGAACGATTTCTTTGTGCCGGCCAAGGAGGCCGGGAAGGTAATCGATACCGGTATTGGCCGCATCGGGATCTTCGCCTGCCGTGACGGCATCAGCTTCGAGCCGGCGCGGCGCCTGGCGCTTATGGGGGCAGACCTGTTGTGCAACTCCCTCAATTCGTTCGCGTTTGATGAGGCCAGCCTTCATGTGCCGGCGCGGGCTGCGGAGAATCGCCTGTACCTGGTGGCGGCGAACAAGGTGGGGCCGCTGGTGCCGGGAGAGGAGCTGGGCATGGTCAGCAGGTTGACCGCCATTCCACAGGCGCTGTTGTACGGTGCGGGTGAGAGCCAGGTGGTACAGCCGGATGGCCGTGCGCTCAGACGGGCGCCGCGCGCACAGGAGGCGGTGCTGATTGCGGACCTGCCGCCAGCCGCGGAACGGCGCCGCCTGCGGGGTGCAGGCTTGTTGCCACGGCGCCCCGAGATTTACCGGTCGCTCTTGCAGGCGCCGCTGCAGGCCAATGGCGAAAGCGCAACGCGCACAGCAGAAGCGATCGAAGTGGCGCTGGTGCGTCCGCTGGGAGAGGGCCGCGCAGCACTGGCGCATGTGGAAGAACTTCTGCAGCAGTTGCCGGCGAGTACGCAGCTGGCGTTGCTGCCAGAGCGTTTTGCGCAGACTGGTGAACATCCGGTTGCGGCTGCGGTGATTCGTGAGCGCCTGCAGGCCATCTGTCAGGCGCGGAATCTACAGGTCTGCACCAGCCTGGTGGAAGGCGATGCTCACGTGGGGGTGTTGCTGGATGGCAGCGGGGTACGCCTGCAGCAGCCGCAATTGCATGTCGAGCGGGGCTGCGGCGACGCACTGCTGACAGCAGAACTGGAGTGGGGCCGCGTTGCGATACTGGTGGGTGACGACTGCCTTTCCCCGGAGCTGGCGAAGATGGCGGCGCTGGCCGGTGCCCACTGCCTGTTGCTGCCGTGCGCGGCGCCGGACACTCGTGTGGCCCGGGGAGCCGCCAATGGCACGCTGGACCTGGCGCTGCTGCTCGCGGCCCGGGCCGCGGAGAATCGCCTGTGTCTCGCTGCGTGTGCGGGTTCCGCCGAAGGCATGTTGGCAACACTGGAGCGCGAGTTCACCCTGATGTCGCCGTGGCCGTCGCGTCGATTTGACGGCAATATCAATGCGCCGCTGCGTACGCCGCAATCCGGTGAAACTACCCTCCAGGTCCTGCATCCGCGAGCGGCAGAGAACAAAATGATCTCCGCCAATACGGATCTACTGCGCGATCGGCCGCTGCAGTCCTGTGCGGCACTGCTGCGGAGGGAAGAAGAAATTGCCTGTGCAGATTGACGCTCGCCCAAAAGATGAATGCTTGCCTGCTGTGGCCGGGTCACCGCTGGCTGGGGGGCGCTACTCATATCTGTGCGAGGGTGAACTGGTGCCGGTCAAAGAGCACTGGCAGCTGTGGCGCCAGGGGCAGGCGTTTGTGATACAGAGCGAGCGCTGGATCGAGCCGCTACAGGCCAGTATCGCAGTACAGGCGGTATTCAGGGGGCAACAGCTGCGGGTTTGCCTGACGCGTTGGCTGGAAGGCCCGGGGGGGCAGGCCAGCGCCAGTAGCCTGTACCGGGACACAGAAGGTGGCCTGTACCGCTGGCGCAGTCGCGGGCAACCGGCCAGCAGTGTGCGGAGCAGGCATGCCCATTATTTTCCGCTTTTACGTATTTTTGCCGGCTACCTGCTGACGCGGCTCGCACAAGATGGAAAAAAGGAAAGTGAGGTGCTGGTGCCGTGGATTGAGCAGCCGCAGGAACGAACGCGCCTGTTCAGTCCGGATTTTTCCCGGCGCCGGGTGAGTTTGGGTGAGAGCGGTCCCTGGCGGGGTGAAGGGGCGCAGCATGCGGACAGTGTGCTGTATCACGGCGGCCAGTATCAGGACGGCAGCCGCTACTGGCTCAACTGTGGTTTATTGCTCGGTTACGACTGGTCCCAGGCCGGGCGGCAGTGGCAGGTGCGACTTGAAGATTATCGTGGCCACTGGCCGGGTGCCGAGCTGTGGCAACAGCGGTTCGGCGTTACCGGCCGGAAGTTGGACGCTGAGCAGGCGCCCTAAATTTCATCCGCTTTCAGGTCCATCTGGTACTTGAAGCGGTCCGGGTGGTAGAGCACGTGCATATAGTCCACCAGCTTCTCGTTGCCATTGACCTTGTTGTAGGAGTAGCGGGTCAGGCTGAGCAGGGCAGCACCAACCGGGATGTCCAGTTCACGTGCGACATCCGGCGTTGCGGACTCCGCGCTCAGGGTCTGGGTCACATGGGTAATCTCGAGGCCGTGCGCGCGGAAGATCTCCAGGCGCGGGCGTGTGGCGAACTGGCGCGCGGAAATATTTTTCTTGAGGCCCGCGGTCCAGCTGACGTAGTAAGCAAACGGTGCGCCGTCGCGGAAGCGGGTGCGTTCGAGTAGCAGCGCGGTTTCACCGGCATCGAGGCCGAGCTCTTCGCGCACTTCTGCCGGCGGTTGCAAGCGCGAACAGGTGCGTACCTTTACGTCCGAGTGCCGCGCCATACTCTCGATTTCCTGCAGCATTGCGACAAGCGGTGCCTTTACCGGCTGCTGGCGGTACTCGTATGTGACATGGGTGCCCTTGCCGCGCCGGCGCTCGACCAGGTCTTCCGCGGCCAGCTCATCCATGGCGCGCTTGGCGGTAATCCGGGATACGCCGAAAGCGTCGGCCAGCTGTAATTCCGTCGGCATCTGCGCGCCGATTTCCAGGGTGCCGTTCAGGATCGCACTTTTCAGCAGGGTGTAGAGCTGAAAATACAGGGGCGTGTGGGATTCCTCACTCAGGGATTCCAGTTGTTGTTTGCTGAACAGCTTGGTCACGGCTTCCATTCGATGCATCCTCAAGGCCGCCAAAAAGGCCTAATGATATATCTTTTTAGGACAAATGCCAGATCAGGTGCTGGTTGCTCAGGCCTCGGCCGCAGCGCAGTGCTGCAGGAGTTCCGTCGCCGGTGCACTGAAGACTTCTGCTTTGTCACTGACGTAAGCCAGCACCCGCTCCAGATAACCGATGCGGTGTGGCTGGCCGAGCATCCACGGGTGGATATTCAGCGCCAGGATGCGTCCGCCCTGTTCCCGGGACTCCGCCAGCAACAGGTCACAGGCATCTTCCAGTTGCTCTGCATAAGAGCGTTCGGAGTGCAGGTTATTGCGCAGGATGAACTGGTCCTCGAGTTCGGTGGAGAGCGGCATGGCCCACAGGTCGCCGGACGCCGTGCGGAAGCGATAGGGCATGTCGTCATTGACCCAGTCGCAGAAATACTCGATGCCCCGCTGCGCCAGCAGTGCCGGCGTGTTTTCGCTGTGGATCTTGCCGGGGCTGAGCCAGCCACGCACGGCCTGCCCGGTTGCTTCGCGCAGTGTATCGATGCTGCGCTCGACCAGTTCGCGCTCCATCTCAACAGGTTGGCCGCCGTAGTGCGGGCTGTCCATGTTCCAGCCATGCGCAATAATTTCATCGCCGCGTTCGCGTAGCAGGTGTAGCAGGTAGGGCGCGCGCTCGGCCAGCTCCGCGTTCACCGCAAATGTCGGCCGCACCTTGTAGCGATCGAGCGCGCGCAGGATACGGAAAATGCCCACCCGGTTGCCATAGTCGCGCAGGGAGAAGTGGCGCAGGTCCGGATAGGGCATGGTCATGCCGGCGGCCGGCGGGAAAGGCTTGCCGCGCTGGTTGAGCGGGAAAAACTGCAGGCTGACATTGACCCACAGCGCCAGCTTGCCCTGCGGCCACTGTACCGGTTTACGCTGGCTGAGCATCTGCCAGTCGTAATGGTCGTGATCCATGCCGTATTGCCGCTGCGGGTATTGCAGGTGGGCCGGGTCCAGTTCGGAAAAGTCAGGCATGGCCTTGCGCCTCGGTTTTCGCTCCGGTGTTGTCGAAGCCGGCTTGCACCTGCTTGCTGGCGATGTCAGTGCGCGCAACATCGAAATAATGTTGCAGGTAATACTCGGCAATTTCGCGTCCGGTTGTCACCCAGACGTCCGGGTGGCCGGTGATGTATTCCAGCGCCTCCTCGAATGCGCGCAAGCGGTGCGGGCAACTCACCTGGTAATTGTGTGTGGGAATACACATGACGGTGCCGCTCTCGGCGCCTTCGAGATACAGGCGATCAAAATTGTCTTTCAGCATCTGGCCATAGCGGCGCGGCTCCACCTTGTTCACCACATAGGCGATGGTGTCATTCATTTCCAGGGAATAGGGGACGGAAACAAAGCGCTTGCCGTTGCGCAGCCTGATGGGAGTGGGCTGGTCATCGTGGAACAGGTCACAGGTATAGAAGCCCGCCTCGTCGCCGAAAAGTTCGGAGCCAACTTCCGCAAAGTGATCCAGGGTCCGTTCGGAGTGAGACAGCGCCGGTGCCAGATAGCCCGCACACTTCTGCCCGGTATGCCGGTGAATGGTCTCGATGGAATCGCGAATCATGTCGCGCTCCTGTTCGTCTGACATGCCGTAGGTGTAGCGCGTGTTGTATATGCCGTGGCTGAAAAACTCCCAGTTGCGCTCTGCGCACATTGCGATGATTTCCGGGTGGTGTTCGCACAGGGCAGTAGAAAGGGAAACAGATCCGCGCACGCCATATTTTTCCAGCAGCGCCATCTGTCGCACATGGCCAACACGATTACCGTAGTCGCGAATGCTGTATCCGGGTACCGCCGGCGCCGGTTGTGGCCAGGCCTTGCGGTAGGGGTTGGCCGGTGGCTGAAGTTCGTAGAATTCAATGTTGGGCGCTACCCAGAAAGCCAACTTCGCGCCATTTGGCCACTGGATCTGCGGGCGCTGGTGGTAGGGCCAGTAATCGTAAAAGCCGGGATCCGATTTCATATTGCGCCTTTCCTCGGTGAGGTAATCTATGTGGCCTACTGATTGTTGCCCTGGTCAAGCCAGCGGAATACATCTGCCACTTCCAGTACATCCGCGTATTTCAGGGACAGGTCGGTGAGGTTGGCGTAGTGGAAGCTCTCGTGCTTATCCGCAACGCACTCCTCGGGCACGATGGTGCGATAGCCGCGTGACAGGCTGTCCACGGCAGTGGCGCGGATACAGCCCGAGGTGGAGCCCCCGGTGATGATCAGTGTGTCCACCTGGTGCCATACCAGCAGTGACTGCAGCTGGGTTTCGAAGAAGGCGCTCGGCATCTTCTTGAGGTAGATGACGTCGCGCTGGCGGTCGATCTGCAGGCGGTCATCAAACTCGCTGCGCTCGGACCCGAACTTGATGTTCTGGAGCGAATCCGGGGTATCCGTGCGGGTGCCCCAGATACCGGCGTCCTCGCCGGAGTCCATGTAGGCCACATGCGTCCAGACCACGGGCCAACCCTTTTCCCTGAACTGCTTGCCGAGTTCATTGATATAGTGCATCTGATTGGGGTCGGTTTCGTAGGCGGTCTTGAACAGGTCCGTGCGGGTATAGGCCTTTTGCGGATCTACATTGATCAGTGCCGCCTTGTGCCCGAAACCAAAGCGCTTGCGGGCCGGATTGGCCTTGATATCGAGGTAGATTTCTCGCGCGGTCTTTGTGCTTGTTTCCATGATGGCACCTGCGGCGGCTGCATTGCTTTTATTGTTATAATGGTATATCAATATGTTTATTGCGGCAACGCGGGGCGTCTCCCGCCTCTGGCGTTCGCGTCGCTTGGCTATTGATACTCCAGATTGGAAAAATGTACCAGCATGAGCATTTATCTGTTTGTAAAATTGCTGCACAACCTGTGTTTTGTCTACTGGCTGGGTGGTGATCTCGGTACTTTCTACGCGAGCCGGTTTGTCACGAGGCCCGAACTCTCCCCGCAGTCGCGCAGCACCGCGCTGACCATCATGATGGGGTGTGACCAGGGGCCGCGTTTCTGCATGCCGCTGATCCTGCCGCTGGGGCTGCAGCTGGCACATATGTCAGGCCAGTTTGCGGTCGCGGAAAGCTGGTTGTGGCTGGCCTGGGCACTCTGTATTGGCTGGTTTGCACTGGTGGCGACGCTGCACTTTGCCCATGGCGGGAGCTTCGTGCCGGCGCTGACCCGGCTCGATTTCTACCTGCGCGCTGTGATTATCGTTGTGCTGCTCGGCCTTGCTGCCTACGCACTGCTGACCGATGCGATCATTGCGGCAGACTGGCTCGCCATCAAGCTGGGCATCTTTGCATTGCTGGTGCTGTGCGGCCTGATGATTCGCGTGCGCCTCAAGGCATTTATACAGGCCTGGGGCCGGCTGATGTCCGGTGATGAAAGCGATGAAGTGAATGGCACCATCAGCCGCTCGATCAAGTCGTGCCGCCCGTTTGTCTACCTGATCTGGATAGGCCTGCTCGCGAATGCGGCCTACGGATTACACCTTCTGACGTGATAGCCGGAGACTGCCCTTGAAACTCTATAGCCTGCCGCACTCACCCTATTCCGCGCGTGTGCGCATCCAGATCGCATTGCAGGGCCTGCCGGTCGAAGTGCTGCCGCCACCGATTCCGCTGCGGACAGCAGAATTTTACCAGCACTTCCCGCTGGGCAAGTTGCCCGTACTGGAGCTCGAGGATGGCAACCAGGTGGCAGAAAGCTGGGCGATCATGGAGTATCTGGAGGAGCTGTCTGCCGGGGCGGGATCAGGTGCAGCACTGATGCCGGCAAATCCACTCGATCGGGCCAGGGTGCGCGCCCTGGGTCGTTACGCCGACCTGCATCTCGCAGTAAACGCGCTGTTCCCGCTGTTCCGCGCAGTAACCGGTGCGGCGGAGATCGAGCCGGGCAGCCTGCGTGACAGCCTGGCCGCGGAACTCCGCAAGGGCGAGCGTCTGCTGGCTGAGGACGGTACCCCGGAGCGGCCGATGCACCTCGGGGATATTGCCCTGGCCCCGACCATTGCGTATGTACTGGAACTGGCGCCGGCGGCGGGCCTCGATGCACCGCTGGCCGAATTTGGGCATTTCAGTACCTGGTGGTCGCGGATGCAGGGGATCCCGGCCGTGGCAGAAACCCTGCAGGACATGCGGCAGGCCTATATCGCGTTTGCGGAGAGGATGGCCAGCAAGGCCTGAGTATACTCCTAAAAGTTATATTGACATATCATTAGCTCAAGAATAGCATTTTGGCAGATTCCTAAAGGCCGGAGGCTTTGCCATGACCACTATTGTCGTGCTGTTCAATCTCAAGCCGGGCGTCAGCCCATCCGATTACGAACAGTGGGCGCTCAGTACCGACCTGCCCACGGTACGCCAACTCCCTTCAGTATCCGGCTTTGACGTGCTGCGCAGTACCGGCCTGCTCGGTTCCGATGCGGCTGCGCCCTATAGCTACGTTGAGTTGCTGGTTGTGAAAGACATGGAGCAGCTGGGAGCGGATGTCGCCACCGAAACCATGCAGCGCGTGGCCGCAGAGTTCCAGCAGTTCGCCGACAACCCGCAATTCATTCTCACCGAAAGCATCTGATTGGCGCAGGCTTCGCGCATGCGTGCCTGCACCACAGCTGCCGCTATAGAGGAACTTTAAAGGGCCTTTATAAGGCGCCTTGCCTATAGAGACTTTGAACAGGAGCGAGGAAATGGGACAGCCATTGGGAAAATTCGCGGAGTTGAGCGGCAAGGTTGCAGTCATCACCGGTGCCGGGCGTAAAGATGGGCTTGGCGAGGCCATGGCCCGCCGACTCGCCATCGAAGGCGTGAAGGTTGTGCTGACCGACATCGGCCAGCCTTCCGGAGAAAATCTGCCGCAGTCTGCCATCGGTACTACCGAAGAAATGGAGCAGATTGCGATGGAGATCCGTGCCACTGGTGGTGAGGTCGCCACCTTTACCTGTAATGTCCTGGAGCCCCAGGATGTCCAGTCTGCAGCGGAATTCGCACTGGGGCATTTCGGCGGCCTGGATATCTGGATCAATAACGCCGGCATCGGTTACCTGATGGAGCCGGTGGTGGATATGGCCGTGGACAAGTGGGACGCGGTGCTGGGGGTCAACCTGCGCGGTGCTTTCCTCGGCACAAAGTATGCCGCCGAGATCATGCAGCGCCAGGGTCGCGGTGGGCGCATTATCAATATCGGCAGCCAGGCTTCCAAGTCAGGCTTCCCTCACGCTGCAGCCTATACCGCCTCCAAGCATGGTTTGATTGGCCTCACCCGCTCGGCGGCCATTGAACTCGGCCCAGACAAAATCACGGTCAATACCATCTGCCCGAACCATGTCACCACCGGTCTCGGTGCCTGGCAGAACGCGCACTTTTCCGACGTTACCGGCAAGGGACACGAGCGCTATATGGAAGACATGCGTGCACGTATTCCATTGGGCCGTCCCGGCCTGCAGGAGGATATAGCAAAGGCGTGTGCCTTCCTCTGTTCCGATGAAGCGGCCTATATCACCGGGGAGGCGATGAATGTCTCCGGTGGCGAGGAATACCATTGATACAGGTGAGGTGTGCAGGCCATGAATGATCAATCCGCTCGCTGGCCGAATGGTGCGGGCCTGGCACTGTCGATAGTCGTCAATGTCGAGGAAGGATCCGAAAGTACACTACTCGACGGTGACAGTGCACCTGAGTCGGTGGATGAACTGGGTGTGGCACCGCGCAAACCCATGCGTGCGCACGCAAACGAAAGTAACTACGAGTATGGTATTCGCGAAGGCTGGCCGCGTGTCCGCGGGCTGCTCGAGCGCTACGATGTGCCCACTACCTTCTGTGCAGCCGCGCTTGCCCTTGAGCGGGCACCGCAGATTGCTGCTTTCATTCGCGATGGCAAGCACGAAGCCTGCAGCCATGGCTATCGCTGGCTGCACCAGTTCAGGATGGATGAAGAGGAAGAGCGCGCATTTATTCGTGCCGCAAGTGCCTCGATCCAGGACACTACCGGGCAGCGACCGCGCGGCTGGCTGAGCCGCTACCTGCACACGGAGAACACCCGGCGCTTGTTGCAGGAAGAGGGTTTCGATTATCACATGGATGACTACAGTGCGGACGCACCTTTCTGGGCGCCGGTCGCCGGTAGTGACCGACCCATGCTGGTTCTGCCCTATGCCATCGACTCCAACGACATGAAATTCTGGACCGCGCCGTCCCTGACCCCGGATGCATGGCTGGACTACGCCTGCAGCACACTGGACGTACTCCGCGAGGAGGGCCAGGACCGCTTGCGCATGATGTCATTGGGATTGCACCTGCGCATCATCGGTCGCCCGGGCCGCATCCGCGCACTGGAAAAATTCCTCGCTTACGCACGTACGCAGCAAGGCGTATGGTTCGCAACCCGTGCTCAGATTGCCGATGCATTTAAGGCGCAGGTTCCAGCCAGTCAGGTACGCGCGCCACTGCGCGGCTGGGAGGCGCTTTGATGCTTAGCGCGCGCAGTTTGCTGTTTGTCCCGGGCAACCGACCGGAACGGTTTGCCAAGGCGCTTGCCAGCAGCGCCGACCTGGTTTGTGTCGATCTTGAAGACGCAGTACCCGCCGCAGAAAAAAGCTATGCCCGTGAGCAGTTGGTGCAGTTTCTCAACCAGAGCCGCGATTCAGAGCTGGCGCGCATTGTCGTCAGGGTCAGCGCGATCAAATCCGAGGCGGGCCAGGCTGACCTGGCGGCACTGAAGCCGGCACGGCTGCCCGCGATGCTGATGCTGGCCAAGACAGAGTGTGCGCAGGACCTCACGCACGCTGCCACCGCCCTGGGGCGCACCGCACGCTGGATTCCACTGGTGGAAAGTGCGCGCGGCCTGCTCAACATTGAACACATCTGCGCATCCGAAAGCCTGTCCGCAGTGATGTTTGGCGGGGGTGATTTTGCAGCTGACCTCGGCGCGCGCTTTGCTTGGGAGCCGTTACTGTGGGCGCGTTCCCAGATTGCGGTTGCCGCTGCGGCATTCGGGTTGCCGGCTATTGACGTGCCGCATCTCGATATTGCAGATAAAGAGGCCGTGCTGGCGGAAGCGCAGCGTGTCGCGGCACTTGGTTTTTCTGCCAAGGCGGCTATTCATCCTGCCCAGATTGAAGCGATTCACCAGGGTTTCATGCCGTCGGATGAGGCACTCCTGGAGGCTCAGGAGATTGTTCGTGCGTTCGAAGTGGCCGAGGGCGGTGCAGTGGTTGTCAATGGGTGCATGGTGGACCAGCCCATTGTGGATAGCGCACGCAACATCATCACTCGCGCGCGCTGCGAAACAACGGAAGCTTTTGAAAATGAAGAAAACTAGCGGGAACAGAACATGGCAGGAGCAGTAAAACAGGTCGGTGAAAATCGCTATCGCGAGACCTTCGGTCGCTACTTTGATGATTTTAAAGTCGGTGACACCTATGAGCATCGCCCCGGCCGTACCATTACGGAAACGGATAACACCTGGTTTACGCTGTTGACCATGAACACCCACCCGGCGCATTTCGACAAGGAGTATGCGGCGGGCACAGAATTTGGCAAGCCACTGGTCTGCAGCCCGTTTACAGTGGCGCTGATGGTTGGCATGAGTGTGACGGATATCAGCCAGAAGGCCATCGCCAATCTCGGCTGGGATGACATCCGCATGACGGCGCCGCTTTTTGTCGGTGATACCCTGTATGCGGAATCCGAGGTGCTGGAAACGCGCGAGTCCCGCTCGCGCCCTAACCAGGGCATCGTCACAGTGCGTACTCGCGGTATCAAGCAGGATGGCACCGAAGTGTGTTCATTCGTGCGCAAGGTGCTGGTATGGAAGCGCGGCGCTGAAATGGAAGACAAGGTGAATTACTGATTAACGGCGATGCCAGGCAACGAGTAACGGAGACCACCATGGGCTGGACCGAAGAAGACGAAGTCGCGATTCTCGATACCATAGACCGGTTTGTTGAAAACGATGTGGCGCCGATCGCGCGCGAAAAGGATCTGGCAGACGAGTACCCGCACGCCCTGGTCGAAACCATGAAGGAACTGGGCCTGTTCGGTGCCACCATCGGAGAGGCCTACGGCGGTCTCCAGCTATCTGCTACCACCTACGCGCGTATCGTGCAAAAAATTTCTGCGGCGTGGATGGCGCCCGGTGGTATTTTCAATTCGCACCTGATCATGGCCGCGGCGATCGAACGTTTCGGTACCGAGGCACAGAAGCAGCGCTTCCTGCCCGACATGGCCGAGGGCAGGCTGCGCGGCGGTATTGCACTGACCGAACCAAATGCCGGAACGGATTTGCAGGCGATCCATTGTGTGGCGCGCAGGGATGGCGATGACTATGTCATCAACGGTAGCAAAATGTGGATTACCAATGCACTGAACGGCAATTGCCTGGCGCTTTTGTGCAAGACGGACCCCAAGGCGGAGCCGCGTCATCGCGGGATGTCGATGTTCGCGATTCGCACCAAGGATGACGATGGCAATCTTTTGCCCGGGGTCAGTATCAACAAGATCAGGAAGACCTGTTACCGCGCAATCGATACCTGTGAAGTGGTATTCGAGGATTTCCGTGTTTCTGCGGAAGACCTGGTTGGGGGTGAAGAAGGCCGGGGCTTCCACATGGCGGTCGGTGGGCTGGAGCTGGGCCGGATCAACGTCGCTGCACGCGGTGCCGGCATTGCCCAGGGCGCATTGCAACTGGCGGTACGTTATGCGCAGGAGCGCGAAACGTTTGGCAAGCCGATTATCCAGCACCAGGCGATCCAGCTGAAGCTGGGCGAAATGGCATCGCGCGTGGAGGCAGCGAAGCTGCTCGTGGACCAGGCCGCGCGTATGTATGACACCGGTCAGCGCTGTGATATGGAAGCGGGGATGGCCAAGTATTTCGCCAGTGAGACCGGGGTATTCTGTTCGCAGGAGGCCATGCGCATCTTTGGCGGTTATGGATTTTCCACCGAATACGAAATCGAGCGTTACTACCGGGATGCCATGCTGATGTGCGTCGGTGAGGGCACCAACGAAATGCAGCGTATTATCATCGCCAAGCAACTGGCCGCACGCGAGGCCATCTGATGCAGGACGCGCCACTTGCCGGCATACGGGTGATCGCAGTGGAGCAATACGGCGCTGGCCCGTTTGGCTCCATGCAGCTTGCAGATATGGGCGCAGAGGTAATCAAGATCGAGAACCCTGCCGCCGGTGGCGACGTCGCGCGCAAGTCCGGGCCGTTTTTTCTTGGGGACAACGACAGCGAGTTCTTCCAGACCTTCAACCGCAACAAAAAAAGCCTCACCCTGGATCTGAAGCATCCTGAGGGGCGGGCGGCTTTCGAGCGCCTCGTCCAGAGCGCGGATGTGGTGACCAATAACCTGCGCGGCGACCTGCCCGCGAGGCTTGGCCTGGACTACGCCAGCCTCGGCAAGTTGAAACCATCCATCATCTGCGGCCACCTGTCGGCCTATGGCCGCGACAATGACCGTGCCAGCTGGCCCGGATACGATTACCTGATGCAGGCGGAAGCCGGTTTCATGGATCTTACCGGGGAGCCCGGGACGCCGCCGGCACGTTTTGGCCTGTCGATGGTGGACTTCACCACAGGGACGACACTGTCCATGGCCGTGCTGGGTGCGCTGGTAGGTGTACTGCGTGGCGGCCGTGGCCGCGACGTGGATGTGAGCCTGTTCGATGTTGCGCTGACCCAGCTGACTTACCCCGCCACCTGGTACCTGAACCGCGCCCACGCGGTGGGACGGGTCCCGCGATCGGGCCATCCCTCGGTCACGCCCTGCCAGATCTACAGAACCAGCGATGGTTGGATCTTCGTGATGGCGATGACGGAAAAGTTCTGGCAGGCCCTGGTGCGCGGCCTTGAGCGCGCAGACCTGCTGGACGATACGCGCTTTGCCGGCGTCGACGCCAGGCGTGAACACCGGGACCTGCTGACGGAAATCCTGGACGCGGAATTCCAGCGCCAGCCCACGCAAGCGTGGATCAGCCGCTTTGCCGGTGAACTCCCAATTGCGCCGGTCAACACACTTCCGCAGGCCCTGGACAACCGCTGGCTCGCCGCGAGCGGTATGCTGCAGGCGCTCCCCCACGTTGACAATAGTCATTTTACGGTCCTGGCCAGCCCCTTAAAATTTGATGGAAAACGGCCGGCAGGAAAAGGTTGCTCCGCGTTAGGCGCTGACAATGAGAGCCTGCTCGCTGAACTGGGCTACTCCGCTGACGAAATTGAGGCACTCAGAAGCCTGGAAGTAGTCTGATCCGGCATCACTGGAGGCATTAGCGTGAAGCTGCAAGGCATACGCGTCGTTGATTTATCATTGTTCCTGCCGGGGCCGCACCTCACCATGATGATGGCGGACCACGGTGCCGAGGTTATCAAGGTCGAGCCACCCTCTGGAGAGCCCACCCGGGAGATTGGCCTGCGTCACAATGGTCAGTCCGTCTGGTTCCGCAATACTCATCGTGGCAAGCGCAGCCTTTGTCTCAACCTCAAGGATGAATCACAGAAAGCGCAGCTGCTGGAACTGATCGATAACGCCGATGTTTTTGTCGAGGGCTTCCGCCCCGGGGCAATGGCGCGCCTCGGTCTCGATTACGAAACCCTGAGGGCGCGCAACCCTCGCCTGGTTTACTGCTCCATTTCTGCTTACGGCCAGACTGGTCCAAAATGCCTCAAGCCGGCCCACGATCTCAGTATCCAGGCAGATTCTGGTACCGTTTTCCTGAACGAAGGCATGGATGGCAAACCCTGTTCTCCGGCGCTCCCGGCGGCGGATATGACGGCGTCACTCATGGCGTTGTCTGGCATCCTCATGGCGCTATTGCGCCGAACGGAGACCGGGCAGGGAGATTATCTGGATATTTCCATGCAGGACAGCCTGGTGGCCTGGCTGCCGAACGCGATGGGCCCGGTGTTCGCAGAAGATCGCTCTCCGGAGGTCAAGCAGGAGCGCTCCTGGGGCGGCAATGCGATGTATCGCATTTACCAAACTGCGGACGGGCGTTATCTTACTCTTGGTGGCAGCGAACTGAAGTTTGCGCAGAACCTCTTCGCCAGGCTGGGGCAGCCGGAGCTGGCCGATATTTGCCGGCAGCCGCCGGGACAGCAGCATGAGGCCATCGCCTTTCTGGAGCGCGCTTTTGCCGAGCGCTCCCTGGCAGAATGGGAAAGCTGGTTTGAAGGGTTAGATGTCTGCTGGTCGCCGGTAAGGCTGTTGCACGAAGCGCTGGAGGACGACCATCTACAGTCGAGGCAGATGGTCTTTGTTGATGGCGAAGGCAATCGCCATCTGGGCGTGCCGATCAAGTTCCAGCGTGAGCCGGCAGTGGTCGATACCCGTTTGCCCGAACTGGGTGAACACAATGCGCAGTATCTTTCGTCCGGGGAGCCGGCCTGATGCCGGGCCCTGAAAAAACCGTAGTAGTAAAACCTGAATAATAAACACGTTGTGCACCTGCTGATTGGCAGCGCGACACGACCAGAACGGACTGAGGTGGAATTATGCTGACTAACCTTTGGTATGTGGCCGAGTGGTCCAAAGTTGTCAAGGACAAACCGGTGCGGGCCAAGTTGCTTGGCCAGAACTTTGTATTGTTCAGGGACAAGAGCGGCAAGGTGCACTGCCTCAGTGACGTCTGCATCCATCGCGGTGGCTCACTGTCCAATGGCTGGACCACCGAGCGCAACTGTGTGGCCTGCCCCTATCACGGCTGGGAGTTTGATGCCGAAGGCAAGGTCCAGTTTATTCCTTCGCGCGGCGAGGATGCACCAATCCCAGAGCGTGCGCGGATCGATGCCTACCCGACCGAAGAACGCTACGGCATGATCTGGGTTTTCCTTGGCGACCTGCCAGAAGAGGAGCGCTACCCGATCCCCGACTTCCCGGAGTACGAAGACAAGAAAAACTGGCGTGCGGTGGACGTGGAATATAACTGGAACGGTACCGTGGATCGCGTGGTGGAGAATGGTATTGATATTGGCCATACCGCGTTCGTACATCCCGGTTTTGGATATCCGGAAATGGCCGACAAGAACAAAATTGTCAAGGTTGATAAAGGCGAATACTGGGGCTCTTCTGATAACGTTCTCTATCCGCCGCAGCTGCAGGGTAATCTCGGCCTGATGAAGTTCTTCCGCAAGGATAAGGCGGCAACCCATGTAACGCCCGCATTCTATCTGCCTGGCCACTGCGTGCGCCTGCATATCAAGGTGAATTCCTGGATGGAGATAATTATCTTCGATGCGAATACACCGGTTGATGAGAACACCACGCGTTCCTTTGCGGTGCAGGTGCGCAATTTCTTCAAGTGGCCAATTTTCGATGGCGGATCCCGGAAGCGTACAAGCAAGGTGTTCGGTGAAGACGGCGCGATTGTAGAAGCACTGTCACCAAACTACTTGCCGGAAACACTGGAGTCAGAGGTATCGGTGGAGCAGGACAAGTTTATGGGTGCCTGGCGACAGATCCGTCGCAGGCATATCGAGGAGAAGGGCTGGAAGATTGACACCAAAGCCATGAAACCTTTTGAGGGCGAGAAGGTATTCACCATCCCGTCACCGGCACGCCGTACCAACCCGCATCTGAAGTGGGCACTGGACACAGTGCCGCTGGTTGCCCCAATCCGGGAGGCCGCACCCGTTCCGGAGGAGGCGCCAAAAAAGGAAGTAAGCCCTGAGGTGTCCTGAACTGAAGTTTCGTGAACAGTAGTCTCTGACCGGTAATCTCCTGAAATCAAGGGAAAACCCGGACCAATAAAAAACCGCGCAAGGCGCGGTTTTTTATTGGTTCAGGCTTGAACGAGCCGGCCTAGCCTGGACGGGCGCAACAGCAGCACCACACTGGCCGCGCAGAATGGGATGATCCGTTCCGCCCAGTCTCCCGGGGTGCTGGGCAGGAGATAGAGCACCACGGCCAGGATAAAACCGGTCAGCACGGATTCGCGTACCGCACGGTGGGCGGGCCGGGCGCCGGCAAGCTTTGCGAATACCGTTGGCCCGAAGGCAGAGCCAATCGCAATCCAGGCAAATAGCACGCGTTCGAAAATGGTTGCCGGCAGAGAGAGTGCAATGATGACGGCAAATACTGCAACCGAGACCATGGCGATACGCGACACCCAGAGTTCACGGCCCGGCGTCAGCGCCTGCAGGCGCAGATCATGCGAAACCGTCGATGCGACCACCAGCAGCATGCTGTCGGCGGTCGACATGATCGCTGACAGGACTGCCGCCAGCAGTACCGCCGCCACAACCGGGTGCAGCAACAGGTTCGACATTTCGAAGAAGAGCGTTTCCGGATTTTCAATCTCGGGGATCAGGAAGCGCCCGAGTACCCCGAGAGAAAACATGCCAAGGAAAATCAGTGTCATCCAGCCGATGGCGATGAACTGCGCCTGGCGCAACGCGCGTTTGTCGCGCAGAGCCATAAAGCGATTTAACAGGTGCGGCTGGCCGTAGGTGCCTATGCCGACGGCGATACACCCGGCGACAAAACCGAGTGCGGCAAGTCCTGCATTGCCGGCCGTCATGGAGACGTCGCCAAGCGCCTGTGCAGCCTGCGCACTGATGCCCTGCCAGCCACCGACTGCATCAAATGCAAATGCCGGCAGCAGCAGTGCCGCACAAAGCATCAGGATACCCTGCAGGGTGTCTGTCAGGCTGGCGGCCCAGAAGCCACCGAGAAACGTGTAGATGGTAATGATGGCGGCACCCAGCAGCAGGCTTTCCGCGAGAGGCAGGTTGAACGCGCCTGAAAAGGTATTGGCAGCACCCTGGAACTGGGCAGCAATATAGAAAATAAACGAAATGAGAATGATGACCGAAACCGTTATCTCGATACTGCGGTCGCGCTCGCCCCTGTGATCCTCCGCCAGGAAGGCCGTCAGCGTCAGTTGCTTGCGCTCGCCGGTATGGCGCATCAGGCGCGGTCCTATCCATAGCCATGCCACGGCGCAGCCACTCACCGAACCGCATGCAATCCAGATGGCCGCAGGCCCGAGCACGTAGGCGACCCCGCTCATCCCCAGCAGTGTCCAGGCCGAGGCGCTGCTGGCGCCATAGCTGATGGCGGCGACTACAGGGCCGAGCTGGCGGCCGCCAAGGAAATAGTCGTCGGTATTACGGGTACGCCTCTGGCTCCAGAGACCGATTCCCAGCAGTACCAGCTTGTACAGCACCAGGGTGTAAATGGCGGCAGTAATATCCATCTTGTCACCGATGTTTTTCTTATTCTCCGGGTAGAGAACAGATTATCAGCAACCTGGGGAAAAGTATCGCCTGGACAGTGCCCCGGCGACCATTGGGGACACTCTCAGGGCAGGTGCAACCTGACGGAATTCAATGTTCCCTTGGATTGATCTTCTTGATCAGGAAATAGGTGGTGCCCAGCGCTGCGAGAATGAGGGACAGGCCGACTATGGCTTCGATCAATTCAAAACCGATAATTGCCATAAAAGCGAAACCGAATGTTCGCAATAGCTCACCGCTGTCCAGGAACAGGGAATCCTCCGAGGTATTGGTGAAATCGCGAGGGAGAATAATGGAGAGTTCGACGATAGAGGCGGCCACTACTATCACTGAGAGGAGTAGTAAGCCAAATACCAGTCACTTTTTCAGAAAGTGAATCGCGTCGAGTGCGGCCTCAATTTTGCTGTTCATGCGCGTGGATATTCCCCGGTTTAGAGCTGCACCCAAACGGTAGGGGGCTGGCAGGCTCTAACTCTAAGCGTAGATGTGCACAGGTGCAGTTACCTTAATGAATGCGCGGGATAGAGGCAGGGGAGTATCGATAAGGCATGGATTTATCTTCCAGATAGGCCTTCTAACGAGTCTATATGGCTGGATTCGGCACCCATTACAAAGGCAAAAAATCGATGTTTTTTTGTGACGTAATCAAAGTTTTTGCCTTCGATTACATATAGCTACAGAGGCTCGTTTTTGCCTGGCGCGGTCGTCCCATCAATTCTGCTTGACGATTCAGTGTCGAGCTGTGACCGTTAAAAACGGTCCTATCTTCGTTAATTCTCTGGCGTGGTAATTGGCCCGCCAAGGGACAACAATGAAAAAAAAGATATTCTGCGCGTTAATGCTGGGGGTCCATGTTAGCGCGTGCACAGAGTCTTCAGGCTCAAAATATATTGCATCGGATCAATCCCTGCTGGAAAAGAGCGAGGGCTTTATCGATGCGTTCTATTCCTTTGATTCAGGAAGATTGGAAGAACATTTGCTGAGTGATGACGAGTCTGCAGCAGCAATGCTCTACTATCAGGGCTGGGCAGAAGGTGGCAATTATAAAGTCCTGCACAGGAAGCCGTGCGAGGTTGCAGAGCCAAACCTGATCGAGTGTTCGATAACGGTAGAGGATGACCCTATCCTGGCCCTCGGGATCGATTTCAAAGTCACAGACACCTTCCACATTTCCTTCGCGGCAGGTGAAATCTCTTCTATCAAGACAAGTTCAAACGACCCGCAGATATATTATCAGGCGCGGGATTGGGTGAAGCTAAACCATCCGGATCTGATCGAAATTCCTTGCAAGAAACTCTTCAATGGCGGTCCTACGCCCGGTGAATGCGCTCGTGCCATGACCGAGGGATATGCAAAATTCGCTGCAAGTGCGGACTTTCCCGAGCGATAGCATTTTTTACTGATAGTTAGTGGTGGAATTATAAAAAGTTAAATTGACCGTGGAGGTCGCACCATGGATTTAGGTATAGAAAGAATTCCAGCCAGTCGCATTGAGAGCATGCGCTATCTCACGAAGTACTGGCTTCAGCCGGCATTGATTGTGCTGGCCATGTCCCTGCCTTTATTGGAATTGCCAAAGATTTCCTATCAGGTTTTCTGGAGCTGCCTGCTGGCCCTTTTGATCTGCCTGGAGGCGGTAATCCCTGCAAGGCCTCACTGGCAAAAATCCCTGAATGATAATCTTCTGGTGCTGGGCCTCGTGTGGATCGCCTCGACTGCGGGTGATATTTTCAAGGCACTCATGGATAAGTCTGTATTCTCCTGGCTTGAATCTATCCGGGAGCAATTCGGACTGGGTATCTGGCCAAGCGAATGGCCAATGATTGCGCAGGTGATGCTCGTTTTTGTTGGCTATGAGTTCGTCAATTACTGGTATCACCGTGGCGCACACCGCTGGGGCTGGCTTTGGAAGGCTTCCGGCCACGGAACCCATCATGCCTTTAAGAATCTATCCGCAATCAACACGATGGCAAATCACCCCTTCGAGGCAGTCTTTTTGCTCCTGCCGAGAATGATCGTGGGCGTATTGCTTGGCGGCGTTGAGGTGGGTCTGGCAGCAGGTTCGCTGTTTACTGTTACTGTGTTTATGGCGCATAGCAACCTGGATCTGAACTCAAAGATTATAGGCTGGATATTCACGACCAATCGCTATCATATTCATCACCACTCCATGGTGCGGGAAGAAAGCAACACCAATTACGGGTGCGCCTGTATATTTTGGGATAGGGTATTCGGTACTTTCAGTGATGCAGATACGGAGGAGACTGGAATCGGCAAAGAGCAGCCCGGTTACGCAGAGTTATTCCTGATGCCGTTTGAGGAACCGAAGGCGTCAGAGGTGGCGCCAGCGGGAAGTCCGGCGCCAACAGCCGACGCCTGACTTCCGGCATTGCATACCGAGTAAAGGCTTATCAGGTGCCGATCAGGAGGCCGGCTTGATAAATACCAGGGTCATGCGCTCACTCTCGCCGATGGCGAGGTAAGGCGCTTTTTCCTCATCGGTCTTGAGGTCACGCAAGGTTGGCGGCAGCTGCCACACACCCTTCTCATAGTCCTTGGTATCCGCCTCGTTGTGGTTGAAGTAACCCTCGGCGTGCAGCTTGAAGCCGGCCTTCTCCGCTTCCGCGATCACGTAATCGCGGCCCACATAGCCGATATTCTTTCCCTGCCAATCCTGTCCGGGATCTGCCATGTGCTGCACAACACCCAGCTTGCCACCGGGCTTTAGGATGTCAAAGAAGTGGGCCATGGCCGCGCCAGTGATACCCTTGGATGCCATCCCATGCAGGTTGCGGAAGGTCACCACACGGTCTGCCTCGCCTGACTTGGCCGCGCCAATCTTCAGGATGCCATTCTCCTCGTCCAGGGTGAGGGAGCTGACTTCGACCTTGCCGTAGATGCCCTTGTTGCCCGCCAGCTTTTTCTCAAAACGCTCGCGGGAACCCGGGCGGTAGCTGGCCTGGGTATCGCTGCTGTCGTAGTGGGCCGCAATCAGGCGGCCATCTTTCTGTAGGTATGGCGCCAGAATCTCGGTATACCAACCGCCGCCCGGCCAGACCTCAACCACAGTGTGATGTGGCTGGATATCGAACAGGGTCAGGGTTTGAACCGGATTGCGGTAGGTATCGCGGGCTGTGTAGGCCTCGGTGCGGTGTTTGCCGTCTACTGCAGCCTGCAGTGCCGTCTCGTCGATCGCATAGCTGGGCATGGCGCCCAGTGCCGCCAGAATCAAAGCAAATCTCTTCACTGAATGTCTCCTTTTGTGCGTTCCACTGCAGACTATATAGCGGGGTGAGGTGGTAGGTGAATAGCCAGGGCCATATCCCGGCAGTGCGGCCTGGAGTTGCTAGGGGGTAGATTGCATCAGGGTGCTTATCGTATCCAGCTGCCGCCTTATGGCTGCAAGGCTGTCCTGCCCGGGCATCGCACCGCGGTAATGCTGCACCGCATACCAGAGCACCGTCAGGTAGCGATACACCACACGCCAGTGGTGCAGGCGTTGGCGGTCATCGTACCCGACCTCGCGGCCGAGGTAGTGCCCGAGTAACTGTTGCCGCGCGGGTTCGGATAGCTGGTGTTCTTCCACAATCACCGCCAGCTCATAAAACGCATCCCCCATGGCAGCATATTCCCAGTCGACGGCGTAAAGGCCACCGCTGTTGGTGGCGATCAGGTTGGTGGCATTCAGGTCGTTATGGCAGAGCTTCGGGCCGCAACACAGCGATGCTGCCCTGTCGATATGTACCTCGGTGCTTTTTCTTATTCCCGACAGCGAGCTGGAAAATTCCGCATCGGTGTCAATCGCTTGCCAGTAGCGTTCAGCCTTGCTGCGAATATCCAGCTTCGCATCGATGGCGGGTAGCGCATGGATACCGCGCGCCAGTTCTGCCAGCTGCAGCAGGGTTGCGTTGTCCGCACGCGGGAATGGCTGACCTTCGAGGTATTCGGTCACCAGATATTTGTGCGCCGGGTCGGCGTGTACCAGTGGCGCACACAGCCCCGCACTGTCCGCTTCCTGTAGCGCCCTGATTTCGGCGACGCGGTCCAGGTCCAGTGCCGCACTGTTGGGCGAGTTTCGGCGCAGCACCAGCCTGCGCTCGCCGGCACTCAGTAGGTAGCTGCTGTTGGTCAGGCCGCCCGCGAGTGGCCGCAGCAGAGTGGGTTGCACACTGCTCCAGCGTTGCCAGTCGGCGGGGATAATGTCAGTGGGCTCGGCGGGCATTCTGCAAGATGCTCAGGCGGGTACCGCCTGGCCCTGACGGTAGCTGGCGTGCCAGCGGATAAATCCAAACACCACCAGCACCACATAAAACACAAACAGCAATGCCGTCAGGTAGAGTTCCCGGTCCAGGTACAGGTAGATAGACACGGCATCGATCACCAGCCAGTAGATCCAGTTCTCCAGTACCTTGCGCGTGACCATGTAGGTGGTCACCACCGCGCCCCAGGTGGTGAACGAATCCAGATACGGCAGTGCCGCATCGGTGGTGCTCTGCAGCAGGTAACCAAAGCCGAGTGTTAGGATGCCAACGCCGGCCAGTACCAGCAGGTGTGTCCTGAGCGGCCACACGTTGATTTCGAGTGTCTCGCCATTTTCATTCCGATGTTGCCATTGCCACCAGCCGTACACGGCCATCACCAGGTAGAACACCTGTAGCGCGGACTCCATCAGCAGGCTGACATCCCAGAACAGGAAGGTGTAAATCAGTGTGCTACCGAAGGCGGCATACCAGCAGCTGATTTTTTCCTGCATCGCCAGCACCAGGTAAGCCAGCGCCAGGATCACGGCCGCAACTTCCCACAGGGACATGGCGGCGGCCGCCGACGCGATGGCGCTAATGATCTGCTGGTCAAACATGTTCGGCTCCGGGACTGAGGTCGCCCTCGATAAACTTGCACACGAAAATGGCGCGGCCAAACTTTTCATAAGAGCGGCGTATTTCCGCCTTCATCACATCCATGACCAGGTCGTAGTCGCCGAACACCTGGGTACTCATGGTGTTGGTGAGTACGCGCAGGCCGGGGTGGGCATTGAGGCGATCGATGAAGTTCTGGATTGCGGGGATGTATTCATCCCGCAACGGGTATTTGCTGATTTCAACCGAGAGTTTCATAGGATTTCCAGATTCAGCCGGTAGAACATTAGGGTGCTTATTCAAAAACGCATGAATACTTCCCTGTAGCTCCGGCGCGCACGCCGAGGTGTCGGACCACCATGTGCGCGACGGTTTTGAATAAGACCCTAATGCGCTACCAGAATCTTAATATCTTTTAAAATGTATAGCTGCCAGACAGGCCCACTACGCGCGGCTCACCAAACTGGTAGTAGGCTTCCGGTGCATAGAAGTTGGCCGGGTTGTTGCCGAACTGGTTGCTGAAGTAAAAGCCGCGGGTGTAGTAATCCTCGTCGGTGAGGTTACGGCCCCACAGGGAGATGTCCCACTTGTCCGCGGTGTAAGTCAGGCGTGCATTCAGCAGCTCGTAGCTGGTGGACTTCTCGTTGTGGCTGTTGGAGTAATAGAACGCATCCTTGCCCTCCACTTCAACGCGCAGCGCGAGTTGCGGCAGCAGTGCGATTTCAGTGCCGGTAAAGAACTGGTAGTTGGGTGCATGTGCCAGGTCGCGGCCATCCAGGTCGACCGGCGCCAGGGTGATGCCGTTCCAGTCATCGCGGGCGTCGACGTGCGCGCTGCTGGTGAAGTCCTCGAACTCCGCATCAAGCCAGCCCGCCGCCGCAAACAGTCGCACGGCATCGGTTACGCGGTAATCCAGCTCGACTTCCACACCGGTGGTGTTGCCGCCGGCCGCGTTGGTGAGGTAGTCGTCAAAGGAGAAGTCGTTCGGGTCGAAGATGGACTGCTTCGCCTGTACATCGCTGCGGTCCTGCAGGAAGGCGGCAACCTGGGCCTGCAGGCGGCCGTCGAGCCACTGGCCCTTGAAGCCAAGTTCGTAGTTCAGCATGTGCTCGGTATCGAAGCCGAACACTTCGCTGCCGATGGCCGGGTTGGTGGCGGAGGCCGAAATGATGCGGCCGTTGACGCCGCCAGCCTTGTAGCCGCGGGAGACACCGGCATAAACCAGCGTGTTGTCTGCGGTGCGGTACTCGACGGTGATATCGCCGCCCCACAGGTTTTCATCGTTGCTGGAGTCCACTGCCAGGGAATCGGCGTAATCTGCATCGCGCTGCTCGAAACGCAGGCCGGTGATCAGGTCCAGGTTGTCACCCAGGCTCGTGCGCAGCTGGCCGTAGACGGCCGCATTGGCGGTTTCGAAGGTGCTGGTGAAAGTGCCCTGGCGGTTCAGCTGCTCTTCCTCATTGCGCAGGTAAATGCCGGCAACCCAGCTGCTGCGGTCATTGAACAGGCGTGAAGTTTCGGTGGATACCAGGCGCAGGTCGGCACTGACATTGTCCTTGTCACGCAGGTAGTTGTCGGTGGAGCTGTACTCCCACGGGTGGAAGCCGACGAAGGTCCAGTCCTCGTCGTAGCCGTACTCGGTGTCCGAGTTGGCGACGCTCAGTACAGACTCCAGGGTAAAGACGCTGTTGCCGGTCCAGGTGGCGGAGACAGAGCCGGCCAGGGTTTCCTGGCGGTCATGGCCCGGCTGGTCGGACAGGGTAGTGCGGGTATTTTCCAAGGAGAAGGCATCGTAGCCGTTGTCGATGTCGACATACAGCAGCGCCACGTCCAGCTGCAGGTCTGCAATCGGCTGGTAGCGCAGCTTGCCGCGCGCGGCGGCCTCATCGACGTTGTTGGTGTCGTCGCGGCCGAGGAACGCATTGTCGATATGGCCGTTGGACTGCTGGGTACGCGCCGCAAAACGATAGGCGAGCTGGTCGCTCAGGGGGCCGCTGACCGCCGCGGAGAACATGCGGCCATCGTAGTCGGCCAGTTCTGCAGAGACCCTTGCGGATGCCTCTGCCGTGGGCGCCGCGCTCTGCATGGAAACCAGGCCGGCCAGTGCATTGGCACCGTAGATGGTGCCCTGCGGGCCGCGCAATATCTCCACCTGCTCGATATCCAGAGTGCTGGCCGCAAGGCCCAGGCCGGTGAAATCGATGCCGTCGATCACCAGGCCCACAGACGGGTTGATCGGGTCGATAAACTGGCTGCGCTCGCCAATTCCGCGAATCTGGATAAAGCGCCCGCGCGAGGCGCCGGCGGAATAGTTGACGTTCGGCGCCAGGTTCAGCAGCTGGTCCAAGTTGGTGGCGCCGCGGGCTTCGATCGTATCCTGGTCGAATACGCTGATGCTGGTGGGGATATCGAGCAGGCCGGCTTCGCGGAACTGGCTGGTAACCACAACTTCTTCAAGGTTTTCCTGCTCGGGCGCGGTATCCGCGCTGGCCAGCCCGGCGGACAGGCTACTGGCGATGGTGACTGCCAGGGCAATCTGGTTCTTTTTATGCGTGAAAAGCATGGCTCTCTCTCTGTGTTCAGAAGAATGAAAGAGACCCGGAGCGCGACGATAGGAGGACTTCTTTGGATTTACCTATTCCTACGCCGGTATTAACCGGATCAGGTTCAAGGGTTTGCAGGCGGGACCGATCGGATCCCCGCGCATCTCAGGCCGAAGCCACCCCTTAGGTTTTGCGGGCGCGATGATACCAGAGCGGGACCTGTGGTGGAATCGCCCTGACCGCGCCTGGTGTCAGTCGTCCCTGTGGCAGTCGTCGCTGCTGCAGCGCTGCCTGCCGGTCAGCAGGCCTGCGAGGCGATGGCGATGTCGCGCAAACAGGCGGTACAGCGCCGGGCTGAAACGGCGTATGCCGGGCCAGCGCAACCAGCGCACCCAGTGCCCCTTCCCCACGCGCTCCCATGCCTCCACGGTGACATCGACCCCGGTGATGATCTGCCCGTCCGGCAGCTGCCCGTGCAGGATTGCCATGGCGGCGTCAGGGTCTACCTGTGGGTAATCCTCGCGGAAGGTGTCGCTGTTGATATCCACAAAGCGCACCTCGCCCGCGCTGTTCCAGCGTCGCAGGTGTTCGATCTCTTTCATACACAGCGGGCAGCGCCCGTCGTAAAACATCGTGAACATTCAGTGGAGCCGGTATCCGGAGTGGGGTCATTTCGAGTGTAGTCAGGTAAGCACAGGCGTCAGCCCCGGCAGGCCGGGGGCCGGCTAGACTTGCTGAAGCTCCGGTCATGGATCGACCGCAACCCCCAACGCGCAAGGAAACGATGAAAACACCGCTGTATTTACTGGTTACTGCCTCGCTCGCGGCACTCCCGCTTGCGCTACAGGCCTCTCCCTACGAGACCCAGAAAAAAGACAAGATGCAGGAGCGGGTCTATTCGCCCTATGCCGGTCGCGGCTATCCGGACCAGGTGCTGTTTGGCGATACCCACTTCCACACCCACCTGTCGTTCGACGCGGGCCTGATTGGCACCAAGCTCGATGTGGATGCGGCCTACCGCGGCGCGCGCGGCGAGGAGATCCTTTCCAATACCGGCCAGCGCTTCCAGTTGATCCGGCCACTGGATTTCCTGGTGATCACCGATCATGCGGAGATGATCGGCTTTGCGCCCATGCTGCGCGAGGGGCACCCGGCCTTGCTGGAGGATCCCTGGGGCAAGTCTGCTTACGAGCGCTTCAATTCCGGACTGGAGGGGCAGCAGGAGGTGTTCTCGGAAATTATCCAGAAAGGCACCATCGAGGGCGTGAACCCGCTGAGTTCGAACGACGCCACCGAGTCCATCTGGCAGGAATTCGTGGAGAAGGCCGACCAGTACAATGACCCGGGTCGCTTCACCGCCATGACCGGGTTCGAGTGGACCTCCACGCCCATGGGCGACAACCTGCACCGGGTGGTGATCTTTGCCGATGGCCACGACAAGACCGGCCGCACCATGCCCTACTCGATGTTCGACAGCCTCAACCCGGAAGACCTGTGGAAATACCTGGCCAATTACGAGGAAAAAACCGGTGGCCGCGCGATTGCGATCCCGCACAACGGCAACCTCAGTAACGGCCTGATGTTTAACGGCCTGGATTTCGACGGCAAGGCTATCACGGAAGATTACGCCAGGCGCCGGATCCGCTGGGAACCGCTGCACGAAATGTCGCAGATCAAGGGCGACGAGGAAACCCATCCCTACCTGTCGCCGGATGACGAGTTCGCGGACTTTGAAAACTGGGATGTCAGCAACCTCGCCGGCACAGCACCCAAGAAGGAAGAAATGCTGCGCGGCGAATATGCGCGCTCCGCACTTCGTATGGGGCTCGAGCTGCAAAAGCGCATCGGCGTGAATCCCTACAAGTTCGGCCTGATGGCGGCTACCGATACGCATACGGCGCTTGCCTCCAGTCGCGAGGAAAACTACTTCGGCAAATACCAGGCCACCGAACCTTCCCCGGACCGACACAACACCGAAGTGATCCCGGCAGACGATCCTGCGCTTAAAATCCTGACTTCCCAGGAGTCCGCTGCCGGCCTGACTGCGGTGTGGGCGCGGGAGAATACCCGGCGTGATATTTTCGATGCCATGCAACGCAAGGAAGTCTATGCCACTACCGGCACGCGTATCCGGGTGCGGGTCTTTGCGGGCTGGGATTTCGAGGAAGACGAGGTATCGCGCCCGGACTTTATCGACCAGGGTTACCAGCGCGGTGTGCCCATGGGTGGCGACCTCACGAAAGGGCCGGGCGGGGAAGCGCCCAAGTTTATGGTGCGGGCGCTGCGTGATCCCGATGGCGCCAATCTCGACCGCGTGCAGGTGATCAAGGGCTGGATCGATGCTGACGGCAAGACCCACGAACGCATCTTTGATGTGGCGGTTTCGGACGGGCGCAGGATCGGCCGCGATGGTCGCTGCAAGACGCCGGTGGGGTCCACAGTGGACCTGGAAAAGGCGACCTACACCAATACCATTGGCGAACCGGTGATGACGGCGTACTGGCAGGACCCGGACTTCGACCCGGCGCAGGCGGCGTTCTACTACGTACGCGTACTGGAAATCCCGACACCGCGCTGGACAACCCATGACGCGGCGTTCTTCAAGATTCCTCGTCCGGACCGGGTGCCGGCCACTACTCAGGACAGGGCTTACACCTCGCCGATCTGGTACACACCGGGCAAGTAGGCCTGAAATGTTACCGGGCTTGTTGCAATCCACCGGGAACAAATTACACTGCCTGCATTCATCAGGAAATGGCAATGAATAGAATTCAGAACCCCACAATGCATTTTTCAAAGATTTTACTGTGCAACGTAAATGCACAGCGCTTTGACGTGCGTGAGGAAATACTGATTTCCTGATGCCCCTCTGCGGGGCGCAAGCCCCGGTTATACCCTATTCCCAGGAACCCCGGATGGCTTGCCCTCCGGGGTTTTTTATTTCTGGCCCGATAGCTCACTGGTGAGAGCGGCCGCCTCATAAGCGGTCGGGCGCGGATCGTAACCGCGGCGGGCTACCAGATTATTGGAAAGTTTAACGTGCACAGGAGACGCACTTGGTAACCGGAATCGAGCGAGCACACTGACGAATGTTGATTCGTGAATGGCCATTAGCCCAGCTCTTTATGCGAGGAATATTGCAGGGTTACGCTCGGCCTCAAAAACGGTTTAAGCCTTTAAAAATAGGAATTTTTGTATAATTTAGGGATTGAAAAACCGGTTTTGGCTGTTACAGTTATCGACAGGTTTTGATTAAACAGCGCGGTCACTGCTGCGCATCCGTCAAGAGATAGAAAATGCAAACGCTCAGGAAACATATATCGCATCGCGCGCTGCCCAGTTTGGGACAGCAGTTATGCGCCTGGCGTTTTGCGCAGGAATTTGCGTGTGGATTCGGTATCCGCGCGAAAGGTAATGAGATGTTGATTACAGACGCAAATAAGATGTAGCCGATCGATTCCGGTCGGCTGCATGCCGACCGGAACTTTCGGAAACACCCGAAGACCCGGTTGGAAACCCCAGCCGGGTTTTTTTGTGGCTGGGGAAAATGGGAGACAGATTGATTTTCAGAATGCAGTGGTAGCTCAGGCAGTAGAGCGTCCGGTTGAAGCCCGGAAGGCGCTGGTGCGATGCCAGCCCGCTGCACCAAATTGGGAATTAGCTTAGTGGTAGAGCGCCTGGCTGTTAACCAGGAGGTCCTCGGTTCGAGCCCGAGATTCCCAGCCAAACCGTGTGTCCGTGGCCGAATGGTGAGGCGCTGGCCTGCAAAGTCAGTTTCATGTCGGTTCGACTCCGACCGGACACTCCAAAAATAAGCGACCATTTTAATTGGCAAAGAAACACAACGGAGGATTGTGATGCGCCTGGTAATTGGCAATACCGACCAACACGACTGCACCTTGCAAGTGGCGAGCTTCGCACTGGCAAAACGGCCCCTGCGCGAGCGCCCGGTGACGGTGTTGCAGGTGAGCCGGCCGGCGCCGTCACGTGATTCGCTGGTTTCGCTTCTGACATGGGCAGCCGAGCGTGCAGTACTGCCACAGCAGGTGGTGCTCAGCCAGGTTTCCACGGATACGCGATTGCGAGCGGCTAACTGGCTGCAGGCACGCGGCTATCGCAGCGCCGACCGGGTGAATTTCTTTCGGCTTTAAACCGCCGTGGCCCAATTGGCAGAGGCAGGAGCTTTAAGTCCTCCTAAGTGCAGGTTCGAGTCCTGCCGGCGGTACCAGATAATTTATTCCACAGGATGTGGAGTAACAGGGAAATACAATGACTCATTATCTTTTTGAACAGACTGACGGCCGGCCGATCAAGCACTGGACGCGCGGTGTGCAGGTCGAAGAAAAAGCGATGCAGCAACTGCACAACATCGCGAGCTTGCCGTTTATCCACCAGCATGTGGCGGCAATGCCAGACGTGCACTGGGGCATGGGGGCCACCATCGGTTCCGTGATTGCCACCAAAGGTGCCGTGGTGCCGGCAGCGGTAGGCGTGGATATCGGGTGCGGCATGATGGCCGTGCGCACAAGCCTGGACGCGAGTGACCTGCCTGACAACCTGCGTGAAATCCGCCATGCGATCGAGCGTGCGGTGCCGCATGGACGTACCGACAATGGCGGGCGCAATGACCGTGGTCGCTGGCGCAACCTGCCGGAGGCGCATGCGGCGCAGTGGCTACGCTTACAGGCCGGCTACGACGCCATCATTGCCAAACACCCGCAGGCGAGGTCGCACAACAATGCGCATCACATTGGCACCCTGGGCACGGGTAACCATTTTATCGAGCTGTGCCTGGATGAGGCAGACCGCCTGTGGGTGATGCTGCATTCCGGATCACGCGGTGCCGGCAACCGCATCGGTATGTATTTTATCGAGCAGGCACGCCGCGAGATGGAGCGTTATCACATTGAAGCTTACCTGCCCGACCGGGATCTCGCATACCTGGTCGAGCATACCGAACTGTTCGATGACTATGTCGAAGCGGTGAGCTGGGCGCAGGCCTACGCGCTGGCCAACCGGGAATTGATGATGGCTGCAGTACTGCAGGCCCTGACAAGGTTTCTGCCAGCATTTTCCACGGACGAGCTGGCGGTGAACTGTCATCACAACTACATCGCGCAGGAGCACCATTACGGCGCCAACGTGTGGGTTACGCGCAAGGGTGCAGTGCGCGCGGGTACGGGCGACCTCGGCATTATTCCGGGTTCCATGGGTACGGGGTCGTTCATCGTGCGGGGCAAGGGCAATACCGATGCATTTTGCTCCTGCTCCCACGGGGCCGGCAGGGCGATGTCCCGGGGCGCCGCAAAAAAAGCGATTTCGATGGAAGACCATGCAATCGCCATGCAGGGTATCGAGGCGCGCCTGGATAAGGATGTGCTCGATGAAAGTCCCGCGGCGTACAAGGACATCAGCGCGGTAATGGCTGCGCAGGAAGACCTGATTGAGGTGGTGCACCAGTTGCGACAGGTGGTGAATGTAAAAGGATAAAGCCGGCCTGGTGCCGGCGTTACGAGGAACGAGACAATGGCACGGGTTCTTTATCTCGACGCGGCAGGACTGCCGCAACGCTGGATCAGCCGTGAAGATGCAGCAATTCATTATGCCAAGGACAACGTCCTGTGGGCGCTCGGCGATTGCCGTGACCTGCGTGGTGGCTGGAAACGCAATGGCGAACGCAGCTGCCTGTCTATCGCGCCGGTGATCGCCGGCCGTGAGGCGAGCAAGGCACCGCCCAAACAGGTAGCGCTGACCAATGCCAACCTGTTCGCGCGGGACCGGTTTCACTGCCTCTACTGCGGGCAGGTATTCGCTACCGCCCAGTTGACCCGCGATCACATAGTCCCGCGTGCGCAGGGTGGCCGGGATCGCTGGGAAAACGTCGCGGCTGCGTGCCGGGGCTGCAACCAGGTGAAGGCGGCGCGTACACCGGAACAGGCGGGTATGCCACTGCTGATGGTGCCGTTTCGGCCCAATGTCTATGAAGGCCTGATCCTGCAGAATCGGCGTATTCTCGTCGATCAGTGGGACTACCTGGCAAGGGGCCTGAGCGACCACAGGCAATGGGAGCGCGCCTGCTGAGGCGCGCTCTTATTTGCATAGTGCCAGAGCGGCAGTGCGGGCTGTAGCTGGACTGGCGGTAACTGGACTGGCTGTGGCTCGATTTGTCGCTAGACTGGATGGAGGCGCGCAGGTTTGCGGGGGAAGTATGTATCTGAAAAAACTGCTGCTGGCACTGCTGCTCGTAGTGCCGGGCACATTGCCGCTGGCAAGCCTGGCGGAGGAGCCGGATGCCGCGGTGCAGCGGGAAATAGACCATCTTCTCGGATTTGTTCACGCATCCACCTGCGATTTCTACCGCAATGGCAAATGGTACCCGGCCAGCGAGGCGCTGGAGCATATCCGCATGAAGTACCGCTACGTGCAGAAGCGCGGCCTGGTAAAAAGCGCTGAGGACTTTATCAACTACGCGGCCTCCGAGAGCAGTATCTCCGGCAAGCCCTACAAGGTGCGCTGCGGCGATGCAAAGGAGATCCTGAGCTCGGACTGGTTGCTGTTGGAGCTGAGAAACTTTCGCAATACGCGATAGTGCCAGGCCGGTCTAGGCCGTCTCACCGGAAATGATCCGGTAACAGGGGTTATACACCTTGCCCGGCAGCTTCATGCGATGTTGTTCCACGAATGAGCGCAGCAATATATCCATGCTGTGCATCAGTTGTTTCTCGCCATGCAATTCATAGCAGCCGTGCTTCTCCACCTCGCGGATGCCCTCATCCTTCACGTTCCCGGACACGATGCCTGAGAATGCGCGGCGCAGGTTGGCAGCCAGCAGGTGCGGCGCCTGGTTGGTGTGCAGTGCAAGCTCGCGCATGTTCTTGTGTGTGGGCGCGAACGGTCGCTGGAATTCCGGCGAGATCTTCAGCTGCCAGTTGAAGTAGTAGGCATCGCCGGTAGCCTTGCGGTATTCCTGTACTTTCTCTACGCCGATGGCCATCTGCCGCGCCACTTCCACCGGATCGTCAATAATGATCTGGTAGCGCGATCGCGCCGCGTCGCCCAGTGTGCTGGCAATGAACTGGTCGATACGGATGAAGTATTCTGCGGCGCTGGCGGGTCCGGTGAAAATCAGCGGGAATGGCTGCTCACGGTTTTCTTCCTGTAGCAGGATGCCCAGCAGGTAGAGAATTTCCTCCGCGGTACCGGCGCCGCCCGGGAACACCAGCACGCCGTGGCCGGTGCGCACAAAAGCTTCCAGGCGCTTTTCGATATCCGGCATGATCACCAGTTCGTTTACGATAGGATTGGGTGCCTCGGCGGCGATGATGCCGGGCTCGGTGATCCCCAGGTACTGGCCGTCCCGTACCCGCTGTTTGGCGTGGCCGATGGTGGCGCCTTTCATGGGGCCCTTCATGGCGCCGGGGCCGCAGCCGGTGCAAATATCCAGGTGGCGCAGGGCCAGCTCGTAACCGACTTTCTTGGTGTAATCGTATTCCTCGCGCGAGATGGAATGGCCGCCCCAGCAGACCACGAGCCTGGGATGGCGCGATTGCTCGAAAGTGCCGGCATTGCGCAGTATGTGGAATACGGCATCGGTCACGCCCTGGGGAGATACCAGGTCGTAGCGCGGGTCACCGGTGATCTCGCTACTGACGTAAATAATGTCGCGCAATACGGCAAACAGGTGCTCCGCGATGCCGCGAATCATCTTGCCGTCCACAAAGGCGCTGGCCGGTGCATTCTTTACCGACAGCTTAACCGCGCGTTCTGTAGGGATGACGGAGATATCGAAGTCCGCGTACTTCTCCAGCAGCTCCTTGCCGTCGTCCATGTAATTGCCGCAGTTGAGTACCGCCAGCGAACAGTTGCGGAACAGCTGGTATTGCGGGCCGCGGCTGTCATCGGTGAGCTTGTTGATTTCATACTTGGACAGTATGTCGAGCTGCCCCGGTGGTGAAATCTGGGCGTCAATCAGGTCTTCAGGCATGCGTACCCCCGTCACGTAAATCCTTCTAACATCCGTGAACTTTCTCACGACCTTTTCCTGAGCCTACACCCGCCCTATGCCCAAGTAAACCGGTGACGCGGCTTGCCACAATCGCGCATAATCGATGCATTGACGCATTCAAGTCTGTACAGATTCTGGAAGGGGCGCGCTATGCAAGTGATCGGTCTGCTCGGTGGCATGAGCTGGGAAAGCACCGCAACCTATTATCGCCGGGTGAATGAGCAGGTGAAGGCATCACTCGGTGGCCTGCATTCCGCCCAGGTCGCGCTGTACAGCGTCGACTTCGAGCCGATCGAAAAACTGCAACACGCCGGGGACTGGGAGGCGGCCGGAGCGCTGCTGGTTACTGCGGCAAGGCGCGTCGAGTCGGCAGGCGCGGACTTTCTGTTGATCTGCACCAACACCATGCACAAGCTGGCGGACCGTATTGAGGCTTCGCTGGATATCCCGCTGCTGCATATTGCGGATGCAACCGCGGAGGTGATCCGTGAGCACGGGTTTACCCGGGTGGGCCTGCTGGGCACCGCATTCACCATGGAACAGGATTTTTATCGCGGCCGGCTGCAAAACCGGTTTGGTATCGATGTGATCGTGCCTGGCGCTGATGAGCGCAAACTGGTGCATGATGTGATTTACGATGAGCTCTGCCTAGGCCGCATTCACGCGGCGTCTAAGGCTGTGTACCTGCGCATTATCGAGTCCCTGCGTGAGCAGGGCGCGGAAGCCGTGATTCTGGGTTGCACCGAAATCGGCCTGCTGGTGCGGCCAGGCGATACCGATCTGCCTCTGCTCGATACCGTCGAGATTCATGCGCAGGCCGCCGTTGCACGGGCCCTGTCCCGGTAGCGCGTATTTCACCGGGGACTGGCAGGCGAGTAGACGTGCCTGCCCGCCCGGCAGGCCCGTGAAAGCGCAGGCTCACTATAATTCCTGTTTTCACATCGCCTGCAGCGAGGCCTTCTATGGCACTCTGGAAACCGGACCCGTCTTTTTATCCATCCGCAAAAATGGCCATGCAGGCCCCGCCCGAAAGGCACGCCTATGTGGCGGCGCTGAACCATGGCCGCAATGACAAACCGGATGCCATCTGTGTGGTGGACCTGGATGTCGTTTCGCCGACCTACGGCCAGCTGGTGTATACGCTGGAATTGCCCAACGTGGGCGACGAGCTGCATCACTTCAGCTGGAATGCCTGCAGTTCTGCGCTTTGCCCGCAGGCCCCGCATCCGCACCTGGAGCGGCGCTACCTGATCGTGCCGGGTATGCGCAGTTCGCGTTTGTACATCATCGATACCAGGCCGGATCCACGCGCGCCGAAGATCACCAAAGTGATCGAACCGGAGGATGTGATGGCTCGTTCCGGCTACAGCCGCCCGCACACCATCCATTGCGGTCCGGATGCGATCTATATCAGTGCGCTGGGCTCCGCCAATGGTGATGATGGCCCCGGTGGTATTTTCCTGATGGATCATTTCAGCTTTGAGGTAATCGGGCCCTGGGAAATACATCGCGGCGACCAGCAGCTGGCGTACGACTTCTGGTGGCACCTGGCCGAGGACGTGCTGATCAGCAGCGAGTGGGCAAAGCCGGGCCAGTTTGAAGATGGCCTGGTACCGGCAGACCTGCTCGGCAATCAATACGGGCACCGGATACACTTCTGGGACCTGCGCAGGCGCAAACTGTTGCAGAGCGTGGATATCGGCGCGCAACACCAGATGCTGCTGGAGCTGCGGCCAGCGCACGACCCGCGCAAGAATTACGGCTTCGCGGGGGTGGTGGTGAGTACCGAAGACCTGTCCGCATCCATCTGGATGTGGCACCAGCAGGATGGTGACTGGCGCATGCGCAAGGTGATCGAGATCCCGGCCGTTGAGGCAGATCCAGACCAGTTGCCGCCACTGCTGAAGGATTTCGGCGCGGTGCCGCCACTGGTTACCGACATTGACCTGTCGCTGGATGACCGCTTCCTGTATGTGTCCTGCTGGGGCCTGGGCGAACTGCATCAATATGATGTGAGCGATCCGCTGGTGCCGAAGCTCACCGGCAAGGTGCAGATCGGCGGCATCATCAACAAGACCCCGCACCCACAGTCCGCGGGGCCGCTGCTGGGCGGGCCCCAGATGGTGGAAATCAGCCGCGATGGCAAGCGCGTGTACTTTACCAATTCCCTCTACAGCACCTGGGATGATCAGTTCTATCCGGAGCGCATGGGGGGCTGGATGGTAAAGGTGGATGTGCACCAGGACGGTGGTATGGCACTGGACCCGGATTTCTTTATCGACTTCGGTGAAACCCGGGTGCATCAGGTGCGCCTGGAAGGCGGAGACTCTTCCACCGATTCCTTCTGCTACCCCTCCTGAGCGTGTGGACGGCGGCATGGCACAAGTTGCACCGTGGCTGGCGATGCTGGGATTCGGTGCCTTCCACGGGCTGAATCCCGGCATGGGCTGGCTGTTCGCACTCTCACTGGGTTTGCAGCAGCGCAGCGAAAAAGTGATCTGGCTATCCCTGTTGCCCATCGCTGCGGGGCACGCGCTGGCCATCGCTCTGGCGGCGGTACTGGTGTTGCTCGGGCTGCGATTTATTTCCCTGGGGCAGCTGCAATGGCTGACCGCGTTCGCCCTGTTCCTGTTCGGCCTGTACAAGCTCTTCAACTTCTACCGTCACCCCCGCTGGGTGGGGATGAAAGTCGGCATGGGCGACCTGTTCCTGTGGTCATTCCTGATGGCTACGGCACATGGTGCCGGCCTGATGGTGATGCCCGCGCTGCTTCGCATGGCAGAGCAGCAGGGTATGGCGCAAGACCTGGACCTGGATATCGTACAGCACCCGGGCGCGCATGCGGATCACGCCTTGGCTGCGGGCGGTGCCCTGTGGCTGGGGGTGGGCGTGCATACACTGGCGATGGTCGCGGTCATGGGGGTGACGGCCTGGCTGGTTTATCGCAAGTTTGGCCTGGCGATATTACGCAGCCGCTGGATCAACTTCGACCTGATTTGGGCCATAGCGCTGATGATTGCGGCAGCGGCTGCATTTCTGGCGGCGATGGGGGTCGTTTAGGTGCATTTCCGTTTTCCCGCATACACCCTAAGCTGAATGCAGACCCTGAGGGAGGGTCCGGCCGTGGGAGGAAATATGAACCTACAAATCAGGTCCCTTGAGGGAAATATTTATCTTGTCGAGACGGTCGATGATACGGGAACCCGCCTGCTGACGGACCGTCAGCATCGCCCGGTCAAATTCCACTGTCTCGATGAAATTCGCCAGCACTTTCACTCCGCGCAGATCGACGAGGTCTGGCTGGAGCAGCAGACCCCCTATGAGGAAATGTGCGGACTCGGGGAAGACAAAAGCCTGCTGCGCATGAAGCTGAAATGGTAACAGCACGGGGACTGCGCGCGATCCTGCCGGCTGCACTGCTTTTGTTCGCTGCCGGTTGCAGCAACGCCGATCCACAGACCGCAAAAACGCTGCCCCCGGACGAAACGCGGGGTGCCGGTATGCACCCCGGCTGGGACGTCGATGGAGATGGCATCAACGACTGTGAAAAAGACGGCAGTTGCGACCACACCGTAGATTACTCCAGGCCGCGAGAGCGCAGTGTCATCGCGGTTACCCCTTCGTTCCCCTGCACGCCCAGGTTACAAAGCAGTATTGAGCAGATGATCTGCCTGGATACCGGCCTTGCTGCGCTGGATCGTGAACTTGCAGAGGTTTTCCAGAAGGCACTGGAAAAGACTGTGGATGAGAACGAACAGAAGTACCTGCGCGCGGAACAGCGCGGCTGGATCAAGGGTCGCAACGATTGCTGGAAGAGCGAAGACCGGCGCCGCTGCGCCGAGGAAAGCTATCGCCGGCGCATTGCGGAGCTGAATGACCGCTACCAGCTCGGTAACGGTTAACAGGTTACGAATAGCGCCGTTATTTCTTTTTGTTTTTCGGGTCTGCGATCTGCAGTTTCTGTCGTGCTACGAAGGCATCCATCTGTGCTTCCAGCAGTGACAGTGGCAGGGCGCCGTTACCCAGCAGCGCATCGTGGAAGGCGCGGATGTCAAAATCGTCTCCCAGTGCCGCCTCTGCTTCCGCGCGCAGTTCGCGGATCTTGATCTCCCCCATCTTGTAGGACAGTGCCTGGCCCGGCCAGGAAATATAACGATCAACTTCCGCGCGTACATTACCCTCGGACAGCGAGGTGTTGTCGGCAAGGAAGTCCAGCGCCTGCTCGCGACTCCAGCCCTGCGAGTGCACACCGGTATCGATCACCAGGCGGCAGGCGCGCCACATTTCATAGCTCAGGCGGCCGAAGTGCTCATAGGGCGTTTTATAGATGCCCATCTCGATGCCGAGGCGCTCCGAGTAAAGGCCCCAGCCTTCGCCATAGGCGCTCAGGTACAGCTGTTTTCGGAACTCCGGCACATTCTCCAGTTCCTGCGACAGCGCGTTCTGGTGGTGGTGGCCAGGCACACCTTCGTGCAGGGTCAGTGCGGGCAGTTCGTATAGCGGGCGCTGGTCGAGCGCATAGGTGTTGAGCCAGTAGGCCCCGCCGCGGGTACCGCCGATGGCAGCACTGTTGTAGGACGCCGTGGTGTAGTTGGGCGCAATCTCATCCGGGACTGGCACTATGCCGTAGGGCATGCGCGGCAGGTGGCCAAAAAACTCCGGCATTACATAGTCGATCTGCTTGGCCACATAGGCCGCTTCCTTGAGTAGCTCCTCTGCAGTCTTTGCATAGAACTGCGGGTCCGTACGCAGGAATTTGGTAAACGCCTTGAAGTCACCCTTGAAGCCGGACTCCTTGATCAACGCATCCATTTCCGCACGGATGCGCTTGACCTCCGCCAGGCCGATCTTGTGGATCTCTGCCGGGTCCATATCGAGTGTCACATACTGTTTGATCTCGTGGCGGTAGTAGTCCTTGCCGCCCGGCAACTGTTCTGCACCGAGGCTGTCGGTCGCGGCCGTCAGATAATCGCCTTCAAAGAAATCGGCGAACTCCCGGAACGCCGGGATCACGGCCTCACCGATCACTTTTTTGCCGGCGGCCTGCAGGCGCTGCTGTTCCGCCTCAGGCATAGTGGCTGGCAGTGCTTCAAAGGGCTCGTACAGGCTGCTTTTGGTGGGGTCTGAATAGACCTGTGCGCGCACCGTGGGGGCAATGCCCTGCACCACGATTTTTGGTAACACGAAGCCGTCCTCTACGCCACGGCGCATATTGGCAATGTTCTCGCGAAAGTATCGCGGGATCTCTCCCAGCCTTTTCAGGTAGTCCTCGTAATCGCTGACCTTGCGCATGGCAAGGCCTTTACTGGCATTCAGCGCAAGGCTGTGGAACCCGTAAAAGGTATTGAGCGGGATGCGCTCGAGGCCGAGTTTGTCGCCCTCGATGGAGTTTTCCAGCACCCAGCCGAACAGGTCGTAATTGACCTGTTGCGTGTCGTCCAGCTCACTGCGTTCAATGCCCTCAAGGCGCTGCAGGAAGGTCTGCTCCGCGCGCAGGCGACGCTGGATGTCGGCGGGGGCGGCGGCCGGCAGTCGATGGTTGTATCCCGGCACACCCATGCGGCCCGCAGTCGTCGGGTTCTCCTCCAGGTAGTACTGCCAGTGGTCGTCGATCAGTGCCTGCAGCTGTGTGCTGGCGTTTTCGCTGGCTAAAGCGTTGGATATTTGGCTGGAAAGAGTCACCAGGAGCAGGCAAAGCAGTGCCGTGCCCCGGAACAGGCGTTGGATAGGCATGATGAATCTTCTTTTTCTAAAGGGTCGCGGATGCGGGATCAATCAGTTCTGTTCGTGTTCGCGCGGCGGGTGCACGCAGGCCCGTGGGCCAAACAGGGGCTTCTGGTCCTTGTCCAGGTCCCACTTGAATTCCTTGTGGCAGTCAGCGCAGACCTTGCGACCGATGCTGATGAGCAGCACCAGGCTACCGCGACATTCAGGACAGGTTCTCTTGATCATGGTGGGCCCCCGGATTTCCAAACCCCTAAATTACCCTGTTGGCGGAATTTCGCAAGCTGCGCACAGAAATATGCGGTGAAACCCGCCCTGTATTGATCTGTAAGTTTGCCCTGTTCGCACGCCCAGTTTGTTAGTTTGTACAAGGTTGAATGGGCCGACTTAACAGTTTTGTCGCCTTAATTTACGTTGCTTGAGGAGGCGCTGAAATTTACTGGTTACATCCGGCTTATTGCAATAAGCTGATAGCTCAAATCACTTGTCGGGTTGCCGGACTTCAAGCATGGAGCAGCAAGAAAGTCCCCGGCGGTATCGGGCCTTTATCAGTTACAGTCATCACGATGTGCGTGCAGCGAAGTGGTTGCAACGCGCACTCGAATCCTATCGCGTGCCGAAATACCTGGTCGGGCGCAAAACAGCCAGGGGGCAGATTCCCGCGCGCCTGGGAAAGATATTTCTGGATCGCTCAGATCTGTCTGTGGCGGCGGATCTCGAGCAGCAACTTGACCAGCAACTCGGTCAGGCGCAAAGCCTGATCGTGGTTTGTTCTCCCGGCGCGGCAAAGTCGCGTTGGGTACAGGAAGAGATTCTCTACTTCCGCCGTCTGCACGGTGAAAACGCGCCCATTTTTGCCCTGATTATCGATGGCGAGCCATTCGCCGCAGCTTCCTCGCAGCCGGAACTGGAATGCCTCCCGGCTGCCTTGCGATTCAGGCTGGATGCCAACGGACAGTTGTCGGACCAGCCGGCAGAGCCCCTGGCGGCTGACCTGCGCACGCAGGGTGATGGCAAAAGAATGGCCCTGCTAAAGCTGGTGGCGGCCATGCTGGGCCTGCAGCTGGACGAGCTGGTACGCCGTGACCATCAGTTGCGTGTGCGCAACCTGAGGGTTCTGAGTGCGGCTGCCATGTTGGCGGTAGTGGTGCTGAGCAGCCTTTCCTATGCGGCGATCAAGGCCAGGAACCTGGCCGAGCAACAACGTCATGCGGCAGAGGGCCTGGTGAACCTGATGCTGACGGATTTACGGGAAAAGCTTGAACCTATCGGGCGCCTGGACGTGCTCGACGTTGTTGGCGAAGGAATACTCGAATACTACGCCGCTCAGGATGATGCATCGCTGCAGGACGATGCGCTTGGGCGCCAGGCCAGCGCCATGCATATGCTGGGGCAGATGCGTCAGGAGGCTGGCGATGTGGACCAGGCCATCCAGCTGTTCGCCATGGCTGCGCAAAAAACGGGGGAGATGTTGAAGCGCGCTCCGGATGACCCTCAGCGCATCTACGATCATGCGCAAAGTGTTTTCTGGGTTGGCTATCCGGATTATGAAAGAGGGGATTACGAAAAAGCGCGGCACTGGTTCGATCAGTATCTGGCACTTGCCAGGCAACTGGTCACGGCTGATCCGGACAATGTCAGTTGGCAACTGGAATTGTCCTATGCGCTGGCCGCGCAGGCCGTTCTGTATTTTGAGTACCGAAAACTGGAAAACAGCCTGGCCCTGTTCGAGGAGGCTGCGGGTCTGCTCGCGGCCATGCCTGACAACCAGGAAGCCCGACAGGAGCGGATCAATAATCTTGGCTGGATCGCCAGTGTGCAGCTAGCGCGCGGTCAATATAGCAGGGCAATAGCGGCTCGACTAAAACAGTTCGATGCGATCGAGCAATGGCGTGAGGAAGAGCCAAAACGCGATGACCTGAGAAGAGATCTGCTGACGACAGAGCATCAGCTTGCGGGACTTTACCATCTGGTTGGTGAGGCAGAGCTAGGGGATCGTTTTTACCGTCGGGCCATGAATACCGCGAGGCAGCTCACACAACAGGATCCGGATAACAAGGAATACCGGGCGCAGGTCTATAAGGTGCGGCTAGAGCGGATACTGTTTTCTGGAAAAGGACTCTCGGATGGGGCAGCGTTATTGGGTGACATTCGCACTTTGGCCAATGCTCTGCCCGATAATAATGAAGTGCAGGTACTTCGTTGGTGGGCTGAATTGAGATTGATGTTGCTAGCTGGCCGTGGAATTGCGGACTATCGAGAGCGGGAGACGGCTGGTGAGATTCTGAACTGGGTCGCTGATCGCCAAGAGGTCCGGCCTGGAGGCTATGTAGCGGCGCTCAGAGTGTTGGCAAATCTGGTTATGGCCGCGGACCCTGCTGCAGACCCGCAGCAAAAACTTGCATATCTAAAAGAGAGTCAGAAGGCGCTGGAGTCTATTGCAGATCCTGCCCGGTATGCGTTGCAGTGCTCGAGTGAAACCGGAGCGGTTTTCCTGGCAAAGGCGCGCCTTGGGCTGGAGTCGATTGAGCAAAGGATCGAGCGTTGTTTGGGGGTAGTACATGGAGATGTAGAAATGGCGAAAGAAAACTAAAGGAGATAAGTATGAGTACTCTGGATATTGAAAAAATGGAAGAATCCTCCGCGGTTGAGGGAGGCGATGCGTTAGGCAAGACTAAAAACAAGGTGTTTAAAATCAAGATCGGTCCAGCGGACCGGGGCGCAGAATGTAATGTGAAGTTTGAGGCGGATACCGGGCACTGTAGGGAGTTTCCGGGAACCATCAAAACCAATGGCGCGATCGACATTAACAACTCCGAGGCCGATAAAACCATTACCCTGGAATTCCGTCTTGCTGAGAGTGTCTATGAAGGGTATGAATTCAACAGTCAGTCCTTCAGCTTCTACTTTGATCCTGTTGCCAGCGAGGCGGACGCTAGCCTGAATCAATTCGGTGATCCGGTATGTGATTCTTCCTGGCAGGCCGGAGTCGGAAAGCCGGATCAGGGCGAATTTGCGTTCGAAAAGACCAAAGATGACGGACGTACCCTGATCGTGAAAGATAAGAATAACCCTGGCACCTGGCAGTACACGCTTACCTTGTTCAAGAAGGGCAACCCTGAGGAGTCGGTGCTAATTGATCCGCCCATCAGGAATTCAAGTAAAATGTCATACTGACGATTGAACTAAGCGCGATAAATAAATGCTGTCTTTAATTCGCGCAAAGCCCGCTCAGCTTGCTGTGGCGCAGGTGAGTGGGCTCTAGTTTTTCCAGTCAATCTCAGGCCAGCGGCGCCCTGAGTGGCTCGATGGTGACGGTATCACCGGCATCGGCATTGCCGCTGTCACGGGCGAGTACGATAAAGCAGTTGGCGGCGGCAAGCCCCGTGAGGATGTGGCTGCCCTGCGCGCCCACCGGCTCCACCACCAGCTCGCCTCTACCGTCTTCCTGTACAAAGCGGAAAATACCGCGCTGGAAATCGGTGCGGCCCGGCTTTTTCTTTAGAGGCTTTAGCAGTTTCGCCTGCATGGTGGCGGGGCCGTTCCAGCTGCTGCCGCACATGACTGTCAGTGCCGGCAGTACCAGCTGGTAAAAGGTGACCAGTGCCGAAACCGGGTTACCGGGCAGGCCGAAGAAGGGCGTGCCCTGGATGCGGCCGAAGGCAAATGGCTTGCCGGGCTTCATGGCCACTTTCCAGAAGCCGATCTCGCCCTGTGCTTCCAGCACCTCGCGCGTGTAATCCGCTTCGCCCACGGAAACACCGCCGGAGGTGATGACGGCATCCGCTTCGCGGGCCGCCTTTTGCAGGGCGCGGGTAATAGCATCGCGGTTGTCCGGGAGAATACCCAGGTCGAGGGTTTCCAGGTCCAGTTCCTGCAGCGCAGCTTTCAGTGCGACACGGTTGCTGTCGTAGATATCCCCCTCGGCAAGGGGTTCGCCGGGTTGGCGCAGCTCGTCACCGGTGGAAAACAGGGCGATGCAGGGCCGGCGCTTTACGGTGACTGTGCCGATGCCGGCGGCCGCCAGCAGGGCGATATGCGCCACGCTGATGTGCGTGCCCGCCTCCAGCAGGGTCTGCCCTTCGGCGACATCCTCGCCGCGGCGGCGGACATGGTCGCCCGCCCGCACCTCGGTGCGGAGGTGGATGGATTCTGCCTCGGCCTGCACATTTTCCTGCATGACCACGGTGTCTGCACCGGCCGGCATGGCGGCGCCGGTCATGATGCGCACGCAGGTGCCGGGATTGACCACGCCCTCAAAAGGGGCGCCGGCAAAGGACTTGCCGATCAGTTCCAGTGGCTGGCCGGCCGCCGCATCCGCAAAGCGCAGCGCGTAACCGTCCATGGCGGAGTTGTCGCAGGGCGGCAGGTTGACCGCGGAGATGACCGGCTCGGCCAGTACCCGGCCGGCGGCGTTGGTGAGTGGCACCGTTTGGGTGCCGGCGACAGGCTGCAGGGCTTCGAGTAGCCTGGCCCTGGCCGTTTCAATCGGCATCAGGCCCGGTTGGCTGCAGCAATCGACCATCTTGTTCACCTCATTCCTCTCTTCACCAGCTGTTGTGTGCCGGCGTATCTGGTCCGCGTTCTAGTGCTCAGTGTGATTCCGGTCGCTTCTGGTTGACCATCCACACGGCAGCTTCGACCCGCGAACGCATGCCAAGTTTCTTCAGCAGGTGCTTTACGTGCACTTTTACTGTGGCGTCACTGATATCCAGCTCGCGCGCGATCAGCTTGTTGCTGAGACCGTCCGCGATCAGCTGCAAAATCTGATATTCGCGGCTGGTCAGGGTGGACAGCGTATCGGCGCCGGAGTTGTCCGGCTTGCGCAGGGCGGAGGCCAGGATTTCGGTCAGGCGCTGGCTGATGGCGAGCTTGCCGTGGGTGGCTTCCATGACCTGGTCGAGGATGTCCTCGGGTTCCATGTCCTTCAGCAGGTAGCCATCGGCACCGGCGCGGATACAGGACACCACATCGGCATTATTGTCGGAAACGGTCAGCATGACGATGCGCGAAGTCACATCGGCGGCGCGCATCGCGCGCAGGGTATCGAGCCCGTCCATGCCGCGCATGTTCAGGTCCAGCAGGATCACGTCCGGCTCATGCTGTTTGGCCAGGTCCAGCGCTTCCTCGCCACTGCTGGCCTCGGCCACCAGCTCCAGCCCCGGTTCCATGGCGAACAGCTGCTTGAGCCCCTTGCGGAACAGCGGGTGGTCATCAACCATCATGACGGTTGCGGCTTGGGACATAGGGATACCTGTGGGATTTGTACTATTTCTGAGCAGCGACTTTACCATAGCGGCCCCGTCCTGCGACTACCCCCAAAGGGGTAAGTTCGGTGCGATCGGGGCAAAGTGGTTACTTACTGATGGTAATTGAGCGCGGGACAGGCGCGGCCCATAGTGGCATCACGAATCAATTCCATCAGGAGTGGCCACCGTGTCTGACATATATGAATGGAACCCGGAGGACAGCAAATTCTGGCAGTCCAGGGGCAAAAAAGTAGCAAACCGCAATCTGTGGATTTCCATTCCCAGCCTGCTGTGCGGCTTCGCCGTATGGCTCTACTGGGGCATCATCACCGTACAAATGCTGAACCTCGGGTTCCCGTTTGCCAAGGCGGACCTGTTCACGCTGATGGCGATCGCGGGCCTCACGGGCGCGACGCTGCGTATCCCGAGTAGCTTTTTTATCCGCCTGTTCGGCGGCCGTAACACGGTGGTGTTCACCACTGCGTTGCTGATGATCCCGGCGCTGGGTGCGGGCATTGCGCTGCAGAACAAGGAAACCCCGCTGTGGGTATTCCAGCTGCTGGCGCTGCTGTCTGGTATCGGTGGCGGTAACTTCGCCTCTTCCATGTCCAATATCAGCTTCTTCTTCCCGAAAGAGAAGCAGGGCCTGGCGCTGGGCCTGAATGCGGGCCTGGGTAACTTCGGCGTGACCACCATGCAGATCCTGGTGCCTCTGTTCATGACGTTCGGCGCTTTCGGTGCCATGGGTGGCGACCCCATGACCCTGGTGAGCGGTTCCGGCTCCCTGATCGGCAAGGTACCTGCGGGTTCCGACGCCTGGATCCAGAACGCCGGTTTCGTCTGGCTGCTGTTCCTGGTACCGCTGGCGTTTATCGGCTGGTTCGGCATGAACAACCTGCGCACTGACGAAGTCACCCCGGATGTGGGCAGCGCGCTGGGCGCCATGACCAAGATGACCATGATGCTGGGTATTGGCATGATCACTGCGATCACCGGCCTGTGGCTGATGCTGCCGGAAGCGGCCAATGGCTCTGGCTGGGGTGTGCCCAAGGAAATCGTACTGGTGCTGGTGATCGCCGCTACCGTGTTCGGCCTCAAGCTGCTGCCGGGCGAGATCAAGATCAGCCTCAACCGCCAGTACCGTATCTTTAACAACAAGCACACCTGGGTGATGAGTGTCATCTACACCATGACCTTCGGTAGCTTCATCGGCTTCGCGGCGGCCTTCCCGCTGGCCATCAAGGTGATCTTCGGTTACAGCCACGTGATGGTGGACGGCGTCATGACCCATGACACCATCAACACCAACGGCCCGAGCGCCCTCATGTACGCCTGGATGGGTCCGTTCATCGGCGCCCTGATCCGCCCGGTGGGTGGCTGGATCTCCGATCGCATTGGCGGTGCCCTGGTGACCCAGGTGTGTGCGGTCATCATGGTAGCGAGCGCCCTGGGTGTGGCCTACTACATGAAAGCGGCCTACGCTTCTGCCACCCCGGAAGAGTTCTTCGTGCCCTTCTTCCTGCTGTTCCTGGTGCTGTTCGCCGCGACTGGTATCGGCAACGGTTCTACCTTCCGTACCATCGCCATGGTGTTCCCGAAGGAGCAGGCGGGCCCGGTACTTGGTTGGACTTCTGCGGTAGCGGCCTACGGTGCCTTCTACATCCCGAAGGTATTCGGTGAGCAGATCAAGGCCACCACGCCGGAATACGCATTGGCTGGCTTCGCCATCTTCTACGCGGTGTGCCTGGTGATCAACTACTGGTACTACCTGCGCAAGAACGGCGAATTCTACAATCCTTAATACGGTTTCACTCGCGATACATCGCAACGTTTCGGGGAGGCTCAGCCTCCCCTTTTTTGGTTCAGGTTACCGGCCAGCACTGAGAGGTTTTGGGAAATGATGCAGATTGTCGACCGCAGCAAGGAAGAGGCTATCGCGCCCATCTGGCGCATGCCGTTCCGGCCGTTTTTCTGGGGCGCCGCCGCCTGGAGCTTACTGGCGCTGATACTGTGGCAGGCGCAGCTGTCCGGCTGGGTTGCGCCGGCATTTTCCGATTGGGTGCGCGGCGGGATCACCTGGCACGCGCACGAGATGCTGTTCGCCTTTGCCGCTACCGTAGTGGTGGGTTTCCTCGGCACCGCCATCCAGACCTGGACCGGTGTGCCGTCGCCCAAGGGCTGGCCCCTGATCGGACTGGTGGGCCTGTGGCTCGCGGCGCGGCTCGGCTACCTGTTTGCCGCTGTGCCACTGTGGTTGCCGCTCAGCGCGGAAGCAATTTTCTTCCTCACCGCTGCGCTACTGTTTGGCCGGCGCATATTGCTGGTGAAGCAGTGGCGCAACCTATTCGTGCTGCCGGCCATGCTGGCGTTTGCCGCACTGGCGCTGTGCCACTGGCTGCTGCCGGCATATCAGGCGCGGGTGGCGCTGCTGGCACTGCTGCTGGTGGTGGCGATCATCCTGGTGGTCGGTGGCCGCGTGATTCCGTTTTTCACCGCGCGCCGCCTGCAGTTGCCACAGCGCGACAAGTGGGCGCTGCTGGAAATTGGCGGCCATGTGCTGATGGTGGTGCTGTTGCTGGCGGTGGCGCTGAACCTGCCGCAAACCCTGTGGGCGTGGCTGGCGCTGGCACTGGGGGTGCTGCAGCTGGTGCGCATGCTGCGCTGGCACCCGACCCGTATCTGGGTGGAGCCACTACTGTGGTCGCTGCACATCAGTTACTGGTTGCTGGTGCTGGGCTTCTTTATTGCTGCGCTGGCCTGGAGCGGGCTGGCACCGGCATGGCACAGCGCCGCGCTGCACGCGTTTGCGGTGGGCGGCATCGGCGGCCTGATCCTGGCCATGATCAGCCGCGTCAGTCTCGGCCATACCGGCCGCCAGCTGCAGGCGCCCGGGCTGATGCCGCTGGCGTTTGCGGCGCTGGCATTGTCGGCACTGGCGCGTATCTTCTGGGCTCCCGCACCGGCGGGCTTTGTCGCCGCGGTTGCGGGCTGGGTGCTGGGTTACGGTCTGTTCCTGGTTTATTACACCCCGGTACTGTTCCGCGCGCGGGTCGACGGGCAGGGCGGATAACAGGCATGGATGACCGGCGCGTCGACCCTAGGGTTGAAACATGGGATTGAGCTACACCATTGATGTACAGGTAACCACAAAGTGACTGAACTGCTATCCCCGGCCGGGACCCTCAAGAGCATGCGTTACGCCTTCGCCTACGGCGCCGATGCCGTTTACGTGGGCCAGCCGCGCTACAGCCTGCGGGTGCGCAACAACGAGTTCAACAAGCCGGAAAACCTGGCCGCCGCCATCGACGAGGCGCACGCGCTGGGCAAGAAGGTGTATGTGGCCAGCAATGTGGCGCCGCACAACGACAAGCTGCGCTCCTATATCCGCGATATGGAACCCATTGTCGCCATGCACCCGGACGCGCTGATCATGTCGGACCCGGGCCTGATTATGCTGGTGCGCGAGCAGTTCCCGGACATGCCGGTGCACCTGTCGGTGCAGGCCAATGCGGTCAACTGGGCCACGGTGAAGTTCTGGCAGCAGCAGGGCCTCGAGCGGGTGATCCTGTCGCGCGAGCTGTCCCTCGACGAGATCGAGGAGATTCGCCAGCGCGTGCCGGAGATGGAGCTGGAGGTGTTTGTGCACGGCGCGCTGTGCATGGCCTATTCCGGCCGCTGCCTGCTATCGGGCTATATCAACCACCGTGACTCCAACCAGGGCGCCTGCACCAATGCCTGTCGCTGGGAGTACAACGCCCACGAGGCCGTGGAAACCGAAACCGGCGACCTGGTGCCGGTACAGCAGGTGGACCCGGCCACCGATGCGCCGGAGCCGATGCTGCTGCAGGAGAAGAGCCGCCCCGGCGAGCTGATCCCGGTGTACGAGGACGAGCACGGCACCTACATCATGAACTCCAAGGACCTGCGCGCGGTTCAGCATGTACAGCGGCTGGTGCAGATGGGCGTCCACTCGCTCAAGATCGAGGGGCGCACCAAGAGCCACTACTATGTGGCGCGCACCGCCCAGGTGTACCGCCGGGCGATCGACGACGCGCTGGCCGGGCGCGAATTCAACTTCGAGCTGATGGACAACCTGGAGCACCTGGCCAACCGCGGCTACACGGAGGGCTTCTATCGCCGCCATGTGCCGAGCGAATTCCAGAATTACGAGAAGGGGGTGTCCAGCAATCCCAACCAGCAGTTTGTGGGGGAAGCGCTGGAGATTGGCGATGGCTGGATGACCATCGATGTGAAGAACCGCTTCGAGCTGGGTGATCAGCTGGAGCTGATCACCCCGTCCGGCAACCACCTGTTCCGCCTCGACCTGCTGCAGGACCGCGACGGCCAGGCAATTGAGGCGGCGCCGGGTTCCGGCCATGTGGTGCGCGTGCCGCTGCCGGTGGATGTGCCGGAATCGGCGCGCGGCTATACCATGCTGATGCGCTACATAAATTGAGGGCCTAAATTACCCCGCGGCGCTCTTGATCCCGCTCGATGGATTCGAACAGGGCCTGGAAGTTGCCCTCGCCGAAGCCGAGGTCGTCCTCGCGCTGGATCATTTCTATAAAGATGGGGCCAAACAGGTTCTTGGTGAAGATCTGTAGCAGGTAGGAGCCTTCGGACTGGCTGTCGGCCAGGATCTGGTGCTGGCGGATCTTGTCGCGGTCCTCGCGCACCCAGGGCACCCGCTTGAATACCTGGTCATAGTAGTCGTCGTGGATGTCCAGGGTCTCGATGCCGCTGCCATCGAGGGCATCGCAGGAGGCCACCAGGTCGTTGGTGAGGAATGCCAGGTGCTGCACGCCGGGGCCATTGTACTCGTTCAGGTACTCGTCGATCTGGTTGTTGTTGTCGTCCTTGCCCTCGTTGATGGGGATGCAGAAGCTGCCATCTGGCGAGCGCAGCGCAAACGATACCAGCGCGGTCTTGCGCCCCTTGATATCGAAGTAGCGCACCTCCTCGAAGCCAAACACGGACTTATAGAACTCGGCCCACTTGTGCATGGTGCCCTTGTAGACATTGTTGGTGAGGTGGTCGATGGCGATAAAGCCTTTGTCCCGCACCAGCACCGGATCCTCCAGGGACTCGAAATCGGTTTGCCAGATATTGTCGGTGTCGCTGAAGCGGTCGATAAAGTAGATGAGGCTGTCGCCGATGCCGTAGATGGCCGGATACGGCAGGTCACAATCCAGCGGGGCGGCCGGGGTGGCGCCGCGGCGCACGGCCTCGCTGAGGGCGAATTCGGCATCGTCCACGCGCCAGCCCATGGAGCAGATGGCGGGCCCGTGGGTCTCGGTGAAGGCGGCAGAGAAGCCGCGTCGCTCGCGGTTGAGCAGGAAGTGGATGCCGTTCTGGCGGTAGTGGACGATGTCCTTGCCTTTTAGCTTCCGGGTCATGGAAAACCCGAAACCGGTGAATACGCGGTGCATGTTGCCGATGGCGGGCTCGGCAAATTCGGTGAACTCGATGCCGCGCATACGCAGCGGGTTTTTGCTTTCCGTCATGGCCTGGTTCCCTCTGTTATCTCTCTAGGACTGCCGGAGCCTGAGTCTAAGAAACACTGGCAGCTGCCGAGTGCCATGCGCTGACAGTTTTCGGGTGTTTTACCCTGACGGATTTCGAAATCGAGGCCCACTGGCTAATCCGTGACCTACCTGTGGGGGTGGTTATTTGCTATCCTGAGCCTCAATGAATTGCACGAATGTACCGATTTGTGTGACCCGGCAGGCCCGGATAGTACTGAGCAGTACCGACACATGACTGCCCTACTGACCCGTGACCGAGCGAGTGAAAGGAATGCCAATGCGCCAGAACAACCTGATGAAAAGAAGCGGAACCCTGAAGACCCTGCTGATGGCGCCATTGCTGGCGCTGGCCGCTATGGCCCAGGCTGGCGATGCCGATGCGGGCAAGGCCCTGTACGCCACCTGCGCAGCCTGTCACGGCCAGGCCGGAGAGGGAATCGCCGCCATGAATGCGCCCGCGCTGGCGGGTCAGTCACAGGCCTATATCGCGCGCCAGCTGTACAACTTCCGCAACGGCGTGCGCGGCGGCAGTGGCGACATGCTCGGCATGCAGATGGTGCCGATGGCGAAGATGCTGGCGGATGACGCCGCGGTGGAGAATGTAGCCGCCTATATCGCCACTTTCCCGGTCGCCAAGCCGGCCGCCACGGTAGAAGGTGACCCGGTTGCCGGTAACAAGTCCTACCAGAGCTACTGTGGCGCCTGTCACGGCAGCAACGGCCAGGGCAACGATGCGCTCAACGCACCGCGTCTCGTCGGTCTCGGGGATGCCTACCTGATCCGCCAGTACCAGAATTTCAGCAAGGGCATCCGCGGCAACCACCCGGATGACAAGTTCGGCAAGCAGATGAAGGCCATGTCGAACGTACTCAACGACCAGCAGCTCAAGGATGTCGCCGCTTACCTGAACAGCAAGTCCGAGTAGCGCGTTTCTTGATAGAAGAACGGCCTTCAACAGGAAGGCCTGTTCCCCGGACCGCCAACAAGAATAACGACACGATGTACCTGAAAAAACTGATCCTGAAGACCGGCCTGATGGCCGGCCTGGTGCTGGGCGCCTCCTTTGTCCAGGCCGCGCCGGCCCAGTCCTCCGTTGCCAAGCCCATCGAACTGGCGAACGACTGTCCGCCCGGGTTCGAGCTGACCCGCTACAACCAGTGCAAGCTGCGCACCCTCTATGACGGCTACAAGTCGCTGGAGGACCGCGGTGTGGGCGGTCTCAAAACGGCGCTGCCAACGGTGCGCGACGGCTTCAGCCCGCAGCAGATCGACCTGGGCCGCTACCTTTTTTTCGACCCGCTGTTGTCCGGTGACAACAGCCTGTCCTGCGCCAGCTGCCACCACCCGGAGCTGGGTTTTGCCGATGGCCGCGCCACCAGCATTGGCATCGGCGGCGCCGAGGTGCCGCGCGCCGCACCGACCCTGTGGAATGTGGGCTTCCTGAAGAAGCTGTTCTGGGATGCGCGCTCGGACAACCTCGAGCAACAGATGGAAGGGCCGTTGTACTCCGATGTGGAGATGGGCAGCAACCCGGGCCAGCTACTGACCGATATTGGCGGCAATGCCGAGTACCGGCGCCTGTTCGGCAAAGCCTTCCCCAAGCATGAAGGCCAGCCGACTCTGGACCAGATCTATACCGCGATCGCTGCGTTTGAGTCGTCGCTGGTGTCGCTGAACAGCCGCTATGACCAGTACGCACACGGTTACCAGGACGCCCTGAACGCCAATGAAAAGGAAGGCCTGAATATCTTCCGCTCCTTCGTGGCGCGCTGCGCCGAGTGCCACACGCCGCCGCTGTTCACCAACCAGCAGGTGGCGGTGATCGGTGTGAACGAGCCGGAAGGGCGCAAGTTCGACCCGGGTGCCGGTGCCATCTTCGACAACCCGACCTGGCATGGCGGCTTCAAGGTGCCGTCGCTGCGCAACATCGTCAAGACCGCGCCCTATATGCATTCGGGCACCTTCGACAACCTGCGCGATGCCACCGAGTTCTATACCCTGGGGCGTGGCCATGCGCTGCCGGAGGAAGAGAAGAAGCGCATGATCCTGCACTGGCATATCTGGGAGCCGAACCTGACCGACGAGGAAATCGATCGGCTGGTGGACTTCATGGGCACCCTGACTGACGAGCTTTTCACGCCGCGTATTCCGGAGCGAGTGCCGTCGGGTCTCGCGCCAGTTGGCGTGTTACCGGAGCCGCTGCAGAAAACGCGCGAGGCGGGACAAAAGCAGGCACGTAACTGACTGCATCTTTAAGATTTGTACAAAAACCCAAAAACAATACAAAATAATTCAGTTAAAAATTACCGAGACCAAAAATAACAGGGACACAAAATGGCCAACAAACTCTTTACTGCCGTAGCGGCCGTGGGCCTGCTGGCAGCAGGCGCCTATATCGGCAACAAGGTGGGGCAGGACAACAGCCACGTTATCGTCAATGACGCCGAGCGCTTCAGCAGCGAGTCTTCCACCGAGGCGCTGTCCAGCAACGCGCGCTTTGACAGCTCCGTGGGGGCCAGCGGCAGCGGCCAGGTCTGGGAAGTGAAGGACGGCGACTCCATCCAGAAGGTCGTGTCCGAAGCCGCAGCCGGTGATGTGATCAAGGTCTACCCCGGTACCTACTCCGAGACGGTGTATATCGACAAGGACGATATCCAGCTGAGCGGCGTGATCGTGGATGGCCAGTGGCCGGTGATGGAAGGTCTCAAGAAGCTGAACGACGCGATCCTGTATTCCGGTAACAACATCACCGTCGAGAACTTCCGCATCCAGCACTACAAGGGCAATGCGGTCATGGGACAGGCGGGCAACAACTTCCTGATCCGCAACAACCATGTGATCGACACCGGTGTGTACGGCATCTTCCCGCAGCTCGGCAAGAACGGCCTGATCTCCCACAACATCCTCAGCGGCATCGAGGATGCGGCTATCTATGTGGGTATGTGTGACAACATCCACGTGTCCCACAACGAAGTGTTCGACAGCGTGGCCGGTATCGAGATCGAGAACACCCGCGACTCCATCGTTGAGAACAACTACGTGCACGACAACACCGGCGGCGTGCTGGTGTTCATCACCCCGGGCCTGCCGATCAAGGACACCGTCAACACCATCGTGCGCAACAACTTCATTGTGAACAACAACACCGCCAACTTCGGTGCTGAAGGTTCCATCGTTGCAGGTGTACCGGCCGGTACTGGTATCCTCAACATGGCGGGCGACAAGACCACCATCGAAGGCAACATCATCAGCGGCAACAAGAACATCGGTATCCTGATCACCGATCACCACAATGCGCCGAACCTGAGCCTGGACCCGGAATCCGAGCCGCACTCCGATGAAGTGGCCATCCTGAACAACTTCATGTTCGACAACGGCACCGACCCGATCCCGGAAATCAAGGCCCTCAAGGCGCTGTCCCTGATGAATGGCCCGGTGGATATCCTGAACATTGGCAAGAGCAGCAACAGCTGTATCCTCGACCGCGGTCAGTACCCCACCGTGGGCCTCGATGACTACGGTACCTGTGGCTTCACCGACACCGCGGAAGTGAAAACTTTCCTGCTGGACGAGCCTGCGCCTAAGCGCGAGATCGCTGCCGCGGACATGGGCAAGGCTGCCTACTACGGCGTCTGCGCCGGCTGCCACGCCTACAATGTGCGCATGATTGGCCCACCAACCCAGATCATCCAGGCGCTGTACATGGACAACCCGGGAGGCATTGTCGAGTACATCACCAACCCGACCAAGAAGCGCGAAGACTACCCGGAAATGCCGCCACAGAACTACCTCTCCGAGGAAGTACGTCGTGCCGCAGCGGAGTACATGCTCAGCGTGAAGAAGGTCTGGGTGAATTCCGAAAACGAAGAAAAAATGAAGAAGGACATGGCCAAGGCCGAGGAGCTGGAAGCCCAGGGTTAAGCCCTGAGTTAAGTCCAGACTGTTCCCTTCAGGAAGCCCGGCAATGCCGGGCTTTTTTTGTACGCTGGATTTGGTCTGGATGCATCCGAACAGGCACCGAAAAGCGTCAATACAGGGCCAATGGGTTGTTATGGCAGATGCCAGGCCGGAGTACACTCGTGGCTTATACAAGAATGCGTTAATGGAGATACCATGAAAGAATCATCCCTTGCCCGCCTTGCCATCGCGATGACTGCGGTTGCCGCACTGTCCGGCTGTGTGGCCGGAAACGAAGTGAAGATGGAGCAGGTGCGCAATACCACCATAGGCCAGGAATTGATCGATCTGGAGCGGGCCAAGGAACAGGGCCTGCTATCCGATGTGGAGTATTACCAGCTAAAGGAAGAAATCCTCAAGGGTGGCCCGGTGCACGTTACCATCAATGGTCATCACGTAGATTCCTGATCCCCCGGCGTCATCGGTCGAGCCTGGCCGATGGCGCAATATTAGCCTTCCTTTCGAGCCCCGCAGCTTCCCTTGTTTTTTCCTGCTCGAATTTCACCCAATCTGTGTTTTCAGGCCCCCCATTGGCCATGGGATAGGGTAGTATTTGACGTGTTTTTACGTGCCAGCAACCCACGCCTTGCGTGTAAGTTGTTGTAATCAATTAAAAATCCGGAAAAGCGTAAAATCAGCGTCGGACTTTTCGATCACACCGACGTCTTTGATTGCGTCGTTCCGATCGGGTTAATCACGTCGCGCCGACGCACATGATCGCGTCACCGTGACACTGAATAAGCTGTTATGCGTCACCAATTTTGAAGGTTGTTTTATGGATTCTGAATTTGAATTAAATGTGTCAGCTCTATCAAAGTCCATTGTCAAAGATGGAAAGACCGTAAAAGCTGAAATTTACGGTGATGGTGAGGGACAATGGATCTTGGAGCTGGTAGATGAGCAGGGCAATTCTACCGTCTGGGATGAGCAGTTCCTCACAGAACAAGATGCCTTAAATGAGGCTCTAGACGCAGTAGAGCAAGAAGGCATTGATTGTTTCATTGGTCCAGTTTCCGTGAGCAGTGTGTAATTCTGGCTGCAACGCATAACAAATGAATGAAGAGCGACGCCTAAACCTTTGCTTCACTTTTGTGTTGCTCGCTAGGCTCGCAAATTAACACAAAAGTGGCGCGTCGGTGCGGCGCCCCTTATCCAGGCGTTATGCTCTTTTAGGAAAATGAACATTTTCAAAAAGATAAAGAATTTTCTAAATAAGAGAAAAAACGCTCCGTGTATCATTGCTGCTGATGAGGTTGGAATTCGGTTCCTCCAAGATAATTCCACTATCGGAAAGTTTCAGTGGGATGAATGCAGTAAGATCGTCACATATAAAGATGATCTTCTAACAACAGATTTGATTTGCTTAGAATTTGAACTGTCAAACGGCACAGTCTATCTCGCGCATGAAGAGCAACCTGGTTTTGAAGATCTCATTAGTGCACTAAGTACAGCATTTCCAGGAATTGACGGGAATTGGTACGTGGAGGTAATGACGCCCGCTTTTGAGAGAAATTACCGAGTTTTGCATCCAGAGCATAACAAATGAATGAAGGGCGACGCCTAAACCTTTGCTTCACTTTTGTGTTGCTCGCAGGCTCGCAAATTAACACAAAAGTGGCGCGCCGGTGCGGCGCCCCTTATCCAGGCGTTATGCGTTTTGATATTGGAGTAAGCATCATGAAAATTTTCGTAGTTTTATTGGCCATTTTTAGTGTGGGGTGTAGTGCAACCTATCGGGTTCCGGAGTCCGGCGCAGATACAGCGGAGATTACATTCAAAGAGGGAACTAAGATTCCATTTGGTTCTTCGGTCGCAAATTTTTACCTTCCTCGCAATCTAAAATGCGGAGAAAATTTCATGATCGCGGAGAAATTTAGGGGTAGCTCTACGCAGGAAATTCAATCCGGAGAGCCTTTTATAATTCATAGTTTTTCAATTGGGCCAACCTGGTCGCCACTCTTTCCGCCAAAAAACTGCAGTGGTGTTATTCGGTTCGTGCCAGAAAAAGACAAGAAGTACGAGCTCACCCTGAATTTTGAGGAGCCTAAGTGCAATATGGAGCTTTTAGAGGTTCTTGGTCAGGAGGCCCGTGAGCCTGTTGATTTTGAGGAGCTGCCAAACTGTGAAGATGGCAACGCATAACAAATGGCTGCAGCCGACTCCATAAGCTTTGCTTCGCTTTTGTGATGTTCGCTGCGCTCACATTTTTACGCAAAAGCTCGTCGCCGCTATGTCGCGCTGAGCCAGGCGTTATGTGAATTCACGTACTGATGTTTAATTTTTTTGAAACAGCTGTAATGCTGGTTTTGCTTTTTAGCGGATACTGGTTAATTTCTTATCCGGTGTTGAGCAAATTTGGGGTTAGGGAGTCTCTAGTAAGTAGATCTGTTGCATTTGGCAGCAGTTTATTTTTAATACAATTTATCGTTGGGGCGGCCTTCAGTCTTATTGGTCTTGGGCTTATGGGACTTTTCGCCGGTCTATACGCTTCCTACGTTTATGTAGGGAAGGTGCTAAACATCAGCCCACTATCAAGAGTTTTGGTTAGTTTATTACTGCCTATTGTGGGAGGCATAATCAGCGGTGCTGCTTTATTGACCTTTTTTGAGCTTCACA
>NZ_BSYJ01000002.1 GCF_030270605.1 Biformimicrobium ophioploci
TTTATATTCCAAAAGCCCAGTCGCTAACGCGGCTGGGCTTTTTTCATATAAACCTTCCGATGACGGCTGCTACGCAGCCAGGGTCATGGTGGCTCGCTTCGCTCGGGGCTGCGCCCCGCCGTCGTAAGCTCCGGCGCCCAAACCAGCTACGCTGGTTAGTCAGGTTCCTCAGCTGGCGGATGCCGCGTAGCGGCAGCTCAGAGTAGGTCATCAGTAGTTCAGCCCCCTTACGAACCTTTCTCCGCAGCTCGGGTCTACCCTCAGTACGCAACTGAACAATGGAATGTGCGCAGGGATGGAGCGAGTCGGAATTGCACAGAGATTCTTCTGGCCGATCAGCGCTGCTCTCGTGCTGCACCTGGCGGTCTTTTACCTGATGAAAGACCTGCAGTTAGGTGATTACCCATCGATGCCTGGCCCTGACAGTGCCCGCCTGAATGTCACTTTGCGTTTCGCGTCAGTGACAGAACCGAACCTCGATCCGAAATCACCTACTAATGCTGATCCGGAAATTGACTCCAAACTTGCCCCTGACATCAGCCCGGTACTTTCTTCTGCCTGGAGGGAGCCAGAAGTACAGAGCCCGGCGCCCGAAGCTGCTGCTAGTCGCCAGATCCATACGGCGATACCCGCGCCCGGAGCTGCGCTAGCGCCAAAGCCCTCGATTTCTAAAGAAGATGCGAGTGACGCGGGCGCTTCCGATGCCAAAATCAACGGCACTGTATTTGATCCTCGCCTGAGGGAACGGATCCAGCGTGCACAATCCACACGAAGTTTGCCTGCAGACAGTGGGGATATCGAAGAGATGACTGCGCAGGGCACGTTTATCCGGAGGGGAGATTACTGTGCCGAGCGGCGAGCACTGGTCACCAATGATATCGACTTTGTTGTCTATCAGGACTTCAAGGTGAAGTGCAGCAAGCGCAAGGCCGACAAAGACAGGGTCGACAGGCTCGCGGAGCGCTTCGGTATTCCCTGAGGTACTGCGCTGTAGCGGGGGGACACCACTGCGTGCACCGGCTAATTTACAACGCGATTTGCGAAACGCGGTGATTCCTCAAAATTGATGCCATTTCAGCGCTTTTTTGCCTTTGTAGGATGCGCTTTAAATACCTGTTTCGATTGCTCACCTATTATTTAGACGTATGTTCTAGGGATAGGTGTATACCAATGATGAAACGGACAGTTTTTTTGGGCCTTGCATTGGGTGCGTTCGCATCGTCGCAGGTATTGGCCGATAGTAGCCTCTATGTAAGTGGTTCTGCTGCTTACAACGATATGGATGACACTGGCAGTGTTGGCTGGCTGACGGATGAGTTCGTCACCGGCCCGGGCACTGAAGTGCCGGCCGGCGTGGTCCTGGGGCCCGGTACGAATTTGCGCTGGGATACCGATGTCGATAGTGGCTGGGGTGTAAATCTTGCGTTGGGCTGGCGCGCGAACTCGGCCAGGTTTGAGCTGGAGTACGCCTACACAGAGAACGATGTGGACTCGCATAGTGGTGTCACTATAGCGGGAATCGCAATCGATTCTGAGGATGCCGCCATCCTGATCAGCGACGCCGAGGAGAATCTGGGCGTGACGGTCGGGGATCTGGTCGCCGATGGTGGTGGCGAATTCACGACAGATTACTTCTTCGTCAACGCCTATTACGACTTTGACGGCTGGGACGACCAGTGGGCACCCTATGTCGGTGTAGGTCTGGGTTGGGCGTGGCTGGATGCAGACTATAGCCCATCGAGCATCGATATCCTCGATGACGACGACGATGGTTATGCGTGGCAGGCAATGCTCGGTCTCAACTATTTCTGTAGCGACCAGCTGAGTATTTTCGGTGGAGTGCGCTGGCGGGAATCTGATGAGATGGTGATTCGCACTGGCAGTGACAGCCTGGTACCAGCGCTGTTCGAGGTCGATAACGAGAACTGGCAGTTTGAGGTCGGCGTGCGCTGGCACTTCCACATGGGGCCGAAAATGGCGCCTTACACGCCGAACTACAAGTAGCGACTTTGCTGCAACGTTGAATGGAAAACCGGGCCTTGCGGCCCGGTTTTTTGTTTGGATCCGCTAGCCGGGCTTTATCTCATAGTGTGTGAGTGCGGCGCCTGCGTCGATTACTGTGGCGCTTTTCAGCTCGAAGGGTATTGTTCTGTCTAGTGGCGCGAAGAGCGGTATACCGGAGCCGAGCAATACCGGCATCTGGCACAGGCTGAGATCCGTAAGCAGGTTTCTTTCCAGTAAGGCAGAAGCGAGGACTCCGCCACCGACCACCCATAAATAGCCAATGCCAGAGCGCCTCGCGGCACTCACTGCCTCCTCGGGAGTGTGCTCCAGTTGCAGTGCGCAGCCCGCATGCCCGGTAACCTCCCCGCTCGCGCAGACCCAGGTTGGCCTGTCTCCATAAGGCCATTGGCCGAATTCGCGAATCTGGTCGTAGGTCTTGCGGCCCATGATGACGCCATCTACAGAGGCGAAAAATTCGTGGAAGCCGGTTTCCGAGAGCGGAATCGCCAACTCGTCCAGCCAGCCCACCCCACCCTCGGCGTCCGCGATAAAGCCATCGACACTGGCGGCAACATAGTAGTGAACTTTCATAGCCCAAGTGTAGGCCGCCCACTACCAAAAAATGACGGGCAATAAAAAAGGCGACTCATGGGAGTCGCCTTCGTAAAGCCCAGCGTTCAGATGCTTAACCGCATTTGCTGTCGCCGCAGTTCAGGCAGGTCAGGCAGCCATCCATCTGGATCAGCGCAGTGGTATTGCACTTCTTGCACAGTTGCGCGCCCGGCGGGAATTCTGCATGTGAGCTGGCGGAAGCCTTCTTCTCCTGCTGCGATTCAAACTCCTTGCGCTTCTGGTCCAGGATTTCCTTCTGGTGGGCTTCCATCTCCGGGTCTACCAGCAGGCCAATCATGCGCATGTGCGACTCGATGGCTTCGCCGATTTCAGCGACCAGGGACGGCATGAAACGGCCGCCGGACTTGAAGTAGCCGCCCTGCGGATCGAATACTGCTTTCAGCTCTTCCACCAGGAAGGTAATGTCACCGCCCTTGCGGAATACCGCGGAAATAACCCGGGTCAGGGCCACGATCCACTGGAACTGGTCCATGTTCTTGGAGTTGATGAAGATCTCAAACGGACGGCGCACTTCGTGCTCGGTACCCTCGTTGAGGATGATGTCATTGATGGTGACATAGAGCGCGTGCTCGGACAGCGGTGTCTTGATCTTGTAGGTAGAACCGAGCAGCATCTCAGGACGTTCTACGCTTTCGTGCATATGGATGACCTCAGCCATCGCCGCGGGTGCCTCGGTACCCTCTGCAGGCTGTGTGGCTACAGGCTGTGCGGCCGCTTCCGACGGCTTGTCTGCCTCTTCGTCGCGAACCTTGAAGCCCACGATTTTCTTTTCAATCTTAGTTGCCATTATTCCTTTCCCCAAAATTCTGTATAGCGCTTACAGCTTGCCGTAGTAGCCTTCTTTCAGTGCGTCGAAGAGGTTTGCAGCGGTGTGGATCTCGCCGTCGTATTCCACCTCTTCATTGCCTTTCAGGCGCACAGTGGTGCCGTCGTCCAGAGTGAACTCGTAAGTGGTCTTTTCCAGGTCACTGTCCTTGACCAGCACACCCTGGAAGGCCTCCGGATTGAAGCGGAAGGTGGTGCAGCCCTTCAGTTTCTTCTCGTAGGCGTACAGGTAGATATCCTTGAATTCCTCGTAGGGGAAATCTGTTGGCACGTTTGCAGTCTTGGAGATCGAGGAGTCGATCCAGGTCTGCGCCGCCGCCTGGATATCAACGTGCTCCTTGGGCGTGATGTCATCTGCAGTGATGAAGTACTCCGGCAGTGCTGCGTCCGGGTCTTCGCTGTATGGCATGGCCTTGTTGCTTACCAGTGCACGGTAGGCAAGCAGCTCATAGGAAAAGACGTCGACCTTCTCCTTACTCTTCTTGCCGGCACGGATCACGTTGCGGCTGTAGTGGTGCGCAAAGCTCGGCTCGATACCGTTACTGGCGTTGTTGGCCAGGGACAGGGAAATAGTACCTGTCGGCGCGATGGAGCTGTGGTGGGTAAAGCGGCAGCCTTTCTCGGCCAACTTTTCCGCCAGCGCCTTGTCCTCTTTCGCCACACGCTGCATGTAGCGGCTGTACTTAGCAAACAGCACCTTGCCCGGCAGCTTGTCGCCGGCCTTGATGCCGTCCTTCGCCATCTCCGGGCGTACACGCAACATGTCCGCGGTCACCGTGAACTCCTCGTCCATGATCGGTGCTGGGCCCTTCTCTTCGGCCAATTCCAGGCCGGTGCGCCAGCCGGTCATTGCCAGCTCGCGGCTGACCTGCTCGGTGAACGCGAGGGAGTTCTCTGAACCGTACTTCATCTGCAGCATGGTCAGGGTGGAGCCCAGACCCAGGAAGCCCATGCCATGGCGGCGCTTGCGGAATATCTCGTTGCGTTGCTCTTCCAGCGGCAGGCCGTTGATCTCCACCACATTGTCCAGCATGCGGGTGAAGATGCCGACGGTCTCGCGGAAGCTGTCCCAGTCAAAGGTCGCCTCTTCGGTGAACGGGTCACGCACGAACTTGGTCAGGTTGACGGAGCCCAGCAGGCAGGCGCCGTAGGGCGGCAGGGGCTGCTCGCCACACGGGTTGGTCGCGCGAATATCCTCGCAGAACCAGTTGTTGTTTTCCTGGTTGACCTGGTCGATCAGGATGAAGCCCGGCTCGGCAAAGTCGTAGGTGGAGGCCATGATGGCATTCCACAGTTTCTGTGCCTTGATGGTCTTGTAGATACGGCACGCAGCTTCACCTTTCTTGTTGGTGTAGTAGCGGCTGCTGTCTGGCAGGTAGCGCCAGACCACCTGCTTGGCGTCTTTCAGGTCAACTTCGTCGCTCTCGACTTCCTTTTCGGTCATCGGGAAAGACAGGGTCCAGTCGGCGCCCGCCTGCACGGCCTGCATGAAGTCATCGGTGATCAGCAGGGACAGGTTGAACTGGCGCAGACGGCCGTCCTCACGCTTGGCGCGGATGAATTCCATCACGTCCGGGTGGTGCACATCGAACGTGGCCATCTGCGCACCGCGGCGACCGCCAGCCGAGGAGACGGTGAAGCACATCTTGTCGTAGATATCCATGAACGACAGCGGGCCGCTGGTGCGGGCACCGGCGCCGCTTACGTAGGCACCGCGCGGGCGCAGGGTGGAGAACTCGTAGCCGATACCACAGCCGGCTTTCAGGGTCAGGCCAGCTTCATGAACCTTCTCCAGGATGCCGTCCATGGAATCATCGACGGAACCAGATACTGTGCAGTTAATGGTCGATGTGGCGGGTTTATAATCGCCTGCGCCGGCGTTGGAAATAATGCGGCCGGCAGGGATGGCGCCATTGCGCAGCGCCTTGACGAATTCTTTCTCCCAGTGTGCGCGCTTTTCAGGCGCTTCCACTTCGGCCAGCGCTTCTGCGACGCGCTGGTAGGTGGCGTCCATGTCCGCGTCCACCGCTTTGCCGTTGCGGTCCTGCAAACGGTATTTCTTATCCCAGATGTCGAGGGATGCGTCTTGGAAAGCCACGTCAATGCGGGCTTTTGGCTTACTTTCCGTGGTTTTGGAAGCTGCGGCGGTCTTGCTTGATGACATGAGAGCGTAGTGTTCCTTGAAGCTTTTCTTGTATTTATACCACAAGATATTGTGGTGCCGATCGACATAGTATCCGAAAGGGCCGCGGATATTAAAGTTTGAAATTTGTATCCGCAAGCGGACCCAGGCGCCACTGGAAAAATATTAATGACTGTCAGGTTGTTCAGTTTGAGGTTGTTCTTTTTTTAATCTTTTGGGTAAATTTTGAGCGCCGCAGCATGGGTGTTTACGCGACAAAAAGTGATTGAAATCCGGACGGCATTAATGCGTGAAATTGGATGCAGAAAAAAACGCCACTCTGTGCAGATTTTGGCGCCAGCATGCTTTGAATCTGGCGTGGATTGCTGCCATGATCCGGAAAGCCGGACCACAAGGTTCTCAAGGATGTAACGGGGGCTGCTTATTTCGTGACCGGCTTGCTTATATACAACAGGGGAGGTTATAGCGGTGATTATTGCAATACCCGCAGAGACAGCGGCAGGTGAAGCGCGTGTAGCGGCTACGCCGGCGAGTGTCGACAAACTGAAGTCACTGGGCTTCGAAGTCCGGATTCAGGCTGGAGCAGGGGAGGCCGCGAGCTTCCGCGACAGCGACTACGAACAGGCAGGAGCGCAGATCGCAGCAGATGCGGCGGGCTGCTTCACCGGCGCCGATATCGTACTCAAGGTTCAGGCGCCTTCCACCGAAGAGATCGAGCTGATTCCACCGCGCGCGACCCTGATTTCCTTTATGAAGCCGGGCCAGAGTGAAGCGCTGCTCAAGACGCTGGCGGAGAAGAATATCAACGCCCTGGCCATGGAGTCCGTACCGCGGATCTCCCGCGCGCAAAAAATGGACGCCCTCAGCTCCATGGCGAATATTGCCGGCTACCGCGCGGTCATCGAGGCAGCGCACTCCTTTGGTCGTTTTTTCACCGGCCAGATCACGGCTGCGGGCAAGGTGCCGCCGGCCAAGGTGCTGGTGATTGGCGCTGGTGTCGCAGGCCTCGCTGCAATCGGTACCGCCAAGGGCATGGGTGCCATCGTGCGCGCATTTGATACCCGCGCCGAGGTTAAAGAGCAGGTAGAGTCCATGGGGGCCGAGTTCCTCACGGTGGAGATCGAGGAAGAGGGCTCCGGCACCGGCGGCTACGCCAAGGAAATGTCGCAGGCCTTTATCGATGCTGAAATGGCGCTGTTCCGCGAGCAGGCCGAGGAAGTGGACATCGTGATCACCACGGCGCTGATTCCGGGCCGCCCCGCGCCCAAGCTGTGGCTTGCGGACATGGTAGAGACCATGAAGGAAGGTTCTGTAGTGGTGGACCTGGCCGCGGAAAACGGGGGCAACTGCGACTTCACCGAAAAGGATGAAAAAGTCGTGCGAGAGGGTGTCACCATTATCGGTTACACCAACCTTCCCAGCCGTGCAGCCACCCAGGCCTCGACGCTGTACGCCACCAACCTTTATCACTTGATGAGTGAACTGAGTCCTGAAAAGGATGGCCAGGTCAACATTGATTTCGAGGATGAGGTCATCCGCGGTGCGACCGTGGTACTCGCCGGCGACGAGCAGGGTGAGATTACCTGGCCACCACCGGCGCCCAAGCTGAGTGCGCAGCCCGCCAAGCCTGCAGCCGGAGAAGAGACTCAGGTCGCCGCGGTAGAAAAGAAAGAGAAGAAGCCGACCAGCGCATTTGCCCTGATTACCTACTGGGCAGTGGCAGGCGCAGCGTTGCTGGGCCTTGGTAAGGTAGCGCCGGCAGATTTCATCGCGCACTTCACTGTGTTCGTGCTGGCCGTCTTTGTTGGCTGGCAGGTGATCTGGAATGTGACCCACGCGCTGCACACCCCGTTGATGAGTGTGACCAATGCCATTTCCGGTATTGTGGTTGTGGGTGCCCTTCTGCAGCTGGGTGGTGACAGCAGCACGCTGGTGACGGTGCTGGCATTTATCGCGGTACTGGTGGCGACCATCAATATCGCCGGCGGGTTCCTGGTAACTCACCGCATGCTGAAAATGTTCCGTCGATAGGCCAGGGAGAAATATGATGAACGGTGTAATTTCTATGGCCTACCTGTTGGCGGCCATCTTTTTCATCCTGAGCCTGAGCGGGCTCAGTAGCCACGAAACGGCGCGCAGGGGCAATGCCTACGGCATAACGGGTATGGCCATTGCAATTGTGGCCACGATCCTCAGCGTCAAAGCGGAAGCCTACGGGCTGATTGCCATTGCGATGGGCGTGGGTGCGGCGATTGGCTTCGTGTTCGCCAAGCGGGTTGAAATGACCGCGATGCCGCAGCTGGTTGCGCTGCTGCACAGCTTTGTTGGTCTTGCGGCCGTGCTGATCGGCTGGGGCGGCTACCTGTCTCCCGCGGAGCAGCTGGAGGGCGCGGCGCATACGATCCACAATACCGAGATCTACCTCGGGATCTTCATCGGTGCCATTACCCTGACCGGTTCACTGGTCGCATTCGGCAAACTGCAGGGTTCGATTTCCGGGCGGCCGCTGATGCTGCCATTCCGGCATGGCCTCAACCTGATTGCGATACTGCTGACAATATTCCTGGGCGTATTGTTCGTGCCGGGTGACATCAGTGCGTCCAGCACGTTTTACCTGTTGATCATGACCGGTATTGCACTGCTGGTGGGTATCCACCTGGTTGCGGCCATCGGCGGCGCGGATATGCCGGTGGTGGTGTCGATGCTCAACAGCTACTCGGGTTGGGCCGCGGCCGCGACCGGCTTCATGTTGAGCAACGACCTGTTGATTGTCACGGGCGCGCTGGTGGGTTCTTCCGGTGCCATCCTCAGTTACATCATGTGTAAGGGCATGAACCGCTCTTTCATCAGCGTGATCCTCGGTGGCTTCGGCACCGATAGCGGCGCAGTGGCCGATGACGACGGCGAGGGCGGGGAAGCTGTAGCGACTTCGTTCGAGGAGCTGGCTGACGATCTCGACATGGCGAAAAACATCATCATCGTGCCGGGCTTCGGTATGGCGGTTGCGCACGCGCAGCAAGCCGTCAGCGAACTCACGGAAACCCTGCGTAAACAGGGCAAGACCGTGCGCTTCGGTATTCACCCGGTGGCGGGTCGCCTGCCCGGGCATATGAATGTACTGCTGGCGGAAGCCGATGTGCCATATGATATCGTGATGGAAATGGACGAAATCAATGATGATTTCCCGGAGACGGACCTGGTGCTTGTTATCGGCGCGAATGATACGGTGAACCCGGATGCGGTGGAGAAACCGAACTCGCCGATTGCCGGTATGCCGGTTCTGGAAGTCTGGCGGGCGAAGAAAGTCGTTGTGCTGAAACGTTCCATGGCGTCCGGCTATGCCGGGGTTGCCAATCCGCTGTTCATCAAGGAGAACGCGCGGATGCTGTTCGGCGACGCCAAGGACAGCCTGCAGCATGTAATAGGAAAGCTTCTGCAGCTTGCATAAAATGGAAGCGCGCCTCTAGAGGCGCGTTTTTTTGTTTGGGAAAAATAAAAATGAATAGAGCAATCGCCGCGGTCTGCGCAGGGCTGCTGATACCCGCTTTTACCAGTGTGGCAATTGCCGAGCCGCTGGAACTGAAGACGAGCCCGAAAGACCCGGGCGTGATCAATCGCGAGCGTATTCTCTACTGGTTGGAGAAGCGCGGAGACCTTCCGGTGCATGCGACGCGGGAGCAGCGCGACCAGGCATTCCAGCGCTACGCGAGTCGGGCCAGTACATCCAACCTGCTGATGCAGCCGGCGTTGCCAACTAATAGGGCCGTGAAAAGCGGTGCGCAACGGATATTAAAAAACAATGCTGTCGGGGAGGAGGGCAAGACCGTCAAGGTGTTGTCCGTATTGATCGACTTTCCCGACTTGCCCCATGACGATAACGGCCTGACCCAGCTGGATACAGATATGTATTACGGCAGTTACCCGGTGAACCACTACCAGCAGATGCAGTTCAGTGGCTCCGGTTACTCCGGCCCAAACGGGCAAATATTACAGTCTGCACACCAGTATTTTGAAAGGGAGTCCGGCGGCAGTTTCAGTTTCGAGGGGCAGACCTATGGCTGGGTGACGGCAGATCAAAACGCCTGGTACTACGGCCGCAATATTGGTGAGGATGAGAATGACAGTGATGTGCCAGCGCTGGTGGTCGAGGCTGTGCGCAAGGCGGTGGCAGCGAACAATATCGACCTGGCCGACTACGACCTGGAAGATCCCTACGACCTGGACGGCGACGGCAATATCGAGGAGCCGGACGGCTTTATCGACCACATCAATATTTTCCATTCCAGCATCGGGGAGGAAGCCGGCGGCGGCACCCTGGGCGGTGACGCCATCTGGTCGCATCGCTTTTTTGTCAACTGGCAGAGCGACCCGGATCTCGCTGGTGCCTCGGTGGATGACAGCGGGGTAAAGGTTTTCGGTTACACCATTCAGCCAATCGATGCGGCGATCGGGGTGGTGGTGCACGAGTTCGGTCACGACCTGGGCCTGGACGATGAATACGATACCGACTTCTCCACTATCGGTGCGCCTGTCGGTTACTGGTCGTTGATGGCGAGCGGCGGCTGGGCCGGTAGCCTGGCTGGCTCCGAGCCTGCCGGTTTCAGTGCGCTGGCCCGCGAGTTCCTGCAGAACGTCTATGGCGGCAACTGGGTCAACCAGGTCACGCTGTACCTGGATGATGTGAAGAATGTTGGTCGTGCCTACCAGCTGGTAGAGGCATCAAACCATGATGTAGGCACGGTTAATCAGCTGCGTATTGATTTGCCGGCACAGCAATATTCTCCCTGGGAAGGTGAGTATCAGTATTACTCTGGCGCCGGCGATTTGATGAACAATAGCCTGGTATTCACGCCGGGTATTTCAGTTGCTCCAGACGAGCCAGTGTTGCAATTACGTATGTGGGCACACTGGGATATAGAAGAGGACTGGGATTATGTCCAAATAAAGGTGGCGGGTGTAGCGCTGTATGGGAAGTACACCAGAGATTTCAATCCATTACGAGATGAGCATTGGGAAGACTACGGGAATGTATATGAGTACATAAGCGGTAGATCAGCTGATATACCGGAGTCGACCGGGCCTGAGGGGTGGGTGTTGTTGGAATTTGGAATGTGGCCTGAAAACGATCATTCTATACCAGATGTAACGATTGAATACGTTACTGACGCTTACGTTGGCGGCTACGGTTTCGTTGTAGATAAGATCGAAATTGTTCAGGGCGACAATGTACTTTGGTCGGATGATGCCGAAACCGCCGGCACCGCCACGCTCGACGGCTTCACTCGCACTGGCGCGATAGAGGGCGAAGCCCAGAATTACTGGGTCCAGATGCGTAGCCATAACGGTGTCGACTCCGGCCTTGAGGACGAGGGTTACGAGCACGGTATGCTGCTCTGGTTCGGCAACGAAAACTACAGCGATAACAATGTCGATGCGCACCCGGGTTTCGGCTTTGTGGGCGTGGTGGATGCTGACCAGATCATGATCGGCACTGAGCCGTCAGAGGCGCAGGTCAAGGATGCACCGTTCAGTCTTTATTCCCACTCAACCAGCTGGGGCGATAGCAGCACCAACGGCAATAGCCTGTTCCGCGATGAGGACGACTACTCGAGCCCGACGCAGCCACAGTCCGGTCTGGTCCTGCCGGAACACGGTCTGGAGATCGAGGTCCTGAGCCAGGCCGGTGACAGCAGCAGTGGCACCGTAGAAGTTCGGGTGCAGGGGGCGGCGCCCGCAGTGCAGGCATCGATATCCACCAGCGTGAGCGATCTCACGGTGGATTTTGATGCGCAGCCCAGCGGCGGCGACGGCAGCTACACCTACTCCTGGGACTTTGGCGACAATGGCAGCAGCAGTGACAAGTCACCACAGCACACCTATGCCAGTGCGGGTACCTATACCGTCCAGCTGCAGGTCAGCGATGGTTCCGGCGGTGTGGCGCAGGTACAGCAGTCCGTGACCGTAACCGCAGCGAGCAGTAACAGCGGCACATCATCCGGTAGCTCTGGCTCTGGCTCTGGCTCTGGCGGCGGTGGGGGTGGTCCTATCGGGTATCTGCTGTTGATGCTGCTGGCGCTGGCGGGGTATCGCCGGCGGGCATGGCACGGATAGGGAAAAGTTGTTCTGGGAAGGTAATCGCCCCGCAGTCTGCGGGGCGTACTGCCGCGGCTTAGCGCAGCAGGTTGGACAGTTTGGTGTTGGGTTCCTGGGCCTTGCGGAAGATCAGCGCAATCTTGCCAATGATCTGAACCAGCTCGGCTCCGGTCTGGGCGCACATTTCCTCGATCACTTGCTGGCGTACATCCCGCTCGGTCAGCGCGATTTTCACCTTGATCAGTTCGTGGTCGTCCAGCGCACGGTTGAGCTCTTCCAGCACGCCTTCGGTCAGGCCGTTGCCGGCGACAGTCACCACTGGCTTGAGGTTATGGCCGATTCCGCGTAAAGCCTTTTTGCGGTCAGCGGTTAAGGGCATACAATACTCCGGTATAAATGAATGCTGTAATTGTATCCTATGGGCCGATCTAAAAGCAGCCATCGCTGGCTGCGCGAACATTTCAACGACCAGTATGTAAAGCAGTCACAGAAAGAGGGCTATCGCTCGCGCGCCTCTTACAAGCTGGTTGAACTCAACGACAAGGACAAGCTGATCCGCCCCGGTATGACCGTGGTGGACCTGGGCGCGGCGCCCGGGGGCTGGTCCCAGGTCGCGGCAGAACTGGTGGGCCACAAGGGCCGGGTCATCGCCTCGGACATCCTGGAGATGGACCCGCTGGCGGGCGTGGAGTTCGTACAGGGTGACTTTACCGAGGAGGCGGTGCTTACGCGCCTGTTGGAGTTGCTCGGTGACGACCTCGCAGACCTTGTAATCTCCGATATGGCCCCCAATATGAGTGGTATAAGGGATGTAGACCAGCCGGCCTCGATGTATTTGGTCGAGCTGGCAGTAGACATGGCACGCCAGGTGCTGCGCCCGGGCGGTAATTTCGTCGCCAAGGTCTTCCAGGGGGAGGGGTTTGACGAGCTGTTCCGGGATCTCCGCACTACCTTTAATTCGGTCGTGACGCGCAAGCCCGGTGCATCCAGGCCGCGCTCTCGTGAAGTCTATGTGGTAGCCAAGGGCTTTAAGGGTCGATAGGCCGCGCTTCCGACGGTTTTGGCGACACTGCACCGAGGAAATTGACCTCTGCGTCGGCAGTCGGTCACAATCCGGTCCAACCTATAATCTAATTTACGGAAAGTGCGCGTGTGCGCACTACAGAGAGGGCTGTGCCTTTGAACGATATGGCAAAAAACCTGGTGCTCTGGCTGATCATCGCCGCGGTGCTGTTAATGGTGTTCCAGAACTTTAAGGCGCCGACCCGGGACCAGTCCCTCAGCTACTCGACATTTATTGAGGATGTGCAGTCAGGTCAGGTGAAAACCGTACAGATCGATGGTCTCACGATCCTCGGCGAGCGCATGGACGGCACCCGTTTCAAGACTATCCAGCCGCAGATCCTGGATGACGGCCTGTACAAGGACCTGCTGAACGGCGGTGTCGAGTTCATCGGCAAGGAGCCCGAGAGCCCGAGTATCTGGCAGCAGCTGCTGGTGGCCAGCTTCCCGATCCTGCTGATCATCGCCGTATTCATGTTCTTTATGCGTCAGATGCAGGGGGGCGCCGGTGGGCGCTCAGGCCCTATGGCCTTCGGCAAGAGCAAGGCGCGCCTGCTGGGTGAAGATCAGATCAAAACCACCTTTGCAGACGTCGCCGGTGTGGATGAGGCCAAGGAAGACGTACAGGAGCTGGTGGAGTTCCTGCGCGACCCTTCCAAGTTCCAGCGACTGGGCGGCAAGATTCCCCGTGGTGTGCTGATGGCAGGCCCGCCGGGTACCGGTAAGACCCTGCTGGCGAAAGCGATCGCCGGTGAGGCCAAGGTGCCGTTCTTCTCGATTTCCGGTTCCGACTTTGTCGAAATGTTCGTGGGTGTAGGCGCGTCCCGTGTGCGCGACATGTTCGACCAGGCCAAGAAACAGGCGCCGTGCATTATCTTTATCGATGAAATCGACGCGGTCGGTCGCCACCGTGGTGGCGGCGTTGGGGGTGGCCACGACGAGCGTGAGCAGACCCTGAACCAGCTTCTGGTGGAAATGGACGGCTTCGAGGGCAACGAGGGTGTGATCGTCATTGCCGCGACCAACCGCCCGGACGTGCTCGATCGCGCGCTGTTGCGCCCGGGCCGTTTCGACCGCCAGGTGTTTGTGGGCCTGCCGGATATCCGTGGCCGCGAGCAGATTCTCAAGGTGCATATGCGCAAGGTGCCGCTGGATGACAAGGTTTCCGCGCAGACTATTGCGCGCGGTACCCCGGGCTTCTCCGGTGCAGACCTGGCCAACCTGGTGAATGAGGCGGCGTTGATCTCCGCGCGGGCCAACCGCCGTGTGGTCACCATGGAGGAGTTCGAGAAAGCCCGCGACAAGATCATGATGGGCGCCGAGCGCAAATCCATGGTCATGAGCGAGAAGGAAAAGGAAAACACGGCATACCACGAGGCCGGCCATGCCATCATCGGCCGCCTGATGCCGGAGCACGACCCGGTACACAAGGTGACCATCATTCCGCGCGGCCGCGCACTGGGTGTCACCCAGTTCCTGCCGGAAGAGGACAAGTACAGCCTGTCCAAGCGTGCCATCGAATCGCAGCTGTGCTCCCTGTTCGGTGGCCGGATTGCCGAGGAAATGACGCTGGGCTTTGATGGCGTGACCACCGGTGCGCAGAACGATATCGAGCGCGCTACAGACCTGGCCCGTAACATGGTGACCAAATGGGGCCTGTCCGAGAAGCTGGGCCCATTGCACTACGGTGAGGACGAGAGTGGTCAGCCGGGTGCAGGTAACCCGATTTCCGGCAAGACCTCCAACGAAATCGACGAGGAAGTGCGCCGCATCATCGATGGCTGCTATGAGCGCGCCAAGGGCCTGCTGGAAGAAAACCGGGATATCCTCGAGGCGATGAAAGACGCCCTGATGGAGTATGAAACCATCGACGCGGAGCAGGTCGATGACCTGATGGCGCGACGTAAGGTACGCCCGCCACGCGACTGGCATGACGGTGGTTCCTTCGGTGGCGGTTCCGGCAAGACCGGTGATGAGGAGCCTCAGGCCGGGGAAAACAAGCCGGGCGGTGACGACCTGTCATCCAACTCGGTAGGCGGTCCGGCAAACGGACACTGATTGATTGCCTGAATAACCGGGGCTTGGGCCCCGGTTTTTTTATGGGCTTCTTAAAGGCAAGCGGAAGCACGGGAATGCAGTTACAGTGCGGCGCGCGCGCGCTGGATTTATCACAGCCGGTCATTATGGGGGTGCTGAACGCAACCCCGGATTCCTTTTCAGATGGTGGCAGCTATTACAGCGCTGGAAGGCTGGACCTGGAGCTGGCGCTGAGCCGGGCCGAACAGATGGTGGCCGAGGGCGCCGCCATAATCGATATCGGCGGTGAGTCGACCCGGCCGGGTGCAAAGCCGGTTTCTGAACAGGAAGAGCTCGACCGGGTGATTCCGCTGGTGCAGGCGATTGCGACGGGCACCAGTGCCATCGTTTCTGTGGATACCAGCACGCCGGCGGTGATTGCAGAGGCAGCCAAAGCCGGCGCGGGCCTGGTCAACGATGTACGCGCCCTGCAACGTGAGGGAGCGCTCACTGCGGCAGCGGCAACCGGCCTGCCGGTGTGCCTGATGCATATGCAGGGCGAACCGGGCAGCATGCAGGCCGCCCCGCATTACGCGAATGTAGTGGCGGAAGTAGGGGATTTCCTGGCGCAGCGCAAGGCTGCTGCAATAAATGCGGGCATTGCGGCGGAGAATATTCTGCTGGACCCGGGTTTCGGGTTCGGCAAAACCGATGCGCACAACCTGTCGTTGTTGCGCGGCCTCGCGGAGATTGCGCCGGGCGGCGAGCCAATCCTGGCCGGCCTGTCGCGCAAGTCGATGATCGGCCGCTTGCTGGGCCGCGATGTGGACCAGCGCCTTGCCGGTAGCCTGGCGCTGGCGATGCTGGCGGCGGAGCGCGGCGCAAGGATTTTACGGGTGCACGATGTCGCGGAAACGCGGGACGTGCTGAGCCTGCTGGCCATGGTGCAAGCCGGGCCGGGTCCGGTGCCCTGAATAAAGGGCGCGAGACGATACGAGAGAGAATAAGCAGAGATTTACGGGGTTTTTCGTGGCAAAGAAATATTTTGGAACTGATGGCATCCGCGGCACTGTAGGCAATGGTGCAATCACGCCGGACTTCATGTTGCGGCTCGGCTATGCGGTGGGCAAGGTGATGGCGCGCCACAATGAAGGTGGCCGGGTGCTGATCGGTAAGGATACCCGTGTCTCCGGCTATATGTTCGAGGCAGCCCTGGAGGCCGGTCTCAGCTACGCCGGCGTGGACGTGGCGCTGCTCGGCCCCATGCCGACGCCGGGCGTCGCCTATCTGACCCGCGCCTTCCGTGCCCAGGCCGGTATCGTCATTAGTGCGTCGCATAATCCCTACCAGGATAACGGTATCAAGTTTTTTAACAGCTCCGGTCGCAAGCTCGGCGACGAGCTGGAGCTCGAGATCGAGGCCGCGCTGGATGAGCCCATGGAGATGGGCGATCGCCTCGGCAAGGCGGTACGCATCGACGATGCTGCCGGCCGCTATATCGAATTCTGCAAGGGCACCGTGCCCTGGGGCACCAAATTGCGCGGCCGCAAGATCGTGCTGGACTGCGCCAATGGTGCCACCTACCACATTGCTCCTAGCGTGTTTCGCGAGCTGGGTGCAGAGGTGGTGACCATCGGCACCCAGCCGGATGGTCATAACATCAATGAAAAGGTGGGCTCCACCAGCCCCGCAGCTTTGCAAAAAGCGGTGCAGGAGCAGCAGGCGGACCTGGGCATTGCGTTTGACGGAGACGGTGACCGCGTCATGTTCGTGGACCGCAACGGCGAGCTGGTGGACGGTGACCAGTTGCTGTTTATCATCGCCCTGCACCGGCACCAGTTCGGTGATGGCTGCAATGGCGTGGCGGGCACCCTGATGAGCAATTATGGCTTCGAGCTTGCTCTCAAGGAGCGCGAAATCCCGTTTGGGCGCGCCAAGGTGGGCGATCGCTACGTGCTGGAAATGATGCGTGAAAACCACTGGCACCTGGGTGGCGAGTCATCCGGTCATATTGTGTGTGGCGATGTCACCACCACCGGCGACGGCATCGTCTCCGCGCTACAGGTGTTGCGCGCGCTGGGTGATTTTGGCCAGGACTTGCACCAGGTCAAGGCGCTTATGACCATGTATCCACAGCACATGATCAATGTGCGCTTGCAGAAGCGCGATGGCGTGATCGAGCACCCCAAGGTGGCGGAGGCCGTTGCTGCGGCAGAGAACCAATTGGGCGGCCGCGGCAGGGTGCTTTTGCGGCCATCCGGTACCGAGCCATTGATCCGGGTGATGGTCGAGGGTGACCGGGCCGACGAGGTGCGGCAGCTAGCCGCCGACATCGCCGGCGTGGTGGAGTCCGTGGGTGCGGCCTAGGTCGCGCCGGAAAATTTGTTTAAAAGCAATGGATTAGCGGTTGTATGTTGGCACCAATGTCGCTACCATTTGCGCCCGCTTTAAAGAGGCTGGGCATTGCCACGGCGGCGCAGGCCACCGGGTAGAAGATGTAACGCCCACCACTGAAAAAGGATAAGAGCTGCGATGCGGCAGAAACTGGTTGTAGCCAACTGGAAGATGCACGGTTCAAGTGCGTTTATTCGTGGTTTCTTTGCGGAGTTTGCCCCTGCGGGCAACGTGGTGATCTGTCCGCCATATCCCTACCTCGCCACCGTTGCTGCGGCCTGCGCGGAGAAGGGGCTTGAAGCAGGCGCACAGAACCTCAATGCCGAGCCGCAGGGCGCCTTTACCGGCGAGGTCAGTGCCGCCATGTTGGGTGACCTGGGTGTTCGTTACGTTATCGTGGGGCATTCCGAGCGTCGCAGCCTGTATGGCGAGAGCAATACGGTGGTGGCTGAAAAGTACCACGCAGCCCGCGCAGCCGGCTTGGTGCCGATCCTCTGCGTTGGCGAGACTCTCGAGCAGCGCGAATCCGGCAACACCCTGCAGGTGATTGCGGAGCAGCTGGCAGCGGTCAGTGGAGAGGCGGAGTCCCCCTGGGACAATGCGGTAATTGCCTACGAGCCGGTTTGGGCGATAGGCACCGGCAAGACTGCAACGCCGGAGCAGGCGCAGGAAGTGCACGCCTTCATCAGGCAGGCGCTCGGCGCGGAAGGGCAGTCAATACAGGTTCTTTACGGTGGCAGTGTCAAAGGTGACAATGCGGCCGAACTGTTTGCCCAGGCAGACATCGATGGTGCTTTGGTGGGGGGAGCCTCTCTGAAGCCGGAAGAATTCGCGAAAATTTGCAGCGCTGCTGTTTAAGCGCTCAAGAACGGGTTTCCGATCTAATGGAAAAAATTATTCTTGTGTTTCATGTGCTGACAGCGATCAGCATTATCGGCCTGATCCTGCTGCAGCAGGGCAAGGGTGCTGAAGCGGGCGCATCATTTGGTGCCGGCGCTTCCCAGACCGTTTTCGGTAGCCAGGGCGGCGGTAACTTCTTTTCCCGCTTGACTGCAATTCTGGCGACTGTATTCTTCGTCACCAGCTTCGCGTTGGCCATCGTTGCGAAGAACAATGCAGGCGGCAGCGATGACCTCGGTATTCCGGAAATTCCGGCAGCCGAACAGACCCAGCCGGAAGTGCCGGCGTTTGAGGGTGAAGGCGATGTGCCGGTAGTGGAAGACGCTATCGAAGCAGAAGTGCCGGAGGCAGACGAGGCCGAACAGCCGCAGTAAAGCGGAACCAAAATTTGCTCAGGTGGTGGAATTGGTAGACACGCTATCTTGAGGGGGTAGTGCACTTTGTGCGTGCGGGTTCAAGTCCCGCCCTGAGCACCACATTAAAGTCCGGGTTGATCAAAGCAATCCGGCAACATCCTGAAAGCCCCGCACTGCGGGGTTTTTTTGTATCTCTTGCCTGCCCAATAGGGGTGCGGCGCATTTACGTCTTTTCAGAAACGAGAAGTAATCGACTCCCGCACGTCGCCGAGTTATGACTTGCCTCACATCTCGCGTAGGGCTCGTTTGCGTACAATTCATCTTCCTGTTTCCAGTATTGGGCACGGTTGCTTTTCCGTGTCTGCGGTTGCTTTAGCCCAGAGTGCTCCCAGAGGTAGAAAAGATGAAACGAGCTTTGCGCTTTATATCCCTGATGTTGATCGCATCGTGCGCTTTCGGGCAGGCTGTCAGTCGTGAAGAAATTTATGGTCTGGACGAGCAGATCCAGAGCGCGAAGCAGGACGTTATCGAGCTGACGTCGGAGCTTGCTTTGCTGGAGGAAAAACTGCTCTTCCCGTCCAGTACCCAGGCCGCGTTTTTTGTCTCTGTGCCATCCGGCAGCGAGTTCGACCTTCAGGCTGTGGAGCTGAGTCTCGACGGCAAGGTTGTTTCTCATCATCTTTACACCTTCCGTGAGCTGGAATCCCTGCGTAAAGGCGGAGTCCAGAAAATCCATTTAGCCAACCTTGAACCCGGTCATCACCCGCTTCACGTGCGCCTTATCGGCGAGTCCGCTGCGGGCAAAGAGCTGCGGGTTAATGCCGGGTTTACAGTCGAAAAGCAAACAGGCCCGGCATTTGTCGAGATTGAGCTCGCCGGAGACCAGTCCGCGATCAATTTCAAGGTCAGGTAACCATGGTGGCATGGCGAGCCTGCACGAAATCCGTGCTGCGCATGTTAGAGCTTCCAGCGCTATGTGAGGCGTCGGAGATGGGAGCCAGATTATTCCCGCGTGCCGTGATTCTGTCGGCTGCACTGACCATATGCTCCGCTTCAGGTGCTGCAGAGCCGCAGGGGGCTGGCCAGAAGTCCGCCCGTGATCTGTTCTTTGCCGCGGCAATGTACGAGGCCCATCAGGATAACTATCTAGACGCAATCGTGGGGCTGGACGTTGAGCTGGCGCAACACAGGCGCCTCGATGAGCCGCTGCTCGACCCTTTCAGTTTTCACCGCGACCAAGCGCAATTTTCAGTGGGAGACCTGGAGCTTTCCTATCGCATGCACCAGCAGGCGGGCAGGGCTGTTGAGGCGGTTCTAAATGGGGATGTCCCCCAGCAGGTGAAGAATGAAGCAGCTTATCGCCTGGCCAACATTCACTACCAGAAACGGCAGACTCAAAACGCCCTGCATGCCTTGCAGATGATCGAGGGCGGGGTTCCTCACAGAGTCCGTCCAGCTGAACAGTTCCTTCGTGCGAGAGTGTATATGGAGTTGGGCCGGCTGCCGGAAGCAATCGCCCTGCTGCGTTCAATGAAGGGTGAGCAGGGATTCGAGGGCTTTGTCGAATACAATTTGGGCATAGCACTGTTAAAGTCCGGCGAGGCCGCGGCAGGCATCGCCGAGCTTGCTGCCCTTGGGCGTCGGACGGTGCAAGATCCCGCCAGGCAGGCACTGGCAGACAAGGCAAACCTGCTGCTTGCCTCAAGGCTGCTGGAGGCTGGAGAGCTGCAACTTGCCCGTACTCATTTCAATCGTGTAAATCTTGAAGGACCATTCTCCAATCGCGCGCTGCTCGGTGCCGGCTGGGTAGAGGCCAGAGCTGGCAACTACGAGCGGGCGCTGGTGCCGTGGCAGCTACTGAGCGAAAGGAAAGTAACAGACGCTTCCGCCCAGGAGGCGTTACTGGCAGTTCCTTACGCATACGGGAAGTTGGAGGTTTTCAGTACGGCAGCGGTCAATTATGGCCATGCACTGGAGCAGTTTGGGCAAGAAGTTGATGTGCTCACTGCGTCGATCAGAGGTGTGCGTGAAGGCAAGCTTCTTGAGGCGCTGCGCCGCAAGGAGGCGAGGCAGATCGAAAACTGGGTTGTCGCTTTGCGGGAGCTACCCGGTGCCCCAGAAACGCATTACCTTTTGCAGTTGATGGCCTCAAATGACTACCAGGAATTCCTGCGTAACTATCACGACCTGAATGACCTGCATGAGCGCAATACCAAGTGGCTCGAGAGCCTGGATGCCCTGCAGTCCCTGATAGCCAGCCGCCGCGCATACTTTGAGCCCATATTGCCGGGCATCGACGAGGCATTTCGCGTTCTCGATGCGAGAATCAAATTACGTATGGAAGAGCGGGATCGCTTCGCTGCGCGTGTTGATCTCATGCTGGTTTCCCGGCGCCCGGAGTATCTCGCAAACGCCGAGGAAATTCAGTATATCCAGCGCCTGAACAATCTAGCCGACATCCTGTTTGGTAGTAATGATGAAGTATCAAATGCGCGCGTGGCCCGTCTGGAAGGCGTCATCGATTGGCGCCTGGAGACAGAATATGACAGTAGGCTGACCAATGCTTTCCAGCGCCTGCAGGAGCTGAATGCTGAAATCGAGCGCTTGCAGGAAGCCCGTACTGCGTTTGTGCAGCGCCGACAGGCCGCGACCCAGAGCTATGCAGGGCATGACCAGTCCGTGGAGCGATTGCGCGCGAGGCTGCGGCAATCACAGGACCGGCTTGAATTTTTGATGGCGCGCCAGGGAAGCATGCTCGAAGCGGTTGCCATCACCGAGCTGGAGCGGCGTCGGGCTGTGATCGAGAGCTACCAGGTCAAGGCAAGGTTCGCGCTGGCGGATAGTTATGATCGTGCCAATGAGCTTCTCGAGCAGCGAGATGGCGAGCGTAGGGCAGAGCAATACCGGAAAGATAATTCTGGATTGCCAAAGAATAACCCACCGGAGCTGAGCCCGGGTGGCCTGCCTGAAGGGGGTGATAAGTGACTCGCTTCAACCCGGCGCCATTAGCGCTCGCATGTGTAGCCGTATTAGGTGGTTGCGCAACTGGTGGGCATCAGACGATTGGTAGCCTCGAAAAAGTTGAAATAAAGATCGAGGAGACCAATCTTGAGGGGAGTCTCGAACACGCACTCGCGGGCTACCAAAAATATTTGCAGGAAACTCCAGAATCAGCAATGACGCCAGAGGCGATTCGGCGCATAGCGGATTTGAAGATCAAGCAGGCTCATCAGGTAGAGGCGGCAACGCAAGCAAGCCGAAGACCTGAGACACCTGAGCCTGCAGCGGCACAGCCTTTGGTGGGGCAGCTGTCCAGTAAACCTGAAAATGTTGCCGACAGGCCTGTACTCGCCGACAGGGGGGCAGAATCCGACCGCGACTTTGAGCGGCGGGCCAGTGCTGCCAGAGAGGTCCAAGCCAGTGAGGCCACGCCGGAACTCCCGGAAGGGAATACCGATGCAGTACTCGCCGCGAATGCCGCAGAGGCGATCTCCCTTTATCAAAAGCTACTGAAAAAGTACCCCCTGTATCCTCGCAATGACCAGGTTATGTACCAGTTGTCGCGTGCCTACGAGGAAACAGGTGAGATGGACAAGGCGGTGAGAATTCTGCACCGCCTGGTTGCGGAATTTCCCGGATCCCGTCACGTTGACGAGTCATATTTTCGTCTGGGGGAATATTATTTTACCCGCAAGAAATATCTGGATGCGGAAGAGGCTTACGGTCGTGTTGCTGCAATGGGACAGGCGTCGAGCTTCTTTGAGCTCGCGCTGTACAAGCGTGGCTGGGCGTTCTTTAAGCAGGAGTTGTACGAAGAGGCGCTGGATGACTTCATTGCCATGCTGGATTACAAGCGCGCCCGTGGATATGACTTCAATCAACAGACGAACAAAGTTGAGCGCAAGCATGTTGGCGACACCTTCAGGGTTGTCAGCCTGAGTTTCTCCTATCTCGGTGGTGCCGAATCCATCGTGGAGTACTTTGACAGGAAAGGCGAGCGCCCCTACGAATCTCTGGTATACAGTCATCTGGGTGAGTACTACCTGGACAAACGCCGTTACCAGGATGCGGCTGAAGCCTACACTGCCTTCGTTAGCCGCAGGCCGCTGGACAGGGTTGCACCGGATTTTTCCATCCGCGTGATCGAAATCTATGAAAAGGGCGGCTTTCCCAAGCTGGTTTTGGCGTCAAAGAAAGAGTTCGCCAATACTTATGCATTGGATGCCAGCTACTGGAGTGTGTTCGATATTAATGAATACGGTCATGCCTACGAGTTCCTCCAGTCCAATCTTACTGATCTTGCCGCGCACTACCATGCGGCCTTCCAGAATAAACGCCTAAAAGATAAACGTGCGGAGAACTATCAGGAAGCGATTCACTGGTACCGTCGTTACCTGACCAGCTTCAAGCAAATGGCACGTGCACCGCAGGTGAATTTTCAGCTCGCCGGCCTGATGTTGGAGAACCGGGATTTTAATTCTGCAGGTGTCGAGTATGAGCGCACGGCTTATGACTATCCCAGACACGAACAGGCTGGTGAGGCGGGCTATGCTGCCGTCTTTTCTTATCGTGAGCACCTTGCCAATAACTTAAAGAGTGCAGGCGCCACCGAACGTGCAGCCTTTCTTCGGGAAATCGTGCGCTCATCGTTGCGTTTTGCATCGACCTATCCAGAGCATGAAAATGCAGCCCGTGTACAGCTGGGCGCAGTGGAGGACCTGTATGGTCTGAAGGAATATGCCCCGGCCATCCAGTACGGCCGGGCGTTACTGGAGCAGTTTCCGAAAGCCAATACGGAAATTCAGCACGCTGCCTGGGTTGTGATAGCGCATGCGTCATTTGATACAGCCCTCTACATTGAAGCCGAGAAAGCCTATCGTGTGGTTCTGGCTATGTCGGTCAAAGAAAAAAAAGGGCAGGACCAGGCTTTGTTTGAAAACCTGGCCGCATCCATTTACCAGCAGGGGGTGCTGGCACGCGACACGGGCGACCATGCGCGTGCCGCTCAGCACTTTCTTCGGATCCGCAATGCGGCCCCCACGGCCAGCATCCTCGCCACGGCAGAGTATGATGCCGCCACGGCACTAATTAACCTTTCGGCCTGGGACAGGGCGGCCGAGGTCTTGACTGCCTTCCGTGCAAACTTCCCCAAACACGAATTGCTAGGTGAAGTGACCAAAAAACTTGCCGTCGTCTATTCGGAGAGTGGCCAGCTTTCCCTCGCCGCACAGGAGTTCGAGCGCATCGAACGTGAATCGGATGACGATGCGACGCGCCGGGAGGCGCTCCTGCAAGCGTCGGATCTTTATGTGGCAGCGGAGGAGTCCGGTCAGGCGATAAACGTGCTAAATCGCTACCTGAAATTCTTCCCGGCGCCATTCGAGCCGGCAATAGAAGTGAGGCAAAAGGTTGCCGACATCTATTCCGCGAGCGGCGATCAGACGCGTTATACGCAAGCGCTCGAGCGGCTTGTACGGATTGAGCGTGGCGGTAAGGCAAATCGTACCGAGCGCACCCGTTACCTAGGGGGGCATGCAGCGCTGCAACTTGCGGAGCCCGCGTTTGAAGCTTTTGTGGCGGTACCGCTGGTTTCACCGGTTGACCGCAGTATTAATCGCAAGCGCAGCCTGATGAAAACCGCTACCAATGCATTTACCAGGCTGATTGATTATCAGGTGGCTGAGGTCACTGCAGCAGCAACTTTCTATCTGGCTGAGATCTATCTGGAATTCAGTGTCGCCCTTAAGGACTCGGAACGCCCCACTAATCTGACTCCACTGGAGCTGGAGGAGTATGAGCTGGCACTGGAGGAGCAGATATTCCCGTTCGAGGAGCGTGCAATTTCTGTTCACGAGAAAAATATCTCGCTCCTTGGCCGGGGCATGTACAACCACTGGGTGGAGCGCAGTATCGGCGCACTGGCTGTTCTGATGCCTGCCCGCTACGCGCGTGCGGAAGAGTACGGGCAGCCGTTGCCGTCAATCATCCCTCTGCCGCAGGTATCCACTGCTTCTGTTGATGCCAGTACTGATGCCAGCCTGGAAACGGCTTCGAACAAGAAATCTGACGAGGTAGCTGGTGAAGCTGATGCCCTTGAGGGAGGTCAATCATGAGCCAGAGTTCCCTACGCGTACTGCCAGTAATACGCCTTACAGTAGTGCTGGTGTCTCTGGTGCTGGGAGCCTGTGCCGGTAATCCGCCAGGCGGCCGGACTGCAATCGACCCCGCATCCGTGCGGGTGTCGGGCGGAGTGAGCCGGGATTTTGAGCGCTCGCTGGAATACCTGCGTGGAGAGCGGTATGAAGAGGCGATCGGGATACTGGAACCGCTTGTTCAGCGGGAATCGCGCCTGCCTGCGCCGTACGTCAACCTGGGCATCGCCTATTACCGGGTTGGCGATGAAAAGAGCGCCGAGGAAGCGTTTGTGAAGGCGCTTGCAGTACGGGCCGGCCACGCAGCTGCGAGTAATGAGCTGGGGGCACTGTACCGGCGTCAGGGGCGTTTTGAGGAGGCGCGCACAATCTACCAGTCCGGCCTTCAAGTTAATCCGGATTATCCAGTGCTTGTTCGAAACCTTGGCATTTTATGTGACCTGTATCTCCAGGATCTTTCCTGTGCGCTGGCACAATTCCAACATTACCGGAATCTCAAACCGGACGCGCCCGAAATCAAGATATGGCTGGCCGAACTGGAGCGGCGGATGTAATGAAAAATTTGGTCGTAATACTGCTGTGCTCCTTAATGGTAGCTGGCGCGACTCCGTCAGTGCTGGCCGAGGAAGACGAGGCCGGAACGGTTCAGGAAAATGTGAATGTGGCGTCAAAGAAAGTAGATGATGAAGTCAAGTCACTTTCCGGAATCTCCATTATCGGTAACAAGGAAGCGCCAAAGTCGCTTTATATCGTGCCCTGGAAAAGCTCAGAGGTTGGTGTGGAAACGGATCTCGCATCTTCCTTGTTGGATGATTCACTGCAGCCGCTGGATAAAGATGTCTTCCAGCGCGAGTATGAGTTTTACAAATTGAGCACTGATCAAGAGTGACTCTTTGGTTAATTAATTTTATTGAGGCTAGCGGGCATGCATTGCACTGCGGCCGGATTGATTTTTTTGCTTACTGCACTATGTGTCGAGAGGGTGTGTAATGGATTTTTTTAATAGCGTAATCGCGTTTTTCCAGACGGGCGGTGCATTTATGTATCCCATTCTGGTTGTGCTGGCGTTGGGCTTGGCAGTCGCAGCGGAGCGTTATGCCCGCCTGGTTTATGAACGCCACACTAACCGGGCGATGTGGGATAAGGTTCGTCCGATCCTTGCGGCTGGTGACTTTGATCGCGTGCGTAATCTGATCAAAGATAGTAATTCCGGCGTTGCCAAGCTCATCGCCATGGGGCTTTCTCGCCAGGGCGCAGTGCGCCGTCGTGAGGATATCGAAATCGCGATGGATGAAAGCATGATGGAAATCATCCCTCAGCTCGAAAAGCGCACTTCTTACGTTGCGCTTTTCTCGAATATCGCCACGCTGTTGGGTCTGCTTGGCACCATCATGGGCTTGATCGAGGCCTTTACCGCCGTGGCAAATGCAAATCCAGCGGAGAAGGCGGACCTGCTGTCCGCGAGCATCTCGGTGGCGATGAACACCACTGCTTTCGGCCTGATGGTGGGTATTACCCTGCTGATCGTGCATGCACTGCTGAACTCCCTTACCGGTGAAATCGTTGACAGCCTGGAGATGGTATCCGTGAAGGCCCTGAGCATGATCTCTCTGTCCTCGCGTCGTCGGGTAGATTCGGAAGGCGAAGAGAAAGAGGGCCGTACCGGTGCCGCGGCCAAAAACGAAAAAACATCTGCTGTGCCGACTCCCGGTAAAGCAGCGCCAAAACCGGGCATACAAGCGGAACCGGCATAATGAGAAGAAGGCGTTATTCGGCCAAGAAAGAAGCGCCGGAGCTGGATATCACCGCCTTCCTTAACTTGATGGTGGTTTTGGTCCCGTTTCTGCTGGTTTCAGCCGTATTTTCCCGTGTGACCATCCTCGAGCTGAATATGCCTTCCGGTGCAGGAGGCGGGGCACCGGATGATCCCAGTGTGACTGTTGAGGTTGTAGTCCGGCAGGATCAGATTGAAATCGGTGATGGAGAGAAGATCATTGCCCGGTTTCCAAACCTGGTCACAGCGGAGGAGCTGGAAGGGAAAGGGGATCAGGCGGTTGTCGGCGGTACAGAGGTAGCAACTGAAGGCGCGCAGCAAATGGTTATACCGACAGAAGAGCGGTATGACCTGCAGAAACTGCGTACCTTCCTGTTGCAGGTCAAGGGTAGTTACCCGGACAAGACGGACGCAATCATCCTGATGGAAGCCAATGTCGCATACGAATACCTGGTTGGCATCATGGATGCGGTGCGTGAAGCTGAAGTGCGCAGCGAAGATAGCAACCCGGAAGAAACCGGTTCTGTTGAGCGTGTTGTGCTGTTCCCGGATATATCCCTAGGAGATGCGCCGTGAAGCGTGAAAGTCGCCGTATGAAGCGGATGGGTCGAAGCCGTAGACGCAAGGCGCCCGGCATGAATCTTACCTCCCTGATGGATGTATTCACGATTCTCGTGTTTTTCCTGCTGACCAATACTTCCAGCAATGAAGCGCTGGATCCGCCCAAGGTGATCACCCTGCCGGACTCTGTGGTGGAGTCAAAGCCCAGGGAAACAGTGACTCTGATGGTGACCCATGATGAGGTGCTGATTGAATCCAGGCCAGTGCTCACCATTGAGGAATTACTGGGTAGTGAGGAAAGTGTGGTTCAGGTTATCAGGGAGGCCATGGAAGCTGAACTGGGTAAAGCAATCAGCGTGGCTGTTGCTGAAACCGCTGACGCCCCAGAGGGGGCTGTGCAAGAGGGGGATGCAGGGCTGATTGAGGAAGTGCCACCTGAGGTGAATATTCTTGCGGACAGAACTGTGCCGTTCCATTTGCTGAAAAAAGTCATGTCGAGCTGTACCAGTGCCGGCTATACACGTATATCGCTGGCGGTAGTTCAGAAAGCGTCGCAGAGTTGATGGAAGTTTTGTGAATAATTTGGTTCAACAGCAACAGGCGGTCAGCGATGCGCAGACAACGACGCTTCGCAGGATCCGTGTGCTCGAAGGAGAGCGCCAGTTAGTTCAGGATCGCCTGTCCGAATTTGACCGTGCCTCGGAAGAGCACAGGCTGCTTGCAGAGATAAGTGAGCGCCTCTCGCGCCTGGAGGAAGTGGGCGCGGGCGAGCTATTCTGGGCAGATCAATATCGTGACGATGCATCCGAGGTTGTATTGCGCAGGATTGCGCGAACGCTCAAAGCGCATAACGCCGATCGCGGCCTGATGCAGGAGAAGGCGCAGAAGCTCGATAGGGAGATTGCGAGCTACGAAGAGACGCTGGCCGATCTCGACTACGAAGCGGAGCGACTTCAGCAGGAACAGGAAGAGGCGCAGTTCGAGTTTGAAGTCACCCGCGAGCTGGATCTTTCCCGCGATTGTGATGCGGTTATGCCCTGGCACAAGCAGGGCGAGGACGAAAAGCGTTTCCGTAAGTCGGTCCTGGCTTCACTGCTGCTGGCACTGCTGCTGGGCTCTGGCGTGGCGCTATGGACCTTGCCTGAGCCGGATGAGAATCAGGTTATTGAGATACCCGAGCGCCTCGCCAAGCTTGTAATCGAGAAAAAGACAAAGCCGAAGCCGCCGCCGGAACCGAAGCAGGCCCAGCAAAAACCGGATGAAAAGAAACCGGAGCCCAAGAAAGAGGTCGCCCAGAAAGAGCCGCCACCCACCAAGGCTGAGAAAAAAGAGGCTCGTCGGAAGGCTGAGCGAGCGGGTGTGCTTGCATTCAAGGACAACTTCCAGGACCTGATTGAGGATGACCTGGATCAGCGCCTCGGCGTGCAGACGCAGCTTAGCACCACGGGTAAGAGGGAGAACCGTAGTCAGCGTTCCCTGATTACAGCGGCGGCAAAAGCCGGTAGTGGCGGTATCGATACTGCCTCCCTTAGCAGGAATGTCGGCGGAACCGGCTCTGCCCTGAATGGCGTGGCATTCTCGAGGGTCGAGAGTTCGATCGGCAGTGAGGGTGACTTTGCCGGTGAGGATCGTCCCCTCAGCAATGGTGCAGGTCCTTCCCGCACGGACGAGGAGATCCAGATCGTGTTCGATCGGTATAAGGCTGCGCTCTATCGCATCTACAACCGTGAGCTGCGCAAGAATCCTGCGCTACAGGGCAAGATGGTCCTACGCATCACGATCGAGCCGGATGGCAGTGTGTCGCTCGCGAAGGTCGAGACCAGTGATATGGACTCCGCGACTCTGGACCGCATGATTGCCTCACGGGTCAAGCGCTTTAATTTCGGGCCAAAAGCCGGGGTGCCGACCATCACCATCCTGTACCCGATCGACTTCCTGCCGGCGGGGTAACCGACACTCCAGCCGGCCAGGGTTCTTCCTGGCCGGCCTTGCCTAATCTCAAACTTCATGGAGCTTCTGAGGTTCCGGTGAGAACTGTTTGGCAAACAAGGAAAAATTTGGCCTTACCCCTTCGTTTGTTATGACGCATTTCACGCCCTTATACCCCATCTGTCGATAAGGTGCGCTAACCGGAGAAATCCCTCTGGTGGCGTGCCCGCGATTCATGCCGGGCGAGCAAGGGCTAATGGCCGATTGGATGTGATGATGGCAGGTGTAATGGGGCTGAAATTGATCAATAAACTGGTGCGCAATGTTGTCACCGGTCGTGGCCTGGTGCTGCGCCCATTGCTCGGTGTTCTTTTGTCCCTGGTGGTGGCGCAGGTCGCCCTTGCTGACTCATTCAAGGTTTCTGACTTTGAGACTGTGCCGACTGCGCCGCCGAATCTGGCGGGTATGCCGGATGGCTGTCTGATCGATGGGCCTTACATGCCCACAACGGATGGTACCGGGCGCACCATGGCGCCCCAAGACCAGCTCTCGATCAACCGATCCTGCACCATCCGTAATTTCACCTGCGATGTTCCGCTCGAGTCCACCCTGAATTTCGCAGGGGTGCCGGACGGGACCCTCATCATTTTTGACAATGTCTGTTTCGGTGGCAATTTTGCCTGCGCAAACGTCGATGGAAAGGCATCCGTGTGGGCAGTCAACGGCTCTGACTTCAGTACTGTACGCGAGGGCTGCCAGGATCTGGTGATCCCGGTAGAGAAAATTGAAAAGCGGGCAACTGATCTTACTGGCACGCCGATTTCTCAGGTCACCGTTGGAGTGCCGTTTATCTATATGCTGGATGTACCGGTGCTGTTCGATCCGGTCAATGGCACAGTCCTGCAGTCCGCGGGATCCCTCAATGACATCCAGTCCATCACTATCCAGGATGATCTCTCACTCGCAGCGCTGGGCGTGGACCTGCGTCTGGAAAGTGTGACCGCCTACTATGAAGACAATAGCGGCGCGACCGTGCCCATGTCACAGGGTAGCGATTATTCATTCAGCAATAGTGGCAGTCCGGTCAACCCGGGAACCCTGACCTTTGAAATCCTCAACCCCGCGACCTTACCGGCGGGGGCGCAGGTACACTTCTCAATCCAGGTGGTATTGAAAGATTCACCGGTGAATAGCGTCGGCACGTTTTTCACAAATATTGCGACCTGGGAATTTGCGCGGGAAATCAACGGCACTTTCTATGACCCACTCCCGGGTGAAAATGGCGTGGCGGATTTGCTGAGCATCTCCAGTCCAGATCTGGTGCTGACCAAGACCACCAGTGCTACAGCGGTGAATTTCACCGACCAGCCTGGCTACTCCATCAGCGTACAAAATGTTGGTGGAACCCCGGCCTGGAATGTCGTGGTGGAAGACCAGCTGCCGGTGGCTATGCAGGAGCTCGACCCCACGAGTCTGCCAATAACTGTAAGCATGGGCGGGACGCCTCTGTCGGAAGGCACACACTATACGTTGTCCTATACCAGTCCGCCGGCTGCCGGTGCCGGATTGCTTCGCCTTGAGCTGTTGGATGCCGCCGGGGGCCTGGCCCAGAACGCAACGTTGCAGATCAATTACAGCAGTCAGCTGAACCAGCCCGGACAACCCAATGAGCCCGCCAATGGCGACGTACTGGAAAACGGCGCCGCGGCGACCGCTTGGTATAACGACGCGAGTGGAAACAATAACCGAGCGGAGTTCCTTCGCACATTTACCGACGGCACCGTCGGGACGGATGATCATCAGGATGTTGCCTCTGTTGAGGCGGCGCTGTCCGGTTACTATTTTGAAAAAACCGTTGCCAACCAGACCATTGGCGCCTACCCGGCGACCAGAGCCGCCCCGGGCGATGTGTTGCTCTATAACATCCATCTATTCAACGTGGACCAGAACATCACGGATATAGTGATCCGCGATACTGTTCCGACGGGACTCACAGACAGCAGTGTCACGACGTGTCGCATCGACGGGCCGGCTGCTCCGGCAGTTGTACCTGTTTGTACCCTTACCGGTAATCAGTTACTGGTGCAGGGTAATGGCGGTGCGCTGTCACTGCCGCAGGGATATGACCTGGTCGTCGAGTTCCAGGCGACTGTGGGAAACTCATTGGCCAATGGCGCTGTGGTTTCCAATCAGGCGGAGCTGACTGCAACCGGTATCACATCGGTTTCTCCGGCGCCGGCCTTTTATCTCAGTGATGATCCATTTGTAAACGGCGTGTCTGATCCCGAAGCCCTGGGAGATGAGGATCCCACTGTCTTCACGGTTGTTGCTCCGGGGCCACTGAGTAAACAGGGGCCTGGATTCGGCAGCGCGGCTATCGGCCAGACATTCAGCTATCAGATTACGGTGCCGGCCACGGCGGTAGACGCGCCCCTCTATGATGTGCGTGTGTTCGATGCGCTGCCCGCGAACCTGGAATTCCTGTCAGCCAGCGCCAGTGTCGGCGCTGCGACATACAACCTGAGCAACACCGGCAGCGGCAATAACCTGGTACTGGAGGAGACTGCCATCGGTCTCGATATTCCGACGGGCCAGCAGGCTGTGGTTACACTCCAGGTGCGCCTGGCTAACCAGATCGACAATCAGGATTCTTCACCCGCATTCAGCAATACGGCAAGTTATACCTACAGTCGTGTTCAGGGCGGCAGCCAGAGCGATGGCAGCGGGACGCAGGATGCGACCACAGCGCTTAGTATCGTAGAGCCCCAGCTTACTGCCAGTAAGGCAGTCACCAATGTGACGCAGGGCGGAAGCATCGCCGCACGCGGGGGCGACATCCTCGAATACACCGTCAACCTGGCGAGCAGCGGAACCTCGACCGCTTTCGATGTTTCCATTATCGATACTCTGCCTGATGGCCTTGTTATGGTTCCCGGCTCCGCCGAGATCACTCTCGGGGGGAGTGCCAATCCGGTTACGCCGGGTGTCGACGGTAATGTGCTGTCCTGGGGGCGTGTTAATGGGGATGAAAGACTGGATATCCCGGTCAGACAGACGCTCACGCTGACTTATCAGGTACAGGTAAATGGTGCCGACGGCGGTGATCTCGTCAATAGTGTTGAAGTGGACTGGACGTCACTCGATGGCGCGCAACTTGAAGAGCGCACCGGTAACGATCGCACTGCCGACGCAGCGGCCCTGAACAACTATTTCACCACCGCCACCAGTACCCTGGCATCGGTCGACGTCACCGCGTTTACCAAAGCGGTTGTCGGTGACAGCTGGGGCAGCGGTATTGCGACGAGTGCAGATACAACCGCACGAGCGGGAGATTTCGTAACTTACCAGTTGGCCCTCACCCTGCCGGAGGGGTTGATCCAGGGCGTGGTTGTCACAGACGTCCTGGATGCGGGGCTCGCTTTCGTTGATGTGGTCAGCATAAACGGGGTGAGCGGCGCGCCTTATTCCAGCACGGGGGTATTTACCCACGGGGATATCAATGCCGGCAATGTACCGGTGGCTGGCCAGACCGGCACGCTGACCTGGACGCTCGGCGATATCTCCAATGCCGTCAACAATGACCCGTCAGATGACCGCTTTGAAATTATCTATCGCGCGCGGGTACAGCATGGTGCAGCGGAATTGCCTGCGCCGACACCCACGGCGACGACTCTGGGGAACCAGGCCAGCCTCCAATACGCCTACGCGAACGGAACTCCGGCTCCTGCACTGCCAGCCTCGGCCAGTGTCGAAGTGTTACAGCCGCAGATCTCGGCATTGACCAAATCTGGCATGGTGCTGCCGGCAAGTGGGTCGTTGGTGGGTGATGGGTTGTCGGCGGCTACGGCTTTTGTGGTGGATATCACCGCGAACACAATGGACTTTTCCGTTGAGGCATGTAACAGCGGTGATGCACCGGCCTATGGTGTACGGCTGCTCGACGACTTGCCGGCGGAACTGGATGAAAGCTCAATCACCGGGTTAACCGTTTCCATTGACGGTGCGCCGCTGGCGGCGGCAGATTACAGTTACACCGCACCAGCCGCGCGCGATGGCAGCATCACTGTCGACCTCAACACGCCATTGGATCCGGCGAGCTGCGTGGTTCTTGGGTATCGCATTGGCTTTCATACGGATATTGCGCCGAACCAGGTCTGGTCCAATGTAGCAGAGCTGGGTGCTTACTGGTCTCGACCCTCCCTTGATAGCGCGGATGCACGCGAATATATGGCGCTCAATCCTGTCGCCGCATCCAGCGTCTGGATGACCAATACTTTCGAGGCGCAAGCACCAACAAAAACCATTTCGGTCTCCGAAGCCACGATCGGGCAGGACGTGACCTATACCATCACCGTGCCAGGTACTCCGGTCAATGCCGCGCTCGGTAGCGTTTCCGTAGGCGATACCCTGGACCCGGCGTTGCAGTTTGTGAGCGCTACGGTGGAGCTGAATGGCGCCCCGCTGGCGGTGAGTGCCGTCCAAAGTGGTCAGGACCTCAGCTGGGATATCGGGGATATTCCCGCGGGTCAGCAGGCCGTCATCAGCCTGACTGCGCGCGTAGCGAATACCCAGAGTGTGAACACCGCAATCAGTCCGGTACAGAATCTCGCAACTTACAATTACACGGGTACGGCACAGCCGCTCACCAGTACACCTGTAGATCTGACTATCGTCGAGCCGGAACTGGCAATGACCAAGACGGTCGCGAATATCACTGACCCGGGTCAGCCCGCGGCCAGCGGAGATGTGCTGGAGTACACGCTGACAATTCCCAACGGCGGCAGTTCTACCGCTTTTGATGTCAATGTCGCTGATTTGCTACCGGCGCAGCTGAGCTATGTCGATGCCAGTGCATCTGCCGTCATTGACGCTAATCCGGTTCCCGGTTTTAACGCTGTGCCCACGGTCAGTGGTACGACTCTTATCTGGGGTCGGGACAATGGGGACGCTTCACTGGTAATCCCCGCAGGCAGTGAGCTGGTGCTGGGTTACCGGGTGAATGTTGATACGGTTACTGCGGAGAATATTGTCAACAGCGCCCTGGTCGACTGGACATCTCTCGACGGCGCATTTACTGGCAATCGTGAGCGCACCGGTGCGGGCTGCCCCACCGTCACACCACCCGATACCTATTGCACTGGTGCGACCAGCGGCCTGGATGTGGACTACAACATCGACCTGACCAAGGCCTATCTGAGCGATAGCTGGAATGGTGATGGCAATTTACGTGTGGGGGATACGGTCGAGTATGAAGTCACCCTGGCACTGGTCGAGGGTACCCATACTGATCTGGTATTGGCGGATACCCTGCCCGTGGGTATGGCATTTGTCGAAGTCGTGCGTGCAGATTTCTTTGGACTGCCGCAGGGCGCACCGCCAGTACCGGATGTGAGCCCGGACGGGCGCACGGCGACCTGGACTCTGGCCACGCTGACCAACCCTGTCGATGGTGACTCGGCTAACGATTTCCTGACCATTGTCTACCGCGCGCGGGTACAGAACGGTGACGTGCTGAACCAGCAGCCCACGACGCAGGCGTTGAACAACACGGTCACCCTGAATTATCCGGTGGGAGGGGTTCCGGCAGCGCCCCTGATTGCTAATGCGGCAGTGAATGCCCTGCAGCCGTTATTGTCCGTCAGTAAGTCAGCGCTGACTTCGATCGACGGTGACACCGTGATCCGTGCCGGCGAAACCGCGATCTATACAGTAGACGTTGCCAATACTGGTGCGGCCCCGGCTTACGATCTCGTGCTGGAAGATATCCTGCCCGCAGGCCTGCGGCAGAATGGTGTGACACCGGTGAGCGCGTCTCTGGTGAACGCGGGTGGTAGCTTTAGCGTGACGCCATCCTATGACAACAGCACCGGTACAGCGCTGTGGGATTTCGACAGTGCAGGCGGCGCCGCGATTCCTGCCGGGGATACCCTGCGCGTGGTCTACGAGGTGACCGGAGATGGCGACCTCGGCGCGGGGTTAACGCTTACTAACAGTGCTCGCGCGCTGCGTTACTATTCCTTTGACGATGACCTGGTGCCTTCTAACAGCAGCGTAGATTGGCGTGAGGAATATGGTCCGTCGGAAGCCGCCACTTCCATCCTCACCACGCCGATACCGGGTGTATTGAGCAAGGTTACCGCGCAGGATACGGTGGCGATCGGTGAGCAGCTGACCTATTCCATTACTATCCCGGAAACACCTGTGGATGTTGCGCTGCAGGATGTGCGCATCATGGACGATCTCACAGCGACGGGAGTCGACCTGGAGTTTGTGTCTGCGACGCTGACAGGCGTCGCTCTGGAAAACCTTGGTTCCGCCAGCAATCTCATCCTGGCCCAGGCTGGCGGCATCAATGTACCGGCGGGCGGACAGGTTGAAGTACTTGTGACGGTCGAGGTATTGAATACCGCAAACAACCAGAGCCGTGTAGAGCCGTTTATCAACCGCGCCTGGTACGACTACGATACCGGTGTGGCGCGTCTCGGTGACGATGCAACGACCGGTGCCGATGCCAATCCCGTGACCATTGCACATCCCGAGCTGGTGGTTACGAAGAGTGGCCCGGCTTCACTGCGAGTCGGTACGCCAGACAACTTTACCTTGCTGGTAGAGAATAGCGGAGCCACCTCTGCCTGGAACCCGACACTGACCGACTGGCTACCAAACCCAGCCCCGGGTGGTATGTGCGACATGCAGCCCGCAATACAGAGTGCAGAGATCCAGAAAGCCGATGGCTCCACCATTGCACTCGCGGCTGCAGATTTTTCTGTCGCGCTGACAGAGGGCGAGCCCACCTGTGAATTCACCATGACGCTACTGGCCGATGTGCCGCTGGGAAGCGGTGACCGGCTCAGCCTTGCCTATGAGGTGGCGCTTGATGATGACAATATTCATGGCAGTACGCTGATGAACATTGCCGGCGCTACCCAGTGGTATAGCGCTGCCGCAGTTTCCGACCAGCGTTTCGGCTACCAGCGCCAGTTAAGTGATGGCACGCCGGCCGTAGTCGATCATGAAGACAGCCATGAATTCTTTGTGGAATCGGCGGAGCTGGAAACCCGGAAGACGGTATTCAATGTCACGACTGGCGAATCCGGCGCGACTGCCAGTCCCGGTGACACACTGCGTTACACCATTGAAATCCAGAATGTCAGCGACATCCCGCTGAACAGCTTTAGCCTGCTGGACGAACTGGATCGCCTGAATGCCACTGCAATGTTCGCAGCGGACTCGCTCGTCCTGGTCTCAACCCCGGACGGCGCCAATGCAGCGGTCACTGGCAATGGCGGCGCCCTTGGTACCGGCTTGCTTGAGGTCAACGGATTGTCAATTGCTCCGGCAGGGCAGGCTGGCGATTTACTGACTGTTGTGTTCGAGGCGACACTGGTTCAGGTTATCACCAGCGACACTGAGGTTTTGAACCAGGCGCAACTGGCGGCGGGTTCCGTGATATTTGGAAACAGTGATGATCCGCTCGTCGCTGGCGTTGAAGATCCCACGCAGACTCTGATCAGCTCTGCCCCCCAATTCGTGATCGAGAAAACCTCGGAAGACATGACAGGTGACCCTGCGATCCTGGTTCCGGGGGATGTCCTGCGCTACACACTCACAATTGAGAATGTCGGCAGTGAAGACGCACTTGAAGCGAGCCTGCGTGACCAGGTTCCCGCGAATACCACTTATATCGCAGCGTCCACCTTCCTCAATGGCGCAGGTGTAGCCGATGTGAACGGATTGTCGCCTCTGACCGCCGGAATGACAGTACAGTCGCCAGGCGCCGACCCGGGTGTGCTGCCCGCGGACCCGGCAGCTACCGGCACCGGAAAAGCCACTGTCACATTTGATGTCACGATCAACGATGTCAATGAAGGTACGCTGATTTCCAACCAGGGTTTCCTCAATGGCACCGGCGCGGGTAGTGGCGCCTTCACCGAGCGTCCCTCGGATGATCCGGCCACGGATGTAGCTGATGACCCGACGGTGGATGTAGTTGGGCAGCTGCCGTTGCTGCTGGCACACAAGACCGTTGCCATCGAAGTGGACAATGGTACGGCCAGCATTCTCGATCCCGGTGATACGCTGCGATACACCATCGTTATCACCAATACCGGCGAGGTGGATGCGACCCTGGCCGAGTTACTGGACCCGGTGCCGGCCAATACTACCTACGTTGCCGGCAGTACCTATCTGAACGACGTTGCCGTACCGGACAATACCGGTGGCCGCACGCAGCTCGATGTCGGCCTGCCGGTTTCGTCTGGTGACCGCACACCGCCGTTGCCGGGTGCGGCGGAAGGCGTGATCACCGCCGGCGAAAGCGCGGTTGTGACCTTCGATGTTATGGTCAATGCTGGCACTGCTCGCGGCACTGTGATCAGTAACCAGGGGCGGCTATCGAGTCAGGAAGTGTCTAACACCCTGACCGATGCGGATGGTGACCCGGCCAATGGCGCGCAACCCACGGATATTGTGGTGGGCGATGCGCAGCAGCTTTCTATTACCAAGCAGGTTGCAGTAGTGGGTGGTGGTGCCGCGGAGGCTGGAGCTGTTCTTGAATATCTGGTTACCGTGAAAAACATCAGTTCGGTACCGGTGTCCGGTGCAGTAATTACCGACGATCTCGCCACAGCCGGCGATGGTGTGCTCACCTACGTCGACGCCTCGGCCTACCTGAACGGCCTGCAGAATGGTGTAGCGGTAAACGGAATGGTGGTCAGCGCCGACTACGGGGCAAGCTACGGAAACCTGATGCCAGGTGAGGAGGCCACCTTGCGCTTCCAGGCGCGCCTCGCTGACAACCTCGCGATAGGATCACGGGTGACCAACACCGCATTGGTCGTCTGGGGTGATCCCCAGCAGAGTGCGACCGCGCAGGTGACGATTGACCTGGGTGGTACCCCGGGCATTGCCAACCTGGCCGGTTACCTCTGGCACGATGCAAACTTCAGCCTGGCGAATGAAGGGCAGGAACAGGTGCTGCCGAACTGGAACGTAGCACTCTACCGCGGTGATGTTCTGCTGGAGAGGGTACAGAGTGATGAAAACGGCTATTACCAGTTCGACGGCCTGGTGCCGAATATGTACGGCGGCCTTCCTCTCGATAACGAGCCACCGTATCAAATCCGCTTCTCGGCGCCCGGCGCCGGCGTCAATAGCGCCGCCCTGGGCTTTGCTGACTCGGACTTTACCAACGGCCTGCACACCATCGCGGATATCTATGTAGAGGCTGGCCGAAACCTGCAGGCACTGAACCTGCCGATTGCGCCCAATGGCGTGGTGTACGATTCGGTATTGCGCGCCCCGGTAGCTGGCGCCACTCTGACAATGGTCCGCGCGAGTTCCGGTGCGGAGTTGCCCGACACCTGCTTCGATGATTCGAAACAGCAGAATCAGGTTACCCTGCCGGGCGGACACTATCGCTTCGATATCAACTTCAGTGGTGGCGCCTGCCCGGCAAACGCTGACTACCTGATTCAGGTGCAGTTACCCGGCGCTGGCTACGTTGCCGGGCCTTCGGCCGTAATACCGCCACAGTCCGGCGTGGACACAGCCGGCTTTGACGTGGCTGCCTGCGTTGGCTCGGCAGCCGATGCAGTACCTGCGACGACCGGGCACTGTGAAATCCAGGCCTCGGAGCGGCCACCGGGCCTGGGCGTCGCTGCACGTGATCCGGGCACCGACTACTACCTGCGCCTGACCCTTTCTGACCTGCAGCGCCCTCGCGACAGCCAGCTGTTCAATAACCACATTGCGGTTGATCCGGTGCTGGAAGGTGCGCTGTCGATTACCAAGACGACGGCAATGCAGAACGTCACGCGCAGCCGCCTGGTGCCCTACACCATTACGTTCAATAACACTTTGCCTGTTCCGTTGAATGACCTGCGTCTGGTCGACTTTTTCCCCGCCGGCTTCAAGTATGTCGCCGGTTCCGCGCGTGTGGATGGTGAGGCGATCGAACCACAGGTGGAGGGGCTTCAGCTAGCCTGGGACAACCTGAGTGTCGGTGCGGAACAGACCCGTACCGCGAAACTATTATTGGTGGTTGGCTCCGGGGTCGGTGAGGGCGAGTACGTCAACCGGGCAAGGGTTTTCAATGCCCTGTCTGGCCAGTATGCATCCGGTGAGGCCTCGGCCACAGTGCGGGTGGTACCGGATCCGAGCTTCGACTGCACTGACGTGGTCGGTAAGGTATTCGACGATCGCAATATGAATGGCTACCAGGACAGTGGCGAGACGGGCGTTGCGGGCGCGCGGGTTGTCAGTGCAACCGGCCTCAATGCTACCACCGATGCCCATGGTCGATTCCATATTACCTGCGCTGCAGTACCGAACCAGGAGCGGGGCTCCAATTTTGTACTCAAGCTGGATGACCGTAGCCTGCCCAGCGGCTACCGCCTTACAACGGAAAACCCGCGGGTACAACGGGCGACCCGGGGCAAGATGATGGAGTTCAACTTCGGTGCCGGCCTTCACCGTGTCGTGCGACTGGACCTGGCTGATGCGGTATTCGAACCACGTACAGCCATGCTCCGTCCGCAGTGGCAGTCGCGACTGTCACTGCTGCAGGAAAAATTGGAGCAGGCGCCCTCGGTATTGCGTCTCTCCTACCTGGCTGAGATCGAGTCCGAATCGTTGGTCGAGTCCCGGCTGCAGGCGATCAAGGCGCAGATAGCAGAAGCCTGGCTGCGTGAGGGCGGAGGCTACGAACTGAAAATTGAAACTGAAATTTTCTGGCGACGTGGCGCGCCGCCAGAAAAGGGAGGATGGGAGTAATGTCCTCTAACTCAAAATTTGGCGGCGCACTGCATCCGATCGCCGCCGCACTGGCGATCGCGATTGCAGGCACTGCACCGGGTATGCTCCATGCACAGGGTGAGGAAAAGTCCAAACCTTGGTGGCACTTGTGGAAATTGGGGCAATCGGACGGCGATGTGGCATTCGAGCTGCGCGAGCAAGCACCGGGTAACAACACCGAGTCGATGCTCCTCAAGCCCCCGGCGCGAAAGTGGCTTCAGGATCCGGCACAGTTTGTGGAAGCGCAGGAACCGGATGCTCTTGAGCAGCCGGAGGCTGAGAATACGCAGGCAGCGCTGTCGCCTAGCCAGGCAATGCAGCTGAACCGGGTAAAGATCTGTCGTCAGGAAACTGTGTGCCGATTGCACTACACCGCAGGGACTGAACAGCGGGCACGCCTCCGGAACTTGGTAACGCCCTTGCGCTGGGGGGCCGGGCAAACACAGTTGCCGGAGGGATTTGTACGCAGGATTGTCGAGGCGCGTGCGAATCTGGCGGACAAAAGTAACCTGGTCATGCATTTTGTTGGCCACAGTGCGGAGTTACCCGGGATTGAAAATTCTGAGCAGTTACTACAGCAGTCATCCGCGGAAGCCAGGCGCGTGGCCCTGGCAGTGCGCGACGCCCTGAACCTGCCGAGCGAGGCCGTCACCAGCAGTGGTAAAGGCACCAGTCAGCCGGTTGCCGGCAACGATACCAGCAAGGGCCGTTCCCTCAACCAGCGCGTGGAAGTGGAATTTTGGTACGACGACCCGATGGAGTCTGCCGGTGACGGTGTGCTGGCCTGTCCGGAAAGTGCAGCCGCTGAAACCATTACGATCGCGCATGAATCGCCAACCGGTCCCTTGCCCAGCATACGCTTTGTGAACGGTGCGCCAGAGCTCACCCAGAGCCAGTTGGCCCATATTCGTAATGTGATGGCTGAGGTGGAGAGCAAGGCAAACGTACGCCTTGGCTTTGTGGGCTACACCGACAACAAGGGGCTGGAGAGACGCGAAGCCATGGTCTATGGGGATGACCTGGGTCTGTCGCGTTCACGCGCACAGCGCGCTATGGCGCTGGTGCAGCAAGGCCTGGGCTTGACGGACTCGCAGGTTGAGTTTGAGGGGCGCGGCCATGTACAGAGTGATAATGTGGTTGCGGATGGTTTTCTAGGGAGCGGCGAAGCGCGCGTCGAGGTGCAGGTACTTTACGACGAGCTGGCGATCCTGGCGGAACAGGACCGTATCGAGATCGAGCGCATCGAGCAGGAAGCGCAGGTTAACAATCCCTTTGCCCTGAACCTGATGCGCATTACCGTTGACGGTAGCCCGGAGTACGACCCTTACCGCAATTCTGCCGACCTGCAGCGCTGCACCGATGTCGCGCTGGACGAGGCCAACATCCAGTTCCGTTTCGATAACCAGGATGCGCAGCCGCGGCTAAACGTAACGGCATGGCCGGAAACGATCCGTTACGCGGATGACCTGGAAACGGACATTGACGAGAGCAAGGTCCGCTTCAAGAGTTACAGCAATTACCCGGCATTTATTGACCGATCTGAGATACGACTGTTCGAGGATGGCCTGTCCACCCGAAGCACGCCGCTGGCGATAATTCCGCTGGACGCCAACGGCGAGGGGGAATGGAATGCAGACCTGCAGGTGTTCCAGGCGCCGATGAAGAAACTGCAGTTCCTGCTGCGTGCCTACGACAAAGAAAACCGCTTTGATGAGACGAGCCCGCAAAGCCTGTGGCTGGTGGATCGGCTCGATTCCGCTCCGGTAGAGAGTGAGGCCGAGAACAAATTGCTGGCGGGGTACGGCGAGAGCCGTCTCGCACGCCAGACTATTCCGCTGGGTGGCAGCTCGGTGCTGGTCAATGGGCAGCAGGTGCCAGACGGGCATACCGTCTGGCTCGGTGGCAATCCGGTCCCGGTCGGGGAAAACGGCGCTTTTGCCGGCGAGCAGATTCTCGACAAGGGGCTGCATACGGTAGAAGTCGCGGTACTTGATGCCGAGGGCAACGGTGAACTGTTCCTGCGTGACGTGCGCTTCCGCCGGAATGACTGGTTCAGCGTTGGTATTGCCGACCTCACCATCTCTGCGGATGATACCAATGGTCCCGCCGCACTGGTCACCGGTGATGCGAGCAGCTACGACAATTCCGTGCATTACGACGGGCGCCTTGCGTTTTATACCAGTGGCTCTTTCGGGGATGGCTGGCGACTTTCCGCCAGTGCAGATACCCAGGAAGGTCCGGTGGACGAGCTGTTCTCAAGCTTTCTGGAAAAGTCCCCGGACGCATTGTTCCGCCGGCTCGATGCCGACCTGTACTACCCGACTTTCGGTGATGATTCCACGGTAGTGGAAGACGCACCCACTTCCGGTAAGTTCTATACCAAGTTGTCCCGCTATGACGACTATGGACTGTGGGGCAATTTCAAGGCCTCCCATATGGACAATGAGCTGGCCCAGATCGATCGCGCGCTCTACGGTGCCAGTGGTCACTTCGAGACGGATGCCGTCACCGACTTTGGTGAAAAGCGTTTCGAAATCGACGGCTTTGCCGCTGAGCCGGGCACCATCGCCGGGCGGGAAGAGTTTCGCGGTACCGGTGGTTCCCTTTATTTCCTCCGCCAGCAAGACCTGCTGGTAGGTTCGGAGCGCCTGCGGGTGGAAGTCCGGGACAAGGATTCAGGCCTGGTCCTTGGCGTCCGTAACCTGACCCCGGTCATCGATTACGATGTGGATTACATCCAGGGGCGGGTCATTCTCAACCGTCCGCTATCGGCGATTGCAAACGACAACCTGCTGGTGCAGAGCGGTTCCTATAACGGTCACCCGCAGTTCCTGGTGGCGCGCTACGAGTACACGCCGGGGTTCGAGGACATGGATGCGCTGGCGGTGGGCGGCCGGGCACATTACTGGTTCGGCGACCACGTCAAAATCGGCCTCAGTGGTACCCGCCAGGATGCGGGCGAACTGGAGTCCAAATTGCACGGTGTCGACCTGACCCTGCGCAAGAGCGCCGGAAGCTGGCTGAAAATTGAAACGGCGAGCAGCGAGGGCGGCAACCTGCAAAGTGTCTCGTCCTATGATGGCGGCTTCAGTTTCGAGCAGCAGGCTCCGCTCGCAGACCCAGGGGCACGGGCTGATGCATCGCGCATCGAGGGCACTGTGCAGCTGCAGGATTTCTTCGAGGGGGCACGTGGTAGCGGCACCTTCTATCATCAGGAACGCGAAGCCGGTTTCTCGGCACCGGGGCAGTTGGTGCAGGGGGAAACCATACAATCTGGGGCCAGTGTGAGTGTGCCGATTGGAACCCGCCTCGATGTCAACCTGAAGGCAGATTCGAGCAAGCGTGAGTTGGGCCTCGAGACCGAGTCTGTAGACCTTTCCGTCGGCTACCGCGTCAGTGAGCGCTGGAAAGTCACCACCGGTACACGCACGGATTCCCGCGAGGATTTGTCTCCGGTCGTTGCGCCTACCCAGACCCAGGGCGAGCGCACCGATATGGCGGTGAGGGCGAGCTACGACTCCGGCGAGGACTGGCGAGCGTTTGGCTTCGTTCAGCAGACGCTGGATGCCAGCGGCACCCGCGAAGAAAATAATCGCTATGGGGTGGGCAGTGCCTACCGCGTCAATGACCGCCTCACGCTGGATAGTGAGTTGTCCGAAGGCGACACCGGTACCGGGGCGCAACTGGGTGCGGACTTCCGCGTCAGTGATCGCACCAACCTGTACCTCAACTATGCACTGGATAACGAGCGCAGTGACACTGGGGTCCAGGCCCGGCGTGGCAATATGAGCAGCGGTTTCCGCAGTCGTTATTCTGACAGTCTCAACATTTACGGTGAGGAGCGCTACAGTCACGGCGATGTTGCTACCGGGCTCACCCACGCGCTCGGGGTGGACCTGTCTCCTGGCGAGCACTGGAGCTACGGCTCCACATTTGAGGCAGGAACTTTGGAAGATCCCCGTACTGGTGCCGAGACTGAGCGCCGTGCCGTGGGTCTGAGTGTGGGACGCAGTGGCGAGAGCATGCGCCTGTCATCGGCGCTGGAGTATCGCACCGACGTGATGGAGCAATCCACCGACGAGGCCTTGCCGAACCAGGAGCGCGAGACCTGGTTATTGAAGAACTCGCTAAGCTACCAGGTGGATGAGAACTGGCGGCTGGTTGCCAAGCTGAATTATTCAGACAGCAAGAGCTCGCTAGGCCAGTTTTACGGCGGTGAGTTCACCGAAGGCGTGCTGGGTTATGCCTATCGCCCGGTGGACAATGATCGCCTGAATGCACTGGTGAAATACACCTACTTCTACAATCTGCCAACGCCCGGACAGGTGACCCTGAAGAATACGGCGGCGGAGTTCATCCAGAAGAGCCATATTTTTGCCGTGGATGCCAACTACGATATCAGTGAGCGCTGGACCCTCGGCGCCAAGTACGCGCATCGGCTCGGGCAGTTGAGCATGGAACGGGAGGATCCCGAGTTCTTTGACAGCCGCGCGAACCTGTATGTGCTACGGGCCGACTGGCATCTGGTCCACCGCTGGGACCTGTTGATCGAAGGGCGTCTGCTGGACCTGCCGGATGCCGGAGACAGGCGCAGTGGCGCACTGCTGGGCATCTACCGGCATGTGGGTGATCACCTGAAGCTGGGAGTTGGTTACAACTTTACGGATTTCTCCGACGACCTGACCCAGCTGGACTACGACCACCAGGGCGTTTTCCTGAACGTCATCGGCAAGCTTTGATGGCCGCGCCGCGCTCCTACCAGCGCGGCGTGGTCAGCGCGCACTTTGCTGGTGAAGTTTTGTGCAGGCTTGCAGGTTTTCCTTGAGGTACTGCACAAACAGCTTTGCGCGCATGGTCGCGCGCTTGTCGTCATCCGTGAGCAGGTAGTGTTGCTCGGCGGAGTGGACGGTTTCATCAAACAGGCGAACCAGCTCGCCGCGCTCCAGTTCCCCCTGTACGTCGATCTGCTCTACCAGGCCCACACCAAAGCCACTGCGGATTGCGGTGAGTACCTGAAAGCTGTCTTCAAAAAAGATACGCTGCGGAATCTCGGCATCTATATCAAACAGCGAGAACCAGCGGCGCCAGAGACCGTGCTGGTCGTGCAGCAAAGGGAGTTGCAGCAGATCCTGTGGCCGCCGGATAGGCCCGGTTTCATTCAGCAGTGCGCGATGGCAGGCCGGGAAGTACTGTTCCCGGAACAGGGTCTCGATCTTGCGCCCTCCGGCCTCGGGCTTGCCGTAGCAGATGGCGATGTCGACATCGCGAGGCAGCTCCTGCTGGCGTGGCTCGATGTTGGTCAGGCGGATATCGATATCCGGGAAGCGCTGGCAGAAGCTGGTGATCACCGAAACCAGCCAACCGGCCCCGATCGAAGGGGTCGATGCCACCACCAGACTGCCCTCGACGGAATCCGGATCCAGGTACAGTACGGACTCTGCTATCCTGTCCAGCCCTTCGCTGACGCCGGTGTAAAGCTGGCGGCCGCTGGAGGTCAGGGACAGGCGATTGTGGCTGCGATCAAACAGGTCGAGCTGCAGTAGCGCCTCCAGCTGCTTGATCTGGCGGCTGACCGCGCTGTGGGATACGCCCAGTTCCTGCGCCGCGAGCCGCAGGTTGCAGTGTCGCGCGGCCACTTCAAAGGCGCGCATGGCATTCAGGGGCAGTCGCCGCCGGGTCAGTAGCATAGGGCGCCTTGGTAAGAAAATGTAACCATAATGTTAACAATTAGTAGGTTGTGTTGCATTTTTTAGGTGATTAATCTCGGTACTATTACCCTTTACCTGAAATTGATGGTCGCTGGCGGAAAGCCCTGGCGCGGCCTGTTTGAGGAGTTTCCATGGCGAATTTCACCTACCAGCGACGTAATACCGACGGCAAGACACCGGAACTCAGCCCGTGGGGCATGAACTCCGAGTACGGTGTGTTGAGGGATGTACTGATCGGCCCGATGGACCACTATTCGTGGCAGACCGGCAACGCCATGTCGCGCCGTGCCATCCGCCTTGGCCGCGAGTTCGACCCGAAAGTGGCGCGGCAGCAGTACAACGAAATGCTGGATATCTATCGCTCCCAGGGCGCCACGCCGCATTTTCTCGAACCGGATGAAAACCTGCCGTACCAGATCTACGCGCGCGATTCCTCGGTGATGACGCCGTGGGGGCCGATTGTGACGCAGATGTACAGCCCCTGGCGCCGCGGCGAGTGGGTCGAGGTGGTCAAGTTCTACCAGCGCATGGATATCCCCCTGTACGATATCGTTACCGCCGGCTCCCTCGAGGGCGGCGATTTTATGGTGCTGGAGCCCGGCGTTATCCTGTGTGGTTACACCGGCGAGCGCACCAGTGAAGCGGGCCTGAACCAGATGCGTCAGTGGGTCGAAGCCGAGGGCTGGGAGTTCAAGTCCTACCAGTTCGACCCTTATTTCCTCCACCTGGATGTGAAGGTGGCGATGCTGTCGGAGAAGCTCGCGGCAGTTTGCACCGAGGCCGTGGAAGACGAGCTGCTGGACTGGTTTAAGGCCCGCAATATCGAGATCATCGATATCTCTTACCGCTCGGTGTTGGAGCTGGGGGTGAACGTGGTGGCGCTTGGCAATGACCGCGTGCTGATCCCGGCGGCAAGCACCGAGTTGATTGAAAAATCCAAGGCGCATGGCCTTGAGGTGTTCGCCCCGGATATGTCCATGTTTACCTCCGGCGGCGGTGGCGTGCACTGCATGTGCCAACCGTTGCGCCGTGATCCGGTTTAATTCGTTCAATCTCAAAAACTTTAAAGGGCATCGAACAGATCATGTCGCTAATCAAAATCAACCGGGAACGACTCTGGGCCAGCCTCATGGAAATGGCTGCCATCGGCGCCACTGACAAGGGCGGTTGCAATCGCCAGGCGTTGACCGAGGAAGACAAGTTGGGCAGGGAGCTGTTCATCCGCTGGTGTGAGGAAGCCGGCTGTACAATCCGCGTGGACCAGATGGGTAATATTTTTGCCCGCCGCGAGGGCACGGAGGCCAATGCTGCAGCAGTGATCACGGGCAGTCACCTGGATACGCAGCCCACCGGTGGCAAGTTCGACGGGGTATACGGTGTGCTGGCGGGGCTTGAGGTGATTCGAAGCCTCAATGATCACGAGGTTGCCACTCATCACCCGATCGAAGTGGTGGTATGGACTAACGAGGAAGGCGCACGTTTTTCCCCTGCCATGATCGGCTCCGGGGTCTGGTGTGGCGAATTCTCCCTGGACTACGGCTGGAGCCGCGCTGACAAGGCCGGCAAGACCATCAAGCAGGAACTGGAAAATACCGGTTTTCTGGGCGAGGTCCCGTGTGAGCCTGCGAACATCAAGGCGGCATTTGAACTGCATATCGAGCAGGGGCCGATACTGGAGAAAACCGAAACCACCATTGGCGTGGTGGAGGGCGTACAGGGTATGCGCTGGTATGACCTGACCCTGATCGGCCAGCCGGTACACGCCGGCCCGACGCCAATGGAGGATCGCAAGGATCCATTTATGGCGCTTACGGAAATCACCGCGCAGCTATACCAGCTGGCTGAGCAGAACGCCCCGCGGGCGCGGGTGACGTTCGGTGATATCCGTGCGGAACCGGGCTCACGTAATACCGTACCGGAGAAACTGGTACTGGCAGTGGACTTGCGCCATCCGCAGCAGGCCAGACTGGAAGAAATGGATACGGCCTTCCGCGCGATCGCCGCGTCCGTCGGTGAAAAGTTCGGTATCGCCACCGAGATTCGCGACGAATGGAACTCTCCGGCAGTGCAGTTCAGTGAGCAGTGTATCGAGGCAGTGCAGTCGGCGGTGGACGGGCTGGAATACTCGAATATGCGTATGTTCAGCGGCGCCGGCCACGATTCTGTTTATGTTTCCCGCCGTGTGCCAACCTCCATGATCTTTGTGCCCTGTGAAAAAGGCATCAGCCACAATGAGGCGGAAAACGCTGATCAGGGTGATATCGGCGCGGGTGCGGACGTCCTGCTGAATGCCATGATCAAGGCGGCCTCTGCCTGAGGCTGCCGGTTATCCACTTGACCGGGTATGTCTCACGACATGCCCGGCATGCCCCTCCTGAATTTCTACCAGAAAGACGTAATAACGTGTAATTGGCGCGGTTTGACTCTGCAGGATCCTGTAGCGTAACCTCGTCTAAGTGATTTTTTCACGCATCCCAGTATTCGCTTTCTTTATTACTGGCCCCGGCCGCTTTCTCTTTCCGGGGTGGTGTACCTCTCTGTTCACTTTTGTTGTTTCACTCGCGGTATGTTCGCCTATGCGCGGCTTGGCGATCATCAGCTAAATAGGGGAAACGTTTTGGCTTCTATCAAGAAAAATAAATTGGCTGTTTTTATCTCGGCCCAAGTTGGGGTCTGTTTGTTTGGTTTGGCGAGCCTTGCCGGTGCGGATGCGCCGATCGTGCATCCGGGAGCCCCGGGGCAGGAACCCCGGGAAATCTCTGCGGAGGAAGCCGTTCGGGTTGCCTCGGTCACCCATACGCGTGCAGACGCTCGCTTTATGCAGGATATGATCCCGCACCACCACCAGGCGATGGAAATGGCGGCGCTCGTTGCCAAGCGCACCAACAACCAGGAGATCATAGATCTCGCCGGCCGTATCGACAGTTCCCAGAGTGATGAAATCGCCCTGATGCAGGCATGGCTAGCGGAGCGCGGAGAGACGGTGCCGGATCCGTCACACCATCATGCCATGCACACGAGCCATATGATGGCGGGCATGGCGACCCCGAAGCAGATGCGGCAGCTGGCAAAGTCCAAGGGGCCGGAATTTGATCGCCTGTTCCTGGAATTGATGATCCGCCACCACGACGGCGCAGTCAAAATGGTAAAGGATTTGCTTGGCCAGAGCGGCGCCGCTTATGACCCGGTCCTGTTCGAATTCACCTCCGATATCGTTAACGACCAGACTGCGGAAATCAAACGTATGGGAGCGCTGTTGATCGGCCTTCAGAGCGATCCCAGGTCTGCATTGGAGCCGGGGCTTGCAGATGCAGGGCAGGCCAGTCTTAACATCAGGCACATTGCACTGATTCCCAAGCCACCGGGCTTTGTCAATCCGGATAACCCTGCGGAGCTGGCACCGAAAAAGGAAGAAGTAGCGAAAGAAACGACCGGTGACTCTGAGGGCGCAAGCGAGGAGTCAAGCGAGGGTGGGCAGGAAAATAGTGAAGAGGTGATGGCCGCAGTAGAGCCAGTTGATGAGGAGAAAAAACGCTGGCCATTGATGAGCTTTTCCAACACCGATATGGCGTTTCGCGGCGACATTATGGTTGCCGGTAACTATCACGGCTTTAATACCTACAAGTTAAAGGAAAATGGCATTCCTGAGCACATCGCATCGATTGTCTGTCCCGGTGGGCAGGGCGATGTTTCGATTGTGGGCGACCTGCTGATCATGTCTGTTGAAGAGACTCGTGGCCGGGTCGATTGCGGGTTGGAAGGGGTGTTTGAAGACGTCAGCGACGATCGCTTCCGCGGTCTGCGTATTTTCGATATCAGTGATATTGCGCGACCGGTTCAGGTCGGTGCGGTCCAGACCTGTCGTGGCTCCCATACCCATTCGGTGGTTTCCGGTCCCGGCAGCGATGGCAAGATTATTGTCTACAACTCGGGCATTGCATCGGTTCGCGATGCGGAAGAAATGCCCGGCTGCTATGACGAAGTGCCCGGTGATACGCGTACGGCGCTGTTCAGGATCGATGTCATTGAAATTCCTGTGGATGAACCGTCTAAAGCCCGGATTATTGACAGCCCTGCCGTATTTGCGGATCCGGAAACCGGTTCACTGGCGGGGCTCTGGCGTGGTGGTGACCATGGTGAGGACACACAGAAAACCTATCGTACGGACCAGTGCCACGATATTACCGTGTTCCCGGAAGCCAATATTGCCGCTGGCGCCTGTTCCGGTAACGGCATCTTGTTTGATATCTCCAATCCACGTAAACCCAAGCGCCTGGATGCAGTAACCGACCAGGGTTTTGCCTACTGGCACTCCGCGACATTCAACAATGATGGCACCAAGGTTGTCTTTACCGATGAGTGGGGTGGAGGTATGCGCGCACGCTGTCGCCCGCACGATCCGGTCACCTGGGGTGCAAACGCTATCTATGACATTGTCGATGGCAAGCTCGAGTTCCGCAGCCACTACAAGATGCCGGCAGCCCAGACGGAGCAGGAGAATTGCGTTGCCCATAACGGCGCCATAGTACCGGTGCCGGGAAGGGATATCTTCGTGCAGGCCTGGTACCAGGGTGGTATATCCGTCATGGACTTTACCGACTCGGCCAATCCGGTGGAAATTGCCTATTTCGATCGCGGTCCGGTTGATGCCGAAGAGCTTGCGCTCGGCGGCTTCTGGTCCAGCTACTGGTATAACGGTTATATCTACGGTACGGAAATCATTCGCGGCATCGATGTACTGGAACTGCTGCCGAGTGATTACCTGAGCAAGAATGAAGTTGCAGCTGCGCGGCTTGCCGACCAGGGAGATGCCTTCAATCCACAGCAGCAGTTCAGCGTTTCCTGGCCGGATGCACCCGAGGTCGCGGCTGCCTATGTTGACCAGCTGAGGAGGGCTGGCGACCTCAATCGCCGCCTGGGTGATGACATCGAGCAGGCACTTTCCGAAGCCGGCCCCCTGGCCGTCAGGGGCGTTCAGAAAGACAGTCTCGCGGGTGAGCTCGAGGTGCTGGCTGCACGCTTGAAAAAGGCGCCGGCAAGCACTGAGCAATCCGGTGCTCGTCTCAAGCTTGCCCGTGCGCTCACCGGAATCGCCGATAGACTCAAAAGTGAGGATACAACGGCTACTCGCCCTTAATCGGGTCTCTCACCGTGCCGGGAGAAAGGTCCCAAAGCCTTTTTCCCGGCCCAGCTCCGGCACGATCTCACCGGCATCCAGCGCAATCTTCCCATTGATCAGTACATGCTCAATAACCCCGGGGTTGCGGTTGACCATGCGCTGCAGGCCGAAGTTTTCCATTTCGGCCCACTCCGGTTGTTCCAGCTCCTGATTCAGCTTTTCCGGGTTGATGATGGTAATGTCCGCGCGATCGCCGACGCGGATGGTGCCGGCGTCAATACCGAACCAGTCTGCCTGCTCGCCGGTCAGGCGCCAGATAGCCTTCTCCAGCGGCATGATTTCCTGCCCCTGATCCGCGCTCTCTTTTACCAGTTTCAGGAAGCGCAGCGGGTAGTTATAAAACGCCATATTGCGGATATGCGCGCCCGCATCGGAAAAGGTAATCAGTGTGTTGGGGTTGGTGACCATTTCACTGAGTCGCTTTTTATCGCCGTTGCCGATCACGGTGAACCAGCGCAGTTTGCGCCCGAACTCCACCACGCAATCCAGGAAAAAATCCACCACGTGTTCGCTGCGCTCTGCGGCGACCTCGGCAAAATTGCGCCCGACCAGGGACGGGTCAGGACAATCGAGGATGATGGCGTCGGCAAAGTCCCGTTGCCATACCCGCGGTGATAGCTTCTCGCCGTAGAATTTGCGGAAGTTCCTGCGGTAATCCCTGTCCTGTAGTAGTGCGTTGCGTTCCAGCTGGTCCTTCAGGTCCAGTGCCATCTCTCCAGCACCGAACTCCTCGAAAATGACCACATCCATGCCGTCGGCATAGACGGAGAACGCCGACGGCAGCAGTTGCCAGCGAAAGTCGCCGCCGAGCAGGTTGGTGAACCATGCAGACAGCGCAGCCATCGGCCGTACCGTGGCATTGCCCTTGAGGTCGAGCATCGAGATCAGGGTGGTCTTCAGCGGCTTGCCGAACCAGCGGATGGATTCGCCGAGGTACTGGAAAATCTGTAACGGATTGGCGGCATTGGGCGCGCCCTGGTGCACGCGGTTATAGCGGCGCAGGATTTTGTTAAGCCGGCGAACCTCTTTCCAGCGTGCGTAGGTGCTGGGCAGGCTCCTGGACCAGGCACGCTCGCCATCGAGTTTGTCCCACTTCAGGCACATAGTGGATAGCCCCACGAAACCCTGCTGCATGGCTTCATCGAGGCAGGCCTCCATACGCTGCATTTCTTCGGCGCTCGGTGTCACCGAGCGATCGGTGGCGCGCAACAGGCCCATGGTGGCGACACGCAGGTCGCTGTGGCCCAGCAGTGAGATGACGTTGGCTCCCATCGGTTGCGCGCGTACGAATTCCACCCACTCGCTCGGGCTGCTCCAGCGCTTGTGCTGCTGCAGGATAGGCAGCACTTTCTCGCGTGGTACCGTCTCCACACGCGTAAACAGGTCCGAGGCATCCTCCGCTTCGGAGCAGACCATGCTCAGCGAGCAGCTGCCCACCAGCACGGTGGTGACGCCATGGCGGACGGATTCGGACAGGCTGGGGGATACAATCAGTTCGGCATCGTAGTGGGTGTGCGTATCGATAAATCCTGGCGCGACCCAGCGGCCGTGGGCATCGATCACCTTGCTCGCACGCCCGGGGTCGAGGTTGTCCCCGGTTTCGCAAACGCGCCCGTCGCGGATGGCGATATCGCAGATTTGTGAGGGGCCGCCGGTACCGTCAAGATAGCGGCCGCCCCGGATGAGGATGTCGTACTGGCGCATGGCGCGAATTCCGTTATTTATAGTTATCGGAATATCTTACCTGCGTGGGCCGCCACAGGGCCAGCGCTACAGGCCGGGCCCTGCGCCGGTGCCGAGCTGCAGCAGCAGGGACCATTCGGCCGCGGTTACCGGCTGGATCGACAGCCGCCCCTGTTTCACCAGCACCATGTCGGCGAGCGCCGGGTGCTGCTTGATTTCAGCCAGTGGTACGGCACGCGCAAATTGCGATTGCCAGCGTATGTCGACGCAATACCAGCGCGGGTTTTCGTCGCTGGCTTTGGGGTCAAAGTAGGGGCTTTCGGGATCGAGCTGGGCCGGGTCGGGATAGGCCGCGCGCATAACCTCGGCAGTACCCACCACGGCAGGCACCTTGCAGGCGCTGTGGTAGAACAGCACACCGTCGCCCGCATTGACCTTGTCACGCAGGAAGTTGCGCGCCTGGTAGTTGCGGATGCCGTCCCAGCGCCCGGTCTGGTCCGGTTCTGAGGCCAGGTCGTCAAGGCTGTATTCGTCCGGTTCGGACTTGAATAACCAGTAGTTCAAAGCTTGTGCCCACGTTTCGTCGTGCTGTCGGGAGCACAATGGTAGCGGCTTAATTGCTTTGCAGGGAGGGGTGGCCCCACCGGCTGGCGCCGGCGGGGCTTGCTGCCAATCAGTTGTTGGCGGTCAGGGGGTCGATGATCTGCGGGATTTCGGTGATCTTGCCCACCGGGATACCGCTGATCTCGCCGTGGTCCAGGATTGCCTTCTCGTCTTCCGCCAGGTAGATGCAGTAAGTCTTGTCGCCGGCCACGTAACTGTGCTGCCACTGGATGCGCGGGGTAAGGTGCGCCAGGGCCTCGTTGGACGCGCGTGCCGCACCGCAGAGTTCAGTCAGGGACATGGCACCGATGCCGGGGATATCTCGTTCGATCATGAAGCGTTTCATTGTTATTCCTCAAAATTTGTCAGTGGTTGGTCCGTATCGCGATGATTGAATTGTTTACCGTGAAGGCCGGCCCGACAAGGCAGAATATCTTTACCCGACTAAAGAAAATCTTTATCTTGGGTGCATGATTCGACTGACACACCTGAACAGCCTGCAGGCGCTGGAAGCTGCGGTTCGTTGCGGCTCGCTGAAGCGTGCAGCGGAAGAGCTGGGTATTACGCCAGCTGCCTGCGGCCAGCGTATCCGGGCGCTGGAAAACTATCTGGGTACGCCGCTGCTGACGCGCAATAGCGCTGGTATCAGCCCAACCCCGGCCCTGCTCGTTGCGCTCGAGGACCTGAAGGCGGGCTTTGCATTGCTGGGATCTGCCGGGGAACACCTGCGCATGCCCAACAGCAATCGCCTGCAGATTGCCGCCGATGAAGACTGGCGTGAACTGTGGCTGCTGCCAAGGCTGGGCGGATTCCGGCAGAAGTATCCGGAGCTGGAGCTTGAGTTCCCGGACGATACCGGTGCACCGGGCCAGGCGGATTTGGTGATTCGCCTGCAGGCGCCCGGGAGCGGCGTCGAGTTGTTTCGCGACTACATATTGCCGGTGATTTCACCGATCAACCGTGCGCGGATCGGTATCGAGCCACTGGAGCAGCGCCTGGAGGGTTTCCCGCTTCTGCACCTGGACTGCTATGAGGCCGTAGCGGGCGTGATCGACTGGCCAGCCTGGATTGCACGCTTTGGTCACCGTGCCACGGGTGCCGAGCGCGGTGTGCGTTATTCGCGGGTAGTGCACGGGCTCAAGGGGGTGCGCTCCAACGCTGGCGTCCTGCTGTGTGGTCTGGCACTGGTTTCGGTGCAGGTGCGCTCCGGTGATCTCGTGCTGCCGTTTCCGGTAGCAGAGGGGGCCTGGGCCAAACATGCCTACCATCTGCACGTGAACGGGGATGCAAATCGCGGTCCTGTGCGTTTGTTTGTCGACTGGCTGGAGAAAGAAGCGGCCGCTACGCGTACAGAAATGCGCGCGACACTGGAGGCTGCGCAGGCAGAGAGCCCTGCCTGATTTTTGCCATTCACGGCAGCAAAAGGCATTAGTCGTGCGCTGATTGCGCCCAGAATGCGCTGAGGTAACCTTGTAGTTGTTGGCGCGCCGTGCACGCGCAAACCTGCCATTGCCGCGGGATCAGCTGGCGATAGGCCGGCTGGCGAAAGCGCGGGTCAACCAGAACCACCACCCCTCTGTCGCTCTCTGAGCGGATCACGCGGCCAGCGGCCTGCAGCACCCGGGTAAAGCCCGGATACTGGAAGGCAAAGGCATAACCGTCCAGCCCCGCATCATTGAAATGGCGCTGCATCTGCTTGCGGGTTTCGTCCGGTTGCGGCATGCCCGCGCCCACCACGATAGCGCCAGTCAGGGCGTCCCCTAAAAAGTCCACGCCCTCACCGTACACGCCGCCCATGATGGCGAAGCCCAGCAGCGCGCCACTGTGTTCGAAGAACTGATTCAGGTAGGCCTCGCGCTCCTCCGGTGAGCTGTTGCGCTGTTGCACTGCGGTGGCGATATCCGGGTAGGCCCCGGAGAAAAAATCGCAAACCGATTGCAGGTACTGATAGGAAGGAAAAAACACCAGGTACTTACCTGCGCGAGCGCGGTACACGGCTTCGATAGTCCGTGCGAGTTCGGGCAGGGAAGCATCGCGTTGCTGCCAGCGGGTATCAATATAGTCGCAGCGCAGGGTGAGCTGGTTTTCCGGTGAGAATGCCGGCGGCAGGCTGGTGCAGCCGGTGTCTTGCGGGAGTCCCATGGTCTGGCGGTAGAAGTCCAGTGGCAGCAGGGTAGCGGAGAAGCCAATGGTGGCGCGGGCATTGCGATAGCGCCGTGCAAGCTGCCCGGACGGATCGAGACACTGGATGGCAATTGTTTTCTTGCGTTTTTCTTCCCGGATGCTTGCGTAAAAATTTTTATCTAGCAGTTGTGCGATGGTCACGAAGCGCAGCAGTTCCCGGGACCACTCCGCCAGCCGGCGCGGGCGCTCGTCCTCGATCAGTGAGTGTTGTCCGGGCACGATGGCAAGTTCCGGGTTTGCCAGTGCAATGATCGCTTCCTCAATACGTTTTATAAGGGCATCGGGTATCGTTTCCGGTGCTTCCTGCGCGGGCAGGCGATTGACACTACTGGCGACGCGCTTGACGATTCTCGCGGCCTCGGGGAAGTCCGGCTCCAGCTCGCGTGCGAGCTGTTGGGCGGCCCTCGCATCGAGAAGGGCGGAGTGCATGTCGCGGGCCCGGTCGGGCAGGTTGTGGGCCTCGTCGATGAGCAGGGCGCGTGTGCCGGGGTTTTCCTCGAGCCCGGTCAGGGCAACCAGCGGATCGAAAAAATAGTTGAAGTCGCAGACAATGATCGGCCACCAGCGCAGTAATTGGAGGCCCAGCTCGAAGGGGCAGATCCCATGGCGGTCGGCAATCTGGCGCAGGTTGTCCGGGGTGAGCTGGCCTGCCTGCAGGCAGTCGATCCGGGCCTCGGGCAGGCGATCGAAAAAGCCGAGGGTACGTACGCAGGTGCCCTCTGCGTCCAGGCAGCTGCTGGCGGTCTCCGGCAGGCGGCAGGGACAGGTCTGGTCCTTCGCCTGGATGACGAGGAAATCGAGGGATTTGCTCGCAGACATACTGTCGATCGCATCACGGGCGGCGATGCGCCCGGAATTCTTGGCCGTCAGGTAGACCGCCTGCTCGACATGCCCCGCCCCCATGGCTTTGATGGCGGGAAACAGTGCACTGATGGTTTTTCCCGTACCCGTAGGCGCCTCCACCAGCAGCGCACCCCGGTCGCGGCAACTGCGGAATACGGCTGCGGCAAATTCGCGCTGGCCCGGGCGGAATTTACCGTGCGGGAACGTGAGCGAGCGCGCGGCATCGTGCATCGCTTCGCGGCGCTGCTCCACAAGCTTGTGCCATGCGAGGTAGCGCTCGAGCAGCTCGATACCGTGCTGCGCAAGCTCGGAAAAGTTGTCGATACTGGTGTCGCTGTAGGTCCTGTTTTCCACCAGGTTGTGCCAGCTTACCCGTGAGGCGATGGGTTGCTCGCCGGGAAAATCCTGCTGGATGCCGTAGAGCCAGGCATACAGGCGGGCCTGCGCCAGATGCAGCGCCTTGCTGCTCTCCGGCAAGCGTTCGGGCGGGAAATAACTGGTCTTGATCTCTTCGATGATCGGTGGGCTTGCGATTTCGTTGACCAGGTCGGCGCGGCCCTTCAGCAGCACCCTGTAGGGCTGGTGCTCGACGGTTGCCTTCAGGCTGAATTCTGCCTGCCAGTCGGCGCCGCGCTGTCCCTGTACCTGCTGGTGCCCGCGGATGCCTTCCAGGTTGGATGGGCCCGCGGTACGTGCACCGTGCAGGTCGCCCGTGCGTGCCGAGAACTCGGCGAGTTCGCGCACGCTCAGCGTGATGGCCCTAGCGCCATTCAACGTTGATGACCTTGTGCGGAATCTGGTGGGCTTCGAAATGCTGCATCCAGCGCAGCTGGTTTTTTTGCAGGCGATCGCCAGGCCCTTTTACTTCCAGCAGTTCATAGCCCCCATCAGCGGGGAAGAAAATAAGGTCTGGAAGTCCTGAACGGTTTTCCCTTGGCGCGCGCCAGATGCGCGAAAAAACCGCCGCCCAGTGTGCTGCAGGTATCCGTTCCAGCGCGCTCTGAATCAATTCCGGGCTGAGCATTTCCCAGGCCACGAACGGGTTGGCGATACCCTGTTTTTCCTGCCAGCGTTGAATTAATTCATCAGCTAGCTGTTTTGGCCGTGTAAAGTCTACTTCCGGGTCGCGCCACTGCGCCCCGCGCAGGGACAGAAAGTCTGTTTCGTACAGGTCGTGTGGGCGGTACTGGAAGGGGTTGGTAAAGGCGCCCGCCGCCGGCGCGAAAATCAGGTCCCAGTAGTAAAGGCCGAAAATACCGCCGAACAGGGTGTTCTCGACATAGTGGCACTCGCCATTGGCATCGAGATGGGCCGCAACCCCGGCCTCCACACCGTACTCATCCTGATCCAGCCGGATCAGCGCATCGGGGGGTATGTATTTCTGTGGCTGCGGCCACGGAAGTTTATTTTTGCGGGCGGTGCGATAGCCGAAGTCCGCAGCGAAAAACTGTTCTTCCTCGGAGCGCGGCGATGCCAGCATGTCACCGCATAGCTTCAGGGACGCCCCGATTTCTCCGGCCTTGCTCATCAGGCGCGCGCGGCGTTCGCGTGCGGGCGGCGCCATGCAGCGCTCATACAGGGTTACTGCCTCTGCGGGTGCATCGAGACGTTCCAGCTGGCGGGCGAGGGCAAGGCGATCACGCTCCACTTTTTTGCACAGCAGGCGACTGCCGTTACCCAGTTGCTGCAAGCTGTTTTCATATTCCAGGATTCCTTCCGGCTGGCCCGCCAGAACCTCCTCTCGCAGGTCACGCAGGCGATAATAGTCCAGCAGTTCTTGCAGCTGTTCACGGTTTTCTATCAGGCGCGTGTCGCGGTCGATGCGATAGTTTTCGAAGCGGTACAGGCCGAGGTCGCGCAGCACAAATTCGGTCAGGTCCTGGTGCAGGTTGCCGAAATAAAGCAGCTTGAACGTATCGAACCAGGCCGGTTGCCGCAGCTCGATGATGGTAGAGGGCAGGCAAGGCCTGTCGCCGCTGTAAATGTTGCGCAGTTCCGCATCGAGCTCGGCGCGCTTCAGAGCACGTAGCGCCCTCAACTGTTCGGTACTTACCTTGTCGGCCAGGGTATGCAGCCATTCCGGCTTGCTGTACAGCCCGGCCACCGCTTCGACCGGTAAATCCGGGTCCAGCCGCACCAGGCCGGCCGCTTCAAGTGTTTGCGCACTTTGTGCGGTATCGGCAATTTCAGCGTATTGCAGCCTGTCGAGCCGGAACAGGTTGCCGCGGCGCATCAGCATGCGCACGTACCGCATCTGCGCCTGTGCAGGCAGTGCGCGCAGGGTGCTCACCTGATGGCGCTCGGTATCATTCAGCAGGTCGTCATGATGCGCGCGCACGTGGTCCACGAGGCCGCAGAAATTACGGAAATAGTAATCCGGGGGCAGGTCGGGCGTGCTCATCCGGGCCTAAGCCTGCTGCTCGCGCACGTAGGCTGATGCCCGCATACGATGGTAGGTGACATTGCTGAGGGGCACCGGTACCGGCTCGGGGTCGACAACTTCCACCGGCGTATCCAGTTCCCGCGCAATCATCAGCGCCATCTGGGTGATGTTGACGCTGAACGAGGTACCCATAAATACGATGCGGTCTGCCTCGAACATGCGCTGTTGCGCCTCGCTGATGCCGTAATTGTCGGTGTAGAGCTCATCGAACAGCAGTACATGGGGCTTGTACGAATGGCCGAGGCGGGGCGCACCGTCGATGCGGAACAGTGCCAGCAGGGAGTCGGTCAGGTGCGCTTCATCGACCCGGTCCCAGGGGGCGTCGATCATTTCGGCCGGTAGCTCCTCGTCGTCGAACAGCGCCATCTTGTCGATGCGCCCATGTATCGCGACATAATCCGTGTTGCCGGCCTTGCCGTCGAGGCCGTCGATATTCTGGGTGATCAGGTTCTTGTCCGCGAGCCAGTGGTGTACCTCGTTGGGACCGTGGTTGCGGTAGGCCACGAAGCGCTGGTAATACCAGCGCAGGAATTCTGCCGGGTTGTCGCGGTACATGCGCCTGGTGGCCATTTCCTGAGGTGTGTAGTTGGTGCTGCCGATGGTCCAGTAGCCGTCGCGCCCGCGAAATGTGGGAATGCCGCTTTCCGCGCTGACGCCCGCCCCGGTAATGTAGAGTGTGTTCATTTCGTGCCCCCGCTCAAGCGGGTATTATGCCGCAGGAACAAGGGAATTGGGGGTGGCGTTTGAGCGGTGAACGATCGCGCGAGGATCGCAATTTCGACGATCTGGTCCAGCATTTTGAAAGCAAAGTCTACGGCGGGCGCAAGGGCGCCATCCGGCTTGCGGTGTTGCGCCGCGACCTGGAGCGGTTGCTGGATGCCAGGCCGCCTTCCGCAGCGCCACTGCGGGTACTGGATATCGGTGGCGGGCTGGGGCAGCTGGCGTGCTGGCTGGCAGGCCGGGGTCACCGGGTAACCTACAATGACCTTTCCGATTCGATGTTGTTGCGCGCGCGAGAGCACGCGCGCAATGCCGGGCTGGAGGACCGTATTACCTGGCACGGCGGGCCCTATCAGTCGCTTGTGCAGGGGCTAGTGGAAACGGCGGGTGAGCCCTTTGACCTGGTCCTGTGCCACGCATTGCTCGAATGGCTGGCGGAGCCGGAAGCGCTATTCCCGGTTTTGAACCGGCTGGTCGCGCCCGGCGGGCACCTCTCCCTGTGCTTTTATAATCCGGCGGGCAAGACCATGCGCAACCTGGTGGCAGGTAATTTCCTGGCGCTGCAGCGGCAGGCGCGTGCAGACGATGGCAGCCTGACCCCAAACAGCGCCATGACCCTGGATCTGGTGCAGGCGCATCTCGCCAGCGCGGGATTTGGGGTGGAAGCCCGTAGTGGCCTGCGGGTATTCAATGACTATGTATTCGAGCGACGTGGCGGCAACGCGGATGACAATGCGGTGATCGAGATGGAGCTACTGCACTCGGACCGGGAGCCGTTCTGGCGCATAGGCCGTTACCTGCACCTGCTGGCCAGGGCCGAAGCTGCCGGGGCAGCGCGCTGATTTGCCGCGGAAAAGGCCTTTGGCGCGGCTATAATTGGGCAACCGTAGCGTGTGAGGGCCCTGTCGGAGCCCCGGGCCTGACTTGACGCGGCGGGTACAGGTGCATAGAATGCGCACCCTTAATTGCGGTTGCTGTTTCAGGCGCCGTAGACGAGATTGATGCGGGGTGGAGCAGCCTGGTAGCTCGTCGGGCTCATAACCCGAAGGTCGTCGGTTCAAATCCGGCCCCCGCTACCAAATCGAGATTGGTGACTGAGGTCCCAGAGACAGCCCGGGTCGGGCTCCCTCTCTACCTCAGGCGGCATATCCGGCGAAGGTCGACGGATTATTCCGGCCCCCGCTACCAATTCGCAATCAGCATTGACTGATTGTCAGGTCGTCAGAGGCATTGGTGTAGTCACCAGTCTTCGCTACCATGTTTATCTGGCGGCTACAGGTGCCGGCAGAGTGTCTGCACCGTCCGGTGCGCGTTGGAGGCCCCTTTTCAGGGGCTTTTTCGTATTCGTCCGGTACGGTGGTTTAGTTGTCAGCGGGGTGCAGCTCCGGCTGGCGTGTCGCGAATGGGCCAGGAGTCAGCCTGCAGGCACGATGCCAGCGGTGTTGTTTCCTCTGCCCATTTTTTGTTTTTAGAGGTATGGCAATGGCAGGTAAGCAAGACCAGTTGCGTGATTTGCTGGCTCCGGTGGTGGAGTCGCTGGGCTGCGAGCTCTGGGGTCTCGAGTATATGACCCACGGTCGTAATGCGACCCTGCGACTGTATATCGACAGTGAGAACGGTATTGGCGTGGAGGACTGCGAGCGCGTCAGTCGTCAGGTTAGTGCGGTCATGGATGTAGAGGATCCGATCAGCGGCGAGTACACGCTGGAGGTTTCCTCCCCAGGACTGGATCGCCCGCTGTATACGCTGGCCCAGTATGAACAGTTTGTCGGTGCGCAGGTGGAGTTACGCCTGCGCATGCCGCTGGAGGGGCGCCGCAAGTGGCGTGGCCTGCTGGCGGGCGTCGAGGGGCAGGAAGTGATCCTGCGCATCGATGCAGAGAATGAATACCTGTTGCCGATCGATAGCATCGAGAAGGCAAATGTAGTGCCCACTTTCTGAGTAGAGTGGCACCAGGGAATTTGGTTTGAAGTTTCAACGTGGCGTGAAAGAGGCAGCTGCATGAACAAAGAGATCTTGCTGGTAGCCGAGGCGGTTTCCAACGAGAAGGGAGTCGACAAGGACATCATCTTCGAAGCGATTGAAGTGGCGCTGGCGACAGCGACCAAGAAGCGTTATGACGAGGATTCCAATATCACCGTCAATATCGATCGCCTGTCCGGTGACTACGAAACCTTCCGTACCTGGGAGGTTGTCGACGACGATACCCTCGCAGAGCTTGGTACCCAGTTCACGCTGGAAGAAGCCCACGAAAAGGATTCGGAGCTGAAGGCCGGTGACGTTTACCAGGAGCAGGTGGAGAACGTCGAATTTGGCCGTATCGCGGCGCAAACCGCCAAGCAGGTGATTGTGCAGAAGGTCCGTGAGGCCGAGCGCGCCAAGGTTGTGGAAGAGTACCGCGACCGCGTGGGCGAGCTGCTCAGCGGCACCGTCAAGAAAGTTACCCGCGAGTTCATCGCGGTCGACCTGGGCAACAATGCCGAGGCGCGCCTGCCGCGCGACCAGCTGGTTGGCCGTGAGATTTTCCGTCTGGGTGACCGCGTACGCGCGATCTTGAAGGAAATCGACGCAGAGGCACGTGGCCCGCAGTTGATGATGAGCCGTTCCTGCCCGGAAATGCTGATCGAGCTGTTCCGCATCGAGGTGCCTGAGATTTCCGAGCAGGTGATCGATATTCGCGGCGCAGCCCGTGACCCGGGCTCCCGTGCCAAGATCGCTGTGACCACCAACGACGGCCGTATCGATCCGGTGGGCGCCTGTGTCGGCATGCGCGGCGCGCGTGTACAGGCGGTTTCCAACGAACTCGGTGGTGAGCGCGTGGACATCGTGCTGTGGGACGACAACCCGGCCCAGTTCGTCATCAACGCCATGGCCCCGGCCGAGATCGAGTCCATTGTGGTGGACGAGGATGCCGGCTCCATGGACGTGGCGGTTGTCGAAGACAACCTGGCGATGGCGATTGGTCGTAACGGCCAGAACGTGCGCCTGGCCTCTAACCTCACCGAGTGGCAGATCAATGTCATGAGTGTCGAGGAGTGGCAGCAGAAGCAGGAAGCGGAATCTACCAGCATCGTGCAGCTGTTTATGGATCGCCTCGAAGTCGATGAAGAAATAGCTGAAATCCTGGTGGAAGAGGGTTTTACTTCCCTGGAGGAAGTGGCTTACGTACCGCTGGAAGAAATGCTCAATATCGACGGCTTCGATGAGGATATCGCCGAGGAGCTGCGCAACCGCGCCAAGGATGCGCTGCTGACTCAGGCCCTGGCCAGTGAGGAGCAGCTGGATGCGGCCGAGCCGCAGGAAGACCTGCTGAATATGGAAGGCATGGACCGTCACCTGGCGTATCTTCTCGCCAGTCGCGGTGTGGCTTCGATGGAAGACCTGGCAGAGCAGGCGGTAGACGACCTGCTGGATATCGAAGGTATGGATCAAGAGCGCGCGGCTGCGTTGATTATGAAAGCCCGCGAACCCTGGTTTGCCGATGATGAATAAATAGAAGTCGGCAAGACTGAGGAATTGAGGATCAAGAATGGCAGAAGTAACAGTTAGCGAACTCGCCAAATCGGTAGGCGCCAGTGTAGAGCGCCTGCTCAAGCAGATGAAGGATGCGGGGCTCTCTCATACGAGTGCGGACGCCCTTGTGTCTGACACAGAAAAGCAGACACTGCTGAACTTTTTGAAGAACAGTCACGGCGAGAAGCCTGTGGAAGCCCCGCGCAAGATCACGCTGAAGCGCAAGACCACCACTACCCTGAAGACCGGGTCCGGTGCCGGGCGCAAGACCGTCAATGTTGAGGTGCGCAAGAAGCGTACTTACGTGAAGCGTAGCCCGGAAGAGCTGGTGGAGCAGGCGGCAGCGGCAGAGGCTGCAGAAGCCGAAGAACGTGCGGCGGAAGAGGCTCGCGCCCAGGCCGAAGCGGAGGCCAGGGCAGCAGAAGAGGCTGCCATACTGGCTGCCGAGAAGGCCGCTGCAGAGGCCGCTGCGAGGGCAGCCGAAGAAGCTTCCGCTTCTGAAGCCACTGCCGAAGAGGCGCCGGCGGAGAAAGAGGCGGCTGAAAAGCCGGCCGAGCCGGTGCGTTCCAGCTATGTGGACGAAATTGAGCAGATGCGCATTGCCGCGCGCGAGCGCCGCCGCGTTGAAGATGAAGCCAAGCACAAAGAGCAAGAGGAAAAGCTCAAGCAGCTGGCAGCCAACCGCGAACGCGCCGAGCGCGAGGAAGAAGAGCGCAAAAAGGCTGCGGCCAAGAAGGACGAAGCTGCAAAAGGCCCGCGTCGCTTGAAGACAGCCGCGCCGGCAGAGCCGGCTAAGGATGATGACGACGACAAGCGCCAGTCCCGCAAGCGTCGCGGGCCGAAGACCGGCCCGAAGAAGTCGGGCAAGGCCGAACTCTACGCGCTTGCCGAAGACGACCTCGACGATGGCCTTGGTAAAGGAACGCGCACCCTGAAGCGTTCTGCACTCAAGGGTCGCAATGAACATGGGTTCAAAAGACCCACAGGAAAACAAGTGTACGAAGTATCCGTTGGCGAAAGCATCTCTGTTGGCGATCTCGCCCAGCAAATGAAGGTCAAGTCCGGTGAGGTCATCAAGCGCCTGATGAAGATGGGCGTGATGGCGACCATCAACCAGGAAATTGACCGCGATACGGCACAGCTGCTGATCGAGGAGATGGGCCACAAGTTTGTGGAACGTTCCGAATCTGTTCTGGAAGACAAGCTGGTGGCGGAAGTCAGCGAAGCCAAGGGCGAAACCGTAGCGCGTGCGCCCGTGGTTACCGTCATGGGTCACGTCGACCACGGTAAAACGTCCCTGCTCGACTACATCCGTAAAGCCAAGGTCGCTTCCGGTGAGGCGGGCGGTATTACCCAGCACATTGGTGCTTACCGGGTGAAGACCAGCCAGGGTGAAATTACCTTCCTGGATACCCCGGGCCACGCCGCGTTTACCGCCATGCGTGCACGCGGTGCCCAGAGTACTGACGTGGTGATCCTGGTTGTGGCGGCGGACGATGGCGTAATGCCGCAGACCGAAGAGGCCATCAACCATGCCAAGGCCGCGGGCGTGCCGCTGGTTGTCGCAATCAACAAGTGCGACAAGGAAGCCGCGGACCCGGATCGGGTCAAGAACGAGCTGGCTGCGAAAGATGTCATCCCGGAAGACTGGGGTGGCGATACGCAGTTCATCAACGTATCGGCGCACACCGGTGAGGGCATTGAGGAACTGCTGGAAGCGGTCTCCCTGCAGTCCGAGCTGCTGGAACTGAATGCCGAAGTAGGCGTACCTGCACGTGGCGTTGTGGTTGAGTCCCGTGTCGAGAAAGGTCGCGGTGTTGTCGCCACCCTGCTGGTACAGAGCGGTGACCTCAAGCGCGGCGATATCGTGCTGGCCGGCCAGAGCTATGGCCGCGTGCGCGCCATGACCAACGAGCTGGGCAAGCAGGTCAAGGATGCGGGCCCGTCCGCACCGGTCGAGCTGCTGGGTCTCGATTCCGCACCGGCAGCCGGTGACGAGTTCATGGTCGTGAAAGACGAGCGCAAGGCCCGCGAGGTTGCGCAGGAGCGCGCCGACGCAGAGCGCATTGCGCGTCAGAAGCGCCAGCAGGCAGCCAAGCTGGAAAACATGTTCGCCAATATGGGCGAGGGCGAGAAGAAGACTCTGCCTGTGGTTATCAAGGCGGACGTGCGCGGCTCCCTGGAAGCGATTCAGTCTGCACTGGCAGATGTGGGCAACGAGGAAGTTTCCGTCATGGTGGTCAGCGGCAGCGTCGGCGGTATCACCGAGAACGACGTCAACCTGGCACTCACTTCCGGCGCCATCATCATGGGCTTCAACACCCGCGCCGATGCCGGTGCGCGTGCACTGGCCGAGAAAGAGCAGGTAGAAATCCGCTACTACAGCGTGATCTACAACCTGCTGGATGAAGTGAAGCAGGCCCTGAGCGGCATGCTGGATCCGGAAATCCGTGAAGATATCGTCGGGATCGCAGAGGTGCGCGATGTATTCCGCTCACCGAAGTTTGGTGCCATTGCAGGCTGTATGGTTACCGAGGGTACCGTATACCGCAACAAGCCAATCCGCGTTCTGCGCGACAACGTGGTGATCTACGAGGGCGAACTCGAGTCACTGCGCCGCTTCAAGGACGACGCCCAGGAAGTCCGCAACGGTATGGAGTGTGGTATCGGCGTTAAGGACTACAATGACGTCAAGCCCGGTGACCAGATCGAAGTCTACGAAGTCGTCAAGGTTGCACGCGAGCTGTAACCATTACCTGCGGCCCGCAGTGCGGGCCGCAGGACTCTACCTTTCAGATTTTTCAGGTAACCCCTATTGGCAAGAGAATTTCACCGTACTGATCGCATCGCCGACGCCATGAAGCGCGAGCTGGCGCAGCTGATCCAGAACGAAATCCGCGACCCGCGCGTCGGCATGACCAATGTCAATGACGTCGAGGTCAGTCGCGACCTCTCCCATGCAAAGGTCTATGTGACCTTCGTTGGCGAGGATGACGCGAAGAAAATCGAGGACGGCGTGCAGGTGCTGAACCGCGCCGCCGGCTTCCTGCGCAGCCAGCTGGCTGGCAGTATCCAGATGCGCGCCATGCCGCGCCTGAGCTTCCGCTACGATGAGACTTCCGTGCGTGGACAGCAGCTGTCGGCACTGATCGACAAGGCTGTGGCTGCAGACCGTAAGGACCTCGATGAGGGCGAAGACGGCCAGCAGGACGACAACCAGGAAAAGAGCCAGGACTGAGACGCGGTATGGGTCGAAGACCAAAATGGGGCCGCCAGATCGATGGCGTGCTGCTGCTGAACAAGCCCCTTGGCGTCAGCTCGAATGACGCCTTGCAGAAGGCCAAGCGCCTGTTTTTTGCCAACCGCGCCGGCCACACCGGTGCGCTGGACCCGCTAGCAACCGGTGTACTACCGATCTGCTTCGGCGAGGCCACCAAGTTTTCCCAGTACCTGCTCGACGCCGACAAGCGCTATCGCAGCACCTTCCGGTTTGGCACGGCCACGGAAACCGGTGATTCCGATGGCGATGTGGTCAGTCGCACCGATGCATCCGCGCTGACAGAGCAGGCGGTGCGCGAGGCGATGCGCGCGTTCGAGGGCGAGATCGAGCAGGTGCCGTCCATGTACTCGGCACTCAAGCATCAGGGCCAGCCGCTGTACAAGCTGGCGCGGCAGGGCATTACCGTGGAGCGGGAAGCCCGGCCAGTCACAATTTTCCATTACGAGCTGCTGGCGTTTCGCCCCGGCCGCCATGCCGAGGCAGATATCGAGGTACATTGCTCCAAGGGCACCTATGTACGCACCCTGGCCGAAGATCTCGGTGAGGCGTTGGGCGTCGGGGCGCACGTGGCAATGCTGCACAGGAGCGGCGCAGGCCCGTTTGTGGAAGCCGATGCCGTGACCCTGGAGGAGTTGCAGCAGGAACGCGGCGAGGGGCCCGCAGAGGTACTGGATCACCACCTGCTGGCGGTGGACACACCTGCCGGCCATCTGCCGGAGCTGGTGCTGCCGGAAGACTCCTGTTACTACCTGCGCCACGGCAACCCGGTCATGGACAATCAGGTCTACCGTATCGGCGAAGAAGGTGATATGGTGCGCCTCTTCTCAGAAAGTGGCGATTTTCTGGGCGTTGGTGAAATCACCGACGACGGGCGCGTCGCGCCAAAACGCCTGGTGGCTGGCAGTTGATGAGCTGTCCACACCAGAATCACGACTAGCCAGTCTGTAAATATGCACGGAATGGCTGAATCTTTAAGGCATATTGACGAGGTATATCGTTATGGCACTGACTGCCGCAGAAAAAAGCGCAATCCTGGGCGAGCACGCCCGCACTGAAGGCGACACCGGTTCTCCTGAAGTTCAGGTTGCACTGCTGACCGCTAACATCAACAAGCTGCAGGGGCACTTCTCCTCGCACAAGCAGGATCACCACTCCCGTCGTGGCCTGATCCGCATGGTAAACCAGCGTCGCAAGCTGCTGGACTACCTGAAGAGCAAGGACCTGGGTCGCTACGCTGCCCTGATCAAGAAGCTCGGTCTGCGTCGTTAAGACAAGCTTTAAAAAGGTGCCCGCAATAGCGGGCACTTTTTTTATTGGCCCCCGGTAAAGGGGTAACGGGTCGAAGGCTGATATAGAGCCCGAGGCTCGCGACTCACCGCTGTCGATGTAAATACACGGTGTTGGTCGCAAGGCCAGGCGGGGCAATGGGGCCCCACTGGCAGGAAAAGGAAAGAGAAAAGTGAATCCAGTAATCAAGACATTCCAGTTTGGAAATGACGAAGTAACCATCGAAACCGGGCGCGTTGCGCGCCAGGCCTCCGGCGCCGCGCTGGTGACCATCGGTGAAACCGTCGTGCTGACCACCGTTGTAGGTGCCAAGGAAGCAAAGCCGGGTATGGACTTCTTCCCGCTGTCCGTGCACTACGTGGAAAAAGCCTACGCAGCCGGCAAGATCCCGGGTGGCTTCTTCAAGCGTGAAGGCCGTCCGTCAGAGAAAGAAACCCTGACTTCCCGCCTGATCGACCGTCCTATCCGCCCGCTGTTCCCGAACGGCTTCAAGAACGAAGTTCAGGTCATGTGTACCGTTATTTCCGCGGACAAAAATGTGGACCCGGATATTGCGGCAATGATCGGTACTTCCGCGGCACTGTCTGTGTCCGGTATCCCGTTTGCCGGCCCGATCGGCGCTGCGCGCGTCGGTTACACCCAGCAGGACGGTTACATCCTGAACCCGGGCTACAAGGCCCTGGCAGAGTCCGAGCTGGACATGGTTGTGGCCGGTACCAAAGAAGCGGTACTGATGGTTGAGTCCGAGGCAAAAGAACTGCCGGAAGACATCATGCTGGGTGCGGTGCTGTTCGCGCACCAGGAAATGCAGCCGGTGATCCAGGTATGTGAAGAGCTGAAAGCAGAAGCTGGCAAGCCGACCTGGGACTGGCAGCCGGAGTCTGTGAACGAAGCGCTGGTTTCCGCGCTGGATTCCCAGTTTGGTGCAGACGTGGCGGAAGCCTACAAAATTACCGACAAGCAGGCGCGCTACACCCGTCTGGGCGAGATCCGCAGCGCTGCGGTAGAAGCCCTGGCCAGTGACGAAGACGAAGTGCCGGCGGAGCTGGTAAAAGGCTACTTCGGCAAGCTCGAGAAGAAAACCGTGCGTGGTGCTGTTGTACGTGGCGAGCCGCGTATCGATGGCCGCGACAGCAAGACTGTGCGCCCGATCTCCGTGGAAGTCGGCGTACTGCCGAATACCCACGGCTCTGCACTGTTCACCCGTGGTGAAACCCAGGCGCTGGTCGTGTCTACCCTGGGCTCCACCCGTGACAACCAGATCATCGATGCGCTGGAAGGCGAGCGTAAAGACTACTTTATGCTGCACTACAACTTCCCTCCGTACTCCGTAGGCGAGTGCGGCCGTGTTGGTGCAACCGGTCGTCGTGAAATCGGTCACGGCCGCCTGGCGCGCCGCGGTGTTGCCGCGGTTCTGCCGAAAGAGGAAGACTTTCCGTACACCGTACGTGTGGTTTCCGAGATCACCGAATCCAACGGTTCCAGCTCCATGGCTTCCGTGTGTGGCTCCTCCCTCGCCCTGATGGACGCGGGTGTGCCGCTGAAAGCGCCGGTTGCCGGTATCGCCATGGGCCTGGTGAAGGAAGACGAGGGCTATGCGGTCCTCACCGACATCCTCGGTGACGAGGATCACCTCGGCGATATGGACTTCAAGGTAGCGGGTACTGCCAGCGGCGTAACTGCGCTGCAGATGGATATCAAGATCGAAGGCATCACCGAAGAGATCATGGAGACCGCGCTGGAGCAGGCGCTGCACGCACGTCTGCACATCCTTGCGGAAATGAACAAGGTGATCTCCGAGTCCCGTTCCACCATCAACGAGAACGCACCGCGTTACGCAACCCTGAAGATCCACCCGGACAAGATCCGCGATGTGATCGGCAAGGGCGGCGCGACCATTCGTGCGATCACCGAGGAAACCGGTGCGACCATCGATATCGAAGACGACGGTACCGTGAAGGTATTCGGCGAAGACGGTCTCGGCCTGGAAGCGGCTGTGACCAAGATCGAGGAAATCACCGCGGAAGCCGAAATCGGCGCGGTTTACGAGGGCACGGTTGTGCGCATCGTGGACTTCGGTGCATTCGTGAACTTCCTGCCTGGTAAGGATGGCCTGGTGCACATCTCCCAGATCGCGGAAGAGCGTGTAAACGCAGTGACCGACTACCTGAGCGAAGGCCAGGTGGTGAAGGTACGCGTTCTGGACGTGGACCAGCGCGGTCGTATCAAGCTTTCCATCAAGGAAGCGCAGGAGCAGGCAGGCGACGCGGCAAGCGCCGAGTAAGCTGTTGCTCTGAACCGAGAAAGCCCGCGCATGCGGGCTTTTTTGTGGCCGGGATAAAACCGGCCGCAGGAATTTGTTACAGGGAGTAAATGATTTTGCAGTTGGGTGAATTGGCCTGCAGTGGCGTCAGTGTGACAGACTCAGGTGCGCTATACGACAAACCGGGCCTCGAGTTGTTACTGGTGGAAACCGAAGCCTGCCGCGCGGTGATCGGACTGCAGGGCGCGCAGGTGCTGGAGTTCCAGGCAGCAGGGGCCGAGCCATTACTGTGGCTGAGCCCGCGCGCTGAGTTTCGCGCAGGGGTGTCGGTGCGCGGCGGTGTACCCGTCTGTCTGCCCTGGTTCGGTATCAACAGGGAAGATCCGGAAAAGCCCAAGCACGGTTTTGTGCGTAACCATGACTGGCAGCTCGCCAGTGCGCAGCAAAGCGACGGGCGCGTTATGCTCGATTTTGAATACGATCATGCCGGTGACGCGCTTTTTGCAACGCCGTTTCATTGCGCGTTGACCATCAGCCTGGGAGACTCGCTGGAATTTTCTCTCAAGGTGGAAAATACAGGTGAAGCTCCATCCGAATTCAGCTGGGCGCTGCATACCTATTTCTCAGTGCCGGATATTGCCAGCGTGCAGGTTGGCGGGCTGGATGGCCTGAGCTACCTCGACAACACCGACGGCCTCGCGCGCAAGCGCCAGGACGGCCTGGTGCATTTCAGTGGTGAAGTGGACCGCGTGTACGAGAATTGCGGCCCTTTGCAGCAGATCTTCTGCGGGCGTACCATCGAATGCCGCAGCGACCTTTGCGATTCCGTCATCGTCTGGAATCCGGGCGCGGTACTGGCGAATACGGTGGCGGATATCGGTGCGGATGGTGCGCGCGGCTTCGTCTGCGTCGAGCACGGTAATGCGTTTGAAAACAGCTGGACCCTCACTGCGGGAGAGGTGCGCAGGGCGCAGTTGCGCCTTAAGGGGTAGAGGGATGCATTTGCGCCTCAAGGGGCGTCTCGGCGGACAAAGAAGTGCTCAGGCGAATACTGTTATTGCCTGGCGGGAGAAGGCCACGAGCTTACCATCCGGGTTCCACAGGCGGGCACCGGCCACACCGTAGCCATCGGCGGCCTGTTCGAGTTCCGCACTGTAGCGCCACCAGTCGCCGGCGCTGAATGCGGGCATGGGCTCGATAAATTCCAGGTTCCAGGTCAGGGAGCTGGTCGGGGCGGGCTGGCTGAGCATCGGCAAGAGTACCGGCGGCCAGGCATCGATAAGTGCCAGCAGGTGGCCGATGCCGACCGGTGCTGACGCATCCCCGGGCTCGCTAAAGCGCACCCAGCCCCCGAGTACTGTTTCTTTGCTGCCGCTGAACGGCAGTTGCCCTTCGGTAATGCGGTAATCGAATTTTTGCGTGAACTCCGGCACCAGCCCCTCGAGGTAGGGTAACGCCTGCCCCTGTTCCGCTGCTGCAGTGGCCGGCGCGTTTGCCGGCTGCAGTGCAGTTGCGGAGCTGCGCGGTGCGCCGAAGCTGGCCAGGGCCGCAAGTACCGGTGCGCCACCTTGATGGATACGCCCCTCTACCTGGGTGACAGAGCGCCCGGCGCGGAGAATTTCGCTGCGCAGCTCCACTTCGCCGGATGTGGCGGGCGCGACAAAGGAAACGGTGAGGGCGCGCAGGCTGCTACCGGCGTCGACTTCGGCCGCCATGCGTTCGTACAGCATGGCCGCTACCAGGCCGCCAAAGGTGGCGCGACCCTGGCCCCAGCCGCCGGGGATATTATGTGCGGCACCGGTTTCGCGGCACTGCGCCATCAGGTCAGAAAACTGCACGGCCTTTGCCTCAGCTGAAAGTGTGTTCTTCGGCCGGGAAAATCCCGCTTTTCACATCCGCGGCGTACTTGCGCAGTGCGCCGGGAATATCACCGGCCTCCACCAGGAAGTTCTTGGAAAATTTTGGAGGCTGCTCGGTAAGCCCGAGAATATCGTTGATCACCAGTACCTGGGCATCGCAGTCGCGGCCCGCGCCAATGCCGATCGTCGGCATGGAAACCGCCGCGGTAATCCTTTTTGCCAGCTCTGACGGCACGCATTCGAGTACCAGCAGGTCCGCGCCGCACTGGTCCAGCAGCTTGGCGTCGTTGAGTATCGCTTCGGCCTGGGTGTCGTCCCGGCCCTGCACGCGGAAGCCGCCGAGCTTGTTGACGTACTGTGGCGTGAGACCCAGGTGGGCGCACACCGGGATGCCGCGCTCGGACAGCATTTCCACCGTGTCCGCCAGCCAGGCACCGCCTTCCAGTTTCACCATATGTGCGCCGGCCTGCATGATGCGGGTGGCATTCTCCAGTGCCTGGGTTGGGGTGCCGTAGGTCATGAACGGCATGTCGCCCATGATCAGGGACTTGTTGTTGCCGCGACGCACCGCCTCTACGTGGTAGATCATCTGCTCCATGGTCACCGGTACGGTGCTGTCAAAGCCCAGCACGGTCATGCCGAGGGAGTCCCCCACCAGCAGCACCTCGACCCCGGTCTTCTGCGCCATGGCCGCCATGGGGGCGTCGTACAGGGACACGGTGATGAACTTCTCCCCGTCCGCCTTCATGCGGCGCAGGGTGTTGATGGTGATGGGTTTTTCCAGCGCCGTCGGCGCAACACTTCCGTAAGGCATAGGGGCTCCGTACCTAGCGACTGCGCGGGTTGTAGTAGTGGCGGCCGCTATTTGTATTGAGGAGGGTTTCCACCAGCTGGCGGTAGTCTTCATCGTTATTGATGATGTCGATGTCCGCGCAATTGACGATCAGCAGGGGCGTGGCGTCATAGTAGTGGAAGAAATTGGTGTAGGCGTCGTTCAGGCGCGCCAGATAATCCGGGGTGATGTTCTGTTCAACCGCAACACCGCGCTTGCGAATGCGTGATTGCAGCACACTCACCGGAGCCTGCAGGTAAACCACCAGGTCCGGCTGCGGTGCCTGCAGTGTCAGCTGCTCATAGACCTGGCGGTAGAGGCGCATCTCGTCCTCATCCAGGGTGACACTGGCAAACAGCTGGTCTTTCTCAACGATAAAGTCTGCGACGCGGGTGGGGGCGAACAGGTCTTCCTGGCGCAGGGACTGGATTTCGCGCGAGCGCTGCAACAGGAAGTAGAGCTGGTTGGGCAGGGCGGTTGCGGGGTTGCCCTGGTAGAACTTTTCCAGGAACGGGTTACTGCTGGCGTCTTCCAGCAGGGTGTCGTAGCCGAGGGTCAGCGCCAGCCGCCGGGCCAGGCTGGTCTTGCCGCTGCCGATATTGCCCTCGATGGCAATGTAACGCGGCACTGTGCGCCCGGTGAGATCCGGGTGCCATTCGCTCTCCAACTGTTCTGTCGCCATGGACACTCCTGTGGTTGGCTGTGCTGCTTCCGGTATTCGCTGCAGCACGCGATGGCGCTCAATCCTCGAGCTTTTGCAGCGCATTCTCCGGTGCGGCTTTCAGTAACACCTGTACCGATTCACCCGAAGGAAGATACAGGTCCGGCGCCAGATCCGCCAGTGGTTGCAGGACAAAGTTGCGTTCCGGAATGCGCGGGTGTGGCACCTGCAGGCGCTCGCTGTCGATTATGCCATCGCCGTAAAGGAGGATGTCCAGGTCCAGGGTGCGTGCACCCCAGCGCAGGGTGCGTACCCGGCCGTGGGCCTGCTCGATGGCCTGCAGGGCATCCAGTAGCGCCTCCGGCTCCAGTGCGGTTTCCAGTTCTGCCACCGCATTGACGTAATCCGGCTGCCCCTCAGGGCCTACCGGGGCACTGCGGTACAGCGGTGAGCGGCGCAGCAGGTGCGTATGCGGGATTCGGTCCATGGCTTCGCAGGCGCTCAGCAGCTGCTGGCGCGGCTGTTCGAGATTGCTGCCAAGGCCGATAAAGGCGCGCACGGTGGTCTTACTCGCCGGACGGGCTTTTCTTGCGGCGTGGGCCGCGCCTGCGCCGGCGCTTTGCGGGGCCGCCGTCGCGGACATTGCGGCTCATGGCCTCGCGCTCGTCCTCGTCGGCCTCCTGGTAGCGGGTCCACCACTCACCCAGGCCCGCTTCCAGCTCACCACTCTCTTCGCGCAGCAACAGGAAATCGTAGCCGGCGCGGAAGCGCGGGTGCTCCATCAGCTGCTGTGCGCGCTTGCCCTCGCGACGTGGCAGGCGCGCCTGCAGGTCCCAGATCTCGCGCATGGTCAGGATGAACCGCTTGGGAATGGCGGTGTGTGCCATCTGGTGGCCTATCACTTTCTGGGCTGCTTGCTGTATGGCGGGGATCTCGGGCAGGCCGCGCTGCAGCTGGCGGTCGCGCTCGCGCAGCAGCGCAGGCCACAGCAGGGTGGCGAAGATAAATGCGGGGGTAACACGCAAATCGCGGCGAATCCGGTCATCGGTATTGCGCATGCCCTGGCGTGTCAGCTTCTCTGCGACCGGGTCATCCAGCACCGCGGCACTCTGCGGGAACAGGTGTTGCCACAGGCCGTACTCCACCAGTAGCTCGAAAGTGCGCTCGGCATGGCCGGCCATGAGTAATTTGAGCACTTCCTCGAACAGGCGCGCCGGTGCGATATTGCGCAGCAGCGGTGCCAGTTCTGCCAGCGGCTGCGCGGTCTTTTTCTCGATATCGAAGTCCAGCTTGGCCGCAAAGCGCACGGCGCGGAGCATACGCACCGGGTCTTCCTTGTAGCGGGTTGCCGGGTCGCCGATCATGCGAATCAGGCGGCGCTCGATATCGTCGATGCCGCTGGTGTAATCGTGAATCTCGAAGCCCTTGCTGGTGTAGTAAAGGGCGTTGACTGTGAAATCCCGGCGCAGTGCGTCACTGCAGATGTCACCGTAGACGTTGTCGCGCAGCAGCATGCCTTCCTCGGACTGCTTGGCGGTCTTGTCGTCACCTTCGGTATGGTGGCCGCGGAAAGTGGTGACCTCGATGATCTCGCGGCCAATGCGGGCATGCACGATGCGGAAGCGGCGCCCGACAATGCGGGCTCCGCGGAACAGGCGCTTGGTCTGCTCGGGGGTGGCATTGGTGGCTACATCAAAATCCTTGGGGTGTCCGCCGAGGAGCAGGTCGCGTACGCCGCCGCCGACGATATAGGCTTCGAAGCCGGCTTCCTGCAGGCGTCGCATGACGGTCAGGGCCGCCTTGCTGATGTCCCTGCGGGAAAGGTTGTGGCCGTCCCGGGTAACGATGGTCGGCTCGATGGTGGCGGGATTGCGCCGACGGGAGAAGGCGCGAATCAGGCTTTTTAACATAAGTACCGGTACTTCTTGCGGCGGCACATGCCTCTGCTGTCAGGTGTCGCGCACTGCAAGGGTTTAGCTCAATAATTGGCCGGGGATTCTACCACAGGGGATGGGGTGTTTCAGGGAAAGAACTGGCCGGAGAGGCTTGCGCCTCTCCGATAATAGGAATTTTTATTGTTTTTAAGTCTTTTTATTGTGAAGGGGGGAGCTGCTTCCTTGCGCTATCGCTTGCCTTTCGGCAAGGCCCTCTCCCGAGTACAATCAGTCAGTTTTAACGCGCTTGTCGTTATTATTCTTGTTGTGCTTTTATTCTTGTTTATTGTTATTTTTTGAAATTTTATTCTTATTTTTCAGTCATTGAGCCGTTAAATTTTCTTATTGTTATTCGTTAGCTCAGCCAAACACCTTTATTGTTATTGTTAGTTGTTCTCAGGCTTCAAGTTGTTACTTATTTTTATTATTTGTTGTTTTTATTGTACGCGCTCTAGATAGCAGCATGTGTGCCAACTTCTAAAAAGTATAATAAAAACAATAGGTTAAAGTGTTTAGAAGTGTTTTGACGCCCGTTGGAGACTGTGATTTCGTTACCAATTGTTCCGGAACTGTTACTCCTTCTGGGTGAGGGGTAACACACACCCGCGGGTAACGCGGGTAACAATGACCCGGCCCTGAATCGCAGGCACAAAAAAGGCGGCCTGGGGCCGCCTTCGGGTTGTCTGGGTTTGCCTAGCCCTCGGCCTCAGCCTCGGCGGCGCGTTTGCGTTTGCTGCGCGGGATGCCCAGTTTCTGGCGCCGCTCCCACAGGCACTTGCGGCTGACGCCCAGCTTCTTGGCCAGCTCGGTTTCGCTCATGGTGTCCTGGTTCTCCAGTACGAAGCGCGCGAAGTAGTCCTCCAGCGAGAGGTCTTCCTTCGGGTCCTGGTGGCGCGGGCGCGCGCGGTGCACCAGCACGTCATCGTCCTCCACCGGCACCAGGTCCAGCTCGATATCCAGTACCTTGTGGTCGATTTCCTTGCGGCCCGGATCCGTAAGGATCACAGAACGCTGCAGCGCATTTTCCAGCTCGCGCACGTTACCCGGCCACGTATAGGTGGTAATGGCCTGGATGGCCTCGGGGGACAGGCGCAGGGTGGCGCGGCCCTGCTTGCTGCAGTATTTCTCCAGCAGGTGCTCGGCAATCGCCATCACATCCTTGCCCCGCTCGCGCAACGGCGGCAGGGTCAGCTGCACCACATTGATGCGGTAATAGAGGTCGTCACGGAACTTCTTTTGCTGGCACAGCTGGCGCAGGTTGCGGTGGGTGGCCGCCACCAGGCGTACATCCACTTTGCGCGATTCGATCGAGCCGATGGGGCGCACCTCACCTTCCTGCAGCACCCGCAACAGGCGCGCCTGGGCTTCCAGCGGCAGTTCGCCGATTTCGTCCAGGAACAGGGTGCCGCCATCGGCGGCGGCAATCAGGCCCTCGCGGGCACTCTGTGCACCGGTAAAGGCCCCTTTCTCATGGCCGAACAGCTCGGCTTCGATCAGGGTCTCCGGGATGGCCGCGCAGTTGACGGAAATCAGGGGTTTGTCGGAGCGCCGGCTCTCCTCGTGGATCGCGCGCGCAACCAGCTCCTTGCCGGTGCCGGTTTCGCCGTGCACCAGTACGGTGGCGTCGGAGGGGGCCACCTTGTGAATGCGGCTGTAGAGGTCGCGCATCACCGGACTGGAGCCGATCATGCCGGCAATGCCGCTGGCATTGGCGTTGGGCTTCGGTGCCGCGGCGCGACTGCGCTCGGCCTTGCCGATCACGCGCCTTACCGTAGCCACCATCTCGTCATGGTCGAATGGCTTGGCTATATAGTCCGCTGCGCCCATGCGCATGGAGTCCACCGCGGAGCGCAGGCTTGCATAACTGGTCATGATCAGGACCGGCACGTCGCCGGCCATCTTGATCAGGTCGGTGCCGGGCGCGCCGGGCAGGCGCAGGTCGGAGATAATCAGGTCGACATCGGCCAGGCGGTAATTGGCGGTGGCTTCACGTACTGACCCGGCTTCGCTCACCCGGTATTTGTGGCGCTCCAGCAACTTGCGCAGCGCGGTGCGGATGATGGCTTCGTCCTCGACGATCAGGATGTGACTCATGTGTTACGCCTGGTTACAAATTAGTCAGCGGGCGCCTAGTTTTACCGCAAAAGCGTTTCTTTGCAACCCAAAATGCGAACCGGAACTATGCATGGCCAGTTGGTCCTTGCGGAAGCTGCACCGTAAAGCGCGCACCACAGCCTTTTTCCGGGTTTGCCGGACTGGTCAGTTCCAGTTGTCCGCCGTGGTCCTCCACGATGCTGTACACCATGGCCAGGCCGAGGCCGGTGCCCTTGCCGGGGTCCTTGGTGGTGAAGAAGGGCTCGAGGATGCGATCCTGCAATTCCGGCGGTATACCGGGGCCCTCGTCGGTCACCGCAATGCAGATCATGCCCTCTTGCCGGTGCCCGTCGATGGTCACAGCGCCGTTTTCCGGGCTGGCGTCACGGGCATTGCTGAGCAGGTTGATAAACACCTGGATCAGGCGCTGGTTGTCGCCCTCGGTGCGTAGCCCTTGCGGGATCCGGTTCTCGAACACCACCTGGGTCTTGTCTTTCTGCAGTGACAGCAGCTGCACGGCTTCCTCCACGGTTTCGCGCAGCTCGACAGGTTCGAAGCGGGTATCACTGCCGCCGCTGTGGGAGAAACTCACCAGTGAATGCACGATGCGGCTGATACGCTGCGTCTGGCTGAGGATCTGGTCGGCGGTCTCGTGCACATCCGGGTTGTCGGAGTCGTAGTGCAGGTTCTGTGCGAGGCAGGCGATGCCCGTTACCGGGTTGCCGATTTCGTGCGCTACCCCGGCGGCCAGGCGGCCGATGGACGCCAGGCGCTCGCTGTGCAGTAGTTCCTGCTCCAGCAGCTGGGTTTCTGTTACGTCCTCGAGCAGGATGATCATATTGTCACGGCGGAATTTCTTGTCACTGCTGACCCGGGTCTTGTGCAGGCTGAGCCAGTGGTTGCCACCGCTGATCTCCACCGGCTGCTTGTGCACCGTGTCCTCTTTGCCCTCGACAAAATTGCGTAGCAGGCTGCCCCAGGGCTCCGCCAGGTAATCGAGCTTGGCCCCGATCACATTGCTTGCGGCGATGCCGGTGATCTCATGCATGGCCGCATTCCACATCAGGATCTCCCCGTCCTGGCCGAGGGTACAGGTTGCCATCGGCAGGTCCTCGAGCATCTGCCGGTGGTGCAGGCGCAGGTTGTTCAGTTCCGCCGCGAGGCCGGTCATCTGGTTCTTGTAGCGGCTCAGGCGCGACTCGATCAGGTGGATGTCGCGCGGCGCGCGACCGGGGCTGGCCTTGAACGGGAAGTGGCGACCGATGACCTGCCCTGCCAGCACCGTACCCACCAGACCGGAGAGGTTGGCTTCGAGCTTGTTGCGCAGTTGCCGCAGGGCGAAGGGGCGGCGCTCGTCATCAGCGAGGTTCAGTTGTCGCAGCGCCTTGTTGACTTCCTTGTTGGCGGTGGCGCTGCCCAGGCTTTCCGCCAGTCGCAGGCGGAATTCCGCAGTCGATTGCACATCCAGTTCCTGGCGCAGGGTTTCCGCCAGCGGGTCTTCCGCGCACAGGCTCGCGGCGTAATCCTCGAGTTTGGAGCGGCGAGTCAATATCGATACGCCGATAAACAACAGCGTGTTGATGCCGAGCGACAGCGAGGTGATCTCGGTCCAGATATCCACACCCACCGGTACCGAGATATCACTGCCCGGCAGTGACAGGTTGGCGAAGCCGAACAGGGAGGGCAGCAGCAGGCCGAGCGCCCACACCAGCATGCCGGCGATCATGCCGGTGATCAGCCCGAGGCGGTTGCCGCGCGGCCAGTAGATCACTGCGAAGATACCCGGCAGGAACTGCAGCGAGGCAATAAATGCTGTCAGGGCGAGGTCGGAAAGGCTGAAGCGGTTGTTCAGCACCAGGTAGAAGGCAAAGCCGCAGGCGAAGATCGCGGCCACCAGTGCGCGGCGCAGCCACTGCAGCTGGCGATACATATCATCGTCAGACTGCCAGCGCGTGCCGGGCAACAGCCAGTGGTTCATCACCATGGTGGACAGGGCCAGTGAGATCATCACCAGCGCACCGGTGGCTGCGGACAGGCCGCCGAGAAACGCAATGATCGTGAGCGTGCTGGAGCCGCTTGCGCGCGGCACTGCCAGGGTGAAGTACTGCACCGGCTCACTGACATCCAGCGCGAACCCGGCCCACATGATCGGGAAAATCGGCAGCGCCATCAGCAGCAGGAACAGCGGGAAGGCCCAGCTGGCAATGCGCAGGTAGTGGCGCCCGGGGCGCTCGGCCACACCCATGCTGAATATGTGCGGCATGGCCACCGCGGTGGCGATAAACACCAGCAGCAGGGTGTGCGCAGAGCCTTCCTTGATGGGGGCATACAGCAGCTGCTGCATGTCGGACTGTTCTGTCAGCCAGCTGTCGAGTCCGCCCATATTGCCGAATACACCGTAAATGGCGTAGCCGCCCACTGCCAGCAGGGCCACCAGTTTCACCACGGATTCCAGTGCCATCGCAGAAACGAGCCCCGCGCGGCGCTCGCGACTGGCACCGAACAGGCTGGTAAACAGCGCCAGCATCACGCAGTAGGCGGCTGCGATGAAATCCTTGCTGGACAGGCCACTCTCCGGCAACGCCAGCGCCGCGGCACTTTCGCTGCTGAGCAGTTGCAGGGTTTCTGCCACTGCCTGGATCTGCAGGGAAATCAGCGGCAGCATGCCCAGCAGCATAAACAGCGTCACCAGCGCGCCGGCACCGCGGCTGTGGTAGCGGAATACGATCAGGTCTGCAGGCGAGGTGAGCTGGTAGCGCTGCGCCAGCTTTGCCAGCGGCTCCAGCGCCACCGGCCCGAACAGGAACATGGCGCCGGTACCCAGGTAATAGGCGAGGATGCCGTAGCCGTATTGCCATGCGAGGTCGACCACGCCATAGAACGACCAGGCGCTGACGGACACGCCCAGTGACAGGATGTAGGTGGCCGGGTGGAAGGCAATTTTCTTCGGGATCCAGCCCTTGCTGGTCGCGACTGCGACGAAGAAGATGCACGCAATATACAGGGTGCCAAACAGCGCCAGGTGACCGATCTCAAAGGTCATCTTTACCGCGCCTCGACTGGATGTAGGCGGCCACCAGGATCAGGCCGAACCAGATGATAAAGGGGCGATACCAGGCGCCGCCCGGATTGACCATCCAGGTGAACATTGTGGGAGAGAATACGTAGCCCACCAGCACCAGCAGTATGAGAAGCGTTCGGTTATTCATGCACCGGCGTATCGCGCAAATTGGCCCCCGAGCTTACTGGACTCAATGGGTGCCGGCAATTGTGCCCGGCGCCTCGCGGTTGTGGGCGTTTACCGTGTCGCGCTGCCAGTTGGGAATGGCCCACGCCAATACTTCAGTGGGGGTGGCAGTGGCGAGCGATGCGGGCGGCTCCTGGCCGAGAAATTCCAGCGCCCGGCACAGGTTATGTGTGGGCTGGCCGTCGTCCAGTGCCGGTGCGTGGTTCTGCTTGCTGAGTTTCTGGCCTTCGCGGTTCATGGCCAGCGGCAGGTGCCCGTAATGGGGCTCGCTGTGGCCCAGTTGCCGGAACAGGTCCATCTGGGTGGCGGTGGTCTCCAGCAGGTCGGCGCCGCGCACGATATGGGTAACGCCCTGGGCGATGTCGTCCACTACCACTGCCAGCTGGTAGGCATGCAGGCCATCGCGACGCTTGAGGATACTGTCCTCGCGAATGGACTGGACCTGATGGCCGTGCCAGATGTCGTCAAAGCGATATTCCCTGCCAGCCTGCGCCAGTCTCCGGGCAGCGCCCTCAGGCTCCGCGCCCTGTGTACGACAGCCGCGATCATCGTGGCCGCCCGCCGCGCGAATCTGCGCCCGGGTGCACTGGCAGTGGTAAACCAGCCCGCGCGCCTGCAGTTTGTCGAGTACGTCTTCGTAAATATCCAGGCGCTGGCTCTGGTACATCACCGGGCCATCGCCCTGCAGCCCGTGGGCCTCCAGGGAGGCAAGAATGCGGCCGGCCGCGCCGGGCTCCTCCCGCGGCGGGTCCAGGTCCTCCATGCGCACCAGCCACGTACCGTCATGCGCGCGCGCATCCAGGTAACTGCCGAGCGCGGCAACCAGCGAACCAAAATGTAAAGGTCCTGAGGGGGAGGGTGCGAACCTACCGATATATCGCTGGCCTTTCATTTCTGAGGGCTTTCTTGGGATAGGGGGAAGGAGTTCCGCTTTAGTAAAAGCGTTAGCGGCGCAGTCGGGGTTAGGCAAAAACTGGCGCGGGCGCGGAGTTTACCGGGAGTAAATGAGCAGCCCAAGCCAGTTTTTAACGCCACCCTGACAAGCAAGGTAGCTTTTACCAGTAGGTTAACCAGAGATCTGTTTTTCTTTGATCTCCGCCAGAGTCTTACAGTCGACGCAAAGGGTCGCAGTCGGACGCGCTTCAAGCCGACGAATACCGATCTCCACACCGCAGGCTTCGCAGAAGCCGTAGTCGTCCTGCTCGATCAGCTCGAGGGTCGCATCAATCTTCTTGATCAGCTTGCGCTCGCGGTCGCGGGTGCGCAGCTCCAGGCTGAATTCCTCTTCCTGGCTGGCGCGGTCGGCCGGATCCGGGAAATTGGCAGCCTCGTCCTTCAGATGGGTTACAGTGCGGTCCACTTCTTCCATCAGCTCTGCTTTCCAGGCCAGCAACAGGTTGCGGAAGTGTTGCTGCTGCTCCTCATTCATGTACTCCTCGCCCTTCTTTTCCTTGTAGGGTTCGAAACCGTGGAGCGTTTCAGCTGTCGCAGTACTCGGCATGGTTGGGTGCCTCTCTTCTTATTACCGGACCCTGCAATATTAGGGTCAAAGAACCAATTTCAATGCAGACCCGCCGCCGGCCTGTACATTTTTCAGCGCGGATTAAACGCCAACTGCAAGCGTAGCAGGTGCCTGTACAAATATTGTACTGGGGCGGGTTTCGGGGGGAGATGCTGGCGGCTAAATCAACCTGCAGCAACACCCGGAAGCAGGAAGCTATCAAATAAGTGCGACTCCCGCCAGCGTTTGCTTTGCCCGGGTAACGACTACACCCGCAAACGGGTCTTTTGTGTGTAATATCGCGCCAGATAAGCCAAATAAGAGGCAGGAATGATGAAAATTTCACCGCCCTTGCAGGAGGTAACCCTGCTGCGCCGTTACAAACGCTTCCTCGCCGACGTGCGCGATGCCGATGGCAACGAGTTCACCGTGCACTGCCCGAACACGGGCTCCATGAAGAATTGCGTGGTGGAAGGCGGGCCCTGCTGGATTTCGGATTCCGGCAACCCCAAGCGCAAGTATCGCCATACCCTGGAAGTCACGAGCACCCCCGGCGGGTTTCGTGCCGGCGTCAATACCGGTCGCGCCAATGCGCTGGTGCAGGAGGTTATCGAGCGGGGGCTGGTGCCGGAGCTTGCAGGTTACGACAGTATCCGGCGCGAGGTGCCCTACGGTGAGGAGCGCAGCCGCATCGACCTGTTGCTGGAAGGCAGTGCTGGCCCCTGTTATGTCGAGGTCAAGAACGTCACCCTGGAAACAGGTAGCGGCGAGGGCCAGTTCCCGGATGCGGTGAGCGCACGTGGCGCCAAGCATCTGCGTGAGTTACAGCGTCTTGCGGAGTCCGGGGTGCGCACGGTGCTGTTCTACTGCGTGCAGCACACCGGTATCGAGCGGGTATTGCCGGCGCGGGAAATAGACCCGGACTATACCGCAGCACTCGAGGAGGCTGTCGCTGCGGGTGTGGAAGTACTTGCTTACGGTGCCAGGATTGAGCCGGACGAGATTGCCCTGGAGCGGGCCATCCCGTTCAGTCTGGGGCAGGGCTAGGCTGGCTGCTGCTCCTTGAATGGCAGCAGCACAAACAGGCCTTCGGCAGTGTGTTCCACCGGTACGGGAGTGAGGGAGGCGCCAGTGCAGGGGCCGGCCACACACTCGCCACTGGTGGGCAGGAACAGGGCGCCGTGGGTGGCGCACTGGATCAGTTCGCCATCGGCATCCAGGAACTGGTCCGGTAGCCACTCCAGGTTGACCCCGAGGTGGGGGCAGAAGTTGCGGTAGGCGTAGATCTCGCCATCCTTCTTGACGGCGAAATGGCTGGCTTCTTCACCGCCATCCAGGGCAAAGCCGCGGGCCTTGCCCTCTTCGATATCGTCGTAGTTGCAGAGAAACTGTCTGCGCATCACCAACCTCTGTACCGCTGTGACGGGTCTACTGTGGAGGCGCCAGTTTAAGTGAAGTTCGCTGGCGTGTCCCGTCACGCAGGTACTCAATACTGACCTGGTCGCCGACTTCGTGCTGCTCCAGCGCCGTCAGCAGGTCGTCGTAATTACGGACCTGCTGGTCGTCGATTGCGGTGATGATATCGCCCAGCTGCAGGCTGCCGTAGCGGCCGCGGGCGGCGCCTCGCAGTCCTGCACGGTCTGCGGGCAACCCCGGCGCCACCCGCATGATAGGCACACCCTGCACGCCATAGCGGCGGGCCCACTGGTCCGGCGCCGACTCGATCCCAAGAATGGGCCTGACCAGACGGCCATATTCAATCAGTTCCGGCACTATCTCGCGCACCGTGTTGACCGGGATGGCAAAGCCGATGCCGACGCTGGCACCGCTGGGGCTGTAGATGGCGGTGTTCACACCGATCAGGTTGCCGCTGGAGTCGAGCAGGGGGCCGCCGGAATTACCCGGGTTGATGGCGGCATCAGTCTGGATCACGTTGCGGATCCGGCGCTGGTTGGGCGCCTCGATCTCTCGTCCCAGGGCGCTGACCACGCCCACCGTCAAGGTGGTATCGAGGCCGAACGGGTTGCCGATGGCCAGTACCTTGCGCCCCACGGTGAGGTCGGCGGAGTTGCCGAGCGGCAGGCCTTTCAGCTTTTCCGCCGGCGCTTCAATTTTGAGCACCGCCAGGTCCTTGTCCGGTGCCAGGCCCACCACCAGCGCGGGCCATTCGCTCTGGTCCTGTAGGGTGATGGTCAGGCGCCGCGCGCCCTCCACCACGTGGAAGTTGGTGACGATATGGCCCTGGTCATCCCATACAAAACCGGTGCCGGCACCGCGCGGCACCCGCTGTACCTGCAGTGTCCAGCGGTCCCGCACCAGGGTCTCGTTGGTGACGTAGACCACTGCAGGGCTCGCGAAGTTGAATACCTCGATGGTGTTCTTTTCGTCGTCGGTGGAAAACTGGCCTGCCTGTGCGGCCGCCGGCAGGATCAGCGTCGACAGCAGCGCCACAATGGCGCCAATTGCGGTGGCCAGGGACAGAAAACCGCCCCGGAGGGCGGTTAATGTGTGGTTTACACGGGGCATGGGGTGTGCCTCATCAGGCCGCGCGATTCTGCAGCGCCAGGATGCGGTCCGCCAGCGGCGGGTGGCTGGACAGCATCATTGCCATGCTGTTGCCGCTGATGCCGAAGGCGCGCATGCTGGATGGCATATGCACTTCCGCGCCGGCCTCGCTCTCTGCCTTGAGGCGTGCCAGCGCACCGATCATGGCATTGGTGCCGGCCAGGTTGGCGCCGGCCTCATCCGCGCGGAACTCGCGCCGGCGGCTGAACCAGGCCACGATGAACATGGCGATAAAGCCGAACACGATATCCATCACGATGGACGTAATGTAATAACCGATACCCAGGCCTTCCTCGTTCTTGAGGATCACGCGGTCGACAAAGAAGCCCACCAGGCGTGCGAAGAACATGACGAAGGTGTTGACCACGCCCTGGATCAGGGACAGGGTGATCATGTCGCCGTTGGCGACGTGGCCGATTTCATGGCCCAGCACCGCGCGCACTTCTTCGCGGCTGAAGCGGTGCAACAGGCCCTCGCTCACCGCGACCAGCGATTCGTTGCGGTTCCAGCCAGTGGCGAAGGCGTTGGATTCCGGTGCCGGGAAGATGCCCACTTCCGGCATGCCGATGCCGGCCTTGTCCGCCAGCTCCTTCACGGTATCCAGCAGCCAGCGCTCATCGGCGGTCTGCGGCTGCTCGATCATGTGCACGCCCATGGCGCGCTTGGCCATGAACTTGGACAGGAACAGGGAGACAAAAGAACCGATAAAGCCAAATACGGCACAGAATGCCAGCAGGCCGCCCACATCCAGGTCGACGCCGTTGGACGCCAGGATGCCGTTCAGGCCAAGCAGGTTCATGACGATACCGGCCAGTACCAGCACCGCAATATTCGTAAGTAAGAACAAGCCAATCCGCAGCACGGGATTCCTCCAAAACAGGTTGATCAGCACCGCGCACAGGCGGCGCGCCTCACAGGAATATTGGGCCGCCGGGGTTGAATTTCAAGTACCCGAATGGCCAATTGGTCCGCTTTAGGACCGGCGGAGGGAGGGAAAGTTCAGCGCCGCGAGATGGGGCGGGCAGCTTTCGGGGCGCCGGTCAGGCGCTCTGCTGGCTGCGTTCGCCGCGCTCGACGTCTGCCACCAGTTGTGCCTTCAGGTCGGGCTCAAGCTGGTTCCAGTGCACATCGAGCAGGGCGCCCTGCAGCGCGTAAAGCAGTACCCGCGACGCATTGATACCGCGGTTGCGTACCGTGAGGTATGCGTCCACTGCGCCGATACGCTGCAGGTCCGCATAGGTGCGGATACCAATGGAATTGAGGATATTGACCGAGGCGGCGCCCAGGTTCTTGAGTTTGATCAGCTCACACTGATGTGGATGCATCGCACGTCCCTTTGTACAAACTGGTGCCGGTTTCTGCGGCCGCGCCCGGTGAATTCCTTTCTCCGTTGCACGATCTTGCCGGCTTTATTATTAGCTTTTGGCCGCAAGGCATCTGGCGCTTGCGGTCGCAGGCTTGTTTATGAGTATTGGTTATATAAGATTAGGACGTATCGCGGCAATAGCCAATGGTCTAGGACTGCTCAGTTTGCGCAAAAAATCTTCTTAGCTGGCACGGGCGCATGAATTACCACACCCAGGAAATACCCCCGGAAGTTTTACTTGGTACCTGTGATACGCATGTCATTGCAGAGCCCGAGTCAGGTCAACTGCTGCACCCGCAGGCGCTGCTGGCTTTCCGGCAGTTGTGTCGCGAAGCGGAGCCGTTGGGATTTCGTCCGCGGGTGGTGAGCGGCTTTCGCAGTTTCGAGCGGCAGCTGGCCATCTGGAACGGCAAGGCCTGCGGCCAGCGGCCAACGCTCGATGGCGATGGTGCACCGTTGGATCTTTCCTGCCTTGCCCCGGTGGATTGCGTACACGCGATTTTGCGCTGGAGTGCGTTGCCAGGTGCGTCGCGTCACCACTGGGGTACCGACTTCGACGTGATCGACGCCAATGCGTTGCCCGAAGGGCAGCCTGTTGAGCTTACGGTGGAGGAGGCGCGCACCGTGTTTGGTACATTCCACGTGTGGCTGGATGAGGTGCTGCAGGATGAGTCGCGCTTCGGCTTTTACCGGCCTTATGCGGAGGATCGCGGCGGCGTTGCGCCGGAGCCGTGGCACCTGAGCTTTGCGCCATTGGCGCGGGAATATGCGCGGGCGCATTCGCCGGAATTGTTGCGCGATCAGTTGCAGCGCTGCGACATGCTGCTTGGCGATATTGTGTGCGAGAACCTCGACACGCTGTACGAGCGTTACGTGGCGATGCCCGAATGACGGCTGGCACAGGAATGGAATGACAAAATGAATGACCAATTGTGGCAGGCCATGCGCGAGGAAGCGCAGGCCGCCGCGCAAAGCGAGCCGGTACTGGCCAGCTATTTCCATAATACGGTGCTGCGCCACGCTTCGCTGGCGGCTGCGCTGGCCTACCAGCTGGCCTCGGTGCTGGATCACACCGCGTTGCCGGCAACCACTTTAAAAGAGGTGATCGCGGAAGCGCTGGCGGCCGATCCGCAAATTGGCGAGGCCATGCAGCGCGATATCTGTGCCTGGTACGAGCGCGACCCCGCCTGCGATGCGCACATACTGCCGTTCCTCAACTTCAAGGGTTTCCATGCGCTGCAGTCACACCGTATTGCGCACTGGTTGTGGCAGCAGGGCCGGCAGACGCTCGCTTACTATTTCCAGAGCCGCGTGTCGGAACAGTTCGCGGTGGATATCCACCCGGCCGCGCGCTTTGGTGCCGGCATTATGATCGATCACGCCACCGGGCTGGTGGTGGGGGAGACCGCAGTGGTGGGCGATGATGTGTCCATCCTGCATTCGGTTACCCTCGGCGGCACCGGCAGCGGTGGTGGCGACCGCCACCCTAAAATCGGCAACTGTGTGATGATCGGCGCGGGTGCCAAGGTACTGGGCCCAATTCATGTCGGCGAGTGCGTCAAAGTTGCCGCGGGTAGCCTGGTGCTGGAGGATGTGCCGGCGCATTCCACTGTGGCAGGGGTGCCGGCTCGCGTGGTTGGCCAGGCTGCAGAGGCGCAGCCGGCACTGACCATGGATCAGTCGCTTGGCGACGAAACCTGAAAAGGGTTGGGGATAAGCGCAGCAGCGCACAGAAACACTGCGTTGAGATATTTACTATCGGTAATGTAACTGGAGTAGCTGAGTTGTTCGCACGAACCCGACAGGACAACAATAAAAGATGACGGAACCGACTTATTCAATCGTGGTGCGCGGCGACCTGCTGCCCGGATTTACCCTGGCCGATGCCAAGGCCGGCACTGCGCGCCTGTTCAAGGCCGCGCCCGAAGCGGTGGAAAAACTGTTTAGTGGGCGGGCGGTGACGGTGCGTCGCAACCTGCCGCGCCACCTGGCCATGAAAACCGTGGCCGCGCTGGAAGGTGTGGGCCTGAAAGCGGTGATGCAATCCGAAGCGGCCGCGGACGACCTGCCGCCGCCGGCGCCGCGTGCGCAGGCGGATGCGCCTATAGCGCATGCTGCTTCAGGCGGGCTGACCCTGGCACCGATGGAAGGTAACCTGGTCAAGGCCGGGGAGATCGAAAAGCCGGCGCCGGTTCAGGTGGCCGGTATCGACGCGACCATTGCCCCCGCCGGTAGCGACCTTGGCGGCACGGCTACGCGCAGTGAGCCCACGCCGCAGATCCGGGTGCCGGACTGGGAGTTGAGTCCGATGGAGTCCGCCGAGGACTGACCCCAAAACAGGCAGGCATAAAAAAACCGGCGCGAAGCCGGTTTTTTTTGTTGGCGCCCGTAGGTCGGGGCCTGCAAAGAAGGGCTTAGCCTTCTTCTTTCAGGTAGCGCTCGCGGGAGGCCATGATTTCCTTGCGCGCGGCTTCGGCGTCGGCCCAGCCGTCTACCTTCACCCACTTGCCGGCTTCCAGTGCCTTGTAGTTTTCGAAGTAGTGCACGATCTGCTTGACCAGCAGCTCCGGCAGGTCTTCGATTTCGTTCACGTCGTCGTACAGCTTGGTCAGCTTGGTGTGCGGTACCGCCAGCAGCTTGGCATCAACGCCGGACTCGTCGGACATGTTCAGCACGCCCACAACGCGGGAGCGGATTACGGAACCCGGCATGACCGGATACGGGGAAACCACCAGCACGTCTACCGGGTCGCCGTCTTCAGACAGGGTCTGCGGGATGTAGCCGTAGTTGGCCGGGTAGAACATCGGGGTAGCTACAAAACGATCCACAAAAATCGCGTCCGCGTCCTTGTCCACTTCGTACTTGATCGGGTCGTGGTTGGCCGGGATCTCGATGATGACGTTGATGTCGTTCGGCAGGTCCTTGCCTGCAGGGATGTCGTTATAGCTCATGGGTATTCCTAGTTCTAAAGCCTGGAAGGGAAAATCGGGAGCGCGGATTATAAGGCCCACCACCGGCTAATGCCAGTGGTGGCGGGGTCTTGCGGGATTCAGTTGGTATTACTGGTCAAAAGTTGGCCAGAGCTTCAGATCTCGAAAGTGTCAGCCAGCTTCTTCTCTACCATCGCTTTCTTCAGGCGCGCGTAGCGCGGGATGCCGTTTGCATATGGCGGGTAGTCCTCACCCTGGATCAGCGGCGCCAGGTAGGCGCGGCCGGCGTCGGTAATACCAAAGCCATCTTCGCTGATGTATTCGCGCGGCATCATCTTCTCGACGTTGGCCACCTGATCCAGCGGCGCCTCGCCGATGTGCCAGCGGTACTCATCGCCCTGTTCGCGCACGATGGTCGGCATGATTGCATTCTTGCCGGCAATCGCCGCTTCCACGGCGGCCTTGCCCACGGCATAGGCCTGCTCCACATCGGTGGCGGAGGCGATATGGCGCGCGGCGCGCTGCAGGTAATCCGCCAGTGCCCAGTGGTATTTGAAGCCCAGTTCGGAGCGAATCATGGTGGCCAGGGTCGGCGCCACGCCGCCCAGCTGCTTGTGGCCGAAGGCGTCGGTGGTGCCGGCATCGGCCAGGAAGGTGCCATCGGCATACTGGGCGCCCTCGGAGGCGACGATCACGCAGAAGCCGTGCTGCTCGACAGTGTCCTGCACCTTGGCCAGGAATTTCTCTTTATCAAAGGCGATTTCCGGGAACAGGATGATATGTGGCGCATCGCCTTCCTGTTCCTGCGCCAGTGCGCCCGCTGCGGCGATCCAGCCGGCGTGGCGGCCCATGACCTCGACGATGAAGACCTTGGTGGACGTGGCACACATGGAGGCCACATCCAGGGCCGCTTCCTTGGTGGAAACCGCCACATACTTGGCCACGGAGCCGAAGCCCGGGCAGTTGTCGGTCAGGGGCAGGTCATTGTCCACAGTCTTGGGTACGTGGATGGCCTGGATCGGGTAGCCCATCTTCTCCGACAGCTGGGAGATCTTCAGGCAGGTATCGGCGGAATCGCCACCGCCGTTATAGAAGAAGTAACCGATGTCGTGCGCCTTGAATACTTCGATCAGGCGCTCGTACTCGGCGCGGTTCTGCTCCAGGCTCTTGAGCTTGTAGCGGCAGGAGCCGAATGCGCCGGACGGCGTGTGGCGCAGTGCGGCGATAGTCTCCTCGCTCTCCTGGCTGACGTCGATCAGTTCCTCGCGCAGCGCGCCGACAATACCGTTCAGGCCGGCGTAAACCTTGCCAATCTGTTCCGGGTACTGGCTGGCGGTCTGGATGACACCGCAGGCGGAGGCGTTGATGACTGCCGTAACGCCGCCGGACTGGGCGTAGAACGCGTTTTTCTTGGACATGCTGGACCTGTCAGTTTCGGGGGCAGGTGGGCAGAGGAGGGGGCCGCAAGAGGGATCGCCACTTGTGTTTTGGACCCGGGTTAGAACGCCTGTCCTGCCTGAGCGGGTTGAGTGTCAAATTTGGCGCGCAGTCTAAAGGATGGGCTGGCAAAAGCCCAGCCGGCGCGGCCTGGATCACGGGTGAAGCGGCCACTGCGTGGTAAACTGCAGCCATTACCTGCAATAAATTATCCAGATCAGCATGCATATCCATATTCTTGGCATCTGCGGCACCTTTATGGGCAGCCTTGCGCAACTGGCGGTTGCCGAAGGCCACAAGGTGACCGGCAGTGACGCCAACGTGTACCCCCCGATGAGCACCCAGTTGGAGCGCGCGGGCATCGCCCTGACCGAGGGGTATGACCCGGAGCAGCTGGATCCAGCGCCGGACCTGGTGATCATCGGCAATGCCCTGTCACGCGGTAATCCGGCGGTAGAGGCGGTGCTGGACAAGGGGCTGCCCTATACCTCCGGCGCGCAGTGGCTGTGCGACCATTTCCTCGGCGAGCGCTGGGTGCTGGCAGTGGCCGGTACCCACGGCAAGACCACCACCGCGAGCATGCTGGCGTGGATCCTGGAAGAGGCCGGCATGGCGCCCGGGTTCCTGATTGGCGGGGTGCCGGATAACTTTGGCGTGTCCGCACGTCTCGGTGATACCCCGTTTTTCGTGGTGGAGGCGGACGAATACGACACCGCCTTCTTCGACAAGCGCTCCAAGTTTGTGCACTACCGCCCGCGCACCCTGATCCTCAATAACCTGGAATTTGACCACGCCGATATATTCGACGACCTGGCGGCGATCAAGAAACAGTTCCATCACCTGGTCCGCACGGTGCCCGGCAGCGGCCTGATCGTGTCCTCGGCGGAAGAAAACCTGGAATCGGTGCTGGAAATGGGGCGCTGGACCGAGGTGCAGCGCTTCGGGCTCGAAAATGGCGGCGCCCGCGTCGGTGACTGGTGCGCGGTCGGAATCAACACCGATGCAAGCCGCTTCGACGTACTGTTCCGCGATGAAAAAATGGCCACGGTGGAGTGGCAGCAGACCGGCCTGCACAGTGTGCGTAACGGGCTTGCGGCCATGGCAGCGGCACGCCATGTCGGGGTGGATCCGGCCGTGGCGGCCGCGGCACTCGGCACCTTCACTGGCGTCAAGCGGCGCATGGAATGCCTGGGCGAAGTGGCGGGTGTCCATGTATACGACGATTTTGCCCATCATCCCACCGCAATTGCCACGACTCTGGATGGGTTGCGCGCTAAAGTCGGCAGCGACCGGGTTATTGCCCTGATCGAGCCGCGCTCCAACACCATGCGAATGGGAATCCACCAGGATCGGCTGGCGCAATCCTGTGCCGGTGCCGACGTGGTGCTCTGGTACCAGCCGGACGGCATGGACTGGTCACTCGACAGCGTTGTGCACCAGTCCAATGTGCCGGCCAAGATCGTCAATACCATCGAAGGCGCGGTGGAAACCGTCGCGCAGCTGGCGGAATCCGGCGCCCATGTGGTGGTGATGAGCAACGGCGGCTTCGGCGGAATACACCAGAAGATTCTCGCGGCGCTCGCACAGCGGTAGAATGGCTGCCAATTTGCGTTCCGGGGGCCGTTAGCCTTGCCTGACAATCAATTCGAAAAAACCGTCACCCTGGCCATTACCGGCGCCTCGGGTGCCCAGTACGGCCTGCGCCTGTTGCAGTGCCTGCTGGCGGCCGATTGCCGGGTGTGGCTGCTGGTCAGCGATGCCGCGCGTATCGTGATCAGCACCGAGACCGATTACGAGCTGCCGGAAGACAAGGCGGACTGGCCGGCGTTTTTTGCCGGGCACTTTCCGCACCGGGACGGCCAGCTGCAGTGGTTCACGGCGAAGGACTGGTTTTCCCCGGTCGCCTCTGGCAGCAGCAGCCCGGTCAGCACCGTGATCTGCCCGGCCAGTGGCGGCACCCTGTCGGCGGTGGCCTGCGGGGCTTCCAACAACCTGATCGAGCGCGCCGCAGATGTGGCCCTCAAGGAGCGCCGCCAGCTGATCCTGGTGCCGCGTGAGGCGCCGATGTCAGAAATTCACCTGGAGAACATGCTGAAGCTGACCCGCATGGGGGCGGTCATGATCCCGGCCAGTCCCGGCTTCTACCAGCGTCCGAAGACGGTGGCAGACATGGTGGACTTTGTAGTGGCGCGTATCCTCGACCAGCTCGGGCTCGCGCAGAAGCTATTGCCCAAGTGGGGCGAAGAATAGGCGCCGCCAGGCCGCCGAAAAGATTTCACAATAAGGATTTTCCTGACCGAATGGTTATTTTTACAAGACTCTTCAAGCGCCTGCAGGCGGCTTACGAAAACCTGGTTACCGCGCATCCGGGCTGGGTGCTGGGTGTGCTGGCATTACTGACCATCGCTGCGATTGCCGGCCTGCCGCGTTTCAAGCTTGACGCGTCCGCCGACAGCCTCACCCTGGAGTCCGATACCTCGGTGGACTACTACCGCGAGATTTACGAGCGCTATGACAGCGGCGATTTCCTGGTGGTGACCTATCGATCGCGCGGTGTGGATCTGATGAGCGACGAGGCGCTGTCCAGTATCCGCCGCCTGAGTGACGAGCTGGCGGAGCTGCCGGGAGTCACCAGCGTGCAGAGCATTCTCGATGTGCCGCTGCTGTACAGCCCCAAGCCCAGTTACTCGGAACTTTCCAGCAATGTGCGCACCCTGGAAACGGAAGACACAGACAGGGACCTGGCACGCACGGAGTTCCTGGAGAGTCCGCTGTATCGCGAGCTGATCCTCAGTGAGGACGGCCAAACGACCGCACTGCTGGTGAACCTGGACATCGATGAAACCGGGCTGGCACTGGTACGCGAGCGCAATGAATTGCGTCGCCAGAAGAGTAGTGAAGGCCTGGATGAAGCGCAGCAACAGCGACTCGATACTGTTTCAGCGGAATACCTGACGCACCGCACCGCAGCGGATGCGCAGGCACGGGAGCGTGTGTCAGAGGTGCGTGCCATCCTCGACAACTATCGCGGCGAAGCCGAGCTGTTCCTCGGCGGCGTAACCATGATTACTGCGGATATGATCGCGTTTATCCAGAGTGATCTGGTGGTGTTCGGCGCGGGCATCGTGCTGTTTATCATCCTGACCCTGGCGCTGATCTTCCGCCAGCTGCGCTGGGTGCTGCTACCACTGACAACCTGTGTGCTGAGTGTGGTGCTGATGCTGGGTCTGCTCAGCTGGCTCGACTGGCGCCTGACCGTAATCTCCTCCAACTTTGTGGCGCTGCTGCTGATTATCACCCTCGCCATCACCATTCACCTGGCGGTACGTTACCGCGAGTTCCTGGCGGAAAACCAGGACTGGGACAAACGCACCCTGGCGCTGGAAACCGTGCGCTTTATGGCGCGGCCCTGCCTGTACACTGCGTTGACCACCGCTGCGGCTTTCACCTCCCTGGTGGTGAGTGGTATCCGTCCGGTGATCGATTTTGGCTGGATGATGACCATGGGGGTGGGCCTGGCACTGGTGCTGGCTTTCCTGATGATTCCGGCCGGTGTCATGCTGCTGCCGAAGCGCCAGGTCAACCACCGTGCGGATAGTTCCCACGCGTTTACCCTGCGCTTTTCCGAATTTACCGAGCGCAACGGCAGTCTGGTATTGCTGGTGGCCTTTATCGCTGCGCTGCTGAGTGCCGTGGGCATTTCCCAGCTGAAAGTGGAAAACCGCTTTATCGATTACTTCGATGAGTCCACCGAGATCTACCAGGGTATGTCGGTGATCGACCAGCGCCTCGGTGGCACCACGCCGCTGGATATCGTCATCAATCGTGCGCCGGAAGAGGCGGAAGAGGACTTCGGTGCGTTCGGTGAAGGTATCGAGGATTCGGAATACGGCAGTGCCGACGAATTCTCAGCCGAAGACCCGTTCGCCGCGGAGGACCCGTTTGCCGGCGGCGATGAGTTCGGCGAGGAAGAGGACCCGTTTGGCGATGCCGGCACGGACGATGCCGCGGAAGAGCCGGTGGCAACCTACTGGTTTACCCGCGCCGGGCTCGGCCAGCTGGAACAGCTGCACGATTTCCTGGAGGCGCAGCCGGAAATCGGCAAGGTGCAGTCCCTCGCGATCACCTACAAGATTGCACGCGACCTCAACGATGGCTCGCTCAATGACTTCGAGCTGGCTGTCGCGCGCCAGAGCCTGCCGGACGACATCAACGCAGTACTGGTCGACCCGTACCTGTCGCCGGAGATCAACCAGACCCGCATCAGCCTGCGCGTGATGGAAACCGACCCGAACCTGCGCCGGGTGGAGCTGATCGAGCGTATCCGCAATTATGCGGTCAACGAAGTCGGCTTCGCGGAAGAGGATGTACAGTTCACCGGTATGCTGGTGCTGTATAACAACATGCTGCAGAGCCTGTTCAAGTCCCAGATCCTGACCCTGGCGGCGGTCTTCCTTGGCATCCTCGGCATGTTCCTGATCCTGTTCCGCTCGCTGTCGCTGGCATTGATCGCGCTGCTGCCGAATATCCTCGCAGCCTGTGTGGTACTGGGTGGCATGGGCCTTGCGGGAATCCCGCTGGACATGATGACCATTACCATTGCGGCGATTACCGTGGGAATCGGTGTGGACCACGCGATTCACTACATCTATCGCTTCCGCGCCGAATTCGCCAAGGATCGCAATTACCTGGCCACCATGCACCGCAGCCACGCATCTATCGGGCGTGCCATGTTCTACACCGCCATCACCATCATTGTGGGCTTCTCGATCCTGGCGCTGTCCAAGTTTGTGCCGTCGATCTACTTTGGCCTGCTGACCGCGCTGGCAATGAGTGCCGCGCTGCTGGGCTCGCTCACGCTGCTGCCGAAGCTGTTACTGGTATTCAAGCCGCTGGGGCCGGAAGCGTCCGCAGAGGCGGAGCCGGAAAAACAGATGGAGCAGGAGAGGGTGGCTGTGGAGGAGCAGCACCAGGGCTGCTAGTACTGCCTGGTGCGCGGCTCTTGATGCGAAGGTAGCGCGCCAGGGTGTGGTTTTCAAAACCGTTGCGACAGGGACGTCGCGAACGGAGCCACATGGATGTGTTTATGCGTTTTTGAAAACGATACCCTGTCGCGCTGCCGCCAAAATGTCTGTCATGAAGTCAGTCGTTGCGACTGGTCACTTCCACCAGGTGATAGCCGAACTGCGTTTTTACCGGCCCCTGTACCGCGCCGATTTCGCTGTCTTTGGAAAATACCACCTCGTCGAATTCCGGCACCATCATACCCTTGGCAAACTCGCCCAGGTCGCCGCCCTGGCGGCCGGACGGGCAGTTGGAGTACTGCTTCGCGACTTCCGCAAAATCCGCACCGTCGGCGATCTGCTGCTTCAGCTCATTACACTGCTTTTCGGTTGCCACCAGAATGTGGCGTGCACTGGCACTGGACATTTTGCTCTCCCAAAATTTGGTTCAGGTAAAAGTTGTGGCCATAGTATCAGGTCTGGGTATCAGGTTTAGATATCAGGTCCGGGACTCAGAGTTTGAGCCCCGCCATGGCCGCAAAGGTATCGCACTGGTTCACGTCACCGCTTGCCAGGCCCTTGCGAAACCAGAAGCTGCGCTGTTCGGCACTGCCGTGGGTAAACGCATCCGGCATTACGCCGCGGCCCATGCGCCGCATGATGGTGTCGTCGCCCACCGCGGTGGCGGCGCGTAGGCCTTCCTCCAGGTCACCGGGTTCCAGAATCTGGCGTTGGCGCTGTGCATGGTGTGCCCACACACCGGCAAAGCAGTCGGCCTGCAGTTCCAGCATCACGGACAGGCGGTTGCCGGTGGCTTTATCCGCGCGCATCCGCATCTGCTGCACCTTGGCCGAGGTGCCGAGCAGGTTCTGCACATGGTGGCCGATTTCATGGGCAATTACGTAGGCGAAGGCAAAGTCGCCGGGGGCGCCCATCTTGCGCAGCTCCCCGAGAAAATCGAGATCCAGGTAAACCTTCGCATCACCCGGGCAGTAAAACGGCCCCACAGCGGCGGAATTCAGGCCGCAGGCAGACATTACCCGGTCGTCGTACAGAACCAGTGTGGGGGCGCGGTAGCCGGAGCCCGCCGCTTTGAATAGCGATCCCCAGGTGTCTTCGGTATCCGCAAGTATCACGGAGACGAAGTCGGCCACCTCATCGGTGGGGCCCGCAGGCGCACCGGGCTTGCCCGCAGTTTCCCCGGTTGCGGCCGTGTCCGCGTGCTGGGGGCCGAACAGGTTGCCGAAGCCGCCGCTCTTGAAAAACCACAGGCCGCCAAGCACCAGCAGGATCAGCCAGCCGCTCTTGAAGCGGAACAGCAGCGGCAGCAGGGCAATCAGGTTGCCGCGCCCCATACCGAGTCCGCCCGGGGCCTTCTCGCCACGCCTGTCCTCGATATTGCTGCTTCGCCTGCCTTTTCGCCAACGCATAATGGGCCCGCAAATTTAATGACACTTCTGCAAACTATAGATGCTCTGTCGGGATTATCATTGTCCAGAGGAAAGCCACATCAAATACGGAGAGGCAGTGACCAGAATTCCCCTGTTTCCGCTACGTACCGCCCTGTTTCCGGGGGTGACCCTGCCGTTGCGTATCTTCGAGCAGCGTTACCTGCGCCTGGTCAGCGAATCCATGCGCGCTGGGGAGGGCTTTGGTATTGCGCTGATCCGCAGTGGGCGTGAGGTTGGCGGGTCTGCCGATGTCTGGCCGTATGGCCTCTTGGTGGAGATTGTGGACTGGAGCCAGGGCGAGGGCGGCCTGCTCAATATTGCGGTGAGTGGCCATCGCCGTTTTCGCATTCTGCAAACCGAGCCCGAAGAAGACGGTTTGCTGTACGCCGAGGTGGAGTGGTTACCACCGGAGCAAATTGAGCCGGTACCGGAGGATTGTGACGGGCTGGTAGCACTGCTTGAGGAACTCAAGACGCATGCGGCGATGATGCACCTGGGGTTTGAGCCCGTGGAGAGCGCCAACGCCCTGTCCTGGCAACTGGCGCAGCTTCTGCCACTGGATGACGCCGAACGCGAGGATCTGCTCGCCATGGCCACGCCGCTGGAGCGCATTGCGCGCATTGCCGAGAGCGTAAAGCGCTGGGCGGTGGACTGAAGCTTGCGCTGAGTCCGGCGACAGTGCGCGTTTTTACCGTACAATGGCAGTCCTGTAATCAGTTATTTTTTGTTTTTAGGGGTGGGTTGCATGGATAGCACCGTTTTGAAAAAAATCATTTCTCGCAAGTCGACGCGCAACGCGACAACCGATCTGGACAGGATGGGGCAGGCCGCGCGCAGTGCGAGTCGCGTCATGGCGCTGGCCGACTCCAGCGCGAAGAACCAGGCGCTGACCTGTATCGCTGCGGAAATCGACGCGCACCGGGCTGAAATCATTGCTGCCAACCGTATCGATATGGATGCCGGCGAAGCCAAGGGGCTGGACAGCGCATTGCTGGACCGGTTACTGCTGACCCAGGCGCGTGTGGATGCCATGATCGAGGGGCTGCAGCAGGTTGCCGCGCTGCCGGATCCTGTCGGTGAAGTCTCTGAACTTAAGTACCGCCCCAGTGGCATCCAGCTCGGACGCATGCGGGTGCCGCTCGGTGTGGTGGGCATCATTTATGAATCGCGCCCGAATGTGACCGTGGATGCCGCCAGCCTGTGCCTGAAGTCCGGCAACGCCGCAATCCTGCGTGGCGGCAGTGAGGCACTGAACTCCAACAGTGCCATTGCGGCCTGTATTCGCCGCGGCCTCGCCGCAGCCGGCCTGCCGGAAACTGCTGTGCAGGTGATCGAGACCGCTAACCGCGCTGCCGTGGGCGCGTTGCTCACCATGGACAAATATGTGGATGTGCTGGTGCCGCGCGGTGGCCGCGGGTTAATCGAGCGGGTCAGCCGCGAGGCGCGCATGCCGGTGATCAAGCACCTCGACGGTATCTGTCACGTTTATATCGATGACAAGGCAGATCTTGAGAAGGCCCACCAGATTGCCCTGAATGCCAAGACACACCGCTATGGCGTCTGCAACGCGATGGAGACCCTGCTGGTTGCCGAAGGGGTGGCGAAAGACGTGTTGCCGCGCCTGGCGGAAGATTACCGTACGGCCGGCGTGGAGCTGCGCGGCTGTGCCCGCACCCGGGTGATCATTCCCGGGAGCCTGGCGGCCACCGAGCAGGACTGGCACACGGAATACCTGGCGCCGGTGCTGTCCATCCGCATCGTCGCCGATATGGATGCCGCCATGGACCATATCGCCAGTTACAGCTCCGGCCATACCGAGGCCATCGTAACCGAGGATTACAGCCGCGCGCGCCGATTCCTGGCGGCGGTCGACTCCAGCTCGGTGATGGTGAATGCCTCCACCCGTTTCGCCGATGGCTTCGAATACGGTCTCGGCGCGGAAATCGGTATCAGCACCGACAAAATCCACGCCCGCGGCCCGGTTGGCCTCGAGGGGCTTACCTCGCAGAAGTGGGTAGTGTTCGGCGATGGCCAGATACGCGAGTAACGGGCTGCCGGGATGACCGCAGCGAGCAACGGCCCCATCGGTATATTCGGCGGCACCTTCAACCCGGTGCACTTCGGTCACCTGCGCATGGCGCTGGAACTGCGCGAAACCCTGGACTTCGACGAAATGCGGCTGCTGCCCTGCAGCCTGCCGCCGCACAAGGAAGAGCCCGGCGTCAGCGCGCAACACCGCCTCGAAATGCTGCGCCTCGCCACAGAGCAGTGCCCGGGCCTCGCGGTGGATGACCGCGAGCTGCGCCGCGCCGGTCCGTCCTACAGTTACGACACCCTGGCAGAAATCCGCGCGGAACTGGGGCCGGCCCGCCCGCTGGTGTTCTGCATGGGTCTAGACTCTCTGGTCAAGCTGGATAGCTGGTATCGCTGGCAGGAACTCTTGCAATTGACGCACATAGTGGCAGTATCGCGGCCCGGCTGGCGGTTGCCGGCGGAAGGTGCCGTGGCCGAGCTGATTGTGCAGGCCGCCGGCAGCGCGGCGCAGCTGGCCGCAGAGCCCGCCGGACGGCTGCTGGTGCTGGAGCAGACCCTGTTGCCCATCTCGTCCACCCGCATCCGCGCGCTGGTGCGCGAGGGCCGCAGTCCGCGCTACCTTCTGCCCGAGCGCGTCTGGCAATACATTAGTGAGCAGCGGCTCTACAAGGCGCCGTAAGCGCCCGTTACTGAATACGAAATTAGATATGACTGAACTGAAGCAAACCGTTATCGAAGCCCTGGAAGACATCAAGGGCAGGGACATCGTCGCAATCGATGTACAGGCCCTGAGCGATGTGATGGACACCCTGGTGATCTGCAGTGGTACCTCCAACCGGCAGGTAAAATCCCTGGCCGACAATGTGATCGAGGAAGGCAAGAAGCACGGCCACCGTCCTATCGGAGTCGAGGGTATGGAAGGCGGCGAGTGGGTGCTGGTGGACTACGGCGACGTCGTGGTGCACGTGATGCAGCCCGAGGTGCGCAGCTTCTACGACCTGGAAAAACTCTGGTCCATGGAGCCCGCAAGCCGTCAGGAGCCGCGCGAGCCTGAGGCGTAATCCCGCCGTGAAAATCCGCATTCTCGCTGTGGGCGGCAAGATGCCGGCTTGGGTCGACGCCGGCTATGCCGAGTACGCCAAGCGCCTGCCGCGAGAACTGTCCCTTGAAGTGGTGGAGTTGCCGCTCGGCCACCGCGGGCAGAAGAACTCTCCCGGGCAGACGGCCAAGGCCATTGAGAAAGAGGGCGAGGCCATGCTGGCGGCCCTCGCCAAGGGCGGCCGGGACCACGTGGTCGCACTGGATGTGAAGGGCAAGCCCTGGAGTACCGAGCAGCTGGCCGAACAACTGGCCAATTGGCAGCAGCTGGGTACCAACGTCAGCCTGCTGGTGGGTGGCCCGGACGGGCTGGCACCGGACTGTCTGGCAAAGGCCTCGCAGCGCTGGTCGCTGTCCAACCTGACCCTGCCGCACCCGCTGGTGCGGGTGCTGCTGGCCGAGCAGATCTACCGCGCCCATACCGTCCTCGCCGGCCATCCATACCACAAGTAATTCGCATTGCAGTTTCCTCTGTCGCCAATGCGGCACCGGTACTGTGCTCCGCGCCGGAAATGTGTACACTGCCGCAATTGCCCCGGGGAGTGTTTAGCCGCCAGATGGCGCGGCTCCCGGCCCATTCCACCATTGCCAAGCAGCTGTAGAAAGCCACCGCGGAGACATGTCAGATTCCCTGCGCATCAAGGACCACCTGATTGAACAGCGCCTGTTTCGCAACCGCATGCTGGTGGCGATCCTGGGGGTGGCGCTGCTGCTCGGGGTGCTGGTGGCGCGCTTCTATAACCTGCAGGTGGTGCACTACGACGACTATCGCACCCAGTCCGACAAGAACCGCATCCAGCGCCGCGCGGTGGCGCCCACTCGTGGCCTGATTTACGACCGCAACGGTGAACTGCTGGCGGACAACCGCGCCAGCTACACGCTGACACTGGTGCGCGAGCGGGTGAAGAACCTCGATGACACCCTCGAGCTGGTAGGGCGCCTGGTGCGCCTCGACGACGCAGATGTGCAGAAATTCCAGCGCCGCCTGCAGCGCCGCCGCCCGTTCGAGGCCGTGCCCCTGCGTTTTCGCCTGACCGAGCAGGAAATCGCGCGCATTTCCGTGAATGAATTTCGCCTGCCCGGGGTCTCCGTGGATGCAGAGCTGGTGCGCTATTACCCCTATGGCCCGCTGTTTGCCCATAGCGTGGGGTATGTTGGCCGTATTAACGAACGCGAGCTGAGTGCTTTTACCCAGGAGCAGGTGCAGAGCTATCTCGGTACCAACAGTATTGGCAAGCTGGGCCTGGAGAAGTCTTACGAGGACCTGCTGCTGGGCAGGGTGGGCTTTGAGAACGTGGAAACCAATGCGCGCGGTCGCGTGCTGCGGGTGCTGGAGCGCACCGACCCGAGCCCGGGCGCGGAGCTAACGCTCTACCTGGATACGCGCCTGCAGCAGGTGGCTGCCGATGCCCTTGCCGACCGCCGCGGAGCCGTGGTGGCGGTGGATGTGGAAACCGGCGGTGTGCTGGCGTTTGTCAGCACGCCCAGTTACGACCCGAACCTGTTCGTCACCGGTATCAGTTTCGCCGATTACAAGGCGCTGAACGAATCTCTCGACCTGCCCCTGTTCAACCGTGCGCTGCGCGGCCAGTATCCGCCCGGTTCGACCCTCAAGCCGATGCTGGGCCTCGGCGGCCTGGAAGCCGGTCATATCACTGCGGAAACCACCATCAAGGACCCGGGCTTCTACAAGCTGCCGAATGACCCGCGTATCTATCGCGACTGGAAGCGCACCGGTCACGGCAAGAAAGTGGACCTGGACCAGGCCCTGGCGGAAAGCTGCGATGTCTATTTCTGGGACCTGGCGGCGCGCTGGGGTATCGACGGCATGAATGCCACCGCGATCCAGTTCGGGCTGGGTTCGCGCACCGGGATTGACCTGCCTGGCGAGAAGAGCGGCCTGTTCCCTTCGCGCGAATGGAAGCGCGGTCGCCGTGGCCTGCCCTGGTTCCCGGGCGACAGCCTCAACGCGGTGCTGGGGCAGGGGGATGTGCTGGCAACGCCGCTGCAGCTCGCCACCATGACTGCTGCCATGGCTACCCGCGGCAAGCTGATGCGGCCGCAGGTAGTGATGGCGATTGGCGGGCAGGAACTGCCAACCGAACAGATCGGACATATCGAGGCCAGCGCGGCAAACTGGGATACCGTCATCCAGGGTATGGAATCTGTGGTGTATGCCACCAATGGTACCGGCAAGAAGGCCGGTGCCGGCCTGCCGTTCAGGGTTGCGGGCAAGTCGGGTACCGCGCAGGTGGTGGGTATTGCCCAGGGCGCACGTTACGACTCGGAGGCGCTGAAGGAACGCATGCGCGACCACGCGCTGTTTATCGCCTACGCGCCGGTGGAAAGCCCGCAGATTGCGGTGGCGGTGATTGTGGAAAATGGCGAAGGCGGGGGTGCCGTTGCGGCGCCGGTCGCGCGTGAAGTGCTGAACGAATGGCTGTCGCGGCCACTGGATGAAGTGGTTTTTAACCCGACAGGTGAGGGAGTGGCGCCCGATGGCTAAACGGGATTTCATGCGCCGCCTGCCCGGCATGGGCAGTGAGTTGCGCCGCCCCGCCAGTGTCTGGCGACGCCTGCATATCGATCTGCCGCTGCTGCTGTTGCTGATGGCGCTGGCCGCTTTCGGCCTGACCATCCTCTACAGCGCTGCGGGCGACGAGCTGCACTACGTCAAGCGTCAGTCCGTGTTTATGGTGCTGGCGTTCGTCACTTTTTTTGTTGCGGCGCAGGTACCACTGGATATCTACCGGCGCTGGTCGCCCTGGTTCTACCTGCTTGGTACGGCCATGCTGGTGGCGGTGCTGTTCGTGGGTGTGGGCGCCAAGGGTGCGCAGCGCTGGCTTGAAGTCGGCGGTTTCCGTTTCCAGCCTTCCGAGGCGCTGAAGCTCGCGGTGCCGATTGCGGTGGCGGCCTTCCTGCATAAACGCAGTCTGCCGCCGGGCTTCCTGACCGTATTCACGACCCTGTTGATCATCGCCGTGCCGGCAGCGCTGATTGTGCGCCAGCCGGACCTCGGCACCTCCATCCTGATTGCGGCCTCGGGGATTTTCGCGCTGTACCTGTCCGGCCTAAGCTGGAAAATGATCGGCAGCGCCGTGGGCATGCTGTTGCTGGCGGCCTGGCCGATCTGGCAATGGGGTCTGCGCGACTACCAGAAGCAGCGCATCATGACCCTGTTTGACCCGGACGCGGACCGCCTCGGCGCCGGCTGGAATATCTTCCAGTCCAAGGCGGCGATCGGCTCCGGTGGCCTCACCGGCAAGGGCTATATGGCCGGGACCCAGTCGCAACTGGACTTCCTGCCGGAAAGCCACACCGACTTCATCATTGCAGTTTTGGCGGAAGAGTGGGGCCTGCGCGGTGTTCTGCTGCTACTTTTGCTCTATGTGCTGATCGTCGCGCGTGGCATCTATATCAGCTTCGTCGCACAAACGGTGTTCGGTCGTTTGCTTGCGGGGAGTATTACGCTGACTTTCTTTGTCTATATCTTCGTGAACATTGGCATGGTGACCGGTCTCCTGCCGGTTGTCGGTGTACCCCTTCCGCTGGTCAGCCACGGGGGCACCTCGGTGATCACGCTCATGGCGGGTTTTGGCATCCTGATGGCGGTGGCCACTGAGCAGCGACGCTTGACGATATAGTCACAGTCGCGGCAAAGTCGGGACCCGAAACCTGGCGCCTTACAATCATTCAAAAGCCTGTGGTCAGTAAACTGGCCGCACCGAATCAACAGCCGAGCGGCTGGCGGCAAGAGGAACAATAAGTGGTGGCGAATAGCATGGGAGCAGTAATTTTGAAATGGACCACGGCACTCCTGATGGGGCTGGGATTTACCCTGGCAGCCTGTGCCGCGGAAGACCCCAACTACGGTGAAAACGCCGCGGCCAAGGCCTTCGTGGAGCAGATGGTCAAGAAGCACGGCTTTGATCGCGATGACCTCATGGACCTGATGGGCAGCGCGCGCAAGAAAGAATCCATCCTCAAGGCCATGCAGCGCCCCGCCGAGAAAGCGCTCGAGTGGCACCAGTACCGCAAACTGTTTATCAGCAACCGCCGCATCCAGGGCGGCGTGACCTTCTGGGAAGAAAACGAAAAAGCGCTGCGCGAGGCCGAGGAGAAATACGGCGTGCCGCCGGAAATGGTGGTGGCCATCATCGGCATCGAAACCGGTTACGGTCGCAACATGGGCAGTTACCGTGTACTGGACGCGCTGTCTACCCTGGCATTCGATTACCCGCGTCGCTCCAAGTTCTTCTCCAAGGAACTGGAAAACTTCCTCCTGCTGACCCGCGACCAGGAAGTGGACCCGCGTGAGCCCAAGGGCTCCTACGCAGGTGCCATGGGTTACGGGCAGTTTATGCCCTCGAGCTATCGCGGCTACGCCATCGACTTCGACGGTGACGGCAAAGCCGACATCTGGAACAACCCCACCGATGCCATCGGCTCTGTGGCCAACTACTTCAAGCGTCACGGCTGGGTACGCGATGGCCTGGTGGCCGTATTGGCGGAAAAGGGTCCCAAGGCAGACATGAGCCTGGTGAACAAGTCCCTCAAGCTCAGGTGGACCGTTGGCGAACTCAAGAAACGCGGCTGGATCACCCACGCGCCGGTGAAGGACTCAGCGAAAGCCAATGTGTTCAAGTTGGTAGGGGAGGACGATATCCAGTACTGGTTCGCGTTGCAGAACTTCTACACCATTACCCGCTATAACCACAGCCGGCGCTATGCTATGGCGGCGTACGATCTGGGGCAGGAGATAATTAGTGCCCGTGGCGGTAAGGACTAACTAGAGGGGAAAGCTAGTTTACTCGCGCTGGCGGCGTTAAAACCCGGCTCAGGATGCTCATTTACTCCCGGTAAACTCCGCTCCTTCGCCGGTTTTTGCCTAGCCAGCGCTTCGCCACTTACGCTTTCTAGATTTCCCGTTTTCGTCTTTTCAAGTTGTATATGGGCTATTGCGGTGTACAGGTGGATGGGAGACCCGTCTGAGAAACATTGCAGCCCTCTGCCGTTTTGAGGACGGGTCACCCATTCACCGTTTCGGGGCCCTGCCGTTTTGAGCAGGGATTACCCGTTCACCGTTCTGGAGCCCTGCCGTTTTGAAGGCGGGTCACACATCCGCCGGTTCCTGCTCCAAGCCCCTTTATTTCTAATCCCCGATCCTTAAAAATAAGCAACTCGCGTCGCGCATAAAAACAAACAGGCCTGCTGCCACCTTGGCGCGGGTTTCGGGGATCCTCAGAATAATCATGAAAAGCATTTTCAGACTGTCGTCAGTGGTCCTGGCCGGCCTGCTGGCTGCCTGTGCCGCACCACAACCAACCTTTGACCAGCTCAAGGATGGCTATCCGGCAAAGCGTGTCGACATGACCGCCGCACCGTCACTGACACCAATTCATGAACCGCGTACCCGGGCGGGCAACAAATCTCCCTATACCGTGAAAGGCAAGACCTACCGCATCCGCGATGGTGTCGATGGTTACCGCGAACAGGGCTATGCCTCCTGGTATGGCACCAAGTTCCACGGTCGTCGTACCGCCAATGGTGAGGTGTACAACATGTACGCGCTGTCAGGCGCACACAAGACACTGCCGATTCCCAGCTATGTGCAGGTGACCAACCTCGAGAACGGCCGCAATATCATCGTGCGTCTGAACGACCGGGGGCCGTTTGTGGACGGTCGTGTCATCGACCTGAGTTATACCGCCGCACAAAAACTTGGCATGCTCGAGAGTGGAACGGCGCGGGTGGAGGTCGTGGCGCTCAATCCGGATGATTTTGCCGGCAAAGTCGCGTCAAATTCCCATGCCGGCGCGAATTCCCTGCCGGAAGATGCTAGCTTTAAGCTGCAGCCGACTACCCGGTTGCAGGTTGGTGCCTATGGCAGCAAGCAGAAAGCGGCCGAGATCCAGCGCAAGCTGGAAGAGATCTTTATTTACCCCGTTGCCATTGACCCTGTCAGCAGTGCGGGCAAGCGCCTGTACCGGGTTCGCATCGGGCCGATCCAGCGCTTCGAGCACCTCGCAGAGATACAGAATGAGCTGCTGGCGCGAAACTTTGGTCGTGCCCAGGTTGTCCATGACTAAACGCTATGCCTGAACCGGCATGGCGCCGGGCGGGTAATACTGCCTGCACAAATATATAAAAAGCTTTTACTCGAATTTCGGAATCCAGAGAGATAACCATGCTCAATCGCTTTCTCATCACCTGTTTCACGATGTGTTTTTCCGTCCTGGTACAGGCTCAGGCGCTGATCCCGGCGCCGCCGCAGCTTGCTGCCACTGCCTACCTGCTGATGGATGCGCATACCGGCCAGGTCCTGATCGAATACGATGCGGACAAACAGATTCCGCCGGCCAGTCTCACCAAGATGATGACCAGCTACATCGTCTCCGACGAGATCGGCAACGGCAGCGTCAAGATGGACGACGAGGTGCGTATCTCTGAAAAAGCCTGGCGCATGGGTGGCTCCAAGATGTTCGTCAAGGTGGGGGACCGGGTGAAAGTCAGCGATTTGCTACGCGGCGTCATCATCCAGTCCGGCAACGATGCCAGTGTGGCGCTGGCAGAGCATGTTGCGGGCAGCGAAGATGCCTTTGTCGATGTGATGAACCAGCAGGCCGAACTGCTGGGCATGCAGGATACCCACTTCAAGAACTCTACCGGCTGGCCGGCGGAAGGGCACCTGACCACGGCCCGCGACCTCGCGACACTGGGGCGCGCGCTGATCCGTGATCATCCGGAGCACTACAAGATCTACTCCGAGAAATATTTCAATTTCAATGGTATCAACCAGCCCAACCGCAATCGCCTGCTGTGGCGTGATAACTCCGTAGACGGGATCAAGACCGGCCACACCGAGGAAGCGGGCTACTGCCTGGTATCCTCCGCCGTGAAGCGCGGTATGCGACTGATCGCGGTGGTGACCGGCACCAAGAGTGATGAAAAACGTGCCTCCGAATCCCAGAAACTGCTGACCTATGGCTTCCGTTATTTCCAGACCCACAAGGTGTATGGCAGTGGCGACGTGCTGCAAACCGAGCCGGTTTGGTTCGGTGCAGCGGACCAGGTGGAAATTGCCGTTTCCGAAGACGTGTTTGCCACCATCCCGCGCGGCGGGGAAGACAAGCTCAAGGCGGAGCTGGTGATGGACGGCGAGCTGGAAGCGCCGCTGACCAAGGGCCAGCAGGTTGGCAAGGTTGTGGTGCAGCTCGATGGCACCACCATCGCCGAGGTGCCCGCAGTCGCTGCAGAAGCGGTGGAGGAGGGTGGCTTCTTCAAGCGCATCTGGGACCACATCAAGCGCTTCGTCATGGGCCTGTTTGCCTGAATCTGAACCCCGCCGCTATAGCAGTGGCGGGGTTTCCCGCCTTTTTTACCTTTCCATGGATTCGGGGCGCTTATGGCGCCATAAATAATGTTAATGGGCGCGCCGCAGCCATTTGCGGAAGCTACACCTGCCCCGCTTCTGGCGCTATAATGCGCAACATTTCAACAGCCGGTACCCGTTGATGAGCGAGCAAGAAGCACCAAAGATCGAGTTTCCCTGTGAGGACTACCCAGTCAAGGTGATGTGCAACAGCGGCGAGCACGTGCATGAATACGTGGTCTCGGTGATGCATAAGCACGTTGCCGACCTGGATGTGGAGCGCATTACCGTGCGCGAGAGCAGCAAGGGGCGCTTTATGTCCGTGACTTTCTTTATCACGGCCACGGGCGTGGATCAGCTGGAAGCACTGCATGTTGAACTGCGCAGTCACAAAGACGTGCATATGGTGATCTGATGAGCGTGACCGTTAGGCAGCTGGGGCTGCGTGATTACGAGCCGGTGTGGCGTGCCATGGCCGACTATACCGACCAGCGCGACGAGCACAGTGCCGATGAGCTCTGGTGCGTGGAGCACCCGCCGGTATTTACGCAGGGCCAGGCCGGCAAGGCAGAGCACCTGCTGGCCACCGGAGATATCCCGGTGGTTCAGGTGGATCGTGGCGGCCAGGTGACCTACCACGGTCCGGGCCAGATGGTGGTCTACCCGCTGATCGACCTGCGCCGGCGCAATCTCGGTGTGCGCGACCTGGTGACTGGCCTGGAGAGGGCCACAGTGCGGCTGATGGCGCACTATGGTATTGCCGCAGCACCCCGCGCAGACGCGCCGGGGGTCTACCTGACCGACGGCCCGCTGGCCGGGTCCAAGATTGCCTCGCTGGGCCTGCGTGTACGTCACGGCTGCAGCTTCCACGGAATCGCCATCAATATCGATATGGACCTCGGGCCTTTCCTGCGGATCAATCCGTGCGGCTATGCCGGCATGCAGATGGTGCATATGGGCCAGGTACTCGAGCAGGCGCCGGCATGGCGCGATGCTGCCGAGGTATTCCTCGCGGCGCTGGCCGAAGAGCTGGACCTGGGTGAGCTGCAAGAGCAGCCCTCTGAAGAAATTTTTGCGTAACGCCAGACGGCGCGCATAACTGGAAAGAAATGGACTCCATGACTGATCAAACTACTTCGGGCAGCGGTGAAAAGGCCGCTCCGGAAATTGTCCCGGTAAAACGCACCCGCCGTATCGAGCAGGGTGAAAAGCTGCGCGATGGCGACAAGGTAGAGCGCATCCCGGTAAAGGTGATTGCCACCGATCAGGTGCAGCGCAAGCCGGACTGGATTCGCGTGCGCGTGCCTGCCTCCAAGGAAGTCGATCGCATCAAGAAGATCCTGCGCTCGCAGAAACTGTCGACCGTGTGCGAGGAAGCCAGCTGCCCGAACCTGGGTGAGTGTTTCAGTGGCGGTACCGCGACCTTTATGATCATGGGCGACATCTGCACCCGTCGCTGCCCCTTCTGCGACGTGGGCCATGGCAAGCCGAACCCGCTGGACCCGGAAGAGCCGCGCCACCTGGCCGAGGCCATCGCCGCCATGAGCCTGCGTTATGTGGTGATCACTTCGGTTGACCGCGACGACCTGCGCGATGGCGGTGCACAGCACTTTGCCGACTGCATCCGTGAGTCGCGTGCCCTGTCCCCGAACCTGCAGGTAGAGATCCTGACCCCGGACTTCCGCGGGCGCATGGACGTGGCGCTGGATGTCCTTGAGGAGACCGCTCCGGATGTGTTCAACCACAACCTGGAAACGGTGCCGCGTCTCTACCGTGAATCGCGTCCTGGTGCCAATTACAAGTGGTCGCTGAAACTGCTGAAAGAATACAAGGCGCGTCGCCCGGACGTGTTGACCAAGTCCGGTCTGATGGTAGGCCTTGGCGAAACCAAGGAAGAGATCTTCGAAGTACTGCGCGATATGCGCGAGCACGACATAGATATGCTCACTATTGGCCAGTACCTGCAGCCGAGTAAGGAGCACCTGCCGGTGCAGCGCTTCGTGCACCCGGACGAGTTCGAGGAATATCGCCTGATGGCCGAGGAGCTGGGTTTCAAACACGCGGCCTGCGGCCCGCTGGTACGTTCCTCCTATCATGCCGACAAGCAGGCGCATGGCGAGGAAGTGCGTTAAGCGCAGAATCATTAATGAAAAAACCGCCTGCGGGCGGTTTTTTATTGGGACGGCGCACGTGGTTTGTCTGCCCAACGACAACAAAATAATAAATCTGGAGGCTTGAAGTGAGTTCCCCCTTAGCCCAATCCCTTACGCTTCCGTGCGGTGCGGTAATTCCGAATCGCATTTGCAAGGCCGCCATGACCGAAGGCCTGGCGGATCCTCTTGGGCGCCCGACTGAAGCTCTGGCAAACCTGTATGGCGCCTGGTCAGATGGTGGTGCGGGCCTGTTATTGTCCGGCAATATCCAGGTTGACGGCGATCACCTTGAGCGTCCCGGCAATGTCATTATCCAGGGTGAGCCGGATGCAGAGCTGCGTGCGGCGCTTGCACAGTGGGCAGCCGCGGCCACCCGTAACGGCAACCATTTTTGGGCGCAGATCAGTCACGCGGGTCGCCAGACCCAGAAGAACGTCAACCCGTCACCAAAGGCGCCATCTGCGGTCAAGGTGAAGCTGCCCGGCGGTCAGTTTGGCATGCCGCAGCCGCTGGAAATCGCGGAGATCGAGGATATCGTGCAGCGCTTCGCCATCGCGGCAAAGGCCGTTGTAGCGGCCGGTTTTACCGGTGTGCAGGTGCATGGTGCCCACGGTTATCTGGTGTCCCAGTTCCTCAGCCCGCGCAGCAACCAGCGCACCGATATTTATGGCGGTTCGCTGGAGAACCGCGCGCGCCTGTTGCTGCAGATAGTCTCTGCCGTGCGCGCCGCCATCGGCCCCCAGGTGCCGCTGGCGGTAAAGCTGAACAGTGCCGACTTCCAGAAGGGCGGTTTCGATTTCGAGGACAGCCAGCAGGTGGTGCAGTGGCTGGAGCAGGCCGGTGTCGATCTGGTGGAAATCTCCGGTGGCACCTATGAACAGCCCAAGCTGCTCGGTGTGCAGGGTATCGAGGCGGAAGAGAAACAGCACGTCGCAGAGTCTACGGCAAAACGTGAAGCTTACTTCGTCGACTTTGCCCTGGCGATGCAGGAGAAGGTCAACATCCCGTTGATGGTGACCGGCGGCTTCCGCCAGCGTGCCGTGATGGAGCGCGCCATCGAGAGTGGCAGTGCGGATATGGTCGGCCTCGGCCGGCCGCTGTGCCTGGTGCCGGACGCACCTGCGCGCCTGCTCGATGGTGAGGAAGAGCTGGAGCGCTTCGAAGATTCGGTGGCGTTGCTCCCTGGATGGCTGCAGTTCCTCAACCGCAGCAACGCCATGCGCTCGCTGTCCGCGTTTTCCCTGCAGTACTGGTATTACTGCCAGCTCGAGGAGATCGGCCGTAACGGTAAAGCGGACCGGGGGCTTTCAGTGCTGGCGGCAAGCAAGCGCATCCTTGTGCAGCAGTCGCGCTGGCTCAGGCAGCGGCGCAAGTTGCAGGGGCAGGCCGCTACCGCGCTGCCAGCCTGACGGCTTCAGGTCCCGGCCTGCTCCGGGGCCAGTTCCGCGCTCACACCGAGCGCCTGTGAAAACCAGCCGGTAACCACTTCCGTGCGGGTGATGGCCGTGCCCACGGTCACCGCCCAGGCGCCGAGTGTGCGTGCCCGCGTGCATTGCGCGGGCGTATTGAAGCGGCCTTCCGCCATGACCCGTGGATAGGTGCCTGCAAGTTGTCGCAGCAGCGTATAGTCCGGCTCCTGCGGCACAGGCCCGCCGGTATAGCCTGAAAGGGTGGTGCCGATAATTGCGGCGCCGGCCGCGTATGCAGCGGCTGCGTCTTGCGCGCAGCTGCAGTCCGCCATGGCAATTTTGCCGTACCCATTGATCATCCCGATCAGGTCCAGAACCGGTACCGGCCGCGGGCGCCGTGTCGCATCCACCGCAATGATATCTGCTCCAGCCTTGGCCAGCGCCATGACATCCTCGCGCAGCGGGGAAATGCGCACGGGGCTGTTTTCCAGGTCGCGCTTAACGATGCCGATGATCAGCGCCTGCGGCGCTGTATGGCGAACCGCGGCGACGCGCATGGCGCCTTCGATACGCACGCCATCAGCACCGCCTGCCAGTGCGGCCTGCGCGAGTTGTACCACGGTCTGGTCGTTATCCATGGGGCCGTGGTCAACCGGCTGGCACGAAACGATCAGGCCGCTGCGAATTCTTGTATCGATTGCACGCAGCTGCGAGGTGTTCGCGTGTTCTGTTTTCTTGTCTGTCATTGTTCGTAAGCCGGCGCGAGTCGTGTGCCCTGACGCTGGACCAGGACGTTAAAGCGGTATTTGTCAGCGCGGTACAGGCTCTTCGCAAATTCGATGATACGTCCCTGCTCGTCGCTGACAGTGCGCTCCGCCAGCAGGGCAGGACTGAATGGCGCTACGTCGAGCAGTGCAGCTTCCTCGTCATCGACAACCGTGGCACTGATTTGCTGGGCGGCCTGCTCCGCGGTGATTTCGTATTGATCGTAAAGCAGTTCGTACAGCGAGCCGGAAGCCAGCTCCGAGGGCGCCAGCCCCGGGAAATGCACGCGCGGCAGGTAAACCTGTTCGATGGCGACCGGCGTGTCGTTGGCGAGACGCAGGCGCCGCACCCGCAACAACTCCGCACCGGGCGCGACCTGTAGTTTTCCCGCCAGTTTTACATCGGCCTGGACTATTTCGCCGGCGAGCAACTGGCTCGATGGGGTCAGGCCCTGCTGCTGCATCTCCTCGCTGAAGGACATCAGTTTCAATTGACTCGCCAGGGGGCGGGCGCGCACGAATATGCCCGCACCCTGGCGGATTTCGATCCGGTGGCGCTCCTCCAGCTGTTTCAATGCGCGTCGCAGGGTGTCGCGCGAGACTGCCAGCTTGGCGCTGAGTTCGCGCTCGCCGGGCAGGCGGCTACCCGGCGGCTGGTGCTCGATCAGGGCATCCAGCTCCTGCTGCAGGCGCTGCTGTTTGCGGGTCAGGGACATTGCGATAGTCACTTGTCTTCAGGAGTACTACTAGGCCAATGCGGTAAATAGAGGGCGTATTGGCTCAATATCTTCGAAATACTATACCAATTGGTTTGATTTTGAAAATGGGCTTGGTTAGAGTCATAGTTGACGCTGTCAGCTGACAAGACCAATAACGACAATGAAGAACCGCCAAATCGTCCGGCTAATCGTCGCCTGTGCATTTGCTGTTGCAGGCCTTTCCGGCACGGCCGCCGCGCAGTCCGGGAGCGCCCCGGCGCCTGTCCAGATCCAGTTCTGGACCATGCAGCTGTCGCCTTTCCACGATGAATATGTCAACGGCATGATTGCCGCGTTCGAGCAGGACAACCCGGATGTCCGCGTCAAGTGGGTTGATGTGCCGTGGAAAGAAATGGAGAAGAAGGTACTGGCATCGGTCGCGGCGCGCACGCCACCGGACCTGGTGAACCTGAATCCGCAGTTTGCCGCCAAGCTTGCCGAGTACGGCGCCCTGGCAAATCCCGAGCATTTCCTTTCTGAGGCGCAGGTGGCGACCTACCTGCCGAATATCTGGGGCGCGAACCGCTATCGCGGCGAGGCATTCGCGATCCCCTGGTACCTGTCCACCACCATTACCATTTATAACCGCGAGTTGTTGCAGGCGGCTGGCGCAGAGGTGCCCGCGAACCACGCTCAGTTGTTGCAGACCGCGCGCCTGGTGCGGGAGAAGTTTGACCGCTATGTGTATTTTCCGGCGATGGATGGCAGCCGCCCGCTTGAAGATATGGTGGCGATGGGGGCCAGTCTGCTGAATGCACGTGCCACCGGGGCCGGCTTCGAGGGTGAGTCCGGCAGGGCGTTTTTCAGTTTTTACCGCGACTTGTTTCAGCAGGGACTGGTGCCGCGCAATGTGCTGACGGAGGGGCATCGCAAGGCAGTAGAGCTGTTTCAGTCCGGCGAGGTGACAATGATCACCACCGGCATGCAGTTTCTGGAATCCATTCGTGTCAATTCACCGGCACTTTATGAAAAAGTGGGTATTGCGCCACAGCTCAAGGCAGCAGCGGCTCCCTTTAGTGTCGCGGCCATGAACCTGGCGGTGCCAGAACTGTCGCCTAACAAGGAAGCTGCATTCCGCTTTGCCGCATTTGTCACCAGTCACGAGAACCAGATGGCGCTTGCCCGGCGCGTACCGCTGTTGCCGTCTACGAGGCAAAGTTTTGACGATCCGTTTTTTCTGCCGCCGGCAGCCTCTGCACCACTGATCGCCCATGCCCGTGCGTTGTCCGCGCAACAGACGCTCAAGGGCGAGGTGCTGGTGCCGCCGTTGCCGGGCTATAGCAAGTTGCGCAACAGCTTTGTCTTCAACCTGCAGGCGGCGATGGTGGGCCAGCTCAGCGTAGAGGAGGCAGTCGAGCAGGTTGCGGATACCTGGGCCCTTTTTCTGGGCGATAACAGGGTGGAAGAGGAATAACGCAAATATGAGCAAGCAACCGGTATTTGTTGCGCTGGACCTCGGCGGTACCAAAATCCGCGGTGGCCTTTTCGACGGTGGCAACACCTGTATCGGGCACAAGCAGGTGCCGGCCAATGCGGCCGGGGGGCGGGATACGGTACTGGCAGCACTGGAGTCCCTGACCGCAGATTTGTTGCAGGAAGCGCGGGTCGCGGAGCTTCCCGTGGCGGCAATCGGGGTATCCAGTGCGGGTGTCATAGACCCGGTCACCGGTGTGGTACTGGATGCGACAGATTCGATACCGGGCTGGAAGGGCACCGATATTGCCGGTTACCTGCAGGGCCGGTTTGACCTGCCAGTGGCTGTGGAGAACGATGTGAAGGCCGCGCTCCTCGGCGAGCTGAATGCAGCCGGAGGCACCGCTGATCCTGCCGAGCGGACGGTCATGCTGACGCTCGGAACCGGCCTTGGCGGTGCCGTGAGCGAGGGCGGTGTAATAGTGGCGGGCAGAAACCATGTTGCCGGGCACTTTGGGCGTTTGCTGGTGCCTGACCCACGCGAGGCGGGCGCGTTTGCGCCGCTCGAGTCCAGCCTGTCCGGGACGGGGCTAATGAATACTGGCAACCGTATCGCGCAGGGCGAGCGCTTCGTGAGCGGCCGGCATGTTTTGCAGTCGACACACAAGGGTGACGCCATTGCTACGGCGGCGGTGACGCAGTTCTGCAAGTTACTGGCGCTGACGGTGCACAACGTTTACTGGGCACTGGACCCTGATCGCGTGATTATCGGTGGCGGCCTGGTGGAGTCCAATAGCGACTGGTGGTCACAATTTATTGGCTATCTTGCACAGCACAAATTGCCGGTAAAGGTAGAGCAGGCACACCTTGGCAATGATGCAGGTATTTACGGCGCGGCCAGGATTGCACGCATGCATGTTGCTGCCGGGGCGGAATTGCCGGCATGAAAAACTCGACACTTGCCCAGTTGACTCCGTACCTGTTTCTTGTGCCGGCGTGTGCCATTATCGGTGCCTTTGTGCTCTACCCGTTATTGCATGCCATCGGCGCAAGCCTTACCGAATACAACATGATCACCGAGTCTCGTTTTGTCGGGATCGATAATTATGAAAAACTCGCGCAGGACCCTTTTTTCTGGAATAGCCTGCGCAATACCCTGCTGTACCTCGTAATGGTTGTGCCGGTGCTGGTCATCGCGCCAATTTTTCTCGCGCTGCTGGTCAACAAGGCCATCGCCGGGGTGAAAATCTTCCGCGCGATTTTCTATCTGCCGGTTATTACCTCGCTGGTGGTCACCGGTCTGATCTGGAAATGGGTCTACGAAGAGCAGGGCATCCTCAATTACTTCCTGATCAATACCGGTATTACCGATGATCCGGTTGCGTTCCTGACCGACCCGGCCAATGCCCTGTTTGCGGTGATGGCCGTGACGATATGGACCGGCCTCGGTTACTACATGGTGATCTACCTGGCGGGACTGCAGTCCATTCCCCGTCATCTTTACGAAGCTGCGGAAGTCGAGGGAATTTCCAAATGGCAGCAGACCCTGCATATCACTATTCCGCTGCTGAAACCTTCGATCGCCATTGTCGCAGTGATGTCCTCTATTGCGGCCATGAAAGTGTTCGAGGAAGTGTATGTGATGACCAATGGTGGTCCGCTGGACTCCACCAAGACGCTGGTGTATTTCATCTACCAGAGCGCGTTCGAGGAGTTTGAAATGGGCTACGCCTCCGCCGCCGGCGTGGTGCTGTTCGTCCTGACGCTGGGGCTCTCCATCCTGAACCTGTTTGTGCTGAGGAAAGGCAAGTGAAGGTGCGCTTACTACCGCTGCTGCTGCGCTATCTGGGGCTGCTACTGGTGGCATTCGTGACAGTCGGGCCGTTTCTGTGGCTGTTGTCGACCGCACTCAAGTCCGGTGCGGAGAATATCTTTGCCTATCCGCCACAATTCCTCCCGCAGCAACCCACCCTCGATAATTTCGCCAGGGTGCTGGAGAGCCAGCCTTTCCTGCTGTATCTGAAAAACAGTGTGCTGGTGGCCGCATTGTCGGTTACCGCGAACCTGCTGTTTGCTTCCCTCGCTGCCTACCCATTGGCGCGTATGGATTTCCACGGCAAGCAGTTGATCTTCCTGGTACTGCTCAGCTCCATGATGATTCCGTTCCAGCTGCTGATGATTCCGGTGTATAACCTGGCCATCGGGCTCGGCCTGCAGAATTCCTATCTGGGCCTCGTGTTGCCCCATGCCTGTACCGCTTTCGGCGTATTCCTGATGCGACAGGCATTTCTGGGTATCCCGCGTGCGCTTGAGGAAAATGCCATGATCGAGGGGCTCAACCGCCTGCAGATCTGGTGGTATGTGCTGCTGCCGCTGGTAAAGCCGTCACTCGCGACTCTGGCGGTGTTCAGCTTTATCGCGGTTTGGGGCGACTTCCTGTGGCCGCTGATCATCCTCGACGACCCGGCGTTCTATACCCTGCCGCTGGGTGTCAACCGGCTGGCCAATACATTCTCCATGGATTGGCGTCTGGTAGCGGCGGGCGCAATCTTTTCGATACTGCCAATCCTGGCGGTATTCCTGTTCAGTCAGAAATATTTTATTGAAGGTGCCATGCGCGGGGCGGTGAAGGGATGAGTGGCGAAGGACCGGGCATTGCAGGCATGAGCCGAAAGGTTTCTGTCATCGTGCAGACACACTGGGACCGGGAGTGGTATTACCCGCACCAGCAGTTTATCGGGCGCCTGCTCCGTGTTATGGCCCAGGTGGTGGAGCAGCTCGATAGCGGGCAGCTGCAGTATTTCCTGTTCGATGGCCAGGTATCGGCGATCGAGGACTTCTACGCGCATGCCGAGGAAGGGCTTGCGGCGCGGGTGGCGGAATATGTGCGTACGGGACGGATTGCCATTGGCCCATGGTTTGTCGCCGCCGACGAGTTCCTGTGTGCCGGTGAGTCGCTGGTACGCAACCTGGAACTTGGCCAGCGCCGGGCCAGGTTGCTGGATGGTGGCCAGCAGGTAGGATACCTGCCGGATACTTTCGGGCATATCTCGCAGATGCCGCAGTTACTATCCGGTTTCGGAATCAGCAATGCCGTTGCCTGGCGCGGAGTCGCAGGGGAAAGTTCGGAGGTTATCTGGCGCGCGCCAGATGGTAGCGAGGTAATGCTGGTGGTTCTTACTGAAGGCTACTACCAGCACCCGTTCAACACGGAAGACTGGCGTGTGAACCTGGAAAGTTACCTTGCCCGCATAGAGCCGCGCAGTAACGGTGGCCCGCTGTTATTGACCCAGGGAGGCGACCACCTGATGGCGCCGGAACACCTGCAGGATCGTATCGACCAGTACAACGCGGGCCAGAACCGCTACCGGCTGACGCAGGATACCCTTACCGGTTATATCGATGCACTGGTTACTGACCATAATGCCCTGCCGCGTATTGATGGTGAGCTGCGTGCCAATGCGCGCGCATTTGTATTGCCCGATGTGCTGTCCACGCGCCAGTACCTGAAGGAGGCCAACCAGAGGCTGGAAGATCACCTGGCCGGGCTGGTGGAGCCGTTGCTGGCGGTGGCCCTACCCCTGCCCCGGGACCAGCACTATCCGGCGCGCTATCTGGAAAAAACCTGGCAATTGCTGCTTGAGCAGCATGCGCATGATTCGATCTGTGGTTGCAGCGTGGATGAAGTACACCGCGAGATGGTCGTGCGTTTCAGTCAGCTGCAGCAGCGCCTGCAGGTGCTGGAACAAAATGCACAGCTGGCGCTCGGCATGCTGGGAAATCGCACGGACCTCGGTCGTCAGGGGGATGCACCGGACCCGTTTGCCGATGACAGTCGCTGCACCCTGTTCAACTCCTCGCCGAAACCTTTCTCCGGTTGGATGCAGCAGAGCGTGTTTATCAGCGGTGCGCGTGCAGAAGATCTAGAGGTGTTTGACAGCCAGGGCAGAAAGCTCGAGAACCATACCCTGAATGCAACTGAAGCGCAGGAGTTCCATTCACCGATCGATGACTTCCCCGATATGGTCTCGGGCTGCCAGTACGAACTGGCTATTCACGCCGAGCTGGGGGGCCTGGAACTACAGCCCCTGGTTGTGCGTAAGGCGGCAAAAGCCAGTGCCCCGGCAGTGCCAGTGCGGGACACCATCGAGAACCGCTATTACCAGCTGCGGGTGGATGAAAATGCCGGCCTGCAACTGCGCGACAAGGCTTCCGGTGAGGTCTATGCCGGCCTGTTCGGCATCGTGAGCGAGCTGGATGGTGGCGATACCTATAATTTTTCACCGGCAGGCGCTGATCGCTTTGCGGCAAGGATTGCCGGCTGGCATGTGAGCGGCGGCGAAAGCGGACCGCAACATGTGCGCCTGGAGCTTGTACTGGAGCAGCCCGCCGGGCTGGATGTCGACCGTCGGGGCCCGGCGCAGGAACGGGTACGCAGCCATGGCGAGATGCTGGTGACACTGCTGCCGGATGATGCGCTGATCCGTTGCCGGTTAAATTGGCACAACGAGGCACGGGACCAGCGCTTGCGTCTGCATATTCCTCTGCAGAAAAACGTCAGGGCAAGCGCCTCGGATACGGCATTCGACTGGGTGCAGCGGCAGAAGGTGTATGCCAGCGATGCGGAAGTAAACGGCCAGCAAGAGTCTCCCGTGGCCGTGAACCCGTCTTATTCGGCAATCAAGGCCGCTGACGCAGGGTTTGTACACCGCGGCCTGCAGGAATACGAGATCCTTTGTGGCGAGTCCGGTTGCGGTGACACCCTCGGTGTGACGCTGTTGCGCAGTGTCGGCTGGCTTTCGCGTCGCGACCTGAAAACCCGCGGCCTCGGGGCCGGGCCGGACCTGGCCACGCCGGAAGCACAGTGCCTCGGCGAGCACGATTATCTTTTCGGCCTGGATCTGACTGACCCGCAGCCCCCGCAGCTTTTGAACCAGGCCAACAGCCTGCGACGTTCACCTCGCGTTTTGCGCGGTCATCCGCGCACTGAGCTTCACAGCCCCGGTATGCCTCGCCTCAACCTGCTAACCGAAGCACTACAGGTCAGCAGCCTGCGGCGTGTGAAGAGCGGTATCGAAGTTCGGGTCTGGAACCCGACCACACAGGACCTGAAAGCGGATTTCGGGGGTGCCTGGCCGCAGCGCACCGACCTCGCAGGGAACCGTACGGTGGGTGGCCTGCTCGTTGGCCCGCGCCAGATAGCGACCTTCCTGTTCTGCGATGAAGAGGCCGGCCACGGTGTGCAGGTAAATACAGGTGAAGAGGTACAGGATGGCCGCTAAGACAATCGTCGCGCTGCCGGTAGATGGCAGGCCGGTTACGCGTGAGCAGGTACAGATGCTGGCGCGTATCGCGGATTGCGAACTGGTGTGCCCGGCCGTCGAAGATCTGGGTTACTTTCGTGAACCCGCCAATCGCGAATTTCTCCGAAGCTGGGTCCTGGAGCATGCACCGGGTGCGGACGGCTTTATTTTTTCTATCGACATGCTGGTTTATGGGGGGCTGGTGCCGTCGCGTTTTGTCGAGGACGACTACGAAACCCTGCTCGGCTTTCTGGAGTTACTGCAAGAACTCCGTGCAGCATGGCCGGATAAACCGGTCTATGCCTTCTGCGCCACCATGCGCCTGTCGAACAACAATGAGAATGAAGAAGAAAAGCTCTACTGGTCTGAATATGGAGAGCTGATCTGGCAGTGGTCATTCTTCAGTGATCGCTACCAGTGCCTGCAGCAGGACGGTGACATGGGGGTTGCCGAGCGCGCTCGCGCGGCCATCCCTGCATCAGTGCGGGATGATTACCTGCGTACGCGCAAGAGAAATTTTTCTGTCACCTGCCGGGTGTTGGAGCTCGTCCGCGAAGGTGTTATCGACAGGCTGGTGCTTCCGCAGGACGATACCGCCGAGTACGGATTCAATATAGCCGAGCGGCGCACGCTGCAGTCCGTTATCGCAGGCATGGGGCTTGAGGATCGCGTACTGGTCTACCCGGGGGCGGACGAGGTGATCTATACCCTGCTGGCTTTCCAGCTGCAGGTCCTGGGCGTCGTCCACGCACCGCGTATCGTCCTGAGTCCGCATCATCCTGACGCTTTGGAACAAATGGTTGCGCGCTACGAGGACCGACCCGTGCTGGAATCCGTGCACTGCCAGCTGGCGGCAGCGGGCGCACTGGTGGCGGAGGGTATCGGGCAGGCCGATGTCGTGCTCGCGATCCATTGCCAGGGCAGTGGCCAGGGGGACTGGGCCATGGGCGGCGAGGTGGCGCCGGCGCTGGGCAACGACCCGGCATGGCTCCGGCAGCTTGCCGTGAGTGACAAACCGGTTGCGCTGCTGGACCTGGCTTATGCCAATGGCGGTGATCCGGCGCTGCTGGCAGAGCTCGCACTGGCCCCTGACGACCTGCTGGCTTACGCCGGCTGGAATACCGCCAGCAACAGTATCGGTAGCCTGGTGGCGCAGATATGTGTGGCACAGGGGCGCTGCGGGCCGGGGCAGGCGGGCCGCGTCCACAACCGGCACCTGCTTGCCACCCGACTGCTGGACGACTACCTGTATCAGTCCGGCCTGCGCGGAAAATTGCGTGCAGGCATTGATGAGCGGTGTTGCAGCCCAGAGCAGTTGCTGCAAAGACTGCGGGCGCTTTATCCGGGCACGGCGCGCCAGTGGCTGCAGGAGCAGGGTTTTTGCGATATCGAATTGCGGGATGTGTACCTGCCCTGGCGGCGCAGCTTTGAAATTGGCCTGCGTACGGAGATCGTTGAGCGTCAATCACAGCAGGCGGGGGTGCCGGCGTGAAACCGTTGACCACACAGGCGGCCGTGATTGGTGCAAGCCTCGGTGGCTGCCTTGCCGCCTACCAGCTGGCGCGCCAGGGGGTGGATACCATCCTCACCAGCGAGTTCCCCTGGATAGGCGGGCAGCTGACCAGCCAGGGCGTGCCGCCGGACGAGCACCGCTATATCGAGTCTTTCGGGGCCAGTGCCAGTTACCTGGCTTTTCGCAACGCAATCCGGTCGGTATACCGGAATGATCCGGACTTTATCGATAACAGCGTGATGACCGAGGGACTGAATCCCGGTGATGGCTGGGTGAGCCGGCTCTGTTTCGAGCCGCGCCACGCTGAAGAATACCTCCGTACTCTGCTGGCTCCCTATATCGAAAGTGGCCGCTTGCAACTGCTGGAGCGTGCGGTGCCGGTGGGCGCACATCGGAGCGGTGACTGTATCGAGTCGGTTACTGTGTTGCACGGTACGGCCGGGAACACAAATATCGAGATCCGAGCGGACTATTTCCTGGACGGCACAGACACCGGGGAACTGCTCGCGTTACTGGAGTTGCCCTACCGGCTTGGCAAGGAGAGCAGGGCAGAGTTTGGTGAGTTACAGGCACCAGATCAGGCAAACCCGGCAGACCAGCAGCCCATCACCCATGTGGTCGCGCTGCAGAAAGTACCGGCTGGCGCGGAGCGCCCGGTGGCCACACCTGCCGCCTATGATTTCTGGCGGGCACATGTCCTGCCGCATTACGGACACCCGATTTTTAGCGAGGAAATTCCGGGTGGAGAAGGCTTTACCCGGGTACGCCTGCCGCTGTTTGGCGAGGGCGAGACACTGGACCTGTGGCGCTACCGGCGGGTGGTTGCCGGGCACAACTGGCGTGATGCGTGTGCGGATATAAGTCTCGTCAACTGGGCGCAAAATGATTTTGCCCTACAGCCGCTGCTCGACGGCAAGCATAAAACCGAAGCCGAGGTGCTTTCTGCAGCGCGCGAGCTTTCCCTGTGCCTGGTGTACTGGCTGCAGAATCACGCACCGCGCAGCAGTGTGGGCGAGCCGGGCGAAGGCTTTCCGGAGCTCGCACTGGCGCCCGCCGTGCTGGGTACCGAAGACGGCTTCGCGCAACAGGTCTATGTGCGTGAGTCGCGCCGCATCATCGGCCTGGAAACCCTGCACCAGGAACATATTCGTGCGCGCTATGACGGGGACACGCAGCCGGCAACGTTTGAGAATAGCGTTGGCATAGGGCTGTACAACATGGATATCCATCCCACCTGCGATTCCTATATGGGCTCCAACGCCCGCGTGCGGCCGTTTGAATTGCCGTTGGGCATCTTTATCCCGCGTGATGCACGCAACCTGCTGCCGGCGTGCAAGAACATCAGCGTGACACACCTGGTCAATGCGGCGACCCGGGTGCACCCGATTGAGTGGCTGGTGGGGGAGGTTGCCGGCCTGCTGGCGGCGTTCTGCCTGCACCGGGGCAGGCGCCCGCATGAGGTGCATGTCCGGCCGGAATTCCGTGAGAGGCTGCAGGAACTGCTGCATGACAGCGGTATTCCAATCCACTGGCCGCAGCATTTACACCGCAACAATGAACAGGAGGCAACCGAATGTCAGGATTAACGCTGGCTTCTGTGACGAAAAAATTTGGGGATGTCCCCACCATCAAGGGTGTCGACCTGGAGGTGGCCCCGGGGGAATTCGTTGTCTTCGTGGGCCCTTCCGGCTGCGGCAAGTCCACATTGCTGCGGATGATTTCGGGGCTTGAAAGCGTAACTACCGGGCAGGTGCATATCGGCGGGCGCGATGTTACCGGGTTACCGCCAAGCGAGCGCAGGATCGCCATGGTGTTCCAGTCCTATGCCCTGTATCCGCACATGACAGCGGAGCAGAACCTGCGCTTTGGCATGCGTATGCGCGGGGTCGCCGCCGATGTGATTGACAGCAAGGTAGCGCATGCGGTGGACGTGTTGCAGTTGCAACCCTACCTGCAACGGAAGCCGGGGGAACTGTCCGGCGGACAGTGCCAGCGCGTGGCGATTGGCCGGGCGATGGTACAGGACCCGGATATCTTCCTGTTCGACGAGCCGCTGTCGAACCTGGACGCGGAACTGCGGGTGAAGATGCGTGCGGAAATCGCCGACCTGCACCGCCGCCTCGGCGCAACCATGATCTATGTGACCCACGACCAGACCGAGGCGCTGACCCTGGCAGACCGGATCGTGGTGTTGAATGATGGTGTGGTGGAGCAGGTGGGTGCGCCTATGGCGCTTTACCAGAACCCGGCCAATCGGTTTGTGGCAGGGTTTATCGGTTCACCGCGGATGAATTTTCTCGCAGGCGATGTTGCCGGCGTGCCAGGCGCGCACGAAATCGGCATACGCCCGGAACATGTAAAGCTGGTCGCGGATGGGCCACTGCAAGCTGAGGTCCACGGGGTGGAGCAACTCGGCGCTATGGCGTACCTGCACTGCCGCCTGGGCGATCAGGAGGTCTGCGTGCAGACAGCGGGACTTGCCCTGCCGCGACGGGGCGAGCGGGTGCAACTGGCGTTGCCGCCGGAGCACCTCTATGCATTCGACAGGGACGGCCGCACGATTTCCGAGCCGAAGGCATTTCCGGATTGCCCGGTGGGCCAGGTACAGACAGCAACGGTGAGTTGAAATGAGAGCAATAGGCTATTTTTTCCTGCTGCTGTTGTTCGCAGCGCAGGGCGCAGCGGCTGACAAGGCGCTTCCGGAAGCGGTGCGCGGCGTATGGCTGACCAATGTCGCCAGCGACGTACTGTACAGCCGCGAGGGTATCGAGGAGGCGGTGGCCCTGTGTGATGAGCTCGGTATCAACACCATCTTTGTGGTCACCTGGAACAAGGGCATGACCCTGTACCCGTCGGACGTGATGGCATCCTTTACCGGCGTTGCGATGGACCCAGCGCTCGACCCCGAGGGTCGCGGGCGTGACCCTTTGCAGGAGGTGATCGATGCCGCTCATGCTCGGGGTATCAAGGTGTTTGCATGGTTCGAGTTTGGATTTTCCTCATCCCACCAGCAGGGCGGTGGTGAGATCGCCCGAATCAAACCGCACTGGCGCGCGCTGAATGCCAATGGTGAGCTCGTCACCAAGAATGGCTTCGACTGGCTGAATGCGCTGGATCCGGAAGTGCAGCAATTCATGTCGTCCCTGGTGCTGGAAGTGGTGCGCAACTATGACATCGATGGGGTTCAGGGGGATGACCGCCTCCCGGCGATGCCGTCGGAAGGTGGCTACAATCCGGCGGTAGTTGCACGCTATAGTGCGCAGCACGGCGGTGCACTGCCACCCGGTGACAGCAAGGAACCGGGCTGGCTGGCCTGGCGCGCAGGTATCCTCAACGATTATGCGGCCAGCCTCTACCGCGAAGTAAAAGCGATTGATCCACAGGTGACCGTTTCATTCGCGCCCTCGGTGTTCCCCTGGTCGCTGGAGCAGTATCTGCAGGACTGGCCACAGTGGCTGCAGGCGGGCTCCGTGGACCTTTTGATTCCCCAGGTATACCGGCATGACCTTGGCGCCTACAGAGGCACACTGGAAGCGACCCTGGCTTATGTGCCCGGCGCCGCACGTGAGAAATTTTCACCGGGCCTGCTGATCCGTGTTGGGGACCAGATGCCATCGCAGGAGTTTTTTGCCGGCATGCTGCAGGCAAACCGCGAGGCCGGTTTCCTGGGTGAAGTGTTCTTTTTCTATGAGGGGCTGCACCGCTTCAGGCGGCAGATCAAGGCTTCTTACGATGCGCAACCCGTGCGCTTTCCAGACGGGTTTTGATATTTGCAGCGAGTCCAGCAGCGGGAGTATTCGATGTTGAAAGTCATCTGTTTTGGTGAGGCGCTGGTAGACATGCTTTCGACCGGCAGCGATGGCGGCGCGCCGGAGCAGTTCCGTAAATTCCCGGGTGGTGCACCTGCCAATGCTGCAGTGGCCGTCGCCCGTCTTGGCGGCGCCGCCTGGTTTGCCGGCATGCTCGGTGAGGATATGTTCGGGCGCTTCCTGCATGATGCACTGCGGGATTACGGCGTGCGCACGGACTACGTGCGCTTTACCGGTGAAGCCAGGACCGGGCTCGCGTTTGTTTCACTGGACGCAGTGGGTGAGCGCAGCTTCGAATTTTACCGGCCGCCGGCAGCGGACCTGCTGTTCCGGAGTGAGCACCTGCCGGATACAGCCTTCACACGCGAAGGCATCCTGCATATCTGCTCCAACAGCCTCACCGAGCAGGGTATCGCGCAAGTCACAGAACAGCTGGTGCAGCGCGCCCGGGATAATGGCTGGCTTGTCAGTTTCGATGTGAACCTGCGCCACAATCTCTGGCCTGCGGGTACCGCGGACCGGGCGATAGTGCTGCGCCTGCTGAGGCAGGCGGATCTGGTCAAGATGAGCAGGGAAGAGCTGGATTATCTTGCCGAGGGCGATCCGGAATTTGTGAGCACGTTGTTGCGGCAAGGCGCGGCGCTGGTGCTGGTCACCGATGGTGCGCGGCCGCTGCACTGGTACAGTCACTGCGACCGGGGTGAGTTGCTGCCGCCGCAGGTGGATACGGTGGATACCACTGCAGCAGGCGATGCATTTGTGGGAGGCCTGATATACCAGCTTGCGCAACAGCGCGTTGGCGCACCGGCAATCCGAGCCTGGCTGGAATCCGATGCGCTCATGAGGGTGCTGCGCTTTGCCTGCGCCTGCGGAGCGCATGCGGCTTCCATGGAGGGTGCCTTTTCCTCCCTGCCCAACCAGCGATCGATCCGTGCGTTTGGATCCGCACTTTCCTGTGAGTTCGACTTTCCCAACGAAGAGAGACTGCCATGACACTGCCAGATTTTCGCAGCCCGGAATTCCTGCGTGACCACTGTGACCGCATCCTGGCGTTTTACCAGCCGAATGTGGTCGATACTGTCAACGGCGGGTTTCACCAGAATTTCCTCGACGATGGTTCGGTATTCGCTCCGGGCAGCAAGCACCTCGTCAGCTCGACCCGGATGATTTTCAATTACTGCAATGCCTATCGCCAGAGCGGTGAAGGCCGGTATCTGGAGCTGGCGCGGCACGGCCTGGATTTCCTGCGTACGGCGCACTGGGATGCTACGCGCCAGGGCTATCACTGGACGCTCAGGGGGCAGGCGCCCGATGACCAGACCAACCACTGCTACGGGCTGGCGTTTGTTGTGCTTGCGCTGTCGGCCTGTATTGAGTGCGGTATCGAATCTGCGCGCGACGACCTGTACCGCGCATGGACAATGCTCAATGAAAAGTTCTGGCAACCACAGTGCGGCCTCTATGCCGATGAGGCGACGCCGGATTGGCAGCAGCTGAGCAGCTATCGCGGGCAGAATGCCAATATGCACAGTTGCGAGGCGCTGCTGGCGGCCTATCGTGCCACCGGTGACGAAGCGTTCCTGCAGCGTGCCTACACGCTCGCGCATACAGTTGCGGTCACACTCGCAGACAAGGCCGACGGGCTGGTGTGGGAGCACTATACCGAGTCGCTCGACATCGACTGGGACTACAACCGGGACGACCCGAAAAATCTCTATCGGCCCTGGGGATTCCAGCCCGGGCACCAGACGGAGTGGGCCAAGCTGTTGCTGTTACTGCATCGCGAGCGCCCGGAGGGCTGGATGATCGAACGCGCACGCCAGCTTTTCGAGCGGGCACTGGAAACCTGCTGGGATTCGGCGCGGGGCGGCATCCTCTACGGCCACGCCCCGGACGGCAGTATCTGCGACGACGACAAGTACTTCTGGGTGCAGGCAGAGAGTTTTGCCGCTGCAGCCCTGCTGGCCGATGCCACCGGCGAGGAAATCTACTGGCAGTGGTACGACCGCATCTGGGCCTATAGTTGGGAACATTTTGTCGACCACGCACACGGTGCCTGGTACCGGGTGCTGGATCGCAACAACCGCAAGTATTCGCAGGAAAAAAGCACCGCGGGTGGCAAGTGTGACTACCACACGCTAGGGGCTTGCTGGGAAGTGCTGGCGCTTGTCAGCGATCAGTGAGCGGGGCTGGCCTGCCCGTTGACCAGTTCGCGGATCACCGCCGCGTAGCCGTCGGGTACGCGCACGTTTTCAAGGTAGCCACTATCGGCAAGTTTGCGGTGCAGGGCAGCCAGTCGGTAGCAGGGCACGCTCGGTAGCAGGTGGTGCTCCAGATGGAAATTGACAAAGTTTGGTGCAACCGTAAGTCGCTCCCACCATCGCGGCAAAACCGTACGCGTATGCTTGCGCGGGTCCGCATCCAGCAGGTCCGGCACGGCGCCGTGCTCCGCGGCGTTGCGCAGGCGTGAGAACACACTGAACAGGGTCAGGAATGCCAGCCACCAGACCCCGTAAAGCCACAGCAGGTCACTCAGCGCGAGCAGCGCCATGGCGATGCCGTGCAGCACCAGCGGCCGGTACAGGTTGCCCAGAAGGTTGCGGACGAACTGTGCCGCGGAAACCCGGTGGCGGTCTTTCGGCTTGTAGGACAGGTCGTAGTCCAGTACCCCGCCGTACATCAGTATGACGCCATACAGATTCTTGATGCCGGTGATGCCCAGCAGGTCCCGGGTTATCTTGCGCCGCAGGCTGGCGCGACTCACCGGGAAGTAACGGTAGTTGGGGTAGTCCGGGTCCCCGTCGGTGCCGGCCTTGCGATGGTGCTCCAGATGATAAGCGCGGTAAGCGTCGAGGTCGGTGAGGATAGGCGCTGCGCACAGCCAGCGGCCCAGGTTGCGGTTCTGGGCCCGGCTCTCAAAGAACACGCCGTGCGCACACTCGTGCATCAGTATCGCGAGGCCGAGCTGGCGCCCGGCAACAAGCACCAGCGCCAGTACAAAGGTCAGCGGGCTCGGTTGCCATGCGAGCAGGGCCATGGGGCCGACTACCAGAGCCCAGTTGCCCAGCAGGATCGATACTGCGCGTGTGTTGCTGCGTTGCAGTAGCGGCTGCAGGGCTTGTCGCGAGATTGGTCGCTGGCTGTCGCCGTCGTGCGTGCCCGGGGAAACCATGGTCTCAGGCTAGTGGCGCCGAGGAGGGCCGCGGCGCTTCGCAGTGCGTCGCGGGCACGTTGGCATTGAAGCGGTTGAGCTTCTCCGGGTAGTCGGTGAAGACGCCGTCCACCTGCATCTGGCTCATCAACATGAAGTCGTCCCAGTGATTGACGGTATAGACAAAGTTCTTCATACCACGCCGGCGCGCATCCTGCACGAACTCGTCGGTAACGAAGCTCAGCTCGGAGTGCATGGAAAAGGCGCCCAGCCCTTCACCGCACTGGGCCAGGTCCAGCGGAATTCCCGCCACCAGTACACCGCGACGCACTGCTGGCAGGCGCTGCATGCAGTCGAACAGTTGGCGCTGGTCAAAGGAGGAGATCAGGTACTGGTCCGGGGTGCTGTTGGTTGCGCGGCAGAAATCATCGAGCAGTTCGCACAGGAGTGCGGAAGAGCGCTGGCCCTTGATCTCGATGTTGAGCTCGCACTGGTCGCCCACCAGCTCCAGCACTTCGCGCAGGTTCGGGGTAAAGCTGCCGCAGGAGAGCTGCTGCTGGCGCAACTCGGCCGGACTCTGGTCGGTGATCAGGCCCTCGCCGGGTAGCAGGCGGCCGAGGCGCCGGTCGTGTGTGACCAGAAGCTCGCCGCCGACATTCCAGATGTCGATTTCGATGCCATCCACACCGACCTTGAGCGCCTGCTCAATGGCGGACAGCGAGTTTTCGCTATACCCCTGTCGACCGCCCCTGTGGGCATAACACAGCAGTTTCTGCGACATGCATCGTGGCTCCAAAACGCGGGAGTGCTTTACCAGATAAGTCTGGTCCCGTTTTGTTGCAAATTTAAGAAATTTCGTTGCGCGCCCGGCCTAATGGTGACCGGAAGTCAGCTTTCGGTCTCCATCTGCGCCAGGCGCTGCGTCTCGCCGCTCTTGCGATTGTCCTCAAACGCCTTGCCCATGCCGAGCAGGCGCAGGACTCCCTCGTAAGAGGCCGGAAACAGGCGGCCGATCCGGCTGATCAGGTGCGCATCCGCGCCGACCAGGATCTGTACCCGGTTCCTGCGCACTCCGTCGAGAATGATCCTGGCGGCGCGATCGGGGGTGGTGCGGGCCAGCTTTTTGAAGCGGCGCACGCTCTGCTCGCGATCCTCGTCCGGGTGCATGCGCGCGTTGCGCACGATGTTGGTATCGATGCCGCCCGGGTGTACGCAGGAGACCCCCACGCCGCTGCCGGCCAGTTCGATGCGCAGGCACTCGGTAAAGCCGCGCACGGCAAATTTTGCCGAGTTATAGGCCGCCTGGGTGGGTACGCCGATCATGCCGAACAGGCTGGAAACATTGATGATGTGGCCAAAGCCCTGCGCCTGCAGGTGCGGCAGGAACGCCTGGGTGCCGTAGACAACGCCCCAGTAGTTGATCCCCATCAGCCAGCGCATGTCATCGGTATTCATTTCACTCGCCGGCTGATTCAGGGCCACGCCGGCGTTGTTGAAAATCATCTGCACCGAACCATGGGCTTCGATGGCGTCGCGGGCATATTGGTGTACAGCCTGCTCGTCGCTGACATCCAGCTGGTGCAGGGAAATTTTTACGCCACTGCCTGCGAGGTCGGCGCATACCTGCTCCAGCCCGGCCATGTCGGTATCGGCCAGTGCCAGGTGGCAGCCGGCCTCGGCGAGGTTTTCAGCCAGTGCCCGGCCAATGCCGGAGGCCGCGCCGGTAATCGCAGCGACCTGATTGCGGAAGGATTTCATGGACGCGCCCTCTCTAGAGTAGTTCTGGAGGGATTGTGCCTGAGATGGCGCGGGTTTGTCTTGGCCGGATTGTGGCAGATCAGCGGGCCACAGCGCCGTAGTTGCCGCCGTGGAATACCAGCGGTTCGCCACCGCTGTTGCTGAGCGCCAGTACGCGGCCCACGAGGATGGTGTGGTCGCCACCGGGGTAGCGGTGCTCGGCGCGGCACTGGAACAGCGCAGCGCTGTCGTCCAGCAGTGGCAGGCCGGCGAGGCCCGGGCGCCAGTCGCACTGGCCGAACTTGTCCGCGCCGCGGCTGGCAAACAGATCGGACAGGTGTTGCTGCTCACGCTTCAGCACGTGGATCGCAAAATGCTCGCAGCGGCTGAATACCGGGTAACTCAGGGCATCGTGGGAGATACTCCAGAGCACCAGGGCAGGGTCGAGGGAAACCGCATTGAAGCTGCTGGCCGTCATACCCACCGGTTGTCCCTGCGGGTCAAGCGCGGTGACCACGGTCACGCCAGTGGGAAACTGGCCCAGCGCGCTGCGCAGCGCGCGCGGGTCTATCGCCGGGGCGGTTTCGGTGGCATTGGGGGAATTGGGAGAAACAGGCCCCTCAACGGGCTTGATTACGGTCTCAACGGTCATGGGCATCGGTCTCGGTACTGCGCTTCCTGCCAATCGTGTAAAGCCGCGCCGCCAACTGGCGGAATGCGGGATAAAGGCGGCGTAGCCTACACGAATTGGCGGAAAAATGCCCGGACTGTCAGTCGAACAGGGCCGGGGCTTCCCGGGTCAATGCCTCCCGGGCGGCGACAGCGGCACCCGTGAGGGCGAAGCCCAGCAGTTTGCCGGAGGTGTCACGAAACTCTGCGTGCACGCCATCATCGCCTGCCTGTACCTGCCACTGGCCGCTGGCGCCACGCGGTGGTGGCAACACCACGGTCGGGCGCAGGGTGGTCTTGATGGCCACCGGCATGGCGTCGTAATGCACCTCTACCGGATGGCCGCACAGGGTACGAGCCAGCGCGCGTGCACAGGCCACCAGAGGCGCGACGTAATAGAGTACGTGCCCGTCGACCTCGGCGCAGTCGCCGAGGGCGAAGATGTCGGGGTCGCTGGTGCGCAGGTGGCGGTCCACGCTGATGCCGCGATTGACGCGAAGGCCGGCGCTCGCGGCCAGCTCTGTGCGCGGGCGCACACCCACGGCGGACAGGACGATGTCCGCCTCGATCACCGCGCCGGTATCCAGGTGGGCACGCACACCACTGTCGGCATGCTCGATGCGCTCGACCACGGTGCCGAGGTGGAACTCCACCCCGGCGGCGCCCAGGGTTTGCTGCAGGTCCTGGCCAGCCTCGGGGGGCAGCAGGCTGGCAACGGGTGTTGATTGCGGGTCCACGACCTGAACGGCGTGTCCGCTCTGGATCAGGTCGTTGGCAAATTCACTGCCGATCAGGCCGGCGCCGATCACCAGCACCCGTGCGGCAGGCTTGAGTGCCGCGCGGAACAGGCTGTAGTCGGTGAGGTCGTTGACATGGAATACCCGCGCCGGCGCCTGCACGTCCATGGGCGGCTTGATGCAGTCCGCGCCCCAGGCCAGTACCAGCTTGCCGTACTGGAGTTGTTCGGTGCCGCTTGCAGTCTCCAGGCTGAGCTTGCGCCCGCTGCGGTCGATGGCGGTTACCCGGGTGAAGGTGCGAATTTCCATGTGCAGGTCGCTGGCCATGCGGTCCGCGTTGGCGTTGGCGAGCTGCTCCGGTGTGCGGCCCTGTGCGAGCGCAGTGGACAGCATGGGCTTGGAGTAGAAGCTGCCGTCATCGCCGGTGATCATGGTAATGGGCGTTGCGCTGTCGAGTTTGCGGATATCCCGGGCGAGGTTGTAACCGGCGAGGCCGCTGCCGACGATCACGATGGGTGCGCCGGCGGCGGGTTTGCTGGCGATGACTGCACCGCTGTCCAGCGGTACCATCTGGAAGTCCTGCTTGGCGACACCGCATTCCGGGCAGGTCCAGTCGTCGGGAATGTCTTCCCAGCGCGTGCCGGGTGCTATGCCATCGTCCGGCCAGCCTTCGGCCTCATCGTAGACCCAGCCGCAAACAGTGCATTCCCAGGTGCGGAAAGGTGTCGTTTCTGCCGCTGTGGAGGCTGTCTTTGCTGCAGCGGGCGCTGCGGGTTTGGTGTCCGTGGCGGCAGAGCGGACCTCGATCATCTCGAAGTCTTCCTTGCCGACGCCACACTCGGGGCAGCTCCAGTCGTCGGGGATGTCTTCCCAGCGAGTGCCGGGAGGAATGCCGTCGTCCGGCCAGCCCTTGCTCTCGTCGTAGATCCAGCCGCAGACCAGGCACTCCCAAATGCGATATTCCGACATAACCACTCCGGCAGCGTTTCACGCTGCAATTATCCGTCTAGTTTCGTTAATCGTTTTGATTGCGCGGGGGCATGGGATTGCCCCCGAACCTGACGGCATATTACGTGGCTGGTCACGCCGCGGCCAGTCCCGGCCACGGCTTTCCGGGTATTTTCTACTGGTATTTTTCTGCCACGCCCTTGAGCGCAGTCTCGTAGCAGGGGGCGACCTTGTCCGGGCCGGTGATGGATGGCGCCAGCTGGCGCAGGCGGCCGTCTTCGAGGCCGTAGATCCAGCTGTTGACGCTGAGCGGCTGGCCGCGCTCCCACGCCTCCTCGACAATATTGGTCTGGCACACATTCACGACCTGTTCGAGCACGTTGAGTTCGCACATCAGGTCGACATGTTTTTCCTGCGCGAAATTCGCCAGCAGCGGCTGGTGCTTGTCGCGAATATCACGGATGTGGCGCAGCCAGTTGTCGATCAGGCCGAAGCGCGCGTTTTCATAGGCGGCCTTCACGCCGCCGCAGCCGTAGTGGCCGCAGACAATGATGTGCTTGACCTTGAGGACCTCGACTGCATACTGCAGTACCGACAGGCAGTTCAGGTCCGTGTGTACCACCAGGTTGGCAACGTTGCGGTGCACGAACAGCTCACCGGGCAACAGTCCGACAATATCATTGGCCGGTACGCGGCTGTCGGCGCAGCCGATCCAGAGGTACTCCGGAGATTGCTGCTTGGACAGTTTGCGGAAGAAATCCGGTTTTTCGCGGATAGTGGATTCAGACCATTCGCGATTGTTGTCAAACAGATCATTGAGAAGGGGCACGAGTCTCTCCCTTGATTCCTGGGCGCTGGTTTCTGGCCGCTGATTTCTGAGTTGGCGCAGGATAGCCGGTTTCCGGAAAGCGGTAAATTACCGCAAAGAGGTAATACCGCGGTCTGCAGGCCCGGCACCGGCTTGCGAATTTGCCGGCATTGGGCAATACAAAGTTCCGCAAAAAGCGTAGCGGGGAATTGGGGAGCATGAGGGAATATGAGTAGGTTTCGTTCGACGCGATCGCGCGCGAAGGCCGTGCAGCGCACCAAGTCAGCCAGCCGCCTGCGGCGTGAAAAACTGCAGTGGGCCAGGCGCCAGCGCTTGCGCGTGCTGAAATACCGGCGCCAGTTTTCCGCCTGATTCCGGGCGGGTGTAGTACACAGGGGTGGAAAGATGACAGAACAAAAATCAGCACTGCTGCAGGTAAACCTTGCCGATTACGCGGATCCAGCTGATGCCCGGCTGGTGGTGGAGCTGTTGGATGCCTACGCGCGCGACCCGATGGGTGGTGGTGAGCCATTGCCCGAGAGCACCCGCGAGGAGCTGGTGCCGGGGCTGCAGTCCATGCCCGGTGCTTTCAGCCTGATTGGCTATGTCGATGGCGAGCCGGCCGGGCTGGTCAACTGTTTTATGGGCTTTTCGACATTTGTTGCGCGGCCACTGGTGAACATCCACGATGTGGTTGTATTGCCACAGTTTCGCGGGCGTGGACTGTCGGCGGCGATGCTGCACAAAGTTGACGAAGTGGCGCGCTCAAGAAATTGCTGCAAGGTGACGCTGGAGGTGGTGCAGGGCAACCTACCGGCGAAGGCTGCCTACCGCAGTGTGGGGTTCAAGCCCTACAATCTGGATGAGGAGTACGGACAGGCTGAGTTCTGGCACAAGTACCTGTCCTGAAAAATATTTCGCCAGAAAAATTATTCTGGCTTGTGCTCGCGGATCATCCTGACCACATCCTTGGCAATGGCGTTCGGGACCGGGAAGTGCAGGTTGTACTGGGTGATTTTCCACTCCCCGCCTTCCTTCACCAGTACACCACTGCCGCGACAAAGCCCGTATTTTTCGTTGTTCAGCAGCTCGTCGAACCACGCAACTTTTCCATCCGGAGAGAAGCTGATGTGGCGCTCCTGCGGGACATACTCCCAGCCGCGGCCTTTTGAAAAGTACGGCTCCGCGAAGGCCTGGAATGCCGGCTTGCTCCAGCGCTCGGTGGCGTCGGTACCAATGAATACACTCTCCTCCGCCATCAGGCTGAAATAGGTTTTTCCATCCGCCTGTGCCGCTGCGCGGTGATAGCTGTCCAGCACTGTGCTGACTGCCTTATCTTCCGTGGCCAGGGTGCCTGTCGATCCGCACATGAGCAGGCAGAAAAAGGCATAGATAAAATATTTGTTGAGCATTTCAGTGATCCGTCCTGATTGGTGTCGCCGGCGCGAAATTGCGTGTGGGGCCGGTCAGTTCTGCAATACTTAAGCGGTAAACGATAAAGGAACGGCAACCGGCAGGGAAGAATGGCTTTTCAGGTAGCACAGAGACTCGCGCAGGGGCAGTACCATTACTGGTGTGATGGGCGCACCATGGCGGTGCAGGAATTCTGGCAGCTCGGAAATGACGATGATGGACAGCGCGTGATTTCCGGTCAGCGTATGCTGGCAGGCGAGCCCCAGGGGCTGCGTGTGGATGCGCGTTGTGGCCCTGAAGGCGTGCGTGAGTGCGAGTTTGCCTGGCGCGATGCCCTCGGCGAAGTGGGCGCACACTATTACCAGCAGGACGATGGCATCGTCGCGAAATGGCACGGTCCCAACGGGGCGCAGGAGCGCTTCCTGTCCGGCGGCAACCTGTTCCTGTTTCCGCTGCTGCGCATCTTTATGGGGCCGCTGGTGCGCCTGCTGGCGGGCCGCGATACCGGCGCAGACCTGGTGATTCCCTGCATTGTCGATCCGTCGGCGCGGGGCAAGTTGCTGGAGCCGGAAATCAGTCATCGCCGTCCCGGTCGGCCGATGCCGGATAATCACCGGATTCCGGACTTCGATGTGGCCTGGCCGGTATCCGCCTATCTCTATTGCGGCGATTCTGCCGATGCCGAAACCTGCTGCTATATCGCCGGCGACGACCTGTTGCTTGGCTATGACTTTACCAGTACGACGGGTCGCCGTTGGAATGTGCGACTCGAAAACCTGGAGTGGTCCACCGCGCAGCCATCGTTGTTCGCCTGACCCGCGCTGCGTCATAATGCGCCTTTGAGCCGTCCCTTTACCGGTCGGCTCCACCCTGTCACTTCACTCAACGGGCGCTTGCATGGTTTCACGGGAAAGGGATGTTCGACCGAGGTGCGCGCGCGAGTGCCACTGGCAGCTGGTGACTTTTCCCGAGCTGTCCAACCAGCAGCTGTATCGTATCCTTGCCGCGCGCTCGGCGGTGTTTGTGGTGGAGCAGCTGTGCGCCTACCAGGATATCGATGGCAAGGACGAAAATGCCATGCACCTGATTGGCTGGGGGCCGGACGGTGAGGTTCTGGCCTACGCGCGCCTCCTGGCGCCAGGCGCCAGCTATGAGGGAGCCAGTTTTGGCCGTGTCCTGACCAGTGACGTGGCGCGCGGCTGCGGCCTCGGGCGGGCGTTGATCGAGCGCGCTATCGCGGCCTGCCGGGAATACTATCCCACCAGCGCCATTGAGATCGGCGCGCAATGTTATCTCGAGCGCTTTTACCGGGAATTCGGCTTTGTTGCCTGCTCCGAGCCCTACGATGAGGATGGTATCCCGCACCTGGACATGCGCCTGCCCGCCAAGGCCTGACGCTGTTTCTGTGCATTAACTCCTGTGCTTTTCTGCTGGCGGCGGCCTGCGACGAATTGTTACTATTGGCGTTTTAATAGCAGATCCTCACCCGTAAACCGCAGGTCCCTCAGAAGGCCCCGGGGGTGAGCCGCCGGGACCAGAATCAGCATGCCTGTCGATGTAGACCAGAACGAAATCAACCCCCTTCCGCCCGTTTCCTGCGTAGTGGCTTTGGCCAGTGATGACAGTGTACTGGCCAATAACTGGGTGCACTCCCTCAATGTCACTGCCGCGCGTCACGAAAACCCGCTGGATATCCGCTTTGTCGCGGTGGACAGCAGTAATGCCGAAGCGCTGTTGCGCGACGAGGAACAGCTGCAGGCAATCCTTGTGGATGCCGGCAGCGGTGAAGCCGGGCGCAAGAATGCCGGTGTACTGGTGGAGCTGGCCCACAGTATCCGCACCCAGATCAATGTTTTCCTGATCGCCAGTGAGCGCCGCAGCCTGGCGGGGCTGGAGAAGCATTTCGACGAGCTGTTTGACCGCGGTGAGTGCAACTTCAACCGGATCTTCCGGCTGGTGCAGGCGTTTATCCTGAAGCGCGCCTCCACCCCGTTCGCCGATACGCTGCGCGATTACGTGTTCAAGGCGAAGGACGCGTGGCACACACCCGGCCACAGTGGTGGCGACAGCCTGCGCAAGAGCCCGTGGGTCGGTGATTTCTACCGCTTTATGGGCGAGCATGTGTTCAATACGGACCTTTCCGTGTCGGTACAGGTGCTGGACAGCCTGCTGGAACCGCACAGCATTATCCAGGAAGCGCAGGACCTGGCGGCACAGGCATTTGGTGCCAGGCAGACCTTCTTCCTCACCAATGGCACCTCTACCGCCAACAAGGTGGTGATCCAGCAGGTGCTGGGTGGCGGTGGCAAGATCATCGTCGACCAGGCCTGTCACAAGTCGGTCCACCATGCGGTCATCATGAATCGCGCGGAGCCGGTGTACCTGAAGTCCACGCTGCACCCGACGTTTGGCATCTACGGCCCGGTTGCCCAGAAGGATATCTTCGCGGCGCTGGATGAACACGCCGATGCGCGCCTGATGGTGCTGACATCCTGTACCTATGACGGCCTGCGCTACGACTTGAAGCCGATCATCGAATACGCCCACGAGCGTGGGGTGAAAGTACTGGTGGATGAGGCCTGGTTCGCGCACGGTTACTTCCACCCGGCGCTGCGCCCGACGGCGCTGGAATGCGGTGCGGACTATGTGACCCAGAGCACCCACAAGATGCTGTCAGCATTTTCTCAGGCAAGCATGCTGCATGTTGGTGATCCGGATTTCGATGAGCACCGCTTCCGTGAAAACCTCAATATGCATATGTCCACCAGCCCGCAGTACTCCATGATTGCGAGCCTGGATGTGGCCCGCAAGCAGATGGCCATGGAAGGTTACGGCTGTCTCAGCCGCAGCCTGGAGATGGTGGAAACCCTGTGCCGGGAGGTGGATGAGACCGGTATCTTCCGTGTATTGCGCCGCGAAGACCTGGTGCCGGAGGCATTGGCGAACGACAATATTGGCCTGGACCCGACCAAGGTGACGATCGATATCTCGCGCTCGGGTTACTCCGGCAACGAGCTGCAGATCAAGCTGTTCGACCAGTTTGGTATCCAGGTGGAGAAGGCCACCGCCAATACGGTTTCCGTGCTGGTAACCCTTGGCAGTACCGAAAGCAAGCTGCTGCGCCTGATTCACGCCCTGCAGCAACTGGCGGACGGCGCGCGCCACAATACGCACCTGACCAGCCCGCGGCCGCTGCCGGAATTCTCGCGTTTCACCTGCCTGCCGGCGGATGCCTATTTCGCCGAGAGCGAGGAGATTTCCCTGGCGAACAATGAGAATGCCCTCGAGCACCTGAAGGGCCGCACCAGTGCGGACGAGATCGTGCCTTACCCGCCGGGTATCCCGGTACTGGTTCCGGGCCAGGAGATCACGGAGGAGATAGTGAAATTCCTGCAGAAACTGCTGCAGGGGCAGACCTCCACGGAGATTCACGGCCTGATCTTCCGTTCGGACGAGCCCTACCTGAGGGTGGTCAAGGAATAAAACGGAATAAACGAGAAAGCCGGCTAACGCCGGCTTTTTTGTTTATATAATTCGCGTCATGTTTATGGCAGACAAGAAATTACCCATTGCCGCGGTGCTGCCCGCTATTTGCGAAGCGCTCGAGCAGGGCGATGAGCTGGTGCTGGAAGCGCCGCCCGGTGCCGGCAAGACCACAACGGTTCCGCTGGCGCTGCTCGATGCGCCGTGGCGCGATGGGCGCAAGATCCTGGTGCTGGAGCCGCGCCGTGTGGCCGCGCGGGCGGCGGCGGAGCGCATGGCACAGTTGCTGGGCGAAAGTGTCGGTGAGACGGTGGGCTACAGCATTCGACTCGAGCGCAAGACCAGCCGCGCCACCGTCATCGAGGTGGTGACCGAGGGTATCCTCACCCGCCGCCTGCAGCAGGATCCGGAACTCTCAGATACTGCCTGCGTGATCTTCGACGAATTCCACGAGCGCAATATCCATTCCGACCTCGGCCTTGGCCTGTGCCTGCAGTCGCGCGAGCTGTTTCGCGAAACCCCGCTCAAGCTGCTGGTGATGTCGGCAACCCTGGACGGCGCCTCGGTGGCAAGCCTGCTCGGCGATGCGTCGCTGCTGCGAAGTGAGGGCCGCAGTTTCCCGGTGGAGATGGTTTACGATCGTGCCCTCAAGCCCGATGAGCGGCTCGAGGAACGTTTACCCTGTCTGGTATTGCGGGCACTGGAAGAAAATACCGGCGATGTGCTGGTGTTCCTGCCGGGGCAGCGTGAAATCCGCGCGGTGCAATCGGCTCTGCGCGACAGGGTGGACGCGGGCACCGCGCTACTGCCGCTGCACGGCGGGGTGCCGCCAAAAGAGCAGCAGCAGGCCATTGCGCCGCTGCCTGCCGGCGGGCCTTTTCAGCGCAAGGTGGTACTGGCAACGGACATTGCCGAAACCAGCCTGACCATCGAGGGCGTCAACACGGTGGTGGATTGCGGCCTTGCGCGCAAACCCAAATTCGACCCGCGCACCGGTATGACCCGCCTGGCCACGGAACGCATATCACGGGCCTCGGCAACCCAGCGCGCGGGTCGTGCCGGTCGCCTCGCACCCGGGCGCTGCTATCGTCTCTGGGGCGAAACGCTGCAGGCCCAGCTGGTGCCACACGCGGAACCGGAAATCCTGCAGGCGGACCTGGCGCCGCTGGTCTTGCAGTTGTTGCAGTGGGGTGTTGCTGATCCCGCCGAACTCGAGTGGCTGGATACGCCACCCGCGAGTGCCAGCGCGCAGGCGCTGGCACTGTTGCAGGAGCTGGGGGTGGCCAGTGGGGAGCAGTTGACGCCCCATGGCGAGCAGGTGGCAGCGTTACCCGCGCACCCGCGCCTCGCACATATGCTGGTGATCGGTGCGCAAGCCGGTTTTGCCGGGGAAGCCGCGCAGCTGGCGGCGTTCCTCGGCGAGCGTAATCCCCTCGGCGGTGGTGCCGATATCCACTTTGCGCTCGAAGTCATCGACAACACGCGTCACTGCGAGCGTCAGCACCAGGGCTGGCTGCGGCGGGTCCAGGCCCAGGCAAAGCAGTATGCCGGGATGCTGAAAGACATTCGTAAACTCGAAGCGGCCACGGTAACGCAGGTACAGTCTGTTGGCTTTCTGCTGGCCAGTGCCTACCCGGATCGGATCGCGCGGTTGCGCGAGGGCAGTCGCCATCAGTACCTGCTCGCCAATGGCCGCGCCGCGAAACTGGCGGACCGGGACGCTCTGGCCGGGACCGAATGGCTGGCGGTGGGCGAGATTGGCGGCATCGCCGGGCAGCGTGAGGACCGCATTTTCGCGGCCTCGGCGCTGGACCCGGAGCTGTTTGAAACCGCGCTGGCGGAACTGCTGCACGAGGACGAGATAGTGGCCTGGCAGCAGGGCCGCATGGTGGCCGAAGCAAGGCGCCATATCGGCAGGATCATCCTGTCGAGCAGGCCGCTGCGTAACCTGGACCAGGCCCACAAGACCCGGGCGCTGGTGAATTATATTCGTGAGCAGGGCCTGCAGCTGCTGCCGTGGACAGACAGCCTGCGCCAGTGGCGCGCGCGGGTGGCGCTGGTGCGCGCGACCACAGGCGACACATGCTGGCCGGACCTGAGCGACGCGGCGTTATTGCGTGAGCTGGAATCCTGGCTGGGCCCTTTCCTCGGCGATGTGAAATCACTGGCAGACCTCAAGCGGGTCGATTTGCAGGGGGCACTGCAGGCACTGCTGCCGTGGCCGCTGCCGCAGCAGCTGGGCGAGCTTGCGCCACAGCGCTTGCAGGTGCCATCCGGTTCCAGCATTGCGATCGACTACTGCCAGAGCCCGCCGGTGCTGGAAGTGAAGCTGCAGGAGATGTTTGGATGCCGCCAAACCCCGACGGTAGTGAACGGCAAGGTAAAACTGCTGGTGCACCTGCTGTCACCGGCGCGCCGGCCGCTCCAGATCACCCAGGACCTGGAGGGCTTCTGGAACGGCAGTTATCAGGATGTGAAAAAGGACATGAAGGGGCGCTATCCGAAGCATCCGTGGCCGGACAATCCCTGGGAAGCGCAGGCGACGCGCTTCACCAAGTAGTTTTATGTCCCGGGTCTGCCTTACATCGTGAAGTAAGTTGCCGCCCCCGGTCCTACCGGCATCCCGGCGACAAACACCCACAGGAAGAACAGGGCCGTCCAGCCGATAAAGAAGAAGATGGAGTAGGGGATCATTGTCGCGATCAGCGTACCCATGCCCAGATCCTTTTTGTAGCGGGTGGCGAAGGATACGATCAGGCCGAAGTAGCTCATCATCGGCGTGATGATGTTGGTGACGGAGTCGCCGATGCGGTAGGCCGCCTGAATCACTTCCGGTGCGTAGCCCAGCAGCATCAGCATAGGCACGAAGATCGGCGCAGTAACCGCCCACTGCGCGGAGGCGCTGCCAAGGCTCAGGTTTACCACGCCACACATCATGATAAAGAACAGGAACAGGATCGGGCCGGTCAGGCCGATACTCTGCAGGGCCTCGGCGCCAAGTACGGCAAAGATGGTTCCCAGGTTGGTCATCTTGAAGAAGGCCACAAACTGCGCGGCGAAGAACACCAGCACAATGTACATGCCCATGGTGCCCATGCTTTTGGACATGGCGTTGATCACGTCGCGATCGTTCTTCATGGTGCCGACGGTCTTGCCGTACACGAAGCCCGGCACCGCAAAGAACACCACGATCAGCGCCACAATGCCCTTCAGGAACGGGGAGCCTGCAACAGCGCCGGTTTCCGGGTGGCGCAGCACGCCCCACTCGGGAACGATGGTAAGTGCCAGCAAACCGCACACACCCAGGACCGCGAGCCCGGCGTATTTGAGGCCGCGCTTTTCATCAGCGGTAAGCTCGCCCATCTTGTCCTGGGACAGGTCCACCGAGGCTTCGCTGTTGTCATATTTGCCCAGCTTGGGCTCCACGATGGCAAGGGTCACCCAGCTGCCCAGCGTGGTAATCAGGAAGGTACTGATGATCATGAAATACCAGTTCACTTCCGGGCCAACCACATAGGTGGGGTCGATCATGTGCGCGGCGGATTCGGTGATACCAGACAGCAGAGGGTCGATGGTGCCCAGCAGCAGGTTGGCGCTGTAGCCGCCCGATACCCCGGCAAACGCGGCCGCGAGGCCCGCCAGCGGGTGGCGGCCGAGGGAGTGGAAGATCATTGCCGCCAGCGGAATCAGTACCACGTAGCCGAGCTCCGAGGCGGTGTTGGAGATAATACCGGCGAAAACCACGATCACGGTCACGGTGCGCTTGGAGGCCTTCAGTACCATGCCGCGCACGGCCGCCGACAGCAGGCCGGAGTGCTCCGCAATGCCGACACCGAGCAGGGCAACCAGCACGGTACCCAGCGGTGCGAAGCTGGTAAAGTTGGTGACCAGTGTGGTGACAATTGTCCTCAGACCCTCACCGGACAGCAGGTTGACCACGTTGATAACACCGTCGGCGGCGCGGCCGGCGGCGCCTTCCGGGCGCGGGTCGACGACTGATAGACCGAAGAAGGATGCAATACCACTCAGTACAACCACACCGAGGGCGAACAGGGCAAACAGGGTGATCGGGTGGGGGAGCAGGTTGCCCAGCCATTCGACGGTATCGAGGAACCGGGTGAAAGCGGTTTTTTTGCCGGAGGCGCCTGGCTGGAGTTCTTTCTGGGAGGTGGATGTGGTCATGCGTTCTCCTGTGGCTGACCTGCCGGCTAAAAATTAGTCAGTTGGCGGGTAATAATACATGAAAATGAGAGCGAAAATGAAGCTGGTATATACCCACGAAAACATCCTCATGGCTGGCAATATCAAGGCACTGCTGGAGCGCGAGGGTATCGAGGTGCGCATGAAAAACGAATATGCCGGCGGTGGTCGCGGGGATCTGCCGGTATTCGATACCTGGCCGGAGGTGTGGGTAGTGGACGAGCGGGACTACACCCGAGCAGAAAAGATCATCGCACAGGTTTCGCAGGCGGCATCGGGGGTGGACTGGCATTGCCCGCGCTGCGGCGAGGCCAATGCGCAGGCGTTTGAAGTCTGCTGGCATTGCCAGGCGGAGCGGCCGTGAAGCGATGCTGAAGCGGGGGAAGCTCCGGTTACAGCGCCAGCCTGACCCCGGCCATGACCAGCACAGCCTGGCGCAACTCCGCCCACACATCCACACTCGCGTCGCCCTTGATGCCGGCATCGATACGGCGCGAGGCGACAAGGATTTCCTCGAGGTCGCTGTCACTGAGTCGTTGCAGTGCGTTGCGCAGCAGTGGCACCCGTTTTTTAAGTTTTACCTGGCGGTCGATGGCCTGGCCGCGATCCACAATGTCCTTGAGTTCCAGCAAGGTGCGCGCCTCGCGCGCCAGCGCCCACAGGATGATCGGCGCTTCGGTGCCTTCGCCGCGCAGCCCCTGCAGCGTTTTGATGGCACCCGCGGAGTCGCCGGCGAGTGCCTTGTCGATCAGGCCGAAGACATCGTAGCGGGCTGAATCGGCCACAGCGCTGCGTACCGCATCGGCGCTCAGCTGGTTGTCGGTACACAGCAGTTTCAGCTTTTCGATTTCCTGCGCGGCGGCCAGCAGGTTGCCCTCGGACCGCTCTGCCAGCAACTGGATGGCTTCCGGCTCGGCATTGAGGCCTGCCGATTGCAGGCGCTGGTGGATCCAGCGCGGCATCTCTGCCGGTTCTACCGGCCACACCTGAATGAGCGCGCCGCGCTGCTCCAGGGCCTTGACCCACTTGCTGTTCAGCGAGCTGCGTTCCAGTCTTGGCAACACCACCAGCAGCAGGCTATCGTCGCCCGCCAGCTGCAGGTATTCCTGCAGGGCCTTGCTGCCCTTGTCGCCGGGCTTGCCGTTGGGTATGCGCAGTTCGACCAGTTTCTTTTCCGCAAACAGGGACATGGCACCGGCGCTTTCCAGCAGTTCGCCCCAGTCGAAGCCGGCTTCTGCGTGCATCAGCTGACGCTCGCTGAAGCCCGCCGCCTTGACGGCCGCGCGGATCTGGTCGCAGCACTCCTGCACAATCAGCGGCTCGTCGCCGCTGATCACATACACGGGTGCGAGGCCGCGCCTGAGCGCCTGTTTGAGCTGGTTTGGATAGAGTCGGGCCATTAGAGTGTTTCGTCAGTGCGATCTTCAAGCGGTGCGTTCGGATCCACGCGGCGTACGCGGTCGATGATGCGCCTCACCAGTTCCCGTCGCATTTCCGTGCGGACCAGGATCATCTCCTCGCCCTTGCTCACCACCTCGTCTTCATTCCAGTCGATGGTGCGGAACACTTCTGCGCGCGCGTGATCCAGCAGCAGGAAGCCGCTGCTGTCGCGAATGCTGTAGGTCGCTTCGGAGAGCAGTTCATATTCGGAGGCGCGGCCGCGCGAGTTGACGGAAACCGTACGCTGGCTCTCGCGCTCTCCGTGTACAGTGAGCAGATAGTCGGCAGTCTCTGCGGTATCCACCAGCGAAATGCCGGCGCTGCCCAGCAGGCGGCGCAGGCCGATGTCCAGGTCCGAGCTGCCTTGTTCCATGTACACGTACATGCTGCTGTCTGGTGGCAGGTTCTTGGGCGCGCCGCGCAGCTGCCAGCCACAGGCTGTCAGTGTCATGGAAATTAATACGGCGAGTAATACTTTATTCATATTTTTTATGGGTCCTTGGGGTCCGCCGGCACAGGCAAGCCCTTTCGAAACCGCCTTCGCGGGTTCTCTTTTTGTAATAGTGAACGCCGCCCGGAAAGGTTTCGAAAGGGCTTGCCTTGTCCCGGTAACCACACTAACTCAAACAGGTGCCCGCTGGTGCACACAGGCCCTGCCGGCACAGGCAAGACCCTTTCAAAACCGCCTTCGCGGGTTCTCTTTTCGGAATTAGTGAACGCCGCCCGGAAAGGTTTTGAAAGGGTTTGCTCTATGCCGACCTTTTAACTCTTAGTTGGCAACAATGTTCACCAGTTTGCCGGGCACTACGATTACCTTGCGCACGGTCTTGTCATCGATAAATTTTTGCACGTTGGCATCCGCCAGCGCCAGCTTCTCCAGCCTGGCCTTGTCGGCATCGGCCGGCGCTTCCAGTTTTGCGCGTACCTTGCCATTGACCTGCACCACCAGAGTGATGGAAGAGCGCACCAGTGCAGACTCGTCCACGGTCGGCCAGGCGGCATCGATCAGCGCATCGGCGTGGCCCAGCAGGGCCCACAGTTTGTGGCAGATATGCGGCGTGACCGGTGCCAGCAGTTGTACCGCAGCCACCAGCGCTTCGCGCTCCACGGCGAGGCCCTGGGCGGAATTGCGGTCGGCCAGCTTGCCGGTCTCGTTCAGCAGTTCCATCACCGCGGCAACGGCGGTGTTGAACGTCTGGCGACGGCCGTAATCGTCGGACACCTTCTGGATGGTCTCGTGGGTCTTGCGGCGCAGATCCTTGTGCTTGTCGTTCAGTGCGTTCGGATCCAGGGTGGCAATTTCACCGGCGCCCAGGTGTGCGTGCACGGTCTTCCACAGCTTGCGCAGGAAGCGGCTCGCGCCCTCCACGCCGGACTCGTGCCACTCCAGGGTCTGCTCCGGCGGTGCCGCGAACATGGTGAACAGGCGCACGGTATCGGCGCCGTACTGCTCGACCGTTGCGTGCGGGTCGATGCCGTTGTTCTTGGACTTGGACATCTTCACCACGCCACCGGCCACCAGTTCCTCACCGGTTTCCTTGTGAGTGGCGCGCACCGCGCGGCCCTTGTCGTCACGCTCGACATTCACGTCGCTCGGCGCAACCCAGATCTTTGCACCCTTTTCGCCTTCCTTGTAGAAGGACTCGGCCAGCACCATGCCCTGGCACAGCAGGCGTTTGAACGGCTCGTCGCTGTTGACCAGCCCCTCGTCGCGCATCAGCTTGTGGAAGAAGCGCGCGTACAGCAGGTGCAGGATGGCGTGTTCGATGCCGCCTACATACTGGTCCACCGGCAGCCAGTAGTTGGCGGCGGTCGGGTCCAGCATGCCCTCGTCAAAGTTCGGGCTGGTATAGCGGGCGTAGTACCAGCTGGATTCCATAAAGGTGTCGAAGGTATCGGTCTCGCGCTCAACGGCAACGCCGTCCAGCTCGTCCTTGCGCCATTCCTTGTCGGCCTTGATCGGCGACTGCACGCCGTCCATGACCACATCTTCCGGCAGCAGCACCGGCAGCTTGTGCGCCGGCACCGGAATCTCGCCGCCGTCTTCGAGGTTGAACATCGGGATGGGTGCACCCCAGTAGCGCTGGCGGGACACGCCCCAGTCGCGCAGGCGGTAATTGGTGCTCACCTTGCCTTTACCGGCGGCACCCAGCTTGGCGGCGATGGCGTCGAACGCGGCCTTGAAGGCGAGCCCGTCGAATTCACCGGAATTGACCAGCTTGCCCTTTTCGACAAACGCTTCCTTCGTCAGGTCGACAGACTCGCCATCGGCGGCCTCGATCACCTGCACGATCGGCAGGCCGTACTGGGTGGCAAATTCCCAGTCGCGCTGGTCGTGGCCCGGTACCGCCATGACGGCGCCGGAGCCGTAATCCATCAGCACATAGTTGGCGACCCACACCGGCACTTCCTCACCGGTGAGCGGGTGCACGGCCTTGATGCCGGTGTCCATGCCTTTCTTTTCCATGGTGGCCATATCGGCCTCGGCTACTGACTGGGACTTGCACTCGGCAATGAACGCGGCCAGCTCGGCGTTGTCCTCGGCCAGCGCCTGCGCAATCGGGTGCTCGGCGGCCAGGGAAACATAGGTCACGCCCATCAGGGTGTCGGGGCGGGTGGTGTAGATATCGAAGGCGGTGATGCCGGCCACTTCGCTGGCCAGGTCGAACGTCATGTCTACGCCGCGGCTCTTGCCGATCCAGTTGCGCTGCATGGTGCGCACCTGCTCCGGCCACTCCGGCAACTTGTCGAGGTCTGCCAACAGTTCCTCGGCGTAGTCAGTAATTTTGATAAACCACTGCGGGATTTCCTTGCGCTCCACCAGTGCGCCGGAACGCCAGCCGCGGCCGTCGATGACCTGCTCGTTGGCCAGTACGGTCTGGTCCACCGGGTCCCAGTTCACCGTGGCCATCTTCTTGTAGACCAGGCCCTTCTCGTACAGGCGGGTGAAGAACCACTGCTCCCAGCGGTAGTAGCTCGGCTGGCAGGTGGCCAGCTCGCGCGACCAGTCGAAGCCGAAACCGAGACTTTTCAGCTGGCCTTTCATATAGTCGACGTTCTGGTAGGTCCACTTCGCCGGTGCCGTCTTGTTTTGGATTGCGGCGTTCTCCGCGGGCAGGCCGAACGCGTCCCAGCCCATCGGGTGCAGGACGTTCTTGCCCTGCATGCGCTGGAAACGGCTGATCACGTCGGTGATGGTGTAGTTGCGAACGTGGCCCATGTGCAGCTTGCCGCTGGGGTAGGGGAACATGGACAGGCAGTAGAATTTCTCCTTGCCGGGATCCTCCGTTACCTCAAAGCTGGCGTTCTGGTCCCAGTACTGCTGGGCTTCGGCTTCAATCTCTGCCGGGCGATAAAGCTCTTCCATCGGGGGCTGCACCTATACTGACTGTCAGTCGGGAAAACGCCGGATTATAGCAGCCCGCGCGCCATGCAGGGAGCGGGCAGGACATCAGCAGGGAGGATATCGGGTGAGCAAAAAACGACCAGAGCAGGGCGATGAAGGGCTGGCCGACGAGGTACAGCGGGATCTCGAGAAACTGGTGAAAGAAGAACTGGGGGTCGAGAACCTTACCGCCAACAAGCTGGCATTCCTGAAGGCCTGGCTCAAGGACGATGCGCACCGCGCCGGCACCTACATGCGTGAGCTGGCCGGTGAGCTGCTGACACTGGAAGAACGTACCGGGGACTGGCTGCAGGGCGCCGCCGACCCGACGGAGTCCGCCTGGCCCTCCCTGATGTACTGCATCAAGAATGGCCTGCCATGGGCGCTGGCCGGGGAAAAGGTCGGGGTGGGCGAGGAGCTCGAGTGCATGGGCTGCGGCTATCGCGCTACCCCGCCTGTGGGTGAGCCGATCACGCCCTGTCATCGCTGTGGCTATGGCTGTTTCCGCCAGATCACCGGTGGCCTGACGGAGTGAGGAAATTGTTGTGCCCGCCACCAAACTGCTGTCGGACTACCTGTTGCTGGCGCCGGCCGCACCGCTGCTGCTGGCGCTGCTGGCGTTTATCCTGCGCTACCGGCGCCCCCACACTGCCATGACCCTCGCCACACTTGCTTTCCTTGCACTCTGGGTGGTCTCCACGCCCGCTTTCAGTGCGCGTCTTGGCCTGATTCTGGCTGGGCTTCAGGCGGAGGCCGAAGCCGGGATCGCGCCGCGGGCGATCGTCGTACTCGGTGGAGGGCGTGCGCGCAACCCGCTAACTGGCGCAGAGCGCCTGTCTGCCACCAGCCTCGAGCGGGCCCATGCCGGGGCATTGCTGGCCCGGCGTGAGGCAAAGCCGGTCCTGACCAGTGGTGGCACGGTGTTTGCTGGAGAAGAGGCTGCGGAATCCGTGATGATGGCGGACGCCCTGCGCCTCATGGGCGTCGAGCCCCGCTGGCAGGAGGGCTGCAGTCGCACCACGGCGGAGAATGCGGTGAACAGCGCTGAACTTCTGAAGCACGCCGATATCCAAGAGATCTACCTGGTTACCCACTGGTGGCATATGCCGCGGGCACAGTCAGTGTTCCGGCGCGCGGGACTCAAGGTGGTGCCGGCACCGGTGGGCGGCGCGGACGAGGTGCATCGCCAGCTGGCGCAGCCGGTAATGTGGTTGCCGAGCCCCTCGGCCCTGTATCGCAGCCAGACGTATTGGCGCGAGCTGCTCGGTATGGCCTGGTATCGCCTGCGCCCGCTGGCGGCAAGGACGACACCCTGCTGAAGGGTCACGAATAAGGCGACAAAGCTGTTGCACCACCGCTGGTGGAGGAGTAGGGTTGCGCCCACTGGCAGTTCGCCAGAGCAGGCTCGCCACAAGAGCGGCCGCATAATAACGATAAAAAAGAGAAGTACGAGACATGTTGGATACCACAGCAGTATTTGCCCAAATGCAATTGCGCAACCGCTTGAATCGCCCGGTATCCGTGGGCTACCGCCTGGTAGTGCGCGATGGTCACAACACCCTGTTTATCCATTCCGAAGAAACCGCCGCCCGTATCAGCAAGAACTTTGAAGCCTTTGCCGGGCAGCTGGTGCGCGCACTGGAGCTGGACCCGCTTTGCACTGATATCGTCGAGCTGCGCCAGTCCGGTGAGGAGCCGCGCTGGTACCGCTGGCAGGTGCGCTGGGTTGCCACTGCGCCGGTGGAGTGCATTGCCGAGGAAGTGAGCGCTGCCTCCGCCCGTCGGCACCTCACCGCCCTGTTGCAGGTCCAGGAAGAGGCCGCGGCCTGACCCGCTGTTGATTATTTGTCAGGCGCTGTAAAGCGCCGCCATCGCAGCGGCCAGGTCCGGAAAGCGGAACCGGTAGCCGCTGTTGAGGGCCACCTGCGGTGTCATACGCTGGCTGCCCAGCAACAACTCCTCGCCCATCTGCCCGAACATCATTTTCACGATGGCCGAAGGCGTGCGCATCAGGCACGGCCGGTGCAGCGCTGAGGCCAGCGCCCGGCTGAACTCCGCATTGGTGGAGGGGTTCGGGCTGCCGCCGTTGATGGGGCCGTCGATACGGTTTTTGAGTGCGTGCAGGATCAGGCCGACGATATCTTCCTCGTGAATCCAGCTCATCCACTGGCGACCGCTGCCCATGGCGCCCCCGAGGCCCAGCCGGAACGGCGTTTCCATGCGCGCCAGAGCGCCGCCGCGGCGGGACAATACGATGCCCGTGCGCAGTCGCCCCACAGTCACCCCGAAAGATTCCGCACCGCAGGCCAGTGCTTCCCAGTCACGGCACAGGGTGGCGGAAAAGTCATTACCCGGCGAGTGGCGCTCGGTCAGGATCTCGTCCCCGCAACTGCCGTAATAGCCCACCGCTGATCCGCTCAACAGATAGGCAGGCCTGTCCTGTGAATCGGCAATCCAGTCCACCAGGGTTTCGGTGGTCTCCAGCCGGCTGGCACGGATCTGCTCCTTGCGCGCGGCATTCCAGCGCGCATCGGCGATCGGTTCGCCCGCCAGGTTGACCACCAGATCCACGGAACCGGCCTTGCGGATGTTGTCCACGATTCGGCAGCCATCCGGCAGGCGCGCCGCGGCCTTGGCCGGTGTGCGGCTGACTACTGTCAGGGCGTGGCCGGCATCGAGCCAGTGACGGGCGAACAGCCGCCCGATCAGGCCGGACCCGCCCGTTATCAGGCAGTGCATAAGTATCTCCCCAGGTTCATCCGGCAAGTATGCGGGCACCACTCGGTCATCGCCCAGTCACCGGCAGGCGCGGCGGCAAATTCTGGCACTGGCTTCGTCATGGAATGTGTCCGAGGCGCTATTTTTATCCGGCAGGCAAAAGCAGTGCCAGCGGGACAAGGGTACAGAGGCGCGGGAAGCGGAAGGCCGGCAAAAACAATAAAGGAAACCGGAATCAGTCATGGATGGCGACATTTGGGTGGTACGGCGCAGTGGCGCCAGGGTAGAGCCGGTCGGGGATGTTGAGCGGCAATACCGAACGGACCACGGCAGGATCATCAACTCCCGTGCGTTTCGCAGCATGCAGTCAAAGACCCAGGTCATGGGGGTGGGGGAGACAGGCTGCTGCCGCACGCGCCTGACTCACTCACTGGAGGTTGCCCATGTGGGCGCCTGCATCGCCCGGCGGTTGCAGTTACTCAGCTGGCGCGCGCTCTACGCGCCGCTCAAGCAGTGGGTGCCGCCGGTGGAGCTGGTGCAGGCCATTTGCCTGGCCCACGATATTGGCCATCCTCCGTACGGGCACGGCGGTGAGGCGGCCCTCAATTTCCATATGCTCGACAGTGGCGGCTTTGAGGGCAACGGCCAGACACTGCGGGTACTGGCGCGCCTGGGGGAGTTCTCCGAGGGCTTTGGTTATGACCTGACCCGACGCACCCTGCTGGGGGTGCTGAAATACCCCGCCACGTTCAAGCGCATTTCCCAGTCCTATCCGGAGAAGCCGCTACAGGCTCCCCTCAGCCTCAAGCCCTGGCACCCGCCCAAGTGCATTCACGACGATGACCTGGAGATTCTCGACTGGGTGCTGGCACCGTTTGACCGAGAGGAGCGCAAGGCGCTGTGTGCGCTGTCTCTGGAGGGGGACCAACTCAAGACCACGGAAATGCCGTTTGATGCGTCCATCATGGACCTGGCAGATGATATCGCCTACGGCGTGCATGACCTGGAAGACGGCCTCAGTATGGGACTGGTGCGTGCGGAACAGGTACTCGACTGCCTCGGCGACGGCCTTGCCAGCCTGTCGCGCTTTGCCGGGCAGAAGTCCGACCACTTTGAAAAGATGCTGCTCGATGGCAGCCCGGCGCGTCTCAAGGCGCTGGTGGGCACGATGGAGAGTGTGTTTGTAGAGGGCATACTGCCGGAGGTGAACGGTGGCTTCGAACACCCGCTGCTCAACTACCGCGCCTGCATGGAGCCGGAGCGCAAGGCCGTGCTGGAGACCCTGATTCGTTTCGTGTTCGAGGAGGTCATCTGCCAGAAGCCGCTGCAGGAAATGGAGTTCCGCGGCCAGAAGATACTGTCCGAGCTTTTCCCGGTGCTGCTCGATAACTGGCGCGGACTGGTGCCACGGCGCTACCACGCCAATGTGGATACGCCGGGGTACAGTCGCGCGCGCATTGTGTGTGACTACCTGGCCTCCCTGACAGATACCGAGGCCAACAGCCTGTTCCAGCGGTTGTTCCTGCCGGCTACGCGGGTGGTGGTGGATTAATGGGGTCAGAGATATCTGGGGTCAGAGCGAAAGCTCTGACCCCAGATATCGAGCCAAAGCTCTGACCCCTCGGACAGGACTATTGGGGTCAGAGCGAACGCTCTGACCCCTAAGTTCCCTTCCATCCAAAATTGTATATTTGTACAAAATGAGCGTTTATAATCCCACCTGATCAAAATTACACCCGCGTGGATGCAAGCGCGGTCCGGGAATATGGCGCACCCACACCTGATAATTCTGGCTCTTGTCTACCTGGCGCTACCGGCGCTGGTGCTGGTCTTGTGCAGCCGCAACCGGCTGGCCGACAAGATCGGGGCCGTGGTGCTCTGCTATATCGCCGGCATGGCCCTCGCGCAGTTGCTGCCCGCGGGCTTTGCAGGCGGTAATGCGGCAGCGCTGAAGGTGCTGCAGGAAAGCATGATGGGTGCCTGTATCGCTCTGTCCCTGCCCCTGCTCTTGTTCTCGGTTAATGTACGCAACTGGATTCATCTGGGACCGACCACACTGCTTGCCATGGCATCGAGTATCGGCGCGGTGGTGGCCATGGCATTTTTGGCCGGCTGGCTGCTGCGCGACGAACTGGCGGAAACCTGGAAACTGGTCGGCCTCGGTATTGCGCTCTACACAGGCGGTACGCCGAACCTTGCCGCAGTCAAGGAAGCACTGGCGGTGGACAACAACCTGTTCCTGCAACTGCATACTTACGATACTTTCCTAACTATTGCCTATCTTTTGTTTGTCGCCTCGATCGCACAGCAGGTATTCCTGCATTTCCTGCCATCCTTCCAGCAGCGGGAAAAAGCGTTGGGGCATGCCGACAACCTCGAGCCCGCTGCCTGGGAGCAACACTACGCCGCGCTACTCCGGTGGCCGGTTGCCAGACGCCTGTCGATTGCCGTGGTACTTGCCGCAGCAATTGTAGCGCTGGTTGTGGTCGCTGCCCGGTCCTTCGCCGGCGCGCATGAATTGCCGTTTATTATGGTGGGGTTGACGCTGCTCGCGCTGGCAGCCTCCCTCAACCCAAAGGTCAGGGAAATCCCGCATACCTTTGACCTGGGCATGTATATCGTGCTGTGTTTTTGCGTGATTGTGGGCTCCATGATCACTACGGATCTGTTCGGCCAGCTCGACCCGGATCTCGCTCTCTTTGTGCTGATCATCGTGTATGGTTCTGTCATCCTGCACGCATGCATCTGCCGGCTGCTCAGGATTGATGTGGATACGTTCCTGATCACCTCAGTCGCCGCCATCGCTTCGCCGCCTTTTGTGCCTATGGTGGCGGGCACCCTGAAAAACCGGGAAATCCTCTTGTCGGGGATTACCGCGGGCATCATCGGCTATGCGCTCAGCAACCTGCTGGGTGTTGGCCTTGCCTACCTGTTTGATTACTTATTCTAAAAATTCTGATACCGGAGATAGCATGAGCGTCGTTGCGCAAAATCGGCAAAAAGAAAAGCAAGAGCAACAAAAGCAAGAAGAGCAGCAACCCGCGAAAAACCTGTTTACCGGCAATCTGCCGGAGCAGGGCATCGCGAAAACACCGCTGCTGGATGCGATGCAGGCAGCCGCCGCAGAAGATACTGATTTCAAAGCGGGCAAGGTGTGGAGCCTGGTATACCACAAGGACGATGAGCATTACGGCACCATCAAGGAAGCCCACAATATGTTCTTCTCCACCAACTACCTGAACCCGATGGCCTTCAAGAGCCTGAAGCAGTTCGAAACCGATGTGGTGCGCATGTCAGCGAACATGCTGCACGGTGATGAGAATGTGGTGGGCACCATGACCTCCGGTGGTACCGAAAGCATTCTCATGGCGATCAAGACTTATCGGGACTACGCCCGCAAGAAGCGCCCGTGGGTTCGGCGGCCAAATATGATCGTCCCGGAAACCGTGCACGTGGCATTCGAGAAAGCGGCGAAATACTTTGATGTAAAGATTATCCGCGCCCCCATCGGCAAGGACTTCCGCGCAGACCTGGCCGCGACTCGCAAACTGATCAACCGCAATACCATTCTGTTGGTGGGCTCCGCGCCGTCCTACCCTCAGGGCGTGATCGATCCCATCGCGGAGCTGGGTAAGCTCGCGCAGGAAAAGAAACTGCCGCTGCACGTGGATGCCTGTCTGGGCGGTTTTATGCTGCCGTTTGTAAAAGAGCTGGGCTACCCGGTGCCGGACTTTGACTTTGCGGTGCCCGGCGTGACTTCGATTTCTGCCGATGTGCACAAATACGGCTATGCGGCCAAGGGCGCATCCGTGATCCTGTATCGCAGCATGGATTACCTGCGCCACCAGTTCCTGATCGTGAGCAACTGGTCAGGTGGTGTCTATGCGTCGCCGGCGCTACTGGGCACCCGTGCCGGCAGTGCGATTGCCGCAGCCTGGGCTTCCATGCAGACCATCGGCAAACAGGGCTTCCTTGAGATGGCGGACAAGAGTATGCAGCTCGCGCGCGACATGATGGACGGGGTTAATGCGATCGACGGGCTGCAGGTGCTGGGTGAGCCCGACATGTGCGTATTCTCCTATCACAGCACGGATCCGGAAGTGAATATCTTTGCCGTGGGCGACCAGATGGAAGCGCGCGGCTGGTCCATCAATCGCCAGCAGCATCCCGATGCCCTGCACGCGATGGTCACGGTTAACCACGAGCAGGCAATCCCCCGGTACCTTGCCGACCTCAAGGCTTCGGTGGCGGAGGTGAAGAGAAACCCGGACCTGGCCTACGAAGGCTCCGCAGCCATGTACGGCATGGTATCCAAAGTGCCTTTGAAAGGCATGATCGAAAAGAACGTGCTGGCCATGATGGAGCAATCCTATGCGCCGGGGGCCGCCAGCCTGTCGGTTGCCGTCGATGAAGGCGAACAGGACCTGGCCATGAAGCTGGGCACACGCTTTGTAAAGCTGGTTGATTGGTTCCGCAATCGGGGTCGATAAGACCCACGGGATGGCGCTGACTGGTGTCATCCATCGCAAACACACTGCCGGCGGGCGAATATTCCCGCCGGTAGCCTTCCCAATTCACGAATAATGCTTATCATTCGCGCGCTTCGAAATTGAAAATCGATAACCACAATAAATCGAGACGGCGAAAATACGCATGCACCTGAAGACTATTTCCCTGATGGCCCTGCTGGTCCTCAGTGCCGCCAGCAGCACCTGGGCCACACAGCCCATCCGCATGACCGGGCTGTTTGCGGCCTTGCCCCATGAGCAGCAGGTCGAGATCACCCTCGACGGCAAACTGGACGAGCCGCACTGGCAGCGCGCCGAGCTGATGGACCTGCCGTTCGAAATTTTTCCCGGCGAAAACACACCGGCCGATCGCGCAACGGAGGCCTACCTGTTCTACAGCCACGATGCGCTGTATGTGGGCATCCGGGCCAGTGACCCCGAGCCGCAGCGTCTGCGGGCCAGCTATCGCCAGCGCGACGAAATCGATAACCAGGATCAGATCCGCATTCACCTGGATTCCTTCAATGAGCAGCGCTCGGCGTACCAGCTGCGGGTCAATGCGATTGGCATCCAGGCCGACGAGATCATCAGCTCCTCGGGGCTCGAGGACCCGGACTGGAATGGCATCTGGTACTCCGAAGGCCGGATCACCGAGCAAGGCTATGAGGTGGAGGTCAAGATTCCATTCACCACGCTTGGCTTCGACAACAGCAAACAGGCGCAGCAGTGGGGCGTGTTTATCACGCGCTTTACCGGCTACGGTGATTTCGCCGTGTATGGCAGCAGTCCCTGGGAGCAGACCGGCCAGTGTGAGGAGTGCGATTACCCCAAGCTGGAGCTGCATGAGCCGATCAATGCCTCGTCCGGCTACCGGGTGACGCCCTATGTAGTTGCGGGGCGCAGCCGTACGCGCGACCTGGCACAGGGCGGCGACTGGTCCGACAAAACCGATACCGATGCCGGCGTCGACCTGGTGTGGAAGCTCGGCAGCGACTCTGCCGTGACGGTTACCGCGAACCCGGATTTCTCCCAGGTAGATGCCGACACCATCCAGTTCGATCTGAATGAGCGCTTTGCCTTGCAATATCCGGAGAAGCGTGCGTTTTTCCTCGAGGACCAGCGTTACTTCAACAGCTTTTTCCCGGTACTTTATACGCGCAATATCAACGCGCCGGACTGGGGCTTGAAATATACCGGGCGCTTTGGTGACCATACGCTCGGTAGCTTCGTGGTGGATGACTACACCACTTCATTTATCCTGCCTGGTCGCGACAGTTCCGAGTTGGTGGAATATGCTGCGGCCAGTACCAACGGTGTACTCAGCTACCGCAACAATGTCAGTGACAAGCTGCGTTTCGGCAGCCTCAGTACGCTGCGCAAGGCGGACGATTACCACAGCGCGGCGACCGGCTTTAATGTCCTGTACCGGCCGTGGGAGGGGCACACTTTTGCGGCTGAGGTCTACCACTCGGATACACAGAATCCGGAGCTGCTGCAGCAGGAATATGGTTTGCAGGGCACCCAGAAAGGGCACGCCGCGCATCTCTACCATAGCTATCAGACCCGTGAACTCAGCTTCACCAACCGGGTGCGCAATATTGCCGATGGTTTCCGGGCGGACCTGGGAGTACTCAACCAGGTCGGTGTTTGGGACAGCGTCTCTGAGACGGAATACCGTATTTACGCAGACAGGGATACCTGGTGGAACCGGGTGGAGTTCGAGCTGGAATACGAGCGTGTTGACGACCTCGACTTCAATCGCCTGAGTGATGAGGCGCAATTGAAAGTCGCTGTCGACGCCGTGAAGCAGCGGGAGCTCGGAATGTTCGCTGAAACTGGCCATGAGCTCTATGAAGGCGTCGAGTATGCACTCAACGGTAGTGGCGTCTGGGGTGGAGGCAAGGTTCTGGACAGCCTGCATATCAACAGCTTCATGGGGCGTTTTGAGCGCATCAACTACGATAACCCGCTGAGCGGGACCGGAACCTATTCCACTGGCGATGTGGAGATAGACTGGAGTCCCGGCGCACACTGGGAAGTGGCGGCCATGATCGACCTGGGCCGATTCGAAGTTGACGGTGGCGAGTTGTACCGCACGCGACTGGTGCAGGCCCGGGTGCGCTACAACTTCAGCGCGCACCAGCAGTTGCAGCTGTGGGCGCAGCGCGCGGAGACCGAACAGAACCCGGCGCTTTACGTCGATGCAGTCGAGGCACATTCGCGCCAGTTGCTGACACAGTTGCGCTACCGCTATCAGTTCAATGCCTATTCCTCTCTGGTGGCTGGCATCACTTCCGTTGCCGGCACCCGTCCTGCATCCCGTGCGCTGGTGAGCGAACAGGAAGGTGTGTTCGTTAAACTCAGCTACGCCTTCGAGTAATACCTGTCCATTGAGGCCGTGCCGGATTTGCCCGCGCGGCCGATATCGCCCATAGTTGATTCCGCAATTACCTAACAGTGATAAAAACAAGGGATGCACTATGTTTCGCAAATCCATGCTGGTGCTGGCGCTGGCGGGCGCTGCCAATGCGGTGTCGGCCTACGATGAAAAGTCTCTGGCCACTGATGCCGCCTGGGTGGAACAACAGTCCCGGGTCATCGCGCCGGACGCAGTCGGCCTCGCCGACAAACTCTGGCAATGGGCGGAGATGGGTTATCAGGAAACCCGCAGTAGCGCAGCCATGCAGGACCAGCTGCGCGCAGCCGGATTCAGCATAGAAACGGGCATCGCCGGCATCCCCACTGCCTTTGTCGCCACCTTCAAACAGGGTCGCGGTGGCCCGGTGCTCGGCCTGTTGGCAGAAATGGATGCGTTGCCGGGGGTCGCCCAGCACGCAGTTCCGCAGCATAGCTCGATCGAGGGACAGGCCGCTGGCCACGCCTGTGGTCACCATCTGTTTGGCGCCGGCTCTACGGCGGCGGCGGTCATGCTGAGTCGCTGGATACAGGAGACTGGTACCGCGGGCGAAGTGCGCCTTTATGGCACGCCAGCGGAAGAGGGCGGCTCGGGCAAGGTCTATATGGTGCGCGCGGGGGTCTTTAAAGGGGTGGATGCGATCCTGCAGTGGCACCCGGGTGATAGCAATGCAGCACTGCCGCGCTCCAGCCTCGCCAATAAATCCGCTAAATTCCGCTTCTCCGGTGTCTCCAGCCATGCGGCGGCGGCGCCTGAGCGGGGCCGCTCTGCCCTCGACGGCGTCGAGGCGATGAATTTCATGGTGAACATGTTGCGCGAACATGTGCCGGACAGCACCCGTATCCATTATGTGATTACTGATGGCGGCCTGGCGCCCAATGTGGTGCCGGCCAAAGCAGAAGTTTTCTATTACGTGCGCGATAGCAGTGCTGCGGAGCTGCAGCCGATATGGGAAAGGGTCGAGGATATTGCCAGGGCCGCAGCGCAGGGCACCGGCACCAGCGTAGAGTGGGAGGTTATCCACGGTAACCACAGCCTGCTGCCAAACCAGGCACTGAATCGCCTGCTGGATGCGAGCCTGCGCCAGTTCGGTGGTATTGAATACTCGGCGGAGGAAGAGGCTTTTGCGAAAAGCCTCGAGGGGCTGGCCACGGGCCCGGATAAGACGCTTGAAAGCGCGGCACAAATTGCCGATTACGACCCGTCCGAAAAAGCCACCCCGGGGTCGACTGACGTTGGCGACGTGAGCTGGAATGTACCAACCGGTGGTTTCCGAACTGCAACCTGGGTGCCGGGCACTTCTGCCCATACCTGGCAGGCCGTTGCGGCTGGCGGTATGAGTATCGGCCACAAGGGTATGCAGCTTGCGGCGGAAACCCTGACACTGTCCGGCATCCAGTTACTGCGCGAACCAACGCTGCTCAAAAAGGCGCGGGCAGAGTTTGATGAGAAGCGCGGCGACGACTTCAGGTATGAGCCGTTGCTGGGCGACCGCAAGCCACCACTCGACTATCGCAAGTGATGAAAAAGTCTGGCCTTGCGGCGATCGCACTCAGTTTCAGTGCGTCGCTGCATGCAATGGACCCGCAGCCCCGGCAATGGAATCACCTGCCGCTAGACAGGAATTTCGGTATTGCTTCCCTGGTCCGTACCTCGGCAAAGATATTTTTTGATCCAACGCTACGGATCGAGGGCGCGGAGCTGGAGCTAGATACCTTTGCGTTCAATTATGTCCGCACCTTCGAATTTCTGGAGCGTTCTTCCCGCATTCAGTTCACCCAGGCACATCAGTCCGGAGTCTGGGAAGGGCTGCTCAATGGTCAACCCGGATTGACGCGCAGAGAAGGTTTTTCAGACCTGTTTATCCGCGGCTCCATCAACCTGTATGGTGCACCGCCGCTGCGCGGTAAAGACTTCACTGCTTACCGGAGTTCCGTCCAGAGCGAGACGCTTGTAGGCGCTGCCATAGCTGCGCGCCTGCCGACCGGGCATTATCGTCAGGGCCGCCTTCTGAATCTAGGGGAAAATCGCTACGTGGTGAGGCCGCAACTGGGCGTGACGCACACCCGCGGACCCTGGACACTGGAGCTTACCGGGGAGCTATGGCTGCATGGGGACAACGATGAATTTTTTGGGAAAAACAGGCTCGAGCAGGCGCCATTGTATTTTGCCCATGGTCATATCGTGCGGTCGCTTCCACAAGGGCGCTGGGCCTCGTTCAGCCTGGGCTACAACCATGGTGGTGAAACAAGGATTAATGGCAGATCGCAGGGAGATCTGAAGAAAAATTATGGCTGGAAACTGACTTACGCACAGCCGATTTCAGAGCGCGCTGGCGTACGCCTGTCTTATTTGGGGGCACGAACCCGGCAGGATACCGGTAGTGACCTCACTACCTTTGCCGCAGGGCTGACCTTTAGCTGGTGAGGTGTGACGGCCATCGTAAAGCATGAGTGCCGTCAAGGGGCGTTCCTTCGACAGTGGAAAAACAGGCTGGTATGGCCCGCGATGCAGCCCAGCAACAAGTAGTGGGCTTTTCGCCCTGTACATGCCCCGGTAGTTTGCAATCAGCCGAACAAAATGCTTTGGATCACGCTAAGTAAAGGTGACAGAATGATGGCGACCATCAGTGCGGTCATGGAAACCGAAAATGTCACGCCAGCGATAGTCGCCTTGTGTAAAGAGCCAAGCGTTTTCAGATCGTAGCTGACCGGAATCAGCACCTTGGCTGCAATGATAGCTAGCAGTGAAGAAATTTCCGGGATCTCGAGGACCTGCCAGACTCTTCCTACTGCCGGCCCGATGACCGCCAGTGAAGCCATCAGCATCAGACGCTTGTGTGCCTCGAAGTTGCGTCTGCTCGCTGCGATTACCGCGCTGACGAATAGCGCGGTGAAGGTAAGCAGCATGACGCAGTTCGCGACAAAAAGCATCGCGCGGCCCAGCTGATAAGAGAGCGGGATGCCGGTCGCGACCATCAGGATGAGTAGCATGATCCCGGCAAACCCCGCGCGACGATGCGCGCGAATGGATCCTGCTTGTACGAGGCGGGCCTGTAACACAAACAGGCCGAACCAGGCGACCATGATCAGGCCATGTAGGACTACCAGTGGGATTTCGTATCGCGCCAGCCTTTCCGGGTGCACTATAACCTTGAGCCCGAAAGCGGCGACGACGAATACCAGAAGTGAAAGGCTTGCGAAAAAGAAAAACCCCAGGCTTCGCTGTCTTGAAATGATGCTGTCAGATGGATTGTTTGCAGTGGATACTGTCAAGGTTTCACCTCTTCAGAGTGTAGGGTGCCGGGGCAGTATCAACCGCGTACCATTGTTTGTCGATATTAAGCAGCCGCAGATTGTGCGGAAGCGCACAAAAGCCTCCTTTTTGTGCTGCCCCGCGCTCACCACTTCATCATCGGCGCAGGGTTGAGCGGGTGTTTCAGCAACCACTTTCCAGCCTTTTTCATCAGTCCCTTGTGGAATCCGGCATTGGGATAGGCGCCCTTGACCGCCCGGATGGCGTTTTTCGGGAGACCGAAGCGCACCGCGCCGCAGGAAAAATCCACCAGGTCCCCCTGGCGGAATAGTTCCACCAGAGGCTGGTATTCACTTTGATACGCGCGCATCTTGTGATGCTCGCTGATCATCAGGGTGATTTCATCAGACCACGCCTGCGGATCGTGTTCTTCCAGGTAAGCCACGGCCGGCGGAATCGAGGGGGGTACGTAGTCCACCGTGTTGTTGACCCAGATACCGATATCGTGGAAGGCCCCGGCAATGATGTGCTTGTGCCTTTCCTCCTCGCTACAGTCGCGCAGGAGGAAGCAGAAGTTCAGCATGCGACTGACATGGTTGCGGTACCCCTGAAAGTCCGCGCCTATGGTGTCTCGCCATGGCGCCAGAATATCGTCCAGCATGGGAATGCTTTCTGCGATCTGCATATTTGATCCATGCCTATCTGTAGCTTTCAGTACTTAGATCTGTACTTAGATCAGTATTTAGGGCGTATCGGCCAGCCCCAGCGCCTCATAAACCTTTTCGATGATAGGGTCATAATCCCCGATCGCCATCTTGTCACCGTCGAAGCGCTCGCACAGTGGCTTGCCGCAATCCATGCGGATATGGGTATTCTTTTTGTTACCGAGCAGCACAACCATCAGATCGTGCTCAGGGTCGATGACCGACACAGTGCCCACCCAGCCGGAGTGACCGAAGGCGCTGTCACTCGCATGCTTGCCAAAAAGATAGGAGAACTTGCCGCCCACATTCACATTCCAGCCCAGTGCGAAGCCATCGCTCCTGAAATTGGGGTTGGGCTGCAGGAATTCCCGGATCGCCTGTTTGTCAAAATACTGTACACCGTCTTGCTGGCCCTCATGTAGCATCAGCGACATCAGGGTAAGCATTTCTTCTGCGGTGGAAAACAGGCCCGCGTGGCCGGCAACTCCGCCAAGTGAATAGAAGGCTTTCTCATCGTGCACCTGGCCCTGGATGGTGCCGGTACGGACTCCCGGGTAATCCAGTTGCTGCTCGCGCGTATTGCCGTAGATTTCCGTGGCGGCAAAGTCCGACAATTGATAGACGCGACCATTCACCGGCGTATCCAGCAGGTTAAAGCCGGTGCGCTCCAGTCCCATGGGGCCGAAGAAGGTCTCCTGCAGGAAGCGGTCCTGGGTCTTGCCGGTGATCGCCTCGATGATCTGGCCGAGTAGCATGTAATCAATATCGGAATACTTTACCCGGGTGCGCGGCGGTACCTGCAGGGGGGCGCGCTGCATGGCAAGCAGGCCTGCGGCGCGGTCGATTGCGAAGAGCTCAGGGTCGTTGGACTTGTAAAACTCGATGCTTGGCGGGTGGCCGGCGGTGTGACGCAGCAGGTCGCGAACGGTAACTGTCGCCTTGCCCTTTACCGGGTCCTGTGGCCGGTCCCGGTAGTCCGGCAGGTAGCGCTGTACCGGTGCGTCCAGGTCAAGCTTTTCCTCGCTGACGAGATGCTGCAACGCATAATTGGTTGCGTACATCTTGGTGTTGGAGGCCAGGTCGTAGATGGTATCGAGGCGCGCCGGGATCCGCTCATTTTCCGGGATGGGTGCGAGCAGCAGCGGCGCTTGCGGGGTTCTGGCGGGCTCGCGGGCATCGTGGCGCTTCGCGTAGCCGTATGCCTGTAGCTTGATGATTTCTCCGGCATGCCACACACCGAGTACGGCACCGGGAAAGCCAGCCTCGATGTTGCTTTGCATCAGCGCATCCAGCTCGCTGAAGTCAGGCTGCTGCTTGCAGCCTGCTGCGCCCAGCGCAATGACTGCGCCCAGGAGAGCGATAATTCCCCGCATGGTCAGTAATTCCTGTTTATTTTTTTTAGTAAAACGAGTTGTCTTTGGTAATGTTTATTGATTGCGGATAACCGCTGTAAAGGCGAGTTTGTCCTGCATCGCCTGCCGGTTCGGGTCCCAGAAAATCTGCAGAAATCCCAGCAGGCCGGTGGCAATACCGGTGGCGTAGCCGCCGTAGCGCCCGAACGCATCCCAGATACCGAAGCTGGAACCGTCCAGCTTGACCGCACGCGTACCCAGCAGGCGCTTGCCCGGTGTCTGCCCCTGCCAGGCCCAGGTGAACAGCGTAAAGTAGAGCGCCCCGATACCGAACTCAATACCCAGATCGCTGAGGAACCGCAGCGCCAGGTCCACGATGCTCAGGTCCTTCAGGGAAAAACCGGAATCCGGTTCGGCCGGAAGCGGTTCGGCGGCAGCCAATGCGCTACCGCCCGCTGATTCTTCTTCCAGTACCACGATATCGCCCTCGGTGGTGGTCACGGGAACACCACTGGCAGTCAACATGGCCTGGATTTCCTGGTCCGACATATTCCCGAGCTTCTGATCGATCTGCTCCAGGTCGTTGTTGATCATCAGGTCGAGCAGCGGGTTTTCGTCGACGCCATCGCTGACGATCTGGATGCGGTCGCCCATTACAAACACAGTGATAACCAGCGCCAGTATGAATGCCAGTGTGTAGCCGGTGAATTTGGCGATCGCGATGCCAATACGGGCGGGCCTCCCGCCGTAGTGCACCATCAGGCCCCAGCAGACAATTGGCAACCAGATAAACCACTTGCCGGTGGCGAGCAGGCCGATCAGGGTGACATCCAGCAGCATTGCGAGCCCGCGACGCCAGGGCGGCGCAATGGCCACGCCCAGAAGCTGCGGGGCGATGGAAAAGGCATGGTTGGTAATTTCTGTTCGCGGGTCCTCAGGTGGTGCTGGGGTTAGCGCGGCGCGCACGCGCGCGCCGGCCACGGTCAGCCGTGAGCCAATGATGCCCATGTTTCCCCCTGTTTTTTATTTATGGTCAAGTAGCTGCTGCGGTTCCAACGCCGTCGGTGGTGCCGGATTTTTCCCATACGATGGTATCTTCCAGCTCGTCTGTCAGGTAGTGGCCGTAGCGTTCCTCAAGCTTGTTACGCTTGATTTTCATCGTTGGCGTCAGCAATTCATTCTCGATGGTCCAGGGTGTATCGCTGACAACGATATGGTCCAGGCGTGCATGCGATTCCAGCTCGCTGTTCACCTCGTCCAGGGTGTTCTGCAGGCGTTGCTCTGTAACCGGGTTGTAACCACGACACTGCTCTGCCAGAACCACAATCGCGATGGGATGCTTGCGGCCGGAGCCCAGCACGCACACCTGCTCGATATCGGAATTGCGGGATAACTGCGATTCGATCGGAACCGGTGCCACATACTTGCCTTTCCCGGTCTTGAACTGTTCCTTGACCCGCCCGATGATCTTCCAGCTGCCATCCGGGTTCTTGTCGGCCCGGTCGCCGGTGCGGAACCAGCCATCGACAAATGCTTCGTCGGTGGCTTCCGGATTCTTGTAATACTCGGAGAAGACCGCTTCACCCCGGATCAGGATCTCTCCCTCCTCGGACAATTTCATCTCCACACAGTCCACCGGGACCCCGATGCTGCCTAGGCGCACGCTTTCATAAGGCAGGTTACTGCAGGACAGGCCGGAGGTTTCCGTCATACCCCAGCCCTCGGCGATGTCGATGCCGATGCTCGCATACCAGCGCAAGACAGCCGGCGATATCGGCGCTGATCCGGAGCCACAGATCAGTGACTTGTCGAGACCGAGGCCCTGCTTGATCTTGCGCCGAATGAGTTTGTTGATAAAAGGAATCCTGAGCAGGACGTTGAGCTTGTTCTGCGGCAGTTTGGCGAGGATTTCGGTCTGGAACTTGGTCCACAGGCGCGGCACTGAAAGAAACATGCTGGGCTGCGCGTGGCGCACATCTTCGATAAACGTATCGAGTGACTCGACAAAGAATACCTCGATGGTGGCCGCGTAAAGGCTCATCAACTCGATGACGCAGCGCTCGGTGATATGCGCCAGTGGCAGGTAGGACATGGTGCGCTCGTAGGCGCCGTCCACTTCCAGTTGTGCGGAGCAGTAGGCGCTGCTGGCAAGGTTTCGAAAGGACAGCACCACGCCCTTGGGGCGGCCAGTGCTGCCGGAGGTGTAGACCAGGGTTGCCATGTCGTCCGCCTGCGGCTCGTGCACGCGCTGCAACGGCTGGTTGCGCACCAGCCAGTCCTGCCAGCGCTGCTGCTGGCCGGTGCCCGGGCCGATGGAAGGGTAGGGAAACACCACTGTCAGCATGTCATCGGGAATGGCCGCTTCGGCCGCTTCCGTACTGTCGAGCTTGCCGACAAAGACGGCCCTGGCTTCGCTGTGCTGCAGTATGTAACTGATGGTACTCGTGCCTGCTGTGGCGTAGATGGGCACGCTCACCATGCCGGCCATCATGATGGCCATATCCAGCATGAACCACTCGGCGCTGTTTTTCGCCAGGATGGCCACCTTGTCACCGGGCTCCAGTGCCTCGGTCAGTCCTTTGGCGATACGCCGCGCATTTTCGTCGAACTGGGACCATGTATAGGTCGTCCATTCGCGATTGTGCGGCTGGTGCAGATAGGGCCTGTTTGGGTGGCATGCAACATTTTGTGCCAGTTGGGCGAGGGGTAAACGGTATTCCATTTGACGGCCTCAATTGCGGTTGTGCGAATGCTTATTATGGTTTTCTTTCGTACTGCTGGCCTCATTGCAACAAACAAGCGAGCGCCAGACAAGCGATTCCGCCAGCAGGGTGATATACGCGGTAGGAGGCCTGAGGCGCGTGACGTCAGGCAGGGTTGCGCAGCGGCGCCTGCATCGTCGCCCTGCGCACAGAAGCGCCGCGCGCGAGGGCGAGGAATGCCAGCGCCAGTCCCAGCAACAGGGTGCTGCCGGTCGCCATGAACGGCGTGATACCGCGTCGGCCCTCGATGCTTGCCACCAGTGTGTGTTGCTCAAACTGCGGTAGCTCTGCGACGACATTGCCGCGATAGTCCACGAAAGCCGTCAAGCCGGTGTTGGTGGCGCGCACCAGGTTGCGGCCGGTTTCGAGTGCACGCATGCGCGCCATCTGCATATGCTGCAGCGGTCCGATGGAGCTGCCGAACCACGCATCGTTGCTGATGGTCAGCAGGGCATCGGTGTTGGCGGCACTCGCTGCGACCAGATCCGGGTAGACAATCTCGTAACAGATGTAAGTGCCCCAGTCGATACCGGCCGCGCGCAGCGGCGCCTGGCCTTCGGGGCCCGGGCGGATAAAGGAGGTGGGCAGGTTAAAGAATTCGATCAGGCCACGCAGGATGTCTTCCAGCGGTACATACTCGCCAAACGGCACCAGCTGGCGCTTGTGGTAGACGTGCGGTGTACGGCCAAACACGGCAGCGGAGTTGTGGATGATCCGGCGGCCATCCTCGATACGGTCGAAAAGGATACCGCTGATGATATCGGCGTTCTTTTCCTCGGCCATCTTCTGCAGCTGCTGTGTCAGCGTCTTGCTTTGGCTGAACAGCATCGGCAGGGCCACTTCCGGCCAGACCACCAGGTCTACGTCCTGCGCCAGCAAGGTTTCCGTCGCAGTACCGTAGCGACGGATGGTCTCACCACGAAACTCCGGCAGCCATTTTTTTTCCTGTGGGATATTGGCCTGCACCAGGCCGATGCTGACGGGCTCACCGGTGGCCTCGGTCCAGTCAACCTGCTTGAGCGCGGCGCCGCCGATCCATAGCACCGCCGCCGCCGCGAGGGCGATGGCTGGCTGGCGGTAGTCACGCTGGCGCAGCCAGTGGACCGCCAGTGCGAGCGCGGCGGCGCTGAACGCGAGGATAAAGCCGATGCCAAACACGCTCGCCAGGGGTGCCCAGCCCGCCAGCGGGGTATCGAGGTGGGCGTAGCCGCTGAACAGCCATGGGAAGCCGCTGAACAGCCAGCTGCGCAGCCATTCACCGAGGAACCAGCATGCCGGGAACGCGAGCAGGAAGGCGAGCGGCGTGGCGCTGAACCAGCGCCCCAACAGGTAGTAAGGCGTCGCCAGCATGGCGGCGAGAATCAGTACGAACAATCCGCTCAGGAGTACACCGAGCGCCGGCGAGGCGCCGCCGAAGCCGGTGATGGAGACGTATACCCAGGTGGCACCGGTGCCGAACAGCCCAATCCCTGCGGCGAATGCGAGCCAGAAGGCGCGGCGGCCGCTAAGCGGCTTGTGGCGTCCACCCCAGTCCGTTTCGCTGGCGAGTAACCCGGCAAACAGGGCCAGGGCGATGAGCCCCAGCGGCCAGTAATCGAAGGGGGCGAGGGTGAGGGTCAGCAGGGCGCCGGCGATTGCCGCCAGCACCGGTTTGATCAGCAGTTTCATGGGTGCCGCGCTTCGCCTCCGAAGTCCCTGCGTTTATTTATTCCTGGTCGCTGCTCTTGCCGCTGTCACGCTGCACGCGCAGCAGGTGAATCTGGCGATTGTCGGCGTAGAGTACACGGAAATTGAACACGCCGAGCTCGGTTGACTCGTCCCGTTCCGGGAGGTGACCGAAGGATTGCATCACCAGACCGCCAACGGTGTCGAACTCTTCATCACTGAATTCACAGGAGAAGAACTCGTTGAACTCTTCGATCGGCGTCAGCGCCTTGACGATGAAGTCGTTGTCGCCCACCTTGCGGATAAATACATCATCATCGTCTTCATCGGTTTCGTCTTCGATTTCGCCGACGATTTCCTCGAGGATGTCTTCAATCGTGATGACGCCGGCAACGCCGCCGTACTCGTCGATTACCACCGCCATGTGATAGCGGTTCTCCCGGAATTCACGCAGCAGCACATTGAGGCGCTTACTCTCGGGAATGATATTGGCCGGGCGGATGATGTTCTCGAGGCGGAAATCCTCGAGCCCCTTCAGCACCAGTGGCAACAGGTCCTTGGCCAGCAGGATGCCGCGAATGTCGTCGATGCTGTCGCCGATAACGGGGAAGCGGGAGTGCCCGGATTCAATGATCTTGGCCAGGAACTGCGCGGGTGTCTCGTCCAGTGCAACCGCGACGATCTGCGAGCGCGGGATCATGATCTCCCGCACCTGCTGGTCCTGCACGTCGAGGGCACCCTCGATGATGGAAAGCGCCTCCTGATCGACCAGCCGGTTGTCGGCTGCGTCCTTGATGATCTCCAGCAATTCGTCGCGGGACTTGGGTTCCGCGGAAAAGGCGCCCATCAGCCGGTCGAGCCAGTTCTTTTCACTCTGGCGTGGCTGTGGCTTGCTGGAGGAGGAGCTACTTGGGGGTTCTTCTGTCATGGAGGTGGCCATACTCCCGGCTCTTTTATTCCTTGGTAGTGTAAGGGGCAGGGTATCCCAGCCCGGTCAGGATTTCGGTTTCCAGGTTTTCCATGATCTCGGCCTCTGTGTCCTCGATATGGTCAAAACCCAGCAGGTGCAGTGTGCCATGGACAACCATGTGTGCCCAGTGGGATTCAGGGGTTTTGTGTTGTTCTGCGGCCTCGCGCAGGACCACTGGCGCGCAGATGACCAGGTCCCCCAGCAGGGGCAGGGGCAGGTCCGGCGGCAGGTCGGCGGGAAAAGAGAGGACGTTGGTGGGCTTGTCCTTGCCCCGGTACTGATGGTTCAGGCTGTGGCTTTCGGCCTCATCGACGATACGCACACTCAGTTCTGCCTCGTCGCGGCGGCCGGCAAGCGCGGCCTCCGCCCAGGTTTCAATCTGCTCGGCAGACGGCAGCGCCTCAGCGGCGCTGGCGATCTGCAGGTCGACGGTAATGTCCATGCAGTGCAATCCCGGGCGCGTCAGGCGGCGTCCTCGCCACTGCCTTCATCCTTGCCGCGCAGCTGGCGGAACTCTGCCCTGCGGGCTTCCTGTTCCTTTTTCTGGGCCTCTTCCTGGGCCTCCTCGTAGGTGCCGTAGGCCTCCACGATACGCTGCACCAGCGGGTGGCGCACCACGTCCTTGGCCCCGAAGTGCACAAAGCTGATGCCGTTCACGCCTTCCAGGACCTCGACTGAGTGGCGCAGGCCGGATTGCTGGCCGCGCGGCAGGTCGATCTGGCTGGGGTCGCCGGTAATGACTGCCGTGGAGCCGAAGCCGATCCGGGTCAGGAACATCTTCATCTGCTCGCGGGTGGTGTTCTGGCTCTCATCGAGGATCACAAAAGCGTTGTTCAGGGTGCGGCCTCGCATGTACGCGAGCGGTGCCACCTCGATCACGTTGCGCTCAATCAGCTTGCCCACGGTCTCGAAACCGAGCATCTCGTAAAGTGCGTCGTACAATGGGCGCAGGTACGGGTCCACTTTCTGGCTCAGGTCACCGGGCAGGAAACCCAGTTTTTCACCGGCTTCCACAGCCGGGCGCACCAGCAGGATACGCTCCACCTCGTCCTTCAGCAGGGCCTCAACCGCACAGGCCACCGCCAGGTAGGTCTTGCCGGTACCCGCCGGGCCGATACCGAAATTGATATCGTGGCCCTGTACCGCCTTGACGTAACGTTGCTGGTTGCGGCCGCGGGGCTTGATGGAGCACTTTTTGGTACGAATCAGCACTGTCTGGGGCTCGTCCGTGCCTTCTACCAACTCCTCCACACCCGACTGCTGCAGCGCAAGATGGACTTCATCCGGGGTCAGGTCCGGGTTCTTGCCGGTTTCCTTGTACAGGAAGCTCAGTACCTCACCCGCGGCGCGGGCGTTGCTGCTACTGCCATAGAACGAGAACTGATTGCCGCGGTTGCGGATCTCTACTCCGAGTCGTTCTTCTATCTGGCGCAGGTGTTGATCGAATTGGCCACAGAGGTTGGCCAGGCGGCGGGCGTCGTTGGGCTCCAGGGTGATGCTGTGAGCGAGTGTTGTGGTTTCCAAAATGTGTCTCAATCTTCCTTTTTACCGGTGGCTATGCCTGTAGCTTATATCCATTTAGACGGCGCTGGAAAGCGCTGGTTGTGACTGAATGATTATAAGAAGAGGGCTTTTTTATACCCGTATTACAGGAGGGGCGGGAAGCGAGCGCGGTGCAGGAAAACAGCGCGCTCTCAGGCGGGGATCAATCGTCGAGTTCGGAACCCACCAGGGTACCGCGCAGGGAGTTCGGCAGGGCTTCCTCGATCAAAATGTCGGCAAACTTGCCGATCAGGCCCAGCTCGCCGCTACGGAAATTGACCACACGGTTATTTTCAGTGCGGCCCTGCAGCTGGCCCGGGTCTTTCTTGGAGATACCGGTCACCAGCACGCGCTCGGTATTGCCTACCATGCGGCGGCTTATTTCCATTGCGTGCTGGTTGATGCGGTCCTGCAGGATCTTCAGGCGCTGCTTCTTCAGTCCTTCGGGAGTGTCGTCCTGCAGGTCTGCGGCAGGTGTGCCGGGTCGCGCGGAGTACACGAAGCTGAATGAGGTATCGAAGCCGATATCCTGGATCAGTTTCATGGTTTGCTCAAAGTCGCGCTCGGTCTCACCGGGGAAGCCGATGATAAAGTCCGAGGAAATGGAGATGTCCGGGCGGATCTCGCGCAGGCGGCGGATCTTGGATTTGTACTCCAGTGCAGTGTGGCCGCGCTTCATCGCCATCAATACCCGGTCGGAGCCGCTTTGCACCGGCAGGTGCAGGTGGCTGACCAGTTCCGGTACCTCGGCATAGACCTGGATCAGTGAATCACTGAACTCTACCGGGTGCGAGGTGGTGAAACGGATACGGTCGATGCCGTCGATGGCCGCCACATAGGTGATCAGTTCGGCCAGGTCCACCAGGTGGCCCACGCCGTTTTCCCCCACCAGCTCCGCGCGATAGGCGTTGACGTTCTGGCCCAGCAGGTTGATTTCGCGTACGCCCTGGTCTGCCAGGTGTGCCACTTCTTCCAGTACGTCCGCGACCGGGCGGCTGACTTCTTCACCGCGGGTATAGGGCACCACGCAGAAAGTGCAGTACTTGGAGCAGCCTTCCATGATGGACACGAACGCAGTTGCGCCGTCGGCTTCCGGTTGCGGCAGCCGATCAAATTTCTCGATTTCCGGGAAGCTCACGTCTACCACCAGGGCGCCGTCCTGCTCGTCGCGCTGCTCCATCATTTCCGGCAGGCGGTGCAGGGTCTGCGGGCCAAAGATCAGGTCGACGTAGGGCGCGCGCTTGGCGATGGCCTCGCCTTCCTGGCTGGCAACGCAGCCGCCGACGCCAATCACCAGGTCCGGGTTCTTCTGTTTCAGGTGCTTCCAGCGACCGAGCTGGTGGAACAGTTTTTCCTGTGCCTTCTCGCGGATGGAGCAGGTGTTGACCAGCAGGACATCCGCCTCTTCCGGGTCGTCGGTGGGCACCATGTCGTGGCTGTCGCCGAGCAGGTCGCGCATACGCGCGGAGTCATACTCGTTCATCTGGCAGCCGTGGGTCTGGATATAGAGCTTTTTGGTCTTGCGCTCGCCGGTTTCGGCGGGGGCGTTTTGCTCGGATACGGTCATGGTTTGAGTCATGGGTACCTGGTCAAAAACTGTTCAGTGAATTATGGACGGCGCATTATAGCGGGATAGGGGAGAAGTACCAGCAGGACTCGCTGGGACCGTCTGTGGGACCGGATCGAAAACAGGTTCCCGTCGCTAGTGGACGGTCGTATCCGCGAGCATCAACTGGGCGTGCAGTTCAGGGTCGAGACGGGCGAGACCGTCCAGTACCTCGGTTCGCAATGCTGCAGCACGTTGTTCCAGGGTACTGAGCAGGCCGGCAAGTTTTGGGTGGTCCGCAACATAGGGAATGGCGAGGCGGTAGCTGGAATGTAAAAGCGGTGCACCTTTTTTTACAGCGTTCTCAAGCAGGGCAATGGCGGCCTCTGTCTCGCCGCGAACGGCAAAGTAGGCAAAGCCGGTCTGGCTTTTTTCCCAGCTCATTTCTTCAGGCGGACGGCTGAACATCTTGGCGCAAAGCTCACCTGTTGTTTTCAATGCTTCTTCAAATTGCATTCCGACGAAAAGAACTTGGCTATGTAACAGGCACGGCGGTAGTGATTGCTCATTGCCCCGCGCCAGCATGGATTCCACCAGCGCTCTCGCTTGTTGCTGTTCTCCGTGCATGAACAGCAATCCGGCATACTGGACAGTTGAAAACGGATCTTCTTTTTTGGATGACTTGAAGTGTTTACGCGTGAGGGACAATGCCAGATCCAGGTCACCGTTGTTCCAGGCTTCATCGGCCTTCCAGAATGCCTTTCCGTTTACTTCATAAGCATCGTATAGCGGTGCAGTGGAGATATTGATTGCCGGTAAATATCCATTCAGCCAGTAGAGCGTATATATGGTGTATGTTCTGGTTTTCACCATATTGAGGGCGCGCGCGACAGCTTCCGCATAGTTGCCTTCCACAATCGATAAGCGGTGCAGGATCCCTTTTGTCTGCCGCGATTCCGGTGCGATGGCCCGCAGGGTTTCAATAGGCGTCCGCGCCTCATCGAGCAGTCGCAACTCCAGGTATAAATTCGCAAGGTTTATGTTGATCAGGAGAGACAGCGGGTCTGTTTTCCTGGCGCGCTCGAGGTCTGCTCGCGCATCGCCAGGGCGGCCGTGTTGCATGTTGAGCAGGGCGCGCCATGCCAGCGCTTCGGAATAGTTAGGGTTGAGCTCGAGCGCCCTGGTCAGGCCGGCCCGTTTTTCTTTCTCGGTATCCGCCATGAAATACACCAGCGCATGAGCTTCCGGCAGATCCGGTGCCAGTGACTGTGCCAGTTTCACGTGAGGCCCGGCCAGCGTTCTTGCCTGCTCATCAGTCATCTCTCCGTAAGTGGTTATCCCATTGCGCATGAGCATGTAATTCTGCGCCAGTGCCGCATGCGCTTCCGGGAACTGCGGTGAGAGGGCAATTGCTTTCTCGAAGTGGTTAGCTGCCTCTTCAATGGCCTCTGGTACGCGTTTTGCCTGAAGATGCTTGCCGCGCAGGTAATAGTCATAGGCCTCGAGGTTCTCGTTTACGGCGTGTGAGCGCGGCTGCTCATTGAGCAGGTGCACTTTCATGGCGCCGAGGATCTGTGCAGAAATCTCATCCTGCAGCGCGAAAATATCCTTGAGGTCGCGGTCGTAGGTTTCGGACCAGAGGTGGTAACCATTGTCCGCACGGATCAGCTGTGCGGTGATACGCACACGATTGCCGAACTTGCGTACCGAACCCTCCAGCACATGGGCAACATCCAGCAGTTCACCGATTTTGCGAATGTCGTCGTCCTGACCCTTGAAGGAGAAAGATGAGGTGCGCGCGGCCACCTGAAGACCACTGGTCTTGGCAAGGACGTTGAGAATCTCTTCGGAAATACCGTCGGAAAAATATTCCTGGTCCTTGTCCGGTGACATATCCGCAAATGGCAGCACCGCAATGGAGGGGGGTAACGTGGCCAGGTCAGTTGTTGCGCTACCTGTTGGTGCAAAGTAGGGGCGTGCAGACACACCAATCAGTACGATGATCAACAAGGCCAGTGCCCAGTCTGTTACTCGCAGGCCTGGCTTGGGGGCGTCAGTTTTCTCAGCGCGGGTCCGTCGGATGCCGTCCGGTGTGATCTCGAATGCCCAGGTAAAAACCATGCTGACCGGCAACCCCAGCGCCAGCAGGATGATGACCATGGTATCGGTCCAGCCCGGCAGGCTGAGCGGTGCCTCCACTGCCACGGCGATCTGGATAATGATCCAGCTGACAACAACATACACGCCGGCTACGCGGAAAATGTTGCGACGCTTTAGTTCAGAAATGATCTGGCGCATAGGGGCGGAGGTATGTGCGTTTTTTGTAATATCGTGTAATGCCCGGCCGACCTCATCTGCACCACTTGCCAGGCAGGCTTCCCATCATAGCAGTTGCGGCGTCCGCTTCCAGCCCTGGACCGAAAAGGTCAGGTTGATGCCCTCAGTGGAACCTATGCTATGCTTGCGCGCTTTTTCAAAACCAGCGGTCCGGAAACCGGTAATTCACAGATGGCAAACCCGATTTACAAAGTCATTTTCTATAACCAGAACCAGGTGTTCGAGGTATACGCCCGTGCGATCTACCAGAGCGAGATGTACGGCTTTATCGAGGTTGAGGAATTTGTCTTCGGCGAGCGCGCGCAGCTGGTTGTGGACCCGGCCGAAGAGAAGCTCAAGAACGAGTTTGCCGCCGTGAAGCGTTCCTACATCCCCATGCACAGTATTGTTCGCATCGATGAAGTCGAGAAGGAAGGCGTCGGCAAGGTTGTCGATGTGAAGGGCGACAAGGTCGCCCATTTCCCGTTTGGTGGCCAGGGCCGCCGCCCCGGCGAATCCGACAGCTGAGTCCGGCCTTCAGATCATGCCCAGTTGCTGGCGCACCGCCGCCAGTTCCACACAAAGTACAAATGTGGCCATCGCCGTATCCAGCTGGTCCAGCGGAGGGTAGGTGGGCGCAATGCGGATATTGCTGTCCTGCGGGTCCTCGCCGTAAGGGAAGGTCGCTCCGGCAGGGGTCAGTTTGATCCCGGCGCGTGCAGCCAGTTCCACTACGTACTTTGCGCATCCCGGGCGCGTATTGAACGATACGAAGTAGCCGCCATTCGTCTCGTGCCATTGCTCAGGCCCGTCCCCGTCAAAATGCTCGCGCAGGTGCCGGTAAACGCACTCGAATTTGGGGCGCAGGATCTCGGCGTGGCCGGCCATATGCTCGCGCAACCCGGTAAATTCCGCGAACAGCCGTGAGTGGCGCAGCTGGTTGACCTTGTCCGGGCCGATCGACATGGCGTTCATTACCCTGGCCAGTGCTTCGAGGTTTTGCTCGGTACTGCTGACAAAGGCCACGCCGCCCCCGGCAAACGTGATCTTGGAGGTAGAGCCGAACTGGATCAGCTTGTCGTCGACGCCGTACTCCAGGCAGGTGCTGCGCATGTCCCCCAAGTAGGTGTGCTCAAACCAGTCGTGGATAGCGTAAGCGTTGTCCCAGAAAATCCGGAAGCCGGGACTGGCGTGGGTCGAGGCCTGCGCCAGGCGCTCCAGTGTATCCTGGTGGTAGGTGACGCCGGTTGGATTGGAATATTTCGGTACGCACCAGATACCGACAATTTCCGGGTCCTCACGCAGCAGTGTTTCCACGGCGTCCATATCCGGCCCGATGTCGGTCATGGGTACGCTTACCATGTCGATGCCGAGCTGTTCGCAAATGGTGAAGTGACGATCATAACCCGGCGATGGGCAAATAAATTTCGGGTGCTCGAGCGACCGCCAGGGCTGTGCATCGCCACCGAAGCCGTAGAGGTATCCGGTAAGCACCGCCTGGTACATAAGGGTGAGGGAGCTGTTGCCCGCGGCGATGACTTCCTCGTGCGGGACCTGAAGCAGATCTGCGCCGAGTTTGCGCGTGCAGGTGAGCCCCTGCGAGGTGCCGTAGTTGCGGCAATCGGTGCCGTCGGGCGCGCGGCAGTCGCTTGCTAGAATGCCATCCAGCCCGGCTGCGAGCTGTAGTTGTGCCTCCGAGGGCTTGCCGCGGGTAAGGTCCAGCTTCAGCCCCTGCTTGCACAGGCGCTCGTAATGCCTCGCCAGTTCCTGTTCCTTTGCCTGCAGCTGTCCCTGCGTGCCTTTCTCTGCCTCGATAACCGTTGTGTTGTTCATAGCACCCCTGCTGGACCGATTTGAAACGCCATCATGCGCAATCGCGAAGCGTTCTGGCAGTATACTCCGCACAGAAAACTGATTGTGAGGAATGACATTGGACTGGAAGATTTTCGCGACAGTCTTTGCCGCGGTTTTCATTGCCGAGCTGGGGGACAAGACCCAGCTGGCGACAATGCTGTTCGCGGCAGATAAGGAAGTCAATAAATGGCTGGTGTTCGCCGCAGCGTCCGCGGCGCTGATCGTTGCATCGGGAATCGGCGTACTCGCCGGCACGCTTTTGTCCCATTACATCGATGAAAAAGTAATGGGCTATGTTGCCGGGCTGGGCTTCATGCTGATCGGCGCCTGGGTGCTCTGGCGGACGGTATCGGGCTGATCGCCCTGTGCCGCAAGGTAGCGAAAATCATCCGCGTAGCGCTGTAGCTCTCCGATCAGGTGCGCCTTTTGTTTTTCGCTTGCTGTGGCCAGTATCTGCGCGATCATCTCAATGACCTGCTGCTGGCGCGCCTCGATATGGGCGCGATAGTCCGGGGACCAGAGGTGTTCCGGGTCCACCACCAGGCGCGTAAAGTCCTGCTCGAAGGTGGCGGGCGGGGCGTACAGTAGCGCGAGCAGTTGTCCCTGCCAGAGTTCGCGCTGGGCAATGTGCTGCTGCAGGAAGCTGGACAGGTTGGCGGCCCAATTGTCAACGATACGGTTCTGTTCCGGTGTGAGCCTGCCGAGCCAGCGCTTCAAATTTTTCTTCATCCGCTTTGCGCGTTTTTTTACCCGCTTGCTGGATTCACCATTCCAGTCCTTCAGGTCCTTGCGGTTGCGCTCGCGCAGGTTTTCCCCGAGCTCTGTCAGTTGCGCGCGGGACAGGGAGCCGGCAACCGGCGCCACGCCGGTAATCAGCTGCTGGCCGCTGGCCTCCCACAGTCGCTCGAAGCGGTCGCTGGCTCGCATGAGCCAGGTGCTGTCGACCTCTCCCTGCGCTACATCCGCGGCCATCTGCTCCAGCATGTCGGCGTACTCGGGCAGCTGGGTGGTGCGGTGCCACTGGTGGAAGGCATCTACCTGTGCGGCGAACTGGTCGGACTGCGTTTCATTCAGCTCGATGTAATCGCCCAGTTTCCAGCTGAGCCACCAGTCCAGATAGCCGTAGCTCAGGCGCAGCGTCGAGCAGCCGGACAGGCCCAATACCAGAATCACCAGCAGCACCTTGCTGGCAAAGGATCGCGTTTTTCTGTGCTGGTCTTTTTTCCTTTGCATTGCGGCGGATAAAACTTCCATGTGAATTGTCTGCGGTGTTTATCTGGACTCTTTCTTTCCTGACAATAATAAGCCGCGTTAGTGCCGTCTGCTTTGCCCTGAAGGCGGCTATTGAGCGACTGGCGCCTCGCACTTCTTAAAGGCAAGGCGCATTGCTTGACGATTGGCCAATCCGCGACTGTGCTAAACCCATGTTGTGCAATTTGTGCGCAATTTTCAGCTGCAGGTGCAGATATGCCGCAATCTTTCGAAAAACAGTATGACAACGCTGTCATTTATAGTTAGTATTTCCACAATTCAGAGTTGCCCGGCCCGCAGCGAACGGGTCGGTGGCGGACATCACCATAGAATAAGACCGATGGTGTCCAGGTATCGGGTTTTACAGGGTTGAATCAGATGGTTTCTCCTGCAGAGAGCATGGATCCGCTTTTTATCGGGATTGATGGTGGCGGCAGTAAATGTCGCGCGACCATCGTGAATGCAAATGACGAAGTATTGGGGACCGGGGTAGCGGGGCCTGCCAACCCCCTATTCGGCTATGCGCAGGCGATTGATTCCATCGTGCGCTCCGCCGGTCTCGCGATGGCCGACGCCGGCCTCGAGCCCTCCCGACTTTCCTCCATGGTTGCCGGTATCGGTCTTGCCGGAGTCAACCTTTCCAGGTTGTACAACAAGGTCAATGCCTGGGCGCACCCGTTCGCGGAAATGTACCTCACCACAGACCTGCACACAGCCTGCCTCGGGGCGCACAAGGGCAGTGATGGTGCAGTGATTATTACCGGTACCGGCTCCTGCGGTTTCTCCGTGGTGGATGGTGAAGTCCTGAACCTCGGCGGACACGGTTTTGCGATTGGCGATAAAGGCTCCGGTGCCTGGTTCGGCCTTGAAGCCGTAAAGCACACCCTGCTGGCCCTGGACGGGCTGGCTCCCCCCTCAAAAATGCACGATGAACTGCTGCAGCTGCTTGACTGCAAGACCGCCGACTGTGTGATCGAGCAGTTAGCCGGCAAGGGCTCCGGCCATTTTGCCCGCTTGGCTGCGGCAGTATTCAAAGCGGCGAATGCCGGCGATCCCATTGCGGTGGCAATTGTGGAAGACGGTGCGGGTTATATCAGTGCGCTGGCGCGCAAGCTGCTGGAAACCAATCCGCCGCGCCTGTCCATTATCGGTGGGCTGGGAGAAGTGCTGATGCCATGGCTCGATGAAGACGTTGCCAGGCAGATCTTCAAGCCGCTGTGTGAGCCGGAAATCGGCTGCATTCTCTATGCAAAGCAAAAGCGCGGTGGAACGGTATCACCGCAACAACAGGCGATTGGTATACAGGCGGAAAGTTAATGAGCGCGCAAGCCAGGAAGAACCTCACCGAGACAGTTATGGAACGCGAGGCGCTGGAAGCGCCGCAGCGTATCGCCGAGCAATTGGCCAACAACAGCGCTGCGGTGGAGCAGCTGGGCAAGCGCCTGCGCGACAAGCCGCCACCGTTTGTCATGATCGTCGGGCGCGGCTCGTCCGATCATGCCGGTGTATTTGCCAAGTACCTCATCGAGATCGAGACCGGCACGCCGACCATGGCGGCGGCACCCTCTGTATCCAGTGTCTATGGTCGCAGCATGAAGCTGAAGGATGCACTGGTGATCGTGATCACCCAGTCCGGGCGCAGCCCCGATATCCTCGCGCAGGCGAAGATGGCACGCGAGGCAGGTGCCTATACCGTTGCCCTGGTGAACGACGAAACCGCACCGATCGGTGACATCGTCGATCTGGTGCTACCGCTCAAGGCCGGCCCGGAAAATGCGGTCGCTGCCACCAAAAGTTATCTCGCTACCTTGTCCGCAATCGCGCAGCTGGTTGCCTACTGGAGCGACAACTCAGAAATGAAGGCCGCCCTGGAGCAGTTGCCGGCCCAGCTCAGCGAAGCGGCTGATGCGGATCGCCAGCTGTTCAGTGAGCCGCTGAAAGACGTTTCCAGCCTGGTAGTACTCGGGCGCGGCCCCGGCTATGCCGTTACCAAAGAGATCGCCCTGAAACTGAAGGAGGTCTGCAACATCCATGCGGAATCCTTCTCCAGTGCCGAATTCCTGCACGGACCTGTGACGCTGGTGGAGCGCAAGCTTACCGTGATCGATGTGCCGGTTGAGGACGAATCCTACAAGGCACACTGTGAGCAGATTGCGGACATCAAGAGTCGCGGTGCGACCATGATCAATATGCATGTGCCGGTTGAGGGCATGCACCCGCGCCTGGCGCCGCTGGCGCTGCTGCAGCGCTTCTACCTCGATGTCGCAGAAGTCGCGGTCAGCCTGGGGATCAACCCGGATGCGCCGGCGGGCCTGAAAAAGGTCACCCAGACCCTATGAGCCGTTATTTCGCCACGCGCTTGTTTGACGGCGACGCCATCCGCGAGGACGTCACGTTCAGTGTCGAGCAGGGTCGAATCGTTGCGCTGCAAGAGGGCGCTGAGGCTGGCGATGCAGAGCAGCTGTCCGGGCTGGTGGTGCCCGGGTTTGTCGACACCCAGGTTAATGGGGGTGGCGGCGCGCTGTTTAATACCGATCCAACGGTAGCAACCTTGCGCACCATGATGGCGGCGCACAGCCGTTACGGTACCACTGCCATGTTGCCGACCCTGATCAGCGACAGCGTCAATGTGATGCACGAGGCGGCGGAAGCGATAGCAGTGGCGATCCGGGAAAAGGTGCCGGGGATTGTTGGCGTGCACTTCGAGGGGCCGCACCTGAGTGGGCCAAAAAAGGGCACCCACTGCGAAACCCGTTTGCGCCCGATCGGCGCCGAGGAAATGGCGATCTACACGCGCAAGGACCTCGGGACTGTGTCCGTTACCCTGGCACCGGAGCTGGTCGCTGTCGAGGATATCCGCAAGCTGGCGGATGACGGCGTGAAGGTCTGTGTCGGTCACTCCAACGCCGACGCGGTGACTACCCAGGCGGCGCTGCAAGCGGGTGCCTGTGGTTTCACCCACCTGTACAACGCCATGTCGCAGCTGAATTCACGCGCGCCGGGTGTGGTCGGTGCGGCGCTGGCAGACAGGCACAGCTGGTGCGGAGTGATTGCCGACGGCCATCACGTAGACCCGCTCGCGATGCAGGTCGCTATCTGTGCGAAACCGCAGGGCAAGGTCATGCTTGTAACGGACTCCATGTCCACAATCGGCACCGACCAGCAGAGCTTTCCGTTCTTCGGGCGCACGGTTTACCGAGAGGGCGATCGCCTGACGTCGACCACCGGAGAACTGGCCGGTTCTGCGCTGGAAATGATTACGGCAGTGCGTAACATCCACGAGTGGTGTGATGTTTCCCTGGAGGAAGCGCTGCGCATGGCCGGGCGTTACCCGGCGGAATTTGCCGGCATCGATGCCGGCGTGCTGGCGCCGGGCAAGGCTGCGGATTTTGTCCTGCTGGACGATGCACTGGAAGTGCAGGGGACCTGGATTGCAGGCAGCCAGGTTTTTGCTGCAGCCGGCAATTGATAGACAAGAAATCCTACTGCAGCAACACAACAATTTAGATAGCGATCAAGATAACGATCCAAAATAACGACTCAAAGTAACGATCCAAAATAATGATAAAAGGTGCACTATGAATACTGCTGTTATTGGTAAAGAAACCGGGGCCAGGAGCAGTCTGCTGCCGATGGCGATCATCGGTACGCTGTTCTTTATTTTCGGCTTCGTGACCTGGCTCAATGGCTCCCTCATTCCGTTCCTGAAGGTGCTGTGTGACCTGACTGCCTTCCAGGCGATGTTTGTAACCTTCGCGTTTTATATCGCCTACACGGTTATGGCCCTGCCCATGTCCTTTATCCTGAGCCGCACCGGCTACCGCGATGGCATGGCGATCGGCCTCGGCATCATGGCGGTTGCGGCATTGATGTTCATCCCCGCCGCGCAGACCGGCCACTATGCGCTGTTCCTGCTGGCGCTGTTTGCACTGGGTGCTGGCCTGACCATCCTGCAGACTGCTTCCAACCCCTACGTTGTGCGCGTGGGTCCGCAGGAGAGTGCGGCAACCCGTATTGCCATCATGGGTATCATCAACAAGGGCGCCGGTGTGCTGGCACCGATGGTATTCACCGCGCTGGTGCTTTCCGGTATCGGTGACTTCACTACGGAATCCCTTGAGCAGCTGGGTGCTGCCGAGCGCGAAGCGCGCCTCGACGAAGTCGCCAACCGCCTGGTAATGCCATACATCGTCATGGCTGGCGTACTGCTGGCACTGGTAGGCCTGGTGAAATTCTCTAACCTGCCGGAGATCGATGAGAAGGTGGAGGTGCCGGAAGGCTCCACTGCGCTGGGCCAGTTCATCAGTGACGTAAAAGCTATCTGGCAGTACCCGCAGGTAGTGCTGGGTTCCCTGGCGCTGTTCGCTTACGTGGGTGTTGAGGTGATCGCCGGTGACACCATCGGCCTCTACGGCGAAGAGCTTGGTCTCACCAACTTCGCCTCACTCACCTCTTACACCATGTGGTTCATGGTGATCGGTTACCTGATCGGCGTGGTTGCGATTCCGCGCTGGATCAGCCAGCAGCAGGCGCTGCTCGGTTCTGCGATTGCCGGCTCCCTGTGTATTGCCGGTATCCTGTTGGGTTCCAATGAAAGTACAGCGATCGCCGACACGCTGTGGGGCTGGATGGGCCTGACCGTAGTGCCTGACACCATTGCCCTGGTTGCGATAATGGGTATGGCGCACGCGCTGGTGTGGCCGGCCATCTGGCCACTGGCGCTGGAAGGCCTCGGCCGTTTCACCGCGCAGGGTTCTGCACTGCTGATCATGGGTATTGCCGGTGGCGCCATCATCCCGCTGGCATTCGGCAAGGTTGCCGAGGTTGCTGCGGATACCCAGGTAGGCTATTGGGTAGCGCTGCCCTGTTACCTGTTCATTCTTTTCTACGCGCTGAAAGGACACAAAATGCGGAGCTGGTAAGCTCCCCGCGCTTGTTTGGTGTTTGTTCTCGTCATGTTTGGCCCCCTTTTCAGGGGGCCTTTTTTGTTTTCGGGCGGGGAATTTGGGGCGTGCAACAGGGGGCGGGTTTCAAAACCTTGCGTGCCATGGACGGCACGCAGGAGCTACAGGGATGTATTCATGCGTTTTTGAAACCCGTACCGTGTTGCAGGGCGGAGAGCTGGCAGGAGTCAGGCGGGCGCCTGCGCGCTCGACTCGCGCGTGACCAGCTCCGGGGTAAAGCGGTTGCTGTCCGGTTTGCCCGGCTCCTTGTCGCCACGCGAGCGCGCCAGCAGGTGCATGGCTGCGCGGCGTGCGATTTCCAGGTTGGGCTGGTGTGCGGTGGTCAGCTTGGGCCAGGTCTGACGCGAGAACGGGCTGTCCTCGAAGCCGGCGATGGAAAGCTGCTCCGGAATGGAGATGCCCATCAGGCGCGCCGCGAACAGTGCGCCCGCGGCCATTTCATCGTTACTGGCAAAGATCGCGGTGGGGCGGGGTTCCAGTGCCAGCAGCTGCTTGGCGCCGTTCACGCCGGACTCAAACGAATATTCACCGCTCGCCACCAGCGCCGGGTCGTATTCAATCCCGAATCCTGCCAGCGCATCGCGATAGCCCTGCAGGCGCTCGTGGGTCGATACGTGCTCCTCGCCACCGCTGATAAAGCCGATGCGGCGGTGCCCCAGCTGGAGAAGATGTTTGGTAATGGCGTGGGCAGCGGTGCCGTCCTCCACCAGGATGCAGTTTTCCTCATCGTCCTGTGCGGCGCTGCTGGACACAATGCGCACGTAGTTCACCTTGAGCTTGCGCAGCGTCTCCAGCACTTCCGGGGATTCTGAAAAAGGCGGCGTCAGCACCAGTCCGGCGACCTTGGACTGGTTCACCAGCGTCTCCAGTTCAGTATGAATGGCATCAGTGGCGGAATTGGAGGGGTGGATCAGCAGTTCGTAACCCCGGGCCTTGCAGGCTTCCAGGATGCCGTTCTGCATGTCGATCACATAGTAGGCGTTCGGGTTGTCATAGATAAACGCGATTGTGTAGGAGCGGGTACCGGCCAGGTTGCGGGCCGCAAGGCTGGGCTGGTAGTTGAGCGCGGTAACGGCTTCCATCACCTTGGTGCGTGTTGCCGGGCGGACGGAGGGTTCGTTGTTGATGACCCGGGAGACCGTCTTGATCGAGACGCCAGCGCGCTCGGCTACGTCATTGATGGTGGCCTTGCTCATTCGTGGTGTGTTCCTTCCCCTGTGCGGACTGCATGAGCGCGGCTATCTTGCGGCGGGCAGTCCTGTGCCTCATATGGCCGACAGTGTACCAGCAAAGCGGGGTGGGGGAAGTGTGAGTTGACAGCGTTGTCATAGTGTGGACAATAAATGACAGCGTTGTCATGCGCGATTCGCGCAAAAAATAATCGAGAAACAATAATCACTGCGGAAAATACCTGCCTTTACGGGGTAGCTGCAGCCAAAACTTGTAAAAAAATAACAAGGTGACTACATGGATGTAACCAGTCTGCCGGAGTGGCAGATCCTTGAGGCGCGCGCCGCTGTCGTCCGCGGCAGGCGCGTCGCCGACCTCTTCCAAATCGACCCCCAGCGAGCGCAGAAATACTCGCTGTCCCTGCCGGGTATGCTCCTGGACTTCTCCAAAAACCTGATTGATGAGCCTGATCTGGCTGCGCTGCTGGCGCTGGCGGATGCCTGTGATCTGGCGGACTGGCGCGACAAGCTGTTCTCCGGCGCGCCGATCAATGCCACCGAGGGGCGGCCGGTACTGCATACCGCACTGCGTGAGCAGGCGCCCGGATCCGCCGGTGACGCAGTATCCACGCGGGTTTCCGCCGAACTGGCACAGGTTCGCAGCTTCGTCTCGCGCTTGCGTTCAGGTGGGGTGAGCGGGTATTCTTGTAAAAAATTTACAAGACTGGTCTGTCTTGGTATTGGCGGCTCCAATTTAGGGCCGCAAATGGTCGTGGAAGCGCTCGCGCAGCCGGGCCCGGTGACGGTGGATTTTGTCTCCAACCTGGACGGGGTCGAACTGGCTTCGGCCCTCGCGCAGGCGGACCCGGAAACCACGCTGTTTGTAGTTTCCTCCAAGACATTCACCACGGCGGAAACTCTGACCAATGCCGAAAGCGTCCTGCGCTGGTATGCCGGCAGGGCGTCGCGGGAACAGGTGCTTTCGAAGCACTTTGTGGGGATTACGGCAAATACCGAAAAGGCAAAGGCCTTTGGTATAGCGCCGGAGCACATCTTCTCGTTTGGTGACTGGGTTGGCGGACGCTTCTCGCTCTGGTCCAGCATCGGCCTGCCGATTGCGGCGGCGCTCGGGTTTGAGGCCTTTGAGCGGTTGCTTGCCGGCGCGGCGGTCATGGACCGGCATTTTCGCGAGGCGCCGCTGGCTCGCAATGCACCGGTACTGATGGGTCTGATCAGTCTCTGGAACTGTAGTTTTTTGGGGTATCCGGCCCACGCGATATTACCGTACAACCAGAAGTTGCACCTGCTGCCGGCGTACCTGCAGCAGGCGGATATGGAGAGCAATGGCAAGTCCGTGACCAGGGATGGGTCCGCGGCACATTACCGGACCGGGCCACTGATCTGGGGGCAGCTGGGTATTAATGGTCAGCATGCCTTTTACCAGTATCTGCATCAGGGGACGGAAGTGGTGCCGGCCGATTTTATCGGCACTGTGGAGGCGGACCATGAGCTGCCCGGGCATCACCAGCGGCTGCTATGCAACATGCTGGCTCAGGCCCGAGCGCTGATGACCGGCGTCAGTGTGGAAGAAGTACGCAGGGACCTGCATGCCCGGGGGTTGGGGCGCGAGCAGGTTGATGCGCTGGCGCCATTCAAGGTGCACACGGGTAACCGGCCTTCCACCACGATCCTGCTGGATCGCCTGGAACCGGAAAGCCTCGGCGCGTTGATCGCGCTGTACGAACACAAGATTTTTGTCCAGGGCGTGATCCTGCAGATTTACTCCTTTGACCAGTGGGGTGTGGAGCTGGGCAAGGGGCTGGCAGCGGAACTCGAGCAGAGGTTTGCCGGCGCCGACTTTGACGGCCTCGACGCCTCCACAAAACAGCTGGCCGAATACCTGCGGGCAAACGGCGGCAATGAATTTTCAGACAAGACACCCGAGGGTGTGATGGGAGCATAGTAGAACGATGTTGAATGCTTTGGTGGCGGCAGTAACCGACCGGATTCGCGAACGCAGTGCAGACACTCGGGGCGATTACCTGCAGCGGCTGCGCGCTGCCTCTGCCACCGGGCGCACCCGCACCCGGTTGTCCTGCGGTAACCTGGCCCACGGATTCGCAGCCTGTTCCCAGTCTGATAAAGATCTCATCGCCGCCGGCCAGGCGCCGAACCTCGGCGTGATCACTGCCTACAACGATATGTTGTCGGCGCACCAGCCCTACGAAAATTATCCGGAAAAAATTCGCGAAGCCGCGCGTGCCTGCGGTGCAACCGCGCAGGTAGCCGGCGGCGTGCCGGCGATGTGTGACGGCGTTACCCAGGGTCGCGAAGGCATGGAGTTGTCCCTGCTGAGCCGCGATGTGATTGCCATGTCCACGGCGGTTGCACTGTCGCACGATATGTTCGACGCGGCGCTGTACCTCGGCGTGTGCGACAAGATCGTGCCAGGCCTGATTATCGGGGCCCTTTCCTTCGGCCATCTGCCGGGCATTTTTGTGCCGGCGGGCCCCATGACCAGCGGCCTGCCAAACAGTGAGAAAGCGCGTGTGCGCCAGCTCTATGCAGAGGGTAAAGCGGGGCGTGCGGAGTTGTTGCAGGCAGAGAGCGCCTCCTACCACAGCCCGGGTACCTGTACTTTCTATGGCACCGCCAACAGCAATCAGATGCTGATGGAAATCATGGGTGTGCACCTGCCGGGCAGTGCCTTTATCAACCCCAACACGCCGCTGCGTGAAGCGCTTACCAAGCGAGCCGTGACACAGCTGGTGAATACCATCGACCGCGGTACCGCCAAGCCGCTGGGTGAGATACTGGACGAGCGCGCGTTCGTCAACGGTATTGTCGGGCTGCTGGCAACCGGTGGTTCCACCAACCATACCTTGCACCTGATTGCGATGGCCCGCGCTGCAGGCATCCTGATTGACTGGAGCGATATGGCCGAGCTTTCTTCTGCCGTACCGCTACTGTGCCGGGTCTACCCGAATGGCATGGCAGACATCAACCACTTCCACGCGGCGGGCGGTATGCCGTTCCTGACCCGCGAGCTCGCCAGTGCCGGCCTGCTGCACACTGACGTCAATACCGTGATGGGCGAAGGCGGCCTGGAAGCCTACTTCGAGGAACCGAAGTTGCAGGGTGAAGACGAAGTTTTCTGGAGCGCGGCGCCGCAGGAGTCTGCAGACACTGAAGTATTGCGCCCGGCGGTGGACCCGTTCGCGGCCGAAGGTGGCCTCAAGCTGCTGCAGGGCAACCTGGGCCGTTCCGTTATCAAGGTGTCTGCAGTGAAAGAAGATCACCGCGTGATCCGTGCACCGGCAATCGTGCTGGATAGCCAGGACGCACTGCTCGACAAATTCAAGGCCGGCGAGCTGGAAAAAGACTTTATTGCGGTGATCCGCTTCCAGGGGCCGCGCGCAAACGGAATGCCGGAACTACACAAGCTCACGCCGCCACTGGGCGTGTTGCAGGACCGCGGCTTCAAGGTGGCGCTGGTCACCGATGGGCGTATGTCCGGTGCCTCGGGCAAGGTGCCCGCCGCCATCCATATGAGTCCCGAGGCCGTAGCCGGTGGTGCCATCGCCAGGCTACGCGACGGCGATATGCTCACGCTGGATGCAGTGGCAGGCACCCTGGCTGTTGAATTGTCTGAAGTCGAGCTGGCAGATCGCCAGCCCGCGACGGCAGACCTGACCCCCAACAATTTCGGTATGGGCCGCGAACTGTTTGCGCGGTTGCGCACTGGCGCCAGCGAGGCGGAGTCCGGTGCAAGCATTCTCTTTTCTTCAGAATCCGATGACGCGGCCAGCCCGCGTAACAAAGGCTAAGGGCCAACAATGAACGCTTTTGACATAGTGTTGTTTGGGGGCGCAGGCGACCTTGCACTGCGCAAACTGTTGCCGGCACTCTACCGCGCCTGTCGCGAGGGTAACCTGCCCGGCGATACCCGCGTAATTGCCACATCCCACCGCGAAGGTGCCGATGCAGAATACCCGCAGAAAGCCCGCGACGCGCTGAAAGAGTATCTTGGTGCGGAAGAGTACAACCAGGAGGCCGTCGAGGCCTTTATGCAGCGTGTGCACCCTGTGACGCTGGATATCCGTGAGTTCAATGCCAACTGGCAGGCACTGGCAGAATTGATGCCGGGTGAAGACCGCGTTCGTGTTTTCTATCTCGCAATTCCGCCGGCTATCTACGGCCACTGCTGCGAGAACCTGTCGCGCGCCGGGCTGGTCAATGACCTGTCACGTGTGGTGGTGGAGAAGCCCATTGGCTACGACGGTGAGTCCGCCGGCGTGATCAATGACCGCATTGCGGAGTTCTTCCCGGAAAAGAATATTTTCCGCATCGATCACTATCTTGGTAAGGAAACCGTCCAGAACCTGATGGCGCTGCGTTTTAGCAACGTGCTGTTCGAGCACCTCTGGGATGCGCAGACCATCGACCATATCCAGATTACCATTGCGGAGACCGTCGGTCTCGAGGGCCGCGCAGGCTTCTATAACGAAGCAGGGGCACTGCGCGACATGGTGCAAAACCACCTGCTGCAGCTGCTTTGCCTGATCGCCATGGAAAGTCCGAGCAAGATGAGTGCGAAGAATATCCGCGCGGAAAAGATCAAGGTGCTCGAGGCGCTGCGTCCGCTGGTGGACGCGGGTGTGGATGAAAATACCGTGCGCGGCCAGTATGTGGCCGGTGAGCTCGACAAGCGCCTGGTGCCTGGTTACCTGGAGGAACTGGGGCAGTCCAGCAGCCGCACCGAGACTTTTGTGGCCCTGCGCGCGCATATCGATAACTGGCGCTGGTCACAGGTGCCGTTCTACCTGCGCACCGGCAAGCGTATGCACAAGCGCATGGCGGAAATCGTCATCCAGTACAAGCCGGTATCGCACCGTGTGTACGACCAGTCTGCCGGTCCGGTACAGCCAAACCGCCTGATCATCCGCCTGCAGCCCGAGGAAAGCATTCAGCTGGTACTGACCGCCAAGAAGCTGGACAAGCTGGAAATGGAGCTGCAACCGGTATCCCTGAACCTGAATTTCGCCGATGCCTATGGCAGCTTCAAGAGTGATGCCTACAAGCGCCTGATCCTGGATGTCGCCGCGGACAACCCGGCGCTGTTCCTGCACCGCGAAGAGGTTGAGGCGGCCTGGGCATGGGTCGACCCGATTATCCGCCACTGGCACGAAGTTGCCGACCAGCCCAACCTCTACCGCGCCGGTAGCTGGGGGCCCAAGGCGGCCGAGGACATGATGCGCCTTGATGGACGCGCCTGGAAAAACCTTTAAAGACTGTTGCGAGAGGCTGAGAAAGCGACATGCAAGAAGCTCTGGAACCCGTGGTAGACGAAAAATTCTTTTCCTCGCGCGAGGAAATGTTCAGCCGCCTGACGGATCACTGCGCCGAGGCCCTGCAGGGCGGTGTCAACCAGCGTGGCGTGGCAACCTTGCTCGCGTCCGGCGGTAGCAGCCCGAGGCCGCTTTACCAGGCGCTGTCCAAGCGCCCGCTGGCATGGGATCGCATCAATGTGGCGCTTGTGGATGAGCGCTGGGTGGAAGCCGACAGTGAACTCAGCAATGAGCGCTTTATCAGTGAAAACCTGATCCAGCACGAAGCCGCCAGCGCGCACCTGATGGGCATGAAGAATTCCGCTGTCAGCGTGTTCAGTGGCGAGCCGGCCTGTAATGAGCGTTACCAGCAGTTGCCTGCGCCGTTCGATTACTGCGTGCTCGGTATGGGCGAAGACGGTCACACCGCATCGCTGTTCCCGCACGCTGCCGGCCTGTCCGAGGCGCTCGACAGCAGCCTGCGCTGCAAGGCCATCCGCGCGCACCAGAGCAAGGTGACAGGCGAGTGTGTCGAGCGCATGACCATGACCCTGCCGGCAATTCTGTCCAGCCGCAAAATCGCACTGGTACTGACCGGCGATAAAAAGCTGGCGGTATACCGTGAAGCGCTGCTGGGCAACGACGTGAGCGAAATGCCGATCCGCAGTGTGCTGCAGCAGGGGAACGTGCGCGTCTGCGTTTACTGGGCACCGTAATTACCGAATTCAAGAATAAGTGAGATTTTTAATGTCGAATAAAATCCAGCTAATGGAAAGCACCCTGAAAAAATGCCCGGTGGTACCGGTACTCGTGATCGAGGACCTGGAAGATGCGGTGCCGCTGGCATCGGCACTGGTCCGCGGTGGCCTGACCGTTCTCGAGGTAACGCTGCGCACCCGCGCTGCGGCACAGGCAATCAGTGCCATTGCCGAAGCGCTGCCGGAGGCCACCGTTGGCGCCGGCACCGTGCTGAGTGAAGAAGACCTGCGCCTCGCAGTGGATGCCGGTGCCCAGTTCCTGGTCAGCCCGGGCGCGACACCGGCGTTGCTGAATGCGGCGGACAACACCGATGTGCCGCTGTTGCCGGGTGCCAACTCACCCTCCGAAGTAATGTACCTGCTGGAGCGCGGCTACACCCTGCAGAAGTTTTTCCCGGCGGAAGCTGCGGGCGGCACCCCGATGCTCAAGTCTATCGGTGGCCCACTGCCGCAGGTGCGCTTTTGCCCGACCGGTGGCATCTCCACCAAGAATGCGGGTGAGTACCTGGCACTGCCGAATGTGATCTGTATTGGCGGTTCCTGGATGGCCTCGGCGAAACTCGTTGCAGAAAAGCGCTGGGGCGAGATCGAGGCGCTGGCCCTTGAGGCAAGCCAGCTGAAATAAGCGGCTGCCGTAATCGCTAGAAAATAGTACTAACAAATAGTCAGCGCACGTCATTGCGCCCGTAAAAATAATATTCAAGGGATGAACGATGAAACTCAAGATTGCCATTAACGGCTACGGCCGTATAGGTCGCAATGTCACCCGCGCAATTTATGAATCCGGCTACCGCGACCAGATCGAACTGGTCGCCATCAACGATCTGGCCCCGGTGGATGCCAACGCGCACCTGACCGCATTCGATACCGTGCATGGTCGCTTTTCCCTGCCGGTAGACCATACCGCGGAAGAGCTATTGATCGGCGACGACCGCATCAAGGTCTGCAGTGAAACCAACCCGGCCAACCTGCCGTGGGCCGCGCTGGGTATCGATATCGTATTCGAATGTACCGGCCGTTTCACCGCGCGTGAGGATGCAGCCAAGCACCTCGAGGCCGGTGCCAAGGCGGTCCTCGTTTCCGCCCCGGCAACAGACGCGGACCTGACCGTCGTCTACGGTGTGAACCATGACAAACTGGAGGCCTCCCACAAGGTGGTTTCCAATGCCTCCTGTACCACCAACTGCCTTGCCCCGGTTGCGCAGGTACTGCAGCGCGAGTTTGGTATCGCGCAGGGTTTCATGACCACCGTGCACGCCTACACCAATGACCAGAATACCCAGGATGCCGTGCACAAGGACCTGTACCGCGCGCGTGCCGCTGCCGACAACATGATTCCCACCAAGACTGGCGCTGCCGCAGCCGTGGGCCTGGTGCTGCCGGAGCTGCAGGGCAAGCTGGATGGCATGGCCGTGCGCGTACCGGTGGCCAACGTTTCCCTCGTGGATTGCCAGCTGGTGCTGGAAAAAGAAGCCAGTGTCGAAGCGGTTAACGCTGCAATGCAGAAAGCCGCCGCAGCGAGCAGTGGAGTGCTGGCCTACAACGACAAACCGCTCGTTTCCAGCGATTTCAACCACACCTCCGCTTCCAGCCACTTCGATGCCTGCCAGACCCGTGTAAACGGCAAGCTGGTGAAGGTCATGGCCTGGTACGACAACGAGTGGGGTTTCTCCAATCGCATGCTCGACACCAGCCTCGCCATGGCGAAAGTGCAAAATCTGGGCGGTTAAGCGCTCGCCTGGCAGTGCCGCGCTGGTCGCGGCCTGTCGCAACCTGGCCCGGCATTTGAACCGGGCCCGTTTTTATAAGAATTACAAAAACACATTCCTACCCAACTTTTAAAACAGAACAGACTGAATGAAGCGCCATACAAAAATCGTAGCGACCCTCGGCCCCAGTACGGACAAACCCAGCGTACTGCAACGCATGATCGAGGCCGGCGTCAATGTCGTACGCCTGAATTTTTCCCACGGTGCGCCGGAAGACCACGCCGCACGGGTTGACGCAGTGCGCGAAGCCGCGCGCGCAACCGGCGCCAATGTTGCTGTGCTCGGCGACCTGCAGGGCCCGAAAATCCGCATTGCCAGGTTTCAGGATGGACCTGTTGAATTGCGCAAGGATGCGCCTTTTTCCCTGGACCTGGATTGCCCGGCGGAAGGTGGTGACGCGTCCCGGGTGAATGTGGATTACCCGTCCCTGATCCAGGACTGCAAGGTTGGGGACCTGTTGCTGCTGGATGATGGCAAGTTGCGCCTGCAGGTGACCGAGGCTTCGGAGCGCTGTTTGCAAACCCGAGTGGTGCAGGGTGGCATGCTGTCCAATAACAAGGGCATCAACCTGCTCGGCGGTGGTCTCTCTGCACCGGCGCTGACAGAAAAGGATTACCGCGATATTGAGCTGGCGGCAAAACTGGAAGTGGACTTCCTCGCCGTGAGCTTCCCGCGTACCGCGGAAGACCTCAACACCGCGCGCAAGGCGATGCAGGCGGCCGGTGGCCATGCCGGTATTGTTGCCAAGGTCGAGCGCGCGGAAGCTGTGGCCGATATCGAGCACCTCGACGACCTGATTCGCGCTTCTGATGCCATCATGGTGGCCCGTGGTGACCTGGGTGTGGAGATTGGTGATTCCGCACTGGTGGGTGTGCAGAAGCAGCTGATTCACCGCGCGCGTGCGTTACACAGGCCGGTAATCACCGCGACTCAGATGATGGAGTCCATGATCACCAGCCCGACACCGACCCGTGCCGAAGTGATGGACGTTGCCAACGCGGTGCTGGATGGCACTGATGCGGTGATGCTGTCTGCGGAGAGTGCGGCGGGTCAGTATCCGGTGGAAGCGGTGGCCTCCATGGCAGAAGTGATCGAGGGTGCCGAGCGCTACCAGTGCAAGATCCCGCGCAGCGATCGCGAAGTCTGTACAAGTGGTGGTATCGACACGGTGATTGCCCAGACCGCACTGGATGTGGCCGAGCGCGTGGACAACCTCGCCGCGATTGCCGCACTGACGGAGTCCGGTCGCACCGCCACGGTGATGTCCCGGCGCAGCAGCAGCATGCCGATCTATGCGCTGACCCGCCACCCGCACGTCGCTCGCCAGCTGTCGCTGTTGCGCGGGGTCAAGGCGGTAGAGTTCGATCCGGCGGAAGTGCCGCTCGGGCACCTTACCGATGCAATCCTGGAAGTCATGCATGCCCACCGCGAGCTGAAAGCGGGCGAGCGCATCCTGCTGACCCAGGGCGATCGCCTCAATATTGGCGGCGAAACCAACACCATGCGCATTGTCGAAGTGAAGGCGTAAAGCTCGCCATCGTACGGCTGATCCAGCGTCCGCTTATTAATTGCACACTTGTTGCTCAATTAATGAGCGGGCTCGATTCCCCTCCCAAAAATCTACCAAAATCAGGTGATCACCTAACACATTGTTTTTTCTGGAAAATATTGCGTGGACCGGATTGCCTGGAAATCGGCCTGCAGAGAATTTGCACGCACAAGAAAAAATACCTGCAATTTTGTAGCTTTTTTTGATTAGAGGTTGTATCTTTTTTCGCGATTGGATGACAGCGGTGTCATTAGAAATGACAGCGATGTCATTCACGCTGTTAGGGTGTAGCCAAAAAATAATCAATTCGAAGAACGAAAAGGAAGGGGAAGCCAATGCTCAAGCGCAACAAACTCGCATTGTCTGTTCAGGCCGCAGTACTGGTCGCCGGGGGGCTGCTCGCCACCCAGGCAATCGCACAAGAGGCCATTGAAGAAGTTTCTGTTACCGGTATCCGCGGCTCGCTGCTGGATGCACTGAATACCAAGCGCGATGCCAACGCAGTCGTCGATGCAATTTCTGCGGAAGACGTGGGCAAGTTCCCGGACAAGAACGTCGCCGAGTCACTGTCCCGCATTACCGGTGTTGCGGTCAGCCGTGAGTTCGGTGAGGGCGAGAAGATCACCATCCGCGGCCAGGGCCCTGACCTGAACCGTACCCTGCTGAATGGCCAGACCGTTGCCACCGCAGACTGGTTTATCCTCGACAACCCGGCGCGCAGCTTCAACTACACGCTGTTGCCATCCACCCTGATTTCCGGCCTGGAAGTGTACAAGTCGCCGATGGCCTCCATCGACGAGGGCTCCATAGGCGGTACCGTGGTAGTGAAGACACACCGCCCGCTGGACCTGGACGCACACGCAGTAAACGTCGCAGTGGAAAGCCAGTACTCCGAGAAGTCTGGCGAGAATGATCCGCTGCTGTCCGGGCAGTACTCCTGGAAGAACGACGACAGCACCTTCGGTGTACTGGTTTCCGTAGCGGACCAGAAGCGCAGCGTTCAGCGTGAAGGCCTGGAAGTACTGGGCTGGCGTGGTGCCGACGACGGTTACCTGGTGCCGAGCCACATCGGCGTGGCCAAGTTTGAACAGGACCGCGAGCGCCAGACCGTGTTTGCCTCCATGCAGGCAGCGCCGACTGACGAGCTGACCATGACCCTGAATGTCCTCAGCTCAGAGATGGACTCCAACAATCAGAACCAGAATTACCTGCTGCTGCCGAATAACGACCGCGATGCCATCATTGCAAACAGCGGCGTTTCCGGTGGCAATGTGCTGCAGTCCAGCGTAAGCGGCACCGGTGACATCTTCATCGATTTCATTAACCGCGTTTCCTCCACAGAAACCGAGTCCGTGGACTTCACCGTTGAGTATGAAACCGACTCCTACAGCATTCACGCAGTAGCCGGTAAAACCGATGCGAAGGGCGGTACCTACCGCGAGACTTCCTGGGAATACGTAAACACTTCCGCAGATTACGCCTTCAACCTGTCCTCACCGAATGTGGTGACCGATCCCTTGACCACTGACGCCAGCGCGTTTGGTGCAGGCTGGATCTGGGGTGGCGAGAAGCCGACCACCGACGAAGAAGCTTTCTACCAGTTTGACCTGGATGTTCCGGTAAGCCTCGGTGCTGTGACCAACATCAAGTCCGGTGTGAAAGTGCGTCAGGCAGAGCGTACCCAGAGCCGCACCGTCTACAGCTGGCACGGCCCCAACACCCTTGCCGGTAACGAAGACCTGGCACCTGGCTGGCCGGTTTACCTGCAGTACATCTTCGACACCTGTCCGACCCTGGCAGACTGTGGCCTGAACGGTGCGGGTAATGTTTCCGTAGATGCGCCGGCGAGCGGCTCCCTCACCAACCAGATCGAGCAGACACGCAATGTAATGGAAACCATTGCATTTGAAGGCCTGAACGGCGTCCCGGCTGACTTCGCCCGCTCTCTGGAGCTGGCCAACAACTGGGCTGTGGAAGAGGACATCACCGCGTTCTACGTACAGGCGGACTTCGAAGGCGATAGCTATCGCGGTAACTTCGGTGTGCGCTACGTGGATACTGCCCAGACTTCCAGCGGTTACGCGTACAGCACCGATTCCTGGGGTTTCAAGACCATCGATCGCGACTGGCTGAACCCGTCCGAGCTGGCATGGGTGAGCGAGGACAACGACTACAGCGAAGTGCTGCCGAGCTTCAACCTGGCCTATGACCTGGATGAAGACCGCATCCTGCGTGTTGGCGCGGCTCGCGTGATGGCGCGTCAGAACTGGAACCAGCTGTCTCCGTTCATGTCCTTCGGCTCCCTGAACCAGGAAGACCCGAAAGGCGAAATGGGTAACCCGCAGCTGAAGCCGATGCTGGCCAACCAGTTCGATGCTTCCTATGAGTGGTACTACACCGACGGCGCACTGTTTGCGGCGACTTTCTTCCACAAGGATGTCGACAGCTACCTGAGCAGCCGTGTGGTAACCGAGTCTCGTTACGACGAGCAGACCATGACCGATGTGGATGTGGACTTCACCCAGCGCTTTAACGGCAAGGGCGGCTCCACCAACGGTATCGAGCTGAGCTGGCAGCACAGCTTCGACAACTTTGGTGTGCAGGCCAACTACACCTATACCGATGCCGAGTCTGACCAGATGCGCGACGCTGCGGTACCGGGTTCAGGTCTGGTGGAAGGTGCCTCCGAGCACATGTACAACCTCACCGGTTACTACGAGGACGATCGCCTGAGCGCGCGCCTGATGTATAACTACCGCACCGAGTGGTACAAGGGCCTGCACTTCAATGGTGACGAGCTGTGGAACGACACCTTTGGCCAGTGGGACATGAGCGTAAGCTACGCCGTGACTGACAACATCAGTGTGGTATTCGAAGGTGTGAACCTCACCGCGGAAGAAGTGGTTGAGTACAATACCGACAAGGACCGCGTGATGTCGCTGTATGACAACGGTCGCCGCTATGTACTCGGCGCGCGTATGTCATTCTAAGTAGCGACATACTTGTAGATGATGTATCGGAAAAGGGAAGCAACTGCTTCCCTTTTTCTGTTTGAACCGGCTGTTCGCGTTACAGGAATCGTTGAGGTTGGAGCAAAACATGGCGCCCGATAAACCACTCAATCACGTACTGGTCGTCGGCGGTGGTACCGCCGGATGGCTGGCGGCCTGCCATCTCGCGCGTGTGGGTAATGCGGCAGATGGAGGCCTGCAGGTAACCCTGGTGGAATCACCGGATATTCCCACCATTGGCGTCGGTGAGGGCACCGTGCCCCTTATCCGCGAATCCCTGCGAAATCTGGGCATCAGTGAGACCGATTTTATCCGCGAGTGCGATGTGACCTTCAAGCAGGGCATTCGCTTTGTTGACTGGATGAAACCGCGCGGCAGTGGCGAGAATTATTACCACCATATCTTCGACCTGATTCCGCGTTCTGCGCCGGACCCGGTGCCCTACTGGTTACTCGACTCGCAGGGGCGCTCGTTTGTCGACAGTGTCTCTATCCAGGGACGGGTCTGTGATGCGGGCCTGGGACCCAAGCTGATGACCCAGCCGGAATACGCCGGCGTCAGTAATTACGCCTACCACCTGGATGCGGGCAAGTTCGCCGATTTCCTGATGCGCCACGCCACCGAAAAACTGGGCGTAAAGCTGTTGCGCGCGAATGTCACCGGTGTGGAAAAGGACCCGGCGGGTTTTATCGATGGTGTACAGACAGATCGTGCCGGTTACCTGCAGGCGGATCTGTTTGTGGACTGCACCGGCTTCCGCGCGTTGCTGCTCGGTGATGCCATGAAAGTCGGCTTTGTGGACAAGGGGCACCAGCTGTTTGCGGACACGGCGCTGGCGGTGCAGGTGCCGTACCCATCGGCGGACACACCGATTCCCTGCAGCACCCGTTCTACCGCAGTGGATCATGGCTGGATCTGGGATATTGGCCTGACCGGGCGGCGCGGGGTAGGGCATGTCTATTCTTCCGCGCACAGCGCGCACGACGAGGCTGAAACACTGTTGCGCCGCTATGTCGGAGATGAGCGGGGTGAGCTTGCGGTGCGCCGGATTCCCATGCGTATCGGTCACCGGGAGCGTTTCTGGGACAAGAATTGTGTGGCTATCGGCCTGTCCCAGGGGTTCGTCGAGCCACTGGAGGCCACCGGCATCCTGGTCTACGACGTGACTTCCCAGTTGCTGGCCGAGTTGCTGCCTGTGGTGCGCGACGGCCTCGGCCCGGCGTCAGGCCGGTTTAATGCGGTTGTGCAGAATGCGTGGGAGCGGGTCGTCGACTTTATCAAGCTGCATTATTTCATCTCGGACCGCGAAGATACCGCATTCTGGAAAGATAACCGCGATCCGGCCAGCGCGCCGCCATCGCTGGTAGAGCAGCTGGAAGCCTGGCAGCAGCGGGTACCCAATCAGTACGACTTCCCCGGGAAGTTCGACATCTTCAACCTGGATAACTACCAGTACGTGCTTTATGGCATGCACTTTCCAACAGAGATTGGAGGCGCAGGGCATCGTTTCCCGCACGCCGCAGCTGCCCGGGCTGCGGGCGAGGCGCTGAATAAACGCGCAGAAATGGCGCTCGAGCGGCTGTTGCCGCACCGGGCGCTGATCGAGCGAATCCGGACGCACGGCCTGCAGAAGATATAGAAAACGGCGGCAGCCTGACGACCGGACGGTTTTTTGGGCAGATAACGCCAAAAAACCTTGTGCTGCGCCTTCCCTTTTTGCTGCATAACAGGATAATCGGACGCCTTGTTACAAGAATAACTATCGAGACTATCGAGGTAAAAATGACTGAGACAATCGCTCCCCTGAACAAGGAAAAGCACGGCAAGCTGCGCGTGGTGCAGAAGCCCTACCTGGGCCACATCGACAAGCAGCACCTGTTGCCGGTCGTTGTAGCGGAGTTCTCCCGTGTAGCAACTGAAATGCCGATCGTGTTCGTAAAGCACTCCGAGACTGGTGAGTTCCGCGTTGTCGCAGTGACCGGCCTGAAGACCGGTGAAAACCTGTTCATCTCCGACGACGGCTGGACCGGCGGCTACGTTCCGCGCTGTGCTGGAAACTACCCGTTCGTCCTGATCCCGCGTCAGGCGGAGGGCGAGGAAGAGCAGTTCATGGTCGCGATCAATGAAGGCTCCGAAATCTTCTCAGAGAACGAAGGTGAGGCCCTGTTCTCCGAAGACGGCGAAGAGACCGAGTATCTGAAGGCGCGCAAGGAGTACCTGCTGGCACACCTGGAAAATGAGCGCATGACCCAGGCATTCACCAAGTTTGTGGTGGACAAGGGCCTGCTGGAAGAGCGCAACCTGAGCTTTGAGGTGAAGGGCGAGAAGATCGGCATCAACGGTATCTACGTCATTGACGAGAAGAAGCTGAACGAGCTCGACGACGAGACCTTCGGTGATATGCGCAAGCGTGGCCTGCTGGGCCCGATCTACACGCACCTGGTTTCCCTGAACCAGCTGCCGATGCTGGGTCGCAAAATGGCCACTGCCTGATTACGGCGCCTGCCGGCAACCTGCTGAGGTTGCCGGCACTTCATCCGGCTGTGCTTCCCCCGCAGCCGGTTGCCTCCCTTCCTGCTTGAACTTCCCTCTATTTCGCAACTAGTTGCTGACGGACGCCGCCAGTAGCAGGTAGCTGCTGCTCGCCAGGATCCACACCCCGGCCACAACCTTCAACCGAAACGCGCCCAGCCATAGCGCGATCGGCCTTGCCAGGCTCGCCCCTAATACCGCACCCGGAATCGCAAAGCACAGCAGCGTCCAGGGGATGTCGGTATGCAACAGGTGATAGACGCTGCCACACAGGACGGCCAGTGCGGATACCGACACTGCGACTGCTGCGCAGGTCGCCAGGGAAAAATTGCGTACAAACAGGTACAGCGCCACCAGCTCACCCACGCCAACCGAAAAATAAGCCGTAGCTATGCCGCCGCCTATCGATAGCAGGCTGAGTGCCAGCCAGTCGCCGGGTGTGATTTGTGTACGCGGCGATTGCGGCGCGCGGCGGCTGAGCAGGGTGGTTGCCAGCAGCAGCGCCCCGAGGGCAATGGAGAAGCATTTGAACAGCCACAACACCCAGGGGCTGTCCGCAGCGCCTGAGAACTGGGTCAGCAACATGGCCGGTACGGACAGGGCTCCCACCAGGCTGGTCATCTTGAAGAAATCTGGCAGGCTGATGCCGGTGGCCGCGGTGCCTTCGCGATGCACCTTGGACAGCCAGCGGGTGGTGCCGGTGGTCATACCGAAGCACTGGATCAGGAAGCTCGCGGCGATGATCTGCGCAGCGGAGAGTGCGAGCACGCCGTTTTCCTGGAAGTAGTTAAAAGCCGGCACAAACACCACACCGCCACCAACGCCACTGGAGTTCGCGATCACTGCACCGAAGGTGCCGAGGCCGAACATCGGCCACAGGCGCTCAATGTCTGCCCAGTCCGGCAGCGCACTGGCCACGATGGTGGAGAAGGCCAGCAACAGGCAAAGTGCCACCAGCCAGGACGCGATACGCATAAGAAAATACTGCAGCGGGTTTCTTATTGGGCCGGAAATATTGCCTGTAAATTGTGCAGGGGTAAAGCGCGGCAGGTGATCGGATAAGTGGCGTGCCGGTCACTCTGGGCGTGGGCCAGTGCGTATAGGAAAAATATGCTGGCGCCACAATCGTCTAGACTTTCTGCAGGTTTACTCGTTTCGGAAATTGAAATGCGGATTGCAACAGGGGCGGCCCTCGCCTTGGCAGTAGCGTTGCCGCTCGTGCTGTCAGGCTGCGCGGGTGTTTCCCAGCAGAAGTTCATGTCTACCCAGCAGCGCCTGTCCGCGGCGGGCTTTCACATGATGATCGCGGATTCTTCCAGCCGCCAGAGCTATGCCAGGGGCCTGCCGCAACAGCAGGTGGTACCGCAGCAGAGTCGCGGCAAGCTGAAGTTTGTGTTTGCCGATGTGGAGCACTGCAACTGCTATTTCATTGGCAACGAAGCGGACTACCAGCGCTACCAGGCGCTGACCCAGCAGGAAAAAGTCGCGCGCATGCAGCGTGATGCGGCCCGGGCTAATCGCGATGCCGCCTACCGGTGGCGTTATGGCTGGTGGGGCAGGCCCTATTGGCGCTGGTAGGAATTACGCTTGGGGTCAGAGCGTTAGCTCTGACCCCTTTAATCCGACTCTTGGGGTCAGAGCGCATGCTCTGACCCCTTAAATATATCGGGTCAGAGCCTTGGCTCTGACCCCAGAAGTAAGACCAGAGGTAAAGCCGATGCTAAGAATTTTTTCACTGAGCCTGATAGGTGCGCTTCTAGCCATGCTGGCCGGCTGCAGCAGCACTGGCAGCAGTGCCACGCAGAACAAACTCTCCGCAGCGGGCTTCAACATCAAGTACGCCAACTCGTCGGAAAAGCAGGCGCATTTGAATGCGTTACCGCAACGGCAGCTGGTGCCGCACAGTCGGGACGGCAAGATGGTTTACGTGTTCGCGGATGCAGCCGGTTGTAATTGTGCCTATGTCGGAACCCCGTCGGAGTACCAGCAGTATCGTGCGATCGCACAGCAGGAAAAGGTCGCCCGCATGGAGCGAGATACCGCGCGCATGCAGCGCGATGCGGCGCTGAACTGGCATCGCTGGGGGCGGATTGGCCGTCCGTACTGGCACTGGTGAGATGCGTGGGGTCAGAGCTTTGGCTCTGACCCCCTAAGTTCACATAAGTTGATGGTTGGGGTCAGAGCGAAAGCTCTGACCCCTAAAGTGTCTACGCTCTGCCCCGATAGTACGATGGTTTCCTTTTTTTATTTTTAATAATTCCGCTAGACTGCTGTTTGGTTGGCCGTACTCACTTCCCGGTCAAGCCTGGCGAAAAAATAAATCTAAAGAAAATAGCGGAGCGCGTTATGAAGAAAGTAATCTTTCTGCTCGTTGTGCCCGTAGTACTCCTCGGCGGTTGTGGCCGCGACACCTCGGAAAGTAAGCCTGCAACCGTACCAGACAGCGAAGTCTCAGCTGCCGAATCATCCACGGCTGCATCGGAGAAAATGAAAGTCGATGCTGACCTTCTGGCACGCGCCAAGGCGCCGCTGTTGGACGGCCTTGGAAACTTTACCCATCCCATTACGACATCTGATCCGGCGGCCCAGCGTTACTTCGACCAGGGCATGATTATGGCGGCCGGTTTCAACCACGCAGAATCCGTGCGCGCATTCCAGGCCGCACAGCGCCTCGATCCCAACTGTGCCATGTGTTTCTGGGGTGAGGCCATGGCGACCGGCCCCAATATCAATGTGACCTCCAAAGGGAAGGCCGTGATGCAGCCGGATGACCGCGTGCGCGCGCACAAGGCCATCACCAGGGCGCAGGAACTGGCAAGTAGCGCAACGGCAAAGGAGCGCGATTACATCGCGGCGCAGACAGTACGGTACAACGGTGATATCGAGACGGACCGCGACCCGCTGGATCGCGCCTATGCGGCGGCAATGCGGGAGCTCGCGGCTAAATACCCGGATGACGACAACGCACAGGCCATGTTTGCCGAGGCGTTAATGAACACCATGCCGTGGGACTACTGGCTCGATGGGGAAAACCCGAAACCCGAAACCGCGGAAGTGATTCTTACACTGGAAAACGTCATCGCACGCAATCCACGTCACCCGCTTTCCCTGCATCTGTACATCCACGCCGTGGAGGCGTCTTCAAGGCCAGAGCGTGCTGAAGCTGCGGCCGACACGCTGGCAGACCTTGTGCCTGGTTCCGGGCATCTGGTGCATATGCCCGCGCATATCTACTGGCGGGTAGGGCGTTACCACGATGCTTCGGAAGCAAATGTGCGTGCGGCCAGGGTCGACGAAGATTACATCGCCCAGTGCAACGCCCAGGGTTTCTACCCGGCGCTCTACTACCCGCACAATATCCATTTCCTGTGGGCTTCGGCCTCCATGGAAGGGCGCAGTGAGGTTGCGATAGAAGCCGGGGAAAAGGTGGCGGCCAATGTTCGTATGGAGCAGATCGAGCAATATCCGGCGGTCGAGTTCTTCCAGACTATTCCGTTGCTGTCGCTGGTTCGCTTCGCGCGCTGGGACGATATCCTGTCGCGACCGCAGCCACCGGAAGCGCTGGAGTATTCTAATGCAATATGGCGATATGCGCGCGCGGTAGCGCTGTCCCGTCAGGGGAAACTGGACGCGGCCCGGGCCGAGATCGAAGCGATGCAACCGCTGATGGAAAATGACGCGATCTATTTCCTCGACGGCAATGACTATCCTGCTAGCCAGATTCTTTCGATCGCCCAGTTGTTGGCGCAGGGGGAGTTGGCGCAGGCTGAAGAAAACTGGGACGAAGCGATCGCTGCACTTGAAAAGGCTGTGGCGCTACAGGATGCGCTTCCTTACATGGAGCCGCCATTCTGGTATTACCCCAGCCGCCAGTCGCTGGGGCACGCGCTGTTGCAGAAAGGGGCTTTTGAAAAAGCGGAGGCGGTATACCGCAAGGACCTGGAGCAATACCCGCGCAACGGCTGGTCGCTGAAAGGGTTGGCACTGGCGCTGAGAGGCCAGGATAAAAATGCGGAAGCCGCAGACGTGGAAAACCGCTTCGATAAACTCTGGTCGCGTGCGGATGTGAAGCTGTCCAGTTCGGTGCTGTGATAAAAGGGGTCAGAGCTTCCGCTCTGACCCCGAGGGTCGATAAGTGGGGTCAGAGCGAATGCTCTGACCCCGGAAATAGAAAGGGCCAAAACGAATGCTCTGATCCCGGAAATAGAAAGGGTCAGAACGAAAGTTCTGACCCTAGAAATCTGCCAGAAAATAAAAGGGTCAGAGCCAAGGCTCTGCCCCCTTCCATCTTCTAGTTATTGTGCCAGTACGCATCCAGCTGCACACCGCTGGCGCCGTTGCGGGTTGCCTTGACGCCGATATGCCAGGTACCTGCTGTAGGCGAGTTGATGGTGCAGGACTCATTGTTGCCACCACCGCCATCTTTACAGTCAAAGTCCTTATTGGTCGGGTTGGCTCCGAACTTCACATACAGGTTCACGTTGCCGCTACCGCCGGAAGTGGAAACTTCCAGGCGTGAGGCGCTGGCCGGTACATCGATGGTGTAATACTTCCATTCGTTGCGGCCGAAGCTCAGGTCGGTCTGGGTGAAACCATCGGAAGTCGGGGAGCCGTCGCTCACGCTTACGGACTGCGCATCGCTGTTGGTCGCACCTTCGTTATCGGTAACCGTCAGGCTTACGTTGTAAGTGCCGGCGGCCGCGTAGGTGTGGCTCGGGTTCTGTGCAGTGGAGGTATTGCCGTCGCCGAAATTCCAGCTCCAGCTGACAATGCTGCCATCCGGGTCGGAGCTGCTATCGGTGAAGTCCACCTGCAGCAGGTTGGCGGCATGGCTGAAGCCTGCGTTCGGCGGCAGGTTGCCACCACCGGAGCCGCCGATAGCATCGATGGCCGCGCTGGCATCGATAATGCCCGCGCCACAGCCACCGGCACACTCACCGGGCATGGGGCGCGCGGTGCTTTTCAGGGCAGCTTCAATTTCGGCCGGCGTGGCTGAAGGGTTGGCGGCATACATCAGGGCGGCAGCGGCGGCAACGTGCGGTGCAGCCATCGAGGTGCCCTGATAGTACACATAGTTTTCAGCGCCTGGACCCTGGGAGCCGTCGTTCAGGGTTGAGGCCACGCCATCCGGACCGTTTACATTGACCTCGCCGCCCGGGGCTGTCACATCCACCGCACCGTAGTTGGAGTAATAGGCCAGGTTACCTTCGCGGTCGTTGGCCGCCACATTCACCACATTGTTACAGCTGGCGGGGCGATAGTTGGCGGACTCATCGCTGCTGTTACCCGCGGACACAACCACGGTTGCACCGTTGGCGACGGCGATGTCGATGGCGCTCTGGTAGGTTGCGTCACAGGCGCCGTTGCCACCAAGGCTCATGTTGATCACCTGCGCCGGGTTGGCGTTGGCCGGTGCGCCGGCAACACTGCCACCGGAAGCCCAGATAATGCCGTCGGCGATATCAGACAGGTAGCCACCACACTTGCCCAGTACGCGCACGGGCACAACCATGGCACCGAACGCGGCACCGGCGACACCCTTACTGTTGTTGGTGACGGCGGACACGGTGCCGGCGACATGGGTGCCGTGCCAGCTACTGCCCTGCGGGCTCGGTGGGTTGAACAGGCCGCACTCGTGCGCGCTCAGCCAGTCACCCGGGTCGCTCGGGTCTGCGTCACGGCCGTCGCCATCGTTGGCCACTGCAGTGTCATTGATAAAGTCGTAACCCGGCAGCAGGTTGCCCACCAGGTCGCTGTGGTTGGTGTAACCGGTATCCAGAACCGCCACGACCGCACCTGTACCAGTCTGCTTGTCCCAGGCTGCTGGCAGGTTGATGCCGCCGATGGCCTCATAGTAGTGCCACTGGTTGGCATAGAAGGTGTCGTTGGGTTCGTAAGTGGGTTGCATCAGCGCATCTTCCTGCACGCTGAGTACGTTGGGGTCGGATTCCAGTCTGCGCATCAGGGAGTCCAGCGCAGGGCCGGAAAGTCTGCTCTGCAGTCGGAACACCTGCCGGTCCTTCATGCCCATTGCGCGGACATGGTTCATGGCGGCACCGCCGCGCGAGGACAATGCGCCGGCCTGGCTGCGCCAGTTACGGGCCTGAGTATCTTTATATTGCACGATGAGTCGCTGCGGCACGTTGGAAAAGTCTGTGCCCATATCGCGTTCGATCGCGTAGGTGTTCCCGATGCTGAGTAAACCGCCTGCGAGTATCCCGGCTATCAGCCGGCGCAAGGCGCGGAGTTGGTAATGCATGAAAAAGTTCTCCAGGTTTTGCTTATTCTTGTTGGCCGTTGATGGGGCCATTGGAGCACTTCGCTCTGGTAAGACGACTGCCGAAGGCGCACTTGTGATGCTGCTTCAACATAGGAAAAAAGGTGCTACTGAAAATGTGAAGCAGGTCGCGGGCTACGAAGAAAAAAATGCCTGTCCCAAAAGTCATGCGGTAAAGCGCGCCAGAAAAGTGAAACGCCCGCCAAATGATAGGTGGGGTCAGAGCGAATGCTCTGACCCCAAAAATAGAACCGCACGGCTGGGGTCAGAGCCTTGGCTCTGACCCCATAAATGAAAAAGGTCAGAACGAATGGTAGGGGTCAGAGCGCAAGCTCTGGCCCCAAGAATAAAAACGCACTGCTGGGGTCAGAGCCTTGGCTCTGACCCCAGAAATCGGCAATAAAAAAGGGTCAGAGCTTGCGCTCTGACCCTTTCAAATATGGCTGGGGTGGTAGGATTCGAACCTACGCATGACGGGATCAAAACCCGCTGCCTTACCGCTTGGCTACACCCCAGTAGAGGAAAATGGTAGCAAGGGGGAGACTTGAACTCCCGACCTCAGCATTATGAGTGCTGCGCTCTAACCAGCTGAGCTACCTTGCCACACTACCCCCGGAATCGCCTGTTGGCTCAACCGAGGGCGCGCATTATCGGCAGAGCAGGACGGCGTGTCAACCCTCTTTTTAACGCCAAATCAAAGACTTGAGGAATTTTTAGCGTCGGCTCAGGGCGGTCACCAATGACCCGCCAACCACCAGCATTGCACCCACCCAGCTCCACAGGTTCAGTGGTTCCACCTCGATATAGTCGGGGCTGTAATGCGCCACCACCGACGCCGTCACCAGGGTAATCACCGGCACCAGCGCCAGCGATGCAGACACCCGCGAGGCATCCCAGACCTGCATCGCCGCGGCAAAGGCACCATAGGCAACGATCGTATTCAGGGTCAGGAATGCCAGCAGGGCCCAGGCCAGCGGTGACAGGCCTACTACACTGGCCGGCTCCGCCATGGGCAGGAAGGCGAAGGTGCCGAGGATATAAATCAGTGCCAGCAGGTCCTGGGTGCCCACATGTTTCAGCAGTTTCTTCTGGAAAAAGCCGTAGGTGGCCCAGGTAATCGCGGCCACCACGATCAGGCCAACGCCCATCAGGTAACGCGGGTTGCTGCCAGAGAGCATTTCACCGAAGCGCTGGTTGAAAAACAGCACTAGCCCGGCCACCACCAGCACCAGACCCATGGCCTGTTGCCGGGAGAAATCCTCGCCCAGCCAGATCACGCTCGCTAGTAACAGTAGTAGCGGTGCCAGCTGGATGGTGACCTGCGCCGCACCCGGTGTGGAGAAGTGCAGCCCCAGCGCGTAGCTGATGTAGTTCAGGATCAGGCCGGCGGAGGCAATGCAGGTGAGGGCAATAAGCGGCCGGCTGAACAGGTGCCGCAGGTTCAGGGTGCCGCGGTAGTGGTACCAGGCGATAGTGAAAATGCCGGCGCCCACAAACCGATACCAGGTCACCGTGGCAGGGGAGATGTCCTGCAGCAGGCCCTTCATCGCCACGGGCAGCAGGCCCCACATCAGGGCGGTGGTCATGGCGAGGGCGAAGCCAAGGCGCCATGACTGTGTGTTAGACATTGAAGCGGAAGTGAATCACGTCGCCATCGGCAACGATGTAATCCTTGCCCTCGAGGCGCCACTTGCCCGCATCCTTCGCGCCCTGCTCGCCGTTGTGCTCGACATACTGGTCGTAGCCGATCACTTCTGCGCGAATAAAGCCCTTCTCGAAATCCGTGTGGATTTTGCCCGCCGCCTTTGGCGCGGTGGCTCCGACAGGGATGGTCCATGCACGTACTTCCTTCACGCCCGCGGTGAAGTAGGTGTGCAGGCCCAGCAGCTCGTAACCAGCGCGAATTACGCGGTTCAGGCCCGGCTCATCCATGCCCAGGTCTTCGAGGAATTCCTGCTTTTCCTCGTCGTCCAGTTCGGAAATCTCGGACTCGAGTTTGTTGCAGATCGGCACTACCACCGCGTTTTCGTTCTTGGCGATGGTGCGCACGGTGGACAGGTACGGGTTGTCCTCGAAGCCATCCTCATCGACGTTGGCGATGTACATGGTCGGCTTCACCGTCAGCAGGGTCAGCTCTTTCAGGTCCGCCAGTTCGTCGTCGCTCAGGCCGAAGGAACGCAGCGGCTTGGCCTCGTTCAGGTGTGGCAGGATCTTCTCCATCAGCGCCTTCATCTTGATGGCGTGCTTGTCCTGGCCCTTGGCCGCCTTGGCGAAGCGTGCCTGTGCTTTTTCCACGGTGTCCAGGTCTGCCAGCGCCAGCTCGGTGTTGATCACCTCGATGTCTGCGGCCGGGTCCACCTTGTTGGCCACGTGGATCACGTTGTCATTTTCGAAGCAGCGCACCACGTGCGCGATGGCGTCGGTCTCGCGGATGTTGGCCAGGAACTTGTTGCCCAGGCCCTCGCCCTTGGAGGCGCCCGCCACGAGGCCGGCAATGTCGGTGAACTCCATGGTGGTGGGCAGCACTTTCTGCGGGTTGACGATGGCCGCCAGCTTGTCGAGGCGCGGGTCCGGTACCGGTACCACACCGGCGTTCGGCTCAATGGTGCAGAACGGGAAATTTTCCGCGTCGATGCCGGCTTTGGTGAGTGCGTTGAAAAGGGTGGACTTGCCCACGTTCGGCAGGCCCACGATGCCACATGTAAAACCCATGGTTTGTTCCTGTTTATTTGGTGTGCAGCTGCTTCATGGCTGCACTCCAGGCACCGCTTACGGCGAGAGGCATGGTGTCGAGCGACTTTTCTATCGCATCGCCCAGCGCATCCTGCTCCGCAATCGGCGCGCGCTGTAAAACATAGTTGACCACATCGCGGGCATTGCCCGGGTGGCCGATGCCGAGGCGCAGCCGCATGAAATCACGACTGTTCGCCAATGCGCGAATGATGTCCTTCAAGCCGTTGTGCCCGCCGTGGCCGCCGCCGGCTTTCAGCCGTGCAACGCCTGCATCCAGGTCCAGCTCGTCGTGAGCCACCAGGATTGCCTGTGGCGGTATCTTGAAGAAGTTCGCCAGTGCGCCAACAGACTGGCCACTGCGATTCATATAAGTGGTGGGGATCAGCAGGCGTATGTCCTGGCCGTCGATACGGACACGGCAGGTCAGGCCTGAATATTTTGCGTCGGGGGAAAGCTGCCCGCCAGAACGGCGGGCGAGCTCGGTGACAAAGTCTGCACCGGCATTGTGCCGGGTCCGGTCGTACTCGGGGCCGGGGTTACCCAGGCCCACGATCAACTGAATCGGCGTTTCCGGTGCTTTAGACACTGTCTTTATCTACGGTCAAAGAGAATATTACTCTTCGCCGCCTTCTTCGCCTTCAGCAGCTTCTTCGCCTTCAGCTTCAGCTTCTACCGCAGCGCGTGGCTTGTGGATGGAAGCAACAACCAGGTCGTGGTCGTGGGACAGGTCGGTGGACTCAACGCCTTCCGGCAGCTTCAGGTCGGAGATGTGCAGGTTGCCGTCCAGCTCAACGCCAGCCATGTCCACTTCGATGAACTCAGGCAGCTTGGAGGCCGGTGCAACAACGTCCAGCTCGGTCAGGGTGTGCTGGACAACGCCGCCAGCTTTCACGCCTGCACAAACGTCTTCGTTGATGAAGTGCAGCGGTACCTTCACGTGTACCTTGGTGTTGGCGGATACGCGCTGGAAGTCAGCGTGCAGGATCACAGCCTTGGCCGGGTGACGCTGCAGGTCACGCAGGATCACGGTTTCGGTCTTGCCGTCGATATCCAGGTTGATCACGGAAGCGTAGAAAGCATCGTTTTCCAGCTGCTTGACCAGGTCCTTGTGCACGAGGGAGATGGAAACCGGATCCGCCTTGCCGCCGTAAACGACAGCCGGAACCAGACCTTCCAGGCGACGCAGGCGGCGGCTCGCACCTTTCCCTTCATCGCTGCGGAGTTTTGCAATAACAGTAAAATCAGACATGGTAAAAACCTCGGGTTGTCTGACCGGAGCTTCCTGCGACCTGGATGCCCCGGCATTTTTCAAACCCGGGCGCCGCAGCCGTAAAGGCGCGAATTGCCCGGAATAAAAGTAAAAACGCCCGAAGTGGTGCTGCGGCCGGGACCGGTCATCGCTATAGACTGACGGGTCTGGCGGGCACTCCGCTTCGAGCGGCGGCGTATTTTAAGGGAAACGGCGCGCAGATTAAAGAGCCATCAGCTTGTTTAGATAGCCGTCAGGCCCCGAATATGCCCGGGACCCTCGATACCCAGCCCCGGGCTGTGATTCAGCTCGATGGACGGTCCGTCAAAACGGGTGGCCCCCGTGACCGCGTCGTACTGGCACAGGCCCGGCGCATCCAGATCGATTTTCTGGATGCCTGCCCCGAATGCCGAGGTCAGGTGGGCTGCAGCGGCGGCGCTGATGCTGGTCTCCAGCATGCAGCCCATCATGCACTCCGCCCCGTAGAGCCTGGCGATCTGCGCGATCAGCAGCGCGCGGCTGAGGCCGCCGGCCTTCATCAGCTTGATATTGATGATGTCGGCGGCGCCCTGTTCCAGCAGGCGGATGGTCTGCATGGGGCTGAATACGCTCTCGTCCGCCATTACCGGCGCCGCGACCCGCTCGCGGATATAGCGCAGCCCGGCAATATCCTCCGCCGGCACCGGTTGCTCCAGCAGCTCCGGCACTATGTCGCGCTTCTCCAGTATCGCCAGCGCGCGCACCGTTTCCTTGGCGCTCCAGCCCTGGTTGATGTCCAGGCGCAGCTGGATGCCGTCGCCCACCGCCGCGTGCACAGCGGTAATGCGCTCCAGGTCTTCGGCAACATCGTTGCCCACTTTCAGTTTCAGGATTCGGTAGCCATTGGCGACCGCGTGGCTGGCGTCCGTCACCATTTTCTTGGGCGGGTTCACGCTGATGGTGAGGTCTGTCTGCAGGGGGCTGCCGTCGCCTCCGAACAGTTTGTACAGCGGCACCCCGAGGCTGCGTGCGCGCAGGTCGTAGAGGGCAATTTCCAGTGCTGCCTTGGCACTGTAGTTACCTTCGATGCCGCCGTGCAGGGTATCCAGCAAGCCATTGAAGTCTTCCAGCGGGCGACCGATCAGCAGCGCGCTGAGCGGGTCGCGTATCACCCCCGCAATGGTATCCAGCGTTTCGCCGGTGACCTTGGCGGTGGCCGGCGCCGCGCCCCAGCCACAACTGCCGTCATCCGTATGTATCGCGACCACGATGCTCTGCGCGCTGTTAACCTCGCGTACCGCCGTCTTGAACGGTGTGTGCAGTGGCACCTCGAGGCGGTAGAGGTCGATCGCGCGGATATCCACTCTGGTTCTCCGGGGCGGGGTTCAGGGCGCGGCGATGCGCTTGATGGAGGTGAGGCGATCGAGGTAGCTCTCTTCCTCGGTCGCATGCAGGGACAATAGCGGGGTCACCACCACGCCATTGATCTGTGCCTCGCTCAGGCGACCGTCGCGATGTTCGATAAACGCGGTGGACAGGTCGTGGATCACGTAGGGCTCGCCGCGGTGTTCGCCCAGCAGGATCAGTACGTGCCCGGGCAGGTAGAGCAGGTCGCCGGGCAGGGCCTGCCGGATTGCAGCCAGCTTTTCCTCGTTGGAGGTGTCCTTGTCAAAGCGCACATTGATGCCGTATTCGGCATCGCCCTGCTGGCCGGAATTGCGCGGCATGATGGCGCCGCAGCTGCGGAAGATCTCGCTGACAAAACCGGTGCAGTCGCGGCTGTTGCCGCTGTGGCCCCAGCCGTAGCGTTCGCCCAGGAACTTGAATGCCTGGGTCAGGACATTGCGCCGGGTCAGTGGCAGTGGGCCGCGGCGTACATCCTGGTGCAGTGCGATCAGCGCCGGCTCCAGTGCCAGCGTACCCTTCCAGGAAATGGTGGGTAGTAATGCCACGCGGCTGGCGCAGCGATGCTGGCCGTGCAGCGTCGGTGGCAGGGTGTTTTCGTCCGCCTCCGGCAGGTGCGCGCCCATGTCCAGCTGCACTTCGCTGGTCTGCGGGTTTTCCGGGTTGTAGTTGGTAAAGGCCTTGGCACCGGTCACCACCAGCGCCTGGTCCGGGTGGCGGTAGGCGCCGATGTCCTGGCGCGTACAGGCCGCGACCGAGCGCCGGTGCACCCAGCCGCAGTAGTTGTAGCTGCGCACAAACAGCCAGTGCTGGTCGGCGCTGCGGTGCAGTACCGCAAGCCCTTGCCCCGGAAAGAAGGCTGATTCCTGCATGCGGTCCAGGATCTGCACAGTGTCGTCATCGAACACCGGGGTGTCAGCGGGGAAGCGGCGCAGGCTGGTGCGGCGCACCACCAGGCCGTAGGTCACCGGGTTGTCATCGGTGAGGTCATCCAGCGCCAGCTGGTCCTTCAGCGCCTGAATGTCTTCCTCGCTTACGCGGTTGCCATCGGCAAAGAAGCGGAACTTGGGGGTGGGGTGGCTGATGGACTCGATGATGGGCTTGAGTTCCTGCGCGGCGAAGGATTCCGGCAGGGTCAGGATATCCACCACACTGGCGCAAAGGTCTGTGACGGAGCGATTGAACGCCGCGAGCTCACTGCCTTCCAGCAGTGGCGTGTCCGGCTCGGGACACTTGTCCAGCCAGAACTCGGCGAGATTGGTTTCGCTGTCGCAGTCCGGGATTTGTGGGCCCATATAAGTCGCTGTAGGTTTGGGACGAATGGGGTCAGAGCTTTGGCTCTGACCCCATTTCTATTATAGGGGTCAGAGCTAGCGCTCTGACCCCATAAGTCGATATCCCCGCAGGGGTCAGAGCTTGCGCTCTGACTCCTTCAATCCTTGACTATTGGGGTCAGAACCTAAGTTCTGACCCCATTAATCCGTCCTCAAGTCCGGAACATCGCACTCAGCGATTCTTCATTACTGATCCGGCGCACCGCTTCCGCCAGCATGGAAGACAGGGTCAGCTGGCGGATCTTGGCGCACTGCTCCGGCTTGTCGCCCAGCGGGATGGAGTCGGTGACCACCAGCTCGTCCATCACGGAGTTGTTGAGGTTGTCGATCGCCGCACCGGACAGCACCGGGTGGGTACAGTAGGCAACCACCTTGGTGGCGCCGTGATCTTTCAGGGCCTTGGCCGCGTTGCACAGGGTGCCGGCGGTATCCACCATGTCGTCCACCAGCAGACAGGTGCGACCTTCCACATCACCGATGATATTCATGACCTCGGCTACGTTGGCGGCCGGGCGACGTTTGTCGATGATCGCCAGTTCGCATTCCAGGCTCTTGGCCACGGCGCGGGCGCGCACAACACCGCCGATATCGGGGGAAACCACCACCAGGTTCTCGTAGCTCTGGCGCTCGATATCGTCCAGCAGCACGGAAGAGCCGTACACGTTATCCACCGGTACATCGAAGAAGCCCTGGATCTGCTCAGCGTGCAGGTCCACGGTCAGTACGCGGTCGATGCCCACGCTCACCATCATGTCCGCAACTACCTTGGCGGAAATCGGCACGCGCTGGGAACGCACGCGGCGATCCTGGCGCGCATAGCCGAAGTAGGGCACCACCGCGGTGACGCGGCCCGCGGAGGCACGGCGCAGGCCGTCCACCAGCAGGATCAGTTCCATCAGGTTGCGGTTGGTCGGCTGGCAGGTGGACTGCACCACGAATACATCGCGACCGCGCACGTTGTCGGTGATCTCGACGGCAATTTCACCGTCAGAGAAGCGTTTGACTATTGCCTCCCCGATCGGGATGGCGAGACGATCAACAATTTTCTGGGCAAGTTCCGGGTTGGCATTCCCCGTAAAGACCATTAAGTCAGACACTGGTGGATCCTGGCTGGTTTGGTTGATAGGAAAGAGTTTAGCCCGATGTTGGCGAAGAACTGGCCGCCACCCGGACTCGTCGGGCGCGATTATGACGGATTTTCAACAAGAATTCGCGACCAATTGTGCCGCCGGAAAAAATTGCAGATCGGGCAACGCGGGAAGGGTGCGAACCGGGCTGAATACGGCGTGTGCCGCCTCCAATTCCGTTGTGGTTCGATCGTGCCATCTAAGCTTTCCACAGGCGTGGGTCACCGGCCCCCGGATTACCCCCAGAAGTAGTGGATCAAGTTGTGGATAACTGGTTGAAAGCCGAGCCCAAGGCACAGCATTCGGGTGCTGCAGCAAAGTGTCGCAAAATTATACTGACGCTGGCTGGCGCACCTGCCGGGGCCGGCGTCACTGACCGAGCCTGAGTGAGGTAACAGATGGCAACGAAAGAAGAAATGAAAGCGGAAATCGAGGAGCTGCGGGCAGAGTTGGAGGCGCTGCAGGGTAAGTCGCGTTCTTCCAGCGTGGCCGATGCGAAGGCGGCGGTCGAGGGCATGAGTGCCGATGTGAAAGCGCGCCTGCAGGAAAAGGCGAGTGACATGCGATCCGCGGTCGACGAAATTGTAGAGGAGTTGGGTGAGCGCGATGCGCGCCTGAAAAAACAGCTCAGGAATGCCTACGACGAATTTGAGCAGGACATCCAGAACACCAAACCTACCACCCTGCTGGCGGTGTTCGCACTCGGCTTCCTGTTGGGCAGGCTCTAGGCTGGGGATATTGCGATGAGTGATTCCGTAATGAAATTACAGCTGGTGGCGCGTGCAGAAATGGCGCTGCTGAAAGCGCAGACAAGGCAGTCCGCGCGGCGTGCTGTGTGGATGGTGATCGGCGGCATCTTTGCGTTGATCGGACTTGCGATGCTGGCCTTTGCGGCCTACCTCTCCATGAAAGACGCGCTTGGCGAAAACTGGGCGGCCGTGTGCGTTGCCGCAATCGCGTTCGTGCTTGCCCTGGTGCTGGTACTGATAGGGCGCGGCCAGAGTCAGCCTTCGGAAGAGGAGCGGCTGGCGCGGCAAATCCGGGATATGGCCTATGCCGAACTGGATAAGGACATACAGCAGGTGCGTAACCTGTTTGGCTCCGGCAGCACTGACAGCAGCCTTGGTCTTGCGGGCCTCAGCAGCATCGGACCGCTGCTGGATCTTGGGCTGGGGCTTTACCGGCGCAAGAAAAAGCGGGGGTAACGCTTGGGGTCAGAGCGTAAGCTCTGACCCCTGGGATGAAAGGGGTCAGAACCAAAGTTCTGACCCCATTAATTCAAAAAACAGGGAGTTTGTGTGCCATGAAGGCGGGGATAGGTTGTCTACTTGCTTCAGTTTTAATTTTTAACGGCATTAATGCCAGTGCGACCTCTCTCGATGAATACCGGTCCTACGACGGCACGGGAAACAATCTGGTTCAACCACAATTCGGTGCAGTCGGTGGCAAACTGCTGCGGCTGGTTGCGCCCGCCTATTCCGATGGGGTCAGTGCGCCTTCCGGTAGCTTGCGTCCAACCCCCAGAGTAATAAGCAATGCGCTCTGCCAGCAGGTTGCGCCGCGGCCGGACGGCAGTGGATACACAAGCATGTTATTCCAATGGGGTCAGTTTCTGGACCACGACCTTTCGTTGACAACTGCAGGTGAAGAGGCTGTCCCGATTCCCATACCGCTCGCTGATCCGATATTTCCACAGGGGGCATCCATCCAGTTCCGCCGGTCTGTTTTCGATCCGGAAACGGGAAGTGTGGATACGCCCAGGCAGCAACTCAACGAGGTGACTGCGTTTATCGATGCATCCCAGGTCTACGGTTCGGATATGGTACGTGCCACTGCTTTACGTACAAATGACGGTACGGGCATGCTGGATACCAGTCGCTTCGACTTGCTCCCTTTCAACACCTATGGCCTGCCAAACGATGGCGGGCCTGATGCAGATTTTTATGTGGCCGGGGATATCCGGGCCAATGAACAGGTGGGCCTTACCGCGCTGCATGTGCTGTTTGTGCGCGAGCATAACCGCCTGGCAAGGAATATTCGTCGAAGTGACAGTAGCCTCTCTGGAGAGGAGATCTATCAGTATGCACGCGCGTTGGTCGGTGCGCAGATGCAGGTAATTACCTATAAGGAATTCCTGCCCGCGGTGCTGGGGCAGGGCAGTCTCGCACCATATGTTCAATATTCACCGTCGACAGACCCGGGGATTGCGAACGTGTTTTCGACAGCTGCCTTCCGTTTTGGGCACAGTATGCTCGGCAGTGACCTATTGCGGCTGAAAAATAATGGTGGATCCATACCTGAGGGGAACCTGAGCCTGCGCGATGCATTTTTTACCCGCTTTGAGCTGAATCCGGAGTCGGGAAAGGGTATCGAACCGCTATTGCGGGGGCTTGCTTCACAGGTTGCCCAATCAGTCGATACAAGGGTAGTGGACGGCGTCAGGAACTTCCTGTTTGGCTTGCCGGGGCAGGGCGGGTTTGACCTTGCAGCGCTGAACATCCAGCGCGGCAGAGATCATGGACTGGCTGGCTACAATGCGGTGCGGGTTGCACTCGGGTTGGCACCGGCAAGCGATTACGAGGATATCAGCAGTGACCCAGAAGTGAGCGCCCTTTTACGTCAGGTTTATGGCGCCGGCAACGCGAGTCAGGTGGATCTCTGGATCGCTGGGTTGGCAGAAGATCCGTTGCCCGGTGCAATTGTCGGTCCGCTGTTCCATCAGATCATCCGCGACCAGTTCGAAAGGCTGAGGGATGGTGACCGATTCTGGTATCAGCGAGTGTTTAGCGGGGAGACTTTACAGGAACTTGAAAATACAACCCTGGCGAAAATAATTAGTCGCAATACGCGGATTTTGCCTAAAGAACTGAATGAAAATGTTTTTCTTAATGGATGGCGATGAAAGGGGCCAGAGCCAAGATAATTGGGGTCAGAACCAAAGTTCTGACTCCGCAAATCTGCCGGGAAGTAAAAAAGGGTCAGAGCGCGAGCTCTGAGCTCTGGGATGAAAGGGGCCAGAACCAAAGTTCTGACCCCATAAATCTGCCGGGAAACATATAGGGGTCAGAGCTATGGCTCTGAACCCATGGGTAATCCGCATGAAAACCATCAAACGATTCTTTTTCTTCTTACTGCTATTTGGCTGCACAACCACCCACGCAGAAGTGCAACCGGACGGCCCTTTCCTCAAGGCCAAGGAACGCTTCGGCAGCAAGTGGCAGAAACAGGATCAGGTGATCGATGAAAAACTTGCGGAGCTGCGCAAGCGTTTCGGCAAGCGCCCCAATATCGTTTACATCCTGACGGATGATATCGGATGGGGTGAGCTCGGCTGGCAGGGTGGCGGCAAACATCGCGGCGCGCCCACGCCCACCCTGGATAAGCTGGCCTTTGAGGGCATGCGTTTCTGGTCTGCCTATGCAGAGCCTTCCTGCACTCCTACCCGTATCGCTATCATGACCGGGCGTCATCCGGTGCGTACCGGCCTGCTTTCAGTATTGTGGCCGGGGCAGGAAGATGGTTTGTCCCCGGAAGAGGTCACCGTTGCGGAGGTCCTCTCCGACTCCGGCTACAACACCGCCATGTGGGGCAAGTGGCATCTTGGTGACCTGGAAAAACACGCACCGGAAAACCAGGGTTTCGATTACGCCTACTATGGCTTGTTTAACGGCGCGCCGGATTACTGGCAGGCCAGCTTTGAAGACAAGTCTGGCACTTTTCCGTTTGCGGATTTTCCTGGCTATGCCGAGTACAAGGCCAGGACCGGCATCGACCTTTCCGTCGCCGGCTATGTGGGACAGAAGGGCAGGGGACGCAAGCCGATTCCCGGTATTGCCGGCAAGCTGGGGCCGGAGCGACAGGAAGCGTTCGAGAACGAATCGATCAAGCAGATCAGCGGCTGGATAAAAGACAAGGCCGATGATGACAAGCCGTTCTTCATCTACTGGGCCAGTTACGCGCTGCAGATTTCTGCATCCAAGGAGTTCCTGAACGCACCGGGTGTGGACAAGAACAACCGCCAGGCCTCGTTTATGGTGCTGCACAACAAGCACGTGCAGCAGTTAATGGATACTCTGAAAGAAGCGGGTGTGGCTGAGAACACCCTGGTGGTGTGGATCTCTGACAATGGACCCATGTACGCCTTCTATCCGACCTCCGGTTACACCCTGTTGAAGGGGGCCAAAGGCGATGTCACCGAGGGCGGTGTGCGGGTGCCGGCCATGGCCTATTGGCCGGGGGTGATCAAGCCGAACCAGGACCCGAAAGACTTCCTGCACGTCACGGACCTTTTCACTACCGCGGCGCGGCTGGCCGGTGCGCTGGACAAGGTGCCGGGTGATCGGGTGACCGACGGCATTGACCAGACACCGTTATTGCTCCTCGGTGAGGGCAATTCCAGGCGCAACTACATGTTCCATTACGGGGGTGATGTGCTGGGCGCAATCCGTTACGAGAACTTCAAGATTCATATCAAAGCCGCGCACGGTGGGTTACCGGGAATGGATTTTTTCAATATCCGGCGCGACCCCGGGGAAAAATATGGTGCGCTGTATCCGGGCCTGTTTGCCGTCTCGCCGATCCAGATGCTGATGCGCCAGCACCTGGGCATGGTGCGCAAGTTCCCGCACCGGCCGCCGGAGAATCCGGATTCGGGGGAAGTGACGCCGCATGACTGATGCGTGGGATGATTGGGGTCAGAGCCAAGATAACTGGGGTCAGAGCGTGAGCTCTGACCCCATAAATCAGCCGGGAAATAAAAAAGGGTCAGAGCGTGAGCTCTGACCCTTTCATGTATGGCTGGGGTGGTAGGATTCGAACCTACGCATGACGGGATCAAAACCCGCTGCCTTACCGCTTGGCTACACCCCAGTAGAGGTTTGTCACTGAGCCTGCAGTGACAAATGCGCGGGCGAAACATTCACGCCCCTCGCAACAAATCCCCTGAGTCCATCCGGCGCCCTGGCAAGTACCTGGCTGGCATCCTGCTCGCTGTCGAAGCGGGCAAATACACTGGCACCTGTGCCGGTCATTCTTGCGGGGGCATACTGGCTGAGCCAGAGCCTGGTTTCCCGCACCTCAGGGTAGAGGTCTTCCACCAGTGGCTGGCAGTCATTGTGCCCGTGCCCCTCGTGGAAGCGCGCTAATGTAATGGGGGCCGTGTCTCTTGTCAAACGCGGATCGGTGAAAACCGCCTGGGTGCTCACGTGACAACCAGGTGTCAGCACCAGGAAGAAATCCTCAGGCATTTCAACAGCTTGTAGCTGCTCGCCGACACCTTCCGCCCAGGCCGTGCGCCCGCGCACGAACACCGGTACATCCGCCCCCAGCTGGCGCCCCAGCTCTGCGAGGGTGTCCAGGTGCAGGCCAAGATTCCACAGTTTATTGAGCCCCAGCAGGGTGGTTGCCGCATCACTGCTGCCGCCGCCAATGCCGCCGCCGGCTGGCAAGCGCTTCACGAGCTGCAGCTGCGCGCCCGGTTTTTTCTGACCTGTGTGTTCCTGCAGCAGTCGCGCTGCGCGATACACCAGGTTCTGCTCCAGCGGCACATCCGTGAGCGGGCTCTCCAGGCGGATATCACTGCTGTCGCTGCGGGCAAAGCGGATCTCGTCGCCAAAATCCAGCAACTGGAACAGCGTCTGCAGCTCGTGGTAGCCATCGGGGCGACGCCCGAGGATATGCAGGAACAGGTTCAGTTTGGCCGGCGCGGGCAGGCTGAAGTCAAAATGCGGCACAGGGTCGGCTTTCCAGGGGAATCTAAGGAGAATTGCAGGCGCGATAAATTAAAACTACAGGCGCGATTCTAAATGCGCCGCCTCAGATGCGCCAATCCTTGATCACCAGGGTGACCCGCACCAGCTGGTTGGCGACGGTGCGCTCCGCGCGGATCTTGCCGGGCAGCCACAGGCTGCCGCGTGGCTGGTAGTTGGAAAAGTTGAGCTGCCAGCCGGCCTGCTGCATGGCGCTGATCTGCTGACTGTCGTTGCGGGTCATATTGGAGGGGGCGCTGCCGGGTGCGGGCAGGCCGCGGACCCAGTACTTGAGTTCTTCCACCGGCATGGACCAGCCAAGGGCCTCGTACAGCAGGGTCTGGGGGTGGCGCGCACGGCGTGTGGGCTGGCCGCTCTGCTTCAGCGTCACGCCGCTGGCGTCACCATCGATGACCGTGCCGCCCATACCCAGCGGGCCAGTGAGGCGGATGCGGTAACTGTCACGCGCCTGCTCCCAGTTCAGGCTGGCACTGCCGCTGTTCTCCGGTGCGCGCACGCCGAGCTTGCCGCTGATATGCCAGCTGTGCAGTTGCTCGGGACTGCTGGCATCGGCGCCGGCACCGGCACCCGGGAAGACTGAGCGCTGGCTGGCACAGGCACTCAGCAGTGCGGCCAGCAGTATGACAACCCAGGCTTTATTGATCGGGAACTTCCGGTGGCGGCACATCGGCGGTGGTTTCTCCTGTCGGGCCGCCATTCGGCCCCTTCAGTCGTTGGATTACGCCCGGGATGATGTGACTATCCGGTTTGATCTGCAAGCCCTGGTCCCAGATCTCCTGTGCCACCTCTTGCTCGCCGGTGACCCACAGCACCTCGCCAAGGTGCGCCGCCACCTCGTGGTCCTGCAGTTTGTCGAATGCCTGGCGCAGGTAGCGGATCGCCTCCTCGTAATTGCCCTTGCGGAAATGCACCCAGCCCATGCTGTCGATAATCGCCGGGTCATCGGGCTTGAGCTGCAGTGCGCGCTCGATTAACACAAAGGCCTCGTCCAGGCGCTCGCCGCGATCGGCGAGGGTATAGCCGAGCGTGTTCAGGGCCACGGTATTGTCCGGGTCCATCTCCAGCAGCTGGCGCAGGTCCTGCTCGAACAGCGCCATTTTGCCGCGACTCTGGTTGGCTATCGCCCGCGCAAACAGGATGCGGCCATTGCTCGGGAACTGCGCCAGTGCCTTGCTCAGCAGGGCGTGCACATTGTCGTACTGCTGGTGCTGGGCCAGGATCTCCGACTCGATCATGTAGAAGTCGAGGCCGTTGTTCGGGTGTCGCTCGCGCAACTCGTTGAACCAGCCGTGGCTCATGTCGTGGGCACCGGCCGCGGTCAGCAGACGGTTGCCGCGCTGGATGGCCTTCAGGTAATCCGCGTTGCCCGGCTCCACCTTGCGATAGTGCTGGACTGCGGAAGCCACGTTGCGCTGGTTCTCGTAAATCTGGCCCAGGTAATAGTTGGCGGACGAGACATGCTTGTCCATCTCGATCAGGCGCTGGAACAGCTGCTCGGCGCCCTCATCCGGTGCCAGCTCGAACTGGATCACCGCCAGCGAGAAGATCACGCTGTCGTCGTTGGGGTTGCGCTCCACCAGCACCGCAAACTCATCGCGTGCCTTGTCCAGGTCCTCGCTCGCCAGGAAGCGCGCGTACTGCAGGCGCAGGTGATGGTTGTCCGGGTAGGCCTCGAGCATGCGCGACAGCAGGCTCAGTGCCTCCTCCTTGCGCCCCAGGTCGTTCAGCACGCGCGACTCCAGCAGCGGCGCATCCACCAGGTTCGGATCCACCTCCTGCGACAGGCGCGCATGCTTCAGGGCCTCGTCCAGCTGGCGCGAGTTATGCAGCAGGATGCCGGTGCCCAGCAGCAGTTCGGCGTTGCGCGGGAAGGTCTGCAGCAGGCGCTGGTATTCCGGCAGCACCCCGGCCAGGGCGGCCTGGTCACCGGCTGCCCGTGCGGCGATGGCGGTCATGGGCGCGTTAAAGCCGTTTTCCATCAGGCGCTCGCAGTAATACAGCGCCTCGTTCAGGCGCCCGGCCAGTGCCAGCTCGGAAGCGGCGGTGGTCAGGGCGGCGGGGTTCTTCGGTTCCAGGTCCACCCACAGCTGGGACGCGCGCAAGGCCGCGCGGCGGGCATTCAGGTAGCGCGCAATTTCGGTGGCACGTGCCGCCACACCGGGATCGCGGGTGGCCTCGGCCTGCTGGTAGTAGTTGGCCATGGCGATGTCGTACTGCTCGCGATTGCCCGCCACTTCCGCCACCAGCAGGGTATAGAAGGTGTCGATGGGGAATTCCCGCACCGGGGGTTCCGGCGCTTTCTCCGGCGGTGACAGCTTCACCACCGGCAGTTCGGCCGCGATTTCTGGGGCCGCTTCCGGCTGTACCTGCGGCGCGGCGCCTTGCTGCGCGCAGGCAGACAGCGTCATTGCCAGGGCAAGGGCCAGCGCCATCCGGTTGGGGCGGCCCGGGGCCAAACGGCCGGAAAAGAGGTCAGAAAAGGCAGCGGTTCCATCGCGAGCAGGCATTGGCAAGTCCGTTTATTCTGTTGGATGACGCACGAGGCGCATGGCATTTCACAATTTTAGTCCTTTCCTTATATAGGCATGCCGGCCGCGGCGCAGATTGGCGTGTTAGCCCCCCCGCTGGCGGCGCCGCACACCGCTCCTGAAGGGCCCGTGGCCGATGAATCACCGCCGGACTTGCAGTAAACGGGTTTGCCTCGGACAATATGCGGCCGAAAAACCCGCCAGATGCAGTTGAGATCCGGAACCTATGCCATTACTCGCCCTGGGTATTAACCACAATACCGCGCCTGTCCAGGTCCGCGAGCGCGTGGCGTTTGCCCCGGAATCCATGGCGGCCGCGCTGGTGGAGGCCCGCAGCGTGGTGGGTTGCGGCGAAATGGCGATTCTCTCCACCTGTAACCGCAGCGAGATCTACGCCGATTCTGACTCGATAGACGCGGTGCTGGGTTGGCTGTCGCGCCACCACAAGATCCCGGAGCAGGAACTGCGCGCCTGCTGCTATGCGCATATGGGCGCGGACTCAGTCCGGCATATGATGACCGTGGCCTGTGGGCTCGACTCGCTGGTGCTGGGTGAACCCCAGATCCTCGGCCAGATGAAGTCCGCCTATACCGTGGCGCGGGAGGCCGGCACCGTCGGCTCCATCCTGCACAGCGCGTTCCAGCAGGTATTCTCCGTGGCCAAGCGGGTGCGCACCGAAACCGCTATTGGCGAAAACCCGGTTTCCGTCGCCTATGCGGCGGTGTCGCTGGCATCGCGTATCTTCAGCGACCTGCACGACCAGACTGCGCTGCTGATCGGTGCCGGTGAAACCGTGGAGCTGGTGGCGCGTCACCTGGTGGAGCAGGGCGTCAAGCGCATTTATGTGGCCAACCGCACGCTGCGCCGCGCAGAGGAACTGGCGGAAAGCTTCGGTGCCGAGGCCATCCTGCTGGCGGATATCCCGGAGCACCTGGCGGAGGCGGATATCGTCATCAGCTCCACTGCCAGCCAGCTGCCGATCCTCGGCAAGGGCGCGGTGGAATCCGCGCTGCGCACGCGCAAGCACCGGCCTATGTTTATGGTCGATATCGCGGTGCCGCGGGATATCGAAGCCGAAGTGGCGGAGCTGGACGACGTCTACCTCTATACCGTGGACGACCTGCGCAGCGTCATCGACGAGGGCATGCGCTCGCGCGAGGAAGCGGCGGAGAAAGCCCGCGGCCTGATTGTCGAGGCCACCGACGACTTCATGCGCGAGTTCCGCGCGCTGGACGGCGTCGACACCATCCGCTCGTTCCGCGAAATGGCGGCAAAGACCCGCGACGATGAAATGGCGCGTGCCCTGACGCAATTGCAATCCGGCGGCGAGCCGGAAAAAGTGCTGCAGGCGCTGGCCCGCAGCTTGACCAACAAACTGATTCACGCGCCCACGGTCAGCATCAAGCAGGCCAGCGCGGACGGCGATCTGGAGCGCATCCAGTTACTGCGCGAACTGCTCGGCCTGGTGCCGGACGGCAAGCAGTAACAAGCAGTAACAAGCAATAAAGAGACGCATCGTAAGCGCATCGCCCGGAAAATTTTTTGTCTGCAGCGCGCAGGCATCGGCCGGAAAATGAGATTCGGCCTAACAGGAATTGAAAGCTCGCATGAAAGCATCCCTACTGGAAAAACTGGACAACCTGGTCGAACGCCACGAAGAAGTGGGCGCACTGCTGGGGGACCCGGAAATCATCGGCGACCAGAACAAGTTCCGCGACCTGTCGCGCGAGTATGCCGAGCTTGAAGACGTGGTGAAATGCTACGGCGATTACAAGCAGATGCAGGAAGACATCGAAGCTGCGCGTGAGATGATGAAGGAGTCGGACCCGGAGATGCGCGAGATGGCGCAGGAAGAACTCGACGAGGCCGAGTCCCGCCGCGAGCCACTGGAAAAGCAGCTGCAGACTCTGCTGCTGCCGCGCGACCCGAATGACCATAAAAACGTGCATCTGGAAATCCGTGCGGGTACCGGCGGTGACGAAGCCGCAATTTTCTCCGGCGACCTGTTCCGTATGTACTCGCGCTATGCAGAGAAGCAGGGCTGGCGTATCGAGATCCTGAGTGAGAGCCTGGGCGAGCACGGCGGCTACAAGGAAATCATCACCCGCGTGGTGGGCGACAATGTCTATGCCAGACTGAAATTCGAGTCCGGCGCGCACCGTGTGCAGCGCGTGCCGGAGACGGAATCCCAGGGGCGTATCCACACCTCCGCCTGTACCGTGGCGGTAATGCCGGAAGCGGATGAGGTGGAAGAGGTCGATATCAATAAGAGCGACCTGAAGATCGATACCTTCCGCGCGTCCGGCGCCGGTGGTCAGCACGTCAACAAGACCGACTCCGCGATCCGCATTACCCACCTGCCCACCGGCATTGTGGTGGAGTGCCAGGACGAACGCTCGCAGCACAAGAACAAGGCCAAGGCCATGGCCCGCCTCGCCACCAAGCTCAAGTTCGAGCAGGAGTCCGCCGCCGCGCAGGAAATTTCCGATTCGCGCCGCAACCTGGTGGGCAGTGGCGACCGTTCCGAGCGCATTCGCACCTACAACTACCCGCAGGGCCGCGTGACCGACCACCGCATCGGCCTCACCCTGTACAAGCTCGACGAGGTCATGCAGGGCGCACTGAACGAAGTGATCCAGCCACTGCTGACCGAGCACCAGACCGACCAGCTCGCCGCGCTGGGCATGGCCGGCAGTTAAGGCCCTCCAGTGACCACGGTAAAGGCAGCACTCCAGCGCGCATCGGAACTGCAGGACAGTGACAGTGCGCGGCTGGACACCGAGCTGCTGCTCGCCTTTGTGCTGGGCAAGGACCGCACCTGGCTCTACACCTGGCCGGAAAAAATACTTACCGATGAACAGGCCGCGCAGTTTGCGCAGCTGCTGGAACGGCGCAAGGCCGGCGAACCGGTGGCGCACCTCACCGGCAGACGCGAATTCTGGACCCTCAATTTACACGTCGACCCCAACACCCTGATCCCGCGCCCGGATACCGAACTGATGGTGGAAATTGCACTGGAACTGCCGCTGCCCGAACGCGCGCAGGTGCTGGACCTCGGCACCGGTACCGGTGCCATCGCGCTCGCCATCGCCAGTGAAATGCCCGGGTGGCAGGTTACTGCGGTGGACCGGGTGGAAGCGGCAGTGCAGCTGGCAGAGCGCAATCGCGCGGAGCACGGCATCGGCAATGCCCGTGTGCTGGTGAGTGACTGGTACGAGCAACTCGCCGGTCAGAAATATGATTTAATAGTCTCCAATCCACCCTACATCGCCGGTGATGACCCGCACCTGGAACAGGGCGATGTACGCTTTGAACCGTCGTCCGCGCTGGTGGCGGACGACGAGGGCCTGGCGGATATCCGCAAGATTGCCGAGGGAGCGCAGGCGCATCTCGTTCCCGGCGGTTGGCTGATGGTCGAGCATGGCTGGCAGCAGGCCGAAGCCGTGCGGCAGGTGTTTTCCGAATATGGCTTCGGCAGTATCGAGAGCAGGAAGGATCTTGCCGGCTGGGAAAGGGTGACCTTGGGATTGCTGGGGTCAGAGCCAAGACGTATGGGGTCAGAGCGCAAGCTCTGACCCCGAAAGTCGAGTCAAGATTATTGGGGTCAGAGCGTTAGCTCTGACCCCTTCGGGTCAAATTGCTGGGGTCAGAGCGTTAGCTCTGACCCCATATATCATAAAAACAAGGAGTTCCCGTGCAAGACCACGCCGTAACCCCGGATGCCGAAACGCAATCCGATTCAAAACCGCAGCGCAATGCCCACGGTTTCAAATTCACCGGCGATGGTGCCGAATATTTCCGTATCTGGATCGTCAATATCGTACTGACCGTGCTCACGCTCGGCATTTACAGTGCCTGGGCCAAGGTACGCAACAAGCGCTACTTCTACGGCAACACCCACCTGATGGGTGAGACGTTTGAGTACACCGCGCAGCCACTGCAGATACTGAAGGGTCGCCTGATTGCCGCGGCCATCGTGATCCCGCTGCTGATCTGGGGTGCGTTCAACCCGATCGTGCAGATCGTAATGGGTATCGCGTTCTTCTTCCTGTTCCCCTGGATTGCCGTCAAGTCATTGCAGTTCAATGCACACTATTCCAACTATCGCGGTGTGCCTTTTTCTTTCCAGGGCAGCTACGGCAGCGCCATTGGCGCATTCATCGGTTGGCCGATCCTGGGTATTCTGACTTTCGGGCTGTTGTACCCGTTTGCCTTCTACAAGCAGCAGGCATTCAAGTTCGGCGGCCATGGTTATGGCCGCAGCCGCATGAAGTTCGAGGCGACCGCCGGTGACTACTACAAGCTGGCACTGATCCTGATTGGTTTATTTGTTCTGGGCATTCTGGCGTTCCTAGCCATTTCTGCCGTACTCGGCGCCGTTGGTGCGATGATCGTTGGTGCAGCGGATGCCAACCAGGATGCGGCGGCCGGCGGCCTGGCATCACTCGGTATAGGCATCTACCTGCTCTCGCTCGTCGCTTACTTCGCGTACTTCGCCTATGCAGCGGTCTACAACGCCAACCTTGCACAGAACAACGTATTGCTGCGCAAGCACGGCTTTATCTCCCGCTGGGAGTTTTTCTCCTACTTCAAACTGCTGCTGGTCAATACTGTTTTGATCGTGCTGACCCTGGGCCTGTTTTATCCCTGGGCCAAGGTCCGCACGGCGCGCTACAAGGCGGAGCACCTGCTGTTTGTCCAGCACGGTGAGCTGGATACCTTTATCGCAGAAGAGAAAGAGAAAGTGGCGGCGTTCGGTCAGGAGATGGGCGACGTCATGGACCTGGAGATCGCGATCTAATGCAGGCAATAGCGGGTACTTTCAAGGACGGCAAGATTTCCCGCGGGTGCGCAGCGGAGCTGCGCGCCACCCCATCTGCACGGCTGGAAGTCTACGCAGCGGAAGGTGGTGTGCAGGCCGAACGGCTGGCAGCGGCACCACTGGACGAGGTGCAAATTTCTTCGCGCCTCGGCAGTACGCCGCGGCACCTGACCTTCCCCGATGGGGAAATCATGACCGTTACCGACAACGACGCGCTGGATGCCATGCTGCATGCACTGGCGCCGTCGAAGACGCGCGGCCTGGTGCACTTCCTGGAGTCGCATTGGTTGGCAGTGGCTACGAGTGTATTGATTACCATCGTGCTCGCGTTTTTCGGTGTGCGTGACGGGGTGCCGGCCAGTGCCGAGTTCCTCGCCCATAAGTTGCCGCAGTCCGCCATGGATACCACGGCCGAAGCCACCATGAAGCTGCTGGATTCCCGCTTTGTCGGCCCGACCAAGTTGAGCGACGCACGCCAGCAGACATTGCACGCGCGCTTTACGCCGGTGCTGCAACAGTTCCCGGACATGCAGTTGCGTGTACTGTTCCGCGATGGTCAGGCCATGGGCGCCAATGCATTTGCGCTGCCGGACGGCACTCTGGTCTTTACCGACCAGATCGTGGAAGCAGCAGAAACCGATGAGGAGCTGGTGGCGGTACTGGCCCATGAAATCGGCCACGTTGCACACCGGCACAGCATGCGTTCGGTGATCCAGGATTCCATGCTGGTGACGGCCTATACCCTGATGCTGGGCGATGCGTCCGGTACGGCGGAAATCTTCCTCGGCCTGCCGATTGTTCTGACGGAAATGCATTACTCGCGCGGCTTCGAGGAAGAGGCGGACCAGTTCGCACTCGACTGGATGCAGGCCAATGCGATGAATCCACAGCACTTTGTCGAAATGATGAATCGCATTGCCGGTGACAGCTGTGTCAGGGTCGCTGGCAAGTCGAGCCGCAAGCTCGGTAATGCGGAGAACGGCAATGAGGTTGACCCGGAAAGCTGTGACAGTGGCTTGAGTAAATACTTCTCAACCCATCCGCCCACGCATGAGCGCCTGGAAAAGTTTATGGGGTCAGAACCTAAGTTCTGACCCCATGAGTTATCGAGCTCTGACCCCATAAATCACCCCAGCTCATAGAAAAAAACCTCGCCAATCGGCACCTGAAACACCAGCGCAATCCGAAAAGCCAGGTCCAGGCTGGGCGAGTACCGGTTGGCTTCCAGCGCAGAAATCGTCTGCCGCGTAACAGAAACCGCGCTCGCCAGTTCCGCCTGAGTCATCTCTCCTGCCTGTGCGCGAAGCTCCCGCACTCGGTTGTGAATACTGCCCTTTACCACGCGCCAATACCCCGTCGATACAGATACAACTGCACAAGCGCCCGCGCCACACTGGCAATAAGCAGAGCGAGAATCAGGACATTGGCGACTGTGGTGCCCGCGACCATGCCATCGGCCTTGCCAAGCAGGGCGGCCACAGGCGTAGCATTGCTGAACAGCAGGACACAGACACCGATGATGCAGGCGATCAGCAGGTAGTAGGCCACCCGGTTGGCGATGGCGTCGATCCGGTAGTCGCGTTCGTCCCTGAGTTCCGCTTCACTGGTCAGGGCAATCACGGTGGCCAGCACCGATGCCACAATCACGATCATTACCACCAGGCCAATCAAACCGCGAATATACGTGGCCAGGTCCTCCGGCCCGGAAACCGGTGCAGCTGCGAGCAGCTCCACGTAGTAAGCCGCCGCCAGAAGCGTTACCAGCAACTCTGCCCAGATATTCTTTTCCCTTGTCGCGATTTCCCGCCAGAGAGTTGTCAGCAAGATCCACCTCCGATGTACCAATGTAAAAAATACCCGACATATAAAAGCATGCTCCAATTAACATGTAAACTATTTCTTACATGGTCGAATTTGTGGGGTCAGAGCCTTTCTCCGATATTTGGGGTCAGAGCGAAAGCTCTGACCCCTTAAGTCAATTTATGGGGTCAGAGCCTTTCTCCGATATTCGGGGTCAGAGCGAAAGCTCTGACCCCTCAAGTCAATTTATGGGGTCAGAACCTAAGTTCTGACCCCAACAATCTCCAAAGCTCTGACCCCACAAATTTCATTTAAAAAACTAATCTCCCAATTGCCTGTAAATATGCAATCAATCACGCGCCACTTTCTGCAAAAAACACCCAAACGATAGTTTCAATCGTTCCTATCTTATTGTGCTGGCGCCATCGACGTTGCTAGGATGCGCCCGCCTCACAGGGAGAGCTCAACGGCAAACGGATTTGCTGTGAATCGTCAAGAAAAGGATTTCTTGCGCTCCCCGCGAAATCAACGGGATCAAACCCGTTGATTTCGTGAGGCACCTATTCTGCTTTCAAGGAGGAAACGCCCATGGCAAGGACGCCGAGGCTTTACCTACCGGGCTGTGCGCAGCATGTCATCCAGCGTGGCAACAACCGGCAAGCCTGTCTTCACAACGCGACAGACTTCAGGGCCTATCTGTCATTTCTGAAAGATGCGGCCGCGAAGCATCACGTCGCCATTCATGCATTCGTGCTGATGACCAATCACGTCCACCTGCTGGTGACGCCGGAAGGCGAGAAAAGCGTGAGCCGCATGATGCAGGACCTGGGGCGTCGATACGTCCAGCATTTCAATTACAGCCATAACCGCACTGGCACACTTTGGGAAGGTCGGTATAAATCCGCACTGGTGGATTCTGAAAATTACCTGCTGAAGGTCTATCGCTATATCGAAATGAATCCGGTGCGGGCTGGCATTGTCAGCAACGCAGCCAATTATCCGTGGTCAAGTTATCAAGGCAACGCGCTGGGCAAGCCGATCCGGATGCTGACCCCGCATCTTGAGTACCTGCGATTGGGTAAGGCCGGAGAAGACCGGCAAGGTGCCTACCGCGCGTTGTTTATCGGGCGGATGCCGGCGCATGAACTGGCCACGATCCGCGAGGCGTGCAACAAGGGCGGGGCGCTGGGCGATGAGCATTTTCTGGCGCGTGCCGGGGTCAGAGCGGCCGGACTAGTGGGGTCAGAGCGCTAGCTTTGTCCCCATAAATCAGATTCCCGGGGTCAGAGCTTTGGCTCTGACCCCATTAATCTCAAAGCTCTGACCCCATTGATCCCCCCGAAAATCGGGCCTACCATACTAATGCGCATATGAATGCGCATTCCACGGAGCCCATCATGCAACAGCTTTTCGATACAAATGCCCCCAAAAAGGCGACCAATTTGAGCATTAACAGCGACTTACTGGTAAAGGCTCGCTCCCAGCATATAAACCTCTCCGCCACGCTCGAGAAGGCCCTTGTGGATGAATTGGCCAAAATTGAGGCCGAGAAGTGGAAGCAGGAACACAAGGCGGGTATCGAGGCGTATAACGATTTTGTCGAAGAGAATGGCTGTTTTGGTGATGAGTTCCGGAGCTTCTGATGGCGCAGTTTGATGTCTATCGGAACCCGAGCAGCAGGACGCGGCAGATGTATCCGTTGCTCGTCGACATCCAGCACGACTACCTGTCAGATATCGCCACCAGGATTGTGATTCCGCTTGGCCGTGCGGAATATTTTCGCGGAGAAGGGCTGGGCAAGCTGACGCCAGCGATTGAATATGAAAACGAGTCGCTGTTTATTCTGATTCCGCAAATTGCCTCCATGGAGAGCGCCAAGTTGAATGCACCGATTGGCTCTCTTTCTCACCTGCGCAGCGAGATATTGGGCGCACTGGATTTCGCGATTTCCGGAATCTAGATAAATGGACGAATGGGGTCAGAGCTTTGGCTCTGACCCCTTAAATCAAAACTACGGGGGTCAGAGCGCTAGCTCTGACCCCACCAGTCGATTGGCTCTGACCCCTTAAATCAAAACTACGGGGGTCAGAGCACTGGCTCTGACCCCATAAATCCCATCAATCAATAATGGATAATAAAAACCCAATGACCCTGACCCCACTAGTCCGGCGCTTGATGATCTTCCTGGATGGCACCTGGAACGACTCCGCGGACCAGACCAACGTCTACCGCTTTGCGCGCTCGGTGCACGATTGGGACGGTTCTATTGAGCAAAAGACCTATTACGATCCGGGCGTGGGCACCGAGTGGGGCGTGCTGCGCAAGTTTGTCGGCGGCGTCAGCGGCTACGGTACCACCGGCAATATATTGCAGGCCTACGAATGGCTGGCGAACAACTATCGTGCGGGCGATGAAGTTTGGGTGTTTGGCTTCAGCCGCGGTGCCTATGCGGCGCGCAGCCTGGTGGGCATGATCCGCAAGTGCGGCCTGCTGGATATCGTCACTGACAAACTCCTCGAGCGCGTCTCCGAGCAATACACGGACCAGGTCGCGGAGCCTAAGCTAAAGGCGTTTCGTGAAAAGCACAGTAGTGAAATCGATATTCACTTTCTGGGTGTGTGGGACACCGTCGGCGCGCTGGGTATTCCCGGGATGCCGGCGCTGTCTGAGCACGGTTTGTTTTCATGGCACGACACCAGTCTCTGGCATCGGGTAAAGCATGCCTACCATGCAGTGGCGTTGGATGAACACAGAGAGGCGTACAAGGCATGTCTCTGGACAGGTGAAGCCACGACGGGCCAGCAGGTAGAGCAGTGCTGGTTCAGCGGCGCGCACGCCAATGTGGGTGGTGGTTATCCCGATGACCCGCTTGCAGATATCGCACTGCGCTGGATGCAGGATAAGGCGGTGGCCGCAGGGCTGAAGCTGAACCTGTGCGAGCCGGCGGAAGACGCCTACCTCGCACCCGTCACGGATTCGTATGAAGAGTTTCTGGGTGGGGTTTACGCGTTGACGCAGGGCGATGAGGGGCGTTATAAGCGCCCGCGCTATGTCTCAGAGAGTGGGGACAAGTACCTGAATGTACGGGTGCATGACTCGGTACTTAAGCGATCGATGGAAGGGGTCAGAGCGTCAGCTCTGACCCCTTAAGTTAGTATCTCCGGGGTCAGAGTCTCGGCTCTGACCCCTTCAGTTAGGATCTCCGGGGTCAGAGCTATTGGATTAATGGGGTCAGAGCCAAAGCTCTGACCCCAGCATCCTGGTTGACGCCAAAATCTTCTTGTGTATTAATTTGCATGCGAATGCAAAGATAAACGATAAGGAGAGTTTATGACCGCGATCAAAGATATTGCGAAGCGCTTTTTCGAGGCATGTGAAACCGGTAAGGGCTGGGATCAATGCCAGTCAGACTGTCACCCGGATGCAACGTTTTCCGCGCAGTCTGGCGCGCTCGGCGGAATTGAAACGCTGAAGGATTATACCGAGTGGATGAAGGGCTTGTTGACTCTGCTGGTCGATGGAAACTACGAGCTGCACTCATTCGCAGCAGACGACGACAGCAAGTCTGTAACGGCATTCGCAACTTTCCGTGGTACGCACACCGGCGAAGGTGGCCCGGTTGCACCCACCGGCAAGAGTGCTGAAGCGGAATATGTCTACGTGATGAAGTTTGATGGCGACAAGATTCGTCACATGACGAAAGTCTGGAACGACGGCATCACCCTGGAGCAGCTGGGCTGGGCCTGATGGGGTCAGAGCCTTGGCTCTGACCCCTTAGGTCAAATGCCCGGGGTCAGAGCCTCGGCTCTGACCCCATTAATCCTCAAACCTTCCGGATCTTAAGCCGCTCCGCCTCACGCCCCTCAACCAGCACATCATCCCCTTCCTGCCAGCCATCTGCCTGGTTGGCGATGGGCCAGAAGGTATCGCCGATCTGTACTACAAGGCCGGCGTTGGCCAGCACGACCTTGCCGCGCTTGCCCACCTGCTGCGACACGCGATCGTGCAGGCCGTGGTGGTCTTCCTGGCGGAAGGTGAACTCGCGGAAGAAGCGGAAGTAGGCGATGGTAAACACAATGGAGAGCGAGGCAAAAGTACTCACCTGTGCCTGCCAGCTGAGGTCCATCAGTGCACCGGCAAGGCCGGTCACAAACGCCGCCGCCGCCGCGCCAATCAGAAAACCGGAAAAGCCCAGCATCTCCGCAATCAGGAACAGCACCGCCAGGCTCAGCCAGTGCCATGGGGTCAGGTTGGTGACAAAGTCCATGCTCAGCTCCCTTAGCTCTTAACGGCCTTGTGTGCGGCCTGGGTGAGCTCGCGGATGCCCTCGATGGAGCCGATCACATTGCTTGCTTCCAGCGGCATCAGGATCACCTTGCTGTTGTCCGCAGAGGCAATACCTTCCAGTGCGCCAACGTACTTCTGCGCAACAAAGTAATTGATCGCCTGCGGATCACCTTCGGCAATCGCTTTGGAGACCACCGCCGTCGCCTTCGCTTCTGCCAGCGCTTCCCGCTCACGCGCTTCCGCTTCCAGGAACGCGGCCTGACGCTGACCCTCGGCCCGCAGGATCTCTGCCTGCTTCTCACCTTCGGCCACCTGAATGTCAGACTGGCGCTGGCCCTCGGCCGCGAGGATGGTCGCACGCTTGTCGCGCTCGGCCTTCATCTGACGTGCCATGGCGTCCACCAGATCCTGCGGCGGGGCGATATCACGGATCTCCACGCGGGTTACCTTCACGCCCCACGGGTTAGTGGCTTCGTCCACCTTCTTCAGCAGTTCGCCGTTGATGCGGTCGCGGTTGGACAGCATCTCATCCAGCGCCATGGAACCCAGCACCGCACGGATATTGGTCATCACCAGGTTCTGCATTGCGCGCGGCAGGTCGTTTACTTCATAGGAAGCGCGCACCGGGTCCAGCACCTGGAAGAAGCACACCGCATCGGTGGTCACCATGGCGTTATCGGAACTGATCACTTCCTGCGGCTGGATATCCAGCACCTGCTCCATCATGTTCTGCTTGCGGCCGATCTGGTCGATAAACGGCACGATAAAGTGCAGGCCCGGCTGCAGGGTGCGGGTGTACTTGCCGAAGCGCTCCACCGTCCAGTTAAAACCCTGATTCACGGACTTGATGCCCATGTAAATGATGACGGCGGCAAACAGTAGAAAGACAAGTACGGTTGCGTCGATCATGAAACTCTCCCCAAAATGATTTATGGGGTCAGAGCGTCAGCTCTGACCCCTTTTTTTTATTTATACGAGGGGTCAGAACTTTGGTTCTGACCCCATTAATCCTATGTCTGGGTTCTGAGCACTGGCTCTGACCCTTTTCATTCGTTAGCGGGAGATTTGGCGGGTTTCTGGCTGGAAAGTCAAGGTGCGGTCAGAGCGTTGGCTCTGACCGCACTTATTCCGATCAGGTCACTCTTCCTGGGAACTATCATCCCCCTCCTGCTTGCTGAGATCCTCTTCCTTTTCACTCCGCTCTTGCTTGGCTTTTTTTGCTTTTTCAGCGACGAGTTCCTTGAGTCTTTGCTGTGATTCAGAGGTGTGCCCTTTGAGAAGTGGGCGCTGCTTGGCGGCTTCTTCTTTCAGGTTTGGTGGGGCTTTATCGGCCTGAGCGTAAGTCGTAGCGCTAAAAGCAACTAAGAATATGAGAGCAATGGTTTTCTTGAGCACGGCAAGTTCCCTCCTTGGGTAGAGGGAAATATCTTAGGTTCTGTCGATGCCAGTGATCGTGCGCTGCCGCACATTTTTTGTACGGCGAAATAACATTTGCTATAGGGGGGGCTCAGGGGGTAGAGCTTTCGCTCTGATCCAATCTGTCACCGATTCTATTTATGGGGTCAGAACTTTGGTTCTGACCCCATAAATCTAACTACCCAAGCCAACCCCAAGCACAACATAAATTACACCGTCGTCGCCGGCGCCTGCAGGTGAAAATCCGTCAGCAGCATAATCAGCTCGGCCAATATCGCCATCGCCGCCGCAAACCCCATGCCCTGCAACAAACTGTTGCGCCGCGTGCGCAGCGCCACCAGTGCATGCCAGAGGCTCCACAGCACCAGCACACCAAGTAACAGCGTCATGGGCAGACCGAACTCAAGGGCAAACTGCAGGTAGTCATTGTGGGCAAAGTCGTAATAGCCAGTTACATCCGGGCCATTCACGCTCTGATAAGAAGAATAGAAAGTGCCATTACCGGTACCGGCCAGCGGGTGCTGCCTGATCAGCTCCTGGCCGTATTGCACCACTTCATCGCGGGTTTCCTGGGTGAGGGCGGTTTCCTCCAGCTGGGTCTTCACCTTCTCCAGCCCAAAACAGCTGCTCACAATCATCAGGTCAATCACCAGCAGGCTCGCCAGCAACACCGTCAGGCTGCGGCTCTTGTGCCGCATGATCAGCAGGCCCAGCAGGCCCAGCACACCCACAATCGTCAGGCTCGCAATCAGCAGGCCGATGCCAATGCACAGGCATGGCGCCAGGAAATTACCAAAGTGGTTCTTGTACACAAAACCGCCGGTGGCGATGCGCGAATTCGGCATGCCCAGTATCCAGCTCGTGTCGGAGCCAGACAGCGCCTGCGGCACCCCGTAAAACGCCTGGAAAGTACCGGCGATCACAATGGCGAGGGCAAGCGTTTTCACGCGCTGGGTCGAACCCAACAGTGTCAATGTCAGATTCAGGAAGGGCGCGATAACTGATCTCCCAGATACGCTCGCGCGAGCATGGCCCGGGTCAATGGGTAGGCTTGTGAAGGTAACGTCCGTGTTGACGCTTAGCCAGAATGCTACTGTGGTCGGCACCACTGCCCCGCAAAGCCGCGGCACGTTTCACGTCATTTTCCTGCCACGGAATTACACTGGATTACATACATACGAAACAATCGGCGCTGGCGCCTAAGTGGTCGCTAACATGCAGCGAAATTGCAGTTGCACGGGCGCCCGCTTTTCCATAAATTGTGATGCCAGTCACATGGAGCGGGTGGTCGTTCAAAACTTGATCCATGTGCGCACAAAACAGTCAGATTGACGCCGCGACTTTGGCACTAAGGGGTGCGCCAACATCGCGGTGTTTGTGTTTAGGGTTGGCCTGTCGCTTGCAGTGTTACTCCAGAGACGAAAAAAGCTCCAATAAGGAACTAATAAGATGAACAAGGTAAAGAAAGCCGTTATCCCGGTCGCGGGCCTGGGTACCCGCATGCTCCCCGCCACCAAGGCCATCCCCAAGGAAATGCTGCCCATCGTAGACAAGCCGTTGATCCAGTACGTGGTCAATGAAGCGGTCGCGGCCGGCATCAAGGAAATCGTACTGGTGACCCACGCCAGTAAGAACGCCATTGAAAACCACTTCGACACCTCCTATGAGCTGGAGTCCCAGCTGGACAAGCGCCAGAAGCGCCAGCTGCTGGATGAGGTGCGCGGCATTGTACCCAAGGATGTGACCGTGATCTCCGTACGCCAAGCCGAGGCCAAGGGCCTGGGCCACGCTATCAGCTGTGCGCGCCCGATTGTGGGAGATAACCCCTTTGCAGTTTTGCTGCCGGATGTCCTCATCGACCAATACGCTTCCAATCCGCAGGCTAACAACCTGGCGGCCATGGTGCGCAACTTCGAAGGTACGCAGCGCTCCCAGATCATGGTGGAAGCCGTGAAGTGGGCCGATGTCAGCAAATACGGCGTGGTGGACTGCCTGGGCGCAGACCTGCAAGTGGGCGACGTAGCCAAGATCGACGGCATGGTGGAAAAGCCGGAAGTGGACGCCGCCCCTTCTAATATGGCGGTAGTGGGCCGCTACGTACTGCCGGCGCAGATCTGGAACCTGCTGGAGCAGACCCAGCCGGGTGCCGGTGGCGAGATTCAGCTGACCGATGCCATCGATGCGCTGCTCAAGTCGCAGATTGTGGAAGCCTACCGCATTGTTGGCCACAGCCATGACTGCGGGAATAAGCTGGGTTATATGAAGGCGCAACTGGCGTATGCACTGAACCATAAAGAAATCGGTGCAGATCTGCAAAAGGTACTTGCCGGTTCTAAACTGGCTGAAACAGAGCTAGCGTAATTGCGTCATGATTCAGTCCGTCGTAGGCGGGATACATATTTGTGGAATACTTTTGACGGTGGGTAGGGCTTTGTTTTTTTAAGGCCCGATAATTCTAGCTGTATGCTTCACTAACGGTCCATGCTTCCGCTTTTTTTGTTGCGTCGCCTATGATGGCTTCTTTTGTTTGGTAAACCTCTAATTAATCTTAGTGGGTAATTCCCAGATGCTTCAACCCGTAATAATGGCCGGCGGATCCGGCTCGCGCCTGTGGCCACTGTCCCGCCAGTTGCACCCGAAACAGTTCCTCCCCCTTGCAGGAGAGCAATCCATGCTGCAGGAAACCTGCGCGCGTCTGGCGGGCATTGAGCATGCCGCACCGCTGCTGATTTGTGGTGAAGACCACCGCTTTACCGTGGCGGAGCAGCTGCGCCTGGGCGGCTTTGCTTCTGGTGGAATCCTGCTGGAGCCGGCTGGCCGTAATACCGCGCCGGCAGTGGCACTGGCTGCGATGCATGCAGTGAGCGCTGCAGCTCAGGGAGTAGACGGGCAGGACCTGCTGCTGATCTTGGCGGCGGACCACGTGATCAACGATGTGAAAGCGTTTCAAAAAGCAGTTGGAGCTGCCGCGCCGCTTGCTTCCGACGGCAAATTGGTAACCTTCGGCATTGTGCCGGCTGGCCCGGAAACCGGCTACGGTTATATCCGCCGCTCTTATGATGATGAGTTTGGTGGTGTGGCCTATGCAATTGCAGAGTTTGTCGAAAAGCCGAATCAGGAGCTGGCAGAGGAGTATTTGCGTACTGGCGGAGGATCCCTCAGCGGTGCGCCCAGCGCACACCCTGAATGGTACTGGAACAGCGGTATGTTCCTGATCAAGGCCAGCCGCTACTTGGATGAGCTGAAGTCGTTTCGCCCCGATATCTACGCAGCCTGTGAGCAGGCCATGGGTGGTGCCACCGTGGATGCAGATTTCATCCGTCCACAAAAAGATGCGTTCCTGGCTTGCCCGGACGATTCCATCGACTACGCCGTGATGGAAAAAACCCGGGATGCGGTGGTGGTACCCATGGATTGCGGCTGGAGCGACGTGGGCTCTTGGTCTGCACTGTGGGAAGTCTCCGAGCAGTGTGAGGACGGCAACCGCCTGGAAGGCGACGTGATCGCACACGATACCACCAATACCTATGTGCATGCCGGCAGCAAGCTGGTGGCCACCGTTGGCCTTGATGACATGGTGGTGGTGGATACCCCGGATGCCATTCTGGTGGCGAAGAAAGAGCGGGTGCAGGACGTCAAGAAAATCGTGGAGCAGCTCAAGCACGATGAGCGTCCGGAAGCGGTCAATCACCGCCAGGTGTATCGCCCCTGGGGTTCTTATGACTCCATCGATATGGGCGAGCGCTTCCAGGTCAAGCGTATTGTGGTCAATCCCGGTGCGCAGCTGAGCCTGCAGATGCACCATCACCGTGCGGAGCACTGGATTGTGGTATCCGGTACCGCCATGGTCACCTGTGGTGAAAAGGAATACATGGTGACGGAAAACCAGTCTACCTATATCCCGCTGGGTGAGGTGCACCGTCTCAAGAACCCGGGCAAGGTGCCTCTGGAGATGATTGAAGTGCAGTCTGGCTCTTACTTAGGCGAAGACGATATTGTGCGCTTCGAGGATATGTATTCGCGCGATTGAAAGTCTGGGGATGCAGTTGCTCCGTATCGAGAGGCTTTGGAGCTGCTTCGCAGGCCAGTCTATCAATATTGGTTTTTGAATATTTGGCTTCCCGCCTATTAAAATGGACTATCGCGCCATTAATAACGTATGGTTGCGTAGCGTTGTGTAATTAACGTCTCCTCAGTTGGTTCCTTAGTAATAGGCAGTGCATTTTTGTGCGCATGTCGGTGCATTTTTGTGGACTAGTTCAAACTCTCCACGTGGGCTGGCAAAATGGGCCTCGCCCACCTGCAGGTGCTGCGGGTAGAGAACCACATGAAGGCCTGGCAAACCCTAGGCGAAGTACGCTCCCCCCCGCGACCTGCGCGATGCGATGCAAGCCATCGAACGCGCCAACCGTCTGCATCCGGATAACCCCTACCAGCTCACCCTGCAGGGACGCCTGCACGAGTGGCGTGCCATCGACAACCCCTTCGGTGCGGAAGCGGATAATCGTGAAGCGCTGAAAATCTACAAGCAGGCCATCGCGCTACGCCCAATGTGGCCGGAAACCAGGGCGGATGCGATTCGCCTCAAGGTGACGCTCGGTGAGCGGGATGCTGAGCTGGAGCATATGGTTGCGCAGGCGAAGAAGGCGGGGCCGTATAACGCTGCCGTTCAGTCCGCGATTGAACTGACGGGGTCAGAGCGCTAGCTCTGACCCCATATGTCCCGCTCTGACCCCTTACATCGCCCGCTAGCGGGTGCTATGCATACCCTGAGAGGTGCTGTAGCTCAGCTCGGTGTAGCCGTCATCTTCTACATCAATAAAGGAGAGCCCGCCCTTTGCTATGATGCCAAGAACTTCCGGAGAGCGAGAGATTTCCTTTCCTGTTATTGGGTCTAGGGTGTATAGCGTAGAGTGAGTATGGTAGCGGAGGTCCTCTGAGCGCGTTGCTACTACCAGGTTTTTGTTGTGGCTCCCGTAACCTTCTACAGCAAGCGCGGAAACTTCTCCCGGTGCTTCGTAGTGGGAGATCATCTCAAGGTCTTCGTTGAATACAAGAATCCAATAGCCGATGGCCGCTTCTGTCGCAACGGCTATTTCGAGGCTTCCATCACCATCCACATCGTCAACAACCATATCCAGGATGAGCATGCCCGGGAAATACTGCGCTTCATCGCCGACATCCGGAGAGTCGGCAAGGTCTGCGATTACCACGCTGCGTAGTACCTCTGCACCCGTGTCTCCCTGGCTGAGGGTGCGGATATCAAGCCGGGAGGCGACGATGTATTCGAGGCCCTCATTGTCTTCCACGTCCTGGATCGAAAAGCCCATCGGGAACACTTCTGTATCAAAACCACCGAGGATAGTTTGGTTAAACGCATCGAAGGCATATAGCTGGCCAGACTCAGAAATGACGGCAAAGTCCAGATAGGTGTCGTCATTTATAAACCCGTGGGCCATGGCTGCACCGTTGCTTGGTAAAGCCGGTGCCGGCCAGATAATCGAGTCTGTAACCAGGCTATAGCTACCAATGGTTTCCCCAAGGAAATAGAAGAACTCACTGAATCCGTCCTGATCGATGTCTGCGACTCTGGTGCCAATTTGTATCCCGCGCCCCTCATCGAGTGTGCCATTCCAGGAAATTGCCCCCGTGTTGGGGTCTAATTGCACGCCTCTGTAGGGGCCTAAGGGGCTGAGTTGATCCGTGGCTTCGGTAAAGAAAAGCAACCTTTTCGTGCCATCCCCGGTAATAACCTGTTCGCCACCCGAGAATGTGGCGTTTTCCTTGATCGCTAATGGGGTTTCCCATTCTTGCATCGCTGGGTCAGCAAAGCTCACCACATAAAACTTCTCGCCCCAGCCTGCCGACCAGGCAATCTCAACCTCTCCATCGTTGTCGATGTCCGCAAATAGAGGATTGGCGCGCTCCCGTCCGGTGGCAAACTCGCTCCAGTTGACAATGAGTTCACTGCCTAAGTCTGTTGAGAGTGAAATGGACTTTAAGCTCATGTCCCAGTCCGAAAGTGCGAGGATTTCTTTGCCGGCACCCGTGTCCAGGTCTTCGATGGTAAAGTCGTCAATGTAAAGCACATCGTCCGCTACGATAAGGCTCTTTTCGGTCGGGCTGAATACTCGCAGGCGGTAGTCATTGACCGCGACCAGTTCGTCTACACCATCGGCGTCCAGGTCACCGGCTTCTAATAGCTCTCCGAACCCCGCTCCGTAGGCCCACAGGTTCCTGTATTCACCATCTGCATAGCCATAGAGATAGCCGCCACTCAATGCGATCTCCGGTGAAGGATCGTTGTCGAATTGCCCGATTGCTAGTGAATTGCCGAGCTTCAGGCTCGGGGAGCGCCATTCCGTTTCAAGTGTAGTGGCATCGAGGATGGCGAGATGTTTCTCGTCAAATGCATTATGCCCGTAGACAAGTGCGGCAAATTCAATTTTACCATCGCCGTCGAAGTCGCCGGACCCTATTGCGTCGACCGCTTTGCCATCCATTACGACGCGTCTGGAGATTTCCCGGGTCTCCGCATCAATAACGATCAACTCGCCCTTGGAGGTGTCTCTGTATCGGCCGGTACCGATAATGAAGTCGACCTGGGTGTTATCACTGTTGGATGCTGTGTGGAGCGAGAGAATCCAGTCTCCATTTTGTGTGAGGCCGAAAGGATACAGCCAGGATTGTTCATAGTCAGTGCCGTTGTAGACAAGCGTATACAGGCGTTGTTTGCCATCGCTAGCAAGAATCTCGTTTTCGCCATCAAGATTGAAGTCCCCGGCTATCATCATGTCGGGGTGATCTTGCGTGGGCGTAACTACCCCTGTTCGGCTAATTGGGGGCCTGCGTTGTTGATCAACTACACGGATGGTACCTGATACGGCTTCGGAAGCACCCGCCTGATCAACCGCCAGTGCCCAGGAGAAACCTGTTTCCCGGCGAAAAAGAGGGCTGCGGGGGTGCCAGGTAACGACGCCGCTGTTGTCGATGGTCATGCCGTTTGGACGAGCCAAGAATCGGTACTCGAACGGGTCATTATCGGGATCGTTTACATCTACCGAAAAACTGGCGGTGGTACCAAACGCGAGAGAGTCAGGCGCCCCGGAAACAGTAACTTCGGGTGGGGTGTCAGCTATGGTGACTGAAAGTGAAGCTGTCGCGTCATCAGTACCGTCAGATGCGATGACCGTAACGGTGACGTTATCGTCTTTCTCGAAATGCTCCGGTCCGAGCCTGTCAGTATCTGCGCCGGGAACAGGGGATTCATTGACACTCCATGAATAGCGCGTATCCAGGGCGTCTCCGTCGTTGTCGGCAACCGTTGCCGTTACCGTGATCTGGTCTGCCGTCTTTGGTGTGGAGGGTGAAAATATCAGCTCGGCAATCGTCGGCGCAGAGTTGGCAATCGTTACGGAAAGTGAGGCGCTTGTCTGGTCGGTGCCATCAGAAGCAGTGACCGTAACAGTGACATTATCGCCTTTCTTGAAATACTCCGGTCCGAGGCTGTCAGTATCTGCACCGGAAACAGGGATGTCATTGACGCTCCATGAATAACGCGTATCCAGAGAGTCTCCGTCACTGTCGGCAACAGTGGCTGTTACCGCGATCTGGTCTGTGGTTTTCGGCGTGGCTGGAGAAAATGACAGCCCGGAAACCGTCGGTGCAGAATTTGATGAGGCGTTGCTGTTCGCGGTCTTGTCTGAGGATCCGCTGCCGCCCCCGCCACCACAAGCAGCGAGTGCGAGAGTCAGGGGCAGAATGAAAAAACGTGGGAGGTTGAGATTTCGGGTCGAGCTCAAATATGGGACGAAGGCAGGTGATCTTTCATGCATGGTTTGACTTCCACTGTCAGTTTATTTTTTTCTTACAGGATGTTGTCAATTGGGTAAATACACGACAACCAGCCAAGGTGAAAAATAAGACAAATGCCCAAATTTGGCGCAGTAATCGACAATCTTGTTCATGAAAACAATGAGTGGCAGGGCGGATAGATGGTTGGGTCAGAGCGTCAGCTCTGACCCCTTATATTTCGCCAGACTTTTAGCGTGTAGTGTGCATGCCTTGAATCGTGCTATAGCTGAATTCGATATAGCCATCATTTGCCACGTCAACAAAGAACAGGTTGCCTCTTTCGATGGTGCCAAGAAGTTCTGGTGACCGGGTAACTTCATTGCCTGTGATTGGGTCGAGTGTGTACAAGGTCGAGTCAGCATAGTACCCGATGTCATCGTCGTTAAGTGCAACTACAAGATTGCGATTTTTGTCTCCGTAATTTTGAACCGCCAGTGTGGTTAACTCGCCTTCGACCGGATAATAGGAAAGCAGCTCCAGTTCTGAATTAAAAGCTAGAATCCAGTAGTCAAAGACTATTTCGGCGGCTACGAATATTTCTTGACGTCCATCCGCGTCGATATCTCCGATCGCCAAGTCGACAATGTCCATGTCTGTGAAGTCAGGTTGCGTACCGACTTGGGCGGGAGAGGTGGCTAGACTCGCAATTTCCATGCTGCGCAGTAATTTTCCTTCGTTTCCAGCCTCACCGCTCAGAACTCGAATTTCACTTTGGGACGCGACGATAAATTCCTTGCCCGCAGTGTCGTCCACGTCCTGCACCGAAAAACCTAGCGGGAACATTTCCGTATCAAATTGATCCAAAACAGTCTGATTTAAGGCATCTAGGGTGTAAACCAGACCGGTTTCGGTAATCACAGAAAAGTCGATATAGTCATCTTCATTTATGTAGCCGCGATCAAGTAGTTTACCGTCGCTTAATAGCGCGGGGGGCTTCCAAGAAATGGAGTCTGACGCGAGGCTATAGCTCCCTAGTGATTTTCCGAGGAAATATAAGAATTCACTGCTTCCGTCCAAATCGATATCGGCAACCTTAGCATTTACCGTCAGAAGGCGGCCTTCCTCAATAGGATTGCTCCAGGAAATTGACCCCGTCGCTGGATCTAGCTGGAATGCGCGATGAGCGCCGAATGGCCCAAGCTGGTCTGTGGACTCGGCAAAAAACAATAGTCGCTTGCTATTATCGTTTCTGGTTATTTGCTCCCCACCGGTAAAGATACCATCGTAGGTAGTAGTCATCGCGGTTTCCCACTCCAATACTGAAGGGGTTGCGAGACTTGCGACATAGAACTTCTCGCCCCATCCTGAAGCCCAGGCAACTTCTTGCTCTCCATCACTGTCAAGGTCGTCGAGTAGAAGATTGCTGCGTTCTCCGCCAGCTGCATCTTCACTCCAGTTGACGAGCAGTGCGTGCTCCGGTTGAGTGACGAGTGAAATAGACTGAAATGTGGTATCCCAATCAGAAATCAGTAAAATTTCTTCACCTGAGCCGGGCTCAAGATCCTTGATTATGAAGTCAGCGGTGTAGCGCGTTTCGTCAGCAATAAGAAGGCTCTTTGTTTTAGGACTCAATATACGCAGTTGGTTTCTTGGAGAAAGGGCTACCAGTTCGTCCACCCCATCGCCATCCAGATCGCCAGCCTCTAGTTGGTTGCCAAATCCAGCTCCGAAAGCCCAAAGGTTCCGGTATTCCCCTTCGAAGAATTCATAGATGTATCCCCCCGAAAGCGCGATCTCTGGGTCTGCATCATTGTCGAATTGCCCTATTGCGATTGATTGGCCTAAGCCCAATTTCGGCGATCGCCACTCCGTGGTAAGTGTTTTGGAGTCGAGAATTGCCAGGTGCAGACCTTGTTCTTGACTATCCTCCTCGACAAGTATTGCCAGTTCAATCTCGCCGTCGTTATCCAGGTCGGCAGAATCAATGGCAATGACAGACTTTCCATCTACTTCAGTCCGTTGAGATACTTCTCTTGTCTTTTCGTTGATAGCAATTAGCTCGCCTTCGGATCCGGATGTCCAGTACCCGGTTCCGACAAAGAATTTGCTGGGGGAGCCATCCTGATAACGTACGGCATGGATGGAGAGAATAGTATTAACGTCTCTTGTAATAGAGAACGGGTGCATCCAGTTTTGTTCATAAGCACTACCGTTGAAAGCCAATGTGAAAAGGCGTTGCTTGCCATCACTAGCCAGGATTTCAGTGCTTCCATCACCATCAAAATCTCCGGCAATCATCATGTCGGGGTATTCTTGCCGTGGCGTAACAACGCCGCTTCGGCTGAGTGGAGGGTTTCGCAGCTCATCCACTACACGTATTGTGCCGGATAGGGGAATTGAAAAGTCATTCTGGGTAACTTCGATCTCCCAGTGAAAATCTGTTTCCTTTTTGAACAATGGGCTGCGGGGGTGCCATGTAACGAGTCCGCGGTTATCGATGGTCATGCCGTTTGGTCGAGCCAAGAATCGGTACTCGAACGGGTCATTATCGGGATCGTTTACATCTACCGAAAAACTGGCGGTGGTACCAAACGCGAGAGAGTCAGGCGCCCCGGAAACAGTAACTTCGGGTGGGGTGTCAGCTATGGTGACTGAGAGTGAAGCTGTCGCGTCATCAGTACCGTCAGATGCGATGACCGTAACGGTGACGTTATCGTCTTTCTCGAAATGCTCCGGTCCGAGCCTGTCAGTATCTGCGCCGGGAACAGGGGATTCATTGACACTCCATGAATAGCGCGTATCCAGGGCGTCTCCGTCGCTGTCGACAACCGTTGCCGTTACCGTGATCTGGTCCGCCGTCTTCGGTGTGGAGGGTGAAAATATCAGCTCGGCAATCGTCGGCGCAGAGTTGGCAATCGTTACGGAAAGTGAGGCGCTTGTCTGTTCGGTGCCGTCAGAAGCAGTGACCGTAACAGTGACGTTATCGCCTTTCTTGAAATACTCCGGTCCGAGGCTGTCAGTATCTGCACCGGAAACAGGGATGTCATTGACGCTCCATGAATAACGCGTATCCAGAGAGTCTCCGTCACTGTCGGCAACAGTGGCTGTTACCGCGATCTGGTCTGTGGTTTTCGGCGTGGCTGGAGAAAATGACAGCCCCGAAACCGTCGGTGCAGAATTGGCCGGCGCGCTGCTATTCGCGGTCTTGTCTGAGGATCCGCTGCCGCCCCCGCCACCGCAAGCCGTTAGCGCAAGTGTGAGAGCGAGTGTCAGATAGTGCTGAAAGTACAGGGTTGGGCGCTGGCTCCCGCAGGGGGCCGTGGTTGGGGACTGTTTAGGCATGGCATGACTTCCGTTGTCAGTTCATTCTTCTAGTTCTTCAGATATTGTCAATTGTTTAAATATGCGACAAGCGGTCCGGAGGGAAACTATGAAAAAGGCCCATGTTTGACGCGTAAACCTACATTTTGGCAAGAGTGGTCAGAGCCAACTGAAGGGGGCAGAGTGAAAACACTGACCCCACATAAAAAGACTGCTCGGGTCAGAGCCAAGGCTCTGACCCCTCAAATCCGGAGACCCTCGGGGTCAGAGCTTGCGCTCTGACCCCATCAATTGCTCTGACCCCATTTATCCCGATTCAGTGGTAAAATCCGCCCCAAAATTCTGACCAATTGATCACAGAGAGTTACTCATGGGCCGCGCCTTCCAAAACCGCAAAGAATCAATGGCGAAGACGTCGAACGCGAACGCCAGACTGTACAGTCGCTATAGCCGTGAAATCTATGTTTGCGCCAAATCTGGCGGTATCGACCCGGACGGCAACCTGGCGTTACGCAGCCTGATGGAGCGCGCCAAGCGCGACCAAGTACCGACGCATGTGATTGAAAAGGCGATTGATAAAGCCAAGGGCGGCGCAGGCGAAGACTTCAAACCGGCGCGCTACGAGGGTTTTGGTCCGGGCAACTGCATGGTGATTGTGGACTGTCTTACCGACAACCCGAATCGCACGTTCGGTGATGTACGCCTGGCCTTCACCAAGACCAAGTGCAAAATCGGCGCCCAGGGCAGTGTGGTGCATATGTTCGATCACCTGGCGATCTTCGTATTCGCTGGCGATGACGAGGAAGCGGTCCTGGAAGCGCTGATGATGGCGGACGTGGATGTCACCGACATCGAGTGCGAAGACGGAAAGATCACCGTGTTTGCCCCGCACAATGAATACTTCAAGGCCAAGCAGGCGCTGCTGGATGGTCTGGGTGAAATCGAGTTTGAGGTCGACGAGATGCAGTGGCTGCCGCAGACCGAGACCGAGATTTCCGAAGACGACAAGCCCATGTTCGACAAGTTCATGGCGATGCTGGATGACCTCGACGACGTGCAGAACGTTTATCACAACGCGGTGGTTTGATAGCTAGACTTATGGGGTCAGAGTGAACACTCTGACCCCTTTAAATCGATTTATGGGGTCAGAGCTTTCGCTCTGACCCCAGGCATCCAAAAAGCCGCAGGTTATCTTCTATCTCTTCCGCGAGAGAGGCGGGCACCCCATGCTCCACCGCGAGGGCGGGCCACCGTGCAACGCTCGTTGTGACCTCTTCAATAATCCCATCAATTTTTTTGCGGCTGAAAAGCGGACTCAGCTTTTCCAGTGCATAGAAATCTTCTCTGACAAAGTCATCGCGCTTGCCGTTGAGAGTCATCCAGTGGCTGTTGACCCATTTACTGCCGGGGCGATAGCTGTAGGCCAGGTCGTAGGCGGGGGAGAGCGTCCATTTTCCGCCTTGCAGCAGGAAAGCAAAATTCTTCGAGTGATCGTCGTGGTTACGCGCCACGATATTAAACACCATGCGCCGGAACAGTTGTTCTGCCTCTCTAGCCGATAGTTTCAAGCGTCGTGCAACGCTGAACAGTTCGGCATAGGAAAAGCTGCCGGGCGCCTTGTAATCCACGTGTGCAATGCCGTTCAGCATCAGGGTGTGGATCTTGTCGTTACCGCGTCGGTCGAATCGCTGCGTAATGAAATGACGACGGTTGCCTTCCTCGAGTAAGTGGCTCGGCATCATGTCGATACCGCAATTACAGGCCATCAGGTAATAGACGTACTCCATGGCACCGTAACCAAGCGGATCTCCGAAGGTCTGTTTGTTCTTGTTGTATTCGCTGACTCCGTCGAACTTCATCAGGTAATGGGTAAAGCCCTCGGGTGTTTTGGTCTGGCCAGAGCGGACTTTGCTGAAATCTTCATTGAAAGCCAGCACGGCCTTGGGGCGCGCACCGCCGGCACTGGTGCCCACCGAAAGCAGGGCCAGCATAGCCTCGCGATCTTCCTGCCCGTTCTGGTTGAGAGAGACATTGAAGTCCGCGCGGTTATCCAGCACTTCCTGGGCGATGCCCACCAGGCTGTAGATCTCTACCTGCTGCGAGGCATTAAGGCTTTTGAGTTTGGTTGCCGGATGGTACTCCAGTGCGCCCATGCCGCGCGTGCCGGTGTACTGCAGTCTCTGCAGCGGGCTGATACTTTCCGGTTGCTTGCCCTGTGCGGCCACCCAGGCGTTGAGTACGGCATTACCGAAATCGTCGGGCAGGGAGTCCGCCACCAGTCCCGGCAGGCCCTTGAAGGTGCTGAAATTCAGCTCCGGGAATGAATAGATGTTGCGTGCAAGCGGCATGGTGAGTGGCGCCAGCTCGATGCCGCGCTTGATGAAAGCCGGATCGTATTCGAATGCGCCCACGCCGGTATCGCGATCGAAGCTGACTGCACCCAGGGCCTCACCCTGATAGGTAATGTTGAGGGCTTCCATCACCATTCCGGGTTCTCCTCGTCGGATTTCTGTTGTCGACGTGAAGCGCGTTGCCGGCTTTTACCCTGATGTTTTGCCAGCTCGATAGGGGAGATGGTTTGCCTCGGTAGGAAGAGATCGAGCTGGGTGGTCAGGCCCAATGCCGCCATGATTGCGACGAAGATTTCCAGTTGCACCTTACCCTTTTCCGCATTGATCACCTGCTTGCGGGTGGTGCCAGCCATCTCTGCAACCTGTACCTGGGTCAGGTCACGATTGAGGCGGGCCTGTTTGAGGCGTTCGCCGAGTTCGGCGGCCAGTGCGGTAGCATCTATAGGTTCCATTTTAAAGTCCCGTTTTGGGGTCGTTAATGGCAATATATTGGCTTGGGTACCAAAATTAGCACTCTAATTAGCGGTTGGCAATTTTAGCCCTTTAAGATCCGAAAAACGGAACTTTATCGTCATCTTAGCCGCCTAAGTGCCGAAAATGGGATGTTGTTTGGGTGCTTGGGGTCAGGGCTTGCGCTCGATTTGTGGGGTCAGAGTGAGCACTCTGATCCCCTAAGTCGGACCCCAAAAGTCACTGCTAGATTTATCTAGGGGTCAGAGCCTCGGCTCTGACCCCATTCATCTATCCGCTCTGACCCCATCAATCCAGAGGGTATACATGCGCCACCCAGTCCGGCTTTTCCTCAGCGCCCTGGCGCTTGCGTTTCTATCCTCCCTGCTCATTGCGCAGGAAGTGCCTGAGCCGGGTGCAGAAGAGCCGGATCCGGCAGTCATTGCCGAGGCAGTGAGACAGGTACTGGCGGCGGGTATCGACTCCTTTGACCCAAAGCCGGAAGAAGCACAGACCACGGGCAATCCCCAGGTGAAGCTGGAGATCCTGCGTTACATGCTGGACCCGCTTCCCGTTGGTTCGCTGGGCAATGAGCTGGAAGCGTGGCGCCTGCTGGTACAGCAAGAGGCCACCCGGGTGTCCGAGGCGCAGCGCACGTTGATTGAGTATCAGGCGACCATGCCGAAGGCTGGTGAAAGCAAGGCGCCGGACCCAAAAGAAGAGGCGCTGATTGCTGCCAGCGCCAAAGCGCATGAAGCGCGTGCGGAAATGTTCGATCGGCTGCGGGTGGTGCTGGAGGAGTTTCGCAAGAAGGGCGGTGACCCTCAGGTGGCGGAGGAATATGCCACTTATATTTCCGCGGTGCGCGGCATCAATATGGACTGGAGCGAGCCGCAAACGGTGGTGCGCAAATTGCGTGCCTGGCTTTCTGCAGAGGAGGGCGGCAAGCGCTTGCTGCGGAATATCTTGTTCATGGCCGGCACGGTGGCTTTTTGCTGGCTGATTGGCTGGTTAGTGAGTCGGTTGGTCACCGGGGTACTGCGTCGCAGCGAAAAACATTCGGTATTGCTGCAGCGTTTTCTGAAATCCTGGATTCAGGGCTTTGCGATCCTGATTGGCGTGTTGTGGGGACTGACCTCATTCGGCTTCAGCCTTACGCCCATGCTGGCATTATTGGGCGCAGCCGGCTTTATTCTGGCGTTTGCCCTGCAGGACTCCCTTGGAAACCTTGCCAGCGGCCTCATGATTATGGTGCAGCGCCCATTCGATGTTGGAGACGAAGTAGAGGCGGCAGGTGTATCCGGTACCGTCGAGAAAGTCTCTCTTTTTGGTACTTACCTGTCCACTGAAGAAAACAAACAGGTCCTGATTCCGAACAGCAAGATCTGGGAAGACGTAGTGGTGAATGCCACAGGAACGCCGACGCGGCGCCTCTCGATCAAGCTCCACGTGAACGCCTCAAACCATTCACTGGATGAGGCCGAGGAAGCGCTTTTGGCACAGATGCGGAAACACCCGGATGTACTCGAGGATCCGCCGCCGGAGGTGGGACTTCAGGAAGTCAGTGCCGGCGAAATGGTTCTGGTCTGCTGGCCCTGGGTGAGGACGGCCAAGAAGGATCAGGTGCGCCGTGAGCTGGTAGCGAGTATTGCGCGTAAACTGAGCCTGGAGCGCGGGGCGACTAAATCGGAATAGATGGCTGGGGTCAGAGCCAAGGCTCTGACCCCTTAAGTCGGATGCATGGGGTCAGAGTGAACACTCTGACCCCTTGGGTTAAGTCGGATAAGTGGGGTCAGAGCGCTAGCTCTGACCCCATCCATCGAATCAATAGCCGGTCCAATTTGGTGCGTGCTGTCAGATCTGACAGTTCGCATTGCACTCCTGGCGGGCAAAGCGATAGTATTCTGCAAACCCCCTGCACATAATCGCCACTTCTTTCGTGTAACCCCTCTTTTCTATCGCTTGAGCCGATAGGAACTCACTTTCTCCTGCCGACTCCTTCGATATCTTTCCACTCAGCAACAGATTCGTAGAGTGCGTTTCCGGTGATCTCGATGTTGTAGCCGTTGCGTAAGGAAAACCAAAAAAATAGGAGCAGGGCCTTATGGTACCGTTTAAAAAATCACAGCTAAGCCTGTTAATCGCAGCGGCATTGCTGCCAGCCTCGGTTGCGTTCGCACAGGACACATCTGAACTGGATTGTTCCGCCGATGCTAAAGCGAAAGATGCCGCGCTTGCGCAGCAGTGCGCCGAAGAGGCGGGCACCGTCGAAGAAATCTATGTGACTGCCACCAAGCGTGCATCTGCAGCGTCTGACCTGCCGATGAATATCACTGCGATTTCCGGTGAAGACCTGCGCGAGCAGAACATCACCAACGTCAAGCAGCTGATCCAGGATAGTGTTGAGATCAGTGCGCCGGACAGCGGTGCACGTTTTGCGGACTCCGTTACCGTGAGGGGCCTGAACGTATCCCCGGTCAGCGCCAACAACCTGGAGCAGTTCGTCAAGAGCACGCTGGCGTACTACATCGATGAAACCCCGTTGCCGAAGCTGGGCTTCCGCATCAAGGATATCAACCGCGTTGAGAAGCTGCTTGGTCCGCAGGGTACCCTGTACGGTGCCGGTAGCCTCGGTGGTACCATCCGCTATATCACCAACGAGCCGAACCTGGAAGAAGCCGAATTCCGCGTAAATACCTCCCTCTATCAGGTAGACGGTGGTGGCCTGAGTAATGACACAGATTTCGTGGTAAACCTGCCTGTAACGGATACCTTTGCTATCCGCGCCTCTGCAGCCTACCTGGATGAAGCCGGTTACATTGATCGTGCTGCCAACGCGCCATGGCGTACGGGTGACGATGCTTACATCAGCGATCCGAACCCGAACAAAAATATCTACAAGGATGACAACTGGCAGGAAGCCACTACTGCCAAGATTGCCGCTCTGTGGGCGCCGACCGACAACCTTGAGATCAAGCTGACCCATATGTACCAGGACCAGCTGGCGCACGGTACGCGCGGTGCGAGCAGGTTGCCGACCTCGGTAACAGACGCAGGTAAAGATTGTGCAACTGAATTCTGCTACAGCAATCTGGATTTTGGTGATTTCAAAACTCCGTTCGCATACGATGACCGCACCCTGATTTCTCCGCACGAAGAGTATGCCGATAAGGAGTTCTCCCTGGACGTGCTGGATATCAGCGCCGATCTGGGCTTTGCAACCCTGACCTCCAGTACTTCCAAGTTTGAAGATACCAGCGTGGGTGAGGCTGACTACACCAGTCAGGGATATGCGTATTACTGGTGGGCAGGCTTCGGTGCTGGCGATACCAATGTCACTGCGCATATCACTTTCGATAACGCCTACGAAGGTTTCAGCCATGAAACCCGTCTGGTGTCCGCACCGAACGACAAGTACGAGTGGATTGTGGGCTTCTACACCACCGAGCAGGACAGTTCTGTTGCGTTCCGCGAAATCATCCCGACCATTGATCAGGAGCTCTCCTGGAAGCGTGTTGCTAGCGTGACCGATGTGGGTTACGAGGAAGACTACAGCGGTACCTACTCTGAAGATGCCGTCTTCGGTGAGTTCTCCTACAACGTGACCGACAAGCTGACTGTGACTGCCGGTGTGCGCGTTTTCCAGTATGAGGATGAGCGCAACACCATCCTGTTGGACCACACCTACGCGCTGCCGGATCAGGACCTGCGCACCAAGGGTGGTGAGGACAACAAGAGCTTCTTCAAGTTGAATGCCTCCTACGATGTTACTGACGATGTACTGGCATATGCGACCCTCTCCCAGGGCTTCCGCCGCGGTGGCCGGAACAACTTCCGTGATTACAACGGTTATGAAGTTGCAGAGGACTCTCTTTCTTTTGAGCCGGACTCCATCGACAACTTCGAACTGGGCCTGAAGGGTTACTTCCTGGATCAGCAGTTGTACGTGCAGACCAACGTTTACCAGATGAGCTGGAACGATCCGCAGACCTATCGTTCCCAGGCGGTTGAATTCGGTTTCCCGATTAACGGAACCGAAAATGGCCCGGATGCAGAGACCAAGGGTTGGGAATTGTCCAGCCGTTACAAGCTGAACGACAACTGGTCCCTGACATATTCCACCGCGACTACAGAAGGCCGCTTCACTGATACGCTCACTCACTGTATGTACAAGAATACAGGTGGAGATACTGGCGACTTTAACGCATGCAGAACATGGACTGAGGGAGATTTGCTGGGTGGTTCTCCGAAGTGGAAGCACAATCTCGGCGTAAGCTATAGCGGTGAGATTGCGGGCTACCCGGTTTGGGGCTCCCTGCGTGGTCGTTATGTAGCTGAGACCAATACAGATCGTGAAGATACCGTATATGAATCGGTTGATACCGGTGACGTCAGCTACGTATACGTGCCATGGGTTCGCCCTTCCTACACCCTGTTCCACGCGAACGCCGGTATGCGCTTTGGTGATGTTGTTGCAGGACTGTGGGTAAGCAACCTGCTGAACGATGATCCGATTGTATCCAGCCAGTCCGGTGGTTACCTCGGTCGTCGTATCTTCAATGCGACGCCGCGCACTGTGGGCCTGAGCCTGTCTTACGACTTCCAGTAAATTTTGAGATGGGTGGGGTCAGAGCCAAGGCTCTGACCCCTTAAGCCTTAGTTCGATTTGTGGGGTCAGAGCTTGCGCTCTGACCCCTTTTCATTTCCGCGATTTATGGGGTCAGAACCTAAGTTCTGACCCCTTCCATCATCCCGGGGTCAGAGCCTTTGCTCTGACCCCAGTTATCATCAGTCCGACCTTTGGGGTCAGAGTGTTCACTCTGACCCCAGCCATCGACCTTTGGGGTCAGAGCCTAAGCTCTGACCCCAACAATCCTCTCCTTCTGCGTCGTCCGCCAAAGCCGGTAATTCAGCAACAGCGCCGCGGTCATCAGCCCCGCATTGATTCCCACCCAGTAACCGTACACGCCCCAGTAGTTTTCACCCAGCCAGCGCGCGATCGGAAAGCCCACCAGCCAGTAGGAAAACAGCTGGATGAACATCGGCGTGCGCGTGTCCTTGTAGCCGCGCAGTGCACCCCAGGCCATGGCCTGTGCCACATCGGCCAGCTGGAACGCCGCGCAAAGGAGCAGCAGCGAAGTCGCTACGGCAAACACTTCCTTATCGCTGGTGTAAGCCAGCACAAACCAGTCCCTGGCCACAATGATGATAATCGCAGTCATCACGGCGTAGGCGATGCCGGTGGTCACCCCGGTCCAGCAGCTGAAGCTGGCGGCTTTCGGCTTGCCCTCGCCGAGTCGCTGGGCACAGCGGATGCTCACCGCCTGGGCCAGTGCCAGTGCCACCATATAGAAAGTCGAACCGATACTGATCGCAACCTGGTGGCTGGCCACGGCGGCGGTGCCGTGGGAGGCGAGCATAAAGGCCATGCTGGCAAAGAACACCACTTCGCCGGTGCTGCCCACACAGACGGGCAGGCCGATGGAGAGGTGGTGCTTCAGTGTGGGCCAGTCCGGCTTCGGCAGTCTGAAGGTCAGTTCGAATGGCCGGTAGGCCGGGTCTGTCTTGATATGCCACCAGAAGGCAATGGCGCTGAACCAGCAGGCGATGCTGGTGGCCCAGCCGCAACCGGCGCCGCCGAGCGCGGGGATTGGTCCCGCACCGAATACCAGCAGGATATCCAGCGGCACGTTGAGGATCGCCATGGCGATATAGATACGCATGGTCGGGCGTACGCGGGCCATGCCCTCACAATAGCCGCGCAGTGCTGCGCTCACCGCAAACGGCATGGCGCCGGTGGAGAGCGCCAGCAGGTAGCCGGTGGTGACGTCACGCACTTCCGGCTCGGCATTGATCCACGCAGTCCACACCGGGCTCGCCAGCAGGACTGCGACCCCGAACAGGCCCATTACGGTGGCAATCCACAGGCTCTGGCTCAGTTGCCAGCCGGTTTCGTCCAGCTTTCGTGCACCCCTGAGGCGGGCGACGATGGGGGATGTGGCCGCCAGCAGGCCCATAATGATCACGGTCAGGGTTACCCAGGCGCCGGAGCCGATGGCGAGGCCCGCCAGGTCCGTGGCGCTGGCACGCCCGGCGACGATGGTGTCGGTCACACCCATACTGACAATCGCGATATTGCTCACCACCAACGGACCGCCGAGTGACACCAGTCGACGTATTTCGTTGATGATTTTCTTGCGGGCGTGTGCCATTGCCTGTCAGGTGCCTGTTCCGTGGGAGTGCGCCACCTGTTTAACCTAAGACCGCCTGAACTATATTGCCAGTACCCGGTCTGATGGCGCAGGAATGCATGCACATGTAAAAGAGGGAGCGGATTATGGCTACTGGGATTGAGGGGTTCAATCGGGTCTATCACGGATTTCTGGATTTTATGCGCCGCCTGGACTGGCTGGCGCCGCTGGCACTGCGCCTGTTTGTTGGCCCGATCATGATTCTCGCGGGCTGGAACAAGATCACCGGCATCGAAAATGTGGCGGCCTGGTTTGGCAATCCGGACTGGGGCCTGGGCTTGCCCATGCCGACGCTGATGGCCTGGCTGGCAGCGCTGACCGAGTTCATCGGCGGCATAATGCTCGTTATTGGCCTTGGTGTGCGGCTTGCGGCTATCCCGCTGATGATCACCATGGCGGTGGCGGCGGTGGCCGCACACTGGGACAACGGCTGGAGTGCGCTGCCGGACAAGACCCTGATGATGCCCTGGGAGTGGCGCCCCGACCTGATCGAGCAGGGGCTGGAGCGCAAGGAGCGTATTGTGTCGATCCTCAAGGAGCACGGTAACTACAGCTGGCTTACGGAAGCGGGCGCAGTGACCATCCTCAAGAATGGTATCGAGTTCGCCGCCACCTACTTTGTGATGCTGCTGGCCCTGTTCTATCTTGGCGCAGGACGCTTCTTCAGTGTCGATTACTGGCTCGCACGCCGCTACGGACGGGCGGAATAGGGGGATTCCGGCGCCGCGTGTTATACTCGTTGGTTATTCATTAATTGATTAACCGGCTGGTAAATACCTTGTTAGGAAAGCTGTTTGGGCGCAAAGAAAAGGCGCCTGCAACCCCCAAAAAGTCCGGCGCGGACGCCAAAGCCGCCCGCGGCGACAACAATGCCCGCAAGGCGCGTCGCGGCAAGCCTGACTCCGGCGCCGGCCACACCGGTGAACGCGGCGGCGAGAAGGCGCCGCGCAAGCGCAATCGCAGCCCGCGCAAGCCGAAGGTGGCCGAGACCTGGGACCTGTCCCAGTTCAAGGTGCCGGAAGTGGCGGATAAGACCCGTTTTCACGACCTGGACCTGCCGCTGGACCTGATGCACGCTATTGCCGACCTCGGCTTTGAATACTGCTCTCCCATCCAGGCCCGCTCTCTGCCGCACACCCTCAACGGCCATGACATGGTCGGCAAGGCCCAGACCGGCACCGGCAAGACAGCGGCCTTCCTGGTTACCATTATCGACGACCTGCTCAAAAACCCGTTCGATGGGGAGCGCTATGCCGGTGAGGCGCGCTCGCTGATCATCGCACCCACGCGTGAGCTGGTGATGCAGATTGCCGATGATGCCAAGTTGTTGTGCAAGTACACCGACCTGAAGATCCACACCCTGGTGGGTGGCATGGACTACGGCAAGCAGCAGCGTGCGCTGCAGACCGAGCTGGTGGATATCCTGGTGGCAACGCCTGGACGCCTGCTGGACTTCTGCGGTAACCGCGACGTGCACCTGGACCAGACCGAGTTCCTGGTGATCGACGAAGCCGACCGCATGCTGGATATGGGCTTTATCCCGCAGGTGCGCCGCATCGTGCGCCAGACCCCGCGCAAGACCCATCGCCAGACCATGTTCTTCTCGGCAACCTTTACCCCGGAAGTGGATTCACTGGTCGAACAGTGGACTGACGACCCGGTGAAAGTGGAGATCGAGCCGGAGCGCGTGGCCACCGATACCGTCGAACAGCATATCTACCTGTCCTCCAGTGATGAGAAATACGCGCTGCTGTACAACATCCTGCAGAGCGAGGAAGTGGAAAGCCTGATCGTGTTCGCCAACCGCCGCGACCAGTGTCGCCGCCTGCACGAAGACCTGATGGCACACGGCTTTGCTGCCGGCCTGCTGTCCGGCGAAATCGCGCAGAATAAGCGTGTGCGCACACTGGAGGACTTCAAGTCCGGCAAGCTGAAAGTGCTGGTGGCCACCGATGTGGCCGGCCGCGGCATCCATATCAGCGGCATCAGCCATGTGGTCAACTTTACCTTGCCGGAAGAGCCGGAAGACTATGTACACCGTATCGGCCGTACCGGCCGTGCGGGCAGCAAGGGTACTTCCATCAGCTTCGCCTGTGAGGACGATGCGTTCCGCCTGCAGCCTATCCAGGAATTGCTGGGTGAGAAAGTGAAGTGCGAGCAGCCGCCGGTGGAGTTGCTGGCGGAGCCGCCGAAGGTGACTGTGAAGCGTGCGCCGCGGGATCGTGGTGGCGACCGTGGTGGTCGATCTGGTGGTGGGCGTCGGCCGCAGGGCAGGCGTAGATGATAACTGGGGTCAGGGCCAACGGCTCTGACCCCCGGAATCAACGCATGGGGTCAGAGCGAAAGCTCTGACCCCTTTAATCGATGCAAGGGGTCAGAGTCATTGACTCTGACCCCATAAATCAACCGTTGGGGTCAGAGCTTTGGCTCTGACCCCTTTGATTTGGTCTGCCTTCTCGCAGATGCTCAATCCAGTAAGCCGTGGCGCCCGCCACCGCCGCCGGCATCACGAAAATATTCACCAGCGGAATCATCTTCGCCAGCATCACCGAACTGCCAAAGCCGAGCGTTGAGACATGCTTACGCTTGAGGTCGCGCTTGACCACGTCAAACGGCTGCTGGTGGTTGTCTAGCGGGTAGTCCACATACTGGATCGCCATCGACCAGGCGCCCCATAAAAAGACCAGTACCGGTACCGCCAAATTAATGAGCGGGATAAAGCCCAGCAGCAGTGACACGATAAAGATCAGCAGGCCCCAGCGGATAAAGTACCAGAGCTTCTGCAGCTCCCGGCCGAGGGTGCGGAACACCATGCTGGGGATGGACTCCGCCGGCGGCGGCTCGCCGGTCAGCAGCTCTTCCACTTTCTCCGCGAGAAAGCCGTTGAACGGCGCCGCGATCAGGTTGGAGATGATGCCGAAGCTGTAGCCGTAGGCCAGCAGGAACACGAAGATGGCCGCGAGGATAATGATCCACGCGAGCCACTCGAATGCCGATGCCGCCCAGGATCCACCCTTGGCCAGCCAGGCTTTCCACCACACCATGCCCTCGGTATCCACCGGGGTGCTTGAAAGCAGACTGCTGAAATAATCCGCCAGGCCGCCGATCTGGGAGATCAGAATGGCGGTCAGGATGACAAACAGCACCAGGTTGATCAGCAGCGGCATGATGATAAACGGCCGCAGTTCCTTCCGGGTCAGCAGGTTGGCGCCGCGCATCAGGGCGTGGGCGCCGATCATTGGATCCGATTGCATTGATATCCCCCGTTTTGATGCAAGAGGGCGGTGTGTTCGCTTGAGGTTTCGAAACCGTCGCGCACATGGACGTGCGCGTCGGAGCTACATGGATGTATTTATGCGTTTTCGAAACCCAAGCTAACACGGCGCCCGTATTACTAGGTCAGAGCAGTGCGTCCAGTTTCTTCTTCAGGATCTCGTTGATCACTTTCGGATTGGCCTGGCCCTTCGATGCTTTCATGATCTGGCCAACAAAGAAGCCCATCATCTTCGGGCGCTTGTCCGGGTCGGCGCTGCGATAGTTTTCCACCTGCGCCGCGCTGGCCGCAATCACGTCATCCACCATCTTCTCGATGGCGCCGGTGTCGGAAACCTGCTTCAGGCCCTTGGCCTCGATCACGGCATCCGCATCGCCTTCACCCTTGGCCATGGCCTCGAACACCTGTTTGGCGATCTTGCCGGAGATAGTGCCATCCTGGATCCGCTGGATCAGGCCGGCCAGGTGGCCCGGGCTGACCGGGCTCTGCTCGATACTGAGTTCCTCTCGGTTGAGCAGCGCCGCCAGTTCGCCGGTCATCCAGTTGGCCGCGAGCTTGGGCTCATTGCAGCCTTTCACCACGGCTTCGTAGTAATCCGCGCTTGCGCGCTCCTGGGTGAGCAGTTCCGCATCGTAACGGGACAGGCCGTAGTCTTTCTCGAAGCGCTCGCGCTTGGCGTCCGGCAGTTCCGGCAGGTTTTTGCGGATCTCCTCGATAAAGCTGTCTTCCAGCACCACCGGCAGCAGGTCCGGGCACGGGAAGTAGCGATAGTCGTTGGCCACTTCCTTGCTGCGCATGGAGCGGGTCTCGTTTTTGTCGGAGTCATACAGGCGCGTTTCCTGCGCGACCTTGCCGCCGTCCTCGAGGATGTCGATCTGGCGCTCGGCCTCGACCTTGATGGCGCGCTCGACAAAGCGGAACGAGTTGATGTTCTTGATCTCGGCGCGGGTGCCGAGTTTTTCCTCGCCCTTGAGGCGCACGGACACGTTGGCATCGCAGCGCATGGAGCCCTGCGACATATCGCCATCGGAAATGCCCAGGTAGGTGACGATGCTGTGGATTTTTTTCAGGTAGGCCACGGCCTCGGCAGCGCTGCGCATATCCGGCTCGGTCACGATCTCGATCAACGGCGTACCGGCGCGGTTGAGGTCGATGCCGCTCATGCCATGGCTCTTCGATGAAAAGAGATCGTGCAGTGATTTGCCGGCGTCCTCCTCCAGGTGCGCGTGGTGCAGGCGCACGGACTTGGTGCTGCCATCCGGAAGGCTGATTTCCACCGTGCCGGCGCCAACGATGGGCGCTTCCAGCTGGGTGGTCTGGTAGCCCTTGGGCAGGTCCGGGTAGAAATAGTTTTTGCGTTCGAATACGGAGCGTTTGCCGATTTCGGCATTCATGGCCAGGCCGAACTTCACCGCGGAGCGGAAGGCCTCCAGGTTCGGTGTCGGCAGGGTGCCCGGCATGGCCAGGTCGATGGCGCAGGCCTGGGTATTGGCCGGCGCACCGAACGCAGTGCTGGCGCCGGAAAAAATCTTGGATTTGGTGGCGAGCTGTACGTGGATTTCCAGCCCGATAACGATTTCCCATTCCATTTATCGCGCCCTCCTCAAGCTGCCATGCCCGGCACAGCTGTGTGCCAGTCGGTGTGTTGCTGGAACTGGTGCGCAATGTTGAGCATGCGCGCCTCGTCCAAATAGTTGCCGATGATCTGCAGGCCCACCGGCTTGCCATCCACCATGCCGCACGGCAATGACATGCCGGGCAGGCCGGCGAGGTTGGCGGAAATCGTGTAGATGTCTTCCAGATACATGGCCACCGGGTCCTTGCTCTTTGCTCCGAGCGCGAACGCGGGGCTGGTGGCGGTGGGACCCATGATCACGTCGACGTTTTTGTACGCCTCGACAAAATCGTTCTTGATCAGGCGGCGCACCTGCTGTGCCTTGTTGTAGTAGGCATCGTAATAACCCGCGGATAGCGCGTAGGTGCCGACGAGGATGCGGCGCTGCACTTCCTCACCAAAGCCTTCGCCGCGCGAGCGCATATAGAGGTCGCGCAGGTCGGCGGGGTTCTCGCAGCGGTGGCCGTAGCGCACGCCGTCAAAACGGGACAGGTTGGCCGACGCTTCGGACGGGGCAATCACGTAATAGGCCGGTACCGCCAGGTGGGTGTGCGGCAGGCTGATTTCCACCAGGGTCGCGCCCAGCTTTTCGTACTCGGCCAGGGCTGCGCGCACGCAGGCTTCGGTCTGCGGGTCCAGGCCCTCGCTGAAGTATTCCTTCGGGATACCGATGCGCAGGCCGCGCAGGGATTCATGCAGGTTGCGGGTGAAATCCTCGGCAGGCTTGTCCAGGCAGGTGGAGTCGCGCCCGTCCGGGCCGGCCATCACATTCAAAAGCAGCGCTGCGTCTTCGGCGGTGCGCGCCATGGCGCCGCCCTGATCGAGGCTTGAGGCAAACGCGATCATGCCCCAGCGCGATACGCGCCCGTAGGTGGGCTTGATGCCGGTGATGCCGCACAGGGAGGCCGGCTGGCGAATGGAGCCGCCGGTATCGGTGGCGGTAGCGCCCGGTGCCAGCAGCGCCGCAACCGCGGCCGCGGAGCCGCCGGAAGAGCCGCCCGGCACGCAGTTGGTGTCCCACGGGTTTTTGGTGGGACCGTAAAAACTGGATTCGTTGGAGGAGCCCATCGCGAACTCGTCCATATTGGTCTTGCCGAGCATGACGCTGCCGGCCGCATTGAAACCGTCGATAACCTTCGCGTTATAGGGCGGTGCGAAGTTGTCCAGCATCTTTGAGCCGCAGCTGGTGCGCACACCCTCGGTGCAAAAGATGTCTTTGTGTGCCACCGGGATGCCGCACAGAGCCGGAGCGTCGCCGGCGGCTATGCGGGTATCGGCGGCCTGGGCTGCTGCCAGTGCGGCCTCTTCGGTCACGGTAATAAAACTGTTGAGCTGCGGATCCAGCGCCTGGATGCGCTTGAGGAAATGCTGCGTCAGTTCGACGCTGGAAAACTCCCGGTTCCTGAGCCCGGAAACCATGTCGGCGATTGTCAGCTGGTGCATGGGTGGTCCTGGTCAATCCTTGCTATGCCGCTGGCGCGGCTTGTTATTGGGGTCAGAGCCATAGCTCTGACCCCATGAATCCAACATTTGGGGTCAGAGCTATTGCTCTGACCCCTTCAATCGATGACCTTGGGCACCAGATACAGCCCATCCTCGACCTGCGGGGCAATATTCTGGAATGCTTCGCGCTGGTTCTGTTCGGTGACGTCGTCGGCGCGCAGGCGCTGGACTTCGTCGAGGGGGTGGGCGAGGGGGGCGATACCGGCGGTGTCGACAAGCTGCAGCTGGTCCACCAGCTCCAGTACATTGCCGAGTCTTTCGGTCACGTCTTGCAGGGTTTCGTCAGAAATGGCGATCCGCGCCAGTTCCGCCAATTTGGTCACTTCCGATGAGTCCACGGACATAATGCTTCAGGCTCCGCTGTTTCCTTTAGATGGCTGGGGTCAGAGTTTTGACTCTGACCCCTCGATACTGGGGTCAGAGCTATTGCTCTGACCCCAACTATTCACTGCCCCTATAATTCCTTTTTGTGGTTTGCCGGTCAGTATGCCGGATGGCGCTGGCGCGTGCGTTCCAGCTGTGAGTGTTCACTCACTTGGCAGCTGAGGCGGGCAGGCCACTTGCAAACCGATAAGGAGCGCAAAGTTATCACATTTACGCCTTGCCCTAAATCCCCGCCATTGTTAGAGTTTCCCGATTCTCGCGGCCGCAGGCTGGTCGCGCGCGTGCGGCGCTTCCTGCGCCTGCCGAGGTAACAAAAATAAGGTAGCGAGTTTCCATGTTTAAACGTTTGCGCGGCATGTTTTCCAGCGATATCTCTATCGACCTGGGAACGGCGAACACCCTGATCTACGTCCGTGACCGCGGTATCGTCCTGGATGAGCCCTCCGTGGTGGCCATCCGTCACTACAACGGCCAGAAGCTGGTAGAGGCCGTGGGTGTTGAAGCCAAGCGCATGCTGGGCCGTACCCCGGGCAATATCACTGCCATCCGCCCGTTGAAGGACGGCGTCATTGCCGACTTCCAGGTGACCGAGAAGATGCTGCAGCACTTTATCAAGAAGGTGCACGAGAACGGCTGGATGCGCCCGAGCCCGCGTGTGCTGGTGTGTGTGCCCTGCCAGTCCACCGAGGTGGAGCGCCGCGCCATCCGTGAATCCGCGCTGGGCGCCGGTGCCCGCGAGGTATGGCTGATCGAGGAGCCGATGGCGGCCGCGATCGGTGCCGGCCTCAAGGTCGAGGAAGCCAGTGGTTCCATGGTGGTGGATATCGGTGGCGGTACCACCGAGATTGCCGTGATCTCCCTGAACGGCGTGGTCTACTCGGATTCCGTGCGCATTGGTGGTGACCGTTTCGACGAGGCCATCGTCAACTACGTGCGCCGCAACTACGGCAGTGTGATCGGCGACGCTACCGCCGAGCGCATCAAGGAAGAGATTGGCTGTGCCTACGCTGGCAGCGAAGTACGCGAGATCGACGTGCGTGGTCGCAACCTGGCGGAAGGCGTACCGCGCAGCTTTACCCTGAATTCCGACGAGATCCTGGAAGCCCTGCAGGAGCCGCTGACCGGTATCGTGCAGGCCGTGAAGAGCGCGCTGGAGCAGTCCCCGCCGGAACTGGCTTCCGACATCGCCGAGCGCGGCATGGTGCTGACCGGTGGTGGTGCGCTGCTGCGTGACCTGGACCGCCTGTTGATGGAAGAGACCGGCCTGCCGGTGATCGTTGCCGACGACCCGCTGACCTGTGTTGCCCGCGGCGGTGGTAAGGCACTCGATATGATGGATAAGAGCCGTCTGTATCTCGTATCCCAGTAAATCTATTTTACTCGCTGTGGCGGCGTTTAATTTGACCTTAAAATGCTCATTTACTCCCGGTAAACTCCGCTTTTTCGGCCAAATTTGCCTAGCCACAGCTTCGCCAATAACGATTTACTAAATTTGTTTTGTTGTCTTTAGCTAAAGCAAAGGCAACGCATAAAAATAAAAGTACCCGCTGCGACCAGTCACGGCGGGTTTCGTTGACTTAATGGGGGTGCACCCATTAAACCGCTATTTACACGTGGTCCCTCCCAGGAATCCCGCATGCTGTTGCTGGGAGCCCTCGCTATCGCCCTGATTGTTGTTGGTCGCTATACCAACTGGCTGGCGCCGGTGCGCGATTTCGCCACGGGGCTTGCCGCACCGTTTCACTGGATCGCCGAAGCTCCTGGCCGGGTTGCGGACTGGGCCGAGGGCGCCGTGGTGTCCCGCGCTGAGCTGGAAGAAGAGAACGATCGCCTCAAGCACCAATTGCTGCTGCTGCAGCACCGTGCCCAGCTGCTGGCCGCCGTGAAAGCGGAAAATACCAAGCTCAAGGAGCTGATGAACGCGCGCGAGCTGGTGGATGACCGGGTGGTGGTCACCGAGGTGATCGGCGTGTCGCCGGATCCGCAGGAGCATGTGCTGGTGCTGGACAAGGGGCGCGAGGATGGCCTGGTGCCGGGCACCCCGATCCTGGATGCGCACGGCCTGCTGGGGCAGGTGATCGAGGCCAGCGCCGGCAGTAGCCGCGTACTGCTGATCACAGATTCTTCCCACGCACTGCCGGTACAGGTGCAGCGTAACAATGTGCGCGCAGTGGCCGAGGGTACCGGCAACCTGTACCTGTTGCAGCTGCGCCATGTTTCCAATACCAGTGATGTCCGCGAAGGCGACGTGCTGCTGAGCTCCGGCCTCGGTGGTCGCTTCCCCGCTGGCTACCCGGTGGGGCAGGTGATTGCGATTCACCGCGACCCGGGCCAGCCGTTTGCCGATATCGACATCCGCCCGCGTGCACAGATGAGCCGCAGCCGCTTTGTGCTTGCCGTTACGGGCAAGGCCGGCGACGACGCACTTGAGGATGAACTGAACGGAGCCGACGGTGGAGCCCCATAGCCGCTGGTTTATCGCCGCCACTTTCCTTGCGGGGCTGCTGCTGGCGGTGGCGCCGCTCGCCCATAACTGGCAGTGGTTCCGGCCCGCCTTTATTTCCCTGTTGGTAATTTTCTGGGTCACGCGCATGCCTACGGTATTTGGTGTGGGATTCGCGTGGTTGGCGGGGCTGATCCAGGACCTGGTTACCGGTGCCGCCATCGGCAGCCACGCCCTTTCCCTGGCGGCCATCGCCTATCTGTGCCTGCTGTTTTACCGGCGTATGCGCGCCTACAGCGCGGGCCAGCAGGTGTTGCTGGTGTTTGTGCTGGTGGGTATCCAGCAGCTGGTCAGCGTTTGGGTGCATGAATTTGCCGGCAAGCCGGCACAGGGATTGGTATTTCTCTGGCCGGCAGCCACCAGCGCGCTGCTGTGGCCGGTGGTATCCGGTCTCCTGCACCGTTATTTCACCCAGTTGCAGGTGCGCTAGCCATGTCCGCGAACCCGAAAACACTGGTCCTCGCCTCCGGCTCGCCGCGCCGCGCGGAGCTGCTGCTTCAAGTGGGGGTGGATTTTGATGTGGTGCTGCCCCGGGTGGAGGAAGTCCACCGCGAGGGGGAGTCGCCGCAGGACTACGTGCAGCGCCTGGCGCTGGAGAAAGCCCGCTGTGTGCAGTCGCGACTGGCCGACTGCACCAGCTGGGTGCTGGCAGCAGATACAATTGGCGTGTGTGCCAACCGCATACTGGAAAAGCCGCTCGACAAGGCGGACTATGAAAGCATGATGCGCGCCATGTCGGGCAAGGAACACCTGGTCCTGACCGGTGTGGCGCTGGTGGGGCCCGACCTGGCGGATGTTCAGCAGGAGTTCAGCCGCGCGGTGGAGACTGTAGTGACCTTTCGGGCGCTGCAGGATGCCCATATCGATGCCTACTGGCGCACCGGCGAACCGCAGGACAAGGCCGGCGGCTACGGTATCCAGGGCATGGGTGCCATGCTGGTCGCGGGAATCCGCGGCAGCTACAGCAACGTGGTCGGGCTGCCACTGGAAACCGTGGCCGAACTGTTTGATGAAGTGGGCCTGAACTACTGGCAGGACCCAGCGGAGTAACAATGGCTGTCAACGAAGAGATCCTGATCAACGTCGCCCCGATGGAGACCCGCGTCGCGCTGGTGGAAAACGGTGTGCTGCAGGAAGTTTATCTCGAGCGCACCCAGCGGCGCGGCATCGTCGGTAATATTTTCAAGGGCAAGGTAGTGCGCGTGCTGCCGGGCATGCAGGCCGCATTTGTAGATATTGGCCTTGAGAAGGCGGGCTTTATCCACGCGTCTGACATTGCGCCGCTGGATGACTCCGGCATGGAGGACCGCAACGGCGAGGTGGCGGATATCCGTGAGCTGGTGCGTGAGGGGCAGTCGCTGGTGGTGCAGGTGGTGAAAGACCCCATCGGCACCAAGGGCGCGCGCCTGACCACGCACCTGTCCGTTTCCGCGCGCTACCTGGTTTACATGCCTTATACCCGCCACATTGGTGTTTCCAACCGCATCGAGGAAGAAGTCGAGCGCGAGCGCCTCAAGCAGCTGGTGGAAGAGTCCAGCGCAAAACTGGCAGAAAGCGGCCAGACCGGCAGCGGTGGCTTTATCCTGCGCACCGTGGCCGAGGGCGTGAGCGAGGACGAGTTGCTGCTGGATATCCCGTTCCTGTACAGGCTCTGGAACGAAATGGAAGAGCGCATCAAGTCGCGCCCGGTGCCGAGTGTGATCTACGAGGATTTGCCGCTCTTTATGCGTACCATGCGCGACCTGGCGCGGCCGCATACGGAAAAGGTACGCATCGATTCGCGCGAAGCCTATGCGCGTGTGGCCAAGTTTGCCAACAAGTTTGCGCCGGAGATTGCCAACCGTATCGAGCATTATCCGGGCGAGCGGCCGCTGTTCGACCTGTACAGCGTGGAAGATGAAATCGAGAAGGCGCTGGACAACAAGGTCACCCTGAAATCCGGTGGTTACCTGATTGTCGAGCAGACCGAGGCCATGAGCACCATCGACGTCAATACCGGTGCGTTTGTGGGCCATCGCAACCTTGAGGAAACCATCTTCAAGACCAACCTCGAGGCCGCCACCACCATTGCGCGGCAACTGCGCCTGCGCAACCTCGGCGGCATCATCATCATCGACTTTATCGACATGCAGGACGAGGAGCACCAGCGCCAGGTGCTACGCACCCTGGAAAAGGCGATGGAGCGGGACAACGCCAAGACCTGTATTACTGGCGTGTCCGAGCTGGGGCTGGTGGAGATGACCCGCAAGCGCACGCGCGAGTCCCTCGGCCAGCTGATGTGCGAGCCGTGCTCCGTCTGTCACGGCCGCGGCACGCTGAAGTCTGCGGAAACTGTCTGCTACGAGATTTTCCGCGAGATCATCCGCGAGGCCCGCGCCTATGACAGTGAAAAGTTCATGGTGCTGGCGAGCCAGATGGTGATCGAGCGCCTGCTCGACGAGGAGTCGGCCAACGTTGCTGACCTGGAAGAGTTTGTCGGCCGCCCGATCCAGTTTCAGGTGGAGCCCATTTATACGCAGGAACAATATGACATCATCCTCGTATAAGCAGATCGACCGCACGCCGGGGACCGCAGCCTGATGGCGGCGGTGCGCTGGCTCGCGCGCAAGATCTGGTTGGTTGCCATTATCGTGGTAATTGGCCTGGCGCTGCTGGTCCAGATTGGACGGGTGGCGTCGCCCCATATCGGTCGCCTGCAGCCGGAGATCACCGGCTGGCTGTCCGACCGCCTCGGTGCCGAGGTGCAGGTGGATTCCCTTGCACTGGACTGGCAGGCGCTGAATATTGCCCTGCGTGTGGGCGGGTTGCGTGCCGGCAAGGACGGCGACCTGGCCATGGATGCGGGCCTGTTCCATTTTGACCTGCTGGCTTCCCTGCGTGCGCGTGAGCTGACCTGGCGTGAGGTGGAAGTTCGCGGCCTGCGTGTAACCCTTGAGCAACATGAATCCGGCCAGTGGTGGATCCAGGGGATCCCGTTCGAGCCGGATTCTGATGCAGCCCGCAAGCGCCGCGAGGCGCGTGAGGGCAAGCTGCCGGTGGGCGACCCGCTGCGTATCTTTTCTGTCGGGCCGCGGGTCAATATCGAACATGCCGAAATCGGCCTCGTCTTCAACGATGACGTTTCCAGCAGTATTTCCATTCCCGAGATCCGCGTCGAGAATGCGCGCGGTTTCCATCGCCTGACCGCCCGCGCTTATGTCGGGGATTCCGCTAACGACCCCTACGGCGATTTTTTTGCCGATCCCTTTGGCGACCCGGCCAAGGGCGATACTGCCCGCACCGAATCTTTCCGCATGTTGCTGGAAGGGCGGGGCGAGCCGCGTGACCCGGAAAGCTTCGAACTGGCTGGCTACCTGGAGCTGAAGGATTTCGCGGTAGAGGAAGATGTTGTCAGCGCACTCGGCAAGGTGCTAGGGGTCAAGCCGCGCTATCATTGGGCGGGGCCCAAGACCGCGGAAGGCAGGCTGTGGCTGGAGCGCGGCAGTGACCAGGGCTACAGCCTGCGCGGCGAATTGCAGATGAAGGGGCCCGACCCGGCTGGTTCAGGGATTGCGGATAACAAAGAAACCGCTGGTGCGCAGGCAGAAACTGAAGACACGGAAGAGGTGACTTCGTTGCTGGCGCCGCTGCGCGGCTTCAAATCCAATGTCACCGGTAGCTGGCAGCCTGGCAGCTGGCGGGTGGTGTTACAGGACATGGCAGTAGACTGGCAGGGCACCGAGTTGCCGCCGTTCAGTCTGCAGGCCGCGTCCGGCGATGAGGGCCTGACACTGTCCATGGATCAGCTCGATCTTGCGGGCTGGACCCAGGTAGCGCGTGAGCTGGCACTGTTGCCGGAGAAGCATCAGCAGACCATTGATACGCTGGCGCCCTCGGGCAAGCTGCGCGATCTCTACTTTGGTCTCGACTCCGGTGAATTCAGCATCCGCGCGCGTCTCGACAAGGTCAACGCCAGCGCCTGGAAAGGTGCACCTTCTATCAAGGGGGCCGATGGCTTCCTGACCGTCAATCGCAGGGGCGGCGCGGTGCTGCTGGACAGTGCCGGTGAGTTTGAGCTGGGTTTCCCGAAACTGTACGAGGAGCCGTTCCGCCTCTCCGCAATCAGTGGCGCCATTGGCTGGCAGGTTGACCGCGACGCAAACCAGGTACTGGTCTACTCCGGGCCACTGGATCTCGAGGGTGAACTGGGTGAGATACGCGGTCAGTTCCTTGCTGATGGGCCGTTTGTCGCAGAGTCCGCGCCCACGGACCTGACCCTGTCGATGAGCCTGAAAAACTCGCCGCTTTCCAACCAGCGCCTGCTGGTGCCTTACACCGCACCGAAGAATCTGCGCGACTGGCTGGCGGCAGCGCTCAAAGGCGAGTCTGTGGGTACGGCCGAACGCGCCAGCTTTGTTTACCGCGGCAACAACTGGCCGAAGCCGTTGCGTGCGAGCAAGAAGTTGGGCCTTGCGCCCGAGCGCCAGACAGTGCAGCTGCGCATCGCCACGAAAGAGGCGCGTCTCAAGTACCACCCGGACTGGCCGGCGGTGGAAGATATGGCGGCTACCATCCTGGTGGACGATGCCGATGTGCAGGTGCAGGCGCCCTCCGCGAAAATCGCCGGCCTGCAGGCGGGCCCGTTACTGGTGGCAACCGCACCAGCACCCGGTGGCACCGGTTCCATGCTGGGTGTGCGCGCGTCGCTCAAGGGCGATGCCGGACGGGGGCTCGAGGTTATTCGCAAGTCACCGCTGCGCACGCAGTTTGGTGATGCTTTCGATACATGGAAGCTCGCGGGCGAGATCAGCGGCGACCTGACCCTGTCGCAGCCGCTCGGCGGCGCGGACCTGACGCCGCGCCAGAATATCAAACTGAACCTGGACAAGGCGGCCCTGGAAATCCCGCACCTGCGCCTGCCGTTTGAAAAGCTGGCCGGCAAGCTGGTGTATGAAACTGCGACCGGCCTGAGCGGCAGTGAGTTTGCCGGGCAGCTGTGGGGCAAGCCCGTCAGCGCCAGGATTCGACAGCCTGGCGAGGGCAAGCAGAAGGGCACCCTGATACTGTTACAGGGGCGCACCGATGGCGAGGTCCTCAAGGCATGGAGTGGTCGCCCGGAATTTGACTGGTTCCAGGGCGAGATGGTTTACACCGCGAATCTGAGCCTGCCTTCGAAAGACAGCGGCCTCGGTTACAACGCCCTGTTCGAGCTGGAAACCGAACTGGAGGGCGTGGAAGTCACACTGCCGGCGCCGTTCAGGAAAGCCGCGAACGAATCGCGCAACCTGCGCCTGCGTTTGCCCATGGGCGCCGAGGGAAATCTCTACGACCTGCGCTATGGTGAGCTGGCACACGCGCGTTTCTGGCAAGCGGGGCAAAAGCTGGACCGGGCCGCGATCCACGTTGGCGGTGCCGCCCAATTGCCGGACGAGCCAGCAATCACCATCGACGGTGCACTGCCCGAGCTGGCATTCGCCGAGTGGCGGCAAGCCCTGTCCATCTACGAGGCCGAGCCTTTGCCGGCAGGTGCAGTAGAGGACGCGGCTGCAGATAAGGCGGCTGACGACGCTGGCACCGTGCTGCCCATCGACCTGAATATCCGCACCGCTTCGCTGCAGCTGGGCGCGCTGGAAATACCCCGGATTGCATTGTCCGGGCGCGGCCACGAAGGCCTGTGGGCCATCCTGTTCAAAAGTGAGATGGCTACCGGCAACCTGACCTACACGGCCGCTGCAGAGACACCCCTGGACCTGAAGCTCGATCACCTGAACCTGCCCGAATTTAATACAGCGCTCAGCGCCGACGCGGAAGGTGAAGCTGATGAGAATAAAAGTCAGCAAATTGCCGATGCGTTACTGAATGATGCCACTCCGGAGGTTGTACAAGAGGAAGCCCAGGAGAGCGACCAAGAGGCAGCTCAGGATGAAACCCGGGCGGGCATACAGGAATCTGTCGCAGTGGCTGTAGAAGAACCGGCTGTGGAAACAGCATCTGCGGCGACGCCGGGCCCCTGGAGCCAGCTGGACTTTGCCGATCTGGTGGCGGTGGATTTCCGCATCAACAAGCTGCGGCTTGGTGAGCGCGAGCTCGGTTTCTGGACCGGGGAACTGCGTCCCGAGGCAGAGCGCTTATTGATCAACAATATCAGCGGCATGATCACGGGTGTTGAAATTACCGGTTTTGCTCCGGCAGAAGAAAATCGCGGTGCGCAGCTTGTCTGGTCACGCGAAGCCGGTAAGGAGCAGACCACTTTTGTCGGCCAATTGCGCGCTGCCAATTTCGCCGATGTACTCAGGGCCTGGGACCAGCCGGGATTGCTGGAAAGCGAAAGTGCCCGATTCAATACTGCGCTCAGCTGGGCGGGTGCACCGATTGAAATGCGCAGCGAAACGCTGGAAGGGGAGCTTGCCGTCAATATCCAGAGCGGCCGCTTCCTGCGCTCTACCGGCAATGCCAGCTCAGCGTTGCTGCGCCTGCTGGCACTGTTCAACTTTGACAGCTGGGCGCGTCGCCTGCGCCTGGACTTTTCCGATCTGGTCCAGAGCGGCATGGCCTTCGACAGTGTCCGCGGTGAGATGCATTTCCGCGGCGGAGACGAGATCCTGCTGGCGGTGCCGCTGCAGGTTAAGGGGCCGTCCAGCGAGCTGCAGATGGCCGGCACCCTGGATATGGTGCGCGAGCAGCTGGACCTGACTCTGGTGGCCACCCTGCCGGTGGGCAGTAACCTCGCACTGGTGGCAGCGGTCGCCGGCGGCCTGCCGGCTGCGGCGGGCGTGTACCTGATCAGCAAGGTGTTCAAGAAGCAGGTCGATAAGGTGGCGAGTGTCAGTTACCGCATCGACGGGGACTGGGATGACCCGACCATTCGCTTCGACAAGCTGTTCGACGACGAAGGAGCCAGGCGCGAAGCCGCGCGACAGGGCCCGCGCGAGCCGGATTCGCTCCCGGAAGCCCCCAGGCAATCGGAAGCTGACGGGCGTGTTGAATCTGATGAGTCCGATAAGTCAGAAAGGGAGCCACCTAAGTCCTGAATTGGGTCCAGAGTGGTTGCATTTTTCGAATAAATCTTCGATATTGCCTGTTCCATAACGAATAAAAATCGCGCCACGCAGTGCGGGGGGATTCAGGGAAATGTCAGGGGCCGTATCCATGGTTGGGGCACACTTTAACCGTCACACCGTTTTCAAGCTGTTCAAGTACGCAATCTATTTGCTGCTTTCCTACAACGTATACGGCTTTTTTGTCGACGAGCACGCTGCGGCGCTGCAGCTCTACCCGGAAGGGGTACCGGCAGGTGAGCTGATCACCAAGTACCGTTCCACCATCGATACCCTGGCCTGGGTTGTACTGCTGCTGGTTTTCGAACTGGAAACCTATGTGCTGTCCGACGAGCGTATTACCGGCTGGGTCAAGGCGGCCCTGAACACCGTGTCCGCAATCTGCTACGCCTTTATCGTGTATGCGTTCCTCGGTTATGTCGGTGAACTGCGTTACCTGTCCGACCTTGCACCGCTGGCAGGCTCTGCCTGTGACCTGGTGGCGCAAGGTGGCTGGAGTGTATTCGAGGGGCTGGACGAGTACAGTGCCCTGACCGCGCAGAATTGCGGCCAATTCGCCGAGGGTGCGCTGCGTATCCAGGGTGAAGAGGCGATCGGAACCGCCGAGGTGTTCCGGGATGCGCAGCTGCTGGCCTGGGTGGATGTGATCAATGCGGGCGTGTGGCTGCTGATCGTTGCGATCCTGGCGTTTGAGGTATGGTCACAGCTGGCCCACCACCGCCCGGAACTGGACAAGCGCTTCGGTCACCCGGTCAAGGCAATCCTTTACCTGACCCTGCTGGGCTGCGCGGTTTACTGGGGCTTCGAGGGCAGCTTTCTGGATTTCTGGGATGCGTTCCTGTGGCTGGTGGCCTTCTTCTTCATCGAGATGAATATCTTTGAGTGGCAGGAAGAGTCCAAGGAAGCGCTGGTCGATTGATCCCTGATCGCGCCGCTGCCACGGAAGTTCATTTCAAAAACGCATGAATACATCCCTGTAGCTCCTGCGCGCCGTCCATGGCGCGCAAGGTTTTGAAATGAACTGTCCGTAGCGCCGGCTGATATCTAGGTAGCTTCAGGCGTTTTTTTAAGATTCTTCTTCCATCAACAGGTCGCGGATAAACCGGAACAGCTTGCGCTGCGCCGCCGGCGGCTTCTCCTGCGAAATCTCCTTCTGTGACTCGCGCAACAACTGGCGCAACTGCTGCCGGTCAGCCTGTGGGTATTCGTCCAGGAATTGCCCAAGCGCGTTGCTGTCGTTCAGCAGCTTCTCGCGCCACGCCTCGGCGCTGTGATCCCAGCGCACATATTTGCGGTCCTTGTCCTTGATCTTCTCCAGTGCGGCGTGAATCTCCTCGCTGTCCTCGGAGCGCATCAGCTTGCCGATAAACTGCATCTGGCGGCGCTTGGCCTCGCGCGACTTGATCCGGTTCCAGGTAGCCAGCGCCTCTTCCAGTTGTGCGCTTTTCGGGATGGTGGCCAGCTGCTGCTTGTTCAGCTGCGCCAGCTCCGCACCCAGCTCCTGCAGGGCGGTCATTTCTTTCTTGACCTGGGTCTTGCTCTTGGGCTCGTCCTCGTCGAACTCGCCGTAATCGTCGGGAAAATCGATCATGTCTGATTCTTTGTTTAAGCGTATTTCGGGTAACGGTTCAGGAAAATGGGGTCGGCGGCCGCAGCTCCATAAAAAATGGATTACATATAAAAATAGGTCGCGAGGCCGAGAAAGGACAGGAAGCCCACCACATCCGTGACGGTGGTGAGGGCAACACCGCCGGCCAGGGCCGGGTCTATACGCATCGCTTTCAGGAATACCGGCAGCACCGCGCCGGCAAAGGCGGCGGTCAACAGGTTGATGATCATGGCGGCGGCGATGATAAAGGCGATGGTAATGTCATTGAACCACCAGGCCACGATGGCGCCGATCACGGTTGCCCAGATTAGCGAATTCAGCATCGACGAGCCCAGCTCGCGACTCAGCAGCCAGCTCAGGTTGTTGCGCCCGATCTGGCCGAGTGCCATGCCGCGGATCACCACGGTCAGGGTCTGGCTGCCCGCCACGCCACCCATGCTGGCGACGATCGGCATCAGTACCGCGAGTGCCACCACCTTGTCGATGGTTTCCTGGAACTGGCCGATGACAAACGAGGCCAGCAGGGCGGTCATCAGGTTGATACCCAGCCACACCGCGCGGCGTGGCGCGGCGCGCATTACCGGCGCGAAGGTATCCTCTTCCTCGTCGAGGCCGGCCAGGCTCATCAGTGAGTGATCCGCGTCCTCGCGGATGACGTCCACCACGTCATCGATGGTGATACGGCCGAGCAGGTGGCCACCGGCATCCACCACCGGGGCGGAAACCCAGTCGTACTTGGCAAACAGGCGCGCGACGTCGGTGTCCGACATGTCCGCCGGAATCGGTTCAATATCCGTCTGCATCAGCTCCCGCACCGTTGCGCCAGGGTTGCCCGTAAGCAGGCGCTTGATCGGCAGCAGGCCGATGAACTCGTCCTTGCGGTTGACCACCGTGAGCGCATCGAGTGAATCCGGCAGGTCTTCGTGCCGGCGCAGGTAACGCAATACGGTATCCAAGGTGAGGTTGGGGCGCACCGAAATCACATCGGTGTTCATCAGGCCGCCGGCGGTGTCCTCGTCGTAGGCAAGGACGCCTTCGACCCGCGCACGGTCCGTGTCCGACATGGCAGACAGTACTTCCGCCATGACCCGATCGGGCAGCTGCTGCAGGATGTCGGCCACGTCATCCGGATCCAGGCCCTCAACCAGCGACACCATGGTCTCGGTGTCCATGCCTTCGAGGATCTGCGCCTGTACCTCGTCCGAGAGCTCCTGCAGAACCTCGCCATCGACGTCTTCGTCGATCAGGCTCCACAGTACGCGACGGATATGGGGCGGCGAGGACTCAACCAGGTGCGCGATGCTCTGCGGGCTGAGCGTGCGCAGCATGTGGTGGACCTGCTGGCTGGTGCCGCTGTCCAGCGCCGTTACCAGCTGCCTGAGCTGGGTCTGGGTACGGGAGCTGTTTTCAGCCTGGGACGAGTGCGGCACGATGGTCCTCTCTGGAGGGGGCGTTAAAAGGATAGCCGCAAATTATACCGGCCCCGGCGCAAAATGCATTGCACAGTCGCGCCTAGCACTCCTCGCCGAAGCGATCCTCCACCAACGCTTGCAGTGCTTCCAGTGCATCATCGGCATCGTCGCCCTCGGCCTGGATCTTGATTTCCGTACCCTTGCCGGCCGCCAGCAGCATAAGGGACATCACGCTCTTGGCATCCACCGTCTTGCCATCGCAGAGGATATTGATCTGCGCACCGTAGCGCCCGGCAAGCTTCGCCATTTTGGCGGCGGCGCGGGCGTGCAGGCCGAGCTTGTTGCAGATGGTGAGGCTGGTACTTGGCATGGTTGTGACTGCTGGAGTTGGGGGCTTCCTAGTGTTCGGCCTGTTCGCGGTGCTTCACCTGCACATCCGGGAACTGATCCTTGAAAAATTCCGCCAGTCGCTCGGCGACAAATACCGAGCGGTGGCGTCCACCGGTGCAGCCAATGCCGATGCAGGTATAGCTGCGGTTACTGTTCTGGTAGCGCGGCAGCCAGCGTTTCAGGTAGGTGGCGATATCGTCGAGCATTTCCGTGGTTTCCGGCTGCGCCAGCAGGAATTCGGCCACCTCGGAATCGGCGCCGGTCTTGCTGCGCAGTTCGGGCATCCAGTAGGGGTTGGGCAGGCAGCGGCAGTCAAACACCAGGTCCGCATCCAGCGGCACGCCGTGCTTGAAACCGAAAGACTGGAACAGTACTGCCATGCCGGGGGCCTCGTGGCCGACAACACGGTTTTTGATTTGCTCGCGCAGCTGGTGCAGGCTCAGGCCGCTGGTATCGATCACCAGGTCCGCCAGTGCGGCAATGGGTGCCAGCAGGTCCTTTTCCCGTTCCAGCGCTTCGCTCAGGTGGGTGTTTTCGTCCGTGAGGGGGTGTTTGCGCCGGGTCTCGCTGAAGCGGCGGATCAGGGTGGGCGCGCGCGCATCCAGGTAGATGACGTCACACTGCACACCGGACCCACGCAGTTTTTCAATGACTTCGGGGGCCTGCTTCAGGTCCGACCAGGGGTTGCGTACATCGATGCCCAGTGCGAGGCGGGCATTGCCGGAGCCTTCATTGGCGCTTCGTGCCACCTTGCCAACCAGTTCTGGCAGCAGGCTCGCTGGCAGGTTGTCGATACAGTTAAAGCCGACGTCCTCGAGCAGCTGCAATGCCGAGCTTTTTCCGGAACCGGACCGACCGCTAATGATCACGAGCCGCATGGCGACTGCCCCCTTGTGCACCCTGATAATAAATGTCCGGGTTCAAGCCCGGTTTCTATGTGTTCACTGTACCAAAAAGGCGCGGCGTATCGGAATTAAATCGCGATTCAAGCAGCCTGGCTCTGCGGCTGCAGAGCGCTAAGTAACTGTTCGCTGGTGTGGGCGGCGCGCAGCTTGGCGCGTACTTCCTCGGACTGCAGGCGCTCGGCAATTTCAGCCAGCAGGTTCAGGTGGGCCTGGTCTTCGCCTTCGGGCACAGCCAGCAGGAATACGATATCCACCGGGCGCCGGTCGATCGCGCCGAAGTCTGCCGGGGTTTCAGTGGTGCAGAGGGCGGCAATCACTTTTTCACTGCCGGGTATACGGCAGTGCGGGATGGCGACACCTTCGCCAATACCGGTCGAGCCGAGCTTTTCCCGAGCGACCAGGTGCTGGAACAGGTCGTCGGCATCCAGGTCTGGATGGATTTCGGTGACGGCCTGCGCTAGGTTCTGGAGAATTCTTTTTTTACTGCTGCCCGCCAGGCCGGGGAGGCACAGGCGGGCATCGACGACGTCATTCAGTGACATTGGTTAGTGATGGTTACTGATAATTGTTGGTTGTACGTTTAAAGTCGCGTGCGGCTAGCGATGGGCCGAGCGCTTTTCCTTGTATTTGAGCAGTTGCCTGTCCAGCTTGTCCGTCAGCGAGTCGATCGCGGCATACAGATTCTCCGACTCGGAATTGGCGAAGAAGTCCTGGCCCGTGACATGGACGGTGGCTTCAGCTTTCTGGATTAACTTGTCGACGGAGAGTATGACATTGGTACTCGTGATGCGGTCGTGGTGGCGGCTGAGTTTTTCAAGTTTTTGATTGCAGTAGTCGCGAATGGCCGGGGTGACGTCTACGTGGTGACCGCTAATGCTGATTTGCATCGATAGCTCCTCTCTGGACGAATGTTCCGATTTGAACGATGTTCCCAAGGCGGATGCCGGCTGTACCGATGGCGCGCCGGGCGCGCCGCGAGAAACCCGTTTATAGGTAGAGGATACACTCAATTGCCGCCGCATGGTCGGCAAAGCGGAGGAATTTGCCGCTGATCCCGGCGGCCTTCCTTGACTCCCTGTTCATTTGACCTTTTCCCGCGGATGTCGCCGTCAGACCAGGCGCTTGCGCTCGCTGGAAGAGGGGATATTCATGGATTCACGGTACTTGGCGACCGTGCGCCGCGCGACCTTGATGCCTTTTCCGTCCAGCATCTGCGTGATCTTGTTGTCGCTGAGCGGCTTGCGCGGCGTTTCCGCTTCAATCAGCTTGCGGATCATGGCGCGGATCGCCGTTGAGGAGGCATCCTCGCCGGTGTCGGTGCCGACGTGGCTGGAGAAAAAATACTTGAGTTCGAAAATACCCTGCGGGGTCATCATGTACTTCTGCGTAGTCACGCGTGAGATGGTCGACTCGTGCATGCCGATGGCCTCCGCCACATCCGCCAACACCATCGGTTTCATCGACTCGGGGCCGTGCTCGAAAAACTCGCGCTGTTTCTCGATGATGCTGCTCGCCACCTTGAGCAGGGTTTCATTGCGACTCTGCAGGCTTTTCAGGAACCAGCGCGCCTCCTGCAGGTTGTCGCGCAGGTAGTTATTGTCACTGGAGTTGTCGGCGCGCCGGATCAGTGAGGCGTATTCATTGTTAATGCGCAGGCGCGGCGTTGTCTCCGGGTTCAGTTCCACCACCCAGCGATCCTCGTGCCGGCTGACGATTACGTCCGGCACCACATACTGTGCTTCCTCCTGCTCGATGGCATCGCCGGGGCGCGGATTGAGGGTCTGGATCAGCTTCAGTACTTCACCCAGCTCCGGTTCCTTGAGCCGCATGCGCCGCATCAGGGTGCGGAAATCACGGTTGCCGAGCAGGGCCATGTGGCGGCCGATGATCGTGCGCGCCTCCTGCAGCCAGGGGGTGCCGGCGGGTAGCTGGCGCAATTGCAGCATCAGGCACTCGGCCAGGTCGCAGGCCCCGACGCCAGCGGGGTCGAACTGCTGGATGGTAGTGAGTACGGCATGCGCCTCGTCTTCCTCGACATCGTCCATACCCTCGATGATTTCTGCCAGTGGCATGCACAGCAGGCCGGACGGGGCGATGGCATCGATGATCGCGGTGCCAATGGCCTTGTCTGCGTCCGAGAGGGCGGTGAGGTTCAATTGCCAGGCGAGATGTTGCTGCAGGCTTTCCGGTGCGCTGTTGAAATGTTCAAAGCCGAGGCTGTCGTCGGCGGGCGCGCTGGGGGCGGAACTGCTGGGGCTGCTGCTATAGACATCGTCCCACTGCGTGTCCACCGGCAGCTCATTGGGGATGTCCTGGTTCCAGTCATCCGCTGTCGACTGGTCTTCTACGTCTTTGCGCGAATCGCTGTTCTGGTCCGGGGACGCAGGCTCCTGTGTTGAGAGCTCGCGGGGAGAGGGTTCTTCCTGCTCAGCGATGCCGCTGTCGGCCTCGCTTTCGAGCATGGGGTTCGAGTCGAGGGCCTGCTGGATTTCCTGCTGCAGGTCGAGCGTGGACAACTGCAGGAGGCGAATTGCCTGCTGCAACTGCGGCGTCATCGTGAGATGCGTGCCCAGTTTTAGTTGTAAGGACTGCTTCATACAGCGAACAACACCCTGCCACCCGAATGCGTTGGAAAAAGTTCGTGACGCCGGGCGCGGATCTGGGCCGATATTGTTGTTGTTTTGCTGGCCGCAAGCGGTACGCCTGTTTGAGTGGCGCCAGAGCGACCTTGGCAGACTACTCTGGCGTGGCGGGATTTACAAGCAATAATTGTGCCTGTTCTGTACCTCGACTGTGCCTGTGCTATCGCAGTCAGATGGTGAACTCTTCGCCCAGATAGACTTCGCGCACCTGCGCGTTGGCGACGATTTCTGCCGGGGAACCGGACGCGATAATGCGTCCCTCGCTGACGATAAATGCGGTCTCGCAGATGCTCAGGGTCTCGCGCACATTGTGGTCCGTAATCAGTACGCCGATACCGCGCTGGCTCAGGTGGCTGACGATGTGTTTGATATCGTTCACGGAAATGGGGTCGACACCGGCGAAGGGTTCGTCCAGCAGCACGAAGGCCGGGTCCGTCGCGAGCGCGCGCGCAATCTCGACGCGGCGGCGCTCGCCTCCGGAAAGCGCCATGCCAAGGCTGTCGCGGATATGCTGGATGTGGAATTCGTCCAGCAGGTTTTCAAGGATCTGGTTGCGCTGTGCGCGGTCGAGGTCCTTGCGGGTTTCCAGGATGGCCATGATATTGTCTGCCACCGACAGGCGCCGGAACACGGAGGCTTCCTGCGGCAGGTAGCCGATTCCCTTGCGCGCGCGGCCGTGCATGGACAGGTGGGTGATGTCGTCCTCATCGATGGCGACGTTACCGGCATCGGCGCGCACCAGCCCGGCGATCATATAGAAGCAGGTGGTCTTGCCGGCACCGTTGGGGCCGAGTAGTCCGACAATCTGCCCGCTGCTGACTTGAAGGGATACGTCCTTGACGACTTTGCGCTTCTTGTACTGCTTGGCGAGGTTCAGCGCTTTAAGGGTTGGCATACAATCCGGTCCGGAAAACAGGCCTTACTGGCCTTTCTTCTTGCTGTTATTGTTTTTCTGGTTGGCGGGTTTTTCCGGTTGCCAGATCATTTCGACGCCGCTCTGCTCGCCCTTCTGATTGCCCTGGGCCTTCATCTGCTCGCCGCTCATGTCGTATTCGATTTTTTCCGCTGCAAGGGTATTGCCGTCGCGATCCACAAACGCCTCGCCACTGAGGTTCAGCATGTCGGAGCGGATGGTGAACTCGATGCGACGTGCATGCGCCTTCACCAGTCCCTCGCTGGCACTGACCTTCTGCTCGAAACGTGCCGGTTTGCCGATGGCCACCACGCGTGACAGTTCGCCTTTTTCATTGCCGTACACTTCAACCCGGTCGGCACTGATCTTCAGGGAGCCCTGGGAGATTTCCACATTGCCGCTGTACACGGACAGGTTCTTGCTGCGATCCGCCTCGAGGTGTTCGGACTTGACCTTGATGGGCTGGTCGCGATCACCAGGCAGGGCCTGCAGGGCGGGTGCCGCCAGCGCCAGCAGCAGGCTGGCAGTCAGGCCGAGCGACTTATTCAGGGGTGCCTTGGCGGGTCTCATAGGTACTCTCGACTTCCGAAAGGAGCTCCAGATGGTTCTTGTTGAGGTCTGCCTTCATGCCCTTGCCGGTAATCTGGCTGCCCAGGTTGCTAATGGTAACAGTTTTGTTGGTATGGGCGTATTTGTCATGCGGCTTCATCTGCAGCTCGGAAGTGCTGAGTTTTGACTCGGCCCCCGCACCGCTGCGCTCGATCACGACATTGCCGCGGAATACCACGTTGGAGCCATTATTGGTGGCGCGCCCGGTCCTGGCGGTTACCTGCCAGCGCGGCTCGCTCTCCTCGAAGAAGATGATTTCAGGGTTGACCAGATCGGCGCGGTCCCGGCGCGTGTACTGGAAGTAGGTCAGCTTGTCGCTGTTGAACTGGTAAGCGAGCAGGCCGTTTTTATCGAAGTGTGAAGTCTGGGCGCCGCGAATCACCAGGTCTGCAGCCTGGTTCTGCTGCTTGCGTGACGGGCGCTTTCCCCCTAGCTGATCAGGTGGGCTGTCGGCAATCCACAGTCCCAGCGCCACCAGTAACGCAACAGCGAGCGGTATCCAGGTGCGCACTTCAGTGTTCCTGGTTGATGTAGGGCGTCAGTGCCGCGGCAAATGTGCCCTGTGCCTGCATGATCTGGTCGCAGACCTCGCGCACGGCGCCGTTGCCGCCGTCTTTTTCCGTGCACCAGACAGCGAATTGCTTCAGCGGCGAGGCGGCATTCGGCACGGTAATCGGGCAGCCTATGCGGGTCATTACCTGCAGGTCCGGATAGTCGTCGCCGACGTAGGCAATCTCCTCCGCTGCGTAGTCGCGCCCCGCCAGTAATTCCTGCAGGGCGGTATATTTGTCTTCGCGGCCCTGGATCAGCAGTTCGATGCCGAGGTCGCTGGCACGCTTTTCCACGACGGCGCTGGTGCGGCCGGTGATGATGCCGACCTCGACGCCGGATTGCATCAGCATCTTGATGCCGTGTCCGTCCAGGGTGTTGAACGTCTTCAGTTCGTTGCCGCTGTTGTCAAAATAGAGTTTGCCGTCCGTGAGTACGCCGTCCACGTCGAGGAGCAGGCAGCGCACCTTGCGCATTTTCTCGGACACTTTTTCAGGCACTTGAGTTCCCATAACCTTCCTTATCAGATTACGCCGGCACGCAGTATGTCGTGCATGTGCAGCAGGCCGGTGGGGCGGCCCTCGTTATCGGCAATCACCAGCGCGGTGATGCGGTTATCTTCCATGATGCGCAGCGCTTCCGCGGCGAGGGTATCGCCCGACACGGTCTTGGGTTTGCGGCTCATCACCTCGCCCATGGTGGCCTTGTCGATCTGCAGTTTCTGGTCGAGTATGCGGCGCAGGTCACCATCGGTGAACACGCCCAGCAGGTGGCCGTCGTCGTCGGTGATGGTGGTCATGCCGAACCCCTTGCTGGTCATTTCCAGCAGCGCCTGGCTCAGCGGTGTGTGCGCATCTACGCGGGGCACTTCGCCACCACCGTGCATGATGTCTTCCACCTTCAGCAGCAGGCGCCGGCCCAGCGCACCGCCCGGATGCGAGAAGGCGAAGTCTTCCGCGGTAAAACCGCGTGATTCCAGCAGGCTCACCGCGAGCGCATCCCCCATCACCAGGGTAACGGTGGTGGAGGAGGTGGGCGCGAGGTTGAGCGGGCAGGCTTCCGAGCGAATGGAGATATCCAGGTTCACATCCGCCGCCTGCGCCAGCGGCGATTCGGCATTGCCGGTCATGCTGATCAGGGGGTTGCCGAGGCGCTTGAGCAGCGGCAGCAGGGTGACCACCTCCGCGGAGGAGCCGGAATTGGAAATGGCGATCACCAGGTCGTGGCGGGTAATCATGCCGAAGTCACCGTGGCTGGCCTCGCCCGGGTGCACGAAAAAGCTCGGAGTGCCGGTACTGGCGAGGGTGGCCGCAATCTTGTTGCCGATATGGCCGGACTTGCCCATGCCGGTGACGATCACGCGCCCCTCGCAGGCGAGAATGATCTCGCAGGCATCGGCGAAACGGCCGTCGATGCGCTCCTGCAGCCGGATGATTTCTTCCGACTCCATGCTGACGGTGCGTTTACCGGCCTGCAGCAGTAAATCCCGGTCGACCTTGTCTGTCTTTTGGGGGTTGGTCATCGCGAAAGCGTCCTGCGCGGTGTCTAGAAAAGTGTCCAATAATAGGCGATATAGCAGAGCAGCAGGAAGATGCCGATCCAGCGACCGATGGTGGCACGCTCATGCCCCTGCATAAAGCGGATCAGGATAGCCAGTGCCAGCGCGGCGGTGATGCCCAGCATGGCGAGGTAATCCCGGTTGAACACTGCGGTGTCCATGGTGGTAGTGGCAATCAGCCCCGGTACGGACATCACCGCAAGGATATTGAATATATTGGAGCCGATAATATTGCCCAGCGCCATATCGTGGTGGCCTTTCAATGCGCTGGCAATAGAGGCGGCGAGCTCCGGCAGGCTGGTGCCGACGGCGATCACGGTCAGGCCGATGATCAGCGGGCTGACCCCCGCCGCTTCCGCAATGCTGCGCGCACCCCAGACCAGGATTTCCGAGCTGACTAGCAGCGCCGCGAGACCCACGAAGAACCAGGCAATGGCGCGCGGTACTGTGTAATCGGGGATTTCCGCGTCCTCGAGTTCGTCGTCCGGGTGGCCCTTCTTGAATTTGACCGTGACCCACAAAAGCGGCACCAGCAGTCCTGCCAGTACCAGTCCCTCTACAAAGGTGAGCTTGGCGTCGTACAGCACAAAACCGGCCAGCAGGGTGATCACCAGCAGAACAGGAATTTCCTGCTTGAGCAGATGCTTCTGTACCGGCAGCGGAGAGATCAGCGCGGTGGCCGCGAGTACCAGGCCGATGTTGGCCAGGTTGGAGCCGATGGCGTTGCCCACAGCCAGCTCTCCCGCGCCTTTGAGGCTGGCACTGATGGCGACCATTACCTCCGGCGCCGAGGTGCCGAGCGAGACGATGGTGAGGCCAATAACAAGCTTGGACAGGCCGAAGTTGTAGGCCAGTGCTGCACTGCCGGCAACGAATCGATCTGCGCTCCAGACCAGCCCTCCGAAGCCTACCAGGATTGCCAGTGCCGCTAGCCAAACTTCAGACATGCTAACCTCTTTAGTTGGGATTGTTTGGTTCAGTGTGTCTCCAGGCTGGCGCTGAAAGCTCCGTCGCCGCGAGGGCAATTGGGCTATAAGTCTGGCGCATGGAGAGGGAACTTGCGTGTCCGGCGGGGCCGGGCGCGCGACATGGTATCGCCTGACAGCCGCGGTGTCAGCTTCAGCTTGCGTTCAGTTGCGGGGCATAAACTGGTCGGGTATTGCGGTGAAGCGTGGCATTGGCGCGATTTATATTGGCTGCTGTCATTGAAAAACAGGCATTGAGGCGCAATATTGCGTGCCTGCAAACAAGATTCTGGAGAACAATGTGCGTGGTTTCTTTAATCGCTCGCTGCTGGTGAGCCGCCCGGTCAACGCGGGTCAATTTTTCGGTTTTCGCAAAATGCGCGGCGCGGGCCGTGCACTGGCGGGCGTTCTCGCGCTGTTTCTGGCCGGCACCGCGGTGGCGGCTTCCGACCCGTATCGCGAGGTAGAGGTGGTCACCGACCGCATGCTGGTGGCCATCAAGAAGAACTCCGGTTACCTGAATTCCAATCCGCAGCGCTATTACAGCTCGATCGATGCGGTGTTGGAGCCGATCGTGGATTTCAATTACATCGCCCGCGGTGTAATGGGTAACTACGCCAAGCAGGCCAATGCACAGCAGCGCGCCGCGTTCGTCAAGGTGTTCCGCAAGGACCTGGTGGCGACCTTTGCCCGCGGTGTGGTCGATTTTGGCAATATGAAAGTCAAGGTGGTGAACCCGGGCAAGACGCCTGACGGTGCACGCAGGGTCAATGTGATCCAGGAAGTACGCAGTTCAGAGGGCCTGACCAAGGTTTCCTATACCATGGCGCGCAACAAGTCCGGTGACTGGAAGCTGATCAATGTGGTGCTGAACGGCGTCAACCTGGGCAAGACTTTCCGCAGTCAGTTCTCCCAGGCGATGAAACAGAAGGGCGATATCGGCAAGGTGATCAAGGAATGGTCGGCTGCAGAGAAGGTCGCCGAGCAGGTCTGATCCGCAGGCTGAATGCCCGGGGCGCGGGCCGGCCCGAGGTTGAGTCGCGCGTCTCATTTCCTACCATTTACGCAGCCCCGCCATTCCCGGCGGGCTGCGCATACCCCGTATTTCCAGTACACTTGCCGCCGGTCAGATTTTCCAGCCGGAGCAATGCATGCAAGTAGAAGAGATCAAGGCAATGGTCGAGAGCCATATTGCCGGTAGTAATGTTGAAGTCAGCATCGACGGCAGCCACATTCAGTTGGTGGTCGTAAGTGACCAGTTCGAGGGCCTCAGCAGGCTGAAAAAGCAGCAGCTCGTGTATGGCGCACTGGCCGACAAGATTGCCGACGGCACCCTGCATGCGGTGAATATGCAGACCCTCACACCTGAAGAGGCTGCCGCCCGCTAGGCAGCCTCATTTCCGATCCCCAGGGATCGCCGGGCCGGAGCGCCCGGGAGCAGTATTGGATGAATTGAATGGACAAGCTGATTATTGAAGGCCCCAGTCCGGTAGACGGGACCCTGAACATCTCCGGGGCCAAGAACTCCGCCCTGCCGATCCTTGCGGCAGCGCTTCTCGCGGACGGTCCTGTCCATATCCGCAACCTCCCGCACCTGAATGACATCACTACCATGATTGCGCTGCTGCGCTGCATGGGGACCGATATCACCATCGATGAGAAACTGGGTGTCGAAATCGACCCCCGCTCCGTCAATGAGCTGACTGCGCCCTATGAGATGGTGAAAACCATGCGCGCGTCCATCCTGGTGCTGGGACCGTTGCTGGCACGTCACGGCGTGGCCAATGTTTCCTTCCCCGGTGGCTGCGCCATCGGCAGCCGCCCGGTGGATATCCACCTGAAAGGCCTTGAAGCCATGGGCGCGACCATCAACGTAGAGGACGGCTTTATCAAGGCGCGCTCCTCCGGCCGTCTCAAGGGTGCCACCATCGTGATGGAAAAAGTCACCGTGGGCGGTACCGAGAACCTGCTGATGGCCGCGGCGCTGGCAGAGGGCAAGACGGTGCTGCAGAACGCGGCGATGGAGCCGGAAATCGTCGACCTTGCAGATTTCCTGATTGCCATGGGCGCGGATATCCAGGGTGCGGGCACTGGTACCATTACCGTGCACGGTGTACCGAAACTCGGTTCCTGTACCTACGACGTGATGCCGGACCGGATCGAGACCGGTACTTTCCTGGCTGCGGCGGCAGCGGCACGCGGCCGTGTGCGCCTGAACCGTACCCGCGCGGATATCCTCGAATCGGTGCTGGTCAAGTTTGAAGAAGCCGGCGCGCATCTTTCCATCGGCCCCGACTGGATCGAACTGGACATGAAGGGCAACCGTCCGAAGGCGGTCAGCTTCCGCACCGCGCCTTACCCGGCATTCCCGACCGATATGCAGTCGCAGTTAATGGCGATGAATGCGGTGGCGGAAGGCCAGGCGACGGTGACCGAGACCATCTTCGAAAACCGCCTGATCCAGGTACACGAGCTCAACCGTATGGGCGCGGATATCAAGCTCGAGGGCAATACCGCGATCGTGACCGGTGTCGAGCGCCTGACAGGCGCGCCGGTGATGGCTTCCGACCTGCGTGCGTCCGCGAGCCTGGTTATTGCCGGTATGGTTGCGGAGGGCACCACCGTGGTGGACCGCATCTACCATATTGACCGCGGTTACGAGTGTATCGAGGAAAAGCTACAGCAGCTGGGCGCCCATATCCGGCGCGTGCCGGGTTGATTTTATACGCAAGCTGCATGTGGGCTACGCATTCGGAGCGGTATTTCAAAAATTTTGAAGCGCAGGCCGGGCGTCAGGGCGCCTCTTTCGAAACCGTCGCGGCATGGACGCCGCGAACGGAGCTACAGGGATGTATTCATGCGTTTTCGAAAGAGGTGACCTGATGCCGGCCGCCAGAAAATTCGATAACAGGATTTACGAAAGCAAATGGATCAACGCATCACCATTGCCTTGACCAAGGGGCGGATTCTAAAGGAAACCCTGCCGCTGTTGGCGGCGGCGGGCATCGAGCCGGCGGAGGATATTGCCTCCAGCCGCAAGCTGGTATTCCAGACCAATGACCCGGGTGTGCAGCTGTTGCTGCTGCGCGGCTCCGACGTGCCTACCTATGTGCAGTATGGCTCTGCAGACCTGGGGGTGGCGGGCAAGGATAACCTGCTGGAGCACAGCGGCGACGGTATCTACGAGCCGCTGGATCTGGGCATCGCGCGCTGCAGACTCATGACCGCCGGCATCAAGGGGCAAACCCTGCCGGAAGGGCGTATTCGTGTGGCCACCAAGTTCGTTCAGTCCGCCAAGCGTTATTACGCGAACCTGGGTCGCCAGGTCGACATTATCAAACTGTACGGTGCTATGGAGCTGGCGCCGCTGATGGGGCTGGCGGATGAGATTGTCGATATCGTGGATACCGGCAACACCCTCAAGGCCAACGGCCTGGAGGCGCGTGACCTGATTGCGGACATCAGCTCCCGCTTGATCGTCAACAAGGCCGCGCTCAAAATGAAGCACGAGCCGATCAACCGCCTGCTGGAAAAGCTGCGCGCTGCGGTCTCCTGAATACAGTAATCCCGGTTTCTATTTTGCTTGCACTGGCGAGGATGGCATCGCTATGAGTTCTGTTGTTTCACCAATCAAGTTGCGTCGCCTGAATGCGGGCGATGCCGGTTTTTCTGCCGAGCTGGATGCGCTGCTGGCCTGGGAGGCCGTGGCCAATACCGGCGTTGAAAGCACGGTTGCGGAAATCATTCATGCGGTGCGCAGTGAAGGCGACAAGGCGTTGCTGCATTACACCAACAAGTTTGACCGTCGTTCGCTGGATAGCGCAGCTGCACTGGAAATTTCCCGCGCGGAAATCGAGGCGGCACTGGAACAAATCTCCACAGCGGAACGCGAGGCACTCAAGGCGGCGGCCGGGCGTATTCGCGCCTACCACGATCACCAGCGCGCGGAATCCTGGCAGTACTGCGAACAGGACGGTACCGTGCTGGGCCAGAAAGTGACGCCGATGGAGCGCGTCGGTGTCTATGTGCCCGGTGGCAAGGCCAGCTATCCGTCATCCGTTCTGATGAATGTGGTTCCGGCAAAAGTGGCCGGCGTTTCTGAGATCGTGATGGTGGTGCCGGCCCCGGACGGTGAACTCAATCCTATGGTGCTGGCGGCAGCGGCAATTGCCGGTGCAGATCGCGTATTTACCGTGGGTGGCGCCCAGGCCGTGGCGGCACTGGCCTACGGTACTGAAACCATCCCGGGCGTGGACAAGATCGTCGGCCCCGGCAATATCTATGTGGCGGCGGCCAAGCGTGCAGTGTTTGGCAAGGTCGCCATCGACATGATTGCCGGTCCCTCGGAAATCCTGGTGGTCTGTGATGGGAAAACCGATCCGGACTGGATTGCCATGGACCTGTTCTCGCAGGCCGAACACGACGAGCAGGCGCAGGCCATCCTGGTCAGTCCGGATGCTGCTTTCCTCGATGCGGTAGCGGCGTCTATCGAAAAACTTCTGCCGCAGATGTCGCGCCGCGACATTATCGCGGAATCCCTGGCCGGGCGCGGCGCTCTGATAGAGGTTGCGTCAATGGATGCGGCCATTGAGCTGGTCAATCGCATCGCACCGGAGCACCTGGAGTTGTCGGTGGCGGAGCCGGAGCAGTACCTGGATGCTATCCGGCATGCCGGCGCGATCTTTATGGGCCGTCATACCGCGGAGGCGCTGGGCGATTATTGCGCGGGGCCAAACCATGTCCTGCCCACCAGCGGCACCGCCCGTTTTGCGTCGCCACTGGGGGTGTACGATTTCCAGAAGCGCAGCTCCATCATCAACTGTTCGCCACAGGGCGCGTCGCAACTGGGCGAGGTAGCGTCCGTGCTGGCGCGCGGCGAATCCCTGGAGGCACACGCGCGCTCTGCGGAATACCGGATCAATAAGCCGGGCAAGGGCGGCTAGCGCTATTCGTTCGCGGGGCGCACGCCGGCAGTGGCCGTAATCGTTGCCCGCTGCCCGCGACGGATAATGTGAATCTGCACCTCGTCACCAGGGCGCATGGCCGCCAGTGAGCTCACGCCACTGAGGCTGGTGATTACATCGCCCGGCTGCAATCCGGCCGAATGGGCCGGCCCCTGGTTCTGTACCGCAATCACCACCACACCCCGCAGGGTGTTGACCTTCAGCGAGCGCGCCAGCTCAGGCGTCAGCGGTTGCACTTCAACCCCCAGCCAGCCGGGTTCTGCCTGCCCGTACTCGATGATGTTCGCCATCACCTGGATGGCCAGGTCGGCCGGAATGGCGTAGCCGATGCCGCCGCCGTAGCTGGACTGGTCGTGTACGGAAGTGTTGATACCGAGCAGGCGCCCGTGCGCATCCACCAGTGCGCCGCCGGAGTTGCCCGGATTGATGGCAGCGTCGGTCTGGATATAGTCGCTGAAGGCTTCCATGGAGGGGCTGCCGGCAATCGAGCGCCCGGTGGCGCTGATAATTCCCTGGGTTACCGACTGGCCCACGCCAAACGGGTTGCCAATGGCCAGCACCACATCGCCCACTCGCGCGGCGTCGGGGGTGCCCAGCTCTATGGCAGTGAGGTCCTGCATGTCGACCTTGAGTACGGCCAGGTCGAAGTCTTCATCGGTGCCAACCAGCTGCGCCTGTGCCTCGCGGCCGTCGGCCAGCAGCACGGTGATCTGGCTGGCGCCGGCAATGACGTGGTTGTTGGTCAGTATGTAACCATCTTCTTTCACCACCACACCGGATCCCAGCGTGGACTGGATACGTTCCTGCGGTATGTTGCGGCCCCGCAGCAGGCGCCGGTAAATCGGGTTGTCCAGCAGTGGGTGCTTTTGGCGCTTCAATACCTTTTTTGTATAGATATTGACCACAGCCGGGCCTGCGAGGCTAACCGCGTCGGCGTAGGAAACCGGGCCGCGCCAGTCGTTGCCTTTGGCGGGTTCGATATTCGCGTTGCGCAGCTGCGGGAAGAACACCAGCAATATCGCGGCGATCAGTAGTCCGACGAGGGCGGGGCCGGCCCACTCGGCCAGAAAACGTTTCATTGGCGGCTCTTCTCCCGGGGTATTGCGTCCGGCGCGTTTGGCGACGCGCACAGAATACGTATAATACGGCACCTCACCGGTAGTCGTCTTGCACCGATTTTTCAGAGCGCTCAAGCCTTTCCCGGGGCACGCCTCTTTGCCTTTCGATGGTAGTCGAGCCGGATTGACCAGATTTATTAGAAAAAGACGGAGTTTCCCCGAATATGTCCCTTGTTAAGCCCCACGGCAGTGCCGAGCTGCAGCCGCGCTTTGTCTACGACAGCGAGCGCCACCATCAACTGACCCGGGAAGCAGAGTCCCTGCCGTCCATCGTGGTCTCCTCTGCGGCTGCCGCCAACGCTGTGATGCTGGGCGCGGGCTACTTCAACCCGCTCAAGGGCTACATGAACCTGGCGGACGCGCTGAGCGTTTCCGAGTCGCTGCATACCACCGATGGCCTGTTCTGGCCGGTGCCGGTACTGAACCTGCTGAAGGACACCAGTGCCATCGAGGGTGCCTCCCGCATCGCACTGCGCGACCCGAATGTCGAGGGCAACCCGGTGCTGGCCATCATGGATGTTGCCGCCATCGAGGAAGTGAGCGAAGAGCAGCTGGACAAGATGGCCGAGCAGATTTTCGGCACCCTGGACGGCGCGCACCCGGGCGTGGCGACCTTCAAGGCTGCCGGTAACAAGGTGGTGTCCGGTGAGATTGAGGTACTGAACTTCAGCTACTTCCAGGCGGACTTCCCGGATACCTTCCGCACTGCGGTTGAAATCCGTAACGAGTTTATGGAGCGTGGCTGGAACAAGGTTGTTGCTTTCCAGACCCGCAACCCGATGCATCGTGCACACGAAGAGCTGTGCAAGATGGCGCTGGACGGCGTGAATGCCGACGGTGTACTGATTCACATGCTGCTGGGCCAACTGAAACCAGGTGATATCCCGGCACCGGTGCGCGACGCTTCTATCCGCAAGATGGTGGAGCTGTACTTCCCGGCCAACACCGTGATGGTGACCGGTTACGGTTTTGACATGCTATATGCCGGCCCGCGTGAGGCAGTGCTGCACGCGGTATTCCGCCAGAACTGCGGCTGTAGCCACCTGATCGTTGGTCGCGACCACGCTGGTGTTGGCGACTACTACGGTGCCTTCGATGCGCAGACCATCTTTGATGACAAGGTGCCGGCCGACGCGCTGGAGATCGAGATCTTCCGTGCCGACCACACTGCCTACTCCAAGAAGCTGGGCAAGGTTGTGATGATGCGCGATGTGCCGGATCACACCAAAGACGACTTCATCCTGCTGTCGGGTACCAAGGTACGCGAGATGCTGGGGCAGGGCATTGCGCCGCCACCGGAGTTCTCCCGTCCGGAAGTGGCGCAGATCCTGATGGATTACTACCAGGAGCTGGATGCTGCCAAGTAATTGGTTTTATTGAGCTGGGCAGCCAGCTACTAAAAAGCCCCGGACTCGAAAGAGTGCGGGGCTTTTTCTTTGGCCGCTCCAGTCGGCTCGGGCCTGCCGGGAGTTTGCGTTTGAATCAGGTCCGGCCGGCCGCGGCGCCCTCGGTATGGGGTGGCTGCGGGGCGCGCTCTTCTTCCATGCCGAAGTCTTCCGCCAGGGTGCCCTTGGCGCCCGGCTCTTTCGGGGCCCAGTCGCGGGGCGGCTGGATATCGGCATCCTGGGCGATCTGTGCCGGGGATTCGCCCGCCTCCAGCATGGAGCGGCCGATGTCCTGGCTGGACAGGCGCAGTGCGCTGTTGGCCAGGTATTCGTGAACTTCGCGGTAGCTGTCGGTCAGGTTGCGCACCAGCTCGGAAGTCTGCTGGAAGTGTTCGTTGACCTGCAGCTGGAAGTCTTCCAGCTTGCTGTCCGCGTCCTTGAGACGCTCTTCCAGTTCCTCCGCGCGTGCGCGGTCGCCGCCGTCGCTGCTGTTGCGCAGCGCAAAGATTGCAATTGCCGCACCTGCGGCCACGCCGATCAGCACGGCGATGATTAAAGCGGTAGTCGAGTACACATGTTCCTCCTGGTTTGCCGCTGTAACCACGGGTTTCCGTTCCCGTGTATTACGCCCGCCCATTCAGACTGGGTTTGTCTTAGACCGGGTTTGTCGTCCGGGATTCCGGTGACTTTGCGTTATTATACGCGATTCTGGAAACCCGCAGTGCAGTAAGCAAACATGACTGATCCAAATCATGCCACCGAGCAAGCTTCCAAGCCGTTCGTACAGGCTGAGCATAAAGAATTCATCCCTGGTCCGGTGGGCAAACTGGAACTGGTGGCCACCGCGCCCAAGGCTGACGGCCAATTCGCCGGTGCGGGACTGTTTGCGGTGGTGTGCCACCCCAACCCGCAGGGCGGCGGAACCATGAACAATAAAGTGGTCACGACCCTGGTGCGCGCGTACCGCGACCTGGGTATCCCGGCGGTGCGTTTCAATTGTCGCGGTGTGGGTGCCAGCGAGGGGCAGTTCGACAATGGCGTGGGCGAGGCGGACGATGCGGCCAGTGTTATCGCCTGGGCACGCGCCCAGTTGCCGGGCAGCAGGCTGCTGCTGGCCGGCTTTTCCTTTGGTACTGGCGTGGCTACCAATGCGGGCTTCGGCCAGCCTGACCTTGAGCACCTGTTGCTGGTGGCGCCGCCGGTGTCCAGGTACCCCTATACCCGCGAGGGCCGTCTGCCGGCGCCGGCGCTGGTGTGCATGGGCACTGAGGACGAACTGGTTTCCCATCGTGAAGTCACCGAGTGGGTCGATCAGGTGCACTCGCCGCTTCTTTATAAGGAGTTCCCCGGGGTGTGCCATTTTTTCCATGGGCACCTGACCGATCTCAAGCGGGTCGCCAGCGAAGCGCTGATCCAGCACCTAGGCGCTTGATTGCTGCCGGCGCTGCCGTTACATTGCCTGCCGATTTTTGGCACACAGCAGGGCCTACATGTCCGAGCAATCCCCCCTGACACCGCTGCAGCGATACGAGCACGACCTGACGCGCCCGGGGTTCCGCGCGGACCCGGCCCAGCGCGCTGCCGTTGAGGCGCTCGAGGACCTGTATCACCGATTACTTCGCCATCGTGCCGCGCGCCAATCCCTGGTCGGTCGGTTCAAGTCCCGTTTTGGCACTACCGAAGTGGTGCAGGGCCTCTATTTCTGGGGCGGGGTCGGGCGCGGCAAGACCTACCTGATGGACAGCTTTTTCGAGTCGCTGCCGTTCGAGCAGAAGATGCGTGCCCACTTTCACCGCTTTATGCGCGAGGTGCATGCGGACCTGAAGCGTCTTGCCGGGCAGAAGAACCCGCTGGAGCAGGTTGCGGATGGCATCGCGGCGCGGGCGCAGGTGCTGTGTTTCGACGAGTTCTTCGTCTCCGATATCACCGATGCGATGATCCTTGCCGGCCTGATGGACGGGCTGTTCCGGCGCGGCGTTACCCTGGTGGCGACCTCCAATATAGTGCCGGACGGCCTCTACAAGGACGGCCTGCAGCGCGCGCGCTTCCTGCCGGCCATTGACCTGCTCAATCGCTATACGCAGGTGATCAATGTGGATGGCGGGGTGGATTATCGCCTGCGCGCGCTGGAGCAGGCGGAGCTATACCATGCGCCGCTGGATGCCGCCGCCAATGAGAGCCTGCAGGCGAGCTTTGACAGCCTGATTGTGGGTGGCTCCGAGGTGCACGAGGATATTGCGCTGGATATCGAGGGTCGCAGCATCACCGCCTATAGAGAAGCGGATGATGTGGCCTGGTTTGAATTCGAGGCGCTGTGCGATGGGCCGCGCTCGCAGAATGACTATATCGAGCTGGCCCGGGAATACCACGCAGTGCTGGTGGGCAATGTGCCGCAGTTCGATTCCTCCCGCGAGGACCAGGCGCGGCGCTTTATCAATCTGGTCGACGAGTTCTATGACCGCTCCGTCAAGCTGGTGCTGTCGGCGGCGGTGCCGCTGGAGCAGCTCTATGCCGGCCAGCGGCTGATCTTCGAGTTTGAGCGGACGGTCAGTCGACTTCTTGAAATGCAGTCGCACGAGTACCTCGCCAGACCGCACAAACCCTAGTGGCGGGGCGCACGCCGAGGTGTCGGACCACCTTGTGCGCGACGGTTTCGAAAAGCCAATTCCCGCGCCTGCTCAGCCGCATCAACCGTAATTCGGCGTTGTCCGAAAATTCAGCAATACTACTTGAAATGGGTGCGCCTCGCGTGTAGGATTCGCGCTCTTTTGTGGAGAGACCCCCGGATTCCGGGGTATTTACAGGTGTTTATAACATGAAGACATACAGTGCAAAGCCGGAAGCGGTAACCCGCGACTGGTACATTATTGACGCTGCAGACAAGACTCTGGGTCGGCTGTCGACCGAGATCGCGACACGTCTGCGTGGCAAGCACAAGCCTGAATATACTCCCCACGTGGACACCGGCGACTACATCGTAGTCATCAACGTGGAGAAGATCCGCGTTACCGGTAAAAAAGCAACGGACAAGATCTACCACAGCCACACCGGCTACCCTGGTGGTCTGAAATCCATCAGTTTTGAAAAGCTGATCGAGAAAGCTCCGGAGCGCACTCTGCAGTCTGCTGTTAAAGGCATGCTGCCGCGTGGTCCACTGGGACGAGCCATGTTCAAGAAGCTGAAAATCTACTCTGGCAGCGAGCATCCGCACGCCGCTCAGCAACCAAAAGAACTGGCACTTTAAGCGGGGCATTAGAAAATGGCAGCTACACAATATTACGGAACCGGTCGTCGTAAGACTTCCACCGCGCGCGTTTTCCTGACCCAGGGCGCCGGTAACATCACTATCAATGGCCGTTCCATCGACGAGTACTTCGGTCGCGAAGTTGCTCGCATGATCGTTCGTCAGCCGCTCGAGCTGATCGACATGACTGAGAAGTTCGACATCAACGTTACTGTAAAGGGCGGTGGTTCCTTCGGTCAGGCGGGTGCTATCCGTCACGGCCTGACCCGCGCACTGATGCAGTACGATGAAGCCAACCGTCCTCCGCTGCGTGCCGCTGGTTTTGTTACCCGCGACGCACGTGAAGTTGAGCGTAAGAAAGTTGGTCTGCGCAAAGCACGTAAGAAGCCGCAATTCTCCAAGCGTTAATTCGCAGCTTCAAAATGGCCCGGCACTTGCCGGGCTTTTTTTTGCCCGGAATTCGTGTTTTTGGCGTAGAATTGTGCGCCACCCGCCGGGCCCAATTTGCATTTTGCGAGAAAGTACAAAAAGTGACCGAACTTGTATAAAGAGGGCATTTTCTTTAACATGTCGCGGCTTTTTAGTGCCCCTTTTCGGGGTGGGTTATAACAATACCTATAGCTAGTTGTCGGTTTTTTGGGGAATTCTGCGCGCGCAGCCATATTTTAGGGGGGTTGGGTGAAGCGGGTTCCGTTGGGCCAGCGAATACGCTGTGATGGGAGATTAGCGTCATGAGTGATGGCGGAGTGAATGTAGGTCGGCGTCGGTTCCTGACGGCCGCTACCTGTGTCGTGGGTGGTGCAGGTGCAGTCGGTGTTGCCGTACCTTTCGTGGCATCCTGGAATCCGAGTGCCAAGGCCAAGGCCGCAGGTGCACCGGTCAAGTACAACATCAGCAAGCTGGAGCCGGGCCAGATGGTCACTGTCGAATGGCAGGGCAAGCCGGTGTACGTGGTACGTCGCACCAAGGACGCGCTGGACAACCTGGCTGCCATCGAGGGCAACCTGCGTGACCCGAGTTCCGAAGAATCCAAACAGCCGGAATATGTCGACCCCAAGACCCGTTCCATCAAGGGTGAGACCCTGGTCCTGCTGGGCCTGTGTACTCACCTCGGTTGTGCCCCGATGTACCGCCCGGAAGTGGGCGCCGCAGACCTCGGTGGTGACGAGTGGATGGGTGGCTTCTTCTGCCCGTGCCACGGTTCCAAGTTCGACCTCGCAGGCCGCGTGTACCAGGGTGTACCGGCGCCAATCAACCTCGAGGTTCCACCTTACTCGTATGAAAGCGACGATGTGATCGTTATTGGTCTGGATGAGGGGGCTGCAGCATGAGTTGGCTAAAAGGTCTCGGCGACTGGGTTGATGCGCGTCTGCCTATCTACCGCGCGTGGGACACCCACATGGGCAAGTACTACGCGCCCAAGAACTTCAATTTCTGGTATTTCTTCGGGGTTTTCTCCCTGCTGGTGCTGGTAAACCAGCTGCTGACCGGTATCTGGCTGGTGATGAGCTACTCGCCGACTGCCGAGGAAGCTTTCGCCTCCGTTGAATACATCATGCGTGATGTGGAGATGGGCTGGCTGATACGCTACCTGCACTCCACGGGCGCGTCCGCCTTCTTCGTGGTGGTTTACCTGCACATGTTCCGTGGCCTGCTGTATGGCTCCTATAAGCCGCCGCGCGAGCTGGTGTGGATCTTCGGTATGTGTATCTACCTGGTGCTGATGGCAGAGGCCTTCATGGGCTACGTACTGCCGTGGGGCCAGATGTCCTACTGGGGCGCACAGGTAATCGTTTCCCTGTTCGGTGCCGTCCCGGTGGTGGGTGAGGACCTGGTCCAGTGGATTCGCGGTGATTACCTGATTTCCGGTATTACCCTGACCCGCTTCTTCTCCCTGCACGTGATTGCGCTGCCGCTGGTTCTGGTAATGCTGGTGGTACTGCATATCCTCGCACTGCACGAAGTGGGTTCCAATAACCCGGACGGCGTAGAGATCAAGAAGAACAAGGATGAAAACGGCATCCCGAAAGACGGTATCCCGTTCCACCCGTACTTCACCGTGCATGACCTGGTGGGTATTGCGGTATTCCTGTTCGTGTTCTGTATCGTGGTGTTCTTCTTCCCGGAAATGGGCGGCTTCTTCCTTGAATACGCCAACTTCGAGGAAGCAAACCCGCTGAAGACCCCGGAACATATTGCGCCGGTCTGGTACTTCACGCCGTTCTACGCAATCCTGCGTGCGGTGACCTTCGACATCGGTCCGTTCACTTCGAAGTTCCTCGGCCTGGTGGCCATGGGCGCGGCGATCGCGATCCTGTTCGTACTGCCGTGGCTGGACAAGAGCCCGGTGAAGTCCATGCGCTACAAGGGCAACTTCAGCCGCTTCGCGCTGCTGGTGTTCGCAGCGGCATTCATCATCCTGGGTTACCTGGGTGTGAAGGCGCCGACCGACGGTCGCACCATGCTGGCCCAGATTTGTACCGTGATCTACTTCGCGTACTTCATCGGCATGCCGTTCTGGACCGCGCGTGAGAAGTGCCAGCCTGAGCCGACCCGCGTAACCAGCCCGGACGGCGGCAAGTCTGCGCTTGCCCTGATTGGCGGCATCATCGTGGTGGCGCTGCTGACCGTGATCCCGATCAAGGCAGTGGGTGCGACCAGCAACGTCCAGCTCGACGCAATCGAGCTGGACCAGACTGACAAGGCTTCCCTGCAGAACGGTGCCAAGTACTTCGTCAACTACTGCATGGGCTGTCACAGCGCCAACTTCTCCCGCTGGGAGCGCGTGGCTGACGACCTGGGTATCCCGCACGAGCTGATGATGGAGAACCTGGTCCTTGGTGACCACAAGATCGGTAACCTGATGGAAATCTCCATGGACCCGAAAGAGTCCAAGGCCTGGTTCGGCGCTACCCCGCCGGACCTGACCCTGAGCGCCCGTTCGCGCTCCCCGGAGTGGCTGTACACCTACCTGCGCGGCTTCTACCGCGACGACAGCCGTCCGACCGGTGTGAACAACAAGGTTTTCGACAAGGTCGCAATGCCGCACGTACTGCTCGAGCTGCAGGGCCTGCAGGAATGCGCGCCTGGCCCGAAGATGGACCACGGCAAGGTTGTACGCGACGAGCTGGGTAACCCGATCATGGATGAATCCGGCTGCGGCAGCCTGGTTGTAGGCGACGTGAAAGGTTCCATGACCCCGGAAGAGTACGACAAGGCCATGTATGACCTGGTCAACTTTATGGAGTACATTGCAGAGCCCATGCAGGAAGAGCGCAAGCGCATCGGTTTCTATGTGCTGGCCTTCATCCTGGTGTTCTTCATCTTTGCCTGGCTCCTCAACCGTGAGTACTGGAAAGACGTACATTAATCGGTAAGCACGGTTTTACGGGCGGTTGACCTGTGTCTGCCGCCCGTTTGCATTTTTACAGTTACCAACTATTCGTATGGCCCTGCCATACTGAAGCGAAATAATTTGAGGTAGTGTCCAATGGGTGTGCCGACTAACAAGCGCTCTTCCATGACCTTCTTTTCCGATGGTCGTGACCATTACAGCCACCGCGTGCGTATCGTACTGGCGGAAAAAGGTGTTTCCGTCGAAATCATCGACGTGGACCCGGTCGACAAGCCCGCCGAACTGGCGGACATGAATCCCTACAACTCCCTGCCGACCCTGGTGGACCGCGAGCTGGTGCTCTACGAGACCAAGGTCATGATGGAGTACCTGGACGAGCGCTTCCCGCACCCGCCGCTGCTGCCGGTCTACCCGGTTGCGCGTGCGCAGAGCCGCCAGATCATGCACCGCATCGAGCGCGACTGGTGCCCGCTGGTGGACAAGATCCTTGCCGGTGGCAAGGAAGCGACGGCCGCGCGCAAAGAGCTGCGCGACAGCCTGGTCGGCATTGCGCCGATGTTCAACGACCTGCCGTACTTCTTTAACGAGGAGTTCTCTCTGGTGGATTGCTGCATGGCACCGTTGCTGTGGCGCCTGGAGCAGTTCGAAATCGCGCTGCCGAAGACCAAGCAGGCCAAGCCGCTGCTGGATTACATGGATCGCCTGTTCTCTCGTGAAGCTTTCCAGGAGAGCCTCACCGAGTATGAAAAAGAGATGAGAAGTTGATACAGGCGGGCGCGCTGTGAAAAAGCCGGAAATGACCTCCAATCGGCCCTATATCATCCGGGCGTTCTACGAGTGGATTTCAGAAAACAAGTGCACCCCTTATATCCTGGTGGATTCGCACCTGCCGGGCGTACTGGTGCCGCAACAGCATGTGAATGAGGACGGCCAGATTGTTCTGAATATCTCCGAGACTGCGGTCTCCGGGCTCACCATGGACAACTACGCCATCCGCTTCAATGCCCGCTTCGGCGGCGTGCCCACGGATATCCAGGTGCCGGTTGGTGCCGTGATCGGAATCTATGCGCGCGAGAATGGCCAGGGCATGGTGTTCGAGGCGGAAGAAACGCCGGAGCCACCGGAGCCGACGCCGCCCACCAGTCTCGCCGATAAAAAGCCCGGCAAACGGCCGGCATTGCGCGTGGTGAAATAAGCCGCGTCATTTCAACAGGGGCCCGTTCTCTCCGGGCCTCTGTCGCCTCCCGCCTTTTCTCCCCTCCATTATTTTTATAATTACTGTTTTTATCGCGGCTGCTGGTTATTTCTATTGCTTATTGGTCAATCGATTGCCGCTCCCCAATACTGCTACCAATGCGCGTGAAATTCACTTTGCAAATAAAGGCAGGCTGCGATGGGAATACTTAGTCACACTGTGGGCATCTTTACCCACCCCGACCGTGAGTGGCAGAAAATCAGGGAAGATCACGACTCGGTAGGGCACCTGTTCCTCACCCATGTACCAATCCTGGCCCTGATACCGGTTGTCAGTTTCTACATCGGGGTTACGCAGTTCGGCTTTGATGTGGGCGACACCCACCGCAAACTGACCCCCGGCAGCGCGCTCTCCCTGAGCATCCTGACCTATGCGGCGATACTGGCCGGCGTATATATTTTTGGCGAGTTCATTCACTGGATGGCACGCACCTATGGTGTGGAAGGGGATGAGGACACCCTCCGCTACGAAAGCCACGCACTGGCAGTATTTGTGACAACGCCCATCTTCCTGGTGGGGTTTGTCGGGCTCTACCCGGACCTCTGGGTCAACGCCGTGGTGACACTGCTCGCTGCCTGTTACTCCATCTACCTGCTTTACGAGGGCATTCCGATCCTGATGAACATCGATAAGGAGCGCGCGTTTATGTACGCCTCCTCGGTGGTCACCATCGGGCTGGTGCTGCTGGTGATCGTGCGGATCGGCACGGTGATCCTGTGGTTGCTGGGTTTCCAGCCGATCTATACCGATTAGTCCCCGTATCCCCTAACGCTCCGCTAGAAAGACCGCGCCACTGGCGCGGTTTTTTTGTGTGCATCAGGCTTTACGATCGATTTTTTAGATCACGGCTATAAATTTAATTAAATTTAATTAATTGCTGCTTCTTAATAGTATTTCTTCGTGCCCGCGGGACTGCCCGCGAAATTACGAAAGCCAACGAGCAAGGAGAAATACCATGTCCCACTATATCGGCAACAGCATCCAGCCGTTTACCGCCAAGGCCTACCAGACCGGCGACTTTCTTGATGTGTCCAGCGAAGACCTGAAGGGCAAGTGGTCTGTGCTGTTCTTCTACCCGGCGGACTTCACCTTTGTATGTCCGACCGAGCTGGGTGACCTTGCGGATAACTATGCGGAGTTCCAGAAACTGGGTGTGGAAATCTATTCCGTCTCCACGGACACTCACTTCACCCACAAGGCCTGGCACGATACCTCCGACACCATCGGCAAGATCCGCTTCCCGATGCTCGCGGATCCGACAGGCAAGCTGACCCGTGACTTTGGCGTGATGATCGAGGAAGAGGGCATCGCCGAGCGCGGTACCTTCGTGATCGACCCGGAGGGCCGTATCCAGATTGTGGAAATCAATGCTGGCGGTATTGGGCGTAACGCCAGTGAGCTGCTGCGGAAGATCAAGGCGGCCCAGTACATCGCCGCCCACCCGGGTGAAGTGTGCCCGGCGAAGTGGGAAGAGGGCGAAGAGACCCTGGCGCCTTCCCTGGACCTGGTCGGCAAGATCTAAACCCGATCCTTTTCCTGGCTTTATCCACTGCCAGAGCTTGCCCCGCCAAAGTGCGGGGCTGTGCCCGTGGAAAATCATCAAAAGGACGAGGTTACCCATGTCATATAAAGCGCTGGATTCAAACCTGAAGCAACAGCTGAAAACCTACTTCGCAAATATCCGCCGTCCGGTCGAGATGCACCTTGCGGCCGGGGACTCGGCCAAGGGTTCCGAGCTGGCCGGCATGGTTGCGGACATCGCGGAGTTGTCTGCAGACATAACAAGGGTCGAGGCGCAGTTACCGCGCATACCGCAGCTGGCGGTTGGGTCTGCCGGGGAAGCGCCGCGGGTGTCGTTTTCCGGTGTGCCAGCGGGCCATGAATTCAATTCCCTGGTGCTGGCGCTGCTGCAGGCCGGTGGTCACCCGGCAAAAATTTCGGATGAACTGGCCGAGCGTATCCGCAACCTGCCGGGCGAATATCGCTTTGAAACCTTTGTGTCCCTGTCCTGCCAGAACTGCCCGGATGTGGTGCAGGCGCTGAACCTGATGGCGAGCCTGAACCCGCGCATTCGTCACGAGATGATCGACGGCGCCCTGTTCCCGCAGGAAGTGGAGGCCCGCAACATCATGGGCGTGCCGTCAGTGTGGCTGAACGGCGAACACTTCTTGCAGGGGCGCACCACGCTTGAGGAAGTGGTGGACAAGCTTGATACCGATGCACCTTCGCGCAAGGCCGAGGCGCTCAACCAGAAGGCGCCCTACGATGTGCTGGTGGTCGGTGGTGGCCCGGCCGGTGTTGCCGCGGCAATTTATGCGGCACGCAAGGGTATCCGTACCGGCCTGCTGGCCGAGCGCTTTGGCGGCCAGGTGATGGATACCGTGGGTATCGAGAACCTGATTTCCGTACCCTACACCGAGGGCCCGAAACTGGCTGCGAACCTGGAACAGCATCTCGCGGATTACGATGTGGATATCATTACAGGCCAGAAAGCGGCTGGCCTTGCACGAGACGGCAAGTTACAGCTTGCCCTTGAAAGTGGCGCAACCCTGTCGAGCAGAGCCGTCGTGCTTGCGACGGGCGCGCGCTGGCGCCAGCTGGGTGTGCCGGGAGAAGACGACTACCGCAACAAGGGCGTGGCTTACTGCCCGCACTGTGACGGACCACTGTTCAAGGGTAAGGATGTGGCGGTCATCGGCGGCGGCAACTCGGGTATCGAGGCCGCGATCGACCTGGCCGGCATAGTCCGAAACGTAACGGTGCTGGAGTTTGCCGACACTTTGCGCGCGGATGACGTGCTGGTGCGCAAGGCCAACTCTATGCCCAATATCACCATCATTACTTCTGCGCAGACCACAGAGGTCCACGGTGATGGCAGCAAAGTAATCGCCCTGGACTACATTGATCGCAACAGCGGTGAGTCAAAAGTGATTGAGTTGGCCGGCGTGTTTGTCCAGATCGGACTGGTGCCGAATACCGAATGGCTGCAGGGCTCGCAGGTAGAACGCAACCGCGCTGGCGAAATTATCGCGGATACGCGTGGTGCGACCAGCATGGAAGGCGTGTTTGCCGCGGGTGATGTCACTGATGTGCCCTACAAGCAGATCATCATATCCATGGGCGGCGGCGCTGCAGCTTCGCTGGGAGCGTTTGACTATCTGATTCGGAGCGCAGAAGAGGTAGAGGAGCCGGTACTGGCAAAGACAGCGTGACCCTGGTTCGGAGCAGTGGCGCCAAGCTAACCGGCTGGCATTTCAAAAACGCATAAATACTTCCCTGTAGCTCCTGCGCGCCGTCCATGGCGCGCAAGGTTTTGAAATGCAAGCCCGGTTATCTTGCCTTAGCGTTAACCAAAACCTGCCGACCTGGGGTGGCGTTAGCCAACGATCGGCGGCATCGGACAATCCAGTGTATCGGCAATCGCGCGCAGCATCTCTGCTTCCGGTGCATCCACCTGGCCATCGTGCTCGATCACCTTAACCAGTGCCTTCAGCAGGCGCGGCTTGTGCAGCGGCTTCAATCGGCTGCATACGGCAACCGCATTGTCCAGCAGCTCGATGGTGATGTCCTTCTGAAGGGGCAGCGGCCTGACCGGCAGTGCCAGTGCTTCGAGGCCGGCGATGTAAGCACTGTTGGCATCCAGGTATTCGGCATCCACGCAATGTGCCATGGCGGCGAGCAGGGTACTGGCAGCAGCCGGGACCTGGCCCTTGCTGACCGTGACAGCGCGACCACCGTTGGAACCTTCCATCGCATGCATCAGTACACGGTAGAGCGCCCATTCGCGCAGGTGCAGGGTGCCATCCAGTTCCAGCAGGCGCAGCAGGTTGCGCTTGAAGACCTCGTACTGGAACGGCGCCAGACGCTTGATGGCCGGTACGCTGAGGTCCAGGGCCGCGAGACGCTGTGCGGCGGGCAATGCCCGGACGGCGTCTTCGATCTTGCCCATTTCCCTGCGCACGCCGGGGTGGGCAATTTCCTCGAGCAGTGTGCGGGCACTGTCACGCTCCGTGCCCTCGATCGGCATCACCAGCAGGTAGATCAGTGCGCGCGCCGCGAACGGCTCATGTGCTGCCGCGCGAACGCGGTCGTCGAGGTTCGCCAGCATCTGGAAGCTGCTGGCCATATGCGCTTCACCGGGATGGCCGATGCTGTTGATGGACTGCGCCACCGCAGCGGTGCTGTAGCTGTTGTTATTGGAGGTGTTGATCCCGGAAATCTGTTGCGCGGCTGCGGCCTGTGCCGCCGTTGGAACAGATTTTTCATTAACTGTTGCCGTATCGGGTGCCAGTGCTGCGACTGCGGGATACTGCCCATCCCAGCTCGGTTCGATTCGCTGGATGCGATCGGCAAGCGCCGGGTGGGTACTGAAGAAACTGCTGAAACGCTGCTTCAGGCCGTTGGCGAAAAACATATGGCTGAATTCGCTGGTGCGACCGGCGGACATCTGCGAACCAAAGCTGTTGCCGCCAATCTTTTTCAGCGCGCCGGCAATGCCGCTGCTGTCGCGGGTGAACTGCACCGCGGAGGCATCGGCCAGGTATTCACGCTGGCGGCTTACCGCGGCCTTGATCATATTGCCGAAAAAAGTGCCGATGTAACCGATGGCCATCAGTGCCGCGCCGATCCCGAACAGCGCCAGCACGCCGTTTCCACGTCGGGAAGAGGAGCGGTAGCTGTAGGGCGAGCGGTAAGTGGCACTGCGCAGTAGCCATGAGCCCACCAGGCCGATAAACAGGATGCCGTGCAGCATCCCGATCAGGCGGATATTGAGGCGCATGTCACCGTTGAAGATATGGCTGAATTCGTGCGCGACAACGCCCTGCAGCTCGGCCCGGTCCAGCTTTTCGATACAGCCCCGGGTCAGGCCCACTACCGCATCGGCTTCCTTGTAACCGGCGGCGAAGGCATTGATGGCCTGGTCCTCGATCACATAGACATCGGGCACCGGGGTGCCGGAGGCAATCGCCATCTCCTCCACCACATTCAGGGCGCGGCGCTCGGCCTGGTCCTGAGAATCCAGGTTGATCAGGCGCCCGCCCATGGCCTCGGCCACGGTGCGGCCACCGCCGGAGAGTTCCCGTAGCTTGAACAGGGAGGCAATCGCTACCACACCGCACACAGTCAGGGCGATCCAGCCGATATTCTGCCAGCCGACAATTTGCGCAACCTGGAGCAGCTCAAATTCGGACAGCGGCTGGCCGCTGCCCTGAAAGGCCATCAGCGCAAACAGCAGGGTGGTGAGGCCGATCAGCAGGAATACCGCCAGCGCGAACAGGGAAAGGTACAGGGCGCTGCTGCGGCGCGCCCTGTCCTGGTACTCAAAAAAATTCATGGTCTGTTACCGTTACCAGTCAGGCTGATCAAAACTGGATTTGTGGTGCCGCCTGGATCTGCTCGGTATCGGCAAACTCCAGCAGCCTGGCGTCGGTACGGTGGCCGAAGGTGTTGGCAAAGAATACCGGCGGGAAGCTCTGGCGATAGGTGTTGTAGGTCATTACCGCATCGTTGAATGCCTGCCGCGCGAATGCCACCTTGTTTTCGGTGCTGGTCAACTCTTCGGACAGTTGCGCCATGTTCTGGTTGGCCTTGAGGTCCGGATAGGCTTCCATCACCACGTTCATGCGTCCCAGGGCATTGGCGAGCGCCCCTTCGGCGTTGGCCAGGCCCGCAATCGCACCGCCGTCAGCGGGGTTGGCGGAGGCAGCCTTGAGGCCCGCGAGGGCAGTGTTGCGCGCGGAGATCACCGCTTCCAGGGTCTCGCGCTCGTGCTTGAGGTAGCCCTTGGCGGTTTCCACCAGGTTGGGGATCAGGTCGTAGCGGCGCTTCAGCTGCACTTCAATCTGGGCGAAGGCGTTCTCGAAGCGGTTCTTGAGCGCAACCAGCTTGTTGTAAATGCCGATCACATAGAAGACCAGTGCCGCGATGGCGACCAGCCAGACAATACCCGTAAGGTCCATGGTGTGACTCCATTGTCATAGGTTGTTATTGGATATCCCGAGGAATCTTATCACGCCTGTAATTACGCCATCGTGTGGATTTGTGCGCGAAAACGGTCAGGCGTGCCACCTTGGTTGCACTGTGGCGGGTTTGAGGGCTGGTGTATAATGCGCGCCAATCTGCGGCCTCCGGGCCGGCACATCCGCCCCGCCAGTGGCGAGGCGTTATCTGAAGAATTGAGGAGTGCACGCATGAGCGACACGCAGGATCCGGTAGTAATCGTTGGTATTTCCCGTACCCCCATGGGCGGCATGCAGGGTGCCCTGAGTGGCCTGAGCGCTGCGGAGCTGGGCGCTGTGGCCATTCGCGGTGCGCTCGCGGACGCGGGTGTGGCTGCCGATCAGGTAGACGAAGTCTTTATGGGCTGCGTACTGCCGGCAGGCGTGGGCCAGGCGCCGGCGCGCCAGGCGTCCAAAGGTGCGGGTATTCCGGATGGAACCCCGACTACTACCGTGAACAAGGTGTGCGGCTCCGGTATGAAGACCGTAATGATGGGCCGCAACGCTATCCTGACTGGTGAAGCGGATGTGGTTGTTGCTGGTGGTATGGAGAGCATGAGTAATGCCCCTTATATGCTGCCGAAAGCGCGCGGTGGTATGCGCCTCGGTCACGGTGAGGTGCTGGACCACATGTTCACCGACGGCCTGCAGGACGCCTATGCCGGCGGCCTGATGGGCAACTTTGCCGAGTGCACCGCGGACAAGTACACCTTTTCCCGCGAGGCGCAGGACAACTTCGCACTGGAATCCCTGTCACGCGCCAATGCGGCGATCGAGAGCGGTGCTTTCGAGCGCGAAATCACTCCGGTAGTGATCAAATCCCGCAAGGGTGAAACCACCGTGGCGGTGGATGAGCAGCCGGGCAATGCGCGTCCGGAAAAAATCCCGACCCTGCGCCCGGCCTTCCGCAAGGACGGCACCGTAACCGCGGCCAACGCCAGCTCCATCTCCGATGGTGCGGCGGCGCTGGTGCTGATGCGCCAGTCCGAAGCGGAGAAGCGCGGTCTCAAGCCGCTGGCCGTACTGCGTGGCCAGACCCAGTTTGCGCAGGAGCCGGAGTGGTTTACCACGGCACCGGTCGGCGCCATGAAGAAGCTGTTCGAGCAGACTGGCTGGAGCGTTGCCGATGTCGACCTGTTCGAGATCAATGAGGCATTTGCGGTTGTGACCATGTCCGCGATGGAAGACCTGGGCCTGCCGCACGAGAAGGTAAATGTGAATGGCGGTGCCTGTGCACTGGGTCACCCGCTGGGCGCGAGCGGTGCGCGTATCATCGTGACCCTGCTGGCGGCGCTGGAAAATCGCGGCCTGAAAAAGGGTATGGCGAGCCTGTGTATCGGCGGTGGTGAGGCCACTGCGATCGCGATCGAACGCCTCTAATTCCTAAATGGGCCTGTGGCCTGTAGCCGGTATTTCTGTCCAAAACTGCCTACTCGGCAAATGTTTTGGACAGATAAGCCCGGCACGGCCACGCCGGGCCAGATATTTTTAGTCAATATATTCCACTGCTTTAACTACTTTCTGTACTCCGCCGACGCCACGCGTCGCTTCCGCCGCACGATCCGCCTCATTGCGGGTTAGCAGGCCCATCAGGTAAACCACACCGGCCTCGGTCACCACCTTGATTCGACCGCTGTCGATATCCTTGTTCGCCAGCAACACGCTTTTCACCTTGGACGTCATCCACAGGTCGCTGCTGCGTGACAGCACGGATGCGCCGCCCTGGATATTGAGTTCGTTGTAGACCTGGCGCACGTTCTTCACTTCTGCCGCAGTCTTGCCGGCCAGCAGGCGCATGTCATTGCTCGGCACCTGTCCGGTCAGCAGTACCACGCCGTTAAAACTGGTGACGTCGACATTCGACGCCTTCAGATCCGGGTGGGCCTTGCCGATATTCACGGTGACCACGGTCTCGATGGCCTGGTCGTCGATCATGGCTCCCAGGCTGCGTTTACCCGGGTCGGACTCGATCGGGCCGTTGTTGGTCAGGTCGGCGATGGTGGCACAGCCGGCCAGCATGATTGCGCCAAAGGTGGCTATCCCGAAGCGTATCACTCGCGCTTTCATCATTGTTTGGGACCTCTGAATTGTTATTGAAATAAAAGTTATTCTTCGTAGCTGCCGAACAGGCTGCTATCCACCAGGTCGCACAGGGTAAATACCGTTAGCATGTGCACCTGGTGTACGGCTGCGGGGTCTACTTCCGGCACCCGCAGTTCGATATCGTGGTTGTCGAGCAGGGCGGCACAGTCGCCGCCGTCAGCACCGGTAAAAGCCAGTACACTCATCTCGCGATCGCGTGCCGCACGCACGGCCTGGACCAGGTTGGAGTCGCGCCCGTCGCTGCTGAATATTACCAGCAGGTCTCCCGGCTGGCCGAGTGCGTGCACGGGCTTTGCATAGGTCTGTGCGCCGCCATGGTTCTGTGCAATCGCCGTGCCCAGTGCCGAGTCCGCGTTGATGGCCAGGGCCGGCAGGCTGGGGCGTTCGCGCTGGAAGCCGCTGACAAGATTGGTTACCAGTGTCTGTGCCACCGCGCCGCTGACGCCATTGCCACAGGCCAGCACCTTGTTTTCCGAAAGCAGTGTGTGGACCAGCATTTCACTGGCTTCCGCGATCAGCGGAGCGAGAAATTCCCCGGCATTCATCGTCGCCTCGATACTGCGGTGAAAGAGGGTTACGACGTGCTGTTCCATTGAGTGATTGTCCGTATCAGTAGGTCCCGAATGCGTTGCGGACCCAATTAATTCTTGTTGTATCTGTGCCCAGCGGCCCGGTGATTGCGACGATGTCGAAGCGACACGGTGCGTTGATTCGCCGGCGTTGCAGGTAGAACTGCGCCGCATTGAGCAATTTCCGCTGCTTGCGCTGGTCGACAGAGGCGAGTGCGCCGCCGTAGTGGTCCGTCTTCCGGTACCGGACCTCGACAAAAACGAGATGTTGCCCGTCCTGCGCGATCAGGTCCAGTTCGCCAACCTTGCAGCTGAAGTTTTTTTCAATAATACGCAGCCCTTGTTGCTGCAAAAAGTCGGCCGCGGCCGATTCCGCACGGCTTCCAGTGCCTGCGGTGGTCGTGATTCCATTCACGCTTTGTTGTCCCCCTTGGGGTTTATTGTTGTATCTGATCCTGCAGCTGCTCCGGTGCCGGGAGTGGCTCTTCCGCCTGCACGACGTCAGTGCGGGAAGCTGTCGGCATCGGCTTGCGGTATTCCGCGCTGGTGATTGCCCTGGCGCGGCCATTGCGCACCTGGGCCCATACCTGCTCGCGTTCGATCTTGCCATCGGCGCTCAGCATCAGGGTGCCGGTCAGGCCGAATACCCGCTGTTCGCTGAACTCACGCAGCAGCGGCAGGCGTCCGAACAGGCGGAATGCATCGGCGCCCATGGCGTAGAGGCCGGCAAAAGCAGCAGATGGCTTGGCTTGGCGCTCGATGCTGTCCTTGATGGCGTTGTCGCCCTCGAACAGCCACGGCATGGCGGTGAAGCGGATACCGTTCAGGTCGCGATTGCGCTCCCGGTCGTCGCCGGAATAAATCTGCGAAGTCGCAAATACCGGCAGGTCGCCGGCGTAGTAGTAGGCCAGCATCGGTTTGATCTGGCGCGCGGCATCGTTGCGCGCGATGGCAAATACCACGTCCAGGTCCGCGCGGCGGCGCGGGGTGAACTTGAGTGGACGCGCAATGGCCCTGCGGATTTCACGCTCGCGGGCGCGGCCCTCAGCGATCAGCAGGCTGTCGTTGATGGATTTGGAGATGGCGGCCTGATTGGCATATTCCGCGACGCTGGGAATATTGCCGCCAAGGCGCTGCCATTCCTCGCGGAAGGCTTCCGTTGCACGCGTGCCCCAGCCTGTGCCGGGTGCGACCACCAGCGCCTGGCGATGGCCTAGCTGGTAGGCCTGTCGCGCAACCTGTCGAGCCTCATCCTCGATGGCGAGGCCAAACTGCACCAGGTCACCGGTAAGGCGGCCGGTCTCCGCATAGTTCAGGGCCAGCGTCGGTACCGGCAGGGATTCCGTTGCGGCCAGGTTGTTCACCAGCTCCTTGTCCAGCGGCCCGATAATAAACTGGGCACCGCCATTGACGGCCTGCTGGTAGGTTTCCTCGAAGTTGCCGGCGGCACTGTCATAAATCTGGATGTCCGGGACCTGGGCGCCATTGTTCATCGCCGCGTAATAGGCAGCCAGGAACCCATCCTGGATGGCGCGTCCGGCACGTGAGAGCTTGCCCGTGAGCGGCAACAGCAGGGCAATATTCTGTGGCTGGTTGGCGGCAACCTGCTCGAACGCCTGTAACTGGCGCGGTGCCGTCAGGTTGGCGGTGTGGCCGGGCCAGCGTTCACGCCAGCGCTGCAGTGCCGTGGTCTGCGAGCTGATATCCATCTGTGTGTCACGGCCAAGCTTGGCCAGCTCATACCAGGCACGCATTTCCGGGTCCGAGGTGCTGGCTGCACGCGCGCTCAATTCTGCGCTGGGCAGCTGCATCAGCGTGGTCCAGAAACCCTCGTTGTTGGCCCGGGTTTCCTCTTCGGTGCGGGCGATGCTTGCCAGCGCACGATGTTCGGCGATGGCGCTGTCGATCTCCCCGAACAGGGAAAACAGCTCGGCGCGTAGCTGTCGCAGCGGCACACGGGTTTCGACCGGCAGGAAGGCGATTCCGCTACTCACGCGTTCGGCGCTGACCAGCTCGTGGGCTTCCATCAGGTCTGCCTGGTTGGAAAGGATCTTGCCGTAATGCAGGGCGTAATCGGCAAACTCCTGCTGGGCCAGGTTCTCTGCCTCAATCTGTTGCAGGGCCTGACTGGCACGCTCCTCGTCCTGCAAGCCGGCGAATATCACCCCGGCCTGCAGTAGCTGGCGGTCGCGCTCAGCAGTGGCGTTGCTCATGGCCTGCTGCATCAGGCGCTCTGCGGCGCCGCGGTCCAGCCCGGGCTGGGTGCGCTGTTCCGGTACCAGCGGGGGCTGCTGCTTGGGTGCCTGGCTGCCGCATGCGGTCAGGGCGAGCACCAGTGCTGCCGAGGCGATTGCAGGTACGGGCTTGGGCATGGTCAGGGCAAAGCGGAATTGCCGGCGCTTGGCGGGCATGCGGATCTCCTGCTGGTCTCGGTCCGGACTGTGCGGCCGGAATCGTTCAAAATTCTTATGGTTGACCAGTCGTCCGCAGGCGTGTGGAAGCGGGCGTGGCACCAGACCCGCTATGGTACCGCGAGCGGCGGAAGCAGGACAATGCGGCTGCCATGAAGGTGGGGAATCGCGTCACATCCGCGGAAAAAAAAACCGCCCGGAGGGCGGTATCAGGATGATTTTTCTATCTTTTCGCGAAAGGTTGCTGTCTCGACGGCTGCCGCGGGTTACTTCTGCAGCAGCAGTCCGCACTCGCGGTGTTCCTCGCCCTTGGTGGGGTCGAAGTAGATGTCGTTATCCGGCAGGTCGTGGGTGTAGACGTATTCTTCAACGTCCAGCTCGTTGAGGTGGAACATCGGCGCCACCCGCACGGTGCCGTGGCTGCCCTTGGTGAAGATATCCAGGTTCTTGCGGTGCGCGTTCTGGTCGTGGCGGATCCCGTTGAGCCAGACATCCGGCTTGAGGTCCTCCATGGCGCGGCTGAACGGCTCCAGCTTGACGGTGCGGGAGAAGAAATCGTGCTCCGGCGTGTCCAGCGGGGGGATGCCGCCATAGACCGCGTTGTAATGCGCAGCGGACATCTTGGGGGCGTAGGTGCGCATATTGAGGCCGAACAGCTCAATCACCTTCTCGATATGGCGGTAGGTTTCCGGGGTGTTGTACCCGTGATCCACCCAGATCACCGGGATGTCCGGCTTGACCCGGGTCACCAGATGCAAAAATGCCACCGCCAGCGGGCGGAAGTTGGTGAATACCACCGGGTTGACCGCGTTCTCGATGGTGAACTGCATGATCTCGCTCGGCCGGGCCTCGCGGAAGCGTCGGTTCAGGACGTCCAGGTCCGCATCGTGGTGGAAAGTGAGGGGCGTCTGACCGGCGTTTGCCGCTTGCGCTACTGATGAATTGGACGCTGTCACCGCCATGGTTTCCTTGCCTGAACGAATCGGGATCTGTAATTGGGAGGATCGTAAACTTAACGTTTCCATGGCTGACTTAAAAATAATAAAAGCGCATCCACATATGCCTTTTGGTTCTATACTGTCCCGCACAGGCCACAGTCCCGTCCGGAGGAAGATCGATGCTTGCGGAAAACGCCCTCTATATTGTTGCCACCCCGGTGGGCAATCTCGGGGATATGACGCCGCGTGCCGTGGATGTGCTCGCGGCGGTGGACATGGTGGCGGCCGAGGACACCCGTCACAGCCAGCGCCTGTTCGCCCATTTTGAAATCAATACGCCGCTGGCGGCATACCACGACCACTCCGGTGAGGGCCGGGTCGACTGGCTGCTGCAGAAACTGCACGACGGCGGCTCGGTGGCACTGATTTCCGATGCCGGCACCCCCCTGATTTCGGACCCGGGTTACCGCATCGTGCGCCGCGCGCGCGAGCAGGGCATCAAGGTGATCCCGGTGCCGGGGGCCTGCGCGTTTGTGGCTGCCCTGTCGGCGGCCGGCCTTCCGAGCGATCGCTTCAGTTTCGAGGGCTTCCTCGCCGCCAAGCCCGGTACCCGCCGCAACCAGCTGGAAAAGCTGGCAGCGGACACCCGCACCCTGGTGTTCTATGAAGCGCCGCATCGCGTGGCCGATACGCTGGCAGCCATGGCTGAGGTGTTCGGGGCGGGGCGCGAGGCGGTTATCGCACGCGAACTCACCAAGGCCTTCGAGACCATCCATTTTGCGCCGCTGGCGGAGCTGGCGGCGTGGGTTGCGGCGGATTCGAATCAGCAGCGCGGTGAAATAGTGCTGTTGGTGCGTGGCGCGCCGGAGCCGGGTGATGAGGGGCTGGACCCAGAGTCAATCCGGATCATGGAGATACTGCGGCAGGAGCTGCCGGTAAAACAGGCTGCCAAGCTGGCCAGCGAGATCACCGGTGTACGGAAAAAAACGCTGTACCAGTGGGCCATTGAAAAAGAATGATTGCCCGGGAGGGGCTTCATCATTACCCTATGCCGCGAGTTGGCTGGGCAATCGCTGTTCTTCTTCGGAAGAGTGGAGGAAAGTCCGGGCTCCATAGGGTATGACGCCAGGTAACGCCTGGGGGGCGCGAGCCTACGGAAAGTGCAGCAGAGAGTAGACCGCCGATGGCCTTCCCAGATTTCGGTCTGGGGGCACAGGTAAGGGTGAAAGGGTGCGGTAAGAGCGCACCGCGCAGCTGGTAACAGTCTGTGGCGATGGTAAACCCCGTCCGGAGCAAGACCAAATAGGCCCTCTACAGGTGTGACCCGCACTGAGGGCGGGTAGGTTGCTTGAGGTGTCTGGTGACAGGCATCCCAGATGAATGATTGTCCTCGACAGAACCCGGCTTACAGGCCAACTCACCAATTCCCATACATTCGGCCGCGGCTGCTAAATACGGCACCACCGCGGTTGAATGACCTTCCTCGCTCTCCTAGCTCGACAATATTCGTCAGGTTTCAATATTGGATTGTGTCTGGATGCCAGTGAGTCTCAATCAGGTTGGCTGGTATGAGCGTGCCATTTTTCGGGTGCCGGCTGTAATCGCGGTGCGCAGCCCGGGTATGTCAGAATGTGTTGATTCGTATTTTTGTACCAACACTGGAAAACCATGGCCAGACAGAATAATCACTCCCGCGAGCTGACTGAGTTCTTCCTGTTGAGCTTCTTGATCGCCTGGGCGGTTTGGATTCCAATCCTGCTGGGGCTCTTACCTGCCGCTTTGGTGCCGTTCGGGTTTTTGGGTCCGATTGTTGCCGCCACGACTCTCACGGCCAGAAATTCGGGCAAGGCCGGGCTGAAGAGTCTTTATGCCGGCCTGCTGAGGTTCAAGGTAAGCTGGGTTTGGTATATCGCGATATTGACGCCCGCGGCCATAACAACAGTTACCCATCTGGTTTTCTCATTCTTCTTCGGTTTTGAATCATTTATTGGGCTGGACAAGATTGTCATCAGTTACCTTGTGATCGCGGTATTCCTGATCCTCGAAGAGGTGGGCTGGCGAGGCTATGCGTTGCCGCGACTTTTGAACGGCCATAGTGCGCTCAAGGCGTCCTTGATTTTGGGCGTTGTATGGGCTGTCTGGCACTTCCCGTTCTGGTCAATTATCCCGATTGCGGGTGCGCCTGAGCCGTTTTTCCTCTTTTATATAACCGGCACCATGGGTGCGGTTTGCATGGCTGTGGTATTGACCTGGATCTACAAAAATACCGGTCGAAGCATTGCGCTGGCAACGCTCTGTCACGCGAGCTTCAATGCCACAGTCGGGGCAATCACATTTGATAAAAGCGTTGCGATCTATCACAACTTAATTCTTGTTGTTGTGGCAGTACTGGTCGCAGTGCTTTTGGTTGCGATATTTGGTGGCAAGGACCTGAGAAGGTCACGCTCAGGGGATGATCTCGATATGGTTGGCGCGGCCAATTAATCTGACTTCCCATGTCCAATACAGTGTAGCTAGTACGTAGGTTTTCCCGAGAGCGTGCTGGGCTTCATAAAATTCACTAATGTTATTAGACGGTGCTTTTTGGGGGGTGGGTTCGCCCCCTAAGTTTGAATGCGTAGACCAAAGCGAAAGTCAATACGATGCCCGCCAGCCATGTGATGCTATTTTGGCTCAATATGACTGAATAGATTGATACATACAGGCTTGAGTAGTTTGCCCAGGTCGCTGAGTTTCCGGCAAAGTTTACGAGAGCATGAGTTGCCAAAAAGGCAAGGAAGAAAAAGAAAAACGGGCTTTTCTTAAGCTCGATTCCTTTATCTTTTATGAGGATGGCAATAAATATTAATTCAACAGTAATATAGATAAGGTTTATACGTATCATACCGCTTAAATCACCGAAAACATCAGCGTCGAAAAGACGCGAAAGTGGAGATGGTAAAACTACGATGGCAGTGACTGCCATGTAGCGGGCATGGAGCGGCACTCGTTTTCTAAACCATATTGCTAATGCGCAAGAAAATGTGAACGCTAAGAGCATTCCGTGGTCAATCATGAAAAACGTAAGAGCCCAAAACTCACTAAGTTTTAAATCGGCCTGGCTTACGTACATTATGTGGACAGCGCTGGCAATAACTACCGGCGCTAACACAAAGGATGCTTTGCCAAGAGCGCGGTGCAATTCCTTTTTCTTCTGCCGGATCAAGGTCGATTGAGCAATGAGTAATACATACCAAAGAATCGCCGAAAGGCTGTGAATATGATGGGCGAGGCCGTTCGATGTTAGCTTTAAGAAATAGCTTGGTATGAAACCAGCGATTACTATTAGAAAGGAAATAAAGAAAAAGAGATTCGCGTTTTTATACATGATGTGCCCTAAGTTTTTGCTCGATTTTTCATCAGGTTTTTATATGGTTGCTGAGAAGTAACTCGGTCGTCTCTGCCTACTTTTCTCTCTTTCTCGTGTTTAAGTCCCCCGGAGTCCATACGGCTCTTCGCCCTGGGCCCACTGTGATTGAAGTGTTTCCAATGGTTTCGACATGCGCACCCCGCCCTTTTCTTGGTGTGAGATGTGCTCATAGAATGCTAATTCCCGCAGGAACTTTGATTGGTCTAGTTCCTTGATTGTTTCCCTGCCCAAAATCGTGTAGGCGTGATCCAGAAAAGCAATATGGTTTGCATTGTCTCCGCCGGGCGCTATGGGGGACATGCTTAGGGTAAGTAAAAGTATGTAGCTGCTTACGTTGAGGGAGGGCATATTTTCAGTTCCCGGGCGAAATTTTTATCTGAGTGAATATATTACAGCCCGGCAGGCGGGATAAAACGATTTATTTTTTAGGCTCTATTAGTAGAGCGTATCGCCTGAGTTATTGGTGGGTCGAGACGGTACGTTAACGCGTTGTTTTTAGTTGGATTTTTCATGATTCTTATGTAAAGAAGGGGGCGTTTTCTATTTAATGTAATGTTGTGTAATAAACGTGTATGGCGGAGATTTTTAGTATCTGTTACGTTGGCGCTTAAATTTCCCTGAAATGATACTGAATAGCTATGGAGTGGCATCAAATGTGTAGCCGGAGGCTTGTTCTATTTACCTTTCTATTGGTTTTCTTGCCGGCGTATGCCAACGCATCGTGGACAAAATATGAGTCCAGCAATTTTATAGTCTATTCGGATTATGCGGATAAAAGCGTAAAGAAAAAGATTGAGCGGCTAGAGCGCTTCAAGGCGACACTGAATAAATTGCTGTCAATTCCTGAGGCGGCCGGAAGGGTTCCGTTCGAAATATACTGGTTCAAGAATAGGCGCGAATTTCGAAAGTATACGGAAGATTTCGATACAGCAGGTTTTTTCCTCGATAGATTGGGCTCTCCGGTGATGGTTGTTGGGCCAGGTTACGGGGATGAGGTTCTGTTTCATGAGTATATCCACTTTCTTACGCGCAGGCTGGGTAGTTTCAAATATCCGCGTTGGTATGACGAGGGAATTGCCGAGTTCTATTCAACCATGGAGTTCAAAGGCGGCGATGCCATTGTTGGTGCAGTGCCAGATATCCGAAAGTCATGGTTGCAGCACAGGCCAAAGGTAAAGCTTTCCGAGCTATTGGAACATGGCTACCAATCACGCGGTTCCCAGTTTACTGCGCGATTTTATGCATCATCCTGGCTGCTCGTGCACCGCCTGATTCTCGGTTATATGAACAATATGCCGGATTACAATGATGGGCTTCGGGATTATCTGAAGCGCTATACCGAGGGCGAAAAAGGAGCCGAAGTATTTATGGCGAGTATTGGTGCGGATGAGGCGGACCTCCAATCCGAGCTTAGTCATTATGCTCGCAAGCGGAATTTAAAACTGGGTAGCATGAAGGCTCCGAAAGTTGCTGTACAAATACAAGCAGCCAGGCTCGATAAAGCTGAAGCTCTGAATGCTATGGTACGTCTGGCGCTTGCCAAAAACGACTGGAAATATGCAGAAGAGCTTTTGCGAGATGATGAGGCGACCCTGGATACAGAGGGCAGGGCTGTTTTGGCGATCATAGAGGGGCACGGAAATGAGGTGCCGGGCTCGGAAGTCGTATTGATTGAAGCTTTGGAGGCCAGTTCGGAGCTCAGCGGCGCAGCCAGTAATTTTCTCGGGCACGCATTGTTCGACCTGGCTGAAAAGCCGGGTGCCAGTAGTGAGCAAAACCTGATTGACGCAGTTAACTACCTGATGCAGGCAAGGGAGCAGGGGCAGCTTCATGGAGAGGCTCGTATGCTGGTTGAGGCGCTGTGGTCCCTTGGGCGAGAGGAGGAAGCTATCGCTGAAATTGTCCGATTAATTCAATCGAACCCCGCTAGCATCGCCACAAATATGCTTGCAGGTGAGTACATGATAAAAGCCCGGGCTCTCGATGAAGCAAAGTATTTCCTGAGGAAGGTGGTCAACTGGTCCCATTCGGAATCCCAGGTTAAATATGCAGAGAAATTGCTTGCGAAACTGGATTCAATAATCGCGGTGACAGAGGCGCCGTAGTCGTTGTGGCTCGCTATCGGGCAAATTGATCCTTCGTGGGGGCTGGCACATAATTGAATGGTCAAGGAACCGACTATCATCCCGCAGTGAAAGCCCAAGCCCTTTCCCATAAAGCTGGTCTGGAAGACTCCCACGCCTTGCCGGTTTCGGATGTTTTCCATCTGCTGGAAACCGGTGATGGGGGGCTGGCGGAGCGAGACGTGCTGCGGCGTGCGCAGCGCTATGGCAAAAATACATTGCCCGGTGTCGCTTTCACCCCTGCCTGGCAGCGCCTGCTGCACCAGGTCGACAATGCCCTGATTTATATCCTGATTGCCAGTGCGCTGGTGAGTTTCGCGCTGGGCCATGTGGTAGATGGCGGCGTCATCATCGCGGTGGTCATCATCAATGGCATCGTCGGTTTTATCCAGGAGGGCAAGGCCGAGGCGGCGCTGCAATCGATCCTTTCCATGATCCGCACCGAGAGTCTGGTGGTGCGCGACGGGGTCGCCACCTCCGTCGACAGTTCCGAGCTGGTACCCGGCGACTATGTGATGTTGCAGGCAGGCGACAGGGTGCCTGCGGATATCCGTATTTCCTGGTGCAAGGACCTGCGCTGTGATGAGTCTGCCCTGACAGGGGAGTCACAGCCGGTTGAGAAACAGGTAGAGCCGGTGGCGACAGATGCCCCGCTCGCGGAGCGTACCAGCATGGCCTACATGGGTACCATGGTGACCTATGGCGCGGCCCGCGGTGTGGTCTGCGATACAGGGCTCGCGACCCAGGTAGGCGGTATCAGTGAACTCGTGCGCCGGGCCAGCATTCCGGAAACGCCGCTGCAAAAACAGCTCAAGCGCTTCGCGCAGCAGCTGAGCGTGGGCATCCTGATTTTGTCCGTGGCGGCGATGCTGTTCGGGGTGTATTTCCGCGATTACGCGTTCGATGAGATGTTCCAGGCTGCGATTGGCATCGCGGTGGCGTCGGTGCCCGAGGGCCTACCCGCAATCGTCACCATTGCCCTTGCAATCGGTGTCCAGCGCATGGCGAGGAGCAATGCACTGGTGCGTCGCCTGCCTGGGGTGGAGGTGCTGGGCTCGGTGGACGTGATCTGTTCCGACAAGACCGGCACGCTCACCACCAATACCATGACGGCTCGGGAGCTGGTGGTGGGGTCAGGTAGCCTGGATATTTCCGGGGAGGGTTACCGGCCACAAGGTAACTTCCGTGACCGTTCCAGCGGTGCGCTGGTTGAAACGTCCCGTGACACACTGGTAACCCGGGCCTGCCTTGCGGCGATGCTTTGTAACGACGCGAGCCTGACGGAATCCGATGCCGACTGGGTGATGCACGGCGATCCCACCGAGGGTGCGCTGCTGGTAATGGCCTACAAATACGGCATCCGGCCGGGCAGTGTCGGCGGCAACTGGGCCCGTATCGACGAGCTCCCTTTCGAAACTGAAAAACGCTATATGGCTACCCTGCACCGGGAGACTGACGGTTCCGGTATTGCCATGATCAAGGGCGCGCCGGACCAGTTGCTGCAATCCTGCGTTTTCCAGTTGGGGGTGGCGGGCGAGGAGCCGCTTGACCTGCAGTACTGGCGGCGCCATCTGCATTCCCTGGCCGAGCGGGGCATGCGGGTAATGGCGCTGGCGCAGAAGAAGATTGCCAGCAGCGCGGCTGGCATTTCCCATGCCGATGTCGCCGAGGGGCTTACCATCCTTGCGCTGGTTGGCATCAGTGACCCGCCACGCGCGGAGGCCGTCGCCAGTATCCGCGCGTGTCACGAAGCTGGTATCCGGGTCAAGATGATTACCGGGGATAGCCCGGATACCGCGAGCGCCATCGGCGATGAGCTTGGGCTTGTTACTCATGAAGCGCAGACTGGCCGCGAGCTGGACGCGCTGGCAGAAGGGGAGTTGGCCCAGGTTGCTTCGCGGGTGGATATCTTTGCGCGCACCAGTCCCGCCAATAAACTGCAGCTGGTCAACGCCCTGCAGGCGCAGGGCCATGTGGTGGCCATGACCGGCGATGGGGTGAATGATGCGCCCGCACTGCGTACGGCAGATATTGGTGTGGCGATGGGCAAGAAGGGCACCGATGCTGCGCGTGAGGCGGCGGATATCATCCTCACCGATGACAATTTCGCCACCATCGTGCGTGCGGTGCAGGAAGGTCGCACCGTTTACGACAATATCGTCAAGTCGATCCTGTTTGTGTTGCCCACCAGTCTCGCCGAGGCGGCGGTAATCCTGATTGCGATTGTTGTGGGCCAGGTGCTGCCGATTACGCCGGCCCAGATCCTGTGGGTCAATATGATCACTGCGGTGACCCTGGCACTGGCGCTGGCACTGGAGCCACCAGAAGCAGGCTTGATGTTGCGACCGCCACGGGCCTCGTCGCAGGGCTTGATAACGGCAAACCTGGTGTCGAGGATTTTGCTGGTTGGCATCTGCTCGGCGCTGATTGTATTCGGCCTGTTCAGCTATTTCCGCGCGCAGGGAGAAAGCCTGGAGCTGGCCCGCAGTGTTGCGGTCAATGCGCTGGTCATGGTGGAGGCGGTGTACCTGTTGAGCTGCCGCCACCTGACCGCCTCCATATTCAGGCGGGATTTCTTTCGCGGTGCGTTGCCTGCATTCCTGGCAATTGCGATCGTGGCGCTGTTCCAGCTTGGCTTTACCTACCTGCCGGTGTCACAGCAACTGTTCGGGCTTGAGGCGCTGCATCTGCAGCACTGGATCGCAATCTTGCTGGCCTGCCTGCCATTGGTGCTTGCTGTGGAACTGGAAAAGTGGTTGTGGCGGTTAGGGCGGCCCCGCCAATAATTCGTTCGCTTTCCTCAGCTAGAGCTCCAGTTCGACGGCGTACTGCTCAACCATGCGTTGTATCTCTTCCTGAAAGCGCTGGTCTTTCTGTTCCCGCATAAAATCACGCAGCACCGTGGCGCGCACTTCCTGCAGTTTTGCCGGACGTTCCGGTTCGTAGTCGAGGAACAACACCAGGTGCAGTCCTCTGGGGGAGACGATTGGTCCCTGCCACCTTTCCCGGTCTGCATCCGTGGTGTTCAGCAGGTTCTGGGCAAACTGCTGGCCGAAGTGGGCATCCAGCATTTCGCGCTTTTGCCGTGCGTAGTTGTGCTGGTGTGGAAACGGGTCCCCCAGCTGCACGGCGTCCGCGGTGGATAATTTGCCCGCGTTCAGTTTTTTGAGGACTTTCTCCGCCCGCGCCATTGCACCTGCATCACTTTGGATAAAAACGTGAGTGAGGGAAAACTGCTCCGGCTGGCGATACAGGTCACGATGCCTGGAAAAGAAGGCCTGCAAGGCCTCTTTCGGTGGTTGCGCCGGCGGGCGGGTGGAGTCCTGGGCCATAAACTCCAGTTTCTGCACTAGCCGTTTTTTGATCACCGGGTCTTCCTGCGCGAGCTGCATGTCCATCGCCTGGCGGTAAAGCGCCTCCTCCCGGATGTACAGGTCGATGAGGTGATCGCGTTCAGCGGTGTTCATGCTTTGCAGGTGTCGACGTGCAGTCTGAAGATCCGGGGCCCGCGTCTGGTATTGCAGAAACTGGACCAGGCGCTCTTCCGTGACCCGGATGGCCCGCTCTTCGCTTCCCCATTCATGGCCGATGCTGAACAGCAGGCCGCCGAGGATGGCAAAATGCAGCAGTGGCTCTCGCAGCCAGCGTGTCATGCTCTGCGCTCCCTTCATCCCCAGTGTTCCTTTTGCTCGATTCCGTTGTTCGATTCCGCTCCTGTCAGGCACAGCCGGATCCTGCCGTCCGTGATTGACCTGACTTTCCGTAATCAGTCTAGAACAGGCGTCCAGCCGGTCTGCCCGGGAGCTGAAGAGATGCGCGTCGGATTTCCACTTTATTGGCGCCGGGGATTTGTTAGTGCCAACTAACTTTTATTCACCGTCCAAACTTAAAGTAATTTCTCACGTAAAGAATGTAAGTGCTTGCTTGCGCTCATTTCGTAGCCGAGCAACCATCAGTTGGCGGTAGCGCTGGCGGCAATTTCCCCTTTTGTATCAACAAGATAACGGTGTGATTCCTTGACTTTGCAAGGGGTGGGAATATAGTGGCCTAAGTGGAAAAAAGTGGAGAAATGTGGGTGCAGGTGGGAAGTTAGTGGGTAATTACCCCGCCCTGGCGCCTCTCTCCAAAAAATAACTGGGTAAATCTACAGCAAAAATCGTCACCCATGTATCTCGGAAGCCATGCCATCAATATGGACGCCAAGGGGCGTCTGGCCATACCCGCGCGGATTCGCGAGGGGCTTATGGCTGCGTGTGGCGGGCGTCTGGTGATGACCGCGCACACCGAGGAGCGTTGCCTGCTGGTGTACCCGGAGCCCCAGTGGCAGGAAATCCTGCCAAATATCGAAGCTCTGCCAAGCTTTAATAAAGTGGCACGCCGGACCCAGCGCCTGCTGATCGGTTATGCCTGTGAGCTGGAGATGGATGCCAACGGCCGCGTGCTGGTTCCGCCTACGCTTAGGGAGTACGCCGGTCTGGAAAAGAAGCTGATGTTGGTGGGCCAGGGCAAGAAGCTGGAGCTCTGGAGCGAGCCGCGCTGGATGGAATGGATTGACGACAGCGAAGGCGACGATGAGATTCCGCCCGAGATGGCGTCCCTTTCCCTGTAATCCGACCTGGGGGTAATAGATGTCGCAGGAGCTCCACAAGACGGTATTGCTGGATGAGGCGGTCGATGCACTGGTGACCGATGCCTCCGGCTTTTATGTGGACGGTACCTTCGGGCGCGGCGGCCACAGTGGTGCGATCCTGGCGCAGCTCGCGGACAGCGGGCAGCTGCTGGCAATCGACAAGGATCCGCAGGCCATTGCCTACGGGCAGGAAAAATTTGCCGGTGAAGAGCGCCTCGCGCTGTATCACGGTTCCTTTGCGGAGCTGTCTGATGCGGTGGCCGGGCGAGGTATGTCCGGGCAGGTTACCGGCATATTGCTGGACCTGGGGGTGTCATCGCCTCAGCTGGATGAGGCGGAACGCGGTTTCAGCTTCCTTCAGGACGGGCCGCTGGATATGCGCATGGACACCACCCGCGGTATGAGCGCGGCGGAGTGGGTCAACACCGCGGAAGAGTCTGAGATTGCGCGGGTATTTAAGGAATTTGGCGAAGAGCGCTTCGCAAGACGCATGGCGGGCGCCATCTGCAAGCGCCGCGAGGAAAAGCCGTTTAGCCGTACCGGCGACTTGGCAGAAGTGGTCAAGGCGGCAAACCCGGCCTGGGAAAAAGGCAAGCACCCGGCCACGCGGGCATTTCAGGCCATTCGCATCCATATCAATGGAGAGCTGGAAGACCTGCAGAAGACGCTGGCCAGTGCGCTGGAAGAATTGAAGCCCGGTGGTCGCCTGGTGGTGATCAGTTTCCACTCGCTGGAAGACCGCATGGTGAAGCGTTATTTCCGCGAGCAGGAAAAGGGCCCGCAGTTGCCCAAAGGGTTGCCGGTGATGGAGTCACAGGTACCGAGGACCATCCGCACCATCGGCAAGGCGATCAAGGCCAGTGCCGAGGAAGTGGGTGGCAATGTGCGTTCCCGCAGCGCCGTTATGCGGGTTGCAGAGAAGCTGCCGGGTGCCGCCTGATGGGCGGCGCAGTAAAAAAGTCGCTGTGGCTGGCGGCCCTGTGGTTTGGTGTGCTGGCTTCCGCCATTGGCGTTGTACACAGCACACACCAGTCGCGCTCACTGACAGCGCAGCTGGTGCAGATGCAAAAGGCGCAGGATGAGTTGCGCTTTGAGCGGGAGCGGTTGTTGATCGAGCGCGGTGCCTTCTCGGCCTATAGCCGGATCGAACAGGCAGCGCGGGAAGAACTGGATATGAGGATGCCCACCGAAGACGAAAGGATTCTGGTGGATGCGAGCGGTAAGTAAATAGAGGCGCGAATAAAAGCGCACAAAAAACGGGTATGGGGACCTGAGCACCTATGGGCGCAACCAAGGTTAAGCAGATTCAGCCGGGTATTCCCCGCTGGCGCTTTGCGCTGGTGGCGGCATGCCTTGTTGTGATGTGTGGCGCGTTGGTCGTGCACCTGGCGAAATTGCAGGTGGTGCCCTCCGAGGATCGCGGCTTTGAGTTCCTGCAGGAAGAGGGGCGCGCGCGCACCCTCCGTACCGAAAGCATCGCCGCTTACCGCGGCAGTATCGTGGATCGCAATGGCGAGCAGCTGGCGGTAAGCACCCCGGTCTCCACCGTATGGGCCAACCCCAAGCAGCTGGCCCAGGCGGCTGACCGCTTGCCGCAGCTGGCGAGTGCGCTCGGCATGAGCGAGAAGGCGCTCAGGGCGAAGCTGAAAAATTACCGCAATAAAGAGTTTATGTACCTGAAGCGCCGTGTGGATCCATCCGAGGCGCAACAGGTGCTGGCGCTGGATGTTCCGGGCGTGTTCGAGCGTAGCGAATATCGCCGTTATTACCCGGCCGGTGAAGTGGCGGCCCACATCGTCGGCTTTACCGATATCGACGATCGCGGCCAGGAAGGTATGGAGCTGGCCTTTGACGAGTGGCTGAACGGAACCCCCGGCAAGAAGCGCGTGGTCAAGGATCTCAAGGGGCGTGTGGTACAGGATCTGGCTTTGCTGGAAGAAGCGCAGCCCGGTGGCAACCTGCAGTTGACGATCGATCTGCGCCTGCAATACCTGGCCTATAGGGAGCTGAAGGCGGCAGTAGCGGAAAACAATGCATCGTCCGGGTCCATGGTGATTCTCGACGCGGACACAGGGGATGTGCTGGCGATGGTGAACCAGCCATCGTTCAACCCCAACGACCGGAAGACAGCAAAACCGGGCACCACCAGAAACCGGGCAATAACAGATCAGATTGAACCCGGGTCAGTGATGAAAGCACTGACCATGATGGCAGCACTGGAAAGCGGGCGCTTTACGCCCGCTTCGGTGTTTCAGACGAGCCCTGGCTGGATCCATATCGGCGGCAAGACGTTCAAGGACCCGGTCAACTACGGCAGCCTGGACCTGGCCGGCATCCTGATGAAATCCAGCCAGGTGGGTACCACCAAGCTGGCGATGGAGCTCGAGCCCGATGCGGTACGCGACCTGTTTTACCGCGCAGGCCTGGGTGAGTCCGTGGGCACCGGTTTCCCGGGCGAATCCGCCGGCAAGCTGCCGAGCCGCACTCGCTGGCATCCGGTGGAGCGCGCCAACTTCGCCTTCGGTTACGGCCTTACCGTGAGCGCCCTGCAGCTTGCCCAGGCATACAACGTGATTGCCAACAAGGGCGTGAAGAAGTCGGTCAACCTGGTTGTGGGAGATGCCGCCGTGCATACCGAAGAGCAGGTGGTGGAAGAAAAGGTCGCGAAGCAGGTCGTGCGCATGATGACCACCGTGACCGGCGATGCCGGTACCGGTAAGCGTGCCCGGGTAGAGGGCTACACCGTTGCCGGCAAGACCGGTACGGCGCGCAAGGTGACATCAAAAGGTTATTCGGAAGACCGGCATCGCTCGGTCTTTGCGGGTTTTATTCCGGCGGATGAGCCGCGCCTGGTGGCGGCAATCGTGGTGGAGGACCCGGGTAATGAAAAATATCACGGTGGCGATGTGGCGGCACCGGTGTTTGGCAAGGTAATGGAATCTGCAATGCGCATGCTGGGCGAGTCGCCGGAATCTGACCGCGATCCCGCCAAGCAACTTGCTGCGCAGGTGCAGAAACGGGAGACAGCAATATGAGCCAGCGCAGTATTTCGCTCAAGCAGCTGGTGCCCGGCTACGCAGGCATTCCCGAACTGGAAGTGACTGGCGTGGCACTGGACAGCCGCAAGGTTGTACCGGGTGGCCTGTTTATGGCGATTCCCGGCAGTGTGGTGGACGGCCGCGATTATATTCCGCAGGCCATAGACAAAGGCGCGGCCGCCATCCTGTGTGAGGCGGATGCGGTCAGTTGCGAACAGCGTGAAGGCGTCACCATTTGTGGCGTGCCGGGGCTTGCGGCGCGCATCGGTGAAATTGCCGCGCGTTTTTACGGCAAGCCGACAGAGTCCATTTACCTGGTGGGCGTGACCGGTACCAATGGCAAGTCGACCTGTGCCTACCTCGCGACACAGCTACTCGCGGCCCACTTCGGTAGCGCGGGCCTGATGGGGACCATCGGTAACGGCGTTTGGCGCGATGGCGACATCGACCTGGTGGAAACCGGGTTGACCACCCCGGACCCGGTACGCCTGCAGGAAGAATATGCGACGTTCCATGAGCAGGGCGTGCGCGCCGCGGCCATGGAAGTTTCCTCACACTCGCTCGACCAGGGCCGGGTGCACGGGCTGACATTTGATACGGCAATTTTTACCAACCTGAGCCGCGACCACCTGGATTACCACGGCACCATGGCCGCTTATGGATCGGCCAAGGAAAAACTGTTTGGCCTGCCGAAGATGCGTTTTGGCGTGATCAATGTGGACGACCCCTTCGGTGCCCAGCTGGCGGAGCGGGTCAAATTGCGCGGCCTCAAGGTAATCACTTACGGACTGCAGGGCGGCGATGTACGCGCGACGGAACTGCGCCGCCTTGAGCAGGGCTTTGTGGTCAAGCTCACTACCCCCTGGGGTGAGGGTGAGCTGCATGCCGCGCTGATGGGTGACTTCAATATCCACAACGCGCTGGCGGTGGTGGCCGCCGCAAAATGTGCCGGCATGCCGTTCGAGAAAATCCTCGAGGTGTTCCCGAGCCTGCGCGCGGTGCCGGGGCGCATGGAGCGAGTGGAGAGCGATGCTGGAGATGATGATATCTCCGTGCTGGTGGATTACGCCCACACGCCGGACGCACTGCGTGCAGCACTGGCGGCGGTGCGCCCTTATTGCCGCGGCCGCTTGTGGTGTGTGTTTGGTTGCGGCGGTGATCGCGACAGCGGCAAGCGCGCGCCAATGGGGCGCATTGCATCGGAAATGGCGGATGTCGCGGTAGTGACCAGCGACAACCCGCGCACCGAGGATCCGCAGGCGATTATCCGCGATGTCCTCGAAGGTGCGGCGGACAGCGCCCGGGTGGAGCCGGATCGCGCGAAAGCAATCGCCATGGCGGTTAGTGAAGCGGCCCCCGGCGATATCGTGTTGATCGCGGGCAAGGGACACGAGGATTACCAGATCATCGGCAAGGAACGCACGCATTTCTGTGATCGCGAGCATGCCGAGCAACAGCTGGCTTTACGGGCCACTGGTAAAGCGCAGGACGCAGGAGGGACAGCATGATCGAAGCGCTTTCCCTGCAGCAATTGCAGCAGCGTTTTGGTGGAGAGTTACACAACGGCGATGCCTGTTTCACAGGTGTCGGTACCGACTCACGTAATGTCGCCGAGGGTGACCTGTTCGTTGCGTTGAGCGGTGAGAATTTTGATGCGCACGATTTTGTCGCTTCCGTGGCGGACAAGGTGTGCGGCGTGATTGTCTCGCGTCACCTGCCGGACGTGAATGTGCCTCAGTGGCAGGTAGATGACACGGTAATCGCGCTGGGCCAGGTGGCCATGCTCTGCCGTGAAAAATTCTCCGGCAAGGTTATCGGCATCACCGGTTCCTGTGGCAAGACCACGGTGAAGGAAATGCTGGCCGCTGTGTTGCAGCAGAAGCACAACGTCTGTGTGACGCGTGGCAACCTGAACAATCATATCGGTGTGCCGCTGACCCTGTTTGGGCTCGGTCACGAGCACGAAGTGGCGATTATTGAGATGGGCGCCAGTGGCCCGAGTGAAATCGGCTACCTGTGTAGCCTTGCCAGGCCGCAAGTCACCGGCATCACCAATGTGCAGCCGGCACATGTGGAAGGTTTTGGCTCCATCCAGGGCATCGCCAATGCCAAGGGCCAGATCTACAGCGGCCTCGAGCAAAATGGTGTGGCGGTGGTCAATGTGGACGACGATTTTGCGCCGCAGTGGTTGAACGCCATGCGCAGCGATATCGCCACCACCCGCGTATCGGTCGAACAGGCAGCGGATATTTTTGCCACTGACGCCAGTGTGAATGACGCGGGCTTTGCCAGCTTCACCCTGCACATCGGTGACAAGGCATTGCCGGTCAACCTGAAGGTCCTGGGTGGCCACAATGTGGCCAATGCGGTGATGGTCGCCGGCCTGGCCCGGGGTGTTGGACTTGAGGCGGAAGAGATCGTTGCCGGGATCGAGCAGTTCACCGGTGTTGCCGGACGTATGGCAGAGAGCGAGGGGCACGGTGCGTCACGCGTGATCGACGACAGCTATAACGCCAATCCCGGCTCCGTTACTGCGGCAATCAAGATGCTTGCCACTCGTGCCGGCAAGCGCGTGCTGGTGCTCGGCGACATGAAGGAACTGGGTGAGGACGCGCTCGAGCAACACCGCAATATGGGGCGCCTCGCGCGTCAGAGCGGTATCGACGCGCTGTACACCATTGGAGAGCTGGCTTCTGCCGCTTCGGAAAGTTTTGGCGCAGACGGGCGTCACTATCCGGATCGGCAGGCACTGGTTCGAGAATTATCAGCCCAGCTGGACGAGCACACGACGGTGCTGGTCAAGGGCTCCCGCAGTGCGCGCATGGAGTTGATCGTGCAGGCACTGACACAAGAGGAAGGTTAATCATGCTGGTTTGGCTGGCCGAGTATTTACAGCAGTACGTAAGTGGTTTCTCGGTATTCCAGTACCTGACCGTGCGCGCGATTCTGGGAGTGCTGACGGCACTGGGAATTTCCCTGATCGTCGGTCCCAAGATGATCTACTGGCTGAACCATATGCAGGTCGGCCAGGCGGTGCGCGATGACGGCCCCGAGAGTCACCTGAGTAAATCGGGTACGCCGACCATGGGCGGCACCCTGATTCTGGCTGCGATCTTCGCGTCAGTGCTGCTCTGGGCGGACCTGTCGAATCGCTATGTGCTGGTGACCATGGCGGTGACCTTTATTTTTGGTGCGGTCGGCTTTGTCGATGATTACAAGAAGGTGGTGGAGAAGAACCCACGCGGCCTGATTGCGCGCTGGAAATATTTCTGGCAATCGGTGGCGGGCCTGGGCGCTGCGATCTACCTGTATATGACCGCGGCCACGCCCGCGGAAACGCAGCTGATTATTCCGTTCTTCAAAAATGTGGCGCTGGATCTGGGCCCCATGTACATCGTGCTGACGTACTTCGTCATCGTCGGCACCAGTAACGCGGTCAACCTGACCGACGGACTGGATGGCCTCGCGATCATGCCCACGGTACTGGTTGGCGGTGCGCTGGGTGTTATCGCCTATCTGGTGGGTAACGCGCAGTTTGCGCCTTACCTGCATATCCCGTTTATCGCGGGGGCCGGTGAGCTGGTGGTGTTCTGCGCGGCACTTGGCGGTGCGGGGCTCGGGTTCCTGTGGTTCAACACCTATCCCGCACAGGTATTTATGGGGGATGTAGGCGCGCTGGCACTGGGTGCGGCGCTCGGGGTGATGGCGGTGATCGTACGCCATGAAATTGTGCTGTTCATTATGGGCGGCGTATTTGTGCTGGAGACGGTGTCGGTCATTCTGCAGGTCGCTTCTTTCAAGCTGACCGGCAAACGGATTTTCCGGATGGCGCCGCTGCATCACCACTATGAATTGAAAGGGTGGCCTGAACCGCGCGTGATCGTGCGCTTCTGGATCATCACCGTTGTACTGGTCCTGTTCGGGCTGGCAACACTGAAACTCAGATAAAAAGACTGGCTGGAAATAGATAACAAATGGCAACCAGTGACTTGATAGCATCCAACGCGATGCGGGTCGTAATCGGGCTCGGGGCGAGCGGCGTTTCTGCCGTGCGTTACCTGCGCGCCGAGGGTTTGCCGTGCGTGGTTTTCGATACTCGCGAGCAGCCGGCGGGGCTGGACGCATTCCGGGAAGCTTTCCCGGATGTCGCAGTACATACCGGCGCTCTCAACCCGGAGGTGCTGGCAAGCGCAGCAGAACTGATTGTGAGCCCGGGCGTATCTGTGAAGACGCCAGAGATCCGTGCCGCTGCCGAGGCCGGTGTGCCGGTGATCGGCGATGTAGAGCTGTTTGCCCGTGCCATCAAAGGAATGCCGCTGGACCTGGTGGCTATTACCGGCTCCAACGCCAAAAGTACCGTTACTACCCTGCTGGGTGATATGGCCAAAGCGGCCGGTCGCAATGTGGTGATCGGCGGCAATATCGGCGTGCCGGTGCTGGATCTGTTACCACTGGAAGGTGTGGATACGGTGGTGCTGGAGCTGTCCAGTTTCCAGCTGGAAACCACCTATTCGCTGGAAGCGACTGCCGCCACGATCCTCAACATTTCCGAGGATCATATGGATCGTTATGACAGCCTGGCTGAATACCATCAGGCCAAGCTGCGTATCGTGCGCGGTGCGCACAGGGTGCTGGTCAATCGCGACGACGCACTGACACAGCCGCCGATGGCGCAGGGTGTGGAGTACCGCAGCTTCGGTGGCGGCAACCCGGACCTCAAGCAGTACGGCACTATTGATATCGACGGCGAAAAGTGGCTTGCGAAAGGGCCGCGCGCGTTGATGCCGGTCACCGAACTGGGCACCGTCGGCAGCCACAACGTATTGAATGCACTTTCGGCATTTGCCCTCGGTGACATGATCGGCCTGGAAGAAGAGCCGATGCTGGAAACCCTGCGGGTGTTCCACGGACTGGCGCACCGGTGCGAAAAAGTAGCGGAGTTTGCCGGCCTGTATTTCGTAAACGATTCCAAGGGCACTAATGTCGGTGCAACCCTGGCGGCGGTGGAAGGCCTCGGCGAAGACCACAATGTGGTTCTGCTGGCCGGAGGCGTCGGCAAGGGCGCGGACTTCTCACCGCTGCGTGAGGGCGCGCCGTCCCTGCGGGCCCTGGTCACCTTCGGCCAGGATGGCCCGGTCATCGCACAGGCGTTTGGCAACAGCTGTGAAAGTTATGCGGTGCAAGACATGGCCGAGGCGCTGGCAAAAGCCGTGGAAGTGGCCCAGCCCGGTGATTTCGTATTGCTGTCGCCGGCCTGTGCCAGCTTTGACCAGTATCGCAACTTCGAGGTGCGTGGTGAGCATTTCCGCTCGCTGGTGAAAGCGCTGGAGCAGCAGCACGATGCAAGCGGGGAGGTGGCCAATGCCTGATGCCGGTTCCTCCAAATCGATGATGCCGACGGCGCCGCTGAAGAACCCGTGGCTGATGCCGCTGGCCGTCGCCGCGCTGATCAGCATCGGTCTGGTGATGGTGGCTTCTGCCTCGATCAGTAATGCGGCGGAATCCTACGGAAATCCCTGGCATTACCTCACACGTCACTGCATTTACCTGGTATTGGCGCTGTGTGGCATGGCTGTAGTGGCAATGATCCCGATGGATATCTGGCAACGCCTTTCCTGGCCGCTGTTGCTGTTCGCGATCCTGCTGCTGGTGGCAGTGCTTGTGCCGGGCCTCGGGCGCCGCGTCAACGGAGCACTGCGCTGGATTGCTGTGGGACCGTTCAGCGTGCAGCCGGCGGAAGTGGCGAAGTTCTGCGTGATCGTGTTCTTTGCCAGCTTCCTCACGCGGCGCTACGCGCAGATCCGCCACTGGGGCAGCTTCCTGATTCCGTTTGTGCTGCTGGGCATCGTTGCGGTGCTGCTGCTGGCGGAGCCGGACTTCGGCTCGGTCGTGGTGATCTCGCTGACCGTGATGGCGATGGTGTTCCTCGCCGGCGCGCGCCTGCCGCATACCTTCGTGCTGGTGATGCTGGCGCTCGGTGCGCTGGTGGCAATCGCCATTGCCAGCCCTTATCGACTGGAGCGCCTGTCGACCTTTATGGATCCGTGGGCAGCGAAGTTCTCCGGCGGTTACCAGCTGACCCAGTCCCTGATTGCTTTCGGCCAGGGCGAATGGGCCGGCGTCGGGCTTGGCAACAGCGTGCAGAAACTGCTGTATCTACCGGAAGCTCATACAGACTTTGTTTTTGCAGTGCTCTCCGAGGAATGGGGTCTTGCCGGTGGGCTGGCAGTGATCGCGCTGTTTGTGGTGCTGATCCAGCAGATGCTGAAGCTGGTAAGCGCAGCGCTCCTGCACAAGCGCTTTTTTGACGCGATGGTGGTGTTCGGCGTGGCGGTGCTGTTCGCAGGGCAGGCATTTATCAATATGGGCGTGGCATCGGGCCTGTTGCCTACCAAGGGCCTGACACTGCCGTTTGTCAGTTTCGGCGGCAGTAGCCTGATCGTCTGCAGCGCATTGTTCGCGCTGGTGCTGCGTGTGCAGTACGAACTGGCCCGCGGCCCTGTGCAACAGGCTAGCGCCAAGAAGGATGGCCCGGTTCTCCGGACCAGCAAGCGCGCGGCCAACAGCAGCAAATCCCGAGTGAAGGATGACGCTCTGCAGGAGGTGGCCGCATGAGCAGCCTGCAGGGCAAGAAAATACTGGTAATGGCCGGCGGTACCGGTGGCCATGTGTTTCCCGCACTGGCGGTGGCACGCGCACTGGAAGACACCGGGGCGGAAATCGCCTGGATGGGCACCCGCCGCGGTATCGAGTCGCGTCTGATGCCGCAGGAAAATATTCCGCTGCACTGTATCGATGTGGAGGGCGTGCGCGGCAAGGGCAAGCTGGCGCTGTTGAAGGCGCCGTGGCAGGTAAGTAAGGCGCTATCGCAGGCGCGCGGGATTATCCGCACGGTGCAGCCGGACCTGGTACTCGGCTTTGGCGGTTTTGCCTCGGGCCCCGGTGGGCTGGCGGCGAAACTGTGCGGGCTGCCGCTGCTGATTCACGAACAGAATGCAGTCGCGGGCACCACTAACCGGTTGCTGGCGAAAATCGCAGACCGGGTCATGGCAGCGTTTCCGTGTGACCTGAAGGGGGCCACGGTAGTGGGCAACCCGGTACGCAAGGACATCGCACGGTTACCGGAGCCGGCGGCGCGCGTCGGCAGTGGCCAGCAGGGCCGTTACCTGCTGGTACTGGGCGGTAGCCTGGGCGCACAGGCAATTAATGAAACCTTGCCGCAGGCGCTGGCGCAGTTGCCTGCTGAGCAACGGCCGCTGGTGGTACACCAGGCGGGCCCGAAATTGATTGAGAGCGCGCAGCGTGCCTATGAAGAAGCGGGTGTGGCCGCGCGGGTGATTCCGTTTATCGATGATATGGCGGATGCCTATGCGGGCGCAGACCTGGTGGTGTGTCGTGCCGGCGCTCTGACGGTATCGGAAGTGGCGGCGGCGGGTGTCGGGGCAATCATGGTCCCGTTCCCCTATGCCATCGACGACCACCAGACAAAAAATGGCGAGTGGTTGGCAAATGCCGGCGCTGGCGAAGTGATACAGCAGAAAGACCTGACTGCAGAACTGCTGGCTGAAAAACTGGCAGCGCTGTTCGGCCAGCCGCAGCGTCTGCTGCAGATGGCAGAAGCGGCGAGAGATGCGGCAAAGACTGGCGCGACAGGCGATGTGGTAGAAGCCTGTGAGGAATTAGTGAGGTAGTTATGTCCGAACGCGAAGAGCTTTTCAGTGCAGCGGTAGCCGGGGAAGATTACTTCCGGATGCCGGGTATGCGCCGCATCCGTCGTATCCACTTTATCGGTATCGGCGGCGCGGGCATGAGCGGCATCGCCGAAGTATTGCAGAACCAGGGTTACCAGGTATCCGGTTCGGACCTGAAAGAGAGCGGCGTGACCGACCGCCTGCGCGGTATGGGCATCGAGGTGTTCATCGGTCACCGCGCGGAGAATGTGGCCGATGTGGATGTGGTGGTGAACTCGTCCGCGATCCACACGGACAACCCGGAATACCTGGCCGCGAAGGAAAACCGTATCCCGGTGGTACGCCGCGCGGAGATGCTCGGTGAGCTGATGCGCTATCGCTACGGTATTGCCGTAGCGGGTACGCATGGCAAGACCACCACCACCAGTCTGCTTGCGTCGATTTTTGCTGCGGACCAGCGTGACCCGACATTTGTGATCGGCGGCCTGGTGAACAGTGCTGGCACCAATGCGGCGCTGGGTGAAAGCCGTTACCTGATCGCGGAAGCGGATGAAAGCGATGCGTCGTTTATTCACCTGCAGCCGATGGTGACAGTAATCACCAATATCGATGCCGACCATATGGAAACCTATGGCGGCGACTTTAATAAGGTGAAGCAGATTTTTGTCGACTTCATTCACAACCTGCCGTTCTACGGCCTCGCGGTTGTGTGTGGGGATGACGAGAATGTCCAGGAAGTGCTGCCGCGGTTTTCGCGCCCGGTGCTGACCTATGGATTTGACGAAGAAAATGATTTCCGCATTCGCGACGTACGCCAGGAGCCGATGCGCAGTTTCTTCACGGTGGAAAGGCCGGATATGGAACCGCTGGAAGTCTGTGTGAACACACCCGGGATCCACAACGTGCTGAACGCGACTGCGGCGATTGCCGTTGCCACGGACGAGGGCGTGTCCGACGAGGCAATCAAGGCGGGCCTGGAGAATTTCCAGGGCGTGGGGCGCCGCTTCCAGGTGTACGGGCATTTCCCGGTGGAAGGCAGCGACCCGGCGAACGAAGAGAGCAAGGTGATGCTGGTGGACGACTACGGTCACCACCCGCGGGAAGTGGCAGCGACCATCAGGGCGGTGCGCGATGGCTGGCCGGAACGTCGCCTGGTGATGGTGTACCAGCCGCATCGCTATACGCGCACGCGCGACCTGTTCGAGGATTTTGTACAGGTACTGTCCTCGGTGGACAAGCTGGTATTGCTGGATGTGTACAGCGCGGGCGAGGACCCGATTCCTGGTGCGGACGGGCGCACCCTGTCGCGCAGCATTCGCAACCGTGGCCAGCAGGATCCGATTTTCGTGGAGCACGTGGATGAGGTGCCGGAAATACTGCAGGGCGTGCTGGAGCCCGGCGACATAGTGCTGACCCAGGGCGCCGGCAATGTCGGCACACTCGCCGGGCGCCTGACGGAAACCCTGTTTTCCGGAACCGGTGAGGCGGGCTGATGGCGCCGCAGCCGGCAAAGAAGGAAAAACAGAAGGCGGCGGCCAAGAAAAAACGCCCGCGTGGCGCCAGCCGTCGCCCGGACGCCGATGCGCCGAGCTTTTGGCCGGCTGTCCTGAAAGGCCTGCTGGTTTGTGTACTGGGTGTTGGCCTGCTATATGGCGCGGTGCTGGGAGTGCAGCAACTGCCGGTACCGAAGGTGCCGGATGCAACAGCGCTGAAGAATGTGGAAGTGCGCGGTGAGTTCCGCGCGGTGAGTCAGGCCCGCGTAGAGGAACTGTTGCTGCCGCTGCTGGCGCCGGGGTTTTTCAGCCTCGATGTCAAGGGCGTGAAAGAAGTGCTGGAAGCCGAAGGCTGGATTCGCCAGGCCGCTGTCGGCCGGCGCTGGCCACAGGGCATCTGGATCGAGATTACGGAAGAGCAGCCGCTGGCCTACTGGGGTAAAGACAGGATGCTGGTGGCGAGTGGCAAGATCCTGCAGCGGCCGCAGGGGTTAGCCAGCAAGGCCTTGCCGCTGCTGTCGGGACCGGAAGAGTCGGTGCGGGAAGTGATGGAGCGCTACCGCGACCTGAATGCATTGTTGCAGGGCAGCGGCATGAGCATCGCAAGCCTGCAGCTGGAAAACGCAGGCTGGTTGCTGGAGATGAAGTCCGGCGTGCGCATGGTACTGGGTACTGGCGAGCTGCTGCAGAAAGTGGAGCGCTTTCTGGCGCTGAGCAAGGGCTTGCTGGCGCCATACCTGGACCGGGTGGCGGGCGTGGATGCGCGCTACAGCAACGCACTGGCGGTGCAGTGGAAAGACAGCTGAGTCGATGATGAAAAACAGGCGAATAAAAAGCCGCTGATTGAACAGAAAATAAAACAACAGAATTGATTACAACAATAAAGCTGCGCGCGTCAGTGCAGCGAGGTGGATGAAATGGCGCAGGCAAATGAAAATCGAATGATCGTGGGGCTGGATATCGGCACTTCCAAGGTCGTGGCCATCGTGGGTGAGGTTTCACCGACGGGGGAGCTTGAAATTGTCGGCATTGGTTCGCACCGTTCCTCGGGTATGAAGAAAGGCGTGGTGGTCAATATTGAATCCACCGTGCAGTCGATCCAGCGCGCGGTGGAAGAGGCCGAGTTGATGGCGGGATGCCAGATCCACTCGGTATATGCCGGTATTGCCGGTAGCCATATTCGCAGCATGAATTCCCACGGCATTGTCGCGATCAAGGATCGCGAGGTGGCGCCGCAGGACCTGGAGCGCGTAATCGATGCGGCGCGGGCCGTCGCCATTCCGGCGGACCAGAAAATCCTGCACACCATCCCGCAGGAATACCTGATCGATGAACAGGAAGGCGTGAAGGAGCCGCTGGGTATGTCTGGTGTGCGCCTGGAAGCCAAAGTGCACCTGGTCACCTGCGCAGTCAATGCGGCGCAGAATATCGAGAAATGTATTCGCCGCTGCGGCCTGGAAGTGGAAGACATCATCCTGGAGCAGCTGGCGTCGAGCTATGCGGTACTCACCGACGACGAGAAAGAGCTGGGCGTGTGCATGGTGGATATCGGTGGTGGTACTACGGACATTGCGATCTTTACCGGCGGCGCTATCCGTCATACCGGTGTGATCCCGATTGCCGGCGACCAGGTCACCAATGATATCGCCATGGCGCTGCGCACGCCTACGCCGCATGCGGAAGACCTGAAGATCAAATATGCCTGTGCGCTGGCAAAGCTCGCGCGCGAAGGCGAAACCATCAAGGTGCCGGGTGTGGGTGATCGTGCACCGCGCGACCTGTCCCGCCAGGCACTGGCGGACGTGGTGGAGCCTCGTTACGACGAGCTGTTTACGCTGGTGCAGGCGGAGCTGCGTCGCAGCGGTTTCGAAGACTTGTGTGCGGCGGGCGTGGTGATCACCGGTGGATCTTCCAAGATGGAAGGGGTGGTGGAACTGGCAGAGGAAATTTTCCATATGCCGGTACGTCTGGCAACGCCGCAGGGTGTCTCCGGTCTGACCGATATCGTCACCAACTCCATTTACTCCACGGGCGTGGGCCTTCTGCAGTACGCCAGGGAAAAGGAAGAGGGCGGCATGGTCAGCAAGCCGGTCAAGAAAAATGAAAACCAGTGGTGGGACAAGGTGAAGCACTGGTTCCAGGGCAATCTCTGATTGCTCCGGGATAAGGTTCAAGTTGTTTGGTTGTTTTGTTTTTAAATTGGAAATAAGAGCATAAAAAAGGGGAACAGAAATGTTCGAATTGGTTGATAGCATTCCAGAAAATGCAGTTATCAAGGTGGTTGGCGTTGGTGGTGGCGGCGGTAACGCCGTGCAGCACATGATCGTCAGCCAGGTTGAGGGTGTGGATTTCATCTGCGCCAACACCGATGCGCAGGCGCTCAATCGCGTTGAGAACTGCACCATCCTGCAACTGGGGAACGAAATTACCAAGGGTCTCGGCGCGGGCGCCAATCCTGAAGTGGGTCGTCAGGCTGCACTTGAGGATCGTGAGCGCATCGCCGAGGTTCTGTCCGGTGCGGACATGGTCTTTATTACTGCCGGCATGGGCGGCGGTACCGGTACCGGTGCTGCGCCGATCGTCGCGGAAATCGCGCGCGAGCTGGGTATTCTCACCGTGGCAGTGGTGACCCGCCCGTTTGTATTCGAAGGCAAAAAGCGCGCGGCCGTGGCCGATGAGGGTATGCGTGAACTGCAGGGTGCAGTGGATTCCCTGATCACCATCCCCAACGAGCGCCTCATAGAAGTGCTGGGCAACAAGGTCTCACTGAAGGCTGCGTTCCAGGAAGCCAACAACGTATTGCTGGGTGCAGTACAGGGCGTGGCCGATCTGATCATCCGCCCGGGCATCATCAACGTGGACTTCGCGGACGTACGCACCGTGATGTCCGAGATGGGCATGGCAATGATGGGCACCGGTTCCGCTACCGGCGAAGACCGCGCACGCGTTGCCGCAGAGAAGGCGGTACGCAGCCCGCTGCTCGACAACATCAACCTCGAGGGTGCCCGCGGTATCCTGGTCAACATCATTACCGGCACCGCAGAAGGCTGCGAGTTGGGTCTGGGTGAATTCTCCGAGGTCGGTGACCTGGTGGGTGAATTCGCATCTCCTGAGGCGACTGTCGTGGTGGGTACCGCGGTGGACGAGTCTTTGGGTGAAGAGCTGCGCGTAACCGTGGTTGCTACCGGTCTCGGTGAAGTGGTTGCCGCAGCACCGGCGCGTCCGCAGAAGGTTGTGGACAACACCCGTGCGCCGGCGCGTCCGAGCCGTGACGCACACGACCAGACTGCTGCGCGTCAACAGGCGCCTGAGCGCCAGCCAGTAACTGATCGACGCCAGCCGGTTACAAGCCAGCAAAACCCGCTGGGTGGCGCGGAGCCGGATATGGAATATCTCGATATTCCGGCTTTCCTGCGCCGCCAAGCCGATTAAGGCCAGCAAGAGGCGGTTTGTTTTATTTATGCTCTCGCCCAAGGATGGGCGGCTCGGGGGAGGGGTGGCAATTGCGCCACCCCGACCAGCGGGTTTAGGAGTAATCAGGAGGTGAACGGAAAGCGGTACGAGCAATAACCCGATCACATAATGGGCGCATAAATTGCCTTTGGGCTATGTTTAAGAAGGCGGCAGGCTTTAACTACCGTGAGCTGGAGCGCGACATTAAGGGAAACTGACAGGTCGCGACTGAAATCACCATATTGGTTATTTCGCGCCAACTCTGCTATTATTGCCGGCTTGATTCGGACTCGGGTACAGCTTAGCGACCCCATTATTAGTGGAATTCGAACCGCAAATGATTAAACAGCGTACATTGAAGAATGCCATTCGGGCGACCGGTGTTGGTCTGCACACTGGCCAGAAAGTTGTTCTTACGCTCAAGCCTGCACCGGTTAACTCCGGTATTGTGTTCCGTCGTGTAGATCTGGACCCGGTGGTCGAGATTGAAGCCAAGGCGGAAAACGTCGGCGACACCATGCTCAACACCACCCTGGTAAAGGGTGACGTGCGCGTATCTACCGTTGAGCACCTGCTGTCCGCAATGGCGGGCCTCGGTATCGATAACGCAGTCGTCGAGCTGACTTCCCCGGAAGTGCCGATCATGGACGGCAGTGCCGGTCCGTTTGTATTCCTTATCCAGTCTGCTGGTATCCAGGAGCAGGCTGCACCGAAGCGCTACCTGCGCATCAAGAAGCCGGTGACCATCGAAGACGGCGACAAGAAGGTCAGCTTCCTGCCGTTCGACGGTTTCAAGGTTTCCTTTACCATTGATTTCGACCACCCGGTATTCCAGGGCCGCAACCTGAGTTCCTCCGTGGACTTCTCCAGCACCTCCTTCGTCAAAGAAGTGAGCCGCGCCCGTACCTTCGGCTTTATGCACGAGATCGAGTACCTGCGCTCCAAGGGCCTGGTACAGGGTGGCAGCGTTGACAACGCCATCGTGGTGGACCAGTACCGCATCCTCAACGAGGGCGGCCTCCGCTACGAAGACGAATTCGTCAAGCACAAGATTCTCGACGCCATCGGCGACCTGTACCTGCTGGGTACCAGCCTGATCGGCGAGTTCCAGGCCTACAAGTCTGGCCATGCACTGAACAACAAATCCCTGCGCCAGCTGATGGCACAGGAAGACGCCTGGGAAATGGTGACCTTCGACACAGAAGAAGAGGCGCCCATTTCCTACGTGAAGCCAATTTTGGCGGTGTAAGAAAACAAGGCTGGCAGCTCACTGCCGGCCTTTTTTCATTTTTGGGGTATTGATTTCGGTTGAACCCGGTGCCATATAAAAGGCAATCGGTAACCGATTTGACAGGGGTGGGAGCACCAGGGGGATTTCCCCGGGCTTTCGCAAATATAAAGATAACTTCAGCAGAGGTCAGCGCTGCCGTCAGAGCAGTGAACGCCCGATGAAAGTCATCGTATTAAGTGGCCGCGAAGCCAAGTCTCGTACATTCAACCTCGGCACCTGGAGCAAGGCGCTGGTGGGTCTGTGCGTGCTCGGTTTACCCGTGGGCGCGTTCCTGCTGGGGGCTAACCTGCCCGCGCAGGAAACTGACCTGTTTGATGCCCGTACCACGAATGCCTGGCACAAGGCCCTGCGCAAGCAGCAGTCGGACGTGGCCGATGCCGAGCAGGAAGCCAAAGAACAGCTGACCGCACTGACCCTGAAACTGGGTGAGATGCAGGCACGCCTGACCCGTCTCGATGCCCTGGGTGAGCGACTGGTTTCCATCGCCAAGCTCGACAAGGGCGAATTCCAGTTCGGCACCATGCCGGCCATGGGTGGCCCTGACGCAATCGCCGAAGTGGGCGAGCTGCCGTACCAGCCGCCGGAGTTCGTGAGTGTCCTCAATGGCCTCGCGCACCAGATCGACGATCGCCAGTCGCAGCTCGATACCCTGGAAGCCCTGATGTCCCGGCGCAAGCTGGATGACGACATGTTCCTGGCCGGGCGCCCGATCAAGAAGGGCTGGATGTCCTCCCGCTATGGTTATCGCACCGACCCGTTCAATGGCAACCGCGCCTGGCACGGTGGTGTGGATTTCGCCGGCAAGAAGGGTGCCGACGTGGTGGCGGTTGCTGCCGGCGTGGTGACCTGGGCTGACAACCGTTACGGCTACGGCCAGATGGTCGAAATCAACCACGGCAACGGTTACAAAACACGCTACGGCCACAATTCCCAGCTGAAAGTGAAGCTTGGCGACATTGTGAAGAAGGGCGAAACCGTCGCCCTGATGGGTTCCAGCGGTCGCTCGACCGGCCCGCACGTGCACTTCGAGGTCTACAAGAACGGCCGCCCGGTAAACCCGGCAACCTATATCCGCCGCACCGGGCGCTGAATTCCCTCCCCAACTTGCGACTCAGCGCGCCTTACTGTTTACTTGCATCCTCCGGCGCAGGCCTACTGCGCTGCTATCAATAAAGTGGTTTTATAAGAATGATTGGCAAAGTCTTCCGTGCGGTCTTCGGCTCCAAGAACGACCGTGAAATCAAGCGCATGCGGCGCATCGTCAAGCGTATCAACGAGCTGGAAGAGTCCTATTCGGCGCTGGACGACGCGGCCCTCAAGGCCAAGACCGCGGAATTCCGCGAGCGTCACGAGAAGGGTGAATCCCTGGATGCGCTGCTGCCGGAAGCCTTTGCCGCCGTGCGTGAATCGGGCAAGCGGACCCTGGGCCTGCGCCACTTTGACGTACAGATGATCGGTGGCATCACCCTGCACGAAGGCCGCATCGCCGAGATGCGCACCGGTGAAGGTAAGACCCTGGTGGCGACACTGCCGGCCTACCTGAACGCCATCACCGGCAAGGGTGTTCACATCGTAACCGTGAACGATTACCTGGCCAGTCGTGACGCCAACTGGATGCGCCCGGTCTATGAATTCCTGGGCCTGAGCGTTGGCATCGTGGTGTCCATGCAGGATCCGCTGCAGAAGAAGTCCGCCTACGAGGCCGACATTACCTACGGCACCAACAACGAATTCGGCTTCGACTACCTGCGCGACAACATGGTGCTGCGCCTCGATGACCGCGTACAGCGCCCGCACAACTTCGCCATCGTGGATGAGGTGGACTCCATCCTGATCGATGAGGCCCGTACCCCGCTGATCATCTCCGGCCAGGCCGAAGATTCGTCCAAGATGTACATGCACATCAACACGCTGATTCCACAGTTGCAGCGTGCGGCCGAGGGTGGCGAAGGCGACTTCACCGTGGACGAGAAAACCCGTCAGGTGGAGCTGACCGAAGAAGGCCACCAGAGGGTGGAAGACCTGCTGACCAGCAGTGGTGCCCTGCGCGAAGGTGAAAGCCTGTACGCACCGAACAACCTGGGCCTGCTGCACCACGTGCAGTCCGCACTGCGCGCGCACAACCTGTTCCGCAACGATGTGGATTACATCGTGCAGGACGGCCAGGTGGTGCTGATCGACGAGCATACCGGCCGGACCATGCCGGGCCGCCGCCTTTCCGAGGGCCTGCACCAGGCGCTGGAAGCGAAAGAGGGCGTGCAGATCCAGAGCGAGAGCCAGACCCTGGCTTCCACTACTTTCCAGAACCTGTTCCGCTACTACCCGAAACTGGCGGGCATGACCGGTACTGCAGATACCGAAGCCTTTGAATTCCACCAGATTTACAGCCTGGACGTAGTGGTGATCCCCACTAACAAGGAGATCGCGCGCCAGGACCTCAACGACCTCGTCTACCTCACCAAAGAGGAGAAGATGGATGCGATCGTCGAGGACATCAAATACTGCCGCGAGAAGAACGCACCGATCCTGGTGGGTACCGCGTCCATCGAGACTTCTGAAGAGATGTCCCGTCGCCTGCAGAAGGCGAAGATCCAGCACCAGGTACTGAACGCCAAGTTCCACGAGAAGGAAGCGCATATCATCGCCCAGGCGGGCCGTCCGGGTACCGTGACCATCGCCACCAACATGGCGGGTCGTGGTACCGATATTGTCCTGGGTGGTAACTGGGAGGCGGAAGTCGAGGCACTGGAAAACCCGACCGAAGCGCAGATCGCCAAGATCAAGGAAGACTGGCAGAAGCGCCACGACACCGTGATCGAGGCCGGTGGCCTGCACATCATCGGTACCGAGCGTCACGAATCCCGCCGTATCGACAACCAGCTGCGTGGCCGCGCCGGCCGTCAGGGCGACCCGGGCATGACCCGTTTCTACCTGTCGCTGGAAGACAACCTGATGCGTATCTTCGCCTCCGACCGGGTGAAGAACTTCATGAAGATGCTGGGTATGGAAAAGGGCGAGGCTATCGAGCACCGCATGGTTTCCAATGCCATCGAAAAAGCACAGCGCAAGGTGGAAGGCCGTAACTTCGATATCCGCAAGCAGCTACTGGAGTACGATGACGTTGCCAATGACCAGCGTCAGGTGATCTACCAGCAGCGCAATGAGCTGCTGGATGCGGACAATATCAGCGATGCCATCACCGGTATCCGCGAGGATGTGGTCAACAGCATTATCGATGGTTATATCCCACCGCAGAGTATCGAGGAGCAGTGGAATATCGCGGGCCTCGAGCAGCAGCTGGCTGGTGAGCTGGGCCTCGAACTGCCGATCCAGAAGTGGCTGGACGAAGACCGTAACCTGCACGAAGAGAACCTGCGCAAGAAGATCGTGGACTCCGCACAGGAAGCCTACGACGCGAAGCTCAAGCGCATTGCGGAAAACACCGGCGACGAGAAACTGATGGCTTCCGTGGAGCGCCAGGTGATGCTGCAGGTACTGGACCAGCTGTGGAAGGAACACCTTTCCAGCATGGATCACCTGCGTGCCGGTATTGGTCTGCGTGCTTACGCGAACAAGAACCCGAAACAGGAATACAAGCGCGAGTCTTTCCACCTGTTCGAGTCCATGCTGGACAGCCTCAAGCATGAGGTGGTACGCGTGATGGCGCATGTGGAGCCGATGACTCGCGAGCAAATGGAAGAGATGGAAGCGCGCCGCATCGAGGCAGCCAAGCGCCAGCAGATGGAGCTGCAACACGCAGCGGCATCCGCGCTGGAGCAGGAGAATGCCGAGGTGGGTGGCGCGCCCAAACCGCAGACGCCACAGACACGTGGCCCCAAGGTTGGCCGTAACGATCCCTGCCCCTGCGGTTCCGGCAAGAAATACAAGCAGTGTCACGGTAAGCTCGGCGCTGCGTGAGGCTGGTAGATTTTGAAAAGGGGCCTCAGGCCCCTTTTTTAATGTGTATGGAAATTAGAAGTAAAAGGAATTCACAAGAATGACTGACCAGAAAATACAGCCGGCAGCGGTAGAGGGAGTTGAGTTGGCGGCCTACCCGGCGCGCATCAAACAGTGGGACAGGGACGACCTGGTGCTGGTCAACATCTGCGAGGGCGCGACCGTCGCCGCTACCTTCACCCAGAATCGTTTCTGTGCGGCACCGGTCACGATTGCCAAGGAGCACCTGGCTGCGGGCCCAGCGCGGGCACTGATCATCAACGCCGGCAATGCCAATGCCTGTACCGGCGAGCGCGGCCTGGCCGACGCCAAAGCCAGCTGTGCCAAGGTGGCGGAGGTGCTTGATGTACAGGCAGAACAGGTGCTGCCGTTCAGCACCGGCGTTATCGGTGAATACCTGCCGATGGAAAAAATCCTGGAAGCAATCCCGCAGGCATCTGCCAAATTCAGTGGTGATTGGGAGCCGGCCGCGCGTGCGATCATGACCACGGACACGGTACACAAGTTGGCGAGCCGCCAGGTAGAGATTGATGGTGTCACGGTAACCGTCAGCGGTATGTCCAAGGGCTCCGGCATGATCCACCCGGATATGGCCACCATGCTCGCTTACATTGCTACCGATGCGCCGGTTGCGCAGGAGCTGCTGCAGGCGCTGGTACGCAGGGCCGTCAACGCGTCTTTCAATCGTATCTCAGTGGACGGAGATACTTCCACCAACGACGCTTGCGTGTTGATCGCGACTGGTAAGGCTGGCTTGCCGGAGTTTACCGATGCAGGCGACCAGGGTTATGCCGATTTGGAAGCGGCGGTAATCGACGTACACCGCGAGCTGGCACAGGCCATTGTCAAAGATGGTGAGGGCGCGTCCAAATTTGTCACTCTGGATATCCGCGGGGGTACTTCGTCTGATGAGTCTCTGGCAGTCGGTCGTGCGCTCGCCGTCTCACCGCTTGTAAAGACAGCGCTCTACGCATCAGACCCGAACTGGGGCCGCTTGGTGGCTGCCATTGGCAATGCCGGCATTGCAGACCTGGATCCAGTACGCGTCAGCGTCTATCTGGATGATGTGCAGATTGTCGAGCATGGCGGCCGCGCCGCCAGCTATACCGAAGAGGCGGGGCAGGCTGTGGTGGATAAGGCAGCGTTTACGATCCGGGTAGAGCTCGGTCGCGGTAATGCGGATGAAGTGCTGTGGACCTGCGACCTTTCTCATGATTACGTCACCATCAACGCGGAATACCGTACCTGACGGGAATAAATTGAAGTGACCGTAAAAATTATCAATCCGTTACCGAAAGTGCATGTTGCGGTTGGAGTCATTATCGACCGTGACAACCGCATCCTGATTTCCAAGCGTCACAATCATTTGCATATGGGCGGCCGCTGGGAATTTCCCGGCGGCAAGCTGGATGATGAAGAAGATGTGCAAGGTGCGCTGGCGCGCGAGCTGCTGGAAGAGCTGTCCATCGAAGTGAGAGCCTCCGCACCGCTGATCGTGGTGGAGCACGACTATGGCGAAAAGGTCGTACTACTGGATGTCTGGTGGGTGCACGATTTTGCCGGCGAGCCGCATGGTGCGGAGGGGCAGGAAGTGCGTTGGGTGAGTGTGGAGGAACTGGGTGATTACCAGTTCCCGGACGCGAATACGCCGATAGTAGAGGCTGTTAGAAAGGCCCTGAGTTAGTATTCAATGATGAGTGGGGTTATCGAGATCTTCACTCATCACGTCATCAAAGACCGGCGAGCCTTCTATTCTATGGCTCTCGCTAGCCCAGTCACCCAGATCAATCAACTTGCAGCGCTCAGAGCAGAACGGCCGGTGCGGATTCTCCGGAGAAAACTCGGTCGCTTTCTTGCAGATCGGGCAGTTCACCTTTGCCGGCTTTTTCACAACACATTCCTTAAATAAATCTTTGAGTTGGTCTGCGTAGACACTAGGCGCATTTTAATCGAATCGGCCCTGCGATCCAAAAGGTGGCTTAAAGCGGCCTATTGGCGTGCAGCCAGCGCCAGGTATTCGAGATGGAGTTTGCCCACCTGCGCCTGTAGGGATTGGAGGGTGCCGCTGTTATCGATCACATCATCGGCACGCTCAAGGCGCTTCTCACGCGGCATCTGCGCGGCCATGATGGCCCGGATTTGCTGTTCATTGTTTTTATCGCGCGCAGTCGCGCGGGCGAGTTGCACATCCTCCGGCACATCGACCACGCAGTTGCGGTTAGTCAGCTCGTGCTGTTCGGTTTCAAACAGCAGCGGGGTTTCCAGAATGGCGTAGGCGCTGGTGGCGCTCTGCAGGCGTGCGATGGTTTCCTCGCGGATCAGCGGGTGCAGCAATGCTTCCAGCCATTCACGTTTTGACGGGTCTGTGAACACCTGCTCGCGCAACCAGGCCCGGTCCAGCTCTCCGCTTTCCGCAATCGCCTCAGGGCCGAAATAGTCTGCGATCTTGGTGAGGGCAGGCCTGCCGGGCTCTACCACCACGCGGGCCATCTGGTCCGCATCGACCACAGTAATGCTATGCTCCTGGAAGTAGCCGGCAGCGGCGGACTTGCCGCTGCCGATACCGCCTGTCAGGCCGACGATAAACACGGGGGCTTACTGGCCCAGGCCGGAGACGGCCATATACCAGTCCCAGATCTCTGTGCCCCACAGCATCGCAATCCAGCCCGCACCGGCCAGGAACGGGCCGAAGGCAATCGGCAGGTTCTTGTCGCGTCCGGCAATCAACGTCCAGGTGATACCCACTACGGCACCAACGCCGGCGGACAGGATGATCACCAGCGGCAGGATCTGCCAGCCAAGCCAGGCACCGATAGCGGCAAGGATCTTGAAATCTCCCGCGCCCATGCCTTCCTTGCCGGTGATGAGTTTGAACAGGTGGTACACGGACCAAAGCGCGAGGTAACCTGCGATCGCACCGATCACAGCGTCCTGCAGCGACGTGAACACACCGAAGATATTGAACAGCAACCCGGTCCACAGCAATGGCAGGGTGATGTCGTCCGGTAAAAGGTGGTGGTCAAAGTCAATGCCGGTGAGCGCTACCAGTGCCCAGGTAAACAGGATGGCGCCGGCAGCCTGCCAGGTAGGGCCGAAGTGCCACACCACGAACGCGGTCAAGAGGCCAGTGATCAGTTCCACACCCGGGTAGCGTGCAGAAATTCGGGTGCCACAGTTACCGCATTTTCCGCCCAGCATCAGGTAGCTGATCAGCGGGATGTTGTGCCAGGGCTTGATCTCCGCCTCGCACTTGGGGCAGTGGGAATGGGGTAGCACCAGGTTGAATGGGGCTTCAAGATCCGCCTTGTCTGCTTTGCATAATGGCAGATCAAAATGCTCGTGATAGCCCAGCTTGAACTCCCGCTCCATCATTAGTGGTAAGCGGTAGATAACTACATTCAGGAAGCTGCCAACCAGCAGCCCTAAAACAAAAGCGCTGCCTAAAAGCAGCGCCTTGTTCGCAAACAGCGTTTCTAACATATCTTCTTATTCTTAAGGCTGTTTCTTAAAAGTCTCTTTAGACGACCTGACCCAGCTGGAAGATCGGCAGGTACATGGCGATCATCAGGCCGCCAATCAAAATACCTAGAACCGCCATAATCATGGGTTCCATGAGCGCGGTGAGGTTGTCGACTGCGTTATCGACAGCTTCTTCATAGAAGTCAGCACACTTGGCCAGCATATCGTCCAGCGCACCGGACTCCTCACCAATTGCTGCCATCTGGATTAGCATACTTGGAAACAGGCCTGTGCTACGAATCGCGGCGTTTAGGGGGATACCGGTGGCCACGGAATCCCGGATCTGCATGGTGGCTTCTTCATAGACCACGTTACCGGTAGCGCCGGCGACGGATTTCAGCGCATCGATCAGAGGTACACCGGCAGCAAAGGTGGTGGACAGGGTGCGGGCAAAACGTGCGGAAATGGAATTGTAAGTAATATCTCCAAAAATCGGCATGCGCAGTGCTAGTTTGTCGAAAATTTCCTGAACTTTTTTGCTACGCTTCTTGGCCTCAATCAGGCCGCCCATCGTTAACAAAGTTGCAATAAGGAGGTAGAACCAGTTGGCTTGCATCCATTCGGACATCCCGACGACTAAAAGAGTGAAGGCTGGCAGGTCTGCACCGAAACTGGAGAAAGTCTCTGCGAACTGGGGCACTACCTTTACGAGCAAAATTGCTGTCACCACAATTGCCACCACGATGACCGCAATCGGATAGGTCATGGCTTTCTTGATCTTGGCCTTGAGTTGTTCCGTTTTTTCCTTGTAGGTGGCAATGCGGTCCAGCATGGTTTCCAGTGCGCCGGACTGCTCACCGGAAGCCACCAGGTTACAGAACAGGCTGTCGAAGTGTAGCGGGTGCTTGCGCAGGGATTCGGCGAAGGAAGTACCGGATGCCACATCCAGTTTGACCTTGTTCACAAGTTCGCGCACACCCTCATTATCGAGGCCATCGGCCACGATATCGAAGCTTTGTACCAGCGGTACACCGGCCTTCATCATGGTGGCCATCTGCCGGGTGAATAGGGCGATATCTGCCGGTGTAACTTTTTTTGATGCTCCAAATAAGGGCTTGGGCTTCTTGCGAACGTTATTGGCAATAATGCCCTGCTTGCGCAACTGGGCCTTGACCAGAGCAGGGCTGGTGCCGTTGATTTCACCCTCGACCTTATTGCCCTTTGCATCCAGACCCTTGAACAGGAACGTGATACTTGCCGTTGGAGTATTTGCCATTTATTTAGTCCTTGGTAACACGGTTGGCTTCTTCGAGGCTGATAATACCCATGGCGACCTTGCGCAGAGCAGAAATTCGCAGGTTATTGAAGCCTTGTTCTTTGGCCTTGTCGGCAATCTCAATGGAGTTGCCGCCTTCCATGATAATACGGGAGATCTCGTCGGTGATGCGAACCACTTCATACACGCCCACCCGGCCCTTGTAGCCGCGGGAGCAATGCTCGCAACCCACCGGCTCATAGATCTGCCAGTCACTGCGAGGGATGTTCACTGCATCGAACCCTTCGTCCTTCAATATTTCCTCGGGAATATCTGCCGGTTTCTTGCATTCTTTACAGAGGCGTCTCGCGAGGCGCTGGGCAATAATCAGGCTGACGGAGGTTGCCACGTTGAATGTGGGCACACCCATATTCAACAGTCGGGTCAGGGTTTCGGGCGCGGAATTGGTGTGCAGTGTAGAGAGTACCAAATGACCGGTCTGGGCGGCTTTGATGGCAATCTCTGCCGTTTCCAGATCCCGGATCTCACCCACCATGACTATGTCCGGGTCCTGACGGAGGAAGGAGCGCAGTGCTTCGGCGAAGGTCAGGCCTACCTTGTTGTTTACGTTGACCTGGTTGACCCCTTCAAGGTTGATTTCCACCGGATCTTCCGCGGTGGAAATATTGGTCTCCGGCGTATTGAGGATATTCAGGCCGGTATACAGAGATACGGTTTTACCGGAACCGGTGGGGCCCGTTACGAGAATCATGCCCTGAGGTTGTGCCAGCGCATCCAGGTAGAGTTTCTTCTGGTCTTCCTCGTATCCGAGCGCATCGATGCCCAGCTTGGCGGAAGACGGGTCCAGGATACGCAGTACGATCTTTTCTCCCCACAGGGTGGGCAGGGAGTTGACCCGAAAGTCGATGGCCTTGTTCTTGGACAGCTTCATTTTTATGCGGCCGTCCTGCGGAACGCGTCGCTCTGAAATGTCCATCTTGGACATCACCTTCAATCGCGCTGAAAGGCGGCCGGCCAGCTGGATTGGTGGCTTGGCAATCTCATGCAGTACGCCATCGGTCCGCAGCCGTACCCGGTAGGTTTTTTCGTAAGGCTCAAAGTGGATATCGGAGGCGCCGGTGCGAATCGCATCCAGTAGAACCTTGTTCACAAAACGTACAACCGGGGCTTCATCGCCGCCGGCATCGTCGTTATCATTTGGCTTTTCCTGTCCGGATTCTACATCTAATGAATCCAGATCCTCATCGTCCAACCCTTCCAGTCCGCCGCCGATGTCGTCGCTGTTGTTCAGGTAGTTATCGATGGCCTTGGAGAGCTTGTCTGCCTCAACCAGAATTGCCTCTGTGGTGAGGCCGGTATTGAACTTGATTTCATCCAGGCCAGAGAGGTTGGTGGGATCTGCCACCGCCACGAAAAGACGGTTGCCACGCTTATATAAAGGCAGCGCGAAATGCTTGACGATAAGCTTGGAATCTACCAGATCCTTGGGGAGTAGATCGAAGTTATAGGCGCTCAGGTCATAGAGTGGGCTGCCAAACGATGTTGCAGCGAGCGAGGCTAGTTCCGAGGATTTGACCAGCTTTGCCTCGACGGCATGTTGCGCGAAGGTGTGGCCGTCCCGCCGGGCCGCCTTAATAGCTTCCTGAGCGGTAGGTTCGTCGATGATCTGGTCGGCCACCAGCTTCTTGGCAAGGCCACTGATAATAATGCTCATTATTTGTACGCTTAAAGCTTATACGCTCGGTTAAGAGCTGGTTATTGTACGTGCGTCTACATTTTATTCTGCGCCGCGCATTACGAGGGGCCTACTTCCTATAGGTAACAAAAGGACTATAGCGGATGGCTTTACGTACGCCAACGTTAAGGGGTTGGTTAATTTTTGAGTAGGAAAATTTTTCTCACGAGGTGACAAAAAATGTCAGCAACTGCTAATTGGCGGAAAGTTAATGCGTACAAGGAAATAAAATTCTTAAGAAAAGGTTCGCAAGTTGTTGATTTCGGGCTTGCGTAAGTTGGCACGAAGCTTGTATTGTTTCCTGCGACTACTCCTCGGGGGGGTCCCGAACAATAACTGTCTGGACGGAGACAAATAGAATGAAAAAACAACAGGGTTTTACTCTTATTGAATTGATGATCGTTGTTGCGATCATCGGTATTCTGGCTGCGGTGGCACTACCGGCTTACCAGGATTACACCATCCGCGCGAAGATGTCAGAAGTGGTTTTGGCTGCTAGCTCTTGCCGTACTACTATTTCTGAGGTTTCCCAGACTGGTCTGGCAGCAGCGCCGACCGGCGACGACTTTGGCTGTGGCGAGGGTGTAACCCCGGTTTCCCAGTACGTTAACGTGATCAATACTACTGCGGCGGGCATCGTGCAGGTAACTGTTCAGGGTATTGATCCTGCCGTAAATACTCAGGTTGTTGAGCTGCGCCCGTTCTCTAACGCTGGTGCGACTACCGCATCTGTTGCTGCTGATTTCGTTCGCGGCACTGCAGTCCCGGTTCGCGCTTGGCTGTGTGGTCCGCAGGACGCTTCTGCCCTGGACGTTAAATACCTGCCGGCTACCTGTCGCGACTAAGGCGAATGTAGGCTTGGCTTAATTGATCCTGAGTCAAAGGTATACAAAAGGCTCCGCCATAATTGGCGGAGCCTTTTTTTGTTCTGTCTGCTTTGGCTTGGTTTTCGAGTGTATATCTTAGGTTGGCTTCTCACTATGGTTTGTCTCTCAGTGCTATTTGTATGATGTGGAAAATAATTAACTTCAATTTTTCTGAGAAATTTATCTTCCTGGTTCCGCCTTTTCTGCTGTTTTAGCTAGTAGGCTGCTGTATATTTCCGGCAGTTAAGCTCCCTTTCCGGATCGCTTCTTTCCTCTTCTTTTTTGCTTCTTTCTCGCTATTCGCGAATTGCGAAGATAACTGCGCCGAAATTCTCCATCCGGCGCGGTATCCCGCTTGTGTGCTTAATCTGGTGACTACAATTCCCCTGTCCGGAGCGGTCGGCCGGAAAAACAATAATGAGCGGCTGGACTTCAGCTTCTTCTCCTGCGGTGTTCAACGGTTTTTGCGATCGGGAACATTGTGCGCTTCAAGCATGGGGGCGGGAATATCTAATAATGTATGGAGACACAATAATGTTGACTAAACAGAAGGGATTCACCCTGATTGAATTGATGATCGTGGTGGCGATCATTGGCATTTTGGCTGCGATCGCTTTGCCGGCATATCAAAATTACACGGTAAGAGCGAAGATTTCTGAGGTCGTGTTAGCGGCATCTTCTTGTCGTACTAGCATTACGGAAAGCATTCAAAGTTCTACTGGAACAACTTTACCTGGAGTTGGCGAGTGGGGCTGTGAAACTGCAACTAATGATACTAAGTATGTTGCCTCAATCGCGACTGATGCGAATGGTGTTATCACTGTAACCACCTCAGCAGCGCCCGATCTGCCAACTGACGCTCGAAACGTGTCGATTATGTTGACACCTTACACTAACACTGGAACTACAATCAGAGCGATTGCTAATTCTGATGTTGGGGTAATTGTGCATAGTTGGATTTGTGGCCCTGCAACTACTACACCGATGCCAACTAATTATTTGCCGGGTTCTTGCCGGGGCTAAATATATAGTTTTGTTCGATGCTAAAAGCCCCGCACCGCGGGGCTTTTTTGTTGGTTCTTATCCTGGTATTAATGCCACAACCCCAATCCTCCAGCCTGCTTCTGCTGCGGTAACGCAACCTTCCTGCCGGAAGTCACTGATACCACCCGTGCACTCTGCTGTTGTTGCGGTTGTGCCGCGACAGGCTTGCGCTTGTCTGTGCGGTGGATGCCGCGCGGCAGGTACACCACCTGGCCGCTGGGGCCGCCGGCCTGCTTCAGTACCTCGATCTTCATGTGTCCCGGAATCTTGCCGAGGTTGATCCGCAGCGGTGCCGGGGACGGGCTCTGGCCGTAGGCGGCCGGGCGGATATGGAAATGCAGGCAGTGATTTTCCTTGGCGGCTACTTGCAGGCGGCGCAGGTCGCGGTCGGTCAGGTGCTGCTCGCCCTGCCAGTTGATCAGTGCCGCTACGCAGCCGGAGCGCAGGCTCTGTTCAATGGCCCAGAGCTCGTCGCGGTTGTTCTTCGGTTGCAGTATCAGGATGTGCTCGATGCGCACGCCGGCTACCGCCAGCGCGCCGGGATTCAGCTTCTTCGGCGGGTTTACGAAGACCACGGTCTTCTGTTGCTGGGTCAGCTCGGCCAGCAGGGGGCTGAGCAGGGACAGTTCGCCGACACCTATACCAGAACCTTCAGTCTCTATGAGCAGTTCGGTGCTGCCATGCTTGGGCCAGCCTTTGTTCGCGAGGGCGCAGTTCAGCAGGTGATGGCCGGTACTCGGGCCCCTGGTCTGGGAGTCAGCTGGGGTGCCGCTGCCATCCTTGCCGGCCTGCCAGATATCGGGGCGCTGCAGGATTTGCGCTAACTTGTTGTTCTGGCTCAGGTTTTTCATGCTGTGCTTCCCCTTGAAGTCCTTTGGGCGGCCGCTCTGCTAACTACCTCGTGTACCTCTCGAGTTGCCTTCGATGCCTTTGTGTTTGTTTATACAGTGCAATAGTGGGTATTTATACAGTATCAATACTGTATGTGCAAACAGTGCCTGGGTGGCAGTGGTTGTGGGGCTTGCAGGTCCGGGATGACGGCCTGTCCGGCTTTTGTGCAGGGGGCAAAACCGCTATGATGCGTGCCTCTCCAGCCCCCGTACGACAAGGGCTGGGCTGCTATCTAGACAGAAAGCAGAACCAGAACCAACCAGCAGCAGTGAGGCAGTAGCACCTATGGCAATCAAGTCGGACAAGTGGATCAAGCGGATGGCAGCAGGGCAGGGCATGATCGAGCCGTTCGAGCCCGGCCAGGTGCGCCACGGTGACAACGGTGATCGCCTGATCTCCTACGGCACTTCCAGCTATGGCTACGATGTGCGCTGCTCCAACGAGTTCAAGATCTTTACCAATGTGCACTCTGCCACGGTAGACCCGAAGAATTTCGATGAGTCCAGCTTTGTGGATATCACTGCAGACGAGTGCATCATCCCGCCGAACTCCTTTGCGCTGGCCCGCACCGTGGAGTACTTCCGCATCCCGCGCAATGTACTGACCGTGTGCCTGGGCAAATCCACCTACGCGCGCTGCGGCATCATCGTGAATGTGACCCCGCTGGAGCCGGAGTGGGAAGGCCACGTGACCCTGGAATTCTCCAACACCACCAACCTGCCGGCCAAGATCTATGCCAACGAAGGTGTGGCGCAGATGCTGTTCTTCGAGTCCGATGAGGTATGTGAGACTTCTTATAAAGACCGCGGTGGCAAGTATCAGGGCCAGACCGGAGTGACACTCCCGAAAACCTGATGAGCGATTTTCCTAGCCAGGTCGATGTACTGATCATCGGCGCCGGCGCTGCGGGACTGATGTGTGCCGCAGTGGCCGGGCAGCGTGGCCGCAGTGTGCTGGTGGTGGACCACGCTAACAAGGTCGGCAAGAAAATCCTGATGTCCGGCGGCGGTCGCTGTAATTTCACCAATTACTACTGCGCGCCGGAAAACTACTATTCCGCCAATCCCCACTTCTGCAAGTCTGCGTTGGCCCGCTATACCCAGTGGGACTTTATTGCCCTGGTCGAGAAGCACGGTATTCCCTATCACGAGAAGACCCTCGGCCAGCTCTTCTGCGATAACAAGTCGCGGGACATCCTCGATATGCTCCTGGCGGAATGCCGCGCGGCCAGGGCGCAGGTGCGCACCAAGTGTGGGGTCGACAGGATCGAGGCGCTTGAACACGGTTATCTGGTGCATACGGCACTGGGACGGGTGCATGCCGAATCTCTGGTGGTCGCCACCGGCGGCCTGTCGATTCCAACCATGGGCGCGACCGGCTTCGGTTTTGATATCGCACGCCAGTTTGGCCTCAAAGTGCTGCCCACCTATGCCGCGCTGGTGCCATTTGTCACCGCGAAGAAGTTGCGCGAGGCCATGACGGAACTGGCTGGCAGCGCCACGCCGGTGGTGGCCAGCTGCGCGCACCCGAGTATGGGTGAGGGCAGCTTTCGTGAGGCGATGCTGGTCACCCACAAGGGTCTCAGCGGCCCGGCGGTACTGCAGATTTCAAGTTACTGGAAGGCGGGGCTGCCGGTGGACTTCAACCTGTACCCGGATGGCGACCTGGGTGAGTACATGCTCGCACAGCGTGCGCACAAGCCGGACAGCCAGTTGCTCACGGTGCTCTCCAGCCTCTGGACCCGCAAGCTGGCCGCGTTCTTTCTGCCCGAGGGCGAGAACCGCCCGCTCAAGCAGTTCAGTGACAAGGCACTGGCGGAGCTGGGTGAGCGCTTGCAAACCTGGCGCGTGTGGCCGGAAGACACCGAGGGGTATCGCACTGCCGAGGTGACCATGGGTGGCGTGGACACGGATGAGCTGAGTTCGCGTACCATGGAATCGAAGAAGCAGCCGGGCCTGTACTTTATCGGCGAGGTGGTGGACGTGACCGGCTGGCTCGGCGGATACAACTTCCAGTGGGCCTGGAGTTCCGCGCACGCTGCCGGCGAAGTTGTTTAACAGGAGGCCGCGGATGGGCGACGTAATCCAGTTCAAGAAGAAAACACCCTGGGAGCGCCACAAGGGCAAGAGCCTTTGTCGCGATGGCTTCCACAAGTGGCAGGTGGTCACCGAGCGCAAGTTCGATGTGAAACAGGGCAAGCTGGTGACCGAGTATCGCTGCCAGCGCTGTGGCAAAACGAAAACCCAGCTGCAATAAACGCGCTCGCCAACGTGCTTTTTAAGACACGCTGTAAATACATCCCTGTACGCTCGACGGCCGCGTCCATGCGGCCGACGGTCTTAAAAAGCACTTTCGGCAATCACGTACAACTGAAGAAATTATGAATCCTGAAGACCTGAAAGCCCTGGCCACCATGAAGATGCCGTTCGGAAAGTATGCGGGGCGTGTGCTGATCGACCTGCCGGAAGAGTATCTGCTCTGGTTTGCGCGCAAGGGTGAGTTTCCGAACGGGCGCCTGGGGGAGCTGATGGCGCTGGCACTGGAGATTCGGATGGAGGGTCTGGAAGGCCTGATCAAGCCCCTGAAACGTTCAAGCTAAATATTCTTGCTCGAGACAAACCGCGACTTGCGGTTCCACAGTTCGCCGCGGTACTCGCCAATGTGCACACTTTCGTGACCTTCCTCGGACAGGCTCCAGAAATACTCACGATTGAACTGGAACTTCGGCCGGTAGCCGAGTGCGAGTTTGGCCAGCGGCATGGAGGCCCAGGTGGTTGAGCGGCGCTTGCTGGTCGCCTCCAGCAGGTATTCCTTGTCGTCAATAATCGCCACCACCCACGCGTGCTCCTCGCCTTTGTGGGTGCCGAGCACTACCCGCGCATCCACACCCAGTTCGATCAGCCAGTCTGCCAGGACAATCGCATGATCCTCGCAGTCGCCGCGGCGCTGGTAAAACCCTTGGCGGGAGTTCTGCCAGATGTCCTGCAGGCCGGCGTAGCTCTGGTCATCCTTTACGTAGTGCTTGCGCATCGCAATGGTGTAGAGCGGTACCCAGATCTTGTCTGTGTGAAACGGCTTGAAGCCCACCAGGAAACTGTTGGCAATGTAATGCTTGCCATCCAGTCCGCGCGCAGACGCAGTTACTTCCTTGATGCCGAGCCAATCCCAGATGACGATATAGGACTGCGTGTTCGGCGGTCGTTTGCTGATGCTACGGCGGATGGCGATATCACTGAGGGGCAGGGCGGTGCCATCAACCAGCACTGTGCCGGTCTGGTCGTCGTAGACGATGCGCCCCGGGGAGGCATTGCGATAGGCGGCGCTGGGCAGGCGCGGCACGGCGTGGTCCTGGCGCGAATCCAGCCAGATCTTGGGTGCCATCAGCAATGCGGTAACAACCAGCATGCAGACCAAGATGCGCATCGGACTATTTATGCCTCAGCCTTTCATGCCGAACGCGATAATAAAGGCCACGAATAGCAGGATGGTGGAAGCGAAGATCGCCACGGCGACGTTGCCCGCCTTGAGCTGTTGCTCGATCTTGATCCCGGGCATTAGTTTCTTGTCGATGATCAACAGCGAGGCGACGCCGATAAATAGGGCGAGGAAGGTGTAGATAATGTTGACGCCCAGATTGAACAGGGTCGCCGCGATAAACTCAAACTCCATGGCACAAACCCGATTGGTTAACCACGGATTTTATAGCTTGGGCGATCGGTGCTTCCAAATAAGGCGTGACGATAAAAAAAGACGATCAGAAAAATTGGGAGCCGGGGGCTGGGACTTTACTATTGAATTAACTCAGTAACAGAGAGTGTTGAGAGTAAAGATTCCCGGGAGACCCCGGCGTGACCGGGGCATATTAAAAGCGGTCCGTAACTGACTGGACAAACACCGTAAACAGGCCCGCAGCGGGCAGCACCCAGTGAGATGAGCGGTTCAGTCCAGATCTACTGTTGGTCTAAGCGATCGAGGCAACAGCCCTCCGATCGCTTTTTTGTATCTGTCAGTTTTGTAAGTTAGAGATTCCTGCCGATTAAATTGACTCCGCGTGGAATCTTATATGTTCGCCGATAAAGCTGGCGATATAGAAGTAGCTATGGTCATACCCATCGCGAATACGCAGGGTCAGGTCCACTTCGGCATCCAGGCAGGCCTTTTGAAGCAGATCGGGTTGTAGCTGTTCCAGCAGAAACTGATCGGAGCTGCCCTGGTCTACCAGTAACTGGAAATCACACCCGCGGTCTGTCACCAGCGCGCAGGTATCGTACTCGCGCCAGGTTGCCTGATCACTGCCCAGGTAGCCGGTCAATGCCTTCTGCCCCCATGGGCACTGGCTGGGTGCGCATATCGGGGCGAATGCGGAAACCGAGCGGAATAACTTCGGGTGTTTGATGGCGATGGTGAGTGCACCATGCCCGCCCATGGAATGACCGGAGATGGAAAAGCGCCTGGGGTCTACCGGAAAATGGTTTTTGATTAGTTCCGGCAGCTCGCGGCTGATGTAGCTGTACATCTGGTAGTTTGCCGCAAACGGTGCCTCCGTCGCGTCAACATAGAAACCGGCACCCAGGCCAAAATCCCAGCCGCCATCCGGGTCGTCTGCGACACTTTCGCCGCGGGGGCTGGTATCCGGGGCGATTAGTGCCATGCCGAATTCTTCCGCGTAGCGCTGCGCCCCCGCCTTCTGCACAAAGTTCTCATCGGTGCAGGTGAGACCGCTGAGCCAGAATAGTGCAGGCACTTTGGCCGTCTCCGCGCTGGACGGCAGGAACACGGAAAAATGCATTGGGATATTGGTGCTGGATGACTCGTGTTTGAAGCGCAACTGGCGCCCGCCGAAGCAGCGGTTCTCCGATACCTGTTCCATATCTGTTGCGCCCCTAGAATGTAATGACTGAGCGAATGCTCTTGCCCTGGTGCATCAGGTCGAAAGCACGATTGATATCTTCCAGTGGCATAGAATAGGTCACCATCTCGTCGATCTTGATTTCCCCTTTCATGTAACGCTCCACATAGTCCGGCAGCTGCGTGCGCCCCTTGACCCCGCCAAACGCAGTACCGCGCCATACGCGCCCGGTGACCAGCTGGAACGGGCGCGTGCAGATTTCCTGGCCGGCACCGGCCACCCCGATAATCACGGATTCACCCCATCCCTTGTGGCAGCACTCCAGCGCGGAGCGCATCAGGTTGGTGTTGCCTACGCATTCGAAAGAGTAATCCACACCGCCATCGGTCAGCTCCACCACCACATCCTGGATGGGTGCATCGTAATCCCTGGGGTTTACGCAGTCGGTGGCGCCGAGCATTTTGGCCATTTCAAACTTGTCTTCATTGATATCGATGGCGAGGATGCGCTCGGCCCTGGCCAGCACCGCCCCCTGGATAACAGACAGGCCGATGCCGCCGAGCCCGAACACCGCAACGGTAGAGCCCGGTTCGACTTTCGCGGTATTCAGCACCGCGCCAATGCCAGTGGTGATGCCGCAGCCGAGCAGGCAAACCTTGTCCAGCGGTGCGGCTTTGTTGATTTTGGCCACGGCGATTTCCGGGACCACAGTGTATTCCGAGAAGGTGGAAGTACCCATATAGTGATAGATGGGCGCGCCGTTTTTGGAAAAACGGCTGGTGCCGTCCGGCATCAGGCCCTTGCCCTGCGTTGCGCGGATGGCCTGGCACAGGTTGGTCTTTCCTGACAAACAGAACTTACATTGGCCGCATTCCGGCGTATAGAGCGGGATGACATGGTCGCCCGGGGCAACGCTGGTAACACCCGGGCCGACTTCCTGTACGATCGCGCCGCCTTCATGTCCGAGTACTGCCGGGAAAATACCTTCCGGATCTTCGCCGCTCAGGGTAAAGGCATCGGTATGACAGACGCCGGTTGCCACCATTTGGAGCAACACCTCGCCCTGTTTTGGTGCGGCCAGTTCAATTTCTTCGATCTCCAGCGGGCTTCCGGCTTTCCAGGCAACGGCGGCGCGAGTTTTCATCCTTGAAATCCTTTTTTCATTTCAGTTCTTTAACGATGTTAAGTGCTGAGTGGATATAGAAAAAGGCACAGCGGGTAGAAAAGTGTGAGGTGTGTCACATCTGCGGAGCGGCGTACTTGGTACGCATGCGCCATATGCACCAACTTGTAACTTTTTGGCACTGGAATAAACATAGTTGGCATTGTTTTTGCGAAATATTTGTGAAAGTGTTGCTCTGCGCCAATAAGAAGCGCGAGCATACGAAAACCAGAACGAAAATTTTAGGGAAGATCATGAAGAGAAAAAACCAGCTGACGACACCGGTTTCCTTGCTGGCGCTTGCCATTAGCATGGCGAGCCAGCCCGTGTTGGCCCAGGACGACGACAAGGTCCTTGAGGAGGTCATCACAATCGGTACGCGCGTTGAAGGGCGCTCCGTTACCGATTCCGCCGTGCCGATCGATGTGGTTACCGGAGAGGATTTCCTTAACCAGGGTGACACCGACCTGAACACCCTGATTCGCAATGTGGTGCCTTCCTATAACGTCAACACGCAGCCGATCAGTGACGCGGCCAGTATCGCGCGCCCGGCCAACCTGCGTGGCCTCGCTCCGGATCACACTCTGGTGCTGATAAATGGCAAGCGTCGTCACCGCGCTGCAGTCATTACCTGGCTCGGTAATGGTGTATCCGACGGCTCCCAGGGCCCGGATATCTCCATGATTCCGGCAATTGCACTGGACCAGGTGGAAGTCCTGCGTGACGGTGCTGCGGCCCAGTACGGCTCCGACGCCATCGCCGGCGTGATCAACTTCAAGATGAAGGATGCTGCCGAAGGTGGCAGTGTAGAGATCAAGGCCGGCCAGTTCTATGAAGGCGACGGTGACCAGTTTACCGTAGCGGCCAACTACGGCATGCCGTTCACTGCCAATGGTTTTGCCAACGTCAGCTTTGAATACGGCAGCACCGACGCGACTGACCGCAGCGTGCAGCGCAACGATGCGGCCGCACTGATTGCCGCCGGTAACACTGACGTTGCCAACCCGGCGCAGGTATGGGGCCGTCCGGAAGTGAAAGACGACCTCAAGGCCGTGTTCAACATGGGCGTTGACCTCGGTGGCAACAAGGAGTTCTACAGCTTCGGTAACTACGGTTCCAAGACTGTGGACGGTGGCTTCTACTTCCGTAACCCGGAAACCCGTGGTGCAGTGTACGCGAATGGCGGTACCCCGCTGATCGGAGACCTGGACCCGAGCAACGGCATTATGGATTGTGCCGGCTTCAGTCACGCCGATGCCATGAACAGCGCCGAGTGCTGGTCTTTCCAGGAAATGTTCCCGGGCGGATTTACCCCGCGCTTTGGCGGTGACGTGACCGACCTGGCAGGGGTTGCCGGTGTACGCGGCACCATGGAAAACGGCTGGGACTACGACATCAGCGCGGGCCTCGGCTACAACGATGTGGATTTCTTTATCTACAACACTGTTAACGCTTCCCTCGGGCCGCAGTCCCCGACTTCTTTCAACCCGGGTGACTACTCCCAGCTGGAAAAAACCTTCAACGCAGACTTTGTGAAGGGCTATGACGTTGGCCTCGCTTCCGAGCTGAGCGTTGCGACCGGTTTCGAATGGCGCGATGAAGTGTTCGAGATCACCACCGGTGACCAGGCTTCCTATGAGATTGGCCCGCTGGCGGAGCAGGGCTTTAGTGCTGCCTCAAACGGCTTCCCGGGCTTTGGCCCGCTGGCCGGTGGCAAGTGGAGCCGCTCCAACGTGGCTGCGTATGTGGACCTGGAAGCGGATGTTGTTGAAGGCTGGCTGATGGGCATGGCGCTGCGCTTCGAGGACTTCGAAGACTTCGGTACCACCACCAACGGCAAGCTCTCCTCAAGCGTTGCGGTGAGCGAGAACGTCAACCTGCGCGGTTCCTGGAGCACCGGTTTCCGTGCACCGACCCCGGGCCAGTCCAACGCGTTCAACGTTTCCACCGAGTTTGACCTGGCCCTCGGCGACCTGGTTAACAACGGCACCATCCCGTCTACCAACCCGGTAGCGGCACTGCGTGGCGGTGAGGCGCTGGATCCGGAGAAATCCACCAACTGGACCATCGGTGCGGTATTCAGCATCGGCGAAGTGGATATCACTGTTGACTACTTCAATATCGAAGTGGAAGACCGTATCGCGCCGTCGCAGAACTACTCCCTGACCCAGATGGAAATCGACGACCTGGTAGCGTCCGGTGTGACCAGTGCAGCGAACCTGCAGAACTTCCGTTTCTTCACCAACGACTTCGATACCACCACCAAGGGCTTCGATATCGTTGCGTCCTACTCCACGGATGCGATCGGTGACAGCACGGACTTCAGCTTCGCGTATAACAAGACCGATACCAATGTCGACAGCTACACGCCGACCACCATCGACGAGACCCGTATCCGCGAGCTGCAGGAAGGCCTGCCGGGCACCCGCTGGAACCTGTCTTCCAACACCCTGTTGGGCGACTGGCGTTTCATGGCGCGCGTCAGCCACTACGACGAGTGGTTTGACTCTGAAGATGGCCAGGTTTACGGCAATGAGATCATTGTGGATGCGGAAGTTGCCTACAACTTCAATGACAACGCGTCTGTTGTGATCGGCGCCCAGAACCTTCTGGACGAACTGCCGGACGAGAACCCGGGTGCTGCAGACGGTGTTGGTAACCGTTACAGCCAGTTCTCACCGAGCGGCTTTGAAGGCGGCTTCTACTATGTCCGTACTCGCTACGAGTTCTAATACGAGTTCTAAATAGTACAGCCCAACAAAGAAGCCCGGCTTTTGCCGGGCTTCTTTGTTTCTGGGCTTAACAAATTCAGGGACTCACATATCCCAGAGTGAGTTGGTCGCCATGGACAGGGTAATGCGTTCCTTGTCCTGGATCTGTTTGAGGTTATCAAACACTTCCTTGGCTTCCTGCGACTCGATCAGCGCATAGACTTCCTTGTACAGCTCGGAGAAGTAATTATCCACTTCCCGACTGAGGCGATTGATGTCCTTGATGCCCGGCTTTTCGCCAAGTTCCTGCTTACGCAGGAAATCGATGGCATTCTCCTCCTGGGTGTATTGCAGCCAGGTGTTCATGAATTTTTCCGGCGCAACGCTGCCGTAGTTCTTGAGGTTGTTGGCAAGCCGCGTTTCAAACTCGATCATATGGTCGAGCAGCAGCCGTGTGCGGGCGTCTTCGGTGGTATCCTGCAGGTCGGTGTAGTAGTCCGCCATGTCCTGATGAAATTTCTTTGCATCCTCCAGGACATCCCGCGCTTGTTTGAATGTCTTCATGTTTGAACCCTTTCGTGGACGCGTCGCGGAAGGCGCGTTTTATTGCTCTCGTGCCGGTACTGCTGGCGTTTCTTTTATTGTGATTGGCCTGTTCAGGTTGGTGACTTTCCGGGTGTTACTGAATCCAGTTAATCAGGATTTGGGGGAAAATGCCAAACGCGAGTAATGCAACGGTCAGAACTGCAAGAACCATTTGCCCACTGATGGCAATACTGACTCCCTCATGGGTAAGTTTAGCACTGGGCGACACTTCGCCCGGCGACACTTCGCCGGACGACGCATCGTCATGCACAACAGCGCCGGGGCGCTGCACCATCATCACAATAATCCTGAGATAGTAGTAGAGGCCAATGGCGCTGCCCAGAATTACGGCGCTTAGAAGCGCCCAGTAACCGGCCTGCACGCCGGCTGCAAAGATATAGAACTTGCCGATAAAACCGATGGTGAGCGGAATGCCGGCCAGGGACAGGAGCATCATGGTGAAGCTGGTTGCGAGCCAGGGCGAGCGCCAGAACATGCCCTTGTAGAAGCTGATCCGGTATGGCGAGCTCTGAGTATTGGCCCGCCGTGCATAATCTGCAGTCAGGCTTACCACGGCGAATGCCCCGAGTGTGGTCACGATATAAGCAACCAGGTAGTAGATCACCGCCTCGCGCCCGAATTCCTGCCGGCCCACCAGAAACGCCACAATCAGGTAGCCGATATGGGCAATGGAGGAGTAGGCCAGCAGCCGCTTGATATTCTCCTGTTGCAACGCAAGCAGGTTTCCGGCCAGCATGCTGGTTACTGCCAGTACGGCAAAGACCTGCATGGGGGCGCGCATTTCGAAGGCGCCGATGTCGGAAAACAGTTTCAGGGTAATGGCGATCACCGCACCTTTACTGACGGTAGCCACATAGGCTGTCGCGGGGGTGGGCGCACCCTGGTAGACATCCGGGGTCCAGAAGTGGAAAGGCGCAAGAGAAAGTTTGAACGCAATGCCGATCAGCAGCAGCACCAGCCCGATGGCAAGCAGCACCGGCGTACCCTGACCTGCCGCCGCAGCAGCATTGATTGCGGCGAACTGCAGCTGGCCATACTGCGCGTAGATCAGCGCAATACCGAACAACAGGAACGCCGTCGCGAGCGCGGAAAGCACCAGGTACTTGAAGCCCGCTTCCAGTGCCTGGTCCTTGCTGCGGCTGTTGCGATTGGCGTGAATCGCCGGGAATGCAATGAGTGCGTAAAGGGCGAGACCCATCAGTTCCAGCCCGAGAAACAGGGTGGCGAAATGACTGGCGGAGACCAGCACTATCGCGCCCAGCAGCGATATCAGCAGGAGCAGGTAAAACTCTTCCTGAAAGGTGGGGCGGGTGTGGAAATCACCTTTGTTTCTTTTCTCGCCGGAGTCCTCCGGCTGGATCGCGGTGCCCTGCTCAAAACTATGGAAAGCCAGAATCGAGACCACCGCTGCGCTCAGCAGGAACAGCAGGTAAAACAGCAGGCTTTCGCGGCTGACAACCAGCAGGCCGGTAACGGCGATTGGGTCTGTCTCCAGCAAAGGCGACACATTAAGCGTTGACCAGACGGTTACCGCAATCCCCAGAAGTGTCAGGCCAAGCGTCAGGCGATGATTACGCAGGAAGGCAACGATCAGCATCAGCAGTATGATCACACCGCTGAGCGTGAGGATGGGTGTTAACGCCTGGAGTGCTTCAGCATTCATGGGTATTGCTCTTGTTGTGATTCATGGGTGCGAGCCGCCATTGATTGTTCAGGGCCATTGCCGGAGTGCCGGTGTTGCGCCTGTGTCCGCCAGCCTGCTGCTTGGCAGTACAGATTGCGCAGCCTGGGCAATGGTCTCGGCACTGGGGGCGCTGAGGTTAAACACCAGCTTGGGCAATAGCCCGAGTGCCACCAGCAGCAGCGCCATGGCCAGTAGCGGTACGCTCTCGCGCGGCGTTACGTCGGCAAAAGCCTGCGGTTCGTCTGCCTGCTGGTCGCGGGTTTTTCCGAAAAATACCTTCTGCATCATGATCAGGGCATAGACCGCCGCACCGATCAGGCCAATCGCGGCGAGCACAGTTGCCAGCCGGTTTGTAGGGAAGGCGCCCAGTAAAACCGTGAACTCCGCGATAAAGTTGCCAAGCCCCGGCAGACCGAGGGAGGCAACGGCGAAAAACAGGGCAATGGCAGCCATACGCGGCGCCTTGATCCAGAGGCCGCCCATGCGGTCCATTTCGCGCGTATGGATACGCTCCTGGATCATGCCCACCAGTGCGAACAGGCCCGCAGTGCTGAGGCCGTGAGCAATCATTTGCATGATGGCGCCCTGGATGGCCAGGGTGTTGAGGGCAAAGATGCCCAGCAGCACAAAGCCCATGTGGCTGACACTGGAATAGGCCACCAGGCGTTTCATATCGCTCTGTGCAAATGCCAGTTTGGCCCCGTAGAGGATACTGATCGCACCGATGGCCATGGCTACCGGCGCAAAGGCGGCGCTGGCCTCAGGAAAGATCGGCAGCATAAAGCGGATCAGACCGTAGGCGCCGGTTTTCAGCAGGATGGCGGCGAGGATGATACTGCCGGCGGTTGGTGCCTGGGTGTGCGCATCCGGTAACCAGGTGTGCAGCGGCACGGCCGGCAGTTTTACCGCAAACGCGATAAAGAAGCCGAGCATCAGCCAGAAGGCTGTCGTGGGTGCGAGGCCATGGTCCAGCAGCTGGCGGTAGTCAAAGGTCACCACACCAGTGTTCTGGTAATTGAAGTACACCAGCGCGACGATCGCGAACAGCATCAGCAGGCTGCTGGCCTGGGTGAAGATAAAGAACTTGATTGCCGCATAGATGCGGTTGCCGTGCCCCCAGATTGCGATCAGGAACAACATGGGAATCAGCATCACTTCCCAGAAAAAGAAGAACAGGAACAGGTCCAGTGCGGTAAACACGCCAACAATGCCAGCCAGGGTCCAAAGGTAATTGAAGTGGAAGAACCCGACCCGGTCATGAATCTCTTTCCAGGAGGCGAGTACCCCGGCGATACCCAGCAGCAGGGTCAGCAGTATGAGCAGGTAGCTGAGGCCGTCGAGCCCCAGAATCAGGTTGACCCCAAAGCGCGGGATCCACTCGGCGCTGACCAGTTCCCACCACTGCGCCTGCGCCGCCACACTAGTGCCGGACAGTGCTGCGCTGACATTGCCGTTGAAGTTCATCAACAGCAGCAGGCAGGCGACGATGCTTGCGAGGGAAACCCAGCGGCTGCCGTCCGGCCTGAACTGTTCCGAGAGCCAGGCCAGTACGCCGCCGGCGAACAGGATGGAGATGATGCTTATCTGGATCATAGCAGGGCCACCAGTGCCAGTATGAAGATGGATCCGGCTACCATGGTCATGGCGTACCAGCGTAATTGCCCGGTCTGTGTTGCGGATAGCTGGCGGTGCAGTACCTGGCTCACCTGGATCGTGAATTTGTAGAAACTGTCGACGATGTCACTTTTGTTCAGTCCGGCGAGGCCGGTGAAAGGCCGCACCAGGAGTGCATCATAGGCTGCATCGAAACCCCAGCCGTTGCGCCACCAGGGCGCCAGCTGTTTGCCAAACCACGTCTTGCTGCCTGCATTCTCGGCGAACCAGCCTTTGCGGAACGCGAAGAGGGCGATGGCGAGGCCGATCAGCGGTGCGGCGATCGCGATGATCTCTGCGGTATGGTTGATCACCAGTTGCCCGGTTTGGGCAGGGTCTGTTGTGAATACACCGGCAAGTGGCAGCGTCAGCAGCCCACCGGCTAGTGCCAGTGTGCAGAGCACCAGTAGGGGCCCGCTCATGATTGCGGTATTGGCATCGTTGCAGTGCTTGCTGGCGCTGCCCTCTTTGCCGAAGAACACCAGCAACAGCAGGCGGAAACTGTATACGCCGGTAACGATGGCGCCGAGGGTGCCGAGCAGCCACAGCCAGTGCAGGCCGCCAAAATGATTCCAGGCTTGTAAGAGAATGGCGTCCTTGCTGTAGAAACCGGAAGTAAATGGCAGTGCGGCCAGGCAGGCGCAGCCAATGACAAAGCTCAGGAAGGTCACCGGCATCTTCTTGCGCAGTCCGCCCATGCGGAAGATGTCCTGTTCATGGTGCAGGCTCAGGATCACCGAGCCGGCGGCCAGGAACAGCAGGGCCTTGAAAAACGCATGCGTGACCAGGTGGAAGATGCCAGCGCTCCAGGCGCCGACGCCGAGGGCGAAGAACATGTAGCCGATCTGGCTGATGGTGGAGTATGCCAGTATCCGCTTGATGTCGGATTGCACCAGCGCGCTGCAGCCGGCGATAAACAGGGTGAGGGCGCCGACGGTAGCGACCGCCATCATTGCAAACTCCGAGGCCTCGAACAGCGGATGGGTGCGCGCGATCAGGTATACACCTGCAGTTACCATGGTTGCGGCATGGATCAGGGCGCTGACCGGGGTGGGGCCGGCCATTGCATCCGGTAGCCACGTCTGCAGTGGCATCTGCGCGGACTTGCCGACGGCGCCGCCGAGCAGCAGCAGTGCTGCGAGTGTGGCAATACCAGCATCGACGCCTGGCGCACCGGCCTCGCCGTTGATCTGCTGGATATCCAGGGTGCCGAAGTGCATGAACAGCACACACAGGCCGATGGCCATGGCGGTGTCACCCACACGGGTAACGATAAAGGCTTTTCTCGCGGCGGCGCCGTTGGCGGCGTCCTTGTACCAGAAACCGATCAACAGGTAGCTGCACAGGCCCACACCTTCCCAGCCGAGGTAGAGCAGTGCCAGGTTGTCGGCCATGACCAGTATCAGCATGGCGCTGACAAACAGGTTCAGGTAGGAGAAGTAGCGTCGATAGCCGTCGTCGCCACGCATGTAACCGGCGGAGTAAAGATGGATCAGGAAACCGACGCCGGTAATCACACCCAGCATGACCAGGGTGAGCCCATCGATATAGAAACTGAAGCCGGCCTGCAGGCCCCCGGTGTCAATCCACTGCCAGGCAGTGACCGTGAATGGCTCTGCGCCATTGGCGAGGAACTCCCGCCCGATCAGCGCTACCAGCAGCGCCGCCAGGCCGACCGAGCCGGCGCCAATGATTGCCGATAGCGTCTCTGGGATTTCTTGCTTTCGAAACAATGCTGCGCCGGCCAGCAAAACAAAGCCGATAAACGGTAGCAGCGGTACCCAGCCGATATAGTCCTGCATGCTAGCCCCTCAATGCGTTCATATTGTCGACGTCCACCGACTTGAAGCGGTGGAAGATCTGTAAGACCAGTGCCAGCGCGATGGCCACTTCGGCTGCAGCCAGGGTGATGATGAAAATGAACATCACCTGCCCGTCCGCATTACCCCAGTGGGCGCCGGCGACGATAAAGGCCAGTGCTGCGGCGTTGAGCGTGATTTCGATCGACATCAGCATAAACAGGATATTGCGGCGCACCATCAGGCCCGCGATGCCGAGACAGAACAGGATCGCGGCAATTACCAGCCCGTGTATCAGGAATCCGCCAGTGCCGAGGTCAGCCATTGTTGCGCTCCTTGCCTGTGGCAGAGTCCGTGTGTTTGCGGGTGGCCGGTCGGGCGAGGTGAAAGGCGCCAACCAGCCCGGCCAGCAGCACCATCGAAGCCAGCTCCACGGCGATCAGGTAAGGGCCAAACAGGGCAATGCCCACCTCCTTGGTGGGTACTGCCTTTGGCGCAAAGCCTTCACTGGAACCGCCGCCGCCAAGTAAAACGACCAGCGCAAGCTGCAGCAGCAGGATCCCGCAAAGAATACCGGGGCCGGCCCACAGCTTCGGATTCAACCACGCACTTTCCTGCTGCACGGCAGCGTCACCCTGGTTCAGCATCATGATCACAAACACCATCAGCACCATGATGGCGCCGGCGTAGACAATCACTTCCAGCGCCGCCGCGAACGGCGCGCCCAGCTGAAAGAACAGGCAGGCCACGGCCAGCAGGGAGACAATCAGGTACAGCAGCGCATGCACGGCATTGAGGCGGGTGATGACCATTGCGGTTGCGAGTATCGCGACGGTGCCGGCGAGGTAGAAATAGAACAGTTCCATGGCTACGAAATCAGGCTCTTGACGTTGATGGGCTCTTCTTCGTTGAGGGCTTCGCCCTTGTCCTTGCCGCCGATGGCCTTGCCGGACACGCGATAGAAGTTGTATTCGTGATATTTGCCGGGGCCGTCGATCAGCAGATCCTCTTTTTCATACACGAGGTTCTGGCGGTCGTATTCGGCCATTTCGAAATCCGGCGTCAGCTGGATGGCATAGGTTGGGCAGGCGTCTTCGCACAGGCCGCACATGATGCAGCGTGAAAAGTTGATGCGGAAAAACTCCGCCTGCCAGCGACCGTTCTCATCTTCGGTTTTCTGCAGGGCAATGCAATCCGGCGGGCAGGCCACGGCGCACAGGTTGCAGGCCACGCAGCGTTCCTCCCCATCCGGGTCACGCGTGAGCACGATGCGCCCGCGATAGCGCGGCGCCAGGTAGGGCATTTCATCCGGGTACTGCACCGTGTCGTTCTTGTTAAACAGGTGCTTGAAAACCAGCCACAAACTTCTTATCTGACTCAGGATCATTGCGCACTCCGTTTATGAGATTAGGATCGCGGCGGTCGCGAGCAGGTTGATCAAGGACACCGGCAGCATCACCTTCCAGCCAAAGTCCATCAGCTGGTCATAGCGCGGCCGTGGAATGGCGGCGCGCAGCAGCACAAAGAACACCACCAGCACAAAGGTCTTAATCAGGAACCAGGCCAGCGGCGGCAGCCATGGCCCCAGCCAGCCACCGAGAAACAGGGTGGTGATCAGGCCGGAGATGAGGATGACGGACAGATATTCGCCGACAAAGAACATGCCGAACTTCATCCCGGAGTATTCGGTGTGAAAACCCGCGGTGAGTTCGTGCTCCGCTTCCGGCAGGTCGAATGGCAGGCGATGGCTCTCTGCGATACCCGCAACCAGGAACACCAGGAAACCGAAGAACTGCGGCACTATGTACCAGCCGCCTTCCTGGGCCAGTACGATCTCGCGTAGGTTGAAGGTGCCGGCCATCATCACCACGCCCATCAGGCTGATGCCCATGAAGACTTCGTAACTGACAGTCTGCGCGGCCGCGCGCAGGCCGCCAAGCAGGGCATATTTGTTGTTGGACGCATAGCCACCGAGTATCACGCTGTAGACCGCCATGGAACTCATGGCGAGGAAAAACAGCAGGCCGATATTGAGGTCGATGACGCCGATGCCCGGTGCGATGGGAAGCACCGCAAAGCCCATCAGCATGGCGATCATGACGATGGTGGGGGCCAGGATAAATACCGGGATATCGGCGAACTTGGGGACGAAGTCCTCCTTGAAGAACAGTTTGATCATATCTGCAACCACCTGCAGCAGGCCGAAGGGGCCCACCCGGTTGGGGCCCGGGCGGTCCTGCCAGAAACCCAGCAGGCGGCGCTCGCCCCAGGTAAGCAGTGCGGCAAAGATGACGGCGGCAAGCAAGATGCCGCCGATATTGAGCAGGGTGGCGAGCACGCTTGGCTCGGTTACGGCTTCCATTATTGCTGGCCTCCTGTTTCAGGGGCGATATCGGGGCTTGGATTGCGCGAGACCGGGGCGGTCGCGGCGCGCTGTACCAGGCGCAGGCCGGCGTAAGCGCTGATATCCAGGTCGATATGGGGCAGGCCGGGAATACCCATCGGCAGGCAGACCATGCCCGCGGGCAGGTCGGCACAGAGCTCGGCATCCAGCTCCAGGTCCTGGTCACGAATCTGCAGGCCGACCCTGTCATGGTTGCGGATATCGAGGCGGTCCGCATCCAGTGAGGAAACCAGCAGTTTGGCGCGGGCAGATAATTCGCGTACCCCCGGTGCTTCATTACTCAGCTCATCGGAACCGAATACGCAGTAACGGGGCACGATCAGCAGCTGCTCGGGGTCCGCGGCAAACGCATTGGGGATCTCCGTCTTCCAGCCACTGTCTGAACCGGCCTCTTCCAGTGTCAGGCGCAGCCCGGATTCACCACCGCGCAGATGGCCACCGACCTCGTCCTGGAACTTGTTGATGGACTGGTTGGAATTCCACCCGGGCGCCCAGCTGCTGGAAGCCAGCGCCGGTGGCGCCTCGCTGTGTGCACCCTCCATCGAATAGGACAGTGGGCTGTCGTCATCCACAGGCTGCTTCTTCTCCGCCACGCAGAGGTTGGCGTACATGGCGGTGCGGCCGCTGTAGCGATGCGTCTGGCGTGCGACCTTGAGGCCGCTGATACGGAAGTTGCGATCCGGGGGTATTTCACTGATGCCTGCAAGACCGGGGACCGCATTCTGCAGGGCGGCGTCCACATCCGCGGTGTGTTCCCAGTTCGCCATGGCTTCAATATGGGGCGGGAACTCGGTGTTGTGCTGGCAAAAGTAGAGTGCGGCATCGGCCAGCCAGCGCCAGCTTTCCTGAATGTAGTCCGAGCCTTCATAGACCGGGTAGAAATGCTGGGCGCGGCCCTCGTTGCTGACGAAGGTACCCTGCGATTCGACTACTGCGGAGGCGGGGAAAATCAGATCGGCGCGTTGGGTCGTACCGGTCAGGAGCACGTCCAGCACCACAACCGTCTTGGCGCCGCGTATCAGGCGCTCGGCAATGTGCGGGTCTATGCGGGTAAACAGGTCATTCTCGAGAATCACGAGGCAGGTGCCAAGTCCGGCTTCCTGGTTTTCCTCCACCAGCTGCGCAACCTGCATCAGGTGCTGCTGGTGCGCAGTGGGTGTTTCCGGTTGTAGTAGACTGAGACCAAGGCTGTTTGCCTCCGGCTGCACGATGCAGGTGTTGACCGGTGCCGCGCGGTGCTTTGCCAGCGCGCGGGTGATGTTTCGGCTGGCCTCGATAATGTCTTCCGACTGGCAGCCGCTGCCGGTAACCAGTAGCGGGTTCCGGGCAGACATGAGCCATTCTGCTACCTGTACCGCCGCGCGTTGTTGCGGCTGGCTCAGGCCGGTCACGGCGGGCGCGCTCGGATCAATGGTATGCGCAACGGCAAAGCCGAAGCGGGCCAGGTCCTGCGGTGCGGCTACCAGCAGGCCGCTGACTACGTCAGCCAGCCGGGTCGGTTCTGTGGCGGCGATAAACAGCGGCGAACGTTCGCCGTCATCGAGCTGGCGAACGGCGGCATCCTGCCAGGTCGGGATCTTGAGCTTGCGAGCCTTGTCGAGTACCGCATTGCGTACCGACTGGCGCAGCGCCAGCGCCACTCGGGGCGCGGTATTGGAGACATCTTCACCAAGAATGAAAACCGCATCCGCCGCTTCAATATCCGGAATGGTCGGGCTACGGGTATCCGGGCTGGCGTGCAGTGACTTGCACCCCTCCATCAGGCTGGCGGCGCGTGGGGATACGCCGAGGTAGAAGTTCTCGTCGCCGACGAATTGCCGGAGCGCAAAGTTGTTCTCGAGGGTGGCCCTTGGTGAGCCAATGCCGATCACCTGGCGGGCGCTGTCCGGGGACAGTAATTCGGCAAGTTTCTGCACGCCTTTCTGTGGCGAAATCTCCGGGAATACCTTGGTGTCCTTTGTCGCAGTGGTCGCAAGCAGGTCTTTTTCCGCGGCACCGAGTACGCGCTTGAGGCGCAGCTCGCTGTTGACGTATTCATAGCCGAAGCGACCGCGATCACACAGGAAGTAGCCATTGATGTCGCCGTGGTAACGGTTCACCACACGGCGCAATGCGCCATAGCGTTCGCCCGGGGTGGTGTTGCAGCCCACAGCGCAATGGTTGCAAACGGAAGGGGCAGTCTGCAGGTCCCACTTGCGCGCATAGTGGCCGCTGAAGGTTTTATCGGTGAACACGCCGGTGGGGCAGACCTCCACCAGGTTGCCCGCAAATTCGCTTTCCAGGGCGCCGTCCTGCTGGCGGCCAAAATACACCTGGTAGTTGCGCCCCAGAGCAGCCAGGTCGGTGCCACCTGCATACTCGCGGTAGTAGCGCACACAGCGGTAACAGGTGATGCAGCGGTTCATCTCATGGTTGATGAACGGCCCCAGGTCCTGGTTTACATGGGTGCGCTTGCTGCCCTCGTAGTAGCGTACCGTATGCCCGGACATCTCTGTCATGTCCTGTAGATGGCACTCGCCGCCTTCCTCACATACGGGGCAGTCGTGCGGGTGATTGGTCATCAGGTCTTCGATCACCGCGCTGCGGAAGTCCTGCGCGGACTGGTCGCCAATGGAATAGATGCCACCATCGGTAACCGGTGTCATACAGCCCATGACAAGCCGGCCGCGTTCATCTTCTTCGTTCGCGTACTGGGTCACCGCGCACTGGCGACAGGCGCCGACGGAGCCCATTTCCGGGTGCCAGCAGAAGTAGGGCAGGTCCAGCCCGAGAGACAGGCAGGTATGCAGCAGGTTCTGTCCGGCCTCTACTTCGTATTCCTTGCCATCGATTTTTATTTTTGGCATTGCTCTTCCTTCAGAGTGCTTTCCATGCCGCGATCAGGCGCCGACAAAACGTGTTTCGGCCGCTTCATAGGGGCAGCAGCCCCTTTCGATATGATCGAGGAATTCCTTGCGGAACATCTTCAGTGCGCTTTGCAGCGGCTCGGCGGCGCCGGGTGCCAGTGCGCAGAATGTATTGCCCGGGCGCATGTTCCAGACCTGCTGCGCCAGCTGGTCCAGTTCACGCACGCTGCCCTTGCCCTGTTCGATATCGGTGAGGATTTTTTCGACCCACGGCAGGCCGTCGCGGCAGGGCGTACAGAAACCGCAGGATTCCTTGGCAAAGAAGCGCATCAGGTTGCGTACCATACCGATGGGGCAGGTCTTGTCGTCGAGAATGATCATGGTGCCGGTGCCCATGCGGCTACCGGCCTTGCCGATGGCGTCATAGTCCATGGGCAGGTCCAGGTGTTCGGGGCCGAGGAAATCCGTGGAGCCGCCGCCGGGCAGGAAGGCCTTTAGTTTGTAGCCGTCCTGCATGCCGCCGGCATGCAACTCGATGATCTCGCGGATGCTGGTACCCATCGGCAGTTCCCAGGTACCCGGGTTCTTGACCCGGCCACTCACACCAAACAGCTTGGTTCCGGCATCGGCGCCCTTGCCGAGGCCCCGGTACCATTCCGGCCCATTGGCGATGATGTGGGAGATATTGCACAGGGTCTCGACATTGTTGACCACTGTCGGCTTGCCCCACAGCCCACTGACCTGCGGGAATGGCGGTTTGGCGCGCGGGTTGGCCCGCTTGCCCTCGAGGGCGTTGAGCAGGGCGGTCTCCTCACCGCAGATGTAGTTGCCGGCACTGCGGTGGACATACAGGTCGAGTGAGAATTTCGTGCCGCAGATGTTGTGGCCGAGATAGCCGTGTTCGTAGGCTTCCTCGATCGCGTGCTCGAGGCGATCAGCGGCAAGGTGGTATTCACCACGGATGAAGATGTAGGCCCTGACCGCCTCGATGCCATAGGCAGAGATGATCATGCCCTCGATCAACTGGTGTGGATCACGCTCCATCAACAGGCGATCCTTGAAGGTACCGGGCTCCATTTCATCCGCATTGCAGACCAGGTATTTGGTTGCCGGGCTGCCTTCGCCACGGGGCACGAAACTCCACTTGAGGCCGGTATTGAAGCCTGCACCCCCGCGGCCGCGGAGGTTGGCAGCCTGTACGGTTTCCACCACATCATTCGGTTGCATGGTGGACAGGGCTTTCTTCAGGCCCGCATAGCCACCGTTCGCCTGGTATTGCTCGATTGTTGCCGCAATATTTTCCGGGCCGATATTTTTGGTGAGCGGGGTGGAGGCCTTCATGCGTTTTCTCCCGCGAAAATTTCCCGGATTTTTTCGCAACTCAGGTGGCGATGCATTTGCTCACCCACCATCATTACCGGTGCCTTGTCGCAATCGCCGAGGCACTGGATCGGGATTAATGTGTATTCGCCATCGGCAGTGGTTTCGCCGGGCTTGATGCCCAGGTGTTCCTCGAGCTTTGCGCGTACCTGCTCGCCACCCATGATCCAGCAGCTGACGCTGTCGCAGTAATAGATCACCTGGCGTCCCACAGGCTCGCGAAAGATCAGGGTGTAGAAAGTGGCAACGCCTTCCAGTTCAGCGACCGAAAGCGACAGGTATTCGGCCACGGCCTTGAGAGTGTCATCGGAAATCCAGCCGCGGTATTTCTGTACGATCTTCAGCGCGTCGATGCCCACCGCACGTTTGGTTTCGTAACGCGGGATCTCGTGGTCGATCTCCGCTTTTTCCTGCGCGGTCAGGTAGTTGGCATAGGGGCCGGGCACCTTCTCCCGCGCGATGATCTCAGGCTCAACAGTCACTGCTTTTTCAATCGTTCTGGCCATTCAGGTCTGCCTAATCTTTTGTTTTTCTCGTGCTTGCCAGCTGTCCTGCCAGCTATCGATCGACGTCCGCCATGACAAAGTCGATGCTGGCGATAATTGCAATCAGGTCCGCCACCATCAGCCCGTTGGAGATATGTGGAATCATCTGCAGGTGCGGGAAAGATGGGGTGCGGATCCGGGTCCGATAGGAGGTGGTGCCGCCGTCACTGACAATGTGGTAGCTGTTCAGGCCCTTGGTGGCCTCGATCGGAAAGCAGCTTTCCCCAACCGGCATCACCGGCCCCCAGCTGTTGTTCACAAAATGCTGGATCAGGGTCTCTATATCCTCCATGGTCCGCTCTTTGGCGGGGGGCGTCGTCAGCGGGTGGTCGGACTTGTAGGGTCCGCTCGGCATATTGTTCAGGCACTGCTCGATAATACGCAGGCTCTGGCGGATCTCTTCCACCCGCACAACACAGCGATCAAAACAGTCGCCGCCATTAGCCGTTGGTACATCGAATTCGAACTGCTCATAGCCGGAGTAGGGGCGCCGCTTGCGCAGGTCCCAGTCCAGCCCGGTGGCGCGCAGGCCCGGGCCGGTAATGCCCCAGTCCAGCGCTTCTGCGGTGTTGTAAACGCCTATGCCACGGGTACGCTTTTGCAGGAGTTTGTTCTTGAGCACCATGCCCTCGTATTCGGCAAGGCGCGCAGGCATGTAGTCCAGGAATTCCCGCACCATCCTGTCCCAGCCCTCTGGCAGGTCCTGCGCAACGCCGCCGATACGGAACCAGGCCGGATGCATGCGCCCGCCGGTGATGGCCTCGACGATGCCGAACAGCTTTTCCCGGTCGATGAACATGTAGAACACAGGCGACATCTGGCCTACGTCCTGGGCAAAGGTGCCGTAAAAAACCAGATGGCTGGAAATACGGAAGAGCTCGGCCATCATCACCCGGATGGTCTGTGCACGCGGTGGTACCTTGATGCCGGCCAGTTGCTCCAGTGCCAGTACGTACGGCAGGTTGTTCATGACCCCACCGAGGTAGTCGATGCGGTCGGTGTAGGGCATGTAGCTGTGCCAGGCCTGGCGCTCTGCCATTTTCTCCGCGCCGCGATGGTGGTAGCCGATGTCCGGGACGGAGTCGATGATCTGCTCGCCATCGAGCTGCAATGCCACGCGGAAGACGCCGTGTACGCTGGGGTGGTTCGGCCCCAGGTTGAGGAACATGTAGTCACTGTCCTCACCGTGGTCGGCCATGCCCCATTCTTCCGGCCGGAAGCGCAACGCTTCCTGCTCGCGGTCCTGCTTCTCATCGCTGAGCGTGAATGGGTCTACCTCCGTTGCGCGCGCGTGATGGTCCTTGCGCAGCGGGTGGCCTTTCCAGGTATGCGGCATCATGATACGGCGTAGGTGGGGGTGGCCATCAAACGCGATGCCGAACAGGTCCCAGACTTCGCGTTCATACCAGTTGGCGTTCGGCCACAGTGCAGTGGCGCTCGGCAACGAAAGAGCGTTCTCCGTGAGAGGCACCTTGATACGGATGAACAGGTCACGCTCCACGGACAGCAACTGGTAGACCACGGTAAAGTCTGGTTTTTGCGTGCCCTGCGGCCGCCCGTAGTCGTTGATCCGCAGGCGCTCGTCAATCGCCGTCAGGTCGTACAGCATTGCAAACGGGTGCGGGATTTTGTGTTTCAGGTAGCGCAGCAGGGCAATTACATTACCGGGGGTAGTCCACAGTGTGGGGAAACCGTCGGCGCAATCCTGCAGCTGGTACCAGGCATCATTGGCATTGCGGCGGATCTCCGCCAGAAATGCGCGGGCGGCGAGCGCATAGGTCTTTGTGGGAAGAGGTTGCTTGCGGGTCAGGGTATCTGATTGCATGGCGAACCCCTAAACCGTAGTTGGCGGGCGCAGGGTGGTGGCCCGCATACGGCTGTCGCGATGCTTGTCACGCTGGCTGGGATTGGGCACTTGCCGGGCACCCTGGTCATCCACTACCCAGCTCAGTGGCCGACGGTCTTTCTGAATGGATTCCTGTAACAGGTTGAGGCCCTGCATCAGCGCTTCCGGGCGCGGCGGGCAACCGGGCACATAGACATCCACCGGCAGGAATTTATCCACGCCCTGCACCACGCTGTAGATATCGTACATACCACCAGAGTTGGCGCAGGAGCCCATGGAGATCACCCAGCGCGGTTCCATCAACTGCTCGTATAGGCGCTGCAAAACAGGCGCCATCTTGATGAAAACAGTTCCGGATATCACGATCAGGTCCGCCTGGCGCGGCGTAGCGCGGATAACCTCTGAACCGAAGCGGGAGATATCGTGGCGGCTGGTAAATGAGGTGGCCATTTCCACGTAGCAGCAGGACAGGCCGAAGTTGAATGGCCACAGGGAGTTGCTCCTGCCCCAGGCGACCAGGTCTTCCAGCTTGGTGAGCAATATATTTTTCTTCAGGTCATCGTCGTAGTCGGACGTTTTGCTGGAAGTAATTATGTTGGGCGCGTCTGCCTTCGTCATTCGCCAGCGCATGTGCGGCTTCCTTGTGCTTATTCTGTTGCTGTTTGTCTGTTATTTTTTTGCGTGTCCGCCCGGTTATTTCCCGTTGTTTGCGTTGACGCTTTCCCGCTGCTCCAGGCTTTTTTGCTTGCCGCCCCAGTCGAGCGCGCCAAGGCGCCACAGATAAATGAGGCCGACCAGAAGTACACCGATAAAGATGCTCGCCTCGATGAATCCGAGCATGCCGGCTTCGCGGAAGGAGATGGCCCAGGCGAACAGATAAATGGCTTCGAGATCGAAGATTACGAACAGGATGGCGACCAGATAGAAGCCGATAGAGAAGCGTAGCCTCGCACTGCCAACGGAGACAATGCCGGACTCATAGGGTTCATCGGTGGCCCTGTCCCTGCGCCGCTGGCCGAGAAAGTGCGAGAGGGTGAGCATCAGTACAACCAGTCCCAGCACCGCAAGAAAATAGGCGATGAGCGGCCACAGCTCGGGTACTACAACATCAACCACGGCAATTCCCTCCGTTTTTGATACTGTGTAATCAGGCGCCGGCCATTCCATGGCTGGCGGAAGATCGTTTTTATCAGTGTGACAGACCGACGTTGCTACGACAGATGTGAGGGCTCTTCGCTGCCTGCACTAAATGCCCGCCGTTATCACTACACTTGTTTATATAAATAATACGAATTAAACGCCAGCTGGCTGCTGGAACGTTTAGTTATCACTGTTTTTGCTCTTATAATGTTTGACGCTGTGAAAAGTCACGCCAGTTGGCGCTCAGTACGCGGTGCTTGGGCGCTTGAGAGCATTTCAGTAAAATTTGCGTGGCGCCTTTTTATTTTCCGGGCGCAAGTAACCCGAGCAAAAAATTCATGTGCATCCTGTTTCTTGCCATCCGCAAACACGAAGACTTTCCGCTGATCGTCGCGGCCAATCGCGATGAGTTCTACTCGCGTCCCACCAGGTCCAGTCATCTGTGGCAGCCTGATGAAGTCGTATTGGCGGGTCGGGACGAGCAGGCGGGGGGCAGCTGGATGGGGTTATCCCGCAGTGGGCGCGTCGCTGCGCTGACCAATGTGCGCGGGCCGACTGAAGTCGTGGAGGGTGGCCCGAGTCGTGGCGGCCTGGTACTGGATTACCTGCGCGGCTCCCACCAAGACAGTGATTATCTGGAAATGCTGGAACAGGAGGGGGAACGCTATTCCGGTTTCAATTTGCTGTTCGGCCACTGGAATGCGCTACACGTGTATAGTAATCGTAATCCGCTCGCGGTTCAGCTGGAGTCCGGTTTTTTCGGGCTCTCCAACGCCGCACTCAATACTCCGTGGCCGAAACTGAGCCGCGGTGTCAGGGCGATGGAGGATTACGTCAGTTCCACCGGATCGCCAGACCCGGACCAACTGATGATGTTACTGCGCGACGAGTCCCGTGCGGAGGATGTCAACCTGCCGCATACGGGCGTGCCCATCGAGACTGAGCGCATGCTGTCCTCCATTTTTATTCGCAGCGAAACCTACGGCACGCGGGCGTCGACCGTGCTGATGGTGGATCAGGGGGGGGGCTACCATTGGATCGAACAGTCCTATGGCGTCAACGGCACATTAGGACAGAAGGTTACATATAACGGCACCTTTCAAGCGGGCGGCCAATAACCGTCCTGCGACCCTCTCACCTGTTTAGAATAATTTGAAGCGTTTTCCCCGTAGCTTCGGCGTTTTGTGCTCTTCCGGCAGGGTGCAGAGGCGGTCCATGCGGGTGGTGCTGCCGTCGGCGTATTCCCACACCAGTTGTTCGCCATCCATGTAGCGTTTGACCACGACGGGCCCCCAGCCGAATACGCGGAACTCCAGTACGCCGTTATTCCAGGTGGTGCCGGCGGAGCTGCGAGCGCAGTATTCGCGTTCGCCAGCAGTGAACAGGACGGAGCCCTCGGTATCGTTAGAGGTGAGGCCGCCGGTACTGTTGGGACCCAGGTCGTGGATGATGCCGGCTGAGGTGATGACCATCCGCTCGCCGCACTGCTCGACCCGTTCCAGATGACCTTTGTATCCGCCTTCTACACCAATCCACAGGCCGCGCAGGTCCGCCGTGCCATCAGCCAGCGGCTCGGTGCACTCGGCCAGAATCGGTAACGGGAAGTGCTCGTAAGCGCAGCCGGGGGTGTTGCCCTTGGGGATGTCGGCGGCCATCTTGCCGCTGCCGTCCAGTTCCGGCAGCGCGCAGTAGTTGAGGGTGCTACCGTCGCCGGCGAGGATAGCGGGGTCGGTGGTCAGCGGTGGGCGGGCGGAGAAAAAAGCCAGCCAAAAAGCCCAGGCGAAAAACGCCAGCAGGGCCAGTGCGGTGCGGGTAAACCATTTTTTCATTGTGTGATTCCTGTAGGGCTATTCAGAGCCCTTCTGAGATCATGCGGATTTCGTCACTGCCGCCGGGCAGGGAGAACAGGGTACCGTCGCGGGTGATTGTCACCGGACCTGAATAAATCTCGTCCAGGCCGTCCACAAATACCGCCTCCATAGCCGGCACGCGCAGTGGTGGCACCAGGTGGTACAGGGCCAGGTGGCCAACGCCGGCGCGCTGCGCACTTTCGGCGGCTTCGCTGGGGCTGGTGTGGTAATCCTGTATGTCATGCATCACCTTGGCGGCGATGGCGTTGCCGGTTTGCTTGCCGACTTTTCCGATAATGCCGACCAGCTTGCGTGACAGCGCCTCGTGCAGCAGCAGGTCGGCGCCTTTGGCGAAGTGCTCCAGGTTGGGCGACTGCACGGTATCGCCGCTGATCACCACACTGCGGCCGGCGTAGTCGAAGCGGTAGCCTACTGCCGGTTCCACGGGTGCGTGTTCAACGCGGAAGGCGGTGATGCGCAGCCCGTCACGGTCCCATATAACCTCGCCCACGCCGTCTGCGGGTACTGCAAACGGCTGCGCCACCATGCCTTTGCCGGACAGCGGTGCCACCGTATCCCCGTGGTGGTCGTGGCGGTACTGCATGTCCTGGGCGTAAGCCTGGTTGAAGCCCTCCACTACCTGCTGCACGCCTTCCGGGGCAAGCACCGGCAGGGGGCTGGTGTTGGCATTGCTGGCCCAGCGCAGGGTGGCCACTTCGCCGAGACCGTCGATATGATCGGAGTGGAAGTGGGTCAGCAGCACCGCATCAATCTCGCCGATGGGCAGGCGCATCATGCCGATGGTCTTGGCACCGCCGCTGCCGGCATCCACCATCAGCAGGTTTTCGCCCGCCATCACCAGCAGGCAGGGGCCGGAGCGCTGCGGGTCGGCCATGGGGCTGCCAGCACCGCACACGGCAACGTGCAGGCCATCACCCAGTTCTGCGAGGGTGTCGGCGGCCATCATCCGCGGCATGGCACGCTCCATCAGGACGGGCGCGATCTTTGCACGCTGGCTGAACAGAGCCAGAGCGGCGATGGCGATCACTCCAAGTCCCAGGATAATTTTTTTGTTCGTGTTCATTGTGTGGCTCCTTTCGGCACTTCCAATGGCGGAATGATGCCAGCTGTGCACTTGTGCGCGCATCGCTTTACCTAATGTCACAAAGTATGCCACTATTTGGTCGAGAGTAAAAATACCAATAAAGCCGCTGCGGGGCCCGTTGCCGCCTGCGCAGTTCACTACCAGACCGGAGTAGCCCGATGACCGAGCCCTATGTGATGTATGGAATCCCCGCTTCGCTGTATACCGCCAAGGTACGCTGCTATATGCGCAAGCAGGGAATCGGGTTTACCGAGTGCGGGGTGAACCACCCGCATTACCAGAAGGCGATCGTGCCGCAGCTCGGCCGTTTTATCATGCCGGTGGTGGAGAGTACCGCGGGTGAGGTGATTCAGGACGGTACCGACATCATCGATTACTTCGAGCAGCAGGGCCTGTACCGCCAGTCGGCCTATCCGGATACGCCGCTGCAGCGCACCGTGGCGCACCTGTTCGAGCTGTTTGGCGGGGAAGGGCTATTGCGCCCGGCGATGCACTACCGCTGGCACTTCGACGAGGAAAACCTGACCTTTCTGAAAGATGAGTTCTGTGCGGGCCTGGTACCGCCCGGCACGGATGAGAATGGGCGTACGCAAATATTCGAGTTTGCCAGCGGGCGCATGCGCAAGGCCGCGGTCGGCTTTGGCGCGCCGGTCGAGGCGCGTGCACTGATCGAACAGTCTTACGCCGAATTCCTGGCGCTTTTCTCCGAGCATCTCGCCGCTGCACCCTACCTGCTCGGTGGCCGCCCAACCCTCGGTGACTATGGTCTCACCGGCCCGCTCTACGGGCATATGGCGCGCGACCCCAAACCCGCCGCGCTGATGCGTGAGACGGCGCCGCGGGTGGCGCGCTGGGTGGAGCGTATGCATGCGCCGGAACAGGTAGCCGTGGAGTATGCAGAAGAATATGTGGGAGAAAACGCTCCGCTGTTTGCCGATGACGCTATTCCCGATACCCTGAAGGCGCTGATGCGCTATGTGGCCGAGGAATACCTGCCGGAGCTGGAGGCGCATGTGGCCTTTGCCAACCAATGGTTGCGCGAGCGCCCGGACCTGAAGGACGGTACCAACGGATGCGAAAATCCCGCCACACGTATGATCGGCAAGGCAGAGTTCCAGTGGCGCGGCATATCATTGAGTACTTGGGTGATGCCGTATCGTTTCTACCTGCTGCAGCGCATCCAGGACAGCTACGACGCGGCAACGCACGCCGAACAGGAAGCCATCACGGCGCTGTTTGCCGAGACCGGGCTGGAAGCGATGCTGAGCCTGCGTACCGACCGCCGGGTAGAGCGCCACAAGCACCTGGAAGTGTGGGGGCCGTTGCGTTAAGCAGATGCGCTTGACGCATGTTTATGGGCCGCAGCAAGCGGCCTTTTTTATGTTCTAATTCTATGAAATATTCCCCGATCAATGTTGGAGAAGATGAATGCTGAAAAAAATACTGAAAGCCCTGATGATCATATTGTGGCTGGTGATCCTGGTGAGCATTGTCCCCGGGGTAGACATGCCCTATGAGCAGGGCCTGCAGCGACTGGGGCTGATACTGGTTGTGGTGCACCTGCTGGAGTTCGCAGTGTTCCGGGCGCGTATTCGCAAGCAATCTGAAAACTGGAAAGTTACCCTGCCCAATACCCTTTTGTATGGGGTGCTTTACTGGTATTGAAACTGGTTGTGCATTTTGATTATGCGGATTTAACGGTGTACTGAGTGTATGCTGTGCGGCTGCAAAAAAAGGGCCCAGTAAGGGCCCAAGAGATCAGCAAGGTGACGTATAGCCAGCTACGCTGGAGGAATCAGAATGCGAAGTGCTCCGCAGCGATGGCCATCATGCTGTCGCCGCCGTTCTGGATGCAGGCGCTGTGGCTCTTGGCCCGCGGCAGTACCCGGTCAAAGTAGAAAGCACCGGTCTGAAGCTTGGCTGTATAGAAATCCGTATCGCCGCTGCCACCGGCGAGCTTCTCCTGCGCAGTGGCCATCATGCGCAGCCAGTAGTAGCCCAGCGTGACGTAACCGGCGAACATCAGGTAGTCCACCGAAGCCGCACCGATCTCTTCCGGGTTGGCTGCGGCGAGCTTGCCGATGGTTGCGGTGAGCGACTGCAGCTCTTCCAGGTACTGGCCAATCACCGCGGCGCGCGGTGCCAGTTGTTCGTCTGCGTTGCACTGGCCGAGGAAACTGCCCATTTCCTGCATGAAACCCTTCAGCAATTCGCCCTGGCTGCCCAGCACCTTGCGGGCCAGCAGGTCCAGTGCCTGGATACCGGTGGTGCCCTCGTACAGGCAGGAAATCTTGGTGTCGCGCATCAGCTGTTCCATGCCCCATTCGGAAATGAAACCATGGCCGCCGTACACTTGTACGCCGTGGCTGGTGGACTCCATGCCGGTCTCGGTGAGGAAGGCCTTGGCAATAGGGGTGAGCAGGGCCAGCTTGGCTTCCGCACGCGCGCGTTCGTCCGCGTCTTGACTCTTGTGAGTGGTGTCGATCAGCAACGACAGGTCGGCGCTCATGGCGCGGCCGCCTTCGGCAAAGGCTTTCTGGGTCAGGAGCATGCGGCGCACGTCCGGGTGCACGATGATCGGGTCGGCCGCCCCGTCCGGGTTTTTGGCGCCGGACAGGGCGCGCATCTGCAGGCGCTCGCGGGCGTAGGTCAGCGAGCCCTGGAAGGCGGCTTCCGAGGCGGCCACGCCCTCAAGTGCTACGCCCAGGCGCGCAGAGTTCATGAAGGTGAACATGCAATTGAGGCCGCGGTTGACCTCGCCAACGAGGTAGCCGCGGGCGTCGTCAAAGTTGAGTACGCAGGTGGCGCTGCCCTTGATGCCCATCTTGTGTTCGATGGAGGCGCAATGCACACCGTTGCGTTCCTCAAGCGCGCCCTCTTCACTGACGTTGACCTTGGGCACGATAAACAGCGAAATACCCTTGGTGCCCGCCGGGGAGCCGGGGATGCGCGCCAGCACGATGTGCACGATGTTTTCTGCCAGGTCGTGGTCACCGGCACTGATAAAAATCTTGCTACCGTTGAGGCGGTAGCTGCCATCATCGTTGACTTCGGCCTTGGTGCGCAGCAGGCCCAGGTCAGTGCCGCAGTGGGGCTCGGTCAGGCACATGGTGCCGGTCCAGCGTCCTTCGACCAGCGCCGGCAGGAACCGGGCTTTCTGGGCGTCGGTGCCGTGCGCCTCCAGTGTTGCCATGGCGCCGTGGCTGAGGCCCGGGTACATGCTCCAGCTGTGGTTGGCTGCGGATATCATTTCGCTGATCGGCTGCTGCAGCGAATGTGGCAGGCCCTGGCCACCAAACGCCTCACTCTGCGCCAGGGTTGGCCAGCCCGCTTCCTTATACTGCTCGTAGGCTTCCTTGAACCCGTCAGGCGTGGTCACTTCACCGTCGTTCCACTGGCAGCCCTGTTCGTCGCCGATGCGGTTCAGGGGCGCGACAACCTCCTCTACAAACTTGGCCGCTTCTTCGTAAATGGCATTCATGGTGTCCGCGTCGACATCCTCGAAACCGAGCTTGCGATAGTGGGTCTCGCAGTCGAACACTTCCTGGAGTACAAACTGCATGTCGCGTAGCGGGGCTTTATATTCGGGCATGACAATAACTCTCTAAAATTTCGTTTGGTCGGGTATCAGGCTTCGATCAGGAGTTTGCGCAGGTCTTTACGCAACACTTTGCCAACAGGAGTTTTTGGCAATTCATCCATCACTTCGAATTCCCGCGGCACCTTGTAGGCGGTGAGGTGCTGGCGGCAGTGGGCAATCAGTGCCTCGGTATCCAGCTCACCCTCATGAACCTCCACGTACACGCGCACTTTCTCTCCGGTCTGATCGCAGGGCACGCCAATGGCACCGGCGGTAGCGATGGATTCGTGCATCGCGACCACTTCCTCGATTTCGTTCGGGAATACGTTAAAGCCGGAGACCAGGATCATGTCTTTCTTGCGGTCGACAATGCGCAGCAGGCCATCCTCATCCAGGGTGGCGATGTCACCGGTGGCGAGCCAGCCGTCTTGCAGGATTTCGGCAGTGGCCTCCGGGCGCTGGTAATAGCCTTGCATCACCTGAGGGCCCTTGACCCACAGCTCGCCGGGTTCGCTGGTGGCGACATCTTTGCCGTTCTCGTCTACCAGACGTACATCGGTAGAGGGCAGGGGCACGCCGATGGCGCCGCTGAAGTGCTCCTGGGTGTAGGGGCTCACGGATACACAGGGAGAGCACTCGGTGAGGCCGAAGCCTTCGAGCACTGCGCAGCCGGTTTTTTGTTGCCACTTTTCCGCCACTGCGCGCTGGGTGGCCATGCCGCCCGCCATGGTGACTTTGAGGCCGCTGAAGTCCAGCTGGTCGAAACCGGGGGTGTTCATCAGACCATTGAACAGGGTGTTGACCCCGGTGAAGAAGCTGAAGCGGTACTTGGACAGGGTTTTGACAAAACCCTCGAGGTCGCGGGGGTTGGCGATCAGCAGGTTGCTGCCGCCACTGGAAATAAACGCGAGGCAGTTACAGGTGAGGGCGTAGATATGGTAGAGCGGCAGGGCCGTGACCATCATTTCCTTGCCCTCTTCCATGATCGGCTCAATCATGGCCCGCGCCTGCAGCATATTGGCGATGATATTGCGCTGGCTCAGCACCGCGCCCTTGGCCACACCGGTGGTGCCGCCGGTGTACTGCAGAAAGGCAGTATCTTCCCCGGAGATGGCTACCGGCGACAGGGTCATGCGCGCACCGCGGGCCAGGGCTTCGTTGAACCCGATAGCACCCGGCAGGCGGAAAGCGGGCACTGCCTTCTTGACCGTGCGCACCATAAAGTTGATCAATTTGCCCTTGAGGCCCAGGCAGTCGCCCACACCGGTGGTGATCACGTGTTCCACCGGCGTCTCTTCGATGACCGCCTCGAGGGTGTGCGCGAAGACTTCAAACACCAGGATTGCCTTGCTGCCGGAGTCCTTGAGCTGGTGGCGCAGTTCGCGCTCTGTATACAGTGGATTGACGTTGACCACGGTAATACCTGCCATCTGGGCGCCGAACAGTGCAATCGGGTATTGCAGCAGGTTGGGTACCATGATGGCGAGGCGGTCGCCCTTGACAAGCCCCAGGTCCTGCTGCAGGAATGCGGCAAAGGCCTCGGCTTTTTCCCCCAGCTGGGCGTAGGTTAGTTCTCTGCCCATGCTGATAAATGAGGGGTTTTGGGAGAATTTCTTTACCGATTCCTGAAAAATTTCAGCGATCGAGTGGTATGCATCCGGATTGATTTCTGCAGGAACGCCTGGTGGATAAAGGGTCTCTTGCCAAGGTCTGTTCATTATTTTTTTCCTGGTCGCTCGGCGGCCGTCGGGATTCTGGCTGCCGCAGTAGTATCTTCAAAATAGAATCTTCAAAATAGTAACTTCAAATATAATGGCATAAACTAGGACAATACAATAGGTTGAAGGGGAATTGAAATGGCGCAAACATTCAAAGAGCAGGGCGGCGCGGCCACCATGGACCCTGGCCCCTTGCTGCGCTGGTTGACGTCGAAGGTCGTCACCCGCATGTGTGCGCCACAGCGCATTGAAGCGCGCCGGGAGCGGGTGGAAAGGCGCCGCCAGCGCGCCGGTGCGGCGCATGTAGTGGAGTATTTCCACCAGGTGGATGATGGTTACAGCCACCTGGCAGCGCAGATGCTGGCGGCGCTGGCCGAGCGCTATGACATCGGGCTGGTCATCCACCTGGTCAGTGCACCGAGCGGAGACAATGTGGCCGAGCCGGAATTGCTCGCGCGCCTGTCGCGGCTGGATGCCGCCCTGATCGCCCCGCACTACAAACTGCGTTTTCCCGCGGGTGACGCGGCCCCCGCACAGGAGTTGGTGCGGCAGGCCGCCGCCATCCTCTGTGCTCAGGATTTAGGCGGTTTCATGGGCTGCGCGGCGGAAGTTGGGCAGGCCCTGTGGGCCGGTGACCGGGCTCGCCTGCAGGCACTGGCCGATCAATGGTGCAGTGCCAGTGACGATCGGGTGGCGGAACGCATTGCCGCCGGTAACGCGCGGCGGCAGCAACTCAAGCACTACTCCGGTGCTATGTTCTTTTACGGCGATGAATGGTACTGGGGCGTCGACCGGCTCTACCATCTGGAGCAGCGCCTGGCTGCGCTGGGCGCGGACCACCGCGCCGGGGAGCCACTGCTGGCACCTCGCCCGCCGGTGGAACCGATTGAGCCCGAGGGTGCTGGCAGCCTGACCCTGGAATGCTTCCCGTCCCTGCGTAGCCCCTACACCGCAGTCTGCTTCGATCAAGTCGTGGCCTTTGCGCGGGCGGCTGGTATCAGGCTGGTGTTGCGGCCCGTGCTGCCAATGGTGATGCGCGGTGTGCCGGCAACCCGCGAGAAAGGCATGTATATCTTTAGCGACGCGGCGCGAGAAGCGCGTGCAGCGGGGGTCGACTTCGGTAACTTCTACGATCCCATTGGCGACCCGGTACGCAGCGCTTATGCGTTGTATCCCTGGGCCTGTAAACAGGGGCGGGAAATCGAGCTGATGTCCTGCTTCCTGCGGGCGGCGTTTGCCGAAGGCATCAATACCAATAAAGAGCGGGGCCTGCGTTACGTGGTGGAGCAGGCCGGGCTGGATTGGCAGACAGCGCAGGACATCCTCGCTGAAGACGCGCGCACACCTCAGGGCGAGCGCGACTGGGAAACTTTACTGGAGGGCAATCGAGAGGCGCTATACCAGGCGGGCCTGTGGGGCGTGCCGAGCTTCCGTCTGCTCGACCAGAGCGGCCATGAGCGGCTCGCAGTGTGGGGTCAGGACCGCCTGTGGCTGGTGGCCCGCACGATCCAGCAGTTGCTGACAGGGCAGCCGGAGCCTGCAGGCTGAGGGTATTCGTTTACCCTGCAGCCTCAGGTCAGGCGAGCGAGTGATTCGCCGCTAAAAGACTGCAGCTCATCGAGGCGGCCATCGCGGACTTTGTTCGCCCACTGCGGGTCCTGCAACAGGGCGCGGCCTACGGCCACCAGATCGAATTCGCCGCGCTCGAGTCGCGTCAGCAAATCGTCGATGGCGCGGGTCTCGGAAGATTGCCCGGCAAAGGCGCCAAAGAAATCCCCGTTCAGCCCTACCGAGCCCACGGTCACGGTGGGCTTGCCGGTGAGTTCTTTGGTCCAGCCGGCCAGGTTGAGGTCCGACCCTTCAAATTCCGGTTCCCAGTAGCGGCGCTGGGAGCAGTGGAACAGGTCCACGCCCGCATCCGCCAGTGGTGCGAGAAAGTCGTGCAGCTCCTGCGGCGTTTGTACCAGGCGCGCAGTGTAGTCCTGCTGCTTCCATTGAGAGTAACGCAGCATGATGGGGAAGTCCGGGCCGGTAGCGGCGCGCACCGCCTTGATGACCTCCACCGCAAATTGCGCGCGCTTGGCCATGCTGCCGCCCCAGGCATCGCTGCGCTGGTTGGTGCCTTCCCAGAAGAACTGGTCGATCAGGTAGCCGTGTGCACCGTGGAGTTCGACTCCGTCAAACCCGAGCTTTTGCACGTCGGCAGCCGCCTCGGCAAAGGCCTCGATCACGCGCTCGATGTGCGCGGTGGTCATGGGCTCGGCAATTTGTTTGCCCGGCTTTAGCAGCCCTGAAGGGCCGGCGCTCGGCAGCTCCGGGTTGGCAGACTTACGCGCGTCCCGCGCGGTGCCCACATGCCACAACTGAGGGAAAATTTTGCCACCGGCAGCGTGCACATCCTCCACTACTTTTTTCCAGCCGGCGAGCGCGGCTTCACCGTGAAATTCCGGCACGCGTTGGCTGAGGCTGGCTACCGGGTCGTTGACCGTGGTGCCCTCGGTAATGATCAGTCCGGTGCCGCCTTCGGCGCGGCGGCGGTAGTAGCCGGCCACATCGTCACCGGGTATGCCGCCCGGGGAAAAATCACGGGTCATCGGCGCCATTGCCACGCGGTTTTGCAGGGTCAGGCTCTTCACGCTGAAAGGGCTAAACAGGGGGTTGTTCTGTTCGCTCATGGCTGTCACTTCTCCGGGAAACTATTCATTGGGGTTAACGCAGTGCCGGATTAGAGACACTGGCCGTCATCCAGTGCCAGTACCTGGCCAGTTAAAAATTCCTGGTCCGGTTCGCACAGGTACAGGATGGCCTTGTCCAGATCGGAGGGCTTGCCCACACGGCGGCGCGGCATAAACGCGGCCACTGCCTGGCCGGCGGGGCTGTCAAAGTATTCGGCATTGAGTTCGGTGCGGATATAGCCCGGTGCCAGTGCATTCACGCAAATGCCCTTGTTGATCCACTCGCGGGCAAATTGCTGGGTGAGGCGGGCGATGGCGGCCTTGGTAGTGCCGTACACGGTGTGTCCGGGCATTGCCTTGCGGTCAGAGACGGAGCCCACGTTCACAATACGGCCCTGGATGCCGTTGGCGATCCAGCGGCGGGCGAATTCGGTACAGAGGAAATACGGGGCCTTGAGGTTCAGGTCCACTACGAAATCAAAATCCTCCGGGGTCATGTCCACGGCTTTCTTGCTCACCGAGCTGCCGGCGTTGTTGACCAGGCAGGTGATGGGGCCGACCGCGGCTTCCGCCTTGTCGATGGCGGAAGCCAGAGATCCGAGGTCGGTCACGTCCAGCGCCAGCGGGTAGGCCTTGCCGCCGGCCTCCTCAATTTCTGCACACAGGGCTTGCAGTTGCTCCAGGCGTCGCGCGGCGGCAACCACGGTATAGCCGTTGGCGGCCAGAGTGCGGCAGAACTGTGCGCCGAGGCCGGAGGAGCCGCCGGTCACCAGTACGGTTTTGTTGTTACTCATGGTCAAGCTTCCAAATATTCCAGTGCGTGTTTAGTTGGGCCAGTACAGGTAGGTGTCACCGGCCTCGGTAACTTCGTTGGTGGTCTTGTCGATCAGGATTGGCAGCTGCGCCGCGCTGGGCCATGCCGGCGGCACCTGTTCGGCGTTGTGGGCTGCAAGTAGCGCTTCCAGTTCGGCGACTTTCTCCGGCTGTTCCGCGCTCAGGTCGCGCTGCTCGGTGGGGTCGGCCGCGAGGTGGAACAGGAACTTCTGCGGGCCGGCACCGGGCTTGTCCGGTTGCGCGGCGCGGATTAGTTTCCAGCCCTCGGAAAGCACGCTCTGCTGGTGGCCCTGGCGCCAGAACAGTGGGCGCTGCAGGTTTGCGTCGACCTCGCCGCGCATGGCCGGCAGCAGGTCGATGCCGTCGAGCTTGCGGTCGCCGGGTACCGGAGCGCCCGCGGCGGCGGCGATGGTGTGGAACAGGTCAATGTGATGTGCCGGTTCGGTGACGGTGCCGCCCGCGGGAATTTGTGCCGGCCAGCGCATCAGGAAGGGTACATGAGTACCGCCCTCGAAGTGCGACAGCTTCCAGCCGCGATAGGGCTTGTTCAGGTCCGGCAGGCCAAGGTAGCCGGCACCGCCGTTGTCGCTGGAAAAAATCACCAGGGTGTTGTCGCTGAGGCCGTGCTTTTCCAGTGCGGCGTTGATCTTGGTTACGCTGCGATCGAGGGCGCGGATCATCCCCGCGTAGACCCGCAGGCGGTGATCTTCGATGTGAGACAGCGCTTCGTAATCTGCGCGGGACGCCTGCAGTGGGTTGTGCACGCCCCAGTGGGCCAGGTACAGGAAGAAGGGCTGGTTGCGGTTGGCTTCGATCACCTTGACCGCTTCGCGGGTGTAATAATCGGTGAGGTAACCGTCTGGGGCAAAGGGCTCGCTGCCGTTGAACTGCGCTGCGTAGGTGCCGGTCGCCCAGATCATGTTGTCGATACCATCGCCGTGCACCCGCGCATTCACCACCTCGGGGTGATCGGCGGGCTGGTACAGGGTGCCTTTCATATACAGGCTGTCGTCAAAGCCCTGTTCTTCCGGGCGCGTGCCGTTACCGGTGCCCAGATGCCACTTGCCGATATGGGCGGTGTAATAGCCCTGTTGCTTAAGTGCTTCGGCGATGGTGACTTCTTCTGCCGGCATACCCAGCTCTTCCAAGGGGGGCAGCGAGGCGGTCACGTCCAGGTCCACCAGTACCGGAGGGGTGCGGGGCTCCAGGTCCTCCATCCATTGGAAAATCCGCGGTCCCAGCTTGAAGATTGGGGTGTACTCGAAACCGAAGCGCGTGGAGTAGCGCCCGGTCATCAGACTGGCGCGGGAGGGTGCGCAGATGGCGTTGGCGGCATAGCCGTTGGTGAACTGGGTGCCCGCGGCCGCGAGGCTGTCGATGGAGGGTGTCTGCAGGCTGCCATCGGCGGCGCCGCCATTGGTGAGGGAGATGTCATTGAAGCCCAGGTCGTCGGCGAGAATCAGGATGACGTTGGGTGGTCGCTCTGCGGGTGCCTGCGTGGCCACCTCGGGCCCCTGCGACCAGGTCACCGGCTGGTTGGGGGCAATTGAACTACGCAGCTCGGTGAGTTTGGGCGCCGCCCACAACAGCAGGTCGAGCCGGTTCTGCCAGCCGGTGTAACCGGCGGCCATGAGCAGGGCAAGGGTAATGGCGAGTTTCTTCATGGGGCTTTCGTGGTCGTTTTCTTGTTGTGTATTTCTGTTTCGTCTGTTCATAGAGGCGGCGCCGTCAGGCCCCGGTGTAAAGCGCACTTATGTAGAGAGCGCTTGTGGCCAGTAAGGCAATCACTAGCGGCACCAGAATGCGCGGGCCACCGATGAGTGACCAAGGTGCGGCCGGAAAGGCAAGGGTGCGTGCCAGTGCGTCGAGCTTGAGGCCATGGTGCTCACTGCCCAGGGTCTCGAGCATCACCTCTGCAAAGTCCGTGCGGCTGCGGTAGCGCACCAGGAAGGCCGCTTCCCAGTCCCACTCCGGTGACACGTTGACACTTTCTATCTTGCCGGAGGCCGCTGTGGCCAATGCCACCGGGTGTCCGGCGCGCCGGAGCAGGCTCCCGAGGAATATCTGCGAGTATGCGGTCAGCTTCTTGCGCGACTCTGCGCGCGGTTCTTTGAGTTCCATCAGGTTGACCATCACAAAATCTTTGCCGTCGTCCCGCTCAAGGAATTGGAGAACGTTCCTCCGCTGGAACTCGGGAATGCCCAGCTCTTCCATGGCCAGCTTCATGCGGTCGCGCAGTTCCGGCGATACACGTTTGCCAAAGCCCACATACCAGCACCGGAACAGGCCATAAGTGACCAGTGCGCCGCCAATGATCCAGACTGTATGTGACTCCATACCCAACCCCTGTACGCTCTATCAGCGGGAATGTCATTTTGTGTGTTGGAATTGGTCAATTCGAAAAATTGACACTGATTGTGACAATAGTGGAAACTGGCCTCACAAGTCAATGCGAAGTCGATGCGGGCCAAAGCCTGCCTGCACAGTCCAAACGAGAGGCATTTCCTATGAGTGGCAACGTAACACAGGTGCGGTTCGCAAAGCCTGCGCCGGGCCTGCCAACAGCAGAAACCTGGGCATTCAGCCACGACCCGTTACCCGAACCGCAGGAGGGGGAGGTCTCGATCCGGCTCCACTATCTGTCCATCGACCCGGCCATGAAGGGCTGGATTACCAACAAGCGCAGCTATATCGAGTCGGTGCCGCCCGGTGAGGTGATGCGTGGCTTTGGGGTCGGTGAGGTGATTGCCTCGCGCACGGACTATTTCAAAGTTGGTGATTTCTGCACCGGTTTTACCGGTATCCAGACCCACGCCACCCTGAACGGCAGGACACTGCGCAAAGTCGACCCGCAACTGGCGCCGTTGAGCCGCTATATGGGCGGCCTGGGGATGACCGGCTTTACCGGCTATTTTGGCCTGCTGGATATCGGTAAGCCGCAAGCGGGCGAGACGGTGGTGGTGTCGTCTGCAGCCGGTGCGGTTGGCCATGTGGTGTGCCAGATCGCGCGTCTCAAAGGTTGCCGGGTGGTGGGTATTGCCGGCGGGCCGGACAAGTGCGCCTATTTGCGTGAGGAACTGGAGCTGGATGCGGTGATCGACTATCGCGCGGGAAGCCTTGGCGAGGCCCTGAGCGAAGCCGCTCCCGACGGCATCGACGTGTACTTTGACGGTGTGGGTGGCGAAACTCTGGATGCAGTACTCGCGCGCATAAACCGTCACGCGCGCATTGTGTTGTGCGGTGCGGTTTCCCAGTACGGGCAGCTGGAAAATATGGTCGGCCCGGGTAATTACATGCAGCTGATCGCACAGAGCGGGCTGATGCAGGGCTTCACCATGCGCGACTATCTCAAGCAAATGCCCGCGGCGTTTGTGGAGCTGCTGGCCTGGGAAAAGCAGGGCAAGCTCAAGTTTCGCGAGCATATAATCGAGGGGATTGAGCAGTTTCCTCAGGCGGTGGACATGCTCTACCGTGGTGAAAACCACGGCAAGCTGATGTTGAAGCTGGTGTGACAGGGCAAGACGGAAGACTGAGATGATGGACATACTGCGCACGCCTGACGCGTGTTTTGAGAACCTGCCGGGCTATGACTTTGCGCCGCACTACACCACCATCCTTGATGACGATGGAACGGAAATTCGTATTCACCATGTGGACGAGGGGCCGCGGGATGCCGAGCCCATCCTGCTGATGCACGGCAATCCCACGTGGGCCTATCTTTACCGCAAAATGATACCGGGGCTGCTGCAGAGCGGGCGCCGGGTTATTGCCGTGGACCTGGTAGGTTGCGGGCGCAGCGACAAGCCCGCGCGCAAGCAGTATTACACCCTCGCACGGCACATGGATTGGATGAAGAAATGGTTGCTCGCCAATGACCTGCGCAACATCTCCCTGTTCTGCCAGGACTGGGGTGGCACCATTGGTCTGCACCTGGTGGCCAAGTTCCCGGAGCGTTTCGACCGAGTGATCGCCAGTAATACCGGCGTGCCCGCAGGTAAGGGAGGCAACCGCTATTTGGATATCTGGCTGGCCGTGATGCGCTGGATGCCGAGCTTTCCCTGGAGAATGGCCTTTAAGAACGCAATCCAGTGCGAACAGTTCAACCAGGCGAAGTACGATGCCTACCGCAAGGCGCCGTTCCCGGCACGCCGTTACCAGGCGGGAATACTGCAGTTCCCGCAGCTTATTGCTATCCATCCGGATAACCCGGGGGTGCCGCTGAATAAGGAAACCTGGGACGGCCTGAAACAGTTTCATAAGCCCTTCCTGACCCTGTTTGGCAGCCGCGATCCGGTCGCCCGCGGTTTTGAAAAAACATTTCAGAAGCATGTGCCGGGCGCCCGCGGCCAGACGCACAAGATCATCCGCGGCGGCGGCCACTTTATCCAGGAAGATAAACCGGAGGAGCTGGTGGCGGAGATACTCCCGTTCCTCGAGGTGAGTCAGTCAACCGAGGTAGTGTGCGAAAACGTGTGATTTGAGAGCGAATGCTGCCCCTGGAAAATAAAAAACAGAGAAAACGGTAGAGAAAGTCATGTCCAGCAACAAGAAGAGTGAATTGGCGGCGCGCCGCGTTGCGATTACCGGAGCATCCGGCGGCCTCGGTCGCGAACTGGCGCTGTGCTTTGCCCGGCAAGGCTGGCGCGTCGCGGTGGCGGACGTGCGCGAGGCGGAAGGTGAAGCGGTGGTGGGGGAGCTCAGAACCCTCGGTGCCGACGCTTTCTACCAGCACTGCGATGTGCGCGAGGAAACCGACTTTGAAACCCTGCTGGCCGCGTGCGAGCAGCACTGGGACGGGGTGGATGTACTGGTGAATAACGCCGGCGTCGCCAGCACCGGACGGATCGAGCGTGAGTCACTGGAGAGCTGGCAGCGCCTGCTGGATATCAATACCCTGGGCGTGGTGCGTGGGTGTAAAGTATTCGCACCGGCCATGAAGGCGCAGGGCGGGGGACATATCGTCAACATTGCTTCGATCGCGGGCATCGCATCCTCGCCAAAAATGAGTAGCTATAACGCCAGTAAGGCGGCGGTGATCAGCCTTTCCGAAACCCTGCGTGCGGAATTATCTGGCGATAATATCGGTGTCACAGTGGTCTGTCCGCATCTGTTCCGTACCGGACTGCTGGATTCCATGTTGACTACCAGCGAAAGGGCCAAGGCCGGAGTGGGGAAAGCCATGGAAGCGTCTCCGCTGTCTGCCGCGGACATTGCGCAGATGATCTATCGCGCAGTACAGAAAAACAAGTTTATGCTGTTACCGCATCGGGCGACCCACTGGATGTGGTGGCTGAAGCGTCTTTCACCTTCACTGCACCAGTGGTTTTCGGCACGCACAGCGTGACCCTGCGGCAAGTGGCCTGGTCTGTGGCAAGTGAATGACATGGGAAACCCTGGAGGAAGCCAGTGAGTAGCATCGTCCCAGTCCGGATATTCGGCCATATTGGCTCGCCCTACAGTCGCAAGATGGTGGCCCTGATGCGTTACCGGCAGATTCCCTACCGGGTGACCTGGGGGGATCCCCGGGAGGCGCTGCAATCTTTGGGGGTGGCGGTACCCAAGCCCGCCCTGTTACCGGTACTGTTGTTGCCTGATGACGATGAGCAGCCTCAGGCGCTCTGCGACTCTACCCCTCTGATTCGCCGTCTTGAACACCTGTACCCCCGTAGGTCCGTGCTGCCGCGGGACCCGGCGCTGGCGTTTGTCGACTACCTGCTCGAGGACTATGCCGATGAGTGGGTAACCAAGTTTATGTTTCACTACCGTTGGCACTTCGCTACAGATGCCGGTCACGCGGGTAACCTGCTTCCGCTCGGTTATTCGGTGAGCCTGCCGGATGCGATGTTGCAGCAGATGAGCGTGATGCTCTCCGAGCGCCAGATCGGCCGCCTTGGTGTTGTGGGCTCCAGCGACCATACCGCGCCGGTAATCGAGGCCAGCTACCGACGCTTCCTGCAGGCAATGGAAGCGCATTTGGCCAGCCAGCCGTATATGCTCGGTACAAGGCCGGGTGCTGGCGACTTCGCCTTGTACGGGCAGCTCACGCAGCTGGTGAGCGTAGACCCAACGCCGCGAGACATCGCCCTTGACCTGGCCCCCCGAGTGGTTGTCTGGACCAGCCTGATGGAAGACCAGAGCGGCCTCGAGCTTGCTGATACGCGCTGGAACGACCCAGTGGACCTTCCCTCGACCTTGCGCCCGTTGTTGAACGAAATTGGCCGCACCTATGTGCCGGCACAACTGGCCAATGCCGCGGCCCTGAAGGCTGGTGAAGGTACCTGGGAATGCGAGATCGATGGCCAGCGATGGGTCCAGTCTGCGTTTGCATACCAGGGCAAGTGCCTGAGTTGGCTACGCGAAGAGTTTGCTCAGTTGGCGAAAGCCGACCAGCAGCGGCTGCTGGGAGCCCTGGAGGGCACCGGCTGTGAGGCTTTACTCGTTGGACTCGTTTAAAAATTCGTACATGAGACTCGGTGGCATTTCCCTGCCGGAGGCGTTGGCATGAAAAAAAATCTGGTCGTTTTGTCTGCCCTGATCATACTGCTGGGCGGGCCATTGTTATACAGCCTGAGCCTGGTCAAAAAGACTGCTCAGGCCTATGTGTACAGTTACCCGCTCGCGCTGATGGCGCTCACCCGCGAGTCCATGATCGGCAATGGATTTATCCTCAACCGGTTCAGCCATATCCAGTCTTTTCCTGACCACACTTTCCGCAACGTGGTGCGCCCGAACAATGACACGCTCTACAGTATTGCCTGGCTGGATTTGTCCACCGGGCCGTTGGTGCTGGACGTGCCGGATACCGCCGGCCGCCAATACGTGATGCCACTGATGGATATCTGGACCAATGTGTTTGCCACCGTTGGTAAAGGCAGCACCGGCACCGGGGCTGGCAGTTACCTGATCGCGGGGCCGGACTGGCAAGGTGCAGTGCCTGCCGGTGTACGGAAAATTACCTCACCCACCAATGGGGTGTGGGTGATTGGCCGCATCCAGACTAATGGCCGGATAGATATCCCTGATGTACGCAAGCTGCAACAGGAATATTTCCTCACGCCATTGGCCGATTGGGTTGCCGGGGTACGCCACAGTGGGCAAGTTGCCGGAAGCAATGCCCAGACGCGTGCGAAAGATCCCGCTGCCGAACTGATGGCGATGTCAGCGACAGAATACTTCGCGCTGGTCAACAGTTTACTGCAGGAACAGCAGACCTTGCCGCAGGACGAAGCGGCCCTGGACAATTTACTTGCGTTGGGAATCGCTCCTGGCAGTAACGAGGTAAAAGAGCGCTGGAATCCGTTGCAGACCCTGCTGATGGACCGGGCGATAAAAATTGCACAGAACCGGGTCATGTCGGCAGTAAGTGGTCCGCGAGAGCTGGAAAATGGCTGGACCGTTTGGCGTTCGAAACTGGGGCGCTACGGGGATGACTACGGGTTACGTATGGCGGTGGCCGTTGTCGGTCTGGGCGCCTTGCCTCCAGAGGAGGCAGCTTACCCCAATACCGAAGTGGATGCTGAAGGCAAAGCACTGCACGGTTCCAACCGCTATCGACTGCATTTTCCCACGGGGCAGACACCGCCGGTGGATGCGTTCTGGTCGCTGACCATGTATGACCGGGACGGGTTCCTGATCGACAATCCCATTAATCGTTATACGATCGGTGATCGAGACGCACTGCAGTACAACGACGATGGCTCCCTGGATATTCTCATTCAGCACCAGCCGCCGGAAAACCTGGCTAACTGGTTGCCCGCTCCGGACGGCGCTTTTGCGGTAACGATGCGCCTGTATTTACCCGGGGACGAATTCCTGAGTGCCGAGTGGCAAGTACCGGGACTGCAGCGCACGCGCTAGTTTTTTACCGCCAGTGGCGGCGGCTTAGCTGATAAAAGCGCCCGCGGCCTAGCTAATAAAAGTTACGGCCTCAGAAAGTGTCGCGCGCTCGGTACGTGCTGCATTCACTGCGGCAGCTTCGTCCGGGTAGCCGAACGACATACCAAAAAGAATGCCCTGATCGTCGCTCAGCCCGAACATTTCCCGGACTGGCGTTGGGAACTGTCCCAGAGCACCCTGAAAGCAGCTGCCGAGGCCATGCTCTTCCAATAAAAGTGCCAGTGTCTGCGCATAAATGCCGATATCAACGGCGCCCATGATGCCGAGATACTTGTCCATGACAAAGAATGCCGCGTGCGGTGCGCCAAAGAATTCCCAATTTCGCAGCATCGCCATCTGCCGTGCGTTTTTGTCCTCGCGCTCGATGCCCATCGCGGAATACAAAGCATTGGCCGAGCCAAACTGACGTTCTCGGTGGATGCCGGCGTACTTTACTGACCAGTCAAAATCCGGCTTGGGTCCGTCGCCTTTCATCAGCTCTTCGACAAAGCGCTGCTTCAGTGCGTCTTTCTTGGCGCCCGAGACAACGAAGGTTTGCCAAGGCTGCACGTTGCAGTTGGAGGGCGACTGTTGCGCGCGGGTAAATATGTCGTTCAGCAGCACCTGTGGCACCGGGGTGTCTTTAAAGGCGCGGGTGGAAACACGGTTATCGATGGGAGAAAGTTCGGTCATACAATCTTCTTCTTATTCGCTACAAGAGGTATTTAAAACGTCCCTGTTGTTCCGGCTTGATTTTCCTGTGTCCCGCTTGTCTTATTTTTACCGCGCCGGGAAAAGGCAGGTAGTAGCAGTTGAATCAGCGCCGTCAGCGAAAACAGGATAAGCCCGAGCAGCAAGCGCGGGTCGCCCAGGTAAAGGCTGGGTTCGATCGGGTAGGCGATGGTCTTTTCCAGTGCTGCGGTCTTGAAATCGTGGCGGCCTAGGAATACCGGGTTGCTGATGACCTCCATAAAAGTGCGCCGGCTGCGGTATCGGAAGATAGCAGCACTGGTCCACTCCTCGGCGCCCTCGAGCCCGATAAGATCGATCACCGGGAACACGGCACCACCAATGAGTACCGGGTGGCTGGCGCGCTTTACAAGTGCCGGCAGCATATGCTCCAGATACAGGCCCATCAGGGTGTCGGCGTCTGCGTCGGCCGGTGCGCCTTCCACCGCTGGTGGTTCGGCATTATTGTGGATTGCATTGACCATCAGGAACTGGCGGCCACTGTCTTCGCGCATGAAGCGTCCCAGCTCACCCACCCGCTCTGCAGACACCCCGTTGTCGGTCAGTGCTCGGGTGAACTTATCTATCTCTGCGTTACTGAGTGGGCCGGAAAAATCTGTATACCAGAAAACAAAAAGGGCATACAGCATGGCTGGGAGCAGCCAGATTTTTGCGCGTGATGACATCGGTGGTCCTGTAGTGGTGTTTCGTTGGCTTTTTCGGATGCGCCTGATAATTTATCCGGCTGTGTTCTCGACAGATGGCAGTAACTTACGCAACAGCACCTCACACTGCTGTTGGTTCATCAGCGTGGGTACGGGGTAGTCCGGATTACCTTCCTTGAGGGCGCGCTGTGCAAGCTGAGAAATGTCTTTTTCCAGCAACGGCGCCACCGTAGTGGGAATATCCATATTGCGATTCATATCGCGGATCTTTTCGATAAAGCGCATGGAAAGGTCTGCGGTGGGTTCGCTCGTATCCCCCAGCCCGCCAATGACGGCCAGGCGTGCCAGCTTGTGCTCACAATCTGCGCGGGAGAAGTCCAGAATGTGCGGTAGCACGATGGCATTGGCAAGGCCGTGGGGTACCCCGTACATGCCACCCAAATTGTGCGCGATGGCGTGTACATAACCAATGAGTGCCCGGGTAAATGCGAGCCCTGCAAAGTAGGACGCCTGGGCCAAATTGTTGCGTCGCTCCAGATCGGATCCGTCCAGATACACCGTCTCGAGGTCCTCGAGAATGATTTTTACGGCTTTTTCCGCGTAATCGTCAGTAAATGATGTCCCAAAGCCGCCTATATAGGCCTCAATTGCATGGGTAAGGGCATCCATGCCAGTGCTCGCGGTGATATGCGGTGGCAGGCCCAGCATCAGCTCGGGGTCCAGCACCGCATAGGGGGGGACAATCTTCAGGCTCGTGACTGCGAACTTCTCCTGAGCTTGTGGATCCGAGACCACCGCCGCGATAGTGCACTCTGAACCGGTGCCTGCCGTGGTGGGTACTGCGAACAGTGGTGGCAGCGATTTGGAAATCTTGAATGCGCCACGCATCTTCATCACGGACTTGCCCGGGTTGCTGACCCGGGCGCCGATCATCTTGGCGCAATCCATAGGTGAACCGCCGCCAAATGCAATAATGCCGTCGCAGCGGTTGCTTTGATAAACCTGAACGCCGGATTCAATATTTTCTATGGTGGGGTTTGGCTTCACCCCGTCAAAAACCGTGCAGGAAATACCGGCCTTTTCGAGTGCCTGCAGCAGCCCATTGGCCAAACCCAGGCTGGTGATGCCCGCATCGGTGACCAGAAGTACATGCTGAAGGCCGTTATTACTGATCAATTCTGGCAGTTGCGCGACACTACCGGGGCCGCTGAGGAGTTCTGGGACCGGTACTTTCACCAGATTTAACAGTGGTTTTGTCACCGCATGGGCAGTGCGATACAGCGTTTTTTGCAATGTCCACTTCATCATGCTCTCCAATTGTCCTTATTTAATGTGCACTGGTCTCAGGGCGTGACAATATCAAACTTTCCGTCTGCCATGCTGAACAGGGAGAAAAAACGAACCAGGTCCAGCTTGCTGCCGCTTACTTCCAGATCTTCCGAGAACAGGATTTCTTTAGCGCTCGCCTGTCGGGTCAGGAGCTTTATAAACAGGTCGTGTGTCAGTGTCAGGGTAGCGTTGGCTTCGGGGTCCGGTGGCCGTTGCCAGTGATGCAGTACCGCGTTCTCGATTTGCAGTACGTAGCTCTGGTGCAGGTCAGGAAATACGAAGTTGACGGTGAGATCCTCGCCGTCCGCTTTGGGTCCATCCAGTGATACTGCAATGGTGTCGAGAAAGCGTGGCAGGGGCATATAGCGTAGTTGTTCGGCGGCAAGCGCCAGATCCATACCGCGCTCGGGGCCGCCGTGTCGTAATTCATAGGCACCGCTCAGGTATACATCCCGCCACGGGCCGGATTCCGAGACATAGCCGAGCTGGTCGTAAGTCCTGGCCAACAGGGCTTTGGCGCTTTCGTTATCGGGATCGGCGAATACCAGCTGATTAAGCACCTCTGCTACCCAGCGGTATTCCCCGTTCTGGAACGAGTTTTGTGCCTTGCTCAATACGGCGTCGGCGCCACCCATAAATTCTATGGTTTTCCTCGCAGATTCTACCGGTGGCAGGGGATTTAAATTGGCCGGATTGCCGTCGTACCAGCCGAAGTAAAACTGATACACCGCTTTCACATTGTGACTGACGGTGCCGTAGTAACCGCGAGTGGAAAAGTTATTGCGCAGGGACGTGGGGAGTTGGATCTGTTCGGCGATTTCCCGTGGCGTCAGGCCGGCATTGGCCATACGGATTGTCTGATCGTGAATGTACTTATACACATCGCGCTGCTTTTTCAGAAAGTCCACCACCTGCGCGTTGCCCCAGATAGGCCAGTGGTGGCTGCCAAAATAAATCTCCGCATCCCCGAAGCGCTGGAGGACATCATCAATGGTATTGCTCCAGTTCAGGCTATCGCGCACCTTGGCACCACGCAGGGTGTAGACGTTGTGCATCTGTTGTGAAACCAGCTCGGCACCGCACCACGCATTGTGCTCGGGGAGGTAGAAGGTCAGTTCCGCGGGGGCTTCCGAGTGGGGCGCGTTCTGAAAGACAAAAGGCACGCCGTCAATAACGTGCGGTTGTGGTGTTTGGGTGACGAGAAAATTGGGTGGCAGTACGCTGCTGGAACCCAGTGCAGGCTCCTTGCCCAGGCCGGTGTCCACATGTGCGCGCTCGGAACGTGGCAGTCGCTTGCCATACATATAGAGAGCGCGCCGATACATGGCCGTTCCCGCCATGGAATTTTCGCTGGTGGCCTCCTCCATAAAGCCCTCTGGGGCTATGAGATCCACCTTGCCGCTGGCGATCTGTTCGGCGGAGACCAGTGCAGTGGCGCCACCAAAGTGGTCCACGTGACTGTGCGTGAAGACAACCGCGGAAATGGGCTTGCGCTGCAGGTGCTGCATGGCAAATTCGAAGGCGTGTTGCGCGGTTTCTTTGGACGTGAGCGGATCGACAACAATCCAGCCCGTATCCCCATCAATCAGTGTCATGTTGGCGAGGTCAAAGCCGCGCAACTGGTATATCCCTTTGGTGACTTCAAACAGACCATGGATATTGTTCAGCTTGGCCTGGCGCCAGAGGCTGGGGTTGACGCTGGCGGGAGCATCGCCCTGAATGAAATCGTAGGCGGTGAGGTCCCACACGGGGCCGGATCCGGGCCCATCAATCCGAAGGTTGTCAGCGCTGGCAATCAGGCCGCGGCGAGCATCGGCAAAATCTTGCTGGTCGCCAAACGGTAGCTGGTTGAGCACATCCGCATTCGCGCGGATAGTCGCCGCGGTGGGTGCAGTGAAGCCGTATTTGTCCGGGCCGTCATTGGCACTGCTGGTTGTGCCGCTTTCGGTGCGATTGTCGCAAGCCATCAAGGCGGCGGTGCAGAGCAATACGGGAATAAATGGTTTCATAGTGCGGAGATTTGCTTGAGCAGTGAACCGAAGCCCTGGCGTCCCTTGCGCTCGAACAGGGGGCCGAGAAAGATTCTGCCGAGAACAGGGATGTTGATAGAGCCTCTGGAAATCCAGGTGACCTTGGTCCCCCCTTCGACCTCGCTCAGGGTAATGCTACCGATATCATGGTTGAATGGCAGGGGCGAGGACTTTTCGATCTTGTAATCGAGCCGGTAGGGCCGCTCGAAGCAGGTAATGCGCTCTTCAAACTTTACTGCACCAAGGTCGATATGGCGCAATGCGCCAACGCCATTCCTTTCTGTATGTCCGGCTTCCAGGAGCTTTGCATCGTTTACACCGCGGAAACGGTCATAAGCATCGTGGTCCGCCAGAATCTTGAATACGGTGGCGATGTCCTTGTCGATAATACGTTCTACTTGAATATCAAACATAAGATTTCATTCGGTCTCTAAATGCGGCAGTAATGCGCCAGCGGATAAACATTATACAGTGTCGGCTTGCGCGGCTTTCTCCTTGATGCGCCTGATACGCGCATCAGGAATACCATCTTTGATAAAGGGCGGGGTGAACCCGTCGAACAGGCCGTTGTGAAGAATTCCGTCGCTCATCAGTCCGGGCGTGATCTGCGCGTCACGCAGGGCGGTGGCCAGATCCGCTTTTTCGGCATCGGTCAGTGCTTCATAACGCAACTGCAGCTGTTCGAAGCTCCAGGCGCGGTACTGATGTGCACTGAAGGATGCGGTTGCGCCGTAAATGGTTTCCTCGAAAAACTTTTCGCGTGCAATGCAGGCCTTTGCGGTGGCTTTTGCCAATGGCAGGTAGGTCTTGCCGATAAAGCTCAATAGTGCCAGCAGGCTGTCTGGCAACCCTTCATCCAGGTTGATCCAGTCGCCGAACTCGGTTTGGCCGGCGCAGCCCCGGGTATCCCCCAGGTCGGTGATGGTCTGTATCCAGTTGCAGGTGCGCGGGGCCTTCACTTCCATAATTTCGTTGGAGCGGGGGTCTTCATACAGGTGCACCTTAAGCGGCCCGTACAGGGAGAAGTCCGCGAGTGACGGCTTGAATCCCAGTAAAAACTGATGGTGCTTGAAGTGCTGTTCGAGTATCGCCAGCAGATCTTCAATTTGCTGGTCCATGCTGGCACGCACCTGATCACCCACAAGGCCCAGGTGCTGGTTAAAGCCGGACTGGCGTTCCACCAGGAATGGCGCCAGGTCTTTGGCTTCCATGTCGGCACTACCAAAGGTGAAACCCCTGGCGATGCGGTGGCTCACGGCGGCCCGGTTCTGTTCATTGCCCCAGCGGGTGTGCATATGAATGCGCGGCATATATTCATCGGCAAACTCTTCGATCAGCCACATAAGGAACGCGAGGCGTGCATCGTCCGGTACGGTTTTTACCGCCGGAAAATTTTCTTCCAGATGCATCACAATCGGAGTGGAATCCTGCATCACCTGATCATCGGGTGTCAGCATAACGGGGACAATGGATTGCCCGGCCACTTTTTTGACCCACTCGAGTTCCATATGGTTGGCGCCCACTTTTTTATACGGAATACCCTTGTAGTTCATAAAGGTCATGACTTTATAAGAGTAGGGCGAAGCCTGTGCCTGCCAGATGCGATAGTGATCCTCTTGGCCGCGGTGGAGCTTTTTACTTTCTTCGTGCAGATTCTGTTGGTGTGCGATGTTGGCCGGGATTCCTTTATTCTCTTTCATATTTCTTTCCGTTGGGCAGAACCATCTACTCGTATCAAATGCTGGCAAATTGTAATTTTAGCTTCACGGTTCATCGGGTGCGTTAGTAACGCCTGGTATAGCTATTTAACTCAGTCCCAGAACTTGTGCTTCTTTTTCCAGGATTTTGTGAACGGCTGGTAGTGCCTTCACTCGCTCAATCAAACCCGCCAGTGCCGGCCAGCGCGCTGGATCCACATCGTAGCCGGCGTAGCTGGCATTAAAGAACGGGCTGGCAATACACAGGTCCGCCATGGAGAAGTCGCCGAATACAAAACCCTCTGCGGGAATCTGGCTCTCCAGGTAATCCAGCAGCGGGGGCAGGTCGCGGTCGATAATTTTTGCGACTTTTTCCTCGTCGGGCTGCTGATTGAACGCAAGTGGTCGCATAAAGCGCTGGAAGAAAATGCCCGCGGCGAGTTCGGAAACGCGTCCGCCACACAGGTCTTCGTACCAGTGCGCCCTCGCCTTGTCGGTCACTGCTTGCGGATACACCGGTGTTTCCGGGTAGGCTGCTTCCAGATACTGGCAGATCACCTTGGAGTCCCCCAGGGTCAGGTCGCCATCCACCAGTGTGGGTACCTTGCCGAGTGGATTGATCTTTAAGTACTCCGCGTCGCCACTAAACGGCATTTGCGGTATCAACTTGAAGGGGATGCCCTTGAGGTCCAGAGCGATCAAAACTTTGCGGACAAAGGGTGAGCCGTGCACACCGTAGACCTGGATCATGTTGTGTTCCCCAATTAGGTTTGCAGTGCTTTGCGCGCGCCGGTTTTGAATTTCTCCTGCTCTTTTTCGTCGTCGAGCAGGTTGCCGAGGCTGAACGGCACTGCAATGCCTTTTTGCATGCCGGGCTGTTCGTACATGGCGCTGAGCCAGCGATTGAGATGCTCGAGGCCTTCTACCGATACACCGGACCATTTGTGGGTGCGCACCCAGCACCAGTTGGCAATGTCGGCAATGGAGTAGTCGTCGGCGAGCCATTCGCGCTCCGCCAGCCGCGTGTCCAACACTTCGAATAGGCGTCGACATTCATTGTGGTAGCGGTCGATTGCCGGCTGCAGTTTCTCCGGGAAATAACGGTAGAACACATTGGCCTGACCCATCATCGGGCCGACGCCGCCCATCTGGAACATCAGCCATTGCATGACCGTAGTACGGCCCTTGCTGTCGGTGGGCAGCAGCTTGCCGGCCTTTTCCGCCAGATAGACCATGATGGCGCCGGACTCGAATACCGCGAAGTTGTCCTGCGCGCGGTCAACGATGACCGGGATGCGACCATTCGGGTTCATGGCCAGAATTTCCGGCTTTTTCTGCTCGCCTTCAACGATATTTACAAAGTGTGATTCGTAGGGAATCTCCAGCGCTTCCAGCGTGCAGGATGCCTTGTGCCCGTTGGGCGTTGGGGCCGTGTAGAGATCGATCATGCGCGTTAACTTTCCTGTTGATTATTATTGCCGCGTCAAAATGCGGCTGGTTCAGGCCGCAGTGACCCGGTCGAGTTTGTGTGGCAGGTCGTCGCGGCCAACTTCGATCAGGTGATCGGCCAGCGCGCCGCGGTTGCCACTTTGCCAAAGTTCGAAGAAATCGTCGGCGAGGCGACGGTTCATATCGGCCACGGTGTTCCAGTACTTGCGCAGTTCATCTTCGGTCAGGCGGCGGAAGTCGTCGCGGTCAGGAATTTTGCCGTAGGGCAGGCTGGCGACGAAGGCCGGTGACGGCGCCACTAGCAAAGTGTTTTCCATCGCACCGCCGCGCACCCAGCGCCAGCTGAGGCTCTTGTCGAACCAGCCCGGGACCATATACGGGAAAAAATGCGGATACAGGGCCAGGCCCTGTGGACGCCGGAAGGCGAGGTCGAAGTGGTAGTCGGTAATGCCGCCGTCGCGGTAGTTGCCCGCCGGTGCGCCGTGGGGATTCTGTACCCCCGTCATGACCAGCGGAATAGCACCGCTTGCCAGTACCGCATCGGATACATTGTGCTCGGACAGCCGGGTGTTGACGGTGCGCAGGTTGTCGAACTGCACCGACGCAGATTCGCCGGCGTGGAAGACCACGCGCTCCCAGAAGGCGCGCAATGTGCGGCGCGACACCGCATTGGCCATGGCCGATGCCATCAACACTGGCGCCAGTACCGCGCGGTTTTCGCTGGCCAGCGGACCGCGTCCGCGCACGGTCACGAAATGGCTCTGCCAGATGGGGTTGTTGGCTACCTGCTGGGCGCCGGTTGGGCCCAGGGCGGCGAGCACCATCTGTTCGCCGACCGCGGTAATTTCCGCAGGGGTAGGCTTGTCCGATTCGTACTGCTGGTTGATGTAGGCATTTTCGAGCCGGCCAATAGCCGCGGGGGCATCCTCCAACGCGTAACACATATTGCGGAAGCTGCCGATGGAGGAACCCACACTGGTGATCGGTGTGTTGCGGCCAGCAAAAAACTCGCCTGCCAGCAGCCGGTCGAGGTGGCTGATCGCCAGCCACTTGGGGCCACCGGACGCGCCGATCAGGGTGGAGAACTGCTGTTGGTGCAGCCCCTCCTCGCGGATGCGCCGGGCGGCGCTGGCGCCGGCCAGCAGTACGCAGGAATAGCGTTTCATAAGCAATCAGTCGAGTAGTGAAACCATCAGCCCGCGGCTGGCACCGACCTGGTTGTCCAGCAGTTGCTGCCACGCGTTATCCAGGGCCTCGGGCCCGTGCAGCCACTCGACCTTGAGGTTGCCGCTGGTGGCCATGGCAATCTCGGCGCTGGCCATCATGGCTTTTTGCATCATCGCACCGGGCCCCCACTCCTTATCGCGTTTGCCGATCTGGCCGGGGGCAAAGAAGAAGGTGGGTTTGGCCCCGGGCAGGTCGCCGGCAGCACCGCCGCCCTCCCAGTGGCTGGCGCCAACCATGGCGCTCTCCACAATGTTGTCGCCGATGTGCTGGTGCAGGGCGCGGGTGAGGGTGACGTTACCGGACATGTCGATATAGGCGGTACGCAGGCTCGCGTCGATCTGGCTTTCCTCGCCGTAGTTCACCACCTGATCGCAGCAACCCAGGTCGCGCACAAACGCGGTGTTGCCGGCGGACGTCACGCCCACCACCTTGGTGCTGATTTCGCTATCGCGATGCAGTAGGTGCGCCAGGCCGAAGCCGGTCTTGGACGAGACGGAACCGATGACCACCTGCTCGGCGCCGAACAGGGCGTTGTCGATGAGGTAGTCGTAGAGTACGAACGAGGTGGCAAACAACGGGAACAGCAGGCAGCGCTCATTCTCCAGCTTGGTGAGGATGTCTGGCTCCGCCTGGGTGCGGCGGTAGGCGTTGTACATGGCGGGCAAGGCCTGGCGATGCTCCGCCATATCCATAAACTGGTCTTCGCGCACCTTGCCGGGAGTCAGTACCGTGTGGCTCGCCATGGGGAAGAAACCCCACAGGCGCTCGCCAACGGGGACCTCGGGGCTGTGGGATTCGACCACTGTGCCGCAGGCCCACACCGGCACCTTGCCCCACTGCCCTTCCGCAGGGAAATAGCTCCAGTAGCCGATCATCTCTCCGGACAGGGCGTAGCTGACGTTATTGGCGGTGAGGCCAAACTTGTCGATGGCGACCAGTACCTGGCCGTCCCCGGCGGTGAGGTTCTGTTCACCGACCGTGCGTGTCTTGCGGAAGTCCTTGCGGTCGACCCAGAGTTCAGTGCAGCTCGCCATTTTCAGGTCCTTTATGTTTTATGAATATAATGGCACTATATATGCCAATACTTGATTCGCCAAGTGCAATTCGTCACGCAAGAAGCAAGTACCGGTAGCTCGAATTCGGGAGAATGACTGGGTGCTGGAGAAATTGTGCGGTGAATAGGTCGTCAGGGTATGCTGTGGCACAATATCGCGCCAAATTACTGGGTGGTAGTAAGTTCAAAGAGGAAGCGGGGACGTTATGGAAGTCAAGGTAGATGGTCGTGCCCTGCGCAGTGTGCGCAGCCGCCAGCAGATTATTGACGCGATGCTCGCGCTGATGGAGCGTGAAATTTATATCCCCACGGCGCAGCAGGTGGCGGATGAGGCAGGTATTTCCATCCGCACGGTATTTCGGCACTTCACCGAAATGGAGCTGCTGTATGCGGAACTCAATTCGCAGGTGCGTCCCGTGTATGAAGCCCTGTTCAATAAAATGCCGGTGGAGGGTTCCCTTGACGAGCGGCTGACCGGTGCGGTGCGCTGTCGCATGGAGGCCTTTGCCCAGCTGATCCAGCTGCAGCGGGCGACGTGGAGTCTGCTGTGGCGCTCGCAGGTCATCTCCGACGTTTATGCATCCAATGTGCGCAAGATGCGCAAGAATCTGGAAAAGTGCCTGCCAGAAATTTTGCAGTTGCCTGCGGACAAGCGCGAGGCGGTGGATGCAATTATGTCGTTTGAATTTTACGAGCGTCTTTCACGGCACCAGAAGCTCTCTGACAAGGCCTGTGGCAAGGTCGTTGAGGGGCTGTTGAAAGACCTGCTTAGCTGAGCCTCCCCCGATCAGTCCTTCGCTCGCGGGAAAGTTCTGTTCCTGCTCATTTCAGTTCTGACCTGCTGGTGCGCGTGATCTGCGCGTCAATCCCTTCCTGGGCGCTGCCCCGCGCACCTGACAACAGTTTTCCGGTAACAACCCTCCTGTACTGTGTAGATATGACACAATTCATGTCGATATGTTTGGGAGTGCCCGATAAGCCTTGCTTTTGACCACTCGGTTTGGCTAGCATTGAAGTGATGTCGCAAGTTATGACAATAGTTGGCGGTTAGGATCACCGGTGGTCTGGGGTGAAGTTCGCTCGCCAATTCACAATAAAAAATCAGCGATCTGGGAGAGAGCCCATGCCGATCAATAAACTGTTCACCAAGACCGCGCTCGCGGTCGCACTTGCCACCGCTGCCTCCAGCGCTCTGGCGGAACTGGAAGAAATCACGGTCACCGCCACCAAGCGCGAGCAGAGTGTGCAGGACATTGCCGTCTCGGTAAGTGCCCTGTCTGCCGAAGAGATGCAGCAGGCGGGCATCGATGATGCAAAGGATGTGGCCGTGCAGGTACCCAGCCTGACGGTTAACCGTAATTTGAGCCCGTTTGCGGCTGGTATTCGCATCCGCGGGTTGGGCACCAACCAGAACGACCCGTCCCTGGAGGCATCCGTGGCGGTTGTGGTCGACGGTGTTTACCTGGGTCGCTCCGGTCTCGGCCTGTCGGATCTGGTGGATGTCGAGCGGGTAGAGGTGGTGCAGGGCCCGCAGGGTACTCTGTATGGCAAGAACGCCAATGCTGGTGTGCTTAATATTGTCACAAGTGGTGTCAATATGGAGGAGTTTGAAGCGCGCCTGGAAGCGTCCGCTGGCGATTATGGCCTGCAGAAATACACTGCCTCAGTGAGCGCCCCGATCGGCGAAACTGCGGGGTACCGCCTGAGCGGTTCTGTCCACGAGCGCGATGGCTGGCTGGAGAGCGGTACCGGCCCGGACCAGAACGACCGGTCTGACTGGAACCTGCGCGGCAAGTTCACGTGGCAGCCCACCGATGCACTCAGCGTGAACCTGATTGCCAGCCATGTAGAGCGGGATTCCAGTTGCTGTGGTGCCGACACTACCATCAGCCCGGCTATGGCCGGCGTGTTGCAGATGAAGGGCCTGGAAGTGCCCGAAAACGATCCGCTGGATTACTACAGCAATAACGATTACCCGCTGGCGTTTACCCTCTCGGCTGATGCGCTCAGCGCGGTGGTGGACTACGACCTGTCTTTTGCCACCCTCACTTCAATCACCGCCTGGAACGATTACGAGTGGGCGAGCAGCTTTGACGGTGACCGCACCGAGCTCGATCTCTACTATGTAGACGATGCCTACCGCGGGGAAAGCCTGGTGCAGGAATTGCGCCTGAGCAGTGACCTGGACGGGCCGCTGCAGTACCTGGCGGGCCTCTATTTCAGTCATGAAGAGCTGGGCCGCGGTTTTGGCCAGCCGGTCGCTAACTTTGGCTCGGACATCCTCGCTGTGGGCACCCAGGTGCATCCGCTGGGGCCTGCATTTGCCATGCTGGTACGCCCCGGCGACAGCTCCACGATCGACAATGCCTGGGAGACCGACACCTTTGCGGCCTTTGGCCAGGCCACCTATACCTTCTCCGACAGCTGGGAAGCTACCGTTGGCCTGCGCTACACCGCTGAGGAAAAATCCGCAGATATGTATGTGCGGGCTGATTCCACGGCAACCGGTATCCCCGCCGGTGCCTTTGGCCCGGCGGGGCCGGCTATGAATATCCCGCCCTTGATAGCTGCACTTTACGCTCCGGTAGATGACAGCTTCAGTCTCGAGGACGACAGTGTCACCGGTATGGCGAGCCTGACCCATTTCGTCAATGAGGATGTGATGGTGTTTGCGTCTATCGCCACTGGTCACAAGTCCGGCGGTTTCAACGGCGTGGCGGGTGCGGGTGCGGAGCGCACCTATGATAACGAGCAGACCACCAACTACGAGCTGGGTGTCAAGTCGCGCCTGTTCGACAACCAGTTGGAGGTCAACGCCACCGCGTTCCAGATGCTGGTGGATGACCTGCAGTATCTGAGACAGCAGGCCATTGGCCTGGGTACCTATGTCGCCAATGAGGAGGACGAAGGTACGATCAAGGGCGTGGACCTGAATTTTGCCGCGGCACCCTGGCAGTTCTTGAAACTGAGCGGCGGCGTACAGTACCTGGATAACGACGTCTTCTCAGGGGCTTCACGCTGGTCGTCCAACCTGGCAGCCACTCTGATGGCGCCGGTAGCAGACGGTGCCGCCTACCTGCGTACCGACTACAACTATGCCTCGGACCACGCCGTGAACCCAGATGTTCCGGATTTTGTGCAGGATCGTGAGACCGTCAATGTGCGTGCCGGCTGGCGCAACGAGGACTGGGATGCGGCGGTGTGGGTGAAGAACGCCACCGACGATGTCTACTCCTACCTGCGCACCGTGCCCGCGGCGATGACCGGCGCCCAGCAGGATTGGCTTGCCGAGCCGCGCACCATCGGTGCGACGGTTAGCTACCAGTTCTGAGGTGTGGTGCTGATCTAGTGTGAGTACTGGGTCCAGCAATGGGCCCATGCAGATGCAAAAAAGCCGGCAGGAAACTGCCGGCTTTTTTGTGCTCTTAGGTTTGTACTATCTACCGGCTAGCCCCGGCGACGGCGCCACAGCAGCAGCGTTGCGACACCGGCCAGTAGCAATCCTACGGAAAGGGCGATCTGGGGCAAGCGCTGCCTTACGGCATTACGGGTGACCTGGCGCCGTTGGTTGTAGTCAGGCGGCACCGGCAGTACGCCATTGTCGCGCACATAGGCTTCGTAATCCGACAGCAGCTCGGCGAAGCGCGCCGGCTCGCGTTGTTCCAGTGGTGTGGTTTCACCAGGGTCACGTTCGATATGGTACAGGTGCCACTGGCCATCGTTGTTGGGGCCGCGGTTGAAGGTGATCTTGTAGTCCCCCTTGATCAGTGCGGCGTTGCCACCGATTTCGTAAGCGATGGTGTCCTGGGGGCCGTAGACCGCTGCGGTGGGCTGTTCCAGCAGCGGCAGCAGGCTGCGGCCGGTGATTGGCTCCACGGTGCGGCCGCGGTATCGGCCGCGGTGATCGGCAACGCCCGCCAGGCCCAACAAGGTGGGGGCAAGGTCCTTGACGAAGGCGGTGGCGTGGCTGATCTGCCCGCGCAGGGGCTCAGCGACGGCCGGGCCGCTGACCAGCAGCGGTACCCGCATGCCACCCTCGCCCGAGTGGAACTTGTAGTGGCCAAGGGGAGAGGCGGCGGCACTGGCAAAGCTCGGGCCGATAGTGCCGTAGCTGCCTTTTTCGCCGAGGGTGTCGTAGTCGTCGGTATAGTCCAGCAGGTTGAGCATCACCAGGCGCTGTGGGCCGGTAATTTCGTTCGGTTCTGGGCCGTTGTCGGAGGTAAAGACGATGACGGTATTGTCGTACTCACCAATGTCCTTCAGGTACTGCAGCAGCCGGCCGATATGAAAATCCATGGCATCGACCATGCCCGCATACACTGCCATACGCTTGGCATTGTAACGCTGCTCTTCGTCTGACAGCGCCTCCCAATCGGCGGTGGTGTTCATGCGTTTCATGGCCGCATCGGCGGGTACCAGTCCTAACGCTTTCGCCGCTTGCTGGCGCTGGCTGCGGATCGGATCCCAGCCATGGCTATAGGTCTCGAGGTACTTCTGCGTGTATTCCCGCGGGGCCTGCATGGGCAAATGCACCGCCATGAATGGCAGGTAAGTAAAAAACGGTTTGCCGTCGGCGCGGTTGCTGTCGATCTGGGCGATGGCCTTGTCTATCAGGAACTCCGAGGAATAGAAATCCTCTGGCAGTTCATACGGCTCGCCGTTTTCAAACCACAGGGTTTTTTCATACAGCGGCAGGTAGCTTTTGTTGGACCAGTTATCGCCGCCGGAATACGGCATCATGACGGTCTGTTCGAAGCCGCGGTTGATCGGGCGCAGCGCTGGATCCTTGTAGCCCAGGTGCCATTTGCCTGCCATGTAGGTGTGATAGCCCGCGTCCCTGAGCTGGGTGGCGATGGTCACCACGTCCTTGCGCAGGTGGCCCTGGTAGAAGGGAGAGTGCGACTGGGCTGGCGTTAGTGCTTCGGCGATATTGGCGACACCGGCGCGATGGCTGTCGACGCCCGACATCAGCATGGCGCGGGTCGGCGCGCAGCTGGGTGCGGTGCGGTATTTGCTGAAGCGCAGCCCTCCTTTTGCCAGGTCATCCAGGTTGGGGGTGCTGATCTCGCTGCCGTAAGCGCCGATGTCTGTGTAGCCGAGGTCGTCAGCCAGGATCACCAGGATGTTGGGGCGCTTTGCCTCGACGTTGGGTATTTCTATCTGATTCGCACTTTCACTTATGCTCTCCTGCGCCGCTGCGCTGATGGCGGCGGCCAGTGAGGTGCAGAGCAGTGTGCGGGCGAAACGTTTGCCGGTGCGGCGGGCTCTTGAGCCGGACTTGCGGTGCATAGGGTTGCGCCTGTATTGGGCTGTTCGCCAGCGTAGTGCCGGCGACGCAATAGTGGGGCTTAGCGTTCGGCGACAACCGCCATCATCTGATGCGCAGTATCGTAGCCGGAGTTCTGGTTCTGGCCGGTGACAAAGCGGCGCTCATCATCCACGACAACGTGGGTGGCAAAGATGTCGCGGAAGGCGGTCTGCTTTTCATACTTGGCACCGGCCTTGCGCAGCTCGGTTTCGGGGTGTTGCGGGGTGATCTCGATGCCCAGTTCCTTGATCTGTTTGTCGCTGACTCCGGTCATACGGCGCCCGGCAATCAGCAGGTTGCCGTCCTTGTCCTCGGCCTTGATCAGGCCCAGCACACCGTGGCAAACGCCACCGATTACTGCGCTGCTATCGTAATAGGCTTCGCTGACCTTGCGCCCCAGGACATCGGAATAACCCAGGTCATAGGCTGCGCCCCAACCGCCAGCCATAAAGATGATGTCGTACCGGGTAAAGTCGATGTCATCGATACGCAGGGAGTTCTTTACTTTGGCTTGTACGACCGCATCCTGCAGGTAGCGCTCGTCTTCCGGTGTACGCACCGCGTAGAAGAAGGATTCCGGGTCGATCGGGATCTCGCCACCCTGGATGCTGGCAATGTCCACCTGCATGCCGCCATCGAGGAAGGTGTAGTAGGGCACGGTCATTTCCGACGCGAATACACCGGTCGCCTTGCCGTCGGTCTCGCCAGGGGCATTCAGGGTGCCGTGGCTGGTGGTGATCACCAGTGCGCGCTTGCCAGGTAGTTCCACGGTGTCACCGGTGTACTCCGGGTGGAGCCCGGCTTTATGCAGGATGGTTGGGAGTAGCAGGGCAAGCAGGGCAATGACTACGGCAACGGAAGTCAGGCCGATAACGAGTTTTCTGATCATGGTGCGTTTAACTTCGTCGTGTTGGATAGTTTAGGCATAATATATGACACAATTATGGTGGTCAAAAATACTGCGTTGTACTTCGTGCACTGTAAATTGATACTCTGGGGCTGAGCGTGACCAAGCGTGCGCACGAAGAATTGGTATGAGAGGTTTCAAAACCATGGTGAAGAACTCGGGTATAGCTTCGGTTTTCGGATTGGCCGCGGTCGTATCATTGGCGGGTTGTAGCGCTGATCCGGAATTCATCGGCTTGTGCGATAGCTATCCAGGCGTGCCGGAGGAAGGCGGAATCACTGCTGGGATGGTGTATATCGAGGCCGGAGAATTCCAGATTGGTAATGACCACGGCTTCAGGGATCCGGAAAGCGGGCGCTTCCAGCGTTTCCCGGAAGAGGCTGGTGCACGATTGGTGGAGAGTGAGGGCTTCTGGATCGACCGGCACGAGGTGACAAATGCGCAGTTCAAGCGCTTCGTCGATGCGACAGGTTACGTAACCGTGGCTGAACGCAAGCCGTTACCGGAGTGGTTCCCGGCGGGATACCCGCAAGATGAGCTGGTGCCCGGGTCTGCTGTGTTTAATCCGAGTGATGTATTCCAGAGTACATCGCAGGCACCAGCGTGGTGGCGATTCGTAGAGGGCGCGAGCTGGCGGCAGCCGGAAGGCCCGGGTAGCGACCTGTCCGGGCGAATGAATCATCCGGTAGTACACGTTACCTTTGCTGATGCACAAGCCTATGCCAGCTGGGCAGGCAAACGGTTACCCTCTGAAGCGCAGTGGGAGTACGCTGCAAAAGCCGGTATTGAGGTAGCGGAGGGGGCATGGGAAAAAGCCTATTACCGCGATGGAGAATGGGTCGCAAATACCTGGCAGGGGACATTTCCGGACCGCAATGAAGCCGCGGACGGCTATGCCGGCACGGCGCCCGTGGGCTGTTTTCCACCCAACCCATGGGGCCTCTACGACGCTATAGGCAATGTCTGGGAGCTGGTTTCATCTGATTATTCGCAGGACCATCGAAAGGTTCCTACGGGGGATTTCGATCCTTCAGACTATTCAAAAGCCGGGGTGATAAAGGGGGGATCGTTCTTATGCGCCTCCAATTACTGTATGCGCTACCGGCCTGTGTCTCGTCATGCCCAGGACAGGACTATCGGGAGTTCCCACATCGGGTTCCGCACCATTTATATTCCCAAGGGTTCTGTGACGGGGCAGCGGAAATAAGTACGGCCGGCATTGCTCTGGTGATACCTACTGTTGATGGTACGAAGCCTGAGATGTACGTGAGTAACTTGCGGGGTAAAACCCAATTGAAGGTTTAGTTTAAGGAGAGAACTAGATGAACAATGTCCATGAAGTAATGATCCTTGATGCTGTCCGTTTGCCACGTGCGGTAGCTAAGCCGGAAGCAGGGGCCTATGCGAACTATAAAGCGGTCGAGCTACTTAAGCCTCTCTACAAAGCACTTGAGGAGCGCGGTGACTTTAAAGCTTCTCAAGTAGACGACGTGCTGTTGGGCTGTAATACGCAAGTGGGCGACCAAGGTGCGAACATAGCCAAGATTTCGGCAATGTTCGCAGGCTGGCCCGATACCGTACCCGGTGCAACGATAAACCGATTTTGTTGTTCTGGACTCGACGCGATCAATCTGGGCGCAAGCAAGATCGCAATGGGTGTGAACTCACTGGTTGTTGCTGGTGGTGTCGAGCACATTAGCCGCGTTCCGATGTTCTCCGACAAAGGTGCGTGGTTTAGTGACCCTGCTGTGATCAAGTCAAGTAAATTCATGCATATGGGCTTGTCGGCAGATCTGATTGCGGGTATGGAGGGGTACGATAGTGAAACGCTTAATGAGTACTCACTTCGTTCGCATCAGCGTGCAGCGGATGCATCGAAATCTGGGCGGTTTGGAAGATCCTTGGTTCCGATAAAAGGCGAGCAGGGAGAAGCGATAATCGCGTCAGATGAAGGTATTCGCCCAAATGCCAGCATGGAAAAACTTGCGCAGCTTCCCACAGCGTTTGGAAAATTTATCGACCAGGTAAAGCCAATGGTTGATGCGTTTTATCCGGGCGTAGTCTTCGAAGCACGTCATACTCCAGCCAACTCGCCCGCGCTTGTTGACGGTGCATCTTTAGTGGTGATGGCCAGTAGGTCTTTCTGTGAAGAGCAGGGTCTGAAGCCGAGAGCTCGTGTTATCAGTTTTGCGGAAGCAAGTGACGAGCCGGTGCGTATGTTGACCGGCCATATTCGAGCGACTGAAAAGGTTTTGGAGCGAGCAGGGTTAACGGCCGATGAAATTGACCTTTGGGAGGTCAACGAGTCATTTGTTGCGCCAACTCTGAAATATCAGAAGGATTTCAATATTCCAGATGATAAATTCAATGTAAACGGCGGCGCCATCGCAATGGGGCACCCTTTAGGCGCAACCGGCGGCAACCTTGTCAGCATGTTGATTGATGAACTCGAAGAGCGTGGGCTGACTAAGGGGGTTGTGTCGATTTGCGGCGGTGCGGGCGTGGGGGTTGCTACATTGATTGAACGTGTCGAACCGTCTGAATAATACGCCGTACAGCAAGTTCAGGGCGTAAGCTCAGTAAGGATTGATGGCACGGGTGATCAGGCTCTTGAGCCAGGTGTGCGCGGGGTCCTGTTCGGCGTTTCTGTGCCAAAGCAAGACAGATTCTACCTGGGGGACCGGGAACGGCAGCTCGAAATAATCCACATCGTAGTTTTGCGCAAAGCTGCGCGGAGCGGTGAGCGCCAGGTTGGACCTTTCAACAATGTGCGGAGCGCTGCGGTAGTGCTGGACGCGCAGCTTTATCTGGCGCCGTCTGCCCAGTTTGTTCAGGTGCATATCAACGAGGCCGGGCCCGGTGCGGCGGCTGGAGACGTGGATATGGCCCAGCTTCAGGTAGTTCTCCAGGGTAAGTGAATCTTCGATCTCAGGGTGATTGCGGCGCAGCATACACACGTAGCGGTCCTGCCCAAGAGAATGTTGCTGCAGTTTTGTGTTACCCATCATCGGTACATCAATCGCGAAGTTCAGGCTGTAATTGGCCAGCTCCCGCTCAATTTGATCCCGCGCCACGTAAAAGCATTCCACTCGCATGTGGGGTGCCTCCTTCTGCAGCCTCTCCATCAGGCGCGGCAACAGCATCGTCGCGGTCATGTCGTTCATGCTCAGGCGAATCGTCTTTTCCGCCGTTGCTGGCTCGAATTCAATCTTGGATACGGCGCTCTTCTGGAGGAGCTGCAGCCCGCTCTTTACCTGCTCGATGATGGTTTCTGTAAAGGCGGTTGGCTGCATCCCATGGGGAACCCGGATAAAAAGGTCATCCTGCAGCGCCTCGCGCGCGCGGGCAAGCGCATTACTCATGGCTGGCTGGGTAATGTGAAGCTGTTCTGCGGCGCGTGTCAGATTGCGCTCCGTGTAGATGGCGTCAATTACCAGGAACAGGTTGAGGTCAATCCGGGTGAGGTGCATGGCTAGATATAACCTATATGAATGAGGCGATATTTATATAATAAATTTTAATGATTTAAGCTCTGGAGATACATTGAGTCAACACATTTAGCGTTTACAGGAGCGCTTGTGGCTGAGTTTTTTACCGTCCGACATGGGCAGGCTTCCCTGGGGAGCGAGAACTACGACCAGCTGTCACCTCTGGGAGAGCGGCAATCGCGCTGGCTCGGAGAGCACTTTCGTGGACAGGGAGTCAACTTCGATCGGGTTATCTGCGGGGATCTGGTGCGGCACCGCCAAACCGCTGAGGCAATCTGCGCTGGCATGGGGCGCAATAGCGAGGTCTCGATCCTGCAGTGTTTTGCCGAGCTGAACGAGTTTGATTTTCAGGAAATTATCAGTGCATACCTGCGCGTCTCGCCGGAGCGCCGGCCCCCGGCAGACGCAGATCAGCGCGTATTTTTCAGTTTGCTGCGGGATGCTATGCACGCGTGGATTGAGGGACAGCTTGACGTAGCGGAGAGCTGGCAGGCTTTCGAGCAGCGTGTTCAGCGGGGAATGGAGATCATCGTGGATGGACCAGGGCGCACACTGGTTGTGAGTTCAGGAGGCACCATCTCCATGTTGACGCGCCTGGTACTGGAGGCGCCGGCTTCGACGGTGGTACAACTCAACATGCAAACCCGTAATACCTCCCTGAGTCGTTTTTTCTTCAAGTCAGGAAAAAGCAGGTCTTCAATCAGCCTGCATTCCTTTAATCATACCCCGCATCTGGAGCACCCCGAGCGCCAGGATGCGATCACCTACGGATAAGCAACAGGTAGCAAAATATGGATTTCGATTATTCCGACAAGGTAAAGGGACTGCTGGCGCGTGTTCAGCAGTTTATGGATGAACACGTCTACCCCGCTGAAGCACTGTATGAACAGCAATTGCAGGAAAATCGCTGGCAAACCCCGCCAGTTATGGAGGAGCTGAAGGAGAAAGCGAAATCGGCAGAGCTCTGGAATCTCTTTCTGCCGGATTCGGAATATGGAGCGGGACTGACAAATCTCGAATACGCCCCGCTTGCGGAGATGATGGGACGTTCCCTGATCGCCTCAGAGGCATTTAACTGCAGTGCGCCGGATACCGGCAATATGGAAGTGTTGGCGCGATACGGAAACGAAGAGCAGAAAGCACAATGGCTGGCGCCATTGCTGCGAGGTGAAATCCGCTCCGCATTTGCGATGACCGAGCCGCAAGTCGCTTCCAGTGATGCAACCAATATTGAGACCTCAATTGTCCGGGATGGCGACGATTACGTGATCAATGGCCACAAGTTCTATATCAGTGGCGCGTCCAATCAAGACTGCAAGATCATGATCGTGATGGGCAAGACAGATGCAGATAACCCGGATCGCTACAGGCAGCAATCCATGATCCTGGTACCGATGGATACGCCCGGAGTCGAGGTGGTGCGTCCCATGCAGGTACTGGGGTTTGATGATGCGCCCGAAGGCCACGCGGAAATTCGGTTCAACAATGTGCGGGTACCGGCTGGTAATCTGTTGCTCGGTGAAGGGCGCGGTTTCGAGATTGCACAGGGGCGCCTTGGCCCGGGCCGTATCCACCATTGCATGCGTCTGGTTGGTGTGGCTCAGCGTGCGCTGGAGGCAATGGCCAAGCGGGCGAGCGAGCGCGAGGTTTTCGGCCGTACCATGGCAAAACACGGCGGTGTCCGTGAGGTGCTGGCAAAGAGTCACTGTGAGATCGAGCAGGCACGGCTGCTGACGCTCAAGGCCGCTGATCGCATGGATAAAGTAGGAAACAAGGGCGCGAAAGACCTGATTTCAATGATCAAGATTGTTGCGCCGCAGATGGCCTGTAATGTCCTGGATCGCGCTATACAGATTCACGGCGCCGCCGGTCTGGGGCAGGACTTCTTCCTCGCCAGGGGCTATTCCTATGCGCGCGTTGTGCGCCTTGCCGATGGCCCGGACGAGGTGCATATGATGCAGCTTGGTCGTGGCCTGGCCGCAGCGTTCGGTCAATAAGTTTTCTCGGGGAATGAAAATGAGTGAAGTGAAAACCGCAGTCGACCAGCTGGATGAGGGCCTGCTGGCTGAATACCTGGCAGAGCACGTCGAGGGTTTCAGTGGTCCGGTTACGGCAAGCAAATTCTCGGGGGGGCAGTCCAACCCCACGTTCAAGCTGCAAACGCCGGAACGTACCTATGTATTGCGTCGTCAGCCGCCGGGCAAATTGCTGAAGAGCGCCCATGCGGTGGATCGGGAATACCGCGTGATCAAGGCGCTGGCGGGATCCGATGTCCCGGTGCCGGAGGTTTACCACCTGTGCGAAGACCGTGATGTCATTGGCTCCATGTTCTATGTGATGTCCTTTGTGGAGGGGCGTATATTCTGGGATGCGGCCCTGCCCGATGTCGGCAGGCAAGATCGCACCGCCATGTACGCGGAGATGAATCGGGTCCTGGCTGCGTTACATAGCGTCGATGTCGAAGCGGCCGGCCTCAGCGACTATGGTAAGTCTGGCAACTATTTTGCGCGCCAGTATGACCGCTGGTGCAGCCAGTACCGCGCTTCTGAATTGCAGAGAATTGACGCGATGGAACGGCTGATTGGCTGGCTGGGTGAAGCGCAGCCGGAAGATGATGGCCGCGTCGCGCTTGTGCACGGCGATTACCGCCTCGACAATATGGTATTCGCGCCGGCGGAGCCGAGCGTACTGGCGGTGCTGGACTGGGAGCTGTCGACGCTCGGCCATCCGTTTGCCGATCTGGCCTACCAGAGCATGCAACTGCGGATGCCGGCCGGCATGGGCAATATTTCGGGGCTGATGGGCAAGGATCGCGCAGCGTTGGGTATCCCGAGCGAGCCAGAGTATGTGGCGCAGTACTGCCAGCGTATGGGTATCGAAAAAATTGATAATTGGGTTTATTACCTGGCGTTCAGTTTCTTCCGTCTTGCCGCTATCGTACAGGGCGTGGCCAAACGCGCGCAGGACGGCAATGCCTCCAACAAGGAGGCAGGCAAGGTTGGTGCGTTCGTGGAGCCGCTTGCACAGATGGCGATGGACATCGTCAATAAAGAAGGATAACCAATGAGTACTGACCTTTTCGATCTTACCGGCAAAGTTGCTTTGGTAACCGGTGCCAGCCGTGGTATCGGCGAGTCCATTGCGCACCTGCTGGCGGAGCAGGGGGCGCATGTCATTGTCTCCAGTCGCAAACTGGAAGGCTGCCAGGCCGTGGCGGATGCCATCAAGGACAAGGGCGGTAAGGCTGAAGCCTTACCCTGCCATATCGGTGATATGGAGCAGATCAGCAGCTGTTTTGCTTCGATTCGGGAGAAGCACGGCAGGCTGGATATCCTGGTGAACAATGCCGCCACCAATCCGTTTTTCGGTAATATCCTGGAAACGGACCTGGGTGCCTTCCAGAAGACGGTGGATGTGAATATCCGCGGTTATTTCTTCATGTCGGTAGAGGGCGGCAAGCTGATGCGCGAGCAGGGTGGTGGCGCGATCGTCAATACCGCTTCCATCAACGGTTTGCAGCCGGGCATCGGTCAGGGCATCTATTCCATTACCAAGGCGGCGGTCATCAATATGACCAAGGCCTTTGCCAAGGAGTGTGCGCAGTACAATATTCGCTGCAATGCGCTGCTGCCGGGGCTGACCAAAACCGCTTTTGCCGGCGCGCTGTTTACCCACGACGAAATCTATAAAACCGCGATTTCCATGATTCCAATGCACCGCCATGCCGAGCCACAGGAAATGGCGGGAACGGTACTGTATCTGGTCTCCGACGCTTCCACCTATACGACAGGCGAATGCATTGTCGTCGACGGCGGCATGACGATCTGATCGAAATTTAACCTGAATGATTCCTCGGATTCATTCAGGTTCGATTCAGTCACGTATGGTTAATCTGCACCTGTAAACAAATGGTGGAGACAAAGCCAATGACAAAGATCCGCAACACTTTCCTCGGTACCGCACTGGCGGGCCTGTTCGCTTTTGCGGGTGCCACTGGCGCTCAGGCAAACGATTATTACTATTCCGGTGAAAGCGGTTACGCAGATAACGGAGATGTCATCGTCGGTACCGTAGTTGGCGCGCTGGTAGGCATGGCGCTGGCGGAACACGACGACCGTGATCGTCACCACAAGCATCGTCATCACCACCACAGGAAGCATCATCGCCAGCGCGTTCGCTACTATGACTGTGATGGCTATCACCGCGGACAAGGCTATGGTCATGCAAAGCATTCACACAAGCGTGACAAGCACCTGCGCAAAGCGGAAAAGCACTACCGCAAGTACCAGAAGGCAATGCGCAAGGCACATCAGGACTACGACAATCACCGCAACCACCGTGGATACGGCTATGGACGCTCATAAGCTGTCATTGACCTGAAATAACTTCCTGCGGCCAGTATTCGCTGGGTTCCCCCCTCCGGTGAATATTGGTCGTTTGTTTGTCCATCTCCCCGGCTGTTTCAGTTCTCACTTTAGCGGGCTCGCTTACTCAAGGCTCGACCACCTGATGGATTCCCATTTAGTATTGGAGGATATTTTTAGTCGTGGTGGTACGAAGTGAAGGACATCAATCAGGTTGTTTCGTTTTTGGTCGGTGCGCTGGTCTGTTATCTACTGGTCTGGGCAGTGGGAGTCGGCTCCGCGGCTTCGATCCCGTCTATTTTGAACAGTTATCAATTCGCCCGGTTTGTCAGCTATGCAGTGCCGGTTTTTCTCTTGTCAGGGATTGGTCTTCTGATCTTCGAGATCGCCCGATCAGTGATGGGATCCAAGTTCAAGGTGCGGTTTCTGGCGCTACTGATTCCGTTTTTCGTCTACCTGGTCTATATCGGTTTTGACGACGGCGCGATCCGTATTGTCTCGTCGCTGCTGATACCGGTGCTGGGTTACCTGGGCATGATGTTCTTCCTGCTGCGCAGGAATATGTCCTGGTGAAATTAATGGGGTCAGATCCAGTGGATCTGACCCCTTAACATCGTCGGGGTCAGAGCGCACGCTCTGACCCCATTCGTTTATAGCCTTAGCGGCTTGCCAGGCAATTTTTACCGGCAGGCTGGTAGCGGCGCGAGACATGATGTATCTCGCAGAGCATCATCCGGACCGGGTTGCCGGCCTGGCATTTATGGATATGCATCTTGTGATGCCTGGCCTCGAAAATCAGGAAGTCAAAGAGCACCTTGAAATCACTTCGCGCGCAGCTACAGACCTCGGAAGCGATGTCTGGGCGATCCTGGGGTCGAGGCATATTTACCGCCCCGGCTTCCTGAGTGATGGAGCCGCGAGATTCGGAATTCCCGCACTCTGGATCACTTCAGAAATCTTTGGCACTCGTAGTATTTATGAAGTCCAGGCAGGAGAAAGTAGCGTTCAGCGTCGTGCGGAATTTGCATGGAAGGACAAGGAGCTGAAGGCCTATTACCAGCAGCTCGCAGCGGACCCGGAGAAACGGCAGCGTATCCATGATCACTTCGCAAGGTAAACCCCAATGCGCAGGTAAAGTCGGCAATGCAGCGCGCTTTTGGAGGCTATCTTGCAGTCTTTGATGAGAGCCAATTTCTAGAGGGCAACAACTTCGTCGAGGTCCGACAGCAGCATACAGCGCCCAAGATGATGCAGTTTTGTGCTGAGGTGAGGGCCGCCGAAGGACAGGCTTCGATCGACTGACGCTTCAGTAATTAGGGCAATTAAAAAAGGCTCGGCGGCATAGCCGGGGAGCCTTTTTTGTTGGTTGTAGCCGTAACATCGGAGGCTGTTGATTGCGTTCTCATCGTTTTACTCCCCAGCGGCTGTTTTTACCTGTGGGATTTTGCCCATCAGGCGCAGCACTTCAGTTGTAAATCGCTCCCGCTCCCCGGACGCGATATGAGAGTACTCCGGTAACTCATACCCCTGAAGGCCTGGGTGATCTTCCCAGTGGAAGCCTTCGCTGCCGGTCTCTGCGAGTAATATTTGCCAGGTGCTTTCGCGTGGATACAGTAATTGCTCAAGCTCCAGAAAACCACCGCTCGCAGGGCTTTGTAAAAAAGTCACTTTTACGCCTCGCTGGTGAAGCGTGTTTACCGCTTTTTGCATCCGCTCTAAAGAATTTTCTATCTTGGAAGTCATGAACTCGACTACGGGAGGGGGTAGCTTTCCATCGCGGGGGAATCGTTGCGCCCAGATACTGCGCGCCAGATCACGATACTCTGGGTCACTTTCTACCCTCCACCACAGGCGGGTATTACGATCTTGATCCATTACGGTCAGGCGACGTACACCCATTCTGATGCTGACTCCATCGCGGTTTGGGAGCGGTTGGCGCTTGATGATCTGGAATAGGGCATAGTCCTTATGGTAGAAGGCCAGGTACGGCTCCAGAAGCTCTGAGAGCCACTGCCCTGCACGGGCTGAGTATGACGTGCGTTTGTAGCCCATAACCGCTTTTCCGCGCGTATCCAGACCGCCAAAGAGGGGAACCGGTGAAACTCCGATCAATAGGTCCCCGGTAAAATCCGGGTCGTTCGCCAGCCCCTCTACCATAGAGACCGGGCTTGTGCCCTCAAGGCCCAGTTGGATCGGCCGCTCTCCAGTCAGTCTTTCCCAAGTGTCGAGGTCGATATTGAACAATACTCGGGAAGATCCGGCTATTACCGGCAGGTGACCATCTCCCTCGTTGATCCGGCGGCGTTCCTTGCTCCAGAGCTCATCGGAATTACGATAGGAAGGCACTGCACCCTCGCTACGCCAGAACATCTCCCAGGCGATAAGTAGCGCGCTGCAAACGCCAATTGCCAATAGCAGGGGGGCTACCAGGGAAGCCTTGGGCAGAATGCGCGTTTGGATACCCTCAGAACTGGAAGTAGATAAAAGCATCACTGCCTCCCTGAGTAATAACAATTAAGAAGAGTGCCACCCCCCAAGCGTTACCCAGTGCAAGTGGCGAAGCTTTTGCCACCAGGTCTTCCAGGCGTCGCTCACGCATAAACCAGTGATAGGTCACTAGCAGAGATACTGTACAGGCCGCCTGAAGCATATAGACGCTGCTCAGTATTTTTTGCCCGTCGGTGGCAAACAGTAGCATGGCCTGTAGTAGCTGGCCGGCCCCTTCAAAGCTCTCCGCGCGGAAGAATACCCAGGCGATGTTCACCAGGGCGAAGGTCAGTAGGCCAAGCATCAGTTGGCCGCTAAAAGTTTGCCATAGCGGCGCGCCACCAAAGCGCGCGCGCAGCCAGCGTTCTGCCACCAGGAAACTACCGTGCAGGGCGCCCCAGGCAACGAATGTCCAGGAGGCGCCGTGCCAGAGGCCGCCAAGCAGCATGGTCAGCATCAGGTTGATCCGTGTCCTTGCTGCACCTTTGCGATTACCGCCGAGGGGGATGTATAGGTAGTCTCGCAGCCAGCTGGACAGGGATATGTGCCAGCGCTTCCAGAAATCGGAAAAGCCGATGGCGGCGTAAGGGTAGCGGAAGTTGTCAGGGAGCGAGAAGCCCAGCGCACAGGCAACGCCGATGGCTATGGTGGTGTAACCGGAAAAATCGGCAAAAATCTGTCCGGCAAATGCCAGTGTGCCGAGCCAGGCGTCCACAGGGTTCAGTAACGCACTGGCCCCGAACACCTTGTCGGACACCGGTGCGAGCAACCCATCCGCAACCACAATCTTCTGGAACAGACCTAACGTAATCAGGAGCAGCCCCCAGTTAAGTGCTTTTTGTGTGGTGCGACGGGGCGTCGCGAACTGCGGTAGCAGCTGGGTCGGCCGTACGATCGGACCCGCGACAAGTTGCGGGAAGAATGTGACAAACAGGGAGAAATCCAGCAGCGATTTACTGGGTTTGCTTCGACGCAGGTAAATGTCGAGCGTATAGGACAGGGTTTGGAAAGTATAAAAAGAGATGCCGACCGGTAGTATGATATTCCAATCCGGCGCTTTGTAGTTGATGCCGAGCATCGCGGCCGCAGAGATAAAGTTTTCAAGCAGAAATTGGCCGTACTTGAAAAACGCCAATACCCCTAGGTTGACCCCCAGGCTTATCGCCAGCAACAGGCGCCGGCCGGCGACATTGTCTGTTTGGTAAAGCCGCTTGGCTACGCTCCAGTCTACGACTGTGGACAGCCACAAGAGCAGCACGAATGGCGGGTTCCATGCCGCATAAAATAGATAGCTGGCAATCAGCAGTTGAACTTTCTTTGTTCGCCAGGATACGGGGAGGTTATGCAGTATCAGAACGACTGCAAAAAACACGATAAACGTGAGGGAGTTGAAGAGCATATCCGTGCTCCTGTTATTAGTATTTTATAGTGCCGGGACTCTTTCTTCCGGGTTGTCAATTGCAATCGTAAATCTTTGCATGCGCGACGGCGGGATGTCTAGTGTACCTAGCTTGCGGTGTAATGGGCTGTAATAGATTGTGAGGGATTCCGGGAATTCATGGGGTCAGAGCGAGAGCTCTGACCCCAAATATGTTGAGGGGTCAGATCCGTTGGATCTGACCCCATTTGTCCGATTGAATCTGTAATTTAGGGGGCAGAGCTGAGGCTCTGACCCCGCACGTTACTAGCGGCTTGCCACGCTGTTTTGATTGGCAGCGTGCAGTGCCGCCAGATTGTCAAACCAGACGATGTCCTGTGCGGCCACTTCGGTGCCTGCCAGATCCGACAGTGTCATAGTCACCTGTTGCATATCTTCCGCACCGGGGGCGAGCAGATTCATCGGCATCTTGTGCCAGACCTGGCCGTACTCATCCATTACGGTATCGACCTCTTCCTGGTCAACTGCGCTCAGGTGACGCTCAATGGCAGAGGTTCCACCCGGCGGCAGGTAGATGGTGCCATTGGTGATGTCCACGGCAAAAGCGACCACGCCCGGAAGTACGCCGAACAGCAGGGCAGCGCCATCGAGCAGAATTACGACCGGGTCGAGGCGGCCGCCCTGTTGTCCTTTACGTTCGGGGTAGAGAACGTAGCCACAGGCGGACAGGTTTACCAGCATGGCCAGCAGGCAGCTGGCGGCAGTGATGCGCTTGAGGGCGTGTTGTTTATTGTTGGCTTGCATGGTGGATTCTCAGTTATTAATAGATGGGGTCAGAGCTCTCGCTCTGACCCCGGAAATCGGAAAGGGTCAGAGCTTTGGCTCTGACCCCACAAGTCAAAGGCGGCTAACTTATGGGGGCAGAGCATTCGCTCTGACCCCATGTGTCGCACCGTCCGATCAAAGGTCTTTGATGGTCTCCAGCTGCTGCTGGTAGCGCGCCAGCGCAGACTGCATGTCGGCCAGTTTGGCTTTCTCCTTCGCCACCACTTCTTCCGGTGCCTTGTCGACGAACTTCGGGTTGTTAAGTTTGCCTTCTACGCGGGCCAGGTCCTTGCCCAGTTTCTCAATTTCCTTGTTCAGGCGCGCGCTTTCCGCTGCGACATCGATCAGACCGGCCATGGGCACCAGGATTTCCATCTCACCCACCAGCGCGGTGGCGGAAGCCGGGGCCTCGTCGCCGGCATTCAGCCAGGTGATTTCCTCGATGCTTGCGAGCTTGGTCAGCAGGCTGCGGGTATCGTCCAGTAGCGCCTTGTCCTGCTCTGAACCGTTGCGGATAAACAGCGGCAGCTTTTTCGCCGGGGAGATGTTCATCTCACCGCGGATGTTGCGCACACCCTCGATGGCGCCCTTGAGCCATTCGATCGCCGCTTCTGCGTCGGCGTCGATCTTGCTGTCGTCTGCCAGCGGGAAGCTGGCCAGCATGATCGAATCTCCGCTTGCACCGGCGAGGTCCTTGACCTTCTGCCAGATTTCCTCGGTGATGTACGGCATCAGCGGGTGGGCCAGGCGCAGGGTTGTTTCCAGTACGCGGATCAGTGTACGGCGGGTGCCTTTCTTGAGCGCGTCGGAGGCGTTGTCGTCCCACAGTACCGGCTTTGAAAGCTCCAGGTACCAGCTGCAGTACTCGTGCCAGATAAAGTCGTACAACGCTTGTGAGGCGTGGTCGAAACGGTAGTTGTCGATACCTTCCTGCACGGCTTTCTCGGCCTGCTGCAGGCGCGAGATGATCCAGCGGTCCGCGAGGCTCAGTTCGTAATCGCTGGAACCGTCCTGGCCGCAGTCGTGGCCCTCACAGTTCTGCAGTACGTAACGCGAGGCATTCCAGATCTTGTTACAGAAATTGCGGAAGCCCTCGATGCGGCCCACATCGAACTTGATATCGCGGCCGGTGGAGGCCAGCGAGTAGTAGGTGTAGCGCAGCGCATCGGTACCGTAACCGGCGATGCCATCCGCAAATTCCTTGCGGGTCTGCTTCTCGATCTTCTGCTTCAGCTGCGGTACCTGCATGCCGCTGGTGCGCTTGGCTACCAGTGTCTCCAGGTCGATACCGTCGATCAGGTCGATCGGGTCCAGTACATTGCCCTTGGACTTGGACATCTTCTGGCCCTGGCTGTCGCGCACCAGGCCATGCACATACACGGTGTGGAACGGGATTTCCTTCTTGAAGTGCAGGGTCAGCATCATCATGCGCGCAACCCAGAAGAAGATGATGTCGAACCCGGTAACCAGCACGTCGGTCGGGTGGAAGGTCTTCAGCTCTTCCGTTTCCTCGGGCCAGCCGAGGGTGCCGAAGGTCCACAGGCCGGAGGAGAACCAGGTGTCGAGCACGTCCTCGTCCTGGCGCAGCACTGCGTCGTCGCTCAGGTGGTATTTCTCGCGCGCTTCTTCTTCAGTGCGCGCTACGTAGACGTTGTCGTCCTGGTCGTACCACGCCGGGATGCGGTGGCCCCACCACAGCTGGCGGGAGATACACCAGTCCTGGATGTCGCGCATCCAGGAGAAGTACATGTTCTCGTAATTCTGCGGCACAAACTTGACGCGGCCGTCTTCCACCGCGGCGATGGCTTCCTGTGCCAGCGGCTGGGTCTTCACATACCACTGGTCGGTGAGCCACGGCTCGATCACCACACCGGAACGGTCGCCGCGCGGCACCTTCAGTTTGTGGTCGTCGATCCTCTCCAGCAGGCCGGCCGCTTCCAGGTCAGCAACCACTTGCTTGCGCGCCGCGAAGCGCTCCATGCCGCGATAGGCTTCCGGCACGTTGTTGTTCAGGTTGGCGTCGGCATCGAGGATGTTGATCATCTCGAGGTCGTGGCGCTGGCCCATCTCGTAGTCGTTGAAGTCGTGCGCCGGGGTGATCTTCACGCAGCCGGTACCGAATTCCATGTCGACATAGTCGTCGCCAATAATCGGGATATGGCGGCCCACCAGCGGCAGGGTGATGGTCTTGCCGATCAGGTGCTTATAGCGCTCGTCTTCCGGGTGCACCGCCACTGCAGTATCACCGAGCATGGTTTCCGGGCGGGTGGTGGCGACCACCAGATGGCCGGAACCGTCGGTGAGCGGGTAGCGGAAGTGCCACAGGTTGCCGTTTTCTTCCTCGCTCAGAACTTCGAGGTCGGAAATGGCGGTGTGCAGTTTCGGGTCCCAGTTCACCAGGCGCTTGCCGCGGTATATGAGGCCGTCTTCGTACAGGCGGATGAACACTTCCTGCACCGCCTTGTAGAAGCCCTCGTCCATGGTGAAGCGCTCGCGCGACCAGTCCGGGCTGGCGCCCAGGCGACGCAGCTGCTGGGTGATGTTTCCGCCGGACTCTTCCTTCCACTCCCACACTTTCTCGATGAACTTGTCGCGGCCGAGTTCGTGGCGGGTCTTGCCCTCTGCGGCCAGCAGGCGTTCCACCACCATCTGGGTGGCGATGCCGGCGTGGTCGGTACCTACCTGCCACAGGGTGTTCTTGCCGAGCATGCGGTTATAGCGGATCAGGGCGTCCATGATGGATTCCTGGAAGCCGTGGCCCATATGCAGGCTGCCGGTGACATTGGGCGGCGGGATCATGATGCAGTAAGGGTCGGCATCGGTGTCCCCGGAAGGCTTGAAGTAGCCGTTCTCTTCCCAGGTCTTGTACCAGTTCTGTTCGATAGCCTGCGGCTGGTAGGTCTTGTCCATGTTTAACGCGAATTCTGTCGGGCGGCGGGGCAGGGTGCCGCGCCGCGAGTGATAGGGATTAAAGGTGCCGGATTATAGCGCCTGCGGGGGTGTGATTGAAGGAAGCGCTCAGGCTTCCAGGTCGTCCAGCATCTTCTCGATGCGGGCGCGCAGCTCGCGCTCCAGTTTAGGCAGTTCCCTGGCGACCAGTTGGTCCACCAGTGCCTGGCGGTCGATACGCGCGGCCGGGGTGTCATTGGCCTCTTCGGCTACAGGGGCTTCAGGGGCTGTAGCGAATTCAACAGCCTTGCCGGTGTCGGCGGGTTCTGCCTCCGGCTGCGGGGGCTCTGCCGGTGTCTCGATTACCGGTATTTCAGCGGCAGTACTATCCAGAACCGAGATTTCCGGCATGTTTTCGCCGCTATCAACCTGTTCGGTACCAGCCATTTCCTCGGTGTATGCCTGCTCAATGGTGGCCATCTCGGCGTCGAGGGCCTGAGCCTCAGCCGCGATGTCTGCTTCGTCGGTCAGGTCTTCTTCAATGGACCAGGCCTCGCTTGAGTCCGCGTCTGCTTCCTCTGGCGCTGTGCCGGGCGTCAGGGCATCGACCAGGTCCATGGATTCGATCAGGGGCGCTTCCGCCTCAACTTTCGCCTCTGCTTGCCTTTCGATCTTCGTTTCGGCCTCAGTCTCAACCTGCGCTTCAATGCCCGGCGCGGGGCTGTTCATCTGCAGCGGATCGTTTTCGGGCAGGGCGTCTTCACTATCAGCCGCTTTTTCTACGGGCTCAGGCGTCGACGGGACGGGCTCAGATACCGACGGGCGGGGAACCTGGCCGCCGGTAAGGCGCGCGCGGATATGTGCCGGCAGGAACGGGTTCTCGCTGGTGGCAATGCGCGCCGCCGGGCTGACTTCGGGTTCGTCAAACAGGCCGGGCTGCTCGTCGTGGGTGCCGACCGGGTTGGCCGTGGTCTGGTCGACCGGGGTCAGTTCCGGGATCAGTTCGATTTCGTCGGATGCGTCGATCTGCTCCTGAATCGAAGCCAGCAGGTCCGGGAATTCCGCTGCGCGCTGGGCCAGGGCTTCCTCATCTGTGCTGCTCGGCGCCGGCGCTGCGACCTGGTCCAGGATCGGGATATCCAGAATGGAGTCTTCATCATCCAGCAGCGAGCGGATTTCCGTCAGGTCGCGCAGGAATTCATCGGAGCTGCTATCGGCTTCTGCCTGCGTCTCTTGCGGGCGCTTGTCCATTGGTTGGATCCTACTGTCTGAACCGGTCTTGAAACGGTAAGGCGTTGTTTTTGTTTGAATTTATCGCATGCGCCGGTGTAACGCACGGCTTGGGGAATTGTATGGGATTGGTTTGCGTATCGTCCAGTTGCTGCCAGCAAGGCTGGTCAAATTTTATACGCAGGTCTGCTACTGGCCGAACCAGTGGCGGGTACGGTTGGCAAATGCAACCAGTGACAGCATGACCGGTACCTCCACCAGTACCCCCACAACGGTGGCGAGGGCGGCGCCGGATTGCAGCCCGAACAGGGAGATGGCCACAGCCACGGCAAGCTCGAAAAAGTTCGATGTACTGATCATGCACGCGGGGGCAGCGATATTGTGGGGAAGCTTCAGGGCCCTGGCGGAGGCGTATGCAAGGGCGAAAATGCCGTAGGTCTGGATCAGCAGCGGGATGGCGATAAGGACGATGGCCTGCGGTTTGGCCAATATGGTCTCCGCCTGGAAACCGAACAGCAGCACCACGGTGGCAAGCAGGCCCGCGACAGAAATGGGCTTTAGGCTGTGTACAAACTCGTTTACCCGGGTGTGGTCCGCGTCTTTGTCCAGTGCCTTGCGGGTCAGTATGCCGGCCACCAGCGGGATCACCACATACAGCACCACAGACAGCAACAGGGTGTCCCAAGGCACCACCACGTCACTGACGCCGAGCAGGAATGCGGCGATGGGGGCGAACGCGACGATCATGATGAGATCGTTTACCGACACCTGAACCAGTGTGTAGTTTGCATCGCCATCGGTCAGGTGGCTCCACACAAACACCATGGCGGTACATGGCGCCACGCCTAGCAGGATCATGCCGGCGATGTATTCGGTCGCGGTCTGTGGATCCACCAGGTCTGCGAATATGACCCGGAAGAAAAGCCAGCCGAGGGCAGCCATGGTGAAGGGCTTCACCAGCCAGTTGATGGCAAGCGTCAGGAAAAGTCCTTTGGGTTTTTTGCCGACGTCTTTGATGGAGGAAAAGTCCACCTGCACCATCATCGGGTAGATCATCACCCAGATAAACAGCGCTACCGGGATATTGACCTGGGCCACTTCCAGAGAGGCAAACCACTGGAACAGTTCGGGAAACCAGTGTCCCAGAGCGACACCAGCGGCGATGCAGAGTGCGACCCAGAGTGAGAGATAGCGTTCAAAGAGGCCCATGTCTTGCCATTCCCTGGCGCCGCCTGTTGCAGTGCGGCGGGTTTAGAGTTTGTGCGACTCGACCGGATATCCGCGATCACGGAAGTGGCCAAAGCGCTTGCGTGAGCGCTCCAGTACCTCGGGATCCTGGGTGACGATCTCGCTCATGCGGTTGAACTGGCTGAACCAGCCGGGGATACGGCTGCGCAGGTTGATCAGCAGGCCGGCGTGGTAATCGGGATGATTTTCCGTGCTGACCGCCACAGGCACGCCGTTGCCGGCTGGCCCGTGGGGCAGGAAGCTGTCTTCGCGGAAGGTCCACAGCAGCTGGTCCAGGCGCTGGGCCTGGGCCTGGTCGTCGACGGCGATCAGCACCGGCAGGTTGCCGCGCCAGGCCTTTTCGGCGAGGCGGCAGGCGAAGGATTCCGCATCTGCCGCCTGGTCGCTTTTCAGGATGTAGAAGTCAATCTTGGTCATTCAGCTGCTGGTTCATGCATTGTCCAGCAGGTATTGGACCAACAGAGGCACCGGACGTCCAGTCGCACCCTTGGCGGCACCGGAATTCCAGGCGCTGCCGGCGATATCCAGGTGCGCCCAGCGGTAGTCCTCGGCAAACCGTGCCAGGAAGCAGGCCGCGGTTACGGAGCCGGCATCGCGGCCGCCGATGTTCTGCATATCGGCGAAGTTGGAATCCAGCTGCGGCTGGTAGTCGTCCCACAGCGGCATGCGCCAGGCGCGGTCGCCCGTGGTTTCGCCGGCGGCGATCAGCTCCTCGGCCAGGCCGTCCTGGTTGGCGTAAAGGCCGGTGGCGTGGTGGCCGAGGGCGATCACACAGGCACCGGTAAGGGTGGCGATGTCGATCACGGCCTTGGGCTTGAACTTGGCTGCATAGGTGAGGGCGTCGCACAGTACCAGACGGCCTTCGGCGTCGGTATTCAGGATCTCGATGGTTTTGCCGGCCATGGAGGTGACAATATCGCCCGGCTTGGAGGCGCCGCCGCTCGGCATGTTTTCCGCCGCAGCGATGATGGCGACCACGTTGATCTTGGGCTGCAGCTCCACCAGTGCGTTCATGGTGCCCATGACGCTGGCCGCGCCGCCCATATCGAATTTCATCTCGTCCATACCGGCGCCCGGCTTGAGGCTGATGCCGCCGGTATCGAAGGTGATGCCCTTGCCGACCAGTACAACCGGTTTGGCGCCTTTCTTGCCACCGTTGTACTCGATGGTGATCATCTGGCCTTCCTGGTCGCTACCCTTGGAGACGCTCAGGAAAGAGCCCATACCCAGCTCGGCCATTTTCTTTTCGCCAATGGCGCTGGCCTTGACCTTTGGATCCTTCTTGGCGAGCTCCTTGGCCTGTTTTGTCAGGTACATGGGTGTACAGATATTGCCCGGCAGGTTGGCGAGGTGGCGCGCCACATTGGTGCCGTGGGCAATGCCGTCACCCAGTTTGCAGCCCGCCTGAACGGCTTTCTGTGCTTTTTTGTCGGCCGCGTGCACGGTCAGCTTGGCGAGGGGGTTGCCGGCTTGCTTGCCGCTTTTGCACTCGGTGAATTTGTATACGGCGCGCCCTGCGGCCAGAGCGATCTGGCTGGCCTGCCAGCTGGCATCGCAGTCTTCCACGCTGACCTCGGCGAGGTAGCTGGTGGCGTCTTTATAGCCTTTGATCGCATTCGCGCTCGCCAGAGCCATTTTGCGGAAGTCTGCTGCGCTGGTTTTTCCGGTGCCGCGCACAAGCAGCAGGCGATCGGCGGCTATGCCATCGATATGCGGTACCGCCAGGGTACTGCCTACACTTTTGCCAAGGTCGCCGCGCTTCAGGAGCTTGCCGAGCAAGCCACCGGCGGCCTTGTCTGCGGCTTTGCCGCTTTCAGTTAGCTGGTTCTTGGCGTCGACAGCAAGGACAACGCAAGCGGATTTTTGTTTGAGGATATCGGTGACTTTGGCAGATGACTGCATGACGGTACCTGAATCAAGACAAGCTAATAGGAATTGGCGATAATGCGCGGGATCCGGAATCGCTGCAAGGCAGTGTAGCGAATTCAGCCGGGCAAATTCGCAAATCAGGGACCCAACAACGCGGTGATTATTTTTCGATATCTGACCAAGAGCCTGTTTTCTGCCACCGTGGCAGTGAGCCTGGTCCTGTTGTTGATGGTGATGAGCGTGCGCTTCGTGAAATATCTCGCGGAGGCAGCAGCGGGGGATCTCTCTGCCGGTATTCTTTTCTCCCTGATGGGGTATCGCATTCCCGGGTTCCTGGAGCTGGTACTGCCGCTCGGCTTTTTCGTCGGCATTCTGATGGCCTACGGCCAGCTGTACGTGGAAAGTGAAATGACGGTGCTGCACGCCTGTGGCTTCAGTGAGCGGCAGTTACTCGCGTATACCATGATTCCGGCACTTTGCCTGGCGGCCTTCGTAGGCGCCATGAGCCTCTATTTCACCCCGGTTGGGGCTGCGCGCAGTGACTCGCTGCTGACTGCGGAAAAAACGCGCAACGAATTCGATTACCTGGTGCCCAAGAAATTCATCCAGACCCAGGGCGATCAGGCGGTGTATTACGCAGGCTCCCTGAACGAGGAGCGTTCGGAGATGCAGGATGTCTTCCTGGCCGAGCTGCGTGGCGCCGAGGATGTGGATGAGATGCATACCGGCCTGCAGGTGGTGACCACGGCCGCAACCGGTGAGCAGCGCATCGATCCCGATACAGGTCTGCGTTACCTGGTGCTTGAGGACGGCTATCGCTATGAGGGCGTGCCCGGCGCCCGGGATTACCGGGTAATGAAATTCGACAGCTATGAAGTACTGCTGGATGTGCCCCGCATCCGTACCAGCCGCAGCCGCGAGCTGGATGCGACACCGACCACGAGGCTGATGAAGTCGGACGACATCGCCGCCAAGGCAACACTGCACTGGCGCCTGAGCCTGCCGGTGCTGGTGATCGTGGTGGCGATGCTGGCGGTGCCGCTCAGTCGCACGAACCCGCGCCAGGGCCGCTATGCCAAGATGATCCCGGCGGTACTGGTGTATTTCATTTACCTGACCCTGCTGCAGGCCGTGAGGAGCGCGGTTGAGGATGGCAGGGTGGAAACGCCTGCAGCCATCTGGTTAGTGCATGTGCCCTTTATTATCGCGGCCCTGGTGCTGCTACAGGGCAATAAGCTGGGGCGCCCGCGCAAGAAGGCGCCTGTCGCCGATGGAGGTGCCCATGCATAAGCTGGATGGGTATATCGGGCGCACGGTTGCGGCTTCAGTGATCGGCGTCCTGCTGGTATTCCTTGGCCTGATGGTGATTGCGGCGCTGATCGATGAGAAGGAATCGGTGTCTGGCGACTACACCATGGGTAAGGCTGTGGTTTACGTACTCTGGACCCTGCCTGCGCGTATCAATGAGCTGCTGCCGATGGCAGCGCTGGTGGGTTGCATGGTCGGCCTCGGCAGTCTTGCCAGCACCAGCGAGCTGACCATCATGCGCGCGGCGGGCATATCAATTGGGCGCCTGGCGTGGTCCGTACTCAAGCCCCTGTTGCTGTTTATCATCCTCGGGGCGGCGCTCAGCGAATTCGTGATTCCGCATACCAACCAGCAGGCGGAGAGTCGCAAGGCGCACCTGCTCGGGGAGCTGGAGGCGGAGGGTCTGGAGAAGGGACTGTGGCTCAGGGACGGCGAGGAGTTTGTCCATTTCAACGCGGCGCTGCCCGGCGGCACCCTGTTTGGTATTACCCGTTACGCCTTTGATGAAAACCGGCAGTTGAAACAGGTGGCGTTCTCCGAGCGTGGCTCCTTCCACAAGGAGGGCTGGCAGCTGGAGAACACCCGGATTTCACGCATGAGCGCGGATGCTGTCACGAATGATGTCAGCTTCCGGGAGAACTGGGAGACGGAGGTGACCCCGAACCTGTTCGCGCTGATCGCGCCGCACCCGGGCGACCTGTCCATGTCCAATCTCTGGTCTTACGCTAACTTCCTTGAAAAGAAGGAAGACGATGCGAGCCGCTACTGGCTGGAATTCTGGAAAAAGGCGCTGCAACCGCTGGCGATTGCGAGCCTGGTGCTGGTGGCGATTTCCTTTGTGTTCGGCCCCTTGCGGGAAGTCACCATGGGCCTGCGGGTCTTCACTGGTGTGATCGTGGGGATCATTTTCCAGACCACGCAAAATATGCTCGGCCCGTCTTCGCTGGTATTCGGTTTCTCGCCGCTGATTGCCGTGCTGGTACCCATCCTGCTCTGTTTTGGCCTCGGATGGGCGCTGCTGCGCCGGGCCCGCTAGCCATTGGTATTTCAGGCGCCCGGTAATCCCTTTCAAAACTGCCTGACGGCTGCTTTCTTAACCGGGGCAGCCTTTCGGCAAATGTTTTGAAAGGGGTTCCCCGCCGGCTTGCATTCTGGCTGCGTCCGCCACCCGGTAATCCCATTCAAAACTGCCTGTCGGCTGCTTTCTTATCCGGGGCAGCCTTACGGCAAATGTTTTGAATGGGATTCCCGGCCGCCTTGGAGTCCGGCTTCGGGCGCCACCCGGTAACCCCATTCAAAACTGCCTGTCGGCTGCTTTCTTATTCGGGGCAGCCTTACGGCAATTGTTTTGAATGGGATTCCCGGCCGGCTATGACATGCCCCTCTGTGACAGGGTTTTTAAATTGCCAGAGGGGAAGCGGGCTAGGGGGAGCCGGTTTCAAAACAATTGCCGAAAGGCTGCTCTGTCAAAACAGTAGCCGTCAGGCAGTTTTGACACCGGCTACCGCTGGGCCGCGTGGGATCAGGGCTGGGCCCGAATCAGCTCTTTTTCTTCTTCGGTAGTACCCGCATCTCGGAGCCCGAGGCCAGGTCATGCCAGCTGGCACCGTTCTTGTCGATCCATCCCCAGAAAAAGCCGAGGCCAGCGGCGACCAGAGAAATGGGCCCCACCAGGCAGCGCTTGAAGCACTGCGGGTAGCTGAGCTGGGTCCCATCATGGTTGGCCAGCAGCAGGCGCCATGCGCGCATGCCGACCGTCTGGCCCGCGCCGCGCCATGAATAGATGTAGTAGGCGGCAATCACACCGAGGATGCCCAGCTGGTACAGCGGGCCACCCACGCAGGGCGAGTAGTCCAGCTCATCCGGCTTGCAGTCCAGGCCAGTGACCGCGCCGGCCAGCATCATGAAGGCAAAGCCGTACACCATGATCAGGCCAGCCAGGATCAGGACATCGTAGCCCAGGGCTGCGAGGCGTTGGGGCACGCTGGCGATGGGAAGGTCGGAAAATTCCTTGGGCACGTGAAAACCGCCGCTTGGTTACTGATTGAGTGGCGGCGATAGTAGCAAAACTGCAGTGTGAATTTAACGCCGGCGGTTTAGAACTCGAGTTCGAAGGAGAAGTTCAGCTTGTCGCCGGAGAGGCGCACGTCGTACTCAAGCGCGCCGGTCTGCTCGAACTGCATCTTGCCGCCCTTGCTCGGCAACAGTCCGTGCTTGTTCTGCTGCTCCTTTTGCTCCCAGTAGGTGCGCCAGCCCATCTTCAGGATCTGGTTGACGGCCTTGCCGCCGGTGACCGGGCGCTTGCGCTTGGGCAGGCCGTAGCGCTCCTCGTTTACACTGAGTTCGGAGTGCATCTGTAGCCATTGATAATTGAGCTGGCGCTGGGTGCCGCTCATGGCGTTGCTGCGCAGGTTCTGGACGGCCTCCTCGAGGTCCTTGTTGTCCATTCCGAACGCGCTGTCGGAGAAATGCAGTGGCATCGAGTTCTGGTGCCGCTTGAGCGAGTTGCTCTCCGGGATAAAGAGCTCGTCGGCCTGGCAGGGCGCCGATGTGTAAATCAGCGCCAGCGCCATCGCACCCATGGCCGGGATTACTCGGAACGCAAAGCTGCAAGACTTTCCGGCGATTTCCATGGTGCGTAATTCCTCTCGGATCTTGGGCGCCAACCGCTGTGCCCGTCGAAACTTATTATGGCTCAGCCTTCGGCGGCAGGTGTAGACCGGGTTCACGTCGCCGCGTTCGACAAAATGACTAATTTGATGCCTCTGTTCGAACCCTGATTTGGCCAAAAAATGCGCGCCGGGCTGTAGCCAAGCGCTGGTGCGGCCTTGGGCGAATTTGCACGCCTGTCTCTGTGTGTCCGGGGTCGTTATCCGTTGTATTTTTTAGACCTACAAAATATATGGAAATTCCTTCTTATGCGAAAAAAATCTGGTTGAATTTGAGGACACCACCCTAGCGACCCGCCGGCTGACGTGGTTTTGCGCAGTGTCGGGCATTAGCCGTCAGCGAGCGGTGAGCCCGGCCTGGCGCCTCACGGCAGGCTTCTGTAAGGGGGATCCTGAGGTCGGTTTGACAACGCTGTCATTCGGCGCGAAACTGCTGCTCACACAACGATCGCGAAGTAACCAACGCACAACAATAAAACGTTCGGGGACACAATGTTTAGGGAAAGCAATTTTCGACGCATGGGTATTGCGGCGCTGGCAGCGGCGCTGCTGGCTGCCGGCTGTGGTGACAGGGAGGCCAGTCGCCCGCAGGCTGCCGACACTGGTACGGATGTGGCTGCGCGCATAGCCGCAGAATTCGGGGTGCAGCAGGCCGTGCGCATCAACTTCCAGGCGGCCACGCCTGAGATGCGCGCGCAATGCAAGAAGGCCGGTGGCTCCGGTGCCGTGTGTTTCACTTATGAGATCCGCCTGGACAACCCCGGAGCAGCCATCGGCGCAGACCAGCGTGACTGGGCCATTTATTTCCACAGTATTCGTCGTACCTTTGCGGTCCTGAACAACCCGGGCTTTGACGTCACCAATATCAATGGCGACCTCTACCGCCTTTCCCCAAATGCCAGTTTTGAGGGCATTCCCGAAGGGGAGCTGGTGCTGGAGATGCTGGGCGAGAACTGGATGCAGTTCGAGTCCGATTTCATGCCGCGCTTCTTTGTGGTTGGCGCGGATGGCGAGGCGCATGTGATTGCCTCCACCGATACCGACGATATCGATCAGCTGATCCTGCCGATTACCCATTACGACCCGCAGAACTGGATGCGCACCGGGGCTGATGAAAACATTCTGGCTACGGCCGAGAGCCGCTTTGAGCGCTATGCACAGGTCGCGCCGGCTGCAGCAGACAGCACTGCGCGCCTGATTCCGCAGGCCTGGCGCCAGCAACAGCTGGCCGATGCGCCAGTCGATGTGGCAGGCGGCATTACCTTACAGGTATCCGGTCTGCCGCAAGCTGCGACCCAGGCGATCGAGGCGCGCCTGAATCTGCTGGGGCTCGCGGGCGATGCCTACCCGATTACTATCAAGGTCGCACCGGAAGAGCTGCCCGATGCCGCCCAGCGCAGCGGTGGTTATGAGCTGGTAACCGGTGCGGACGGCGCCCAAGCGGTGGCTTTTGATGAGGCTGGCGCTTTCTACGCAGCGCAGTCCCTGATCGGCCTGCTCGATGCGCAGGGCAAGGCACTACCGCAGGTGGAGATCGTCGACTTTCCGCGCTTTGACTATCGCGGTTTCAATATCGACCTGGGTCGTAATTTCCACACCAAAACCATGCTGCTCAAACTGATTGACCAGATGGCGGCCTACAAGCTCAATAAGCTGCACCTGCACCTGTCAGACGATGAGGGCTGGCGCATTGAGATTCCGGGCCTGCCGGAGCTGACGGAAGTGGGCAGCAAGCGTTGCTTCGATCTGGAGGAAAACCGTTGCCTCCTGCCGCAGCTGGGTTCCGGGCCGGACAGTAACAACAATGGCAGTGGTTTCTTGAGTACTGACGATTATCGCGAGCTGGTGGCCTATGCCGATGCGCGCTTTATCCAGGTGATTCCTGAAATCGACATGCCCGCACATGCGCGCGCGGCGGTGGTTTCCATGGAGGCGCGCTACCGCAAGCTGCTGGAGCAAGACCGGGCTGCGGCCGAGGAATTCCGCCTGATCGACCCGCAGGATACGACCCGCTTCCGTTCCGTGCAGTTCTATACAGACAGTTACCTGAACCCCTGTATTGCCTCCTCCTACCGCTTCGTGGACAAGGTGATCAGCGAAATCCAGTCCATGCACGAGCAGGCGGGGCAGCCGCTGCAGGCGTGGCATTTTGGCGGCGATGAAGCAGTCAATATCTATGCCAGCGCGTCGTTCGAGGATGCGCCGGGCGAGGATCCTAACAAGGGTGATATCGATGCGTCTTACCGCAAGCAGCCGTGGAGTGAGTCACCGGCCTGCCAGAAGATGATCGATGCCGGCGATATCGCATCCACCGATGACCTGCCACGTCATTTCGCCCAGCGTGTGAGCGAGCTGGTGGCTGCCCGGGGTATCGACACCATGATGGCCTGGCACGATGGCCTGAAGCGGGTGGAGTCGCCAGAGGCCGAGCTGGCTACGCCAAACAATCTGGTTAATGCCTGGGCGCCGCTGATGTGGGGCGGTGGTGAGGAGGGCCTGCATATGGCGGAGAAGGGCTTCTCCATGGTGCAGTCTCACAGCGACTTCCTCTACTTCGATATGCCCTACGAGGTAGACCCGAAAGAGAGCGGTTATTACTGGGCCGCGCGCTATACGGATACCCGCAAGACGTTCAGCTATGCACCGCTGAACACGCCGCAGATGGCGGAAGTGTCACGCAATCGCGACGGCGGGACCTGGCAGGCGAACAGCGACCAGCCAGCAGCTGCGATCGAGAAAATCGTTGGCATGCAGGGGCAGCTGTGGAGCGAAGTGGTGCGCACCGATGCCCGCGCGGAGTATATGGTATTCCCGCGTCTGCTGGCGCTGGCGGAGCGTGCCTGGCACCGGGCGCCGTGGGAGCTGGACTATGTGCAGGGCCGCAGCTTCAGCGCGTCCACGGAGTTCGTGGACAGGGCTGCGCTGGAGAAAGACTGGCAGTCGTTTGCCAGCGCTCTGGCTAAACGTGAGCTCTACAAGCTCGATCTGGCCGGAGTCGCCTACCGCGTGCCGGTACCGGGCGCGCGCATCGAGGATGGCGCGGTCAGGATCAACGCCCCGTGGCCGGGCCTGCGCCTGCAGTACCTGAATGGCGACGGCAACTGGCACGACTACTCGAGCGATAACCCGCCGCAAACCGCCCAGGCTGTCCGTGCATTAAGTGCAGATGGCGATCGCGCCGGTCGCGATATTCCCCTGTAAGGGCATTACCTCCTGAAACTTGGCACCGCAAGCCTGTCAGATTGACAGGCTTTGCCGCTTCCTGAAGGTCTGTTTTTGTTACAAATGGACAAGGAATGGAGGCGCGGCCATGAATCTACCCCTATGCAACGAGCTGCTGCTGGAACAGCAGGGCCCGGTGCTCAAAATCACCCTTAACCGGCCTGCCCGGCGCAATGCCATGAATGCAGCCATGGTGGCGGAACTGATGGCGGTGTTCGAAGCCATCGAGGGCAGTCGCCAGGTGCGTGCGGTGGTATTGCGCGGCGCGGAAGCCAACTTCTGCTCCGGCGGCGATATCTCCGGCATGCAGTCCGGGGATGGCGATCCCAAGCACGCCATGCGCGCCTTCAACCGCAGCTTCGGCCACCTGATTTCCCGCGTAAACCACGCGCCACAACTTGTCATTGCCGTGCTCGAAGGCGCTGTCATGGGCGGCGGCTTTGGCCTCGCCTGTGTTGCCGATGTCGCCATCGCCGAGCGCGGTGCGCGCTTTGGCATGCCGGAGGCCAGTCTCGGCGTCATCCCCGCACAGATCGCCCCTTTCGTTGTCGATCGCATTGGCCTGACCCACGCGCGGCGGTTGGCGTTACTCGCGGAGCGCATCGACGGTGTCGAGGCGGAGCAGCTGGGCCTCGTGCATCACCTTTGCGAAGGGCAGGAGGCGCTGGAACAGCAACTGACAGCGGTGCTCAGGCAGTTGACCAGGGTTGCCCCCAATGCGCTGGCGGAAACCAAAAAACTGTTACTCGATGTGGCGAGCCTCGAGCGGGAAGCCTTGCTGGACCGCGCCGCAGATGTGTTCGCGGCATGCCTGCTCGCGGATGAGGGGCAGGAAGGTACGCTCGCTTTTTTGCAAAAACGCAAACCGGCCTGGGCAGCAAATGAAAGCGGTGATGCTGATGAATAAAATCCTGGTCGCCAATCGTGGCGAGATCGCGGTACGGGTACTGCGTACAGCGCGAGAGCAGGGCTATCGCACTGTGGCTGTCTACAGTGACGCTGACGCGCAGGCGCCACATGTACGGATGGCAGATGAAGCTGTTTGTATCGGTGGTGCTCGTGCGGCGGAGTCCTATCTCGATATAGAAAACATTCTACGCGCGATTGCCCTGACCGGCGCTGACGCGGTGCATCCCGGTTACGGTTTCCTGTCAGAGAACGCGGCCTTCGCGCGGGCCTGCGCCCAGACTGGTGTGACCTTTATTGGCCCGTCGGCAGAGGCGATTGAGCTGATGGGCAGCAAGCGCCTGTCCAAGCTGGCCATGCAGGCGGCGGGCGTGCCCTGTATTCCCGGATACGAAGGGGCAGAGCAGTCGGATGGAGCATTGATCGACGCCGCTCGCAAGATCGGTTTTCCGGTGATGGTCAAGGCTTCCGCTGGCGGCGGCGGGCGCGGCATGCGATTGGTGTCTTCGGAGGAGGAAATCGGGACCCACCTTGCCAGTGCACGTTCCGAAGCGACCAGTGCTTTCGGTTCCGGCGAACTGATCCTGGAAAAAGCGCTGCTGGCGCCGAGGCACATTGAAGTGCAGGTATTTGCCGACCAGTATGGCAATACGGTCTATCTGGGCGAGCGCGATTGCTCCGTACAACGCCGGCACCAGAAGATTATCGAAGAGGCACCTTCTCCGTTTGTCGACGATACCTTGCGCGAAGCGATGGGGCGCGCCGCCGTGCGCGCGGCGCAAAGCTGCGATTACATCGGAGCAGGCACCGTGGAATTCCTGGTGGATGCGCAGCGTAATTTTTATTTTCTGGAAATGAATACCCGGCTGCAGGTAGAGCACCCGGTGACCGAGATGGTGACGGGACTCGATCTGGTTGCACTGCAGCTACAGGTTGCTGAGGGCAAGCCGCTGCCGCTGGCGCAGGAGGATGTGCGCTTGCATGGGCATGCAGTGGAAGTGCGCCTCTATGCGGAGGACCCGCGCAATGAATTCCTGCCCCAGAGCGGAAGACTCTTGCAGTGGTATGTGCCGGAGCTAGCGGGTGTGCGTCTGGACAGCGGAGTCGGGTCCGGTAGCGAGGTGACGCCGTTTTACGATCCGATGCTGGCGAAGCTGGTTGCCTGGGGTGAAGACCGTACTACTGCCATTCGCCGGCTTGGCTCCGCCCTGGCGGGCATGCAGCTGGTGGGGGTGCATAACAACCGACACTTCCTGCAGGATGCTCTGCAACATCCGGTGTTTGTTGAGGGGCAGGCGACAACGGCATTTGTACCGGAGTGCATGGCGGGGTCATCAGCAACAGCAAGGGTCGTACCTGAGCAGACTTTTGCCATCGCTGCTGCCTTGCTGTTCGCGCGGGCGCTGGTGCCTGCAACCATGCGCTGGCCGGCTTCCATCGCACGCGATGTTTATTACCGGCTGGACATTGAAGGCCAGCAGCAAAGCGTCCAGCTCTCACCCACTGACATTGAGCAGGAATATCGGGTGACCGTTGGGGACGATTCAATTTTTCAGGTGACGCTGCCGGATCAAACCAACGAAGGTTCGCCGGACGTGAGAGAGCTGATTGTCGATGGAGTGCGTCGAAAAATCTGCTCCCATACTGATGGCGTTGGTGCGCATGAGGGTACGCGGGGGTTGTGGCTGGACGATGGCTGCGGTCACTGGCATGTGCGTAATGTCAGTGACAGCCCTGCGGTGAGTGCCGCGGGGCCTGATGCCGCGAACGGGATTGTGTCAGCGCCGATGGACGGAGCCATAGTCGCGTTGCTGGTAGAGCCCGGCGCACGTGTTGTGCAGGGTGATACCGTCGCAGTGCTTGAGGCCATGAAAATGGAGCATCCGCTCAAGGCTGGGCGCGCTGGTAATATCAAGAGTGTCGATGTGACGCCGGGGCAGCAGATCAAGGCTCGCCAGCAGGTGGCCGTCATTGCCGGAGAGGAAGCGGATGGTTGACTCAGGGATGGTCGGGGAGAAAAAAGTACGCATCGGCTGCGCCTCTGCATTTTATGGCGATAGCCAACTGGCAGCGAGGCAGCTGGTAGACGGCGGTCATATCGATTACCTGGTTTTCGATTACCTGGCAGAAGTGACCATGGCGATCCTTTCGCGAGCGAAAAGCCGGGATGACAACCTTGGCTATGCCGTGGATTTTGTCAGTGTCGCCATGCGCCAGGTACTGGCGGACTGTGCAGACAAGGGCATCAAGGTCGTCGCCAACGCGGGCGGTGTAAATGTGCCGGCCTGTATTGCCGCGCTCGAGCGGCTGCGGGACGAGCTCGGGCTGCAATTGAAAATTGCCGGTGTATACGGTGATGACCTCTCCGCAGAGCTGGAAACGTTGCGGCAACAAGGGTTGCCGGAAATGGAAACCGGCGCGCCCCTGCCGGAACGCATTGCCAGCATCAATGCCTACCTTGGTGCGCGCCCGATAGCAGATGCCCTGGATGCGGGTGCAGATATTGTCGTAACCGGCAGGGTGGTGGACAGCGCCGTGGTGCTTGGCCCACTGCTACATGAATTCGGCTGGGGCGATAGCGACTACGACCTGCTCGCGCAGGGTGCGCTGGCGGGGCATGTCATCGAGTGCGGCGCACAGTGCACAGGCGGCAATTTTACGGACTGGCAGCTGGTGCCGGACTTTGCCCGCATGAGTTATCCAATCGCAGAGATTTGGCGTGATGGCACCTTCTCGATTCAGATCACGCCCGGAAGCGGTGGGCTCGTAACGACCGCAACCGTGGGTGAACAGATACTTTATGAAATTGCCGACCCTGCCAACTACCTGTTGCCGGATGTAGCCTGTGATTTCAGTCATGTGCGTCTCGAACAGGTCGCGGAAAATTGTGTACAGGTCAACGGCGCGCGCGGGCGCGCGCCCGGCCCTGACTATAAGGTGTGTGCGACATGGATCGACGGATACCGGCTGATGGGTGCTTTTTACGTTGGTGGTATCGAAGCACCGGCCAAGGCGCGGGCGAATCTCGATGCCTGGTTACGCCGCACCCGTAGCGTATTTGAAATCTTCGGGCTCGGCGATTACCGTGAAGCGAGCATCGAGATTATCGGTGATGAAGACAGTTACGGGGCGCATGCCAACCACTATCCACTGCGTGAGGTGATGGCCAAGTTCGGGGTGCATCACGACAACAAGTTCGCCCTGCAGGTGGCTGCAGCAGAAATTCCTTACCTGGCCACCTCGGCCGCGCCCGGGATGTGTGGCCTCGCCGGTGGCCGGGTAAAGCCGCAGCCCTTGATGAAGGTGCATTCCGCATTGATTGCAAAAGAGGCCGTGCCCGTGACGGTACAGCTAGGCGATGAGGTGTTAATCCAACAGTCTTATCCGGGAACTGATGCAAGTGCGCCATTTGCCGGTGCGACGTTTATGGGCGAGCAACCTCCAGTGGGGCCATCGGATCTGGTAGAGGTGCCGCTGATAAAGCTGGCCTATGCTCGAAGTGGGGACAAGGGCGATCACGCCAATATCGGTGTCATGGCGCGCCGGTCGGAATACCTGCCGTGGATCGCGCAGCAGCTGACCGCACAGGCTCTGGCCGAATACTTTGCCCACCTGTTCAGAGATAAGCGGGGTCAAGTGGAGCGCTATTTCCTGCCGGGACCGGGAGCGTTCAATTTTGTCCTGAAGAATGCGCTGGGTGGCGGTGGTACCGGTTCCGTGCGGCTGGATTCCCAGGGCAAGGCGCTGGGGCAGATGCTGTTGTCCATGACGGTAATGGTGCCCGAGGGGCTGCTTTAGAACTTTGATCTAAGCCTGCGAGCTTTCTTGGGTTAACGGCCTATTTGTGACGCCCCAGACGGTCGGGGTACTGGGATTTTGGTGGAAAAATGAACAGTTTGAGTGTTAAAATCGCCGACCATTTTGCTCAATAGGCAGGTATCCCGGTTTGAAAAGACTGTTACTCCCGATTTGCGCCGCGTTCTTCCTTCCTTTCGGTTTTGCGGACAGCATTGGAATTGACGCTTCGGTCTCCAAATCGGTAGGACACCCGTCCTGTGGTGAGCCACTGGCGCGCCACCTGAGCAAGGCCAGTCTGGATCCGACGGCAATTCGGCTCGTTAACTGGAATATCCTCAAGGGTAACCGGGACGGTTGGCGTGAGGACCTGCATCGTTTTGCCGAAAAGGCGGATCTCGTCTTGCTGCAGGAAGCCACCCATCACATGCTGAAGAATGCGGCGCTGCCAAATCACAGTGCCGCTTTTTCTCAGGGTTACGTGGACGGTGAGCTGAAGACCGGGGTGCTGACCTATAGTCGCGCTCGTGTGGCAGAGCACTGCAGCTTGTCGGCTCTGGAACCCTGGTTGAATACCCCCAAGGCCGTTTCCATCACCGAGCACCCGCTCAAGGACCTGGAACACACCTTGATGGTGGTGAACATTCACTCCATCAACTTCGCGTTCGGGCTGAAAGAATACCTGGCTCAACTGGCGCCGATCGTGGAGATGGTGGCAAAGCATGATGGGCCGGTAATTGTTGCCGGGGATTTCAATACCTGGAGCGCTGCGCGCAGCCGGGAGCTGAACAAGCTGGCTGCCCGGCTGTCCCTGAAGCCGGTGGAGTTTGGCCAGGACCAGCGTATTCGTATTCTGGGCAAGGCGCTGGATCATATTTATGTACGCGGTCTCAAGGCCACGGCCGCGCATACCTGGGATACAGAATCTTCGGACCACAACCCCATGCGGGTCGATCTCACCGTCTTTTAAATTCAGCTAAATTCAGCGCTCAGCGGGCCGGGTCATCGATCGGGTCGATCAGGTCGTCGGCTTGTACCCGCGCGTTGTTCACCTTGCGGCTGACCGGGTAGTAAGTCAGCCCTTCAGACTTTGAAAACGGTATCACCATCTCGGCTTCACGTTGCTCTCCCCGCAGCCACTCTTCCGCCTGATTGAGCTCCAGCATCACCGGTAGCCGGTCGTGGAGTGCTGCCAGCTTGCCTTCGGCAGGTTTGGTAATGATGGTGCAGCTGTAACGCGGCTCTACTTCTGCTTTCCCGTCTTTAGGTTCCCAGGGTTCCCACAGTCCGGCAAACACCAGTGGTGCGTGGCTCTCGTCGTGGATGAAGTAGGGCTGCTTATAGTTACCGAGCTGTTTCCACTCGAAATATCCGCGCGCCGGGATCAGGCAACGGGTGCCATGCTTCCAGGCACCGCGAAAGGTGGGCTTTTCCCTGAGCGTTTCTATGCGGGCGTTGAACGTCGCATAGCTGCTTTCAAAACTGTCCGACCAGGACGGAATCATGCCCCAGAGCATCAGGCGCCCCCCTTCCGCGGTGACCACACCGATATTGGTCGTGGGGGCGACATTGTGACGCGGGTGCTCCGGTCGCGGCCAGTCCTGCAGGAACTCCACCCATCCGTACATTTTGCTGAGGTGTTCTGAAAAACGTCCGCACATGGGGGTTCTACGCCTGCAGTTGAGGGGGGATTAAACCCCGGGCTGGGCCCGGGGCTCCGTATCAGCCATCGAGACCGATCAGGTCCATAAAGAAAGCAAACTCCAGTGCGCGCTCTTTATAACGGCGGTAGCGGCCGGAAGCACCACCGTGACCGGCCTCCATATTTACATGGAAGATCAGCAGGTTTTCGTCGGTCTTCTGTTCGCGCAACTTGGCGACCCACTTCGCCGGTTCGAAGTATTGCACCTGGGAGTCGTGCAGGCCTGTTGTCACCAGCAGGTTGGGGTAGCCCTGTGCCTTTACCTGGTCATAGGGCGAGTAGGAAAGCATGTAGTCATAGCTGTCCTTGTTATTGGGGTTGCCCCACTCATCATACTCGTTGGTGGTGAGCGGTATGCTCGCGTCGAGCATGGTAGTGACCACATCAACAAATGGTACGTGTGCCGCGACGCCGCGATACAGTTCCGGTTGCATATTGACCACGGCTCCCATGAGCAGGCCACCAGCGCTGCCACCTACGGCGAAAACCTTGTCTGCCGCGCCATATTTTTGCGTCACCAGGCCCCTGGTTACATCGATATAGTCGGTGAAGGTATTGATCTTGTTGAACATCTTGCCGTCTTCATACCAGGGGCGACCCAGTTTCTGGCTGCCGCGAATATGCGCAATTGCTACGACGAAACCACGGTCGAGCAGCGACAGGTAGTGCGACCGGAAATACGGGTCAATGGTGCTGCCATAGGATCCGTATGCGTATTGGTAAATTGGATTGGTCCCGTCTCGCTTGAAACGGTCTGCGCGATAAACAATAGAAACGGGAATCTGCTCGCCATCTCTTGCTGTGATGCGAATACCTTCCGAACGATAGTCGGCCGGGTCGAAACTACCGAGGACTTCGGTCTGCTTGCGCAAGGATTTTTCGCCGCTGGCCAAAGCCACATCGAATATGGTGTAAGGCGTGGTCAGGCTGGAATAGCCGATACGTACCGTTTCTGAAGCAGTGCTGGGGTTATCCTCGAAATTCACTGCATATACCGGGTCATTGAACTCGAGGTATTGGTCACTACTGCCATCGTGGGCGATCACACGGATCCGCGCCTGGCCTCCCTCTCTCTCGTTCAGTACCAGATAATTTTCGAAAAGCTGGAAGCTGTTGAGTAACACCGACTCCCGGTGAGGTATCACTTCCTGCCACTGGCTCCGGTCCTCCGGGTTGTTTTTGGGTGCCCTGATCAGCCTGAAGTTGATCGCGTCGAGGTTGGTAAGGAAGTAATAATAGTCACCAAGGAGTGCGGCCTGATATTCGTGGCCCGCTTCCAGTGGCAGTATTTTCTCGAATTGACCATCCGGTGTGTCAGCCGCTAGTGCGGACTGCCCTTTGGTGGTCGTGGAGGCGTGGTAGATAAACAGGGTGGATTCGTCCCGGGACTTTCCGATGCCGGTGTAGTAGGTATTGTCTTTTTCCTCGTATGCGAGGGTATCCTGCGCCTGGGGTGTGCCTAGCTTGTGACGCATCACCTTATAGCCGAGCAGAGTTTGTGGGTCTTTCGCGATATAGAAAAGAGTTTTGTTGTCGTTCGCCCATACAATGTATGGCTCCGCATTGGTGATTTCGTCTTCCAACAGTTGCCCGGTTTCCAGGTCCTTGAACCGGATTGTGTAAAGGCGACGGCTCACTTCGTCTTCCGCGTAGGCCAGAATCCGGTTGTCCGTTGAGACTTCATAGTTACCAACGTTGTAGTAATCCTTTCCTTCTGCCATCTGATTGACATCCAGCAGGATTTCCTCGGTGGCGCCTTGCTTGTCTGCCGTACGGGCAATTACGGGGTACTCGCCCCCGGGGATATAGCGGGACTGGTACCAGTAATCGTTTTTCAATACGGGGACCGTAGTGTCATCCTTCTTCAGGCGGCCAACCATTTCTTCGTACAAGGCTTCCTGAAGGCCGTTAGTGTGGCCGAGCATGGCTTCCTTATATATGTTTTCTGCCGCGAGGTGTGCGAGGACTTCAGGGTCTGCACGCTTGTCGTCGCGCATCCAGTAATAGTCATCCACGCGCTTGTGCCCGTGGATCTCCATCTCGTGTGGTACTTTCTTGGCTACAGGAGGGGAGGGAATCTTGGCTGTAGTGCTCTCTTGTGGCTGCCCGCAGGCTACCAGAGTGGCCGCCAGAGTTGCGGTCAGAATCCTGGATTTCATGGGAATCTCCTTTTTGTCATGGAGACAACGCTACCGTATTTCGATCTTGTGGCAAATAAAGATTCGTTACGTCATGTCGATAGTGTGCGCCATCACCGCTTCTACGGAGGGCAGGCATATATCCCGGGCAGTCTTCCACGAAAGGGCATAAACTGGGCAATTATATGAGGCCGAGAACGCTGCCTGGCAGCGACTGAGAATAACGAGAAGACTTATGGAAGCCGGTTTCCTGACCAAAGTGGTACTCCCGATCTCACTGATCATTATCATGCTCGGCATGGGTCTGTCCCTGGTCCGGGATGATTTCGCACGCATCCTCAGGGAGCCGCGCGCCGTTGCGGTGGGTGTGTTCTGCCAGATGCTGGTATTGCCCGCGGTGGCGCTGGCACTGGTGTTCCTGTTCGGGCTTCCGGGCGAGCTGGGCGTGGGGCTGATGATCCTCGCATTTTGCCCGGGCGGTGCCACCTCGAATATGTTGAGTTACCTGTCGCGCGGCGATGTCGCGCTCTCCATCACGCTTACGGCAATTGTCAGCGTGGTGGCGCCCTTCAGCGTGCCGCTGTTGACGGCGCTGGCGATGACCATGCTCATGGACCAGTCCCAGCAGTTTGCCATCCCGGTGGGGCAGACCATCGTGCAGTTGCTGGCCATCACGATTGTGCCGGTGATCGTCGGTATGCTCATACGCTGGAAATGGCCGGGTTTCGCTGCGCGCGCCGAGCGCCCGGTGAAAATCTACTCGGTGGTGATTCTGTTTGTGATCATTGCCGGAATTGTGTTGAAGAATAAAGACAATATGGCCGGCTTCTTCGTACAGACCGGTGCGGCAACGCTCGCTCTGAATGTAGTTACTTTATTGGCCGGCTATTTTATCGCGCAGCGCATGCGGCTCTCGCGCAGGCAGGCGATTACAGTCGCGATTGAAGGGGGCGTCCAGAACGGAACCCTCGCTTTGTTTGTGACCGGTACCCTGCTGAGCAGCAGCGTGATGACGATACCTGCGGTAACTTACAGCTTGCTGATGTTTGCCACGGGAGGCCTGTTTGGCTGGTGGATAAACCGGGGCAGGGCAGCAGGTGCCTCTGCCGAGGCACCTGCTGGATAAGCTGCCCGCAGGCAGCGTGTACAATCAGGCGGGAAGCTGGTTAGGCAGGCTGTCTGCTACGGTTACCGCTGGGACGGCGGCGACGTTGCCCGGCGCGATTGCCATTCGGGTCATTGCGGTCATTGCCGGACTGGGCACCACGGGCCTGGGATGTGCCACGGCGCTGCTGGCCGTTACCCGCGCTTTTACCGCCGTTGCCATTGCGGCCTTCGCTATTACGGTTTTCATTTCTATTGCCGTTACCGCGATTCTGTTGCGGCTTGCGCTGCGGATTACCACGCTGACCGCGGGATTCCGGCAGTGCGTGATCCGGTTCAAAACCCTCGATTTCTTTCCGCGTCAGCTGCTGGTTGATCAGCCGCTCGATCGCGGCCAGCTGCTTGATCTCGTCTGCACTGACCAGTGAAACCGCCTGGCCATCGGCGCCTGCGCGGCCGGTGCGGCCGATGCGGTGCACATAATCTTCCGGCACATTCGGCAGGTCGAAGTTGACCACCTGTGGCAGCTGGTCGATGTCGATGCCGCGTGCGGCGATATCCGTGGCCACCAGCACACCGATCTTGCCACTCTTGAATTCCGCCAGCGCCTTGGTGCGCGCATTCTGGCTCTTGTTGCCGTGAATGGCTGCCGCGCGGATACCATCCGCTTCCAGCTGCTTGGTGAGGCGGTTGGCACCGTGCTTGGTACGGGTGAAGACCAGTACCTGGTGCCACTGGTGTTCGTGGATCAGGTTGCACAGCAGATGCGGCTTGCGCGATTTGTCCACCGGGCAGATCCACTGCTTGACTGTCTTGGCTGTCGAGTTGCGCGGGGTTACCGAGATTTCGAGCGGGTCATTGACCAGCCCCTTGGCCAGTGCGCGGATCTCGTCCGAGAAGGTCGCAGAAAACAGCAGGTTCTGGCGCTGCTTGGGCAGGATGCGCAGGATTTTCTTGATGTCGTGGATAAAGCCCATATCCAGCATGCGGTCTGCTTCGTCCAGCACCAGGATTTCCAGCTCGTCGAATTTCACGGCGCCCTGGTTGTAGAGGTCGAGCAGGCGGCCCGGGGTTGCTACGAGCACGTCCACCCCACCACGCAGGTGTGCGATCTGCGGGTTGATCTTGACTCCCCCAAACACAACCGTGGATTTAATCCGCTTCATATAGCGGCTGTAGGTCTGCACGCTCTCACCAACCTGGGCGGCCAGTTCGCGGGTGGGGGTCAGCACCAGTACGCGGGCCTGGCGGGCACCAACTGGTTTCGCATTCGAAAGCTTCTCCAGGATCGGCAGGGTAAAGCCGGCGGTTTTACCGGTACCGGTCTGGGCTGCGGCCATCAGGTCGCGACCGGCGATGACCGGTGCGATGGATTTGGCCTGGATCGGAGAAGGTGTCTCGTAGCCTTGTGCTGCCACGGCCTTAAGGATCGGCGCAGACAGGCCGAGTGCTTCAAAACTCATTCAATAGTCTCTCAATTGTGGGTAACTGCTTGGTCAGATGCGGTTACGGCATGGGTTTCCGCAGTGACATCACAAATCAGGAGACAGGAGCATGCGGGTAGGGGCTGAAGGATTGCTTCAGGGTGTGCACTGTACAGGAAACAGGCAGCAGATGCCATTTATTTGAAACAGGCGTCCGAGGTAATGTCCTTGGCAGGCGTTTTTCGACCTGCCGGTAATGCCGGGTAGCCTGCCGCCGCGGTCGTTGCGAATACGGTGGGACGCACCTATTTTTAAAAGATCCTGTTCCAATTTTCCGCAAATCTGAAGAGGGTACGGCGGGAAAATCATTGCCGGAGTTCTGTACCATGCAACGCACTCTTTCAGGCCTGGTGTTTGCCGCCCTGGGCGGACTTATATTGGTGGCTTCCCCTCTTGCTGGCGCGCAGGGGATGACGGACGAGCAGAAAGCGTTTTATGCGAACCTGCGCCAGTTATGCGGCGCGACTTTCCGCGGCGAATCGGTATTTCCGAAGAATCCGGACGACGGTTTTTTCGGCCGGCGCCTGGAGGCTGTGCTCAGTGTGTGTCGGGATGACCAGATACAGATCCCGTTTCATGTCGGCAGTGATCATTCCAGGACATGGATCATTTCAGTCCAGGAAACCGGCCTGCTGCTCAAGCACGACCATCGCAAGAAAGACGGCAGCCCGGATGAAATTACCAACTATGGCGGTTGGGCCAGTAAGGACGGCACGGCTTTTCAGCAGCGGTTTATGGCGGACGATTTTACCGCGCAGCTGATTCCTGCGGCCAAGGGTAATGTCTGGACGATTCAGCTGGACCAGGATGGTGGCGGTTTGCGCTATATCCTGCATCGCGACGGAAAGTTGCGGTTTGAAGCGCGTCTCAGGCGGGTAGAACCCTGATAAGGCGGAGACGCCAGGACTGAAGGTAACCGGAATAGTGTAACGATCCGGGGGCGGGCCGATCCTTTTATCAAGCGATACCTGGTACCTGCGCGCATTTGCGAGCGGCTCATTGAGGGGTAATCCCTGTCGCGTCAGCGTGGCCGAGTGCGCGCCGCCTGAACTTTTCTCGAAAGGCCCTGAATCCTTATCACCTGAAACCCGCTGTTTCACCTGGTCGACCGGGGCTTGTGAGGCAGCTGTGGCCTGCTTTACACCCGCCAGTGACCCCATCCAGTGCTGTGGCCACGGGCTGTTGAGCTGTGCTGCCTTGTGGATTGACGTCTGGGGCCAGGCTGGCACCTTGCTCAACGGCTCGCAGCAGGTGCCCTGCGAATTGCACGGTGACCGAATCTGGATCAGCCTGCCCGAGCTCACTCTGGAACCCGTCTGTGTGCCTTCCTGGCTCGAAACACTGCTCGCAGTGGATGTCGACGCATGTGCGTTGGCGGGCTATGACACCGGGTACCTGGTGGTGGAGCTGGAGCGGGGTACGGATCTCGCCGCGATACCCGCGCCCGGCATTGCGCTGGGGAGACACACACAGCGCGCGCTGGTGCTGACTTGTGAAGAAGAAACACCCGCGGGTGCTGCAGATACACACGCGGACGTGCTTTGCCGCTATTTTGCTCCCCAATATGGTGTTCCGGAAGACGCAGCCACGGGCTCCGCTATGCGTCTCCTGTCCACATACTGGCGCCAGCGGGGATTGGGACCGGCGCTGCGTGCGCGACAGTGCTCGGTGGAGGGCGGCCTGTTACTGAGTGAATCGCGCGATGGGCGCTGCTGGGTTGGCGGCGCGGTAATCGGGGGGCGCCGGCATGATTGAGGCGCTACTCGCACAGTATCGTCAGACCCGCGCGCTTTCGCTGTCCTGTTGCGAGCCGCTCGCACTGGAAGACTACGGCCTGCAGGCCGAAGCTTTCACTAGCCCGCCCAAATGGCACCTGGCCCACACAACCTGGTTCTTCGAAACCTTCCTGTTGAAGCCTTTCTCTCCTGGCTATGTATCGCCCGAACCCGCTTACGAGGTGCTGTTCAATTCCTACTACAACGGCGTGGGCGAGCAGTTTCCGCGGCCGCAGCGGGGGCTTTTGTCGCGCCCCACCGTTGAGGAAGTCGGGGATTATCGACGCCAGGTGGATACCGCGATGGAGGGGTTGCTGGCGGACGATACCCATCCCGAGCGCGATGAGATCCTGGAACGTGTGAAGCTGGGCATCGAGCATGAGCGCCAGCATCAGGAATTATTCTTTACCGACCTGAAATACTCACTCGCCGTTAATCCCTTGTTGCCGGCATACATCAGGGGTGAGATGGGAGTGGCAGGCATTGCCGGAGCCCCGTGCTGGCTAGGTTATGAGGGCGGCCTGAGCGGGATCGGTTATCGCGGTGAAGGGTTCTGTTTTGACAACGAGCTGCCGCGGCACCGGTCCTGGCTGGAGCCATTCGAGTTGTCTGGTCGGCTGGTGACCAACGGCGAATATGCACAGTTCATTGAAGACGGAGGCTACCGTCGCCCTGAACTCTGGCTGGCAGACGGCTGGGCAACCGTCCAGGCGTCCGGTTGGACGGCCCCACAGTATTGGCTTGAGCGTGATGGTGTCGCGCTGGAATACACGCTGTATGGCGCAGTAGCGCGGCGGGATGACTTGCCTGTGTGTCATGTCAGTGGCTACGAGGCGGACGCTTTTGCCCGCTGGGCCGGGGCTCGCCTACCCACGGAGCAGGAATGGGAGCTGGCAGCCAGCAAAGCCGCACCGCCTTCGGACGGCGTCGGGACCGGGCATTATCACCCGGGTGTGGCAGGGCAGTGCGGCGAACTGCAGCAGCTCTACGATGCCTGCTGGCAATGGACACGCAGTGCGTACAGCCCTTACCCGGGTTACACGGCTTCAGCCGGCGCAATCGGCGAATACAACGGAAAATTCATGAGTAACCAGTGGGTATTACGCGGTGGTTCCTGTGTTTCCACCGCGGGCCACTTGCGCCCGAGCTACCGCAACTTCTTTTACCCTCAGGACCGATGGCAATTCAGCGGCATTCGCCTGGCCCGGGACCCGCAATGACGGTCAAGGAAAAATTATCTATGGACAAGCGAGTGCAAGCGCCTGTGAATGTACATTTCCACAATCTGCATCCTTCTGTCGGCGACAGTCGTAGTGAGATTCTGCAGGGGCTGCAGGGGAAGCGTAAAACCATCAATCCCAAGTGGTTTTACAATAAAGCCGGATCAGCCTTATTCGAGCAGATCACCCGGCTGCCCGAATATTATCCAACACGGACCGAAATTCGCATCCTGCAGGAAAACCGCCAGGAAATCAGCGCGCGCTGCGGTCACGGTTGTGTATTGATGGAGCCGGGTAGCGGCAACTGTGAAAAGGCCCGGCTATTGCTTGATACATTGCAGCCTGCGGCCTATGCGCCGCTGGATATCTCTGCAGGTTTTCTCGAGGAGGCCGCGACGCGGCTGGGCAACGAATATCCCTGGCTGAAGGTGCATGCGGTGTGTGCGGATTTCAATGATGGCTGGCCCTGCGAGGAGGCGCTCCCGGCAGGCAAGCGCGTGGTTTTTTACCCCGGTTCCACTATTGGCAACCTGGAGCCAGAGAGCGCCCGCAAATTCCTGTGTCGGGTGAGGAAACTGATTGGCGATGAGGGTGGGCTGCTGATCGGTGTCGACCTGCACAAATCTGAAGCGCGCCTGAATGCTGCCTATAACGATGGGGCCGGTGTGACGGCCCGCTTCAACCTGAATGTACTCAATCATGTGAACCAGCTGTTGGATGCGGAGTTTGACGAAGCGCAGTTCAGTCATCGTGCCTTCTACAACCGGGATCATCGGCGTATCGAGATGCACCTGGTGAGCGAACAGGCCCAATCCGTACGTTGTGGCGGTGAGGATATCGCGTTTGCATCCGGTGAGACGATTCACACAGAGAACTCCTACAAGTACACTGTGAAAGACTTTGCCGAACTGGCTGGTACAGCAGGGTTGACGCTCGCGCAGAGTTGGCTGGACCCGGACAGGCTGTTCAGCGTGCACTATCTTGAGTCTGCCGGCTAGGTTCAGCTTTTTTATTGACAGGTTTCTTTAAACATGAGAGTGCTTATGTAAAAGTTCTCATATAAAAGTGCTCATATAAAAGTTCTCATGTGAAAGCTTATCGAAATATGGCAGCGGCCCTGGCGCATGACTTCAGGGTAAGCTGGCAACAATTACTCAAGACACACCTGCTTTATGAGCTGATCGCAGCAATCTTGCTGGTTCCGGTCGGTGCGCTCCTGCTGAACCTGGTACTCTGGCTGCTGGGTAACCCGGCGTTGACGGATGAAGATATCCTGCTGTTTGCCCTGAACCCGCTCGGTGCTGTCGTGCTGGTCGCCGTCATCACGCTGGGTGTGGCAATCTTTTCCCTGCGCAATCTCGCCCTGATCTGGATTGGCTACCGCGCAGCGCACAACCATCGCAGTAACTATATCCTCGCGCTGACTTTTGTTAATCACCATTTTTGGGGTGTTGTCCGGTATGTCGGTGTCGTGGTTTTCAGGGTGGGGCTACGGGTTGTGCCCTATCTGCTATTGTGCGCGGCCACGGTTTACCTGCTGCTGGACCAGTACGACATCAATTACTACCTCTCCGAGCGGCCACCTGAATTCTGGTGGGCACTCGGGCTGATCGTCCTGTTTACCGTGGTATTACTCTGGAAACTCTGGGGCCTGCTGATCAGCTGGATCTTTGCGTTGCCACTGGTGACGTTCCGCGGCAAGAAGCCAGCCGCTGCACTGGCCCACAGTGAAACACTGACCCGTGGCTACCGCATTGAAATCACCGCTTTCCTGCTGGCCTGGCTGGCCTTTGCCGTGCTCGTCTATCTGCTGTCCTACGGCCTTTTCGGGGTGCTGGTACATTGGGGTACCTCGGTATTTTTCCTGTCGGGTAGTGAGTCCTGGACTGCCAGTGCCGCGTTGGTACTGTTGATGATACTCGGTGCGCTGATCAACTGGTCGGCATCGTTTGTGGTGACCGCGAGCTACTGCCTTTTGATTGCGCGCCTCTATATGCAGTTTCGCATTCGTCACTATGGCCAGCCCAAAGCGATCAATACCAAGCCGGCAACGAATTTCACCAGGGTATTGCTGAGCCGGATTTTCCCGAGGCGGCGTTTTACCGGGATACATATTTTCGCCGGTTTGCTGGTTGCGCTCGGGTTCGCGAGCGCCATCTCAGCAGAGTTGTTTGGCAATCTCAAGCCTGAAGACCGGGTTGGGATCATTGCGCATCGGGGTGCCTCCTACGACGCTCCGGAAAACACCCTTGCGGCCATCGAGCTGGCACTGCAGCAGGGTGCCGATACCATTGAAATCGATGTGCAGCAGACGCTCTCCGGTGAAATCCTGGTGATCCATGACCGGGATTTAAAGAAAGTTTCGGGTGCCGATACCCAGGTCAGGGACCTTACCGCGGATGACCTTGCCCGTTTTGATGTGGGGGCCTGGAAAGGCATAAGCTATGCCGGGGAGCGGATTCCGACGCTGCAGCAGGTTCTGGATGCGGTGAAGGGCAGGGCGCAGTTGTTCGTGGAGCTGAAGTATTACGGCCACGAGCAGGGCTTTGAGCAGGGAGTACTGGCGTTGCTGGACGGTACCGGCATGCAGGACAGCGCCCACATCATCTCCCTCAATCCGCGCGGACTTGCCGCGGTTCGGGCGCTGGACGATGGATATCAGCTTGGCCTGCTGACATCGGTCAAGCTGGGGCGGATGCTGGATATGGATGTCGATTTCTTTTTGGTCAACCGGGTAATGGCAACCCGCGGCTTGGTGAAGGCAGCGCAGAAACGTGGCAAGCGACTGGTGGTGTGGACAATCAATGACGACGTAGAGATGTCGGCGATGATCAGCCGCGGGGTGGACGGCATTATCACGGATCGGCCGGACCTTGCCCGGCACGTACTGGACCGGCGCAGGGAACTCACGCTGGCCCAGCGCGCCCTGGTCGGCTTCGCGGAGGTATTTGATCGGAGTATCGACCTGCCGGAGTGGCTGGAGGCCGATTAAGCGGCGGTCGAATTTTCCGCGAGTATGTCGGACAGTTGCTCCAGCAGCATCTGGCCTGCGGGCCCCAGCACCTTGCGGCGCGACCAGATCAGGTCCGTGCAGTAAGGGAAGGGCGTGAGCTGGAATTCTGACGGCAGCTCAACCACCTTGCCCGAAGCGATATGTGGCTGTGCGATATGGCTCGGCGCAAAGGCCCAGCCCAGTCCCATGGCTACCAGCTCGATCAGCAGCGTGTGGTTTTCCACATACCAGCGGCGGTCACTCAGGTCACTTTCCGGGAGTTTGTTTCTTTCCGCCTCTGAGCTGGTGCGCAGATGCAGGTGATCTCGCAGGTCGTCGATGGTGACTTTACCGAGCTTGGCAAGCGGGTGGTTCGCGCCGGTGATCAGACGGGAGCTGCACTGGCCCGCGCCGCGGAAATCGAATTCATCCGGGTAATCGCTCTGGCTGAGAATAATGCCGATATCGGCCTCGCGGCTCCTGATCATGTTCTCGGCCTGTTCGCCGGTGGCGTGCAGAAGATTCACGGAAACGGTGCTGAACTGCCGCCGGAAGGGCAGCAGGCAGGCCGTCAGGTGATCGAACGAAATCGCGGCCTCATCCACGGCAAGCGTCAGCGACTCCTCCACGCCAGAAGTCAGGCTTTCACTCTTGGCCTCGAAGCGGGAATAGGAGTTCAGGAGTGCGCGCACGTCTTGCAGCAAGCTTTCCCCGGCGGCAGTGAGGACCGGTTCGCGCCTGGAGCGGTCGAACAGCACCAGCCCGGTATCAATTTCCATATTACTGATCAGCCCGGAGATGGTGGACTGGGCTTTGCCCAGGTGCCGTGCAGCGGCCGAAAAGGAGCCTGTGCGTGCGGCGAACTCGAAGGCTTCGAGTTGCTCGGGGGCGACAAACATGCGGGATTTCATCGTGCTCTATGCTCCATGCTGAGACACAGCGGCTCTACCTACCATAGGTTCATAAAATAAACACTAGTGAGGTGAAAGTGAAGGTGCATATCGGTCAAACAGATAGAAGCTGTGCGTCTTTTTTGTGCAAATCGGCTTGCGACAATGTTTGGCAGGAGAATTGGGTTCGGATTATCGGTCCGGCCGATAGTGGGTATTTTCCGAAATACGGCCGGAGGTAGCATCCTTGCCACCGGAATTATCCATTCCGACCGTTGTGTAAGAAGTTCCCGAACTTCACCGCTCGCCGGGCATTGCCCGGCATTTTTTTGCCTGCTGATCGGGTAGGCGGGCTGGCAGATGGATCTCCGGTTGCAATTTATAGTGTGGCGTTCACGATAGGCGTTAAACGAAAGCGCGTGCAATGGAGCTGGCAGAAGTGCAGCCTGAAATCATACCCTCGGGAGATGAGGCCCTGACCGTGTATCTTGCGGAGTCGCCCGGCGAACAGGCGCTGGGCCGCGTATTGCAGTTCTGCGAGGCATTGCGGCAACGCTCGGTGGCCGGTGTAACCGACCTGGTGCCTTCCTATACCTCTGTCGCCATCTATTACGACCTCAGCATCATTGATTACACCAGCCTCTGTAAATTGGTTCGGGAGGTGATCGCCAGTTTGCACGCAGAGAGCGGGACATTGACGTCTGGCCGTGAGCTGGTATTACCCGTCTATTATTCTGCTGAAAGCGGCCCGGACCTTGAGCGGGTGGCTGCCCATAATAACTGCTCTGTCGACGATGTTATCAGCTTGCATAGCGCGGCCACCTATCGGGTCTATGCGCTGGGATTCAGGCCGGGGTTCGGTTTTATGGGCATGGTGCCCGCCAAAATTCGCACGCCGCGGCTGGATAGCCCCCGGCCCGCAGTTCCGGCCGGCTCGGTTGCGCTGGCGGAAGCCCAGACTGCTGTATACCCGTTACAGAGTCCCGGTGGATGGAACCTGATCGGCCTCTGCCCCGTGGCGCTTTTTGACCGTACCTGTAACCCGCCGTCAATTTACCTGCGGGTGGGCGACAGGGTCAGGTTTGAGCCTGTCGATCGCGAGCGTTACCTCGAGCTCGGCGGACGGCTCGATGGATAAACCGGAATCACTCGCAGCAGTTACTGTTGAACGTACAGGCCCCATGGCCCTGATACAGGACAGTGGCAGAGCCGGACGGCAACACCTCGGGATCAGCGTCGGTGGCTCGGCAGACCACCATGCGGCAGGCTGGGCGAACGCACTGCTTGGCAACCCGGGAGATGCCGCACTGCTCGAAGTGTGCCTCGGTAACCTTGCGTTGCGGTTTGACCGGGCCACGGCGATCGCGGTCTGCGGGGCCGATTGCGGCTGGCAATTGAATGGACGCCCGCTCGCCAACTGGTCGGCAACCAGGGTGCCTGCGGGCAGCCTGCTTGAATGCGGGCCTGCCAGGAACGGCATCCGCGCATATCTGGCCATTGCGGGGGGTATCTTGTCAGATCCGGTCTGGGGTAGCCGCGCGACGACGGTAGGTGAGGGCCTTGGCGGCCTCAATGGCGTACCGTTGCGCAGCGGAGATGTGCTTGCGGTTCCCGCGTATGATATTACCGGCCGCGACGGTAAACATGGTGCCGTCCCCGCGGCGCAACAGCGCCGCTATGGCAAAGCGCTGGTGCTGAGGCTGGTGCCGTCGAACCAGTACCTGCAATTTACGGCGGAGGCGCGCAGGCAATTGTTCCGCCAGGTTTTTCAAGTCTCGCCGCAGTCTGATCGCATGGGGGTGCGTCTCGATGGAGAGGCGCTGGAGGCGCCTCCTGCAAACATGACTTCCGAGGGCGTTGCCCTTGGCGTGGTTCAGGTACCGGCGGGCGGACAACCGATCGTATTGATGCAGGATCGCCAGACCATCGGCGGTTACCCGAAAATCGGGCACGTGTATACCGTGGATCTGGACTGGCTGGCGCAGGCGGTCCCCGGTACTGAAATTACGTTCGAGCCCGGCACCCTCGAGGAGTCGCAGGCACTGCTGCTACAGCAGCGGGAACTTTTCATGAGCCGTGACAGCAGTCAGTTTCATGAAAATGGTTTTAATGGGAAATAAAGCAGAAAGTTCCATGAGAAAATTTATTCGAGATTTATTGTTCGCACTGCCTGTCGTCGCAGCGGGTTGCGGTGCGCCGAATGGTGCCGGTGAGCGCGGTGAGCAGTCTGCCAGTGCAGCGGAAAAAGGTGCAGTGGAAAAAGGTGCAGCGGTAAAACCTGGTGCAGCGTTGGTGTCACTCGCGGATATCGCGCCCGGTGTGGAAATCGAAATGCGCTATCTGGGACGGGATAATTTTACCGGCGCGCCAGTGCCGGGTTATCTGGCCAACACCTGCCTGTTGACCAAACCTGCTACGGAGGCGCTGGCGCGGGTACAGGCCTCGCTCGAAGGGCAGGGTTACGGTTTGCGCGTCTACGATTGCTTCCGCCCGCAGCAAGCGGTCGATGCGTTTGTCGACTGGGTTGGGAACGGCAGCGATGCGATGAAAGCGGTTTATTTTCCGGCCGAGGAACGTATGCAGCTGATTGAGCGTGGTTATATTGCCGATCGCAGCGGCCACTCCCGTGGCAGTACGGTGGACCTGACGCTTGTTGCGAAGCATGCAGGTGGTGATGCCAAAGTACTGGATATGGGGACCCCCTGGGATTTCTTCGACCCGGCTTCGGCCACGGCCTTTGCGGCTATTCCGGCAGAGGCTGCAGAAAACCGGATGAAGTTACTGGCAGCGATGCAGGCCGCCGGTTTCAAGAATTATGCGCAGGAATGGTGGCACTTCACGCTGGTGGATGAACCCAACAAGACCGAGTACTGGGATGTACCGGTACAGTAACCTCCAGTTTCTGACCGGCAGGGGGAGATGAATGAAGCTCAACTGTGATCTGGGCGAGGGGTTCGGGCGCTGGTCCATCTGCGACGAGCAGCAGGTGATGCCGTATATCGATATGGCCAATGTGGCCTGCGGTTATCATGCCGGCGACCCGCTCACAATGCGCGCCACAGTGCGACTGGCCCTGCAGCACGGGGTGCAGGTGGGAGCGCACCCCTCCTATCCCGACCTGGCAGGTTTTGGCAGGCGTTCGATGGAATGCAGCAGTGGCGAAATCACGGCCTTCACCCTGTATCAGATTGGTGCCCTGCGGGAGATCTGCCGGGCGGAGGGCGGCAAGCTGTCCTATGTAAAGCCCCACGGTGCGCTCTACAACGATATGATGAAAGACATCGTCGTGATGCGTGCACTGATGACCGCAATAGCGCAAGCCGGCGGTGACCTGCCTCTGATGATACTGGCAACGGCAGACCGGGTGCAGCATGAATCCCTGGCGGCGGAGTACGGTGTAAAGCTGCTGTTCGAGGCCTTTGCCGACCGCCGCTACACCGCAGATTGCCGCCTGATGCCCCGGTCCGAGCCGGGTGCCGTTCTGTCTTCCGAGGCGGACATCCTCAAGCAGGTCCGCCACCTGGCTAATGGCAGCGTGACAAGCGATACGGGAGAGGAGATTGCGCTGTTAGCCGACTGCCTGTGCGTGCATGGGGATAATGAAGAAGGAATAGCCATGATCAAAACCATCCGCGCCGTTTTGGCGGGGGGCGACTGAACAGGCTGGCCAGAGAACCGCAATCAGTTATATCCTGCCGTACAGAATAAATCGCAATAAATCATCTGGTTGTGCTGCAGGGCTGATCATTTTGAGTAAAAAACAGACGGATATAGATGTTCGACTGGCCAGAACGGTACGGGAAACCCGTACCCAGTTGCTCGCTGCCCTTGCCCGTATGCTACCCATGCCGGAAGCTGAGGAAGTGGTGCAGGAGGCGTACCTGCGCCTGTTTATGGCATTGCAGAAAAGCCCTGAAATCGAAATCCGGCCCTATATCTTTCGCGTCGCCCGCAACCTGGCCATCAGCCGCCTGCGGCACCAGCGTGTCGTGCATGAACACGCCTCGGCCGTGGAGATGGCAGCGGAAAACCTGCAGCAGCGGCCAAATACTGAGCACGAAGTTTGCAGTGAGCAGGATAAACAGTCCCTGCTCGCAGCCATCAACAGCCTGCCTCCCGCCTGTCGCCAGGTATTCGTGTTCCGCAAGATCGAGGGCATGTCGCACCGGGAGATTTCAGAGCGTATGGGTATCTCTGTAAAGACGGTAGAGAATCATATTGCCCGTGGCATGCGCCTGTGTCGTGAATATTTCATCCGGCCTGCTGCAGTTGTGGATCACTGCCCGGCCGGGGAGGCGGATCATGTCGCTGGATGAGTGGATCTGCTACGGCATCCCCGAGGAGACGCAGGCAGAAGCATCGGGGTGGATTGCACGCCTGGACGGGGATGATGTTTCTGCAGAGATGCGGAGCCGGTTTTCCCTCTGGCTGGATGCGGACCCGACAAATCGCTGGGCCTACGAGGAACTGTCTCTGGTATGGGCCAGGGTGGCGACGCTATCGGACAGGCGCGCACAGATACACGAGTCCAAGGTGCTGATCTTCCCCACCCCGGATACGGCCCCTGTCCAAAAAGTGAGCAAGCATTCCTGGTGGCAGTCTGCGGCGGCAATCCTGCTGATCGTGGCCGGCTTTTCTTTTGCCTGGCTCTCCCCGGTTCCGGTAATTGAATCGGGCAGCACGGAAAACACACAAGCCGATCACTTTTTGTTCGGATTTGAATGAATTTTCAATTTTCTTTAGGGGGTTTTCCCGCCTGAACCGTCTTCTTTCCCAGTAGTCATGAAATATAAATAGAAATAGAAATAGAAAGGGAAACGATGATGACCATGTCAATCCGACGGGCGGTACGCAATCAGCAAAAACTCCTGCTGTTGTCCGGCATGCTGCTGAGCCCACTGGCTCTGGCGGTTCAGGACGAGGTGGACAGCAAGTCCAAAGTTGAAGAGCAGGCGGTGGAAGAAGTTACCGTTGTAGGTACCCAGATCAAGGGTGCAGACATCAGTGACGCTCTGGCTGTTTCTGTAATTTCTTCAGATGATATCGCGGGAATGGGCATTGACTCCGGTGACGAGTTGATGGCGATGATCCCGGAGAGCGGGCAGAACTTCTTCAATGAAGCGGAAAACATCAGCGGTGGTGTAAACGCCGCGCGTGGTGACGTGGGTGCGTTCAACTTGCGCAACCTGGGCACCGGTAACACCCTGGTGCTGCTGAACGGCCGTCGCCTTGTCAATATGGCAAGCTACCAGACCGAGGAAGTTGGCGGTAGCTTTGTACCGGTGAATAGCGTCAACTCCAATGCAATCCCGACCTCCGGCTTGGAGCGCGTGGAAATCCTGCGTGATGGCGCATCTGCAATCTACGGTGCAGACGCCGTTGCGGGTGTTGTGAACAATGTCCTGAGAACCGACTTTGACGGTTTCAGCATTCGCGGTAAATACACCTCTTTCGAAGACCTGTCCCGCGATGACAAGACCCTGACCATGGAGTGGGGCGAGACCTTCAATGAAGGCCAGACCAACATCAGCTCCTACTTCAACTACTATTCGCGCGGCCGTATCTCCGCGTCTGAAGACGAGCGTTGGGCGGATGCAGATTTCCGCGATCGTGTGCCGGAAGATTCCCCGTGGTATGAATCCACAGCGTTTCGCAATAACAGCGCCAACTCCCTGTACGGCCAGTTCGATATGTCCGGCCGTATTGACGGCATCACCGACAGCCGCGGTGAGTTCGAAACCTACCCGGTGGGTGACGAGCGCTGCCAGTATGAACTGACCGAAAACGTCTGTGGCGCGGTGGACGGCCAGGGCACCTACCGTTACAACCTGAACGAATTCCGGGATCTGTCCTCCGAGCTGGAGCGTACCAACCTGTTTGTATTCGTGAACCATGATTTCGGCAACGGTATCGAGAGCTTCTCTGAAATCGGCTACTACGCTTCCGAAACCAACATGTTCCGTCACCCGTCAGCTTCTTTCTCTACTTCCAAGCTGACCGTTGCAGCGGACAACTTCTACAATCCGCTGGGCGTTGACCTGCTGATCGATAACTATCGTTTCGCAGAGCTGCCGCGTATCGTCGACAACGATGGCAAGACCTACCGCCTGCTGCAGGGCTTCCGTGGCACCTGGGGTGAGTGGGACTGGGATACAGCACTGCTGTGGTCCAAGGCCACCAAGAAGGACGTAACCCGTAACCGTGTTTCCAATACCCTGATGCAGGAAGCGCTGAACGACACCACCGAAGCGGCCTACAACCCGTTCAGCGGCGGCGTCAACAGCAATATCGAGCGCGCCCTGATCGACGTCACGCGCAAGAATGAAACCGAGTTGAAGAGTTTCGATATCAAGCTCTCCAACGCGGACCTGTTCGAGCTGCCGGCGGGCACCGTCGCGGCGCTGGCCGGTTTTGAGTACCGCGAAGAATCCTTTATCGATGATCGTGATCCGCGTCTCGACGGCACCATCACGTTCACCGATGGTGACGGCGATACCTATCCCTACGTATCCGACGTGGTCAACTCCAGCCCGACTCCGGACAGCAGCGGCGACCGCAGCGTGACCTCCCTGTTCGGCGAAGTGCAGATCCCGGTATTTGAAAACTTCGACCTGCAGCTGGCGCTGCGTTACGAAGACCTGTCCGATGTAGGTGACACTACCGTAGGTAAGGTGGCCTTCGGCTGGCGCCCGGTAGAGCAGCTGCTGCTGCGTGGTTCCTGGTCCGAGGCATTCCGTGCACCGAACCTGGTAACCATCAACGAGGAAATCGTTGCGCGTAACAATACCCGCACCGACTGGGCCTGTGTTTACGCTGCAGAGAACGGTGGTGACCCGGGTCAGGACGTGATCGACTGTCGTAACTCCATCCAGCGCATCGCGCAGGGCAGCCAGGATCTTGAGCCGGAAACTTCCGAAAACACTTCCATCGGTTTTGCTTTCACCCCGGTTGACGGCCTGACCGTGACCCTGGATTACTGGTCCATCGAGAAGGAAGACACCATCGGTCTGTTCGGTGAGGAAAACCACACCCTGCTGGACCTGTATTATCGCCTGCAGGCGGGTACCGCCAACTGTGCCGGCATCGGCAACAGCGCGATCAATCGCGACCCGGCCAGTGCCGATGCAGCGGCAATCTATGAAGCGGCAGGCATCTGCCCGGCTGGTGATATCGCCTTCGTCGACGACCGCTATGCGAACCTCGATACCCGTACGGTGAAAGGCCACGACCTAGCGATCTACTACGATGTGGATACCGACTTCGGTAGCTTCGGCTTCAAGTACAACGCTTCCTATATCGATACCTTCGAGCAGGAAGCCGGTGGTGATGCAGCCCTGCTGGTGGATGCACAAAAGAGCGGCCAGATTCCGGCAAACTTCCCGGTAACCGGATTTGCTGACCTGGTGGGTATGGACGGCAACCAGAGTGAGCGTCACTCCGCGTCAGTGCGCTGGAACTACGACAACTGGGGCGCTTCCCTGAGTGGCTTCCAGATTGGTGAGTTCTACCAGAGCTCCCTGACCCTGGATGACGGAACCCGCTATATCATTCCGTCCATGACCACTTACGACGCTACTGTGGATTACCGCTTCTCTTACGGTGAAACCGAGAACCGTGTGCGTCTCGGCGTGAAGAACCTGACCGACGAGCGCGCGCCGCTGGCCGACCGCTACTTCGGTTTCTTTGCCGATGCACACCGTGACTACGGGCGTTACTTCTACGTCGACATGAAGACCACGTTCTAAGAACCGGTCTTGTCATTTCCCCCGGCTCCCTTGGGAGCCGGGTGGACCAGCCGTTTCAGGCTAACCCAGCGATTCAGAGGTAAAAAATGACTAATCCAGCTCCGGCAACCAGGGGCCTGCCCGGTAGTGCAGGCAATCTGGGGCGGGCGAATTACCAGACAATCGGGCTGATTCTTGGCCCGGCGCTGTTCGCCATCATGATGGCGCTTGGCAATGTGCAGACCACCATGGACCCCCAGGCCTGGCGTGTTGCCGCTGTGGGATTGTGGATGGCCGCCTGGTGGGCGACGGAAGCCGTGCCTGTACCGGTGACAGCATTACTGCCCATCGCAACGTTCAACCTGTTGGGTATCGCCTCGCTCAAGGAATCCACCGAGCCATACGCGAACCCCATCATCTACCTTTTCCTGGGTGCATTTATCCTGGCCCTGGCGGTGGAGAAGTGGCGCCTGCACAAGCGCATTGCACTGTTGATACTGTCCCGCACCGGGACCGACGGTAGTCGACTGGTGGGCAGCTTTATGCTGGTATCCGCGCTGCTGTCCATGTGGATGACCAATACCTCCACCACCATGATGCTGTTCCCGATTGCGGTTTCCGTGGTCAGCGTCATTATCGAAAATGTGGACGGCCTTGAGGAAAAGCAGAAGAGCGATTTCCAGACGGCAATGCTGCTTGGCCTTGCCTACGCCGCAACCATTGGTGGTCTGGCGACTCTCGTTGGTACCCCGCCCAATGCATTGCTCGCGGCGTTCCTGGCCGAGAACTATGGCATCGAGATCAGCTTCGCACAGTGGATGCTGGTCGGCGTTCCGGTTGCGATGATCATGCTGCCACTGGGCTGGCTGGTGCTGACCCGCGGCGTATACCGGGTGAATATTCCCGCGAGTGGCAAGGCGAGTGAGCATCTGGAAACACTGAAAGCTGATCTCGGGCCCATTACCAAGCCGGAGAAACGCGTTGCGATTACCTTTGCGCTGGTGGTGCTGGCGTGGATGCTGCGCAGGCCGCTGGCTTCCTTCTTCGGGCTGGAAGGCCTGAGTGATGCGGGTATCGTGATCATCGCGTCGGTATTCCTGTTCCTGTGCCCGAGTGGCGATGACAAACAGCCGCAGCTGATGGCCTGGCAGGACGTCAACCGGCTGCCGTGGGGTGTGCTGATCCTGTTTGGTGGTGGTCTCAGCCTGGCGTCCGCGGTGTCCTCCTCCGGGCTGGCACACTGGCTGGGCGAGAGCCTCTCGCCGGTGGGTGCCCTGGGTATCGTATCCCTGATCCTGGCGGCAACCTGCCTGGTGATCTTCCTGACAGAGCTCACCAGTAACCTGGCGACGACCGCAACTTTCCTGCCGGTAGTGGCCGCGATTGCGGTGCAGGCGGATATTCCTCCGCTGATGCTGCTGGTACCGATCACGCTCGCCGCGAGTTGCGCCTTTATGCTGCCGGTGGCGACCCCACCGAATGCGATTGTGTTTGCATCCGGCATGCTGACCATTCCGCAGATGGTTCGTGCAGGGTTCATTCTCAATATGCTGGGTATGGGTGTGCTTGCGCTGATTGCCGTCTGGTGGGCCCCGGTGGTGCTCGCGTAAATGCATCGTTCAGGCACCAAAATGGCTGGCAGTATGGCGATACTGCTGGCCATTTTTTTATCGACGGTTGACGCAGCGGCCAGCGCATCAGGAAAGCACTACGGCAAGGGGTTACCGAGGGACCTGGGCACCCTGGCGGTGCCGGATTCGGCCTATCCGGACTGGCCCCTCCAGCCTCACCAGCAACGTTACGCTGCGGTGAGTGGCGAAAGAATGAAGCGCTGGGTGGAGCAGATCTCGGATATTGCCTTGCAAAGCCAGCGTGACGGCCACCAGTACTGGGGGCGCCTGCCGGGAACCCAATACGACCGCATGACCATGGACCTGATGGCTGCGGAACTTAAACGGCTGGGCTTCAGCCTGGAAAGCGTTCCCTTCCGGATTCCGGAAGACTGGCGTCCGCGCCAATGGCAGGCCAGTTACGCGCTGGGTGACAGGCGGATACCGTTGCATTCCGCCTTCCCGGTTGGCAAAACCGCAGGCACGGCTGGGAAGACGATTGAGGCCGAAGCTGTGTGGGTGGGTATCGGCGCGTCCCCGGACTTTCTCGGTCGCGATGTACGCGGCAAGGCCGTTGTCATCTACAGCACCTTTGTCCCGGGCGGCCGCAGCCACTCCGCCAGTGATCGTGCCCGTATCTTCAACGCCAACCGCAGGGCGAGTGAACTTGGGGCCGCGATGATCATCAATGTGATGGCGGTACCCGGTGATGGCCGATTCAATCCTCTCGGCGCGCCGCCGGCGCGTTACGGGGTGCCATTGATCACCATAAACCAGGATGAGGGGTTCCGGTTGCGCGATGCGCTCGGACGCGGTGAAAAGATCACTGTTTCCCTGAACCTGTCCATCGATATCCTCAGGGATGTGCCAACCAACCTGCTGGTAGCGCGACTGCCAGGTACAACAGATGAGGATATCGTTCTTGCGGCCCATACCGATGGTTTTTTCCAGGGCGCCATGGATAACGCGTCCGGGCTTGCCAGTGGCCTGGAAATAGCCCGTTTTTATGCAAGCCAGCCGCGGCAACAGCGCAGTCGCAACCTGGTGTTTATGCTGTTCCCGGATCATCATCATGGCGAGCATGGACTAAAACAGTTCGAGCGCACCTACACGTGGGACAAGGTCGGGATTGTGCTAACGCTTGAGCATCCCGCACAAACACAGCTGTACTGGTATAACGACGACCTGATGACGTCCAATGCCATAGGTGCATTCCGCTGGCATGTGACCGGTAGTAACTTGCTCGAAGCGATTGTGAAGGATAGCCTGCGGGAATTTGGTGTTTCGATATATACGGAAATGAACCCGCGCCCGAAGCTCACCCGTCAGGCCCCGGGCTTCCATATTATCGATCATGTGATTTATCACACGACTCTGGATGTCCCGGAGCTGGTTCCAGCCGAAGGGCTTGAACGGTCCACCCGGGCGTTTCTTTCCATTATCGACAGGGTGAACACCCTGTCACTGGAGGAGCTGCGCTAGCGCAACCGGCCAACTGCATGAGAACGATGAAAAAGCTCAACTCGATCCTGCCTTTTTTACTTTCACTGATGACCGCTGGCTGGCTGAATGCGCAGGCCGCAGATGTACCGGAAAGTGTAGAGGCTGTCTTTGCCGCTGAGTGGCAAACCCAGAAGGTACTGGATGTGGAAGCAGCCCTGGCGAAGGCTCAGGCTGACCTGGGCCTGATACCAGGCTGGGCCGCCGAAGAAATCGCGCAGAAGGCGGATACGCGCTACGCGCCGCAGGATGCGCTTGCCGAGGAGTTCCGCAAGGTACGGCATCGCATGGTGGCGCTGCTGAATGTCTGGCAGCGCTCGCTGGACAAGGGCGCCGAGCAGTACATGCATTTTGGTGCAACGACGGTGGATATCTACGATACCGTTATGGTGCTACAGCTCCGCGATGCCAGTAGCCTGCTGATTGCAGATCTGCTGGAACTGGAAGATATCCTGATCGAGCTGGCGAGGGCCCACAAGGATACCGTGATGATCGGCCGTACCCTCGGTCAGCATGCACTACCCATTACGTTCGGCAAGAAGGTCAGTACCTGGCTGGGCGAAAACCGTCGCAATATCGAGCGGTTGCAGGCGGTGCGGGCCAAGCTGGATCGTTCCGCCATCCTGAAAGGTGCTGTAGGCAGCTATCTGGGTCTGGGCGACAAGGGTATCGAACTCGAGCGCGCTTTTGCCTCACACCTTGGTATGGCAGAGCCCTATCCGGATGACTGGCACGGTGCACGGGATCTGTTCGCTGAATATGCCCTCATGCTCGCCATCATCAGCCGTTCCTATGGCCGTATCGGCAATGAACTGTTCCTCTTGCAGATGACAGATATCGGCGAGACCGAAGAAGTGCGGGCGAAAACCGCAGTGGGCAGCAGCACCATGCCCCACAAGAAAAACCCGAGTAAGTCTGAGGCGTTGATCCACTATTCGCGGATAGTCCCGCGTACCGCAGAAATCCTGCTCGATGACATGGTCAACGTCTTCGAGCGTGACAATACCTCGCGCAGCAACCGCGTGCTCGAGGAGATTTCAACGGATGCCGCAGATATGCTGGATACGGCCCGGCAGTTGCTCGGTAACCTCAAGGTCAACAAGCAGGCGATGGCTGCCAATATCGAAAAAACCAACGGGCTGATACTGGCCCAGCGTGTAACCTTTGCGCTGGCAGAGGAGCTTGGCAAGACCAATGCCAACGACCGCATGCACAAACTGGCAGTGCAGGCGCGGGATCAGGGCGTGTCCCTGCGTAATGCGCTGGAACAGGACCCACAGTTGTCCGGGTACTTCACTGCAGTCCAGCTGGATCAACTGTTCGATGCCTCCAGCTATACCGGCCTCGCTGCAGAGCAGGTAGAGGCAGTGATTGCTTATTGCCTGGCGCGCCGTGCGCAGAATGCCCGCTGATATGCGGACAGCGTTTGCGTTATTTGCGCTTCAGTGCTCACTCGTTTTGGGGTTGCCAGCGAAAGCGCTGGCTGTGCCGGAAGATAGCGGGCCCGAGCGTGTCCTGTATGTGGGAAACAGCCTGTCGTTCTACAACAATGGGCTGCACACCCATGTCACTAACTTGCTGAAATCAGCAGGGCGCTGGCACCCGGGTAATAGCAAGCAGCAGTTGCTGACGTTGTCGGCCGGCGGACTGGAAGAATCCTATCCCGGACTGGTTGCCCGGCTGGAGGCGCCCGAGGGCAGGTGGAGCGCTGTTGTATTTCATGGGCGTAGCAGTGACCCGGTCAATCCGCGGCGCCAGCAGGCGTTTCGTGAGGGGGTTGCACGCTTTGCAGAGGCGATCAGTGCGGCCGGTGCAGAGCCCGTTCTGCTAGAGACGTGGGCTTATCCGGGGCGGGTGGGCATGACCGAGGCGGTAGCGGACGCTTACCTGCATGAAGCGGAGCAGCATGGAATTCGGGTCATACCGGCGGGGCTGGCATTCAGTTACGTGCGGGAAAGGTTCCCGGAAATTGAACTGTTCAGTGCAGACATTGAAACATTCGATGAAAATGGAAAGCCGCTGCTGCGCCGTGTGCTGCGCCACCCGAGCCTTGCCGGCACCTATCTGGCGGCATGTGTGATCTATGCCTCACTGTATGGTGAATCACCCGAAGGCTTGCCATATAGGGCGGGGCTTTCTGCGGATATTGTATCCAAGCTGCAGCAATCCGCTTGGGCAGTTGTTCAGCAGTTTCTCCAATCCAGGTCCTCACACATAAAATGAAGCGACCCGCTCAATAGTCCAGAACATCGCCAGGCTGCCAATCGCATAGGTGGTTGCCAGTCTGGCATATTGCCGGTAGCGCTCCGACACACCTTTTACCAAGAACGCCAGGCATACAACACCAAGCACGAACGCCAGCTGGCCGGCTTCCACGCCTACATTGAAAAACAGCAATGCCAGTGGAATCTCAGTCGGGGGCAGGCCTACTTCAGAGAGCGCGCCGGCAAAACCAAATCCGTGCAGTAAGCCGAACGAGAATGCCACCAGCCACGGCTTGCGATAACTGAGTCCGATCTGGCCCCGTTGAGCGCGTACTATCTCTACCGCGAGGAACAGGATGCTGAGCGCGATAATTGCTTCCACCGGTGCTTGCGGAAAGCTGACAACGCCGAGTGTGGCCGCTGTTAGCGTGATACTGTGCGCAACGGTAAATGCGGTAATGGTTGCGACCAGCTTGCGCCAGCCTATGACGACCAGCAACAGGGCGAAGACGAACAGCAGGTGATCGATACCCAGCAGGATATGTTCCACCCCGAGGATGAAGTAGGTACTGATAACCTCCATCACGGACGGCGCTGCGCTTACCGTGAATGTATGCTGTTTGGGGGTGAGGCGGACCGTCTGTACCGGCAGTTCCATCAGGCTGATGCGTGCAAGTGCATCAGTCATGGAATGCTGCAGGCCCTCGACCCTTACTTCTCTCCCCGCGAGGCTGCCGCTGCATAGCAGCCTCCAGCTCTGCAGGATGGCCCCGGTCACTTCCCGGGCAAGCTTCTCGCCCTGGGCGTTACAGTCCTGCGGAAACGCGGGTTCCATCGGCGCGGGTATGCCACCGCGGATCGGCATCTTCCACACCACGTTGTAGGCACCGGGGCCGGTTTCATTGATTTCCAGATAGGCGGGTTTGATCTCGTGCGCCTGTATCGCCTGGCTCGAAAGCAGCAGTAACGGCCCCAGCAGCAGGTACAGCAGCTTCTTCATTCTTCCTGCACCTCTGCAAGCTCCACTGCGCTGTCGTCCAGCGGTGCCATCACAACCTGATATTGTTCTCTGAGGGAGCGGTAGAATGCCAACTCCGCTTCCTCGCGCCGTTCCCGTCGCCATTCCCTTTCCACCTTGTCGCGGACTTCGGAAAGGGCGACAGGCCTTGCAGGTTCGGCTTCTGATAGCAGTACAAGATGTAGCCCATACCCGGAAGCAATCGGGCCATGCCATTCCCCCACGGGGGATTTCAGCAGGGCATCGGCAAACATCTGGCCGAACTGGCGCGACACCTGAGAGATCTCTGAATCGCTAAAACTGGAGGCGAGCATGATCGGATCCCCCAGGGTATCAATGCCCTGCGCAGGCGCCTGCTGCAATTTCTTGAGCAGCTGCCCGGCATCCTGCGCGAGCTTTTCTCCGCGCTTGTCGGGGTTGAGGTAGACATGGGAAAAGCTGTACCGGGCCGGTTCCTCAAAGGAGGACGCATTGTTGTCGAGGTAGACCTGCAGCTCTTCGTCTGTCGGTTGCAGCATGTCGGTGATATCGGCGGAAATGAAGTCCATCTTCTGGGCCAGTCGCCGCCGTACAATGGCGTCGTGCTGGTCCAGACCCAGGGCGATGGCTTCCCGATAGAGGATTTCCTCGCGGATATCGTTCTCCAGCAGGCCCTGTAGTTCGTCCCGCGTCGGCATACGCTGCCATTTCCGCTCGAACAGTGCGATATGCCGTTCGATGTCCTGTGCGGATAGGACTATCTCTTTCTGACTGTCGGACTCGCCGCCGCGTTCGATGCCATAAAGCACGAACAGCAGGGCACCCAGTACTCCGAAATGTAATAGCGGTTCTTTGATTATTGTTCTCAGCAAGGTTGTCTCCATTTTACTTTTCAGGCGTATACCAGATTGGTGAGGTCCAGGCCCGTTCCTGAATTGATACAGGTAGGTCTTTCCTGGGCGGTATGCCCAGTGACACTGCGTCGTATGTGGACCAGCGCGGTGTTGGGATTTCCAGTACGCGTACGTAATAGAAGGCGTGCTGTCCGGGTTTGAATTCCGGATCTGTCCATACTGTACTCAGCTGAGTGTCGCCGATGTCGTTTCGATAGGTCGCCGTTTTCGGGTCGACGGTATTGCCGACAGAGGGCACCTTCCCGTCTTTTCCAACCTTACGCGCGTCAGACAGGGCAACATCGAATATTTTTTCATGCGTCTTGTCTCCATCGACCCAGCCTTTGATTACCTGAATACGATCAAGGTTTGCACCTTCCGCTTCCTTCATTGCTTGAATGACGAAGGATGGCGCTTTCCCGTTCACACTTGGCGGTAGATCGCTACCCATCGGGACGCCAGTTTCGTAGGCGGTACTAAGCCAGTCGCCCTTTAGCATGTCTTTCTTGAAGTCATAGCCGCCAAAAAAGCGCACCTTCATACGTGTCCCGGAAGTCGCAAAGGTTTCCTTGCGTTCCAGCGCTGCATAGATTTCTTCACGGGTATTGGATTTTGCCCACACACCCGCAACTCCACCGGAGCCAAACAGGCGCAGTTGCTGCTTGTTGGCCTCTTTAAACCCGGGGGGGCCGTTCAGCCGGTGTTCAGCGCTATTCTCCATGGCAAATTTGCCGGTATAGTTATCTTCCTCAATGGATGCTGCCGAATTATGTGAATCTGAATCACCGATGAGGCCGTATTTAAAGGGATTTCCTTTACCAGCAGCTTCAAACGCGATACCCCTCCGGTAAGCCTCTCGCATGTAGCTGCCCACCTGTACCTTTGCCGGGGTCGCATCTGCGGACAGGTTGTATTCCCACAGCTCGAAATTGGCAAACTCATCATTGGGGGATAGCTTGGGGTGGGTTTCCGAGGTGCCCTTGATCTGGCTGACCTCATACAGCGGCTCATTGCGGATGCGAGTGGCACTGTACTCTGCAGACACAGGCTGTCCCCTGGAGTCGGTATCCTGGAACATCAGTCCCTCACTGGCGTTAGCATTGTGGGGGATTGCCAGCAAGGTGGCGCCACCAGCACGGATTTTCTCCATCCATGCCCAAAGATCTTCTGGTTTGTCAGAGTCCAGAGCGGAGAAGGGCAGGTCGGGGACGCCGGTCTTGTCCTTGAAGATAACCACCCTATGCAAGTTGTTCTTTTGGGGGTTGGAGGTCCATTCGTATCCGATGAACGTTGTGAACTTTCCGGGCTGGTTATGAGCGTTGGCTATTTCGACGACTTTCGCCCAGATTGGCTTGCTGATTTTCGGATCAGCTAGCTGCGGGTCTGACCGTCCCTCACTCATATCAGTAAGAATCTGGGCAAATGCAGCGAAAGCTACTGCCTGGTCGTCGGAGGTGACCTTTTTGGCTATATCCAGTTTACTGAGCGGACTGTCTTCATTGCTCATTTCTCGAAAGACGCCCAGATACTCTGCATGGTCAGATACCATGTACCAGTCAAGAGGTTTTTTAATGGTCAGTTCCGGGCCGCCACCGCCCCCCGGGATAGACTCCCCTTTGGCCCAGCGATATGCGTGGTCCGGATTTGTAATAGCGCCATTGGTAAACGCATCAAATGAGTAGTCGGTATGAATGTGAAAGTTACCGAAGAAGGCTTCCCGGTGGGGATAGGTTTTTGCGGACTTTTCTTCGCCAATAACCAGAGGCGTCAGGCTGAGTGTGACGGCAAACGCCAGTGGGCGGAATTTTGAGAATGACATAACGGCCAACCGAGTTCTTGGAAGGAAAATCCTTCGGGAATTGTAGAACACGGCTGCCGCGCGGTCCGGCTATGGCCTCGAAGCCGGGGGGATATTAGCCTCCGCTGGCGCCATCGATCTTGTCTTGCGTCTTTGTATCGAAATCGTCGGCGTGATGGCGCTCACGCAACTGCTCGCTCGGATCGCCCCAGGCCCGGTTTACCATGCGCCCCCTTCGCACCGCTGCGCGCTGGTCCAGTTCCTGCGCCCAGCGCACAACATGCTCATAGGCGTCCACCTGCAGGAATTCCCCCGCATCGTACAGGCGGCCGAGCACCAGTGCGCCATACCACGGCCAGATTGCCATATCGGCGATGGTGTAGGTGTCACCAGCAACATATGGGCTCTCCTGCAGGCGCTGGTCGAGGACATCCAGCTGGCGCTTGGTCTCCATGGCATAGCGGTTGATCGGGTATTCGTATTTTCCCGGCGCGTAGGAATAGAAGTGGCCGAAGCCGCCACCGAGGAAGGGCGCTGAGCCCATTTGCCAGAACAGCCACGACAGACACTCAGCCCGGGTGTGGTCTGTGGGCAGGAATGCGCCGAACCGTTCCGCCAGGTGCATAAGAATTGCGCCGGACTCGAATATTCGCGTGGGTGGGGATGTACTGTGATCCACCATCACCGGGATTTTCGAATTCGGATTTGCGGCAACGAAACCGCTACTGAACTGGTCCCCCTCGCCGATATCGATGATCCAGGCATCATACTCCGCACCAGTGTGACCGAGCGCCAGCAGTTCTTCGAGCAGGATCGTGACCTTGACGCCGTTGGGTGTGGCCAGGGAGTAGAGTTGCAGCGGGTTTTCTCCAACGGGCAGGTCCTTGTCGTGCGTGGCGCCGGCCGTGGGACGGTTGATACTGGCGAATTTGCCGCCAGATTCCGCGTCCCATTTCCATACTTTTGGTGGGGTGTAAGGGGTGTTGGTCATATCAGGCTTTTACTGGTTCAGGAAACTGTAACTGTAACGAGCTTTGGGCAGGAATGGGAAGAGCTGTACGGGGTCAGAGCCGTTGCTCTGACTCCATTCATTAAGGGCCAGATACCCGGGGTCAGAGTGTTTAACTCTGACCCCGGCCATCAATCAATAGGTCGCCTGCGCTATCAACAGTGTCAGCCCATACCCCAGCGTATAGGCAGCTGCGAGCGCCGGCGTATGCCGCAGGTAGCCGGCAAACGTCACTTCCTTGAGCTTGCTCATCACGATGATCCCTGCCGCTGAGCCAATGGCGAGCAGGGAGCCACCGACCCCCACCGCATAGGTTAGCCCCAGCCACTCGCTGGTGCTGAGTGCCGGCTGCGCCTTGAGCAGGGCGGCAGTGAGCGGCACGTTATCCAGAAGGGCGGAGGCAGAGCCGGCAACGTAATTGGAAATCTTCGGATCGTACTGGGCGTACAGGTGCGCCAGTTGGTCGAGTACACCAATCTCCTTGAGCATGCCCACCAGCAACAGGATGCCGAGAAAGAACAGCAGTGTGTCGAACTCGACCTGGCGAATATATTCGAGGATCTTGGTCTGCTGTGCATCGGTCTTGGCCGTGCGGCCGATCAGGAACATCACTGACAACCCTGTGAGAAACGTGAGTACCGGTGGTACCGCAAACAGGATATTGAACAACATGGTTGAGATGATCGTGGCGAAGAACGCCGCCGCAATCAGGATATCGACCGTGTCGAACTGACGCTCCACCACCTCACTTTTTACCTGGCCTTTCTGCCCGATGCTGAATACCAGTGCAAGGAACACTACGGCGGCCGCCGCCGGAGCTACCAGCGTGATTAGCTGTGGCATGGTCACATGCCCCTTTAGGAATATCATCAGGGTGGTGACATCGCCGGTGATCAGCGCGACACCACCGGAGTTGACCGCGAAAACTACTAGCGCCGCCATCTGGATACGGGTTTTGCGGTCCAGGTCATAGGCCTGGATCAGGCCCAGGGACACCAGTGTTGCGGTGACGTTGTCGCAGATGGCGGAGAGCAGCATGGCAAACAGCGCCACCAGGATCATCAGCCGCCGGATCGACAGGTGTGTGGGAAAAATCTTCTGTACCGCGGCCTGGATCATGCCCTTGGCATTGAGGTAAGCGACGAATGTCATGGTGGCCATCAGGAACAGCCACAGGGTGGCGATTTCCAGCAGGTTTTCGTCGAGGCTGTGGTTGATGGCTTGCTGGGCCTTGGTATCACCTGCGGCATGAATATAAAGGGTGAGCCATGCGATACAGCCCAGGAAGAGCGTCGATTTGGCCTTGTTCAGGTGGATGACTTCCTCGAACACGATGCAGAGCAGGGCGAGGATACTGATGCCGATAAGGAAGTATTCGAGCATGGGGGAAATCCGGTGCGGGTTGGCGAGGCGGATTTTAAATTGAATGGGGTCAGAGCGTACAGCTCTGCCCCCATACTGTCGCGGAACCTTCAGGGGTCAGAGCCGACAGATGTCTGGGTCAGAGATGACTGGGGTCAGAGTCATGGCTCTGACCCCATCGGTTCTATTGATGGGGTCAACTAGCGGGGTCAGAGCGGAAAGCTCTGACCCCTGCCATACAAATAAGAGGCCGGACCAACCAATGGGGTCAGAGCGGAAAGCTCTGACCCCAGTCATATAAACAAGAGGCCGGTCTAATCAAAAAGGCTGAGGCCTTTTTGACCCTGCGGGCTTCGCGGCTCACGCCGCTCGTTGTTGATTGCGCCCTAGGCGCAATCGGTCGAACCGGAATGCCGGTTCTCGCCGCACCTCCGATACAAACGAAAAACCCCCGCCCTGATGGGCGAGGGTTTTGCGTTTGGTACCAGAGGCCGGACTCGAACCGGCACGCTTTTTACGGCGGGGGATTTTGAATCCCCTGTGTCTACCAATTTCACCACTCTGGCATAGGCCTGAAGCGGCGGGGCCGTCTCAGAGAGGGCGAGATTATAGCAACGGCCGAAGGCCGGTCAACCAGCAAATTCAGGCACTTAGGGCTGTTCTGCTCACATTATGTGCTTTTTCTTGGCCAGATCGGCCCTTTTCCGCTAACCTTCGCGCCCGGGCGCCTCCGCCCACCGAAAGCTTCACACGACCCTAGAATACAGACCCATGCGCCGCCAGGATTTCCATTTCGACCTGCCCGATGAATTGATCGCCCGTACGCCAGCCAAAGAGCGTACAGGTAGCCGTTTGCTGTGCCTCGATGGCCCCACCGCTGAGCTGGCCCATCGCCAGTTCCGCGACCTGCTGGAGCTGGTGCGCCCCGGCGACCTGATGGTGTTCAACGATACCCGCGTGATCCCGGCGCGCCTGTTCGGTCAGAAGGAAACCGGCGGCAAGCTGGAAGTGCTGGTTGAGCGGGTGCTCGACGAGCGTAATGTGCTGGCGCATGTGCGCTCCAGTAAGTCGCCGAAGCCAGGCTCAGACATACTGCTGGAAGACGGAACCCGGGTGGCGGTGACTGATCGCCAGGATGCACTGTTCGTGCTGGCGTTCCCGGGCGAGGGCGTATTGCCGATCCTCGAGCGCCACGGGCATATGCCGTTACCGCCTTATATCGATCGCCCGGATGAGGAATCGGACAAGGAACGTTACCAGACTGTCTACAGTCGTGAGGCGGGGGCCGTGGCGGCCCCGACCGCGGGGCTGCACTTCGACGACGCCATGCTTGGCGCGCTGCGCGATAAGGGCGTGGAGATGGCCTTTGTCACCCTGCATGTCGGTGCCGGTACCTTCCAGCCGGTGCGGGTGGATGACATCCACGAGCACCAGATGCATTCTGAGGTGCTGCATGTAAATGAAAGCGTCTGCCAGGCCGTGGCGGAAGCGCGTGCACGTGGCGGGCGGGTGATAGCGGTGGGCACCACCAGCGTACGCGCGCTGGAGTCCGCCGCAAAAGGGGGCCAGTTAGTGCCCACTGTTGGCGAGACCGACATCTTTATATACCCCGGCTACCAGTTCCGGGTGGTGGATTGCCTGATTACCAACTTCCACCTGCCAGAATCCACCCTGATGATGCTGGTCAGCGCCTTTGCCGGCTACCGGGGCACCATGGCGGCCTACGCCGCGGCCGTACAGGAGCGCTACCGCTTCTTCAGTTACGGCGACGCGATGTTTATTACACGGCGCGATGGCGTCAGCGCGGATGAAGTGACCTCCGCCAGAGAAGGAGAGTAATGCGGTGACACGCCAATGTTTTATGGAATTTGAGCTGGATACGACCGACGGCAAGGCCCGCCGCGGGCGCCTGAAATTCCCGCGTGGCACGGTCGAGACCCCGGCGTTTATGCCGGTGGGTACCTACGGCACGGTGAAGGGCATGCTCCCGAAGGACGTCGAGGCGATCGGCGCACATATTATTCTGGGTAATACCTTCCACCTGATGCTGCGCCCCGGTACCGAGGTGATCAAGGCCCACGGTGACCTGCACGATTTCATGCAGTGGCAGGGCCCGATCCTGACGGATTCCGGCGGTTTCCAGGTGTTCAGCCTGGGGGATATCCGCAAGATCACCGAGGAAGGCGTCTCTTTCCAGTCCCCCATCGATGGCAGCCCGGTGTTTATGGACCCGGAGCGCTCCATGCAGGTGCAGCGTGACCTGGGCTCGGACATTGTGATGATCTTCGACGAATGCACCCCATACCCGGCCACCGAGAAGCAGGCGAAGGACTCCATGGAGATGTCCCTGCGCTGGGCCAGACGCAGCAAGGACGCCCACGGTGACAACCCGTCGGCGCTGTTCGGCATTATCCAGGGCGGCATGTACCCAGCCCTGCGCGACGTTTCCCTCAATGGCCTTACCGAAATCGGTTTTGACGGCTACGCCATCGGCGGACTGTCCGTGGGCGAGCCCAAGGAAGACATGGTCATGGTACTGGATCACCTGGCGCACCAGATGCCGACGGACAAGCCGCGCTACCTGATGGGCGTGGGCAAGCCAGAGGACATCGTGGAGGCGGTACGCCGCGGTGTGGATATGTTCGACTGCGTCATGCCCACCCGCAATGCGCGCAACGGTCACCTGTTTACCTTCGACGGGGTGATCAAGATCCGCAATGCCAAGCACCGCCACGACACCAGCCCGCTGGAAGAAGAGTGCGATTGCTATACCTGCGAGAACTTCTCTCGCGCCTACCTGCACCACCTGGACAAATGTGGCGAAATTTTGGGCGCCCAGCTCAATACCATCCACAACCTGCGCCACTATCAGCGTTTGATGCAGAAGTTGCGTGACGCTATAGCCGCCAATGCGCTGGAGGCGTTCGTGGCAGATTTCTACGAGCGGCTGGGGCGTCCCGTGCCGTCGCTGGCTGTCTAAAATTTGGTCGCCGCTAGGACAGGACTTTCAAAAACGCATAAATACATCCCTGTAGCTCCTGCGCGCCGTCCATGGCGCGCAAGGTTTTGAAAGGCCTGTCCTAGCATCGCCCCAAAGCGTCCTCTCAGCTACGCTTCCCTCCAAATCCCGTTATAATCCTCCGCTTGCTTGAAAGCCGCACATACGCCCCTATTAAATAGGGCTGGAGCGGCAACTGCTGTAATAAAAACCACCCGGAACCCAGGTTTACGGGTGCCCATAACGAGAAAGATATGAATCGCTATCCAGCCTGGAAGTACATCCTGATTCTTCTGATAGTCGCGTTCGGCTTCCTGTATGCCGCGCCGAACCTTTACGCGCCAGATCCGGCGGTACAGGTATCCGGTGCCTCCAGCGCGCTGCAGATTGACGAGCGCACCCTGAAGAGCGCGGAGCAGGCTCTCTCCGACGCCGGCATCGAGTTCAAGGGCGGGGAACTGGGTGAGAACTCCGCCTTGATCCGCCTGAACGATATTGAGGACCAGCTGCCCGCCAAGCGCGCCATACAGGCAGCGATGCGTGACGACTACGTCGTGGCCCTGAACCTCGCTTCCACCACCCCGGAGTGGCTCAGCAACCTCGGCGCGCAGCGCATGACGCTGGGCCTCGACCTGGCCGGTGGCGTGCACTTCCTGATGGAAGTGGATACCGCGGATGTAGTTGGCAAAAACCTTGAAACCCTGGCGGCGGACCTCCGCGCCAAGCTGCGTGCTGGCAAGGCCCGCTACCGCAGCGTAAAGGTGGAAGACAATGCGATTGTGGCGCGCTTCCGTACAGAGGAACTGGCCAGCACCGCGCGCAGCATCATCCGCAAGGAATATACCGAGCTGACGATCGTTGAGCCGGCCGGTGGCAACCAGCTGGAAGTGCGTGCACAGCTGCTGGACCAGGAAGTGAAACGCCTCGAGGACTATGCCATCAACCAGAACCTCACCACACTGCGCAACCGTGTGAATGAGCTGGGGGTGGCTGAACCTATCGTACTGCGCCAGGGCCGCAACCGCATTGTGGTTGAGCTGCCGGGCGTACAGGATACCGCCGCCGCCAAGCGTGTGATCGGCAAGACCGCGAACCTGGAATTCCGCCTGGAAGCGGCCCAGGATGCGCTTGTTTCCAACAAGGAATACTTCGAGTACCGCGACGAGCAGCAACAGCAGATGATGGGCGGTGCCTGGCTCGAGAAAAAAGTCATCATCAACGGTGACCGCGTCAGCGGCGCGCGCGTGGGCTATGACGAGAATGGTCGCCCGCAGATCAATATCGACCTGGATGCTACCGGCGGCAACTTCATGCACCGCAGCACCTGGAAGAATGTTGGCCGTCGCATGGGTGTGCTGTTTATCGAGAGCAAGACCCGCACGGTGGAAACCACCAACGAGCAGGGCGAGACAGTCCTGACGCCGGAGCGTTACGAAGAGAAGAAAGTTATCAGTCTCGCCACCATCCAGAGTGCGCTGGGCCGACAGTTCCGTATCACCGGCGTGGAAGCCGCGGAAGCTCAGGAAACTGCACTGCTGCTGCGTGCCGGTGCACTGGCAGCACCGATGTACTTTGTGGAAGAGCGTGTGATCGGCCCGAGCCTCGGTGCCGACAACATCAAGGTGGGTGTGGACTCGGTGAAGATCGGCCTGATCGCGGTACTGATCTTCATGCTGATTTTCTACAAGGTCTTCGGAATTGCGGCCAATATCGCCCTGGCGGTCAACCTTGTGCTGCTGGTGGGCGTGATGAGCCTGTTCGGTGCGACCCTGACCCTGCCGGGTATTGCCGGTATCGTATTGACCGTTGGTATGGCGGTGGATGCGAACGTGCTGATCTTCTCGCGGATCAAGGAGGAGCTGCGCAATGGCTTGCCGCCGCAGTCGGCCATCAACTCCGGCTTTGACCGTGCATTTACCACCATTCTGGATGCGAATATCACTACCCTGATCGTTGCCGTGATTCTGTTTTCGATCGGTTCCGGCCCGGTGAAGGGCTTTGCCGTGACCCTGTCGATCGGCATCCTGACCTCCATGTTCACTGCGATCATGGGTACCCGCGCCATCGTCAATATGATTTACGGTGGCCGTCACGTGAAGAAGCTTTGGATTTAAGGGGCGGGCAATGAGTAACGAAACCGAAAACAACTACGAAAATACGCCCGCGCTGGACTACAACGACTACAACGGGCGTCGTGTCTATCACTTTATGAAGTGGCGCAATATTGCGCGCCTGATCTCCGCCGTGTTGCTGGTGGGATCCATCGTGTCCCTTGCGGTCAACGGCCTGCAGTTTGGCCTGGACTTCACCGGCGGTACCCAGGTGGAGGTGGAGTACGAAACCCCGCCCAGCATCGGTGAGATCCGCAGCCAGCTGGAGGGTGCCGGTTACAAGGGCGCCGTGGTGGTGCTGTTCGGCTCAGACAAGGACATCCTGATCAAGCTGCCACCGGAAGTGGCGGAAGAGCAGGCGCAGACTCGGGCGCGTGAGGGCACTTCCTCCATTGGCGACGAAGTCGTAGAGGTACTGAAGTCACATACTGCTGAAGAGATCGAACTGCGTCGCGTGGAAATGGTCGGCCCGCAGGTCGGTGAAGAACTGCGCGACGATGGTGGCCTTGGCATGCTGTTTGCGCTGGGTGTGGTGATGTTCTACGTTGCCATCCGCTTCCAGTTCAAGTTCTCCGTAGGCGCAGTCGCGGCACTGGCACACGATGTGATCATCGTGCTGGGCTTCTTCTCCTTCTTCAAACTGGACTTCGACCTCACAGTACTGGCCGCGATCCTGGCAGTTGTGGGTTACTCGCTGAACGACACCATCGTGGTATCGGACCGCATCCGCGAAAATTTCCGCAAGGTGCGTAAGGCGACTTCGGAGGAAATCATCGACATTTCCCTTAGTGAGACACTCGGCCGAACCTTGATGACGTCCATCACCACCATGCTGGTGTTGCTGGCACTGTTCGTGTTCGGTGGTGAGCTGATCCACAACTTCTCCACTGCACTGATGGTGGGCGTCGGTGTAGGTACTTACTCCTCCATCTATGTGGCGGCAAGCATCCTGCTGGCGATGGATATCAGTAAGGAAGATCTGATGCCGCCGGTCAAGGAAGGCGCTGAGCTGGACGACATGCCTTAATCGCTAGCTCACTCAGTACGCTCAAAAAGCCCCGCAACGCGGGGCTTTTTTGTGCAAAAATAATCCATCGGGAGTGCCTGAGTGTATCAATTGGAGGGGAGCTTCAGCTTGCCGTCGGCAAAAGGCATGTATCTCAATGAAAAGTACGCGACTTCCTTGAAACCTCTACTTTCATATTTTCGCTCCAGACCCTGCAAATCTTTATATGCACGAGGCTTTGCAGTGAAATTGGCATCACTTGATAGTTGTTCAAAAGCCTCGAGTATTAGCCTCGATCTATTTTTGTCAATTCGGTCCAGGTAAAGTAAACGTTGCTCTTCGGTGAGTTTACGAGTGCCACTGCCGTCCTGAATCCAAAATTTATAGGGGATTTGCCTGAGCCAATTTGCGTAGCCATCAGGAGACTTCCAACCGGTGAAAAAGCTGGAACTCGACCAGGGTTTTTGGGTTCTTGCGGAAACCGCGGAATTCCATTTGGCGAGTTGCTCGGCTAGCAGCCTTGTCCTCGTTTCAGAGGTCCAATACCTGTCATCGAACTCTGCCGGTAAATACCAGCTATCAATACTTTGAGATGCAGTTGAGTTTAGAATTTCCTCTAGCAGCGTCAGGTTTTTGATCAAATATGCGTTCAGGTAGCTGGCGATTTCCTGATCAGTACCCCTGGCTCTCTCGAAGAAAAGGGGGTCTGAATACAGCCCCATGTGCACCTTTATCCCATGCTCCCTGGCGCTGCTGACGACCTCTAGCAGCCATCCATCTGAAATGCCGAAGTCTGTTGGCCCATATTCACACCACTGAACGATAAGGCTGTCAAAGCCAGAAGATTTCATTTTTTTGAATATGGATTGCCATTCCGTTATCGGGAGTACTTTATCCGAGACGTTTGGCTGATAGAAAACAGATTTTGCCGATAATGTCGGCGAGATCAGCAATGCCAATAGAATTAAGAGGGTTTTCACTGTAGGAAAGCCTCCATCTTAAGAAATAAACCATTGCCAGTCTGCTGTAGTGAATCGAGTATGCTCTGGTACTCCAGGCGGAAAATATAGCTATTCCTGTGGGTGTTGTACCGGTCTTCATGCGTCCACAGATACCATGCCAATCCGAATCCGGCGCTACTGTTCCTTGTCTCTATTTCACTGTATGGATTTGTTCCGGCGTTCTGAGATCCATCTAGTTGGAAAAATCCATAGGGTTGAAGTAAGTCTGCCCAATGAATTGGTGTTTGATAGTACGGCCCCACAGAGTACCGCGCCAAATATGCATAGTCGTTTGTCTCTGCCCAATAAGCAGCATCGAGGTAAAGTAGTTGTCCAAAATGCGTGTCAGCGTTGGCGATCCATTTATAGGGAGTAGGGTAATTCGAGGCCAGGGCACCGGTGGCTCTCATCATAAGTTCAGTGCTGTCAAACCCGCTATGGTGTTCTCTATGGTTCATTTCGGCATAGAAGTTAAGGTCTTGTTGCAGGAGTGGCTGCCAGCGTATGCCAATCCCGGCTAACAAGGCATTATCTCCTTCGTGGCTTTCCGTCCATGACTTCATTGCTCTTCCATACGCAGTAAATGTCGATGGTGACTTGCCTGTGCGGTCGGGGAGTAAATGCTCATATGAGACATATGTGCCGGACCAGGAAAATGGATCTCCGGTAGCAGCAATACCGTCGCTCGCGGTGGTGGCCCTTCCGCTCCAGGCGCCCGCATGGAAAGTACGCTTCCGGCTTATACGGGAGTGCATGCTACGTAGGTCGGCGAGCTTTTGCCGAATAGCGGGCTCTTCCAGAGAGTGAGGGGCAATCTCTGGATGAAGCCGGGCGATGGTAGTTTTAACCTCTCGTAATGTCTCGGCACGATTTCCCGCTTGCTGATTAAGGTAGGCGAGCTGGGCGCGCCATTCTTCATTTTCTGGCTGTGCGGATAAAGCAATCTTTAGGCATTCTATGGAATCCGAAACGGAGCTTTTCTCACCTGTAAGTGCTAAGTGTGCGTATTGCGATGGGGAGAGAGCATTGGTTAACCCTTTCAGTAATTGCTCATCTGATCTTGCACCTTCTGAATCGCCAATTTGCCTACGTATTAGTGATCGGTTGAAATGGAGTATAGGGTTGGCAGCTTCTGATAATGATATGCCCTGGTTGACTCTTTCAAGTGCTTCATTTGGGCGGTTTCGTTTTCGGGATATCAGCGTGCCAAGGAGCCACCACTCTTCGTTTGTTGTATCGGCTGCTTTTCGCCACCAGCCTTCTGCCGATTCGAGCTGATTCGCGGCGAGTGCGCTAGTGGCGGCCGCAACAATATTCTCCTGGGAGAGCGCGTTTTCTGGTATTGATTTCCATGTGTTGACAGCCTGGAGAAAATCACCGCTTCTATGTTGGGAGTAAGCGAGATAGTGTTTTACTTCTGTAAAACCCTTATCGATGGCGATTTGGTAGTAATATGATGCAAGCCCGGGTGACTCTTTCTCATAGCAGCGCGCCAGTATTACGACGTTGCGCACAGCAATGTCCGCTGTTCCAAAACGCGCCAAGCCACGGCAGCTGCCAAGATCCCCCCAGACATCGGCGAAATGGATTGCCATGGTCTCCGGGAATGGGCGACGATACATTAACCTCAATATTTCTTTGTGTTGATTATTTCTTTGTTTCGAAATTAAGTTCAGTAATTTTGAGTTGAGCGAATTTTCCTCATCTATGCCCTCGAAAGGGAAAATGCTACCCAGGCTATAGAGTGCTAAAGATTCTTTCCCTGCCTCTGCATATAAGTCTGAAGATCTCTCCAGGAAACGTCCATATCCATGGCTGCCGTTGTCTTTTAGTCTCTGCGCCAATGAGTAAAATGATTCTGCCGCAGCAATTTTATCGGTGGTTTTTTCTAGAGAGTATGCCATCTTTTTGTGCATACTTAACGTCAGTGAGTTTTCCGGGAGTGAGCCTAGCGCTTGTGTCGCCTCCTGGTGCATATCGAGTTCGATGAAAGCATCGGATAATGCGCGGATCCTCTCTATCTCAAGTTGTCCAGATAGCGTTCTTAATGAGAGTGATTCAATAGTTCCAATATTACTTGCGTACTGTAGCCACTCTGTCTCACCGACGCTTTCATCGCAAGAGGCTAATGCACTGATGAGTTTCTCTTTTTCCTTCGCCGCAGCATATAGGTTAATAAACTCTCTACAGTCGGTGATCTCTCCTTCAAGATAGAGTTCTTCGGCTTCCGAGAAATATCCATGTAAAGACAACAGTTTGCCAAGTTTCCTCGCTTCTATTCTGGATAGGCTATTACGAATCGAGTCGCTATTGTAGATATCCAGAGTAAGGTTCTTTTGCGAGAGATGGATGGCTGTCTCGAGGATATTGGTACTCAAATTTCGGCTTAATTCTGGAGGCGGCCCCGAAAGATAACCTATGTATTGGATCGCCAATTCTGGCTGGCCGAGATTAATTCGTGCAATCCCGAGTCTATAAGCCTCCTTCGGATTGAGTGGCCTGATGGTGCCTACTTCCTCCAGCGCCTCGACGGCGAGCTTCCAATTGCCTGCTTTTTCATCATATGCGCTGCGCAGGGATAATAATGACGCGGAAAAATTATTCGGTAATAATGCAATTGCCTGAGTTAGAAAGCTGCCGGCAGAATCTGGTCCATCATTTTCAGATAAGTTATATGAAATTTCTGATAGATGATCTGTGCACGATGATGGAATACATAGTGACAATAGCTTCTTTAAGTATTTTGGTTCTGTCAGGTCCAATGTCTTTTTGTAAAGTGATATTAATAAATTTCTCGCAAATTCAGACTTGCCAGAAACTAGTGACAGGTTTTCAATAGCCTCGAAATTTTTTTCTAGCTTTATCTGGACTTCTCCAAGAGAAATTCTTGCGTCAATATTTCCCGGGTCCAGACCAAGTATTTTTTTGTAGTTTTCCTCTGCAGCGCGGAAGTTTCCGGCGCTGCGCTCTCGATGTGCCTTGTTATGAAATGGAAAAATCAGGTGGCGCGTGTACTCAGATTGTTCGTTGATCTCGAGCGCTCCGGATTCCGCTGCGAATACTGAAATTGAATGTAATAGGATCAGTATGGAAAATATACAGCTGGTAGTGGCCCGTGGTACGGCGAGATAAAGAATTGATGCGGCCGAAGTGATATTGTTTTTGCGGCAAAAAATATCATGCGTAATCATGTGTTCTTTCCGCTTCTTCTTTCTTGCCCGGTAAGTTGATGCTGTTGTATTTAAATTGTTCAAACGTAAGCTCGGAAGAGCTTAGAACATTTTTCGAAACAAGAATCTTGCCTATGTCCTGGTTATTCGAGTCGATTTCAGCAGTTGCCTGTGCAATTATTGAAGGGTGTATTTTCTTGAATCGGATCAGGTATTCCTTAAAAGAACAGGTCAGGTAGAGTTGTTCATCCGGAATTCGTAAAATGTCAGCGCTGAATTCAGAGTTTCCGCTGTAAAGATGCAGTATCGCGGTGGTCACTTTGCCGGGCTTGGTTATTTTGTAACGGACTTGTCTCTTCGTTTTTCGTGAGATTATTGCCAGGGTAGCTGGGCAAAGTTCGTGTTCAGACGCAAGGATAAGCTCTGATGGAGATGCTTCGAGACAAACTACAGAGTATTTAATTGCTAGATAGCTCGGGATACTTTCAGTTGAAGTATCGTATATATCGTTCAGGCTGAAATCGACGACTTCGACTTTTGCATTCCGCGCTCTCAATTGCGCTATTTCCAGTGAGGTCGTTTTTCCTGAAAATATTAAATATTGGAGAAATGTCATTTCCATGGAGTCGTGCGCCTTCCAGTCTCTCTCCCAGGTATCTTCGTATCCAGGTATTAGTTCAGCCAAAGCATTGTCACCGACTATACGCTCTGATACCTCAGGAAAAATATGGGTGGTTTTGTCCCATCGAACTCGCCTTGCGTCGCCAGTTGATAGCACCTGAGATATGGCCCGGATGCACGCACAGAAGTTTATGAGATTGGACCAAATAACCCTGGGGATAGAAAGAATTGCTTGCGTTTTACCGTAGTATTTTCCTGTGAAGTAAGCTCTGTGGAATAGGCGGCTGACCAAGAACGTCAAATTCGCATACACGAGACCTTTGATGATGGGGTCAGACGAGAAGTCGGTGAGGAATCGATAGCCGTTGGGAAAAATCCACTCATATACCCAAAGAATAGAAAGGTTGAATAAAATAAATAGACCCGTAAACCCCCAAATATTGGTGATCGCCCCTCGCCGGTCACGCCACAAGAAATAGTTGAGGATAGCCCGGCTTTTCCACCCAATGGATCTGTAGCCCTGGAAAATAATGCCTGTAATCCAGCGTGACTTCTGCCTGATGGCAGTGCTTAGGGTTTCTGGAAAATACTCGCGAATACAAATGGTTTTCCGTGCATTGTCATCCCAGCCAACGTTATCAGTGGATACGGCGCTCGGAGATGGACAGCGCAAAAATACCTGCTTTGTGCCCAATTCATGAAGCCGAAAGGCAATGTCATAGTCTTCTGTCAGGCTGTCTGTATTGAAGACCAGGTTATCGCTACTTTCCGCGAGCTTGTTGATAGCGTCTCGGCGAAAACAGGTTCCGACTCCGGCGCTGGGTACTTGCCCAGACAACATTTTACGTACGGGGACGTCTTTAGTGTGTAGCTCTGCAAATTCGTCTAGATAATGCCCGGCCGTTAATTCGTTCCAGCGCCGCGCAAAAGGGTATACGGGTATTTGGATAAATCCATAATTGTCGAGATGGAAGTTGAATAGACGCAGTTCAAGAGGGTCTATTACATCCTCTGAATCGTGCAGAATATATCCTGCGAACTGCACTTTTGCTTCAGTTTCGAATGAGGAGATCGCCTCGAGGATGTTGTTCAGGCAGTCTGATTTACACGTTGGTCCTGGGTGGCCACATACGACTTTATGCACATTCGGATGCCGTAGGACAACTCTGTCTACTTCCGCTTGAGTATCGAGATCGTTGGGGTAGGTACCTACAAATATTTGATAGTTCTCATAGTCAATTGATCCCGCCATAAGCTCTGCCATTTTCCCTATGACACCGGCTTCCATCCATGCCGGGACCATAATTGCAAGTGGCTTTTCTTTTTTTGATGGGAAGTCTTCCGGTGTGTCTATGTACAGATCTGAGTTGCACTTAAAGACCCTTGTTTTGATTCTATCCCACCAGTAGACCAAATCGATAAATAGATCATCGATTCCAAACGCAAGCATTACAACTGCAACGACAATGAAAATGTATTTTAAAGCAAAGTAATATGTCGCTATCCATGCAGCGTAATCAGGCATGACTCTCGTCTTTTGGGATGGCAATGGTGTTCGATCCTGAACCATAGTCCAGGAGGCTGTTTACAATGCGCTGAGCCGCATATCCATCGCCGAATGGGTTTTTCATATGACGGATTGGTTTTCCAAGGCAGTCTTCAGAATGCTCAAGAATTTTGGCTCTGTCAGTGCCGACCAATTCAGCGAAGCCGCTCGAAATAGCTTCAGGTCGCTCTGTTTTTTCCCTCAATACGACACAGGGCACTGAAAATCCCGGGGCTTCTTCCTGTATACCCCCAGAGTCTGTGATGGCAACTCTGCAGCGAGAGAGGCAGCGTTGTAGTTCCAGGTAACTCATGGGCGCTGTGAGAGAGACATTTTGAATATTTTTGAGGGTGTTTCTGAAAACTGTGGATACCGCCGGATTTGGGTGCAGAGGAATGAGGAATCTGAATTCGGGATGAATTTGTGCAAGTTCAAGAATCGTTTCGCTGATTGATTGTAGTTTTGCCCAGTTCTCTCGTCGGTGAACGGTGACCAGAATATTGTCACGTTCGGCTTTTGGCTTAATAGAAAATACCCTGCAGATTATTTTCTGTGCATCGACCACAGTATTACCGGTAACTACGATATTTTCTGAGGGGACGCCTTCCTTAAGCAGGTTCGTTCTGGCCAGTTCCGTCGGCGCAAAATGCTTTTCTGCGATGGTCGCTACCATTTTCCTGTTGCTTTCCTCTGGAAAAGGGTGTCTGAGATCGTTCGATCTCAGTCCAGCTTCAATATGAGCAATTTCAATGGACCGATAGAAGGCTGCCATAGAGGCCGCTAAAGTTGAGCTTGTGTCTCCGTGTACCACTACAAGGTCTGGACAGTATTCCTCGAGTACGCGGTCGATGGATTCAATTAATCCAGATACCAATGGCGCCAGACCAATTCCTGCTGGCCGGGGTAGGGTAATCTCCGGTTTGATGCTGAACTGAGAGAACATTGCGTCGGCAACTGTGTCGTGCTGACCGGTGTGGCACCAGGATACTCGGCAGTCTTTTTCAGCCTCTTTAAGTAGAAGGTACACCGGTGCCATTTTGATAATTTCTGGCCTTGTACCGGTTACAAAGAGAATCTCTTTCATCTATTTGGTGACTCGGGCATTCAAAACAATCGAGACGAGATGCAACTTGAGACCGCAGTCGGTTTGCGCGTATACGAAAAAAGCTATTCCGGTATGACATTTCGCTCTGTCTGGGAATATTAGTTTTGTACGTCTGGGTGGCAAGTCTGATCCGTACGATTGGCGGTGCAACCTTTGACTTGATAGAGAATGGAAAAAATAAAAAAAGTACGAGAAATGATTGGAATTTTGTCTATACCAATTAACGCAGATTTCTAACCTGGGCAGCTCGCATCCAAACGGTTTGCCGGGTAGCTTCCTTTTCATGTGTAGATGTATTCATGTGATCCGATTTTCTAAAATGCTTAACCACGAGGTACCAGATGTACATCTACCGTCCGATTAAACCCCATCGATTATTTATCACGATCGTTCTGCTCTCAGCGTCTCTGGTTTCCCAGGCAAGCGAGCTGAAGGATGCTGTCAGAAATCTAACTCCCACATTAAATGTAACGATTGTTCCAGGTACACCGGATCCGGCGATAAAAGGCTGTGGGAGAGAGGCCGACAGGGATCAGTGCAAAGAAGAAAAGAAAGCTCTCAAGCTAAAAGCGCGCAAAATTTTTGATGAAAACCTGAGGAAATCGACCTTCGATGCTTCGAAAAGCAAGAAGAAAGAATCGTCAGGAGAGGAAGGAGTAAAAGTAGCGACCAACAGCGCTGATGCATCATCCATCTCTGTTGTGGCTGCTGCCCTACAGTCCGCGGGATTACTAAGTGGTGGTCCGAAGGCCCTGATTCTTTTCGATCAGCCAGATGATGTGGCGTTCTCGAAACTCGGACAAATTTACGCAATCATGTTGCGAAATCTGCTGGGGCATTTCGATGCTGAGGTTTCGATACAGAAGGTGAGCGAGTATTTGCCCGACGAAATCGAAGGGTATGACGTTGTCTTTTACATTGGCAGCTATTTCGATAACCCCATACCAGCCGCATTTCTTCAAGATGTCGTGTCCACAGAGAAAACCGTAGTCTGGTTTCGGTACAATATCTGGCAGTTGGCCTGGAACGGTGATCTCGGTTTTTCGTCCAGGTTCGGCCTTGCGTTCAACGGGTTGAGGGGATTCGACAGCCCACCGTCCGTGGATAATCCAGCGCCTGGTTTCTTCAATACCGTGACGTACAAGGGGGTAGAGCTTGAGAAGTATTTTGATTTCGATGTAGAGACCTCCTCTGTTCATGCCGATCCTGATGCTGGTTGGATGGCAATTGCGGATCCTGCGAAAGCTGAAGCAATCTTAGAAGTTGAAAATTCGGTCACAGGAGAGGTAATCCCGTATATCACCAGGTCCGGAAATTTCTGGTATTTCGCAGATCTACCGTTGAGCTATATAGGGCCCAGGGACCGGTATTTGGCATTGGCTGACATACTGCATGAAATTCTCGGCGTGGACCACGAGCCATCGAAGTACGCCATGCTCAGGCTTGAAGACGTAGCGTCATTGGTTAACTTTTCAAACATGAGAAGCCTGATCGATTATCTTTCGCGAAGGGACATTCCATATACAATCACAGCTGTGCCATTTTATCGGGATCCTAATGGCGTCTATAACGGCGGTGATCCCCTTGAGCTTCCAATGGCGCAATCGGAATCGATGCTGAATTCGCTTGATTATGCTCTGACCAGGGGCGGGAAGATCTCATTGCATGGTTATACGCACCAGTATGCAGATGAGCAGAACCCGTATAGTGGTATAACCGGCGATGATTTCGAATTCTGGCATATTCCTAACAATGCAGTGGTGGCGGAAGATTCAGTTACGTGGGCGTCTGGCCGGATTCAGATGGCTTATTCAGCTTTGGTCGCGAGTGGGTATGCTCCGTTTACGTGGACGACACCGCACTATCAGGCGTCTCCAAACGCATATGCGGCAGTAAATCAATTCTTTGATAGTCGCTATGAGAGATCGATCTACTATACGGCGGTGACGCCTCTCTTGAATCTGGATGTGAACAACCCAGATCGTGACTTCGCAGCAGGCCAGTTCTTTCCCTACTTAATCGAAAGTGACTATTACGGCGCGAGATTGTATCCAGAAAACCTTGGCAATATCGAATATGATATTCGGGAGATCGATCCTGCATCATTCATCGATTATTCGTGGGAAGAGGTGTATCTCAATGCAGTTTATGCTGAAGTAATCAGGGACGGCGTAGCCTCCTTCTTCTTTCATCCATTCTGGCTTGAACCTGAGTTGGGTGTTCGGGGGTTCAACGATTTCAGGCGTCTGGTCCGGGGAATTTCAGATCTTGGGTATCAATGGATAACTCCAGATCAGTTATAAAATGTGTTTTTTCGGCGGGAGTTCTTACAGATCGCCTGGACTAATCTGAAAAATCCTTAAATGCCCCGCACCGCGGGGCTTTTTTGTTGGCGCTGAGGTGCATGTACGGCTGGAAATTTTTACTAGAATTTCCTGACTGGAAGTCCCTGGAGGTACCGGATGCGCCGCTTTATTCGTTTTCTCGTCGCTTCATTCTTTTCAATTTATGCCTGCATGGCGCTTGCCGCAGAGAAGCCCAATATTCTGGTGATCTGGGGTGACGACATCGGCTGGTCAAACCTGGGCGTGTATAACCACGGCGTGATGGGCTACCAGACGCCGAACCTCGACAGTATCGGGAAAGAAGGGGCCATCTTCACGGATCACTACGCGCAGCCCTCGTGCACCGCCGGCAGAGCAGCTTTTATTACCGGGCAATACCCGATCCGCTCCGGTATGACGACTGTCGGGCAGCCGGGCGATGCGCTGGGTCTGAAGAAGGAATCTCCGTCGCTGGCGGAGGTGCTGAAGAAAGAAGGCTACCGGACCGGGCATTTCGGCAAGAACCACCTGGGCGACAGGAATGAACATCTGCCGACGGTACACGGTTTCGATGAGTTTTTTGGCAACCTCTATCACCTGAACACCCAAGAGGAAGCCGAGCAGCGTGATTACCAGAATTTCGGTAAGGAATATTCCGGCAGCCTGGAGTCGTATGAGAAGAAATTCGGTACCCGTGGGGTCCTGCATGCGTTTGCGACCGACAAGATGGACAGGACCGAGGACCCGCGCTTCGGTGTTGTGGGCAAGCAGACCATCAAGGATACCGGACCGCTCACTCAGGAGCGGATGAAAAACTTCGATCGCAAGGAGGTGATTCCGCTGGCAATCGACTTTATGAAAAAGTCGAAGGACGCGGACGAGCCCTTCTTTGTATGGCTCAATACCAGCCGCATGCATCTTTATACCCGCATTGAAGATGAATGGCTGAAAAAGGTTGAAAAGTACACCAGCGAGGCAGACTACCATGGTGCCGGCATGCTGCAGCACGATGACGATATCGGTGCAGTACTGAAAGCACTCAGGGATATGGGGCTGGATGAGAACACCATTATCGTTTACTCCACCGATAACGGCCCGGAGCACTCCTCCTGGCCGCATGGCGCGACCACGCCATTCCGCGGCGAGAAGATGACCACCTACGAAGGCGGTATCCGCGTACCGCTAATGGTGCGCTGGCCGGGGAAAATCCCAGCAGGCTCCAAGCTTAATGGCATTCAGGGGCACCAGGACCTGTTTACCACATTGGCAGCGGTTGCAGGCGTGGATGACGTCGTTGAGCGCATGATGAAGGAAAAGAAACAGTACATCGACGGGGTCAATAACCTGCCGTACTGGATGGGCAAGGCCGATCGGTCCAGCCGGAACCACATCTTTCATTATTACGAGAGCAAGCTCACCGCGATGCGTATGGGACCCTGGAAGTTCCACTTCTCCACCAAGGAGGACTATTACGCAAACGTAATTCCACGCACTGTGCCGCTGGTATTCAATATCCGCATGGATCCCTACGAGAGTTATGACAGCTCCGACTCTTACGGTCATTTAATGCAGAAAGTTTCCTGGTTGATTGCCCCGATGGGTGAACTGATGCAGCAGCACCTGGAGTCACTGGCCAAGTATCCGCCGGTGCAGGGGGGCAAGACCTTCGATATGTCGAATGTGGTAGAGGAGTTCATCAAGAAGGGCAGGCAATAGGGTTTCCTCTGGTATGCCTCGGACGGTGCTGCTTACGTCCGGGGCTGCTCGCCAGCTGCTCTTATCATTCTCTGCGAGGATGCTCTTGCTTGAAGCAATATATTGCATCTGGCGTCTGATTCAGCGTATTTGTCTATAGCGGAGCGTGCCTCCCGCCGCACCCCGGCGTTCACTGTTTTCCCTGTCTCGATACGCTATATTGCAGCCATCCAACATTAATAAAGATAAGAAGTTGGCTGAATTATGACGTATATCCAATCGTCGCCCGGGCAGTCCCCCGAGACGCTCAGCGGCGGCCAGATTCTGGTCAGAAGCCTGCAGGCGCAGGGTGTTGATCGAGCCTTCGGTGTACCCGGTGAGAGCTATCTCGCTGTGCTGGACGCGCTGTGTGATGCCCCCGATATTGAAATGGTTACCTGTCGGCAGGAAGGCGGTGCCGCCATGATGGCAGAGGCCGACGGACGCCTGATAGGCAGGCCCGGCGTTTGTTTCGTCACCCGGGGACCGGGCGCGACCAACGCCAGTGCAGGGGTTCATGTCGCCTATCAGGCATCTACACCGATGGTACTGTTTATCGGCCAGGTGGCCCGCAACCAGCAGGACCGCGAAGCCTTTCAGGAAATCGATTACCGCCGCATGTTCGGCCAGATGGCAAAGTGGATCGCACAGGTCGAGTCGCCTACGCGCCTGCCTGAATACATTAACCGGGCATTTGCCGTGGCCATGTCAGGGCGACCCGGACCGGTGGTGATTGCGCTGCCGGAAGACATGCTGCGGGAAACCAGCAGCTTCCACCCCCTGCCAAGCGTTCCTCCTATCCCGGTAGCGGCACCTGCGCAGTCTGACCTGGTGGCTTTGCAGGAACTGCTGGCAGTCAGCGAGCGGCCGCTCGTGCTTTGTGGGGAAAGTGGCTGGAATCATGAGGCCCGGGAACTGCTGCAGGCATTCTGCGAGGCACATGGGGTCGCGGCGGTGGCCGCATTTCGTTGCCAGGATCGCTTCGACAACAGTCACCCGAATTACATCGGCGATTGCGGACTGGGCATCAACCCGGCATTGCGGCAGCGCATCGAAAGCGCAGATCTGGTGCTTGTGCTTGGCGGGCGCCTGAGTGAAATCGTTACCCAGAATTACGAAATTCTTGTTGCATCTGGTAATCAGAAATTGGTGCACGTGCACCCCTGCCCGGATGAGCTCGTCAGCGTACGCCAGCCCGATATCGCGATGGTCTCGCAGGTGGAAGCGGTGGCCGAGGCGCTCCTGAAAACGCCGCCTGCTGAGGACATCCTGCCGCAACGTAAAGCCTGGGTCAGCGAGGCACGGGCAAGTTACGAGGCCTGGTCCACACCGGGTACGATTCCCGGAACACTGCAGTACGGTGAATTGGTGCAACACCTGTGTGAGCAGCTGCCGGAGGACGCCATCATCTGTAACGGCGCGGGCAACTATACGGTGTGGGTGCACCGCTATTACCGATATCGTGCAGCGCACTCTCAATTGGCACCTATCAGTGGCTCCATGGGGTACGGCTTGCCCGCCGCGATAGCGGCGAAACTGCGTCACCCCGACAGGGACGTGTTGTGCTTCGCTGGCGATGGCTGCCTGCAGATGACGATGCAGGAGCTGGCGACCGCAAAACAGTACGGCGCCAATATTATTGTCCTGGTGGTCAATAACGGCAGCTACGGCACCATTCGAACGCACCAGGAAAAGAATTACCCGGGCAGGGTGATGGCCACAGAACTGCTCAACCCCGACTTTGCGGCACTCGCATCGGCCTACGGTTTCCATAGTGCTTCAGTTGACCGGACAGAGGATTTCTTTCCTGCGTTCGAAGCCGCAAGAGCAGCCGGCGTACCCGGACTGATTGAACTTCGTCTGCCGCTGGAGGCACTGTCCCCGTCAGTGACCCTGTCACAATTACAGAATGCGGCAAAAAATAAAAACTGAATCGATAACGGATAATAAGATGAATCTCGACCTTACAGGAAAGCGTGCACTGGTATGTGGTTCAAGCCAAGGCCTTGGCAAGGCCAGTGCGATTGAGCTGGCACTGCTCGGTGCATCCGTAACACTGTTCTCCCGCAATACGGAAAAACTGCAGGCAGTGCTTGCAGAGCTGGATACCAGCAAGGGCCAGCAGCACCATGTGCTGGTAGCGGACTTTACCGATCCTGCTGCGGTAAAGGATGCCCTTGAACGTCACCTCGCGGAGACCGGGAGTTTTCAAATTCTGGTGAATAACACTGGCGGCCCCGCACCGGGCCTGGCCAATGCGGCTGACTCGCAGGCGTTTGTTGATGCATTTAACCTGCACCTGGTGAATAACCACAACCTGGTTCAGGCGCTAATGCCGGGCATGAAGGAGGCGGGCTACGGCCGCGTGATCAATGTCATTTCCACCTCGGTCAAAGTGCCGCTGAATGGACTTGGCGTTTCCAATACTGTGCGCGGCGCGGTTGCCAGCTGGGCCAAGACGCTGGCCAGCGAACTCGGCCAGTTCAATATCACTGTGAACAACGTCCTGCCGGGCGCAACCAATACTGTCCGTCTCGAAGCGATCATTACCAATAAGGCGAAAAAGGCAGGGGTCAGTGAAGCGCAGATGGCGGAAGAGGAAAAATCGATTATCCCGATGCGTCGCTTCGGCGAGGCCCATGAATTTGGATCTGCCGTTGCATTCCTGGCCTCTCCCGCGGCGAGCTACATCAACGGCGTCAACCTGCCAGTGGATGGTGGTCGCACCGGGTGCCTGTGATGGAAACGCTGGCCAACTATATCGGTGGTGAGCTGGTCGCTCCCCAAAGTGGGACCTACCTGGATAACATCAACCCCGCGACAGGGGCAGTGTACGGCAGGATTCCGCGCTCGGGCGAGGCGGACGTAGACAACGCCGTTGCGGTGGCAGAGCGGGCGCAGGCGACCTGGCAGGCGACCCTGCCGGAGCAGCGTGCCGCGATCATGGAACGTATTGCGGACCTGATCGAGCAGAACCTGGAGGTACTGGCTGCGGCGGAATCCGAAGATAACGGCAAGCCACTGGCACTCGCGAAGACCGTGGATATACCGCGTGCCGCGAGTAATTTTCGTTTCTTTGCCCGTGCCATCACCCAGTTTGCCTCCGAATCCCACGCCATGGGTGAAGCCGCGATCAACTACACATTGCGCGACCCGATTGGCATTGTAGGTTGCATATCCCCCTGGAACCTGCCGCTTTACCTGTTCACCTGGAAGATCGCGCCGGCGCTGGCCGCGGGCAACTGCGTGATTGCCAAACCCTCGGAGGTCACGCCAAAGACGGCATTTATGCTGTCAATACTGTGCATCGAGGCGGGGCTACCGGCGGGCGTTCTGAATATCCTGCATGGGCTTGGCAATGAGGTCGGCAATGCCATCGTAGTGCATCCAAAAATCAAGGCGATTTCATTTACCGGCGGTACCGTGACCGGAGCGAATATCGCATCACTGGCCGCGCCAAAGTTCAAGAAGCTCTCCCTGGAGCTTGGTGGCAAGAACCCCACACTGGTATTCGCAAACTGCGACATGGAAAAGACCGTGGAGGGCGTGGCGCGCGCGGCATTCGCGAATCAGGGGCAGATCTGCCTATGTGGCTCGAGGATCTATGTGGAAAAAAGCATTTATCCGGAATTCAGCCGAAGGTTGCTCGACAAGGTGCGCGGCATGCGTGTCGGCGACCCGTCCACTCCAGTGGAGCAGGGCGCACTGGTATCGCAGGCGCATATGGAAAAGGTTCTGGCGGCAATCGATTCGGCACGTAAGGAGGGTGGTACCGTCCTGTGCGGTGGTGAACGTATCGTGCCAGAGGGCCGCTGCGCGAATGGCTATTTTGTGGCGCCGACGCTGATTGAAGGGTTGCCGCTGAATTGTGAAACCAATCAACAGGAAATTTTTGGGCCCGTTGCAACACTGCAAGCGTTCGAAACCGAGCAAGAGGCCGTTGCGCTGGCCAATGGTACTGACTATGGCCTGGCAGCCTCTGTCTGGTCCGAGGATCTGCGCCAGAGCCATCGGGTAGCCAAACAGCTTGAATTCGGCATTGTCTGGGTGAACTGCTGGTTGCAGCGCGACCTGCGCACGCCATTTGGTGGCGTGAAGAATTCCGGCGTCGGTCGCGAGGGCGGGCTGGAAGCCCTGCGCTTCTTCACCGAGCCAAAAAATGTCTGCATAAATTACGAGTAAGTGTCATGAGCGAAACAAAACATTCCTCCAAGGCGCCGGAACCGGTCGGGCTGTATCCACATGCACGCAAGGTGGGCAACCTGCTGTTCCTGTCTGGTGTCGGCCCGCGCAAAAGGGGCAGTAAGGAAATCCCGGGTGTGACTCTGGATACCAAGGGAAATATTGCATCCTACGATATTGCCGAACAGTGTCACTCCGTATTTGCCAATGTGCGCGCGATTCTGGAAGACGCCGGTTCGAGCTGGGATCAGCTGGTGGATGTCACCGTGTTTCTGACCAATATGAAAGATGACTTCAAAATCTACAATGCGATCTACGCGGAATATTTCAAGGACAACCAGCCGTGCCGGACTACGGTAGAGGTACTTTCCCTGCCAACACCTATTGGCATCGAGTTGAAGTGCATCGCCACTATCGACTGAGTTCCTACAAAATCCAAGAGGCTTGATAATAATGAAAAGTATGATGCCCCCGATAAATTTTCAGAAATGGATTGAAGATAACCGCCAGTACCTGAAACCACCGGTGTGCAACAAGCTGGTGTTTGAGGAAAACGGCTTTTTCATCATGGTCGTCGGTGGGCCAAATTCCCGAAAAGATTATCATGTGGATGAAGGCCCCGAGTTCTTTTATCAGGTGGAAGGCGACATGCTCCTGAAAACCGTGCAGGACGGCAAGATTGTTGATGTGCCGATCAGGGAAGGGGAAATATTCCTGCTGCCGCCGAACGTACCGCATTCCCCTCAGAGATTCGAAAATACGGTAGGCCTGGTTATCGAGCGCACTCGCCTGCCGGAGGAGAAGGATGGCCTGCAGTGGTACTGCGATGCTTGTGAAAGCTTGCTTTATGAAGAGTATTTTCACCTGCGGAATATCGAGCAGGATTTCCCCCCGGTATTTGACCGCTTCTTCTCATCTGAGGAGCACCGTACGTGCAGTGCCTGTGGGCACGTGATGGAAGCACCGGGGGCATAATGCTGACAATAGATATACACACCCATATCCTGCCCAAGAACTGGCCAGACCTGAAAGAACGGTACGGCTACGGTGGGTTTATTCACCTCGATCACCACAAGTGCGGTTGCGCGCGCATGATGCAGGAGGAAAAATTCTTCCGTGAGGTGGAGAGCAATTGCTGGGATGCCGGTGTGCGCATGCAGGAGTGTGATACACACGGTGTGCATGTTCAGGTGCTTTCGACCGTACCCGTCATGTTCAGCTACTGGGCAAAGCCCGAGCATACCCTCGACCTGTCACGGATGCTCAACGACCATATTGCCGGTGTGGTGGCAGATCACCCGCATCGCTTTGTTGGCTTGGGCACGGTACCGATGCAGGCACCGGACCTGGCGGTGCAGGAGCTCGAGCGCTGCGTAAAGGAACTCGGTATGGCCGGCATCCAGATTGGCTCCAATGTGGATGGCTGGAACCTGCATGTGCCGGAACTTTATCCGGTCTGGGAAGCGGCGGAGGCGCTCGGTGCTTCTGTATTCGTTCACCCATGGGAGATGATGGGACGCGAGAAGATGCAGCGTTACTGGTTGCCCTGGCTGGTGGGCATGCCAGCGGAAACGTCGCTGGCCATTTGCTCGATGATTTTTGGTGGCATTTTCGAAAAATTCCCTCGCCTCAAGGTGGCCTTCGCTCACGGTGGTGGGTCTTTTCCGTCGACCATAGGCCGCATTGAACATGGCTTCAATGTCAGGCCGGACCTGTGTGCGGTGGACAATCCCATCAATCCACGCAATTACCTCGATCGGATCTATTTCGATTCCCTGGTGCATGATCCGCAGATGATGAACTACCTGCTTGAGCTGGTAGGTCCAGAACGCATCGCCATGGGGAGCGATTATCCGTTCCCGCTGGGGGAACTGGAGCCGGGCCAACTGATCCGGTCCATGGGATACAGCGAGGACGTGCAGGCAAAGCTGCTGCACGGTACGGCGCTGGAGTGGCTGGGACTGGATAAATCCCGGTTCCTGGGGGGCTGATTATGGCGTCCTTTATCGAACTGGGTGGTATGCGTTACCGGCTGTGTGAGGAGCGCGCTACGAGTATCGCGATACCGCTGATTTTTGACGGTCCGCAACCGAATCATTTTGGTGTGCCGAACGCCACTGCTACCGTCGTAGCGGGTGAGGGGTTTGTGGGCGATACCCGACGTGGCGGTAGTTGTAACGTAGCAACGCTGCAGTTGACACCACACTGTAACGGCACCCATACCGAATCCATTGCCCATATCGTTCACCAGTCGGTACCTGTTGGCGAATTGGCGCTGCCGTTGTTGCAGAGCTGTCTGCTACTTTCAGTTGAGCCTGTCGACCTGGGCAGGAGCGATGAGGAATACTGGCCCAATCCACAACCCGCAGACAGGGTAGTGACTCGCAGGGCGCTACTGGAGGCGCTGGATGCCGTGGAATTCCCTGAACAGCTGGGAGACTGCAGTGCACTGGTAATCCGCACGCTGCCCAACGAGTTGGAGAAGCGCCAGCGGGTTTATGACGATGACCGCCCTCCGGTGTTCCTGACCACGGATGCGATGGCGCTGGTCAGCGAGTATTTCGATCACCTGCTGGTGGACTTTCCCAGCGTGGACAAAATGTACGATGAGGGACAGTTGTCCAACCACCGGCTTTTCTGGGCGATTGCCCGTGGCTCGGCTCAGCTGGATGAAGATGCTCAGCAGCGGCGCACCATAACCGAAATGGTGTATGTACCGGAGTCGCTGCAGGATGGGCACTACGCCCTGAATCTGCAAGTCCCGGCTTTCCAGACTGACGCCGCGCCAAGTCGACCCGTGCTGGTACCGGTTGAGCAAGCGTAAGAAAACAGAATAAGAAAAAAGAACAAGAGAGGTAATACCCATGCAATTTCAATCGGGCCTGGAATTTGCGCAGCGCATGGACCGGGAGGATCCGCTGGCATCGTTCCGGGGACAGTTTTCGATTCCCCGGACCAGCGATGGCGCTGAGGAAATTTATCTGTGCGGGAACTCACTTGGCCTGCAGCCGAAGCTTGCACGCGAGTATGTCGCGCAGGAGCTGGATAAGTGGGCCGAGCTGGGGGTCAAGGGCCATTTCGATTGTGAGCACCCGTGGATGCCGTACCACGAGTTCCTGACGGAAGCGGCGGCGAGCCTTGTGGGTGCCAACACCGATGAAGTCGTGATGATGAATTCTCTCACGGTGAACCTCCACCTGATGATGGTGACCTTTTTCCGGCCAACAGAAACCCGTTTCAAGATTGTTATCGAAGACCACGCCTTCCCTTCTGACTATTATGCGGTAGAGAGCCAGTTACGCCATCACGGCATTGACCCGGAAGAGGGGCTGGTTCTGCTCAAGCCGCGCGAAGGGGAGGAGCTACTGCGGCAGGAAGATATTGAAACGTTGTTAGCCGCACAGGGTGATTCCATCGCATTGATGCTGCTGCCGGGGGTCCAGTACTACACCGGACAGGTGCTCGATTTTGAAAGGGTTACCCGTGCGGCGCAGGCGCTGGGCATTGTTGTCGGTTTTGACCTTGCGCACGCCGTCGGTAACATCCCGTTGCAACTGCATGACTGGAATGTGGATTTTGCCTGCTGGTGCACCTACAAGTACCTCAATTCCGGCCCCGGATCGGTCGCGGGCTGCTTTGTGCACAGGCGCCACGCGGAGAATACCGGGCTCAACCGTTTTGCCGGATGGTGGGGGCACGACAAACAAACCCGCTTCAAGATGGAAAACCGGTTTACACCGATTCCTACGGCTGAGGGCTGGCAGTTATCCAACCCGCCAATCCTGTCCCTGGCTGCCATTCGCGCGTCCTACGATGTCTTTATGCAGGCCGGCGGCATGGCACCCCTGCGTCAGAAATCCGAAAAACTGACCGGGTACCTGCGTTTTCTACTGGATACCGAGGTGTCAGAGTTTATCCGGGTGATCACACCGGAAGATCCGCAACAGCGCGGATGCCAGCTCTCACTTTGTTGCGACGCAAAGCACCTGAGCGGTCGGGAGCTGTTTGAGCGGTTGGAAGCGGCTGGTATTACCTCAGACTGGCGTGAGCCGAACGTGATCCGGATTGCGCCTGTCCCCCTCTATAACAGTTTCGAGGATGTTTTCCGGTTTGTGCAGATCCTCAAGTCTGCCTGCAATGAGTGATGAGCATGACTAGAAAAGACAGAGCAAAGATCGTCATCGCGGGTGGCGGCCTGGTGGGCGCCATGGCAGCCTGTTTTCTCGGGCGCCGCGGCTTCGAGGTGGAGGTCTATGAGCGCCGGATGGATTTGCGTGCTCACGATATCTCCGCTGGTCGCTCGATCAACCTGGCACTGGCCAATCGTGGTATCTATCCGCTGGAACAGCTCGGTCTGATGGAGAAGGTCCGGGAAATGATGATCCCGATGTGTGGCCGCATGATCCATGACCAGAAGGGCGAGCAAAATTTCCAGCCCTATGGTCAGCGCGAGGAGGAGGTCATTTACTCGATTTCCCGCGGTGACCTAAACCGGCTGCTGCTGGATGCGGCGGAAGAGACCGGTAACGTTAGCTTTTTCTTTGAGCACCGGGTCGAGTCCGTCGACTTTGACAGCAACCGGGTCGTATTTGTCTGTGAGGAAACGGGCTCGGAGAAAAGCGTGGTGTTTGATCGTCTGATCGGCGCCGATGGTGCCGGTTCAAGGGTGCGGCAGGCGCTGGTTAGTGCGCAGGACGGGCGTGACTACCTTCAACCACTGGACCACAGTTACAAGGAGCTGGAGATTCCCGCTGGCAATGGCGGGGCTTTTCAGATTGAAAAAGGTGCTTTGCATATCTGGCCGCGTGGCGGCTTTATGCTGATCGCGCTGCCCAACATGGATGGCAGTTTCACGGTGACCCTGTTCTTGCCGAACCAGGGAGCAATAAGCTTCGATGCGTTGCAAACACGCGAGTCGGTGTTTGAGTTCTTTGAGCAATACTTCCCCGATGTGGATGCCCTGATGCCGGGACTGGTAGACGACTTTTTCAGTAATCCCACGGGCAAGCTCGGTACGGTGCGATGCGAACCATGGCACCTTGGGGGCAAGGCAGTCCTGATCGGCGATGCGGCCCACGCGGTGGTGCCTTTCCATGGGCAGGGCATGAATTGCGGCTTCGAGGACTGTGCGGTTCTCGATGAATGTATCGCGGAGTTCGGTGCGGACTGGGAGCGGGTATTTTCTGAATACGACCGTCTGCGTGCGCCAAATGGCAATGCCATTGCCGATATGGCCCTGGAAAACTATATCGAGATGCGGGATTCCGTGAGCGATCCAGAATTCCTGCTGAAAAAAGCGATTGGTTTCGGGTTGCAGAACCGATGGCCAGAATTATTCACTCCCCGTTATGGCATGGTGATGTTCCAGCGTATCCCCTATGCGGAAGCCCAGCGCCGCGGAGCAATCAACCAAAGAATCCTCGATCGCCTTGCGCTCGGAATCGAGTCCGTTGAGGAGGTCGACTGGTCCCTTGCTGAAAGCCTGGTTCGGGAGCACCTCGCTTAAGCCGCATGCCCTTGTGTGAACAGTGCGTCGACCTGGTCGGCGCGCTTTTCCACGGCGCATCTATACTCATGTATCAGGCACTGCCTCCTCCGGGGGTGGTGGGAGTACGCTGTGCCAGTAGCTGCCGGGTGCTGGTCAGGGTGAAACAGGGGCCGAAGCATGAAGTACTGGATCCTGGGTGCGGTCTTGACCGCGATGCTGCTGGTTGCAGTGAATGTAGAGCGCAAAGTAAGACTGGACAGCCTGGTACTGCTGCAGCCAGCGTATGCACAGGAGCAGGATGAGGATCATCCACACCGCTGGCCTCGGGAAATCGAATCAGCGGATGGTGGGTTGTTCAAGATCTACCAGCCGCAAAATGATGCACTGAAGGGCGATACGCTCACTTCCCATGCGGTAATCTCCTATACCCCCAAAGATAAACCACCCGTTTTTGGTACGGCCTGGTTCGCATCGGTGATCGATGTCGACCGGGAAGACAGGAGTTTTTCTCTGGCTTCGATTGATGTGATCGACGTCTATTTTCAGGAAGGGGAAACAGACAACTCCGAGGAGTTCAGGGCACTGGTCAAACAGGAAGTGCCGGGCTGGGAGCTCAAGGCCTCACTGGACGACCTGTTGACCTCACTGAGCGGCGCGGAGCAGGAGCGTCAGGCAGCGGAGAGCCTGCAGACAAAACCGCCGCGCATAATCTATTCCGACAAACCCGCATTGCTAGTGCCGCTCGATGGCGAGCCGGTGATCCGCGACATAGAAAAAACAGACCTGCAGACGGTCGTTAACACACCTTATCCGCTGATCTACGATCCGCAAGCGAAGCGCTATTTTCTGAATGTCGCCACTGATGTCTGGTTCGAGTCAGAAGAGTTGGAGCGCGGCTGGAAGTACCAGCCGCAGGCGCCTGAGAAAATCACTTCGCTGGTAGAGCAGCCGGAAGCCAAAGGGCAGGCACAGGAGCCCCTGACCCCGGAAACCACGCCGCAGATTTATGTCGCACAGCAGCCGGTGGAGCTGATTGTTACAGAGGGTAAGGCTGAACTGGAAGATCTTGTGGGAGACCTCAAGATCGTAAGCAATACCACGGACGACATTTTCCAGGTCGACGGGCAGTATTATGTCCTGATTTCTGGCCGTTGGTATCGCGCGAAGGCACTGGATAGCGCCTGGGAATATGTGTCCTCGGAAAAGCTACCACTGGCATTTTCGGAAATTCCGGAAGGCAGTGATCATGCGGATGTACTCGCGTTTGTGGCCGGAACCGATGCCGCACGCGAGGCAATCATTGATGCCCAGGTGCCGACCACGGCAGCGGTAAAGCGCGAGGACAACGTTGATCTCGACGTGAGTTATGACGGCGAGCCGCAGTTTGTTCCTATCGAGAACACCGAGCTGAAATACGCCAGAAATACGGCCGACCCGATTATTTTCTGGGACGATCTGTATTTTGCGGTCTTTGAGGGGGTCTGGTACGTCTCCACTACACCGACCGGCCCCTGGAGCGTGTCGGAGGTGGTGCCACCGGATGTACAGAAGATCCCGCCTTCCAATCCCCATTACAACGTAAAGTATGTGCAGGTCTATGATTCAGACCCGGACGTTGTCTACGTTGGTTATACCCCGGGCTACACAGGAAGCTATGTCTACGGGCCGACAGTGGTTTACGGTACCGGCTATTATTACCGGCCCTGGGTAGGGCCGAGGTACTACTATCCGTACAGCTCTACCTGGGGGTTCCGCGTGAACTACAACCCCTGGACGGGCTGGGGTTTTGGCCTGGCCTGGAATAACGGCCCGTTTCATTTCGGCTGGCACAGCGGTGGCTACTGGCATCACCATCACCACAACTATTGGCACGGGCGGCCGGGACACGGTTGGTTTGGCCCCGGTGGTTACAGGCCGGGCTGGAACAATGTGGATATTGATATCGATAACATCAACATCGGCAATATCAATATCGGCAATAATTACATGCGGCCAAGTCTTTATCAGCGCAAGGATGCGCTGGCAAAAATCGATCGCGATCGTACGCGCCTGCCAAAAATTTCGGAGCAGCAGCGCAAAAACTTCCGTGACGCCCTGCAGTCTGGTGACCATGACGCGATTCGCGATCGCCTGACCGAGATTGGTGCTGCAGCGGGTGCGGGTGCCGTAATCGGTTCGGCCTTCGACAAGGGAAAATTGAAAGACCGCTTGTCCAAGGTCGATCGAGACAAGGTCAAGGAAAAGCTCTCCAATGTCGATCGCGACAAGGTGCAGGACAAGTTGGCCAATGTCGATAGAGACAAGGTCAAGGAGAAACTCTCCAATGTCGACCGCGACAAGGTGCAGGACAAGCTGGCTAATGTCGATCGAGACAAGGTTAAGAAAAAACTCTCCAATGTTGATCGCGATAAGGTCCAGGACAAGCTCTCCAAAGTAGACCGTGAAAAGCTTGCAGAAAAGGCGAGTAAAATTGACCGTGCGGCGCTGGCCGACAAGGCGGCAAAGGTTGACCGGGACAAGTTGGCGCAAAAGGCCCAGAAGATCGATCGGGCGAAGCTGCAGGACAAGGTAGCCAAGCGGCCGACGCAGAAGCGCGACCTGCCCACCAAGAAGCTTTCCCCAAAAGAGCCCATTGCAAAGGCCAAGCCTGCCAAGCGACCTGCGCATAAACCGGTTGCCAAGGCTCGCCCGGCACCCAAAGCGAGGCCGGCACCCAAGGCCAGGCCGACACAAAAGGCGCGTCCGCGTCCCGCACCTAAGGCGCACCGGAACAACGTCTATGCCAATCGTAAGGGGCAGGTCTATCGTAAGCAGGCAGGTCAGTGGCAGAAGCGCAGCAATAAAAAGTGGACTCCTGCCGCCACGCGCCCCAAGCATGTCAACCGGCACGCACATGCGCGCAGCAGGGCAACGGTGCGTCGCGCGCAGCATCGCAACTTCAAGCAGCATCGCGCCAGTGGCCACCACAGGGCGCGAGGCCGTCGCAGGTAAGGCGGCAGTCAGGGCATGATCCAGTTCGGGGCACTCGACCAGATATCGCTTACCGGATTCTTCGTGACTGCGGTCCTCGTGATCCTGGGGTTCCTGTGGCTGGGGATGCTGTTTGGCAGGGCGCGCCGCCGCAGAACGCACCGCAAGGAGGAATCACCTGCTGGTACTGCCGCTGCGGCATTACTCGCCCTGTTGGCATTCCTGCTGGCATTTACTTTCAATATTGGAGCTAACCGGTTTGAACTCCGGCGCAGCCTGCTGATCGAGCAGGTAAACGATATTAATACGGCATATCTTCGTGCGAGCTACCTGCCGGCAGAGGTTCGGGATGAAAGTAGGGCGCTTTTGTATGAGTATGTCGGGCTTTTCAGTCAGGAAGTCATTGAAGCCGAAGAAGTTCCGGGCTTGTTGCGCAGGGCAGAGGAAATTCACGTAAAGCTCTGGGGGCAGGTGGATGAACTGCTGGCACGGGATTACGATGCCGCGTTATTGAAGCAATATGTCGATCCGTTGAACGAAATGCTGGATATTTTTGAGAAACGGCTGATCGTCGGTGTGCTTTATATGATCCCGGACGCCATCTGGTTTGGGCTGTTTATGGTCAGCCTGCTGGCGATGTTTGGTGTCGGGTTTCAGTTCGGCGTGGCAGGAGGCACTTCCATGCAGGTTGGCCTGTTGTTGGCGCTGACGTTTTCAACGGTTCTGTATACGATCATGGACCTGGATCGCGCAGACCAGGGGTATATCAGAATTGACCAGACACCAATGATGCGGCTCTATCAGAACCTCGGCAAGAGCAGGGGGGAGGCGCCGCCATCAGAACCGGGCAGCGCACAGCAGTAGTGCAAGCAGGTGGCCGGCTTAATCGAGCGGCCAGCCCCCCATTTCCTTCCATTTGTTGACGATGCCGCAGAACAGTTCGGCAGTTTTTTCCGCATCGTACTCTGCGGAGTGGGCCTTGCTGTTGCTGAATTCGATACCCGCGGCCTGGCAGGCTTTGGCCAGAACCGTCTGTCCGTATGCGAGCCCCGCGAGGGTTGCGGTATCGAATACGGAAAACGGGTGGAAAGGGTTGCGCTTGATGCGGCAGCGCTCGGCTGCGGCATTGACAAAGCCGAGATCGAAATGCGCATTGTGCGCGACCATCACTGCGCGCGTGCAGCCATGGCGCTTGATCGCGTGGCGCACGCCACGAAAGACCTCTGGCAGCGCAATCTCCTCTGGCAATGCATCGCGGTCGTAGCTTTCGAGGTCGATGCCAATAAAGTCGAGCGCAGACTGCTCGATATTGGCGCCCTCAAACGGTTCCAGGTGGAAAGAGTAGACTTCGTCCGGGAACAGCAGCCCGTCTTCATCCATATCGAGTGTAACCGCTGCGATTTCCAGCAGCGCATCGGTGCGCGCGTTGAAGCCGCCGGTCTCGAGATCGACGACCACGGGCAGGAAGCCGCGAAATCGTTCCGCGAGCAGGCTGCGTTCTCCGGTTCTCTCTTCGGCGGGGGTCACACTGGATCCTATATTCTCTGTTGGTTCTTTTGGTGGATTCCGGCTCGGCCTTTAATCCACCAGCTTCCAGTTCAGGGTTTCACCGGCACACAGCGGCACAATTTCAGTGTCGGCAAACGGCAGGGTCTGCGGTACTGTCCACGGCTCGCGCTTGAGGGTAACGGTGTCGGTGTTGCGCGGCAGGCCATAGAAATCCGGCCCGAATTCACTGGCGAAAGCCTGCAGCTTATCGAGCGCGCCGGCGCGCTCGAAGGTCTCGGCGTACAGCTCGATCGCGGTGTAGGCGGTGTAGCAGCCGGCGCAGCCGCAGGCATTTTCCTTCTTGTCGCGCGCGTGCGGGGCAGAGTCGGTACCGAGGAAGAATCTCGGGTTGCCACTGATCGCAGCCTCTATCAGGGCTTCCTGGTGCGTGTTGCGCTTCAGGATCGGGAGGCAGAAATAGTGCGGGCGAATACCGCCCACCAGCATGTGGTTGCGGTTGTACAGCAGGTGATGTGCCGTAATGGTGGCGGCCACGCCCTCGCGCGCGCCGCGCACAAAATCTGCAGCATGCGAGGTGGTAATGTGCTCCAGGACCACCTTGAGGGTCGGAAATTTGTCGACGATGACAGACAGGATCGAATCGATAAACGCCTTCTCACGGTCGAAGATATCGATGTCGTTGGTGGTCACTTCGCCGTGAATCAGCATTTTCATGCCCAGCTCTGCCATCTTCTCCAGCGCCGGGAAGGTCGCATTGATATCCGTAACGCCGGAATCCGAGTTGGTAGTGGCGCCGGCGGGGTAGAGCTTGGCGGCAACAACACCCTTGGCGTGGGCCTGCTCGACCATTTCCGGGGTGGTGTTGTCGGTGAGATAGAGCACCATTAGCGGCTGGAACGGATTGCCCGCCGGAATATTCTGGCGAATGCGCGCTTCGTAGGCAGCGGCGTCCTCGGCGGTGATAACCGGCGGTACCAGGTTGGGCATGACAATGGCGCGGCTGAACTGCCGTGCAGCATCGGTGACTGACCGTTCAAGAGATTGCCCGTCGCGCAGGTGAATATGCCAGTCGTCGGGGCGGGTAATGGTGATTTGGTCTGTCATAGTGCTCCACTGCCGTTAAATACTGCTGTGCAATTTGCGCGCATGCTAACGCATGACCGGGGAAATTGCGAAAACCTGTTCTAGATCAAGGCGTCCGGTCATGCCGGGGTAAAAAATACTCAGCGTCGATGAATAACACGAATAACCAAATCCGATAACCATGTGGCTAGGACTTTTGTGCCCGAGGCGCTACAATCGCGCCCGAATATTTGGGGCCGTTGCCGGCTGTCAGGGCATGATACCGCCAGTCGCATGGGTAGGCGGCGTGCATTCTGGGTATTTTTCCAACTATAACCCCCCGGGATCCTTCGTATGCCAATAAGCGCGACCGCGCAGTTGGCCAGCCACAGCAGCCTTAGGCCTTAGATAGACACATGGTTAGTGCGCGACCCGCCTCGGGTTGCCAGGAAAATGGATTATTGATGAGCAAGATAAACAAGGTAGTGCTTGCGTACTCCGGAGGACTGGATACCTCTGTGATTGCGAAGTGGTTGCAGGAAACCTATGACTGCGAAGTCGTAACTTTCACTGCGGATATCGGCCAGGGGGAAGAGGTCGAGCCGGCGCGCGCCAAGGCGGAGGCGCTGGGAATCAAGGAAATCTATATCGATGACCTGCGCGAGGAGTTCGTGCGGGATTTCGTGTTTCCGATGTTTCGCGCAAACACCATATATGAAGGGGAATACCTGCTGGGTACCTCCATTGCTCGTCCGTTGATCGCCAAGCGCCTGATCGAGATCGCCAATGAAACCGGTGCTGACGCCATTTCCCACGGGGCGACCGGTAAGGGCAACGATCAGGTCCGTTTCGAGCTGGGTGCCTATGCACTGAAGCCGGGTATTCAGGTGATCGCGCCATGGCGTGAATGGGACCTGAACTCGCGTGAAAAGCTGATGAAGTACTGCGAGACCCACGAGATCCCGGTGGATTTCTCTTCCAGCAAGAAGAAGTCGCCTTACTCCATGGATGCCAACCTGCTGCATATCTCCTACGAGGGTGGCAACCTGGAAGATCCGTGGTGGGAAGCGGAAGAGGATATGTGGCGCTGGAGCGTCAGCCCGGAGCAGGCCCCGGACGAGCCAACCTATATCACCATCGAATATGAGAAGGGCGACCCGGTTGCCCTGAACGGCGAGCGCCAGAGCCCGGCGACCTTGCTGGAAAACCTGAACAAGATCGGTGGCGCCAATGGCATCGGTCGCCTGGATATCGTCGAAAACCGCTATGTGGGCATGAAATCCCGCGGCTGCTACGAGACACCGGGCGGCACCATCTTGCTGTCTGCCCACCGCGCAATCGAGTCCCTCACCCTGGACCGCGAAGTGGCACACCTGAAAGACGAGCTGATGCCGCGCTACGCGAAGATCATCTACAACGGTTACTGGTGGTCGCCCGAGCGCAAGATGCTGCAGGCGGCAATCGATGCCTCGCAGGATGTGGTCAACGGCGAAGTGCGCCTGAAACTGTATAAAGGCAGCGTGTCCGTTGTGGGGCGCCGTTCGGAAGACAGCCTGTTTGACGAGCGCATCGCCACGTTTGAGGACGATGCGGGCGCCTATGACCAGAAAGACGCCGAGGGCTTTATCAAGCTCAACGCGCTGCGCATGCGCATTGCCGCCGGCAAGGGGCGCGAATACCTGTGATTCGCCGCTTTAAGCGAGTCACGGAATAGCCGCCCTGCGGGGCGGGACACGGGTTTCCGCCTGGAAACCCGGCCAAGGGGGAAATGAGCGTCTACAGTTTGTAGAAATGGACTATTGTGCCAGGTTGGGCTTGCGTGCCCATTCCGGTTCCAGCAATACCCGCCGCTCGTAAACAATTTCCCGGTATCCGATTGGATACCGGGAATTAATTTTAATACCAGTGGGAAGTAACACCATGAGTTCTACTGTGGCAAAGCCCGGAGATCTGCCGGACTATGACTACAAGGTGGTGCGCCAATTCGCAGTGATGACGGTGGTTTGGGGCATCGTCGGCATGGCAGTGGGCGTACTGATCGCGGCACAGCTGGTCTGGCCCGATCTTAACGATATCTTTCAGCCTTACACGCACTTCGGGCGCCTGCGTCCTTTGCATACCAACGCGGTGATTTTCGCCTTCGGTGGTTGTGCGCTGTTTGCGTCTTCCTACTGGTGTGTGCAGCGAACCTGCCAGGCCAAGCTGTGGGGTGGCTGGCTGGTGCCGTTCACCTTCTGGGGCTGGCAGGCGGTCATCGTATTGGCAGCCATTACCCTGCCGATGGGTTTCACCTCTGCGAAAGAGTACGCGGAGCTGGAATGGCCGATCGATATTCTGATCACTCTGGTGTGGGTCTCCTATGCGCTGGTGTTCTTCGGCACCATCGTCAAGCGCAAGACCTCCCACATCTACGTTGCCAATTGGTTCTTCGGCGCCTTCATCATCACCATCGCAATCCTGCATGTTGTTAACAACATGGAAGTGCCGGTCACCATGTGGAAATCCTACTCCGCATATTCCGGTACCCGTGACGCGATGATCCAGTGGTGGTACGGCCACAACGCGGTAGGCTTCTTCCTGACAGCCGGCTTCCTCGGCATCATGTACTACTTCGTACCGAAGCAGGCTGGCCGTCCGGTATATTCCTACCAGCTGTCCATCGTGCATTTCTGGGCGCTGATCTCCATCTACGTTTGGGCCGGTGGCCACCACCTGCACTATTCTGCACTGCCGGACTGGGCGCAGAGCCTCGGCATGGTGATGTCCCTGATCCTGCTGGCGCCTTCCTGGGGCGGCATGATCAACGGCATCATGACCCTCTCCGGTGCCTGGCACAAACTGCGCACTGACCCGACCCTGCGTTTCCTCGTGGTATCCCTGTCGTTCTACGGCATGTCCACCTTCGAGGGCCCGATGATGTCGATCAAGACCGTGAACGCGCTGTCCCATAACACCGACTGGACCGTGGGCCACGTGCACTCCGGCGCACTGGGCTGGGTAGCGATGATCTCCATCGGTGCGATCTATCACCTGATCCCAATCCTATTCAACCGCGCGCAGATGTACAGCGTGAAGCTGGTGAATACCCACTTCTGGCTGGCTACCGTGGGCACCGTACTGTACATCGCCTCCATGTGGGTGAACGGTATTACCCAGGGCCTGATGTGGCGCGCCTTCAACCAGGACGGCACCCTGACCTACAGCTTCGTGGAGTCCGTTGTTGCGAGTTACCCGGGTTACACCGTGCGCTTCTTCGGCGGGTTCATCTTCCTGGTCGGTATGCTGCTGATGGCATACAACGTATTCCGCACCATCCAGGCGGGTAACGAGCGCAGTGAAGCACCTGCGACGCAGGCCGCATAAGGGAGGGAGCCGAAATGAAAAACCACGATATCGTAGAAAAAAACCTGGGCCTGATGATCATCCTGACGATCGTCGGCATCAGCTTCGGTGGCCTCGTTGAGATTGTGCCGCTGTTTTTCCGTGCCGACACTTCCGAGCCGATTGCCGGGCTGAAACCGCTCGGCCCGGTGGAACTGGAAGGGCGTGACATCTACATCCGCGAGGGCTGCCACGTGTGCCACACGCAGATGATTCGCCCGCTGCGCGCGGAAGTAGAGCGCTACGGCCATTACTCCATGTCCAACGAATTCGTTTACGAGCACCCGTTCCTGTGGGGCTCCAAGCGTACTGGCCCGGACCTGGCCCGTGTGGGTGGCCGCTACTCGGATGAGTGGCACCGTGCGCACCTGTACAACCCGCGTAACGTAGTGCCGGAGTCGAATATGCCTGCCTTCCCGTGGCTGTTCGATAACACCGTAACCGGCCGCGATACCGCCAAGAAGATGGAAGCGCTGCGTACTGTGGGTGTGCCCTACACCGACGAGCAGATCGCAACCGCAAAAGACGCTTTTGCCGGCGGCAAGGTGAAGGAGATTGATGCCCTGGTGGCCTATCTCCAGCAGCTCGGCATCCTGGTCAAGCAGAAGCGTTAAGGGGAGTGGAGCGTGGATAAGGGTACTTTACACAGTATCGCCCTGGTCCTGATGACGCTGGCATTCCTCGGCGTCTGCTGGTGGGCATTTTCTCCGAGCCGCAAAAAGCGTTTTGAAGAAGATGCCAAGCTTCCGTTCGCGGACGACGAGGAATTGGGCAAGAGTGCACAAGAGCGTGGCGGCGAAGAGGCCGGCGCTGGCAAAGGCCAAGAGAAAAAAGGGCAGGATGAGTTATGAGTAGTTTTTGGAGCTGGTGGATCATCGGACTCACCGTGACCAACCTGGTTCTGGTGACCTGGGTGCTGTTCGCCAACCGCAAGGTGGCGGTGGACGACCAGGCCGACCCGGAAAACAAGACCACGGGCCATGTCTACGATGGCATCGAGGAATACGACAACCCGCTGCCGAAATGGTGGTTCCTGCTATTCGTGGGCACGCTGATTTACGGCATTTTGTACCTGGTGGTTTACCCGGGTATGGGTAACTGGAAGGGTGTCGGTGGCTGGACCTCCGTTGGCGCACTGGAGAAGGAACAGGAAGAAGCCCGCAGCAAGTTTGAGGCCTCTTTCGGTGAGCTGACCAAGCTGCCGGTGGAAAAGATCGCCGAAGACCCGCAGGCGCTCAAGATGGGCGGCCGTATCTTTGCCAACAACTGTTCTGTGTGCCACGGCGCGGACGGCGGTGGTAACTTCGGTTTCCCGAACCTGACAGACGGCGACTGGTTGTATGGCGGCAGCGGCGAGAAGATCCTGGAGACCCTGTATAACGGGCGCCAGGGTATGATGCCGCCGCAGGGCCCGGTGATCGGTGAGAAAGGTGTTAAAAACGTAACAGAGTACGTATTGAGCCTGAACGGCCTGGAGCATGATGCGGCGCTGGCTGCTGAAGGTAAGAAGGTCTTTAACACCGTCTGTATGGCCTGTCACGGGATGGACGCCAAGGGCAACCAGATGCTCGGCGCACCGAACCTGACGGATAACATCTGGCTGTATGGCGACACCCGTGAAGGTATTGCCCACTCCATCCGCAACGGCCGCAGTAACCTGATGCCGGCGCAGAAGGAGCTGCTGCGCGATGACAAGATTCGCCTGGTAGCAGCCTATGTTCTCAGCCTGTCTCAGCAGGAAACCGAGAGCATGGAGCAGGCTCCCGAGAAGCCGGAACCCGAGGCGACAACCGGAGATGCTTCCGCTAACTGATCCTGGCGGTTTCCGGTAATTCGCGCTTACGGCGCGCAAAAAAGGCCTGCGTCGCAGGCCTTTTTTCTGGTAAACAGATTTTCAAATTGAGTGGCTCGTAACAGTGACTGATCTGATACCAAGTAAGGAAGACAAAGACGGCGAAAAGCAAGTGCGTTATCGCATGCTTTATGAGTCTGAAGACAAGGTTTATATCCGGCATATTCGCGGGTTTTATTCGCGTATCCGCAAATACACCGGGCTGCCGCTGCTGCTCGCGTTCTTCTTTATCCCCTGGTTGATGATCGATGGCCGCCAGGCCGTGCTGTTTGATTTGCCCGCGCGGAAATTTCATATTTTCTGGACTACCTTCGGCCCGCAGGACGGCATGTTGCTGGCGTGGCTGCTGATCATTGCTGCCTTCTCACTGTTCGCGGTTACAACCCTGGTTGGGCGTGTCTGGTGTGGCTACACCTGCCCACAGACGGTCTGGACCCTGATGTTCGTGTGGGCCGAGCGTGTCTGCGAGGGTGACCGCAACAAGCGCATCAAGCTGGACAAGGCGTCATGGAGCATGGAGAAGTTCCTGCGTAAGTCGGGCAAGCAGGCTCTCTGGATCCTGATCGCACTCGCTACGGCGCTGGCATTTGTCGGGTACTTCTATGGTATTCGTGAGCTGGTGCTGGACCTCGCACGCTTCCAGGCGGCGCCCGTGGCGGTGTTCTGGGTGGCTTTCTTTACCATCGCGACCTACCTCAACGCGGGCTTCATGCGCGAACAGGTGTGCAAGTACATGTGCCCCTATGCACGCTTCCAGTCTGTGATGTACGACCAGGACACCCTTGCCGTGCATTACGACACCAAGCGTGGTGAAAACCGCGGCCCGCGCAAACCCGGTATTGATTACAAGGCCAAGGGACTCGGTGACTGCATCGACTGCTCCTGGTGTGTGCAGGTATGTCCGGTGGATATCGATATCCGCGACGGGCTGCAGTATGAATGCATCAACTGCGGTCTGTGCGTCGATGCGTGTGATAGCGTCATGGACAAAATGAACTATCCCCGCGGCCTGATTCGCTACACCTCCGAAGATGAGCTGGAGACGGGCAAGACCAACTTCGTTCGTCCGCGCCTGTTCGGTTATGCGGCGGTACTGCTGGCGATGGTGCTGCTGTTCACCTACACGGTGGCTACCCGGATGCCGGTGCAGGCCGAAGTGCTGCGCGATCGCGGTGCGCGCATGTACCGCGTGGTCCAGGGTGATGTACAGAATGTCTATACGGTCAAAATCAACAATATGGACCAGGCAGCGCACAAGTTTAATATCCGGGTGGAAGGACGCGAGGGATACCAGTATTCCATTCGCAAACCAAAGGTGATTTTTGTGGAGGAGGGCGAGCTGTACGCGGTGCCGATCCGGGTCAGTGTGCCGAAGAGCCAGATCGAGACGCCCAAGCACAAGATTACGATCATCGTGGAGGCGCTGGATAATCCGGAACTCAGAGACGAACACGTGACTGTGTTTATCGCGCCCAAGCCCGGCAAGTGACCGGGCATTGAACCTGCTCAACAGTTTTTATAAGAAGTATTGAATGAAAGATAATGGCAGTGCGCCGCGCGGGCGCAATGAGAGCGGCAACCCCTGGTACCGGGAGCCCTGGGCCTGGTTTGTGCTGACGCCGCTGATCGTAGTGGTGATCGCCTGTTCGATTTTCTTCTCGATTGCAGTGCGGCATAGCGATGATGTAGTCAGTGACACCTATTACCGCGACGGGCGTATGTACAATTTCCGTGCGGAGCAGGATAGCAAGGCCCGCGAGATGGGCTTGTCAGGCTTTGTCCATGTGGATAATGCCGCGTCCGAAGTCAGCCTGGAGCTGCAGACCACGGTTCGCGACAATGGCGGCACCAACCTGCCGGAGAAATTACTGCTGACCTTCAGCCACCCGACGGATGCCGACCTGGACCAGCACATCAGCCTGGAGAAAGTGGGCCATCAGCGCTATCGCGGCCAACTGTCCGCACCGCTCGAGTATCGCTGGTACCTGCGCGTCATGCCGGAGCTGGACCCGGCAAAGCATTCGCAGTCGCCTTGGCGCCTCAAGGGCGAAATCAATTTATTGCTGGGCAGCAAGGCCCCGGTGACGCCCTGAGTCCCTCCCGCCCATGACTACCACCGCCCAGCTCAGTATGTCTGCCAGTAACGACTGCTATCACTGCGGCCTTCCGGTGCCGGAGGGCAGTAACTTTTCCGTGGTCATCGAAGGGCAGCCGCGGGAAATGTGCTGCCCCGGTTGTGAGGCTGTGGCCGGTGCCATTGTGTCCGGCGGGCTGGAAAATTTTTACCGCTATCGCGAGCAGAGCGCGGAACGCCCCACTGAAGAAAGCGCGGATGAGCGCTGGCAGGCCTATGACCTGGAAGCGGTGCAGAAGGACTTTGTATCCTCGTTGGGCGACGGCGGCACCCAGGTGCGGTTGCTGGTGGGCGGTATCACCTGTGCGGCCTGTGTCTGGTTGATCGAGCAACATCTGGGCGCGCTGCCGGGCGTTCGCCGGGTAGTGGTCAACGCCAGTACCCACCGGGCACAGATCTTGATAGATCCCGCGACCGTCAAGGTCAGCCGGGTAATGCAGTCACTGGCCGAGATCGGTTACCGGCCGGTACCGGCTACCGCTGCCAACCGCGAGCAACTGCTGCAACAGGAGAGTCGCACGGCGTTGCGCCGTCTCGGTGTGGCCGGCCTCGGCACCATGCAGGTCATGATGTTTTCGATAGCGCTCTATGCCGGTGGCTTCGAGTCTGACTGGGGCCTGTACCTGCGCTTGGTTTCCCTGCTGGTGGCCACGCCGGTGGTCTTCTACGCGGCTCGACCTTTTTTCGAGGCGGCCTGGCGTGCGCTGAAGAAGCGCAGCCTGGTGATGGATGTGCCGGTGTCGCTGGCAATAGGCGGGGCCTACGCGGCGAGCCTGTATGCAACCGTCACGGGGCGCGGCGAAGTCTATTTCGACTCGGTTTCCATGTTCACCTTCTTTCTGCTGCTGGGGCGCACAATCGAAATGCGTGCGCGCCACAAGGCTGGCCTGGCTGCCGGTGGCCTGGCGCAACTGTTGCCTCTGACGGCATCCCGGGTGGAGGAACCTGGCAGCGGAGAGCCGGAGGAAGTGCCGGTGGCCTCACTGCAGGTTGGGAATGTGGTGCTGATTCGGCCCGGGAGTGTCATTCCCTGTGACGGTGAGGTCCGGCAGGGGAGCAGTGCGGTCAACGAATCCTGCCTGAGCGGGGAAGAGCTTCCGGTGCGCAAGGAAACGGGTGATCTCGTGGCGGCGGGTACGGTGAATACTGAATCTCCGCTGTGGCTCAGTGTGCACGCGGTCGGCGAAGCTACCCGACTGTCCGCGATTGAGCGGCTGGTGGAGCAGGCGCAGGCGGATAAGCCCGCCCAGGTTGCGATGGCGGATCGGCTGGCACGCTGGTTTGTGGCCGCAGTACTGGTCACTGCGACGCTGGTGTTCGGGGTCTGGTGGCAGATCGATAGCGAGCGTGCACTGTGGATCACCCTGTCGGTACTGGTAGTGACCTGCCCCTGTGCGCTGGCGCTGGCAACCCCCACGGCACTGACGGCGGCGACCAATCGCATGCGCGAACTGGGATTGCTGGTGAGTCGTGGCCATGTGCTGGAGCAGTTGCCGCAGATTACCAAGGCGGTGTTCGACAAGACCGGAACATTGACTGCTGGCGAGCCTTCTGTACAGGCCTTCGAGGCGCTCACGGAAGGTATCGAAGAGCAACAGGCACTTGCCATCTGCGCCGCGCTGGAAGCTTCAAGCCATCACCCGATCGCGCGGGCATTTGTACCCTGGTGCGGTCAGGTGACTGCCGCGGACTGTGAAACGGTCACAGGTGCGGGCGTGAGCGGGCGCGTAGGCGGAACCTATTACAAGCTGGGCAAGCCGGAATTCGCGGCAGGTGCGGCCATGCCTTCGCCGCAGGCACCGTTGCAGTGGATGCTGCTGGCCTCGGACTCCGGTCCGCTGGCATGGATCGGGCTCGGGGATCGCCAGCGTAGCGGCGCGCCGGAAGCCATCGCTTTGCTCAGGCAGCAGGGACTCGAGCCGTCGTTGCTGAGCGGCGATCAGTCCGCCCATGTGGCGCGGCTGGCACACGCAGTGGGAATTGAACATTATACCGCCGGGGTGTCACCGGAGCAGAAGCTGGAGCAGGTGCGCGCATTGCAGGCCGCAGGCGAGCGCGTACTGATGGTGGGAGATGGTATCAACGATGTCCCGGTGTTGAGTGGTGCGGACATTTCCGTCGCCATGGCCGGCGCGTCGGATCTTGCCCAGACTCGTGCGGATGCGGTGTTGCTGGCACAGGACCTGAGGGTCCTGCCAGAGGCACTGCGTCTGGCCCAGCGCTGTCGCCGAATAATCCGGCAGAATCTCAGTTGGGCATTGCTGTACAATCTGCTGGCGCTGCCACTGGCAGTTGCCGGCCTGGTGCCGCCTTGGGCGGCGGCCATCGGGATGTCCGCGAGCTCGCTGGTAGTGGTGCTGAACGCATTGCGCCTGTCCCGCTAGGGTGCTCTTCAATTGCTTGTACTGATTCGAATGGGTGGCTGAATGGACAGTCTGTTTATTCTCATTCCGGTGGCGATCATCTTTGTCGCCATCGCGATCAAAGTTTTTTTCTGGGCTGTAGACAACGGCCAGTACGACGACCTTGAAACCGAGGGCAGGCGTATCCTGTTCGACGACGACCTGCCGCGCGACGAGCCCAACGGTAAGGATGAGGTCGGTAAGGTCACGGCGGGGCAGGAAACCGCTGACGACAAACAGGAACCACAGGACGGCGCCGCAAAACCTGATCAGGTTGAAGACGATAAATGACGTTCGAAGTTCTGGCCGGCGCGCTGTTAATCGGCTTTCTGGGAAGCACGCACTGTATTGGCATGTGCGGGGGGATTTCCGGGGCGCTGGGCCTGGCCCCCGCCAGCGGTGGCCCGGTGTGGCGCTACCTGTGGGGTTATTCTGCCGGTCGCATCATGACCTATGGCCTGATTGGCGCCCTTGTGGGGGCCTTCGGGGCGGTGGTAGCGCCGAGTATGGGGCCGCTGCGGGTGCTGGCCGGTGTGATGCTGATTTTGATGGCGTTTTACCTGGCGGACTGGTGGCGCGGACTGGTCTGGCTCGAACGCGGTGGCGCCGTTATCTGGCGCAGGCTGCAGCCGCTGGGGCGTGCCCTGCTGCCGGTGCGTTCCACCGGGCAATCCCTGTTGCTGGGCGCGCTGTGGGGCTGGCTGCCCTGCGGACTGGTCTACAGCGCACTGACTTACGCGCTGGCGCAGGGCGATGCGCTCGCCTCCGGTGCCACCATGGTGGCCTTCGGTCTTGGAACCCTGCCGGCCGTATTGCTGACGGGCGCGGCTGCGGCGCAGACACGTCAGTGGGTGCAGAAAAAATGGGTGCGCAACCTGTCGGCAGTGTTACTGCTGTTATTCGGCGCCTGGACAATCTGGGGTGCCAGCGGCCATGCCGGACACGGCGACAACAGCGGACATGAAGGGCATGACATGCAGTCAGAGCCCGTGGAAAAGCAACAGCACCATCACCACGGGCATCATTGAGGGGCCTTAACGCCCCTTCGGGTTACGGTATTTTAGTACCGGACTTACATCTGCAGGCGCAGGGAAAGGTCCACAGCTTTCAGATGCTTGGTCAGGGCGCCGGATGAGATGTAATCCACTGCCAGGCCTGAAAGCTGGCGCAGTCGCGCGGCGTCGACGCTGCCGGAAATTTCGATTTTGGCTGTTCCCTTGGCCAGCTGCAGCGCCTCCAGGGTGTCTCGCTCATTGAACTCGTCGAGCATGATGATATCCGCCCCGGCGTCCAGCGCCTGGCGCAGCTCGTCCAGATTTTCCACCTCGACCTCAACCGGTGCCTGCGGTGCCAGCTGGCGGGCCTGCTCGACCGCAGCATCGATGCCGCCGGCTGCGGCGATATGGTTTTCCTTGATCAGGAAAGCATCGTACAGGCCGATTCGGTGATTGTGACAGCCACCACAAAGCACCGCGTATTTCTGCGCGGTTCTCAACCCGGGAATGGTCTTGCGGGTGTCCAGTACCCTGATCTGGCCGCCACGAACTTCTTCGGCCAGTGCGCTGGCGGCCGTGGCCGTGCCGGACAGGGTCTGCAGAAAATTGAGGGCAGTGCGTTCGCCGGTGAGGATGCTGCGAGCGTTACCGTGCAGTGTGAACAGCACCGAGTCTGCTGCTGCGCGGTCGCCGTCTGCAACCATCCAGTTGACCTGCAGGGCCGGGTCCAGTTGCCGAAAGACTTCGTTGACCCACTCGGTGCCACAGATGGTGCAGTCTTCGCGGGTGATGACCCGGGCGCTGGCGCTGCGGTCTGCCGGGATCAGCTGGGCTGTGATATCGCCACTGCCGATATCCTCGGCCAGGGCATCGCGTACAGTGCGTTCGAGGTCGGCCCGAAGGCCCGGAATTTTGGCGTCGTCCAGATTCATTGTAATTCCTGTCTGGTGGTGCCCGCGAAGTTTACCAGAAGGGCTGCGACTTGGCTGTTGTCAGGGCCATCGCGGCGCCGGGGGCTGATGGCGCCTGCAGGGTGAGTCGCTGCAGGGCCTGCTCGCCAAGAAACTGTGATGCCTGTCGCGCTTGTGCATTTTGCGTCTTATCAATTGATACGCTGGTTTTATAATGCTTTGCTGCTGGAATTGGTACCGGGAGATAGTACGGTGCGCGTGACTCTGTTGCCGCCGGTCTCGTCGAAGGGGTTGTTGAAGTTGAAAGATAACGAAAATGTCCTCACGTTTGCCCCTGCGGGCAAGAAGCCTCCGGCAGAGCCCCTGCCCGAGGCCGTAGTCTCCCTGCAGGAAAAGTCCCGCACCCTGTTGCTGGACTGGGTCAGGGAAGTCTTCACCAGTGCGGACGATTCTCTGTTTGCCATGGCGGAAAAAGCGCATCGGCAGGAAGAGCAGGATGGGTTGTTCGCAGCACTGCGTGACCTGCGGGTTGAGCGAGGCAAGCTCGCGCGCAAGTTCGTGGATCGCTTTGACGAGTATGTCGCCATGCAGGGTTGGGCCGAATCCAGGCGCGAAGCAGCCGCTGCAGGCCACGAACTGACACTCGTGGCTAATGACGATCTCGAGCAGATGGTGGCGGTGGACAGCATGGTGGCGAAGGCCAGCCAGGATTTTGCCCCGGCGCTGAGCAGCCTGACCGCGCGCATCGACACCCTGTTACCTGAAAAAATTTACCAGAAGAACAACCCTTTTGGCCCGGATGCGGTCAGCAACGCATTCGTCGATGCTATTGACGGTATCTCGCTGCATATCCGGGCGCGGCTGACCGTGCTGAAGAAGTTTGAGCAGAAAGTGATGCGCCGGCTGGGGGAGCTTTACGAGCAGTGCAACCAGCAGTTGGTGGAGGCCGGTATTCTGCCGGATCTGGGCTCGAAACCGCGAAAGCCGCAGAAGCCACAAAATCCACGACCGGTCGAGCGGCCTGCAGCTGCACGGCCGGCAGCCGCACCGCCTGTTGAACCGACCAAAGCAGAAGGGCAGGTCGGTTCCATTGGGGCGACTGGCAGCGAGGGTGAGGTCACCACAATACAGATCAGCATGCCGTCACAGCCGGGCGCGGCTACCTCCATCGGGCTGCTGCCACAGGATAGCGGTGCGCCGGTACTGGCTTCCAACGACCTCCTCAACCACCTTGCCGCACTGCAGCTGCTGCAGCTGCGCAGCAGTGTGGCGGGCATGCGTATCCTCGACATCAACAGCCTGTTGGGGGATCGCCTGCAGGAGGTGGGCCAGTCTGCATCACTCGCCAAGATTGACCGCGACATCATCAAGCTTATTGAAATGCTGTTTTCTTTCATTCTGGAGGATCGTAACCTGGCTGACCCGATCAAGATCCTGATCGGACGCCTGCAGTTGCCATTACTCAAGGTCGCGGTTGCCGACAAGTCCTTCTTCAGTCAGGGCGGCCATCCGGCGCGCAAGCTCCTGAATACGATTGCCGACGCGGCGACGGGCTGGCAGCAATCGGATCAGTACCGAGAGGACCCGTTCTACCTGCAGGTGAGCAGTGTGGTGACAACGGTGCTGGAAGGGTTCGAGAGCGACATCAACGTATTTGCGGATGCGGTTGCAAGCTTCAATGCGTTCATTGATCAGCAGCAACGACGTGCAGAAGTTGTCGAGCGCCGTGTTGTCGATGAGGCTGATGGCGAGGCGAGAACTGCGGCGGCGCGGGCCTCTGTCGAGTCGCTGTTGGCGACCCTGGAAGACGGGCAGGAATTGTCGGAAGTGGCCAGGCGCTGGCTGCACGATGTATGCGCGCGGGTACTTTATCTTGCCCTCGTCCGCGACGGAGCGGAGAGTGACGCGTGGCATGCGCAGGTCGAAACGGCGCGAGATCTGGTCTGGAGCATGGTTGCGCCCATGCCGCAGAACAGAAAGGAAATGGTGGCATTGCTACCGGGGCTGCAGAAGCGCCTGCAGGAAGCGGCGGAGTCGATATCGCTGAACCCTTTCGAGGTGCGCAGCATGTTTGCGGACCTGAAGCGGGCTTACCAGGTTCGTTTCGACCTGGTTGAGGCAGATGCAGCGCCTGAACAAACCGCAGCGGAAGAACCCTCGCAGGGTGAAGTGGCGCATGCGGAAGTTACGGTTCCAGAGGTGGAGCAGCTGGAGGCCATGGCGCAGGAGCCCGAGGCTGCCGAGCCGGAGGCAGAGGGGCGTGAAGATGACCTCTACTGGAAACAGACCTATGAACTGGTGCCCGGCAGCTGGTTTGAGTTCAAGCGCGATGGCGAAGAAGCGTTCCGTTGCCGGCTCGCCGCGGTTATCCAGAAGCTGGACAGCTTTATCTTCGTCAATCGCAATGGCGCCAAGGTGGCGCAGTTTGACCGTCATGAGCTGGCGGCAGCGCTGGGCGAGGCGCGCCTGATTGCCCTGGATGACGGCATGCTGTTCGAGCGCGCACTGCAATCCGTCATTGGCAATGTGCGCAAGGGGCGCGGTCAGTAGGCGCCGCGCCATTCAGATTACCTGACTGCCTGTCCGGCGGGGCCAGTCTGGCTCCCGCCCACCTCCTTTTCTAAAATCCCGGTTTCAAGGTATCCTGTTCGCAATTTATGCGCTGTGCTGGGGCGCCGTGCCTGACAGGGCAGTGCGGCTCTGGCAATTGTGGGCGGCAGAGCCCGCCGCAGGCGAAAGTTGATACAGAGGGCCGTATGGGATTGTCCGTAATAGATGGCTGGCTGGAAGGCGTGCGCCGCGTACGCAGCCCGCACTGCAATTGCCGGCCGGAAAATGAAAACGTGGATCTGTTGGTGATTCACAGTATCAGCCTGCCACCGGGCCAATATGGCGGGGCCTGGATTGATGATTTCTTTGCCGGACACCTCGATGCCAGTGCCGATCCCTATTTCGAGGAAATCTGCGAGCTCAAAGTTTCGGCACACATGCTGATCGACCGGCACGGCCGGGTGACACAGTATGTGCCCCTGAACCAACGCGCGTGGCACGCCGGCGTTTCAGAATTTTGCGGGCGCAGTGCGTGCAATGATTTTTCCATCGGCATCGAGATGGAGGGCACGGATACCGATGAGTTTACCGATGCGCAATACGATGCCCTGGTGGAGGTTACCGGGGCTGTAATGAAAGCCTTCCCGGGGATTACCCCGGAGCGTATTACCGGCCACAGCGATATCGCACCCGGGCGTAAAAAAGACCCGGGCATCGGCTTTGACTGGCAACGCTATCGTGAGGTGTTATCCGGGTTCAACAGTTGAACCATTAATTGAACGGGTGGGAAATGTCACTTCTGATCATCTTGTTGACGCTGGCTCTGGTCCAGATCTGGGGTTCCGGTGCGCCACTGCACAAGGACGAGTGGTACGCGAGGCTGGCTGAGCGCTTGCAGCAGCTTAAGGGGCTTGCGGCAATTCGCGGTGGTGTCATGTTTGCCTCGATCTTCCTGCCCGCACTGGCGGTCTCGCTGTTACTGGCGATGGTTGATGCCATATTCGGTGGGTTCTTCCTGCTGGTTGTGTCTGTTCCTCTGTTGCTCTACTGCATGGGCAGGGGAGACTTCAATGAGACCGTAGCGAACTACCTGAAGCACTGGTACCGCGGCGATAGCGAAGGCGCGTGGCAGGTCGTGGAGCCGATGCTGCGCGAGGCCGGCCAGACGGGTGATGTCGAAAATGCAGAACAGATGCAAGAACAGATGTTCCGCGCCACCGCCTATCGAGCCTTTGAAAGGTTGTTCGCCGTGCTGTTCTGGTTTCTGGTCGCCGGCATTGGCGGTGCGCTGGTCTACCGCCTGAGCGCGATCTACCGCAATAGCCACCGGGAAGACGGGTTGGCGCAGCGCTGGCTCTGGCTACTGGAGTGGCTGCCGGTCCGGGTTATGGGCTTTTCTTTCGCCGTGGTCGGAAATTTCGCCGGCTGTTACGAAGCCTGGCGTCGTTGTCTGGGCTGCGGCCAGCGCAGTACCGTCGACGTGCTGGAGGAATACCTGGAGGGGGCGTTGGGCGGTATTCACCCCGGGGCCTGTATGTCCGAGGCTGGCGGCGTAGACGGGCGCAAATATTGTGGCGCGCAACTGGAAGCGCTGCGTTCACTGCTGTCGCGCACGCTGCTGCTCTGGATCACAGTCATCGCACTGGCAGTACTGATTGGTCTGTAACCTGTGGGTCTGTAGCGGGGCAGGCGGACTGCGGGTGTGATCCCGATTGACCAGATTTGCCAGTCCTGTCGCAGCAATCGGGTCGTTGTCAGGCCGCGCCGGAGGCGCTCTAATAGCCCCAAGATGCCGGTTTGCCGGTATGAAAATTGAATGAATTCGGGAAAATAAGATGGAAGCGAGTGCAATTGTGCGTGTGCCGGCCGGTAACCAGGGTGCCGGATTTGATGCAGCGGGCCTGGTCGGTGAGCTGCGTGACTACTTCATCAGCGGTGGGACGCGCAGCCTCGACTGGCGCCGGCGCCAGCTACGACAGCTGAGCCGTATGCTCGCGGACCATGAGGCGCGTTTTCTCGAGGCCCTGAAGGCCGACCTGCACAAGGCACCGCTGGAGGGCTGGGCGACCGAAGTATCGTCCGTGCAGGGTGATATCCAGCACGCGCTCAAGCACCTGAAAAAGTGGATGCGCAGGCGCAAGGTTGCCACGCCAATGGTTGTTCAGCCCGGCAAGAGCTACGTGCAGCCGGAACCACTCGGCGTGGTACTGGTGATCGGCGCATGGAACTATCCCCTGCAACTCGCACTGGCGCCGCTTGTGCCGGCTATCGCCGCAGGCAACTGCGCGGTGCTGAAGCCGTCTGAGCTGGCGCCTGCCACCTCCGCATTGATTGAGGAGTTGCTGCCGCAGTACCTGGACAACGGCGCATTCCGGGTAGTACCGGGCGCGGTTGAGGAAACCACCGCACTGCTCGAGCAGCGCTGGGACCACATCCTGTATACCGGTGGCGGTAATGTGGGCAAAATCGTGATGGCTGCGGCGGCGAAGCACCTGACCCCGGTGACCCTGGAGCTGGGCGGCAAGAGCCCGTGTATTGTTGCGGATGACGCGGATCTGGAAGTTACCGCGCGCCGTATCGCCTGGGGCAAATTTACCAATGCCGGCCAGACCTGTATCGCCCCTGATTATCTGCTTTGTACTCCGGCTATGGCCGCACGCCTGTTGCCGGCAATCGCTGACGCGACGCGCGAAATGTTCGGGGAAGAGGCCAAGGCCTCGGATGATTACGGCCGTATCGTCAACTCGCGCCACGCCGCGCGCCTCGCGGCATACCTGGAAGATGGTGAAGCCTTTATGGGTGGCGAGGCGGATGTAGAAGAGCGTTATATCGCACCCACGATCCTGACCGGTGTCAGCCTGGACTCTGTAGTGATGCAGGAGGAGATCTTCGGCCCGATCCTGCCGGTAGTGGAGATCGAGAGCCTGGATATGGTGGAGGATTTCGTCAATGGCCGGGACAAACCACTCGCACTGTACGTGTTCAGTCAGGACGACGCATTCGCCGACCGGATCCTGGAAAATTGCAGTTCCGGCAACGCCTGTGTGAATGACTGCATGATGTTTATGGCGGTACATGACCTGCCGTTTGGTGGGGTGGGCCCGAGCGGAATGGGTGCCTACCACGGCGAGCATGGCTTCAAGACTTTCAGCCACTTCAAGGCTGTGCTTAAGAAGAAAACCATGCTGGATCTCAAGGTGCGTTACGCACCTTTCACTTCGGGTAAGTTCAAGCTGCTGCGCAAGTTACGTTGATCAACTTGTTTCGAGCAGGTTATGCCTGCTCGATTTTCTCTTCGCGGAAAAGAAGGCATTCACGCTTTCTTTCTGATTTTTTCTCACTGTCTCGATATAATATTTTCTGGTTGCTGTGACGGAATCAATAAGCTCTAATGTTTTTCTCTCTGCCAACGAAAGTTCTGGGTGCCAGAAATCGAAGAGCAGGACCGCCCGATTTTCGCTGGAGTCGTTCCAGACACTGTGAAGAATGCTGTCGTCTAGCACCAGGCAGCGACCTTCTTGCCATTCTCTTCTTTCATCAGCAACATCAATACCACAATTATTTGGAATCGATAATCCTAGGTGGCAACGAAGTCGGTAGTTAAAGGGGCCGTAATGCGGGGCTACTTTCGTCCCCGGACGCATGATGGAAAAATAGGCGGGGCCTGCGCCATGTGTTTCTGGTATTTCCGACAGGAGTTGGCAGGTGATAGGACAGATTTTGTCTATTTCGGGAAGAGGATAGCCTACTGACGTGAGGTAGAAAGTATCCCATTGACCCTTCTCTGTATGGTAAGCATTCTGGTGTCCGTGCAGAATTCCGTATTTTTCAAGCGATAGGTATTCGTTACGGATATCTTGCCAACGGGATTCGAGCATCGGTATCCAGTTGAACTTTGAAGTATCCGGGTAGGGTACAGCTGAGAGATCTGGATAGTACCAGCGGTCAGACTGCATATCATGCATGCGTCTGTGTGGTCTGAGCTGACAAACTCCCTCAACAAATTCAGCCATGCGCGTATAAGCGCTTTTCTCGGCTTTATAATACTTAAGGGATGCCTTTGACAGAGTTTGCAAAAACGCATTTTTTCCATTTTTTCCAAATACTTTGTTGCTCGCACGGTAACTGAAATTTGCTATGCTCATCGCTTTTTTACCTCTTCTGTTCCCTGGTAGATCTCTCTCACTAATTGCCTCTGTCGCTCTACGATGTGATCCGTGTACTGATTTTGATAATTCGTTAGAGAGTCCAGCATGCCCAGTGTTTTTCGTTCAGCCTCAGATAGGTCTGGATGCCAAAAGTCAAATAGCAATACGACGCGATTTTTGCTTGAGCAGTTCCAGACTTCGTGAGTTAGGCTGTCATCAAATATCAGGCACTTGCCTTCCTCCCAGTGGAAAGTACGTCCAGCAACCTTCATGCCGCAATCTTCCGGCACCAGTAATGGTAGGTGTACTCTCAAGCGGGTGTTAACCGGGCCTGTATGGGGAGAAACTTTGGTCTTGGGGCGCATAACTGAAAAGAAAGCACGGCCAGCACGATGTGTTTCCGTAATCGACCGTAATAAATCAAAGGTTCTTGGGCAAAACTCTCGTACTCCAGGTAAAGGCCTGCCTGAGCTCCAGAGATAGAAAGTGTCCCATGTCCCTTGCGGTAGCAGGAACCTATGTTGATGCTGCTGGAATACGTTTCTCTGCTCCAATTCGAAGTACTCCGCCAGAATGGTTTTCCAGTTTGCTTCTAGGTCCGTAATCCAGAAAAAACGGGACGATGCGTGTTCGGGGGTAGCTTGAAGGCCAGGATAACAACGGCAGTCTCTTTGTGAGGGGTGGGCCTGTGTAAATGGTTTCAGGCCGCAGAGCGCGTCGACGTATTCGGACATCCGCATCCGTGCCGCCTTATCGGCGCGCCAGAAAAACATTGCTGCGGAGGTCAATGTTTGCAGCGCCGCATGCCTGTTTTTACGTCGTAGAAATCTCTTCGCGGTATTGATGCTCGCCGTTGAAATGCCCATATTGGAGTCAATAGTTATTGTTTGCGCTGCTGGAAAGATAGGCCCACGGGAGAGAAGAAGCCATGAAAAATAAGAAAACTGGCGTTAGTTGAATTATCCTGTGAGATCCCGAGGGCTCTCGGTTTATTCCCTGTCAGTAATATTGTGTTGGTCATCATATGTCTCTGAATTTACCCGCCACCGAAGATGTATTCAGCGCTGCCCAGCGCATTGCGCCATTTGTGCATGAAACGCCATTGATGACCTCTGAGCGCCTGTCGGACCTGGCGGGTGCGGAGCTGTACTTCAAGTGTGAGCACCTGCAGAAGGTGGGCGCGTTCAAGGCAAGGGGGGCGGTCAATGCGGTGTTGCAGCTTCCGCCTGAGCAGAAGCTGGTGGCCACCCATTCGTCCGGTAACCACGGTGCCGCGTTAGCGTGGGCGGCAGCAGCCAGCGGCCGGGAGAGCATTGTGGTCATGCCCGAGAACGCCCCGGCGGTGAAGAAGGCCGCTGTTGCGGGTTACGGCGCGAAGGTTGTCGAGTGTGGCCCGACCCTGGCCAATCGTGAGGCTGCGCTTGCGGATGTGGTAAGCGAGACGGGGGCACATGTGGTTCCGCCTTACGACGACCCGCGCATTATTGCCGGCCAGGGCACCGTGGGAGTGGAGCTGGTGCGCCAGTGTCGCGAGCGGGGTTTTGTACCGGATCTTGTGGTGGCTCCCATCGGTGGCGGAGGCCTGCTCGCCGGTACCGGCCTGGCATTGAGGGGGCTGTTGCCGGAGTGCAAATTGATCGGTGCCGAGCCTGCCGGCGCGGCCGATGCGCACCTTTCCCTGCGCTCGGGTGTACGCCGGACCGATGTGGTCTCGAACACCATTGCCGATGGCCTGCGCACCACGATTGGCGAACGGAATTTTGCGGTTGTTCGCGATACGGTACAGGATATCGTTACGGTATCCGAAGATGGTATTCGCGATGCGATGCATCTGATCTGGAGCCGGATGAAGCAGCTGGTGGAGCCCTCGGCGGCAGTCTCACTCGCCGGCGTTTTTGAGCACGCTAGCCGCTTCCGCGGCAAGAAAGTTGTACTGGTGCTGAGCGGTGGCAACGTGGATATGCCTGCACCGGCTTAAGGCGCTTTCAATCCTCGCGCCAGCGGAAAAGTGTGGCGGCGATTATCAGGAAAACGATCGTCATCGCCAGCAGGATGCCGAGTTGTGGCGCAACGTCTGCAAGTGTTGCTCCCTCTAGCATGACGGAGCGCGCAGCGCTCACCATATGCGTCAGGGGGAAAACTGCGGCGACACCCTGGAGCCATTCCGGCGCCTGATCCAGAGAAAACCAGACACCGGACAGCAGCAACATCGGGAAACTGAAAAAGTTGAGGATGCCATTCGCGGCTTCTTCGCTGGCTGTGCGCGCAGCAATAATCAGGGCCAGCGCGATCAGCGCCAGGTTGCCGCATATGGCGATGATATAAAGCGTGCTGTAGCTGCCGAGCATCAGGAAGTTGACCATCAGCTTGCACACGATGAAAACGATGGTGGATACGATCAGCAGGATACACAGCCGGGACAGCGCCTGCGCCAGCAGGAATTCAGCCGGCTTCACCGGGGTTGCCTGCAGCCGTTTCAGTACGCCATTCTTGCGATAGCGAACAATGACATAGCCCACGCCGAACAGGGCGCTGAACATCATATTCATGCCCAACACGCCCGGAATTACCCAGTCCACATAGCGTATCGCCCTGCCGGGCACCTCCGCACGCTCCATCGACATCTGTGGGCTGTCAGCCGGCACGCGCAACAGTTTTTCAACCGCTTTGCCATTGACGGAGCGGGGGTTGATCCAGTATTTGCCTGCCTGTGGGTCATATAGCAGGTCCAGCTGCTGGTAGCGCAGCTGGGTGGTTGCCCGGTTGAGATCGTCGTAATAAATCGTGCGGATGTAATCCTGCTGTAGGACAGGCGGGGCTTCGGCTTGCGGAGCGCCGAGTACACCCACCGAAAAAATCGCCGGGTCCTGGCGGGAGAAGGCAAACCCGATCACGGCAACAATCAGCGGCGGTACCAGGAATGACCAGAACAGCGAGCCCTTGTCGCGGTAGTATTCCTTGTTGCGCGCAATGAACAGCGCCCTGATATTTCTCAGGGAAATCATCCAGTGCTCCCCTCGCTAGCGAGACTTTCCTGCGCTTCCAGGGAGAGGCCGGTGAGCTTCAGGAACAGGTCGTCGAGGGTGGGGTTGCGAACCTGCAAACCGTCCAGCGAGATATTACTCTCGATCAGTTGTTGCAGTGTCCTGTCCACGGAGGATGAGGTGATCATGGCCTGGCCACCGCTGAAGCTCAGGGTATCGGCGAGCTCGCGGCGTAACGCTTCGCAATTGTCCGTGAAGTGTGTCTGCGGCAGGCACACCAGCACGTGTTCGAAGTGCTCATCGAGCAGCGCCTGCGGGCTGCCGCGCGCGATGATCTTGCCCTGGTTCATGATGGCGAGGTCGTCGCAGAGGCGCTCCGCCTCCTCCATATAGTGGGTGGTCAGCAGGACCGTCTTGCCTCGCGCGCGGATGGTTTCCACCAGGTGCCAGAACTGCCTGCGTGAATGCGGATCCAGCCCGGTTGTGGGCTCATCTAGGAAGACCAGTTCCGGGTCATTCACCAGGGCAACAGCCAGCAACAGGCGCTGCCTCTGGCCACCGGACAGCTTTGAGGCGGAGCGATCCAGAATATCCTGCAGCTGGCACAGGTCGACCAGTTGCTGGCGCGGCATGGGCGCGGGGTAAAAACTGGCGAACAGGTCAAGTACTTCATTGACCTTGAGATAGTCCATCAGCGCCGTCGACTGGAACTGTATGCCTGCCTGGTCTGCAAGCTGGCGGCGCTGCGGGTCACCTTTGTACAGGATGTCGCCGGCAGTCGGCGTCGACACGCCCTCTATCATTTCAATGGTGGTGGTCTTACCCGCGCCGTTAGGTCCAAGCAGGCCAAAGCAGATACCGGTGGGAATCTCCAGGGAGATCCCCTTGACCGCTTCAAATCCATCGTAGGATTTACTCAGGTTTCGAAGTGTCAGGATCGGCGCGCGAGCATTCAAGGCCGCACCTGTACGGTTTCAGATATCCGGTCGAGCGGCTTGCGGATACTCCACAGCAGGATCAGGCTTGGAATGACCATCAGTGCGGTGATGGCAAAGAATATGAACCAGTCGCCTTCAAGCCAGTCCACCAGCGCGCCGCTGTAGGACGACAACAGGGTGCGCGAGAAGGTCCCGAGCGAGGCCATCAGTGCGTACTGGGACGCGGTGAACGCCTTATTACTCAGCATGGATAGGAACGCGACAAAGGCGACCGTCGACCAGGCCTGGCAGAAGCCGTCGACGATGACCGTAAACGCATAGAACGGGATATTGGGCCCGATGATCGACATGGCCGAAAACAGCAGGTTACTCGCCGCCATGGCAATGCCGCCGATCATCAACCCGCGAACGATCCCGAAGTGCATATTGAAGATGCCGCCGACCACGGAGAACAGGATCGTCACCCACCAGCTCAATAGCTTGGAGTAGGTTGCGATATCGGTATTGCTGAAGCCGATTTCTGCATAGAAGACCACCGACATCCGGCCGAGGAAGGCCTCGCCAATCTTGAACAGGAAAATAAAGGCCAGGATTGCTGCCGCAAGTTTCACACCGTTGCGCCGGAAAAATTCCAGGAACGGTTCGACCAGGGTCACGATTAACCAGGATGTCACCTTGTGAATGGGCTGCACTTGCAGGCTCTGGCTTGCGCTTGCCTCCTGCTGCGCGACCCTGACCAGCTGCACAGCCAGTGCGACCAGCAAGAGGCCAAGCAATACGAACGCACTGTGCCCGAGGAGGTCCGCAAAGAGCAGCGCGACGGTGGCCACCAGGCCGAAGAGCGTGAAAATGATGCCCATGTTCTGCGCTTTTGAGGCCGAGGCCACCTTGTGCAGGTAGTTGTTTTCTGCGCTCTCCTGCATCGCATCGCGGTTGGTTACCGGCTCCTTCGCAAGGATGGTGACGAGGGAGATGGCGACAACCATGACTGTCATCAATACGTAGATATCCGGCCAGGTCCAGTTGGGGTTGTCGGACAGCCACAGCGGGAAGAAGCCCAGACCGGCGTATCCAGTCCACCAGCCTGAGGTGGTCATGGCCGATGCCGCGGTGAGGGCCTTTTTCTCGTGGTCGGCGAAACTGTCGATCCTGAAGGCGTCGATGGCAATATCGTGAGTGGCGGCGAAGAAGGCGAGGGCGACCGCCGCCCAGGCGATGACCTCGAGGCTGTCTGCCGGTGACTGGCGGCTGATGTAGTAGGCGCAGGCGGCAATGCCCATCTGCCCGAGGAATATCCAGCCGCGGCGCTGGCCGAGGAAGCGCAGGTGGATCCTGTCGACCAGCGGCGACCAGAGCCAGTTCAGGGAGTAGGCCGCGAACACCGCACCGAAATAGCCGATGGTTGTGCGCGACAGGTCGTTCTCTTTCAGCCAGAGGGTGAGGGATGACCCGATAATGACCCAGGGAAAGCCACTGGAAATACCCAGGGCGAAAACGGTGAGTACGCGCTTGTCCAGGTAAGTCTTGAGATGCTCGGAGAATTCGCTGCGAGAGATGATGGCGGCCTTCCTTAGCTGCTGCTGTATTTATCTGTTCATTATTGATCAGGGGCCCGGTGTTTGTTGCGGGTCCCACCGATAACGCTTCAGTGCCACGCGCCCGGCAATGACTTCCACGCCCTCCTGAGCCAGCTTCGCCGCCTGGCGTTGCGCGGCGGCCCCGTCCAGTGAGATCCGGCCACTGGCGTTGACCACCCTGTGCCATGGCAGATCCGAGCCTACCGGCAGGTTTTTCAACACTTGACCGGCGAATCGCGCAGCGCGGGGCAGGCCGGCCATGGCTGCCAGATCACCGTAAGTGACAACGCGACCTGCGGGCACCATCGAGAGTACACGATGAATACGCGTTGTGGCATCATTGTCGCTTAAAGGTGTTTTTTGCATATTCTTGCGTTCACGAGTGGTATTCCCGGGGGCAAGGCCCTATTGTCCGGAGCCTGTGAATCGCAGTCCAGAGGTAAAATTCGTTGAATAGACTCTTTGCCTGGCTCTGCGGGGGGCTGGCATCCCTGACTGTTGCTGCCCAGGCATCGGCGGGCACTCTGACGCTGGTCAATGGCGACCTGTTGCACGGTGAGTTACTGCTGGTCGAGCCGAATACGGTGACGTGGCAGTCCGAAAATTTCGGCACCATGGTTGTCGACAAGTCCAAGATCCTCTCCATCGATACCGAAGTGAACCTGAAGGTCGCGGGACGAAATGACCCGTGTTCTCTTGAGAGTCACGCAAGTGAGCGCTGGGAGCTGGACTGTGCCGGTGGGCCGGGCTGGATCATGGATTTCCAGGGGGTGGAACGGGCGCTGCCTTACGCGACATTCGAAGCCTCCCCGGTCACCCATAAGGGACGCATTTCCGCTGCCGGTATTTTCGAAAGCGGCAATGTCGAGCGCAAGAACTGGGACATCAACGGCAACTACGACATCCTGGACGGCGACCTCCAGCACAAGCTGCGTTCCGTGTACCAGAACCGTATCGGCGAAGATGCAAAGAATGTAGAGAATATCCTTCTCGGCTACGAGATGCGCTGGGTGTTCGGCGACAAGTGGTTCGCTTCGGCCAATACCACCGGCCAGCATGATGAAGCCAAGAATATTGAACTGAGGACCGCGCTGGGTCTGGGTATCGGTTACCGTTTCTTTGAAACCGACAAGGCCGCGCTGGTCCTGCAGAGCGGCTTTACCGGTCTGGATGAGCGCCGCATCGAAGAAGTGGAAGGTGAGGACGCCACCTCCCAGTACGCGGCCTGGCGCTGGGCTGCAGAATACCGCTACAAACTCGGCCTCGGGCCCGAGCTGTTCTACAACCAGGAAGCCCTGTGGTCACTGGAGGACAGTGCGGACATCGAGAGCCAGGTGAAACTGGGCATGCGCATGCCGTTTACCCAGAAAATTGTCACCGAAGTACGCTACGAAACCGATTACGATGGCCAGCCATCAGGTGACAAGGAAAAAATGGACACACGCGTGACGGTTGGTGTCGGTTACGAATGGTAATTGGCGCACCCGGGTCCACGGCCCGGGTACATGCCTTCTGTAATTCTTCTTTTCTCTTCTCTCTGGCGCGCGACTGCTCTGTAACAAGGTCAGGCGTGCCATTCAAGTACGAACTGCCTGTTCGATTCCCGCTATAGTTATTGGGTTACGGCCTTTTCGGCCGGATGTAGGGGTATGGCGGAAAAGGAATTATGGCAGTCAATAACTTCCACGGAATATTGAGCCAGTGCAGCCTCATGGAAGAGGTGTTCACCAGCATCAGCCGCTGTGCGGCTGCGGATGTACCGGTATTTATTACCGGCGAGACAGGCACTGGCAAGGAGTTGGCCGCACGGGCCTGCCACCTGGAGAGCCCGCGCCGCGAGCAGCCGTTTATCGCAATCAATTGCGCCAATCTCAACGAAAACCTGATGGAGTCCCAGTTGTTCGGGCACCGGCGCGGCGCTTTCACCGGCGCGACCTCCGATCATGCCGGCGCACTCAAGTCGGCCGGGCATGGCACCCTGTTTCTCGATGAAGTCACGACACTGCCGATGCCGCTGCAGGCCAAATTGCTGCGCGCGGTCCAGGAGCGTGAGTTTGTTCCTCTAGGTAGTCATACGCCGGAGAAGTTTGAGGCGCAGTTTGTCTCCGCGTCGTCAACTTCCCTGTCTGAAGCGGTATCCCGCGGCGAGTTTCGCGAGGACCTCTATTATCGCCTGAATGTGGTGATGTTTGACTTGCCGCCACTGCGCAAGCGGGCCGGTGATGTGGAATTCCTGGCGCGCCATTTCCTGAGGGCTTACAGCGAGGCCTGGAACAAGGACTTCGTTAATTTTGACGAAGATGCGCTCGAGCGCATGCGTGATTACCCGTGGCCGGGCAACGTGCGCCAGCTGGAAAATATCCTCAAGGGTGTGATTGCGCTGAATTACGGCCCTGTTGTCACCGCGGCAATGCTGGAGGGGCCGATGAACGAGGCCATGAAGTATCAGCAGAGACCGGCTGCCCAGCTTGGCATGGGCGCTTCACTGGCCAATATGCAGCAGCGCTTGCGCAAGAATGGCCGCCGGCGCGGCGACCAGGAGGTCCAGCCGCTGTGGTGGGTAGAAAGGGAAACAATCGAGCACGCCATCAAGCTTTGTGGCGGCAATATCATCAAGGCAGCGGGGCTGCTTGAGGTCAGTCCCTCCACGATCTATAGAAAGCGGGAGAAGTGGCTGCAGCAAGAGGAGCAGTGAAAACTACCGCCCTCAGATGCGCGCGCCGCCATCAATCTCCAGTACCCGTCCACTGACATAATCGTTTTCGATGATGAAGGCGGCAGTCTGTGCAATTTCCTCCGGCTGTCCGATGCGGCGCAGTGGCACCTGCTTTACCAGTCCTTCAAGAATTTCCGGACGCATCTGGGCGACCATCTCCGTGCCGATGAAGCCCGGTGCTATGCCCGCACAGCGAATGTGGTAACGCCCAAGCTCGCGCGCCCAGGTCACGGTCATGGCGGCAACGCCTGCCTTGGTGGCCGAGTAGTTGGTCTGGCCCATATTGCCGGCCTTGGAGAGGCTGGATATGTTGATGATGACTCCGCCATTGCCATCTTCCGCCATGATGCCCGCCGCAGCGCGGCCGCAGAGGAAAACGCCGGTCAGGTTCACATCGATCACGGACTGCCACTGCGACAGGGACATGCGGTCTACCAGCTTGCCCTCCTTGACCTTGAGCAGCATGCCGTCGCGCATGATGCCGGCGTTATTGATCAGTACCGAAATCTTGCCGAAATCCGCCTTGATGCTGGCAAAGGTTTCCTCAACGGCGGACTCATCGGTGACATTGGCCAGGTAAAACTTCGCCTTGCCGCCGGCCTTCTCACAGAGCTCGACGGTCTCCTGCAGGCGTTCTTCGTTGAGGTCGACCAGTGCCAGGCTACCCCCTTTTGCGGCCAGGTAGGTGGCCATTGCGCGGCCCAGCCCCTGGCCGCCACCGGTGATCACAATTACGCTCTCGGCAATTTTCATTGGCTTTCCTTTATTCCCAAACTGGGATTTGATCTTAGTCTGAACGCCCGTTGCGCTTGTAGGTGGACGCTGTTCTTTTTTCGGTGGCGAGTCTAACATGCAGGGCTGTTGGCGACATGAGCTGTCGGCAAAACCTTTCATTTGGCGCGGAAGGCCCCATATTTGAATTTTGCTAATTAAAGGAGTGACCTGTGCGCCCACTGCTCGCGCTGTTTATAGCAATACCGATTATTGAAATGTGGCTGTTGATTGCCGTTGGCAGCCGCATTGGTGCCCTGCCAACGATTGCTCTGGTGTTGCTGACCGCGATCATCGGCGTGGGGCTGTTACGCCAGCAGGGGCTCGCTACCCTCGCGCGGGCCAACCAGAAAATGGCGACCGGGGAGATGCCGGCGGGTGAAATGGTGGAGGGTATATTTCTCGCCGTGGGTGGTGCACTCCTGTTGACGCCCGGTTTCTTCACCGATGCGCTGGGCTTCGCCTGCCTGATTCCCGGGGTACGCCACTGGCTGGTGGGGGGGCTCCTGAAACGTTTCTTCATCATTACTCCGGCCGGGCGCGGCCCCGGCACCGATGGTGAAACCCGGATCGATATCATCGAAGGGGAGTTCCGGAGGGAGGAACGCCATGAGCGCGGGTCCGCCGAGCCTCCGGAAAATCGCAATGCTGATTGAAAATTGATCTATTGCCGCCCCATCTGGTCGATTTACTGCGATTTCTGAAAAAAATTGCCCCGCCACTGTTGAAATCGGCTCGGCTGCCCCTAAATACCTCTCACCAATTTTTGTGCTGTGACGCCCTGCGTCCGGCACCGGCCCCCGGGGCCGCATAACCATGCATATAAACAGAGTCATTGGAGATAATGTCCATGAAAATTCGTCCTTTACATGACCGCGTAGTCGTACGCCGCAAGGAAGAAGAAGCCAAGTCCGCCGGTGGCATTGTTCTGCCGGGCGCTGCCAAGGAAAAGCCCAACCAGGGTGAAGTGGTTGCCGTCGGTGAAGGCAAGCAGCTGGATAACGGCGACGTTCGCGCGCTGAGCGTAAAAGTTGGCGATACCGTGGTATTCGGTCGCTATGCAGACAGCAACACCCTCAAGGTGGACGGCGAAGAGCTGATCATCATGACTGAAAGCGATATCTACGGCGTACTGGAAGGCTGATCCTTCCCCCGTAGCGAACTATCCACCAAGACACAGAATTCGAGGAATAAGAGCAATGGCAGCTAAAGACGTAAAATTTGGCAATGACGCGCGCGTCAAAATGCTGGAAGGCGTAAACATCCTGGCAAACGCGGTTAAGACCACCCTGGGCCCTAAAGGCCGCAACGTGGTACTGGACAAGTCCTTCGGTGCACCGACCGTGACCAAGGACGGCGTATCCGTAGCCAAGGAAATCGAGCTGGAAGACAAGTTCGAGAACATGGGCGCGCAGATGGTGAAGGAAGTGGCTTCCAAGGCTTCCGACACTGCCGGTGACGGCACCACCACCGCGACCGTTCTGGCACAGGCCATCGTTTCCGAAGGCCTCAAGTCCGTAGCGGCAGGCTTCAACCCGATGGACCTCAAGCGCGGTATCGACAAGGTTGTGGTTGCAGCGGTCGAGCAGATCAAGGCTTCTGCACAGCCGTGCGCCGACTCCAAGGCGATCGCCCAGGTAGGCACCATCTCCGCCAACAGCGACGAGCAGATCGGCACCATCATTGCTGAAGCGATGGAAAAAGTTGGTAAGGAAGGTGTCATCACCGTTGAAGAAGGCAACTCCCTCGAAAACGAGCTGGACGTTGTTGAAGGGATGCAGTTCGACCGCGGTTACCTGTCTCCGTACTTCATCACTAACCAGGAAAACATGAGCGCCGAGCTGGAAGCACCGTTCATCCTGCTGGTAGACAAGAAGATTTCCAACATCCGCGACCTGCTGCCACTGCTGGAGCAGGTAGCCAAGGCCTCCAAGCCGCTGCTGATTATCGCTGAAGACGTAGAAGGCGAAGCGCTGGCGACTCTGGTTGTGAACAGCATGCGTGGCATCGTCAAGGTAGCTGCGGTGAAAGCACCGGGCTTCGGCGACCGTCGCAAGGCCATGCTGCAGGACATCGCGATCCTGACCGGCGGCACTGTGATTTCCGAAGAAGTGGGTATGGATCTGGAAGGCGCTACCCTGGAGCACCTGGGTACCGCCAAGCGTGTAACCCTGTCCAAGGAAAACACCACTATCGTTGATGGCGCTGGTGACCACGGCGACATCGAAGCACGTGTTAAGCAGATCCGTGCACAGATCGAAGAGTCTTCTTCTGACTACGACAAAGAGAAGCTGCAGGAGCGCGTTGCCAAGCTGGCAGGCGGTGTTGCGGTGATCAAGGTTGGCGCTGCCACCGAAGTAGAGATGAAAGAGAAGAAAGCCCGCGTTGAAGACGCCCTGCACGCTACCCGCGCTGCGGTTGAAGAAGGTGTGGTTCCTGGCGGCGGTGTTGCCCTGGTGCGCGCTATCCAGGCTGCATCCAACGTAGTAGGCGACAACGAAGACCAGAACCACGGTATCGCGGCTGCGCTGCGCGCCATGGAAACCCCGCTGCGCCAGATCGTGACCAATGCCGGTGACGAAGCCTCTGTGGTACTGGACAAGGTCAAGCAGGGCGAAGGCAACTTCGGCTACAACGCTGGCACCGGTGTGTACGGCGACATGATCGAAATGGGTATTCTGGACCCTGCCAAGGTAACCCGTTCCGCACTGCAGGCGGCAGCGTCTATCGCTGGCCTGATGATCACCACCGAGGCAATGGTTGCAGACAAGCCGGTTGAGGCTTCTGCTGCTCCGGCGATGCCAGATATGGGTGGTATGGGCGGTATGGGCGGCATGATGTAAATTTTCGTGCAGAGAGCGGCCTTTTCGCCTGATCTCGGCGTTGCGCCTGTTTCGCAAATGCTCACGTACTGTCAGTACGCTCCGCTTCGCTTAACAGTCGCGCCTTGACCTAAGGCGAAAATTCGCGCTCCTGAACGAAAATTACAGTCGTCTGAACTGTACTGAAAGCCCCGCAATGCGGGGCTGTTTTATGGTAGCGTAAAAAATGGCTCGCTTCTGAAAACGAATTTCAGTCGTCTGAATCGTTTCGAAAAGGCTCCGCATTGCGGGGCCTTTTTTATGTCCATACGAAAACCGCAGGATGCTCTACGTTGTATTAAAAGGAACATGGAGGTCAGGGATGAAGAAGGTTTTATTGGGCGCCGCCTTCGCCGGTGTCTGCGGGGCGCTGGTGGCCAGTGAAGGAGTGGAATGGGGCTATTCCGGGGATATAGGCCCGAAGCACTGGGGCGGTCTCAGCCCCGAATTTTCGCCATGTGCGTTCGGTAAGAACCAGTCCCCGATTGATATCAAAAATGCGCTGGATACGGATTTGCCCGAATTGGATATTCGCTACCGTGCCGGGGGGCATGAAGTGGTTAACCTGCTGCATACGATGCAGGTTAACTACATTCCCGGTAGCAACGTGGAGGTAAAGGGAAAGCGGTATCATGTCACGCAGTTTCACTTTCATGCGCCGAGCGAAAATCATATCGATGGCAAGTCCTTCCCGATGGAAATGCACATCGTCAACGTCGATGAAGATGGCAACCTGGCGGTGTTGGCGGTCATGCTGGAAGAGGGTGAAGAAAACCCGGTTCTTGCGGAGGTGTGGAAGCGCCTACCCAAGAAAGCCGGTGGCAGGCATCGTCTGAAAGAAATGGTAAATGTGGCAGATATGCTACCGGAAAATCTGGACTACTTTCGATTCAGTGGCTCCCTTACCACCCCTCCGTGTTCTGAAGGCGTAATTTGGGTTGTTTTGAAGTCACCGGTATCTGCTTCGGCGAAACAGATTGAGCTGTTCAAGGCCCTGATGCCAGAGCCCAATAACAGGCCGATACAGCCACTGAACGCGCGTAAGGTATTACAGTAAGCGTTCGTCTGCCAGGCATCATCAGTCTATTGAAAAAAGATTGCGCGGGCGGAGGGGCCCGCGCAGTGCTGCGCCGATAGCGGTTACTTTGGGGTATACCAGATGGGTGAGGTATAGGCCCGCTCAGTGGTGGTCATCGGCACCTTCTCATCCATCTTGATATTAAAACGCTTGGCCTCGTACGCGGTCCAGCGCGGTGTCGGGATCTCGATCACCCGCGCGTAGTAAAAGGCACGCTCATTAGGGTCAAAATCCGGGTCGCGCCATACGCCGGTCAGGTCGGGTGCGCCTATGGAGTTGGTCCAGGTGGCATTTTTCACATCCACGGTGTTGCCTACGGAGGGTAGCTTGCCGTCGCTACCGGGTTTGCGGTCATCACTCCAGGCCACGTCATAGACCTTCTCGTGCAGCTTGCCGTTCTTGTCCATCCAGCCCTTGACCACTTGTACCCGGTCCAAGTTGCCACTCAGCGGGTCTTTCATCGCTGCCACAAGGAAGGAGGGCGTCTTGCCGCCGCCGGCGCTGGGCAGGTCACCGCCCATGGGCACGCCTTTCTTGTAGCCGACAGTGGCGGGCATGCGGGTATTGGCATCTTCCTTGCTGAAGTCATAACCGCCAAAGAAGCGCACGGTCATGCGCGAGCCGGTGGTTGCGTAGGTTTCCTTGCGCTCCATGGCATCAAAGATGGCCTCGCGGGTATTTTCCCTGGCCCACACTGCGGCGTAGCCGGACGAGCCTGCTCCCAACCGTAAATATTATATTTCGGGTCCGGCGCCTCGATGACCAGGTGCTCCCAGCGATGCGGCTCCGGTTCCACGCCGGAATGCTTGCCGAAGAAGTTGTCCTCCTCAACGGCCGCCATGGCTGTGTGGGCATCGGTGCTGCCGATCATGCCAAATTTGTAGGGGTTAACGCCGAGCTTGTCCTCCAGCATGATGCCGGTCTTGAGCGCCTCGCGGGCATACTCCCAGCGCAGCATTTCCTGCTTCTTGACTTCGGTGCCGTTCAGGTTGGACCGATCCCAGGTCTCGTAGTTGGCGAATTCGTCATTGGGGGACAGGGCGGGGTGGGTTTCGCCATCGCCCTTGATCTGGGTGACTTCCACCAGCTTCTCGAAGCGCGCACGCAGCTCCGCGATTTCCTTCGTGAGTGGCTTGCCGTCGAAAGTCTCCACGGTAAACATACGGCCATTACTGAGGTTGCCGTTGTGCGGGATCGACATTACGCGAGTGCCGGTCTGTTTTTCGAACTCGGCCAGTGCCCGCCAGAGATCCTCCGGGTTCTGGCTGTCATACTGCGAAAACGGGATGGTCTTGTTTGCGGCTTTGGCGTCGCTGCGGAACAGGATATTGCGGTGCAGGTTGTAGCCGCCGATGGCGGTCCACTCATAGCCGATGATGGCAGTGAAGCGGCCCGGTTCGTTGTATTTGTCCGCCAGCGCGGTGTAGGTCTGCCAGGCTTCCTTTACCACTGCATCGCTCTTGAGTGGTTGTTGCTTTTCAGACAGGCTTGCAACAATCTCCATGGCGGTCGCGAATTTTTTCTTGGGGTCATCCTGCTTCAGTTTTTCCGACCACTCCTTGCCCTTGGGCTGCGACAGGATGGCTTCATCGCCTTTTTTCAGGGCGGGCATCAATCCATACATTTCCGCATGGTCACTGACCACGATGAAATCGAGGGGCCTGGAGAGCCGCGCCTTGAGGCCGTGGGTGGTGGTGATTTCCTCGCCGCGGGCAAAGCGGAACGCATCTTCCTGGGTCGAGGTTGTCATTGTGCCGGCATCGACTGAAACCTCCGTGTGCAGGTGGGTCTCGCCAAAATACACATTGGTCGGGAATTCGCGATTGACGTAGGGGGAGTACTCCACTTTCTTGCCGTGATCATCCGCGAACGATAGCGGCGCTGTACCCAGAAGGGTGGTGGATGCGAACAGGATGCTGGCAACCAGCGGTTTGAATTCGAACGGGCGGCGGAGCCTCGCCATGGTGAACCTCCAGAACGGGAATATAGCTATTCCCGAAGTCTAGAGGGGGTTGCGGCTCATGGGCGGAATCTGGCGCGCAGCAAGCCGGTTGTGATTACTTGCGCACCATCAGCACGGTTTCCTGGTTAAGCAGGCGGCCGCGGGCATAGAATTCATTCATACCCAGATATTTTTCCTGCTCCAGGCTCTCGCTGTAGATCCGCGCGACGCGAGGTGCCAGAGGTGACTGTTCATCGTTCGGGTCTATCTGGGGGGCCTCCAGTGGCATGCTGATGTGCACGCCCTCGACCCCCTCGCTGTCGAGGAAAGTCATGGTGAGCAGGTTGCCGTCGAGCTGCCAGTGCCCTTCAAATTCGAGGGTCTTGCCATTCGGCAGCTTCATCGCCATCTGCGCGTCGAAGTTACTCGCCAGGTCTACCCGCGAGGCTGACAGCTTGCCGGTCAGGTGCCACTTGCCCACCAGCCCGGATTCTTCTTTGGATTCGGCGATGACTTCGTCCCGCTTCAGGGTTGCCGCGATCGGGCTCACCAGCAGGTTGTCACTCGGGTTGTTGGTGCGGCTCGGATAGCTGAAGTCTGTCAGGGTCATGGATTCGATGCGGGTAAAGCAGTCCCGGCAATCCATGGAAAAGAACTTTTCATCGGCGAACAGCTGTCGGCACAGCATTTGCTCCATGCCGCTGGCCAGCGCCAGGTTGACGCAAAAGTAGATATCGCGTCCGGAAAGGTTCTGGCCGCGCAGGCTTAGTCCTTCGGTATACAGCTCATCGGTGGTGTCACAGGAAGAAATTCTGACAGGGATCTGATTGCCATTGGCGAGCGGCCAGTACCAGTCGCGGCAGCTGTCCTGCTGCTTGGCAGAGGCGTATACCTCACTGGAGAGAAGCAGTGTCAGTAGGATCAAAAGGTGTTTCATGGCGTCCTATCCATAAATGGTCGGGCTTATCATTGTTGTTACATCTATGGCGCCTTCCTGGCGCGAATCTCCGAAGCCCTTCAAAGCGGTACGATTGTACAGAATTATGAAGCGGCCTTTTTTGCAATTTTGTCAGAAATTGTGCGTTAGTTCACGGTAAAAATGCCTGAGCGCATACTTTTAATGCCGCGCTCGGATAAAAATTGATCGTATTGATCGGTTTTGGGCCGCTCTGGAGCGGGCTGTTTGAAACTGCGATTCTAGGTGCGTTACTTGCAGAGTAAATTACATTCGCTTACGTCCGTACTGTTTATCCACTAGCGGCAACACCCGGACGGAGGTTGAGGGCCCAGCGGCCGGACTCAGTTGGAGGGCCCAGCTGGAGGGCGAAAGTTAATCAGCGAAAGGCATAAAAAAGCCGGCCACCATTACGGGTGGCCGGCTGCGTCGGACAGTGCCGTGCAGGGCTGGCGGTTAGCCGGCCTTAACAGACGCAATCCACTCGTCTACCAGTTCCTCCAGGATATTCATTGGCACCGGGCCGTTGGCCAGAACCACCTGGTGGAAGCCGCGGATGTCGAACTTGTCGCCGAGCTCGGCTTTTGCCTTCTCGCGCAGTTCCACAATCTTCAGCATGCCGATCTTGTAGGCAGTGGCCTGGGACGGCATCACGATATAGCGCTCGATGGCCTTGACCACGTCACCCTGCGGATTGGGGGTGGACTTGGCGAGGTAATCGATCGCCTGCTGGCGGGTCCATTGCTTGGCGTGGATGCCGGTATCCACAACCAGGCGGCAGGCGCGCCACAGTTCCATGGCGAGGCGGCCAAAGTCAGAGTAGGGGTCTTCGTAGAAGCCCATCTCTTTCGGGATCAGCTCCGAATAAAGGCCCCAGCCCTCGGTGTAGGCGGTGTAGCGACCGAGCTTGCGGAACATGGGAAGGCCTTCCAGTTCCTGTGCGATAGCCAGCTGCATATGGTGGCCCGGGATACCCTCGTGGTAAGCAAGTGCTTCCATCTGGTAAGTGGGCATGTCGCTCATGCGGTACAGGTTTGCGTAGTAAATACCCGGGCGTGAGCCATCCAGAGCCGGTGATTGGTAGAACGCCTTGCCGGCGGCCTTTTCACGGAAGGGCTCAACCGCCTTCACCATCAGGTCTGCTTTGGGCTTGATGATAAACAGCTCGTCCAGGCGGCCCTTCATGGTGTCGATCAGGGCAGTGGCTTCCTTCAGGTAGCGCTGCTTGCCTTCTTCCGTATCCGGGTAGTAGAACTGCTTGTCGGTACGCATGAATTCGAAGAACGCCTGCAGGTCACCTTCAAAATTGACCTTCTTCATGATCTCGCGCATTTCGTTATGGATGCGCTCGACTTCCTTCACGCCGATCTCGTGGATCTGCTCTGCGGTCAGGTCAGTGGTGGTGGTGCGTTTCAGGGCGAAGTTGTAGAACTCTTCTCCCTTGGGGAATTTCCATGCGCCATCGCGATCGTCGGCCTTGCTTTCCAGTTCGCCCAGATAGGCGGCCAGCTTTTCATAGGCGGGCTTCATGGACTCGGTCATGGCCGCGCTGGCGGCTTCCACCAGTTTGGTTTTTTCCTCGTCGCTGATCTCCAGTGCACCCACTTTCTTTTTGATGTCTGCCAGCAGGGCACTGTCATCGCCGTCCGTAAACGGTGCACCTTTCAGCAGGTTGTTGACGGACTCGATGACAATCGGGAACACGAACTTGGGTGCGATGATGTCGGCATCGGCGCGCGCCTGCAGGTTCTCGATCAGTTGTTCGAACACCTTCGGAATGCCGTTCAGGCGGGAAATATAGGCTTCTGCCTCGCTGACATCCTTGACCTGATGCTGGTTGATCAGGAATGAAGGCACCCCGGAATGACGGCCGAACATCTGGTTGACCGGGTAATTGTAGAGGCGCCACTGGTAGCCTTCGATGTCCTGTTCCAGGTCGGCAATTGCCATGCGCAGGCTCAGGCTGGTGGTGTCGTCCAGCTTGGAGGCATCGATCTTTTTCAGTTCAGCCAGCTGACGCTGGTTGATCGCATGGGTCTCCGCGGCGAACTCTTGGGAATTATCGTCCCACTTGCCGTATTGCTCTTTCATGCCCAGGTAGGTCATGAATTCCGGGCTGCGCTTCAGGTGCTCCTGGAAGAAGTCTTCGAACAGCTGGTTGACCTGCGCGTTGATGTCACCTTTCTCGGTATTGTCGGACTGGCTTTCAGCGCCAGTACTGGCCGCCTGGCTCGCTGCCGGTTTGGTCGCGGCATCGGCTTCAGGTTCCGCCTTTTTGGACTGCTCACAGCCTGCGAGCACCAGGGTGCTGATCGCGGCTGCAAGGAGGGTCTTGTGAAGTGTCATCGGTTGTCCCTTACAGGTTGTAAAAACAGGTTGTAAAACTTTGTTAGTATGGCTGAGTTCCGCGCCAGAGCGCGCGGATAGTCGGTCAATGCTAGGGCTTTGGCGGGGGGCTGCAAGGGCCTTTATCCCATAATGGGAACCGTTCACGGCAGACTGATCAGTAATGTGTAGTCATGCAGGTTGAGGGCGCTTACTTTTTCGCCAGAATTTGATATAACTGCGCAGATCCTTACCCCGGCCCCCTGTGGCCGCCGCAGTACTCAGGTAAAAGACAAGATGGAACGTAAAGAACCCACTCTGGACGGCAGCGCGCCGCAGATCGATATTGGCAAGACCCGCGGGCCGATCGGTGGCCAGCGCCCGGCCGCAGCGGCGCCGAAAGGCGGAGCCCAGCAGCAGACCAGGCCGTCATCACCTCCAGCCAAGTCGGGCGGTTCCTTCTCGTTCCTGACCCTGGTTGCGTTGATCGTCGGATTTGGTGGTGCCGGCGGCGCTGCCTACCTGTACAAGCAGCTGGAACTGAGTAACCAGCAGCTGGCATCTGCGGAAGAACGCATCGCCGGCCTGGAAAAGCGCTTCGAGATGAGCGGCGAGGAGTCCGCGGCGTCTGTGGAGGTCCTGTCAGCCAAGGTCAAGGAGAACGCCTCTGAAGTGCGCAAGTTGTGGGGCATAGCCTACGATCGCAACCGCAAGACCATTGCCGCTCAGGGCAATACCATCGACGCGAACAAGAAGGCCCTCGCAAGCCTGAAGAAGAGTGTCGACGGTATGTCTGCCGGTGTGAAGAAGATTGCCAGCCTCGAGGCCAGTGTCGCCGAGATCAAGAAGGCCGCGGCCAATATTGACGGCAACACCAAGAAAGTCCGGGAGCTGAATGACTCCGTGGCCAAGCTGGACCGCTCGGTGAAGTCCCTGCGTACCGAGCTGTCTGTGCGGGTATCTTCCAACGAGGAGGCCATCGACTCCATGGATACCTATCGCCGCAGCGTCAACAAGGACATCGTGCAGCTGAAGGATGCGATCCGCAGCCTGCAGACGAGTACGGCTTCTGCGCAGTAATTGATGGGGGCAGAGCCAGAGCTCTGACCCACGCATCCGACCCGAGGGGTCAGAGCTTACGCTCTGACCCCACAAGTCCGACTAAAGGGGTCAGAGCATTCGCTCTGACCCCTCCCATCCTCTGACCCCAATAGTCTTTTAGTGTAAACTCCCGCGCACATTGATTTGAGCGACCCCGGGGAGTTGATATGCCCACCATCATCAAGCAGGCCGACCTGATCGACAGCGTCGCCGACGCGCTGCAGTTTATTTCCTACTACCACCCGGTAGATTTCATCAAGGCCCTGCACGGCGCCTACGAGCGCGAAGCCAATCCGGCGGCGAAAGACGCCATGGCCCAGATCCTGATCAACTCCCGCATGTGCGCCATGGGCCACCGCCCGATCTGCCAGGACACGGGTATCGTGACTGTGAAGGTGAAAGTGGGCATGGATGTGCAGTGGGATGCGGATATGGGCGTGTCCGACATGATCAACGAGGGTGTGCGCCGTGCCTACGGTTTTGCCGATAACCTGCTGCGCGCTTCCATCCTGTCCGACCCGGACGGTGCCCGCAAGAATACCGGAGACAACACCCCGGCGGTGATCCATTACGATATCGTGCCGGGCAATACCGTTGAGGTGCATGTGGCAGCCAAGGGCGGCGGCAGTGAAGCAAAGAGCAAGTTCGCCATGCTGAACCCGTCTGACTCCGTGGTGGACTGGGTCCTGAAGATGGTGCCGCAGATGGGTGCCGGCTGGTGTCCGCCGGGTATGCTCGGTATCGGCATCGGCGGCACGGCAGAAAAGGCCATGCTGCTGGCGAAAGAGTCCCTGCTGGACCCGATCGATATCCAGGATCTGCAGGAACGCGGTGCCTCCAACCGTGCCGAGGAACTGCGCCTCGAGCTGTACGAAAAAGTGAACAAGCTCGGTATTGGTGCCCAGGGCCTCGGTGGCCTTACCACCGTACTGGATGTGAAGGTAAAAGATTACCCGACCCACGCCGCCAACAAGGCGATTGCGATAATCCCGAACTGCGCAGCGACCCGTCACGCGCACTTCACCCTCGACGGCTCCGGTGCCGCCAGGCAGACCCCGCCGAACCTCGACGACTGGCCGGAAATTGCCCGCGAGGGTGGCGGTGACGTCAAGCGCGTAAACCTGGACGAGGTGACCCGTGAGGAAGCGGCCAGCTGGAAGCCGGGCGACACCCTGCTGCTGAACGGCAAGATGCTGACCGGCCGCGACGCCGCGCACAAGAAGATGGTCGATATCCTGGCCAGCGGTGAAAGCTTGCCGGTGGACCTGAAAAACCGCTTTATCTACTACGTGGGCCCGGTGGACCCGGTGCGCGAGGAAGTTGTTGGCCCGGCTGGCCCGACCACCGCAACGCGCATGGACAAGTTTACCCGTACCATGCTGGAAGAAACCGGCCTGATGGGCATGATCGGCAAGGCCGAGCGCGGTCCGGTAGCGATCGACGCCATCCGTGACAGCAAGGCCGTATACCTGATGGCGGTCGGTGGCGCCGCTTACCTGGTGGCGCAGGCGATCAAGTCGTCCAAGGTGCTGGCGTTCCCGGAGCTGGGCATGGAAGCGGTTTACGAGTTCGAGGTCGAGGACATGCCGGTGACGGTCGCTGTGGACTCTACTGGTGAATCCGTGCACCAGACCGGCCCGCAGATCTGGCAGGCCAAGATTGAAGAGGGCGCGGTCGAGGTTAAGTAAACTAGGCTGTTCCGCGCACAAAAAAGCCCCGGTAGTTGCCGGGGCTTTTTCGTTTCAGGCGAACGTTTACTTCAGGTCGAAGCGATCCAGGCGCATAACCTTGACCCATGCGCGGACGAAGTCTTCAACAAACTTGTCCTTGGCATCGCTGGACGCGTAGACCTCGGCAATTGCCCTGAGCTCTGAGTTTGAACCGAAGATCAGGTCCACCGGAGTGGCAGTCCACTTGGCCTGTCCGGTCTTGCGGTCCTTACCCTCATAGATGCCTTCCTGTGCAGACTTGCTCCAGACCGTGCCCATATCCAGCAGGTTCAGGAAGAAGTCATTGGTCAGGGTGCCGGGCCGGCTGGTGAACAGGCCGTGCTTGCTGTCCTTGTGGTTGGCACCGAGGCTGCGCATGCCGCCCATCAGCACGGTCATTTCCGGTACCGTCAGGCCGAGCAGGTTGGCCTTGTCGACCATCATCTCCGCCGGACCCATATAGCTGGACGCATCGTAATAGTTACGGAATGCATCGGCGGTCGGCTCCAGATAGGCGAATGACGCCACTTCGGTCTGCCCCTGGCTGGCGTCGACGCGCCCGGGTGCGAAGGGCACCTCCACCTCATGGCCGGCCTTGCGGGCGGCCTGCTCGATTGCCGCGGCGCCACCCAGCACGATCATGTCGGCCAGGGAAACCTTTGCCTTGCCGGACTTCTGGTTGAAGGATTTCTGCACCTGTTCCAGTCGGGAGAGCACCTTGCCCAGCTCCTTGGGGTTGTTCACAGCCCAGTCGACCTGCGGCTTCAGGCGAATGCGAGCGCCGTTGGCGCCGCCGCGCATATCGGTGACCCGGTGGCTGGACGCGGAAGCCCAGGCGGTTCTCACCAGTTCCTGCACGGACAGGCCGGAATCGATAATGGACTTCTTCAGCTGTTTTGCCTGTGCGGCGCTGATTGGGCCGGATTCGGCTTGCGGCAGCGGGTCTTGCCACAACAGTATTTCGCTCGGTACTTCGGCGCCGACATAGCGTGCGCGTGGACCCATGTCGCGGTGGGTCAGTTTGAACCAGGCTTTCGCGAAGGCCAGCTCGTATTTAGCCGGGTCCTTGCGGAAGCGTTCAACGATCTTGCGAAACTCCGGGTCTTCCTTCAGCGCGATGTCGGTGGTCAGCATCATGGGCGCGTTGCGTTTGCCCTTGATGTGCGCATCCGGAACCAGCTTGTCGGCACCTTCGAAGTCCGGCTTCCATTGCTTGGCGCCGGCGGGGCTGGTGGTCAGCACCCAGTTGAAGTTCATCAGGTTGTCGAGGAAGTTGGTGGACCACTGCGTGGGGGTGACAGTCCAGGCGCCCTCAAGGCCGCTGGTGATGGTGTCAGCGCCCTTGCCGGAGCCGCACTTGTTCTTCCAGCCAAAGCCCTGTTCTTCCATTGCTGCGGCCGCAGGCTCGGCACCCACGCAGTTCTCCGGGCTTTTGGCACCGTGCGCCTTGCCGAACGTGTGACCACCGGCGATCAGCGCCACGATTTCCTCATCGTTCATGGCCATGCGCCCAAACGACATGCGGATGTCCTGTGCTGCCAGCAGGGGATCCGGGTTACCGCCGGGCCCTTCCGGGTTAACGTAGATCAGGCCCATCTGCACGGCCGCCAGCGGGCCCCTGAGCTTACCCTTGCTATCGCGGCGTTTGTCATCGAGGAATTTGGTTTCGGGGCCCCAGTAAACCAGGTCGGGCTCCCAGTCGTCGGAGCGGCCACCGGCGAAGCCGAAAGTCTTGAACCCCATGGACTCCAGCGCGACATTGCCCGCCAGTACCATCAGATCCGCCCAGGAAAGCTTCTGGCCGTATTTCTGCTTCACAGGCCACAGCAGTCTGCGTGCCTTGTCGAGGTTGGCGTTGTCCGGCCAGCTGTTGAGCGGGTCAAAGCGCTGCTGTCCACCAGCGGCGCCGCCGCGACCGTCATGTACGCGATAGACGCCGGCGCTGTGCCATGCCATGCGGATCATAAGCGGGCCGTAGTGGCCCCAGTCTGCCGGCCACCAGTCCTGGGACTCGGTCAGGGTCTCTTCGATATCTTTCTTGACCGCGTTCAGGTCGAGCGTGGCGAATTGCTCGGCGTAATTGAAGTCCGGGCCGTAAGGGTTGGATTCGCTGCCATGCTGGCGCAGCGGGCTGAGGTTGAGTTGCTCGGGCCACCAGAACTGGTTGTTCTTTGCCTCGGTAATTGCGCTCGCGGGCAGGGAGGCCCCGAGCCCGATCACTCCCGCAGTGATGGCGCAGGATATTGCTTTCGCCAGTTTCATTTTTATTCCTCCAGAGGATATTGCTTCCAGATACGGCGAATGACGTTAAGCGCAGCGGGTTGGAACAGACATCACAAAAAACTGAAGTTCACGATCAGTTTTTCTGAACCTGCGCGTGATTGCAGGCGGGTATCATTGGAGAAATTGATCTATTCGGATACGATGATCTCAATAATTGATCGATAAGAAACGATGATTTCTCTGAAACAACTTAAATATGCACTGGCGGTGGAGCAGCACCTGCACTTCAAGAAGGCCGCAGAGGCCTGCCACGTGAGCCAGTCCGCGCTGAGTACTGCGCTCAATGAACTGGAGAAACAGCTGGGGCTGCAGGTGTTCGAGCGCGATAACAAAAAGGTACTGGTTACGCCGCAGGGACAGGAAGTGCTGGACCGTGCAAAGCGCATCATGACCGAGGTCTCTGACCTGGAGCAATTGGCGGATAGCCGCAGGGCGCCGCTCAGTGCACCCATGAGGGTGGGCATGATCCCTACTATTGGTCCCTACCTGTTGCCGGACCTGCTGCCCTCCCTGAGCAGGCAGTATCCGGATTTCATCATCAATGTGGTTGAGGAGCAGTCCGCGCCACTGGTGGATATGCTCCGCCAGGGGAAACTGGATGCCGCGATACTGGCGCTGCCCTATCCGCACGAGGGGTTACTGGCGTTTGAATTCTGGGAAGAGGATTTTTACTGGGTAGCGCATGCGGATGATATCGGCGCAGGCCAGAAGGAAATTGCCAGCGACGAGCTGGATCAGTCGCACCTGATGCTTCTGAAAGAGGGGCATTGCCTGAAAGACCACGCGCTGGCGGCGTGCCGTTTCCCGGAGCAGACTGCGAACCATGGTTTCGGTGCTACCAGTCTGAATACACTGGTGCAGATGGTAAAGGGCAAACTGGGTACGACGCTGGTGCCGGAAATCGCACTGGAGCCTTTATTGCGTGAGAGTGCGCAGTTAAAGGCGATTCACCTGAGTGAACCGGGCCCGCATCGACGCCTCGCCTTCCTGGTACGCCCCAATTATCCCAGAGTTTCCGAAGTGCAGGAGTTGATGCGGGTTTGCCGCGAAGCTTTGGACAGAACCCGCGAGTGAGCCGTGAGGCCCGCCCGCGGGGCATAGCCTTCAGGTCTGGTGAGCACTACTGCCCGTCAAGCATCAGCTTTCGAATCACCGGCACCGGCGCATTACCGTAGCTCAGGAACTGCTCGTGAAAGGCCTTGAGGTCGAACTTGTCGCCGAGCTTTTCCTTCATTTCATCCCGTAGTGCCAGGATATCGGCGAAGCCGGCAAAGTAGCTGGTGAGCTGGACCTGGCTCAGGGTCGCCCGGCGCCATTTGCCGCGGGCTTCAGCCTCCTGCTGGAAGGCGAGCTCCATCATGGCCTTGACGGCTTCCTCCTCTGTCATGCCCAGTACCTGAATACCGTAATCGATGATGGTGTTGGTGATTACCCGCAGATTCCATTTGTAATACATCAGCCACAGCTCGGGTTCAAAGTCGCCGTAGCCTGCTTCCAGCATCATGCGCTCGGTATAGACCGCCCAGCCTTCGATCATCGCGCCATTGGCGAAGATGCTTTTGATCAGGCTGGGGGACTTGTTCGCGTAAATAAGCTGCGTGTAGTGCCCGGGGATCGCCTCGTGGATATTGAGGATCTGCATCAGGTAGCTGTTGTACTCACGCAGGAAGCTCTCAGCCTTGTCATCCGGGAATTCGTGGATGGGCATGACGTTGTAGTAGGTATTGGCGCCCTTGTCGTACGGGCCCGGCGCATTGATGGAGGCCACGGCATAGCCACGCATATACGGCGGGGTGGTACGCACGATCAACGGTTTTTCCGGGTCCAGTGTCAGCAGGTCTTTTTCGGTAACGAATTTTTCCAACTCGGGAATCTGCTTTTCCACCTCGGCCTTGAAGTTTTCCTTGGTGGCATGGTTCTCGGACAGCTTCTCCAGCAGCAGGCCGACTTTCTGCAGTTTGTCTGCTGGCGGCTCCTGGTCCGGGAAGTATTTACCCCAGAGCTTGTCGGCAAGTTGCGACATCTTGTCGTGAATGTTGGTGCGTTCGGTCAGGGCGCGGTCATACAGCTCACGCCCGCTCATGCCGATCTGTATATCGTACTTGAACTTCTGCTCGTAAAAGTCCTCACCGATGCGGAAACTGCGGTAGCCATTATTTGCGTCCAGCGCGGCTTTCTTTTCCTTGAGGAAGCCCACATAGCCCTCAATGGCTGCCTTGGCTTTCTTCAGGTTGTCTCTAAACGCGGCCTTCTCTTCCTCATTGAGGCCGCTGACCTCCAGCTGCTCCTTGAGCGTGTCGCCAAACACAGTGAGGGCACCCTCGTTTTGCTGGATGGCCAGCTCCAGCAATGGTTTGGCGGGTGTGGTGATCGAGCTTTTCGCAGCCTGGTAATAGGCCGGCACTTTTTCCATGCGCTGGCTGATGGTGCGCATGCGTTCATCCAGCGGTTTGTAATCGGTGTTGGCGAGGAGGGCGAAGCCATGGGATACGTTGTAGGAGGATGGGTCCCACTCGTGCGACTTGAAGGTTTCAATATCCCAGAGGGCTTTTTCCAGGAAGTTGCGAATCAGTGCCTGGTCGCTGCGCGCGCTGGCGTCAAGCTGGCTGGGGTCAATGCCGCCAATTTTAGTGAGGTAGCTGCGTGCGAAGCCGGCTACCTTTTCGCGGTGCGCCGCGTCAGGAATCGAAAGTTCACTGTCGACGTCATAGTAGCCCTGGCTGATGGCCCAGGTAGGGAAGAGGCGCCAGAGCTGCGCAACCATGGCGTCGCTGAATTGCTCGAAGTCGCTCTGGTTGAGGGTGTGTTTGCCGGTTACCGGGCTGGCTTTCTCAGCAGCCAGGTCTGCCGGTTTTGTGACCGGGTCAGGGCTGTCAGTTTTCTGGCCGCACGCAGCCACAGTGATGGCGAGGGCCAGGATGCCAAGCGTGTGTTTCATCGTTGTTTTGCTTCCCTTGTGTAGGCGATGGACTGGGGGTAGAGTGACCCGCATTCTAAAGTCGTCTTATACGGCTTCGTAATCCCAAAATAAAGAAACAGATGACGAGGAGAAGACAATGACCGAGCTTGCGGCCCAGGCCTGTGAAGCCTGCCGGGCAGATGCCCCACTGGTGAGTGATGAAGAACTGGCTGAACTGATTCGGGAGGTTCCGGACTGGACGCCGGTTACCCGCGATGGAATCATGCAGCTGGAACGGGTATTCAAGTTCCGCAATTTCAAGCAGGCGCTGGCGTTTACCAACCGTGTTGGTGAGATCGCCGAAGAAGTGGGTCACCATCCCGCGTTGCTGACGGAATGGGGCAAAGTCACGGTTACCTGGTGGAGCCACGAGGCAGGTGGCTTGCACAAGAATGATTTCATCATGGCGGCCCGTACCGACAAGCAGTTAGACGCCTGATGCTCCCCCGGGCTATTTCTTGATAGCCCAAAGCAAAAACTCCCGGTTACCGTCGCCACCGGTAATCGGGCTGTCGATATAGTGCTGCACGCGCAAATCCAGTGATTCGCACAGTTCGCAGATTGCATGCTCGACTTGCGGGTAGAGTTTTTCGTCTCTGACAATACCACCCTTGCCGATACCCTCAGGACCAACCTCGAACTGCGGCTTGATCAGGCTGAGCAGGCTGCCACCTTCGGCGAGCAGTGCCGGCAGCCGTGGCAGGATCAGCTTCTGGGAGATGAAGGAAACATCCATCACGATGCCATCGAACCCCGCTGGAGCATGGGACTCTCGCAGGCTGGTATTCAGGTTGCGCGCGTTCACGCCTTCGTAGAGGTGCATGCGCGGGTCGTTGCGCAGCTTGGGGGATAACTGGTCATGTCCCACATCGACGCCCACCACGAGGGCTGCACCGCGTTGCAGCAGGCAATCGCTGAAGCCGCCGGTCGAGCAGCCCACATCCAGAGCATGCCAGCCCTGTACGTCAATGCCGGTTCGCTCGAGGATTGCCTCCAGTTTTAGTCCCGCGCGGGACACAAAACGGTCTTCAGGAAGCGCCTCGACCCGGATCTCCGCACTGGCATCCAGCTTCTGGCTCGGCTTCCTGAGCGGCTCCCAGGCAGGGCCACTACGTACCTGCACGCGCCCGCCATCGATAAGTTTGCGGGCGTGGGTGCGGGAATTCGCAAGTTGCAAATCGACAAGTAGCTGGTCAGCTCTGGGCATCGGAAGCGGCTCTGATTCGGTGGGAGGCATATTAGTCCTGAATGCCGGCGCGGGAAAGCTCTATGCTTTGAAGAGGGCGCCATTCTGGCTGTCCGACTGGTTTATTGTTTTTGTTCACAGTGGTCTATGGCGAAAATCAATCTCGACAAATTCAAGATACGCAAGGGTGAGGTCTACGAGGCCCCGCTGGAGCAGGCCTTCGTACGCCTGATCTCGCCTTTTGACGAGTTCATCCAGCGTCAGAGCACCAGTGGCTTGCTGTTGATGATCTGTGCGGTGATTGCGCTGGTGATTGCCAACTCACCGCTACTCGATGCATATGAGCACCTGCTGCATATTCCCGTCACGTTAGGTGTTGGTGATGCAAAGATTACCCTGTCGCTGCATCATTTTATCAATGACGGCCTGATGGCCATCTTCTTCTTTCTGGTGGGGCTGGAACTCAAGCGGGAATTCAGGGTTGGCGAATTGTCACATTTTCGCCAGGCCTGCCTGCCGGTACTTTCGGCAATCGGCGGCATGCTGGTACCGGCACTCATTTATTATGCGATCAATGGCAGCGTAGAACCCGCATCCCGCGGATGGGGTATCCCCATGGCAACGGACATTGCGTTTGCGGTCGGGTGCATTGCGCTGCTGGGCGCGAGGGTGCCACACGGAGCGGTCACCTTTCTTGTGGCGTTGGCGATCGTCGATGACCTGGGCGCGATCATGGTCATCGCCATCTGGTATACAGAGTCGGTCAACCTTGTGGCGCTGGCCGCAGCCGGAATCGTATTCGCGATGCTATTCCTGTTGAACTTTGCCGGAGTACACAAGCCGCTGGGATATATCATCCTGGGTGTCTTGCTCTGGATCTGTTTCCTGAAATCCGGAGTGCATGCAACGCTTGCGGGAGTGGTTACCGCAATGGCTATCCCGGCCAAGCCGAAATACGATCCGGTTGCCTTCAGTTCTTTCGTGAAGGAGATGATGCGGGGCTTTGACTCCAGCTATCGACCCGGAGATGAAATTATCCGCAATGACGCGATGCGTATGCGTGTGACAGCTCTGGCGGACGGTGCTGACCGGGCCCAGGCACCGCTACAGCGGATGGAGCACCGGCTGCACCTGCCGGTGGCATTTCTGATTATTCCAATCTTCGCGCTGGCAAATGCCGGCATCCCGTTCTCGCACTTCCAAAGCGCTGAGGCTGTTGCCAATCCGGTGACAATCGGGGTGGCTATGGGGCTGGTGTTCGGCAAGTTGATTGGCATAGCGGGCATGGCCTGGTTGGGAGTATCGTTGCGAATAGGTGAGCTGCCCACCGGGGTCACATTCCGGCATATCATCGGTATTGCACTGCTTGGTGGTATCGGTTTCACCATGTCCATCTTTATTGCCGAGCTGGGCTTCTATCATCACAGGGACCTACTGATACAGGCGAAGGCCGGTGTTTTGGTTGGTTCGCTTGTGGCGGGTATCGCCGGGTACCTCGTCTTGCGGAGCACGCCACTGCCTCCTGCTGACTGATATCGACAGTAGCCCCGAATCGGGCAGGCCGGCTTATTGCTTGTGCGCTCGCCGAAATTCCCCAGGTGTAGGAACCCGTCCAGAGCTTGAATACGCGGCTGAAGTTGGTGATAGATGTGAAGCCCGCCATATAACCGAATTCACCCAGAGACGTATGCGGCAAGGCGATATATTCCATGGCAATAATTGACCTGTTTAGAGGCGGGCGTCATGCTGGGGAAAAACCCTACATTGGCAATTTATCGCTGTATGGTACTAGTTTTTCCCCCTCTTCCAGGCTAAGTAATCTGAACCTAGAAACTGCTTATCAAGTACTTGAATTGTATCTTTATTTAAAAATTTGATAACTAAGTGATCTTTCTGTTCACCTTTGGATATTTCAAACATCAACTCATTGTTATTTCGTTGATATAAAGTAATATCAATCTCCAGAGATTTTTCTCCATTGCTCATCGTTATTGTCGTGGGGGTCAACTCGTAACTGACCTTTTTGCTGAGCTCAATAATCTTCGGCATCATGTCAGCAAACTTCGCATCACTGTTTGTTTTCTCAGTAGCCAGTTGATTGCTGGCTTTTATATCTAACACCCACTTGCCCAGTAAGCTTTTCGGCATGGTCAATTCGCCTGCGCTCTCAGTTTCTGCCGTTTTAACAACGGCAATTGTTTGATTGTTGGCGACGGCAGTGGCTGAAAAAAGAAAAGCAGCCAGAAAGATTGAATTTGTTAGTTTCATTTACTACTCCAGAAAAAGTAATGGCTCGAATCAACGAGCCATTACAGTACTACTTAATAACAAGTTTGTTATCAGTTGTTCAGGTGTGCGCAGCGACCAAATTCTGCACCCTTCTTAACTGCTGCTACCACTTGTTTAGGAAAGCTCAGTTGCATGTCCACACCGTTGTCACAAACAAAAGCCTTGTTTGCATCAACTTCAATAGACACTTCCAAGCCAGCGATACCCGCCATCATCTCAGAGCCGTTTGCACTAACGCCGAAGATGTTGTCTGCCAGCAGGCCTTTCGCTTCAATCACGCCTTGCTTGGTGAAGAACTCTTCGTTAGTCATCCAGCCCAACCCTTCGATGTAGAATGAGCCCTGGAAACCTGTGAAGAAGCTGCCAGTACGCGCGGTGATAACAGACAAATCCTCTGTTGCATCAAGTACCATATTTGACGCGTAACGACCTAGCTGTTCCCAAATAAATTCTTTCGGGTAGTAGTCACAGTAGTTAATACCAAAGCGTCCTAAAGCTGGGGCGTCAGTACAGTGTTCAAAGCCACCGATCGACGTTAACTCATCCGTTTCGGTATTCCAGACCTGGATGCCATCACCACGCGTACCGAATGCAACGTTAACACCGTCTGTCGACATGACAGCACTGTCACGTGCGCCCTTAGCTTTAAGGTCATGTAACTCGCCGTCAACCCAGGCAACCAGGTCGCTACCGTTGGTCATTCCAGTAATAGTTTTACCATTACCTGATACACGGTCTGCACGGATCCAGGCTGCGGTTCGACCTTCTGTGCCGTCTTCATTCATGATCACAGCATCCCAGCCTGATCCCCAACGCTTGGGTTTAAACATCAACTTATCAAGTAATAAGTTTGCTTGACCTGTGGTTGTATCCCAAACGGTTGGTACAGGAAAAGAAAGGTGACCTTGTCCTTCATCACAAGCAAAGTTGCCATCAAAGCGATTAGACACACGAGTAGTACCGACTACTGTTTGTCCAGCGTCATCAATATCCCAGATAGAGGCTGAATGCACACCTTCACCACTACCAATTGTACAGGTATTGCCATTCGGGTCTTGCAGGGGCGTTACTTGGTTTGCTCGAATATTCCATACTGCAGGTCCACCGACACCATTGCCATTAAAGTCTGCAAGTACCGCAGCTTTAGTGGCTGTCTTGTTCATTGCTGGGTTTAAATTCTTCAGCAGCGGTTGGCCTTCGTCATCTAATAAAACGTCAAACGTGTTAGTTGCGCTGTCATACATAAATGGTAAGCCGCCTTGCGTAGTACCTAAGGCTTTTTTACCATTTTTAGAGTGGTCCATTACGAAAGCCGCGACTAATGGCGTGTACTGGATGCCGTCCGTGTAGCCGTTGAAATGCATTTCGATTTCTTTGGTTTCACCGCCAGCTACCTGAATGGTTGAGACTGCACAAGCACCATCTTGTGCTGGGCTTGCACTTTCACCTTCGTTCCAGTATTCCGCTTCAGAGACAAGTGCCATGGGTGTGGTTGGGTAGCCGCCGGCTTTAATGGTATCCATGTAAAGTACGTATTCTTCACCTGGGGTTAAACCATTAATCGTAAATGAACCGTCAGGGCCTACACGACCTTGCGTCATATTACCTGATTGCTGGGTGATTACATCGTAAAGCGGGTTGTTGACGTTACGAGCCACCATGTTAACGCCAGAGTACTCAACGCCTTCTTTCGTAAATAACTTACCTGAGATAGAGCCGTATTGAGATTTGTACTCAGCGGTAGGGTAAAGGTCGGAAATGTTGACTTTATCGTCTGTGATCTCAACTGTACCTTGTTGAAGACCGGCATCACTCCTTACGTCGATAAACGGGAACATGGTTTCAATGGCGTTTGCTGGTAAGAGCTCCCCTAAATAGGAACTGCCCGCATATACATTTACGCCCTCACACCCCGGAACGCCGTCATACATATAGTTCCAGGGGCTTGCCATATAGGCCATATGACCATTCGCTTGTGAATGAGACATGTTGATCGCATGGCCGAATTCATGCGTGAATACGCCCTGAACCATCTTGCCGTCGTTGTCGTTTGCGTCAACGAACCAACCGTTCATTAGTGCTGTTGCTTCAGTGATCTCGCCGGTTTCTTCATCCGCCCATTCAGGGAATGCAATACCAAGCACCATAGAGCGAGGGATACCGAAGTACTCTTCCAGGATTGAGCCATCAGTATCGTAATTAACCCAGAAACCGTAACCGTTTTCTGTGCCGTAGATTTGGTCAACGTTCTCAGCGTTAACGTCCTGAATACCAATCTGGCTTTCGATTGAACCGCGAACATCCATGGCCAGGGTAGAGGTTTCTACGTCAGACCATTGCTTAACAGCATCTGCAGTTACAGCATTCGCCTGGTCAATATTTAAGAAAATATAGTCTTTGTCGGCATATTTCATGCCTTTAGGAAGTACTTGGCCGTCAGCAGTATGAACGTCTTGAGTCAGGCCTCTCCAACCGAAGTAAGTACCTTCTTCAATAACGGTAAATGCCTGAACCATGTTGCCGTCTTTATCGGCAACTAATGGGCCACCATCAACCCAAACAGGGATTGAACCTTTCGAGGTATCCCACTTGTATGGTGTCATGGTTTTATCGTGAATATATAGAGGGCCGCCAGCTAATGCGCCTGCCGACATAGTTGCGATTGCAATGCCTGCTGCTAATTTAGAGAATTTCATTATTATTGTGCTCCCGCTAATTTGCCAACAATGCTCATAAACGCAGCCGCATCCATTGCACCAGGGGTGGTTAATAGGTTTTGTTCTTCTGCTGAGAAACCAGAAGTATCCATGTTTTCGAATAAGCCAGCGTTTTCAAAACCGTTAGAAACTTTACCGTTGGTTACCACGAATTTACCTTGTGCCATGCCTGCAGTGGTCTGGAAGCCGGTAATAGATGCTGGCTTGTACATAAAGGCAACCACCTGCTCGCCTTCATGCCACTTGGCAAAACCTTCCGGAGAAACACCCAGGTAAACTTTACCGTTACCCATAGAGCGAGGCTTCAATAAACCGAATTGACGGAAAGTGTATGTTGAATCGTCAGCGTGCTTACCTTTAGCGTCTGAACCAACTTTAATCGTTACTTCTGTATAAGGGCGTTTCTTATCATCAAAGCCGTCAGTCACCGTAATCACCTGTCCGGCAATAATGCTCTGTGACGCTTCGGTTAACTGCTCGAGGTTTTGTTGTTTTAATTTCATTGCATTAGCAGAGCTAGCTAATACTAAGCCGGCTAAAGCAAGGCCTGCTTTCTTTAATATGGACTTGGTAGGCATTAAGTATCTCCGTAGACATGTGTTTTTATTGTCATCTGGGAACTGTCAACTTTGATGATTCCCTTTTATTGCTCGGCTTTTATGCAATAAATAGGTTGAATGTGCAATTCATTTAATGCTGTTTTTTGTGACATGTTTAACGGAAGTTTATGCAGATAAATTGGTATCTGGAAGGGTGGTTTAGCCCGATTTGACTAACAATTCAGTTAAGAACTGATCGCCTTTCGGCTGTTGCCAACGGGTTGTAGAAACAATCAATGGAAAGAAAGGTATCCACCCGGCGTTTGACATGGCGAGATATTCGGGGCGGTTGAGGGAGTGGCTCTGCGGGATGTGTGCTCGCGGAGAAGGCTGCAGATATGATATTGGGCAATTACCACTGGGCATTAGAGCCTGGGAATGCCATGGCGTTTCAACCTTGAGCGGGGACCCGGCTACCAGTACACCCGCAGCGCTGCCGTTAGTCCAAAGCCATCATATTCGGACTCCCCGCCATTGAGTTCGGAAAGGTGTGCACCAACCTGTATTTTGAACTTGTGCTTGTTCAGATAAAAGTTCACACCGCCAAACACTTCGGTGTAGACATCGCCCAAGCCCGAAAATACACGGTTGTCGTAACGATTCAGGCGGACACTTTCCGGGCGGTTGCTCTCCACGTAGGTAACCCTGCCAACCCACTGTACGATTTCTGTCTGTTGATAGGCCGGCATGACAACGAGCCCCCAAACATCTCCCTGCTCCTCATAGCCATCACCATAGGCTATGTCCGTGTGAAGCTCCCACTTGTCCTTGTTGATGTTCGCGATCAGGCTGGTGATTTCGGTGAATTTACGCAATTCTGAATCGGGGTCGTTGTTTTCATTGCCGCGAATATGATCGACCCTGAAAGTGGCTTCATCCCAAAGGCGGAAGGTGTCATTCCTGCGGCCCAACCTGAACAGGGTGAAATAATTGCTGTCTTCAATGCCGACACCGGTTGCGCCGTCGTTAACGTAGTAGCCGGCAAAGTACGCCCAGTCATCCGAGAACAGGCCGGCGTAGGTAATACCGGTGTAGTACTCGTTGGTAAACCAGAGGTTATTGGTGAGGTTGTTGCGCTCCGGGGTCAACAGCTTCTTGGTAGAGGTGCCGCCATCCATTGTGAAGCCGGCTCTCTGCTTGAACAGGCGCAGTTTGCTGTCGTTTTCGAATGTCCAGGTGATGTTGGCATCGGTGATGCGGGTATAGGCATTGCGCAGCGCGCCGTTCAGGTCAAGGTCCGCTTCGAGCCTGATGACGGCATCCGAAAACTTGCCCTGGAGACCAAACCGAAGGCGCCGCATCGTGAGGTCTGAATGATCACCCTGGTCGGATACGATGAGTGGTGCATCAAGCTGCACGCGCCCTGTAAAATGCAGGTAATTGCCATTCTCTTTTTCGAAGATAATGGCCTTATCCCAGTAGTCGTCGGAGATGACGCTCTCTTCTTCTTCAGTTTCCGCAAGTGCATAAGGCACGGCAATAACGGGCAGGCAGGCACAAATAATCCTTGTGCCTGCCTGCGATAGCCGTTTCTGCCTTTGCTGATGTGTGCGCAAGAAACCTGTACCTCTGGGCGCCTGACTACTCTTCAGCGATCCTTACCATAATGTGGGCGTACGGGGTGTCTTTCCACATGACGTACACCGGGTCCTTGGGGTCTGTGGATAATCCTTCCAGCATGGACTTGTCCGGAACGATTATCATCAGGTGGGGCCCTTCCTTGATCCAGTCATCGACCTTGGATGGATCGGTGGCATAGGGGTCGCTGTTGCTCACACCGGGTGCATCGCCTTCCCCTGCCAGCATATAGGATATGCTCAAACTGGTAGGTTTGAAGTCCTGCTTGCTCATCAGTGCGGCAATCAATGCATCCCAGGTCGCGTCATTGCACATCGGGCCCATGGCTTCCTGCTGCGGGTAGCACGTATAGCTGTTTGTTCCCTTGCGTAAGACTTTCCCATCCGGGGATTTGATCGTGGCATCGGCGGTGACCGACTTTGGACCCGCGCTCAGTGCGCTGGCGATCATTTCGTCCTTGTCTTCAGCGAGGACGGTGTGGCTGGCAGATAGCGTCAGTAACAGCGGGAAAATCAGGTTCTTGTTCATGGTTTTATCCCGTTAGGATGGATGTGGGTACATCTGCTTTGGAATATCGGCGCAAGTATACCTGTCGCCTGCAGTGGAATTTGGAAACTGGCGTCAGCTTTGCTGTCTTGCTACGCACAATGGTACCGATTGGCTCGAGGTGTGGGCCGCGGGACCACCGGGAGAAGTGTTTATGACGGAATTTCTGTTTTACTCGCTGGTTGCGTCTGTCGTCCTGACAGTGCTGATCAACCTGTTGCCGATGCTGTTTCCGCGCACCGCGAGGAAGGCGCAGGAAAAAATGGAGGAAAGTGCCCGGCGTGCCATCGAGCGCCGGGAGGCGGGCGACGAGCCAAAAATAAAGGTCTTCTTTCCGTGGAAGGCCATGCTGATTGCCTCCATCGTGCTGACCGTGCTGGTAAACCTGATCGGGTATCTGGCCCGGGGGTAAGCGCGTGAAAAAAGGCTATTTCTGACTAAAAAACACACAGGCCTGCGACCGATAGGAGCTAACTTGTTGCGCGATATTTAGTATCTACCCTGAGACCCGGTAAAGTAACCGACAGTCCTAATACAAGAAGAACCCGATATGTCCAGACATTACTCCCGTCCTTTTCTGACCATGCTGACTACCGCTTGCGCGACGGCACTCCTGACTATCTGCAGCCCGGTGCTGGCTCTGGACCTGGATAAGGCGTTACGGGACGTGGCGAGCAAGAACCGCCTGGTCGGCATGTCTGCGGTGGTCGTTGCCGACGGCAGCGCCGACAGTGTTTTCCATTACGGCTTTTCCGACCTGGATCAGCAGAGGCCGGTCAATGACCGGACGATGTACCGCATTGCTTCCATCTCCAAGATGGCGACGGCGGTCGCGGTCATGAAACTGTATGAAGCCGGCAAGATTGACCTGGATCGCGACGTCAGCGATTACCTGGGCTTCAGCCTCAGGCATCCGGAGTTTGCCGGGGTACCGATCACGGCCAAAATGCTGCTGTCGCACACATCGGGCCTGCGTGACGGCAAGGGTTATTTTGATTTTTCTTCCGGGGCACTGACCCCGGAATCTCCGTTCGGCATCCGCACACTGTTGCAGGAAAGCGGTAAATATTTCACTGCGGACATGTGGGGCAGTGAGCAACCCGGGCCATTCTTTACCTATGCAAATGTAAATTCCGGTGTGCTGGGGACCCTGGTCGAAAAGGTCAGTGGCCAGCGCTTCGACTTGTTTGTGAAGCAGGAAATTCTGGAACCACTGGGAATGGACGGCGGTTTTAACGTATACGAAATAGAGGGCATTGAAAATCTGGCGGTTCTCTATCGCGCTTCCGAGCCGCAGGCGGACCGGTTCGCCGGAGGGCACCCGGCCAGGGATTTCAGTGCTTATCGCCCGGGGCACAACGGCTTGCTGTTTGGGCCGCAGGGGAGTCTCAGGACTTCGGCGGTATCGCTTGTGCGGTTTATGAAGATGTTGATGAACGGGGGCGAGTACGACGGGGTGAGGATACTCAAGCCCGAAACCGTTGCGCTGATGGATGGCGCGGTATGGACATTCAATGGCAAAAACGGCGACAGCTACCATAACCTGTTCCATGAGTGGGGCCTTGGCCCGCATCGAATCACCGGGCAGAAGGGCGGGGACCGAATCTTCGGCAACCTGCCGATGGTCGGCCATGCCGGCGAGGCGTATGGCCTGATCTCGGATATGTATTTCAACCGGGAGAAAGGGGTCGGAGTGGTGTTTATCACCAACGGCCTGCTGGACAGTGGCACCTTTGAATACGGCGAAGACAGTGCCTTCTATGCGCCGGAAGAGGAAACCTTTAAAGTAGTGGAAAAATACCTGAATCTTTCCTCGCGTACGCCCCGGAAGTAGTGGGCGGCATGGCAGTCGGCAACAGGTGCGGGGGATGAACGCGACGAGCTATAGGTTAGGCTGTGCGGCAAAGCACAGGATACTAGCCGCGATAACGAGAATAACAGCGCATGCTCAAGACCTTGCTCTCCTGGTCCCTGAAACTGGCACTCGTTGCCATTGCGATTACCTGGTTTCCCTACACTGCCGAGCCCCCGCGCTGGCAGACACCGCGACTCGAGGCCCTGAATAGCGCGAGCAGCGGCCCGGCGAACCTCCTTTCCGTACAGCCATACCTCGTTCCCGGGGATTATGTTACCCCGCAAAACCTGTATACCAGGCTGCAGGGGTACCTGCAGGCCGCAAGGCGCGAAGGTTGGCTGACCGCCCAGACCATCGCGGTATTCCCTGAGCACATCGGTACCTGGCTGGTGGCGGCTGGCGGGGGCGTTTATGCCAATCATGCACCGAGCACCACTCTGGCCATGCCGCCAATCATCCTCAAACACCCTTTGCGGTTTGCGAAATACCTGCTGGCAGCGGATGAGCAGGATCCGCTCGCGGCGGCTGTCTTTCGTAGTCGGGCAGGTGAAATGGCCGCGCTTTACCAGTCGACATTCCAAACGCTGGCACGGGAATTCGGGATCACTATCGTCGGCGGCTCCATTGCGCTGCCGGCCCCACGTATCCAGAGTGGTTCGATCGTGGTGGGCGAAGGACCAATTTTCAACAGTAGTTTTCTTTTTTTCGCCGATGGCCGCATTGCCGGGCCCTCACTGAAACAGTTCCCGATTACATCGGAACTGCCGTTTACCGCGGCGGCGGCTGGTCCGGTACCGGTATACCAGACTCCAGCCGGCCTCCTGTCCGTATTGATCTGTGCAGATAGCTGGTATCCGCAGGTGTGGGAGGAGGTACGACGCAGTGGCGCAGAGCTGGTAGCAGTGCCGTCGTTCTCGGCCCCGGACAATCTGTGGCGACAGCCATGGCAGGGTTATAACGGTGCGGCGGCACCTGCCGACGTCAACCCGGCGCACGTGGGTACCCTCACCGAGGGGGAAGCGTGGCTGAAATATGCATTTGCCGGTCGCAGCGCCGGTATTCATGCGGGCATGAATACGTTCTTGCGTGGCGATCTCTGGGATCTGGGTGACGATGGCATCACCACCGCCGTGCTGAATGGGCGCGTGGTACAGGGGCAGCCCCATGATGGTCCGGTGCTATCGTCGCTATGGTTTGATCCGCGGGGAGGGCGCTAGCGTAATGAAAAAAGTACAGGTTGCTGTTATCGGTGCGGGTATTTCAGGTCTCTACGCTGCCAGGCTGCTACAGGCCGACTATTCCGTCGCGGTACTGGAGGCGCGACAGCGGGTGGGCGGACGCCTTTTGAATCACCGCTTCGAAAATGGAGACAGTGTCGATGTGGGGGGGCAGTGGGTCGGCCCCGGGCAGGACAGGATGTACCGCTTGATCGAGTCCCTGGGGATGCGGACCTTCCCGTTATATGACAGCGGTAAAAACCTGCTGCGCCTGAACGGGAGGCTGCGGCCATACAGTGGCACCATTCCAAGGTTAAACCCGGTGGTGCTGGCAGACATTGGCCAGTTGATGACGCGGCTTGAGCGCATGGCGGACACGCTGGATGCCGCTGCGCCGTGGCGGCACCCGGACGCAAGAAAGTGGGATGCGATGACCCTGGACAGCTGGGTTCGCAAGGCAGCCTGGACGCGGCAGGCACGTGCCATTATGGAAATTGCCGTGGGTGCGGTGTTCGCCGGTGATGCCTCCGACTTTTCCCTGCTGCACGCGCTGTTCTACATCCGCTCGGGGCATTCCCTGCAGACCTTGCTGGCAGTGACCGGTGGTGCGCAGCAGGACCGGGTCCACGGCGGTACCCAGGCCGTGTGCGAGAATATGGCACAGTCGCTCGGCAGTGCGGTACTGCAGGATACGGCGGTGCAAAGGGTAACTGAGTCTGCCGACGGTCTGGTAATCGAGCACGCCCGTGGGCGCGTGCACTGTGAACGCCTGATTATCGCAACGCCGCCGAACCAGACATTGCGCATTGCCTTCGAGCCGGCTTTGCCGGGCTGGCGTGACCAGTTGTTGCAGCGTATGCCGGCCGGCAATGTGACCAAGTGTATAGCTCGCTATGAGACGCCTTTCTGGCGCGATGCCGGACTGTCCGGGCAGGGTACGGGCCCCGGCGAAGTGGCCCAGGCTACCTTTGACAACTCCGAGCCCGGCAAGCGCTCGGGTTTGCTGATGACCCTGCTCGACGGCGGTAATGCCCGGCGTCTGGCGGCAATGGATGCTGAAGACCGGCGGGCAGCGGTGCTGCAGAGCTTTGCCAACTACTTTGGTGAGCGCGCGCAGACACCGCTTGAATATGTGGAAAAGGACTGGAGTGCCGATGAGTGGGCCCGTGGCGGCTACGCCGCGCATATGACCACCGGTAGCTGGACAGGGAATGGGCGGTTACTGAGGAGCGCGAACGGTCGGATACACTGGGCTGGAACAGAAACCGCGCGCGAATGGTACGGCTATATGGAAGGCGGCCTGGAAGCTGCCGAGCGTGCCGCAGGCGAAGTGCGCGAACTGCTGCAACCAAATCGGGCAAAGGAGAATGCTCATGTGTGACAGTTTTGCCATCCGCCGGGATGGTGCGGTCTGGCTGGCCAAGAACAGTGATCGGGATCCGCTCGAGGCACAGCGGGTTGAATGGCACCCGCCGGCAAAAGAAACCAGCCCTGGCTCGATGATGACGACCTGGACCCAGGTGCCTCAGGTAGCCCGGCGTTATGGCTGCGTCATCAGCCGCCCCGCCTGGATCTGGGGTGCGGAGATGGGGGTCAATGAATGCGGGGTAGCGATCGCCAACGAAGCTATTTTCTCCAGGAGTGTGTTGCAAAATGGTGCCGGTCTTCTGGGTATGGACCTGGTCCGGCTTGGATTGGAGCGCGGCGACAGTGCAGAATCCGCGCTTAGCGTTATCTGCGAGCTGCTGGAAGAGTTTGGCCAGGGTGGCCCGGCCGGCTACGAAAACCGGAACTTTCGCTACGACAGCAGTTTCCTGATAGCAGATCGTGACCACATCTGGAAGCTGGAGACAGCGGGCCGGGAATGGGTGGCAAAGCGCATCTCCGCGGCCGACAGCATTTCCAATGGCCTGACCATTGAAGAGGACTATGACAGGGCATGCCCGGTCACGAGTGGCAGGCCGGTGAATTTTGCCTCCCGCAACGACTCCAGGCTGATGCCGTTTTTTGGCAAGGTGGCCAGGCGACGGGCGCAGAGCCTGGAGCGTGCATGGGGACTGGCGCAGGCAGAAACCCCCGGCTTTGCCGACTTTGCTGCGGTGCTGCGCAGTCATGCCGGTACCGGACCCGGTGGCAATGCCGATCTCTGTATGCATGCCGGCACTGGCCTTGGCCGGGTATGGCGCCCCTCTGAAACAACCTGCGCAATGATTGTGCGCCTGGACGCGAAGGGGCCACGCATGGCCTTTACCGGTACCGCACAAACCTGCAATAGCCTGTTCCGGCCGATGGGGTTCTCCAACGGTTGGCAGTTGCAGCAGCCGGATCTGTGGGAGACCTATCGCGGCCAGGTGCTGAACCGATTGCAGGGGCTGGACCGGGAGTTGCTCAAGCAGTGGAAGGCCCGGCTTATGGAAGTAGAGGGGCAGGTCTTCGCCGCTATCGAGGCCGGCGACGGGGCCGCCGCGAATCGCCTGGTGCAATCCCTGCATGATTCGCGTTACCATCTGCCGCCATTGTCGGCCGAGCAGCCGCTGGCTACGGAAGAGAAAAGAGCAGAAGGTGTCGCGTGAATCCCGGGTCAATGCTGTATGGTACAAACTGGTGTAGTGTGGCCAGGCTTCATAAAACTCTGGTTCAAACCGCCCGGGCTGTCGGGTGAAAGTCATATTACATGCCGGTATTCACAAGACCGGAACTTCTGCGATCCAAAAGGCGCTGGGGCGATCTTCGCGCTGGCTGAATCTATTCGGGTATACCTACCCTGTATTCAGCGACAGCAAAAACCCACGGATTTACAACCACTCGCGCTGCTTCCTTACGCTTTTCAAATCGAACCCTGCGCTCGTACCCAATAATTTAATTCGTGGATTTGATGGGGAATCCGCCGCGAACAGGCTGCGGGCCCTGTTTGAACAGCAGTTAAGGGAATACGCCCGCAAAGCCTCTACGCTGGTTATGTCCGGAGAGGCGTTGTGCATATTATCGACCGAGGAGCTTCGTGCGCTTCGTGCCTGGTTTGTTGAGGAACTGGGTGCGACTTCGTTTGAAGTGATTTATTTTGCCCGCGAGCATGAAGCCTACATTGCGAGTGCCATCCAGCAATCCGTAAAGGGGGGTGGAAGCCTCGAGGAACGGACGGCAGTCACTACCGGGTTTGCTGAGCACCTCTATAAGAAATCTCTGGCTGCAGGCTTGTCGGTGTTCGACAGAGACGAAATCAGGATCCTGAGCTTTCACGATGCCTGCGCATATCCCGATGGATTGGTTAAATATTTTATAAAGACGGTATTAACCGGACTCTACTGGTGGCCATTCAAAGATGTGCGTGCAAATGAGTCGGTTTGCCTCGAGGCGCTCGAGATCATTTCTGCTATCAACGAGACCTACCCGCGTATTGTCGAGGGGCGGAGTTCCCCTGATCGTAAAATGGGTGATGTAAAGGCCTTGTTTGAGGTCACTGGTACCCCGCTGGCCTGTGACTTCAGTCAAAAAAGCAGGCAGGCGTTTGCGGTCGATGCGGCTTGGCTGGAATCCGAGTTTGGGGTTCGTTTGCCTGAAAAAAACACGGTTCCCATAAAGCGAGGTGCCTGGAGTTTGCCAACAATTGAACAAGTTGGTTCACTGATCGAACAACTCCCGCCACACCTGCAATCAGTGAGCCTGAAATTTTTCCGGGATACGCTGATTTCCCGGTTCCGTGATGACGAGGCACGCCGGATCGCGATCGAACGCCTACTCCAGATGCATGTTGCTGTGCCGGCTTAACCGCACTGTTACAGTTGAAAATTCTTTTTAGTTGGAAAGTCTGAGTAATATATCAGGCTGTCGCTATCCTTAATCATCCCCTGCGCTTTTTGTCTTACGATACTGGTAAGCAATCGCTACCAATAGTGCAACCACGCCCAGAATGCTGCTCCAGCCACCGAGGTTGGTAAGTGGCAGGTTCAGTCCATGAGAAAAGCCCCATCCCGCTAACGCCGCCACGACCACGCCCATCAAGGCTTCGCCGGTGATCAAGCCGGAGGCGACCAGCAACCCGGTCTGTTCCTGCTTTTTGCGCTGCTTTTCGTGTAGGTTGGATGAGTGCCTGTCGATGTAATAGGCGATCAGTCCACCGATGAAAATCGGCACTGAAAGGCCGAGCGGCAGGTAGATGCCCACCGCGACGGCCAGTACCGGAAAACGGAAATGCGAGCCCCGTGATTCCTGCACCTTGTCCAGGATAATCAGGACAATCGCCAGCGCGAACCCCATAAAGATAAAGTTCCATTCAATGCCGTCACCGAAGATGCCGGTCGCGAGCGCCTGCATCAGGCCCGCTTGCGGAGCGGACAGTGGTTGCGCGCCGGGGTTGATCGGACTGGGCCGGCCAATACCATAGCCGTGGTCCAGGATTTCCAGTACCACGGGTATGACCAGCGCCGCGCCGATTACGCCGACCACCTGCATCACCTGTTGTCGCCAGGGGGTGGCACCGAGGATATGTCCGCACTTCAGGTCTTGCATATTGTCGCCGGCAATGGCCGCAGCCGAACAGATCAGCCCGGCGAGGAAGATTACTGCGATGGGACCGAGGGTCGCGGCCTGACCGGTGCTGCCCATCAGCTGTAACAGGATCAGGGCGGAAAAAATTACCGTAGCAATGGTGATGCCGGAAACCGGGTTGTTGGAGCTGCCCACCAGGCCTGCCATATAGCCCGCGACCGACGCGAAGATAAAGCCGAATACCAGCATCAGGATGGTCATGACCGATGCAATCATAACCCGGTCCGGGTAATCCCCGAGGGCGTGTAGGAAAATCAGGAAAAGTGGTATGGTCGCCAGCAGTGCCACGATACCGACGTAGATGATCGGTGTATCGAAGTCGGTTCTCGGTACGCCACCGTTGCCGACGACCCGGGACTCCCGGTAGGCGTGCAAGCTGGCCTTTACACCGGTAACCAGGGGTTTCGCCAGGCTGATCAGGGACCAGACACCGCCGACCATCATGGCACCGACGCCCACGCGGCGCACATCCTGCCAGGCCTGTCCGGCAACCGCTGCCCACTGGTGTGAGTCGAGACTGTCGAGTGACATGCCAGGGTCTATGCCCGCTTTAGTCATGATCTCCGCACCGTTGAACAGCCAGTTGAGTGGCACACCAATGACGGTGCCAATCACTCCACCGAGGAAAACCAGCAGGGCGATGTTGAGCCCGACGATATAGCCGACACCGACCAGGGCAGGGGAGAGGTTGATGGAACCCATGGCCAGGTATTTCCCGCCGAGGAATGCCTTCACCCCGGCAACAGAGCCTGCCAGCCAGCCGAGCCCCGATTCCAGTGCTTTTATCAGGGCGCCGAGCCCGGCCGCCTTGATCAGTACTCGAAAGCCGCGCCTGGCCGCGTCGGCATCTGCGCTTGCCGTATGGTGATCGACGGTTTCTATGCCGCCGGTTTTCAGTACCTCGGCAGTAGCCACGCCCTCGGGGAAACGCAGGCGGGCCTCCACGATCAGGGCGCGGCGCAACGGAATGGTGAATGCCACGCCGAGTATGCCGCCCACCAGGGCGATGGCAACGAGCGGGCCGTATTCGTAACCCGTCCAGGCGCGCATGAGTACCAGGGCCGGTATGGTGAATATGATGCCTGCTGCGAGTGATTCCCCCGCGGAGGCAGCAGTCTGCACCATATTGTTTTCCAGAATGGTGGAGCGCCGGAAAAGACGTAGCAGGCCCATGGAGGCGGCTGCGGCGGGAATGGATGCGGAAACCGTCAGGCCAACCAGCAGGCCGATATAGGCGTTGGCTGCTGCGAGTATCGCCGACAACACGACACCGAGGACAAGCGCCTTGATGGTGATTTCTGCGAGGGATTTGTCTGCAGGGACCAGCGGGGGCGCTAGGCTGTCGCTTTCGGTCATGGTGTCATCTCGCGCTTTTGTGATTATCTGACCTGTATAGCAAGCCGTCGCTGGGCACGCAATTTTCTTTGCTGGTGGAAAATGGGACTTTTGTGCCTTTCACTGGGTTTGATATGGAGCATTGTTGCGCTTCCGCATTGCTTCAGTGGGGCTTGCCGGATGCGTTACAATGCCGCCTTTGAGCCGTGTAGAGAATTAAAGAGGCAGCATGAGCGAGCATATCGTCGACGTAACCATGGAAAACGCGCAGCAGGTCCTGATCGAGGAATCCATGCAGCGCCCGGTGCTGGTGGACTTCTGGGCAGACTGGTGCGCGCCCTGCAAACAGCTGATGCCGGTACTGGAAAAGCTCGCCAATGAATATGCGGGACAGTTCCTGCTTGCCAAGGTCAATGCGGACAACGAACAGATGCTGGCGCAGCAGCTCGGCGTACGCAGCTTGCCTACCGTGCTGCTGCTCAAGGACGGGCAACCGGTCGATGGCTTCGCCGGCGCACAGCCGGAACAGCAGGTGCGGGAGTTGTTGGACAAGTACCTGCCCAAGCCCTGGGACGCACAGTTCAAGGAAGCGCAGGAAAAAATGGTCGCCGGTGACTTTGCCGGGGCGCTCAACCTGTTGCGTCCAGCCTATGCCGATTCCGGTGAGCGGACCGATATTGCCAAACAACTGGCAGCCTGTTATCTCGAGCTGAACCGGGCGGCAGATGCGGAAGAGGTGCTGGGTAAAATCAAGCTTGCCGACCAGGATGCCGATTACGAGCAGCTGATGGCCATGCTCGAGCTGAAGCAGCAGGCCGCCGATTCGCCGGAAATCAAGGCCCTGCAGGAGGCGCTTGAAAGCGAGCCGGAAAATGCCGACGTGGCGTATCGCCTCGCTGTGGCACTGAGCCAGGAAAACCGTCAGGAGGAGGCGCTGGAACTGCTCCTCGGAGTATTGCGCGAGGACCTGGGCTTTGCCGACGGTGGTGCGCGCAATGCCTACACCGATATCCTGAAGACCCTCGGCAGTGGTGACCCACTGGCAATCAGGTACCAGCGCAAACTGATGACGCTTCTGTACTGACTTCTTTGTCTATTGGGACCCTGCCACGCGGCGTTGCGGAGTTAATCGAGTTTTTTGCGAAAACTCTTCAGCGCCTCGATCATGGTGCCGATAAAAAACAGGGCCAGGAATAACATATCGCCTGCAAGGTCACTGAAATCCGCACCGCGCAGGATGATACCGCGCGTAAGGCGGATAAAGTGGGTCATCGGCAGTATTTCTGCGAGATGCTGGGCAAACCGGGGCATGGCCGCATAAGGGAACATAAAGCCGGATAGCAGGATCGATGGCAGCAGGATGAACACCGCCATCTGCATCGCGCCCAGCTGGTTGGGTGCACGGGTGGAAATCAGCAAGCCAAGCCCCAGGTTGGCGAAAATAAACAGCAGGCAGCAAAGCATCAGTAATGTCGGGCTGCCAACCACCGGCAGGTCAAAGAAGAAGCGCCCCAGTAGCAGAATGATCACGACCTGCAGCAGACCGAGCCCGATATAGGGTACCAATTTCCCCAGCATCAGCTCCGGTGTTTTCACCGGAGTGGCAATCAACAGTTCGAGATTGCCCCGCTCCCGCTCGCGCACGATCGCAATCGCTGTAAACATTGTCAGGGTCATAGTCAGGATCACGCCGAGTAACCCGGGCACGGTAAACAGGGCGGCACGCTGTTCCGGGTTGTAAAGCAGGTCCACCGTGATGTTCTTGGCGAGCTGGCGCGGCGAGGGTGGCTGTGACGGGTCGAAGGGAAAGTCGCTGAGGCCTTTCAGGGCGCTGGCGAGAATCGTGTCTGACCCATCCACGACCAGCTGCGCAATGGGTTCCTGGTTATCGTTGTAAAATCGTTTCTCTACATCCCGCGGTACGATCAGGGCAGCGCTTACCTTGCCGGCGCGTACCCAGTCTGTGGCTTGCTGCGGCGTTTCCAGGTGGGTGTGTACCTTGATTACCTGGGAGGCCTGCAGGTCCTCGATCAGCTGGCGCGAGAAAAAGTTGTCCCGCTGGTCCACCACGGCCACCGGCACGTTACGGACATCGGTATTGATGGTATAGCCGAATAGCAGTAACTGAATCAGCGGAATGGCGACCACCATGGCAAACGTCAGGCGGTCACGGCGCAACTGGATCAGTTCCTTAACGCAGATCGCCATGACCCGGCGTAGTGACGCGCTGGCGCTGCGCAGTATGCCGTTGCTATGCATCGGAAGTATCCATCGTCGCAGCGACAAATACATCTTCAATGGCGGCTTCTATCTGCGCCAGTTGATATTGGTTACCAACCCTGCTGCGCACATAGCCAACCGGGTCCCCTACATTCCGGTCAACCAGTACCCGCAGAGACAGGCCACTCTGGGTTGCTGCCAGGATCTGCCCGTCATCTGACAGGGAGTCTGCGAGCCCTGAAACATCGGCGCCATGAATATTCACGACTGACTGGGGCAGGCGCTGCTTGAGTTCGTCGGTGGTTCCGTCTGCGACTTTTTCGCCCTGGTTGAGGATTGTCAGCCGATGACAGCGCTCCGCCTCATCCATCAGGTGGGTAGAGACCAGGATGGAAGTGCCTTCTGCGGCGAGTCGGAAAAAGCGGCTCCACATGTCCCGGCGTGTGTTGGGATCGACTTCGGAAGTGGGCTCATCCAGCATCAGCAGCTGCGGTTGTGTCAGGACAGCACCGGCCAGTGACAGACGCCGCTTCTGTCCGCCGCTGAGATCACCCGCAAGGCGACCGGTAATCTGGGCAAGGTTGTATTCCCCAAGTACTTCGTCGACGCGCGCTGTGCGCTGCTTCCTTGGCATGCCACGGATGTCGGCCAGAAACATGAGATTCTCTCGGACCGTCATATCCTGGTAGTGGGAAAAGCGCTGGGTCATGTAACCGACCTGGTCGCGGACCTCTTCCGCATATTCGGGAATCTCCAGCCCCAGCACCCTGACGTTGCCTGCGCTGATATCCAGCAGGCCGCACATCATCCGGATTGCGGTGGTTTTTCCGGATCCGTTGGGCCCCAGGAAGCCATGCACCTGCCCGCGCTGGATCTGCATGTCGAGGCCCTGGACCGCGGTGAAGTCGCCGAAGCGTTTGGTCAGTCCCTCAGCTTCTATGACGTATTCAGTCATCGGCGGGCTCGACCTGGACCGGAATGCCGAGCGGCAGCTGCAATGCCCGATCATCGAGTATATCCACCTCCGTCACGAAACTGAGCCGGCTGCGGTTGGACTCTGACAGGGCGAAGTAGGGGGTGAAGGATGCCTGTGCGGAAATAAATCGGATCCTTCCGGCCATGGGTGCCTCCAAACCGTCGACCAGGACCTTTACCTCGCTGCCCACCTGCAGGCGGCTGAGCCAGGGTTCGGGCAGGTATACCCGTGCCCAGGGGTTATCCCCCGCGAGAACAGTGGTCAGCACCGCGCCGGCGGGGGGCTTATCGCCGGTACGAAACGGCAGGCTGTCGAGCCTGCCGGCCCGTTCAGCAAAAATGGTGTAGCGCTCGAGGAGTGCCTGCTGGTACGCGAGTTCTGCCTGCTCTGCTGCGAGTTGTGCGCGCGCCTGCTCCAGCTGTTCGCTGCGGAAACCATTTTGCAGTTCGCTGAGTTGCTCCTGCGCGATCTGTTCGGCGGCAATGGCCGACTTGAACGCGCGTTCGACTTCGTCGGCACGCTGCTGGCTGGTGAGGTTGCTTGGCAGCAGCTTCTGCTGGCGCTGGTGCTCCTTCTCGCGGGTGATACGGTCCTGCCGGGCGGCGCGTAGCTGTGCCTCGGCTGCGGCGACCTGTTCTGAGCGGAACCCGTTTTCCAGCTCCCTGAGTTCCCACTGCGCGCGCTGGACGCTTGCCCGAAGCCGGGTTACCCGTTGCTCCTGTAGCGTACCGTCGAGGCGCAACAGCGGCTGGCCGCTGCTAACCAGGTCTCCTTGCCTGGCAAGGATTTCAAGGATCGGCTCTGAGGCGACCGCGCGGCCGTTGACACGGTCCCATTCCAGGGTGCCCAGGGCCTGCAGCCTCTTCTGCTCACAGCCGGACATCCCGATCAGCAGCGCGGTGATAAGTACAGCCTGTAGCAAGGTGCCGGTTTGTCGCATATCGGGCATTATTTTAGACTGCTTCCCTGAGTCCCTGATGGATCAGTTTGCCATAGATTCTGGATAATCAGGCTCAGAATCAAGAGATGGATAATAGCAACAGACTGATAATAAATAGACAGGTGCAATCCGCCTGTAGAGGAGCGGCTTTCATGCTGGCATTATGCGTATATATCCCGGCGACCCATTTGACCGAGGTCAAACAGGCACTGTTTGAGGCGGGCGCCGGCCGTATCGGCGATTATGACAGCTGCTGCTGGGAGGTGGTGGGACGTGGCCAATTCAGGCCGCGTAATGGTGCCACGCCATTTATCGGAAAGGTGGGGGATATTGAGGCAGTAGACGAATACCGTGTGGAAATGGTGCTGGATGACCAGTACAAAGATGCTGTGGTAGCTGCCTTGCGTGCATCACACCCCTACGAAGAGCCGGCATTTCATATTTGGCGGCTGGAGTCCTAGCCCCCGCAGGAATGTCAATCAGAGGCCTGAACTAGTGGCCTGAAATCTAGTCTCATAAAAAATTCCGGTTCAAATAAACAGAATAAGGAAACGTATCTCATGTCCTGGATCTTTGTCAGGGGAGTAAAGACTGTTATGTCCGTGCTGCTTGCGGTAACCCTCACCGCGTGCGGCGGCGGTGGCGGGGGCAGTAGCGCGGCGCCGGTCGATGATGATGGCAGCCCGCCAGTGGGTAGCAGCGGCTCTACCTGGCAGCCCAACAATTTCCTGCCATCCGAAACCTTTGCCAACCAGTGCGAGGCGCCGCGCGGTGGCGTTGATCCGGCAACCGGCTTATTGTACCCGGATGTTGCCGGCACTGCCCTGGATGAGAAAAACTGGCTGCGCTCCTGGAGCCATGAGCTTTACCTCTGGTACCGCGAGATTGAGGATCGGGATCCGGCGGATTACGGCGTGGAAGAGTATTTCGACCTGCTGGTGACCAACGAGCTGACCGACAGTGGTGCGCGCAAGGATAATTTTCACTTCTATATGCCAACGGACGAGTGGCAGGCCATGTCCCAGTCCGGCGTTTCCGTCGGTTACGGTGTGCAGTGGGCGGTGATCGAATCTCGGCCACCACGGGAGATTCGTGTAGCCTACCGGGAGACCGACGCGATACCCGGGCTGCCGCCCCGTGGTGCCGAGGTTATCGAGGTTAACGGTGTGGATGTCGTCTGGGCCGGCGACCAGGAAAGTGTGAATCAGCTGAATGCCGGTTTCTTCCCTGATAATGCCGGTCAGGTGACCGAGTTTACCGTGCGCTTTACCGATGGCTCCCTCGGTAGTTACAGCCTGGAATCCCGCGAGGTCATTGCCGACCCGGTCCAGCATGTGAAAGTGCTGGAAGCGGATATGGGGCGCCGTGTGGGCTACCTGCTGTTCAACGATCATATCGCCACCGCAGAAAAGGAACTGCGTGATGCGATAGACCAGTTGACCGGCGAATCGATCGACGACCTGGTAATTGACCTGCGCTACAACGGTGGTGGTTACCTGGCGATTGCGAGCCAGCTTGCCTATATGATTGCCGGTAATGTCCCGACAGCGGGCCGTACCTTTGAGCAGCTGCAGTTCAACGACAAGTACAGCGAAGTTAACCCTGTCACCGGGAGGCCGCTGGACCCGATTCCGTTCTATTCCACCACCCTGGGCTTTTCCGAATTGCCTTCCGGGCAACCGCTGCCGAGCCTAGGCATGGCGCGTGTGTATGTTCTGACCGGTGGCAATACCTGTTCCGCCAGTGAGGCGATTATCAATGGCCTGCGCGGCGTCGACATCGAAGTTATCCAGGTCGGCAACAAGACCTGTGGCAAGCCCTATGGTTTTTACCCCACCGATAACTGCGGAACCACCTGGTTTACCATCCAGTTCCAGGGCGTCAACGAGAAGAATTTTGGTGAGTACTCGGATGGCTTCGTGCCGGCGGGAACCGGTTCTGCCGGCGTGCCCGGCTGCGTGGTTGCCGATGACTTCCTGAGCCCGCTGGGTGATCCATCGGAAGCACGTCTCGCTGTGGCACTAAACTATATGGCAACCGGCAGTTGTCAGCTTGCGGCAACGGCCACGGCCAAATCCGCGCCCGCGCGGGTCAACCCCGCCGGGGGCACGCAGGCAGACGCCGAGTTGTTCAAGCCGGCCTGGCGTGAGAACCGGATACTGGAGAGACCTTGATGAAGCCCTGGAAAAAGGCCGCCCTGATGGTCGTTGGCCTGCTCTCTGCCTGCAGTGTTAACCCGGCAGTCAGTGAGGAGGTGCATGCGGTCCTGGTGCAGGGCACGGAAGAGTCACGCGCGGAGCTCCAGCGCGTGGTCTCCGCGGGCATGTACCACAAACCAGTGTTATTGGCAGATAACGCTCTGACCGAAAGCAGCATTCTGGTTGTGACCCCGCGCCCGCTGCTTGATATAGAGCAACGGCCATTGCGCGGCCGCGATCTGACAGTGCCGGTAAAGTTTCGTTTGTGGCGCATAGAAGGCAAGTGCTGGCTGGAACGGATCGATAATAAAAAACGCTGGCTGCTGACGCTGGCGCAATGCGTTCCGGAAGGCAGCATTACCCAATAGCTGCCAATAAAAAAACCGCGCTCTGAGCGCGGTTTTTTTTTGCAACGTGTAACAGTGGTTGTCAGGGCGCTACCACCTGCAGTAACTGGCCACAGAACCAGGCCGCGTAGGTGCCGAGCGCGTACCCCATGACCGCTAGCAGCACGCCCACCGGCGCCAGTGATGGATGGAACGCAGACGCCACTACCGGTGCGGATGCCGCACCACCCACGTTGGCCTGGCTTCCCACCGCCATAAAGAACAGTGGCGCCTTCAATACCTTCAGCATAATCAGCATCAGGCTCGCGTGGATCAGCATCCATATGGCACCCATTACGAAGTAAACCGGGCTGTCCAGAATCGCCTTGATATCCATCTTGGTACCGATGGTCGCCACCAGGAAATAGATAAATACTGTGCCAATCTTCGATGCGCCTGCACCCTCCAGGCTGCGCAGGCGCGTGAAAGACAGTAGCAGCCCGCCAGTGGTGGCAATCACGATCAGCCAGAAGAAGCCGCTGGTAAGGCTGTATTTGGAGCTACCCGGGAAGTTTTCACTGAAGAATGGGGCCAGGATGTCAGCGCCGAAGTGCGCGACACCGGTAATGCCGAATGCGACCGCACAGATATAGAACAGGTCCTGCAGGCTGGGGTTGCGGGAGTGCTTTTTCTGCAATGCTTCCACTTTTTCACGCAGCTCGGTAATGGCCGAGTTATCGGCGCCAATACGGGCGTCGATCTGGTCGCTGGAACGTGACATGAACAGCAGTACCGCCATCCACACATTCGCGACAATCACATCCACGGCAACCATCGCAGAGAAGATCTGGTCGCCGGCACCGAAGATTTCCTTCATGGCTGCCTGATTGGCGCCGCCGCCAATCCAGGAACCGGCAATGGTGGTCATGCCGCGCCAGACTGCATCGGGGCCGGCGCCACCAAAGGTTTCCGGGCTGATGGCCGACATGATCAGCAGCGCGATGGGACCTCCTATGACAATACCGAGGGTACCGGTCAGGAACAGGATCAATGCCTTGGGCCCCAGGTTGACCACGGCCTTCAGGTCGATGCTCAGTGTCAGCAGGATCAACGCCGCCGGCAACAGGTAGCGGGACGCAACGAAATACAGCTGGGATTCTTTCGGGTTGATAATGCCGAAGGTAGTCAACAGCGACGGCAGGAAGTAACACAGCAGCAGTGCCGGGACGAACCGGTAGAAATTGTGGAAGAAACGGTGGGAACTACTGGCGGTGTAGAACACCCCCCCTAGGATCAGGGCAAGCAACCCCAGTTGAACGGCATCGTTGGTAATCATGAATCCGGTCTTGTCGTTATTTTGATCAGTTTGCGGCGGGATTAGTCGCTGTCGCGGCCGCCGATTTGGATGCCAAGATAAAAGGTTTTACGCTCAGTTGCACGGGGGATTTGTGTGCAAAAAGTGCGCAATTATTCCTTGTCGCGTGAACGGGCCCGCAGTTTCTCCCAGTCCTTTTTGTAGATGACGCCCCGATGCAGGCGGTAGTTGCCACTTTTGCGATCTTCGAAGTAAGCGCGCAGGTTCTCGACCATGACCGGAAAAGCCATTTCCGCCCAGGGTATCTCCTCTTCCGAAAACAGCTCTACCTCGGTGGATTCCGGACCGGGGCCAAAGTCTGTGTCGGTCAGGCGACCGAGGTACATCAGGTAGACCTGGTTTATCTCCGGGATATCGTGCACGCAATAGAGGTCGTCTATGGCGACATTGGCGTGGGCCTCTTCCCGGGTTTCCCGCAGTGCGCCTTCCTCGCTGGATTCCCCGTTCTCCATGAAGCCGGCGGGCAGTGTCCAGTAGCCTTTTCGTGGTTCGATCGCCCGCTTGCACAGCAGCACCTTGTCATCCAGGTAGGGCAGGGTACCAACGATGACGCGAGGATTGATGTAGTGCACCATGCCGCAGCTATTGCAGCAGTGGCGTGGGCGGTTGTCATCGGCAGGGACCTTCCATTCAACGGCGTCGCTGCCACAGTGGCTACAGTAGATCATCGGCGCAGTATACCTTCGCATCTCAACAGCGGCTAATCTGGCACGGCTATATTAATGAAAGCGCCAGATGAATTGGTGGCGGTGGAGGTGTGCTTGTTCATCAGGTTGAGAGGGTTGTTCGCTATTCTCCTCGTGCTTGCTTTGTATGCATGCGGGCAGGATGAAGCTGCGCAGCCACCGGGGGCACCGCCTGTAGATGTCCTGACGGTAAGAGCCAAGCCCGTCATTCCCAGGGTGGAATATGTCGGTCGTGTGGAAGCCATCGATGAACTGAAGGTACGGCCGAAGGTTGGCGGTTATATCCTGCGCCGCCACTTCAAGGAAGGGGATGTCGTTACCGAGGGGCAACTCCTGTTCGAGATCGACCCGGCGCCATTTGAGGCGCGGGTGGAAAGCCATGCCGCAAATGTCGCCCAGGCCGAGGCTGCAGTAAAGATTGCCGAGCGCAATTTCTTTCGCGGCAAAAAGCTGATTCCCAGAGGGGCGATATCGGAGGTGCAGTTTGACGAACTGGCCAGTAATTTTGACCAGTCGCAGGCGGTACTGATGGCCGCAGAGGCAGACCTGGTCAACGCCCGACTGGACCTCAGTTATACAAAAGTCATCGCGCCCCTCACCGGTCGGATCGGTCGCACCGACTTCGCCAATGGTTCGCTCGTCGGGCCGGAAACCAGCGAGCTGGCTACCATCGTCAAACTTGACCCAGTGTATGTGCGCTTTGATGTGCCAGAGGACCAGCTATTGTCCTTCCGGATGGCGCGGCTGAGCGGAGAGGCTGCCGGCAAGCCGGTCGCGGTGACTTATCGCATCCTTCTGCCGAATGGCGAGTACTATCCCCATGAGGGCAAGCTGGAGTTTTTTGATAACAAGATTGATCCTACCACCGGCTCGGTTGCAGTGCGCGCGAGCTTTCCCAATCCGGACAAGCTGCTGGTCCATGGTCAGTATGCCAAAGTAACGATCCGTCTGGATTTCGGCGATGCGGCGATGCAGCCGCTGGTGCCCCAGTCCGCCGTGATGGAGGATATCCAGGGGCGTTACGTCTTTGTGATCGGCAAGGATAATGTCGCCGAAAAGCGCTACCTCAAGTTGGGGCAGCGGGAGGGAGAATTGTGGGCCGTTACTAATGGCTTGACGGTTGGCGAGAATATTGTGGTATCGGGGCTGCAGCGTATTGTGGTTGATCAACCGGTGCAGCCACGGGCGCCGGAAGTCGATCCTTATGAACCGCCTGAGCAGGAGGAGGTGAAAGACGTACCCGAAGCCGCTGCCGATGAAGCGCATGAGGCAACCAAGCCTTGATCAGCGAGTTCTCAATTCGCAGGCCGCGTTTTGCCTTTGTGGTCTCCATCCTTATTACGCTATCCGGCCTGCTCGCGATACCTAGCCTGCCTGTTGCGGAATTCCCGGATATCGCGCCACCCACCATTTCGGTTTCCACCAGCTATCCCGGCGCCGATGCGTCTGTAGTGCGCGATAGTATCGCTGCCTTGATCGAGCCGCAGGTCAATGGCGTAGAGGGGATGCAGTACCTGTCTTCGGTATCGGGCAACGATGGCAGCTATAACCTGACGGTCACATTCGAGACCGGTGTCGATACCAATATCGCAATGGTAGAAGTCCAGAATCGGGTAAACCGTGCCATGGCGCAGCTGCCGGAGGAGGTCAAGCGTGAGGGTGTGGATGTGCGCAAGCAGTCCACCACCATGTTGATGACCATCAACCTGTATTCCGAGGAGAACCAGTTTGATGACCTGTTCCTCGCAAACTATGCGCAAATCTTTCTAAAGGACGAGCTCGCGCGCATTAATGGCGTTTCAGATGTTGAGATCATGGGATCTATGAATTACGCCATGCGGATATGGCTGGATCCCAATCGAATGGCGGCCCTGAACGTGACGGCGCAGGACGTCATGAGTGTGATTCGTAGCCAGAACGTCCAGGCGGCAGCGGGCCAGATCGGCGCGCCACCGGCGCTGCCAGACCAGCAATTTCAGTACAACGTGATCGCCAGTGGGCGCCTGGTTGAGGCAGAGGAATTCAAGAATATTGCGGTACGTGCAAGGCCGGAAGGCGGCATGGTACTGCTGGGTGATATCGCCCGAATTGAATTGGGCTCCGAATTCTATGGCGCATTCGGGCAACTGGATAACCGTCCTTCGGCGGTTATTGCCATCTACCAGCTACCGGATGCCAATGCCCTCGATGTCGCGGAAAAAATACGTGAAAAAATGGCGGCTCTGCAGGAGCGATTCCCCGAAGGGCTGGTACAGTCGGCGCTCTATGACACCACGGTATTTGTTTCTGCATCGATCAGGGAGGTGGTCGAGACCCTGGTTACGGCGGTCATTCTGGTGATTATCGTGGTATTCCTCTTTCTGCAGGACTGGCGCTCGACACTGATTCCTGCCATTGCCATCCCGGTTTCACTGATCGGCACCTTTGCGGTAATGCTCGGCCTTGGGATGAGTATCAATACCATCACCCTGTTTGCATTGATTCTCGCCATCGGCATTGTGGTTGATGATGCGATTATCGTTGTGGAAAACACCCAGCGCCTGATGGGAGAGGGGCTCCCCCCGAAAGAGGCCGCCCTCAAAACGATGGAGGAGGTTGCGTCTCCGGTGATCGCAACGACGCTGGTGCTGCTCGCGGTATTCGTGCCCACTATGTTGATGCCCGGGCTCACCGGAAAAATGTACCAGCAGTTCGCGATCACCATCTCGATTGCGGTGATCATTTCCTCCCTGAATGCACTGACGCTCAGTCCGGCTCTTTGTTCGACGCTGCTCAAGCCGGGAAAGGGCGATGTCACGCAGAAGGAAACCGGGATGTTTGGCTGGTTCAACAAGGCTGTGCATCGCACGACGGCTTTCTACTCGGATCGCGTTGCTTTTATCGTCAAACATCCCATGATTAGTGTCGCGACTATTGTCGCTCTTGCCTTGCTTTGTACATGGCTATTTCGTGCGGTGCCCTCCGGGTTCGTACCGGATGAGGACAAGGGCTTTTTTATGCTGCATGCGCAGCTGGCGGACGGCGCTTCGCTGCAGAGAACCCTGGACGTGACTGAGCAGGTTACCAATATCCTGAACCAGCAGCCGGGTGTGAAGGAAGTGATCGCGGTGCCCGGGTATAACATGCTGGGCGGTGGAGTAAATTCCAATACCGCCTTTCTGATCGCAGTACTCGATAGTTGGGAAGAACGCGATACACCTGAACTGCATCAGATGGCCATCATGGACAGGGCCCAGGAAGAATTGATGCAAATTTCCAACGCTCAGTTGATGTTGTTCCCTGTGCCGTCCCTGCCAGGTGGTAGTTCGGTAGGCGGTTTTGAGTTTGTACTCGAGGACCTGATGGGGCGAGCGCCTCAGGACCTGGCTGAAGTCATGACAGGCGTTATCAATGCCGCCAATCAGCGCCCGGAAATTGCCCGTGCATTCACCAGTTTTCAGGCGTCTACACCACAGTTACGGTTGAACGTCGACAAGAACAAGGCCCATACACTTGGTATCGACCTGGCAGATGTGTACCTTACGTTACAGGCATTCCTTGGTGGTATGTATGTCAACGACTTTAACAAGTTCGGCAAGGTTTTCCGGGTAATGGTCCAGGCGGACAAGGAATTTCGCAACAGTGAGGTTGACCTTGCCGGTTTCTATGTACGCGGAAAGGGCGAAAACCTGGTTCCTGTGATCGCCGTGACGGATGTCGAGCCGATGGTCGCGCCCCAGTCAATCAATCGCTACAACCTGTACAACAGCGTAACGCTCAATGGTTCTCCGGCGCCCGGCAAAACCAGTGGTCAGGCAATGGCCGCCATGATCGAGTTGGGTGAGCAGTTACCTGAAGGATTCGCATTCGAGTGGACCGGCACCAGTAAGCAGGAGCTGAGTGCGGGCAATCTTGCCCCGATACTTTTTTCCCTCGCCATTGTTTTCGTGTACCTGTTCCTGGTCGCGCAGTACGAAAGCTGGAGTATTCCGCTGGCGGTGCTGCTCAGTGTGCCCATCGCCATCGGTGGTGCGCTGTTGGCTGTGTGGTTGGTCGGGGGAGAAAACAACCTCTATACCCAGATTGGGCTGGTCCTGCTGATTGGTATGGCGAGCAAGAGCGCTATCCTCATAACCGAGTTTGCGAGCCTGCAGCGCGATGCCGGCAAGAGCATTGCGGATTCCGCCATCAAGGCAACGAGGCTGCGCTTCCGCGCGGTGCTGATGACCGCGCTTTCGTTTGTGCTTGGCGTCATGCCATTACTGGTTGCCAGTGGCGCGGGTGCGGAATCGCGCAAGTCGCTGGGCCTTGCGATTTTTGGCGGCATGGTAGCCGCCAGCCTGTTCTCAACCCTGCTGGTGCCTGTCTATTACGCACTGCTGCAAGGTATACGGGAAAAGGTAAAGGGCGGGCATGTGGTGGTTGATCGCGGCTAAATCAATGGGGTCAGAGCTAATGCTCTGACCCCATTTCCCTTAACGCATGGGGTCAGAGTCTACGACTCTGACCCCTGTCATCCTGGCTCTGACCCCATCAGTTTAGCGGGGGAGTTTAAGGTTAATAATGCCTCTGTGGGTTAGATATACAGCGGGAATCATCATAAGATTGATCAATAGACCGTCATAAATAAAGAGCCGAGGCAGTAGATAAAGAAAAAACGCTGGAGCGATTAACCAAGTCAAAAACTTCGCAACATATATCAACTCACCTTTCATTCTTGCTAACGGCGCGGTGGGCGCCGCCTCCAATTTAATCCTTGGCTGCCCAGGCAATACCACAAGCACCGCTAACACTTGAGCCAATGAGCGTACCGGCCAAAGGGGTGAAAACTAGCGATGCAATTGCACCAGTTGCAAGGCCCGCTGCTAAGCAAACAACACCACCCGCAACATCATTTGTGGTTATATCTCCGCCTGATACAACATTGATCTCACTGCTTGATAGTTCTCTCATTTTTTCTTCCTTGAATTAAAATAGCTTGAAAGTCCAGCCGATTTAGCTGGAGAAGTCAGGCTATGGAAAACCGAACTGCTTTGCCAATTAAAAATATGAATGAGTTGGATGCCAACTTGATGGGGTCAGAGCTGTCGCTCTGACCCCATCAATCCGGCCACCAGGCTCTACTGACGCCGTGGGGTGCCTCGAATAACGTGTAGTCTTTCTCAAGATCAAAAGTCTCCCTTTTATGCGGCCGAATATTGATTGCCGCATCGTGCAGGCACCACTGCGCCGCAGGGGCGCAACCACTATCGATTTCCAGAACCCGATGCTGCACATGTTCTGGATACAGACTTGCGAATTTCGCCATAGTTGAGTGGTTGGCAGAATATGTGCCGGTGCGGGTATCCCGTACGGAAACCGCATAGGTGGTGTCGAGCAGGCCGATAAGCTTCTGGTTGAACCCGGTCTCTCCCTGTCCAATGCCGCCATCCAGGTTGATATAGCTCACTTTGCCCCGCAGCCGCTTCATCAGCTCCTCATCATCCGCTATGGTTTGCAGCCATTGGTGGGCGGGGAAGGCGCCGCTCGAGTGGGCCACCACGACGATCCGCTCGAATCCCGCTCCCAGCGTCTCTACGCTGGCCTGAATGGGCAATTCCCGGTCCTCGTAAAATACCTTGTCCGGCCCCTTAAAGGCCCAGACCTCCCGAACCTGATTCGCTATGGATTCCCGTGCGACAAGGGCTTCCGCCCAGCGCTGGGACCAGGCCGTTTTGACCGTGTAGCCGGGAAATAACACCAGCAGGGTGTTTGGCCGCTCCATATCCTGCTCCAGCCTGGCCACTCGCCAGTGCGGTGCAGGCGCCTGCCACTCGGGCGCTGCCGCGGCACGGTCACTGAAACCAAGCTGCAGGGTGAAGAACAGCGTGCAAAACAGGGTGAAAAGCCGTTTTGAATGGCGGTCGATAATCGATGGGCGGGTAATGCCGGGCATCCTGTACACGGCTGTGTTCCTCTGTCGGCTTGCCGAAATTGATCTGGGTCATTGAGTGGCCAGTTACGCGACATTGTACACACGCAATGGCCTCTAAATGCACTTCGGTTGCAGTATGCTGGGCTTATAGGTACAGATCGATTCCGTGCAAACGGGCGACATAATAAACGCGACGGAGGGCGGTCCCCATGGGCCAGGAAATAGCCACCACAGAATTCAGTGATGCAGACGAGCGTGAATTCCAGCGCCGCCTACGCACGGAGACCAATATTCTCAATCGCTGGTTCAAGCAGGAACGCTTCGAGGAGCCGGAAAACCCCATGTGCGGCCTCGAGCTGGAAGGCTGGCTGACAGACAGCGACTTCATGCCGGCACCGGAAAGTGAGGCGTTTCTGGCGAAGGTTTCCGATGAACTGGTGGTGCCGGAGATCTCGCGGTTTAATTTTGAGCTGAACAGTATTCCCGCGCCGATCCGGTCGACGGTATTCAGTGACCTGAATCGCAGTTTGTCCTCGCTCTGGCAGTCCTGTACCGCACAGGCCGAGGACATGGGCCTGCGCGCAATAGCGATCGGCTCACTGCCCACCATCCGCGCGAACATGCTGACGCTCGAACATATCTATCCGAGCAAGCGCTATTTCGCCCTGAATGACCGTATTATGAAGCTCCGTCGCAATATGCCGACGGTTCTCTCTCTGGAGGGCAAGGAGCTGCTCGAGGTGTCCCACCCGGATATCATGCTGGAAGCCGCGGCCACTTCGGTACAGGTGCACCTGCAGGTTGCCCTTTCCGAGGGCAAGCGTTTCTTCAATGCATCCACCATTGCTTCTCCGATCATGGCTGCCGTCGCGGCCAACTCTCCGTTTTTGTACGGCAAGGCGCTGTGGAGCGAAACCCGCATCCCCATTTTCGAGCAGGCCGTAAACCTGGGCAGTTTCCGTAACCTGGACGGATCCGTCGCAAAGCGCGTGTCCCTTGGTAACGGTTATGTGCGGGATTCGTTGCTGGAACTCTTCCTTGAGAATCTCGACGGTTATCCGGTGTTGCTGCCGGACAACTACGACCGCACGCCCGATGAGCTCAGTCACCTGCGCTTGCACAACGGTACCATCTGGCGCTGGAACCGGCCGCTGATCGGTATTGGCAGCGATGGTACGCCGCACCTGCGTATCGAGCATCGGGTGCCCTCATCCGGGCCCTCAATGCCCGATGTGGTGGCGAACACGGCATTCTTTCTGGGGCTGGCAACTTACCTGGCGCGGATGCCGGAAGTGCCTGAGGACCATCTGTCATTTGCTGCGGTTAAAAGGAATTTCTTCCAGGCCTGCAAGCACGGCCTCAATGCAGAGATCGAGTGGATTGATGGCAAGGTATGGAACCTGCAGAAGCTGGTGCTGGAGGAACTGGTCGGCCCGGTGGAAGAGGCGCTGGAGTCGCTGGGCGTAGATCGGGATGATATTTACAAATACATCACGCGGATCATTCGACCACGGTTGATTACCGGGCAGAACGGGTCCAACTGGCAGCGCGCCTATGTGAATACGCACGGTGCCAACTTCCAGAAATTGCTGGAGGCTTATTACGAATATCAGAAACGGGATATTCCGGTGCATGAGTGGCAAAGTGAAGCTTAAGGTTGTCGAAGCGCTGCCCGAATCCTTCTTTACAATCGATCATCCAAAGAAGCTTCAGCAGATTTTCGATGGGCCAACGCTTGTGCGTCTGCCTGGAGCAAACGGTGATACCCGGCGGCCCCTGATGATCAGTACTTTACTGCACGGCAATGAAACCACCGGCTTCTTTGCGTTGCAGCGCCTGTTGAAAGAAACAGGGGGCGTACCGTCGCGCCCGCTGCTGATATTCTTCGGTAATCTTGAGGCCGCTGCCGAGGGGGTTCGGCACCTGCCGGGCCAGCCCGACTACAACCGTATCTGGGGCGGCGGGGAAACCCCGGAAGCACGGATGGCGCGGGAGATACTGCGCTATGCGCGTGAGCGGCAGGTCATCACCAATATTGATATCCACAATACCACCGGCAGAAACCCCTTTTACGCCTGCGTGAACCGGACATCGGAGGATTTTCTGCGCCTGGCCAACGGGTTCACGGACATCGTGATTTATTTCACTGAGCCCCATGAGGTGAACTCCAATGCATTTGCCAAAATCTGCCCATCGGTGACGCTGGAGTGCGGCCTGCCGGGCGAGCCAGAGGGTATCGAGCATCTGTACCGGTACCTCAAACAACTGCTGATGTCTGTCGATGACGATGCGCGCGTTGCCGAGCCCTGCCGGATCTACCATACGGTGGCTCGCCTCAAGGTACCTTATTACTGTGACTTTGATTTCAAATTCGACGCAGGTACCTCCAGGGATTATTCGTTTATCAAAGCGTTTGACCACTTCAATTTCCAGAGGATTGAAGCCGGTACCGTGGTTGCCTATGCCCGACCTGGTGGTCCGCAGCTGGCGGTTCTGGATAACAACGATCGCCTGGTGACAGAGCGATATTTTCGCTTTTCTGACGGCAAGGTGGTCGCGCAATGCGACATCATTCCCTCCATGTTTACCACCGACCAAGATGTTGCACGCGAAGACTCGCTCGGTTATCTGATGGAACCATACGAACATTCTTCCTGAAGAGCTTAAAATTGGGAGGTGTAATTTTTATCGGAGGTTAACCGGGTGAAGAAAGAGCGCGATGTCGAAAAGGTGTATTCAAATGCCGAATTTGCGGCGAAGCTGCGCAGGCTTGCAGATGCCGTCGAGACGGGCGACAAGTTTGAGATACAGATAGCCGGGGAGCGCATCTATGTGCCAGTGCGAGCGAGCTTCAGTGTCGAGCATGAGCGCGAAGAGGGTGAGGAGGAAATCGAGTTCCAGATTCGCTGGTCGCGGGAAGAATAAAGTGCGCCAGGAGCCGGTATTGTCCGGCCCTCCGGGAATCGTTAAGGTAGTAAAGGGTTGCCTGGAGTATCTATGCGGATATCGAGTAAAGCGCTGTTGGAAATTGCCGAGAAGCTGGCAAACTTGGAAGTGGATGTCCCATCCGGCAGTGACTTGAGCGGCCACGCAGCGGTGCTGCTTGCCCTGACCGACGAGCCTGATCCAAGGGTGGTACTGACCAAGCGCGCCCACACTCTTTCCACGCATAGTGGTGAAGTCTCCTTTCCCGGCGGTAAGTGGGACCGGGAAGATGGCCAGTTGCATGTGACTGCCTTGCGGGAGGCGGAAGAGGAAATCGGCCTGAGGCCCGATCAGGTCAACCTGCTTGGCCCTCTGTGGCCGCGCACCACACGTTGGCAGGTCAATGTCACGCCATGGGTGGGCGTTGTACCTCCTGATGTAGAGCTGGTGGCGAACGAATGCGAGATTGACTCAATTTTCTCCGTGCCGATCAGCTATCTCCTGTCAGACCCCCGTATCCGCACAGACCGCGTCACCATAGACGGTCGGCGGATCTACATGCCGGCGTTCGAGTACCGCGGTTACGAAATCTGGGGCTTCACTGCCGGGGTATTAACCGAATTTATGGTGCATGTGCTGGGTGCCGATATCGGCCGCCGCGACGATGTGCCATTGCGCTCCCTTAATTGAAATTCGAACAAAATTCGTACAGCCCGGTTTGGCACAGAACCCCCTCCTAAGATATGCCAGCTTATTTGGTACTTTTGGTCAGTTTGGGTGCTGATATCCGCTTGATCGCTGCCCGTTTGGGTTAGATCGTGCAAATTGGGGGCCGAAAACCCGTGACAATTGCGCAAAAAACATTAAAATGCGCGCGACTCAACACAGAAGATCTGGTCACGGAAAGACCGCGGAAGCCCCGGTACTACACCCGTTTCTCCGCCGCTCATTAAATGCCGTTATTTTGCCGACGTACCTTGGACGCGCCGGTGATGAGTGTTCTTCGTTCTGAATTTATTCCATCCGGTTCACGAGGGGACCTATGAAAGGCCAAACCATAAAGCTTAATAAGCTGACCTTTGCCATTGCCGCAGCTGTTGCTGCCAGCGCTTCCAGCGTTGCAGCGCAGGAGAGTGGATACACTCTGGAAGAGGTAACTGTCACCGCGCAGAAGCGCGTTCAAACCCTGCAGGAAGTGCCGATTTCCGTGGCTACCATGCAGGATGAAAAGGTCGACGCCATGCTGAGTGGCGGTGGCGATATCCTTAACGTCGCTGCTGCGGTTCCGGGCCTGTACGCGGAATCCTCCAACGGCCGCGCTGCCCCGCGTTTCTACATTCGCGGCCTGGGCAACACCGATTTTGACCTGGCGGCCTCCCAGCCGGTTTCCGTGGTCATGGATGACGTGGTCATGGAAAACGTGATCCTGAAGAGCTTCCCGCTGTTCGACGTCGAGCAGGTGGAAGTGATCCGTGGCCCGCAGGGTACCCTGTTCGGTCGCAACACCACTGCAGGTATCGTCAAGTTCGATACCGTCAAGCCGAGCTTTGACACCGACGCCAAGTTCAAGTCCTCCGTAGGCAGCTTCGGTACCCAGGACCTGGAAGGTGCGTTCGGCACCAGCATTATCGACGGCAAGCTGGCAGCGCGTTTTGCAGCGGTCTCCCGTCACCGCAATGACTGGATCGACAACGACTACACCGGTGAAAAAGACGCCATGGGCGGCCACCGCGACGTTGCCTACCGCGGCTCTTTCCTGTGGACCCCGACTGACGACCTGTCAGTGCTGCTGAGCCACCAGGAGCGCGAGCTGGAAGGTACTGCTTCCATCTTCCGCGCCAACATCTTTACCACTGGTAAGGATGGCCTGAATGAAAACTATGATCGTGACACCGTCTGGTACGACGACACGCACAACAACCCGCAGGGTATCGATGCCTCCGGCACCAACCTGAAGGTCGAGTGGGACTTTGGTGGCGCGACCATCACCTCTGTAACCTCCCTGCAGAAGGCCGACAGCTTCTCCAAGGGCGATATCGACGGCGGCTGGGTTGACTTTGCCACTGGCGCAACCGGCCCGGGCTTTATCCCGTTCGGCGCGACCACTGAAGACCAGTCTGACCAGGAGCAGTTCACCCAGGAAGTTCGCCTGGCAACTGACCTCGAAGGCCCGTTCAACTGGCAGGCCGGCTGGTTCTACTTTGATTCTGATCTGAAAGTCACCAGCATCGATGGTTTCTTCGGCGCGACCGACGTAACCCACAAGAATGAGACCTGGGCTGTATTCGGCCAGGCGACCTACGATGTATCCGACAAGCTGACCCTGACTGGCGGCCTGCGTTATACCGATGACGAGAAAGGCCTGGACGTTGGCGAGCAGAACGTTGACGGCTTCGCTGCCGTGATCGGCGTCGCTTCTGTACAGGACTACGATCCGGTACGCGTGCAGGACGACCAGGTTTCCTGGGAAGTGGCTGCCAACTATGACGTTGATGGCGACAGCAGCGTATTTGCCCGTATTGCCAACGGCTTCCGTGCCCAGTCCATTCAGGCCCGCGACGTAGCATTCGAAGGTGCGCCTTCTGTAGCAGAGGCCGAGACCATCAACTCCATCGAAGCCGGCTACAAGGCTGACTTGATGGAAGGTCGTGCTCGACTGAACGCCGCAGTGTTCTACTACGTGGTAGACGATATGCAGCTGTCCGCGATTGGCGGTGCCAACAACGGCAACAGCCTGATGAACGCCGACAAGGGCGTGGGTTACGGCTTTGAAGCAGACCTGGAATTCGCTGCTACCGAAAACCTGCTGCTGACCGGTGGTATTGGTTACGCCAAGACCGAGCTGCAAGACAGCACCCTGGCGACCGCGCCGTGTGGTTCCGGCCAGTGCACCGTTCTGGACCCGCTGGACGCCAACGGCAACGCATTGCTGGACGGCAACCCGTTCCAGGCTGCCCCGGAAATGACGTTCAACTTCACCGCACGTTACAGCTACCCGCTGGAAAACGGTGAGCTGTACGCGTTTACCGACTGGGTTTACACCGGTGAAACCAACCTGTCCCTGTACGAAGCTGTCGAGTTCAAGACCGACGGTCAGTACGAAGGCGGCCTGCGCACCGGTTGGATGAACGATACCTTTGATGTGGCGCTGTTCGGTCGTAACATCACCGACGAAGAAAATATCAAGGGCTTCATCGACTTCAACAACAACACCGGCTTCGTTAACGAGCCGACCGTTTGGGGTGTAGACTTCAGCGTAACGCTGTAAGCCGACCTTACGGTGGTTGGAAAAACGGGCCTCTGGCCCGTTTTTTTTGGATGAAAATTCGGTAAATTGTGAGAATTTCACGGCTATGGGGAACGCCATGCGCATCTTTTTCGGGATCCTTTTTAGCAGCCTGCTTGTGGCGGCTGCACACGGGGCGAGTCGTGCAGACCTTATCGTTTATGGCGATTACCTCGTCACTATGGGTGAGGGTGATGGTGAGGCCGGCAGCGTCATCGAGCAGGGCGCCGTTGCCGTGGTGGGCAACGATATCGTCGCGGTTGGGCCCCGGGCAGAGATAGACCGGGAATATTCCGCCGCGCGGGTGGTTCCCGGAAAAGGACGCGTCTTGATGCCAGGACTGGTCAACGGGCATACGCATACCTCAATGACCCTGTTCCGAGGCATGGTGGATGACCTCGACCTGATGACCTGGCTGAACCAGTACGTATTCCCGCTGGAAGGCCAGTTCGTGGACCCGGAGTTTGTGCGTATCGGCACGGAACTGGCGTGCCTGGAGATGATCCGCGGCGGTACCACCACGTTTGTGGACATGTATTTCTACCCGGATGTGATCGCTGATGTTACCGAGCGCTGTGGCCTGCGCGCGGTGGTGGGCGCACCGATGATCGATTACCCGAGCCCCGGCTTCAAAGGCTGGGAGGACTCCTTCGCAGCCGGCCGGGCGTTTGTTTCCGCACGTCAGGGCAAGCACGAACGTATCACGCCGGCCTTTGCCCCGCATGCGCCCTACACCGTGGTCCCGGAGCACCTGGAGCAGGTGCTGGCCGCGGCGAAGGAGCTGAATGCGCCAATCAGCATGCACCTGGCAGAGGCGCCTGCCGAAACCAAAATGATCCGTGAAAACTACGGCACCACCCCGGTGGCACATGTGGAAGAGCTGGGGATGCTGGATCACACGCTGATCGCTGCGCACATGGTGCAACCGACCAAAGCGGAGATCCGCATGCTGCCCGGGCATCCTGTAGGCGCGATCCACAACCCGACCTCCAACCTGAAGCTGGCCGCGGGCATAGCGCCGGTACCGGAAATGCTGGCTGCCGGTGCAAAAGTAGGACTGGGTACCGATGGCGCGGCGAGCAACAACGATCTCGACCTCTGGGAAGAAATGCGACTGGCGGCCCTGCTGCACAAGGCGCGACTTTCAGACCCCACTGTCATGCCGGCTATCAGTGCGCTGCGGATGGCCACCAGCGGCGGTGCTGCTGCAATCGGCATGGGTGAGAGCGTGGGTAAACTGGCGCCGGGCATGCGCGCCGATATGATCCAGGTCTCCCTGGAGAATACCCGTCTGGTGCCGCTCTACAATGTAATATCGCACCTGGTCTATGCAGTGAAATCAGACGATGTCGTTACGACGGTCGTGTCGGGCAAGGTTTTGATGGAAAATGGCCGGGTGCTCAGCCTGGATGCCGGCAAGGTACGTGCTGCGGCGCGGCAGAAGGCGGTTGAGATTGCGAAGGCCATTGCGGCCGGTGAGAAAGACCGCAGCTCTTCGGAATAGTGTGAAGGTCGCAACGAGCGCGGCTGAAAATTTAAGTGGTATTGACTGGAAATATGGATCTTCTGAACCCTGGAACAGGATTCCGGCCGGAATGGCTGGAAGACCTGCATGTGAACCAGAGCGCTGTTGAGCGGCGTGTGGCAACCCTGAAAAACCGTCGCTCCCTCAAGAAAGAGTGGCAGGCGGCCTGGCTGCTGAAAGCGATTTCCTGTATTGACCTGACGACGCTCTCCGGCGATGACACACCGGGCAAGGTCCGGCGCCTGTGTGGCAAGGCGCGCAATCCCGTGCGTGCCGATATCCTGGAGGACCTGGGCGTTGCCGATATGGCACTCACCACCGGCGCGGTCTGCGTGTACCACTCGATGGTGAAAACCGCAGTCGATGCGCTGGCTGGCACCGGTATTCCGGTCGCTGCTGTGTCCACCGGCTTTCCCGCCTGCATGTCACCGATGGAATTGCGGCTGAAAGAAATCGAGGCTTCCGTGGCAGATGGTGCCACCGAGATCGATATTGTCATCACCCGTGCCTATGTCCTGACCGGTAACTGGCAGGCGTTGTATGACGAGGTGCTGGCGTATCGGAAGGCCTGTGGCAAGGCGCACATGAAGGCGATCATTTCCACGGGGCAGCTGGCCACGCTGAACAATGTCGCCATGGCCTCGATGGTTTGCATGATGGCGGGCTCGGACTTCATCAAGACGTCCACCGGCATGGAAGCGGTGAATGCCACGCTGGAGGTCAGCCTGGTGATGATCCGCATGATCCGGCGCTATCACGAACTGACCGGGTACAAGGTGGGCTTCAAACCGGCCGGCGGCATCAGCACCGCCAAGGACAGCCTGAATTACCTGGTCCTGATCAAGGAGGAGCTGGGACACGACTGGCTCAATCCGGAAATGTTCCGCTTCGGTGCATCCAGCCTGCTTGGCGATATCGAGCGCCAGCTTGAACACCACGTAACCGGATCCTATTCCGCCGCGCACAGGCATCCTCTGGGCTAAATATGACAATCAAAGATATTTTCAACGACATGAGTTACGGACCGGCGCCAGAAGGCACTGACAAGGTGGATCAGTGGCTGGCAGGCCACAAAGATGGTTTTGGCCTGTATATCGATGGCAAGTGGATTGGCTCCAAAGGGGACAAGAGCTTTACCAGCAGCAATCCCGCCAACGGCAAGAAGCTGGCGAAGCTGGCGCAGGCGGGCGATGCCGACGTCGATGCGGCAGTGAAGGCAGCGCGAAAAGCGCAGCCCAAGTGGGAATCGCTGGGGGGCCACGGTCGCGCAAAGTACCTTTATGCGCTGGCGCGCCTGCTGCAAAAGCATGCACGAAAATTTGCGGTGCTCGAGACACTGGATAATGGCAAGCCGATCCGCGAGACCCGTGACATCGATATCCCGCTGGCGGTGCGACACTTCTATCATCATGCCGGTTGGGCGCAACTGCAGGAAAGTGAATTTCCCGAGCATACTGCGATCGGTGTGGTCGGCCAGATTATCCCGTGGAATTTCCCCCTGTTGATGCTGGCCTGGAAAGTGGCACCTGCGATTGCGGCGGGAAATACCGTGGTACTGAAACCGGCTGAATACACCAGCCTGACCGCGCTGATGTTTGCAGAACTGTGCCAAGAAGCGGGCCTGCCGGCGGGTGTGGTCAATATCGTCACAGGTGATGGCAGTACTGGTGAATTACTGGTGGACCACAAGGACGTCGACAAGCTGGCGTTTACCGGTTCAACGGAAGTCGGGCGCCTGATCAAGGCGCGCACTGCTGGCACCGGCAAGAAGTTGACACTGGAGCTGGGCGGCAAGTCGCCGTTTATCGTTTTTGATGATGCGGACCTGGATGCGGCTGTAGAGGGCCTGGTGGATGCAATCTGGTTCAACCAGGGGCAGGTCTGCTGCGCGGGCTCCCGCCTGCTGGTGCAGGAAGGTGTAGAGCAGGCGTTGCTGGAAAAAATCCGCTTGCGCATGCAGACCCTGCGGGTCGGTGATCCGCTCGACAAGAATACCGATATCGGTGCCATCGTGGACAAGGTGCAGAAGAAGCGCATCGAAGGCCTGGTGCAACAGGGTGTAGAGCAGGGGGCAACGCTTTGGCAACCAGAGCGGCAACCGGACAGTGCATTCCCTGATGCCGGCTGTTTCTATCCGCCCACACTGCTGACCAATGTGGACAGCAGCAATATTGTCGCAATCGAGGAAATCTTCGGGCCGGTACTTTCGGTCCTGTCGTTCCGTACCCAGAAAGAAGCGATTACGCTGGCGAACAATTCCCGTTACGGGCTGGCTGCGAGCGTCTGGTCAGAAAACCTGAATCGTGCGCTGGACGTGGCGCCGCAGCTAAAAGCCGGTGTGGTGTGGGTGAACTGCACCAACCAGTTTGATGCGGCTTGTGGGTTCGGCGGCTATCGCGAATCCGGCTTTGGCCGAGAGGGCGGGCGCGAGGGTATGTTCGAATACCTGGCGCCGGTGCGCGGCAAGACCGCTGCGGAGCAGGACCTGCCAGTACCGGAAGTCAGCGGGCAGCAGCAAGCGGGTATCGACCAGACCGCAAAACTCTATATCGGCGGCAAGCAGGCGCGTCCGGACAGCGGCAATAGCCTGCCGGTGATATCAGCCAAAGGCGTGCAGATTGGCCTCGTCGGAGAGGGCAGTCGCAAGGATATTCGCAATGCTGTTGAGGCGGCGTTCAAGGCAGAGGGCTGGTCACGTACCAGTGCCCATAACCGTGCCCAGATCCTGTATTACATCGCGGAGAACCTGGGCTATCGCGCGGATGAATTTACTGCACGGCTGGTTTCCCTCACCGGCGTCGATAAAAAGCAGGCCCAGCGTGAAGTGGAGCTGTCGATCGAGCGGCTGTTTTTCTACGCTGCCTGGGCGGACAAGTATGACGGCGCGGTACACCAGCCACCGCTGAAGGGCGTTGCGCTGGCCATGAACGAGCCGCTGGGCATTGTCGGTATCGGTTGCCCGGACGCCGCTCCATTGCTCGCCATGGTTTCCATGCTGGCACCGGTGATCGCCATGGGCAACCGCGCCGTACTGGTACCGTCGCAGCGCTTCCCGCTGCTGGCTACCGACCTGTATCAGGTACTGGAAACATCTGATGTGCCGGCAGGTGTGGTCAATATCGTCACGGGTGCGCGTGACAGCCTGATGCAGGTACTGGCTGACCACTACCAGGTGGATGGTGTCTGGTATTGCGGCAGTGCCGAGGGCTCGGCCCGGGTTGAAGCGGCCTCAGCCGGTAACCTCAAGCGGAACTGGGTGAATCATGGCATTGCGCGTGACTGGTTTGGTGCGGAGGGCGCCGGGCGGGAGTTCCTGCGTGAAGCAACACAGGTGAAGAACGTCTGGGTGCCTTACGGGGATTCGATATGAGCATGATCGAAGCCCTGCAGAAAGCGGAGGCTTACCCGCATCCGGTCGGTGAGGTCTCGCTGGCGGAAACCCATATTTCCTGGGTATTCCTGAGCGGTGACTATGCCTATAAGGTCAAGAAACCGATGGACTTCGGCTTTCTCGATTTTTCCACGCTGGCACAGCGCAAGCACTTCTGTGAAGAGGAGTTGCGCCTCAACCGCCGTTTTGCGCCACAGCTTTACCTGGACGTGGTGCCGGTCACCCGCGAGGGTGACAGCTTCGCGTTTGCTGGTGCGGGTGAAGCGGTGGATTATGCCGTGCGCATGACCCAGTTCGATAGCGAGTCGCTACTGGATCGCAAGGCCGCGGCAGGTGAGCTACAGGCAAGCGGTATCCGCAAGATTGGCCGGGCCATTGCGGACTTTCATGCGGCGCTGGCAAAGGAGCCAGCTCCGGACTCCGGTATTACCCCGCGCCCTGGTTCCCCGGAGGCGGCCTGGGCGCCGGCCCAGCAGAATTTTGAACAGGTGGAACCGCTGCTCGCGCGTGCGGAGGACTTGCAGAAGCTGGATGCCATCAGGCAGTGGTCGGAGCAAAGCTTCGCCGGGCTCGAGGCCTTTATGCGGCAGCGCCTGGAAAACGGCTTTGTGCGCGAGTGCCACGGTGACCTGCACCTGGGCAATATGGTACAGATCGATGGCGAAGTGGTTTTCTTTGATTGCATTGAATTCAACCCGAGTTTTCGCCAGATCGATGTGGCCTGTGAGCTGGCATTTACGGTCATGGATCTGGAGGCACGCGGGATGGCGGACCACGCCAGCCTGTTGCTGAATACCTACCTCGAAGAGAGTGGGGATTACGATGGCCTCCGGGTGCTGAATTTCTACAAAGTCTATTTCGCGCTGGTGCGCGCCAAGGTCACACTTTTTCAGGCACACGGTGTCCCGGCAGAGGAACTGGCGCAACATGCGGTTTACCCGGAGTTCCTGAAGTACCTCAACCTGGCCCTCGGCTATACCCGCGGCGAGTCTCCGTTTGTGGCGATGATGCATGGGGTTTCCGGCAGTGGAAAGTCCACAGTCGCGGAAGCCATTGCCGGCGCAAGTGGTGCGATCCGGGTACGTTCCGATGTTGAGCGCAAGCGCCTGTATGGCCTTGCGCCCGGCGATAGCAGCAACAAGGACATCTATTCCCGGGAGGCCACAATACGGACGTTCGATCGCCTTGCGGAACTGGTACAGGTCATTACCTCGGCCGGCTTCTCGTGTATTGTGGATGCGACCTTCCTGCATCGTGAGGTACGTGACAGGTTTGTTACGTTGGCTACTGAGCTTGGTTGTCGCGCACGCATTCTCGACTGCCGGCTGGACGAGGAAACCCTGGTGCGTCGTCTGGATGCGCGCACGGAGCGGGGTGATGATGTTTCCGAGGCCACCGTGGAGATCATGCGCCTGCAGCAGGGTGACAGGGATGCGCTGGCGGCGGTAGAGCTGGCTTACACCACTGAGATCGATGCGAGTGATTATCTCTCAGGTGATCAGCTGGACGCGGTGCTGGAATCACTCGGACACACCAACACATAACAATAAAAACTATATATCGGGGAATATCACTTTGATCAGTATCCTGGGCATTATTGTTCTACTGGGGATCGCCGTTGCCTTGTCGAGCAATCGCCGCGCCATCAACCTGCGTACGGTACTGGGTGCGTTTGCGATCCAGGCCAGCTTTGCCGCACTGGTGCTGTATTTCCCGATGGGGCGGGACGGTTTGGCCGCGGCTGCAGGCGCTGTCCAGCATGTCATCGATTATGCCAACACCGGTATCGAGTTCCTGTTTGGCAACGTCATGCCAGATCCAGCGGGGCCGCTGGGCTTTGTCTTCGCTATCAAGGTGCTGCCGGTAGTGGTATTCCTGTCCGCACTGATGTCGATCCTGTATTACTTCGGCATCATGCAGAGGGTGGTCGGTTTCCTCGGCGGCCTGATCAAGCGCGCGCTGGGTACCAGCCAGCCGGAATCCCTGTCCGCCACGGCCAATATCTTTGTTGGCCAGACGGAAGCGCCGCTTGTAGTCAGGCCTTACATCGAGCGCATGACCAATTCCGAACTGTTTGCGGTGATGACCGGTGGCCTCGCTTCTATTGCTGGCGCGGTGATGGCCGGCTATGCGGCCATGGGGGTGGACCTCAAGTACCTGATCGCTGCCAGTTTTATGGCAGCACCGGGCGGCCTGTTGATGGCGAAGATCATGATGCCGGAAACGGATACCCCGGTGCCGATCGATGAGCACATTGCGTTCGACGAGACCGACAAGCCCAGTAATGCCATTGATGCCGCGGCGAGTGGCGCACTGACCGGCATGCAGCTGGCGATGAATATCGGTGCCATGCTGGTGGCGTTTATCGCCCTTATCGCTTTGCTCAATGGCATGATCGGCTGGGTTGCAGGCCTGTTTGACGTCGAGGGCATTACCCTGGAGCGTATTCTCGGTTATGTATTTGCGCCACTGGCATTCCTGATGGGTACACCGTGGTCGGAAGCAATGCAGACCGGTAGCCTGATCGGCCAGAAAATTGTGCTGAATGAATTCGTGGCCTATGTCGAATTCATCAAGATGAAGGACAGCATGTCCGAACATGCACAGATCATCGCAACCTTTGCGCTCTGCGGGTTCGCCAATCTTTCTTCCATTGCCATGTTGCTTGGCGGCCTCGGCGGTCTGGCACCAAGCCGCCGGCATGATATCGCGCGCATGGGTATTAGGGCGGTGATCGCCGGAACCCTGTCGAACCTGATGAGTGCTGTATTGGCCGGCTTATTCCTTTCCCTGAGTTAAGACTTTTAGAGGTTCTGTCGAAAGTTTTATGAAACGTGCAATCTTGCTGGTACTGGACTCATTCGGCATCGGCGCGACGAAGGATGCTGCGCGCTTTGGTGATGCCGGCGCGGATACACTCGGGCATATCGCCCGTGCCTGTGCCGAGGGGAACCTGCCCGAGCGTAAAAACGGCGCACTTGACCTGCCCAACCTGACACGCCTCGGATTGATGCATGCGGCCCGGGAAAGCACGGGCCACTTTCCGGCAGGTTCCGATGCGGGCGCGCAGATTGTAGGCGCCTACGGCTACGCTGAAGAATTGAGTAGCGGTAAGGATACCTCCAGCGGGCACTGGGAAATGGCGGGTGTGCCGGTGCAATTCGACTGGGGTTATTTCACAGATAAGGAAAACAGTTTTCCGCCGGAGCTGCTGCAAGCGCTGGTGGAAAAGTGTGATCTGCCCGGGGTACTTGGCAACTGCCACGCCTCCGGTACGGAGATTATCGCCCGTCTCGGCGAGGAACACATGCGCACTGGCAAGCCCATCGTATATACCTCTGCCGACAGCGTTTTCCAGATAGCCTGCCATGAGGAATCTTTCGGCCTCGATAAGCTGATGGCGGTTTGCGAAACCGCGTATGAACTGCTCGAGGACTACAATATCTGCCGGGTGATCGCCCGGCCTTTTGTTGGTAAATGTGCCGCGGACTTCAAGCGCACCGGCAACCGACGTGATTTTTCCGTCAGGCCGCCGGCGCCAACCCTGCTGGACAAACTGATCGAGTCTTGTGGTGAGGTGCTTGCGGTAGGCAAGATCTCCGATATCTTTGCCGCCCAGGGCATCAGCCGCAAAATCAAGGCCAGCGGGCTCGACAACCTGTTTGATGCCACACTCACTGCGATGGATGAGGGCGGCGACAGGAGCCTGGTATTTACCAATTTTGTCGATTTTGATGCGGAGTTTGGCCACCGCCGTAACGTGGCCGGATATGCAAATGCCCTGGAGTGGTTCGACCGTCGTCTGCCCGAGTTGCTGGATAAGATGCAGGAAGGCGACGTGCTGGTAATTTCAGCAGACCATGGTTGTGATCCCACCTGGCCGGGTAGTGACCATACGCGTGAGCACATTCCAGTACTGGTTTATGGAAAGGGCGTCAAGCCGGGCTCCGTCGGCGCGCGCGAGACCTTTGCTGATATCGGCCAGTCACTTGCCAGCCACTTCGGGATTGCACCGCTCGGTTTCGGGCGCAGTTTTTTATAAATACCCGTTTTAGACAGGCCTCTTTGCGACAGCAAGGGTAGCCATGGAGAACATATGTCCATTCACATTAATGCCAAAGCTGGTGATTTTGCCAAGACCGTACTGATGCCCGGCGATCCTTTGCGGGCAAAATTCATTGCCGAGGAATTCCTGCAGGATGCCGTTCAGGTTACGGATGTACGTGGCATGCTCGGATTTACCGGTACCTACAATGGCAAGCCGGTTTCTGTAATGGGTTCTGGCATGGGGATACCGTCTGCGTCCATCTATGCGAAAGAACTGATCACTGAATACGGAGTGGAAAATATCATCCGTGTCGGCAGCTGCGGTGCGGTAGGCAAGGATATCAAGCTGCGCGATGTGGTGATTGGTATGGGCGCCTGCACAGATTCCAACGTCAACCGCATGCGTTTTCGCGGTTACGATTTTGCTGCGATCGCGGATTTTGGCTTGCTGGAAAAGGCCGTGGCATCCGGGCGCAAGCTCGGCGTGAATTTGCAGGTGGGCAATATCTATTCCGCCGACCTGTTCTACACGCCGGAACCGGAAATGTTCGACCTGATGGAAAAACTGAATGTGCTCGGCGTCGAAATGGAGGCCGCAGGTCTCTATGGCGTGGCAGCGGAATTCGGTGCTAAGGCCTTGGCGATCTGCACGGTTTCAGATCACATCCGCCGGGGTGAGGCGCTTTCCAGCGAAGACCGGCAGACGTCCCTGCGCGAGATGATTCAGGTGGCGCTGGACAGTGTGGCGGGCTGAGCCAAACTGAATTAATAGCCTTTTCAATACCGGTTCTCTGTAATGAAATTTCCGGTACATATCTTCCTCGTTTTCGGCCTGATGCTGCTGTCGGGCCTGGTCGGCGGGATCAGCTGGCGCGAAGCTGGCTACGGCAGTGGTCCGCGCGATTCTTCCCGTGCAGCAGAGGGGCCCTTGCGGGAGGTGGCATTCGTTGCGAATGCTGCCGATGGCACCGTCAGCCTGCTGGATTTAGCCAGCAAACAGGTCCTGACCACTGTCGACGTGATACCGGATGGAAAGCGGGTCGGTCCGTTCCGGGATATCGTGCAGTGGGTTGCCCAGCCCTTCCTTGAGCGGCGTGCGGGCCCCAATTTCGTACAGGATACAGACCTTTCTCGCGATGGCCGTGTGCTATTTGTGTCCCGTGGGCACCTCGGTGACGTCGTGGCGCTGGATATTGTCACGGGCGAAGTCCTCTGGCGCACACCGGTAGCAGGGCTGTTCGCAGGTCCGATGGCGCTGTCTGTCGATGGGCAACACCTGTATATCGCCGCCACTATCCGTGGGGATAACCGTGTTGAGGTGCTGGATAGCAGCAATGGTGAACGCGCGGGTGCGATTCGCGCCGGGCAGTGGCCCTTTGCTATCCAGGTTTCGGCGGACGACAGCAAGGTATTTGTCGCAAGCCTCGGGGATATGCAGAAGCAGGCTTCTGAGCGCACAGAAGACAGGGATGCCTACCAGATTGCAGTGGTGGATTCCGGCAGCCTGAAGCCCGAGATGATCTACCGGTTTGAGTCGGGGGTTCGTCCTTTTCAGGTCGCACCCGACGGGCGCATGCTCTATGCGCAGCTTTCCGCGCTTCACGGCCTGGTTGCGGTGCACCTGGTATCACATCAGCGTGCCGGCCATATCCAGCTGCCAGTGAAGCCGGGCGTGACGGAAGCAGACTGGGATTTCGAGGCGCCGCATCACGGTCTCGCGCTGTCCGGCGACGGGCGCCTGCTCTGCGCTGCAGGGCGCGCTTCGGATTATGCTGCGTTGGTTGAGGTTCCGGCGCTCAAGTTGCGGGGAACCGTTGCGGTTGGTGATGCTCCCGGCTGGGCCGCGTATGCGGCTGCCGACGGCCTGTGCCTGCTGGCTAACAGCCGCAGTAACGATGTTTCCGTGGTTGAGGTTGCGAGCCAGCGCGAAATAAAGCGCATACCGGTGGGGCGTTTTCCGAACCACATTACCGTCGGGTTTGTTCCCGAAGCAATGCTGGGGTCAACACTGGGGTCAGAGTAATACTCTGACCCCATTATATCAGCCGTTGGCTTTGTTGAATTTGCGCGCCGCTGCGGCGACGAAGACATAGGTCCATCCCTGTACGATCAGTTCGATCGCAACAAACATGCCGATCACCCACAGGCTGCTTTCCGGCCACTTCATCAGGATCATGATCCCGAGGATCAGCGAGATGATCCCGGAGACAATGACCCAGGCACGTGCACCGGCAGCTTTCCACTGTATGCCGGCAATGATGCGCAGCACGCCCGCGGCCGCAATCACACTACCAAGCAGCAGTGTTAGCACCATGGATCCCGCCTGCGGGTTGCTGAGCAGCCCGAGGCCGCCAGCGATATATAGCGCCGCGGTGAGCAGGTGCAGTAAACGATTTTTCCAGGTGGACTCCCGGAACATGTAGACAAACTGGAAGCCGCCGCCGACCAACAGCAGGATGCCGAACATCAGCATGGTGCCGATGGTGACGGCGGCACTCATACCGAGGCCGATGGTGCCGAGCAGTACATAGATGACACCCAGGGCAAGCAACCAGCCCCAGTTTCTGCCGATGTTGCCGAAAGAGAGTGGTGCATCAGCTTCATTGACAGGGCCACTGGGGTGTTGGTCATTCATTGGGTAGTCTCCCGGATTCGATAAAAGCAGGATTCAGAACGTTCAGGGCGACTGCGCTTGCTATTCAGCGCAGCCCGTCGTTTTCGGTTGCTGTGAGTCCGGGTTACCGGTGACGGTTTGCGCGATGGTGATCGGAACTCTGCGGCTTGCGGTTGCCCTGTTGGCCTGGCCCGGTGTACCGGGATGTTTCGGCTACCGGATGTCGCGTGGAGGGGAAATCGTGCCTGCGTCCCTCATCGGATTCCGGTACGGCGTAAATTCCCTGAGGCTGCCGGCCGAATGATCGCGCGGCCCGCTCAAACGCTGATAGGGTCTTCTTGTGTGTGTTAGCGCTCACGGCTTGCCTCCTTTGGCGTGAAACTCCTCTTAAATACTAGATTCACTTTTGTGGAATGACCGGTGGTAACCGGTCTGGCAGATACATTCAGTTCCGAAAATGGCTAGTGTGCGTGGCGTGGCGCGCTTAGACTGACTGCATGAACAGTGAATCCCGGCATTCGACTCATGACCCTGCGGTGTATGCCCGTGCCCGGCTGGCGCGGGACCCGCGCTTTGACGGCAGCTTTTACACGGCAGTGCGCACTACCGGCATCTTCTGCCGGCCGATTTGCCCTGCACGCCCGCCAAAAGAGGAGAATGTGACTTATTACGAGTCAGCAGTCGAAGCGATTGCTGCCGGCTACCGGCCCTGCCTGCGCTGCAGGCCCGATGCGGCCCCCGGCAGTCCCGCCTGGCGGTTGGTAGATACCACGCTGCAGCGCGCGCTTGGCATCATGCGCTCGGAGCTGGGGCCGCATTCCATTGAACATTTGTCGACGCGTCTGGGTGTGAGCAGTCGTTACCTGCGCAAGCTGTTCAGAGAGCGCCTCGGGCTGAACCCGCTCAAGATCTGGCAGGCCGAGCGTGCGCTATTTGCATTCAGCCTGCTGCGGGATACCGGCTTGCCGGTGGCGCAGGTTGCCTACGAGGCGGGGTTCAACAGTATTCGGCGCTTTAACGATGTGTTCCGGGAGGTTTACCAACAGACCCCGACAGAAGTGCGGCGTGGTGCCGCGGCGCGCCAGGCAGCTGCGCCGCTCGCGCTTTCCCTGGATTACCGGCCCCCGTTTGACTGGCAGAGAGTGCTGTCGTTTTTCCGCTTGCGGGCGATGGCCGGGGTGGAGCAGGTGAGTGACTGTAGCTACCGGCGCAGCTTCTGTCTGGACGGGCAATGTGGTGTTGTGACCGTCACCGATGAACCCGATAAGCACCGCCTGAGGGCGGAATTTGAGTTGTTGCCACAGGGAAGGGGAGTGCGCAGCAGCGCAGTTCTGTTTGCGGTGCGCCAGCGCTTGCGCCGGATTTTCGACCTGGACGCCAATGTGACGGAGATCCAGCGTGATCTGGAACACGACCCGCTGCTGGCCGCAGAGCTGGCGAGCAATCCCGGTATACGCCTGCCGGGCGCCTGGGACCCGTTCGAATACGCGCTGCGCGCAATTCTCGGCCAGCAGATCTCTGTCAAGGCGGCAACCACGATCGCGGGGCGTATCGTTGCCCGTTGTGGCAACAAGTTCGAGCTGACGGATGGCAGCGTGATGCATGCATTCCCGTCTGCTGGCGAGCTTGCCGATGAATCCTTTGAGGGGCTGGGGCTGACGCGCAAGCGCGCGGAAACGTTGCGAGAGTTTGTCCGTGCCGCGAATGACGGGCGCGTTGATTTTCAACAGACCAATCTGGAGCAATGGTGCGCGCAAATGGTAGAGCTGCCGGGCATTGGTGAATGGACGGCCCAGTATACGGCCATGCGCGGTCTCAGCATGCCGGATGCGTTTCCGGCATCAGACCTGGGCATCCTCAAGGCGCTGGGCGGGCGGCACAATGGTGAGTGGGTGAAGACCACGCCCGCCCGTGCGCTGGCGCGCGCCGAGGCGTGGCGGCCCTGGCGGGCTTACGGCGCACTGCTGTGTTGGCAGAGCCTGGGTAGTGAATGATGATGGCCGGATTGATGTCATGGGTTGAATACAGGAAGGCGATAGATGACAACGAGTTACGGGATTTATAAAACCGGCTTTGGGGAAGTGGCCATAGCCGCGGATGACAAGGGCGTGACCGCGCTCAGCTTCCAGGCTGGAAAGTGTCCGCTGGCGCCGGCGCAGGACTGGGTCGAGCAGCAGACACCGATACTGCAGCGGGCGGCGGTTGAGCTGAACGAGTACCTGGAGGGTATCCGCCGTGACTTTCAGGTACCGCTGAACCCGGCAGGTACCGAATTCCAGCGTAGCGTCTGGGCACAGCTGCGGCAGATTCCGTATGGCCAGACCTGGAATTACGCCCAGCTCGCGGAGGCAATCGGTAACCCCCGCGCGGTGCGGGCGGTAGCGAGGGCCAATGGTGCCAACCCGGTTGCGGTGATGATCCCGTGTCACCGGGTGATCGGCAGCGACGGCAGCCTGACCGGCTATGCCGGGGGCCTCGAACTGAAGGCAAAACTGCTCGGTCTCGAAGGGGCTGCGTTTATCTCCCAACCCGAATTGCTCTGACTGCCCCCGCGCGGGATAATGCCCGTTGTTTCAGATATTGAGCGTGCCCGGCGTGGGCCATGACAGACCGTCTGCGTACATGGCGATCCGACGCCTCGGCGTGCGCAGTCGAGCTCCCAGAGATGGGCTCGATGCGTGTCTGGAGTGGCCCACACCGGGTACTGAAAACCAGCCAGATATGGAGTGTCGAATGCTTTACCAGTTGGGCGAAAAACAACCAGTGCTGGACGGGAGCGGGCACTATTTTGCCCCCGGCTGCCATGTGATGGGCAATGTGGTGCTCGGCGAGAACGTCAGTGTCTGGTTCAATGCCGTGATCCGCGGCGACAATGACCCGATCACCATCGGTAAGGACAGCAATGTCCAGGACGGAGCCGTGCTGCACACGGACCCGGGTGTGCCGCTGACACTGGGGCAGGGGGTTACCGTCGGGCACAAGGCCATGTTGCATGGCTGCACGGTTGGTGATTACTCGCTGGTGGGTATCAATGCGGTGGTGCTCAACGGTGCGAAGATTGGCAAGTGCTGCATCATCGGTGCCAATGCACTGGTGAAGGAAGGCATGGAGATCCCGGACTATTCGCTGGTCGTCGGCAGTCCCGGCAAAGTGATCCGCCAGCTGGACGAGTCGACGTTCGAGTTGCTCAAGGCCAGCGCCGATATTTATGTAGCCAACGGCCAGCGGTTTTCGGAACAGCTGAAGCCGGTAGAAGAATTTTCCTATTAAGAGTTATGTCTGTAGTCGATAAAACGGTAAAGACCATTGACCCGGCGGTAGTAACCGTAAGCCGGGAAAAACCGGTGAAATCCCCGTGCATTTCAGTGTGCGCGCTGAATGAAGAGGATATCTGCGAGGGCTGCTTTCGCACCGGTCATGAAATCAGCCGCTGGGGCCGTATGCATAACGATGAGCGGCGCGAAGTCCTGATTGCGTGTAACGAGCGCGCGCGGGCGATGGGGCGGGTCTGGTAACCGGCTGAAGCTCAATTAATTGAATGAAATGTAAGGCGCGCCCGCAGTACGCAACAGGCGCACCGCAAGGGCGATGAGCCAATAAGAACTATTAAATTTTATGACGCAACCCTTCGTACACCTGCGAGTCCACTCTGAATTTTCCCTGGTCGACGGCATTGTCCGTATCAAGCCGCTGATCAAGCGCGCTGCCGAGTTGGGCATGCCGGCGCTGGCCATCTGTGATCGCACCAATTTTTACGCGCAGATCAAGTTTTACCGCGGCTGTATGGGCGCCGGTATCAAGCCGATTACGGCGGCGGACTTCTGGGTGATGGATGATCCCGAGGACGCGCCCACCCTGATCACGCTATACGCGATGGACAAGCAGGGTTACCGCAATATCACCGAGCTGATTTCCAAGGCTTGGATGGAGGGCCAGCACCTGGGGCAGGCCTATATCCGCCGCGCATGGTTGCCGCAGTATGCCGAGGGCGTACTGGCACTTTCTGGTGGCAAGTCCGGTGATGTCGGCCGCGCACTGACCGGCGGGCGCACCGAGCAGGCGGAGCAGATCGCCCGCCAGTGGAGCGAGATGTTCCCGGATCGTTTCTACGTCGAGGTGCAGCGCACCGGCCGCGCCGGCGATGACGATTACGTGCACGGCGCGGTGGCGCTGGCGGACAAGCTGGGCCTGCCGTTGGTGGCGACCAACGATGTGTGCTTCCTCGATGAGAAAGAGTTCGATGCGCACGAGGTGCGGGTTTGTATTCACGATGGCCGCGCCCTTGACGACCCGCGCCGGGAAAAGAAATATTCGCCGCAGCAGTACCTGCGCACACCGGAACAAATGGCGGAGCTGTTCGCCGATATTCCGGACGCGTTGCAGAATACTGTCGAGATTGCCCGGCGCTGTTCCGCCCCCATCCAGCTGGGCAAATACTTCCTGCCGGAATTCCCGATTCCGGAAGGCATGACCGAAAACGAGTTTTTCGAGAAGATCAGTTTCGAAGGCCTCGAAGACCGCCTGCAATTTATTCTCGACAAGAACGATCCGGACTATGCCGCGAAGAAGCAGCCCTATCTGGACAGGTTGCGCTTTGAGCTGGATATCATCATCCAGATGGGGTTCCCGGGATACTTCCTGATCGTGATGGACTTTATCCAGTGGGCCAAGGACCACGATATCCCGGTAGGGCCGGGCCGTGGTTCCGGTGCCGGCTCGCTGGTGGCCTATGTACTCAAGATTACCGACCTGGACCCGCTGGAATACGATCTACTGTTCGAGCGATTCCTGAACCCGGAACGGGTTTCCATGCCCGACTTCGACGTCGACTTCTGCATGGAAAACCGCGACCAGGTGATCAGCTATGTGGCCGATAACTACGGCCGCGATGCGGTCAGCCAGATCATCACGTTCGGTACCATGGCCGCGAAAGCGGTAGTCCGTGACGTGGCGCGGGTACAGGGCAAATCCTACGGCCTCGCCGACAAGCTCTCCAAGATGATTCCGGCCGATCCGGGCATGACCCTGGAGAAGGCATTTGAGCAGGAAGAGATCCTGCGTGAGTTCCTCGATTCCGATGAGGAAGGCCAGGAAATCTGGGAGATGGCGCTGCAGCTGGAAGGCATCGCCAGGAACGTGGGCAAGCACGCTGGTGGTGTGGTGATCGCCCCTACCAAGTTGACCGACTTTGCGCCGCTCTACTGTGACGAGAGCGGCGGAGGCCTGGTAACCCAGTTCGACAAAAACGACGTGGAAGACGCAGGCCTGGTGAAGTTCGACTTCCTCGGCCTGCGCACCCTGACCATCATTGACTGGGCCAAGAAGATGGTGGACGAGCAGCGCGCGCGCGAGGGCCAGGAGCCGCTCGTGATCGAGGCGCTGCCGCTCGATGACCTCGAAACTTTTAAACTGATCAAGCGGGCCGAAACCACCGCGGTATTCCAGTTGGAATCCCGCGGTATGAAGGACCTGATCAAGCGCCTGCAGCCGGACAACCTCGAGGACATGATTGCACTGGTGGCACTGTTCCGACCGGGCCCGTTGCAGTCGGGCATGGTGGACGACTTCATCAACCGTAAGCACGGCCGCGCGCAGGTGGCCTATCCGGATGCCAAGTACCAGCACGACAAGCTCAAGCCGATCCTGGAGCCGACCTACGGCGTAATCGTCTACCAGGAGCAGGTCATGCAGATTGCGCAGGAATTGGCGGGTTACACCCTCGGCGGCGCGGATATGCTGCGCCGGGCTATGGGTAAGAAGAAGCCCGAGGAAATGGCCAAGCAGCGCGCCACATTTGAAGAGGGCGCGAAAGACCAGGGCGTAGATCCGGACCTGGCGATCAAGATTTTCGACCTGGTGGAAAAGTTCGCGGGTTACGGCTTCAACAAGTCGCACTCCGCTGCCTATGCACTGGTCTCCTACCAGACGGCGTGGCTCAAGGCGCACTACCCGGCGCAGTTCATGGCGGCCACCATGAGTTCGGATATGGACAAGACCGACAAGGTCGTGACGTTCATTGAAGAGTGCCGGGCCATGGGCCTGACTCTGGTGCCGCCGGATGTGAACCTGGGCGAGTTCCAGTTCAGCGTGGACCCGGACCAGCGCATCATCTATGGCCTGGGCGCCATCAAGGGCCTGGGTGAGGGTCCGGTGGAGAGCATTATTGCCGCGCGCCAGGAAGGTGGTCCATTCAAGGATCTGTTTGATTTCTGTGCACGGGTTGATCCGCGCAAGGTGAACAAGCGTGCGCTGGAAGCCCTGATCAAATCTGGCGCGCTGGACTCCATTGGTCCGCACTGTGAAGAGGGCGAACTGAACTACACCCGGGCGGTCATGTTCGGTGCCATGGAGGAGGCGGTCAAAGCGGCCGATCAACAGGCCAAAAACGCCAGTGCCGGCATGATGGACCTGTTCGGTGAAGTTGTGCCTTCGTCCCAGAATGGCGGGGATGTATATTCCGACTTCGCCAAAACTCGACACTGGACCATCCGCGAGCGCCTCGAGGGTGAGAAGACCACGCTGGGTCTGTACCTCACCGGGCACCCGATCGACGAGTACGAGTCCGAACTCAAGCACCTGGTGAAATCGCGTATCGTCAACCTCAAGGCTGATCGCGAGTCCCAGTCCGTAGCGGGGCTGGTGGTGGGCAAGCGGGTCATGAAGACCAAGCGCGGTGACACCATGGCGATTGTGACCCTGGATGACAGGACCGGTCGCATTGAAGCGGCGCTGTTCAGCGAGGCCTTCAACCAGTTCCGCGACAAGCTGGAGATGGATGCGCTGCTGGTACTGGAAGGGCCGGTTTCGCACGATGAATACAGCGGCGGCCTGAAAATGAGCGCCAACCAGGTATCCAGTCTGGACGAGCTGCGCCAGGGCAAGGTCAGTGGGGTACATATTCGCCTGGACGTCGAGAGCGCCCCTACCAACCTGGTGGAGCGAATGGCGGAATGCTTCCGGCCTTTCGCCGGTGGCAATTGCCCGGTCAGCGTGGAGGTGGCATTACCTCAGGCAAAGGGTACTTTCCGCCTCGGCCGGGACTGGCAGGTAGAGCCCAGCGATCAGCTGGTACAGAGCCTGCGAGACCTGATCGGGCGCAAGAGCGTGACTCTGGAGTACGGTTCTGGTCACAAAAAGTTCCGCTAGCGGATCGACTGTCCGGTTCCCTTACAGTAAGGTATGCCGCCATAATTGGTCTGGTGCTAGAGCGTAGATTTGGTCGATGTTTGGCGACGTTGACTACAATTTATCGATATTTTGCAAGAATTTGTCTTTGCCCGGTTGCTTTGCGGCCGGGCGGGAACGAACAGGTGGCCTGAATGAATCTCAATTTTCTCGAATTTGAACAGCCGATTGCCGAACTGGAGAGCAAGATCCAGGAGCTTCAGCTGGTCAGCGATGACAACGAACTGAATATCGCCGAGGAAATCACTCGCCTGCGGGAAAAGAGCACCAAGCTGACGGAATCCATCTACGCCGACCTGACCCCGTGGCAGACGGTACAGGTGGCACGCCATCCGCAGCGCCCCTACAGCCTGGATTACATCCAGCGCATCTTCACCGACTGGGATGAGCTGCACGGCGACCGCGCTTTCGGAGACGACAAGGCGATTATTGCGGGCATTGCCCGTATCGACGGCCGTCCGGTGATGGTGGTGGGCGAGGAGAAGGGCCGTAGCGTCTCTGAGAAAGTCAGCCGCAACTTCGGTATGCCGAAGCCGGAGGGCTACCGCAAGGCACTGCGCATGTTCAATATGGCAGAGCGTTTCAAGCTGCCGGTGCTTACGTTTATCGACACCCCCGGCGCCTACCCGGGTATTGATAGTGAGGAGCGCGGTATCTCCGAAGCGATCGCGCAGAACCTGGCGGTGATGTCGCGCCTGCGCACTCCGATTATCTGCACGGTGATTGGTGAGGGCTCATCCGGTGGTGCGCTGGCAATCGGTGTCGGTGACCAGCTGAATATGCTGCAGTACTCCACCTACTTTGTGATTTCCCCGGAAGGCTGCGCCAACATCATCTGGAAGACTGTGGAGAAGGCGCCGCTGGCAGCCGAAGCCATGGGTGTGACTTCCAGCGTGCTGGAAGAGCTGGGTATCGTGGATGAAACCATTCCTGAACCGTTGGGCGGCGCACACCGCGACCCGGACCTGATGGCCGAGCGGGTTAAGGAAAAGCTGGTAGAGCAGCTGGACCGCCTTGCGCAGGAGCCGATTGATGGCCTGTTGGAGAGGCGTTATCAGCGGTTGATGAGTTACGGTAATCCGGGCTAAAGAATAAATGGGGTCAGAGCGGAAGCTCTGACCCCTTAGATGCCGGGGGTCAGAGTTTTCACTCTGACCCCATTAGTCCCCTCAGTTACAAATCCACAAAGTCTGATAAGGCTCAATGGTGATGTAACCCCGGATATCCTCCAGCGCTTCCCCGGAAACCAGATCCACCCACTGATCCGTTTCAATCAGGTTCAGGTCCGACAGCGCCAGCTTGCGCGCCTTTCTCGCCACATTGCTGACACAGAAGATACTCTGGCGCCGGTCCATGCTCTGGCGCCAGAAGCCCACCAGCGTGCGCCCCAGCTGCAGCGTAAACTGCGTGGCATTGGGGTGGAATGCCGGTTGCTCGCGCCGGATGGCTACCAGCCGCTTGATACCCTCAAAGACCTTGCAGTGATCCGAGTCCGGGTCGGCCAGCGCTGTCTCCAGCTTGCCGTAGTCCCACTGGTGCCGGTTGATGGCGCGGTTGTGGCCGGCGTGTTCCATGCGCGCGTAATCGTTGCGTGTACCCAGCAGGCTATGGATATAGATCGCCGGGATACCTTCCAGTGCCAGCATGATCGCGTGCGCGCAGAGGAAGCGCTGCATGCCGAGCGAGTCCTTGCCGTGCACCGTGCCCTGTAGCGCATCGAACAGGCTGATATTGATTTCGTAGGGTTTCTGCACGCCGTTGTCCAGCGCGCGGTAGGACACCCGCCCGCCGAACGCTTCCATGGTCTCGATCAGTGCGGAAATTTCCCGATCGGAAAGAATACCTTCAGTGGGGCGCAGGCCGATGCCATCGTGGGACGCGATAAAGTTGAAATAGGCCGTGCCGTTCTGGGCAGGGGGCAGGCTCATCAGCCACTGGCGCAGGTAATTGCAGTTACCGGTAATCAGGGTGTTGACCAGCAGTGGTGGCAGTGAAAAGTTGTAGACGCAGTGTGCTTCGTTGGCGTTACCGAAATAGGAAAGGTTTTCCCGGTTGGGGATATTGGTCTCGGTGATCAGGATCGCATCGCAACGCCAGTGCTCAATCAGTACCCGTAAAAGACGCACAATTTCATGCGTCTCTTCCAGGTTGAGGCAGCTGGTGCCTGGGATTTTCCAAAGGAATGCCACGGCATCCAGGCGGAATACCCGCACGCCGCGCTCGAGGTAAAAGCGGATGATCGAAACCATCTGCTTAAGGACCTCTGGGTTGCGGAAATTCAGGTCAACCTGGTCGTGGCCAAATGTGCACCAGACATGCTTTTCGCCGTTTACCGTTTCGACTTTTTTCAGTAACGGCGAAGTGCGGGGGCGCACCACCGCGCCCAGGTCCGCGTCCGGGTCCGCTTCATAGAAAAAGTCCTTGCCCGGTGACTTGCCCTGCAGATAGTTCTGGAACCACAGGCTTCTCGAAGAGCAGTGGTTGATCACCAGGTCTGCCATCAGGTCATAGCGCTCGGAAATGGCCTCGATATCGTGCCAGGTGCCCAGGGATTCATTGACACTGGAGTAGTCCAGCACCGCAAAACCGTCATCGGAACTCCAGGGGAAAAACGGCAATATATGCACACCCCCGAGCAGTCCGTCGCTGTGGGTCTCGAGGAAGTGCTGTAGTACCTCCAGTGGCGGTATGTCGTGCCCCGCCAGGAGGCTGTCGCCATAGCAGATCACGAATACATCCTGCTGGTCCCACAGGTTGCGGTGTTGCGGCGCCTCGCAAACATCGTCGGAGATGCCCATGATCTGCAGCAGTTCATCGCCGAGCTGCGGGGAAATCTCGAATTCGTCCACGTCCGCATAAATGCGCTCGAGGTGGTGGTTTACCCGATCGCGCAGGAACTGAAGCGTTGGTTGGGGCGGGTAGGTCGTCACACTCACCGCGTATACCCGAATTCCCGGTTATCCTGCTCGACCGCGTCGTACAACTGCTCCATCACATCCGGGATGGCGCTGACGACCCGGCTCCAGCCTGGTATGAACGGGCGCTCCATGGGCCGATCGAGGAAGGCCTGGCCGGCCTTCATGATGTTCTGTGCAAACAGTTCGACCGCTTTCTCCTCATGATGGATATCCAGCGTGAGGCCATTCATCACGGCGTCGTTGTGGTAGGTTTCCACGAAATCCAGCGCGATGCGGTAGTAGCTTGCCTTGAGCGAACGGAAGGTTTCCGCATTGAACGTAATGCCCTGGGTCGCCAGTTTGCGGAACAGCGCCTTGCAGATGTCGATGGACATCTTGCTGAGGCCGCCGGCATCGTTGTCTTCTGACAGTACCTGGTGCTTGTGGTCGTAAGTGTCCGCAATGTCCGCCTGGCACAGGCGGTTGTTGGAGTAGTTGCGGTACATCTCGGACAGAACGCCGATTTCCAGGCCCCAGTCGCTGGGAATGCGGATATCGGTGAGTACATCGCGGCGGAAGGAAAATTCTCCGGCCAGCGGATAGCGGAAGCTGTCCATGAAGGACAGGTATTCGATTTCACCAAAGACCTTTTTGAGCGCGCGCAGCATCGGGGTGACCAGCAAACGGCTGACCCGGCCATTGATCTTGCCGTCGGCGACCCGGGCGTAGAACCCCTTGCAGAACTCATAGTTGAAGCGCGGGTTGGCAACCGGGTAGATCAGCCGCGCCAGCAGGGAGCGGTCATAGGTGAGGATGTCGCAGTCGTGCAGGGCAATGGATTCCGTGCGGCCGGATGCGAGCACATACCCCATGCAGTACCAGACATTGCGCCCCTTGCCCATTTCCTTTGGCGCCAGGTCGAAGCGACTCAGTTCGGCATCGAGTTTTTTCAGGCGCGGGCCATCATTCCAGAGGACCCGGTGGTGCTGCGGCAGGGTGCAGAAAAATTCCAGCGCATGCCGGTATTGCTTTTCATCTGCGCGATCGAGACCGATGACGATCTCGTTGAGGTAGGGAACCTGCTGCAGTTCTTCTACGATCTTTGGCAGTGCAGGCCCGGTGATTTCCGAGAACAGCGAGGGGAGTACCAGTCCCATGGGCCGCTTTTTGGCGAATTCGACCAGGTCTGCCTCCATGGAGTCGACCGATCGCCGGGAAAGGTTGTGCAGGGTGGTGATTATTCCGTTCTGGTAGAAGTCTCCCATAGCGCTTCGTCCTTGGTCTGATTGTTATCTGTTTTGGGGGTATTGGCGTCCGTGTGATCTGTCATCTCCAGCCACCGGAATACACCTTCCGCCCAACCCTCCGGGCCGCACCGCTTGCTGAAATATAGGCCGTCAGTACGTCGGAGGCGCGGAAATTTATGGTTTGGCGAGCGAATTGCCACAGCGCTACTGGTCACTTCCAGCATCGGGACGTCGTTTTCGCCGTCACCGAGGGCAAGGTCGAGAACAGGACGGCCAGTTTCTGTCGCGATTATGTCCCGCAGCCACGCAATGGCCTTGCCCTTGTCCGCGTCGCCACTGACCGAAACGAGACGCCCGCCAATCTGGGCGCGGCCATCGAGACTACTGATGCGCTGGATAAAGAGATCCCGCCGGGCGGCACTGGATTGCCACAGGAGCGGTTCGGAATAGGCGCGGGTATTGGCGAGAAGGGCGTCGGCCGGTGCAAGTCCGGTGATTTCGGCGACAGTTGTTGCATCTGCACCGGCAAGCCCGAAGAACTCATCGCGAAATTCGCTGCCCAGCTGCTGGACCATATCGACCCAGTGCTGCCGCGGCGCGCAGAAAGCCCGTAGCCAGAACGCGCCCGACTTCTCAGCGCCGGATGGACAAGCCTGGACCAATGACTGTGGGATCAGCACAGCTGCGCCGTTCTCGACAATCATCGGGCCTGAAAATGGCAGAGTACGCGCGAGCTTTTCTACCTCGGGTCGGGTTTTGCTGGTCACCGGAATGACCGGAATGTGCCTTTGTTGCAGTGCCTTGAGTGCATCTCTGGCCGCATCGTGCTGATAGGTATGATGATCGAGCAGGGAACCGTCCAGGTCGGTAAATACCAGGCGTTGTGGTCCTGCCAATTCCTGCGCCAATTCCGATGCGGGTTCCGGCGAATGCTGCATGGAAAGTATCTCTCCGTGTGTTTCGATAGCTTTGCTTCTCTGTGCGCGGTTGCCCTGTGGAATTGTTAATGCAGAATTCGGGCCGATTTTGCGCGGACTTCCCTGCCCGCACCCTGATCGTCAGTTATTGCAGGAATATTAGCAACGCGCAGGCGCCAGAATGCTCTTGTATAGCCGTGGCGCACCAGGTTGGTGCATAAGTTGGCGTGTCTGCTGCACAAGTGGTGCGGGGCAAGTACCAAATAGGAGGGGCATGCCGGGCCAGTGGCCCGGCATTATGGGAGAGCGGGAAAGGTGGGGGCTATTTGTCCTCTTCTGCCAGCGCGAGGGCGACAGTGCCCGGGCCGAGGTTGATGCCGCCGGACAGGCTCATCAGGGATTTGTAAACCTTGACCTTGTGCTCCCGGGCAACCGCCTCGAAGCGCCTGAACCCCGGTGTCTTGTCGATATCCTCAAGCTTGCCGGCAATACTGACCACCACTGCGGGCAGGATCAGCTTGCCCTGCTGGATCTTTTCGATCGCCAGATCGAACAGCTTTTCCGTGCACTGGTCGAATCCGCGTGTGGTCGCCTGTACTGCGGTCTGTTCATGATGGATGCCGATGATCGGGTGCAGGTCGAACAGGCGCGCCATCATGGCCTTGAGCCAGCCGACACTGTCCTCGTTCTTACTACGGGCGCGCTTGCGCAGGTAATAGACATCCTTTATCGCGGCAAAGCCCCAGGTCTTGCGGCCGAAGGTTTCCGCTTTTTCCCGGATTTCCTCGCCACTGAAGCCCTTCTGGATCAGTGACAGGGTGTAGAGCGCGAGCAGTCCCTGGCCGGAGAACAGCGTGTGGGAGTCTACCGGGTGTACTTGCGCGGATTCCTGCCCGTCATTCATCTTGCTGGCTACCTTGCGCAGGTTGGCATAGGTCGGGCTGTTGGTGCTGTTGATGGTCTGCACCACGATATCGCGGTCAGCGGTCTTGCGCAGGCGCTGCAGAATCGCCTCGATCTCCGGCTCCGGCGCAGGCCCCGTCACAATCTGGTGAGAGCTGTCCACCAGCGACATGGTGTAGAAGTGGGACATCTGCGCGGGGTTGCGTTGATCCCCGAATTCTTCCTTGCCGAAGCTCACAGTGTGCGGCAGCACAGGGATGTTGAATTTGCGCAGGAATTCATCCGGCAGGTCACACCCGGAATCGACGACAAGCTGGACCATTTGGCGCACCTCTAGGAACTGTTATTAGGATTGTTTTTGTCATTTTGTGTCGTGACGCACAATTTAACACCTGAGTTGAACCTTGAGTAGCCGGGCTTGCACCCCGGCGGCGCATACCAGACCATGTACGAATGAATGTCAGTGCCGAAAAAGTCCGGGCAGAGGTCCTGTCCAGTCCGTTTCAGGGCACCCGTTGGGTGGCCTTCAGCGGAGGCCTGGATTCCAGCGTGCTGTTGCACCTGCTGGTGGCCGCCGGTGTGCCTGTACGTGCCATTCATGTCAATCACGGACTGTCCCCGAATGCGGATGCCTGGCAGGCGCATTGCTCGGCCCAGGCGGAAATGCTGGGGGTGCCATTTATGGCGCGTCGGGTGACGGTCAATCCGGCTGGGGGAGGTCTTGAGCAGGCAGCGCGTGAGGCACGTCATGGGGCATTTGCGGAAACGCTGGTGCCTGGAGATTTGTTGCTGCTCGGCCACCACGCGGACGATCAGGCAGAAACCGTGTTGTTCAGGTTATTGCGCGGTGCTGGCGTTAAAGGCCTGGGTGGTATGCGCAGATCCAGACCTCTGGGCGGGGGCGCACTGGCGCAAACTGGGGTTCTCCGGCCATTGCTGGAGTACACGCGAAACGAACTTGAAGCCTATGCGCGGCAATCTGGCCTCAGCTGGATTGAGGACGAGAGTAACGCCGATGAGGGCCTGGACCGCAATTTTCTGAGGCGGCGGGTGATGCCGCTGCTGGCTGGCCGCTGGCCGGTGGCACGAGCGCTGTCACGGGCCGCAGCGCACCAGCAGGAGGCTGCGGTACTGCTGGATGAACTGGGGCAGCTGGACCTATTGGCATGCGGACAGCGAGCAGAGCACCTGGGGAGCAGCATTGATTTTGCTTCCTGGGACGGTCTGTCACAGGCCCGACGCAAGAACCTGATTCGTCACTGGGTGCAGGCGCAGGACGAGAAAGCACCGGAGACAGTTCGGCTGGAGGAAGCGCTGCGCCAGCTGTGCGAGGCCGGTGCAGAGGCCAGCCCGCGAGTGTCGCTCGGCACTCTGGAACTTCGGCGGTACGACGGGCGTATCTACCTGCTGGCCCCGTTGGCCGAGTTGGCTTTGTCGGATACCGGCTGGTCTGTGCCCTGGGACGGACAGGCACCCCTGCCATTGCCTGGTGGCGGGCTACTGTATTGCCAGGGGCCGCCCGGGGACTACCGGGTACAGTTGCGCAGGGGCGGGGAAAGGGCCAAACCCGAGGGCCGGCGCCACTCACAGCAGTTGAAAAAACTGTTGCAGGAGTATGGCCTGGAGCCCTGGCTGCGGGATCGCGTGCCCCTTGTATATCGGGATGATGAGCTACTGGCGGTGGGTGACCTGTTCGTCACCGGCGTGGCGGGGCGCAGCCGTTTCCGCTGGCTGCCAATCGCCCCGGAGGGAGCATCTCCAGATTGAGTCACCGGGCGCTTTCTGGTAGTCTGGCGTCCCATCTTACGGAGCCTCGGAAAACCCTTTTCCGGGTACCGTCGTCTGATTTCTGATCGCCGGCTGTGCTAGCTAGACTTTCGGCGAAGCCCATTTTGTGAAGTGCCTGAGCCAGGCCCCGACGGGTCCGGCTTTTGCGTATTGGTATTCGACTAGGTTCAACTGCAAGGTCTTAAATGACGCGCTATATCTTTGTTACTGGTGGCGTGGTTTCCTCTTTGGGGAAAGGTATCGCCTCCGCTTCTCTCGCGGCCATCCTGGAAGCCCGCGGCCTCAAGGTCACCATCCTCAAGCTGGATCCGTACATCAACGTTGATCCGGGCACCATGAGCCCGTTCCAGCACGGTGAGGTCTACGTGACCGAGGACGGCGCCGAGACGGACCTGGACCTCGGCCACTACGAGCGCTTCGTGCGCACGCGCATGTCCAAGCGCAACAACTTCACCACCGGCCGCGTCTATGAAACCGTGCTGCGCAAGGAACGCCGTGGCGACTACCTCGGCGGCACCGTGCAGGTGATTCCGCACATCACCGACGAGATCAAGCGCCGCGTGCTGGAAGGTGGTCGCGATGTCGATGTGGCCATTGCGGAAATCGGCGGCACCGTAGGTGATATCGAGTCGCAGCCGTTCCTGGAAGCGGTGCGCCAGCTGAAAGTGGAACTGGGCAGTAATCGCGCCGCGCTGATTCACCTGAGCTATGTGCCGTACCTGAATACGGCCGGTGAGACCAAGACCAAACCCACCCAGCACTCCGTGAAAGAGCTGCGCTCCATCGGCCTGCAGCCGGACGTGCTGCTGTGTCGCTCCGAGCGCGAGGTCGATGCGGACTCGCGTCGCAAGATCGCGCTGTTTACTAACGTGGAAGAGCGCGCAGTAGTGCCGGTGCCGGATGCCAAGACCATCTACTCCATCCCGCGCCTGCTGCACAGCTATGGCCTCGACCGCATTATTGTTGAAAAGCTGCAGCTGGATGTGCCGGAGCCGGACCTGTCCGAATGGGATCGCGTTGTCGACGGCAAACTGAACCCGGTCAACGAAGTGAAAATTGCCATGGTTGGCAAGTACATGGAGTTGCTGGATGCGTACAAGTCCCTCATCGAGGCGCTGACCCACGCGGGTATCCATACCAAGACCCGGGTCAATTTCGATTTTATCAATTCCGAAGATGTGGAAGAGAAGGGCATCGATATCCTCAAGGATGCCGATGCCATCCTGGTACCCGGCGGTTTCGGCGAGCGTGGCCTCGAAGGCAAGCTGATGGCGGTGCAGTACGCGCGTGAAAATAATGTGCCGTACCTGGGTATCTGCCTCGGCATGCAGTCCGTGATCATCGAGTTTGCACGCAACGTGCTGGGGCTCAAGGGAGCCAATAGCACCGAGTTCGACACCAAGTCCCCGCACCCGGTAGTGGCCCTGATCACTGAGTGGGTGGATGCCGAAGGCAAGACAGAGCAGCGCGACGAATCATCGGACCTTGGCGGTACCATGCGTCTTGGCGGCCAGGAGTGTCGCCTGGCGAACGACTCCAAGGCGAAGGAAATCTACGGCCAGGATGTGATCGTCGAGCGCCACCGCCACCGCTACGAAGTGAACAACAATTATGTCGATCGCCTGCAGCAGGGCGGCCTGCGCATTGGCGGCTGGTCCGCGGACGACGCGCTGGTAGAAATGGTGGAGCTGCCGGATCACCCCTGGTTTGTGGCGTGCCAGTTCCACCCGGAATTCACTTCCACACCGCGTGACGGTCACCCGCTGTTTGAAAGTTTCGTCAAGGCTGCGCTGGCCAATCGCGAATCCAAATAATCGGTTCAGGGCCGCAGTAGCCTGACCGTTGCCAGAGAAGGAATTGGCATGAGCACAATGAAAACCGTTCGCGTCGGCGCGCTGGATGTCGCCAACGATCGGCCGATGACCCTGTTCGGCGGCATGAACGTGCTGGAATCCCGCGACCTTGCCATGCAGGTTGCTGAGCACTACGTACAGGTCACGGAAAAGCTGGGCATTCCGTACGTATTCAAGGCGTCATTCGACAAGGCCAACCGCTCCTCGATTCATTCTTATCGCGGTCCCGGTATGGAAGAGGGTCTGAGGATTTTTGAGGAAATCAAGCGCACTTTCAATGTGCCGCTGATTACCGATGTACACGAACCAGAGCAGGCAGCACCCGTTGCTGAAGTGGTAGACGTTATCCAGTTGCCGGCTTTCCTGGCCCGCCAGACCGATCTGGTTGCGGCGATGGCAAAGACCGGCGCGGTGATCAATATCAAGAAGCCGCAGTTTATGAGCCCGCCGCAAATGGCGAATATCGTCGCCAAGTTCGCCGAGGGTGGCAACGAGCAGGTAATCCTGTGTGAGCGCGGCAGCTGTTTTGGCTATGACAACCTGGTTGTCGACATGCTCGGTTTCCGTACCATGATCGACTCCACCGGCGGCGCGCCGCTGATTTTCGATGTGACCCACTCCCTGCAGATGCGCGACCCTTCCGGTGCGGCATCCGGTGGCCGTCGCGCACAGGTCACCGAGCTGGGCCGTGCCGGCCTCGCAATTGGTATCGCCGGCCTGTTCCTGGAGGCGCACCCGAATCCGGACAAGGCGCTGTGCGACGGTCCCAGTGCGCTGGCGCTGGACAGGCTGGAGCCGTTCCTCGCGCAGATGAAGGCGGTGGACGACCTGGTCAAGGGGCTCGAACCCCTCGACACCAAATAGAAAAAACAGATAAAACCCAATAACACTTACACTCAAGACCCGCCCGCCGGTGATCTCCGGCGCGGCACCCAACTTTCGGTTTTAAGGAGCCAGTGAATGAGCAAAATCGTTGCGATCAAAGCCTTTGAGGTGATGGACAGTCGCGGTAACCCGACTGTCAATGCAGACGTGATTCTGGAGTGCGGCGCAGTCGGTTCTGCCTGTGCACCGTCTGGCGCGTCCACTGGCTCACGCGAAGCACTTGAACTGCGTGACGGCGACAAGTCCCGCTATCTGGGCAAGGGTGTGCTGAAGGCCGTTGAGAATATCAACACCACCATCGCCGAGCTGCTCGTCGGTATGGATGCGACCGACCAGCGCGCACTGGACAAGACCATGATCGATGCCGACGGTACCGAAAACAAATCTGTGCTGGGCGCCAATGCGATTCTTGCGGTTTCCCTGGCTGCGGCCAAGGCTGCTGCCGTTGCCAAGAAAATGCCGCTGTACCAGCACATCGCTGAAGTGAACGGCACCGCTGGCCAGTACACCATGCCGGTGCCGATGATGAACATCCTCAATGGTGGTGAGCACGCGGACAACAATGTCGACATCCAGGAGTTCATGGTGCAGCCGGTCAAGGCGCCGACCTTTGCCGAAGCGCTGCGCCAGGGTGCGGAAATTTTCCACGCCCTGAAGAAGGTCCTGCACGACCGCGGCCTCAGCACCTCTGTTGGTGATGAAGGTGGCTTCGCCCCGAACCTGCCGTCCAACGAAGCGGCTCTGGAAGTGATTGCCGAGGCGGTTGAAAAAGCCGGCTACAAGCTGGGCGACGACATCACCCTGGCACTGGACTGTGCTTCTTCCGAATTCTACAAGGGCGGCAATTACGACCTGTCCGGCGAAGGCAAGCAGTTCGACAGTGAAGGTTTTGCCAGTTACCTGGCGGAGCTGTCCAACAAGTACCCGATCATCTCCATCGAAGATGGCATGGATGAGAGCGACTGGGGCGGCTGGAAGATCCTGACCGACAAAATCGGCAGCAAGGTACAGCTGGTTGGTGACGACCTGTTCGTAACCAACACCAGCATCCTCAAGCGCGGTATCGAAATGGGTGTGGGCAACTCCATCCTGATCAAGTTCAACCAGATCGGTTCCCTGTCCGAGACCCTGGATGCCATCCAGATGGCCAAGGACGCCGGCTACACCGCGGTGATTTCCCACCGTTCCGGTGAGACCGAGGACACCACCATTGCGGACCTGGCGGTTGCCACAGCGGCTGGCCAGATCAAGACCGGTTCCCTGTGCCGCTCCGATCGCGTAGCCAAGTACAACCGTCTGCTACGTATCGAAGCTGAGCTTGATGGCGGTGCACCGTACCGCGGCATCGCGGAATTCAAGTCCTAATACCATCGGCATCTGTTGATCGGGGCCCTGATTTTGGGGGCCTCGTTTCGCGCTTCTCCTCACGCGCCCATTCCGGTATCTTTCCCTTATCTTTCAATAATTTGCGCCTTCCCGCTATGAAATGGCTGATCGCACTGCTGACCGTCATGCTGATCGCGACCCAGTACCGCCTCTGGGTGGGCGAGGGCAGCCTCGCGGAAGTCTCCCGGCTGGAGCGTGAAATTGCCCAGCAGCAGCAGAAGAATGCTGCGCTGGTGGCTGAAAATCGCCAGTTGCTGCAGGAAGTGCTAAACCTCAAGCAGGGCACCCAGGGCATCGAGGCGCGTGCACGGCACGACCTGGGAATGATCCGGGAAGGTGAAACCCTGTTTATCTTTGTGGACGATAAGGCAGATTCGGAGTGACTGTCGAACAGCAGACAGAGCGCTGGGTGCTGGTGCCTGCAGCCGGCATAGGCGCGCGCATGGGAAGGGAGATCCCCAAACAGTACCTGCCCCTGGCGGGCCACCCGCTGTTGTCCCATACCCTCGAAAATATCCTTTCCTGGCCCGGCATTGCCGGCATTGCCGTCTGTGTCGCCGATGCAGACTGCTGGTTCGAAGCGCTGCCGGAAGCCAATGACCCACGCATACATCGTGTAGCTGGTGGTGCCGAACGCGCGGACTCGGTCCTCGCCGGCCTCCGCTATCTGGAAAAACATGCCGCCCTGGGCGCTGAGGTGCTGGTGCATGACGCAGCCCGTCCCTGTATCGCGGTTGCGGATGTGGAGCGCCTGATGGACGGGGAGGCGCCGCATGGGGCAATCCTCGCGCTGCCGGTCAGCGACACCGTGAAACAGGTGCGCAGTGCAGGCGAGACCGAAATCGAGCGGACCCTGGACCGCAGCCGGATCTGGCTTGCGCAGACGCCACAGCGGGCGCCGGTGGCATTGTTGCGCCATGCGCTGGAGCAGGCACTGGCGGACGGAGTGGCAGTGACCGACGAAGCCAGTGCATTGGAAGCTGCGGGCTTCAGCCCCCGCCTGGTGCCGGGCAGCCGCACCAATATCAAGGTGACGGTGCCGGAAGACCTGCCTCTTGCCGAATTCATTCTGGCAACCCGGCGCCAGTCCTGAACGCGTACCTTCTGACCTGGGTCAGGCAAACACAAGACAAAAGAAACAATTTAAGGACAGGCAAATGATCAGGATCGGGCAGGGCTTTGACGTGCATGCATTCGGCCCGGGAGACCACGTCACACTCGGTGGTGTGCGGATTCCGTTTGCACAGGGCCTGGTCGCGCACTCCGATGGTGATGTCCTGTTGCATGCGCTTGCCGATGCGCTGCTCGGAGCGCTGGCACTGGGTGATATCGGCAGGCATTTTCCCGATACCGATGCGCAGTACGCCGGTGCCGACAGCCGCGTGCTGCTGCGCCATGTTTATGGGCTGATCCGGGATAAGGGGTATGTGCTCGCTAACGCCGATATTACCGTGATTGCACAGGCGCCGAAGATGGCCCCCCATATTGATGCCATGCGTGCAAATATTGCAGAGGACCTGGGTGTACCGGTGGACGAGGTCAGCGTAAAGGCGACCACCACGGAGAAACTCGGCTTCACTGGCCGCGGTGAAGGCATTGCAGTCCAGGCGGCTGTACTGGTTCGGGCTTACCATGACAGCATCTGATTCGACTTCCGCTTCTTCCTCTTCCTGGCCCCTGGATTGGCCTCGCTGCTGGAACGGCCCGTTAGTAACTGCTGACTTCCGCTCGGAGCCGGAAGACTTTTGCGTCGATGAAATCATGCTGCCACCCGCGGAAACGGAAGGTGAACACCTTTGGCTGCAGGTCCGCAAACGCGGCGCAAATACCGGCTGGGTTGCGGCGGAAATGGCCAGGGCGGCTGGCGTTCGTGAGATGGATGTTGGCTATGCCGGCCTCAAGGATCGCCACGCAGTAACGACACAGTGGTTCAGTATCTGGCTTGCGCAGCGGCAGACCCCCAAATGGCAGGACTGGCAGATCGAGGGTGCGGAAATATTGCAGGCCCAACGGGCGCCACGCAAGCTGAGACGGGGTGAGCACCAGGGTAACCGTTTCAAGATTCGCCTGCGCAACCTCACCGGCGAGCTGGCGGGCCTTGAAAACCGCCTGCAGGAAATATCTGCCGGTATCCCCAATTATTTTGGTGAACAGCGCTTTGGCCGTGGCGGCAACAACCTGGATCTGGCGCTGAAGCTGGTGGAGGGCGGGCGGATTCGTGACCGGAAAAAGCGCGGCTTTGCGCTGTCGGCAGCGCGCAGCTGGCTTTTCAATCAGGTTCTGGCTGAGCGTGTGCGTGCCGGTAACTGGCGCGACCGGCTGGAGGGGGAGTGCGAAGACGGCCCGAGCGGCCCACTCTGGGGGCGTGGCCGTAACCTGGCAACCGGTGCCCAGGGGGAACTGGAAGCAACCGTTATCGGAGGCTGGCCTGGCTGGGCAGATATGCTCGAGCATGCCGGTTTGCAGCAGGAGCGCCGCTCGCTGGTACTGTCGCCACACAGCTTTCGCTTTGAACTGGACGGCAACGATCTGGTACTCGAATTTGCATTGCCGGTGGGCGCCTTCGCGACCGCTGTGCTGGGCGAGTTTGCACAGCTCAATAACCTTGGGGCGGCAGGGGCTTAAATCCGCCAATTGGTGATATAGTTCCATGGTTCCCGTGATCTACCTCACGGTCACGGAGCGCTGCCGGGCAAATTGGGGATTCGGTAGCGTCAGGCAATAATAAAAACACTTGGTAATGGAGAACTTGCCGTGGATCGGCTGAGAGTCGAAGGGGTCGGAATGACCTCGCAACGTACACGCAACCGCCTGATACAGCGTCTCGCCGACGAGGGCATCTCTGATGCGCGGGTGCTGGAAGTCATGGCAAATACCCCCAGACACCTTTTTATTGAGGAGGCCCTGGCAATCAGGGCTTACGAAGATACCGCCCTTCCGATCGGCTTTGGCCAGACCATTTCCCAGCCCTATATTGTGGCCCGCATGACGGAGCTGCTGATCCAGCGCGCCAAGCGCCTGGACAAGGTACTGGAAGTGGGTACAGGTTCCGGTTACCAGACCGCCATTCTGGCGCCACTGGTTGAAAAACTGTATTCCGTGGAGCGCATTGAGCCCCTTCTCTTAAAAGCCAGAAAACTGCTGGGTGAGCTCGGGTTGCGCTCGGTGGAATTCCGCTTGAGCGATGGCAGCCTTGGCTGGGCAGAAGAAGCACCGTTCGACGCCATCCTGTCTGCCGCCGCACCGGCAACCATCCCCGCGGAACTAAAGAGCCAGTTGGCGCCGGACGGCGTGCTGGTGATCCCCGTCGGCAGCGACATCCAGCACCTTACTGTGGTCACGCGAGAGGGCGACAGTGATAAGTTCACAGTGGAGCGGGTGGAGCCGGTGCGTTTCGTGCCCCTGGTTGCTGGTGTTGTGCGCCAGTAAGCGCCGACAGTGCGACGGCCGAGAACGGTCGTACAGCGGCGCGACACGATAGATACATAAAAAGACACTTAATATGAACAAGCATTATCTTGGGGTCGCGGCGAAGGGTGCTGCGATGGGTGCGGCAGATGTGGTGCCCGGCGTGTCCGGGGGCACCATCGCCTTTATCACCGGGATCTATGAAGAGCTGCTGGAATCACTCAGCAGCCTCGGGGTCAAGACCGTTCGCACCCTGTTCAGCGACGGCATTGCCGCTGCTTGGAAGCAGTGCAATGGCAATTTCCTGCTGGCACTGTTTGCCGGTGTGCTCCTCAGCATTTTCACCCTGGCCAAGGTTATCAGTCTGGGGCTCGAGCACTACCCGATCGTCGTCTGGGCCTTCTTTTTCGGGTTGATCCTGGCGTCTGTGCTCCCGCTGTCGCGCAAGATGGGCAAGTGGGCCTGGCGTGACTGGGTCGCGCTGGTGCTGGGGTTACTGCTGGCATTCGCGGTCAGCGAACTGCGGCCGACTGAGGTCTCACCAACTCCCCTCAACCTCTTTCTCGGTGGATGTATCGCGATTTGCGCGATGATCCTGCCCGGCATTTCCGGGGCGTTCATCTTATTGATCGTGGGGCTCTATCCCGATGTGCTGGAAGCGGTGCACAACTTCGATCTGGGCAAACTGATCTTCGTGGGTCTCGGTGCAATCACCGGGCTGATGCTGTTCAGCAGGGTGTTGGTATGGCTGCTGCACCATTTTCACAATGTGACGCTGGCGTTTCTTGTTGGCATCCTGATCGGTAGCCTGAAAATCGTCTGGCCCTGGAAGCTGGCAAGCGCTGGCGGTGGAGAGGGCGAGGGCGCGCGGATTGAACTGATGAGCAATGTGCCGCCGTGGGTGTTTGCTACCGAAACAGGGCAGCCTTCCTACCTCGTTGCCGCATGTGTGGCCGCGCTGGTTGGTGCCGCGCTGGTGATACTGATCGAAAAGCTGGGTTATGACAGCGCTGGTCAAACGGGTTCGCAAAATGTTTAACACTGGCGTCCCGATGGCGCACACGGAAGCACATATGCGTCAGCGGCAGGACGGAATATCGGAAAAGCGGGTGCCGACGGGCTTTTAAAAGGCATTCTGATTACTTTTCGTTATACAATTTTCCGATAAACCGGGTTTTTTGATCGGAAAATAGAATAAAGAATTCACAAAACTTTCACATTTAGTGGGGCAGGGCAGTTTGGGGCAGTGCAGATTCGCAACTTGCGAAACCGGTAAATCGGTGAAGATTTTTACCTTGCTCCTTTTGGTTGTGGCTCTGGCTGCCTGCAGCGGTACTCTTGCTCCAACAGAATCCCTGGAACCGCCACCGCCGAGAAATATTTCCTACCATATTGTGGGAAAAGGGGAGACTTTGTACTCCATAGCCTGGAGGTATGGCAAAGATTACAGGCAACTCGCGGCCATTAATGGCATTGGCCGGAGTTACGAGATTTTCCCCGGACAAAAGCTGCGCCTACGCGGTGAGGCGGCGGCTTCGCAGGCCTCCATCCCGTCATCCGGCAGCGCACTGCGCGCGTCGGCCAAGCGCGCCCCGTCTGCGGTCAAGCGGACTGCGTCCGCAAATAAGCGCTTAAAATATTTAACACCGAAGAAGAAATCCCCGCCGCCCGCGCCCACCGCCAAGCATGCCATTACCTGGCACTGGCCGAGTAACGGCCGAATTCTGAGCAGGTTCCGTAGCGGCAGTGCTCCACACAAGGGTGTTGATATCGCCGGACAAAAGGGGGAACCTGTCTTGGCAGCGGCTGATGGCACAGTGATTTACGCCGGCAGTGCGCTCAGGGGCTACGGCAACCTGCTCATTATCAAGCACACCGAGGAATACCTTAGTGCTTACGCCCACAACGACAGGTTACTTGTCGGTGAGGGCGAGCGGATCAAAGCGGGCCAGAAAATTGCGGAGTTGGGCTCAAGTGGCACAGACCGCAATAAACTGCACTTTGAAATCCGCCATAATGGCAATCCGGTTGACCCTATGGCATACCTGAGACCGCGCTAGGCGTTCGGATTAAATATTCGGCCAGCAGTGCCAACAGTTTTACTGCGCAAATAATAAATGGATTTTGATTCCGTCGTTGCAGGTACGTGTGGTAGGGAGACATGAAGTCCCCTGTATCCAGCAAGGTTCGGGATAGAGCAACAACGAACTTGCTTCGTGAGCATTGATTAAATGCAGTCGGAGTTACGAGGAGTTGGGGATATGGAAGCGCAACAGCAGCAGGATTTATCTGCAGAAAAAGAGAATGTAACCAACCGGGCCGAGGCACCAGAGACTGGTTCCGAAGCTCCCGCCAAGCCAAAACAGAAACGCAAGAAAAGTACCAAGGTACGTTCGATAAGTACCACTATCAGTACCAACCGTGATGCCAGCAAATCCAAGCGGATTCTGGATGATGGTAACGGACGATTCGCAAAATCGCTGGACGCTACCCAGCTCTACCTGAATGAGATCGGATTTTCACCGCTGCTGTCGGCGGAGGAAGAGGTCTACTATGCGCGCAAGGCATTGCGCGGCGATGGTGCAGCGCGCAAGCGGATGATCGAGAGTAACCTTCGCCTGGTGGTCAAGATTGCACGACGTTACGTCAGTCGCGGCCTTGCGCTGCTGGACCTGATCGAGGAAGGCAATCTCGGCCTGATCCGGGCGGTGGAGAAGTTTGATCCTGAGCGAGGGTTCCGCTTCTCGACCTATGCAACCTGGTGGATTCGTCAGACCATCGAGCGGGCCATCATGAACCAGACCCGCACGATCCGGCTGCCCATTCACGTGGTCAAGGAGCTCAATGTTTACCTGCGAGCAGCGCGCGAGCTGGCCCAGAAGCTGGACCATGAGCCGAGCCCTGAAGAAATCGCCAACCTGCTGGAGAAACCTGTTGAAGACGTTGAGCGTATGCTCGGTCTGAACGAGCGGGTGACCTCAGTGGATACCCCGATCGGGCCGACTTCGGAAAAGACGCTGGTGGATACCATCCCGGACCAGCAAGTGTCAGACCCGGCCGAGCTTTTGCAGGACTCTGACCTGTTCGACAGCATTGACCGCTGGTTGACCGAGTTGCCGGAAAAACAGCGCGAAGTGGTAAGCCGTCGGTTTGGTCTGCGTGGCTTTGAAGCCAGTACCCTGGAAGAAGTTGGCCGGGAAATCGGCCTGACTCGCGAGCGGGTGCGCCAGATCCAGGTGGATGCGCTGAAGCGCCTGCGCGAGATGATGGAAAAGCAGGGGCTGGATAGCCACTCGCTGTTTGCCAATATGTAGCACTGTCGGATACGCAAACGCGTTTACCGGATGAAAGCCCGCATTTTGCGGGCTTTTTCGTTCAAGCTGTTTGCGCCCCGATTCTATTTCCGCACCCAGTTGCCCTGTGCGTTCTCATAGTACTGGCCTTTCTGCAGGCGTGCTTCGAGTTTCTCTGCTGCACGGGCAGCAACCTGTTCGACGGAAATGTTGTTGCGCTTGGCGATCTCCGCATATTTCTTGCGCCGGGCGTGGTTGACCTTCGCCACCAGTTTATCCACCCCTTCCTCGGCACGAATGACGGCGATGTAGCCACTGTTGGCCTCACCGACCAGTCCCTGGGCCTGGGCGTCCTTGAGTGTCAGCGCCACCGCGGGCAGTGACAGGGCAAGGCACAGGATCAATAGCGCTCCCTGAAATTTCTTCATGATTCCCTCCTAGAAAATATCGTCTTCGTCAGAGATGAGTTCTTCGAGTTCGCGGTCTACCTTGACACGGATTTCGTGCTCAATCTTGACGTTCAGGTTGACGGTTATCGGCTCGCTCGGGGCCTGGACCGCAACCGTCGGTGTACAGCCGGCGGTGATGCCAGCCGCTAACAACAGCGCCAGCAAGGCGTTTGATTTCATCACTCTCTCCCTTTGCTCGACCCGCCTTTACACGGGCAGGCTGGCCGTAGCCATGACCAGTTAAAGATTAGGTTATTGTTTCTGAATCGTGCCTGAACCTGCCTCTATCGCAGGCTGTCTTCCAGCGATTCCGTCAGATCGCGGCTGGCCTGTAGTGATCGCAACATCTGCAGAATGTTGTTCTCCACATTCAGGTTAAGGATCAAGTCGCGATTTTTATCCAGTGAGGCGCTTTTCCCGACGAGCCGCAGCCCGAGCCTGAGGTCACCTGATGTGGGGTAGTCGATGCTGCCCGTCAGCTCCCGGAAGTGGTAATCCTCCAGCGCTCCGGCAAGCAAGGCCAGTTGCGCGTTGCTTGCCAGCGTCCCCGGCGAGAAGGCGCCATAGTAACGCAGTTCACCGCCGGGCGCGTGGCTGCGCAGCTTGCCATCCTCGACGATCACGCCGCCATCGGTAAAGCTGAGGGGTAGTTGCAGGTCGACTGTTCCCGTCATGGAGAGTCCTTTCATCGCCAGAGCATCCCCGAGTGCCCCGAGGCGCAGTCCGTTGACAGTCACGGGGAAGACTCCTTCATCACCCGGCACAAGAAGCGGTGCGCTGACGTCGCCGTCGAGAAGCCTGGCCCCGAATTGTTCGATACGGGGTAATTTATTACTTCCTCTTGCGACGACCCGCATTTTAATATTTTCAATCGGGATACCCGGGTCGAATTTTTTGATCGTAAGTGGCAGCGCATAGCGAACGGCTCCGGCAGAACCGTCATACTCGATCCGACCGCTGGTGCTGAGCCCTGTTGCGAAACTGTCGCGGTGTGTAATCGCGAGCTGCGATGCGTCCAGATCCAGCGTCGCTTTCAGTGTGTGCGGGCTCCAGTCGACAGCCCCCTTGCCGGAGAGAGTGCCATGTAGAAGATTAACGGGCAGGCCTTTGACCAGGTTGGCGAGTGATTGTTTTTCTGAAAACTCTATGGACGGAACGGCGAATGTTACCTCGCCCACATGCTTTTCCAGTGAATGTGTACCCTCGATTTTGAGGCGCGCATGCTGGGCGACACTCAGGTTCAGTTGCCCGTGCAATTGATCCCCGGCGAGGCGTATGGAGCCGTTGACTTCTGGGGCGGTAATGGTTTTCCCATGGGATCTTGCGCTCAGCGCACGGCTACTGAAATCGATATGCGCCACATCACCCTCTACCCGTAATTCCCGTACCTGCAGTTTTCCGTCAGTTAATTCGAGGTTTGGCAATGTCAGCCAGTCGATCGGGAGTTCTACATCCTGCACACGGCATTGCCGTGACATCGGATGGCATGCAACTTCGCCGGTGTCTATTTCGAGGAGCTGTTCCGAATCGGACCCCGAACTGGAACCGGTCAGTGAAACGCTGGTAGACGGTGCGATGATTTCTGTAATGCCAGTGCTGAAGCTGGCAGTAATCTTTGCCGGTTGAGGCAGGGCCAGGTCAATGCGGGTGGGCGCAGTGAGGCCTATCTGTCTTATGGCATCCGGCCATGGTTGATTGCCGGTGTCCGCGGCAGGCAATGCAATCGCCTGAGGGCCGACCGTAGCCAGTTCGATATTGAACGGGCTTTCGAGTGACAGCTGGCCCAACTGGCGCAGGGTGACAGGGCCCGCGCTGGTGATGGTGAAAGTCTTGCCAGTGTCGGCATTGGTGGCCTGTAGCGGCTTGGCGGCGACGGAAGCCTGCAGTGCGCGTATTGCACTGAGGTCAGTCAGGTTGTCGGTAAATCGCCAGTGCGCAGAGAAAATCGTGTGGCCGCTCAGGCGCCATCTGCCCGCACTGATTCTTGCTGTTGGACTGGCCCCGCCGCGCAGCTCGGCGATCCAGTCCCGCTTTTGTTTCTGGAGCTCAAGCGTTGTGTGCAGTGTGGGTTTGTCGCCTGGCTCTGAGGGGTGAAAGCGGACGCTTGCCAGCAGGCCCTCGCGTTGGTCGGCGCCGAGATCGAGATCGACGGACAGTTGATGCAGCGGGTGGGTTACCGCCAGCTGGTAATTCTGCTGTTGCGTATCACGCAGTAGTGTTGCCGAGACATGGTCCCGGATACCGGGCAAACTCAGTGATTCAATGGCCAGCGATAACTGCGGCACACTGCCCAGAGCCTTGAGCAGGTCCGTAACCGGCAGCGCCGGTAACAGCTTCGAATCCTGTGTCGCGGGGGCCTGCACTGGTGTCTGCCCGTGTACCTCTTCAACGGCGGTGTGCCGGATGCGGATTGTGTAGTGAGGCGCTGCGGCCCACAGGCCGGCATTGTCGATATTGATGCCTGAAAGGCGTAGGCGATAGAGGTTGCGAAGCGTTACTTCAGCGGAGCCAATGTGAGTGGCTTGCGCTCCGATCCGTGTGTCCCCAACATGGGTGAGTTCGATGCCGTGCTTCTGCAGCCAGTGGTTGGCTGCGGGTTGCAGCCAGCTGTGTCGCGCGATCCAGAGTGCGCTGATAACAATAATCAACATTGTTATTAAAGCGAAAAGCGACAGGGCAATGCGACGCATCGACATAATTCAACGGATGTAGTTTATTTAAGGCACTGTCAATTATGACCTTGATGCGGATCGAATCGCTCACTCTGCGGGCGCAGCTGGCATGCAAGTCCATCCGGATACAGGAAGAATAAACGATCCGCCGGCGCTGCAGGCGCCTATTTACATAAATTAAGGGAAGGCTATGGGGTTTGACCGGGTTTGTGGGGCAGAATTTGCGAGCCGCTCGATGGTGCTCGGGCGCCGGGGTATGGCCGCAACCAGCCAGCCGCTGGCGACGCAAGTGGCGCTGGATATGCTCAGGCGGGGCGGAAGTGCCATGGATGCGGCGATTGCAGCCAATGCATTGCTGGGGCTGGTCGAGCCGACCGGATGCGGTGTAGGTGGGGACCTTTTTGCTCTGGTCTGGGATGCTTCGGAGAAGGCGTTGGTGGGGTTGAATGCCTCAGGACGTTCTCCTCGGGGCCTGTCGCTCGAAGCGCTGCGTGAGCGTGGCATCACACGCATGCCCGAGCGTGGCCCGTTGAGTGTATCGGTGCCGGGCGCGGTCGACGGCTGGTGCACCTTGCATAGTCGGTTCGGCCGGCTGCCCTTTGCCGACCTGTTCGCGCCTGCGATTGAATACGGAAAGTCCGGCTTTCCGGTAACCCAGTTGATCGCGCATGAATGGGCGGAAAATATCAAGGCGCTGGCCGAATTCCCGGGTTTTCTCGAGGTGTTCGCGCCCGGCGGTGCCGCACCGGAAGAGGGCGATATTTTCCGCAATCCCGCGCTTTCGGAAACCTACCGCGCCATCGCGGATGGCGGCCGCGATGCGTTCTATACCGGTGACATTGCTCGCACGATCGCTTCGTACCTGAATGAAAATGGTGGATTCCTCACCGTCGAGGACCTGGCTTCACACCATTCTGACTGGGTGCAGCCTGTCAGCACCAGTTATCGCGGCTGTGAAGTCTGGGAACTGCCACCCAACGGGCAGGGTATTGCCGCACTGCAGATACTGAACATTCTCGAGGGCTACGAGCTGGCGCAGCTCGATCGCTTCGGGGCGGATTTTGTCCACCTGTTTACCGAGGCCAAGAAGCTGGCGTTCGAAGATCGCGCGCGTTTCTATGCTGACCCGGATTTCGCCGATGTCCCGGTAGATGCATTGATTTCCAGGGAATACGCCGGGCAGCGGCGATCACTGATTGACCCGCTGCGGGCCGCGGACCGTGTCGCCTCCGGCAACCCGGCACTCGGGCGGGGTGACACCGTGTATCTCACCACTGCCGATGAACAGGGCAATATGGTTTCCCTGATCCAGAGTAACTACCGCGGCATGGGATCAGGCATGACGCCGCCGGGTCTGGGCTTCTGCCTGCAGAACCGCGGTGAAATGTTCAGTCTTGCGGACAACCACCCCAATGTATACGCCCCGGGCAAACGCCCGTTTCACACGATTATTCCCGCGTTCATCACGCGTGGCGGCCGGCCCTGGGTCAGTTTTGGAGTTATGGGGGGCGCCGCACAGCCGCAGATGCACGCGCAGGTCGTGATCAACCTGGTGGACTACGGAATGAACCTGCAGGAGGCCGGGGATGCCGCCAGGATCCTGCACAATGGTTCGAGCGAGCCTACCGGAGAATTGATGGCGGATGGCGGCAGCCTCAGCCTGGAAAGGGGGTATTCACCCTCTACCCGAACCCGGCTTGCCGATATGGGGCATCGGTTGAGATACGCGCGCGGCGACTTTGGTGGCTATCAGGCCATCATGCGCAACGACAACGGCGTCTATTCCGGCGCCTCCGAATCACGCAAGGACGGCTGTGCGGCGGGCTATTGATTGAGCGGCCCTGGCAGCATGCAGGTGCGTCAGTTCCCGGGTCTGGCGTTGGCACGGTGGAGCGGGAATCGGTATCCTGCGTTCATTGCCGGCGGAGTGCTTTTCCTGTCGTGCCATTGAGCACCGGCCCCGTCGACCTGCCCGATCAAAAAAGGATAACGATGTGAGAGTGAACCCCTGTCACCGCCTGGCCACGCTTTGCATGGCTGTTTTCTGTTCGATAGGTTCCCTGCTGGCTTCCCATGCAGTGGCTGCCATTCCGGATGCGCCTGATCGCGAGCGTGGTGAAGGCCCGTTCCAGCGCCTGATTCTGCGTGGCGGTACCCTGATCAATGGCGAGGGCGCACCGCCGCGTGGACCCGTGGATATCGTCATCGAGGGTAACCGCATTACCCGCATCCAGAGCGTCGGCAACCCCGGTATGCCGATCCTGGCGGAAAAACGGCCAAAAGCGGAGGCCGGGGATCGTGAAATCGACGTGGCGGGCATGTACATTCTGCCGGGCCTGATTGATATGCATGGGCACATTGGTGGAAAGGAGCAGGGTACGCCGGCGGAGTATGTGTTCAAGCTCTGGCTTGCCCACGGTGTAACGACGGTGCGTGAGCCAGGCAGTTTCAATGGTCTCGACTGGACCCTGAAGCACAAGCGACGCAGTGAGGAAAATGCCATTGCCGCGCCGCGACTCGTGCCTTACGTGGGATTTGGTATGGGCTACCCCCAGCCAATCAATTCCGCCGAGGAGGCGCGCGACTGGGTAAAGCGCACCCACAAACAGGGCGGTGAGGGAATCAAGTTTTTCGGGGCGCACCCGGATATCATTCGCGCCGCCATCGAAGAGGCCGGTAAGCGAGGCATGGGCACTACTATGCACCATGCGCAGCTGGACGTGGCCCACCTGAACGCCCTGGATTCAGCGCGCATGGGGCTCACCAGTATGGAGCACTGGTATGGCTTGCCCGAGGCCTTGTTTGAAAACGGGCCCATCCAGAAATATCCCGCAGACTACAACTACAACGATGAGCAGGATCGTTTCGGTGAAGCGGGCCGGTTGTGGGCACAGGCCGCCGCACCTGGAAGCGAAAAGTGGAATCGCGTCCGCGACGAGTTGATTGAGCTGGACTTCACCCTGGACCCAACCTTTACGATCTATGAGGCAAGCCGGGACTGGATGCGCGAGCGCCGTGCGGAATGGCATGACGATTACACACTGCCAAGCCTTTGGAAATTCTTCCAGCCTAGCCGCAACGCGCACGGCAGCTACTGGTTTGACTGGACCACGGCGGACGAAATTGCCTGGCGGGACAACTTCAGCCGCTGGATGACGTTTGTGAATGATTACAAGAACCATGGCGGTCGCGTAACAGTGGGCTCGGACTCCGGTTACATCTACAAGGTGTACGGGTTCGGTTATATCCGTGAGCTGGAATTGTTGCAGGAAGCCGGTTTTCACCCGCTGGAAGTCATCCGGGCGGCCACCATCCATGGTGCTGAGGCACTGGGGCGAGAGCATGAGCTTGGCTCCGTGCGGGAAGGCAAGCTTGCCGACCTGATCGTTGTGCCTGAAAACCCGCTACATAATTTCAAGGTGCTGTATGGTACTGGCCACCTGAAACTCAACGATAGTAATGAACCGGTGCGCGTGGGTTCGGTCAAGTACACCATCAAGGACGGCATCGTCTACGAAGCTGCGCAGCTGCTTGCCGATGTTCGTGCGCTGGTAGAGGCCGCTCGTAAGGAAGCCGAGGTGTACGAAAGCCCTGTCCTCTCAAACAAGTCAGTAACAGCAGCCCGGGTGGTTGCCGGCCAGGAGTCAACGCGATGAAAGATGCACAGCCACGTACCATCTACCTGAAGGATTACCGCGCGCCGGATTACTGGATTGACGAGACCCACCTCACATTCGACCTGCAACCCGATGCTACTCTGGTTGAGTCCCGCCTGAAGGTGCGGCGCAACCTTGATCAGGGCAACGACCTGCCGAAACTGGTACTTGATGGCGTCGAGCTGGAACTGGTTTCGGTGGCGATAGACGGGCAGTCGTTGTCGGCCGACGAGTATGTGCTTTACGACGAAAGCCTGGAGCTGCCGGTTTCCAGGCCTGCCTTTGAACTGCAGATCCTGACGCGAATAAAGCCGGAGTCCAACACCTCACTGGAGGGGCTCTACCTTTCCAATGGCATGTACTGTACCCAGTGTGAGGCAGAGGGCTTTCGCAAAATCACCTTCTATCCCGACCGCCCGGATGTCATGTCCCGGTTCACAACCAAGGTGATCGCGCCCAGGAGCTACCCGGTATTGCTTTCCAACGGCAACGATATTGAACGCGGCGAACTGGACAATGATCGCCACTTCGTTACCTGGCAGGACCCGTTTCCGAAACCCTCCTACCTGTTTGCGCTTGTTGCCGGGGATCTGGAGCACGTCGATGAAACCTTCACCACCAAGAACGGGCGTGAGGTCAAACTGCAGCTGTTTACCGAGCCGCGTAATATCCACAAGTGCGACCATGCCATGCGTTCGCTCAAGCACAGCATGCGCTGGGACGAGGAAGTGTACGGGCGGGAGTACGACCTGGATATTTTTATGATCGTTGCGGTCGATCACTTCAATATGGGGGCGATGGAAAACAAGGGCCTCAATATCTTTAATTCCTCCTGTGTGCTGGCCAGCCCGGAAACCGCCACAGATGCGGCATTCCAGAGAATCGAGGCGATTGTCGGGCACGAGTATTTCCACAACTGGTCCGGTAACCGGGTTACCTGCAGGGACTGGTTCCAGCTCAGCCTCAAGGAAGGTTTTACGGTATTCCGCGATGCCGAATTTTCCGCAGATATGAACTCTGCTGCGGTCAAGCGGATTGAGGACGTGGTGCTGCTACGCGCATCGCAGTTTGCCGAGGATGCGGGTCCCATGGCGCATCCCATCCGGCCGGAATCCTATATGGAGATTTCCAACTTCTACACCCTGACCGTTTATGAAAAGGGTGCGGAAGTGGTGCGGATGATCCATAACATCGTCGGCAAGGAAGCATTCCGCAAGGGCTCCGACCTTTATTTTGATCGCCATGATGGGCAGGCAGCGACCTGTGAGGATTTCGTGGCCGCCATGGAAGAGGCCAGCGGTAAAGACCTGGAGCAGTTCCGCAACTGGTATAACCAGGCCGGTACCCCGCTACTGGAGGTCAGTGACAGTTTCGATGAGCAGAAGTCCGAATACCATTTGCATGTGAAACAATCCTGTCCACCAACACCCGGGCAGAAGGAGAAGCAGCCCTTCCATATTCCTTTCGCCATCGGGCTGCTCGACAGTGCCGGCAAGGACATTCCCCTCAATGCGCAGGGCGATACGCAACTGGTGCTCGATGTTACGCAAACGGAGCAGACTTTCTCCTTTGATGGGGTTGGTGAGCGTCCGTTGCCATCTCTGCTACGGGGTTTTTCGGCGCCGGTGAAGTTGCGTTATGACTACTCTGCGGAACAGCTGGCTTTCCTGATGAGCCATGACAGTGACGGGTTCAATCGCTGGGACGCGGGGCAGCGGCTGGCGCTGCTGGTGCTGGAGGACCTGCAGGCAGCCTACCGGGCTGGAGAACAGTTGGTGCTGGACACACGCCTGGCCGATGCATACCGCGCAGTGCTGGAGGCTGACGACCTGGATCTAGCCGTGCGTGCAAAGATGCTGGAACTGCCAGCCGAGCAGATTATTGCGGAGTCTTCCGATGCCATTGATGCCGAGGCCATTATCGCGGCCAGAAGCTTTTTGAAGCAGGCGCTGGCCGAAGCGCTGGAGCCGCAGCTTTCCAACTGGTACACAAGGCTCGATGTGGAAAAGCCGTACAGTCCATCATCCGCCGATATCGCAGAGCGTAGCCTTAAGAATACCTGTCTTGCGTACCTTGTCCTGCTGCAAAAGCCGGAGTACCGCACGCTGGCAAACAAGCAGTTCGCGCAATCAGGCAATATGACAGATTGTGCGGCAGCGCTGGCAGCGCTGGTCAATAGCGGCGATGAGGTACTGTCCCGCAGCGCACTGGATGCATTTTACGAAAAATGGCAGGAAGATCCCCTTGTGTTCGACCAGTGGCTGGCAATTCAGGCGGGTAGTGCCCGATTCGGCACCCTGCAGCGAGTGCGGGACCTGCTGGAGCACCCTGCATTCGAGCTGACTTCGCCGAACAAGGTACGTTCAGTGGTGGGCGCATTCGCAATGCGTAACTTTACCCAGTTCCATGCTGGCGAGGGGGAAGGCTTTGATTTTCTTGCGGATTTTGTGATTCGCCTGGACAAGGTCAATCCCCAGATCGCCGCCAGGCTGGTCACACCGATTACCCGCTGGCGGAAATACCAGTCACCCATGCAGGAGTTCATGCACGCATCCCTGGCACGGGTAATGGCCGCTGGTAACCTGTCCAAGGACCTTTATGAAGTAGTGAGCAAGGGACTGGCGTAAGCCAGCCCTTTCCTGCCGCTCAAGATCAAAGCACCTGGCCGCGTTTCTGGCGGCCCAGTGAGTGCAGCCGCAGCGCGCCGCGGCTGTTCTCGATTTCAGTAATGGAGGTGTAATCCGGCCGAAACTGGATCACCTCTGTCTTGCCTTCCAAATGTGCGACCACGGCATTAATCACCATCAGGTGAGTGAAAATTACCGCGTCGCCATCGAGTTTCTGTAAGAAATCCATGATGCCCGCTTTCCACTCCTGCTGCTCATCGCCGAGCTCGTGCCAAGCCTGTTTCATGATCTGCTCGATCCACGCCGGGCGGCCCTCCAGCGGGGTTCCGCTGGGCGCGGGGATTTCCCGCACTGCGTTGCTGATGATCGGGGTTTGCGCCCACACCCGTGCCAGCGGGGCCGCAGTCTCCTGTGCTCGGCACTTGGGACTGCTGTAAATCGGGTAGGGCCCGCCCAGTGACCAGTTTTCTGCAAGTGCCTCGGCTTGCCTAAGGCCTTCATTGCCAAGGCCGGGGTCGGCTTCGCTTCCATATTTCGCCGAGGCAGCTCCATGGCGTACCAGGTAAATCATAAACTCTCCGACGGATCCCAGTTTTTTTGTATAGCCTCTTGCAATCCTCTGTGGGGCGCATTAGATTGCTATTTATTCAATCTAACAGGTAATCACGATCATGTACCGATCGCAATCTGCAAACAGCGCAACTCCTGCACGAAAACTACAGCTGGTTTCGTGTCGCGGCGTCGTCTCTGTGCTGCGTGCGATTTCTGTTGTCATGGAGAAGCATGACCATTTTGATTGATACCTGAATTAATTTTTCTGGAAGGTGTCAGCCTTCCAAAAGAAAACCCGGAAGGCGACTTCCGGGTTTTTTTTTGCCGGTGGGTCGGCAGGGATGCGAGGGATATGCAATGAAAGACAACTGGAGGGCACAGATTCGCGGATTTTCGCCGGTGGTCTGGATCATCATGGCAGGCAGTTTTTTCTGTCGCGGTACCTATTTTATGGTGTGGCCGTTCCTGTCCATCCTTCTGTACCGCAAGTTCGGGTTGGGCGCTGCAGAAATCGGCCTGATTCTGACGGCAACGGCAGTGGGTGCATCCCTGCTGGGCTTTTATGTCAGTGCACTGTCTGATCGCTACGGGCGCAAGCGGATGTTGCTCGCTGGCGGCTGGCTGAACGCGGGCGCTTTCGTGATGCTGATGTTGGCGGAGTCGTTACAGGACTTCGTTATCGCAATGACACTGTGTTCCATAGGGCGCGCTATCTGGGAGGGGCCGGCGTCCGCCCTGATAGGGGACCTTGTGCGTGAGCGCCACGCCCGTGAGCTGGCACTGCAGTTGCGTTATTTTATTATCAATATCGCTGCCGCTATTGGCCCGGCCATTGGCCTCTGGGCGGGGTTGACCGCCCAGCAGTTAACTTTCGGCCTTACAGCCGCGTCCTATATCGCGCTGAATATCGTATTGATGGTAGTGTTCCGGGAGCTGCGTGTGCGCCGCGCCCGGCAAGAGTCCTCGGGAATGCGGACCACCTTGTCTGTATTGCGCAGGGACCATCTGTTTCTTGCGATTATCCTGGCAAACATCCTGACGTTGTTTGTATATGCACATATGGATTCCTCCCTGGTGCAGTACCTGACGCGAGAAGGAGTAGAAGAGCTGGTGGGGCTTGTTTCCAGCTTGATCCTGATCAATGGTTTAACGATTATCACGCTGCAGTTTCCACTGTTGCGCCTGACTGCCGGCTGGCCGCTCAACTATCGGATCTATTGTGGCCTCGCGTTGCTCGCGCTTTCGCAGCTCTGGTACGCGCTTAATCCACCACAATTCATTGCCGGATGGATGGGTGCGACATTTCTATTGAGCGTTGCGGAGACGCTGCTGTTCCCCACGATGAGCGTGCAGGTTGACCGGCTTGCACCGGACCATATGCGGGGTGCGTACTTCGGGGCTGCGTCTTTTTATGCGTTTGGCTGGGCGCTGGCGCCCATTGTTGGAGGGCTGGTGCTCGACGCGTGGGGTGGGCCGGTATTGTTCGGGACAACTGCGGTGTTGACGCTTGCGGCTGCGGGCATATATTCGGTTTCCGGAAAGCTGAGCCGGCCGCATCTGATCTCGGAAGCGGAGGATTTGGGTCTTGCCGGTGGGGCAGCACTTGCAGAGCATGCAGCCTAGGGGGTTATGCCCAGACAACCGGAAGGTATGTTGCAGGATTGACCCTTGCGACATGCCTGCCGGTAGTTTAGTTTTTTTGATTGTTTTAATAATCTCTGAATTTTAATAAACAGCAGGTTGGCCAGAATATGGATATGGAAATGATCAGGGCGGTGCTCGGTTGGACCACCGTTATCAATATTGCAATATTGGTGTTGAGTACGATCGCCGTCATTTGCATGCGCGGTTTTATTTCGAAGTTTCATGGGCGCTTGTTCGGACTGGATGAAAAAGATCTGGGGCGCGCATATTTTCAATATATCGCCCAGTACAAGATCGCAATCATTGTGCTGAATATTGCGCCTTATATCGCCTTGAGAATCCTCAGTTAACGGCGCCTCTTAAGGCCGGCAATTCCCTGGCCGCCCTAACTATACTCAGACCTGAACTGTGTCACTGAGGTGCCGCCAATCCGTCGGCGGCACGCGGGATTCGACGGAGGGTTTGAGTGATACACAGCATTACGTCGAAGCTGTTGTCGCCAGTATGCCTGGCTCAGGGGGCTTATGTACGCACGGTTTGCCCGAACCTGCCGGAGGCGGCTGGTGCGCGTTGTGGGGAGGAGGGCTATGGTAGTCCCCTGAGGATCCTGATTGCGGGTGATTCAGCCGCCGCCGGCGTTGGTGTGCAGACCCAGGCCGAGGCCCTGGCCGGCCGCCTCACTGACTGTCTGAAACATTCCTATCGGGTGTACTGGAGGGTGCTGGCGGAAACGGGGCGTACCTCCCGCGGCCTGCTTGAGCTGCTTGATAACGATGCCGAAGCAGAGTCATTCGATGTGGCCCTGGTTTCAATTGGTGTCAATGACGCCACCCGCGGTACCACACCGCTGGAATGGGTAGATAATCACCGCGCGCTCGCACGAACCTTTGCGGAGAAGTACCAGATCTCTCACGTGGTCTTGTCTGCCCTGCCGCCGGTAGAGTTCTTCCCGGTATTGCCACAGCCGCTGCGCTGGTGGTTGAGCCTCAGGGCGCAGGTATTCAACCAGTTGTTGCACGATCATGCGCAGCAAGTATCATTCTGCTCGGTACTGTCGCCGGAATTTCCCGCGGACCCGACCTTCCTTGCCGAGGACGGATTCCACCCCGGTGCACTGGCTTACGAGCACTGGGGCAGGTATGCAGCGGATCATATCCGCAAGCTGATTGCCTGAGGGCTCCGACTCCCTAACAAAACCGGTTTAGAAAACAGCGTATGGCCGATAGCAGTCCGTCCCTGCGGATATCCAACAACGTTTCCCTGCCACTGGATGAAATTGAACTCAGTGCAATCCGGGCGCAGGGGGCGGGCGGCCAGAACGTCAACAAGGTCTCCTCCGCAATTCACCTGCGTTTCGATATCCAGAAATCCTCGCTACCACCGTTTTACAAGGACCGGTTGTTGGCTTCGAATGACAAGCGCATAAGCAAGGAAGGGCAGCTGGTTATCAAGGCGCAGCGGTTTCGTACACAGGAGAAAAATAGGGAAGATGCGCTCGAGCGCCTGCGCGAACTTATCGTTTCCGCAGGGCAGGTACAGAAAGCCCGTGTAGCGACCAAACCCACGAAAGGCTCGCAGCGGCGCAGGCTGGACTCGAAGACTCGGCGTGGGAATATCAAGTCGCTGCGTGGAAAAGTCTCGGAATGAGGGTATGCCGCGGTGGGAAATTAAGATTATAAGAATAAGAAAATATGCTCGACATCCAGTTCAGGCCAGCCACGCCCGAGGACGTATCCGAAGCCGTCCCACTGATACACAGCTCCGGTCCCGCCGCGTTCAATTATGTCTTCTGTTGTCGGTCGAATGACGAAGCAAGGCATTTCCTGCGTGAAGCATTCAGTTTACGGAGCTCTGAGTGGAGCTATATCAATCATTGCGTGGTGGAATACCAGGGTCGTTGCATCGGTATCGGCGCAGTGAAGGAAGCAGGTCAGAATCGGCGGTTTATGTTTGCGGCTTTGCGCCGGATTTTTGCTTTTTACGGGCTTGCCCGGGCCCCGGGTGTGATCTTGCGGGGGCTTCGTACAGAGCGTGTCATTGCGCCGCCCGTGCCTGGCGTGGGCCTCATATACGATGTGGCAATAGCGCCAGAATACCGCGGTCGCGGTATTGGACGCTTGCTGGTTGAGCATCTCCTCAAGAAAGTTACCTCCAGCGGATACGGGGTAGCGGCGCTTGACGTAGCGGATACCAACCACGGGGCCCGGGAGCTCTACGAATCGATCGGCTTTCGGGTATCAAGGTCGCGCAAAGGCGGCCCCCGGTCAGCTTATGGAGAGCTTGTAAGCCATCACTACATGGAGATTTCACTCGGCAATGAATGAGCCTCCACCCTCACTAGCGAATCAGCGCTCGCGACGGGTGATGGTGAAGCTCGGTATGGCCCGGGATCCGGCAGATGATTTTGACCACCCACTGGTCCCGGAGGGCAATCCGGCCAGGCGAAACGTTTTGTATCGCATCGCCCGGGCGGACTGGGCTGGGTAGCCTTAAATAGCAGCCGCCAGACGGGTGCCTTGGTCGATAGCGCGCTTGGCATCGAGTTCGGCGGCCACATCGGCGCCGCCGATCAGGTGATGGGGCTTCTGCAGGTTGTCCACCAGCTCGCGACGTGGATCCTGTCCTGCGCAGACAACAATATTGTCCACGTTCAGAACCTGTACCTCATCACCGATCTTCACATGCAGGCCCTGATCGTCGATCTTCAGGTACTCGCAGCCCGGGATCATCTTTACGCCCTTGTTGGCGAGTCCCTTGCGGTGAATCCAGCCGGTAGTCTTGCCGAGGCCGGCGCCAACCTTGCTGACTTTTCGCTGCAGCAGGAAGACTTCACGCGGTGACGCTGGTACCTGGGGTGTGATGCCCTCGATGCCGCCACGGGCCTGCAGGCTCATGTCCACGCCCCATTCACGCATAAAGCTTTCGATATTGGTGCTGCTGTCGCCGCTGTGGGTCAGGTACTCGGACACATCGAATCCGATACCGCCGGCCCCGATGACAGCGACGCTGTTTCCGACCGGCTTCTTGTCGCGCAGCACGTCCAGGTAACCCAGCACTTTTTCGTGCTCGATGCCGGGAATCTGCGGCATGCGCGGGGTGATACCAGTAGCGATGATGACCTCGTCAAAGTCACCGCTGTTGAGTTCTTCGGCAGAAACTGCATGACCAAGCTTGACCTCGACAGCATTCAATTCCAGCTGACGCTTGAAATAGCGCAGGGTTTCGGAAAATTCTTCCTTGCCCGGGATTTGCTTGGCGATATTGAACTGGCCGCCAATTTCGTCGGCGGCCTCAAACAGGGTTACCGCATGGCCGCGCTGCGCGGCCGCATTGGCGAATGCCAGGCCGGCGGGCCCGGCGCCGACTACCGCCAGCTTTTTGACCTGGGTTGCAGGCAGCAGGTTCAGTTCGGTCTCGTGGCAGGCGCGCGGGTTAACCAGGCAGCTGGTCATCTTGAGACTGAATACGTGGTCCAGGCAGGCCTGGTTACAGCCGATGCAGGTGTTGATTTCGTCGGCGCGTCCCTCGGCGGCCTTGTTGACGAACTCGGCATCGGCGAGGAAGGGGCGGGCCATGGAAACCATGTCGGCATCGCCTCGCGCCAGTACGTCTTCAGCAACTTCCGGGGTATTGATGCGGTTGGAAGTGATCACGGGGATGGACAGCGCATCCCTGAACTTGGCTGTGACCCAGGTAAATGCCGCGCGCGGTACCTTGGTGGCGATAGTAGGAATACGGGCCTCGTGCCAGCCAATGCCGGTGTTGATGATTGTGGCCCCGGCCTTTTCGATGGCCTTTCCGAGCGTGACAATCTCGTCGTAGTCGCTGCCGCCTTCAACCAGGTCCAGCATCGACAGGCGATAGATGATGATGAATTCTTCACCCACCGCTTCACGCACACGGCGTACGACTTCAACCGGCAGTCGCATACGGTTCTCGTAGGCACCACCCCATTCGTCGTCGCGCTGGTTGGTGCGCAGGGCCAGGAACTGGTTCAGGAAGTAGCCTTCCGAGCCCATGATCTCGACACCATCGTAACCACTTTCCCTGGCCAGGACAGACGCCCGGATGAAATCCTGAATCTGATCTTCGATTTCTTCCTCGGTCGCAGCAGACGGGGTAAACGGGTTGATGGGGGCCTGGATAGCAGACGGGGCGATCGGGTTTTCATTGAAGGCGTAGCGGCCGGTGTGCAGTATCTGCATACAGATCTTGCCGCCTTCCCTGTGTACCGCATCGGTGATCTTGCGGTGGTCGGCGCAGTCAGCCTCGGTGCGCAGCATCTTGGTGTGTTCGTGGGTGGCCGCGCGCTTGTTGGGACCGAAACCGCCGGTCACAATCAGGCCAACCCCGCCGCGGGCGCGCTCGGCAAAAAACTCAGCCATGCGATCGTGACCATCCGGTGCTTCTTCCAGACCGGTATGCATGGAGCCCATCAAAACCCGGTTCCTGAGGGTGGTAAAGCCCAGATCGAGCGGGGCAAGCAGGTGTGGATATTGCGTCATTGTTTTATTTCCTGTTGCGTGGGCCTTCTTCAGTTCAGACCGGGCCCAATGTATGGCCGTACCCTAACAGCAATACGGAGGGGGCGGCAGTGGCCAAACCGGTCTATTCAGGTGGCAGGCATTTTCAGTCGCGCTTGACCTGCATCACTGAAAACCGCTGGCGCCTGACTGATCATTCCTATAATGCAAATGTCTGGAACGCAGGGATGGTACATATGGACAGGGAACAGGTGTTCCATGCCGAGGGGCTCACCAAGGTTTACCCGATGGGAGACCTGGAGGTAAAGGCTCTACGCGGGATCGACCTGGATCTGTACCGCGGTGAGCTGGTGGTTTTACTGGGCGCATCGGGTAGCGGCAAGTCCACGTTGCTGAACATCCTGGGTGGTCTGGATTCGGCCTCAAGCGGCGAGGCATGGTATTGCGGCGACTCCATTACCAGTGCCAGCCTCGAAACCCTGACAGAGTTCCGGCGTCGCCACGTTGGCTTTATCTTCCAGTTCTATAACCTGATCCCCAGCCTGACCGCGCAGGAGAATGTCGCCATCGTTACCGATATTGCTGCGAACCCCATGCCGCCACTGGAGGCCTTGAAGCTGGTGGGCATGGAAGCGCGCGCCAACCACTTTCCGGCCCAGCTGTCCGGTGGTGAGCAGCAGCGTGTGGCCATCGCGCGGGCCATTGCCAAGCGCCCCGAGGTATTGCTGTGTGACGAGCCCACCGGTGCACTGGATTCGCGCACCGGGGTGGTGGTGCTGCAGGCGCTGGAACGGGTCAATCGGGAACTGGGTACCACCACAGTGGTCATCACCCACAATGTTGCCGTACGTGCCATGGCGGATCGGGTCATCGAGATGACCGATGGGCAGATTTCCAGCGTCTATGTTAATCCCGACAAGAAAACACCGGCGGAGATCAGCTGGTAATGCTGGCCCTGCAGCGCAAGCTGTTCCGGGACCTGTGGCTGATCCGCAGCCAGGTGTTTGCCATTGCCATGGTGATTGCGGCGGGGGTGGGCGTCTGCATCATGTCACTGTCGACCTGGAAGGCGCTGGAGCTGACCAAGGACACCTACTACCGCGAATATCGCTTTGCCGATGTGTTTGCCAGTCTCAAGCGTGCGCCCCTGGGGGAGATGCAGCGCATCCGTGCTATCGACGGCGTGCGTGCCGCACAGGGGCGGGTCATCAGCGGCGCCAACCTGCATATCCCCGGGTTCGCGGAGCCGATTACAGGATTACTGTCGAGCCTGCCGCAGGCGCACGAGCTCAACCAGCTGGTATTGCGTCGTGGCCGTTACCCGGATCCGGCCCGGAGCGAGGAGGTCCTGTTGTCAGACGCGCTGGCGGATGCGCACCGACTCAACCCGGGCGACCAGCTGGCGGCTGTGATCAACGGCCGTTACCGCACTCTGCGGATTACCGGCATCGCGCTCAGCCCCGAGCATGTTTACCAGATCGCCCCCGGTGCGATCCTGCCCGACTTCAAGCGCTTCGGAATCCTGTGGATGCCACGTCGCAGCCTCGAGCGCGCGCGGGATATGGATGGCGCCTTCAACGACCTGGTGGTGCAGCTCAGCCGTGATGCGGACCAGGCCCGGGTGATCCGGGAAATTGACCGCCTGCTGATGCCCTATGGCGGCCGCGGCGCTTACGGTCGGGAGGACCAGCTATCGGAGCGTTTCCTGCGCGAGGAGTTTGGCCAGCTCAAGACCATGGCCTACCTGTTCCCACTGATATTCATGGCGGTGGCAGTTTTCCTCCTCAACGTGGTGATTCAGCGGCTCGTCGCGACGCAGCGTGAAAACATTGCCGCGCTCAAGGCATTCGGTTACCACGACCGGGAAATATTCCGGCATTACGCCGAGCTGGTGGCGGTGATTGCGAGCATCGGTATTTTGCTGGGCATTGCCTTGGGTACCTGGCTCGGCAAGGGACTGTCGAATATCTATATGGAGTACTACCGCTTCCCGTTCCTGCTGTTCTCCCTGCCGCTCGATGTATTGCTGCTGGTGTGTCCACTGGCATTGCTGGCGGCGCTCGGCGGAAGCTGGCGGGCGGTGAAGGGCGCGGCAGACCTGCCACCGGCACAGGCTATGCGCGGCGAGCTGCCAGTGGATTACAAGGCATCGTGGCTGGAGAAGGTCGGTGTGACGCGCCGCCTGCGCCCCGATACCCGTATGGTGGTGCGCTACCTTGAGCGCCAGCCGCGCAGGGCCCTGATTGCGATAGCGGGGCTTTCACTCGCAACAGCCATCATGATGGTGGGTAGCTTCCAGATGGATGCAGCCAATTTCATGGTCCACGTGCATTTCGATGTAACCCAGCGAGAGGATGTACAGCTGGGTTTTACCGAGCCGGTTGCGCAGAAAGCACTGGGTAGCCTGCGCAATATCGAAGGTGTCCGTTATCTGGAAGGTTATCGTTCGGTACCGGTACGGCTTCGCAACCGGCAGTTCCATGAGCGTATCAATATTCAGGGGCTGCAGACTGATGCGCAGTTGCAGAAGGTGCTGGACATCGAATTTCGGGAGTTGCGCCTGCCGCCCGCGGGCCTGCTCCTGAGCGAGCGACTGGCACAGAACCTGAGGGTGCGGGTTGGAGACTTGCTACAGGTGGAAGTGCTGGAGCAGGGCCAGCAGAAAGTACAGATTCCGGTAGCGGCGATTACCCAGCAGTTCTTTGGCATGAGTGCCTATATGAATGTGGATGCGCTAAATCGGGTGATGCAGGAAGGCCGGACTTTCAGCGGTGCATTGCTGCAACTCGAGCCGGGCACCGAGGAGGGTGTATACCGCGAGCTGCTGGATATGCCGCGTGTGGCCGGTATCGGTGTGCGACAGGCAATGTTGAACAGCTTCAACGATATTCTGGAGCGTTCTTTGCTGACGTTCACCTTCATCAATACGATCCTGGGCGGTGTGATTGCCACGGGGGTGGTCTATAACACTGCGCGCATCGCTTTTTCAGAGCGCGCACGGGAACTGGCGAGCCTCAGGGTGCTGGGTTACCGCCAGGGTGAGGTGGCCTACGTTTTACTGGCGGAGCTCGGGATACTTACGTTGCTGGCGATTCCCATCGGGTTTGTCATTGGCCATCATCTTTGCGCGTTCCTCGCCAGCCAGTTACAGAGCGACCTCTTTCGTGTGCCGCTGGTGCTGGAGTCGCGCACTTATGCCATGTCGGCACTGGTGATTGTGGTTTCCTCGTTGCTTTCCGGCTGGTACCTTTGGGAAAAGGTCCGTGGGCTCGACCTGGTCGAAGTGCTGAAAACAAGGGAATAAGACGGAAATCCACATGCAGTTGAAATCGGCAAGAAGCCTCAGGTTCATCGCAGTACTGATCGCAGTGGCGTTGTTGCTGGTCTGGGGCCTGTGGCCGAACCCCAAGTGGGTCGAGATTGCCAAGGTCAAGCGCGGCAACCTGACGGTCGTGGTAGAGGAAGAGGCTTATACGCGCGTGGTCGACCGCTATACCATTTCCGCGCCGGTCAATGGCTACCTGTCACGCATTCCGCTGGATGTGGGTGACAGTGTAGGGGAGGGCGCCGTGGTGGCCAGCCTGAAACCCATGCCCGCAGCGGCGCTGGATGCCCGCAGCCGCGCCGCAACCCTTGCCGACAGGGAGGCCGCCAAAGCTGCGCTGAGCGGTTCTGCGGAGAGTATTGAGAGCGCGAGTACGGCATACGACCTGGCGCAGCGGGAATTCGGGCGACTGGAAAAACTCGCGCAGGGGCGCATGATTTCCAGGCAGGCGCTGGACTTGGCACGCACGGAAATGATCCAGGCGGAGACGCGGCTCAGGTCTGCCCGCTTTACCAATCTGGTGGCGAAATATCGCCTGGCCGCGGCCGAGGCGCGGCTCAGCGGAGCGGGCTTGATCGAGGGTGAGGCGCTGATGGTGAATACCCCGGTGCCTGGCAGGGTGCTGGCGTTGCATCGTGAGAGCGCCGGGACCGTGGTGGCCGGTGAGCCCCTGCTGGATGTGGGCGATCCCACTTCGCTGGAAGTAGTGGCGGAAGTGCTGTCAGAAGATGCGGTAAAGATTACCGAAGAAACCCCGGTGGCGTTCAGGCGCTGGGGCGGGGCCGATGACCTCGAGGGGCGGGTCAAGCGGGTGGAGCCGAGGGGCTTTACCAAGATTTCCGCCCTCGGGGTTGAGGAGCAGCGGGTGCTGGTGTTGAGCGAAATCACATCGGAGCCGGCACAGTGGCAGCGACTGGGTGACGGCTTTCGCGTGGATGCCGAATTTGCCATCGAGTCGCATGAAAATGTATTGATCGTGCCGGAGAATGCGCTGTTTCGTGCTGGAGAGCAGTGGCTGCTGTACCGTGTGGACGGTAGCCGGGCGCTTGAGACGGCGGTGGGCGTGGTCGCACGCAATGGTTTCGAAGCGGCGATTACCGGCCTTGAAGAAGGCGATACGGTGATCGCCAATCCGGATACCGATGTGGCTGACGGTATCCGGGTGCGGGAGCGCTAGGGCTCCCGGCGTTTCTGGTTTAACGGCTGGCTCAGGGCAGGTGCCCCGTCTTGACCCAGATTACGGTCTCCTCCTCGACCCGCGGGAAGTGGTTGCTCATATGGGGGCTGCGCAACCAGCAACCGGTCGGGTAGCTGCCGTATTCATCCTGGAAGGTACCGGACAGTACCAGGATTTCCTCGCCGCCAAAGTGGGTGTGTGGCTGAAAAACTTCTCCTGCAGGCCACTTCACCAGGGCCACGTTTTCGCCCTCGAAATTGTGCAGCGGCATAACCTCAAGTTTTCCGATCCCGGGTAGCCAGTCGGCAGTATTGGTGTTGACCCGGACTTCCGTCTTGTCCTGCGGATTGAACTGGTTCAGTTTCACCAGAATCGTACAGCCCTCTTTGCTGAACGGTGCATGATCGCTGCCCGGCGGGTTGCGCAGATAGGTGCCGGCGGGATAGTCACCGTGCTCATCGGAGAATACACCGTCAAGCACAAGAATCTCCTCTCCCAGAGGGTGGGGGTGAGTGGAGAAGGCCGAGCCGGGTTCATAACGGACAATGCTGGTGGTGTGCCCGGATTCCTTTGCCTCTCTCTCGAGGGGCTTGCGCCAGACGCCCGCTGCGGGGCTGGCGACCCAATCCTGGCTGGCGGTCTCAATCACCACTCGCTGGTCAAAGTCCATGTTCAGCACTGATATCGGCTCCTTTGGCGTTTCTAGGTCTGTTTTCGGCGCAAATATATGTCACCGCACGGGTATCTGGGTTGCCCGTGCCGGGGCCGATTATAAAATAATCCTTAGGGATGGAGTCAAAACCACAAAAGGGGCGCACAGAGAGTGGCATGATTGGATCAAGAAACTATTTAATCGCCAGACATTGTTTTCTGCTGGGCTTGCTGCTGTGTTTGCCGGCGAAGGCGGATATATTTTCCGACTTTGACGTGGAGGAACAGTGCGTTGTGCTGTTGCACGGTCTGGCGCGCACGGAACGTTCGATGGGGGCGATAGCGGACGAGCTTGCCGATGCAGGATACCGGGTGGCCAATATCGGTTATCCCTCTAGGGAACACCCGATCGAAGTGCTTGCGGTGGATGCCGTTGGGCGCGGTGTTGAGCAGTGCGCCGACGCCGGGGAATTGCATTTCGTGACCCATTCCCTCGGCGGGATTCTGGTGCGCCAGTATGTTGCGCGCTATGGGCTGGAGCGGCTCGGCCGGGTGGTGATGCTGGGCCCGCCAAACCAGGGCAGTGAAGTGGTGGATGCCTACCGGGACCTGCCGGGTTTTGGTCTCTGGAACGGCCCGGCCGGAGCACAGCTGGGAACCGGCGCCGACAGCTTTCCGCGGCAGCTGGGCCCGGTTGATTTCAAGCTCGGTATCATCGCAGGGAGCTGGACTAACAACCCGATTCTTTCGTTGATCCTGCCGGACGCGGATGACGGCAAGGTAACGGTTAAAAACACCAGGCTGGAGGGTATGTCGGACCATCTGGTGATGCCGGTAACCCACACGTTTATGATGCGTAACGATGCTGTTATCGAGCAGGTCATGCACTTTCTGGATTACGGCTGGTTTGATCGCGACGAACGACTTCGTGCGAACTAGATAATCCGGGGCTGCCTTCGGTATCCTTCTGGTTTCATTGCAAGCTCACGGGAACTCATTATGTTGATGGCGACAATCGTGCCGGTGGATCGGATCGGGGACTTTGTCGGTTTTGTCTCGGAACCAACCGACTGGCTCTGCATCGACCAGGATCGTATCGACGCTTTTGCGGATGCCACCCTGGACCATCAGTTTATCCATGTGGATGAGGAGGCATCCAGGCACGGCCCATTTGGCAGCACCATTGCGCATGGATTCCTGTCGCTTTCCCTGATCTCCCACTTTGCCTCACAGTTCAGCATCAGTATTGAAGGCGTGACCCTGGGTATCAATTACGGCCTGGACAAGGTGCGCTTCCTGAACCCTGTCAGGGTGGGCAGCAATATTCGTGCGATTGCGAAAATCCTTGAAATCCGGGAGAGGCAAAAGGGCCGCTACCTGATGAAATTCGAAGTGACCATCGAAATTGAAGGGCAGGAGCAGCCGGCCCTGGTTGCCGATTGGCTGGTAATGCAGATAGTCGCATGATCATGATTTGGGTGCGCGCTCGAAGCGCTTTGGCAGTTTTGTGCGCAGCGAAATGGGCACGATTACGGGTGTTCGCCGGCTGTACGCTTTGCGCGATCACGGCAGCGGCACTGGAGCCTTCCTGGCAGGAACGCTCCGCCGAGTTCGACCTGCCTGCGGGGATAGGTTTCCACGTGGATGGGGAGCAGGCCTGGTACCTCGATATTGCCGCCAGCGCACTGGCCAACATGGCATTGCAGCTGGTGCCAGCCCTGAAACCGGCCGCAACACCGATGCGGGAATGGGCAGCTGGCGAAGGCGTTATCGCAGCCATCAATGGAGGATTCTTTGCCGGTGACAGGGCGCTGTCACTGGTTGCAGTCGACGGGCAGGTCCTTGCCCATAACATTCCGGCACTGACACGCAATGGTGTGCAACTGCCGGTTTTGCGCAGTGCCTTTTTCCTGCATGCAGACAATACCTCCAGTATTCACTGGTCTTATCAATCTGGCAGTTCAGCGCAAGAAATACAGGTTTTTGAAAAGCCGTTGCCTTATGCTGCGGGGCAGGTAGCGCCCATCGCAGTGCCAAAAGCAGGCCGCCCGCTCGCCCTGCATGCGGCGATAGGCGGTGGCCCGCGATTGCTGACACAGGGTGTCGAAACGCTCACTTATAACGAAGAGGTTTTCTGGGGATCCGGTGTAGAGCTGGATGACGTTCGGCCGCGCACCGCCATTTGTAGCCGGCAAAACGGGGACATCATCCTCTATGTCCACAGGGGGATAGCGCTACGCAAAGTTCCGGCAAGGTTGCGGCAATTGGGATGCTGGGATGCGATGAACCTGGATGGTGGCGGCTCCAGTGCATTCTATCTGGGTGGGCAGGAAGTCTTTGACCAGGGGCGGCCGGTACCCGCCGCCCTGTTGTTGCAAACCAGTGGCTGATCAGGCGGTTGCCTGGCTGGATACCCGCACCAGCAGGTAAACCCAGAGCGCCAGCACACAGACATTACCGGCCATGAATGCATACAGGCGATGCAACACGTTGTTGTAAGTCAGGTGGATAAGCGCATGAATACAACGTGCTGCCACGAATGCCCAGGCGATTCCCACCGCAAGACGGTCTTCAATACCGAGAACAACGAACAGCGTTGCCACCACGTAGAAAAGCACCGGGATCTCGAACAGGTTGCCAAAGTGGCGTGAGGATTTGGTAACGCTATCGGGCAGGTCCTGGCCCTGCATCAGGCGGTAGTAGCTGAGTGAGACCCTGCCGCTTTTAACGCTCTTGATGCGCGCGGAAAGTGTCACGGTGGTGACGATGAACGTCAGCAGCACCATGGCGAAGAGCGGATAGATCATTGCGGGCCTTCCTTTATGTTGTCTTCCGGGGTAGGCGGTTTTTTCTGTCCGGGTTGCTGGCCAACACGCCGCAGCAGTATTTCAACGGAGCTGCCGGCGTCGTAGGTCAGCACCGGATGGACGGTATCCGATGTGAACCACAGTTGCCCATCGACTGTAATGCGTGCGCGCACGGCATAGCGATGGTTTTCTTCAATAATCCCGGGCGCGTAGGGAATACTGAATGCGAATGGAGGGCCCGATACCTTGCTGATGGTCGTGCGGCCTAGTTCCAGCGCAGCCTTATCGGCAATCGAGATATCTTCCAGTACTGCTTCGAACGTCGCGCCGGGTGGCAGTAGCATGCGCTCCCGATAGGTGGCGACGCCTGTTATCTGGGCCATGGCCTCCGCTTCACCACCGGAAGTGGATTCGGGTGCTGCCTTCCGGTCTGAGCAGGCACTACTGCATGTCACCAATAACATCAGCAGTGCCAGGCGAAAGTTTGTTTTTCTGGTCAGATTCATAGGGTCCCTGTATCTGGTTGCTGTGGGTATTCTAGGGGAGCGGGCAGGTAAAGAAAATGTGTCCGGGCCGGTCGGTCGCTGTAACAAAAATACCTCATGGACGCGCTAGGCTGTTGTAAACAGGGCAGTTTTGGAAGAGGGGGAACGGTAAATGTGGTTGTGCCGGTTGTTTTTCACGTCGCTACTGGCGCTGTTGAGCTGTTACTTTCCGCTGCCCGGCCTGGCCCACGATGGCCTGTCAGTGCATGACGCGGCCAGCCGACTGCTCGAGCGCCTGCGAAGCAGTGATACCCCTCCGGCACTTGGCAGCAAAGATACCGGCGCATTGCTGCGATTGCTGCAGCCCGACGAGCGTCGCGCCTTTGCCGAAAACCATGTCTATTTCCGCAGCTCCCAACCAGTCGAGGTCCAGCTCGCATTCGATGTGAAGGTCGAGCAGGAGGCTTTCTGGTTGAAAGAAGCGGGCTTTGCCCCTGGCCGCAAAGTTGCGCAGTATGCCGGGCGCGGGTTCAGGGTCTGGAAGAAGTCCTACCCGGCGGGGGAGGTCAGGCTGGGCGTGAATTCCTTTTCCGGGCGGGGCTTTCACTACCTGGTAGGTCTGCGCCCCCTGACACAGGGAAGTCCGGTAACCATCAGTGAATCCTACCCGGCAGGCCTGCAGCTGGTGGAGTGTGCACCTGGCCAGCGGCCCTACCGGGACATCGAATATGCGCTGGAAAGCTGCCCGGCGGGGCTGTCAGGTACCCAGATCGTTCAGGTCGCTTCTGAATCCCGTCGGGATGCGCGTGTGCTGGATGTCCTGCGCAGTACCGTTTTCCCGGCCGGGGACTTTCCAGATCAGCTGGTGATGACCTGGGCGGGGGACCCACAAACCACCCAGTCCCTGCAGTGGCGCAGTAGCGAGCAGGCGAACTGGGGTAAGGTCAGGCTGGAGCGGCTCGACGACGATGGCAGGGTGCTTGAGACGCGCACGCTGAACGCCGAGCGATCGCTGCTGGTGGATGATGACCTGGTCAATGATACGCGGGTCGCGCGCTATAGCCAGGCGCTCAGTGCGCTCAAGCCCGGCACGAAATACCGCTATAGCATCGGTCGCAGCGACGGCAGTGGCTGGGCGAGGCCCGGCGAGTTTTCAACTGCGCCGGCGCAACCGGAATCATTTTCGTTTGTGTATATGGGCGATGCCCAGAACGGCCTGGACCAGTGGGGCAAGCTGGCGGTCACGGCAGTACGGGAGGAACCCGAAGCACGCTTCTATATCATGGCCGGGGATCTTGTTGATCGCGGCAACGAACGCGACGACTGGGACAACCTGTTTGGCTATGGCGCGCAGATGTTTGGGCACCGTCCACTGGTGCCCGTCATTGGCAACCACGAGGTGCATGGTGGCAATCCGGACCTTTACCTGAAACTGTTTGACCTGCCGAAGAATGGCCCGGCGGGGATTGCCCCGGAAAGGGCGTATCATTTCACATACGGCAATGCGCTCTTTGTCATTCTGGACTCCAACCTCGAACCTGCGTCACAGGCGGAGTGGCTCGATCAGGTGCTGGCGCAATCGGACGCGAAATGGAAATTTGCCGTCTACCACCACCCCGCATATTCAGCGAAACCGGAACGTTCCCATAAGGGAGTGCGCAAGCACTGGGTGCCGATATTCGACAGGCACAAGGTCGATGTGGTCATGCAGGGGCACGATCATTCTTACCTCAGAACCTTTCCGCTTAAGGATGGTAAACAGGTGTCAGAGGGCGAGGGCACGGTGTACGTGCTGTCTGTGAGCGGTACCAAGATGTATGAGCAGGCTCCAGGAGACTATGCGGAGTTCACGCTGGAAAACACGGCCACCTACCAGACCCTGGATATCCGGATCGAACAGGACCGGCTGATTTACCATGCCTACGATGGCAACGCACGCCTGGTGGACAGTTTTGAAATCCGAAAGGATACAGGCCGTTAATGTTGCGTTGATCAGAGCGGTTCCCGGACCGGTGCCACGGTTTTCTTCTCTTCCGGCCAGAGTTCATATTGTAAAGGACCGCCATCGTCCTGCAGGTCGATCAGCTTTACACCCACGCCGAGCAGCCGAATCGGGTCACTGCGTTTCTCCCAGCACAGACCCAGCAGGTGGCGAAACTCGGAAATACGGCAGGACTTGTTGGCACGTTCCTGGCTCATGCTGGTGAAATCGTGGTATTTCACTTTGACGAAGGCGCCGGAGATACGGTAGCGGTCGTCCATTTTCTGCAGTCGCTCGGTCAGACGCTCATAGAGGCGTGCCAGCTCGCGCTGCCATTGTTCAAGCCCGTCGATATCCTCACTGAAGGTGTGTTCAACACTGGCACTCTTGCGGCGCCGGTCGCTGCTGACACCGCGCTCATCGATACCGCGAGCCAGTTCGTACAGGCGCTGGCCGAATTTACCGAAACTGCGGGCCAGATCCAGTTTGCTGAAGCGGCGCAGGTCTGCACAGGTCTGGATGCCCATGTTGTGCAGTTTTTCGGCGGTGACGCGGCCCACCCCGTGAATCTTGCGCACCGCCAACTGATGCACAAATGCCTCGACCTGGTCCGGGCGAATCACGAACAGCCCGTCCGGCTTGTTCCAGTCACTGGCGACCTTGGCCAGAAACTTGTTGGGGGCGACGCCGGCGGAGATGGTGATATGCAGCTGCTCGCGGACCCGGGCCCGTATTTCCTCCGCGATCAGGGTCGCGCTGCCCTGGCAATGGGCGCTATCACTGACATCCAGATAGGCCTCATCGAGGGAAAGGGGTTCTATCCTGTCGGTATATTCAAGGAATATTTCCCTGATAGATTGGCTGACCTCACGGTATTTTTTCATGTTACCCGGTACTACCACCAGGTCCGGGCAGAGTCGCACGGCGTGCGCCGTGGCCATTGCAGAGCGCACCCCGAAGCGGCGCGCCTCGTAGTTGCAGGTGGAGATGACCCCGCGTCTTTGCGAAGAACCACCAACAGCGATAGGCTTGCCGCGCAGATTCGGGTCATCCCGCATCTCAACGGAAGCGTAAAAGCAGTCGCAGTCGGCGTGAATAATCTTGCGCATACTGCGATTATATACAGTATTCGCTGAATTGCGCGCATGGAAGCTGAACACCATTACTCAAAATAGCGGACTCCCTATCGTGAAACTCAAACACCTGATGTTGGGCGCTCTGGTTGCACTCAGTAGCCAGTCCCACGCTGAAAAGCTGACCATCGAGCGTATTTTTTCTGACCCCGCGCTGGCAGGCACGACCCCGCGTGCGCTTGAAATTTCACCGGACGGCAGCCGGGTTACCTTCCTCAAGGGGCGTGAGGAAGACTACAACCGCTATGACCTGTGGGAATACAACCTGGCTGAGGCCAGGACCCGCGTACTGGTCAATTCCGACTCCCTGCACAAGGGCGCCGAGGTACTCTCGGACGAGGAAAAAGCGCGCCGCGAGCGCCAGCGCATTTTCGGCAGCGGTATCATGGAATACACCTGGTCCGAGGACGGCAAGTCCCTGCTGTTCCCGCTGGCGGGCGATGTCTACTACTACGGCCTTGCCGACAAGGAATCTCGCCGGCTCACCAGAACCGATGCCTTCGAGACCGATGTGCGTGTTTCCCCCAAAGGCCGCTACGTATCCTATGTGCGTGACCAGGATATTTTCGTCTACGACCTCGACAAGGGCCGCGAACGCCAGCTGACCACAGATGGTGAGGGCCCGATCAAGAACGGAATGGCCGAGTTTGTCGCGCAGGAAGAGATGGACCGCATGACTGGCTACTGGTGGTCGCCAGACGAATCCCACATCGCCTACCTGCAGGTGGACGAGAGCCCGGTGGACCTGGTTACCCGCAGCGAGATTTATGCGGATTCGATCAAGATGATCGAGCAGCGCTACCCGGCGGCTGGGCGCCCGAATGTGACGCTGAAGCTTGGCGTCCTCAGCCTGGAAACCGGCAAGACCCGTTGGCTCGACCTGGGCAAGGAAACCGATATCTATATCCCGCGGGTCGAGTGGGCCAATGCTGGGTTGCTGAGTTACCAGTGGCAGGATCGCAAACAGCAGAACCTCGAATTGCGCTTCTTCGATCTCGAAAGTGGCAAAACTCGAGTTGCCTTGAAGGAAAGCAGTACTACCTGGGTCAACCTACATAATGACCTGAAATTCCTGAAGGACAGTGATCGCTTTGTGTGGGCGTCCGAGCGCGACGGGTTCAAGCACCTGTACCTGTTCGATATGGATGGCCGGCTGGCCCGCCGCCTGACCAAGGGAGAGTGGGTTGTGGACGAGCTGATGGCCGTTAATGAGGAGACCGGTGAGGTGTTCTTCACAGGCCGGGCGGATACCCCTCTCGAGCGTCACCTGTATTCAACAAAGCTGGCGACAGATGCACCGGAAAAGGTGGCACGCGTATCGAAGCGTGCTGGCATGCATGAAATTAGCTTTGCCGAGGATGCCTCTGCCTACGTCGATACGTTCAGCAATACCACTACGCCAGAGCAGGTGAGCCTGCACGACGCATCCGGCAAGCGCCTGACCTGGCTGGAGGAGAACGCCGTGGAGCCCGGCCACCCGTTGCATAGCTTTATGGCGGACTGGATCGAGCCGGAGTTCGGTACTATCAAGGCGCCCGAAGGGCACGAACTTTATTATCGAATGTTTAAGCCGAAAGAGTTCGACGAAAATAAAAAATATCCAGTGATATTTTCCTTGTATGGGGGGCCTGGTGTTCAGATGGTCCACCACGGGTGGAGCAGGGCGAAAAGGGCGTACACTAGAGCATTTAACCAATATCTGGCAGAGCAGGGGTTTATTGTTTTTACCCTGGATAACAGGGGTTCGCCTGCACGCGGCAAGGCGTTCGAGGATCCCATTTACAAGAAAATGGGTTCGGTAGAGGTCGACGACCAGGTAACCGGCGTTAAATTCCTGCGCACCCTGCCATTCGTGGATGCTGGCCGGGTCGGCGTGTTCGGCCACAGCTACGGCGGTTATATGGCACTGATGAGCATGTTCAAGGCGGGCGATTATTTTGCTGCCGGTGTTTCCGGCGCCCCGGTAACGGACTGGGCGCTGTATGACACCCACTATACCGAACGTTATATGGGCAACCCTGGGCCGGATGCGGACGCCTACGCGGCATCCTCGGTATTCCCCTATGTTGATGGCCTGAAGGGCGCGCTGCTGGTCTATCACGGCATGGCCGACGACAACGTGTTGTTTACTAACACCACCAAGCTGGTGAAGGAGATGCAGGACAAGGCGCTGTCGTTCGAGATGATGACCTACCCGGGCAAGAAGCACAGCCTGCGTGGCAAGCAGACGCGCATTCACTGGTACAGCATGGTCGAGGACTTCTTCAAACGTCACCTGCAACCCTGATGCAGTGACCGCGGCCATCCCGGCAGGGTGGCCGCAATTTCTTCTTTCTACCCTTTTACATTGCGGTATGAGTTTTCCGGGAAAAACCGGCGACGAATCCCGCGCATAAATCTTTTAAAAGTCGTTGTTTTTTCTGGCGGCCTGTCATTGCACTGCTACTTTCAAAGTAAGCAAGCGTCGCAAAAATTTGCGGTCGCGCGAAGCGTAATGAATAAGGAAAACAAGCGCCATGGAATTCAATTTCCTGCACGGGCCTGCGGATATATTCGGGCTTGTTGTTATTTTGTTCAGCCTTGTGCTTATTTTTGCGCAGGCCTATGAGCAGAACAACACCCGGGGTATAGGGTTTTTGTTCCTATCCCCGGTACTGATTCCGGTGTTTATCATCACGAACTGGAAGATGGCCAATGCGTGGGTCTATGGCACCGTGATTGGCGCACTGGTAATCTGGTTTTTTTGACAAACGCAATCTTCGCTTTCCGTTTCCCCAAACCTCTCCGACAATATCAAATGTGAATCCTGTCGCGGAGGCTGCATGCCCACCAGAAAAATCATTGCATTGTGCGCCATCTTCGGCGCGCTGTTATTGCTTTATCCCGGGGTAACCCAGCCCGTCCTGACCCTGACCGGCACCATCGAGAAGTCGGAGCTTATCCGCGGGGCGATAGATGCGTTTGCGGGGGAAAGTGATGACAACCGGCGTATGCTGACGATGTTTTCCAGCATGCTGGGGCTCGACCGGATTGAGGGACAGGTGGAGGCCTATAACGAGACCCGCAGTATTCTGGGAACAGCGGAAGCCCTCTGGGATGGTGGTGACGAGCTGGTTGCGTTCCTGGTGGTGCTGTTCAGCATTGTCATTCCGCTGACCAAGCTATGGATGCAGCTTGTTTACCTGGTATTGCCGCATGAGCTGTGGCAGGCGCGGATCGGGCGCTTTATCGGTGCGGTAAGCAAGTGGTCGATGGCGGACGTTTTCCTGATGTCCATTATCGTCGCCTACCTGGCTGGCAGTGCCAAGGGCAAGATGGGACAGATGCTGACGCTGGACGCGCAGCTGGAGGTGGGGTTCTACTGGTTCTTGGCCTACTGCCTTTTCTCCATTGCCTCGACGCTGTTGATTGTGCGGCCCGAGCAGCGGGCCGCATCACAATCCTAGCTGGATGGCCTATTTCTCGGCCTGTCGCTTGCGGGACAGTTCCTGCTGTTCCCTGCGATGGGTTTCCTTGGCCTGGCGGCGTTGATTTGCTGCTTCGCGCGCGGCATCGCCAATATGGATCTCGCCACGCAGGCGCGCCAGCTGAATCTGCTTCTCGCGCTCCATGAAACGCGCGCGGTCCGCGTCGGAATATTTGTCAAAGCAGCGCGGACAGCTGACGCCCTGCAGGTACTTTTCTGAGGCCTTGTCTTCTTCTGTAATGGGCAGGCGACAGGCGTTGCACTGGTCGTAGTGGCCGCGCCGCAGGTCGTGGTCCACGGTTACCCGGTCGTCAAATACGAAACACTCGCCTTCCCACAGGGTTTCCTCCTTTGGCACCTCTTCCAGGTACTTGAGGATGCCGCCCTGCAGGTGGTACACCTCGTCAAAGCCCTGTTCCTTCAGGTAAGCGGTGGACTTTTCGCAGCGGATGCCGCCGGTGCAGAACATGGCGACTTTCTTGTGCTTCGCCGGGTCCAGGTTTTTCTTCACGTAATCCGGGAACTCGCGGAAGGTATCGGTCTTGGGGTTGACTGCGTGCTTGAAAGTACCGACCTGGACTTCATAGTCATTGCGTGTGTCTACCAGCAGGACTTCCGGATCGCTGATCAGCGCATTCCAGTCTTCCGGCTTGACGTAGGTGCCGACCACGCGCTTCGGGTCAATGCCCTCAATACCCATGGTGACAATCTCGCGCTTGAACTTGACCTTGCAGCGCTTGAACGGGCGCTGGTCGGTGAAGGATTCCTTGTAGTCGATATCGGCCAGGTTAGGCTGTTGCTGCAGCCAGGACAGCAGTCCGTCGATGCCCTCGCGGGCGCCGGCTACGGTGCCATTGATGCCTTCTTCAGCCAGCAGCAGGGTGCCGCAGATATTGTGCTGTTCCATGGTGGCGAGCAGGGGCTCGCGCAGCGCCTCGAAGTTGTCCAGGCGGACGAACTTGTACATGGCGCAAACTACGTATTGCGTCATTTCTTTTTCCTCATGCGTTCCGGAGCGTAAATCCGGGGCAAAAACGAGGCGCCATCATACCGAAGCGGCAGAATGCGGGCCAGTTGCTTTTATGATCAGCGCAGATGCCGGCGGATGGCTGTGTAGTCGCGTGCGATCTGCTCTGCCGAGAATGACTGGATTCCGGGGGTATCGGTGCCCGGCTTGAATACGGCCTGCAGGGCGCCGTCCGGATTGGTCAGGAAGATATGCACCCCGTGGCTCACGCGGTAGGGTATTCCCGCCGCGGGAGAGGGCGTGGTCGGATCGGACGGGTTCGGCGTAGATTCCGTTGGCGTCAGCATTGCCACGATACCGAGCGAACGCTCGAAGCCGAGATGCCTGCCGTCGCCTGACATGCGCAGGCCGATAAAGCCCGGATCGAAATAGGGGACGTAGAGCGCAAGCTTTGCGCGGGTATCGCGCTGGGGGTCGACGCTGTAAAACAGCACCCGGGTATCGCGCGCGTCAGCCTGCTGCAGGGCTCGCATGGTTTCCGTCAGCGTGGCGAGGGTGGCAGGGCAAATGTCCGGGCAGTGCGTGTAGCCATAGGCAATCAGGTGCCATGTTCCGCGCAGCTGTTCATTGGAAAAGAGGTCGCCAGTGTGTGACTCCAGTGTGAACGGTTGCAGGGGCAGCGGGTTCTGGATCAATACACCCTGTATCCTGGGCGGGGCCTCTTTGCCTGAAGGCAATAGCAGCAGTGCCAGCAGGCCGGACAGCAGGAATGCCGAACAGAGCGAGAGCAATATCGCGGTCCTGGCGTGTCCTCTGGTTCTCTTCAGCACAAACGGCTCCTGCAGTGGGCGGAATCACTCGGACGACAGGAAGCCCAGTCGATTCAAAAACGTGTATTCCCCTTCGATTGCCATCAGCAGGACCAGCAGCGCAATTGCGATGGGCGGGATGAACAGTACCAGCTTGAGTGAAAGCCTCTCCCATTTGAGATGCATGAATATCGCCATGATCAGGCCGGCTTTCAGCAGCATCAGGATCACGATCAGGGCCCAGCGCAGGTAGCCCTGGACCTGGTAAAAATCCACCATGTAAGACATGGCGCTCAGGACAAAGAGCAGCGCCCATATCTTGAGGTAGAGCCCGATGGGGTGCTGCTGGTCACTGTCGCTGCGCATTTCCCGGATTACCTGTTCCCGTTACCAGAGATAAAAGAAGGCGAAGATAAATACCCAGACCAGGTCTACAAAGTGCCAGTAGAGCCCGGCGATTTCCACGATCGCGTATCCCTTGCGATCGTAATGGCCCCGGCGGACATGGTTCGCAATGATCAAAAGGTAGATCACGCCGGCGGAAACATGCAGTCCGTGAAACCCGGTGATCATAAAGAACGACGATCCGAACTGGGGTGCGCCGAACGGGTTGCTCCAGGGCCGCACGCCCTCACTGATCAACTTGGACCACTCATAAGCCTGCATACCAACGAAAGCGGCGCCGAGCAGGGCGGTTGCAAGCATGAGCTGGGCGGTTCTTTTACGGTTGCCCCGGTAGCCATAGTTGACCGCCATTGCCATGGTGCCGCTACTGGTGATCAGCACGAAGGTCATGATGGCAATGAGCAGCAGTGGCACATGGACGCCGGAAATTGTAAGGGCGAATACCTCACTGGTATTGGGCCATTCCGCCAGACTGCTGATGCGCACTTTCATGTAGCCGATCAGGAAAATGCTGAAGATAAATGTGTCCCCGAGCAGGAAGATCCACATCATCAGCTTGCCCCACGGCATGGGGAAAGTTTCCTTGTCGGCGGCCCAGTCATTCACCACTCCGGGCAATCCTTGCAAGGAGTCTGTCTTACCGGTCCGGCTTTTCATCGGATGCCTGCTTCGTCATGGTGCTGCACCGGCTCGGGCACGCTGTGTTTACGGGTAGGGGCATACTAGAAACCGCAAAGCTGCGCGATGAGCCGGTAGGTCTCCGGGCTGCTGGTCAGTAGCGCAAACAGGGCCAGCCACAGCGCAAAGAGGTAGTGCCAGTAGGTGGCGCAAAGTGACAGCCCCGGGCCGAGTGAGCGGATAGCGCCGCCGGCCAGAACTTTGCGTGTCACGAGTGTGAGCGCGATCAGTCCGCCCAGCAAATGCACCCCATGTATTGCGGTATACAGGTAAAAATAGCTGTTTGCCGGGTTGCTGCTGACGAAGTAGCCCAGTGCCACCAGATCGCGCCACACCATCAACTGGCCGACCAGGAATAGCGCGGCAGTAAATGTTGCAATTCCCAGCGCCCAGGCGGTGGGCGCTGATCGATCACGTACTGCGGAGTAGGCCGCCACCTGTATGGCGATGCTGCTGAGCAACAGGAGCCCGGTGTTGACCCACAACCTGGATGGGTCGGTCAGCGGTTGCCAGGGCGCGCCTGCCAGCGCCTGGAAATCCGCAACCTGTGATCGCGACAGGAAAGTGATGGTGATCAGCAGGAACAGCACGCTGACAACCGCGAGAAAAAAGCGCAACGCGACACGCGCGGGCGGAGTCTGTGGCATGCGTTCTATCAACGCCGCGCCGTCAGCGGGCCCGATCTGCTGCCAGGGTTTTTCAGAGATTTTTTCCAGGAATTTCATACCGTCTTGCTGCTATCGGTTTCGTCGGGGGACTGGTTCTCCGTGCCCGTGTGCCGCGGCAGGTGATCGGCCGGGGCGAGTGACCGGTCTGCCCATTCGACCTGCTCGGGCGCAACGTTTTGCGGAATGAAGTCCCACCTTGCGCCCGGTACACTGAAGTCATAGGCCCAGCGATACACCACCGGTAACTTTTCACCCCAGTTGCCGTGTGCCGGGGGATTCTCCGGAGTCTGCCACTCCAGTGTCGTGCAGCCCCACGGGTTGGGATCCGAAACCTCCCTGCGCTTCAGGCTCAGGAATATATTGGCAATAAAGAACAGCTGAGCGACACCGACGATGATGGCGGCAACGGTGATGCTCGCATTGAGGCCTGCGGCAGAGTCGGGCAAAAATGCGGTATCACCCATGGCGTAGTAGCGGCGTGGCACGCCGAGAAAGCCGAGGTAGTGCATCGGCAGGAATACGGCGTAGGCACCGAGGAAGGTGATCCAGAAGTGCCACTTGCCGAGTGCCTCGTTGAAGCGCAGCCCGGACACCTTGGGGAACCAGTGGTAGACGGCTGCGAAAATCACCAACACCGGAGAAACTCCCATCACCATATGGAAGTGGCCGACAACAAAGTAGGTATCTGAGAGGGGCAGGTCCACGGCTACATTGCCGAGGAATAGGCCGGTGAGGCCGCCGTGGATAAAGGTGAAGATAAATCCTATCGCGAACAGCATGGGTACGGTCAGGTGAATGTTGCCCTGCCAGAGCGTCAGCACCCAGTTGTAGACCTTGAGTGCCGTGGGTACCGCGATAATCAGGGTGGTGGTGGCGAAGAAAAAACCGAAATACGGGTTCATGCCACTCACGTACATGTGGTGCGCCCAAACGATAAAGCTGAGGCCGCCGATAATGACGATGGCCCAGACCATCATCCGGTAGCCGAAAATATTCTTGCGTGCGTGGGTGGCGATGATGTCGGAGACCAGGCCGAAAGCCGGCAGGGCGACGATATAGACCTCCGGGTGCCCGAAGAACCAGAACAGGTGCTGGAACAGGACCGGGCTGCCACCGCTGTGCTCAAGCTGCTCGCCCATGGAAATAATGGCGGGCATAAAAAAGCTGCTGCCCAGGAGCTTGTCGAACAGCATCATGATCGCACTCACCAGCAGGGCCGGAAATGCCAGCAGGCCCAGTACGGTTGCGGTGAAGATGCCCCAGATGGTGAGGGGCATGCGCATCAGGGTCATGCCCCGCGTGCGCGCCTGGAGTACGGTGGTGACATAATTCAGGCCACCCATGGTAAACGCAACGATAAATACCGCGAGGGAAACCAGCATTAGCACGATGCCCCAGTCGGTACCGGGTGTGCCCGCGAGAATCGCCTGGGGTGGATACAGGGTCCAGCCGGCGCCGGTCGGCCCTCCGGGTACGAAAAAGCTCGCCAGCAGGATCAGGACAGAAACCAGGTAGAACCAGTAGCTCAGCATATTCAGGAACGGAAAAACCATATCCCTGGTACCGATCATCAGCGGAATCAGGTAGTTGCCGAATCCACCCAGGAATAAAGCGGTGAGCAGGTACACCACCATGATCATGCCGTGCATGGTCACGAACTGGTAATAGGAACTCGGGTTGATGAAGTCGAAACTGCCGGGAAAGCCGAGCTGCAGGCGCATCAGGCCGGACAGGACCACCGCGATCAGGCCGACAAATATGGCAGTGGCGGCATACTGGATTGCGATGACCTTATGATCCTGGCTCCAGATGTACTTTGTCAGGAAGCTGCGCGGGTGATGCAGTCCTTCCTGCTGGTCTGCAATCGGTGTGTGGTTCATTCGTGCACTCCGTCGAGGGAGTTGATATAGGCGAGCACGTCATCGATGGCCTGTTCGTCTGTCAAAATTCTTGCCATGAACAGCATCTCGTGGCCGTAACTGTCTTTCTGGTGGGTACCACGCAGGCCGGCCTTGAAGTTCAGCAGCTGTTGTTTCAGGTACCAGTCCCGCTGGCCTGCCAGCCTCGGGGAGTTGGTGGCGAAATTGCCCTCGCCCTGCTGGCCGTGGCAGGCGCCACAGGTGACGTAATAGTGGCGCCCGCGACGGGTGTCACCATGGATTGTGGTCAGCGGTGTGAATTCCGGCAGCGCACTGAGGTAAGTGGCAACATCCACCACCGCCTGCTGGTCCGGCAGGGTGTTTGCCATGGGGGCCATCTGCTGGCCGAGCTTGTCTTCCGGGCTGGCGCCGCGGATGCCTTCCCTGAAATAGTGAATCTGGCGCTTCAGGTACCACTCCGACATGCCGGCAAGTCGGGGCGCCTTGAGAGATGGGTTGCCCTCTCCGTTCGGTCCGTGACAGGCTGCGCAGGTGGCGTAGTGCGCTTGCCCCTTGACGGGGTCACCAGCGGCGATCTGCTGCGACTGTGCGAATGTCGGTTTACCGGCGAGCCACTGCGTAAACGCCTGTTCGGGCTCGACAATGACCTTGCCGCGCATGGCGAAGTGCGCAATCCCGCATAATTCCTCGCACAGGATTTCATATTTGCCCGGTTTTGTGGGGGTGAACCACACAAAACTCTGTAGCCCCGGTACCAGGTCCATCTTGACGCGGAACTGCGGTACGGTGAAATTGTGCAGTACATCCTTGGAGCGCAGTAAGGCCTTGAGTGGCTTGCCCTCGGGGAGGTGCAGTTCGTTATCGGACACCAGTATGTCGTCGAGCCCGGCTTCGTCCCGGGGGTCGATGCCGAAGGGGTTTTTCTCGCTGATAAATTGAGTCGCGACCTTGCCCAGCCTGCCATCCTCGCCCGGAAAGCGGAATGTCCAGTGCCATTGCTGGCCCAGCACTTCGAATTCGGCGGCATCCTGCGGCGGCCTGACAAATTCAGACCAGACCAGTAGCCCCGGCGCAAGCATGATCGCAACGCCCGCTGCGGTAATGATCGTAAGCCAGCCCTCGAGCTTCTTGTTCTCCGGTTCGTAAGCGGCCTTCCGGTCGGGCTGATCGGGGCGTTTGCGGTAACGGTAGATCGCAAAGGCGAGAAACAGGTTGACCGCAATGAATACGAATCCGGTCACCCAGATTGTGATGTCAACAGTCGTATCAATGGCGTGCCAGTTGGACGCGAGTGGCGTGAACCACCAGGGGCTCCAGATATGGAACGCGACGGTTCCGATTACCAGTAAAAGCAGGGTAATGGCGATTCTCATGGTGGCGCCAGAATCCTAGGTGCAGGTGACTCTTTTGAGCCGACAGAGCGGGTTGATGAAATGCGCATCCTCTGCAGCCAGGCGCACACTCGGATGGCGTTCCTGCATCGCCTTTTTTACTTCGCGCTCCCTGATACCGGGTGTATAGATCAGAATCAGGTGCTTGCCTGCTTCCAGTTCATCATGGAATTCGGTGAGCTTGAAATTTTCGCGGGCAACGCCAAACAGCCCCCCCTCCCAGATACCGAACAGCGTTGTCACAGCGATAATGGCAATATAAATCTCGAACGGCGGTTGCGAGCCAAATGGCTCGAACAGCATAAGCAGGCCCACAATCGAGAGAGCTACCCAAAGCCCCAGGGAGGCGCCTAGCAGGGCGGTGCACGCCAGCTCCAGGGTTTCGATATAGCTGCTGCTGCCGATCTTTTGCTGGCTAAGGCCGGATTCCTTCTTGCCGATGACGTTGAGTAGCAGGTCATCCATACCGGTTATGCACAGGTCATCGGCGACGCGTTTGCTATCCTCGGGCGTCGGGGCAACATAGTAGATGCACTTCATCATTATTCTCCTTGTTACGCTGCCGTGCGTTTCGACACGGTGCTGCCAGGCCTGCCGGTTGCCCACAGAGAAACTGATAACTGCACTGTCAGGGGTTAGTGACGGAAAGTGGCTCATTCAATCAATAGCATAATTGTGGCCCGTTGCAGGGAGCTTCGGGCCGAGAGGGAAAGGGAAAACAAGCTGCCGCCAGAAACGCGCGGTTTTGTGATGGCATACGCCAGTGAGGGAAACGCTGGTACCAGCCGAGGCCAGTTTGCGCTCAGCTACCCAGCCTGTGCTCGATCAACCTGGTGAAGGCCGCTGCGGCGCTGGACAGAGCGGAGAACTGCCTCGCAACAATGCCGACGGATTTTTCGATGACGGGCTCTGCCACCGGAATACAGCGCAGCCCGAGCAGTTCCATTTGCTCGCGGCACAGGTTGGGTACCACACTGATTCCGAGGCGTTTGGCCACCAGTTCACCGATCGTGCTGAGCTGGCCGGCTTCGCACACATGCCTCAGCTGGCGTGCACCCGCGGCCTGTTCCGTCCATCGCCGCACGGCAGAGCCGCGATTCATGGCGACGAAGGGCTGCCCGGCAATATGCTGCCATTCGACCTTGGTCCGTTTTTCCAGCGGGTGCGTCGCAGGTACGATAGCCACAAACCGGTCTGTGAACAGCGGGCGGAACTCCATGCCGCGCAAGTCGTCGGGGCGGAAAGTGATTCCCACCTCGGCGGTGCCGGCAGCCACGGCCTCCAGGGTCCGCTCCATGACTATATCCTGAACCACGAAGTTGATGTTCGGGTGGTCCGAGTGGAAGGCTTGCAGCAGCGCAGGCAGCTGGTTCTGGGCGAAGGAGGGCATCGCGGCGATGCTGAGGTTGCCCTGATGCAGGGAGAACTGTTCACGCGCGTTGTCGAAAGTGCGGTCCCAGTTCAGCAACAGCTGTTCCGACTGGCGCAGGAAGTGCTGGCCCTCGGGTGTCAGCTGCATCTGGCGATTCTCGCGGGTAAAGAGGGCGCCACCCAGCTGCTCCTCCAGGTTGCGGATGGCAATGGACAGTGCGGCCTGGGTGATATGCAGCTGTGCGCTGGCGCTGGACAGGTTGCCGCTCCGCGCCACGGCCACGAAGGCGCGCAGTTGTTTGAGGGTCGCGCTCATAGGGCAACAGTGCCGATCGCTTGTTAAGGTTAAGTAAAGTTTAACAAATATAAAAAATATTAAAATTAATTTATATCTGGTTTGGGGGCATTATCTGGACTGCTCCGGGGTTGCCCCGGTCCGGTCGTCCCCGCGCCGGCGCAACCGATTACAACAATAACCGGATATCACTGATAAGAAGGTAAGCCCATGACAGCACCATCAGCGACGCCCCAGCCCCTGTGGCAGCCGTCCGCAGAAGCCATTGCAGCCACCCAGGTGGACGCTTTCCGGCGCGAAATCAACGACAAGTTCGGCCTGGCGCTGGCCGACTATGACGCTCTTTACGACTGGTCGGTCCAGAATCGTGAGGCCTTCTGGGAGCACCTGTGGCAGTTTTCCGGTGTGGTCGCCAGTGAGCGCGGAGAGCGCGTTCTGGGCGACGATTCCATGCCGGGCGCCGAATGGTTCCCGGATGCACGCCTGAACTTTGCCGAGAACCTGCTGAAATACCGCGACAACGAAGTGGCGCTGGTGCAGCGGCTGGAAAATGGCAGTCGCCGCCAGGTCACTTACGCCGAACTGGCCGCAGAGGTGGCAGCGGTGGCCGAAGTGCTGAGGTCGCGGGGCGTCACCAAGGGTGACCGGGTTGCGGGCTTCATGCCGAATGTCAGTGAAACCGTGGTGGCGATGCTGGCCGCAACCAGCGTGGGTGCCATCTGGACTTCTTGCTCACCGGACTTCGGTATCAACGGTGTCTTCGATCGTTTCGGCCAGGTGCAGCCCAAGGTGCTGTTCGCGTGTGAAGGCTACTTCTACAACGGCAAGACCCTGGACTCTTTGCCGCGGGTGAAGGAAATCCTGGCGCGTATCGATTCGATCGAGTCGGCGGTCATCGTGCCGGTCGCACGCGACGAAGCGGATACCGCCGCTGCGATTGCAACGCTGTCGGCCACAAAGACCTACACGCAGTTCAAGTCTCATGCGCAGGGCGCGCCGCTGCAGTTCGAGCAGGTGGCCTTTTCCGACCCGCTCTACATCATGTACTCCTCCGGGACCACCGGTGTGCCCAAGTGTATTGTGCACTCTGTTGGCGGCACCCTGTTGCAGCACCTCAAGGAGCACCAGCTGCACAGTGACCTGCGTCGTGAGGACAGCCTGTTCTTCTACACCACCTGCGGCTGGATGATGTGGAACTGGCTGGTGAGTGGCCTGGCCGTTGGTGCGACGGTGGTGCTGTACGACGGTTCGCCTTTCTATCCGGCCCCGGAATGCCTCTGGGATATGGCGGATGAAGAGAGCATCAGCCTGTTCGGCACCAGTGCGAAATATATTGCCGCGCTTGAAAAAGCGGGGGCCAAACCGCGCGAGACGCACAAGCTCGACAAGCTGCGCGCTGTCATGTCCACCGGCTCACCGTTGGCGCATGAAGGCTTCCTCTATGTCTACCGCGATATCAAGGCGGACCTGTGCCTGTCCTCGATTTCCGGCGGCACCGACATCCTTTCCTGTTTCTCCCTCGGCTGCCCGGCGCTGCCGGTCTACGCCGGCCAGCTGCAGTGTCGTGGCCTCGGTATGGCTGTGGAAGTCTGGGACGACGACGGCAAGCCGGTAGAGGCAGAGAAGGGTGAGCTGGTGTGCACCAGTTCCTTCCCGTCCATGCCGATCGGTTTCTGGAATGACCCGGATGGTGAAAAATATCACAGCGCCTACTTTGACAGCTGGCCGGGTATCTGGGCACACGGCGACTATGCGGAAATCACGCCGCAGGGTGGCATGGTGATCTACGGCCGTTCCGATGCGGTGCTCAATCCCGGTGGCGTACGTATCGGTACCGCGGAGATTTACCGCCAGGTAGAAAAGGTCGAGGAGGTTGTCGACAGCATCTGTGTGGGCCAGGAGTGGGGCGATGATGTTCGCGTGGTCCTGTTCGTGGTCCTGCGCGAAGGTGTCGAGCTCACCGATGAACTGGTTCAGACCATTCGCAAGACAATCCGCGCCAATACCACGCCGCGCCACGTACCGGCCAAGGTGATACAGGTGGCGGATATCCCGCGTACCATCAGCGGCAAGATCGTCGAACTGGCTGTACGCAACGTGATCCACGGCAAGCCGGTGAAAAATAAGGACGCGCTGGCTAACCCCGAGGCGCTGGACCTTTACGTGAACCTGCCAGAATTGCAGAATTAACCCGAACCGGGTAACCGACCACTTGCCCGGTTGCTGGCGGCGCTATTTACCGGCGCCGCCGTCGGGCAATTTTGCTTTTTGCAGGGACGCATATGGTTACCTATCTCTACTGGCTTCTGGTTCTGTTTCTTACCGCCGGCGTGGCTTTTGCCGGCTTTCGCTTCGGTACCGCAAAAATCGGCCTGCTGGCCGCAGCGCTTGTATTCCTCGTGGGCTTTATCGCCTATCACTTCCACTACCAGCAGCTGTTCGTCAAACGTTATGGCGGCGTAATGACGATCAGCGTGCCTTCCGGGCAGCGCCATATCGCCTCCACCTGGAAGGATGACCATCTCTGGGTTGAAAACTACGATCCCGCAACCAACCAGTGTATTTTCAGTGAGTACTCCAAGGGGAACCTGCTGGAGGGTAAGGTGGTCATAAAAAACTGTAACCCGTTGATGCCCAACCAGTAACGGCCGGCGAACCTGCTCCGGCGTTACTGCTGGAGACGGCTGTCCCACATCCATTGCGCTATGATTATGGCGTCTGCATGCGCCTGCTGGCGCAGAATAGAGGGCTGTTCGCCGCCAAATGACAACAATAAGATTTCTGCTGGCTACCGCACTGTTGCTTGGCTGTTTTTCCCAGGCCCAGGCACTGCCATTCTTCGAAAACCTGCCGGACTACAAGGTACGCATGCAGGGGGATTTCGAGGACCCTGAATTGCGGGGCTGGTTGCGCGATGAGCTGCAGGCGTTGCGCAAGAATGATCCCGTCATTAAGGAGTTTGAAAGCCTCGACAAGGTCGCCCGTTATGAACGGGGGCGCCTGAATGAGCTGCTGCGCTCCGTTGGCTATTACCGTGCCCAGGTTCGCTACCGGATCACCGAAGAAGTGATTCACTACCTGGTGCGCCCGGGCCCCGTTTACATCATCGAAAGCGTCAATGTGGACCTGCCGCCAATGAATATGGCGGAGCCGCTTCCCGACCTGCCGCTGGCAGCGGGAACGGCACTGGTGGCCTCACGGGTGCTGGAGGGGCGGGAGATTATTGCCCGTCACGTGGGCCAGCATGCGTGCCTGCTGGATCTTGAGGTGGCCTACGACGTCAAGGTGATCCACAACATCGCCCAGGCGCGGGTTGTATATCGTGTCTCACCGAGCGCGCAGGTGAATTTTGGCGAGATCTATTTCAGCGGCCTGGAATCCATACAGGAGGATTACCTGCGTGGCCTGGTGGGTATCAAGCCCGGCGACTGCTTCAGCCCGCAGGCCCTGGATAGCGCACGTTTGCGGCTATTGAAAACAAACCTCATTGCCGGTGTCACTCCGGAAATCTCTGAACCCTATGACGGCCGTGTCGATATCTACCTGCACGTACAGGAGCGCAAGCACCGTACTTTTCGGGCGGGTGTGGGATACACCTCGTCCGAGGGCTTCGGCGGGGCACTGGGATGGGAGCATCGCAATTTTTTCCAGCGCGGCGAGCGGGTCGATATCTCCACCAAGGTCAACAAGGTACAGCAGTCGCTGGAGGGAGCGCTGACGGTACCGCGCTTCCTGCGTACGGACCAGCAGTTGCGTGGCGCACTGGAAATCAAGGCTGAAGAGCTCGATGCTTACGAGGCGGATTCGGTCAGCCTTTCCGCGCTGGTCACCCGGCGGCTGTCAAAGCATCGCAAGGTCAGCCTTGGTGGCGAGCTGAAATACAGCGATATCCTCGATGAGGGGGTGAGAGATTCATTCACGCTGTTTGCTCTGCCTGTCGCCGGTACCTGGAACACCACGGATAATATCCTCGATGCGAAACGGGGTGTTTCACTGGGACTCGAATTCAAGCCGTTTATAGACCTGAACTCATCCAGTACGCAGTTCAACAAGACGACCTTTTCTGCCGCGGCGTTTCATACCTTTGAGGGCACGGGCTATACGCCCACCATTGCTGCGCGTTTTGTCGGTGGTGTCATCACCGGGCTGGCCAATGAAAGAATCCCCGCGGATGAGCGCTTCTATGCCGGTGGTGGCGGTTCTGTGCGCGGCTATTCGTACCAGTCCCTCGGCCCGCGCCTGGACGGCGCATCGACCGGTGGACGCGGGCTCACCGAAATTTCTCTGGAGACGCGGTTCCGGGTCAACGAAGACTGGGGCGGGGTGGTTTTCGTCGATGGTGGCAACGCCTTTGAAAGCTCCGCAGTAAAATTCGACAACCTCTTCTGGGGTGCCGGTATCGGCGTACGCTATTTCACCAGCTTCGCGCCGCTGCGTTTCGACATTGCTTTCCCGCTGGATCGTCGCGATGGCACTGACGACCCCTACCAGATTTACGTCAGCTTCGGGCAGGCTTTCTGATGCGGAATGAGGCCAGGCATCCCGGTGCCGGCAATCCGTTACGCGCGCGTGGAGGTATTTTGCGGCGCGTGCTGTTTGCTCTGGTGGCCGGGCTGGTACTGATACTGGGTTTTATCGGGTGGTCGCTGCAGACCGACAGTGGCCGCACCTGGGTAACGGGCAGGGGACTCGCGCTCGCGCAGACATTTGTACCCGGCCTGCGCATTTCTACCAGTAAGCTGGAAAGCCCGTTACTGGGGCACTGGCGGTTCGGGCAGCTCGATGTCTACTACCGGGAAAAGCCGCTGTTGAGTGCAAGGCAGTTGAACCTCAAGCTGGCGACGAGCGCGCTGATGTCGCGGATGGTGCACCTTCAACAGCTGGGGGCGGAATACCTGTTCCTCGACCTCGACGCCCTGCCACAGGCAGATTCACCGGCTGAACCGGGCTCTCTCGATTTCTCCCTTGCGCAGTTGCCTTCAGTAAAACTGGAGGATGTCCATGTTGATACGCTCGAGCTCCACTCGGGCGCCTTGCCGGACTTTCCTGAAGTTGAGCTTATTGCGGCGGCGGAGCTCGCCTGGCGGGATACCTGGGCAGACCTCCAGCTCAAGGTGCGCAGCCTCGAGGAAAAGCCTTTCGAGCTGGAGTTGGAAGCTTCCGCGGAGCGGCCGGACGTCATGGAAATCAAGCTCGGACTGCAGGAGCCGGGTGGCGGGTATATCGGCCGGCGCGCACAGCTTCCCGATACGCAAGCTCTGGATACCCGCTTGGCGGCGCAGGTTCAGTTGCCAGAGAGCAGCAGGATGGGGGTCGTGGTTCACCGTCTGTCCTCGCCACTACAGAAGCATTTCCTGGTGGTCAGCGGGCCCATGCAGCTGGAACTGCAGCCGTTGAAAATTCACTCTGAAGGGCTCGACTGGCAGGTTGATGACACGCGGCATTTTTTTCGCGGTGCTATCGACGCAGAAGGGATAGACGGCCAGCTTGAAATCAATCGCATGCCGGTGGATGTCAGTGCGCCTTTCCAGGAGGTACTGAGGGGTGGCTGGTTGACTGCAAAGTTGAAAGCGGAAGGACCCTGGAAGCAGGTTCAGCTCGATGGCGAGCTGGAACTGCAGACTTTGCTCCGGGGTGAAGACCTTTCCGTACAGGGGCGCATCAGTGCGGACCGGACGAACCTGGTACTGGAAAGTGCGGAAATCAAACTGCGGGATATGCAGGCGCGGGGCAAAGGTACTTTTGCGCTCGGGTCTGGTGAGATCCTGCTGGACCTTGATGCATTCAATGTGAACCTGGAGGCTATTGCTGCGCTGACCGCACCGATGCCGCAGGACCTTGCCCTGACGGCTGATCGCCTTGTGCTGAAAGCCAGCGGCCATTGGAAGGATCCACAATTTTCCGTATCCGGGGGCGGTGGGGGCCGCTACCGTGAGCTGCCGTTTGATTTTACGGCGGACGGTGAGGGCAACCTGGATAGATTCGAGCTGAGCGCGAGCTTGGATTCGTCAGCCGGTATTTCAATGAATGCGCAGGGAGCGCTGCGTATTCGTGATAAATCCCTGCGCATACAGAGTGAAGACATCAATGCACAGCTGTCTGCTCTGGGCCTGCTGGTGGATTCGGTTCCGCAGGACTTCAGTGGTGAAGTACGTGGGCAGGCTTCACTGGAAGGGCCCTTCGACAGGCTTGCCATTGCGTCGGGGCTTGAAGGCAGTGGTACGTATCGTGGCCTGGATATGCAGTTTCAGGCGAATGTAGAGGGTTTTACCGATGATCTGCAGGTTCCCGCGCTTGCAATCGCGCTGAACCGCCCGGGCGAAGCGCGCGGCAGCGCAGGTGAACTACGTGCCAGCGGGAATATTTCGCCGGCTCGGGGCACTTTGTACTTTGACCTCGATGGCCGGCAGGTGCCGCTTTCACTCGCCGAGCTCTTTGGCATGGCGCTGCCGGAGGGGCTGGCCGGAACCGTGGATGTCACGGGCGTTGCGCGTGGGGCACTGTCGGCTCCGGAGGCCGATTTCGCCGTTGCCGGTGCGGGGCGTTATCGGGGCGAGGCCTGGGAGTTGCGCGGTGAAGGCCAGGTGCGTGGTGCGGATATCCAGCTGCCCGCGCTGACGTTACAGTTTGGCCTGTTGAACCGGCTCGATGCGACCGGCGGCATCCGCGCTGGCGAAATGGACTGGCGCGTTGATACCGAACTGGATGCCGATTCCATAGCGGAGCTGATTCCGCTCTCTCTGCCACCGGGCGCGAAGGTGCGTCTGAAGGCCACCGGTTCCGGACCATTGGCGCAACCGTCGCTACAGGGTGAGTTACAGCTCAGTGCCTTGTCCCGTGGGATCAATGCTGATGGAGAGCTACTGGATAATATTCCGGCTTCGTTCGATCTTGCGTGGCGTACCGAGGCCAGCCAACTGCTCTGGAACGGCACGGTGACCAGTGCCGGACGACAGATTGGTTCCCTGAGCGGGGACCTCGACATACAAGGCGTGTTCGACCCGGGGCAGGCGCGCGCGCAACTGCCACTGCGGGGCAGCATCAACGGCGACCTGCGCCTGGCGGGGGCGGGTTTGCTGCTGGATCCGGATCTTCACGATTTGCGCGGCCACACCATATTAGGGTTGGAACTGCTCGGCACCTGGGGGCTGCCACAGTTCAGGGGCGGCCTCTCCATTGAAAATGGCTTCTATGAATACGAGCCGCTTTCCATGCAGCTGGCAGATATTGGCGTGAAGATGGAGTTCGCCCCTGATTACTGGCGTGTGGTCGATGCCAGCGCGACAGACGGACAGCGTGGTCGTTTGCGCCTGAGCGGTGACGTGCGGCGTCAGGAAGGCAATTACTATATGGGCTTTGATCTGGCACTGCGGAAAGCGAAGTTACTGAATACACCGCTGGTGGAGTCTGCCATTTCGGGTAACCTCCGCCTCTCCGGCACTCCGCAGGATGCATTGCTCGGCGGCCAGCTCGAGTTGCGGCCGCTGGAAATCCAGGTCGCACACCTGACCAGTAAATCCATTCCATCGATTGAGGTGGACGAGCTCAAGAGTGATGCCGAGGCCAGCCGCAAACGGCCCTCGCCACTGCAGAATGTGGCACTCAATATTACTGTGGTCCTGGACCAGCAGGCCTATGTCAGGGGCATGGGGCTTGATTCAGAGCTGCAGGGCCGTCTCAATGTTGCGGGTACCCTGGTCAAGCCCGAAGCCCGCGGTAACGTCGAGATAGTGCGCGGCAAATTCGATATGCTGGGCAAGCGTTTTCGCCTGGATGAGGGCCTGATCCGGGTGGAAAATAATGTGGCCGGGCTGTTCATCAAAGGGGTGCATGAGCACAGTGAAGGCTCCATTACGACGGAAATCTCCGGCACTACCGAGGATATCAAGGTCGCGTTTTCGGCCACGCCGCCGGCTGCAGAAGACGAGATCTTTGCGCAGCTGTTGTTTGGGAAGTCGGTATCCGACATTTCGCCCCTGCAGGCCGTGCGCCTGGTGACCACCATTCGCAGTCTCAAACAGGGTGGTGGGTCATTCTTCGACCCGGTCTCCCAGACACGTGACCTGCTTGGCCTCGATACGCTCGATATCCAGACGGGCGAAACGGCAGAGGGTGAGCAGGAATTTGCACTCGGAGTGGGCAAGTATGTCACCGACCGGATCTATGTCGAGGTTCAGCGCACCACTGACCCGGTTGAGCCGTGGCAGGGGACCGCTGAAGTCGATCTGAAGCGCAATCTCAACCTTGAGGTCAAGACCCATGAAAGCAATGATAGTGGGTCGGGCAGTGTGGAATTGCAGTGGAAGAAGGATTATTAAACCGGGCACTGGGATGCCCGGTAATAAGACATTGGTTATTTCAATACCAGTTCCTGACCTAAGCGATTTCCGAGGATTGTCCGGATTTTTCCACGTTCAATTGTAGCTTCGGCACCTTGTTCCCGAGTTTGGTTCAGAACCTTTTTTGCGATTTCATCGTAATATTCGGGGCCCTTGTCATATGTAGCGAAATTTGGGCGTTCGACGAGGAGCATCAAGTCCCAGTCCTCTAGGTTGCCTGGCTGTGCGGCGATGACCTTATAGGAAATCACCGTTCCACTTTCAATTTCTGCTTCCAGGAACTTTTTCCACTTACTTTGCAGGTTGTCCATGTAATGGTCGAAGTGGCCGGGTTCAGTACGAATGTACGATACTTCCCATACGGTTCCTTGCGAATACGAGCGAGTGTCAGCAAGAGTGTTGCTGCTAAGTGCGAGAGTTGCGAAAAGAAATACCGCAAATTTTAATAAGGTTTTCATGACTATTGTCCTAGTTTCGGAAATGGATACTTCTGTTAACAACAAGCGGGAATGAGACAGAAGAGAGAAAGGGTGGTCAATAACATTGGATAACAGGTAGCACTTGGGTCCCATTTTGTGTTTGGTCGAGCAAAAGAAAGCAGGGTATGTAGTGGTTGCAAACATATACGGTACCCATTGCTCGCAGGGGTCATAACGGTTCACTTGTTTGACTAAAGCTGGCACAGTTGGGATAGATAGGAATTCGGCCGCAGGAGATTCAGATGTACGCAGCCGTGCATTTGGTCTAAGGGACTGATTTTTATGAGCTTTTTCGGGGAGTTGCAGCGTCGCAATGTAATTCGTGTTGGTATCGCGTATATTGCGGCTAGCTGGCTTATCGCGCAGGTTTTGGCTGTCGCCACATCGGTTTATGGTGCGCCGGGCTGGGTGATGAAGGTTTCTTTTATCCTGATGGCTGTGGGCTTTTTCCCCGCAATAATGTTCAGCTGGGTCTACGAACTGACACCGGATGGGGTAGTACGAGACGACAGCACGACCGGGTCAACTGCTCAGCAAGGCCGTGTCGCATGGAAGCTCGATCTTGCGGTAATTCTTCTATTGATTGTGTCGATAGGCCTTTTTCTCTTCGAGAAAATTCCCCCCTCATCCGGACCAGTCGCTGCCATCTCGGGAGAGTCGGCGACTTCTGGCAAGCCCTCCATCGCTGTGTTGCCCTTCGTCAATATGTCAGCAAACAAGGAGAATGAATACTTCTCTGACGGGCTGACCGAAACCCTGCTGCATATGCTGGCACAGGTTAAAGATATCAAGGTGGCAGCAAGGACCTCATCTTTTGCGTTCAAAAATCAGAATGCCGACATCCGCGAATTTGCGAAGGCACTTAATGTGGAGACTGTGCTGGAAGGGTCGGTACAACGCGCAGGTGATCGCGTACGCATTACTGCGCAGTTGATCAGCGCGATTGATGGAGCGCATATCTGGTCAAAGAATTACGATAGAACGCTGGATGATATTTTTGCAATCCAGGACGAAATAGCCCAGGCAGTGGCGGATGCCCTGATGGAGTCGCTGCTCGCGGCAGGTGACAATGCAGCGGATATCCAGCCGCTTGCAACCAGTGACAATCGCGCCTACGACCTGTACCTGAGGGCACTGCAACAGGGCGCACTGAATAGTTACGTCTCTCTGCCTGAAGCGGAAAGGCTTTTGAAAGAGTCCCTGATTCTGGATCCCAATTTTGACGAGGCACGTATTGCGCTGAACGAGGTCTATATGGGCATGCAGGGCACCGGGCTGATTTCTCCCGGTATTGCAGCCAAGCGCGCGCTTGTCGCTCTCGAGCCACTCAGGTCCAACCCCCGTTATGAAACTGTATACCCGGCCTGGGAGGCGTATCTGCAGCATATTGGAAATGCGTATCATAGTAGCGAAGAGGATTTGCAGGAAGCTGTGCGGAAATCGTTACATGCTCTGGCCCTTGCCCCTAATGAAATAGGCCTTTACATCACTAACGCGGACCTGTCCCGGGCGTCAGGTGAGCCTGTAGAGACCGCATTGCGAATTATTGAGCGTGCCCTTGAAGTTGATCCCCTAAACCCTGTTCTGCTTTCGTTTAAAATTAATTATTTGACTGAATTAAATCGTTTTGATGAGGCATTGAAGCTTACAGCGATGCTGCGGGAAAAATGGCCGCAGAGCCCAAATGGCTACTATAAGGCTGCACGGGTGCATGAAGCTAGGGCGGAAATTGTGGAGTCGATACTCTGGATTAGTCGGGCCGCACAGGTCGACACCCATGACCATGAGCTTCCGGCATACATTGCAAAAATGCTACTGCAGCTGGGAGGGATAGTCGAGGCGGAACCGTGGATTGAACGTGCGCGTATGATCAATGCTACTGGCTCAGAAACGATTTGGGCTCAGCTGGATCATGCAGTCAGGGCAGGTGAGCTTGACAAAGCACTGCGCTTGTCTGAAGAGGTGGTTCAGAAAAAGTCCGAGGTGAGGAAAGGTATCTACGGTTATTCTTCGTACCGGTTCCTTGATATAAAGGGCCGACGTGGGGAGCTTGACCAGGCATACAGGCAGCTTGAATTGGCTGTGCCGGGGAGTACAGCACTAGATTTGAGGACCTTTGAATCACCATTTGAAGTGGACGCGCGGTTGTCCGCAATTTTGGCTCGCGCGCGTTACGCGGCCGATAGTGAGCGGCATGCGCTCGCGGCGGCATTGAAGGACTGGTATAGCCAGGCCAGAGGGATTGAAAAGCTGGAGTCTTCAATGCTCGGTGCCATGTATTTCCAGCTTATCGGTGACCAGGATGCCGCCAAGAAGGCGATACTGGCGAAATTTGATGAGATTGCGCCTGCCATAGGGTTGTTCGAACGAGAAGTCCTGGCGGTGGAGTTGATGGGTGAGCTTGCTCAGGCTCCTGAGGTGGTTCAAATTTTGGAAAGGGCGGATATTTGGGCTGCATCAGAATTAGCCCGGTACCGGGAGATGGTGGCGGCGGGGGAGATAGTTGTTCCTATTTTCGCAGAAAAACTGGTGCAAAAATCGGAAAATTAAGAATTCCCTTACTTCAGTGCTGTGGCGGGGCAAGGGTCAAAATTTTTTTAGCACGATCATTATAAAATTATGCGTATATTTTCATTGATACTGGTAGTTGCCAGTCTTTTTCTTGCGTCAGCAATTTCTGTACTTGCAGCAGAGCAGGCTAAACCTTCGTCAAGAACCCAACAGGCGGATCACCAGGTGGTGACCGAGCACGAGACCGAAATCAATGGTGCGGACGTCGAATACACCGCAACCACCGGCACCCAGCCGCTCTGGAACGAGCAGGACGAAGAAATCGCTGCTATTCATTACACCTATTACAAGCGCAGTGATGTGGATGACTCTCAAGTTCGTCCCTTGCTGATTTCATTTAACGGGGGGCCGGGTTCTGCATCGGTATGGATGCACCTGGCCTACACCGGGCCCAAAGTTATCCATATCGATGATGAAGGTTATCCGCTACAGCCTTATGGGGTAAAAGCCAATCCCTATTCCGTGCTGGATGTTGCGGATATCGTCTTTGTTAACCCGGTCAATACCGGATACTCCAGAATCCTGAAAAACAAGGAAGGAAAACTTCCGGGCAAAGACAAGCAGAAAGAAATGTTTTTCGGGGTCAATGCCGATGTGAAATATCTGGCGGACTGGCTCAATACCTTTGTCACTCGTCATGGACGCTGGCGCTCGCCCAAATTCCTGATTGGCGAAAGCTACGGCACCACCCGTGTGTCGGCCCTCTCCCTGGAATTGCAAAACCAGCAGTGGATGTACCTGAACGGCGTTGTTCTGGTGTCGCCTACCGATATAGGGATCAAGCGTGAGGGACCGGTAAAGGCGGCCAACCGATTGCCATATTTTGCGGCCACGGCCTGGTACCACAAGGCACTGCCTGACGAGCTGCAGGCGATGGATTTGCTGGAAATTCTTGCGCTTGCCGAGGAGTATGCGATCAATGACTACCTGCCGGCGCTGGCCCGCGGTGCGTTTCTGGATCAGGACAAGCGTTCCGAGGTTGCAGAGAAAGTTGCATACTTTTCCGGACTGAGCAAGAAACAGGTACTGCAGAACAACCTTGATATCGATAACGCCTATTTCTGGAAAATGCTGCTGAATGATCGCGGCCAGACCGTTGGGCGGCTGGACAGCCGTTACCTGGGCATTGACAGGAAAGAAACGGGCTCGCGTCCTGATTACTGGCCCGAGCTGACGTCCTGGCTGCATTCCTTCACGCCGGCGATCAACCACTATTTCACTGAGGAACTGAAATACAAAACCGATGTGAAATACAACATGTTTGGCCCGGTGCATCCCTGGGATCGCTCCGATAACAACGCCGGAGAAAACCTGCGTTTGGCCATGGCGCAAAACCCGTACCTGAAAGTAATGGTTCAGAGTGGATATTATGATGGCGCCACCAATTACTTTGATGGGAAATACAACCTGTGGCAGCTGGACCCCAGCGGCAAGATGCGTGACCGCCTGAGTTTCAAGGGCTACCGTTCCGGCCACATGATGTATCTGCGCTATGAAGACCTGAAACAGTCCAACGAGGATCTGCGCGAGTTCATCCTGGAGGCGGTTCCAGCCGCGGATAAAGCCGCGAAATACTGAGTGTAGATATGACGGGTTGCCCCGGCATAGCGCCGGGGCAGTAAAGGATGTGGCAGGAGGGTGTGCAGGAGAGAGTAAGGGTGATTAACGCTCGAGGTGCTCGAGCTTGCCCTCGACGCCATCCCACTCCTCGGCATCCGGCAGCGGGTCTTTCTGCTCGGTGATATTCGGCCAGACTTCCGCAAGTTCCGCGTTCAGTTCGACAAAGGCGATCTGGTTTTCCGGCACTTCGTCCTCGGAGTAAATGGCGTTGGCCGGGCACTCCGGCTCACACAGTGCACAATCGATGCACTCGTCCGGGTGAATGACGAGGAAGTTAGGGCCTTCGTAAAAGCAGTCCACCGGGCACACTTCTACGCAGTCGGTGTACTTACACTTGATGCAGTTTTCCCCAACAACAAAAGTCATAAAATCCCCTCTTAAATGCACCTTTGTACTAAAGGCGACGATTGTAGCAACATTTCCTGTCTTTTGAAGACAAATACTGCCGAAAATATCGGCAATTCTATGCTGTTTTTGCCCGGAAAAATCCTTTTGGTTATAAGGCAGTCTCTCCGCGTTACAGCTTTTCCTTGAGTCGGTAAACCAGCTCCAGTGCCTGGCGCGGGGTCAGGTCATCCGGGTTGGCCTCTTCGAGCAACTCTACCGCCGGGTGGGTGGGCGCCCCGAACAATTCGTTCTGCAGGGGGGCGGCAGGCGTGGCCGTGGCGTGAACCGGAGCCTGTCCTGCAGTTTGGGCGGCAGGCGAGCTTTCGGCAATACGATCGACGCCGCTCATGGCGCCTTCCAGGGTCTGGGCCGCGCCGGATGCCTCCAGGCTGGCCAGGCGGGTGCGGGCTTCAGCCAGCACAGGCGCGGGGATACCGGCCAGCTTCGCAACCTGCAGGCCGTAACTTTTGCTCGCGGGGCCTTCCTGAATACGGTGCAGGAACACGATATCGTCGCCGTGCTCGGTGGCGTCCAGGTGAATGTTGGCCACCATTGGCAGCTGCGACGGCAGTTCAGTCAGTTCGAAATAGTGGGTCGCGAACAGGGTGAACGCCTGCACCTGCTGGGCCAGTTGCAGTGCACAGGCCCAGGCCAGTGACAGGCCATCGTAGGTGCTGGTGCCGCGGCCGATTTCGTCCATCAGTACCAGGCTGTGGCTGGTGGCGTTGTGCAGGATATTTGCGGTTTCGGTCATCTCGACCATAAAAGTGGAGCGCCCGCTGGCCAGGTCATCGGAGCTGCCGATGCGGGTGAAGATACGATCCACCAGTCCAATTTGCGCGCTGTCTGAGGGCACAAAACTGCCCACGTGGGCGAGCAGGGTAATCAGTGCCGTCTGGCGCATATAGGTAGATTTACCGCCCATGTTCGGACCGGTGATGATCAGCATGCGGCGCTCGGGGCACAGCTCTACATCGTTGGCGACAAACGGCTCGGTGGATACCTGTTCCACCACCGGGTGGCGGCCACCGGTAATGCGGATCCCTGGCGTTTCTGACAATTCAGGCTTGCACAGGTTGAGCGCATCTGCGCGCTCTGCCAGGCAGGCCAGTACGTCCAGCTCGGACACCGCGGCGGCGGCGACCTGTAGCGGCGCCAGGCTTTCGGACAGGGTCTCGATCAGTGCTTCGTAGAGGGCCTTTTCCCGGGCCAGTGCGCGGCTCTTGGCTGAAAGGGCCTTGTCCTCGAACTCTTTCAGTTCCGGGGTGATAAAGCGCTCGGCATTTTTCAGTGTCTGGCGACGGATATAGTCCGCCGGGGCCTGCTCTGAATGGGCGCGGGTAATCTCGATATAGTAACCGTGCACCCGGTTGTAGCCGACCTTGAGGGTCGGTATGCCGGTGCGTTCCTTCTCGCGGGTTTCCAGGTCCACCAGGTACTGGCCGGCGTTTTCGCTGATGCCGCGCAGCTCGTCCAGCTCCTCATCGTATCCCGGGGCGATTACGCCACCGTCGCGAATGATCACTGGTGGATTCTCGACAATGGCTTTTTGCAGCAGCGCAACCGTTTCCGGCCACTCCCCGATCTGGCCAGCGAGCTCTTTCAACAGGCTGCCGGGGATATTGGCGAGCTGCGCCTGGATTTCCGGGAATTCGGCCAGGCTCGCGCCAAGGCGGGTCAGGTCACGCGGGCGTGCGGACTTGAGTGCGAGGCGACCGAGAATACGCTCCATGTCGCCGATGTTCTTCAGGGGCTCGCGCAGCGGCTCGAACAGGTAATCCTGCACCATAGCGGCGATTGCCTGCTGGCGCGATTGCAGTATTGGCAGGCTGCGCAGCGGGCTGTTGAGCCAGCGCCTGAGCAGGCGACTGCCCATGGCGGTCTTGCAGCTGTCGAGTACGGACAGCAGGGTGTGTTCGTCACCACCGTTCAGGTTCAGGTCGATTTCCAGGTTACGGCGGGTGCTCGCATCCAGGGTCACGGCCTCGGCGCTGCTTTCTGCGGCGATCGAACGGATATGGGGCAGGGCGGTGCGCTGCGTGTCCTTGGCGTACTGCAGCAGGCAGCCGGCGGCGGTGATGGCGGCGGTCATTTGGCTGCAGCCAAAGCCTTCCAGATCCTGGGTGCCAAACTGCGTGGTAAGTTGGCGCAGGGCAGTTTCCGCATCGAATTCCCAGGGCGCGCGACGACGCAGGCCTTTTACCTGCTCCAGCGCGCCCGGCAGGGGCATGTCTTCGGACACCAGCAGTTCCGCCGGGGAGAAGCGCTGCAGCTCGCCCAGCAGGGCCTCCTCGTTTTCTGCCTCCAGTACCATGAAACGACCACTGCCGACGTCGAGCAGGGCGATGCCGTAGCGGTCATTCAGCCGGGCAACAGCACCGAGCAGGTTGTCGCGGCGCTCGTTCAGCAGCGCCTCGTCGGTGACGGTCCCCGGCGTAACAATGCGGACAACCTTGCGCTCCACTGGCCCCTTGGAGGTCGCCGGATCACCGATCTGCTCGCAGATCGCGACGGAAACGCCGAGCCTTACCAGTCGAGCCAGGTATCCCTCGGCAGAGTGGTACGGGATTCCGGCCATGGGGATTGGCTCGCCACCGGACTTGCCCCGGGCAGTCAGGGTCACGTCCATCAATTCAGCGGCTTTTTTGGCGTCGTCGTAGAACAGCTCGTAAAAATCCCCCATGCGGTAGAACACCATCTCATTGGGGTGCTCGGCTTTGATGCGCAGGTATTGCTGCATCATGGGGGTGTGCTCTGATTTCTGGGCGGTGGATTTTTCGACAGCTTTCGGCATTGCGGGATCAATTTTCTTATCTTTAAGAGGGCGGCGCCCGGCCCGGTGGGGCGCGTGATACAGGCGCGAAAGAATACCAAAGCACAGCTCAAACCACTATCCGACCATTTAGTCTATGTTGGTCGAGAAATGGCGTACGAGTCAGTAACAGGTGTACCCCGAGGAGGCTGCACATGACCCAGACAAAAGTACATTGCGACTGCAATGCGGTGGAAGTGACGATGGAAGGCGAGCCTGTTATCCATGCCTACTGTCATTGCGAAGACTGCCGGGAACTGCTGCAGGTGCCGTATCACTCTGTTCTGGCCTGGGACCCGGAGCAGGTGCAGATCACTCGCGGGCAGGACAGTGTGGTGGAGTTTCAGCACCCGAGCAAAAACATGAAGCGCATCTTTTGTGGCAAGTGTGGCGATATTCTGTACAACACGAATGCCAGGGGGCGGAAGCTGGTGTCGCAGCTGCTGTTACGGAAGTGTAACGACGATAAGTTGCCCGAGGCCTTTCAATCGAGCGCGCACTTCTTTTACGATCGTCGTGTAATTGATATCGACGACGAGTTGCGAAAGAGCTGAACTTGGACTGTTTCTTCATGAGTGAAATATCAGATAAACAAGATAATGCGACTTTGGTTGCGGACCTCGCGGCGCTGCTCACCTCAAGGAACCAGATGATGGCGACGGCGGAATCCTGTACCGGTGGCGGTATCGCTGCAGCCCTGACTGCGCGCGCCGGCAGCTCTGCGTGGTTTGCCGGCGGCATTGTGAGCTACTCCAATGCAATGAAAGAAAACCTGCTGGGGGTGCGCCGGGAAGTGCTGGCGAGCGAAGGTGCGGTCAGCGAGGACGTGGTGCTGCAGATGGCTGAAGGGGTGATGGCGGCTACCGGTGCCGATTGTTCGGTTTCTGTCAGTGGTATCGCCGGGCCGGACGGTGGTACCCCGGAGAAGCCCGTGGGTACTGTGTGGATTGGCTGGGGCGTGCGCGATACAGCGCCGTCAGCCGAGTGTTTCCGGTTCGAAGGCTCACGTGAGGAGGTGCAGGCCGCTGCCATCCACGCGGGAATCGCGGGGCTGGTACGTCGGTTACAGCCGGGCTGAATTACCACCTGAATTGCCACATCCCATACTTTGCGGGATCAAATCCGTCGCGAATCCAAACGCGGCAACATGAGTGCTGGCTAGACTTGCGAAACCCCGGCTTTGCGGGGCAACGAGATAACAAGTCAGCCACCTATGCCAGAGTCACACCTCGAGCAAGAGTTGCCATCCTTTCGTATAAAGCGCCGCCGCGAAGGCATCACTCTGCAGGATCGCGGCGCCCTGGTTCAGGCCTCCACTACCTACCGCCGTTACCTCCAGAGTTTTCCCGATGACGCCGAAATCTGGGCGCGCCTGGGGAATGTGCTTGCCGCGCGTGCCTGTTGGGCTGCGGCCATCGCCTGCTACCGCAGGGCATTCCTGCACAGCCAGCCATCGGCCTCGATCCTGGTTGATCTCGGGCAGGCCTTGTGGGAAATGGGACGCGGCCGTGAAGCCATTGGTTGTTATCGCGCCGCGCTGGCGAAGGAGCCGGACAACCCGGACTTCAACCTGTATCTCGCTCTGGGTTTGCGTCGAGCCCGGGATTTCGAAGGTGCCCTGAGCCTGTTGGACAAGGCTCAGCAGTTGCAACCGGAGAACCCGAGGCTCAACTACGAGAGAGGCATTACGCTGCTGTGTCTTGGCAAGTATGAAGAGGGCTGGCTGGCGCTGGAGTCGCGTCACCTGTTGGACGGTCCCAGAGCCCGGCAGCCATATCCGCTTTGGCGGGGTGAGTCGCTTTCCGGCAAGCGCATTCTTGTGGTCGCGGAGTCAACGCTTCGGGAGAATATCCTGTGTGCGCGTTTTTTCGGGGCACTGAAGGCACGCGGCGCTCGAGTCACGCTGGCATGCCGGCCACAGGATGAAAACCTGCTGGGCCTGTTTGGGCCTGATGAGGTGGTGGCTGCCGGTACTGATATTGTCCACGGGGCATTCGATTTCTACAGTCCCATCCTGAACCTGCCGGGCTCTCTTGGGGTGCCCGCAACACTGATTCCGCCCCCAGTGAAGCCACAGAGCCCGGATGGGGGCGCATCGGCATACGGCTTGCTGAAACGGAGAGGCCGCCTGCGGGTTGGAGTTGCCTGGTCTGGTGATGGAGGCAAGGCAAACAGTGAACTGCTTGAACGGCTTCTGCAGCTGGCCGAGGTGCCTTCGGTACAGTTGTATAACCTGCAGACAGGCGCTGCGCGCCGTGATCTGGTTAGCACCGGTGCCGAAAGCTGTATGGTCGACCTGGCCGCAGGTTTTGCTGACAAGGCGGATCTCGTTGCCGCGGTCTCCGCGATGGATCTGGTTGTTGCAGTCGATGGCGAGCTTGCGCATATAGCAGCCTCTGCGGGTATCGAAACCTATGTTCTGTTGGGGGAGCAGCCGCACTGGGTCTATGAAATGCAGTTCAGCCGCACGAACTGGTACCCGGCCATGCGGCTATTTCGTTCTGCTTCCCAGGACGGCTGGGTGTCCACGGCAGAGTGGGGTCCAGTGATCGAAGAAATCAGGCAATACATCGAATCCCGGGCCCGCTCGCTATAACAAATGGGCGGCTTCCGGTAACGCCCATTGACTTGTCAAATAGACGCTCCTGCCTAAAAAACAACCAGAAAGTGCGCTCCCCGTCATCCCGAAAAATACTGTTTGCTTATACAGTTGTTTTTGCATAAGCTAGCGACAAGTTAGAAATGGGCGCGCCCGAATAGTCAGCAGTTCGGACCTGAAGCGGGCGTGAGATTGGACTCAAAGCAGGCGGATTCCGGCACCGGAATACCGACCAGGGGGAATCATGGATTCAAATAAAGACAAGGCACTTCAGGCAGCGCTGTCCCAGATCGAGCGCCAGTTCGGCAAGGGTACCGTCATGCGTATGGGCGACAAGGAGCGCGAGCGCATCCCCGCCATTTCCACTGGCTCCCTGGGCCTGGATGTCGCCCTCGGTATTGGTGGCCTGCCACGCGGCCGTATCGTGGAGATATACGGCCCCGAGTCCTCCGGCAAAACCACCATGACCCTCCAGGTAATCGCGGAAGCCCAGAAGATGGGCGGCACCTGTGCATTTGTTGATGCGGAGCACGCGCTGGACCCGGTGTATGCAGAAAAGCTGGGGGTGAATGTCGACGAGCTGATCGTGTCCCAGCCGGACACCGGTGAGCAGGCCCTGGAAGTGTCGGAAATGCTGGTGCGCTCCGGCGCCGTGGACGTACTGATTGTGGACTCCGTTGCCGCACTGACACCAAAGGCAGAAATTGAAGGCGAAATGGGAGATTCCCATGTTGGTCTGCAGGCGCGCCTGATGTCACAGGCGCTGCGCAAGCTCACCGGTGCGATCAAGCAGACCAACACCCTGTGTGTCTTTATTAACCAGATCCGTATGAAGATCGGCGTAATGTTCGGTAGCCCGGAAACCACTACCGGTGGTAACGCGCTCAAGTTCTACTCCTCTGTACGCCTGGATATCCGCCGCATCGGCTCCGTGAAGGAAGGCGATGAAGTGGTGGGTAATGAGACCCGGGTCAAGGTCGTCAAGAACAAAGTTGCGCCGCCATTCAAGCAGGTAGAGTTCCAGATCATGTACGGTGCTGGCACCAATCGACTGGGCGAAGTCATCGACTTTGGTGTGAAGCTTGGCCTGGTAGACAAGGCCGGCGCCTGGTACAGCTACAAAGGCGACAAGATCGGCCAGGGCAAGGCAAATGCCTGCAAGTTCCTGGATGAGAATGCGGAAATTGCCGTGGAAATCGAAAGCCAGGTACGCGCACAGCTGCTGGGCGACGTTTCTGCTGCGGCCGAAGAAGAAGCAATCGCAGAGGAGTAATCCTCGTCCATCAGCGACAGCAGGTGCAGCATGGCCAATAATTTGCCGGAGACAGGTTCCCGGCAGGAGCAGGCCTACCAGGCTGCGCTTGCCCTGCTCACCAGGCGGGATCATTCCCGCCTGGAACTCTCCCAAAAGCTTTCCTCAAAATTCCCAGGCGAGCCTCTCGAGCCGATTCTCGATCGGGTCGTGGAGCTCGGCTACCAGTGTGATCGGCGCTTTGCCGAAATTTTCGTGCGCTCCCGGGTGGCGCGCCTGCAGGGTCCGGTTCGTATCAAACAGGAGTTGCGCCAGCGAGGCGTGGAGCAGGTCCTGATTGAGCAGGCAATGAGCCAGCAATCGTTTAACTGGTTTTCTATCGCGGAAGAAGCGCTGTCGAGAAAATTTTCCGGTATCGCGGAGGACCCAAAAGAGCGCGCTCGCAGGCAGCGTTTCCTGGCCTACCGTGGTTTTTCCATGGATGTGATTCGCGAGCTGGTCTAGGCGCTGGCGAGAAAGCCGGGGAAATGGTTTGGAGAGTGAGAGAAAGCGGGGGCAGGACCCCCGCTTTTTTTACCCTATCGGCTGGCCAGTTGCAGGGCCGATGCTTTGATATAGCTCGAGGTCCGCGACATATCCTGGCCTATTGCATACATGGCCGGCACCAGAAGCAGCGTCACAAAAAACGCGATAAATACACCGAACGCCAGCGCTACCACAATCGGTTGCAGGAAGGCTGCCTGGATGCTGCGCTCCAGCATCATCGGCATTAGTCCGACGATGGTGGTCACTGTCGTGAGCAGAATGGGGCGGAACCGCGCAACACCGGCTTCCACGATCGCCTTCATGGGGTCCATGCCTTTCTCGCGCAAACGGTTGCAGTGATCCATCAGCACCAGGTTGTCATTGACCACCACGCCGGCCGCTGCGGCGATACCAAAATAGCTGAAGATGGCCATCGTCATCCCCATGATACCGTGCCCAAAGATGGCGCCAACAAAGGCGAACGGAATGGCCACCAGTATCAGGATGGGCTGGAAATAGCTGCGGAAGGCTACCGCCAGCAGGCTGTACATCGCGAAAAATGCCATGGTGTAGAGGCCCAGGACCTCCTGGATAAATCGCTTTTCACCTTCGGCCTGGCCAACTGCTCCACGGCTGATGCCCGGGTAACGCTTTTCCCATTCCGGGAAAAAGTTCTCGTCCAGGTCCTTCATGATGTCGCTGCGAACATCATCCTTAAGGTCTGCCATGACCCGCGCTGCGCGGTTGCCATTCCAGCGTTGAATACGCTTGATACCCGGAGCGTATTCAAGCTCGGCAACAGCCAGCAGTGGTACTTCGCGACCGTCATTTGTACGAATGCGAAAATCCTTCAGGCTCTCGATAGATCTGCGGGACGACAGCGGGTAACGCACCATGACCTTTACGTCCTGTCCGGCGCGGGGCAGGCGTTGTACCTCTTCGCCAAAGTAGGCCTGACGCACCTGACGATTCACTTCAGCCAGCGTGAGGCCGAGTTTTGCCGCACCCGGCTTCAGGTCGATGCGAATTTCCTCGGATGCTCCCTCGAGATCGTTGCGCACATCGTACAGGTTCTCAAAGGTACGCAGTTGCGCCTGCAGGTCTGCAGTAGCGGCGCGCAGCACTTCCAGGTCCGGGTGACGGATTGAGAGCTCAAAGCCGGGACCGTTATCGTTCAGGGAATACTGTACCGACACTTCCTTCGCATCCGGTATATCGCCGAGCAATTCCCGCAAACGCAGGGCGGCGTCCTTGGCGGACATGTCGCGGACCTCCGGCGGCGCCAGCTGCACAATCGCAATGACACTATCGCGGCGGGAGCGCGTATACCAGTTTTCAATCAGGGCGCCCTGGCCGTCGGTACGCTGGTTGACTTCTTCTTCAAGGCGCTTTTCCGCGTCCTGTAACTGGGCCAGCACCTCAAGCGCACGGCTATAAGGTGCACCTTCCGGCATGGTCACATTTACGGAAATTTGGTCCGATTCAATATCCGGCATAAAGCTTTTCTTGACCCAGCCACTGCCGAACAGGGCAAAGCCAATCATCAGGGTAGAAATAAAGATACTCAGTGTCAGGTAGCGCCGGTCTACGGCCCACTGGCCGGCACGACGGTAGTGGCGCTGTGCGAAGTTTACGATCCCGTCGGCAATACGCTTCTGGAATGTTCCGAAACGGCCGAGCTCGGTCCGTGGTTTCAGCTTTCTCAGGTGAGCCGGCAGAATGAGCAGCGACTCGACCAGAGAGAATACCAGCGCAAGAATTACTACCCAGGTGATATGCCGGGTAAATTCACTGGTGGAGCCGCTGATAAAGATCCAGGGCAGGAATGCAAGGATGGTGGTGATCACGGCGAAAACCACTGGCTTTGCCACCAGTTGAGTACCGAGTATCGCGGCATTGAGGCTGCCACCTGGCTGCTGGTACTTGGGATCATGTGACTCGGTGTGGATGCTTTCACCCACCACGATCGCGTCGTCCACGACAATACCCAGTACCAGCAGGAAGGCGAATGTCGACAGCATGTTGAGGGATACGCCAACGCTCGGCAGCAAGATAAATGCACCGGCATAAGCGGTGGCGATGCCAACGGCGACCCAGAACGCGACAATCGGGCGCAGGCTGAAGACCAGCACCAGAAGTACAAGAAGCAAGCCCTGGAAGGCGGAGGAGCCAATGGTATTCAGGCGCCCCTTGAAGTCTTCGGCGTTATCGGTCCAGAGTGTCAGTTCTGCACCTGCCGGAAGCGTTTTACTGCGTTTTTCAATCCAGCCCCGAATGGATTCCGACGCTGTAACAATATCCATCGTCTCGGTCGTCATGACCTGCAGCAAAACGGCCGGTTCGCCGTTCAGGGTGGCGAGGATTTCGTTGTCCTCGAACCCGTCCACCACCTTGGCAACATCGCCCACGCGAATCGTGCCGCCGTCTGCAGTCTGGCGAACGATGATGCTGGCAAAATCCTGTTCACTATCGGCCTGGTTACGGACCTTCAGCTGGTAGGTACCGACATCGGTGCGCACCGTACCGGCAGACTGGTTCAGCGAGCTTGCGCGAATGGCATCGGCGAGCTCCTGAAAAGTCATGCCGTAGCGTCGCAGTGCGTTCTCACTGGCTTCTATCGAGACCTCTTCGCGGCGCACCCCAAACAGTTCCACCAGGGAGATTGCCGGTAATGCAGCGGCCTCGCGGCGTAATTCCTCTGCCAGCCTCTTCAGCCCCCTTTCGTCGAGGTCGCCGTGCACCGCAACACGAATAAACTCATTGCGGTTTACCCATTGCTGCACCTGGGGTGGCTCGATACCGCGGGGGAAAGATGAAATACCATCGACCCGGATCTTGACTTCGTTCATGAAGCGGGAAAAATCGACGGAGGATTCCGCCAGGATATAGACGCCGCCGGCGCCTTCGCCGGAGCTGGAACGCACCCACTCGATATTATCCAGGTCGCTGACGGCTTCTTCGATACGAGCGACAATCTGCTCCTCAATTTCCTGGGGGGCAGCGCCGGGCCAGTTCACCTGGATTTCCAGGCCGGGGAAACGAACCTGCGGATCCATCTCGCGCTCCATTATGCCGAAGCTGAGAATACCCGCGACAAAAATGCCAACCATGGCGAGGTTCGCGGCAACGCTGTTGCGTGCCCACCATGCAATCAATTTGTTCATGCGCAGTTGCCCTTATTTTTGTGCGAGCTGGATGATGGGCTGGACTTCCATACCGTCAACCAGGTTGGCGACTGTAGAGGTGACGACGCGTTCTCCGCTCTCTATGCCTGAACCAATGACAATGCGGTTTTCGGAAGTAGACAGTACTTCGACTGTGCGGATATCGAGGCGGTTTTCCTCATCTATCACGTAGATCTTGTCGGCATTGCGCAGCGCATCTCGCGGCAGTACCACCGCCTGGCGAGCGCGCACACTTTCTGCTTCCGCAGTTACGTAGAGGCCCACAGCGAGTGGTGCACCGTGTCGGGCACCGCTACCGTAAGGGTCTTTGACTTCCACGATCGCGTAAATCAGTCGGGTTTCACGATCGACGGCGGCCTGGGTACGAACTATCCGGCCTTGCCACTCGCGAGGGCTCGCGCCAATGGTTGCGGAAAGCGTTACTTGTGGCCCCGGACTGTCCTCTGTTGCTACAAACCCCATTGGAAGTTCCAGTTCCAGCAGTTGTGCATCTGTCAGCGGCAGGCGGATTTCGACACGATCGGTCGAAAATACGCGGCCCAGTACCGTATTCGGGGTGACATATTGGCCTACGCCGACATTGCGCTGGATCGCCCTGCCATCGAACGGCAACGTGATTTTGGTGCGGGCAAGGTCGAGCTTGGCGTCCGCCAGCTCTGCCTTGGCGGAGCGCAGGCGTGCCTCCGCTTCCTCAACCTGGGGCTGATTTACCTGGAGCGGGGTGGGCGTCTTGTTGGGATGGGCCGCCAGCCACTGTTTGCGCTTGATCTCGGCGGCAGCTTTGGCCTGTAGTAGCAAGACTTCGGCCTGGGCGACACCCGCTTCCGCGCGAGCCATTGCGAGGCGGTAATCCGAATCATCCAGTTCGATCAGCGCCTGTCCTGAAGCAAAGCTGGCGCCCTCCGCGAAGTGCTCTGAAATAGCGGTTACGCGCCCGCCAACCTGCGCGGTGAGGTCGATCTCTGTATGCGCGCGCACTTCCCCCTGCGTGGCAACTGCGAGGTGCACAGACTCTTCACGTGCTGTGGTGTAGAGCAGTGATACCGGGCGCTGCTCTTCCTGTTTTTTCTCCGGGGCAGGTTTTGCTGCCGCCAGTAGCTGAACCACTGAAAACCCCATGGCGAGCACCAGCACTGGTGCTCCAGCCTTTATATATTTCTTCATTTCCCTAATCCCGCTAGGCCTGTCTCGGCTACTGAATGCAGCCGGAATCAGTCATTGTTCCCTCAATAGATGCGCTGCGACCGTGCTTTGGATGCACCGGCTGGATTTTTTTCGTCTTGCGTTCCGGGGAGGAACCTGGCGTCAGCTGGCCGGCGATGTGTGTATACGAACGGGTTGGCGTCTTGCGCCCCAGTCGCCAGGGGTACCAGCAAAGACGCCCGCGCAGGGCGTATCGCACCGGTTACAGGTGCCCTTGTCGGTCAGATTCCAGTCACTCAACTGATACCAGTCCCTGCCAATAAGGCTATTACCGCAGCTGTGGCAGTAGGTGGTCTGCCCATCCGGGTCATGCACGTTGCCGGTGTAGGCGTAGCGCACCCCGTTTCCGATCGCGATTTCACGGGCCTGCCTGAGCGTGGCTGGCGGGGTAGAGGGCGTATCCTGCATTTTCCAATCCGGGTGAAAGGCACTGAAATGCATTGGCACGTCCGGGCCTAGCGCCTCTACCACCCAGCGGGTCATGGCTTCGAGCTCCTCGCGGCTATCGTTCCAGCCTGGAATGATCAGGTTCGTGATCTCGAGCCACACATCCGTTTGGTGTTTCAGATAGCGCAGGGTGTCCAGTACCGGTTCCAGGTGCGCGCCGGTCAGTTTGTGGTAAAAGTCCTCGCGGAAACTCTTAAGGTCCACATTGGCGGCATCGATGCTGCGATAGAACTCGGCGCGGGGCTCCGGGCAGACGTAGCCGGAAGTCACGGCCACGGAGCGGATGCCTTTTGCCCGACAGGCCCTCGCGACGTCGATGGCGTACTCGTGGAATATCACCGGGTCGTTGTAGGTGTAGGCCACACTTTTACATCCGAGTTTTGCCGCAGTTTCTGCGATTGCCTCAGGGCTGGCAGCGTCGGCGAGGGTGTCCATTTCGCGCGACTTGCTGATATCCCAGTTCTGGCAGAACTTACATGCGAGGTTGCAGCCGGCCGTGCCGAAAGAAAATACCGGGGTGCCGGGAAGGAAATGGTTGAGGGGTTTTTTCTCGATCGGATCCACGCAGAAGCCACTGGAGCGACCGTAAGTAGTGAGGACGATACGCCCATCCAGGTTTGCACGGACAAAGCAGAGGCCGCGCTGTCCGGGCCTCAGCTTGCAGAATCGCGGACACAGGTCGCACTGTTGCCGACCGTCTTCCAGAGTGTGCCAGTAGCGGGTGTCGACCACATTGCGGGGATCGAGCCCCAGGTCGGTGATGTCAGTCGCTTGAAGGGCGTGTGCCTGTGCCATAAAAATGACTCGATGGGCGAAGCGAGTGTGCTTATCAGGGCTGGGTTCAGACCGGTGCTTCACCTTATAAAAAGGTTAGTGTGGTCAAGAGCGGAAATCATGACTCAGGTACGCAATCCCGCAGTGGCCGGTACCTTTTATCCGGGCGATGCCGGCGAACTTCGGCGGGTGCTGCGGGGCTTTCTTGCTGATGCTGCACCCGAAGCTGGCCGGCGCCCCAAGGCGCTGGTGGTGCCCCATGCTGGCTATATCTATTCGGGCACGGTAGCGGCCAGCGCATACGCCACATTGCGGCCATACGCAGATGCGATACGAAGGGTCGCGCTGTTCGGACCCGCGCACACCATGGGTTTTGTTGGGCTCGCCACGTCCGGAGCCGATTTTTTCAGTACCCCGCTGGGCGATATCCCATTAGACCGGGAGATAATTGCCAGGCTTGAATTGTTGCCGCAGGTTCGCAGGCTGGATCAGGCCCATGCGCTCGAGCACAGCCTCGAGGTACAGCTGCCGTTTCTGCAGGAAACCCTCCGTGACTTTACCCTGGTTCCCATTGTGGCGGGGGATACCGGAGTGGAGGCGGTGGCGGAAGTGATTGCTCAACTCTGGGGTGGGGATGAAACCCTGATCCTGATCAGTTCCGATCTGAGTCACTACCTGGACTATGCCACGGCCTCGAAAATGGACCGGGCAACTTCAGAGGCAATTGAAGCGCTGGATGGCGCCAGAATAGGAGCGGGCGACGCGTGCGGTCGTGTTCCACTGCGCGGTTTTTTGCAGGAGGCACATCAGAGGGCGCTTCGTTGTCAGACCCTCGATCAGCGCAACAGTGGAGATACCGCCGGTCCAAAAGACCGGGTTGTTGGGTATGGCAGTTACCTGTTTTGGCAGGAAGAAGTTGGTGAGCCGTGACCGGGTATAAGATCCAGAAAGAGGAGCAGGAATTGCTGCTTGCTGTTGCGCGGGAATTCATTGAGTCCGGCGTGACTGGTATCGCAAGAATCGAGCCCGTTGTTGCCGAGTACCCTGTAGCGTTGCAGCAACAGTGTGCGAGCTTTGTGAGCATCAAGCGAGGAGATGAACTGCGGGCTTGCCTCGGTACTGTAGAAGCGCACCGACCTCTTGTTTCGGACGTGGCCAGTAACGCGCATGCTGCGGCGAGCCGGGATCATCGCTTTGCACCCCTGGAGGCGTGGGAACTTGCCACTCTGCAGGTGCAGATCTCAGTGCTCTCGTCCGCGCAACCAATGGAATTCACGACGGAAGAAGAACTGCTGGCACAGCTGAGACCCGGCACGGATGGACTGGTGCTTGAGGCGGGGTCTGCGCGCAGTACTTTCCTGCCGGTGGTTTGGGTAGCCTTGCCGGATCCGCAAGACTTTCTGCGTCAATTGAAATTAAAAGCGGGATTGCCGGGAGATTATTTCCCCGCGGAACTGAGGGTCAGTCGCTACACGACAGAATCCTTTGCTGCCCCCTATGCGAGCTAAAAGCATGATTGCTAATGTGCAATTCAGGGTAAAGGCAATGACTATTAGTCATTGCCTGCAAGAAACTTCCTGTCCAGTTGCGGCACGCGGTTGCCTGCGGCTTCCTCGACGAGCGCGCGAAACTTTTTCAGCGTCACTTCGCCACGCTCAGCGGCCAGGGCGGTGACCACGTCATCGAGACTGCGGTTGCCATTGCTGGATTTCTGGATAGTCTGGTCGATCTCGTGCAATACGACAGTAGCCCGCGCGGTAACCGGCCCTGAAGAACTTTTAACCAGCAGGTTGGGCGACTCCGTCCCCCATTTTGCGAGATTCTCAAGCGCTTGCTGAAAGCGCCGTTCACTGATGCCTCCGCTCCGGCGCAGCGTCTGCAGCGAGTAGTACTCGGCGATACCCTCAACGATCCAGTCGCTCTCCTTGTCGCCGCGGATGCCTGTTCCCACATGAATCAACTCGTGCAGTATGCTGCTGGTACGGTTGCCGGAGATCAGCGGCCGGTCGGCGTGCATAAACAGGGACCGGGTTCCGGAGAGTCCGCCGCGCCACATGGGGTCGCGGGCCATGACGATCAAAAGTTCTTGAGGGAATTCCGGAAACACTTTTTTCAGGTCCGGTAGCGTCCAGCTCAGAAACGCCAAGGTGTCTTGCCTCCGTACGCCCTTGCCAAGAGGTGCCGCGATTACCGTGCTGGTGCCATCGATCACATCCTGCCGGCTGCCGATTTCCCCGGCAATCATCCAGCCTTTGGGGCGAATAAAGCGGCGACCAGGATCTTTAAGTTCGAAATCCCCGCGCTTGTTTTTGCTGTAGGGTGCAAGCACGCTCCATTCGCCAGGCAGCTTCATTGCCAGCGTTGCCCGCGATTGCAGGCTTCTCGCCGCGCGGGCTGAAATTGGCGGAACCAGTTTATCGCTGCGAAAAATAGCCCACTTATTAGTGATGCGAGAGTCATATCGTCCGGAGGCTTTGATTTCGTCGATTACAAAATCGTAAGTAAGGGTCGAAGTGCCGGGATTCGGCTCCCAGATAACTTCGTCATTGTTGATTTTTACTCCGCCCGAACTCGTAACATTTTTGTGGCGCTCAGGATCTACGTGCAACGTCAGACGGCTCGGCAGCTTTGCGCCTTTTAAAGTAATGGAGACACGCGCAACTTCGTTTCCTGCCTCTAGCTGCGCCTCGTACAGGATGTCGTAGTACTTGATGCGGTCATCACTGGCGGCAAGCGCCATATTGGAAGCGATGAAGGCAACGCTCAGTATTGCGCGGAAAATCCAGGGCATTGATCGGAAACTCTACTTGTAATGCTTATGGAGTAAATTATGGGATTGACCACATCAACGAGGTCTTCTGTTGAGACAGTGCCGAAGCGTAACAGTGCCATTTAGTTGAGCAAAGTTTATAGCAGCGGCAGGTAATACCTAGCGTGATACCATTCGTTTAAATCTGTCACAAGTTGGCAATCTCTATCATCATCGCAGTGTACATTTTCAAGTTGAGGCGGAATTGCTCCTCGGTGATGAATTCGTGCTCTGTATGCCCGGTGTAAATCTGACCTGGCATTGAAGGGCCAAAGCTAATCGCGTCAGGTAGCAGTTTGGCATTGGATGAGCCGCCGATAGCGATGGGCTTGGCATCTTCCATCCCTGAAAAGTGACGAAAAACCGCCAGCAGCGGTTGAATGTGGCCTGCATCCTTAACGATCAGGGGCTCTTCATCCAAATCGATTTGGATGCCGGCTAATCGGGCACCGCTGTGCTGTTGCCAGTTAGAAAGGGCCGTGCGTATTTCACTTTCTAACTGCTTGGTCGCCTTGCCGGCGGGCCTGCGGAGATTCAGGTAGGTTGTGAGGCCGTTCAGTCCGGGCTTGACCATGGTTACCGTGGCCGTCAGGGGGCCCATAAAGTCATGAGTGTAAGCAATATCGCCAAACTTGGCCCCTTCGACACCGGTTCCCACCAGCTGGTTCAAGTAGTCCACGGTCGCCCCGGCTGCGTTGTTGGGCCACCGTCGGGCACCCAGAGCCGCCGCCAGGAAGGTGATCGCGTTGATGCCATGCTGTGGCTGGGCGCTATGTGCGGATTTTCCTCGCGTCGTTATGAGCCAGCGATCCCCGTCCTGACGAAACTCATACTTAATGTTTGATTGTGCGGCGGCGCGGGACCGGATTGCGGCTTTCAGCTGCGGGTCGGCATTGATGACAGTGGCATGGGCCTCATCGGGCACCTGACCGCGGAAATAGCCACCGTAAAACTCGGCGAGGTAGGGGCCGTCCTCGGGAATCGACTCGGTGTCTATCGCCGTTACCTGTACTTCACCCCAGCCTTTCTCTGCGGTTACTACCGGGTACACGGCATCGATGGTGATGCTGTACTGAGGGACGGGATAGTTCTCCAGAAATGCTCTGAGAGGCTCCCAGTCGGATTCCTCGGCAAGGTAAATCAGCAGCTCAACGCGACGCTTCAGGGCTAGCTCGCGATCCTGAATGGCCTTCATGGCATAAAGGGCGGTGGCAATTGGCCCCTTATTATCCTCGGCACCGCGGGCGATTAACTTGCCGGGCTCACTTTGGGTATCAAGTGAAAACGGGCTTGCTTCCCATTTGGCCGGGTCGGCTGGCATTACGTCGCCATGGGTTAGGATGCCCACCTTCTCTTTACCGCTACCTATGGCCACGATAACTACATGGCCATGGTCTTCGTATTCAAGCCCGAGCGCTTCGGCGTGCTGAGCCAGGCTGCTCTTGAAACCGACGAATTCTGGGTTTTGATCGAGTGATAGCTTGGCAGAGGCAACCGTTTGGTATTCGACCAGCTCCGCCAGAGTGTCTGTCATGGCTTGCGCATAGGTTTCGACCGCATACGCTGCCGTTTCCTTCGCGGTATCGGAAACCTGTGCTAGGGCGAGAGCCGATAGTAATCCCAGTAGCGTTACAAATACCGAATTGATCAAGGCTTGTTTCATTACTCTTTCCATTATTGGCCGGTCGAAGGGCGCTAGCCGGTGCCTTTGGTGTTTTTTCGCAGGTGCTGAGAACGAAAAAAGGTGATAAAACCGTTTTTCGATCGTATCTTGCCCAAAATATATTTGCTAACAGTTTGTGGCATAGGGTGCCATGGGTACGTCTTTATGACCTGTCTCGTTGACAACATAAAATATTGTCGCGACTATTTCACCTCCGATATAACAAGTGAGCACATTCTGGGTAGTTGACGTTGTGCGTAGCTCTCGACTGCTCGCATATCTGGATGGGACATTATGAATAAGTGGATCTTATACGCTGTATCTGCGGTATTCGCAGCGTCGGCTTCAAATACCCTTGCGCACCCCAAGCAAATCGCCTTCCTGAATCACCTATATGCCGTGGTTGATATTGAGACGGTGAATGCGATCGAGCAGTCCAGCTACTTACCGGGTTTCATTGACTACGAAAAGCTGACCGTAACCGCCGATGGCGAGGAAAGCTGGACTGGCCGTTATCTGAGCGGCAGATCGACGTATATCGAGTTCTTTAGTCCGGGTGATGTGGCAGGTGGGGAGTTGGGGAATATCGGACTTGCGTTTGGTACCGAGAGAGTTGGCGATATCGTGAGAATGGCGCGTCATATGCGCAAGGATGACGCGCGTTTTTCACGGGAAATGCGCAAGCGAAGTTTCGATGGGGAGGAGGTTGACTGGTTTCATGACCTCGGATTGAAAATGGAAAATACCGGCGCGGAATTCTGGGCCATGGAGTATGTTGCTGATTATATGGATCACACTGCGGCGAATAAGGAGCTTGCCGAAGGTGACTGGGACCGGATTAGTCGGGAGCGATACCTGAATGATAACTATCGCGGGAAACTCGTCCGGGACATTGCCTATGTAGCTTTCCATATCGATAAGGCGAGCATCCAGGAAGCAATGCCGCTCATTCTGGCAGCTGGATACGAAGTCGTGGAGGGCGATGGATTAACGCGCCTGCTCGGACAAGAAGCAGAGATCGATCTTTTCCATGCCGAGGGCGGGAAACGAGGATTGGGCAAGCTTGGGTTTGCCCTGAATCGTGCAGTGACAGGGCAGCACCTGGAGCGTATTGGCAATTCCGAGCTCCGCGTTGGCCCTGGTGAAATAGCTACCTGGACATTTGAGTTGCAAGAATCGTAGATAGTCCGGCTTAACATGTCGCCTTTCCGCTACGCAGGTGCTCGAACGCATCGTTGACCTTGCTCATTGGGAAGTGCTCATTGATTGGGGCGATATTGTGCCTGGCGGCGAACTCCAGCATCCGGCGTATGACCACCGGTGCGCCAACGGGTGAGGATCCCACAGACAGCTGGCTGAACATCATGTGCGGCAGCAGGTTGATATCCAGTGGTGCAGTTACGGCGCCGGGCATCTGCAGTGCACCGCGGGGCTTGAGCGTTGCCAGAACCGCATTCCAGTCCATCTGTACATTGACCGTGGACAGCACCAGATCAAAGCGGCCTGCCGCTTTTTTAATCGCTGCCGGGTCGCGCGAGTTGACGGTGTCATGGGCGCCCATCGCAAGTGCTTCCTCCTGCTTGGATTCGGAAGTGAAGGCCGTGACATGGCAGCCCCAGGCGTTTGCGAATTTCAGGCCCAGGTGACGCAGTTCGCCTTTGCCGAACGAAGTCGGCGAAGCCGCCATGGCGGGCGGCAATGGTGGGTTGCGCGCTGCCGCAGAGATTGTGGTCGCCGCCCATGCACTGGTCGCAGGTCATGCAATAGCCCGCATGCCAACCGAGCCCCACTCGGTCTCCTACAGCCAGATGGGTGACCTGCTCACCAACGGCCGCAACGGTCCCGATCACCTCGTGGCCGGGAACCAGCGGGTATTCCGCCATGCCCCATTCGTCGTCCAGCATACTGAGGTCACTGTGGCAGATGCCACAGGACTCGACTGCAATATCCACCTCATCCGATGCGATTTCAACGAGCTCAAACTCGAATGGCGCGAATTGTCCATTGGCTTCGGTTGCAGCGTAGGCTTTGACAGTGCGCATGGTGCTTCTTCACCCGGCTGGTCCATGAGTATTTGGGCTGGAGTATAGACAGCTAGCTGGGGTGGGATTGGGCGCAGGGAAAGGGAGCGACCGTAAGCGGGTCATGCGTACTATTCTGGCGTCTAAAGCTTACTGTTTTCGGTAAGTCGAAAATGGGTGAATTACACTTTTTATTTCATGGGTATAAAAGGAGTTGCCTTGAATGAAAAGGATGTTCAAATTTGCGCCAGTTCTGGCGCCGCTGGCTTTGGCATTTAGCAGTACCGTCTCGGCGAACGGCCTCGGCCTCACCGGGCCGCAGGACTTTATTGTCCGTGCTGGCGGATATTATATTTCCGCAGGAGATGACAAGGTCAGCTTTGTCGATGATACCTTCGAGAATTTCGACGGGTTTCGCTCTACGGTCGACCCGGGTTCCGAGTGGGGCTGGTATCTCAACCTGGAGTGGCAACCGATTGAGCACTGGGGCATCGAACTTGGCTATATGGACGGCGACAACCATACCAGCACGCACGCGGACGACTTTTTTTCACTGGATCTCGATGATCTTGAAGATGTCGAATATCGTGATGTCGCCCGGTTTGATGCTGATATCACTACCCTGAGCCTGAAATTCTACCCGCTCGATGAGAGCTGCCTGGTTCAGCCTTATGTGGGTGGTGGGATTAGCTATACCCACTTCGGCGAGCGTGGGCCCAATAACATAGTGCAGGATGACCTGGCTGAATTTGGCCTGCGCGGCGACTTCGATCTGGGGTCCTCCTGGGGCTATACCTGGCAAGCGGGAGTTGATTTCAATTTCGGACACGACAGCGCCTGGCTGCTGAACTTCGCTGCGGTTTACACGCGAGCCACGACAGATATGCGGTTGCAACTTTTTGATGACGTTCCGCCGCCCGCGGATGTAGAGCCGATTTTTGAGTCCTATTCCGGGGATTACATCTATGATCCGTGGATGCTCAATCTGTCAGTAGGGTACAAATTTTCCTTCTGATGCGCGAAATCCGGCAGTGGGCGCCTCGGCGCCCATGCTTTCATCATTAGAATTTGCTTTTATATGCCTGATGCGTATGGTCTGAATATCTCTAGGTCGCGGCAGAAACTTATAAATGTCTGAAATCGCATGTACCCGGTTGTTGCTTGGAAGCATGAATTAGAATGCAGGATGAGTCAGGTGCAAGGTGACCTGAATAGATTTTTGGCTGTTTTCTGTAGTAATTTATTGGTTTAACTGAAGATATTGTTTTTATTTCGCTCGTTGGCCATTTGTGCAGAGCTCAAAAATAAGGATAGAAGGTCATGAGTAAATGGATGTCGTTAGTTGCGTCGATAGTACTCTCTGTTTCTGCAGCAAATATTTACGCTCACCCTAATCAGGTTGCGTTTGTAAATCATCTTTATGCGGTTGTTGACCGTGAGACTATCGATGCTATCGAGCAGTCTAGCTATTTGGCTGATTTCATCGATTATGAAAAGAAAACGGTGAGGGCGGATGGCGGTAGTAGTTGGACCGGTCGATACTTTACAGGTAAATCGACATATATAGAACTCTTCGGCGCAGGTGACCTTAAGGGAGGCATACCGGGTGCGGTCGGGCTCGCTTTCGGAACTGACCGTATCGGCGATGTCGATAAAATAGAGCGTCATTTAGAGAGGGATGGCGCTAATTATTCTAGGAGTTTGCGCAGCCGCAATTTCGATGGGGAGGAGATAGACTGGTTCCATGCTCTCGGATTAGAGGTCGAAAACAGAGGGGCTTATTTCTGGCTCATGGAATATGTAAAAGAATATTTAGACCATCCTGCGGCCGAAAAAGAAGTTGCTGAAGGGGAGTGGGATTTAGTCAGCCGTGAGAGATATAACAGCGATGATTATCGTGGAAAGCTTGTCCAAGACACGAGATATATCGCCTTCCACGTTTCCAGGGAAAGTATCCCTGATTCAATGCCACTGTTTCTCGCTGCTGGGTACAATGTCTCTGAGGGTGAGGGGGTGACACGCCTGATAGGCCAGGAAGCAGAGATTGCTCTCTTTCACTCCGAAGGTGGTATGTATGGATTGGCAGAGCTTAGGTTTATCTTGAACCGTTCAGTTGCGGACCGGCATATTGAGCGCATAGGTAGCTCGGAGCTTGTTGTAGGTCCAGGAAAAACGGCCATATGGAAATTTGCGTTGCAAGAGCCTCAGCTCGAGAATTAGGGATCTCTAAATAGACCCCAAAAGTATCAACCTCTTTCAGGACGGGGCAGCAAATAAAAAAATCCCCATGCTTTCGGTCAAGGTGAGGTGCTTTTAGTAGGTACCGGTCGGGATGCGCTTCGCTTCGCTCGCGGCTCTACGGCGTTGCACGCCTCCGAGTCGAACAGAGTTAGAACAAACCCCTGTCATCGGATACAAAAAAAGCCCCATGCTTTCGGCCAAGGTGAGGTGCTTTTAGTGGGCTACCGGTCGGGATGCGCTTCGCTTCGCTCGCGGCTCTACGGCGTTGCACGCCTCCGAGTCGAACAGAGTTAGAACAAACCCCTGTCATCGGATACAAAAAAGCCCCATGCTTTCGGCCAAGGTGAGGTGCTTTTAGTGGGCTACCGGTCGGGATGCGCTTCGCTTCGCTCGCGGCTCTACGGCGTTGCACGCCTCCGAGTCGAACAGAGTTAGAACAAACCCCTGTCATCGGATACAAAAAAAGCCCCATGCTTTCGCATGGGGCTTTTTTTGTATGTGGCGGTGAGGGAGGGATTCGAACCCTCGATGCCTCTGTACTTTTCTCTGCTATCTAAAAAGCTTTGCTAATCAATAGCTTATGGCAATGTCGATTGGCGTTAGTTTCATTTTGTGTAGCATTATGATGCCATTTTATGTAGCAAATTGATAGCCTCAGGAGTCGGAAGGAACCCATTGCTACACAACTTTTCAGTAGCTAACAGCTCTCCTCGAATTCTTGTAGTCGAAGTTGTCAATCGATCCCGGTCCATACGATTGGCGACAGTTGTGACATCTCCACTCTTGGTTGCCTTCATCTCTTAGCGTGAATAATTTGTCATGCTGCTCGTGACATGGCAGGCAGAACGGACCGGCTTCAGACCCATCTTGGTTCAACATGTACCGCATGTAATCTCGGTCAACCCTTTCTCGCTTATCCCTCATGTACCACTTAGCGAACGCCGGTACCCAACTAAGCGTATAGCCCAGCAGCGTAAAAACTCCCGTAACCAAAGCTACCCAAACTTCCATCGACACCCCCCATCCCTAGTTAATCCATAACAAACCTCAAGCCTATCACCACCCAAGGAACCATATGAAATCAGAACATAAACGATGCTCCCAGTGCGGAGAGAAGAAACAACATAGCGAATTTAACCGCAACGGAACAGGAGGCCTCAGGACTGCCTGTAGAACCTGCTACAACTTCAGGAAGAAGTGGGAGAGGGCAGGACGTCTAGCTGTCCTCGGTACGCCCACGAGAGCGACAGGACGTCACTACGACCACCCGTTGTACCCAACCTGGAATGCAATGCTGTACCGCTGTAACAGTACCAACAGCAATTCCTACCGATGGTATGGAGCGAAGGGCATCAGAGTCTGTGAGCGTTGGCAGGACTTCTGGAACTTTGCTGAAGACATGGGAGAGAAGCCGAGCAGCGTTCACACGCTAGATCGTATCGATAATGCCGGTGACTACTGTCCTGAGAACTGCCGCTGGGCAACTCCCAAGGAGCAGGCGAACAACAGGACATCCAACAGACTGTGTCAGGTATTCGATGAGACCAGGAGTTTCAAGGAGTGGGCAGACTTGGCAGGGATGTCACATCAGAGGCTGAGACATCGTGTGGACAACCTCGGGATTGGTCTCGAGGCTGCCCTGTGTGGTGGTTAATTCTTGTCAGCGCGTAAATTGGAATAGTGGATAACCCAGTAGGCGGTAGCTCCTACGACCCCCGATATTAGTACGGCCAATCCCCATACGACTGGCCCAACGAATTGCGGCATCTCGGCAGTTTCGCTGTGCAGTTTTTCGCTGTCTCGGAAAATAGCAAGCGCGAGTGCCACATGGACGACTACGCTGGATACCATTATCACCAATGCAGCCAATTGCATTCCTGGGAGGCTAATACCTGAAATACTCATCCTTGTTTCCTATTTAGGTTCTTGAACGATCGTATTGGAACTCGGCGTGACCGCGATATCACAGAAGGAAACCTTAGGCTTTGATCAGGAATACGTAAAGGGACGCAAACTTTCTAGCTGCAAAAATTTCTCCCCAAGACCTCAATCTATAAAAGGCTGAGTTCCCCCCGTGGGGTGCCTCCTTTACATCCTCAAGACCTCCTCAGCACCCGTAACATCCCCCGCATTTACTGGCTGCAACGGAACCCTACGTAGGTTGAGTATGTTGCAAGGCCTGTCCTTCTGTGTTTTTATAATGCCGACAACCAGCAAGGACAGGCCGATAGCAATGATCAAGTACGTCATCTACCGTAGAGTATCTACAGCACAGCAGGGCGCCTCAGGCCTTGGTCTGGAGGCTCAGGAGCGGGACATTGATATCTTCCTCAATCAGTATTCAGGCCAGCCCTACACAATCCTCGGCACCTTCACGGAGGTCGTTACCGGCAAGGACACTGGAGCAGTGAAGGAGGAGCGGCAGAAGGCGATTGATCTCGCAAGGCGTAACAAGGCTGTCCTGCTGGTGGCCAAGCTCGACAGGCTGTCCCGTGACGTTGCTGACATCGCGACAGTGATCAAGACAGTGGATGTGAAGGTTGCCTGTATGCCTCACGCTGACAAGTTCCAGCTGCACCTGTATGCCGCTCTGGCTGAGCAGGAGAGGGAGTTTATCAGTCAGCGTACCAAGCAGGCTCTGGCCGCTGCTAAGGCTCGTGGCGTAAAGCTGGGAGGCAAGAGAGCAGGGCATAAGGCTAGTAATGAGGCAGTCAAGAAACAGGCTGACGAGCGAGCAGAGAAGCTGAGGGGTATCGTTAAACCGCTGGTTGCTGCAGGTATGACTACGAGAGAGATTGCTGACGAACTGAACAGGGCTGGGCTGCGTACTGTGCGCGGTAATGAGTATCAGTCAATGACGGTGAGCCGACTGATCAAGCGGTTGTGATTCCTGAGGAATCTACAGGTACTCGTAAGCCAGGACACCGGCAATGATCATCCAGAACAGCGGGGTGCCGATGACGCCCATGATTGCTCGAGCCAAAACGTAGTGCATGCCTTTCCCTCTCATTGTTGTTCTTGCCCACATTATACCAGATCGTTGTCTTGCCATGATGGTTAGCTACTGGGTTGAACAGATGGATGCTGATGCCAGGAAGCTGGAAGAGGCCCGTTTGGAGGATGCTCTAGAGGCGGAACTACGTACCTTTGTGGAGCATGCAGGAGGAATATCGTTGCCTAAGAAGTCCTGGGTAGACTGGTAAATCGATCAGCCGCGCCTATGGAAGAAGAATTGGAAAGGAATGATTAAGATTCCTTAGGAGTGTCTCAGATTGCCTGGGAACACCATTCCCCTCTTCATACCTCTTGCTCATTGCTTGTCTCCTACCTTCCTTAGCATTCGCCAGGATTGCGTAGGCAATGGTGGTAGCAGTAATCAATAGAGGTATCTTCCAAGCTGCACTGGGTTGTGTACACATCTCTTTGTTCCTGTAATTCAATTGGTGATAACCACCTGCTGAAGTCCTCAGGACATCTGGTTCATGTGTTCTTCCCCCGCACAATCGTACATGGCTCAGAGCAGCTACCTTTGTGTGAACAATCTTTATGACGATGTCTTGGCTGCGATCACCTCGTAGGAGGCTCTGGTGTGGGACTCCTGCCGGTCAGGGTATCGTCATAACAATTGTTTCTCATTGTTTCTTAGTTTGATGCTTGAGCTTGTGGAGCTTCTCCCTATCCCATCCACCTCTTGGGGAGAGGCCTCACCTTTTTTTAAGCAAAAGTAACTTACCTCCTCAGGTTCCTGAAGATTCCTCAACATCCTCAGGTTCCCCCATTTGTTTTCGTAAAAATAACTTACTACCAATTATCAGGAGCATTCCCCCAATGTATATCCGTACTGAACACTACAAATGTATTGCCGCTAACACCCCATTCAAGCTCATTGCTGATGTCGATGCTGAGGTAGCAACAATCCTTAGCACTCTTCAGGATGTCGAGCAGAAGCGTCGAGATCGAAAGGTTCCTGTGAGGGAATTGGTGAGCGACATTATCAAGGGCTTTGTGGTCGTCCCTAAGCGGAATGGTGGTCGTCATTGATCGATTGTCCCACCATGACCGACCTACACCTGTAGAGCCTTACACAGCCTCTCACATCCCTTTCTCAGACCGTGTTGCATTTCATTTCAGTCCTACCGCTACAGGTAAACGACTGTCATATCTCATCGATCACTTCAGCAGGCTCAAGGGTGAACCAGTAGATGCTGAGTTCATCGTTAAGTTCTGTATTGATCAGATATTCACAGATGTAACCAACCGTAATTACAAGGCAAGTTTGCCAAGAATCTTCAAGTTCCCATAAACAACCAAAGGAAGAACACATGACTAATATTCGCTCACAACTGGTAGCAGGTATGCGCCGCGCTACAGATGTACAACCTACCGCTCGCCCTGAGGCTGGCCGTCCCAACTATGAGACTGTCGACCCGTATAACGATGCTGCTGAAGTCAGTATTCGCGGTGTTAATCAGAAGTACCTGAACTCCCTCAATGATCAGCTGAAGGCTGGTGTCATTACCGCTGAACAACATGCTGTCTACATGCAGCAGGAACACGGTGACCTGGGGGCTATCCATCCTGACCACCGCTACCAGCAGGAGACTGCTTATGACTCTCCAACAGCCAAGCACATGGCATGGATGCGAGACCATATCGGTAACCAGGAATTCAGTACTTCCCTCTCATCATTCATGAACGGTGACCCTACTGCAGTTATGGCTGCGCACAAGCTGGTAGACCCTGAGTCAGGTGTCACACAGCAGGACATCCAGGAACTGTATGAGGATGTCGTAGCCCATGCGATGGACTCCGTAGATGACAAGCTCGAGGCGCTGGGCTTCGGTGACATCGATGCTGATGACCTGGCTCGCTATTCCAAGGCTGTACCGGCTTACGGTAGTCAGTCCCGTCAACTGATCAACTCAGTCATGGTCGGTGCTGTACAGGGTGACATGAGTGACCTCGCTGAGCTTGCGCACCGCTGTCGCCGTTGGATGCAGACAGGTCGGACGTAAGCGTATGCCAATAGCGATTGCCTGCCTTCTGCTCACCGCTGTACTCATACATGTCCACACTTTGCCTGCTACAGCATTCGAGAAGCTCCAAGTCTTCGCAGTGCTAACAGTCCCATGCTGGCAGTGGCTCTGATCACCGCTGACACAATCGAAGATTGGTCGAGCCGCAAGGCTCTGCCACCTGTCCACAAGACGCGCAGTGAACTCAGGTGATAACTGAGCGACGACTACGTAGCTGTCTCGTTGGTTGATCAGGTAGACCTTGGTCACTACCCCATTGGCTGATTGAGGCCCGTCCACCATTGGTGGTTGGGATATAAGTCCACGATCAGCGAGCCTTTCTACGGTTCGCTTCACGCTGTCGTGTCGAGCCTCAACGATCTCAGCGATCTCAAGGCTGCTCATGGTTGGTTCGGTGGTGTCCACCAGTTGTAGTTCTTGCTGTCGCTACGCTCCGACCTTCGGTCATGCCTATCCTCAACTTGTGCAACTTCTATCCGCTTTTCGGTCAATTCACGCAATTATCTGATCAGCGGGTAGGGTTGTGCTGTGGCATCTTCAGGATGACCAGGAGGAGGCCGGTGGTTCCGGTCTTCCTTCATCTATACACTGGGGATGTGAGGGAGTGATTAGGCGGTGACTGATGCGCCAAGCTCAGCAGGGCTGCTCAGGAGTGTCTGAGAGGCTCTGTAAGCCATTCTGAGGGCGATTAAAGCGAAAGTGTAGGCAACGTACTGCTGTGTAGTCGTGTCTACTGGGCGGCTTCTCAGGCGCCTTGCTGGCGATTCACTGCTTTTGGCCGCTGAGAGGTCTTACACTCTCTAATATCTTTGACCCAAGATATCTTAAAGAATGATAATGTTCTCCTTTCGATCCTATTCTTAGTAGTAATCAATCTTATACAATCTTTTCCTAAGATAATATCCTCAAGATATCCTGAGGATTAGTCTGTTATTGCTGTGTCAAGCTGTAGCCAGTCTGTAACCACAAATAACAACAATTCACTACGGGTGTACAAATAACAGCCAGTAACAAATCTTGTGTTGTATCTACTACCGGCTGCTGTTTCAGTCCTCAAGATTCCTGAAGTGGGAGACTGGAATCTTGGCTCTATCGATCTTCTGTATCACGGCATTAGCGGTATCAGTTTCTATCCCACCGTATCCACGACCAACGGAAGTGCCGGAGTGTCCTGTGATTGCATCGTGTACATCTTCTGCCACTCCCATTCGACGAGCAACAGTCTTGATGTAATGACGGAAGCCATGCATCGGTTGAATGCCTGACGTAATTCCGGCCTGCTTTAGGCGACGACCAAGAATCTTGCTGATACCTGAAGAGAGGTCGCCGTCCTTGTTCGGCTGCAGCATGGAAAACACGCGGTGGCTTGTGGCTGTCTTGTGCTGCTTATGCTGTCGCTTGCCTTCCTCGATATACTCAAGGAAGCCCAGGTCAATCAGGTGCTTGTGAACGGGTACCAGGCGAGCCTTGCCGTTCTTGGTTCGCTTGTCAGTATCATTCGGTGATATGTCGAAACACCAGATACCGTCCTCCTCGCGTACGTCGACCAGATGCAGCTGTACAATCTCATTGAGCCTTGCTCCGGTGTAGTAGGCGATCAGTGGTATCCAGAAGGTGGCGAGACCGTAGTCAATGTCTGCCTTCCTGCTGGGCTTGTATCGTTCACTGAATACAACACTACCGAATGCCTTCTTCAGGTCAGCGGCTGAGTAGCCTGTCTTCTTGGCTGGCGCTTTAGCTACATGGCGATCAACCCGCCTCAACGCTCCAGAGAATGGATTGCTATTGAGGTAGTGCTTATCGACCGCGAACGAGAAGACGGACTGAAACAGCTTCACATCTTTCTGTGTCGTGGTCAGGGCAACTGTCTCCTGATCGTTATCCTTCGCCCACTGTATCTGCTCGGAAAGCGGTAGAGCTTTGATGTTAGGCTTCTTCGTCTTCGGTCGCTGTCCCATCTTGGTAATGAATGCGCCGACCTGCTGCTTGGTCACCTGCTGTACAGGCACATCGTCGCCAAGATGCTCAATGAACCAGCGGGAGACCTGATCAAGATCACGGAAGCGTTTCGCCAGTGCTGCCTTCTTGCTTTCAGGGTTGTACGCGAACTCCTCAGCCTTGTACTGCTCGTAGAGTTCAGAGATCGTGAGCGCATCGTCAACTAATAGACGGGCGGCATCAGAGAGATGCTCTGCATTCAGGGAGATGTCTGCCGGTGTTGTCCACTTGTCAGCACCTCGGTGTGTCAGTGCGAAGAGCAGGCTGTCCCACTTGCTGACGATTACCTTACTGACATCTGCGAACCCTTTGCTTTTGGGTGACAGTGCGATCTTCTTTGCTGTCAGGAAATCCAATAGCAAGCGGTCTGCTGCCTTCTTACTTGGCGCCATGTCTGGTGTCAGATCGTGGAGGTAGCTGACGTAATCAACGATGTGATCAGCGTCTTCCATTTGCTCGATCTGGTAGGCGATGCACATGTCAGCAAGGACATGATGGTCTTTCGGCTTGAGCTTCAGGCTGTCATGACGCTTTGGCTGCAGCTTAAGGCGCGCCTCTGCGATCTTCTTGTCGATCTCAGCGATAACCTGGGGAGCGAGGGCGGCTGCTTCAGCCTTGTTCTTGGTCTTCAGCGACTCGAGGAACTCGGACTTGCCGATGATCTCACGGACAGCATCAGGCACACGCTTACGCACATACCAGTAACCGTTCTTGCGCTGATGGATTTTCATGATTGCAAAGCCTGCCACAATGCTTGATCTCCGATTGTGTAGCAATCAGACACCGTTTTATGTAGCAATTGTAGCAAGCTTAGACCTCTCCGAGGAGAGAGCCCTTAAGAATCAAGGGTTTAGAGAAGGTGGCGGTGAGGGAGGGATTCGAACCCTCGATACGTTTCCGTATACACACTTTCCAGGCGTGCTCCTTCAGCCACTCGGACACCTCACCGGAGAGGATCTGCCTTAAAGACAAAATCCTTTTGAATCAGGCACATAGGCCTCACTCAACGAGGGCGCAACTCTACACAAACGATAGCCGTTGCGCAACCCGTTTTGGAAAAAATCCGGTTACTTGGCGGTCCAGCTGGAGAAGTAGTCTTCTACCGCCAGTTGCGGGGCTTCACGAGGCGGGTTCTTCGGAGTGCCCATGTAGATGAAGCCGGCGATTTCTTCGTTAGCGGCAAGGCCCAGGCCGTCGTGGACGTCCCGGTTGAACGCCAGGTCACCTGTACGCCAGTAGGCGCCGACGCCTTCTGCAAACGCGGCGGTGAGCAGGGCCTGAACCGCGCCGGCGGTAGACATGCGCTGCTCAATTAATGGCACCTTGGGGTGCTCTGAAGTGCAGGTAACGGCTACGACAATCAGTGGTGCGCGCTGCGGCAGGCCGCGGGTTCTGTCGACTTGGAAGTCACTCATGTCGCCCTGTGCGTTGCAGGCCTGCACGAAAACTTCTCCCAGGGCCGCGCGCGCGTCGCCTTCCACTACGAGGAAACGCCACGGGCGCAGGTTGGCATGGTCGGCTGCGCGCAATGCCGCGCGGAATATACGTTGCCGCTGCTCTGCGTTGGGTGCAGGTTCTTTCAGCTGCCCTACAGAAACGCGGTTATGCAGTGCCCAGATAGCATCCATAAAGTGAAGCTCGTCTAAATCCTCGGAACGCCGCATTCTACGCGATGGGGCCCGCTTGCCAATAATGCCCGCGGGAATTTTGTGTTTTGAGGTAGGTGGCGCGCGATGAGTCCTGTACAATCTTTCAATTAGGAAAAACAACAACAATTTGTAACCAACGAGCTGTATAAAAAATGGTCTCCGGCTCGGGCGTAGCTAGTTTTGCGCCCGGTCATTGAGTACTGCACACGTACCGACCAAACCAATCCAGATAATGCTCAAACTGAAAGAACATCCTGACAATCGTGGCCTGACGGCCGAGACACTGTACCCATACTATTTTCGGGCGCTGATCTGCTTTGCAGCGTCGGGTACGCTGCTCAATAGTATCGACTGGTCCTCCAACTGGACGTCGGACAAGCTGGTGGTTGCCGGGATGGCGATCTTCCTGCTGATTTACATCGTGATAGCGGTGCGGCTGGTTAAGACGGCGAAGCCGGAGAAGGCGGAGTCGGTCAAGAATCTCCTCGCCTTTACAGATGCCGGCCTGATCGGCGGCGCGGTGGCGCTGACCAACTTCAACCCGTTGCCGAGTCTGCTGTTTGTCATCATGGTGCAGTTCAACGCCCTGAACCAGGGTGGCGGCCGGCGCTGGTTCGAACACAACACGGCACTGATTCTCGGTATTGCGGCCGGCTACATGGCGTACCGACCAGATGTAGTCGTGACGGCAGACCTCAGTATCAGCGCCGCCAGCCTGATCGGTGTCTTCACCTATTTCTGCGCTTATGCATTCTATACCCACAAACAAATCAAGAATCTGCGCATAGAGAACAGTCGCCTCGGCCACGAACAGCGTATATCCAAGATGCGCACCTACAAGTTGTCCCGCTATTTACCGCAGCGTTTGTGGCGCGCGATTACGACCGGCAAGGAGCAGGAGCTGGCCACCGATCGCAAACTGCTGACGGTCTTCTTCTCCGATATCAAGGATTTCAGCCAGCTGACAGAGGAACTGGAAGCGGAGACCCTGACCGAGCTGCTGAATAGTTACCTGACGGAAATGTCGAAAATCGCCGCGCAGTTTGGTGGCACCATCGACAAGTTCATCGGTGATGCCCTGATGGTGGTGTTTGGAGATGATGACAGCAAGGGACCGAAGTCGGATGCCCTGCGCTGCATCGCTATGTCCATCGCCATGCGCCGACGTGCGGCGGAAATGCAGAAGGAGTGGTTCGACAAGGGAATTTCCCGGCCGCTGCAGATTCGCATCGGCATCAACACCGGTTACTGCACAGTAGGGGTGTTCGGCACTGCCAACCACCAGACCTATACGGTACTGGGGACCCATGTGAACCTGGCCAGTCGCCTGGAGAGCGCGGCGGAACCCGGAGAAATCCTGGTGAGCCATGAGACCTGGTCGCTGGTGAAGAACTCTGTCCTTTGCCGCGACAAGGGGCATGTAACGGTCAAGGGTTTCAGTGCGCCGGTCAAGGTCTATCAGGTGATCGATATGCGCAAGAACCTTGGCCGCGACCAGAGTTATATCGAGGACCATGCGCCAGGTTTTTCCATGCACCTGGATCTCGATAAGGTGCGTAACTACGACAAAGACAAGGTGCTGAAGGCGCTGCAGGTTGCTGCGGCCAAACTGCGCGAGAAAGTCATCATCTAGTTATTGGCGACGGCGCCGTTATGGACGATGGTCATATAACGGCACGGGTAACCTTCTTAGCCTGCACCTGCGTTCCAGTTGGAGCGCATATTTTCCCTCCCTCGATTACATTCCATTACAGATCGCTGTTTCTCCCCCGATATCACGAAAAAGTGTGATAGGGTTCGCGTTAATGGCGCTATTGGCGGGAGTTATGGCTGGTGCTGAGGGGTATTTCAGCCATCCATTTCCGCGAGCGTCGAGCAGGTTTACGCAAAAGCACACGGGACGTGCTTGGTTTATTGCGCCATGGAGATGGGTTGTGAGTGAGTATCAATTAAATGCGATTCTGCGCAGGCTCGGCTTGCGCTCTGCGGAGCAGTTGATCATTTTGATTGCGCCCGCTTTTTCAAAACAGAGCCGGGATTCCCTTCCGTCCGCGAAGATCCTCAAGGCGGTAATTTCCGAGTGTAACTGTACGCTGGCCGGTGCTGTGCGTTACCTGAGTGAATTCTGGGATAGCCAGAGCGAGCCGTTAACCCGCAACTCGGAAGTTTGACCTGGAGGCCGTGAGGCAGGCTCCGGTATCCCTTCTGTGTCTGACGCCATTTCTGGCGCTGTAATAGATTGTCTGGCGGTACATTTATATGTGTCGCCGAATCGATTTCTGCCGTTGCTATAATTTTTCCGCTTTCTGAAATTGGTATTTTCGTACCATATGTGTCGATTGAGGCATGTATGGCGCGCTGCGGGGAGTTATGGATTACAGGCGTTGCAAGGGATGGTGCGCATCGGTTGGTTTGGCGATCCCACTACTGGTTCCCGTTGTGGTTTCGGCGGAAGACAGGAAACCGGATAATTTCGGGGCGACGTTCAGCCTCGGGCAGGCAATCAGGACGTCAGATTCGGCCGTTGCCGAGATAGCGCTCCGGTACGATCGTTGGGAGCTTGGCGGGACCATATTCGGTCACGGGGATACCAAGCGCGGCGACCAGAATCGCCTCGGGTATGGCGGCTCTGTTTCGCGCCTGTTCAAGCCGGGCTGGAAGTTGTGGCAGGGTGACCTCTACGGTCGCCTGGGGGTTGCCTACATCGAGGATTCCCCTCTGGTGGGGGAGTTTAATTTTCGCAGTGGCTTCGGGATAGATTTCCGGCACTTCCAGATTGAGTACAACCATTATTCCAGTGGAAAGATATATCCCATCAATACCGGGATTGACCTGATACAGCTAAAGGTGCCGTTCTTTTAATGGGTGAAGAGTTGGGAAGGGGGGATTAACCCCAAACACGCTGTGGCGCGTTTGGCCCCTTCGGGCTCGGCGCGAGCGGGGGGCTGGGAAGTGTGGCGGAAGGATGAGCTTCGCAGCAAAGCTGCTCGCTGGTCTCCGCGCACTGCGTGCGCTCCGGCTCGAACCTGCGGTTCTCATACTTTCCAGTAGAGCATACGAAAAAGGCCTGATCCGTTAGGATCAGGCCTTTTTCGTATGGCGCACTCGGAAGGATTCGAACCTTCGACCGCTCGGTTCGTAGCCGAGTACTCTATCCAGCTGAGCTACGAGTGCGTTGTTTGTGGTGGCGAACTATAGAGAGTTGCCGTTGCCGAGTCAACTGTTTTTTTGCAGGTTTTTCGAAAAACCCTTTTAAAAACCGCAGCTTACCTTTTTTGACGGGCTGCTTCTCAACTCGACTGGGCGCGCATTCTACCGCTATATGTTCTGAATGCAACACCTGCGCCCAAATTAATTTTAGGCCAATGCTGTACCCACTGCTGTCAGGCTGCGGTAGCCAGTTGCGGGGCGAAGGCGGCCTCGATTTCATCAGCGCTCCGGCGTCGCTTGAGCTCGTCGAAGAAAGTCCGTGCCTGGGGGTAGGTCTGGCTCAGGTAAACCAGCCACTGTTTGATCCGGTTGCCGAGGTGTTTGGCCGGGTAGTCAGCTTTGGTAACCAGATAGTATTCCCACAGCAGGGCAGCAACCTGCGACCAGGGCATGGGCGAATATGCCTGCCCGGTACAGTAGGCCCGGACCTGGTTGGGGAGGTCCGGGGTGGCCAGCAGGCTGCGGCCAAACATAAACGCATCGCAGCCGGTGACTTCGCGGCAGCGAATAAAGTCCTTGAGTGTCCAGATATCGCCGTTGGCGATGACCCGCATCGACGTCTTTTCCCGGATCTCACCAATGTACTCCCAGTAGGCCGGGGGCTTGTAGCCATCGACCTTGGAGCGCGCGTGGACGGCGAGGGTATCGGCGCCGCCGTTTTGCGCCGCCATGGCATTATCGAGGTAGCTGCTGCGGTCCTCGTAGCCAAGCCGGATCTTGGCTGACAGCGGTATCTGGTCGGGCAGGGCCTTGCGCACAGCGTCGACAATCGACTCGACCCGATGGGGTTCGCGCAGTAGGCACGCACCGCCATCACTGTTGTTCACTGACTTGGCCGGGCAGCCGAAATTCAGGTCGATGGACTGCGCGCCAAATTCCACCGCTTTGGCGGCGTGGTAGGCAATGTTTTCCGGGTTGCCGCCGAGTAGCTGAAGCTTGACCGGGGTACCGTTGGCCGTACGCGCGTTGTTGGCCAGCTCAGGACAGATACGCAGAAAGACGCGCTGCGGCAACTTTGTATGGGTGATGCGCAGGAATTCGGTCACGCACTGGTCGATACCGCTGACTTCGGACAAGAGTTTACGCACATGGTGGTCGATTACGCCTTCCATGGGTGCCTGCACCAGCAGGGGCGCGGTGGCATCAGGCTGGCGGGTAATGTCCTGTCGGGGAATATCGGTTGGCATCGAAACAGTCTGTTGGTTAAAAACCCGGCGGATGGTACCAGAAAATAGTATGACCGCTGAGCCGTCGAGTAGGAACCAACGTTTCAGCTGAAACCTGTTGACCATTGATTCTTAAAGGGTTTTTTATCAATAATGCGTGTTCACAAAAACGGCCCAGAATAAATGTCGCAAGAACGACGCGGGTCATCACTGTTTCAGTGCAGTGTTTATAACGGTCGAAAAGGATTCAGGGGGATTTATGGAGCAGGGACTCTGGCAGCAGGGTGTAGACCTGATGCTGTATGGCATGGGGACAGTATTTGTTTTCTTGCTGCTACTGGTGTTTGTCACCACTTTCATGTCCAGGATCATCACCGGCTTTTTCCCGGAAGCCGAGCCAGCACCTGCCGCATCTGCAAAAGCACCTGCGTCTAAGGGGCAGCTGCCCAGCGAGAAAACACTCGCCATCATCAAGGACGCGATTGCGCAGCATCGTAAGCGCAAGGATCGCGACTAGCGTCCGTATAAACCGTACACATTAAAAGATAATTGGTCTTAGGAATTTGCCATGAGTGATGTAAAAAAGCCTCTGGGCATTACTGACGTTGTTTTGCGTGATGCACACCAATCCCTGTTTGCGACACGCCTGCGTCTCGATGACATGCTGCCGATTGCGGAAAAGCTTGACCAGGTGGGTTTCTGGTCCCTGGAAACCTGGGGCGGGGCCACGTTCGATGCCTGTATCCGTTTCCTCGGCGAAGATCCTTGGGAGCGTATCCGCGAACTCAAGAAAGCCATGCCGAATACACCGCAACAAATGCTGTTCCGCGGTCAGAATATCCTCGGCTATCGCCACTATGCGGATGACGTCGTCGAGAAATTTGTCGAGCGTGCGGCCGTCAACGGGGTCGACGTCTTCCGTGTGTTCGATGCGATGAACGATATGCGCAACCTGCAAACTGCATTGCGTGCGGTAAAGCAGGTTGGCAAGCATGCGCAGGGCACGATTTCCTATACCGTGAGCCCGGTACACACCATGGATATGTGGGTGGAAATGGGGCGCCAGCTCGAAGATATGGGGGCGGACTCGATTGCGATCAAGGATATGGCCGGCCTGCTGCGTCCCTACGAGGGCTATGAGCTGGTCAAGCGCCTCAAGGCGGCGGTGGATATCCCGATCCACATGCAATGTCATGCAACCACAGGCCTGTCTACTGCTACAGCACTCAAGTGCGTGGAGGCAGGTATCGACAATGTCGATACTGCCATCTCGTCTATGTCCATGACTTACGGTCACAGCCCGACCGAGGCGTTGGTGGCAATTCTGGAAGGAACTGATCGCGACACTGGCCTAAATATTCACCTGCTGGAGGAAATTGCGGCTTATTTCCGTGAGGTGCGCAAGAAATACGCGAAGTTCGAAGGCTCCCTGAGAGGGGTGGACTCCCGCATTCTGGTCGCCCAGGTGCCGGGCGGTATGCTCACCAATATGGAAAACCAGCTGCGTGAACAGGGCGCGGGAGATCGCCTGGATGATGTACTTGCAGAAATTCCCCGGGTACGCGAAGACCTGGGCTTTATCCCGTTGGTGACACCCACCTCGCAGATTGTAGGCACCCAGGCGGTGCTCAACGTACTTACCGGGGAGCGCTACAAGAGCATTTCCAAAGAGACCGCGGGCGTACTCAAGGGTGAGTACGGTGCAACTGCAGCGCCGGTAAACGAGGAATTGCAGGCGCGCGTGCTGGACGGCGCGGAGGTCATTACCTGTCGTCCGGCTGACCTGATAAAGCCCGAGCTGTCCGCACTGACAGAGGAGCTCAAGCAGAAAGCTACGGAAGACGGGCTTTCCCTGAGCACCGGTGAAGGCGAGATAGACGATGTCCTGACTTACGCGCTGTTCCCGCAGATCGGCCTCAAGTTCCTGAAGAATCGCGGTAATCCGGATGCCTTTGAACCGGTCCCGACTGGAAAGGAATCTGATGCTGTGACCAGCGATGCTGGCGAAGAGATCTACACCGTTGAAGTGGAGGGCGAAAAATACACCGTGACGGTTTCCGATGGCGGGGACATCACCGGGCTGGTGCCACTTTCTGCCGGCGCTGCAACGGTTTCCGCTGCGGCCCCGGTAAGCGGCGGCGAGCCGGTCAAAGCGCCGCTCGCCGGTAATATTTTCAAAGTGCTGGCAAAGCCGGGTGAGACCGTAGCCGAGGGGCAGACGGTGCTGGTCATGGAAGCCATGAAAATGGAAACCGAGGTCAGCGCGCCGAAAGCCGGCACGGTTACTGAAGTGGTGGTCAAGGAAGGCGACGCAGTTGCCGTTGGCGACCAGCTGCTGTCAATCGCGTAACGGGGGCTGGTGATGGAAAATATTGTTGGCCTTTGGCAGGAGTCCGGGATAGCCCAGATTACCTGGGGGCAGTCGATCATGATTGTGATCGGGTTGCTGTTACTGTTCCTCGCGATTCGCAAGCGATTCGAGCCGCTGCTGCTGGTGCCGATCGGCTTTGGCGGCATTCTGGCGAACCTGCCAGGGGCGGGGCTGGCGCTCTCTTCGGTGGAAGTCGCTATCGCCAGTGGGGATGTGAACCTGCTGCGCCAGATGGCAGCGCTGGTCGGGACTGAATCGCTGGTTGACCTGAAAAATGCGCTGAGTGGTGCTCCTGTGGCAATACAGCAGGCTGCTGCGCAGATGGCGGCAGATGCGGGCTATACCGATGGCATGCTCCACAAGTTTTACACTGTCGCGATCGCATCCGGGGTAGCGCCGCTGGTAATTTTCATGGGCGTCGGCGCGATGACGGATTTCGGACCGCTGCTGGCCAATCCGCGTACGCTGTTCCTCGGTGCCGCGGCGCAATTTGGTATTTTCGCTACCGTGCTCGGCGCTGCAGGTCTGTCCGCGCTTGGTATCATGGATTACAGCATCGCTGATGCAGCCGCGATTGGTATTATCGGCGGCGCGGATGGCCCGACTGCGATCTACGTTTCCAGTATGCTGGCGCCGGACCTGCTCGGGGCAATCGCGGTCGCAGCGTATTCCTATATGGCTCTGGTTCCGCTTATCCAGCCGCCGATCATGCGTGCACTCACCTCCGAGGCAGAGCGCAAGATCGAAATGGTCCAGCTGCGCCACGTGTCGCGCCGTGAAAAAATCGCCTTCCCGCTCGCTCTGTTGATTCTCGTTGCCATATTCCTGCCAGACGCCACGCCACTGCTGGGTATGTTCTGCTTTGGTAACCTGATGCGTGAGTGCGGCGTTGTGGATCGGTTGACGGATACCGCGCAGAACGCCCTGATCAATATCACCACTATCTTCCTCGGGCTGTCCGTTGGCTCCAAGCTGGCTGCAGACAAGTTCCTGGACCCGAAAACCCTCGGTATTCTGGCGCTCGGCATAGTGGCATTTGCAATCGGTACTGCCATGGGTGTGCTGATGGCGAAATTCATGAACGCGGTCAGCAAGCAGAAGATCAACCCGTTGATTGGCTCGGCCGGTGTCTCGGCTGTGCCGATGGCTGCGCGGGTGTCGAACAAGCTGGGCCTCGAAGCCAACCCGCACAACTTCCTGCTGATGCATGCCATGGGCCCGAATGTGGCAGGGGTCATCGGGTCTGCCGTTGCCGCGGGTGTCATGATCACCATGGTGCGCGCCATGGGCGCAGCCTGATTCGCGCATATTGGGAATTTATTCCTTACCGACCGGATATGGCTCCGGTTGGGGGAATAAGTTTTTAAAGTGGCGGGCCGGTCGCGCTCACATTGATGAAAAAATAGCCGCCAGATATAATCTCGCTCTCTGAACACACGGCCCTGATTCCCACCCTGGGAGGGCTTGCTACAGAATGCGAGGTACCTGACGGCTATGTTTTATTTGCGTTGTATCTGGATGCAGCACCGGACCCGAGTGAAAGGTGCCATGGCTGGCAGTATGGCGATTGAAGGGCAGCGTGCGGGCTATTTCTGGGTCTAGTTCGAGGCCCCGCGATTGCCTCTTACGTGCAAACCTATATAAATGTATATAGATGAAGCGCCAGAAAGGCTTGCAACAGAGTGCAGGCCGTAGCCAAAAGGGAAACTAGTTGGAGATAACCTATGAGCCTTGCAGATCGGATCGCTGAAAAGTTGCAACAGGGCCTCGCGCCTTCACGCCTGACTGTAGAAAATGAAAGCCACATGCACAATGTGCCGGCGGGCTCGGAAAAGCATTTTCGGGTAGTAATGGTTAGTGAAGCCTTTGATGGTGTGCGCAAGGTGCAGCGGCACCAGAAAGTGTATGGCTTGCTGGCGGAAGAGCTGGCCGGTCCGGTACATGCGCTGGCATTGCATCTTTACTCACCGGATGAGTGGCAGGGTGAAGCCCCTTCCAGCCCGGAATGTATGGGCGGCGGTAAAAAATAATTTACCGCGGCTCTCTCCAATCTGATTTTTATTTGTTTTTCCTGTCTGACTCCCCTCAGCTTACCCGGCTTTTTCGTAACTTTTCCGCAAAACCATTCCCAATTTGGAAGCCGGGGAAATACCTTCCCTTCCGTTTTGCAAAATGCTTTTAAAAGCGGGTCGGCGCAGTTTTTTGTGTGTCGATTTGCGCGCCTTTTACACTATTTTCCCAATAAAACCCGTTACCAAAGGTGAATTTGTCACCTGACTATTCGAATCTGGCTACACTCAATTCGAGGTTGTTAATTTGCAGCGAGAAATCTCAGCTTTTGTAAATGGAGTTTTATATGAAAGTGATGCGCAAGATTGCACCGCTGGCCGTAGCGATTACTGCTGTTATTGGTGCACAACAGGCTCTGGCTGATTACGAAGGTGGTGATGCAGTAATTCGTTTCGGTGTGACCATGATTGATCCGGACAGTGATCGTCATCGCATCAAGCGGTTCGGGGATACCACCATTACCGATCCGGATGGGATTTTCGAGATCGATGATCTGGGCCTTTCCTTCGGTATTGATGACGATACCACGGGCTTCATCTCGGGTACGCTTCTGGTCGCTGACCACTGGGGTATCGGGGTATACGTACCGGGTGAAACCACGCACGACTTCAACCTTCGCCTGACCGGTGATGTGGTCTTCGATGATGAAGACTTCGAAAATGAGGTATTGCGCGCGACCGGCGATGTTGGTGACTTCCAGATGTGGTTGCCTTCCGTAACGGTGCAATGGTACCCGGTGTGTGTGGAATCCTGGGTTCAACCTTATGTCGGCCTTGGGGTTAACTATTCCGGTATGGATGACGAATCACTGTCGTCAACGGCCCGGAACTTCCTGATCGACAATGGTTATGCGCTTGGCCCTCGCGGTGCGAGAATTGATATCGACAACGACTGGGGTATTACCGGTGAGTTGGGTATCGACATTCTGTTCGGTGAGGACAGCCAGTGGCTGGTCAACTTCGGCGCGACCTATATGGACGTTGATACCGATGTGGAAGTCGTTATCGACGGCGTGGATGGTGATATCCGCTACGACGCCAGTGCCGATATCGATCCATGGGTATTCAACCTGGGTCTGGGTTACAAGTTCTAAACTTGGAACCGAAAAGAGAAAGGGGTGCCTTGGCACCCCTTTTTTTTGTTTGTGAATTGTTCCTGCGTTTCAGGACGCTTTAGTTGCTGCAGCCTTGGCAGGCTGTTCCCAGGGCTCTTCAGCGGATTTGCCGAAGTACGCAAGCACAGCGTACAGGGCACCGAATACGAGCGGGTAGGCGACCCACCAGGGCAGCCCGTAACCCGTCGGTATTGTTCCCAGTACAGAGCTGGCCCCGGCAATGACCAGAGCATAGGGCATTTGCGTGCGTACATGGTCAATCAGGTCGCAGCCACACGCCATCGCAGATAACAGGGTGCTCTCTGCCAGTGGCGAACAATGGTCTCCAAACAGGCCGCCGGACAGTACCGCAGCCACGCAGGCATAAAAAATATGCATATGGCTCTCGTCCGCAGTCATGCCATTGAATGCCATCACCGCCCACGCCAGTGGCAGGATCATCGGCATCATGATGCCCCAGACTCCCCAGCTTGACCCTGTTGCGAACGCCATAAAAGCGGTCAGCAGGAACACCAGGGTTGGCATCATGTACGGGTTGATTTTCTCTCCCAGCGCCAGGATCAGGTAGTCACTGGTGTGCAGTGCATCGTTGACCGCAGACAGCGACCACGCCAGCGACAATACAAAAATCACCAGCAGGATTGAGCGTGCGCCGGTAAACCAGGCACTGGTAATTTCCTCACTGGTCATCAGTCGCTGCCACAGCGTCATGAAGAAAGCCGCAAGGCAGGCGATGGTGGAGCCCCACATCATGGAGCCGAATGCATCAGCGTTGCCGATGATTTCACGCAGTGAGTCATCCGCACGATCAGGGCTGTACCAGCCGGTATACACCATGCCAATAATGGTGGCGACGATCAGTACCAGCATGGGCACCACCGCATTGATGGCCTTGAGCGGCACACCCGGTTTGGGGTCGAGTTCCCGCTCTTCAGGGGAGCCCTCTTCACCATTGGAGGAGCCGGGGGAGAGTGTTTTGCCCGTATGGAAAGCGCGGCGCTCCGCCGCGAGCATGGGGCCAAAGTCCTTTCCGGTCAGCGCAACCATAAACACGAATGCAATCGCGGCCATGGGGTAGAAGGTATAGGCGAGACAATTAAGAAAAATACCGTAGGCATTTTCCTGGTAGTCCGCAATTTTCTCCACACCGTCTGCAATCAGACCGACCTGAAAACCGACCCAGGTGGTTACCAGCAATACTGCAGAGACCGGTGCCGCTGTGGAATCCACCAGAAATGCGAGCTTCTCGCGGGAGATTCGCATGGTATCGCTGATCTTCTTCATGGTATTCCCCACGATCAGCGAATTCGCATAGTCGTCGAAGAAGATGGCTATGCCCAGCGCAGAGGTGCTGGCCTGGGTCTGCTTGCGCGTGCGGATAAAACCGCTCATCCAGCGCGCGATTCCCATGGTGCCGCCATTTTTGGAAACGATGCCCACCATGCCCCCAATCAGGAAGCAGAACACGATGACCTGCATGTGTTCTATATCGGTGACTGCCTGAACCGCCCATACGTTGGCTGAGTCCAACACAGATTTGAACAGCCCCGCCGGGGCAAGCCCGTACAGAAGCCACCCACCGAAGACCAGTGCGGTGAACAGTGCGAGGATCACATTGCGCAGGAGCATTGCCATGGCGACTGCCAGCACGGCGGGCACGACCGACAACCAGCCCGCAATCGCCGGGACCTCCTTCGCTACCAGTTGCTGGCCGGCGGTGTCGGTCACGCGGATGATCGAGTCGCTATCTGCGGTGAGGCCGGAAAAGGTGGCGACCTGTTCTGTTACCCGGGATTCGAATGTCTGCCCGTTGAGTTGCAGGAAAACACTGCTTTCATCTGGCAGTGCGGCGGTGACCGTTACCTCAAAAGGAACACCCTTCAGGAGTACCATCGGTGTATCGATCTGCGCGGCATCCTCGGCCTTGGCATGTGCGAGGGGAATCAGGCACAGCAGTGTGGCCAGTATCAGGGAAACAACACGGGACATTGGCAGTCCTCTTTTTAGGTTCGGGTGGGGTGCCTTTGGAAAGGTGGTTCCTGCAGGCGTATTGTCGTGAGATTAATCCCCTTGGGGGGTGCTGACAATAGCTGGAAACACTGTTTTGGGGGTGGGGAGAAGCGGTGTCTGGGTAGCCGCTGGGGAGAAAGGGGAGAGAGGGAAGAAAGGGGAGGGAGGATGGAAGAGGGGCGCCCGCTGTGCGGTCACCCCTCTGGATGGACTCGAGGTTAGCCGTTGCTTGGGAAGGTGAACTGTGCGCTTTCACGCACGCCACCAGCCGGCCAGCGCTGGGTAACGGTCTTGCGCTTGGTGTAGAAGCGCACAGAGTCCGGGCCGTAGGCGTGCAGATCGCCGAACAGGGAGCGTTTCCAGCCGCCAAAGCTGTGGTAGGCAACCGGTACCGGCAGCGGCACATTGATGCCGACCATGCCCACCTGGATGTTGTCGGCAAAGTAACGCGCAGCCTCACCATCGCGGGTGAAGATACAGGTACCGTTGCCGTATTCGTGGGCGTTGATCAGCTCCATGGCTTCCTGCATGTTTTGCACGCGGACTACGCAGAGCACCGGGCCGAAGATTTCGTCGGTATAGATCTTCATACCGGCGGTGACCTTGTCAAACAGGCAGGCACCCAGGTAGTTGCCGTTTTCGAAGCCCGGTACCACCAGATCGCGCCCATCGACCGCCAGCTCCGCACCTTCCTCGATACCGGAAGCGATGTAGCCGCAGACCTTGTCCAGATGCTGGCGCGTTACCAGTGGGCCCATATCGTTGCTGTTGTCCAGGCCATCGCCGACTTTCAGTGCGCTGATGCGCTCCTTGAGCTTGTCCACAAGCTGATCCGCGACTTCGTCACCGACGGCAACCGCAACGGAGATCGCCATGCAGCGCTCACCGCAGGAGCCGTAGGCTGCACCCATGAGTGCGCTGACAGCATTGTCGAGGTCTGCATCGGGCATGACGATCGCGTGGTTCTTGGCACCGCCGAAGGCCTGTACACGTTTGCCGTGCGCATTGCCGGTTGTGTAGACGTACTCCGCGATCGGGGTGGAGCCGACAAAGCTGACAGCCTTGACGCGCGCGTCGGTCAGCAGGGTGTCAACCGCTTCCTTGTCGCCATTGACGACGTTGAGGACGCCTGCCGGCAGGCCGGCCTCAAGGCCCAACTGTGCCATGAACAGCGCGGAGCTCGGGTCGCGTTCGGAGGGCTTCAGTATGAAGGTGTTGCCGCAGGCAACGGCCATCGGCCACATCCACATCGGCACCATGGCCGGGAAGTTGAACGGGGTGATGCCCGCACAGACGCCCAGCGGCTGGAAGTCGGACCAGGAGTCGATGGCCGGGCCGACGTTACGGCTGTACTCACCCTTGAGAACTTCCGGCGCAGAACAGGCATATTCGACGTTCTCGATACCGCGCTGCAGTTCGCCCATGGCATCGTTGAATACCTTGCCGTGTTCTGCGGTGATCATTTCACAGATCTTGTCCGCGTTTTGCTCCAGCAATTCCTTCAGGCGGAACATGATGCGCGCGCGCTTGATCGGCGGCGTGTCACGCCAGGCCGGGTAGGCAGCTTCGGCTGCTGCGATGGCTTCTTCTACTGTGGCCTTGCTGGCCAGTGCTACCTGCTTGGTCGCCTCGCCCGTGGACGGGTTGAACACGTCCTGTGTACGGCCGCTGTCTGCGACCAGTTCGCCGTTGATCAGGTGTCCTACGACATTCATATGCTTACTCCTCCGGTGCCCGTGGCAAATGCTACGGGCCATGCCCTGCCGGGCTTTCGTTATCTGTTACTGAATTTTTTCGAGCTGTGCAGCAATGGTTTCGACGATCTTGTCGATCTGCTCGCGCTCAATGATAAATGGCGGCGCAATGGCGATGGTGTCGCCGGTCCAGCGCAGCAGGACCCCGTCTTCCCAGGCGCCGAGGACCGCTTCCATGGCGCGCTTGGTTGCCTCGCCGGCGCGCGGCTCCAGCTGGATCGCCGCCGCCAGGCCGTAGTTGCGGACGTCCACAACGTGCGGTTTGCCCTTCAGGCTGTGTACTGCTTCCTCGAAGTAGGGCGAAATTTCACGCACCCGCTCGAACAGCTTTTCGTTTTCATAGATATCCAGCGTGGCCATGGCCGCGGCACAGGCAACGGGGTGCGCCGAGTAGGTGTAGCCGTGGGCCAGTTCCGGCAGGTGCTCGGGACCCTGCATGAAAGCCTCATGGATATGGTCGCGCACGAATACCGCACCCAGCGGTACCGCGGCATTGGAGATACCCTTGGCGGTGGTGATGATATCCGGCAGCACGCCGAACTCTTCTGCGGCGAACGCGGATCCGGTGCGACCAAAGCCGGTGATGACTTCGTCGAAGATCAGCAGGATATCGTGCTTGTCGCAGATCTCGCGCAATTTCTGCAGGTAGCCCTTGGGCGGCAGGATTACGCCCGCAGAGCCTGCAAACGGCTCCACGATCACCGCCGCAATGTTGCTGGCATCGTGCAGGCCCACCAGTTCTTCCAGCCGGTTTGCCATTTCCTCACCGCCGTGTTCCGGCAGGCCGCGGGAGAAGGCATTTTCCGGCAGCAGGGTGTGGGGCAGGTGGTCGGCGTCGACACCCGGCCCGAACAGCTTGCGGTTGCCGACCATACCGCCGACAGAAATGCCGCCGAAGTTCACACCGTGGTAACCCTGCACGCGGCCGATCAGCTTGGTGCGGCTGCCCTGACCTTTGGCGCGCCAGTAGGCACGGGCAATCTTGAGGGCGGTGTCAGCCGCTTCGGAGCCGGAATTACAGAAGAATACGTGGTTCAGGTCTGCGGGCGCCATCTTCGCCAGGCGATCTGCCAGGCGGAAGGCATCCGGGTGGCCAAACTGGAACGGTGGGCAGTAGTCCAGTGACTGCACCTGTTGCGCCACAGCTTCGGAAATCTCGCGGCGGCCGTGGCCGGCATTGGAGCACCACAGGCCGGAGAAGCCGTCGAGCACCGAGCGGCCATCGGCACTGGTGTAATACATGCCTTCGGCACCCACGATCAGGCGCGGGTTGGCTTTGAAGTGGCGGTTGGCCGTAAACGGCATCCAGAAAGCCTGCATTTGCTCTGGCTCGAGGCCGGCCAGCAGGGAAGGGTCGATGGATTGGCTCATGCTGTCCTCTTCAGGCGATCATGTTTTAAGCACGTGATTGTTATTGAGGGCGAGTCTATGGGCGATTAAGAACTTTTACAACCGGTAAATTGAATGATTATTCGGGAAATGTGGTGTGCGTGGCTACTGAGGGGCTGGCTGGTCACGAAGTCCGGTTCTGCAGAAAGAAAAAGGGCCCATGAAATGGGCCCTTTTGTTAAATATATTGATCAAGTCTAGCTTTTTAATACGGCTTCGAAAGCGTCAAAAATCTGGTCGATATGGCTGCTTTCGATAATGAGTGGCGGTGACATCATCAGCGTATCGCCTGCGGCGCGGACAGTGATGCCTTTCTCCAGCAGCTTGGCGGCAACCTGCTGGCCCCGGGTCGGGCCGGGCTCCCCATGCGGCTCCAGGTCGATTGCGCCGACCAGGCCCCAGTTACGTACATCCGTGACGTAGGGCAGGCCATCGAGGCGATGGATGCCTTCCTGCCAGATCTCTGCGGTGGTGCCAGCGCGCTCGAACAGCTTCTCGTTCTTGTAGATATCCAAAGTCGCCAGTGCGGCCGCGCAGGCAACCGGGTGGCCGGAGTAGGTATAGCCGTGCATGAACTCCGGGATGTTCTCGGGGCCCTGCATGCAGGCGTCGTAGACTTCCTGCTTCGCCATGACCGCACCCATGGGGATCACGCCGTTGGTCAGGCCCTTGGCTGAGGTGATGATGTCCGGGGTGATGCCGGTGGCGACAGAGGCGCAGCTGGCGCCGAGGCGGCCATAGCAGGTGATCACCTCATCGAAGATCAGCAGGATGTCGTGCTTGTCGCAGATGGCCCGCAACTTCTCCAGATAGCCTTTTGGCGGCAGGATGACGCCGCCCGCGCCGGACATGGGTTCCACGATCACTGCGGCAATATTGCTGGCGTCGTGCAGTGCGACAATGCGCTCCAGCTCATCGGCAAGCTCCGCGCCGTGCTCCGGCTGGCCCTTGCTGAAGGCGTTCTCCGGCAGCAGTGTGTGGTTCAGGAAGTCCGCCTCGATTACCGGGCCGAAGTTTTTGCGGTTGGGTGTCAGGCCAGCCACGGATACACCGCCGAAGTTGACGCCGTGGTAGGCCTTGTGGCGAGCGATAAACTTGGTCTTCTCGCCCTGGCCCCGGGCACGCCAGTAGGCGCGCGCCATTTTCAGGGCGGTATCGACCGCCTCACTGCCCGAGTTGGTAAAGAATACCCGGTTCAGGCCTTCGGGGGCGATTTCCGTCGCGAGGCGGTGGGCCAGCTCAAAGGCTTTCGGGTGGCCAAAGCCAAACGGGTTGGCGTAGTCCATATCCATCAATTGCTGGTGCACCGCATCGGCAATTTCCTTGCGCCCGTGACCGGCATTGACACACCAGAGGCCTGCGGTGGCATCGATGATCTTGCGGCCGTCCGCCATGGTCATATGCATGCCCTCCGCAGCCACGTACAGCTTCGGATTGGTCTTGAACACGCGGTTGGGGGTAAACGGCATCCACCAGGAGTTCAGCTGCTCCTGGGTCAGGCTATGGGTTTCGTTGGCCATTTGCGTCCTCTGAGCTAAATGTGATCACGAATTTTGGTGGCTAAGCTTGGCGCATTTTTAATGAAAATTAAAGCATGGAGTGCAATTGGGAGGCTGGCCAGCGGCAATGCGGAGAAATCAGGAATTCCGTCTCGTTTTATGGCGTTAAATTTGGCTATGACCCGCTAGCACAGAATTATACTTTTGGGGCCGCAGCCAGTATTTATAAGGACATAAATTGTGCGCGCCTGTTTCATTACCTTGACGACCCTTCTGTTATTGGGGGGCTGCACCGCACCGGTGCATTTCCTGGAGCCAGCCCGGGCGGATACCCACCTCGGCCTGAAGTCATTCAGTGGCTCTGCGCTGTCCTATCAGGTGGCGACCGCGAGCGGTGAAGCCAGCCTGAGCCTCAAGCCTATTCCGGCCAACATAACCAGCCTGAAACTGCTGATTCCCGGGATGAGAAGCCTGGAGGCCGTCGAGTGGACCGGAGATGACGGGGAAGTAATTTTCCTGTTGGAGCGAGCAAGCCTTGCCGAGGGGGTGCGCCTTGAGCGCCAGCGGGTAGGTTTCAGCCTGAACATTGCCGGTGAAAGCCTGGAGGCGATCCGGAGTGGCGGGGACCTGATCCTGCGTGACGACAATTAGTCCGTATCTGTGGTCTTCTGAAAGCCCAGCCCCTCTGGGCGGATCAGGTAGATCGTCGGCCAGTACTTGCCGGTAACCCATAGCCCGTTTCTGTTCCTGTCCCAGGCGATGCCATTAGCGATGCCCGGGTCGGACAGGCTGGTTGGGGCGTAATCCTTGAGGTCCACAATACCAACTACCTGGCCGTTGTCCGGGTCGATGGCGAGAATCCGGCTGTCGTACCAGACGTTTGCCCACACCAGGCCGTGGGCAAATTCCAGTTCGTTCAGGCGGTCCCATTTCCTGAACCCATCGCGCACTTGCAGCGTCTTGATTACCGAGAAGTCTTCTGGATCGTGGAATACCAGCTTGTCGCTGCCGTTACTCTTGATCAGGTGCTCGCCGTCAAACGCCAGCCCCCAGCCCTCACCTTCATAGTGGAGTGTGTCTAGCAGTTTCAGGCTTGTGCTGTCATAGACAAAAACTTCACCCGCTTTCCAAGTCAGCAGGTACAGCTTTCCGTTTGCGAGTGTCAGCCCCTCCGCAAAGCGATCCCCTGCGAGCCACTTGCGCTGTATGGCTTTGGCGCCCGGATCTGTATACTCGGCTAGCCATGAGTGCCCGTAGCGGCCGCTACTTTCAAACCAGCGATTACCACTGATTTCCAGACCCTGGGTGAAATGATTGTCGGTGCGCTGGATGCGATCGATCTCCGTGAATGGAATGTCGGGCGCTGAGTAGGCGCTGGTGGCGGCAACGGCCAGCAGGGTGGTTGCGCATAGTTTCTTCAACATGTCTGTGAATATCGCACTATGAAAAAAGTCAGGACGTTCCTGTCGCTCACGTTGCTTGGTGGTCTCGGTATTGTACTGCCCATCGTTATCTTTGTATTGCTTGCCCAGTGGCTGTTCAGCAAGGTTTCCAGCCTGTTGGCGCCGGCGAGCGCGTGGGTTGAGGCGAATTCACAGTTTAGTGACGCGTTTGCAAGCCTGGTGGTATTTGCGCTGATACTGAGCGGCTGCTTCCTGATCGGCCTGGTGGTCAAGACCGGCATAGGGCGCTGGGTACATACCCAGGTGGATTACTGGCTGGCGAGGCTTGCGCCGGGATACAAGACTATCCGCGAAATCGTGTCGCAGTTTCTCGGTGGGGACGGCAACCAGAGCCTGCTGTCCGGGCAGGTGGCGAAGGTTCGTATCCACGGGCCCGGCGTGCCGCTCAGCGTGACTGCAATCGTTACCTCAGAGCATGAAGGTGGTGAGTGCACGGTGTATGTGCCGACCGCGCCCATCCCCACTTCAGGTTTCGTTTACCACGTGCCGCGGGAGTGTGTGGAATTCATGCCACATGTATCTGTGGAGGCCGCGTTGCGCACGGTGGTGGCCTGTGGCGCGGGCAGCAATGAACTGTTTCGCACGGCCCCGCGCGTGCCTGCCTGATTTCCAGTTATCGATTGCGCCCCAACTCGCGAATCGCAAAGCGCGCCGGGTGTAGCGCCCTGGCAATATCCGCAGAAACCGGCAGGGGCTCCCTGCAGATCCAGGCTGCCAGCAGTTCCGCACTGAGAGGTGCATAGGCGATGCCGCGGGAACCAAGTCCACAAAGGGTGTACAGGCCTTCATGGTAGCTGCTGCGTTCTGCAACCAGCGTCTTGCGGTTTTTGCGCAGCGCGGCGTAGGTGTCCGGCAGGTGTTCGAATTCCGGTACCGGGCCGACGATAGGCAAATAGTCCGGTGTGGTGCAGCGCAGTGAGGCGCGGCCCTGCAGCGGGCCAGTCAGTTGACCGGCAATCTCTGGCAGCAGCGCGCGAATGGTCTCAGCGTTTTCCTGGTGCTCTGTCGCACGCTCATCGGTTTGCGGGTCTTTCAGCTTGAACGTCGCTCCGAACGTGCATTGTCCCCCCAGGCTCGGAGCCATGTAACCCTCTCCGCAAACCACCATATCCAGGCCATTATCGATCACTGCCTGGGTGACCTGTCCTCGAATCGGGCGCAGCGGCAATGGGTCGGTTACCGGGAAACGACGGTTTTCATTCGCACCGCACAGCACCACGGCATCGCTTTCGAAAACGCCATTTCCAGAGGTCAGTGCCCAGCCGCCGGTCTCGCCGCTGCGCTCTATAGCGGTGATCCCGGTGCCGCCATGGAATTCGATATTCGGGTGGTTCACCAGTGCCGCGCAGGCCTCGGGAGGCACCAGCCAGCCCGCTGCAGGAAACAGCAGTCCCGGGAATGCCAGCCGGGTGCCGGCCAGCGCCGAAGCCTCCTCGGCATCGACGTAGCGCACCAGTCCGCGGGCATCATAGTGCTGGGCCCAGGCCTTCAGGGTCGGCAGGTTCTTGCGTGCCTTGTCGCTCTCCGCCAGTTGCAGCACGCCACAGGGTTCGCCCTGGAAGGTCTTTCCCCAGCCGAGGTTCAGGTAGTGGCGCTGGGCGAATTGCAGTGCGGCCAGGTTGAACGCACCCTGGGCGCCGGGACCCGCAGAAATTTTTGCGTAAAGGATGCCCTGCGGGTTGCCGGAGGCTTCTGCGCCCGGCTGTCCATGCCGGTCGAAGATGCGCACCCTGAGGCCGCGCTCGGCAAGGGCGCGCGCGGCACTGCAACCAGCGAGGCCGGCACCGACAATCGCGATGCTGCGGACTTCCTGATGTGTTGCGGGCAGGTGCCACGGGGTGCTGCGGGGCGCAGTGTCCGGTTTCTGTTCAAGCTCGGCGCAGAGCATCTCCCGCTTGTGTCCGAAGCCCGCCACCTTGTGCCACTGGAAGCCTGCGCCTTCGAGGCCGCGTTTGACGATGGCTGCACAGGTAAATGTCGCGGCAGTTGCGCACGGCCGGGACAGCGCGGCCATCGCGTTGAAGAGCTCTGGCTGCCACATATCCGGGTTCTTGGCCGGCGCGAAACCGTCCAGGAACCAGGCGTCGACCAGCCCATCACGCTCGGGCGCATCGAGCAGCAGTGAGCGGAAGCCGCTGGTGGCCTCGTCGACGATGAGCGTGAGGTTGATATTGTTGTCGTTACCGCTGCCCAGTTTCAGGCGATGGATGCCGGGCAGGGGGGCCAGAGGGTACTGCGCAATGAGTTGCTTAGTCAGCCCGGCGAGCTCAGGCCACAGGGCCAGTGCGCGCTGCAGGTCTGCCAGGCGCAGCGGGTATTTTTCTACGGAAATGAAATTCAGCTGGCAGCCGGGAGGTGCAGTTTCCTGCCACAGCTGCCAGGCGGCGAGGAAGTTTAGACCGGTGCCGAACCCGGTTTCGCCGATCGTGAAGCTGGAGCCCGGGCGCATGCCACGCCAGCGCCTGGCGAGGTCGTTGTGCGAAAGAAAAACGTGTCGGGTTTCCTCGAGGCCATTGGCACGGGAAAAGTAAACATCGTCGAAAGTGCCGGACACCGGTTGCCCGTCTTCCTGCCAGTGGATGCTCGCGTAGTGCTGCTCCTCGGGGTTACTGCTCAAGGCCAAACTCGCGCATGATCTGATCGCACCAGGCCGCGATGCGTTCGTCGGTCAGGTCGAATTCGTTCTCGTCGTCCAGTGGCAGGCCGACAAACCGGGTTTCATCCTTGGTCAGGGCCTTGGAACCGGTAAAACGGTAGCCTTCCCGCGGCCAGTAACCCACCGGCTCTACGCCCAGTGCAACGACCTGTGCATGCAGGTAGCCGAGCGCATCCTGGAACCACTCGGGGTAGCCCTCCTGGTCCCCGAGGCCATAGAGCGCTACTTTCTTGCCGGCCAGTTCGAGCTCGGGCAGCTGGTCCCAGACGGCGTCCCAGTCTTCCTGTAGCTCTCCATAATCCCAGGTGGGGATACCGAGGATCAGGAAGTCGTAGGCCTCCATTTCCGTGACGGGGTCTTCTGCGACGTTGTGCAGGTCGATCCAGTTCTCGCCAATTTGCTGGCGAATCTTCTCCGCCGCCATTTCGGTGTAACAGGTGCTGGATCCGTAGAAGAGTCCGATGGGTGCTCGCATGTCTGGGGGGTACTACTGGTTATTGGGCTGCGGGTTTGCCGGGCTCTGGTTTACGGGGGCAGCGGTGGCTGCGCCGGGGTATCCGAGCTGGCGCCAGGCCTCGTAAATCACCACCGCGGCGGCATTCGAGAGGTTCATGCTGCGGCTCTGCGCCAGCATGGGAATCCGCAGGGTGTATTCGTTGCCGGTTGTTGCCAGGAATGTATCCGGCAGGCCGCGGGTCTCGGGGCCAAAAACAATGGTGTCGCCCTCGGCAAAGCCGGCTTCGCTGTGTGCTCTGGTGCCCTTGGTGCTGAGTGCAAAAACACGGCCGGGTTGTTCCGTTTCCACAAAGGCATCCCAGTTGGGGTGCCGGCGCACGACGCTGTATTCACTGTAATCGAGTCCGGCGCGGCGCAGGCGCTTGTCGTCCATCTCGAACCCAAGTGGCTCGATCAGGTGCAGTTCGGCACCGGTATTGGCGCACAGCCGGATGATGTTGCCGGTGTTGGGGGCGATCTCCGGTTCGAACAGGACAATGCGGAACATGGTGATAAGGGCGGTTGCCTGGCTGCTTGAAAGGCGCGGATTATGGCACAGCCGCCCGTAAGTGGGGAGTTGCCCTAACTGGCTTGCAGGGAGGTGGCGATCTCCTCGCAGTCGATGTCGATGCCCAGCTCGTCGGCAATTTCGTCGAGCTCGTCCTTGAGGCCATCGGTATCGATGGTCTCGGAAATGCTGACTACGCAGTCCGCAGTGAACAGTGGCTCTCCGCTCCAGGGCGCACTGGTGTAGCCGGTGTCCAGTTTCTCGATATTGATCTGGTGTGCTGCGAGGGCGCGTGACACCTCCCGCACGATGCCGGGGCGATCGTTGCCGACCAGGTGCAGTTTGAGGGATTGCTGCGGCTCTACATGCACGGCCTGAGCCTCCTCCAGCTGCAGCTTGAGGCCTTTTTCCGCAAGCCCCTCCAGGCTGCTGACCAGCGCATCGTACTGGGCCTCGGGTACGCTTACGCGCGCAATACCGGCAAATTTGCCGGCAAAGTGCGCCATGCGGCTGTCTTCCCAGTTGCCGCCGTTGGTGGAAACGGAACTTGCGACTTCTTCCAGCACGCCCGGGCGATCATCGCTGATCAGGGAGATAATCAGGTGCTTCTGCATGGGTAAATCCTTTTTCTGAAAAACGGCGCCATGCCTCTGGCAGGGGCCTCGCTAATCTAGAACTATAACAAATGTCGCTCTGCCGCAACCGGGATTGACAAGCCAGTCACGGAGGTGCGAGTGTGCACCGGTATCAACTGTGTTTGTGCGATGGGAGTGGTGCCAGTGGAGGGTACTGACTATTTGGAGATGGAGGGCGCTATGCAGGTACATGCTGACCTTTGCCTGATCCCGATCGGCACCGGGGTATCGTTCTCTGCCTATATCGCCGCCTGCCAGAAGGTCTTTGAGGATGCCGGCCTCAGTCACCAGTTGCACGCCTACGGCACCAATGTCGAAGGTGAGTGGGATGCCGTCATGGCTGCCATCAAGGCCTGTCACCAGGCGGTGCATGCCATGGGCGCCATGCGTATCAGCAGTACGGTGAAACTGGGAACCAGGACCGATCGCGCACAGACTCTGCAGGATAAAATCGACAGCGTTAATAACAAACGGAGTGAAAATCCCCGATGAAGACCATTGCTGCCTGGAAGTTACCCCTCGTTGCCCTCGGGCTTGCCGTGAGCCAGTTTTCCCTGGCCGATGACAAGGCCCTGGATGCAGCTATTGCGAGCGACAGCCGTGCCGAAGCGAATGTAGCGCGTGACAAGTTTCGCCACCCGAAAGAGACCCTCGCATTTTTCGGCGTAAAGCCGGATATGTCCGTCGTGGAAATCTGGCCGGGCGGTGGCTGGTACACCGAAATTCTCGGGCCCTACCTGTCCGAAAAGGGCACGCTGTATGCGGGGCACTTCCCGGCGGATACGGAGGTAGGTTACTACACTCGTTCGCTGGAGAAATTCAAGGAAAAAGTCGCTGCGGACAAGGCGAGCTACGGTTCTGTAAAGGTCACCGAGTTCTTCCCGAAGGACGGTCGCTCCCCGGCGCCGAGCGGCAGCGCGGATATGGTGCTGACATTCCGCAACGTGCACAACTGGATGCGCGGTAGCCATGAGCAGAAGGCGTTCGAGATTTTCTTCGATGCGCTGAAGCCGGGCGGCGTGCTGGGTGTGGTTGAGCACCGGGCCAAGCCGGGCACGTCCCTCGATGGCATGATCAAAAGCGGCTATGTGACCGAGCAGCACGTGATCGATATGGCCACCAAAGCGGGCTTTGTGCTTGAAGAGAAGAGTGAAGTGAACGCGAATGCGAAAGACAGTGCGGACCACCCGAAAGGTGTTTGGACGCTCCCGCCGCGTCTCGCTCTGGATGATCAGGATCGTGACAAGTACGTGGCGATTGGCGAAAGCGATCGCATGACCCTGAAATTCCGCAAGCCGGCCAAGTAATACACTTTCCTGGGCGCCCGGGCGCATGACCCGGGCTGTCGGGGCCCCAGCGGCCCCGCACGTTTACCGTCTTTTTGTTCCCGATATTTCCCACCTGTTTAAACTGCGGTACCTGAATGAAAGTCCCCCACGACCAGATTCCCCCTGAAACATTGCAAAGCCTGCTTGAGGAGTACGCGAGCCGCGATGGCACTGATTACGGTGAGCAGGAGGTGTCACTGCAATCCAAGGTCGCCCAGCTGCGCAGCCAGTTACAGCGTGGTGAAATCGTTATCTGGTTTGAACCGGCGGAGGAATCCGTCAACCTGGTTCCGGCAGCCGATATCCCGAAAGACCTCGAGTGACGCGGCCAGTGACACAGCAAACGATGCAGAATGTGGACTGGTTGATTGATCGCCCGCAGGCGGTGCGCGCCTGGTACCTCTTCGCCCATGGCGCAGGAGCACCCATGGACAGTACATTTATGGGTGAGATCGCGAGCCTGCTGTGCGCGCGTGGTATCGGCGTGGCGCGTTTCGAATTTCCCTACATGGCCCAGCGCCGTCACGGCGGCAAAAAGCGCCCTCCGGAAAAAGTCGACAAGCTGGTTTTGCAGTATGGGGCGGCGCTGCAGGCTTTCCTCGACGGACCTGAATTTGCCGGTGAGCCGGTGTTCATCGGCGGTAAATCCATGGGTGGGCGCATCGCGGCCATGCTGGCCGGCAGTGCGCTACCGGAGCCGGTCAGGGGGGTGTGCTGCCTTGGCTACCCGTTCCATCCCCAGGGTAAGCCGGACACGCTCCGTCTGGAGCCGCTGAACGCGTGTCGGCTACCGGTGCTGGTGGTGCAGGGCACCCGTGACCGGCTCGGCAATCGCGAGGAGGTTGATCAATATCCGCTCTCCGATAGAATGCGCTGCCACTGGCTGGCCGATGGTGATCACGACCTGAAGCCGCGTCGGCAGTCGGGCTATAGCCACGCTCAGCACCTTGCCGAAACTGCTGACGCTATAGTGAATTTCACGCAGGGCTGAGCAGTCCTGCAGTCGATTCCCTGAACGGATACCCAATGAGCAACGGTATTGACCATCTGGTTCTATTCTGCCGTCCCGGATTCGAGGGTGAGTGCGCCGCGGAGATTGGTGAGCGCGCCGGTGCCCTGGGCATCCCGGGGTACGCGAAAGCCAAGCCGGGCAGTGCGCTGGTGTTTTTTGTTTGCCAGCAAAAGGATGGTGCCTTCGAGTTGATCAAGCAGCTGGCGTTCGACGAGCTGGTCTTTGCCCGAGCCTGGTTTGCCGGCGCACCGGTGGCGATCGATTCCCCAGAAGACCGGATCAGCCCGCTGGTTGCCGCTGCAGAGGCTTTACCCCGTTGTGGCGGCCTGCTGCAGGAAACGGCCGACACAAACGATGGCAAGCAGTTGCAGGCGCTGGCCAAGAAACTGCAGCGTCCGCTGGAAAGTGTCCTGAGGAAGCGTACGCGACTCAAGAAGAACTCGCCCTGGCGTATGCACCTGTTGTGGCTTTCCGGCACGGAAGCGTTTTTGGGTACGTCCAACCGCAGGAATGCAAGCGCCTGGGCTGGCGGGATCCCGCGCCTGCGGGTTCCAAGGGACGCGCCGAGCCGTGCCACCCTGAAGCTGGAAGAGGCCTGGCACCACTTCATCCCGCAGGAAGAATGGGATATCCGCCTCGCGCCCTCGATGCGTGCGGTTGACCTGGGCGCGGCACCGGGCGGCTGGACTTACCAGCTGGTGCAGCGCAGCATGTTTGTATATGCGGTGGACAACGGCCCGATGGCGCAGTCGCTGATGGATACGGGGCAGGTGGAGCACGTCAAGGCTGACGGTTTCAGTTGGCGTCCGCCCAAACCGGTGCACTGGCTGGTTTGCGATATCGTCGACAAGCCATCACGCACTGCGGCCATGGTGAGTGACTGGTTTGTGCGTGGCGATTGCCGTGAGGCGGTGTTCAACCTGAAGCTACCGATGAAGAAGCGTTATGCGGAAGTAGTCAGCTGTGCGCAGAAAATTGCCAGTGCACTGCATGCGGCCAATATTGAATTCGAACTGCGTATGCGTCAGCTTTACTTTGATCGGGAGGAAGTTACCGTGCACTTGCGCCGCGTAGACCTCAACGATGAAATAGCGATGCACCGGAACTTTTAAAAAGAGTTGTTGCGATATGTCTGAAGACCTCGAACACCAGCATCACCTGGATGCCACTGGCCTGACTTGCCCGGAGCCGGTCATGATGCTGCACAATGCCGTGCGTGAGCTGGGGGCAGGGGAAGTCCTGCTGATGGTTGCCACAGACCCGTCGACCCGCCGCGATGTGCCGAAGTTTTGCCAGTTCCTCGGTCATGAACTGGTGCATGAACTTGCCGAAGACCAGCATTTTTCCTACTGGATTCGCAAGAGCGCCTGATTCCCGTTTATTGCTTGCCCATAACAGCAAAAGGCCCGCTCAGCGCGGGCCTTTTGCTGTTATGGGTGCTTGGAAATGTTGCTAGCCGGACTCGACCAGCGCGGCAATTGCCGCGAGGGCTTCCGGGTCTTCCTGCTTGATCTTGTTGGCGATACTGTGCTGGAAGAAGTAGCGGAAATCGCCGGCTTCGTCAGTGGTATACAGGCAGGCATCACCTGGCAGGACCGGCGTGTTGTGCACGCGATCGTGATCAATCAGGGTGCCGCGCAGTGTACCGTCTCCATAGAGGCGCCAGCTGACGACCTCGGAAAGGATCAGGTTCTGCTTTTCGTCATCCATGAGTACTGCGTGGGTACCGATGGTGTCGGGAACTTCCTGCATGATCTCGTCGGCGGCGTAGCCGTCGTACTCGTAGTACTCTGCGGCAGTTTCCAGCTCGACGACTTTGTGGATGGGTGGCTCAAAGAATATCTCTTCGATACCCGGGTCGTAGTAGCCCTCGAAGTGTCCGTCTAGAGGATCCTGTATGGCCGGACAGGCTACCAGTTTGTTTAACCACGGAACGAGGCCAACGACCTCGCCACTTTTCTTGAGGCCCCAGCAAAGTATTTTCAGGCTGTATAAATCGTCGCCACTGGAGCGGTTGGAGTAGAGCATTTCCAAGCCATCCAACTCGGGCGCCAGGCGGATGAACCGCTCCTCTTCCCGTGTTTTCATTGGCTTGCCGGTGAAGATGTCAACCACATTACTGGTAGTGTGGTCCGTCATATGCCACCTCCTGGCAGGGCCGCTGAGCGCAAGCGCTGTGGGGTGAAAGGTCTTATTATCGCCTTCCCTGAGAACGTCGGTACTACACGACTCCCTGATACTTAGGCAGTGCGCGAAACTGATCGTTCCAGACCTAAGTTATATTCTGTGCCCTTGAATGACAAGCAAGCCTTTAGAACCGTTAGTTATTTGAAACCACAACCTATTGTGGTTTTCGTATTGCCACTGTCGCTGATATAGTCCGCGCTGCCCAAGTAGTGAGCATATCGGGGGTTTAGTGTGCCGGAACCTGGCGCTGATCAAATTGTGAACGTTTTTAACCGGTGTTTTGCCGGGGCGGGCCAGTGGCACACCCGTCTGGTCGGTGGCGCACCAGAGCCCTTTTACGAGCCCGGCGAGGGGGATGCTGGCAGCCAGATCCTGTTCACCCTCGACTACGCCGCGAGCGCCTTGCACGAAGTCGCCCACTGGTGTGTGGCGGGGGAGGCCCGGCGCAAGTTGCCTGACTACGGTTACTGGTACGCGCCGGACGGTCGTACCGAGATACAGCAACAGGAGTTCGAGAGGGTCGAGGTTGCACCACAGGCGCTCGAGTGGATTTTTGCCGAATCCTGTGGGCTCAGCTTCCGGGTGAGCGCGGATAACCTGCAGGCCGGCCTGGGTGCCAGCGACACTTTCCGCGATAATATCTGGCGCCGTGTACAGGATCTTTGCGGGCGCGGCCTGAGCGAGCGCGCCGGCATCTTTGCCAGTGCGCTTGCGGCGCAGTTCGATTGTGGCAACCCGCTGGATGCGTCGCGTTATTGCCGGGAAAATATCTGATCCGAACACGTATACGCACGGGGCTGTTGTGGCAGTCCCCGCAATACTGAACGTAAAGCCAGCCAAGGAAAACGCTTGATTGCTTCCGGTTCCACCCTGCTGGTGGATGCATCTGTTTATATCTTCCGTTACTACTTCGCCCTGCCGGCGCGCTGGCAGAGCCGCACCGGCATGGATACGGAGGCAGTGCAGGGGTTTACCGGGTTTCTGCTGGACCTGATCGAGACCCGCCCTGCACGACTTGCCTGCGCGTTCGATGAATCGCTGGGAAGCTGTTTCCGAAACGAACTCTATCCCGATTACAAATGCAGCCGCGTACTGCCGGACGAGGCGCTCGCATTCCAGCTGGCTGCCTGCCACAGCATGGCGGAAACCCTCGGCATAGCCTGTTACGCACACGATCGCTATGAAGCAGACGACCTGCTGGCCTCACTCACGCGAACCTGTGCCAGTGAGGGGCCGTTGGTAGTATCCAGGGACAAGGACCTGGCCCAGTTGCTGGCCAGTGGTGCTGCCGGTATCTGGGATGCGGCCGCCAACGAAATACACGACACCGCGTCTACCCGGGCCCGCTTTGGTGTGGCGCCGGAGCAGATCCCTGACTACCTGGCACTGGTGGGCGATAGTATTGACGATATTCCCGGGGTGCCTGGCGTGGGTGCCAAGACTGCGGCACGCCTGCTCGGACACTTCCCGGATGTGGAGTCATTGATTGCGGGGGTGGCTGAGGTCGCCGGCCTGCCGCTACGCGGTGCGGCGGGCATTGCCGCCCGCCTTGAGGCCCACAGCGAGCAGATCCGGATGGCAAAGGCGCTGGCGACCCTGGCCGCAGATGCGCCGGCAGCAACCCGTGCGGATGATCTCGCATGGCACTCTCCCGGGGCAGATCTGCCCATCGCCTTCGCGGCGGAACTGGGACTGAGCCCTGCCGTGCAGGCGCGTATGGAGCGGCTTCTCTAGCGAAGCCGGCGAAGAATATCTGGAATTTGCATGTTGAATATAGTCGCAGACGAAAACATCCCCGGGCTGGAAACCTGGTTCGCCCCACTGGGAAGGGTTACCAGGGTCAACGGGCGCACCGTGACGCCTGGGCAGGTTCGTGATGCCGATGTATTGCTGGTGCGCTCGGTCACGCCGGTAGGTGCTGATCTGCTTGAGGGCAGTGCGGTACGGTTTGTCGGTACTTGCACCATTGGTACCGATCACGTGGATATCGACTGGCTGCAGAGGGCGGGTATCGCCTTTTCTGCGGCCCCCGGCTGTAATGCGCGCTCGGTGATGGAATATGTGTTTTGCGCGCTCGCTGCGCTGGACGTTCCCTGGTGGGATAAAAGCTTTGGCATTGTCGGCTGCGGCAATGTAGGCGGGCGACTGTATCGCACACTCAGGGCGCTTGGGCTGGAGTGTGTGGTATACGACCCATGGCTGGGTCCTGAAGATTGTGCAGACCTGGCGCCGCTGGAGCAGGTGCTCCAGCAACAGGTTGTCTGCCTGCACGCGCCGCTTGTCCGGGGCGGGCTGCACCCCAGCTTGCACATGATAGGCGAACGCGAACTCGCCATGCTGGGGCACGGCTCGGTTTTGCTGAACGCCGGTCGCGGCGGTGTCGTGGACAATCATGCGCTCTCGGACTTTATTTCTGCGCGCCCTGATATCGAGGTGGTGCTGGATGTCTGGGAAGGTGAGCCCTCGATTGATCCGGGCCTGCTGGCAAAAGTCAGTCTGGGGACACCCCATATCGCCGGCTATAGCTATGACGGCAAGTTGGCCGGTACTGAATTGATTTACCACGCGCTTGCAGATTATCTGGGGCAGAGTGCCTCCGGGCCAGGCAACGACATACAGGATAAGACCGTAATCGATTGCGACCTGGGGTCATTGAAGGGTCTGTCCGGCGCACTGCTGCAGATTTATGATCCGCGCAGGGATGACGAGGCACTGCGCCATGTGGCACTGGGCGGTGATCTCGGCGGCGGGTTCGACCGATTGCGCCGTGAATATCCGCGCCGGCTGGAATTCAATCACTTCCGGCTGTCGGGGCACGGTAGCGTGGTACCCCGTGAAGTTGCGCGTGTGGCTGATGTACTGGGCCTGGAAGTCGGTGCGGCCTTTGCGGTGAAGCAGGAAAGAAAGTGAAAAAAATCGGATTGATTATCAACCCGTGGGCCGGGGTTGGTGGGCCTGCGGGGCTCAAGGGGAGTGACGGAAGCCACACGGTGGAGCAGGCGCTCGCACGCGGCGCCACGCAACGCGCAGGCGCCCGTATGAAAACCGCCCTGGAATCCCTGTTGCCATTCAGTGCCGATATCCAGTTTGTCAGTTTTGCCGGTGAAATGGGTCAGGCTCTGCTCGAGTCCATGGGATTCCGGGTGGAAGTGATCGGTCGCTCAGCGGCTGAAACCAGTTGTGCGGAAGATACGGAGAAGGCCGCCCGTGTGATTCGCGACCATGGGGTAGACCTGTTGCTGTTTGCCGGCGGTGATGGCACCGCGCGTAACATCTACAACGCCATTGGCGATGACTTCCCTGTTCTCGGCATTCCCGCGGGAGTGAAAATGCATTCCGGTTGCTATGCCATCACACCGGCCGCTGGTGGCGAAGTGCTACGGCGCCTCATGAGCGGGGAACTGGTGGACCTGCGCTCCCAGGAAGTTCGCGATATCGATGAGCAGGCGTTTCGTGCGGGCAAGGTGCGGACGCGCTTCTATGGCGAGTTGCTGGTACCGGAGGCAGGACAGTTTGTGCAGGCGGTGAAAAATGCCGGGCGCGAGGTGGAGGCACTTGCGGTCGCCGACATCGCTGCGGAAATCGTCGAAAATATGGAAGAAGATACGCTCTACATTGTCGGGCCGGGGTCGACAACGTTTGCCGTAATGGAAGAGCTTGGCCTGGACGGAACCTTGCTGGGGGTGGACCTTGTCCGGGGTGGAGAGCTGCTCGCAGCAGATGTCAGCGCGGCAGAAATCGTCGCGCAGCTTTCAGAACAGGTTGGCCCGGTGAAGATCATTGTTACCGGCATCGGTGGCCAGGGGCATGTTCTCGGGCGGGGTAACCAGCAGATTTCACCCGAGGTGCTGCGCACAGTTGGGCGGGACAACATCATCGTTGTCGCTACCAAGACCAAGGTCTCCGAGCTGCAGGGGCGGCCGCTGTTGCTCGATAGTGGCGATGCGCAGCTCGATGAGGACTGGAGCGGCTTTATCCCGGTGATAACCGGTTACCGGGATTCGATTCTCTACCCGGTGAGTGACGGTCGCACGGGTTACGTGCAGGTGCCTGAAGCATGACGGCTGCTAGTGTTGAACCGTTGCTGGAAGCCTTGCGGATCCAGCTTGAGCGGATGGGAAAAGTGACCGGGGAGGGGGACAGTCGCCGGCTTTTCCACGGCCGTGGTGGCTGCTATCAGGGTTTCGATTTTCTTGTCGTAGATTATTTTGCGCCGGTAATGCTGGTGACCTTGTTCCGCCAGCCCGATAACGAGGCCGAAATCCTGAATGCCATGCAGGGCCTCCTTGCCGGGGCTGGTATCAGCAATATTGCAGTGCAGCGTCGCTACCTGCCGGGCGCTCCCTTGAGCTGGCTGACCGAGGCCTGCGGGGAAACACTGTATGCCCGGCGCGGGCCCCTGCGCTTCAATCTCGAGCTTGGCTACCAGAATGTCGGCTACTTTCTTGATATCGAGCCAGGCAGGCAATGGCTTGAAGCCAGGGTGCGGGAGCGCATGTCGGTAAACGGCCGCTGCCGGGTGCTGAACCTGTTCGCCTTTACCTGCGCCTTCTCCGTCATTGCCGCCCGCGAAGGGGCGTCGGTCCTGAACGTCGATATGAATGGCGGTGTACTCAGTCGGGGCCGGGAGAACCATCGCCTGAACGGGCTGGCCGGGGACGATGTGCGTTATATGGCGCTGGATATCCTGCGCAGTTTTGGCCGGATCAACCGGGCGGGGCCGTTCGATATTGCGGTGGTGGATCCACCCACGCACCAGAAAGGCAGCTTTGAGGCGGAGCGCCACTACAGCAAGCTGATCCGGCGCCTGCCTGAGTCACTGGCCGAGGGTGCCGAGCTACTATTATGCCTCAATTCGCCCGGACACAGCGAGGCCTGGCTGCGTGAGCTGGTTGCGCAAAGTTCCGATCAGTTCGAAGTGGTGGCGCGTCTGCCGCAGAGTGAGGATTTCCCGGATATCAGCGGCGATTCTGCGCTCAAGATGCTGCACCTGCGCCGCCGGCCATCTCCCGCATAAGCCGCATCATCAGGGCCTGGAGCTGGTCGGATGATCCCGAACGCACTGCGGCATCGAGCATCTGGGCGTTGGTCTGGCCCGTTACAGTCTCGGGATAGCTGGTCAGTAGCAGAAAGCTGCGGTGGTTGAGGCTGGCGTTTTCAATGGCCTCCTGACGCACGACATTCTCGTACTCGATATAGCCCGATTGCTGCAGCCAGGTCATGGCGCCGAGACAGGCGAGGTGGCGGGGTGAGTGCAGGCCGTATTCATCCGGGGCGTCCGGCCCGGAAATATCCTCGACGTAGACAGTAGTCGGCACCGGGAACTGGTTGTACAGGGCCAGCAGGATACGCCCCGCGTCCTTGTAAAAATCCAGAATGTGCAGGTCGCTGACCATTCCGCTATCGCTCCCGATTCGCTGTGCTGTGTGCTGACGCCAGCCGATTATGATTGTTCGTAGTGTCCGAGGAAGTGCCCGAGGCGCCTGATGGCGTCCGACATTTCATCTGCCCTTGGCAGGAACACAAAGCGTAAATGGTCAGGCTGGTCCCAGTGGAAAGCCGAGCCCTGGTTGAGCAGGATTTTTTCCTGCATCAGGAAATCCAGCACCAGCTGTTCATCCGAATTGATCTTGAAACGCTTGGTATCGAGCCTGGGGAAAAGGTAGATCGCACCTTTCGGCTTCACACAGGTGATGCCCGGGATTTCCGTGAGCATGCGCCACGCCAGGTCACGTTGCTGCCGCAGTCGGCCGCCGGGCAGCACCAAATCGTTGATACTCTGGTAGCCGCCCAGCGCGGTCTGTACGGCGTACATTGCCGGCACATTGGCGCACAAGCGCATGGATGCCAGCATGTCGATGCCTTCCATCAGGCCGTTGGCGCGATGCCGCGCGCCGCTGACGATCATCCAGCCCGAGCGGAACCCCGCCAGGCGATAGGCCTTGGACAGGCCGTTGAAGGTGATGCAAAGCACATCCTCCGCAAGGCTGCCCATGGGGATAAATTCGGCGTCCTCGTAGAGGATCTTTGAATAAATTTCGTCGGAGAAAATGATGAGGTCGTTCTGCCGGGCTATTTCCACGATCTCCAGCAGAAGCTCGCGGCTGTAGACCGCCCCGGTGGGATTGTTCGGGTTGATCAGCACGATCGCCCGGGTCCTCGGCGTGATCTTGCTGCGGATATCGTCGAGATCCGGGAACCATTCTGCCTGTTCATCGCAGCGGTACATCACCGCGTGCCCGCCCGTCAGGTTGATCGCCGCGGTCCACAGCGGGTAATTCGGCATGGGTACCAGCACTTCATCACCGGTATTCAGCAGCGCCTGGGTGGCGATACTGATAAGCTCCGAAACACCGTTGCCCAGATAGATATCGTCGATATCGACGTTGGGAATGCCGATATTCTGGCATTCCTGCATGATCGCCTTGCGCGCGGCGAACAGGCCGCGCGATTCGGTGTAACCCTGCGCGAGCGGCAGGTTGTGAATAACATCGCGGATGATTTCGTCCGGCGCATCGAAACCGAAAGGTGCCGGGTTGCCGATATTCAGTTTGAGAATGCGCAGGCCTTCCTCTTCCATACGGTGGGCCTGGGCCATGACAGGGCCGCGGATTTCGTAGCAGACACCGTGGAGTTTGTCCGACTTTGGGATATCCTTCATGATCGCATTCACATCCTGATGACAGAGTCCAGAGCGGTCACTATTGGCTGGTTGGTGGCGAAGGCTGACGGAGACCAATTTGCAGGACCGGGAGGCAGAGTATGTCAAAACTCGAAGACGATAACTACTGGCGGGAGCGCCTGACCCCGGAAGAATTTTATGTATGCCGGGAGAAGGGCACCGAGCGCGCATTTACCGGGGAATACTGGGATTGTTTCAGGGATGGCACCTACCGGTGCCGCTGCTGCGGCGAGCCTTTGTTCGTCTCTGAAAGCAAATTCGATGCGGGCTGCGGTTGGCCGAGCTTCTATGAGGCGGCGGGCCCGGTCGCGGAGCATGCCGATCATTCCCATGGCATGGTCCGTACGGAAATCACCTGCGGCAAGTGCAGGGCCCACCTGGGGCATGTGTTTCCCGACGGGCCGGCGCCCACGGGCTTGCGTTATTGTGTGAACTCTCTCTCTATTTCACTCGACGAGGAAGGCGAGGGAAATGAACAGGAAAATGAATAGCGGGGCCAGCTTTGCTGACATTTGAGGAAATCTATAAAAGTGCGGTAGCAATCAAGGGTGGGGGCAAAACCGGGAAGGCTTTCGTTGAAGGGCATTTGCCCGAGGTGCGCAGCGCGGATCAGCTGGGCAGCCTGCCGGATGCCTACTTTCTCTCTGAAATCAGCCGGCGTATTTTCCGCGCCGGGCTCAAGCACAGTATGGTCGACGGCAAGTGGCTTTCATTTGAAACGGCTTTCTGGGGCTTCGACCCCATGCGCTGCGCGATGATGAGTGACGACGAGCTGGACGAGCACATGGGTAATGCAGACCTGATCCGGCATTACGGCAAAATGAAATCCATTCGGCACAATGCGCAAATGGTGCTGGATAAGGGGCGTGAGGCCGGCAGCTTTGGCGAGTGGCTGGTGTCCTGGCCCGAAGACGATGCCGTGGGCCTTTGGCTATCGTTAAAGAGGCAGGGGGCGCAGCTTGGTGGGCAATCGGGTGCGCGTTTCCTGCGACAGGTCGGATATGACACATTCCTGCTGACTGATGATGTTGTCTCTGCACTCATTGCGCAGGAGATTGTCAGCAAAAGACCAACCGCGCAGCGTGACCTGAAACAGGTCCAGCTAGCATTTAACGGTTGGCGTGAAGAATCTGGAAGGCCTTTGGCGGAGATCAGTCGGATAATCTCGTTCGTCGCCTGGTAGGCCACCGCACCGGGGCCGGTTATGCAAGCACACTGGAGTCGCTGGGTACCCCGTACCCAATGGGTAATCGTTGGCAGTATGCTGGTGGCCGCCGTGCTGTTGCGCCAGCATCTGGTTGGCTTCCGGCCGGTATTCAGCTGGTTCCAGTACGCGGGGCTTGCAGCTGTGCTGATTGGCCTGTTCTGCACTTTCCTGTTTGGCTGGGGCGTGCGGATGCGTAACCCGGAAGTGCGCCGGAATGCGATCGTGGGGCTGTTTCTCGGCTTGCTGCCTCTGGGGGTGGTGCTCCTGAGTGTCGGCCAGAAAAACTTTGCGGTACCACCAATTCACGACATCACCACAGATACGGTCAACCCGCCCCAGTACCGGGTCGCATTGACGGCGCGCGCGCCGGGCGAAAATAGCCTCGAGTACGCTGGCGAGGCACTGGCGCTTCAGCAGCTAGAGGCTTACCCTGATCTTTCCCCCCTGTTCTTCGAGCTACCTGCGGCGGACGTGACCCGTCTTGCGGCAGAAGTCGCATTGGCGCAGGGCTGGCAGATTCTGGCGCGGGATGAATCGGCGGGGTACATAGAGGCGGTGGCAACCACGCCTCTGCTGCGGTTTCGTGACGATGTGGTCATCAGGGTTGTCGCCGAGGGGCAGGGCAGCCGGGTCGATGTGCGTTCGAGTTCACGGGTCGGGGTGAGTGACCTGGGTGCGAACGCCGAGCGAATCCGGGTTTTTTCCGCGGCCCTCAAGGAGGCGGTCGCCGCTGAGGGGCGCCGTTAGCAGCCCAGGTCCGTTGACTGCAGTGGTTGGACTGTGTGCCAGCTACTCATCCCGTATAGCGTTGGTCCAATCCGGACGGGTTCTGGTAAGTCACTGTTGGCAAAAGAAAAATATCTAAAAGTTTTTCAAAATGAGTGTTGACAGGTCATCGGGGCCTCAATAGAATGCGCCCCACTTCTGATGCAGAGCGGCAAACAAAAACGCCGGTTCTGGACCGGAAGAAGATTCTGGGTCCCCTTCGTCTAGAGGCCTAGGACACCGCCCTTTCACGGCGGTAACAGGGGTTCGACTCCCCTAGGGGACGCCACTTTTTTTCGGCTCTGGTACTTTATTATTGAGGTACGGGAGTTTTGGCTGGGGCGCCAGCCATGACGGAATTGCGGGAATAGCTCAGTTGGTAGAGCGCAACCTTGCCAAGGTTGAGGTCGCCGGTTCGAACCCGGTTTCCCGCTCCAAATTTCGATGCCGCACCAGGTGTGGGGCAACGTAAAGGTTCCGTCCCCTTCGTCTAGAGGCCTAGGACACCGCCCTTTCACGGCGGTAACAGGGGTTCGACTCCCCTAGGGGACGCCATTTTTGCGGGAATAGCTCAGTTGGTAGAGCGCAACCTTGCCAAGGTTGAGGTCGCCGGTTCGAACCCGGTTTCCCGCTCCAATTAAAAAACCGGTTCTTGCGAACCGGTTTTTTTTTGCCTTGATAAAGGGGCCTCAGTGGAGGCCGAAAATCTTGGCGCGGGCGTCCTGGTAGTGGAAGGTCTCGCCGCTGGACTCGGCCTCATAGCGCGCTTCGTCCAGCGCCTGATAGCGGGCGATGTCCTCATCCGGGATAAAGTGCATGCAATCACCACCAAAGTACCAGAACAGGTCAGGGTGAATATGCGGTGCCAGATTGGAGTAGAGCGATACAATCTTGCACAGGGTGCGTTGACCCAGGGCGATACCGTGCTCATCCAGCTCCCCGGCATCCGCCAGTGCTTTCAGGTCTTGCAGCAGGGTCTGCTCCTCATCGCTGACGGGGTGCTTGATTGCCGGCACCAGCTGGTTGGCCCTGTCGCGCAGGTCGCGCAGCAATTGCTGGTGGTGTTCTCTGTAACCGGTAAGGTTTTCCATCTGGGGGCTCACTCCTGTACTGCATACTATTGTGGCTGCTATTCACGTGGCGACCAGTTGCAAAAAAATGCGTGCCGGCGTTGAATAGGCGGCTAAATTTCTAACCCTGATTGGCTTGGTGCAATGGTATCAGCTCTTTCCATTGAAAATCTGGAAAAAACATACGACAACGGCTTTCAGGCGCTGAAGGGCATTGACCTGAAAGTGGAGCCGGGTGACTTCTTTGCCTTGCTTGGCCCCAACGGCGCGGGTAAGTCCACTACGATCGGCGTGATCAGCTCCCTGGTGCGCAAGTCTGGTGGCAAGGTACGTATATTCGGCGTCGATACGGACCAGGATTTCCCGGGCGCCAAGCAGCTGCTGGGCGTTGTGCCACAGGAATTCAATTTCGGTCAGTTCGAGAAGATCTACGACATTATCGTCACCCAGGCCGGATTTTATGGCTTGCCGCGGAAGCTGGCGGAAGAGCGCACTGAAAAGTACCTGCGCCAGCTGGGGCTTTGGGAAAAGCGCAATGATGTTGCCCGGACACTGTCGGGAGGCATGAAGCGCCGCCTGATGATTGCGCGTGCGCTGGTGCACGAGCCCAGGTTGCTGATTCTCGATGAGCCGACCGCTGGTGTGGATATCGAGCTGCGCCGTTCCATGTGGGAATTCCTGCAGGAAATCAATGCACAGGGCACCACCATCATCCTGACCACCCATTACCTGGAAGAGGCGGAAAGCCTCTGCCGCAATATCGCCATTATCGACAAGGGTGAGATCGTCGAGAACACCTCAATCAAGTCATTGCTGAAGACCCTGAGCCGGGAGGTGTTTATTCTGGACAGCCGCGATGCGCTTCCCGCCAGTCCTGATTTTGCCGGATACGAGGGCAGGGTGCTGGATGATCACTCGCTGGAGGTTGTGGTGGAAAAGGGGCAGTCGCTGAACCGTTTCTTTTCCTCGCTCGCGGAGCAGGAGATTGAAATAGTCAGTATGCGTAACAAGGCAAACCGCCTCGAGGAATTGTTCGTCGCGCTGGTGAAGAGCGGGCAGGAAGAATCATGAATAGTGCCCAGATCTGGATATCGTTCAAGACCATTGTGCGTCGGGAGATCCGGCGCTTTATGCGCATATGGCCGCAGACGCTGCTGCCGCCGGCGATCACCATGTCGCTTTACTTTGTGATTTTCGGCACCCTGATCGGCTCCCGGATTGGCCAGATGGGTGGCTTTGATTATATGCAGTTCGTGGTGCCTGGCCTCATCATGATGGCAGTGATCACGAACTCCTACTCGAATGTGGTTTCGTCGTTCTACAGCGCAAAGTTCCAGCGCAGTGTTGAGGAGCTACTCGTTTCGCCCACGCCCAACTGGGTGATTCTCTCCGGCTATGTGTTTGGCGGAGTCTGCCGCGGACTGGCCGTGGGCCTGATCGTAACGATCCTGTCCCTGTTTTTTTCGAAGTTGCAGGTGTCGCACCTGGGCCTGACCATTGCCATCGTGTTGATGACGTCGATCTTTTTCTCTCTGGCCGGCTTTATCAATGCTGTATTCGCCAACAGTTTCGATGACATCTCCATTATCCCGACCTTTGTATTGACGCCCCTGACTTACCTCGGCGGGGTATTTTACTCCATCGACCTGCTTTCGCCGTTCTGGCAGGCGGTCTCCAAACTCAATCCGGTCCTGTATATGGTGAATGCGTTCCGCTACGGGATCCTCGGCGTGTCTGATATCAATATCGCCTGGGCGTTCGCAGGCATGCTGGTGTTTATTATTGTTCTGGTCGCGGTCTGCCTCCACCTGATGGAACATGGCAAGCGCCTGCGGCACTGATTTTCCTCGCGTATTCGGAAGAGTTTATGATCGAAGAGCACTGGAATGATTTACCGCTGGGAAAGGAAACCCAGTATGAATTTGAGTACAACCCCGGATTGTTACACCCGATTGAGCGTGCACACTCGCGTGAGAAGCTCGGCATTGGTGCGGCCCTGCCATTCAAGGGTGAAGATATCTGGTGGGGGTTCGAACTGTCATGGCTGAATGAGCGCGGCAAGCCGCAGGTAGCGGTTGCCCAGTTCCGGATCCCGGTGGACAGCCCAAATATCATCGAATCCAAGTCGTTCAAGCTTTACCTCAATTCGTTCAACCAGAGCCGGTTCGTGTCACGGACGGAAGTGGAAGCGCTGCTTGCAAATGACCTGAGTGGCGCAGCCGGTGCCCCGGTACAGGTTGAACTCTTTAATGTCGAGGATCCGGCGCTTGCGGTGGGTGCCCTTGCCGGAACCTGCCTCGATGACCTTGATATAGAAGTGCGTGCCTACCAGCCGGATTCCGGCATGCTCGCACACGCTGAAGGCGCGAAGGTAGTGGAAGAGAGCCTTTACAGCCACCTGCTCAAGAGTAACTGCCCGGTTACCGGTCAGCCGGACTGGGCCACAGTGGTGATCAATTACCGCGGGCAGCAGATTGACCGGGAAAAGCTGCTCGAGTACCTGGTCTCCTTCCGCCAGCACCAGGATTTTCACGAGCACTGTGTGGAGCGGATTTTCTGTGACGTGCAGAGAATTCTCTCCCCGGAGAAGCTGACCGTGTGCGCGCGATACACGCGTCGCGGCGGCCTCGACATCAATCCACTACGCAGCTCTGAAACCACCTGGGAGGTGCCGGCGCGGCTCGCGCGCCAGTAACGTATAAAGCCACAGGGTTATATGGCATCAGGGCGCCGCGCCAGTCGAAACATTGCGGTGCCCTTTTTCCCTCTGCTACATTCGGGCCACAACAAAAAGAAAGCTGGCCCCATGATTCTCTCCATAGACCTCGGCACCACCGGCATTACTGCTATTGTTTTCCGCCAGGACGGCAGTCTGGCGGGCAGGGCGTATGCGGAGTTTGCCCAGTACTACCCTGAGCCGGGCTGGGTCGAGCAGGACCCCGTCGAAATCTGGCAGACCTGCGAGCGGGTGGTGCGCAACGCCCTTGCAAACGCGCAGCAACCCGCATCTGCACTAGTCTCGATCGGTATTACCAACCAGCGCGAAACCATGCTGCTCTGGCATCGCGATACCGGTGCGCCAGTGCATCGGGCGATCGTGTGGCAATGCCGGCGCTCCGTTCGACAGTGCGAGTCGCTGCGCGAACGTGGTCTCGAACCGCTGGTTAGGGAGAAGACCGGGTTGGTCGTAGATGCGTACTTTTCGGCTACCAAGCTGGCGTGGTTGATGGAGGAGCGGCCAGAAATCAAATCCGCTGCCGATAGTGGCAAGCTCTGTTTCGGTACGATCGATACCTGGATCATCTGGAAGCTGACCGGGGGGCACGCACACGTTACCGACCATACCAATGCGTGCCGCACCATGCTGTACAATATCGAGAGCAGGGACTGGGACCCTGAGTTGCTTGAGATTTTCGGGTGCCACCCATCCTTGTTGCCTAAAGTCTTACCGTCGGCTGCCCGGTTCGGCGTCACGGCAAAATCGTGTTTTTTCGGTGCCGAAGTGCCCATCACCGGAGTGGCGGGCGACCAGCAGGCGGCGCTGTTTGGCCAGCAGTGCACCGAACCCGGCATGGTCAAGAATACTTACGGCACTGGCTGTTTCGTTCTGATGTATGCCGGCGAGCAGCGCCCCCAGGCAGAGGGGGGGCTGCTGGTTACCCTGGCATGCGATGTTCGCGGCCGGCCCGCTTATGCCGTGGAAGGCGCGGTATTCACAGCCGGCGCGGCAGTCCAGTGGTTGCGGGATGAAATGGGCATGATCGGACAAGCGGCAGAAACTGAAGTCATTGCAGAGGCCATACCGGACACCCGCGGGGTGTACCTGGTGCCGGCCTTCGTCGGACTGGGGGCGCCACACTGGGATATGGATGCGCGCGGCACTCTGGTCGGATTGACCCGCGGTGCCGGGCGCAGCGAGGTGGTCCGTGCGACGCTGGAGTCCATCGCGTACCAGACCCGGGATCTGGTGAAAATCATGCGTCAGGAAGGTGTTCCGATAAAATCCATGCGTGCCGACGGTGGAGCCAGCGCCAACAATTTCCTGATGCAGTTCCAGGCGGATATCCTCAACCTGGAAGTGGAGCGGCCGGCGTTGATCGAGTCGACCGCGTTGGGTGCGGCATTGTTGGCGGGGATCGGCTGCGATCTCTGGCAGCCGGGGCACTTGCCTACGGCGCTGACGGAAGTCGAGCGGCGCTTTACCCCCGCTATGGAGGACTCCCGGCGTGCGACCTTGCTGGGTGGCTGGCAAAGGGCCGTGCGCCAGGCGCGGCACAGGTAGCGATTTCAAAAGACAATCGAGAGAGACAGGCAGGTCATTCGCGAGGCACGCATGCATTTTTCCAGTCGAGGTCATCAGCTTTTCTACCGTCACTGGCTACCGGAGTCGCCGCAGGCGATCCTCGTTGTGTGCCATGGGCTTGGGGAGCATTCCGGGCGTTACGCGGACGCGGCTGCCGCGCTCAACACCCGGGGCATCGGGGTCTATGCGTTCGACCTCTATGGCCATGGAGAGTCGCCCGGCCAGCGCGGGGATATTGAGGGTTTTGCGGCCTATGCCGAGGATCTCGCCGCGTTTGTTCGCGTAGTGGGAGGGCGGCACCCGGAGGTGTCACTGCACCTGCTCGGGCACAGCATGGGCGGCATGATTGCGACGGCTTACGGGGTCCGGTCCCGGTCTGCCCGGGCGGCGAGGGTAGCGAGTATCATCCTCAGTGCGCCGGGGTATCGCGGTGCGACGGAGCCGGGCTCCCTCGAGAAACGGGTGATTGGCTGGCTTGCCGGGGTTGTACCCTGGCTCCGTGTATCAAATCGCCTGGACGATGCCCTGATTTGCCGGAACTCGCGCGTGGTCGAGGCTTACCGCAAAGACCCGCTGGTTCACGACAAGGTGTCATTGCGCTGGTTCACCAGTTATCAGCAGGAGAGAGCTTTTACGTTGGCGCGGCTGTCGCAGCTGAAGCTGCCTGTATTGTTGCTGGTTGCAGAAAGTGACGGGCTGGTGGACGCGGCCGAAACGATTCGCTGCTTCGAGCAGATAGGTTCAGCGTGCAAGGAAATGATTGTCTATCCGCAGGCCTACCACGAGATCCTGAATGAGGAGCGGGAAGGGCCTGCGGCCCTGGATGCGGTTGTTGCCCATATCCAGACAAGGCGTGTAGCCAGCGTGGATTGACCGGGCCGGGGTTACGGGTCTGAGGTCACTGGTCTGAGGTCAGAGCCCGGCAAGAACCCACCGAATCTGGCGCTGGAGCAGGGTGAAAACCTGTCCCTTCAGCTTACGGCTGCGCGGGTTGGCGAGGCCTTCATGTTCGAGCTTCAGCATGACTGACATAAGCAGCTGTGCGTCGGTTTCCGGGGCAGTGGAACCCAGTTCCAGGACCATGGTGCGCAGCGGCTCGATCAGCTTCTCCATGTACTCTTCCGCCACCTTGGCCAGTTCCGGCGTGAGGCGCAGTTCGTTGAGCAGTTGCTGTTCCACCGCCAGCTCCATCGGTCGCGTGCGTATATTGCGCAAAATATGGTCAGTGCCAATTTCCGCGAGCGCCTCGGCAAGCTGCTCCTGTCCAGCTCGGCTTTTCAGGCTTTTGCGGTCGACCTGCGCGGCCGCAGCATTCACTTTTTCCCAGGTCTTTTCATAGCCGGGGCGGCCGGCGTTGCAGAAGCTGGTGAAGGCCTCGATCAACAGTTCGTTCAGGTCCTTGAAGTAGTAGGTCGTGAGGCTGAGCTGAACGCCGGCGGCCGCTGCCACTGATCGGTGGGTAACCGCGCGCAGGCCGGAGGTCGCAATCACTTCAAGCGCCGCCGCCAGGATCTTCTGGCGGGTGGACTCGCCTTTCGCACTGATCTTTTTGGGTTTTGTCGTCACGGTGCAAGGTCTCTTGTTTTTCAGGGGGGCGATCTTATCGGTTTTTTGTATCAATTTGTAACCCCGAGGCGGGATTTGCCATTCCAAACGGTGGGAATAGGCAATGGCAGCGAAAATTACGTGCTGCAGATACGCGAATGTGGCGCAGCGCACGGCATACGCGGCGTCAGACTGTGTATTCACCCGGCTTTCGTTGTACTATACGCCCCCATTTGCCGGGGCGTTCCCGGCTATCGGTTGGCGAGCGTTTGACAAAATCTATGGACAAGAAATTACTCAGTATCCTGGTTTGCCCTGTCAGCAAGGCATCCCTCGAGTATTGCGAAGACAAGCAGGAGCTGGTTTGCAAGGCAAGCGGCCTCGCATACCCGGTGCGCGACGGTATCCCGGTCATGTTGGAGTCGGAGGCACGCCTGCTGACGACTGAGGAAAAGCTGGCCAAGTAGTCAGTGTCGGCTCGCTTGGCCTCGTGCCCGAGAGGACAGCAAGTGACATAGCGACCAGGAAGGGATCTGAAGGAGAGTGGCGATGGCAGGCTGCAGGGACGGCGGCGATAGCGTTTTCAGCAGAATCATGCGCGGTGACTTGCCGGCGGATGTTCTTTACGAGGACGACGACTGCATCGTAATCAAGGATCGCTCTCCCCAGGCGCCAACGCACCTTCTGGTTATTCCGCGCAAGCCGCTGGTCAATATCGGGGTCGCGGGCGAGGAGGACAAGCCTCTGCTGGGGCACCTGATGTGGGTGGCGGGTGAAATGGCCCGCAAACTGGGTGTCGATGACGGTTTTCGCGTCATCATCAACAATGGCCCCGGGGGCGGGCAAACGGTGTTCCACTTGCATTTACACCTGCTCGCGAACAAAGCCTACCGGGAAGAAGACCTGGATTTTTAATTTCGAAATAAGCAGTAACGGCCGCGCTGGCGGCGTGAAGGGTGAATTAGGTAGATGAAAAGCGCAGAGATTCGCGAAGCTTTTTTAAAGTATTTTGAAAGCAAGCACCACACCATCGTGCCGTCGAGCTCGCTGGTCCCGGGTAATGACCCGACCCTGATGTTTACCAATGCAGGGATGGTGCAGTTCAAGGATACATTCCTCGGCAACGAACAGCGTAACTACACTCGCGCAGTGAGTTCCCAGCGCTGCGTGCGCGCCGGTGGCAAGCACAATGACCTGGAAAATGTCGGCTATACCGCGCGCCATCACACCTTCTTTGAAATGCTGGGTAACTTCAGCTTCGGTGATTACTTCAAGCGCGATGCAATCCTGTTCGCCTGGGAATTCCTGACCTCGAAAGAATGGCTCGGTATTGACAGTCAGCGCCTGATGGTGACGGTCTACGCCGAAGACGACGAAGCCTACGGGATCTGGGAAAAGGAAGTGGGTGTGCCCACAGACCGCATCGTCCGCATTGGCGACAAGGGCGAGAAATACAAGTCTGACAATTTCTGGCAGATGGGTGACACAGGTCCATGCGGCCCCTGTACAGAAATTTTCTATGACCACGGTGAAGAAATCTGGGGTGGTCCTCCTGGCAGTCCGGAAGAAGACGGTGACCGCTTCATTGAGATCTGGAATGTGGTCTTCATGCAATACGAAAGGACTGCAAGCGGTGAAATGCACGAGCTGCCGAAGCCGTCTGTGGATACCGGCATGGGCCTCGAGCGCATCGCGGCGGTGATGCAGGATGTCCACTCCAACTATGAAATTGACCTGTTCCGGGCATTGCTGACAGCCGCGGGCGATATCGTCGGCTGCGCGGACCACGATAACAAGTCACTGCGCGTAATTGCCGACCATATCCGTTCCTGCGCCTTCCTCGTCAGTGACGGCGTCATCCCGAATAACGAAGGGCGCGGTTACGTGTTGCGCCGCATTATCCGTCGCGCCATTCGCCACGGCCACAAGCTTGGCCATACCCAGACCTTTTTCTATCGCCTTGTTGATGCGCTGGTCCGGGAAATGGGCGATGCCTACCCCGAGTTGCGCGAAAAACAGGGTGAGATCGAACGTATCCTTCAGAAAGAAGAAGAGCAGTTCGAGAAAACACTGGATAAAGGCCTGGCGGTACTCGAGGACGCTCTGGCCGGCCTCGACGGAAACATCATTCCGGGTAATGTGGTCTTTACCCTGTACGACACCTACGGCTTCCCGACAGACCTGACCAACGATATCGCGCGTGAGCGCGGCCTGGAGCTGGACCTCAGCGGTTACGAGCAGGCCATGGCCGAGCAGCGTGAACGTGCACGTTCCGCTGGCAAGTTCAAGGTCGACTACACCGGCAATATCGCGGTGGATGGCAAGACTGAATTTCTCGGTTACAGCGCTACGGAGGCGGAAGGCCATATCGTCGGTCTTTACCATGAAGGGCAGCCGGTAGAAAAACTGGAGCAAGACCAGAAAGGCATTGTGGTCCTGGACAAGACTCCGTTTTACGCGGAGTCCGGTGGTCAGGTGGGCGACAGCGGCCTGCTGGTTGCCGAGGATAAGCGCGTTGAGGTCTCGGACTGCACCAAGCACGGTGACCTCCACCTGCATCATGTCAAGGTACTCGCGGGTTCGCTGCAGAAAGGCGGTAGTGTACAGGCGCGGGTTGACCGCGGTGTACGCCACGCAACCGCGCTGAACCACTCGGCAACACATCTGTTGCACGCAGCACTGCGCAAGGTGCTGGGTTCCCACGTGACCCAGAAAGGCTCGCTGGTAGACTCCGAGCGCCTGCGCTTCGACTTCTCGCATTTTGAAGCAGTTTCAGCTGAACAGCTGCGTGAGGTGGAGCGCATGGTCAATGCCCAGGTGCGCCTGAACAGTGAAGTGCAGACCCTCGAAACCGATATTGAAACGGCCCGCGCCGAGGGCGCCATGGCGCTGTTCGGAGAAAAGTACGGCGATACCGTGCGCGTGCTGTTCATGGGTGGGGATTTCTCGGTGGAGCTGTGTGGCGGAACCCATGTAAAGCGCACTGGTGATATCGGCCTGATGCGCATTGTTTCCGAAGGTGGTATTGCTGCGGGGCAGCGTCGTATCGAGGCGGTAACCGGTGAGAAAGCGCTGGATTTGATTGACTCGGTCCAGCAGCAGGTTATTGATGCTGCGGCCCTGGTAAAGGCCAAGCCGGAGAACCTTGCAGCCAAGCTCGAGAGTCTGGTTTCCAGCAGCCGCAAGATGGAGAAGGAAGTCGCCCAGTTGAAGGCGAAACTGGCGAGCGGTGCAGGCGGAGACCTGTCCGCACAGGCAAAGGACGTAGCGGGTGTGAAGGTACTGGCAGCTTCGGTCGATGGTGCCGATGCGAAATCCCTGCGTGACGTGGCCGACCAGCTCAAGAATAAACTCGGGTCAGGTGTGATTCTCCTGGCAGCACCGGGTGAAGAAAAAGTCGCCCTGATTGCCGCGGTAACGAAAGATCTGTGCGGTAAGCTCAAGGCCGGTGACCTGATGCGCGAGATCGCTGCGCAGGTCGGTGGCAAGGGTGGCGGCCGCCCGGATATGGCCCAGGGCGGTGGCACCGACCTGGATGCTCTGCCCGCAGCGCTTGCAAGCGTTGAGGCATGGGTTGCCGAGCGGGTTTAAGGCGGCCTTGGCCAGCTTGCTGGCCGAACAATTTTGGCGTTCGCCGGCATTTTGCCGGCGAAGCCGTTATTCAAGGGAAATGAGTGGGGGTTAACCTTAGTCCTATGGGGTTATTTGTTCAGAAATATGGCGGAACGTCGGTAGGCTCCATCGAGCGTATCGAGGCGGTCGCCGACAAGGTGGCAACTTTCCGGTCCGAAGGGCACGACATGGTCGTGGTCCTCTCTGCAATGAGCGGCGAAACCAATCGCTTGATTGAGCTGGCGCACAAGATCCAGGAGCATCCGGACCCGCGTGAGATGGATGTACTGGTCTCTACGGGCGAACAGGTCACGATTGCGCTCCTTACCATGGCGCTGAAGAAGCGCGGTTATGACGCCTGTTCCTACACCGGCGGCCAGGTCCGAATCCTTACCGATAACGCGCACAATAAGGCGCGAATCCAGTCGATTGATGTTGAGCGCATGCGCAAGGACCTGGACACAGGTCGCGTTGTCGTTGTTGCAGGCTTTCAGGGCGTGGACGATCAGGGCAATATCACAACTCTGGGCCGTGGCGGTTCGGATACTACCGGAGTTGCACTTGCTGCAGCGCTTAAGGCAGATGAGTGCCAGATCTACACCGATGTTGATGGCGTCTATACCACCGACCCGCGCGTAGTGGACAGCGCGCGCAGGCTCGACCGCATTACATTTGAAGAAATGCTCGAGATGGCCAGCCTTGGCTCAAAAGTGTTGCAGATTCGCGCGGTCGAGTTCGCCGGTAAATATGGTGTGCCCCTGCGGGTACTTTCGACTTTCGAAGAGGGTCCCGGGACCCTGATTACCCTGGATGAGGAATTAGAGGAAATGGAAAAGCCTGTTGTATCCGGTATTGCTTTCAATCGCGATGAGGCCAAGTTAACGATCCGTGGCGTGCCGGACCAGCCGGGCGTTGCCTGCAAGATCCTGGCTCCGGTTGGCGAGGCCAATATCGAGGTTGACGTCATCGTACAGAATATCAGTGCGGTTGATGGCACAACCGACTTTACGTTTACCGTCCATCGCAATGACCTGAGCAAGGCCAAGGGCGTACTGGACAGGGTGAGTAATGAGCTGGGTGCCCGGGAAGTGGTAACCGATGACAGGATCGCAAAAGTATCCATTGTTGGGGTTGGTATGCGCTCACATGCGGGTGTGGCAACCACCATGTTCAAGGCCCTGGGTGAAGACAATATCAACATCCAGATGATTACGACGTCCGAAATCAAGACTTCGGTCATTATTGACGAGCGCTACCTGGAACTGGCAGTACGCACGTTGCATAGTGCGTTCAACCTGTCCGAAGCCACAGGCGTATAAAACGCAATAAGAATTACAATTTTAATAACTATTGAATTAACAATAAGAGTGCTGGTTGGTTAGAACCGGTTGCAAGGGACTGCGTTACCTCTCATAACGAATTGTTTTTTAGGCGCCCCAGACCACCTATTGTGTTTTTAGGTGTCTGGGCAATACTAAAAAGTGATACCGGATTGAGCGGATGCTGGAGGAATCTCCGGGGTGCCTTAGATCGAAATAACTGACGGAAAGTACCTGCGCATTTTGAATGACTCAATTGCAATCACAGGATGATCTAGGAGAAGTAGGCAATGTTAATTTTGACCCGGCGCATCGGCGAGACGCTGATGGTTGGTGACAACGTCACCGTTACGGTTCTAGGGGTTAAAGGGAATCAGGTACGCATAGGAGTGAACGCGCCCAAAGAGGTGGCGGTCCACCGCGAAGAGATCTACCAGCGGATCCAGCGCGAAAAAGAGTCCCCGGATGAGGGTGGCCAGGAGTAGGGTTCCTGGCGTAGAAAAGGCCGGCTTCCGCTGGCCTTTTTTGTGTCTGGCCAAGGAATAGCCAAAGCGTCGAAACTGCAAAAAGTTATTGATTCCCCGTTGATTTTTTCCCGACCCTTGGTATTATGCCGCCCACTCGAGCGAGCACTAGCGCGTTCGTAGGTGAGGTGGCCGAGTGGCTGAAGGCGCGCCCCTGCTAAGGGCGTATCGGGGAAACCTGATCGAGGGTTCGAATCCCTCCCTCACCGCCATATACGAAAAAGGCCCCATCCGGAAGGATGGGGCCTTTTTCGTATATGCGGCTCAGGAGGGTTCGTTCTAACTCCGGTTCGACTCGGAGGCGCGTAGCGCCGTAGAGCCACGAGCGCAGCGAAGTGCATCCCGACCGGTCGGCGCTAAAAGGCGCATCTCCTAGGCGAAAGCAGGGGGCCTTTTTCGTATATGCGGCTCAGGAGGGTTCGTTCTAACTCCGGTTCGACTCGGAGGTGCGTAGCGCCGTAGAGCCACGAGCGCAGCGAAGTGCATCCCGACCGATTGGCGCTAAAAGGCGCATCTCCTGAGCGAAAGCAGGGGGTCTTTTTCGTATATGGCTGTTCGGGAGGGAAAGCGTCAATTGCGGCCGCCTATCGCCTCAGTGCCGTTCAAAAAACACCCGGAATCCTCAGTCCGAAATATTATTCAATCTTTCCTTGCGCTCGACCGGCCATGGCCGTAAAGTGCGCGCCGCTGTCACGGACGGGCAGCGAGAAAGGCGCCAGAATCGATTGGTTTTTGGCCGCCGGCAGGCAGGGAGTCTGGGGTTGGAAGTCGCAGTTTGGTGGCTTCGAAAGAAACTTCCAGAAAGTGCTTGCAAAGCTGGGTCAGCGCTGTAGTATGCGCGCCCACGGTCACCGCAGGGTGGCTCGGGAGGCTCTTCCAAGTTGTTGATTTTGCTGAAGTTTTCGCAAAATCAAAACGGAAAAAGAGCTTGCCAGACGGAGGCTTCGCTGTATAATGCGCGCCTCGCTCGAGACGCCTCTCCGGAGGGTTCGGGCCACGGAAAAAGCCAGTTGCTTTTTCCGGCTTGAGCAGGGGTTTCAAGCGTTTGTTTTTCCAGAAGTTTTCGGGAAAACAAAGTTTCAAAAAAGCCTTGCGAAAGCGAAACGGATGTGTAGAATGCACGTCCCACGGTTGAGGCCAGCGCGCCT
>NZ_BSYJ01000003.1 GCF_030270605.1 Biformimicrobium ophioploci
CTCGGGCTAGGAAGCTTGAGCGGCGTTTTTACTTTTGGCGCAAGCATAATCCATTCCGTTGTACAGCCAGGCTTGCCTCTCCGTCTATTTACGCGCCACTTTTTCCTCCGAATGACGCTTCTATCCCCTATTTTTATGGGCCTCGGTTTACTATTGATTGGTATTCATCCTTTGTTTGTACCCGCGTTTTCCGGTGCGGAGCGCACGGACCGGGTGAGATGAGCAAGACGACAAAGACGAGTCAGACGGCTAAGACGAGTAAGACAAGTAAGAAAAGGAGGGTCGCGCGTTCAGCGTTCGAGCCAGGAACTACAGCAGGCATCCGACTGCTTCCTTTCGCTGGATAGGAGGCCCGCACTGGGATGACGGTCCTATAGGGCCCGCTGTCACCATCGCGGCCGATCGCGCGCCCGTGGCCCATGCCAACGCAGCCTTATTCTCAAGAGCCCTGGAGGATCATTCCTCCGGGGCTTTTTTTGCGGTTCGCCACGTGGCGGGAGCGGGCGCATGACAGCCCAGCCGAGAATCCTGCGCCTGAACCTGGCGGGACAGCCACTGGAATGGCTGGGCTGGGAGCAGGCGGCATGCCTGTATGTGCGCGAGCTGGTTACCTGGGAGCTGGGCGGCATTGTGCGTCGGGTACAGGGTGGTACCAACCGCCTTACCGGCAAGCGTTCGCAGTTGCAGCTGGCATCGATCATTGCCTGCGGTGGTGCGCGTATTGCGGAGCCCAGGCGTCGCCCGCCACTGACCAATGCCGCGTTGTTTCTGCGTGACGGTCGCTATTGCCTGTACTGCGGTAACCGTTTTTCCGCAGCGGCGCTGACGCGGGATCATGTACATCCAATTTCCCGCGGTGGGCGCGACATTTGGGAAAACGTTGTGAGTGCCTGCCGGCGTTGTAACCAGTTCAAGGGCAATGCCCTGCTGCAGGAGCTGGATATGGAGCTACTGGCGCTGCCATTCTGTCCGAATGCTGCGGAATACCTGGCGCTGGTGAATGGTGACCGGATACGCGGGGACCAGATGGCATTCCTGCGCTCGCAATTTAACAAGCGGCGTGAGGCGCGCTGGTCCAGGTTTGGCCCGGACTCGGTTTGCATCCTCTAGGGCCGCACTAAAAAAATTAACGCAATTCGTATTTGAATTACGGCGCATACCAACAACAGGTAGAAAAATGGTTAAAGCCACGGATACGGCCAATCCCGAATACTTCCACCGCGTGGTGGATTGCCAGTATGCCTGCCCGGCACACACGCCGGTGCCCGAATATATCCGCCTGATCGCGGCGGGACGCTACACCGACGCCTACATGATCAACTGGGAATCCAATGTGTTTCCCGGCATCCTCGGCCGCACCTGTGACAGGCCTTGTGAGCCCGCGTGCAGGCGTGGTCGTCTCGACCAGGAGCCGGTGGCGATCTGCCGCTTGAAACGTGTTGCCGCCGACATGAAGGAGTCTGTGAAGGCGCGCCTGCCGCAGCCAGTGCAGGAAAAGAACGGCAAGCGCGTGGCGCTGGTGGGGGCCGGACCGGCTTCCCTGACCGTTGCGCGGGACCTGTTGCCGCTGGGTTATGCGATCGATATTTATGACGAGCAGCCTGCGGGCGGCGGTTTCATGCGTAGCCAGATTCCATCCTTCCGTCTGCCCGAGGAAGTGCTGGATGAGGAAGTGGGTTACATCCTGGACCTGGGCGCCGTCACTCACTTTAACCAGCGGGTAAACAGCCTCAAGGGTCTGCTCGCCGAACAGTACGACGCGGTCTTTATCGGCAGCGGCGCGCCGCAGGGGCGCGACCTGCAGCTGCCCGGGCGTGCGGAAGCCGATGCCAATATTCATTTGGGTATCAACTGGCTGGCCAGCGTTGCGTTCGGGCACACGGAGTCGATTGGCAAGCGGGTTATCGTGCTGGGCGGTGGCAACACTGCCATGGACTGCTGTCGTACTGCACTGCGGATGGGCGCCGATGAAGTAAAAGTGGTCGTGCGCAGCCCGCGCCCGGAAATGAAAGCCTCACCCTGGGAAATCGAGGATGCCGAGCGCGAGGGCGTGCCCATGTTGCAGAACCATGTGCCGCTGGAGTTCGTGCTGGAAGAGGGGCGTCTGGTGGGCATGCGCTTTGACCGTGTGCGCCCCGTATACGCTGACGATGGCCGCCGTACCCTGGTGTCCCTCGGCGAGCCGCCGGTACTGATCGAGTGCGACGACGTCTGTGTCGCAATCGGCCAGGACACTGCCTTCCCCTGGATCGAGCGCGACATCGGCATCGAATTTGACCAGCACGATCGCCCGATCGTCGACAAGGCCAGCTTCCAGTCCAGCCTCGGTAACGTATTTTTCGGTGGCGATGCCGCCTTCGGGCCAGAAAACATCATTACCGCTGTGGCACATGGCCACCAGGCGGCGGTTTCTATCGACCTGCTGTTGCGGGGGCAGGACGTCAACCTGCGGCCACCGCCCGGTACCAACCTGATCAGCCAGAAAATGGGCCTGCAGGAATGGACCTATGACAGCGCCGTCGCCATGGATGAACGCTACCGCGTACCACACCGGGACGTGGCGGAAAGCCTGCATAACCGCAAGCTGGAAGTGGAGCTGGGGTTCGAGGCCGCCAGCGCATTCCGGGAGGCGCAGCGTTGCCTGAACTGCGATGTGCAGACCGTCTTTACCGAGACCAAATGCATCGAATGTGATGCGTGCATTGATATCTGCCCGACCGACTGCCTCACCTTTACGCCAAAAGCGGAGACGGAAAAGGAATTGCGGCAGGTTACACGCGTGCCCGCGCGCAACCTGGAGCAGCCGCTCTATGTCTCGGATGACCTGCCTACCGGGCGGCTCATGGTGAAGGACGAGGATGTATGCCTGCACTGTGGTCTCTGTGCGGAGCGCTGCCCCACCGCTGCCTGGGATATGCAGAAATTTCTTTACCACGTGACCAAGGCTGGTGAGGCCAGGGCAGAAGAAGCGGTGTAGGAAACATCGTTGCAGGATCATGCAAGCAGGAAAAACATGAAAACGATCAGTGCGCTCAATGATTTTGTTGTTCGCTTTGCCAATGTCAACGGTACCGGCAGCGCGAGTGCGAACAACCTTTTTGCCAAGGCTATTTTCCGGATGGGGATTCCGGTTTCCCCGAAGAATATCTTTCCTTCCAATATCCAGGGGTTGCCAACCTGGTATGAGGTTCGGATCAGCGAGTCGGGTTATACCGGCCGACGCGGCGGTGTGGATATGGTGGTGTGCGTCAATCCGCAGAGCCTGCCGGAGGACATTGCCAGCGTGGAGCCGGGCGGCTTTTTCCTGTATGACAATTCCAAACCGCTGCACGATGAGCATCACCGCGACGATATCCACTACCTCGGCATACCGCTTACCAGCATCTGCCTGCGGGAGTATACGGATCCGCGCCAGCGGCTTCTGTTCAAGAATGTCATCTATGTGGGCGCGCTGGCGGCGCTACTGGATATCGAGTTCCCGGTCCTGACCGGACTGATCGAGGACCAGTTCAAGGGCAAGGAAAAACTGCAGGCGCCCAACGTGCATGCGCTGGAGCTTGGCTATAGCTATGCACGCGAACATTTTGACTGTCCGTTGCCAATCCGGGTGGAGCGGCGCGATAGTATTGGCGAGCGCATCCTGGTGGATGGCAATACCGCCACCGGGTTGGGCGCCATCTATGGCGGTGCGACACTCGCTGCCTGGTACCCCATCACCCCGTCTACCTCGGTGGTGGAGGCGTTCGAGAAATACTGTAATCGCCTGCGAATCGACCCGGGTACCGGCAAGAAAAATTTCGCCGTGGTGCAGGCAGAGGACGAGCTTTCCGCAATGGGGATGGCCATCGGTGGTGGCTGGAACGGGGCGCGTGCCTTTACCGCAACTTCCGGCCCCGGTATTTCATTGATGAGTGAATTCCTGGGGCTTGCCTATTTTGCCGAGGTGCCGGCGGTACTGGTGGATGTTCAGCGGGCTGGCCCCTCAACCGGTATGCCGACCCGCACCCAGCAATCCGACATTCTTGCCTGCGCCTACGCTTCCCACGGCGATACGCGCCACCCGCTGTTGATTCCGTCGTCGCCGCAGGAATGCTTCGAATTTATGGCACAGGCCTTCGATCTTGCCGAACAGTTGCAGACCCCGGTCATCCTGCTCAGCGATCTGGATCTGGGCATGAACGATCACCTGTCCGAGCCGCTGCAGTGGCATGAGGGCCGCAAGTTCCGCCGCGGCAAAGTGCTCGATCACGATCAGCTGGAAGCGCTGGAGGAGCCATTCGGGCGTTACCTCGATGTGGACGGTGATGGTATCCCGCAGAGAACCCTGCCGGGCACGCATCCAACCCGGGGGGCATTCTTTACCCGCGGTACTTCCCGTGATGAATATGCGCGCTACACGGAAAAGAGCGATGCCTATGTCAAAAATATGGACCGACTCACGCGCAAGTGGCAGACGGCGCGCACCATGGTGCCCGCATCGCGGTTGCAGGAGTCGGCCGTGGCCACCAGCCTGGGGGTGCTGTTCTTCGGCACCAGCCGAGAATCCACCCTGGAAGCGGTGGACCAGCTCGCGGCAGAAAATATTTATCTCGACTGCCTGCAGCTGATGGCATTCCCATTCGACGATATTGCCGAGCGCTTTATTGAATCCCACAGCATTGTCTTCGTTGTCGAGCAGAACCGGGATGGCCAGATGCGCAGCCTGATTATGAATGAACTGAATGCGGCACCGGAAAAGCTGGTGCCGGTATTGAATTATGATGGCTACCCGATTACCGCGCGCTTTGTGGCGGATGCCATTGCGGTCAAACTCTCGCGGGAGCCGCAGGGCGAAACTGTCGGCAAGAAAGTGGTAGGAAAAGTTGTCGGAGGTGCACTATGAGTTACCTCAAGCCCGGGTTCAGTCACCCGCATCACCAGCAGAACAACCTTGGCCTGTATCGCAAGGATTATGAGGGCGCACTTTCCACACTGTGCGCGGGATGTGGCCACGACTCTGTCAGCGCCGCGATTGTGCAGGCCTGTTTCGAGGCAGATGTGGAGCCACACCGCGTAGCCAAATTGTCGGGAATCGGTTGCTCCTCCAAGACCCCGAACTATTTCCTCAACCATGCCCACGGCTTCAACTCCGTGCATGGCCGTATGCCGTCTGTTGCGACGGGTGCGTGTATGGCCAACCGCGAACTGATTTACGTGGGGGTCAGCGGTGACGGCGATACCGCGTCCATTGGTATGGGCCAGTTTGCGCATGTGGCGCGGCGCAACCTGAACATGGTTTACCTGGTGGAAAATAATGGTTGCTACGGTCTGACCAAGGGGCAGGACTCCGCCACAACGGATATGGGCTCTGTCAGCAAGGCCGGCAGGGCTTCGCCGTTCGAGTCCATCGACCTGGTAGCACTTGCCCTGCAGCTGGGGGCAACCTATGTGGCGCGCGGCTTCTCCGGCGACAAGGAGCAGCTGGTGCCACTGATCCGGGGGGCGCTGGCACATCGCGGTTTTGCCTTTATCGACATTATTTCCCCCTGTGTGACGTTCAACAACAACCCGGGTTCGACCAAGGGTTACGAGTATGTGCGCGAGCATATGCAGGCGGTGGGGCAGGCGGACTTCATTCCGGTGCGCGAGGAGGTCACGGCCAGTTATGAGCCGGGCTGTTCTGTGGAAGTGGCGCTACACGATGGCTCTGTATGCCTGAACAAGATTGATCCTGAACTGGATATCAGTGATCGCGCCAGTGCGCTGCGCCTGCTGGATAGCTACAAGGAGCGCGGCGAGATCCTCACCGGACTTTTGCATGTGGATCGCGATTCCGAGGATTTGCACGATACGTTGGAGACCGCGGACCGGCCGCTGCGGGACCTTTCCGAGCAGGACCTGTGCCCGGGGCAGGTGGCGCTGGACAGTATCAACCAGAGTTGCCGATAGATTTTCCATGAACAGGCCCCTGGGCGGTCGCTCGTCCGTTTGGGCATTTCGAAAACGCATAAATACATCCATGTAGCTCCGGCGCGCATGTCCATGTGCGCGACGGTTTCGAAATGCCCGCTCGGCCGGGCAACCTGCGGTTCACATATTTGTGATTCATCGCCCCCAAAGCGCCCTTGCCGAAAGATTTTCTAGTTTAATCACGTTAAAATCCGCGCCAATTCCTGCCCGCAGGCGCGCTTTCGCTCCCGTTGGTCAATACTGATACGAACAAGGGGGCCTTTTCATGCCGGGTAGTTCGGGCATTGCAGCGAGGTTGCTGCTGCTGTTTCTTGTCTTTCTGGTTGGTAGCTGTGTCACACCACGGCCGACCGGCACCGCTGACACCATCCTCCGCGGCGGTACCCTGATCACCCTCGACGACAAATACAAGGATGCCACTGCCATCGCGGTGCAGAACGGCCGCATCCTTGCGGTCGGCAGTGAGGCCGATATGGCCGCCTATACCGCATCCCATACCGAATTCATTGAACTGGAAGGGCGCACGCTGCTGCCGGGCTTTATCGACGCCCACGGGCACCTGATCCAGCAGGCGATGGCACGTGCTGTCGCCGGTCTCAAGCCGCCACCGATGGGCACGGTCCGCGATATCAGCAGCCTGCAACAGAAGCTGCGTGAGGACGGCAGTAATCACCCCGGCGGCAACTGGATCCTTGGCTTCGGCTACGATGAACGCCAGCTGAAAGAGCGGCGCCATCCCACTCGCTGGGACCTGGACCGGGTCAGCAATACCCGGCCGGTAGTGGCGGTGCACCTGTCGGGCAGGATTGCGGTGGTGAACAGCGTGGTGCTGCAGAAGCTGGGACAGCAGGCCTACAACCCGGTAGCCGGTGCGATATTCCGCAAGGACCCCAGGACCGGCCAGCTGAACGGGGTGATCGAGGAGCGCGCAATGGATGTGATTGCGGACCTGATCCCGGCTCCCAGTGCGCTCAAGGCCGTGGGCATCCTGAAGGAAGTGCAGGACGACTATCTGGCGGCGGGCATTACCACGGTGCAGGATGGCTGGGCGACCCTGAGCGCGATTAAGCTGTACCGTGCCGGCGCAGATTTCGGCATGCTGAACCTGGATATCGTCGCCTACCTGCCTGCGAGCACCCTGGATATGGTGGATGCAGACGATTACCGGCCGGAGCCCTACGAGGGTCGTTTCCGCATTGGCGGGGTCAAGATGGTGGTGGATGGCAGCAGTCAGCTTGGCAGTGCCTACCAGAATGCACCCTACATGAAGGTGTCGGCCAAAACGGGGGATCGCGGCTTTCTGCTGACCCGTGAGGAGCAGCTGGACCTCTGGCTGCGCCGGTATGCCCAGCAGGGTTGGCAGCCGCTGATCAGTGCCAGCGGTGACGCCGCGATCGATACCGCCATTGAGGCGATCGACAAGGCCGGGGGTGGCGAGCGCCTTTCCAGCCCGGTGATGGTCGCGCCACAACTGATGAGCAGGGCTCAGGCACGCAAACTGGCCAAACAGGACGTGGCGATCTCTTTCTCGCCAGTGCAGATTTACTACTGGAGCGACTGGCTGGCGGAAATCCTCGGTACCGAAAGGGCGCGCGCATTCGGTCCGGTTGCCACTGCCATTGATGCCGGTGCCCTGGTCACGTTGAACAGCGAAACCCCGGCGGCCGGACCGGACATGATGCAGCTGATCTGGAGTGCGGTGACGCGCGCCAATCGCGATGGTGTGAGCCAGCCCAGTGACGAACGTATCAGCGTGGAGCAGGCGCTGCGCGCCGTGACGCTGGACGCGGCGCGCCAGTATGGCGAGGGTGAGCAGAAAGGTTCACTGACGCCGGGCAAGAGCGCGGACTTCGTCATACTCGAGCAGAACCCGCTGCAGGTCGATGAGGCGGCCCTGCCCGCGATCGAGGTACACAGCACCTGGAAAGACGGTGAGCAGGTCTACCCGGAGGAAGATCCGCTGGGCTTTTTCTGACCATTCCCCCAACCCGCCAGTCACCCTGACAGGGCCAGTTCGCGATTCGCAAATGGCGCGTGACTGGCCGCCTACGGTTGCCACTCAACTATGTTGCATAAAGCCACTATGGATTTATGCAACGAATGCGGCGACTGACAACAAGCTATACTCCTGGCGTCTTTTTTATTTACCGGAGAGTCATTCGATTCGCACGCGGTAAAGCGGTCCTTTTTTTCCTTCTTCTGGCGAGTTTGCTGGCCGCTGGTTGCGATAAAAGCTCCAGCAGTGATTCGCCGCCGCCCCCAACCCCGGTTACGCCGACCACCACCGGCGGCAATACAGGCACTGATACAGGCGTTGTCCCCGTAGCCGGCACCGGCGACCTGACCCTGTCCGGGCAGGTAACCTATGACAGGGTGCCACATTCCGGAACCAGCCTCTGCTATGGCTGCACACGCCGGGAGCCGGTACGCGGTGCCGAGGTGGACCTGTTGGGTGCCGGTGGCGAGCGTCTCGCCCGCACCCGCACGGATGCCAACGGTAATTATGCATTCAGGGTGGACCCCGGCTTGCGGGTTCAGGTGCGGGTCAATGCACGCTATGCCAGTGCCGGTGTGCCCGGCTGGGGATTCAGCGTGACGGATAACACCAGCGGCAATGCGCTCTATGTGCTCGATGGCGAGTTGGCAGACAGCGGCGAGTCTGACAGTACGCGCAACCTGCATGCCCTCTCCGGCTGGGGCGGTGATGGTTATAGTGGCGAGCGCGCCGCAGCCCCCTTTGCCATTCTCGACACCAGTTACCAGTTCCTGCAGGCTTTGCTCGCCATGAATGGTGAGCTGGTATTGCCGCCGATGCAGTTGCGTTGGAGCGTGAACAATCGACCTGTCAGTGGCAGCACCAATATCAGTACCGGCGCTTTCCCCAGCAGTTTTTTTACCGGCGGCAATGTCTACCTGCTGGGTGCGGAGAACGTTGACACCGAGGAGTATGATCCCGCGGTCATCCTGCACGAGCTGGGTCACTACCTGGAAAATGCACTGGCCCGCTCCGATTCCATGGGGGGCTCTCACGCTGTCGGCCAGGTCCTGGATATGCGCGTGGCCTATTCCGAAGGCCTGGCGACCGCCATTGCCGGCCTTACCGGCAACTTCTCCATGTATATCGATTCCACCGGTAACCGCCAGCAGGGCGGGTTCCGCTTCCCGATCGACACCAATCCCTACGGCGCGAAAGGCTGGTACAGCGAGGGCAGCGTACAGACCCTGATTTACCAGCTGCTGCGAGACCCCGCCGGGCCCGGTATCCGTGGCCTGCTGGAAACCTTTGCGGACAGCGGTTACCGCAACACCGAAGGCATGATGTCCATTTACCCGTTCCTGCACCGGATGCGCGCACTGTACCCGGATTTCGTCCAGACCATCGATGCCATGGCGGCACAGCATGAGGTCTTTGGCAGCGGTGTATTCGGCGAGAACGAAACCAATGGCACCCTGGATCTGCCGGTGTATGGGGCACTGGTGCCCGGTGTGAGCCAGGTTGGCTGCAGCAGTAACGGTTACGGCGAGTACAACAAACTGGGCAACCGGCGCTATTACCGCCTGGCTTTATCGTCGCGCCGGCAGCTGGATATCGAGGCGATGGACAGCGCCGGCGGCAATTCTGACCCGGATATCATCGTCTACCGCCGGGGGCGGCCGGTGGCACGTGCCAATGGCAGTGCGAGTGGCGTCGAACGACTTTCGACGACCCTGTCTGCCGGGGAGTATGTGGTGGAACTGCACGACTATAACAATCTCGACAACGAGGGCAGCACCGGTGGTGAAACCTGTTTCGACCTGAGTGCGCGCAAGCCCGGTGCCACCGTATCCATGGCGGCGCAGCCGGCCAGGCTGGATAACGCGGGCGCTACCGCCAGGCTGCCGGTCAAGCTGTTCAGTGCACCCGGCAGCCAGTTACAGGTGCAGGTGACGGCGCAGGACGGGCTCAGCCTGGGCCAGAGTGAGTACTGGCTCGATGGCAGTGGCGAGATAGAAATCGATCTGGTGGCGATGACACCGGGGCAGCACTTTGTCGACCTGCATGTGCAGCAGGTGGATCGCCATGGTCGCCACAGCCACCAGAGTGTGAGTGTGCCGGTACAGGTCGGCGCGCCGGTATCCATGGGCGACCCGGTACAGGCAGGGCGCCTGCAACAGCAGGGCGATGTGGTTTACCGGGTCATGCGGGCACAGGAGCAGCGCTACTGAGCGCGCGCCAGCCGCCGCACCTGGCTACAGAGGTAATCGGAATAATCAGTGCCCGCGTTCATTACCATCTTTGGGAACATGGAGATCGGGGTCATGCCGGGAAAGGTATTGATCTCGTTCAGGTAGATGTCGCCGTCCTCGGTGAGGAAAAAATCCACCCGTGACAGGTCCTTCAGTTTGAGGCTTTCGAATACCCGGTAACTGTATGCCTCGATGGCATCGAGCTGTTTCTGCGACAGCCCCTCCGCCATGACCTGGGTGGAGGAGTGGCTGCCTTCCGAGTACTTTTCTTCGTAGGTATAGAACGTATCTGCCGGTGCCAGGATTTCCCCGGGCGGTGTGGCATGGATGGCACCCTTGTATTCGTACACGGCCACTTCCAGTTCGCGGGCACGTACGGCCTGCTCGATCAATACAAACGGCGAGTAGCTGAAGGCTTCGCGCAACGCCTTGTCCAGCTCGCCGCCATCGCTGACCTTGTAACAGCCGACGGATGAACCCTGGTTGGAAGCCTTTACAAAAATGGTGCCCCAGCGCGCGAGCGCTTCACGGGCTTTGTCGAAATCGGTTTTGTCGAGTCCGGTGATGAATTCATAGGGGGTGTTGGGCACACCCAGTGCGGTGAACCAGAGCTTGGAGGTGACCTTGTTGAAGCAGATCTTGCTGGCCTCAGGGCCGCAGCCGAAGTAGGGCACGCCCTGCATTTCCAGCGCGGACTGGAAATCGCCGGTTTCTCCCGGGTAGCCGTGAATGGATGGCACCACGCAGTGCACCGGCCAGTTGTCGGCGCCGTCGTTTGCGCGAAGTACACCGTGCTGCAATAGCCATTCTTTCTGCCCGGCATCGAGCAGGCGGCCATCTGCGGTCATCTCCACGCGGCGCAGCGCAATATCATCGGCCTGCAGCTGCTGCGCGATAAAGTCCGCCGTGCGCAGCGACACCTCGTGTTCGCTGCTGCCGCCGCCACAAACCAGTAATGTATGGATTTTTTCTGTCATAGGTTCGGCTAATTGGGTGCCGCTCGTCGATCAGGGTGCCGCCAGTACCGCCTTGCACTGCTGTGGCAGCTCCGGCTTCTTCGGCGGCTTCGGGTCCTTTTTCTTCTCGCCTCTTAAGATTGCATAAAAGTCGTCGCTAAACCACCACTTGAGGCCGCCACATGGGTCGCCCTTCGGTGGCGCCTGTGGCTTGCAGTTATTCTGTCCTTCCGGGCACTTCAGGCGCACATGGAAATGGTAATTGTGTCCCCACCAGGGGCGCACCTTGCGCAGCCATTCCTTGTCACCGGTTTCACGCTTGCACATCTGGCGCTTGATGGTGGGGTGTACAAAGATACGCTCGACGCGGTCATCGCCGGAGGCGAGGCGCAGGATGCCCAGGTATTTGTCGTCCCAGTTCTTGTCGATCAGCTTGTGCTGGCCGGCATCCGCCAGTGGCGTGGGCGGCATGGAATTGCGTTCTTTGTCGGTGAGCGGGCGCTCCTCCGCGCGCGGGTCCTGGTGGAACCAGATGTCTGCATCGAGCCCGCCCTGATGACTGGCGTGACCGCTGGTAAATGGGCCGCCGCGCGCCATGGCAATATCGCCGATCAACAGGGTGCCGAGCCCGGCCTCGTGTACATTGCCAGCGAAGTCCTTGAGGAAACGCACCATCACCGGGTTGCCGAAGTGGCGATTGCGCGCGGTACGGACCAGCTGGAAACCGGTGCCCTCACGGGGCATCTGCTCGGCACCATCGAGGCAGCCGTTGGTATAGGTGCCAATGGTCTGCGGGATACGCTGGGTGGGGTTTTTCTTCGCCTCCCAGGGGTTATTTGCCGCCGCCGGCCCTGCAACGAGGGCGGCGAACAGCAACAACAGTGGGGTTTTGCGGGGGATCATCCGGCGCCTTTTAAACCGTGATTACTGGAAGCAATTATAGGTCGCCCAGAAGCCGCTCGACGGCGCCCAGGAAGGTGTCCATTTCCGCGTCAGTACCGATGGATATCCGCAGGAAATTGCTGATGCGGGGCTTGTCGAAGTGGCGTACCAGCACACCTGCCTTGCGCAGGCCCGCATAGATTTCCGCGGCCGCCACTTTACCGTGCTGCGCGAACACAAAATTCGCCGCCGACGGCACCACGTCGAAACCCAGTGCGGCGAGTCTTTCGCTGACGCGCTCGCGGGTGCTGATCACCTTGCCAGTGCAGTCATCAAGCCAGTCGCGGTCACCGATGGCCGCTTCCGCAACCACCTGGGTCAGGGTGTCGATGGGGTAGGAGTTGAATGAGTTCTTGGCGCGATTGAGGCCGGTGATCAGGGCCGGGTCGCCCAGTGCATAGCCGAGGCGCAGGCCCGCCAGCGAGCGGGATTTGGACAGGGTCTGCACCACCAGCAGGTTGGGGTAGCGGTCGATCAGCTGTGCGGCGCTTTCGCCGCCAAAGTCGATATAGGCCTCGTCGACCAGCACCACCCGGTGCGCATAAGCTTCGAGTAGATTTTCAATGTCGGCCAGGCCAAGCAGGCGCCCGGTGGGCGCATTGGGGTTGGCGATGATCAGGCCGCCGGCTTCTGCAGCCGCCCCAGCCAGCGCGTCTACATCGAAACTGAAATCCTGGCACAGTGGTTGTGTGCGGAAAGGCACCTCGAAGAACTGGCAGTAAACCGGGTAAAAACTGTAGGTGATATCGGCAAACAGCAGCGGCTGCTCGCGCTTGAAGAATGCATAGAACGCATGGGCCAGCACCTCGTCGGAGCCGTTGCCGACGAAAACCTGTTCTGGCACCAGGTCGAACTGGCCGGCGATGGCCTTGCGCAGGCTCAGCGATTCCGGGTCCGGATAGAGACGCAGCGCTTCCAGGTGTGCATCGCCCGCCAGTGCGTGTGCCACCCGCGGCGAGGGCGGGTAGGGGTTTTCATTGGTATTCAGCTTGACCAGCTTTTCGCCGCGAGGCTGTTCGCCGGGCACGTACGGCGACAGCCGGGTGACGGCCTCGCTCCAGAAAGGGCTACTCGTAACGCTCAAGGGGGTGCTCTCTAAAATCCTGGTGATCCGCAGCGCCTGCATCCTGCGCTGCGGTGCGGCAAGTCAGTTTTGCGGGGCTCCGACCTCGCTTTCTTCCGGCGCGCCATTCTTTGCCACGCTTTCTGACTTGTCTTCTTTCTTCGGTTTTTTCTCTGGCAGCTCGATATCGAACAGCTCGTCGGAACGGTCGATAAACTCCTCCATGCTCACAGGCGGGCGCAGGCGCCGGCTGTCGTGCTTGAGAGTGGTGGAGTATACCGGGCGGCCGACAAAATCACTGTCGAACTGCGCACGTTCAATGGCGCCGAGGCCGAGGAAGCCCCACGGGACTACCAGGCTGACCACCCAGCGCCAGGTCGGGGTCAGGTTCAGCGACAGGTACAGTGCCAGCCACAGCGCCGCGGGCAGCAGTATGCCAAGTATCAGCATATTCAGGGTTGGGCCGCTGTCACCCAAAGAGAAGTTGAAGTGCAGCAGGCCGGACAGCCATTCCCAGCCGGTGAACAGCAGTGCCACCAGGCTGATGATGGCGAAGTGTGCAAGGAAACGGCTGTCCTGTCGCACCAGGTAACCGAGGAACGACCAGACGCTTGCATAGATGGCAAGGCCCAGAAAAGTGGTCACCAGCATCTGCAGGTTGTCCTTCCACTCAATCTCGGTGGCCTGGGACAGGTAGTTATCCGCCAGGGTGGTGCCGCCGATCAGCAGCAGCAAAATAGTCAGGACCGCCGGGTGGGCAATACGCTCGATAAAGTCTTCCATCGAGTGCAATGGCTGTGCCGGCGCAACTTCCGCAGCGCTGTCCACCAGGCGCAGGTGGGTTTTGCCGATGATCAGTTCGTCGCCGGATTCGATCACACGGGGCCCTTCGACGCGCTTGCGACGCGCGCGGCCGTGGCGGTACCAGGTGCCGTTGAGCGTATCCAGGTCCTGCAGGCGGATGCCCTCTTCGTCGCGGGTCAGGCGCAGGTGATGTGCGTCCAGGTGGGTGTCGCCCAGGATCAGGTCGTTGTCATAAGCGCGACCGATGGTTGCGCTCTCGCCTTCGAAGCGGTGGCGTTCGGAAACCCGGCCGATCTTGTTCAGTACTTCAATAATCAGTGCCATTGGATTTCACTCGTAAACTTGCGGGTAAAGGCGTCGGCGGATTCACGGGTAAAGCCGGACAGGGTGAAATGGCTGACCAGGCCCTGGTTGTCGTGGTCCACGGTCAGGCTGAGGTAGAAGATGTCATACAGGTCCGGGTAATCGCGGTAGCGACGCACGCAGTAGGTAGTGCGCGCAATCACCGGGCTCTCTTCGGCCTGCTCTTTACTCGTGCGCGGCTGCTCGGTGAACTGTTGCTGGCACTGGAAGTTGCTCACGTCGTCCTCACCGGCGCGATTGCCGGGGAAGAAGCTACTCATCTGGCGCTCGTACTCGCTGTAGAAGCGGGTGGGGCTGAGGTCACTCGCGTCGAGCCAGAAAAACTCGTACTCGACACGGCCGGTGTTGAACTCGTCCGCGAGGTATACGGTGTCCTGGCCGGTGCAGCCCTTGTCGATGCGGCGTACCGGGTTGTCCTCGTCTTCCTCGCTGCTGCGGCCCCAGCACTTGATGGCCGGTACCACTTCACCAACCACATAGGCATTGCCCAGCTGGCGACGCTGCCAGTCTGCAGACAGCACGTTGTCCATGATGTGCTGCTGGTTGTCCTTGAGCTGCTTGTAGATCACCTTCTTGAAGTCGGAAACCGGCGCCTGGCGCTGCTCGTAGTCCCGCTTCAGTTTCGCCAGTTTATCGACCGGGACCAGGAAGCTGATCTGGTTGCCGGCGGTGGCAACATTGATGCCCACCACTTCGCCGCGGGTATTGATGACCGGGCCGCCACTCATGCCGGGGTTTACCGAGCCGGAAAAGTGGATGCGGTCGTAAAAGCTGCCGGAGGCAATACCGTTGTAGGTGCCGGGAACCACGGTGGTGCCCAGGTCCAGCGGGTTACCCATGGCGACGATGATTTCGCCGCGGCGCGGGGTCTCTTCTGCCAGTGCCAGAAAGTCACGGCCGGCCTCGTCGTGGCGCAGCAGGGCCAGGTCGTTGATGACGTCCACGTCGAGCAGTTCCAGCTTGCCCTTACTGCCGTCTTCCATCAGGTATTCCAGCCGGTATTTGCCCGGGTGGCGGATGAACTCGGCGATCACGTGGTAGTTGGTGGCAACCAGCCCGTCGGCGCGGATCTGGAAGCCCGAGCCCAGTCCGGACTTGGAGTTGGAGGACTTCTCGATGATACGGATCTGGTAAAGGCTGTCGCGGTGGTCGCGGTACAGTTCCTCATAGCCTTCGGCGTGAACCCTGCCGGACACCAACAGGACCAGCGCGACAGAGGTATATACAAGCTTGGAAAATATGCTTCGGGACATCGCTTTTCTTATATTCGCGCGATCTCACCACCGGGCCTGAACCCGTGCGGCCGCCGCGCCGTACTGTAATAGGTTCTGGTTACAGAATAACCAGAGTGCGTTACAGCATAGTACGGCGATTGGCGGGGGGCGGCAAGTTGCCGGCCCGGCGGCTGCCTGCGAATTTCCGCTAGGAAAGGTAGGTCTCCACGCCGGGCATGGCCTCGGCAATGCGCCCGTGAATTTCCGTATAGACACCGCGGAACAGGTTGTCTGCCTCCTCGGGCGACATGAACTTCTCGCTGAACCCCGGTGCGACCGGGTCCAGGTGCATGCGTGCGCAGAGGATGAAGTGTGCAATCAGTTCCGCCACGTTCTCGTCGCCCACCGATATGCGTGTGGTGGTGGGGTAGATGGCGGCATCGCGCATGGCTTCCGGTGACAGCTCCGAATGCGAGGTGAGCGCCGGGCACAGCACCATAGTGTTGGTCTGGCCGATACTGACCTGCTGCGAGAAGGCCGGCTCCAGCGTGTCGAAGAAACGCTTGAAGGCTTCCACCGGGATCTGCGCCGCTTCCATGTCGATGGTAAACAGTGCAGAAGGCAGGCCGTGGCGCAGCAGCTGTGCGCGGACCCGGCTGTTTTCATTTTGCGGTACCGCGTGCGAGTTGACCCGGATATCCGGGTGGCTGGCGAGGAAGCGCGCCAGGCAGGTGGCATTGATGCCCTTGCGCACCATGCGCAGCTCCAGGGTGCGGATGCCCTGCAACACCTCGAACGCCTTGTCCGCATCCAGAAAGGCGCCCTTGATGTAATACACATCCCAGAACATGGTCTGCTCCCAGGAGATATCACCCACGCTATCCCCCTTGGGGATAAACATACGGTGGTTCTCGCCGATCACCACGCCGGCGGTGGCGGCGCCGGAGCCGGAAATGTCCTTGGTGTAGCTGTGCACCACAAAATCCGGCCGCTCGATCTTTTCTGCACGTTGCAGTGGCTGGTACAGGATGGGGGTGGCCAGGGTGGAATCCAGGCTCACCAGTAGCCCCGCTTCGTGCGCGATGCGGCTGATGGCCGGCACGTCCAGCATATAGCCGTGCGGGTTACAGGGGGACTCGAGGTAAACGTGTGCGCGCTTGCCCGCTGCCAGTTGCTCGGCCTTTTCCTCGAGCACCTGATCCATAAATTGCTGGAATTCCTCACCGCTGTAGCCATCGAACCAGCACAGCTCGATCGCCATCTTGTCCTTGCGCGCAAAGTGGTCCTGCAGCAGCTGGTGCACGCCACCATAGATGTTGCGGCTCACGATCAGGATATCGCCATGGCGCAGCTGGTTGGACAGCAGCGCATCGATGGCGGCCATACCGGAATTGAAATTCCAGGCCAGGTACTCTCCAGCATGGGGGCCGCACTCCAGGTCCACAATCGTATTCGCGAGAGAGATGGAAGTGGGGTTGAGCAGGCGCGAATAGATCTGGTGCGTGGGTTCCTTGCCCTGGAAAGCGTCATCGATCCATTCGGTGCAGGCATAGATATAGGTGGCGGTGCGCACGATCACCGGGGTGGCAGAGAAGATTGCCGGCACATTGTCGAACAATGGGTAGCCGCCACGCGCCGCACTGCTGAAACCTTCGCCCTGCAGGCTCTGGAAACTCTTGCGCATGGGGTTCTGCAGCGTATCCAGCAGCTTGGCCAGCTGGAAGCTCATAAAGCGCTTGGCATTGAAGAACGCGATACGGTCGCTGCGGTCCAGCTTGTCGATACAGTCCTGGGTAAGTTGCCACAGCTCGGCGATATTGGCCTGCGCGCTGTAGAGCAGTTGCGCGGTGGCGCCGAGCAACTGACCCTGCTCGCTGTTCGGGTTAATACCGAAGTGGGACAGCTGTTCCATTGCCAGCGCGCTGGCACTGGCGGCCTGGGTGGTGTTGCGCCGCGGCGAGAGCAGGCGGGCGCTCTGTACCTGGGCAGGGGACATCTGCGAAGCGGGAGTATTTGTTATTGGCATGATTTTCTACCCGAAATGCGGCTGGTCTTGTTCAGAGTTATAGCAGGAAAAAGGTTTCAGTTGAAACCAGTGTCTTGCTGCCCGGTAAACCGGCCTGCCAGGCTTCTGTAATGCGCAGTAATCGACATTGCCGGGGGAGGCGCATAAATTCCACCATCAGATGGGTGCAGTTGCCATCGCCGGGCTTTCTCGCTGTCCGGTGCGGCATATCCATCAGCTTCCGACGGACCGGAGGTGAGCTGAAAAGATACGGCAAGGGACGCAACGCCGGATCGACTGTCACGGGTTCAGAGCCTACTGCCTGTAACAGTGGATGCGATCCACCGGTGCAAGGAAGCACCAAACTCGCTCTTGATAGTGTTGTGAGGTACCCGTTGATGGTTGGGACCATCTGCACCTTCAACCGGCATCGCGTAAGTGGTGCCGGTTTTTTTTATGGGCAGCCGTGATTACAGTGCTGCACAATCGGATTTCGGCGGTTCGGCAACTACTGTATGCTGGGCCGGCCATCGGCAATGAACATGTAATGGATCAAATAAAAAATACAGGAGTGAACTCATGAGCGATTTAGTGTCGACCGCAGATCTGATAGTGCCAGAAAATGGTGCTGCGCAGGTGGATTACACCCTGACCCCTGCTGGAGATGGTGAGCAATGGACCTTAACGAATGCTCAAGGCATTGCGGTAGAGACCATCACTATTGATTTTGAGGGGGTGAAGGAAGGCGGTAGTGAAAAATCCGGTGTTGCGACCCTGAAAGTCAAAATGGAAAGCACAAGTCTAAGATTTGCTGAGAATGGCAGCTCGGACGGACTCGAATTTTGTGGCGAGGTTAACGAGGGGAAAAAAGCGCTGAAGAAGTCAGAAATCACCTCTGATGACGGCCGTACCCTCAGCATCAAGGTAAAGGCCAAGAAAAAAAGTCGGGCCAACTTCTCCTATAAGTGGCTGGCCGTGGACGGGGCCGGAACCCCTGTTTGTTCTGCGGACCCCAAGATTATTGTTCAGCCCCAGTAATCATTCGCATACCTTGCTGATACCTGGACGTGTTGCGCCCGTATGGGCGCATACTTGCCGGTATGCTGGCAGGTAAAAGAAACGGTAGTCCATCCCCTGCTCGAGCAATTCCTGCAGGTAGAAGGCTGCGGACTGATAGTCCTCCGCGAGCGAGAAGATCTGGGTCGCAAAGTACTTAACATAAGTATCTTCGGGCTGCTCTTTGAGCAGAGCCAGAATTTTCGCAGAAGCTTCCGAGACGTCTCCAAGATAAGCCAGGGATGTTGCGTGATAAATGCGCTCCTCAAGGTCTTGCTTGCCAGACGTCTTGTCTTTTATGTGTGTGAAAGTCTCCAGGGCTTTTTCTTTTTCACCCACCATTATGTAGGCTTCTGCCAGGTTACCCAGCACAGAAACATAGTCTGGCGCAAGTGAAAGTGCCTTCAGGTAGGTGACGAGTGCCAGCTGATGGTTGCCCTGTAGTGCTTGCGCGGCCCCGAGGTTTGAGTAGGTGTACACATTCCTGAAATCCTCCGGAATGGCATTGATCAGGCGCTCACCTTCCTCAAAATTTCCGGTCTCGATATGAATGGCAGACAGGGTTCCATAAGACTGCCAGTGTTCTGGATGCAGAGCGATGTTTCTTTGCAGCGTAGCGGACACGCCATCGTAGTCACCACTGCCGAACTGGTTCAGGGCAATCAAATAGTAGTTTTCCGCAGAGGGGTTCATGGCTGCAGCTTTTTGTGCGAAAACAATACCATTCGTATAGTCCCCGTGCCCGTATAATACCCTTGAGTAGCTGGCCAGTAGGTTATGGTCGGGGTTTTTGATTGCGTTTATTTTTTCGCCAGCTTGAAGGAGTTGGTGCTCATTTGCTTTATTGCTGAGAAGCTTCACTTCCAGTTCGATGATGAATTCTTCAGGCAACTTGTTTTGCAGCGCCAGATCGAGAAGCTGATAAGCCCTTTCCAGTAGCTCCGGATCTTTAGAGGTACTGTAAAGTCCGGTAGCGACCTCGATGGCGGAGCGGTAAAGCTCTTCATTTGTTGGATAACGACGAATCAGGGAACGCAGCTGATGTAGATCCTCAGCCTTTACGTCCAGGTTTTTCAGGCGTGAAAGGATATCGAGATAGTGGGGGTAATCTCCTTCATCCATCATGCGCTGTTCAGAGCCATCTTTGAGGTAGGAGGCCTCAAACAGGCCTGCGGCAACATCCTGGATGCGGCTTGCAGATTCCGCTTTTCGGTCCGGGAGTATGACGAAGTGGTTGTCGTTGAGTATCAATCCATTGGATGGTGACAGTTGCTGTAACTCGGTCTGGCAACGCTGCTCGGCGCACTCAAGCCGCGCAAAGAGTGCATGGGTTACGCCTTTGTCACGTAATGCTTTGAGCTGCTCGTCCAGATTCTGCTCTTCTTTGGGGCTAAAGCTCACCAGGGCGGTATTTTTCAGTTGGTTGGCGGCGCTTCCCAGGGCCTGTCGGACCATGGCCTTTGTGAGTGCAGGTGCGTCGCCTTCAATTTGCGGTGGGAGTATGGCGATATATTGCGGTTCCAAGCGTGTCACATATTCCCATCCCAGATATCCCCCGGCGCCGATGATTACCGTAGCAGCGGCAGTCGCAACTCTTCGCCAGAAAGGGTTCTTCGGCTTGCGCAGCAGCTCTGTTACCGTAGCGGAGATCTCCCCCTCGGTATTGTTTGTCGGTACTCCACGCAGAAGCAACAGCGCCTGTGTGACAAACTCGATATTGTCAGGGCGTTTTTCCGGTTTTTTTTGCAGTAGCCTGTCGAGCAAAGATTCCAGCGGCGCCGGGATATTCGGCCAGGCCTGTTTTGGCGGCACCGGGGGTTCATTGATGACCCGGTTGGAGTAGGCCAGCGCATTGGATTCATCCCCGAATGGCTTGCTGCCGCAGATCAGTTCATAGGCAATCACGCCAAAGCTGAAAATATCACTGCGCGCATCCAGCTCCTGCCCCAGCGCCTGTTCGGGCGACATGGCCGTGACGGTACCGGCAATATGGTCTGCGGCAGTGATGGTGGCGCTGGGCAGCTGGCGGGACTTGGCGATGCCAAAATCGGTGATTTTTGCATCACCGCTATTGGTGATGAGGATATTGTCGGGCTTTAAATCACGATGGATCATGCCCATATCATGGGCCTTTTCCAGGCCCTTGGAGATTTGGATTAACAAATCGATTTTGTCAGAGAGCGGGGCATTGTGCTCGCGCATCCAGTGTCGCAGGGTGCTGCCCTCCACATACTCCATCACAAGCGCCAGTTGGCCACTCTCGTCAATGACGTCATGCAGTTGCACGATATTGGGGTGATTGAGCTGTGCCAGCAGCTGTGCCTCGCGGCGGATACGGGCCTCGGCATTGCCGCTGGTGGCTTCTGCCTTGAGGCACTTGATCGCGACCTTGCGACCAAGCCTGGGGTCCCGGGCAAGGTAAACAACGCCCATACCACCTGCCCCCAGAGTGGATTCAATCTGGTAGCGGCCGATGTATTGCGGAGTTGCAGTGTCCATAATATCTCTTTTTTAACTCTATCCCGGGTGGAACACTTTGGCTGATCTGGTGTAATTTATCCTGCCGGCACCTCGATTGATAGCTTCCCTGGCAGGTTAGCCGTGTTTGCCACCCGCGTGACATACCGCCGGGTAGGCATCGCGAATACTCTCAAAAGCGCTGTCCCCGCAGACCCGGTCAAAATAGGGGGTGCTGAACCATATCGGGCTCAAGCCCTGTTCGATGGTCTTGCGGATATACACTTTGGCCGAGGTAATGTCCTCGGTGAGGATATAAATCTGAGCGCGGTTGTAGTTCATAAAGAAATCATCCGGGGCAGAATTCTGTGCAGTCAACAGCGCAGTAATGGCTTTTTCGTGGTCGCCAATCAGCGCCCATGCCCTGGCGACCATTAGCTGGCCCTCCCAGTCTGTGCGCTCCCCCAGAATGGCTAGCGCCGCACGCGCCTCTTCCAGAGCGGCTTCTTCATCGCCCTGACCCACTGCGATTTCTGCGAGGTAAAGCGACAGCTCAGCATCCTGTGGAGACAGGGCTTGCAGCTGCCTGAAGCAGGTATTTGCGTGATCGAATTGCCGCTCCACGTAATAGGCAGTGCAGAGGTTGAAAATATCAATGGGGCTGCGCTTATCCGGATGTATTTCGGTAAGCAGTTCGATGGCCCGGGCGGGGTGTCCGCTGTCCATTTCCGTCGCCGCCAGCAGTGAGGTCACCTTGTTGTCTTCCGGTGCTAGCAGGCGCGCTGTGGCCAGAAGTGTGCGGGTTGCGGTGTGGTCACCAATGGCAGAGTAGGTGCGAGCCATTTCATAGGTGTACAGATAGCTTGGTCGTAACCGCGCGGCACTGCGGATGGCAGTCAGCGCATCTTCGTACTTGCCGCGACGATAATGCCACTGGTAGAGCAGGTGATAGAAGCCCGCCCGGTCTTCGAAATTCCGCTCCAGCTGCGCGAGGCTGGCCAGTACCTCGGCCTCATTGTCCCGCAGGATTGCCAGGCGCAGCCAGGCGCGCTGCCAGGCGGTATTCTTTTTTATTTCCGGCGGCGCCTGCCACAGGAAGTGTTGCAGGTCGTCGAGTACGTTGTAGTCCTTGAATTGCCCATAGTGCTCGATGGCAAGCCCTGCGTAGAGGTCATAGACAGGGCTGAAGGTCGGCGCAGCCTCGCGCAGGCCCTCCAGTTCATCCATCATGCTGCCCAGCTCGCGCAGGCGGTTCTTGCGCGCAAGCACAGCCAGGTAGCGGCGGTAATCCGCTTCCGAGATTTCCAGGCTGGTTGCACCCTCCTGAACCGGTGCCTCGGGCAGGAGGGTATCCAGCTGGTGCTGCAGCAGGTAATAGTTCTGCAGCGGGTCGTCGAGCTCGACCGTTGTCTTGCTGGTTTTGTAGGGGATATCCAGACCGGCTTGGTACAGGTTGATCTCCACTTCGCACTGGCTGCGCTGGCAGGCAACTACCGGTTGTATCCAGTGTTGTGCCCCGGCCCAGGCGGCCCGCTGTGTAGCCGGCAAGGATTCCAGGCCCTCCAGTTCATAGTCCGGTACCAGGCTGAGCCCGCGGCGCAGCGACAGGTTGCGGCGCAGGTTGGCGCGCAGGCTGTTGTCGAGCAGGTTTCTGTGCTCGGCGCTGAGGTCACTATCTCTGAACTCGGTGGGCTCGAGAGTGACGTAGTTGCCGCCGCTCCGCGCGTGTAGAGGGTTCTGGTAGTCCCGCAGCAGGAAAGCGGCAGAGGCAGTCGCGATCGCGGTAATTCCAGCCAGTGCCCAGAGCTTTTTTGTCTTGCGGCGTCGGCCTAGGCCCGCAAGGCTACTGGAAAAGTAGATGTCGGCGGTCTGGGTATCGCTGAGATCAAAATCTGCCGGTGCATCCGCCGGCATTTCATCGGCGATACGCTGCAGGCATGTCTCGACCTCGGCGGCGCTAGCGGGGCGCTTGTCTGCGGTCTTGGCCAGTAACTGCTCGAGAAGCCGGTAGAGTGGCTTCGGCAGGCCCGGTACCAGCTTTGCCGGCGGTATCGGGTCCGAGTGGATAATGCGGTCCACGATCACAATGGGGTTGGCATGCTCGCCGAAGGGGTGCTGACGGCAGATCAGTCGGTACGCCAGTAGCCCGAGTGCGAACAGGTCACAACGATGATCCAGCGGCATGCCCAGCGCCTGCTCCGGTGAGAGAGCGGAGAAGCTGCCGGCGACGTGGTTCTCCCGGGTTAGCTGGTCGTTACTGGTTTCGCTGGAGGCGATGCCAAAGTCACTGATCTTGGCAGTGCCGTCACTGGCGATCAGGATGTTTTCCGCTTTCAGGTCCCGATGCACGATCCCTGCCGCATGGGCTTTTTCGAGACCTTTGCAGATCTCGGCAAGGATCCGCAGTTTCTGTTGCAGGTTGGTCTCGTGCTCACGTAGCCACTGCCGCAGGTTGGCACCTTCGACATATTCCATGACCAGTGCGAGGCCGTGCTCGCTCTCCACCACATCGTAGATCTGCACGATATTGGGGTGGTTCAGCTGTGCCAGCAGCTGCGCCTCGCGGCGGATACGGGCTTCTGCCTGGGTGCCGGTCTTGTCCTTGCGCAGCAGCTTGATGGCGGCATTGCGTTGCAGGCGCTGGTCCCTGGCCAGGAAAACCTGCCCCATGCCGCCGCGGCCGAGGCAGCGGACGATTTTATAACGGCCGATGGATTCCGGTGTGGTGTGGTAATCAGGAGTCTGCATACTGCTCCCCGCTGCCGATGTCGCCCAATAGCTGGTCGACGATGCGTGCCAGCGGTTCAATATTGTCGTGTGGTTTTGGTACCAGCAGCGTGTCACTGCGACTGGTGAGGACTTTACCGCTGGCGCGCTCTACAAGGTCCAGGGTGGCGATACAGCGCTCCCTGGTGCAATCCAGCCGGCTATAGAGTGTCAGTGGTGCCGCGCGAGGGGGCGCCTGGACCGTAATGCCGGAGTTTCTTCCGACCGCTTTATGGAGATGTTCCTCAGCGACTTCCGCTACGGCAGCGCGTTCGGCGGGCGGCAGGGAGCCGCTGACCCTGACCGGCGGCAAGCCCAGTGCCATTTTTCCGGACTGGACGCCGGTCCGCTCCAGCCAGTTCGGCAGCCACAGCGCCGCGAACAGCATCACCGCGCAGCTGAGGGCAATCACGAAAAGAGTGGTGTGGTTGATCATGCTTTGGCGCGCGCCCGGGAAACTTTGCTCACCAAAAAAAGCTTCTGTGGTGGCCGAGGCGGTCTCGGTGAGTTCTGTCTCCAGCGCCTCGCGGGCCTGCTGCTGGATTGCAGCCAGCTCCTCGGCAACGAGGGCAGCACTGAGCGGGCGCTTCTCGGGGTCTTTTTCCAGCAACTGATCCAGCAGCTTCGATAGCCCGCGGGGTAAACCTTTTATAACGCTGCCCGCGGCGGGATGGCGCGCGTGAATAATTCGGTCCACGATGACAATGGGGTTGGGATTATTGCCGAACGGCCCCTGGCCGCACAGCAACCCATAGGCCAGCATGCCAAAGGCGAACAGGTCGCAGCGCGGGTCCAGCTCCGCACCCAGTGCCTGCTCGGGCGACATTGCGTAGTAGCTACCGGGTACCCGGTCCTGGGTGAGTCCGCTTTCCTCGTTGAAGCTCCGGGCGATACCGAAGTCCACGATTTTCACCGCGCCGTTTCGCTTTACCAGCACGTTATCCGGCTTCAGGTCTCGGTGAATAATGCCGTTGGCGTGTGCCCTGGTCAGGCCGCTGGCAATCTGCACCAGCAGGCTGAGTTTCTGTGAGAGGGTGGGGTGGCGATAGGTTTGCCATTCCGTGAGCGTTTCACCCTCTACAAACTCCATGACCAGTGCACAACCGGTATCAGTTTCCAGTACGTCGTAGATCTGGGTAATGGCCGGGTGATTGAGTTGCGCCAGCATCACCGCTTCCCGGCGAATGCGCTGTAACGAAACCGGTTCGGAATGCTCCGGGTCAAGTTGCTTGATGGCTACTTTGCGGCCCAGGCGCTCGTCCAGTGCGGCGAACACCCTGCCCATACCGCCACTGCCGAGCTCTTCAAGGGTCCGGTAGCGATCGCCGATAGGTGGAACCGGGGTTTCTGGCATGCTCGAAGCCTGGTCAGACTTGTTCTGTTTCCAGGACTTCCTCGCCTTTGCGCATCAGGATCTTGTTGCAACCAATGCGGATCTCACCGGCCCGCCGCTGCAACAGGTTGGCAGCATCGATGGTATCCGGCACCGCCTCTTCTATCTGGCGGCGCAGGCGGAAAATCTGGATGTTGATATGGTTGTGCGCAAGCCCCAGCTCCTGCGCCAGCACATCCATGGCAATCCAGCCCTGGGACTGCTCGTCCAGGCCTTTTTGCTGGTCCTGGTAGCGGCAGCGTGCCAGATGCAGAAGCAGGTAGTGGTGTGTGCGCCTTTGCAGGTCGGCTTGCAGCTGGTCGTGCACCAGCTTCAGGGAAACATGCTCTTCATTGAGGCTGACATCGAACTGCAACTGGAATGCGTTGATATCGAGCTTGTTGAGCGCCAGCTCCTGCGTCGGCCGCTGGTGGTCCGGCAGGAACAGCTGCCAGCTGCGGCCACCCGCGCGAACGGTCTCGCCATGTTCAATAACAGCGGGTTCATGGGCAAGGCCGTGCACCAGGGACTCCAGTAGCCATTGCCCGCTGGCCGGGTTGAAATACAGGGCGGCTTCCGGCTCATCCCTGTCGGGGAGCATCACGTAATTACCGACCGGAGTGGCTTCGCCGCTGTCTTCATCAAGCAGCAGGGGGGTGGGTGGCTCAAGGCTTTCAACCCGCCAGGCGGGGTTCCCCGGGCGGCCAAAGCGAATTTCATCGCCGACGCTCAGTTCCTGGTTGCGCGCGGGCACCAGCTGCTGCTTATTGATCCAGGTGCCATTACGGCTCAGGTCGCGCAGGCTCCAGTGGTCACCATTCCAGAGGATGGCGGCGTGGATGCCGGAAATTTCCGGGGTCGCGATACAGGTGTCCACCACGTCGGTCTTGCGACCAATTGTGTGATGGGTCATCAGATAGACGCGCGCATGTGTTTGCGGGTTACGGATGCTGGCCATAACGCGAATAAGTCCCCCAAGTGCGGCATGTTGCAGGCGGCTGCCAGATGGCGGGTGCCTGCTTGTTATATGTCTTATGGCAGTTGTTTATACCGTAAGGGAGTGTAATTGCAACAGTGTTGCGATGGGTTATTACAAACTGATACCAAGGTACAATATGTTGTGCAGTTTTCTGCACCTGAATTGGTATTCCGGTCGGAACTTGATCACAAAATTGCCTGTCAGCGGTGTGCATCCAACAGCAGGTTGCGTGGGGTCAGTGCGGGTGGACAGAATTGCAGCAGCCGACACTGGTAGCCGTTTTCCTCGAGGAACAACACCCGGTCCAGTGCCAGCCAGACTTCCAGCGGGCGCCGGAACAGCATCCGCACCAGGTCCTCGCGGGAGCGTTGCCGGAAAAGCGCCAGCCCCTCACGTTCGAACCGGAAGAAGTCGAGGTTTTCTGCCAGGGATAACCCCTTCAGCTCGGCGCAGTGCCGGCAGAACGCTTCAAAGCTGCCTTTCAACAGGCGGGTGGGCAGCGACGGTACAGGCATATATTGCCCAGTGCCGGTGATTTGCTGCTGCAGGGCGTCGAACCCCAGGCGCCAACTCTGCATCTGTGCGCGTTGTCGCCGTTGCCTCGCCGGTGCTGTTTCTGTCTGGCGCACCGCGTTGCGCAATTCTTCGCGTGTGAGGTGCAGGCCTGTAACCCGGCCACTGCCGGACATGGGTTGGTACTGTTCGGGACCGTAAAGGTGATAACAGCAGGGCGACAGGGAAATCCGGCATGTGCCTGCATCTACTCCCTTTTCCAGCATGGTGACATGTAGTCCTCCACAAGCATGTAGGCCGAGCAGGTGGGTTTCCGGTTTGAGCCAGACGGCACTGGGCTCCGCAAGCACATCGCACTCGTGCAGGGATTGCGGGTAATCCAGCTTGCGTGCCAGTTCCTCCCCTTCTCGTACCAGGGTGCTGTCAATTTCCAGCGTATCGACCCGGCTACCGTAGCAGGCGTGCAGGTAACGCCCGAGATGCCCTTTGCCACCACACCACTCCACGACCTGCTGGCCGGCATCCCCGAGTGCGGTGCCGAAGGCGCGGATCTGGTCCGCCTTGCGCCCGGGTACCCCCACATGCCAGCGGCTTGCCCCGGCCGCATCGCCATGTAGTGCGGTGACGGCGGAATGCAGTGGCAGCTGGTGACGTTCAAGCGCGCAAAGGTGTTGCAGCTCGGCGGTAAATGGCAGGAACGGGCTGAAAAAGTCCTGCAGTTGCTGGTCGCACCCCTGCAGGAGGTCGACCTGCTCATCGCTCAGGGCCTGCAGGGCGTCATGAAGCGCAGGGTGCTGCCACTGGCGCGGCTCACCCTTGAAGGGTACCGGGCGCCAGAAGTGGGCTTCTTCACTGAGCAGTGCACCGAGCTGCTGGAAACGTTGGAGGTGTGACAAGGGGCAATAACCGCGTAAAAACCGTACCGGTTAATTTTACGCGGTTAGTGCCAGATGTGCTGCATCAGCCGTTGGCGCGGAATGCAGCCACCACCGGGATGCGCGAAGCACGCCAGGCCGGGAAGAGGCCGCTGAGCAGGCCGATCACCAGTGCCATGACCATGCCGCGGGCCACCAGATCTGTGGATAGTTCGAAGCTGAATACCACCTGGGTGAAGCTGCCGCCAAGCGTGGAAGCGCTCATGCCATCGAACAGCAGGAAAGCCGCCAGGGCGCCGAGCAGCCCGCCAGCAGCAGCGAGCAGCATGGCTTCGGCAAGGGTTCCGGCAAAAGCGGACAGGTTGCTGAAACCCAGGGCGCGCAGGGTAGCGATCTCCCCGGTGCGTTCCGCTACCGATGTGTACATGGTATTCAGTGCACCGGCCAGTGCACCAAGAGCCATGACGACGCTAATGAAAAGCCCGAAGAACGCCATATAGCGCAGCTGTTTGCCCTGCTCGGCGAAGAAGCTGGCTTCTGTTTCCACGTCCAGATTCAGGCGTGGATCCTGGGCAATGTAGTCACGGATTGCGTCGATGGAAGCAGAAGATTCAATTCGCGCGCGAATGGTCTGGTAGCTGCTTCCGCGGTTATACAGACTCTGGATAACCTTGGCATCGGCCCAGGCCTCGCTCTCGAAGACGTTGCCGCCCGTGCCGAAGATGCCCACTACCGTCCAGACGTTCTTGCCGAAACGGAGCTCCGAGCCCACGCTAAAGCCTTCAAACTGGGAGGCAACACCGGCACCGACCACCATTTCGTTGGTGCCGGGGGTAAACATGCGTCCCTGCTGTATTTCGAAACCCTTGCGCATGCCTACGCCGGTGACATCGAGCCCGCGCAGAGGGAGGTTGGCTTCCGTCTGCGACGATTTCTTGATCCCGTCGAGAATGACATACAGCTCCGCAGACACCTGCGGCGTATTGCCCTCCTTGAGTACGCCCGGAGCATCGCCAACCAGGTTGACCTGTTCGCGGGTGACGGTGCTGTTTATTTCGGATGCCGATCCACTGCGGGTGAAAATTGCCACGTTGTCCGAGCCTGCGCCCTCCAGTGTGGCCTCAAACCCCCTTGCCATGGCGAGGAAGGCAAGCAGGATGGCGACCACCACGGCACTGGCAATCACCATTGCCAGCGACATCCACAGTCGTTTCGGCAGGCTGCGGATGTTCATGGCGACGACAGCGGAGATTTGAGAGAGTAAAGATCCCATGACTAACCCCTTGCGAATGCGGTTGCGAGGTTGAGGCGCATGGCCTTGAATGCCGGCAGCAGTCCGGTAATGAGTCCCAGCGCGAGCATGTAACCCACAGCCTGGACGGCGATCTCCGGCGTCATCACCAGCCCCGGCAGGAAGCGCGCCATGGCAGCCTTGGCGCCCTCGATCAGCAGGTAGGCCGTGCCGAGGCCCGCCAGCCCGCCAAGCAGCGTCACCAGCATGGATTCCGCCAGTACCATGCGGAAAATCCTGCTGGCGTTGAAGCCCAGGGTTTTCAGCACCGCGATCTCGCCGGTGCGCTCGCGGACCGCAAGTGCCATGGTGTTGCCCACCAGCACCAGGATGGTGAAGAAAGCCATGAAAACGACCCCGAAGATGATCAGGCCAATGTTGCCGATCTGCTCGATGAACGCCTTGTTGAAGGCTTTCTCCGTACTTGTGTCGGTCTCCGCTGACGAGTTGGCAAACATTTCATCGATGCGTTTTGCTACCTGCTCATTGAGTGCCGGGTCCTTGGTGGTCAGGCCGATCCATCCAACCGAATCCGTATTCCAGCTGTTGGTTTCGCGAAAGTACTGGTAGTGGAATACCGCGGAGCGGGTATCCATCTGCTCATCTTCACCGGTGTAAATGCCGGAGATGTTGAAGTCCCAGGTCTGGCCACCGTCCTTGTGCGAGAAGATATTGGAGTTGAGAGGGATCTTGTCCCCGACCTTCCAGCCAAACTGCTCGGCAATCGCCTTGCCCACCAGCAGGCCCTGCCGGTCGCGCAGCCAGTTTTGACGCTGCTCAGGTTCCACCAGCAGTTCCGGGTAGACATCGAGATAGCTTTCCGGCTCTGCCGCGAAGGTAACAACCTGCTGCTTCGGGTCCTGGTAATAACCGCCGAACCAGTTCTGGAAGGTTACTTTTTCCACACCCTCGACGGAGCGGATTTTCTGCACATAGGAGATGGGTAGCGGGTTGGTGAAGTTAATCCGGTTGACCACTACCAGCCGGTCGTCTGCCGACATTTCCACACCGGAATCCAGTGCGCCCTTGAGTGCGGTCACCGCACCGTAGAGCAGGAATGCGATAAAGATCGCGAAGCAGGTCAGGAACAGGCGCAGCGGCTTGCGCGTCATGTTCTTGTAGATGAGGTAGAGGTCGGTCATACGATTTCTGCCTCCCGCTCGACAAACGCACCCTTATCCAGGTGCAGGGTGCGGCCTGCATATTTTGCAGCGCGCGGGTCGTGCGTCACCATGACGATGGTTTTGCCATGGTCGCGGTTCAGGATCTGCAGCATCTCCAGAATTTCGTCCGCGGTGGTGCGGTCCAGGTCACCGGTCGGCTCGTCACACAGGATAAGCTTGGGGTCGGAAACAATCGCGCGCGCAATCGCCACGCGCTGCTGCTGGCCTCCGGACATTTCACCGGGCATGTGTTTGGCGCGGTCTGCCAGCCCCACCAGAGTGAGGGCGGTCTCGACAAACTGGTTTCGCTGCTTCTTGTTGAGCTTGGTCAGCAGCAGCGGCAGTTCCACATTGCGCGCGGCGTTCAGCATCGGCATCAGGTTATAGAACTGGAAAATAAAGCCGATATTGTTTGCACGCCAGCGGGCCAGGTCGCCTTCCCCAAGGTTGTCGACGCGCTTGCCGTCAAACAAAATCTCGCCGCCGCTGGGCTGGTCGACGCCACCGAGCATATTCAGCAGGGTGGTCTTGCCAGAACCCGATGGGCCCATAATCGCAACGAAGTCGCCCTTCTTGATTTGCAGATCAAGGCTTTCGAAGATGGTGATGGTTTCCTTACCGCGGGTGAACTTCTTGGAAATTGCCTTGAGGTCATACAAGGTTTCACTGGCCATATCGGGTTCCTGTTTTTATAAATTCTTAGAGATTTTGCCGCAAACTGAATAATCGTTTTATGAAGTTTGCAAGAAGGCTACTTTTACGCCCATGTCCGGCAGGATGCGGCTGTCGTTGGCATCGATGCGAATGCGTACCCGCACGGTCGCCTTGGCACGGTCCGCAGTGGGAATGATGGCTATCACGGAAGCGGGGATATCCCACTCCGGGTAGGCGTCCAGATTGGCAATCACTTTCTGTCCGGTCGACACCCGGCCGATGAAGGCTTCATTGACGTCCACCTCGATTTCCAACGACGCCATGTCCACCAGGGTGCAGATGCCGGTGCGGGTAAAACCGCCGCCGGCACTGCTGGGCGCGACAATCTCCCCGGGCTGCGCATTCTTGACGGTCACGATGCCGGAGAACGGGGCACGGATGGTGTGGTCCTCGAGACGCTCGCGCTGACGCTGCACCTCAAGTTTTGCAACCTTGATATCGGCGCCGGCGCTTTCCAGGCTGGCTTGCAGGCGCGCCACCTCGGCTTCTGTGGCGGTACGCTCTGCTTCACTGGTGAGGTTGCGGCTGGAGATCCTGTCGAGGCGCTGCTGGCGTCTCTGCGCCTCTGTGAGCTGAGCCTGCACGCTGTTGCGTCTTGCCTGCAGCACTTCTACCTGGGCTTCGGCCAGCTGCAAGCTGACCCGGGCCACGGAATCATCCAGAGTGGCCAGCACTTCGCCTTCGCTAACCGACATGCCTTCTTCCACATTGACAGCGGTGATCAGGCCCATCGTCTCGGCGGAAACTGTCGCCATGCGCCGGGCAGTGATGTACCCCGACGCATTCAGGATACGCTCTTCATCGGATGCAATGATCCCGGACGGGGCAGGTGCGGTGTTAGCCCCTGGCTCCGCAATCTTTTCGCCGGTTTCGATTGTAATGGGCGCAGGCTTTGAGGTTTCGGGGCCAGAGAGCAGGGCGGCAGTAATTGATGCTGTCACCAGCGCGGTACCGAGTGCGGTCAGGAAGACAGGCTTGATCGGGATTGCAGGTGCCGGCGCCTCTTCCTCACGATCTATTTTTAACTGGTTGAGCAGTGAACTGGTATCTGACATGGCCTGACTCGTACAAAGGACAAAAGATTGCCCCCGTACCAGCAGGCTGGGTTAACTCTGGCAAAAAACAGCGCGATAGGGAATGAAAAAAGTGTGAAAAATTGATCTTTTCGGTAAGAGCGGAAATTTCCGGGTCAGGCCGGTTGCCCCAACCCGAAATAATCGGCAATGGCGAGCCCCACAGCCACTCCGGTAAACGGATCGTGCTCGACCACTTTGCCGGGGAAACGTCGCTCCAGGATATTGATGACAGCCGGGATCAGACAGGAGCCTCCGGTGCGCAGCACCAGGTCGACTTCTTCCGCGTTGATTCCGGCGACATCCAGCGCAGCCTGGATGGACTGTTCGAACTGTTGTAGCTTGGGCGCGATGATGGATTCGAACTGGTCGCGTGTGATTTCCAGTTCCACATCGATCTCCGGGATATCCAGGATCGCGCTGTCCTCGCGGGACAGGCGCGCCTTGAGGTTCTTGATCTCCTGGATGATCAGGTAACTGTGGTTCTGGGTAATGACTTCATACAGGCGCTTGAACTTGGTCGCGCCTTCATCGCCCTGTTCCATACGGTTCATCACCGGTGTGGTGTAACGGTTCTGGTTGAGCAGGTAGCTGACGGCCCAGTTGGTGAGCAGGTCCTCGTACTCAAAGAACGGGAACGGCGTTTCGATGTCGACGCCGTCACCACGACGGCGCCAGCTTTCGCCCTTGCCCAGTAACGGGAAGATCAGCGCGCGGAACACCGCCTGGTCCAGGTGGTCGCCGCCGAGGCCGATGCCGTGTGTGGCGAGTACTTCGAAGCCGTCCGCGCTCTTGCGCAGCAGGCAGAAATCCAGGGTGCCGCCGCCAAAATCCACTGTCAGTACGGTACGGCAGGGCGCTTCCGGGTTCGCGGTAAGGTAGCTGAGTGCAGCGGCGACCGGCTCCGGGTAATAGCTCTGGTCGGACACGCCGGCATGACGATAGGACTCGCCCAGGCGCTGTACGGCAATGTCGTTGTGGTCTGCCTCGCGGCCCTCGAAATTCACCGGGCGCCCGAGGCTGGCGTGGTTACCGGGTAGCGCCTTGCCGGTGATCTTGCGCAAGGAGGCCTGGATGGACTGGCGGATACGCACCAGGATGGGCGTGATCAGTGCCACCAGGCGGAACGGGCGGTCGAACACCATCAGGCGCTCCGAAGCCTTGTCGCCCAGCAGGCGCTTGGTGCCGCGGAACAATCGTCCCTTGGCGCCCGCATCATTAAAGGGCTGGCCGAAGACCTTTTCGGTCTCGGTTTCCTGCTGGTGCTGGCTCAGTTCGTCGATGCTGCCGGTGGAGGCGTCGCCAAGGTACTCCGCACTGAATTCCACCCGGCGCCCGGTATTGCTCTCGATATACAGTTCGATCGCGTCCTGGCCCGTGGAGGTGACAAACTGGCGGTCGATAAAGCTGGCAGACGGCATGATGGGGCCGCTGCGCTCCAGTGGCACCATGGTGACGTTGCGGCCATCGTAGATGGCAGCGACGCTGTTGCTGGTGCCGAAATCGATACCGATACCGAGCGGCCTTGCCGGTTGCACGCCACCGATTACGGAGAGGTTCTCTGTAGGGGCGGATTCGGGCATGGCCAAGGATTCTCCGGCTGTAGGGTTCAAAATATTCAGGGGGCCGGCATTTTCTGTCCCGCCCCGATGCTAGTCAAGCGGTGGGCCGGGTTAGCGGGGCCCGGTGCCGCCGGCATCCCTCAGGAAGCGCTGGAACTCCGGGTTATTGCGCAACAGCTTGCGCCCGGCCGCGATGAGCCGGTCCACCTCGTCATGCTTGAGTTCGAGGCTGGTTGGCAGTTTGTTGAAGAACAGCTTGGCCTCCTTTGAGGGAATACTGGCGAAGCTGATCTCCACAAAGTAGACCTGCTTCGGGTAGCCGAGCTCCGCGGTAATACGCTCAAATTCCCGGGCTTTCTCCCGGAACAGCTCTTTGGTCTTGCGGCTGGTTTCCTCAAGCCCCATGTTGGTCAGTGTGCTGGCCGCCTGGATCGCGCCGGGCTTTGCCGCCGACAGGCCGATCTCGGAATCTGTGCTCACCTCCGCATTGACGAGGATAACGAGGTTCTTTTCCGGGGCGTTGGCGATCTGCCGGATAAAGGTCTGCTCGTCGGTGAGTGCCATATGCTCCAGCAATGCACGCAGCCCCAAATTGTCGGCCACACCACCATCGACCAGGTGAATATAGGGGCGCCGCACCAGTGCCGCGTAGGCCTCGCGACGGTTCACAAGGCCGAATACCAGGGGACGGTCCTGCGGTGTTACCTGGTACTCACTGGTGGCCACATTACCGGTAGCGCGCAGGAAACTCTTGGGCACCCCGCAGTTGCCGTTGAAGTTGTTCAGCACAACCGTGGGAAACGCGACCGGTACCGCGGACGATGCGGTGACGGCCCGCGCAACACTGAACTCGTCCAGGTCTGAACAGAAAAAGTCGAAGTAATCCTGCGAGAATACAATGCCGAGGCCGGAGTAGAGGTCGGTTGCGGTGATCGCAACAAACGGGAGGTCACCTTTAGACAGGTCCGCATAGGTAGCGCCCTTGAACAGCAGCTGATCGTAATATTCGATCGCGAGCTCGGTCCTGTCGTAGCCGCCGAAAAGCAGCCGGCCCCAGTACATGGGGTTGAACAGGCGCCGGATCAGGGTGCTCTGTACACCGGATTTGAGAAAGTCTTTTTCGTAATCCTCGAAAATCCGCTCACCGTAGAGGCCGTAGTAGGCGGCGGTAAAGCTGCCGCCGGAGACGGATGAAATCAGGTCGACCTCGCTAAGCAGGGAGGTTGATTGTGCGGATGCCGGTGCATCGCTTTCTGCAGCCGGGTAGCCTGCAGGTCCGTCCGGGATACTGGTGTCCCGCAATTCTTTCATTACACCGTAACTCAGCGCGGATGCACGGGTGCCGCCGCCGGAGAAGGCCAGGATTACCTGGTGATCGCCGTAGCTCTGGGAAAACAGGGATGGACGATAGCCACTGGATTCATCCAGATAAGGAATAGGCGGGTTTTGCGGTGCCCGTGTGGCGGCACAGCCGGCCAGTAGCAGGCAGCCAAGCAGCAACCCCAGTGGTTTTTTTATTGTTTCCATACGCCGGGGAGTATAGGGCTCGCACAAGGGAAGTAAATCCTCGTGCGAGCCGCTGCAGCTTGCAGGCCTGCTCAGAAGCGCATATTGATGGTCGCCGAGAAGAAGTGTGCGGACACATCCTCGTAAGTGCCGTAGACGTCGCCGTTAAGCGGGCCGCCTTCCTGGTCCAGGTCCAGGTCGCCGTTCCAGCGCAGGGTGTATTGCAGGCCGAGCTCCATGGTCTCAGAGAGCATGCGCCGGCCGCCGGCCCCAAAGCGCCATTCGTCCCCCACCGGGAGATCGACCGTACGATTGCTATCGGACAGCATGCCCTCGTCATAGGCGATACCGAAGGAGACTTTCCAGCAGTCCACCAGTGTCTCCGCGCCGATTGCCGCGTGCCAGGTATCCTCGTAGCCGCGGTCAACCGTCACGCTGGTGGCTTCCTCTGCGCGCAGGCTGATTTCCACCAGCCCGAACTCTGACCAGTCCTGCCAGCCGATATTGCCGAGGATTGCCCAGTTGTTGTCGAACTGGTGATAACCACTGATCATCGCCGTCTGCGGAACTTCCAGGCCGAGCCTGAGCCTGGCGCCCTGCAGGCCGTTTCTCTCTACCGCCGCGCCCAGGATCGGGCCCAGGTTCTCAAAGGTGAGGCGATCCGTCGGATCGAATTCGATACTGGATGTGTACTGGAAGCCGAAGCGGGTCTCCGGGCAGGGTTCGTACAGGATGCCGAAATTGGCGCCCACATCCCAGTTGGTATCCTCGAATTTGAGGCGGCCATCCGGCAGGTCACCCTGCAGGCTGATATTGTTGATCCCGACTTTCTGCTCGAAGATCGAGTAGAAAAAATTGACCCCGAGACCCACAGAAACGGTATCGGTGAGCTGGTAGGCAACCGTCGGGGCAATGTTCAGCCCCAGCAGTATGACTTCCTGCAGACGGTAGCGGCCGGCCCAGTCGCTGTCGTACTCCAGCGGTGAGCCGAAGTTGCCGTACATGCCGATGCCCCATTTCCAGCGCTCGTCACCTTCTCCAACATAAAAAACCGAGGCCGCCGGCACAAAGCCCACCGGTTCTCCGCCACTGCCACCTTCAAATGTGGTCAGGTCGCGGTCCAGTGAAAGGGATATGTCGCTATACACCGCGGCGCCGCCAGCGAGCAGCTCATGCCCTTCAAGTCGCATCATGCCGGCCGGGTTTGAAGCGATGGTGGAGGCATCATCGGCCCTGGCGCTGCGCCCGGCTGAAGCGTAACCGGTATCCGGAGATCCGTATTCGTAGAGCAACAGGCCGCTGGCGTGGCTTACGCTGGCAACGGAAAGCATGCATGCAGTGGAGAGCAGATTACGCCTGAACATGGTGGTTTGGTTCCATAAAACAGCTACAGACCAAAAAATTGTAGGCGTGCGGGAGGCGTTTTTTTCCGGCGCGCAAAAAACGCCGCCACCATTTGGGACAAATGTACCGGGGCTGTCGCTTTATACCTCGGTCAGGCGCCGGATAATACGGAAGCTCTCTGCCGAATACAGTCCCGTAATGCCCCAAGCAGGTCAGCGGATGTTACCGGCTTGCTCACAGTTGTGAAGATTTCAACGCCGTACCGAATCTGTTGTGGCCTGTCTTCATTGCTCATCACGATGACGGAAGCGCCGGCCTCAACCGCAGATTCGAGGCAGGCTACGGCCTCCGGCGTATCCGGTTGCTGCCCGACGAGCACCACTTCCGGCTGGAACTCCGCGAGTTCAACGGCATTTTTTGTTGCGTCTACCGTTGCCCCGGTTGCCTCGATGGTGGTCGCCAGGAATTTGCGTACCACCGGGCTGTCCTCGATCAGCGCAATTCGCTTGCCTGCCAGGACTGCACAGCTACGCGCGCTGGCGGCTTCCTCGATCAGCCTGACCAGCGCATCGCCAATCGCCTGGGTTTTTTCACGCCGGGAGAGGCACGGCCCGCGCCAGCGATTGCTGATTTCCCTCAGGCACTGTTCGTCGATGGTGCTTGCCAGCAGCAGTCGGCGGGCGCCTCCAAAGGCGGGCGTATCGTCCGGGTTACTGTTGTCGCCATTGCAGTCCAGGCCGATTACGACGGCGTCGAGCGGTCTGCGGGTATCCGGTAGCAGTGGGTCCAGCTCAACGACTTCAAATCCGATGGATAGGAGGATGTTTTTCAGCTCGCCATCGCATAATTTACTGTTTTCCAGCAAACCCACGCGATAAGACAGTGAGGCCCGATTGTCGATGATGGGTGGGCCCGCAGCTTCCGCTTTTACCCTGGCACTGAACGCCGTGCCTCGATGCAGTGTGCTTTCCAGCTCGATATTGCCGCCCATGGCGGTAGCGAGTTTTTTACAGATCAGCAGGCCGAGCCCTTCACCCTGTAACTCTGGTTGTGCGTCTGCGGGCTGACGAAGCTGCTCCAGCAGCGCGTCCTGCTGGCTCCTGGTCATGCCAATACCGGTATCGCGCACCACCAGCTCCAGTTCGCACAGGTCACCGGTTCGGTTGCGTATGCGACATTCGACACGCACACCGCCGCGCTTGGTGAACTTGATGCCGTTGCCCACCAGGTTGGTCAGCAACTGGCTGAGCCGGGCTTCATCGCCGTTGATAAATTGCGGGATCTCCGGGTCCAGCACCAGGGCCAGCTCCAGCCCCTTGGCGTAGGCAGTGGGGGCGAGTTGCGAGAGTGTGTAGTTCAGGCAGCGGGAAAGATCGAAGTGGCGATGGTCCAGCACCAGTTGTCCCGCTTCAAAGCGGGAGATATCCAGCAGGTCATCTATCAGGCCGATCAGCTGCCTGGATGAAGACTCGATGGTGTTGACCTGTTCGTTCTGTATCTGGTCGAGCGAGGATTGTTTCAGCATCTGTGCATAGCTGAAAATGCCGTTGAGGGGCGTGCGCAACTCGTGGCTGACACGGGCCAGAAAATGCGATTTGGAGTCGCTGCGGGCCAGCGCCTGGCGGTGACTGGCGCGCAACTCGATGTTCTTGAGCTCGAGGGTTTCCAGTGTGGACTTGAGCTGGGAGGTTCGCGCGTCAACTTCCATCTGCAGGCGCTGCAGGAATTCGTTTTTCAGCTCGTGCGCCTCGCGTTCCTTTTCCAGCGATTGCTCCTGAAGCTGGAAGTGCTCGTTGCGTTGCGTGCGCATGCGCGAAGCCAGCGCCAGTGAGAGCAGCAGGACTTCCAGTACAGAACCGAACTGGGCCCCGTTTAACGTCAGTGAATTGAGGGGCAGGATATCCATCATGGCCAGGTTGATGGCGAGTGTACCGAGCATGAAAGCTGCCCAGGCAATTGTGAATATTTTTGCCGGGAAAAAGCCGTTCATCCAGCGCAGGATGCCCGCTCCCATCATCAGCAGCGGCAGGGTAACGCCTACCGCCAGCCCGATGATCACGCCAGTGGAGTATGAAATAAACGGGGCCAGCAGGGCGCCGATCAGGCTGGCTGCACTGATCCCCAGCAGCAGTTTCCCCAGCCAGCGATGGTGCTGATCCAGCTGCAGGAACTGGTAGCAGAAAAGCGGGCCAAACACGCAGGACAGCAGGGTAAACAGGGGAATGGCGAGGTTGTTCCACTCGGTTTGCGTGGGCCACAGGAACTGCGCGCCCATGCCGTGCAGGCTGACCTGGAAACACAGGTAGGAACCCACATAGAGCACATAGAACAGGAAACTCTTTTCGCGGGTGAACTGGTAAATGACCAGGTTGTAGATCAGCATGCAGACCATGATGCCGATATACAGTGCCTGCAGAACCAGGTCTTCCTGGTCGCAGGTGACAAATTCGTCCTGGGTGAGAAGCGCGATTGGCAGGTTTACCGGGCCCTCGGAGACAACCCGTAAAAAGTAGCTGGCGGTCTCGCCCGGTTCCAGCTCTATATCAAAGACATGCTTGCGGTGCGGCGTGCTGCGCTGGCTGATGGAAAGCATGTCGCCAGACTTGCCAATACGCTCGAGCTCACCATTTTCAAGGCGGTAGATCGCGATGAAATCCAGTGGTGGGTTGTCGATGTTCAGCTTTTCGCGGACCTCTCCTTCGGTGCCATTGCGGACGCTGAAGCGAAACCACAAGGCCTGATCGCGGAAGCCGAAATTGGGCAGGCGCTGGCTGACCAATTGCCAGTGCTCGTCTGCTTCCTCGAGGATGTTACGCGGTTCTTCCCGGCCGTTATGAACCTGGAGGGGCTGGACCAGGTCCAGCTGGCTGCCCGCGGAGGCAGGCAATGTGACCTGTGCGGAGGCGGCACTGGCCCACAGGGAAACAAAGAGGGTTACTAGCAGGAAGCAGGCCCGCAGAGCGTGACGGTAACGCATGACGGTAAATCTTTATTATTTCCTGAGCACGTTACCGGAATCCCCTTGTCGCGCCAAGGGTTATACGGCTGCAAACCGCTCCTGAATCGCCCCCGGTCAGTCCTGACTGTCGTTGTTGCTGTCGGGCTGACCTGTCTGATTGGTCATGAACAGGATCAGTTCCCTGAACTCCGCTTCGGAGCAGTCGAAGCAGAGCCCCTTGGGTGGCATGCCGCGGAAGCCATCCGTGGTGCTCTTCAGCAGCGTGGACATGCCTTTTTCCAGCCTGGGAGCCCAGGCTTCCGCATTGCCGGTCAGGGGTGCGTTGACTGCGCCGGTGGCGTGGCAGTTGTAGCAAGTGCGCTGGTAGGTTTGAGCAAGTTGCGGATCGGCGGGGCGCAGCCGTTTTGCCGCGGCCACCGGGTTTTCGGCTTTTTTGGAAGGCTGGGGTTGCCCGCCTGCCGGGCTGGTGCCTGAAGGCGCGCCGGGCGCGGCATCGCCCCCGCAGGCGCTGAGGCATATCGCCAGAGCGGTAATCATGAGCCGGTAACGCAGCATATTCGGTCCCTGTTACTGGTTTGCTGGATCTTTATCAGGGACTTTAGAGAGTCTGCCTGTGCGGCGTCAATCAGTTGCGAGGCTGGCTTGCGTTTGCCAGCTGGCCCCAGTAGGTTGACGGCTTCCAGTTATAAAAACAGGCCGCATCCCCGGGGCCGTGAAAACAAGGAGACAGTGGTGCGATCAGTCATTCTTTCCCTTCTGCTGCTGATGACAGTACCGGTAGCTCTGGCGGGCGAGCGCGAGGCTGCAGTGGCAATGCCGGATCGCTTCAGCGCGGAGGTTGCCGGTGCAATCCTGCAAAATGGTGGTAACGCGGTGGATGCCGCTATTGCAGCGCAGTTTGTACTTGCGGTGACGCTGCCGGAGGCGGGCAATATCGGCGGCGGTGGCTTTATGCTGATTCACAAGGACGGCAAGCAGGACTTCCTCGATTACCGGGAAATGGCGCCGGCGGCTGCGCATCGGGATATGTATCTGGACAAGGATGGCGAGGTGATCCCGGACCTGTCGGTGTACGGTATCCTGGCTTCCGGCATACCCGGCACGGTGCAGGGTATGTGGCAGGCGCACCACAGGCACGGCAGCATGCCGTGGGCCGAGCTGGTGCAGCCTGCCGTTGACCTTGCGGCAAAAGGCTTCGCCGTCCCGGAGCCGCTTGCCCGCTATGCCACGTCCTATGCAAGGCACGTGGGTGGCAAGCACCCGAGCGTGAATTTCGGCCGCTATTTTGGTGAACTGGAGGCCGGCAAGGTCTTCCGTCAGCCGGAGCTGGCGCAGACCCTCAAGGGCATCCGTGATGACGGCGCAGACGGTTTTTATCGTGGCGAGACGGCGAAAATCATAGCCCGGTTCATGCGTGAAAACCGCGGCCTGATTACGGAAAAAGATCTGGCGGCCTATCAGGCAAAGTGGCGTGAACCGATCGTGACCAACTGGCGGGATATGCAGCTGGTGTCTGCGGCACCACCCAGTTCCGGCGGTATTGCGGTGGCCCAGTGGCTGAAAATGTACGACCTCGCCCGTCCCCCGGAAGAGCCGCCGGTGCACAATAGCGTGGCTTACCTGCACCTGCTCGCGGAGGTCGGCAAGCGCGTGTTTGCCGATCGTGCGGAATACCTGGGGGACCCCGATTTTTATGATGTACCGGTCGCGCGGCTGATATCCGATCAATACGTCGAGCGCCGCAGTGGTGAAATCAACCTCGCAGCGATTTCTGATACCCCGTCGGTCAAGCCTGGCCTCACTGAAAGTGAGGAAACCACGCACTTTTCCATCGTCGACCAGTGGGGCAATGCCGTCTCCAATACCACCACCATCAACCTCGGCTTTGGCAGTGGTGTGGTGGTTGAAGGGGCCGGTTTCCTGCTGAATGACGAGATGGATGATTTCAGTGCGAAGCCCGGCGTGGCGAATGCGTTTGGTGCACTCGGCGGCGTTGCCAATGAGGTCCAGCCCGGCAAGCGCATGCTGTCTTCCATGACCCCGAGCATCCTGCTGCAAGATGGGCAGGTGCGTATGGTGAGCGGCTCTCCCGGGGGTACCACAATTATTACCAGTGTGTATCAGTCGATTCTCAATCTGGTGGAGTTCGGTATGGATGCGCAGCAAATTGTGGACACCCCCCGCTTTCACCACCAGCTGTGGCCGAAAGATACCATCCGTTATCAGGCCGGGCTGGACAGCAGCGTTGTGAAAGGCCTGCAGGGAATGGGCTATCGGATGCAGGAAAACGGCTTTGGCGACCTGCAGGTGATCGTTCGGCGTAACGGCGAGCTGGAGGCGGCATCACAGTCGACCGGGCGCGGAGCGTCCCGGGTGATAGCCTTCGCGCCCCTGGCCGTTCAATAGGCTTCCTTAACGTGACGTGATAGTCGCTCTGGTGCGCGCGTACTGCGCAGTCGCGCCAAAGCGGCATTTCCTGACATTTGTGCAGAATTACGGGACATTACGTCAGGAAAACCGTTATTTTTGGCGCAGAAACCGGCTTTGTGCGATGTAAAAAAAGGCGCAGCAGGGCTAGAATACCGCCATGGCCATCAATGTATCGGTGGCGCAAAAAATACAGAATTATTAGAAGCTTATCAGTAGGTGCAGCTGTTCCGGTTCCGGGGCGGCAGCAGGCCGCCAGCGGTGATCCCGGGGAGGCCAGCCTGCATTGGACGTCACACGAGTAGGATATGGATATCACTTATCGCCCGGGCGAGCTTCGCAACCCCGACTCACTGGATATGGAAGGAACCACATCCGGTAGCGCGGCTCAAGACAGCCCATTACACACCAGCCCACCCCAGAAAGCCGCCGCAAGACCCGCGGAATTCCACGGTATCGTCAAGAAAGTGTTCGAAGCCACGGAAGACTGGCTGCTCGAACAATTTTCTGCGATTTTCGCCGACGTGGATGACACGCTGTTTACAATGGCGGAAAAAGCCCAGTCGCAGGCCGACCAGGATACGGTATTCGCCGATCTGCGCACGCTGCGCATGGAAAAGACCCGCCTGGTGGAAACTGTCATCTCCCAGATCCGCGAGTGCTTCCACCGGCCGCAGGAGCCCAGGAGCACGATTGCGGCGGAAGAGGGGCCCACTGGCGAGCTGTCGCTGGTGCAGGATGCCGACCTGGAACAGGAGGTGATCGTCAAGTCGCTGGTCTCCAACGCCTCACGCGATTTGATGACCCCGATTGCCGAGCTGTCACTGCGCCTCGATTCGCTGTTGCCGGGCAAGGTTTACGACGAGAACCTGCCGATTGGCCCGGCCATCCTTTGTGAACGCCTCATCGATTCGATGCAGCCGCTGAACATCTCCCTCAAGACACGTCTGGTTTTCCTGAAGAAGTTTGAAAAGCAGATGATGCTGAAGCTGGGCGAACTCTATGAGACTTGTAACAGCGCACTGGTAAATGCAGGCGTGCTGCCTTCGCTCAAGAACCCGCACCAGCGTCGCCAGTCCCCGGGCTCCAATACAGCACGGGCAAATGCCGCCAAGGCACTGGCAAAGGCGCTGGGCGTTTCCCCGGACGGTGATGGTCAGTTCCAGGTACCGGCATTGCCGGGCTTCCAGGCGGCACTGGCCGGCATGGCAGGTGGTGCCGTTCAAGGTGCTGCGGGCCAGGGCGGCGCTGGACAGGGCGGCGGATTCGGTTTCGCCCCGGGGCTGATGCCGGTGGGACAGGGTGCCCCCCAGCTACCGACCCAGAACCTGTTGCAGTTCCTCGGTGAGCTGCAGTTCCAGATTCCGCAGATGGCACAGCCCGAGGGGCAGGTGCTGGATATCAACGCAGTACTGACAGAGCAGCTGGTTACGGCCAAGCGCAGCGCTTCGCTGGGCAAGCTGGATAACGAAGTCATTCGCCTGGTGGATATGCTGTTCTCCTTCGTGCTGGAGGACCGCAACCTGGCGGACCCGATCAAGGCGCAGCTGGTCCGGCTGCAGTTACCGTTCCTTAAGATTGCTGTCGCAGACAAGGCGTTCTTCGCCAAGGCCGGACACCCGGCGCGCAAACTCCTGAACGAGGTTGCGGATGCGGCGATCGGCTGGCAGCTGCCGGAAGACTATGAAAACGATCCGCTGTTCAAGGCGGTGCGTGAAGTCGTGGAAACGGTCATTGCCGAATTTAACAGTGACCAGCAGCTGTTTGAGAAGTTGTTGCAGGAGTTCCGCGCCTACTGTGCCCGCGAGAAGAAGCGGGCCAGCATGATGGAGCGCCGGACCGTCGAGGACATCGAGGCCCGCGCGCGACTGGAGCTGGGGCGCAAGAAAGTCTGCACGGTGATCGACGCCATCCTGAAGGACCGTCAGTTGCCGGACTTTGTCGAGCGGATGCTCAACACCGAATGGCGCAACCTGTTGCTGCGCACCTGCCTGCAGCAGGGTACAGGTAGCACCGCCTGGCGCGACCGCGTGGCAATAGCGCGTGACCTCGCCTGGAGCGTCACAGCGCCAATGCCGCAGGCGGCCGCGCAGATCGCCAAGCTCAAGGAAAGCCTCCTCGGTCGTATCAAGGTAGAGCTGCACACCATGTCCCTCAAACAGGGCGACAAGCAGCAGTTCCTCGACCAGCTGGAATTCTTCTATGTGAGCCGGGCAGAGGCGAGCAAGGAAGACGTGGTGCCGCGACCGGTTCGCGAGGTCAAGCCGGTGCCGGAGGCGAAGGACATCGAGCAGTTGGCCGAGAAGGCCACGCTTAAGCCCACCCCGGAGCCGCGCAAGGTTGAGGTGGTCGACAAGTACTGGCAACAGACCATGCACCTGAAAAACAGCTGGTTCCGTCTTTCACTGCCGGAAAAACCTTCCGTGCGCTGCCGCCTGGTGGCGATGATCAAGGATACCGACCAGTTTATGTTTGCCAACCGCAATGGGACCAAGGCCGCGGTATACAGCCGCCTCGAGTTTGCCCAGGCACTGCATGACGGCATTCTCGAACCGCTGGAAAACGGTCCGCTGTTTGAGCGCGCGCTCAAGTATGTGGTCGGTAATATCGGTGAAACCGAGCTGAAGATCGCGGTCTAGATCGCCCTTTTTTGTTCACTTCGAAGCCGGCGTCAGGTTACCTGACGCCGGCTTTTTTCATCTGGCGGATTTTTCCAAGGTGGTCTGACCCGGTCTTCGCAAATCGCGAACGTTGTTTCTCTGTTGCCCTGCACTTGTGCAGGCAGCACCGCGCTGGCGCAGCGCAGCCGGAAGGTGACCGCAGGTTTCACCGCATTTGCGCGGGATACCGCTGCTTTTCCCCGCATTTTCACTTGGCATATTTCCTGCAATCCCTCAGGTGCAGGCATCATTTCCGGGCCTGCGCAGCGAAGTAAAACTGGAGCTCAACGTGAAATACTATTCGAGACATTTTGTAAGACCCTGTCACCTGAACCCGGCCGAAGTGCTGTTCGGCGGCCAGGCCCTGGCCTGGATTGACGAGGAAGCCGCGATTTTCGCCGGTTGCCAGATGGGCACTTCGCAACTGGTTACCAAGGCCATGTCGGAAATTGATTTCGTAAGTTCGGCCCGTTGTGGCGATGTGGTGGAGTTTGGCATCGAGGTTGTTGCCATCGGGCGCACATCCCTGACTCTGCGCTGTGAGATGCGCAACAAGGAGACCCAGGCCCGTATCGTCAACGTAGAGCGTATTGTCATGGTGGCCCTGGATTACGCCGGCAGGCCGACGTCACACAAACTCACCGGAGCAACACCGGATGAGATCGGGGCGCCGCTACGCGCGGGTGGTGCGGCAGTTTGGGCGCAGACACGCAGTGCCTGAGGTGTTATTGACGGAGCAAAGTAGAGTGGGGGCTGGCTTCAGCCCTCCTTCAGCCTTCTTTCAGTGCATTGAAGGCAGCCAGTGCGCGCTCGCGTGAGAAGCGGAGCTCGACAATCGGCGCGGGATAACTCTCGCCAATTGTCACGCCGGCCTCTTCCAGTATTTCCTCTGGCGCCTCCCACGGACGAAACAGGTACTTCTCTGGCATCTTCGCAAGCTCGGGTACAAAGTGCCGGGTGTACTCTCCTTTTGCATCGAATTTTTCACCCTGGGTAATCGGGTTGAAGATGCGGAAGTAGGGCGCCGCATCTGCGCCACAACCGGCCACCCATTGCCAGCTCGCACTGTTGCTGGCGAGATCCGCGTCTACCAGGCAGTCCCAGAACCAGGCCTCGCCATGGCGCCAGTCCAGCAGCAGGTTTTTGACCAGAAATGAGCCCACGATCATGCGCACACGATTGTGCATGTATCCGGTCTGCCAGAGCTCGCGCATGCCGGCATCGACAATGGGGTATCCCGTCATGCCGCGCTGCCAGGCTCGTAATGCCTTATCGTCTTTTTTCCACGGGAACGGATCGAACTTACTGTGCAGGTTTTTGCGCGGCAGGTCGGGAAACTGATACAGCTGGCTGTAGGAGAACTCGCGCCAGCCGAGTTCGCGCTGGAAGTGCTCAATGTTGGCATCACTGCCTGCGTTTCCTGCTGCATGCCAGACGGAGCGCGGAGAAACCTCGCCCCAGTGCAGGTGGGGCGACAGCCGGCTTACGGATTCGAGCGCGGGGAAATCCCTGCCCGCCTTGTAGTCGGGCAGGCCGTTTTTGATAAAGTCGTCCAGCCTTTCCATTGCGCCCTCTTCACCCGGTTGCCAGTGCGACCTGAGAGTTTCGGGCCAGGCGTGTTGCGGCAGTAGCGCAAGTGCCTCGAGGGGCTGGTCTTCACAGGGTTCGCCGTAAACCTGCAGTTGCTCCGGCGCCGGTTTGGGGCGGCCCACGGCCGGGCCATTCTGGCGAGCGTTTTTGTAGAAGGGTGTGAACACCCGGTAAGGGGTGTCGTCTCCCTTCAGTATCTCCCAGGGTTCCCACAGCAGCCGGCCGTTAAAGGTCTTTACCGGGACTTCAATGGCATCCAGGGCCTTGCGCAGCGTCTCGTCCTGTTTCGCCTGCCAGGGTTCGTAGGCACGATTGAAGAAAACACCGGTCACTTCATGCTGGTCGCACAGGGCGGAAATGACCTCGACGGCGTCACTCTGGTACAGGCGTAGCTTGTTGCGTAATGACCGGTTCAGCGCTTTGAGGGAATGATGTAACCACCAGCGGCTGGCCGCGCCCGGCGCGTCTTTCCCGGCCGCATCATCATCGAGGATAAATACCGGCAGTACCCGGCCAGCCTCCGCAGCTGCGGCAAGGGCAGGATTGTCCGCAAGACGCAGGTCCCTGCGAAACCACATGATGACGGGATTTCTGGCTGGCATGTGAAGTTCTCCGGGATTCTGTCTCTAGTAGGGAACCTGTTGCCCGTCCCAGGCAAAGACCTTGCCGGAATCAGAAGCTTCCAGGCCATCCAGCACCTTGAGTAACTGGCCGGCGGAATAGTCTGCATCAAACAGCTTGCCCTCCGGCACGTTGCTCTGAAACGGTTTGGACAGCGCGCTGTCGACGGTACCCGGGTGCAGCCCGGCGATTATCCCCTGGTCATTGAGGCGCGCCAGTTCAATGCTGGCGGTTTTCAGCAGCATGTTGAGTGCGGCTTTGGAGGCCCGGTAGGCATACCAGCCGCCCAGCCGGTTGTCAGAGATGCTGCCGACCCGCGCTGAAATCGCCGCAAAGATCGCCGGACCATCGCGGCGCAGTTTGGGGAGGAAGTGTTTGGCAACCAGCGCCGGACCGAAGGTGTTGACCCGGAAAACCTGCTCGAGGCTCCCGAGTGATATATCCGCCAGGCGCTTTTCCGGCCTTACTTGCTCGCCGTGCAAGATGCCGGATGCCACGATCACCAGGTCGAGCTGGCCGTGTTCGCTGGCCGCAGCTGCCGCCTGCTCAATCGACGCTTCATCTCCGAGATCAAGGGCGCAGAAGCTGGCATTGTCCGGAAGTGAGGACAGTGGCCTGCGGGCGCAGGCACTGATATGACAGGGTTGCAGGGCTGACACGTGCCGGATGAAAGCACTCCCAAGTGCGCCACTGGCACCGATGACGGCGGCGTTCAGGGGGCGGTGCAGCCGCTTAAATAGCATTGGTCAGGCCGAGCGACTGGGGATACGGCTGCAGGTAGCGTTGCGCGCGGATATAGTCACTGCCGGCCTGGTCGATATAGTGACTGAGCAGGGTCAGGGGCACCACCAGCGGGACTTCGGCCTGGCGGTAGCGGTGAATCGTATCGAGGATATTCTGGCGCGCTGGCGCCGGCACATCCTTTTTCAGGTACCCGAGAATATGCATCAGGGTATTGGTGTGGTTGCGGGTACTGGCGGGTTTCTTGATCGCCTCCATAAACGCCTCAAAGTACTCCTGTACCAGGGTGCCGAGTGGCTGTTTGCCAGCATCCGCCAGCAGGTGACCCAGGTCCCGGGGTGACTGCTGGTGGTGCGCCATCAGCACGTACTTGTAGCTGCTGTGAAACTGGATCAGCTTGTGGTGGCTGGGCTCGGCGAGTACCTCCTGGCGGAAGTTATGATGGGCATAGACCCGCAGTACGAAATTCTCCAGCAGGCGCGCATCGTGCAGGCGCCCTTCCTCTTCCACCGGCAGCAGCGGGTATTTCTCCATGAGCGCCGCGGCAAAAAATCCGCTGCCTTTTTCATCATAGGGGTAGCCGTTGTCGCGATAGATCTTGACGCGCTCCATGCCACAGCTGGGGGAATTCTTCATCAGGATATAACCGTCGAGGCCGTCGAATTCATCGAGCTTCGGGTTGACCGCGTTCATGAGCTGGTCGGTAAGGTCGACGCTGGCATCGTCGCTCAGGGTCAGGCGCGGCGCCTCGGGTGAGCCACTCAGGCGCATGGTGGGGCGCGGGATGCCGAAGCCGGCAGCAACTTCTGGGCAGAAAGTGCGGAAAGTGAAAAACTCGCTGAGGGTGCGCAGGCACAACCTGGACTGGCTGTGGCCACCGTTGTAGCGCACTTCATAGCCCGCCAGGCAGGCGCTCAGGCCAACCGGGATCTTGCCGGCTTCGCCGACGTCTGCTTCCACGGTGCTCTCATTGCGGACTTCCAAGACCGGAATTTCTTCTTTTTTTGCCATTACCTGCGGACCTTCTGGGTTGCCTCAACGCATAATAAAGTATGACTCAATGGATTCGCCTATACCGGAGCCGACAATGTCGCTGATTCGAACGTCCAGATTGGTGCTCGCCATCGCTTTTGCCGCCACGCTTGCCGGTTGTACCGGGGTCCCCGCGGGGGTAGAGCCGGTAAGGGATTTCGAGCTGGATCGCTACCTGGGGCAATGGTACGAGATTGCGCGCCTGGACCACCGCTTCGAGCGGGGTATGAGCCGGGTTACGGCCGAGTACTCACGCAAGCCGGACGGCAGCGTGAAGGTAATCAATCGCGGCTATCTCGCCGATGAAGGGCGCTGGAAAGAGGCCGAGGGCAAGGCGCGCTTTGCCGGTGACCCGTCCGTGGGGCATCTGGAAGTGTCCTTCTTCGGGCCATTTTATGGATCCTACGTTGTATTTGAACTGGAACGTGAGGGTTACCAGTATGCGTTTGTGACCAGCAGCAGCCGCTCCTACCTGTGGTTGCTCGCGCGGACACCGCAGGTGCCTGATGCGGTGCGTGATCAATTCCTGCAGAGGGCCGGGCAATTGGGCTTTGATCTGGAGCAGCTGATCTGGGTTAAACAGCCACGCTAAAGCACCCGTACCGTGCCGCCATGATAATTGATGTAAATGCAGGTAATTTGCACAACTTAACTTTAGCCCTTTGTTAGTATCCGGTTTAATCGGGTTCTAATAACAATCTATTCGTAAATACAAAGGGTGTATTGTGATCAGGGTGAGCGATATTTGCCGCACCTACGGCGAGGGACAGGCCATGGTGACCGCCCTTGCCGGCGTCAGCCTCGAAATCGGGACCGGTGAATTTGTCGCAATCATGGGGGCGTCCGGTTCAGGCAAGTCCACCCTGATGAATATCCTCGGTTGCCTCGATCAGCCCACGCGCGGCCAGTACTGGCTGGACGGGCACGAGGTCCGGGACTTTGACGATGACACCCTGTCAGATATCCGCAATCGTCATATCGGCTTCATCTTCCAGACCTTCCACCTGTTGCCGCGCCTGAGTGCGGTCGAAAATGTCGCACTGCCACTACGCTATGCCGATGTCGACAAGGAGGAGGGCAGGGCGCGAGGCCGGGAAATGCTGTGTAAGGTCGGCCTGGCACACCGCCTCGACCACAAGCCGTTCGAAATGTCGGGTGGCCAGCGCCAGCGCGTGGCAATCGCCCGGGCCCTGGTCAATAACCCGAAAGTAATCTTTGCCGACGAGCCGACGGGTAACCTGGACAGCAAGACCTCGCTTGAGATCCTGGACCTGCTCTCGTCCCTGCATGCTGAGGGCCAGACCATCGTGATGGTGACGCACGAAGCGGAAATCGCTGCACGGGCGGAGCGGGTGATCCGCATGAGTGACGGCGTTGTAGTGGAGGACAGCCTGTGCACCGCTTGATCAGCATTGCCTTACTGGGTTTTTCCTGTGTTATCCATGCACAATCGCCCCTGCTCCTGACAGGGCAGTTGCAGACCCGCGAAAAACAACATTTCATCGCCCCGCACACCAAGACGTGGCGGGTACAGATCGAATGGATGATGCCGGAAGGCAGTGTGGCGCAGCCGGGCGACATCGTTGTGGTGTTTGACGGCGGCTCTATCCAGTCCTCCATCGATTCCCTCACCTCGCAGCTCAACACCCAGTTGGAAACCTTGCAAAAGCAGGAGATTGAGCAGCAGCAGAACGTTATTGAAAAGGAATTCGGCCTGCGCCGTGCAGAGCTCCAGCTGCAGAAGGCCGAGGTGGATGCGGGTGTGCCCGAGAAATTCCTGAGTTCGCTGGATTATGAAAACTTCCAGCTGGAAAAGAAAAAGGCAGAAACCGAGGTGCAGAAGGCGCGCGAGCAATTGCAGCAGGCGCAGCTGGCAAAGAAAGTGGCGCTTGAGAAGCAGCGCCTCACCATCGCCAATACGGAGAGGTCGCTGGCGAATGAGAAAGAACAGCTGGAGCGCATGAGCCAGCGCGCGGACCGGGTGGGTCCCGTAGTCTATGGCAAGCACCCATGGCGGGGTGACCCGATTTATGTGGGCATGACAGTGAACCCGAACTGGGAAATCGCCCAGATTCCCGCCTTAACCGATACCTTCGTTGAAGTGTGGGTGCATGAAGTGGACGTCGATCGCCTTGCCAGCGGCCAGGGGGCAAACCTGGTGTTTGATGCCTTCCCGGGCCTGGCATTAGAGGCAGAGCTGGTAGCGGTGGAAACCCAGCCGGAGAAAATGCAAGCCATCGGCCCCGGGCTCTATTATCGTGCCGAGTTTGCCTTCGAGGCGCCGGAAACCAAGACCCTGCTACCGGGTATGAGTGCAAGGCTGGAGATGGAACTGGAACTGGAGGGGCGGCAATGAGAAACAGGCTGCTGTATATCTCTCTGTATTCGATAGTCGTTCTTGCAGGGTGCACCGATGAAGTGCGTGTTCAGTCTGTGGCCGGGGAGGAGGCTCCGCTCCTCACCTCGACTGGTGAATTCGCCTCGGCCCGTAGCGTGACTGTTACAGCGCCGGCCATTTCCAGAATGTGGAATTTCAACATCAAGCGCATGGTTGGGGAAAACACCGTGATCGACAAGGGCACCATGCTTGTTGCGTTTGATGACAAGAATGTGCGGGACAGGTTGCTGGAAAAGCAGTCTGAGCTTGAGCGCGCGAGAACCGAGCTGAAAAACAAGGTCAGTGAAGAAGAGAAGGTTCGCCAGGATGATGCCCTGAATATAGCGGAAAAACGCGCGGGCTTCGAGAAAGCGAGGCGCAAGGCGGAGATTGTCGACCAGTCCCTGTCCAGGAATGAGCGAAAGAAAGCACAGATCGATTTCGAGATCGCAGAGAATGAACTGGCGCTGGCCAGGCAGCTGGCGGAATTCCGAGAGACGTCCGGGGTGCTGAATATCGGTCTCATCGAGAAGAAGGTGGAGTTCCTTGAGGCGGAGACAGCCCAGCTGTCGAACGAACTAAAGCGCCTGCGGGTGCGCTCACCCATTGCCGGTTCGGTGCAGTACCTGCCTGATTGGCAGGGAGAAAAGCCAGCCGTTGGCGAAACTGTCCGTCTTGGGCAGCCGGTCCTGAAGGTTTCCGTTCTCGACGAGATGCAGGTGATTACCCAGGTGGCAGAGTCGGAACTGGGACGTATTGCCATTGGCCAGCCGGTGGAGATTGTGCTCGAGGGCAATGCGCTGTCATCGGTGGAGGGACGGGTGGAGAAAATCGGTGGCGTCGTGCGTGACAAGTCCAAGGGTGACAATCGCCGCGTGGTGGACGTGCTGCTATCTCTCGAGCGACAGGATACGGAGACCTTCCGGCCGGGCATGACGGTGAACGTGGAATTTCTGGCGGCAGAGCCGGTCAATGCAGATGCGGAGATTGCGGGGCGAGAAGAATGAAGTGCATTTCGCTGAGTGCCATTTTGGCTAGCGCTGTGTTACTGGGTGGGTGCGAGCAGGAGGCCCGCGAGCCGATCCTGCACACCGTTGCAATCGCAAGCAAAAGTGTACGGGTTCCTGCTGCCGGGGAAGTAGAAGCTGCAGAAATGACAGTTATCACAGTTCCGGCGGCTGGTGACGGACAGAAGTATGTTGCCTGGTTGGCTCCGGAATTTACCCAGGTCAAGGAGGGCGATGTCATTGCCCGCTTCGATGGCGAAATGATGATGAAGGCGCGCCTGGATGAAACCGGCAAGCTGGCAATAGCCGAGCAGGAACTGCTGGAAAAGAATGCCGAGCTTGGGGTGGAGTTCAGGGGGATCGAGCTGGACAAGTACCAGACCGGCGAGGAAAAGACCTTCACCGAGCAGTTTTCCGTGCAGGATGAAACCATCAGGAGTCGCCTGGAAATCCTTGAGGAGCTGGAAAACATCGAATTCCTGGATACCAAACTCGACCACCTCGACTGGAAGGAGCAGCGCTTTGGCAGTGAGGCCACCGGAGAGTTGGATGTGCTGCGCATGAAGCAGGAGATGTATCGCGACAAGGTTGTGCGCCTGGATGAGGACCTTTCCGGCCTGGAAATACGGGCGCCGCATGACGGTATGCTGACCTACCAGCGTAACTGGCGCGGGGAAAAGCCGCGAGTGGGAAGTTCCCTCTGGCGTGGCCACAAGATTGCCAGTCTGCCGGACCTCAGTGTGTTGCAGGCGAAGCTCGCTGTGCTGGAAAAGGATGCGCTGGGGCTGGCACCTGGCCAGGAGGTTTCCCTGTGGCTGGAAGTGGCGCAGGAGCAAAAATTTAAAGGCACGGTAAAGGAAGTCAGTGGCTCCCCGGCGTCAAGGGAGCGTGGCAATCCACAGAAGTATTACGATGTAACCGTCAGTATCGAAAAACCCTATCCAGCGGGTGTGAAGATCGGAAGCCGGATACTTGCCGAAATTATTGCATCCCCCGAAAGTGAGAAGCTGTCCATTCCCCTGCAGAGTGTTTTTTATGAGGAAGAAAAGCCTTTTGTGTACCTGTACGCGGATGGCAGCTTCCAGAAGCGGGTAGTCGAACCCGGCAAGCCCAGCCTGACCCATGTGGAAATACTTTCCGGGCTGCAGGGCGGCGAGCGTATCGCCCTGTTCGATGTTGCGCCTGAGCGGGACGGAGCCATGTACTGATGACGATGAAGCTAACGGACTTGCCGAAGGATCTGCGCGCGTTTGCCGGACAGGTCCAGGAAGCACTTGCTGAGTTGCGCCAGCATAAATTGCGCACCTTCCTTACCCTGCTCGGTATGATATTTGGTGTCGGTGCTGTGATTGCCATGCTGAATATCGGCAAGGGTGCCGAGAATGAAGCGCTGCGCATGATCGAGACAATGGGTTTGCACAACCTGATTGTAGAAAGTCGCGATATCGAGGAAGAGGAGCTCTACGAGCAGCGCAAGAAATCCACGGGACTCAGTATCCAGGATGGCGAAGCTGCAATTGAGACCCTGCATTTTATCGAGGCATTCAGTGTCAGGCGCAGGATAGAAACCTACAGCGTATACAGCGATTTTGGTACCAGCGATGCCGCGGCGCAGGGCGTCAGCCCGGAGTTCTTCCGCCTGTCTGAGTTTCATCTGGCGGGGGGCAGGCTGCTTGATGTCAGCGATGAAAACGCATCGTCACAGGTGGCCGTGCTGGGGGCGTCCGTGGCCCGGCAACTGTTCGGGGAGCGTGAGGCGCTCGGCCAGCTGATCAAGATCAACCGGCTCTGGTTCCGGGTGGTCGGTGTGCTTGAATCCCCGTTTTTCGATGGAAAGGACTTCCAGGGGGTCAAGCTCGGCGGTGAGCAACGCCAGGTCTTTATCCCGTTCAGTACGGCCCTGCACCGGTTTCCGGCAGAGAAACTGGCAAGCGAAGTCAGCGAACTGCGTTTCCGGCTGGCCGATGAAGTTGATGCCTCAGAGGCGGCACTTGCGGTGGATCATCTGCTGAAACGTCGCCACAACGGTGTAGACGACTATGCACTGGTGGTGCCCGCTGCGCTGATGGCGCAGAAGATGGAGACCCAGGCGATCTTCAATATCGTCATGTCTTGCGTGGCGGGTATATCCCTGCTGGTCGGCGGCATTGGCATTATGAACATCATGCTGGCCACGGTGCTGGAGCGCACACGCGAGATTGGCCTGCTGCGCGCCATAGGCGCTACGCGGAAGGACATCCGCAACCAGTATATGGTGGAGAGTTTTACGGTCGCCATTCTCGGTGGCATGCTCGGTATCCTGTTTGGCGTGCTGCTTTCCGAGATTATTGCGATCTATGCCAACTGGGCGGTGTCCTGGTCTGCTGGCGCTATTTTTCTCGCATTTTCCGTTTGTGCCTGTATTGGCTTGCTGTTTGGTGTTTATCCGGCGGTAAAAGCTTCCCAGTTGAACCCGATAGACGCGTTGCAAAGCGATTGATGTAAGCTTTGTTATCAAACAGAGTTTGCGGAGGCTGGCATGAGCCTGCTGTTTTTCTTTCTTGCGATCATCACACTGCTTTTCCTCGGGGTTGGTGGCGTGCGGGGGTTTGTTGTGCTGGCACTGGCGACGCTGCTTGGCGTCTCCTTTGATGGTTGGCATTTCTTTTCACTACTCATTTCTGCACTGCTGCTGTTTGGCGCCGCAATTCTCGTGTTTCCCAATGATTTGCGTCGCGACAAAATCAGCAAGCCTTTGCTGGCGCAAATCCGCGGCATGCTGCCGGCCCTTTCTGATACCGAGCGGCAGGCACTGAAATCCGGCACCGTCGACTGGGACGGCGAGCTGATTTCCGGGCGCCCGGACTGGGACAAGCTGCATGCCTACAGCCATGGGCAGCTTTCGGAGGAAGAGCGCGCATTTATCGACGGCCCGGTGAATACGCTGTGCGCAATGGTGGATGACTGGCGTATTACCCATGAGCTCCTGGATTTGCCTGCGGACGTCTGGCAGTACATGTCCGATGAGGGCTTCTTTGGCCTGATGATCCCGAAGGAATTTGGCGGCAAGGGTTTTTCCGAGGTGGCGCATTCCGAAATCGTCATGCGTCTCTCCACGCGCAGTGTGTCCACTGCTGTCACTGTCATGGTGCCGAATTCACTGGGGCCGGCCGAGCTGATCCTGGAATACGGCACCGACGAGCAGAAGGGTTACTATCTGCCGCGCCTTAGCAAAGGCGAGGAAATTCCCTGTTTTGCACTGACCTCACCGGTAGCAGGCTCCGATGCCGGGGCCATTCCGGACAAGGGTATTGTGTGCAAGGGCGAATGGCAGGGCGAGGAAGTCCTCGGGCTGCGGGTGACCTGGAACAAGCGCTATATCACGCTGGCGCCGGTGGCGACATTAATCGGCCTTGCCATCAAGGTGTATGACCCGGAGGGCCTGCTCGGCGGTGAGGAAGACGTTGGTGTCACCTGTGTCATGGTGCCGTCTGATCTCGACGGCGTGAATAGCGGCCCGCGCCACCTGCCAATGAATACGCCATTTATGAATGGGCCCACCTGGGGTAGCGACGTCTTTATCCCCATGGAGCAGGTGATTGGCGGCCAGCCGATGCTGGGCAAGGGCTGGATGATGCTGATGGAGTGCCTGTCCGTGGGCCGCTCTATTTCGCTGCCCGCGCTGGCAACGGGTTCTGGCAAGTTCTGCAGCCTGTCTGCCGGTGCCTATGCAAAAGTGCGCGAACAGTTCGGCCGTTCCATCAGCCAGTTCGAGGGGATTCAGGAGGCGCTGGAACCGGTTGCGGGTTTCACCTACATGATGGATGCGGCGCGCCTGCTGACGGCCTCGATGCTGGATCGGGGAGTACGGCCCTCGGTGCCGTCCGCATTGCTGAAGTATCGCAATACCGACCTGATGCGCATCATCGTCAATCACACCATGGACGTGGTGGCGGGGCGTGGCGTGATCACCGGCCCGCGTAACTTTATTGCCCGGGCCTATCAGGCGGTACCAATCGGTATCACGGTGGAAGGCGCCAACATTCTTACCAGGAGTTTGATGGTCTTTGGTCAGGGTGCTATCCGTTGCCACCCTTATGTACTGGAGGAAGTCGAGGCCGCCGAACAGCAGGATGAAGCCCGTGCGGTAGAGCAGTTCGACCGGGTCTTCTATCGCCATGCAGCCCACTCTGTGGGCAACGGAATTCGCGCTTTCGTATTGGCACTGACCCGTGGCCATTTCTCCGAGGCGCCGCGCAAGGGCAAGATCCGTTCCTACTATCGCCAGCTGAATCGTTTTTCCGCGGCCTTCTCGCTAATGACAGAAGTCAGCCTGTTCAGTATTGGCGGCGGCCTCAAGGCGCGCCAGCGCCTGTCGGGGCGGATGGCGGATTGCCTGGTCGGCCTCTATTACGCCTCCGCAGTGATCAAGCAATGGCATGAGGAGGACTACCCGGAGGCCCATCGCCCGCTGGTGGAATGGAGCCTGATGCGTTGCCTCAACGATTGCCAGAACCGCATGCGCCGCGCCATCGACAATTTCCCGGTGGCTGCTTTGCGCTGGCCCCTGAAAATACTCATTATGCCCTGGGGCAGCGGCTATTTGCGCAAGCCTGATGACAAGCTGGGCGCGAAGGTTGCCAGGCTGATCGTGGACGACAGTGATGTGCGCGATCGCATCACCCGCGGGGTTTATCAGTCCGATGACCCGAACGATGCGCTTGGGAGGCTACTTAATGCCTATACCCTTGCCAATCAGACACAGGCCCAGCGGGAAGAGTTGCACAATGCCATCCGCAAACGGGATCCCGACGAGCTGGATGGCATTGCAATGCTGATGGGCCACGAGCGCGAGGCGCTGGTGGATTGGGCCATCGACAACAAGATACTGGATCGCGAGGACAGGGCCCAGATGGTAGAGGCTCTGACGGCGTTGTACGATGTGATTCGCGTGGATTCATTTGATGCCGAGGGCATTCGGCAGAAGGCTGCGGCAATCAAGGGTACACACAGGATCGTGGAAAGGGACTGATCGCAAGAAGGAGTTTGGTCAGGCGTGGAACTGATAGTAAGAAGTAAAAAACAGGAATGACCGGGACCGAAGCATTTACTGTAACCGGGATGATACTCGGCGGCCTGGGGCTGTTTCTGCTGGCCGTAAGCATGATGACCGATGGCCTGCGTCAGGCAGCAGGCGAATCACTGCGCAAGATACTCTCCGAATGGACCAGAACTCCGCTCAGGGGCGTTTTCTCCGGCCTGATGATGACGGCCATCGTACAGTCCTCCAGTGCCGTTACCGTCGCTTCCATTGGCTTCGTCAATGCCGGCCTGATCGGCATGCGCAAGGCGTTGGGGATTATTTACGGCGCCAACATCGGTACGACCATGACCGGCTGGCTGGTGGCGCTGGTTGGCTTCAAGGTCAATATCCAGGCGTTCGCCCTGCCGATGATCGGTATCGGCATGCTGTTACGCCTGACGGGCCGTGATACGAGGCGTGCCGCGATTGGCCTGGCGCTGGTGGGATTCGGGCTGTTCTTTGTCGGCGTGGACGTGCTCAAGACCGCTTTCGAGGGCGTGGTGGAATCCCTTAACCTGGCGAGCTTTGGTGCCGAGGGCGTGCGCGGCATAGTAATTTTTCTGTTCCTTGGCATCGCCATGACGGTGCTGACACAGTCTTCGAGTGCGGCAATCGCGCTCGTGATTACTGCGGCCTCCACCGGTGTCGTTGGGCTCCATGCCGCGGCGGCCATGGTGATAGGGGCAAACGTTGGCACCACATCGACGGCGGTGCTATCAGCCATTGGAGCGACCTCCAATGCCAAGCGCGTTGCCTTTGCCCAGGTGTTGTTCAACGTGGGTACGGCCATTGTTGCGCTGCTCATCCTGCCCCTGATCTTCTATATGGTCGACCACATCGGTACCGCGCTGGAAATGGAGGCCTCACCTGGTGTGCGGCTGGCCCTGTTCCATACGGTATTCAATGTGCTCGGCGTGTTGCTGGTGTTTCCGCTCAATGATCGCCTGGCCAGGTTCCTAGAGACCCGCTTCGTAACGTATGAAGAGGTGGAGTCCAATCCGCGTTACCTGGACAAGACGATTGCCGTTACGCCTGTGCTGGCGGTGAATGCGCTGGTAATGGAGCTCAAGTCCATCGGGGAAAAAGTTGCTGCGGTGGCGGGCAAGGCGATGAACCCGGCCCAGGCGGATATTCCCCGTATTGGTGTAGAGGTGGGCGTGATCCAGCGCCTGTCGGGTTCCGTCACGCGCTTTGTGGTGCGCCTGGAGCGGGGCTCTCTGGGCGAGGGCGTCACACGTCAGCTCGCCAGCCTGATGCGGGTAGACCAGTACCTGGTGACCTGTGCCAACCTTTCCCTGAGCATTGCCAAGAAGCGCAAGGCACTGGGTAACCTGCACAGTGAAGTGCTGGATTACAACCTGGACGCTTTCTGCAAGCTGGTTGAGGACCTGATGGGCGTGCACCTGTTCGAGCAGGATTTCGAGACACTCGAGGGTTTTGACGAGCAGTTCTACCATGTACAGGAAGTGCACGACCAGCTGAAAGCCGAATTGCTGATGGCTGGGACTGCCTCGCGCCTGCAGATCAATGAAATGATGTCGGCCATCGACCTGCTGGCCCGCATACAGCAACTTTCGCAGCAGTGGTTCAAGGCAATCAAGACGCTACAGCGCCTGCATGCTGAGTCCGATACGGAAGCGGGCAGTGGTGACGATGACGAAAACGCGGGCAGCGAAGGCGAGAATCCCGGTGAGGAATCCGGGGCCCTGGCCTAGGGATATCCGCTGCCCCGGAGTTTAGGCTGGTTACTCCTGTGAGGGAGCCGTAAAGTTGAGCGAGCCGCTAAGGTGCGGTTTGCGCCCCTTGCCGTCCTTCAAGGCAAACTCGAAAGCCCCGGACTCGCCGCGGTACATGAACCTGACTTTGCCAGGCAGGTAGACTGGCAGCTTGAAGGTGACTTCCGCAGTTACCGCACCCTCGTAATTGCGCGGCATGAGTGCAGCAAGAATACGGCTCTTGCTCCACATCCCGTGGATGATGTGGCGACGGAAGCCCATTAATTTGGCGGTGAGCGGGAACAGGTGAATCGGGTTGTAGTCCCCGGAGGCAGACGCGTATTCGCGCCCGAGCGTCGCCGGCAGGTCCCAGTCTACGCTGTACTCAAACGTTTCTTCCTTCTGCGACGGGCGTGATTGCCTGGCGCCGCTGCCGCCCTTGCGTACCAGGATGACGCTGACGGCCTCCCAGACCAGCTCATTACGGCTGCGTGCCTCGGTGATGAGGTCAATTTCATAGCCCTTGGCAACCTGGCGCGCATCGCCCATCTTTACCTGGAAATCCAGCGCTTCTTCCACGCCGATTGCACGATGTTGCTCGATGCGGTTACGCAGGTGAACGGCCCCGATCGGGGAGAAGGGGAACTCGGGTTCCAGCATCAACTGCAGGTGCAGGGGGAATGCCATCACCTGGGGATAGGTAACGGGCAGGAAGCCTGTTTCCGGCAGGTCACAGACCTTGCGGAACCGGGCCAGCTTTGTCGGGTCCGCCAGGGCCCCCTGCACTTCCAGTTGCAGTGGCTGGAATTCGGCCACGCCCTGGCTTTGCTTGCGGGTGAGGGCGGCCCGCACCAGCACTGTTGGCAGTGCCGGGATGGCCTTGATTTCTTTGGTCCTGATTGCCGTACGCATAACCGAATCCGCTGGTAAAAATTGCGCCTTGTAAGGAGGCGTACTCTAGAGGAATCACCTGCTGAAATAAATGCCCGGTTCTGACCGAATCAGTGGCGGTAGTCGCGTTTGCCGGATCAGGCGGCCCCCAGTTTCTCCAGCAGGATCTCGGCGGCTTTCTCCGATGAAGCCGGGTTCTGGCCGGTGATGAGGTGGCCATCGTCGACCACGTGTACGCTCCAGTCTGGGCCAGTGGAAAAGTTGGCGCCGCGTGCTCTCAGATCATCCTCAAGCAGAAACGGAACGATTTTGGTGAGGCCAACGGCCTCTTCCTCGGCATTACTGAAGCCGGTGATCGAGCGCCCGTTCACAAACAGGGTGCCATCGGGCTGACGCACATTACGCAGTACGGCCGTAGCATGACAAACCGCTCCAACATATTTGCCGGCATCGATCATATTTTCTATCAGCCCGATCGAATGCGCATCTTCGGCCAGGTCCCAGAGTGGACCATGCCCGCCGGGGTAGAAGACCGCATAAAAGTCTTCGGCTTGGACTTCGGATAATTTGAGCGTATTCGCGAGCTCGGCTTTGCTCGCCGAATCCTCGTTGAAGCGCACGGTTGCCCGGGTCTGGTACTCCGGCTCGTCGCTTTTGGGGTCCAGCGGCGGCTGCCCGCCAGCGGGAGAGGCCAGAGTGATTTGTGCGCCGGCATCCTTGAACGTGTAGTAGGGGGCGGCGAATTCCTCCAGCCAGAAGCCGGTCTTTTCACCAGTGCCACCAAGTTTATCGTGAGACGTCAGCACCATAAGAATACGCATAAGTCAAAATTCCTCGCTTGTGTGAATGATCAACAGGGCAAAACGGATGAATCCCGTGCCGAAAGATCAAAATTGTGTTGCAGTCCGATAGTCCGGCGGGCTGGAACAGGGTAATTATTATCTTCCCGCAAGATTTTGCACGGTTGCAAGAATGAAACAAATAGTCCAAATACTGGTACTGTCGTGGGTGCTTGGTGGTTGCTCCGCTCCTGCGATTTATTCCAATACCCCAGTGGCCACGGGTGAGCAGGTAGTTAAGGAGGTTTACGGGCAGCCGGTAATATTTTCCGAGGGGCGGCACCTGCTCGCGTTGTCTACCGATGAGATTATCTATGATGCGGAAGCAGAGGCGCTGTTCCTGCGCTTCTGGGCTTTTAACGGCGGTACAGAAGATCTCCTGCTCGACAGAGCGGATGTGCGGGGCTTTCTTCATAATGCAAACGAAAGGGTAAGCATTCCACTGATGTCCCAGGATGAAGTGAATCTCTGGCGGGAAGCCAAGACTACCCGCAAGATCCTGAGCGTAACGTACTACACCAATCACACGCCGGTTTCATCTCCTCTGTATTTTGATACTGCACTGCAGGACGTCGCTTATGCAAACCGGGGTGGGGTTGGGGGAATGTTATTGCAATCGAATGAACTGGGTTCCGGGGCACGCGCGATAAATGGTGAGAACGGCGCGCAGTCGACGAGCGGTATTCTCCACTATTACAAGTATTTTCCAGAGTACTATGTGGGATCGCCGGGAGGCGATAACCCGTTCAACAAGACATTCCGGAAAATAACTTACCGGAAGACCGTGCCGGCTCCGCGAATGATATTTGGTGACCGGATGATACCCGCAGGGGAAGTACAGGGTGGTTTTATTGCGCTGGATATGCGCAACGCCAGTCGCAAAGACCCGGCGATTCTGACGTTGCAGGTCAAACTGGGTGGCGAACAGCACCTGTTCAACATCCGTCAGGACAGGATTCCGCGGGATGAGGTGGCAGCACTCCTTGAATAGGGTGCCGCAACTGCTCGATGGGGCTTTCAGGAAGGCACCAGTGCGATACTGGAGCCTCCCACTTCAGCAGCCTTCTGTCAGGCGGCGTCTTTCTGTTCCCTAATCCAGTGCTCCACGCGCTTCTCCAGCATGGGCAGGGGGAGGGAACCACCACCGAGTACGGTATCGTGGAAGCCGCGAATATCGAATTTTTCGCCAAGCTCGCCTTTCGCTTTTTCGCGCAATTCCAGGATCTTCAGCATACCGCTCTTGTAGGACGTAGCCTGGCCCGGAATGGTCAGGTAGCGCCGTACTTCAGAGCGGATTGCACTGGCCGGGATGGCGGTGTTTTGGAGAAGGTAGTCTTCGGTCTGCTTCTGGCTCCAGCCCTTTGCATGCAGGCCTGAGTCCACTACCAGGCGAGCTGCGCGCCAGACTTCCGAGTTGAGGCGGCCGAAATCCATCAGGATATTTTCGAATTGCCCCATCTCCTTGGCCAGCTGTTCGGAGTACAGGGCCCAGCCTTCTATGTAGGCACCGAAGCCGGCCTGGGTTCGGAATTGCGGGATGCCTTCCAGCTCCTGTGCAATGGAGATCTGCATATGGTGGCCGGGGCTTCCCTCGTGATAGGCCGTGGTTTCCATTTTGGTCTTGGAGTAGGCCCCCATGTCAGACATATGTATGTAATAGGTGCCGGGGCGTGAGCCATCTGGTGTCCCGGCCCGGTAGTGCGCCGCACCGCCATCAACCTCTCGGAATTTCTCCACCCTTTGTACCTCGAGTTTGGCTTTGGGCAGAATGCCGAAATACTCGGGTAGCTTTTCCTCGATTTCCGCGAGGAAACCACGGGTATCTGACAGGTAGCCTTCGCGTCCTGCGTCAGTGTTCGGGAAGTAAAGCGACTTGTCGTCACGGATATAGGTGAAGAAATCCTGCAGGGTGCCTTCAAAACCGGCAGCCTGCTTGATGGTTTCCATCTCCTTGTGGATACGGGCAACTTCATCGAGTCCCATCTGGTGCACGGCATCTGCACTGATATCGAGGGTGGTGTGATTGGCGAGGCGGTTTTTATAGTAGGCCTCGCCATCGGGCAGCGCCGATACACCGCGGGGCTCGACATCCGCATTTCCCTTGTCGCTTTTCAACCAGGCAATGTAGGCATCATACGCAGGCTCGAATGTTCCAGTAAGTGCGGTGCTGGCGGCAGCTTCCAGCTCGGCAGCGGCCTCTTCATCGATCTTGCCGGCCTCCTGCAGGGCCTTGATCTTGCCCTTCGCATCCCTGAACAGCGGAGCTTCACCTTCACCATTGAACGGTGCGCCGGTAATCACTTTCTGGGCACGCTGCTGTGCCAGATCGTAGATAAACTGCGGCGGGCGCACACCATCTGCGGCGGAGAGTTTGGCCCGTTCGTGCAACTGGGTGATGGCGCGGCCGATTCCGGCAATACGGGCAATGTAGGCCTGCATGTCTTCAACACTCTCCACCTTGTGGATGCTAATCAGGAATGACGGTAGAGATGATTCCGGGCCACCTAATTCGTTGGCAAAGTAGCGGTGGCGCCGGAAGGCGTCGTTGGCCTTGTCGCGCTCGTATTCGAATACCCAAAGGTCGTAGGATTCCTGTGCCAGGGGCGGGAGCCGATCATAGTCGAAGCTGGCCTTGAGTTCCGCGACAGTTTTGCCAAACCACTGCAACTGCCCGGCCGCCGCCTCCTCGCTCATATCGTCGATCTGGTCATACAGTGCTTTGCGACCGAGGCGACTTAGCTTCATCGGGCTGAACTGCAGCTTTTCCTCGTATTTTGCATCCAGCCATTCGGTCAGGCGCTCGGCCTCTGCGGTGGGGTCTTTAACTGCGGCATCGTCGGCCGCCACGTCGTTCTGGGCTTTTGTTGCCTGTTCTGCATCTATGCCCGGTGCCTTGTCCCCCTGACAGCCACTCAGAACGGCCAGGGCCAGAATGCCGGGGATCAGGGAAATGGCTTGTTTGGTTCGTATGTTCCTTTTCATATTTCTTTTTATTCTCCTTTTCATTCTTGCTTTCATATTTCCTGTTTCTTGGCCTCTTTCGGGCCCTGTCAGAAACTCGGGGATAACTTTTGCACGATTGGCCGGATTAGTCGAATTGTGGGCCCGCCGTCGGGCAATAAAAAACCCCGACTCTTGCGAGCCGGGGTTTACGCATGGCGCTAACGGTCTGCCGATCAGGACTGCTTGACGCTCTCGATCCAGCGGTCCAAGCGTTTTTCCAGCATCGGCAGTGGCAGGGAGCCGCCACCGAGTACGGTATCGTGGAAGCCGCGAATATCGAATTTGTCGCCAAGCTCGGCTTTCGCTTTTTCGCGCAGTTCCAGAATCTTGAGCATACCGATCTTGTAGGAAGTCGCCTGTCCCGGGTAGGTCAGGTAACGGCGCACTTCCGAGCGCACCGCGCTCTCAGGGATCGGTGCATTCTGCAGGAAGTACTCTACGGCCTGGTTCTGGGTCCAGCCTTTGGCGTGAAGGCCGGTGTCTACCACCAGGCGTGCGGCACGCCAGATTTCCGCGGTCAGGCGACCGAAGTCCTTGTAGGGATCAGTGAACTGGCCCATTTCCTTGGCGAGCATTTCGGAGTACAGCGCCCAGCCCTCGATGTAGGCACCAAAGCCCGCCTGGGTGCGGAACTGCGGGATGCCTTCCAGTTCCTGCGCGATCGAGATCTGCATATGGTGGCCGGGGCTACCTTCGTGGTAGGCCGTGGTTTCCATGTCGTTCTTGGAGTAGGCGCTCATATCGGACATATGCACGTAGTAGACGCCCGGGCGGGAGCCATCCGGTGTGCCGCCCTGGTAGTGCTGGGCACCGCCGTCGACTTCGCGGAAGGGTTCTACGCGCTTCACTTCGAGTTTGGCCTTGGGCAGGATGCCGAAGTACTCCGGCAGTTTCTTCTCGATTTCGGCGAGGAATGCGCGGGTGTCGGAAAGGTAACCTTCACGGCCCTCATCGGTGTTCGGGTAGTAGAATTGTTCGTCATCGCGGATAAAGCTGAAGAACTTCTGCAGGTCACCATCAAACTTCACCTGCTCGCGAATGGCTTCCATTTCCTTCTGGATGCGGGCAACCTCATCCAGGCCGATCTGGTGTACCTCGTCCGCGCTCAGGTCGAGGGTGGTGTAGTTGGCCAGGCGATTCTTGTAGTAGGCTTCGCCTTCCGGCAATGCCAGCACTCCGCGGGGCGCTTCGTCGGCATTTTCGCGGTCGGCTTTCAGCCAGGCGATAAACTCTTCGTACACCGGCTTGAACTTATCAGTAAGCGCGGCGCTGGCGGCAGCCTCCAGCTCGGCGGCAGTCTTCTCGTCGATCTTGCCGGCTTCCTGCAGGGTCTTGATCTTGCCCTTCGCGTCCTTGAAAAGCGGGGCTTCGCCCTCACCGCCAAACGGTGCACCGGTAATCACTTTCTGGGCGCGCTGCTGCGCCAGGTCGTAGATAAACTGCGGCGGGCGCACGCCTTCAGCAGCGGAAAGCTTGGCGCGCTCATGGATCTGGCCCATGCCGCGGGCGATGCCTTCGATACGGGAGATATAGGCCTGCATGTCTTCCAGAGTATCGACCTTGTGGATACTGATCAGGAAGGAAGGCAGGGCAGACTCGGCGCCGCGCAGCTCGTTGGCGAAGTAGCCATGGCGCTTGAACGCGTGATTGGCGCGGGCCTGCTCGTACTGGAATACCCACAGGTCGTAGGATTCCTGCGCAGCCGGGGGCAGCTTGTCGTAATCGAAGCTGGTTTTCAGCTCGGTTACCGTCTTGCCGAACCAGTCCAGTTCGCGCTCTTCCGCCGCTTCGCTCATGTCATCGATCTTGTCGTACTGTTCCTTGCGGCCCAGGTAGCTCAGGGACATGGGGCTGAACTGCAGCTTTTCTTCGTATTTCGCATCCAGCCATTTGGTCAGGCGTGCGGCCTCGGCGGCGGGGTCCGCCGCGCTTTTAGCGTCATTTGCTATCGTCTCAGTAACGGCCTGCTTTTGTGCTTCGGGTGCTTTTTTACCCGCGTCAGGTGCCTTCTCGCCCTGGCATCCGGTCAGGATTGCCAGTGCCAGCAGGCTTGGAATCAGGGGGCTGTGCAGCTTGGTTCGCATGTCTCAGTGCCTCTGTCAGGTTCGATGTTTAATTCGGCGGCTACTTTGACACGAATCGCTGGCGGAGTCGACGCAGGCACTTTCTGGCCGAAAAGTGAGCGGGATCAAGGGCGACACCGGCCTGATGTGGATAATGGTGAATGAATGTACAGATCATAAAAATACTTGGGAAACTAAATGGCTGAACCTGTTGCCCTGAAGCGATCCTTGTCACTGCCGGTGATCAGCTTCTATGGCATTGGCACCATCATCGGTGCCGGGGTCTATGTTCTGGTTGGCAAAGTCGGCGCGGAAGCCGGGGCGCAACTGCCTTATGCCTTCCTGCTGGCGGGTTTGATCGCCGCTTTTACTGCGCTCTCCTACGCAGAGTTCTCCTCTCGGGTCCCGACGAGCGCCGGCTCCGCCGCCTACATCCATGAAGCCTGGCACAGGCGGCGCCTGACCCAGTTTGTTGGCCTGATGGTGGCCGCTACCGGGATTGTCTCTGCCGCCACGATCGCCAACGGGTTTGTCGGGTATCTGGAAATTTTTGTGCAGGTGCCCGGCTTCCTGGCGATCACCGGGCTGATTGTGCTGTTGACCCTGATCGCACTGTGGGGGATCAACCAGTCTGCACTGACGGTCACCCTGATCACGCTGATCGAAGTGGGGGGGCTACTGTTCGTCATTTATGCCACACGTAACAGTGCACCCGTGCTTGCATGGGGGGAAATCTTCACAGTGCCTGAACGCGGAGCGCTCGCTGGTGTGCTGGTGGGCAGTTTCCTGGCCTTTTACGCTTTTATCGGTTTTGAGGATATGGTCAACGTGGCAGAGGAGGTCAAAAACCCCCGTCGCGCGCTGCCGCTGGCCATCCTGATCGCCATCTGCTGCTCGACATTCCTCTACATGGCACTCGCCGCCCTGGCAGTGCGCACCATGCCGGTAGCAGAGCTGGCAGAAAGCAGTGCGCCCCTCGCGAGCATGGTGAAAAATGCCGGTTATTCACCGGGGTTTATCGGCGTGATCAGCATGTTTGCAGTGGTAAACGGAGCACTGGTCCAGATCATCATGGCTTCGCGCCTCCTGTACGGCATGGCCAAACGCGATCTGGCCCCGCAGGCCTTTGCCCGCATTCATCCCAAAACCCATACGCCTGTATTAGCCACCATTTTGGTGGGGGTAATCATACTGGCGCTGGCGCTGTGGTTCCCGTTGACCGTGCTGGCCAAGGCCACCAGCTTCATTATGCTGGTGGTCTTCTGCCTGGTGAACATTTCCCTGATACGGATCAAGCTGCGCGGGGATGCCGCGGATGCCGGCCTGATCTGTTTTCCGTTGTGGGTACCAATAGTAGGGTTCCTGCTGTGTTTTGCGCTGGTATTGCTGCAGATTTAGACCGGTGAGCTGGTCGGCTGCGCAACATATGACTACATTTTCTCAAAATCGATCGATCGGAGGAGGCCACAATGCTGGCAAATAAAGAAGGTGAAATGGTCCCGCAGGTGACCTTTATTAATCGCAAGGACAACGACTGGCAGAAACTCACCAGCGATGAAATCTTCAAAGGGCGCAAGGTGGTGCTGTTCGCGTTGCCGGGAGCATTTACCCCAACCTGTTCCTCCACTCACCTGCCGCGATATAACGAGCTGGCGCCGGTGTTCAAGGCGGAGGGCGTAGATGCCATTTACTGCCTCTCCGTCAATGACGGTTTCGTCATGGAGTCCTGGTGTGGAGACCAGCATGCCGGCAATATCGAGTTCCTTGCGGACGGCAACGGCGCCTTCAGCGAGGGCATGGGTATGCTGGTGGACAAGAGCGATATCGGTTTTGGCAAGCGCTCCTGGCGTTATTCGATGCTGGTGAACGACGGCAAGATTGAAAAGATGTTTATTGAGCCGGAAGAGCCGGGCGATCCCTTCAAGGTATCCGATGCAGATACCATGCTGAACTACCTCAACCCCAATGCAACGCAACCGAAGCGCGTTGCCGTCTTTACCAAGCTGGGTTGCCCGCATTGTGCCAGGGCAAAGGCGTTGCTGCGCGAGCACGGGATCGGGTTCGAGGAAATCAGCCTGTCCGGGCACGGGCTTAGCTATTCGACCCTGCAGGCCGTGACGGGGCAGGGCACTACGCCGCAGGTTTATATCGATGGCCGGCGGATTGGTGGGGCCGATGACCTGGAAGAGTACCTTTCTTAAATCGGATGGAAGCGGGCGTCTAGGCGCCCGCTTCCAGTCTCCGGTCGACGTCTATTGAGTCCTGTCCCAGTATTGGCCATGCTGCCAAAACCTCACCGCCCGGCCGTTGTCATCCATGTCGAAGTGGACTGTATATAGATTGTCGCCTTCCTTGGAGAGTACCCGGAAAACGTTGTCTTCCTCATGCTTGAGCATGAGGGGACGTCGGTTCGGGTTCTCGGCAAACAAGCTGATTCCCTTTAGGCCCTTGGAAGTCTCGGCGATCGCCAGGCGAACAGGCCAATCTGACAGGCCATAAATACCGGTGTACATGGTCAATAATTGCGCGTCCGGGGATTCGATAACAGAGGTGTCTTTATCATTTTCCTGCTTTTTCTGTGCCGCAGAAATTGCCGGAGAAACCAGTGAAATAACCCCCTTCGCCAGAGTTGAAGGATTCACATCATTCACATTGACCATCCCGATAACAGCCAGCTTGTCTTTCGGGCGGGTGAGAAACACCGTCCGGTAGCCTGGGCAATAACCGTTATGGCCAATGAATGATTTACCGTCTATGTCGCTGAATGCGAAACCAAGACCCCAGGTCGCGCCTTTTCCATCTGGGTCTTTCCAGTGGATACGCTGCATTTCCCGCAAGGTTGTGGACTTGAGAATCTCGGTGCCGCCTTTTTCCAGTAGACGAAACTGCCAGCTGGCAAATTTTGCAAGGTCATTGACGCTTGAGGCAAAGCCGGCGGCCGGCGCGATACCATTCGTCGTATATTGTCCTACAGCCTTCCTAACGCCTGAGCTATCACGGAGCATGTAGCCCGCAGAGAAGTTGCCCCCGTATTCGGATACCGGAAGATCGGTGGATGTATTACGCATTCCCAGCGGATTCAGGATTCGAGATTGGATGTACGCTGCATAGGGTTCACCAGACGCGGCTTCAATGGCCTCTCCGGCAAGGCTCATCCCGAGATTGGAATACTGGAAATGCTGGTACGGGCGATAAAGTGGTTCCTGGTTTGCTACGCCTTCCTGCAGCGTCTGCCGGCTGGGGAAGTTGACCTCTGTCCAGTAGGGCGTGATTGCTTCACGGGGTAGGCCGGCCACGTGGGACAGGATGTTGCGCAGGTTTACGGCCTCTTCGGAATCAGAGTGATCCGGTATTTCAAACCAGGGGAGAATCTCCTTTAGCGGCTCATCAATGGAAAGCTTGCCCTCATCCCGCAATTGCATCACGCCGATGCTGGTGAAAAGTTTTGAAACTGAGCAGATGCTGTACTTGGTTTCCGGGGTGGCTGGCACTTTATCCGCGAGGTTTGCGTAGCCGAACCCTTTTGACCAAATTACTTCCTGGTCGGAAACGATCGCAAAGGAAGCCCCTGGTACACCATCATACTCAAGTTGTGTCTGTAGCCAGGCGTCGGCCAGGGCAATTCCAGCCTGGACGTCCTTATCTTCGCTGACGTTCGCCATGCTACCGGTGGCTGTTAATGTGAATGTTGCGCCAAGCGCAAAACCCTTTAACCTCTTGTTGATCCGCATGATATTTCCCTATAGATGAGGACTGCTCTGTTGGTCGAATGATCGATATTACTGGCATCGTCATTCCAACTGGCGGATTGATTCACAGATTTCTGTTGGAATAGGGATTTGGACGCCAGGCAGGCTCTGGCGGAAGCCTTTGTGTGGATGCGATTGCGGCCAGAAAGTTGGGTTTCTCAAAAACCCCTGCCTGAGGGCGGGGGTTTTAGGGCAGGACGTGACGCTCAAAAGAAGGCGCACCTTTGAATAGGGGGACCTTTAAAGAGGGCGCGTGACCTTAAAAGTGGTATTTCACCAACAGGTTCAGGTTCCGCTCATTGGAGTCGATACCGAAGGTGCCATCCTTGATACCGAACTTGTCGTTCCAGTGAACATACTCAAGGCCGGCGTACAGTGACTTGGGCTTGCCCCAGTTTGCGCCGACATCCCACTTCAGCTGGGAAGTGAAGTTCAGGCTGGGGTGAGCATCTCTGGCCGCGCTGGCCCAGTCGATAAAGCCGTCGTAGACAAATTCTGCAGTGCCCAGCTTGAACGGCGCTGCCCACACCAGGGTCAGTTGCTCATTGTTGGCCTTGTCTTCGTTGTTGCGGTGGTAAACGTTTGCCTGGACGAACGCGAAACCCGGTACCTGCAGGTCGAAGCCGACACCGGTGAGGGTGTTCATAAAGTGTGGTCCGGTGGCGGTGAGGCGGTCCGGATCTTCAAAGTTGCCCAGCTCGATGGTGCCCGCCACCAGCACGTCTTTCACCGGTCCCCAGGACAGCTCCTTGCCGCCGAGCTTGCCGAGGCTCAGGCGCGGGGAGATTTCTGTGTAGAGTTCTTCGGAATCATCGCTGGACTTGAGGTAGTCCGCGAACATGAACACGTCACCCCAGCTGTGGCCACTGACGTGCTCGAAGGTGATGACGCTGCGGCTGGAGTCGTCGGTACCCAGGCTGTAATGAACTTTGTAGTCGTCGCCGCTCAGGGCGCTCAGGCTGTTGTCCTGCCAGAGCATTTTCGCCTGTGCGCCTGTGGTAACCAGGCCGGTTGCGCAAGCCAGTAGCAATTTTGGGAAGCTCATCGGGTACCTCGTTAGTGAATCGCCCTTGTGGGATTAACTCCGTGGGCGCGGCACAATGCCAGCTGTACAAAAAATATGCAAGAGGTTCCGGCTTATGGAGAAAGGAAGCAAAAAAATTCCATATTCACCCTGTTGGCGGAACAAAATGCCAAGTTAGCTTGCAGTATGTTGTGCTGGGGATGAAAACAGCGGAGCTGAGAGATCCTGGGTCATTTGGCCTTACAATGTGCCATCTCTTGTATGGCTGCCGCCGTGCGTTATCAGGCGTTTACAGTTGAATCTAGTGAGAATGTTATGAGCTCGAATTTACCGCCATGCCCTAAGTGCGGCTCTGAATATGTCTACCAGGACCAGGCGCTATTGATCTGCCCGGAGTGTGCGCATGAATGGAATCCGGCAGAACCCGAGCAGGACGAAGATGCCTTGCTCGTGAAGGATGCAAACGGCACGCAGCTCAGCGAGGGTGACAAGGTCACCCTGATCAAGGACCTGAAGGTCAAGGGATCCTCACAGGTCCTGAAGATTGGCACCAAAGCCACGATCAAGCGCTTTGTCGACGGTGACCACGATATCGACTGCAAGATGGATGGTGCGGGCGACATGATGCTCAAGTCGCAGTTTGTAAAGAAAGCGTAGACTGGGTCACTCCGGATTCAGCTTCACTCCTCGCCATCCGTCTTGGTTCCCTCCCACGACTTGACCTGTTCACGGTAGGCTGCCCGACCAATCACATGGGCACCTACCGGTACCGTGATTAACAGGAACAGGATGGCGATCACCGCTTTTGCGGTAATCTGAATATCTTCAAACAGGAATGCCACTGCAGCCAGAAGTAGTCCGCAACACAGCGTTGCGGCTTTTCCCGAGGTGCTCATGCGCGTGTAGATGTCCGGCATGCGGATCAGTCCGAGCGCGGCAGTGAAGCCAAAGAAGCTCCCGGCAATCAACAATACGATGGTCAGAATCTCACTCAGCATCGCGCTTCTCCTCCGCTGACCGGTTTCGGGTATCGATGCCCGTCCGCTCGATGAACTTGGCAAATGCCACGGTAACCAGGAATGCGACCAGTGCCAGCGCAATGCCTGCGTCCAGATAAACTGCCCGGCCCGATGTCACCGTCAACAGCGCGCAATAGGCAACCGCCAGAATATTCAGGATGTCGAGTGCCACCACGCGATCGGCTAGTGTGGGCCCGCGCGCGATCCTGAGGATGCAGAGCACGAGCGCGGCCAGCATCAGCCAGGATGCCGCGCGGATGGCATAACCGAGTAACAGGGACTGTTCTGCGAGGTTCACTTCAGGCATCAGGACATGGCCTCCCGCACCCGGTATTCGAATCCCTCGCGGATCTCCCTGCGGAACGCCTCCGGGTCCTCCACGAACATCGTATGCACGATCATCGCATCGTTTTCCGGGGTGACGTCCAGCACCAGGGTCCCGGGCGTGAGGGATATAAGGCTGGTCAGTACCAGTATCTGGTTGGGGTCGCGGATTTCCAGGGGAACCCGCATGATGCGTGGTGTACTCAGCATTTTCGGGGACAGTACTTCCTGGGCCACGCGCAAGCTGGACAGTACGAGTTCACGCAGGAAAAACACCGAAAGGGAAATGGTTTTCGGTACCCGGCGAAAGTATTTCTCGCGCGCGGACTGGAAGTTGGAAACCTGCAGGGCCGCATAGCCGATGATGAAACCCACCAGAAAATTCATCAGGGAGGCACTGCCGGTCAGTGCCGACCAGGCGATGGCGAGGAGCGTGTTCAGTAGGAAAAGGTTCAAATGTCCGCCTCCCGGTCAGTCATTTTGCATAAGTGCCGAGCACGGCCGTCACATACTCTGCTGGTTCCAGCAGGTCCCGTGCTGCCAGCAGGGAAAATTCGATAAACGGTTCCGGCAGCAGGCCGAGCGACAGGGTAATCAGCGCAAGCACCACAATCGGTCCCAGGTGCATTGCGCGCACAGAGGGGCGCAGTTTCCCGAGTGAGTAATCACCGGCAGCCGGGTGCGGTTTCCAGAAGGCCTCGGCCCAGATCTTGCTCATGGAAAACAGGGTCAGCAACCCGGTTAACAGCGCAATCGCGCAAACCCAGTAGGCAGCCTGTTCGAGGCTCGATTTGATCAGCAGGAACTTTGCCCAGAACCCGGAGAGCGGTGGAAAGCCCGCAAGACTGAAAGCGGCAATAAAAAACAATGCGGCAAGAATAGGCGCAGCGCGATACAGCCCGCCAATCTCCCGGAGTTCATAGCTGCCGGTCAAACGGCCCGCAGTGCCACATATCAGGAACAGATTCGTTTTGGCCACAATATTGTGAACCATGTAAAAAATCGCACCGGCCAGCGCTAGTGGGCTGTTCAGTGCCAAACCCAGCACCAGGAATCCGATCTGGCTGACGATATGGAAGGACAGGATCTTCCTGAACTCATATTGTGCGGCTGCGCCCAGCACGCCCGTCACCATTGTGAGCAGGGCAACCGCCAGCAGTAGTTCGTGTCCAAAACCATCACCGGCCGGAAACAAAAGGGTAAAGGTGCGGATGAGTGCGTAGACGCCGACCTTTGTTAGCAGACCGGCGAATACGGCAGTCACCGGCAGTGGCGGCGCATGGTAGGAAGCCGGCAGCCAGAAAAAGAGCGGGAAGATGGCGGCCTTGATGCCGAAGGCACAGATAAAAAGTACACGCAGCAGATCCATGGCGACAGGCGCGTCCATTACTGCCAGTTCACGGTGTAACTCCGCCATGTTGAGTGTGCCGGTCAGGCCATATAGCAAACCGATACCGGTCAGCATCAGCAGGGTCGACACCAGGTTCATGGCAACATATTTCGTGCCGCCGTCCAGCTGCACCGGCGTATTGCCGAGCACCAGCAGGGCGAACGAGGCAATCAGCATGACCTCGAACCAGACATACAGGTTAAACAGATCGCCGGTCACAAAGCTGCCGCAGACACCCGCGAGCAGAAGCTGGTAAAAGCAGTGATAGCCGAGCAGTTCACGTTCGCGATCGATTTCAGCAAGCCCGAATATCGCCACCGCGAGGCCAATGGTCGCACTGACCAGGAGCATGATTGCGCTCAGGCGGTCGGCCACGAGGGTGATGCCAAACGGTGCGGACCAGTTACCCATTTGCGCAACACGCACACCGCCGGACTCCACCATTGCCAGAATCAGCAATGTCACGCCGAACAGCAACAGGCAGCTGAACACCGAAACCAGTCGCCCGGTGTTTTCATGCTTGCGCCCGAGGTAGGCGACCATCGCCGCCAGAATCGGAATCAGGAAAGGTAGTGCCAGTATCCAGCTCACGTATGTATTAACCCTGAGCCTCTTCCATTTTCTTTTCCTTTACCGGCTCGGCCTCGCGTATCTGGTCCGAGTCCAGGGTCTGGAATTGCTGGTAGCTGCGTGTCAGCAATGCGAGCGCAAACGCGAGCAGGCCGAAGCCGATCACGATGGCGGTCAGTATCAGGGCCTGCGGCAGCGGATTGGCGACCGGCAGCGGTGGTTCCATCATGCCCGGAGGAACGAGCGGCGGGGTTGCGCGGGTCAGGCGGCCAGCAGCGAGAATCGCCAGGTTCGCGGCGTTACTGAGCAGCACCAGCCCGAACAGGTAACGGAGGAGGTTGCGTGCCAGCATCAGGTAAACACCGGTGGCAACGAGTATGCCCACCAGTATGGCGAGGGCTGTTTCCATTTCAATCATTCTCCTCGAGTGCGAATACGAGTGTCAGCACGGCCCCGAGTACAGACAGGTATATGCCCACATCGAACAGCAGTATGCTGCTTACCGGCAGGCCTTTCTCGGTTTCACTGCCGCCAAGGAACAGCCACTGCCCGGTGAAGGGTGCATCGCCAAACAACCCGGCAATGACACTGGCGATACCGGCAATCAACAACCCGGCGGCGGCGAGGCCCTCCGGGCTGATACGTAGAGCCTGCCGCGCGGCTTTGACGCCCCAGGCCATGGCCAGCAGCGTGAAAGCGGTTGCGGCTACCAGCCCGGCAATAAAACCACCACCAGGCTGGTTATGGCCCCGTAGCAGCATGTAAATCGAAAACATCAGTAGCAGCGCGACGAAGGTTCGGGTGGCCGTCTGCAGGACGATGGACTTCATCGGCGTCGCCCTCTCAGCGTGTACCCAACCAGGGTGGCGGCGGAAAGGGCGGCGGTGAACACCACTACCACCTCGCCAAAGGTATCCAGCGCCCGGAAGTCCACCAGGATGACGTTGACGATATTGCGGCCGAATGCCTCCGGCATGGAGTTCGCGACAAAATAGTCGCTCGATGGGCTGCTGAATGGCTGCTCTATCACAGCGAGAATGGTGATGGTGACGACTACGCCCGCGGCTATGGCGATGAGTGCATCGAGCCTGCGAAAGCGTGTCGCATGCCGGCCGTAGGAAAGTGGCAGCCGGTGCAGGGTTGCCGCAATCAATACCAGGAACAGCGTCTCTACCAATAGCTGGGTGATGGCAACATCCGGCGCCCCGAAAAACAGGTACAGCAGGGCCACGCCAACGCCAAGCGCACCCAGGGCGCAGACCGCTGCCAGCGGCGCACTCACACTACTGGCCATGACGGCGCCGGCGGCCACCAGTAGCATGGCGGTCCACTCTTTGACATTGAGAGCCGGAATCGCAACCGAAAGGCTCAGGTTGTCCTGGCGTATCAGCGCAAGCAGCAATGCCGCGGTAGCTGCGAGAAAGATAACCCGCAGGTAGCGGCGCAGGATGCCGTGTTGCAGCCAGCGCGTCTGGACGTCCGCGAGGCGCTTGAGGCCCTCAAGAAGTGCGTCCCAGATCCGGTCGGCGGTGGTGGGAAAGAAGGACAGCAAAAAAGCGAGGAACGCGCGCAGCGGCCGCTGATACAGGTATGCACAGACGCCCAGCCCAAACGTCAGGATGCTCATGATGAGCGGTACGTTGACGCCGTGCCAGAGCTTCAGCTTGACGATCTTGGGTTCCCCCAGGAGGGTGACAACTGCGGGTTGGACCAGGCCTTCGGCGATCAACGGTGTGAATAGGCCGAACGTCAGCCCAAGAGTGCTCAGTACCAGCGGCCCTATCCACAGAGACCAGTGTGCCTCACGGATGTCGTCGGACTTGGGGCGTTGTCGGCCGATAAAGGGCTTCAGCGCCAGGGTGCCGGCCACCGTCACCATCAAGATATTCGCGAATATGGCAGCACCTGCCACCAGCGTCGGTTCCGTGGCAATCGCCAGTGCCCCCTCATACTTGAGCTCCTTGCCAATGAATCCCAGAAAGGGCGGAAAACCCGCCATGGAAATCGCCGCCGCCCCGGCACAAAACCAGGTGACGGGCATGAGCTTGCCGAGCCCACCCAGGCGGTCCAGTTCGCGGGTACCGGTCTGGTGGTCGATGATGCCGACCACCATAAACAGGGATGCCTTGTAAAAGGAGTGCACCAGGATAAAGGTGATTGCCGCGGCAATGGCGACTGAATCATCCGAGCCAAAGAACATGGTGATGGTGCCCAGCGCCACGACGGTGGTGTAGGCAAGCTTGAGCTTCAGGTCGGTCTGCCGTACTGCCAGAATCGCAGCGAGTGTTGCGGTGATGGCGCCCACGATAGTGAGTGTCCACTCCCACAGGGGCGTAGTCCCCAGTACCGGGTGCAGGCGCGCCATCAGGTAGATGCCAGCCTTGACCATGGTCGCCGAGTGTAAGTAGGCACTCACTGGCGTGGGTGCGGCCATCGCATTCGGCAGCCAGAAATGGAACGGGAACTGTGCCGACTTGGTAAAGGCTCCCAGCAAAATCAGGACCAGAATCGCAGGATAAAGGGAGTGGCCGCGTACATAGTCGCCTCTCGCCAGGATTTCCTGCAGATCGAAGGTGCCGGCGGTGTAACCCAGCAGGATCAGCCCGGCCAGCAGGCACAGGCCACCCATGGTGGTGAGCAGCAGCGCCTGCAACGCGCAGCGACGCGCACTCGCCTTATCGTGGTTGAAACCGATCAGCAGGTAGCTGGAGATGGTGGTCAGTTCCCAGAAGATAAACAGCGTGATCAGATCTGCCGCAAGCACCAGACCGAGCATGCCCACCATAAAGAGCGCCAGATAAAGAAAGAAACGCCGCAACATCGGGTGGCCGCGCAGGTAGGCGCCGGCGTATATGGCCACGAACACGCCAATCAGGCTGATCAGCAGGGCGAAGAGCAGATTCAGGCCATCGAGAAAAAAGCTGAATTCGATGCCGAGGCTGGGTACCCAGGGGAAAGAGACGGACTTGACGTTACCCTCGGCGACAGATCCCCACTGGGTAATCAGGAATAGCAACGGAATGGCGGGCAGCAGCGGGAACACCAGCCCCAGAAAGCGTCCCGCTCCAGCGGCATCGCTGTGGGGCCTGTCCATGTCGTCTGCCGCCATTTTCTTGGTTCACTACATCAGTACCAATAAAAATTGTGGCAGAATTTATCGGGTATGCCCGATGTGGTGGTTAATACGCTCGCTCTCCAGACCATTGCGATCTACGGCCAAGACTGCAACGGCAGTGATTTCATCTTCCCGATTGAACCGGTGCCCTAGCACATCACGGGTAAGAATTTTATAGCGCCATTTCCCGTCCGTTTGGTAGTAAAGCAACCAGCGGGCTGTGGCTTCATCACTCTGGGGCTGCCAGCTGACAGTCAGCCCGTCAGCGTTTGATTGATAGCGCACTTCTGGCGCTAGTGGAGGTGTGCTATCCAGCCAGGGCGAGGCGGGGATCAGAGCCTGGTGATAGAACACCGTATCTTTCAATAATTGCGCAAACCTGGGATTGTCACTCACCGTTTTGACGTTCCAGAAAACCTGCCCGGTTTGCTCCTGCAACAGTGCACGGGTGAACTGGATCTGGTTAATGATCTCGTCGGTGCCCTGTTTCGTTGCCACCTGATTACTACTTAACCCCGGCCAGAGATGGCGCTGCTGGTGGTTTTCACCCTGCCACCAGGCAAGCAGTATCGGATAGCTTTGTTGAATGCGGTTGATGTTCCAGTACAGCTGGGGCGTGAAGTAGTCCAGCCAGCCTTCGTTCAGCCACAGCCTTGCATCGGCATAAAGCTCCTCGTACTGGTCAAATCCGGCGATGGTTTCCGGGTATCCGGGGCGCCATATACCAAAGGGGCTGATACCGACTTTTACATGGGGCTTGATACGTTTTACTTCGCTGTAGATATCTTTAACAAAGCGATTAACAGCATCGCGGCGCCAGTCAGATAATCCAAGCTTCCCGCCCTGTTGCTGATAGGCCTGGTAACTGTCGCTGTCAGGAAACGGCGCGCCCTGATTGTAGGAAGGGTAGGGATAGAAATAGTCATCGTAGTGAATGCCATCGATATCGTAGCGCTGCACTATGTCCGCAATCACCGCCAGCGAATGCGCAATGGTCTCTTCCCGGGTGGGTTCCATCCAGTACATGCCGTTGGCTAGCTTGGCGATCAACTCCGGCTTTTTGGTTACGAGCGAATGCTCGGATACCGGGCCGCCTTCCGTGTGGTGGGCACGGTATGGATTGACCCAGGCATGCAGCTCAAGACCCCTCTGGTGTGCCTGTTCCACCCAGAAAGCGAGAGGGTCATAGAGGGGCTCTGGGGCCTTGCCCTGTTCGCCGGAAAGATAGTAAGACCAGGGTTCAAGCTCGCTCGCATAAAGGGCGTCCGCCTGCGGCCGAACCTGGAATATAACCGCATTCATATTTGCCGCAGCAACTTTATCCAGCAGGGCGATGGCCTCCTGCTGTTGTTGCTCGACGGGCAGTCCGGGCTCGCTGGGCCAGTCGATATTGGCCACCGTGGCCACCCAGGCCGCGCGGAATTCCCTCGCCACCGTCTCCCGCTCGGCCTTGCCGTAGGCCGGTAACTCCGGGCCGAACCAGCGTGGGTATTGCCAGAGTGCTATCGCCAATACAGCGATGATGGCGGGGTAAATAAAGCGGTTCAGAAGTTTTACTGGTGGGATGCCGATCAATGGGTTCATGATTGGATTAGTTGGTGTGTGATGCCGCTATTATTCAAAGAGATTCAGAGCAAGGGAAGGCGCGCGGGAGTCACCCCACCAAATCCGCAAAAAATCTGTGCAAATAATTCAAATTTGGTGAGTCGCTAACTTTGGGAGTTAGGTAGGCTTTCAGAGGTAAAGCTTTATTCGTCGCCAAACGAAAAAAGCCCCAGTCTTGCGACTGGGGCTTTCTGATTGGTGGAGATGGGCGGAGTTGAACCGCCGTCCGTCAGTGGTCCACCATGCGCTCTACATGCTTAGTTCCATCTATTTTATTTAGCCGTTAACAGCCCGATGGGCAGGACGTTAACAAGCGAGCCTGTAAAAGTTTTAGTTGATCCACCCCAGGCAAGCTTCACAACGATCCAGTTCTATTTAACAGTTTTTAGCGCGGTACTGGCACCTTGCTAAGAACCGTCGCGGCATTAAGCCGCGAGAGCGTAGTTGTCGTCGTTGGCAACTAACAAAGTACAGCTTTGGATTAACGTGATTGGCTGCCATCACGGCATGCACCCATGGTTTCTTCACCAGCGTCGAATCCAAATCATCCCCGGAGAAGATACCTTTCGGTCCCTCGAATTATACACATCTGTGACGGCGCTGGCAGCTGTTTGTTGGCGACGCTATTCCCCCAGGAACTTGGCATCCGCGTCAATCCGCGCAGCAAATAGCGGGTGTTGGAATAATCGCTGCAGATAGGCGCTGAAGCGAGGATAAAGTTGCGCGTCAGGCTGGAAGCCGGCGTGGCGCGCATTCAGCATATTGCTGCCCACCGCGAAATCCGCCACGGACAGTCCGCCATTAAAGAAGTGGTCATCCGGTACCTGGGACTCCAGATAAGTCAGTACCGGCGGCAGGGTTTCGTTCAGATTGCGCTGGACCCGCTCCTCGTCCGGCTCATGCTCCAGCAGCAGGCGCTTGATGACCCGCTCAAAAAACAGGGGCGGGCCGGTGACCTCTGCCAGTTTTGTGTCGCAGTACTCTTCTATCCAGCGCGCGCGGGCGTGTTCGATCATGCTGTGGGGGTATACCGGCGGATCCGGGTACCGGTCTTCCAGGTACTCACAGATCACGCTGGAGTCGCTGATGGCGAGCTTGTCGTCGCGTAGTGCGGGGATTTTGCCGAGCGGGCTGAATGCCAGGAAGTCTTCCGGTGGTTCCATGGGGGTGACCGGAATATTGGTGTAGTCGATTTTCTTGCGGTCCAGGGTGAGCAGGACCTTGCGGACGAATGGCGAAAGGGGAACGCCGTAAACGATGGTGTTCATGCTGCACTCCTTCCGGGCATCGCTTCCCCGGAAGTGGCCCGCCTTGTGGCGGGCCTTTTGCAGAGTTATAGGTTGCGCGCTTTAGACCTGGTAGTCCGATCAGAGAATGGTCTGCGCGAACGCCATCAGGATCAGGGTCGGGCACACAATCTTCACGTAGGTCGGCCAGATCTTCCAGAACAGGCTGTCCTCGATGTGCGGGTCGCCCTGTTTCAGTTCGGTCAGCAGCTGGTTGCGGTTGAAAATCCAGCCGGCAAATATGCACAGCACCACGCCCAGCAGGGGCTGGCCCCACTCCGTACTGATACTGATGACAAGCCCGAACAGGGTGTCGAAATTGAAGATGATCAGGCTGCTCATGGCGAAGATTGCCAGGCCCACCAGAATGGTAGCGACCTTGCGGGACAGGCCCAGGTTCTCGATGGAGAAGGCTACCGGTACTTCCAGCATGGAGATGGAGGAGGTCAGTGAGGCCACCACCATCAGCGTGAAGAAGGCAAAGGCTACCAGCAGGCCAACGCTGCCCATGGTCTCGAACAGGGCAGGCAGCACCTGCAGAATCAGGTCCGGGCCGGCAATCAGGCTGCCGTCGGCCGCAAAGATGTCGGTGCCGGCTTCCTGGGCCACGTACATGGCCGGGATGATCAGCAGGCCAGCGGTGAAAGCGATGCCCAGGTCTACCAGGGTTACCACGGCGCCGAGGCGCGGCAGGCTTTCCTGGTGGCTCAGGTAGGAGCCGTAGATGAGCATGGTGCCTACACCAATAGACAGGGAGAAGAATGCCTGCCCCATGGCCGCCAGCAGCATCTGGGGATTGAAGTGGTCAAAGTTCGGCATCAGGTAGGCCTCGAGGCCTTTCGTCGCGCCCGGTTGCGTCAGTACGTAAACAATCAGCAGTACCAGCAATATCAGCAGGGAAGGCATCAGCAACGTGGACCAGCGCTCAATGCCTTTTTCCACACCGCCCATGATGATCAACATCGTCAGGCTGCTGAAGATGGCGGTGAAAATCAGATTGCGCTCGGTACTGCCACCCGTCATCCACTCGGACGCCCCTGTCATGCCGAGCATGGTTGAGACCGGCTCGGCCATATGGGAAACCATCCAGCCTGCCACAATCGCGTAGAAACTCAGGATCAGCGAGGCAACGATGATGCCGCTATAGCCGGCCAGGGTGCCCACCAGGCGGCTGATGGGGCCGGTGGAAATGGCCTGCAGGGCCTGCACCATGTTGCGCCGCGCGTGTCGGCCGATGGTGAGCTCCGCCATCAGTGCAGGGTAGGCCAGCAGGAACGCGAGGATCAGGTAGACAACAACAAATGCGGCACCGCCATTGCCGGCAGCCTTGGTCGGGAAGCCCCAGATATTACCGAGGCCTACGGCGGAGCCTGCGGCGGCCATTACGAAACCGACGCGGGATTGGAACTGACCTCTGGGTGCACTCATAGTTTTGCTCTCGTTGTCATTGTTATTTTTCTTTGTTTTCAATCCTGAACCGGCGTGCCCTCGGTTTAGTGGCGCTGCCCGGGATCAGAAGTCCTTGCGCAGAAGGCGCTGTTTCTGACGGTTCCAGTCGCGCTCTTTCTCAGTGTCGCGCTTGTCGTGCTTGGCCTTACCCTTGGCCAGGCAGACCTCGCACTTGACCAGGTGTTTCTTCCAGTAGATGGCCGTGGCCACGCAGGTGTAGCCCTTCTGATCCACCGCCGCCATCAGCTTTTCGATCTCGTTCCTGTGCAGGAGCAGGCGACGGGTGCGCTCCGGATCCGTGACAAAGTGGGTCGAGGCCTCTGGCAATGGCTGGATGTGGCTGCCCAGCAGCCAGGCCTGATTGTCCTTGAAGATCACATAGCTATCGGTCAGCTGAACCTTGCTGGCTCGGCAGCTTTTGACCTCCCAGCCCTGTAGCTCGAGTCCCGCCTCAAAGCGTTCCTCGATGAAGTAATCGTGCTTGACCTTCTTGTTCAGCGCGATGGTGTTGCTGGGTTGCTTGGGTTTCTTCTTGGCCATTAATTTCAATCAGTGAGGGCGCGGGCGCCCTCGTTACCTCTCCAGATTGCCGACAGCTGCCTAGAACAGACTGCTACCGAAGAATTTCAGTGCGACCGTATTGATGAATACGAACAACAGGATCGCCGGGATAATACTGCTGAGCATGAAGTCGACATACTTGCTCCATGCGGAACCGGCAAAGGCCGGGTCGCCTTCCTGCAGTTCAGCGTGGAATTTCGCCTTCTTCCAGCGATACATCACGAAGATACAGATAAGGAAGCCGTTGAGGGGCAGGATGGTGTCATAGAACACGATCTCAACCAAGTCGAAGAAGCTCTTATCGGCACCGGCCAATGAGACAAATTTGGTCAGCCAGTCAGCCATGCCAAAGGACATGGCGCAGAGGATCGCTAGGGCGAACTGTACGATGGCGATGGTGAGGATTGCCTTCTTACGTGGCATGCCTGCCTCGTCGCGCAGGGTAGCGACCGGTACCTCAATGATGGAGACCAGCGAGGTGATTGCCGCGACCAGCACCAGTGCGAAGAAGAGCGCTGCAACGATGCTGGCGCCCACATAACCGATGTTGGCCTGCAGCGCGAGGAAGATCTTCGGCAGGAAGAAGAAGATCATGCCGGCAGAGGAGTCACTCAGCTCGGAGGTATCGATCTCCGGGTTGAAGTGGAAAATGGCTGGCAGGATCAGCAGGCCCGCGCAGAATGCCACCCCGGTATCGCACAGCGCCACCAGGCGCGAGGAGCTGGCGATGGAATCCCGCTTCTTCATATAGGATCCATAGGTGATCAGGATGCCCATACCCAGCGACAGCGAGAAGAATGCCTGCGCCATGGCCTTGCTGATCACGTGGGCATCGATCTTGGCGAAGTCCGGTACCAGGTAGTACTTCACACCCTCGAAGGCGTTCTCCAGGGTGAGGACGAAGATCACCAGCGCCACCAGCATTGCAAACAGGGCGGGCATCAGGGTCTTGGCGGCACGCTCGATACCGTCCTTCACGCCGAGCAACAGGATGCCGTTGATTACCAGCATCAACACCGCCAGCAGCCCGAACACGGTCTTGGTGTTGATGAACTGCATGAAGTAGCCATCGGTGGTGAGCTGGTCCAGGTTGCCGCTGAGGGTGGCAATCAGGTAACCCAGCACCCACACCGTGACCACCATGTAAAACACCGCGATCATGAACGGCGTGATCAGTGCCAGCCAGCCGGGTATACGCCACAGGGTCGAGCCGCCGGACAGTTCACGATAGGCGCCGACCGGGTCTTTTGCGGTTTTGCGGCCGACAGCCAGCTCGGCCATCATCACCGGCAGGCAGATAAAGAATACAAACAGGGCGTACACAAACAGGAATGCACCGCCGCCGCTCTTGGTCGCCGCAACGGGGAAGGCAACCAGGTTGCCAATGCCGACAGCCGAGCCGGCAGCTGCCAGGATAAAGCCAAGGCGCGAGCCGAAAGTTTCGCGTGATGTGGATGGGCTTGCGGACATAATACTCTCGTTATTATTGGGTATTTATTGTGCAGTTCGCCGCATCGGCGCGGCGCGGCATTCAAATGCCGTGGTTATGGGGTCGGATTGTTACAGGAAACGGCGCCATTGAGTAGTAACCTTGCCAATTTAAAGGTGCCGCGCGCGCGTCTCCCCGGGTGGCTGGTCAATCGCAACCCGGGCAGCATAGAATCTGCGTCTGTCGTGTCCCCGAGGTGAACAAACTTTGACCCATATTGAGCGCAGCGCGCTGGTGATGTTCAGTGCAGAGCAGATGTTCGACCTGGTAAATGATGTGGAGTGCTACCCGGAGTTCCTGCCGGGCTGTGTGGGAGCGCGGGAGATCGCGCGTTCGGATCAGGAGCTGCAGGGTGAGCTGCAGCTTTCAAGGGCAGGAGTAAAGCAGGCATTTGTAACCCGCAATCTGCTCGAGCGTCCGACCCGCATGACCATGGAGCTGGTAGAAGGGCCATTTACCTCGCTGCGCGGCGAATGGCGCTTTACCGTCTTGGCGGAAGACGCCTGCAAAGTGGAATTTGAACTGCATTTTGAATTCAGCAGCCGGATCCTGGCTGCCACGGCCAGCAAACTGTTCAGCGGTGTGGCGAATGATATGGTGGATGCCATGTGCCGGCGTGCCGAACAGGTTTACGGCAAACAATAAAGCGGGCTTTTATCAGGCCGGTAAGGCAAGGACAGATAAACGATGACGGATATAGACCCTATCGCAGTGGAAGTGGCCTATGCACTCCCGGATGAGCAGAAACTGGTGCGGCTGCTGGTCGAGCCGGGCACGACGGCGCTGCAGGCGCTGGCACGTTCCGGTATTCCGGAGGAGTTCCCGGAAGTGGACCCGGAAACAGCGAAGCTGGGGATCTTCGGCCAGGCGCTTGGCACCAAGGGCCTGGCGGCCGCAAAGGAGTATGTGATGCAGCCGGGCGACCGGCTCGAGATCTATCGCCCGTTGATTGCGGATCCGAAAGAGGCGCGCAAGAAACGCGCTGAAAAGGCCAAAAAAGCCGCTAAGGACAACCAGTAAGCCGCCTACCATCTCTGCTAACGCCGTTATAAAAGAGAACCCCTTCCCAACTTTTCCAGCTGAGCGCAGTGACCTGCGCTCAGGATGATAAAGTGTGCGCCAAATACAGGCCTTCAATCCAGAAATTGAAGCAGGCGTCTAGCACATGAAAAGGGGGACAAAATGAAGGCAACTACCGCGTTTATCGTTGCGTTACTGACGTGTGGGGCGACCGCCTCCGCACTTGCGGAGCCGCCGGAAGGGCGCGGCTGGAAAAAGCACAAGCGCTATGCAGCCAAAGAAGAATTCTGGGACGGAAACTGCAAGGTCAAGCGCAAATGGAAGCGCGATGGCAGCTACAAGGAAGAGCGCGAGTGCCGGCCAGTCCGCCACCGCGCAGCTGTGGCAGTTGCACTGCCACCCTGGTTTGACGAGCGTGCACCAGAGCCTGAATATCACCCCGAGTGGCGCCCGGAAACTACCCGTACTGTGAGTCGCTGCAACAGTCAGCAGGTGGGTAATGTGCTGGGTGGCCTGATTGGCGGAGTGATCGGGCACCAGATCGGGGATGGCCGTGGCAATACCGCTGCAACCATCGGCGGTTCCATTGCCGGAGTGCTCATCGGTGGTGAGATTGGGCGTCGTATCGACAGCCGTAACCAGGCCTGTATGGCTCAGGTTCTTGAGTTTGCACCTGAGGGGCAGCGGGTATCCTGGGAAGGCGTGCAGGATGGCCTTCAGTACGCCGTCACCCCCGGGACCGTAAGGCGCCAGGGAGATCAATACTGTCGCTCTTATACGGCGGAAGTGCTCGGTGAGGAGCAGTCGCAGGCAATACCGGGAGTGGCCTGCCGCAACCAGGACGGTTCCTGGGTGCAATCGTTCTGATTCAAGCCGGACCTGAATCAAAAGCGGCCCTGCAAAGGGCCGCTGTTCTGACCCGGCCCGTGTCTTGCGGGCCGCGGCCTGGGCGCTCTACCTAATTCGAATTTGGGATGGAGCGGCTTATCTACCCGGAGCGCCGGCGTAGAGGGTGCCTTCGTAGTTGACCAGCTTGTCGTCTTCGAAAAACACGGTGAAGCGGTGCTGTGTGATCTCGTTACGCGGGCTCTGGTAACGGTATACATACTCCCAGCGGTCCGGGTTGAAGGTGTCCTGGATCAGTGGGGTGCCCAGGACGAACAGCACCTGGCGGCTGGTCATACCCACCTTCAACTGGTCCACCATTTCCTGCGTGACGATATTGCCCTGCTGTACATCAATACGGTGTACGCCGGGAAACTTGAAGAAACTGCAGGCGCTGACCAGAGTCGCCGCGGCTACGATGCCGGTGATGCTTTTTAGAGAAGGCATATCTTTGGGGTTCCGATAAATCCAGTGACGGGGGATAATACCCGAACTGTTCGAGGCCTGAGAAGGCCCAATTCCATACAAAATAAAGGGGTTTGCCTGCCATGTCGGGCAAGATCCACGCATAAGACCAAGGGGACAAGCCAGCAGATGTCGACTGAGAACCAGGAATTACGCAAAGCCGGCCTCAAGGTCACACTCCCGCGTGTAAAGATACTCCAGATCCTGGAAAGTTCCGAAGAACCGCATCTGAGCGCGGAAGATGTATACAAGATGCTGCTCGATGCCGGTGAGGATGTCGGCCTGGCCACGGTATACCGGGTGCTGACCCAGTTTGAGGGTGCGGGCCTGGTGGAACGCCACAACTTCGATGGCGGCCACTCCGTATTCGAGCTGGATCGCGGTGAGCACCACGACCACATGGTTTGTGTGGATACCGGCAAGGTCATTGAATTCCACAACGAGGAAATCGAGCGCCTGCAGCAGCAGATCGCGGAAGAGCACGGTTACGAACTGGAAGGCCACAGCCTGGTGCTGTACGTGAAGGAAAAGCAGTAGCCGCTGGTCCTTAATACCCCTCGCGGTAACAGTTTTAGCCACTGTTACCGCACCATCCCCGTGATAATTTGCCTCAAAACACCCGTTTACTGAGGCGCCTATGTCCCTTCCACAGATCCTACCCGAACTCACCACCCTGCAAGTCACGCTGGATGAGGGTGTCGCTATTGTCACCCTGGACCGGGCCGACAAGGCCAATGCCATGAGTCAGTCGATGTGGGAGGAACTGGAACAGGTATTTCGCTGGCTGGATGAGGCGGCGGAAGTGCGGGTAGTGATATTGCAGGCCAACGGCCGCAATTTCTGCGCGGGCATGGACCTGATGCTGCTGGCCTCGGCGCCCGCGGAATTTGGTGAGGACATCGGCCGAAACGCGGAAGCCCTGCGCCGCAAGATCCTCTGGTTCCAGACGGTGCTGAGTGGTATCGAGCGTTGCCGCAAGCCCGTGCTCGCGGCGATCCACGGCAAATGCCTGGGCGGCGCCATCGATATGATCACCTGCTGTGATATGCGCTACTGCACGGAAGACGCCAGCTTCGCGGTCAAGGAAACTGAAATCGGCATGGCGGCAGATGTGGGCACCCTGCAACGGCTGCCGAAACTGATTGGTGACGGCATTGCGCGGGAGCTTTGTTACACGGCGCGCGAGCTAGGCGGTGCGGATGCCGAGCGTATCGGTCTGGTTAATCGCACCTTCGGGACGCAGGAGGCGCTATTTGAAGGGGTGCTGGATATCGCGAGGACCATTGCCCGCCATTCGCCGCTGGCGGTCCGCGGCACCAAGGAGATGATCCTCTACAGCCGCGACCACAGTGTTGCCGACAGCCTCAACTATGTGGCCACCTGGAATGCCGCCGCGCTCATGTCCGGTGACTTGCAGAAGTCACTGGAGGCCAAGTTGACTGGCGCGGCGGTGACCTACGAAGACTGATCCATTCTAGACGCGTGTGAGCATATCCTGCGCATGGGCGCGGGATTGCTCGGTTGGCTCGCCGCCGAGCATGCGCGCGATCTCGTCCGTGCGTACATCGTTGGTCAGTTCGCGCAGGGATACAAATGCGCTGCTGCCGTCGCTGTGCTTTTCCACCAGATACTGCTGATGCGCCTTGGCCGCAACCTGGGCGAGGTGGGTCACGCAGATCACCTGCCCCCTGTCGCCGAGCTTGCGCAGCAGGCGCCCGACCACGTCACCGGTGGCGCCGCCAATACCCACATCCACCTCATCGAATACCAGGGTGGGGGTCTGGGAGGTCTGTGCGGTAATCACCTGGATGGCCAGGCTCACCCGTGACAGTTCACCGCCAGACGCCACCTTCGCCAGCGCCCGTGCCGGCTGGCCCGGGTTGGTACTGATCAGGAATTCGACTTCTTCCACGCCGGTGGCGGCGGGCTTGTCTGTGGTGGACAGGGCGATTTCCACCCGCGCATGGGGCATGGCCAGGTCGGCCAGTTGCTTGTTGATCTCTTCCGCCAGCGTGGTGGCTGAGGCCTCGCGCAGGGCGGTCAGTTCTGCTGCAGCCTTGCGATAATCGGCCTCCAGTTTGCCGGATTCTGCTTCCATCGTCTCCAGCGATTCAGCGCCACCCATTTCCTCGAGTTCCGCCTGCAGCTGTGCCATGAGTTCCGGCAGCTCGGAAGGCTGCAGGCGATGCTTGCGAGCAGCCTGGTAGATGGCGGTAAGGCGCTCCTCAACTTCCTGCAGGCGCGCCGGATCCATCTCGAAACTGTCGATATGGCGGGAAACGTAGGCCGCGGCCTCGTCTACCTGGATACGGGCGCTTTCGATCAGTTGTGCGGCCTCGGCCAGCGATGACGTGTGCTCGGACATGCCGCCCAGAATCTGGGTGGCGCGGTACATCTGCTCGGCAATATCGCCCTCTCCACCATTCAGCAGTGCGGCCAGCTGGTAGCTGCCCTGCAAGATGGAGCCGGCATTGGCCAACTGGCGCTGCTCACTTTCCAGCTCCTCGAGCTCTCCGGACTTCAGGTCCAGTTGCTCCAGCTCTTCCAGCTGGTACTGCAGCAGCTGGCGCCGGGCTTCGGATTCCTCGGCGTTGTCTGCGAGCGCGCGGTAGCGGCGGTAGTGGTCCTGCCAGGTCTTGAAGGCAATGCGGGTGCGGGCCGCGATATCACGCGCACCGGCATAGGCGTCCAGCAACTGCCGGTGTGTGTCTTTTTTGAGCAGGGACTGGTGCTCGTGCTGGCTGTGGATGTCGATCAGTTGCTCGCCGAGTGCGCGCAGCTGCATCAGGGTCACCGGCTGGCCATTGATATAGGCGCGCGAGCGGCCCTCGCGGGTAATCACCCGGCGCAGGATTACTTCCTTGCCGCTCTCGTCCAGCTCCTGGTCTGCCAGCCACTGCACAGCTTCCGGGAACTTGGCGATATCAAAGGTGGCGTGGATGTCGGCCCGTTCGGCCCCGGCGCGGACCAGGTCCGCATTGCCGCGGTCGCCGAGCGCAAGCCCCAGCGCATCCAGGGTAATGGACTTGCCGGCGCCGGTTTCGCCGGTGATGGCAGTGGTGCCCTGGCGGAATTCCAGCTCCAGCTGGTCGACCAGGGTGAATTGGCTGATGGATAGATGCAGCAGCATGTTCGGGCCGTTCGCTATCAAACTAGTGGTTGTTTATACAGTATTTGGAAGAGTGCGCCAAGAGGGCTTGAAGGGCGGCGCCGAGGCCCCATATAGGGTGCATCGAGCTTTTCGAAGCGCCAACAAGACAGAAGCACCAAGCGGCTACGGAGATAACAGTGTCGAAAAAACACACCGAGCAACAGCCAGAATCCACCGAAGAGACCAAGGTCGAGGCGGCCGAGCAGGCTGAGGCCCCGGTCCAGGACCTGAGCGACGAGACCGAGGACGAGCTGGCCACCCTGCAGGAGGAGATTGCCAGCCTTAACGATTCCCTGGCCTCGGCCAAGGATCAGGCCCTGCGCATGCAGGCCGAAGCCCAGAACGCGCGCCGCCGCGCCCAGCTGGACGTAGAGAAGGCGCACAAATTCGCCGTGGAGAAGCTGCTCAGGGACCTGTTGCCGGTGGTGGACAACCTCGAGCGCGCGCTGGCTGCCATCGACCGTGAAGATGAGGCCATGAAGGCCGTCATCGAGGGTATCGAGCTGACCCACAAGTCCTTTATGGACACACTGGCCAAGAACAGTGTCGAGGTGGTAGATCCGGCCGGCCAGCCATTTGATCCGGAACTGCACCAGGCCATGACCCAGGTGCCGAACCCGGAACTGGAGCCGAACACCGTGATGGACGTTTTCCAGAAGGGCTACACGCTCCACGGGCGACTGGTGCGCCCGGCCATGGTGGTGGTCTCCAGGGCGCCTTGAGTGAAGTTGCGGGGAGCTGAAAAAGACCCCTTGAAAAGTGCGGAACAGCACCAATATACGAACCAACAGAATTGAAACGTGTGCTCAGTGACCAGACTACAGAGCCGCGACCAGGAATTTAGAGAGGACACTTCAGATGGGTAAGATCATCGGCATCGACCTTGGCACCACCAACAGCTGTGTGGCTGTACTGGATGGCGAAAAGGCCCGCGTTATTGAAAACTCCGAAGGCGATCGCACTACGCCTTCCATCGTGGCATTCACCCAGGACGACGAAATTCTGGTGGGCCAGTCGGCCAAGCGCCAGGCAGTGACCAACCCGCAGAACACCCTGTTCGCGGTGAAGCGCCTGATCGGCCGCAAGTTCTCCGACGACGTTGTACAGAAAGACATCAAGATGGTGCCGTACAGCATCGTCGCAGCAGAGAATGGCGACGCCTGGGTTGAAGCCAAGGGCGACAAGAAGGCACCGCCGCAGATCTCCGCTGAAGTCCTGAAGAAAATGAAGAAGACCGCCGAGGACTACCTGGGCGAGTCAGTTGATGCTGCGGTAATTACCGTTCCGGCTTACTTCAACGATTCCCAGCGTCAGGCCACCAAGGATGCCGGTCGCATCGCGGGCCTGGATGTAAAGCGCATCATCAACGAGCCGACCGCGGCTGCGCTGGCGTACGGCATGGACAAGTCCGGTGGTGACCGCACCATCGCGGTATACGACCTCGGTGGTGGTACTTTCGATATCTCCATCATTGAAATTGCCGACGTCGATGGCGAGAAGCAGTTCGAAGTACTGTCCACCAACGGTGACACCTTCCTCGGTGGTGAAGACTTCGACATGCGCCTGATCGACTACCTCGCGGAGGAGTTCAAGAAAGAGCAGGGCATCGACCTGAAGGGCGATCCGCTGGCCATGCAGCGCCTGAAGGAGGCTGCGGAAAAGGCCAAGATCGAGTTGTCTTCTTCCCAGCAGACCGAAGTCAACCTGCCGTACATCACAGCAGACCAGACCGGTCCCAAGCACCTGGTTGTGAAGCTGACCCGTGCCAAGCTGGAAAGCCTGGTTGAAGACCTGGTGAACCGCTCCATCGAGCCGCTAAAAATTGCGCTGGCCGATGCAGACCTGTCCGCATCCGAGATCGACGAAGTGATCCTGGTTGGTGGCCAGACCCGTATGCCGCTGGTGCAGAAGAAGGTTTCTGACTTCTTCGGCAAGGAGCCGCGCAAGGACGTGAACCCGGATGAAGCGGTAGCCATGGGTGCTGCGATCCAGGGCGCGGTTCTGGCTGGCGACGTAAAAGATGTTCTGCTGCTGGACGTAACCCCGCTGACCCTGGGTATTGAAACCATGGGTGGCGTTGCGACTCCGCTGATCGAGAAGAACACCACTATCCCGACGAAGAAGTCCCAGACTTTCTCCACAGCGGAAGACAACCAGACAGCTGTAACCATTCACGTGGTACAGGGTGAGCGCAAGCAGGCGTCCGGCAACAAGTCCCTGGGCCGCTTTGACCTGAGCGACATCCCGCCGGCACCGCGCGGCATGCCGCAGATCGAAGTGACCTTCGATATCGATGCCAACGGTATCCTGCACGTGCATGCCAAAGACAAGGCGACCGGCAAGGAGCAGTCCATCGTGATCAAGGCCTCCTCCGGCCTGTCCGATGACGAGATCGATCAAATGGTGCGCGACGCCGAGGCGAATGCCGAGGCCGACAAGCAGTTCGAAGAGCTGGTGACTGCGCGCAACAGCCTCGACGGCATGATTTCTGCGAGCAAGAAGACTCTGGAAGAGGCCGGTGACAAGGCCAGCGCTGAAGAGAAGTCTGCGATTGAAGCAGCCATCAAGGAAGCCGAGGAAGCCGTCAAGGGCGACGACAAGGCTGCGATGGAAGCGGCTACCGCCAAGCTGACCGAAGCTACTGGCCCGGTTGCGCAGAAGATGTACGCCGAGCAAGCCCAGGCTGCAGAAGCCGGTGCCGAGCCCGGTGCGCAGGACAGCGCGGAAAAGTCTGCGGGCGACGATGTGGTCGACGCGGAGTTTGAAGAAGTTAAGGAAGAGAAGAAGGATAACTAATTCACGCAAGCGGTTTCGCTTCTGAATGATATCCGGGCAGGGGGCGCGCTGAATCACAGTAGCGCCTCTTTGCCGTTATAAAGAACCTGATTTTTTTGCAGCTCAGTAGCAGCAATAGACGAGACAGTTGAGGCGATATGTCCAAACGCGATTATTACGAAGTGCTCGGGGTAGAACGAGACGCGTCAGAGAAAGACCTGAAAAAGGCCTATCGCCGGGTGGCCATGAAATACCACCCAGACCGCAACCCTGATAACAAGGAAGCGGAAGACAAGTTCAAGGAAGCCAACGAGGCTTACGAGGTTTTGTCCGACTCCGAAAAGCGCGCGGCTTACGACCAGTTCGGCCATGCGGGCGTTGAAGGCCAGGCCGGTGCGGGTGCCGGCGGCTTCGGCGGCTTCTCCGATATTTTCGGAGATGTGTTCGGGGACATTTTCGGTGGCGGTGGTGGCGGTCGTCGTCGCGGCCCGCAGCGTGGTTCCGATATCGGCTATGAGCTGAGCCTGGATCTAGAGGACGCCGTGCGCGGTACTACCGTGAAGATCCGGGTACCGACCCTGGTCAACTGTGGCACCTGTCACGGTTCCGGTGCCAAGGCCGGCAGCAAGCCGACCACCTGTGGCACCTGTGGTGGTGCCGGCCAGGTGCGCATGCAGCAGGGCTTCTTCTCCGTGCAGCAGACCTGCCCTAACTGTCGCGGCAAGGGCACCATCATCAGTGACCCGTGCACCAGCTGTCACGGCCATGGCCGTGTCGAGGAAACCAAGACCCTCTCCGTCAAGGTGCCGCCGGGTGTGGATACCGGTGACCGCATTCGCCTGACAGGCGAGGGCGAGGCAGGACCGGACGGTGGTCCGGCCGGCGACCTGTATGTCACCGTGGTGGTGCGCGAGCACGATATTTTCCAGCGCGACGGCAAGAATCTGTACTGTGAAGTGCCGATCAGCTTTGTGACCGCAGCCCTCGGCGGCGAGCTGGAAGTGCCGACCCTGGATGGCAAGGTGAAGCTGAAGATCCCGGCGGAAAGCCAGACCGGCAAACTGTTCCGCCTGCGTGGCAAGGGTGTTACCCCGGTGCGCGGTGGCTCTACCGGTGACCTGTTGTGTCGCGTGGTCGTCGAGACTCCAGTGAACCTGTCTACCAAGCAGAAAGAGCTGCTGGAGGAGTTTGAAAAGACCCTGTCGGAGAAGAAAAACTCACCGCGTCAGACCGGGTGGTTTGAGGGGGTGAAAAATTTCTTCGGCGACATGAAATTGTAATCAGCTTAAATCTACTGCGCGCAGCCAATGCTGTGTCGGGTGGTGCTCAAAATCCTCACGTACTGCGTGTACGCTCCGGTTTTTGCGCTCCAGCCTCCTTGCCTTGACTGCGCTCGTTACGATTTAAGCCTGATTACTGATCGCAGGAAGGTCAATAGCGCTTCAAGCGGGCTATTACTAAACTCCTAACGCGCTCGCGGCGGCTTAAGAGCGATTACGATTTTTTGGGTAACCAATAGCGCTTCAGTCTGATTCTTTCTGCACCATATTGGTGCTTACGCCAAATCTCCCGCCATTCTGGCACTTCTGTTTACTCTCTGAACAAGTGTGAATCTAGCGATTGTTTCACCTGAAACCGACTGCTAGTGTTGATTTCGATGTCTGATGTAGAGATGTAGCGCTTCGGCGCTGACACGGCTGTTGTGCGTGTGCATGTGCCGGGGTACCCAACTTAATACCTATAAAATAAGGGTCACTCTCATGAACAAGATCGGAAACATTGCATTCCTGCTGGCGCTGGTTATGGCCGTCATTTCCACTATTGGCGTTGAAGCGCTGAATAACTTCATGTGGATCATTGCGCTGATGGGCGCGGTATTCGCGATTTTCTCCCTGAAAGACGATAACGCCATGGTGCCGGTGGTGCTGGCTGTAGGCCTGTCCATGATGGCTGGCGGCCTAAGTGGTATCCCGGCTGTAGGCGGTTACATCAGCGTCTTTGCTGGCCATATGGCTGCCTTTATGGGCGCTGCAGCCCTGATCGTGGCGCTGCGCTGGCTCTGGAACGAAGGCGATGTGATGGGGCTTTTCTCCAAGTAAGTCTTCAGGTAAGCGTGTACTTCGCTGCCCGACTCGCTCGGGCAGCATCTCTCCTTATTTGCCTGGCCTCTTTTGTTCCTGGCCTCCTGTTTTCTTAAATTCCCTGACCTACTTCTGCCGGCCATTTACCGTTGAATCAATTCGCTAGCGGAAGCTTCCGTTACGGGAGCTATCAAGGCTCATCCGGTAGTGGGTCTAGCATTCAAAAAATTTGACCATATACATCAGAATGTTCCGATTTTCTCTCCCTCCGGAATCCTTAGAATGCCTTATATCGAATGAAAACACGGCGAATATCTAAGGAGACTATTGTGAATAAATTTGAATCTTCCTGGTTTAAGACCATTCTGGGTACTGAAGCGGGTCCCGCCGCACTGGTATTGCGGGTGACTGTGGGGGTGATCCTTGCGGCGCACGGTGCGCAGAAGCTGTTTGGCTGGTTCGGCGGTTATGGTCTTGAGGGCACCGGCCAGTGGATGGAGTCGGTCGGTTTTGCGCCGGGCTACCTGATGGCCCTGCTGGCTGGGCTGGCGGAATTCGGCGGCGGTATCGCCTTGGTGCTGGGCTTGCTCACCCGTCCTGCGGCGGCGGTGGCGGCATTTGCCATGGCGATGGCAATGACCGTACACCTCGGCAACGGCCTGTTCGTCAGCAATGGCGGTTATGAGTTTGCTTTACTGTTGCTGTCTGCCAGTGTGGCGCTCGTCTACATGGGTGGCGGTAGCCTTTCCGTCGATCGACTGATTGCGAAGGTAAAGGCATCCGACGATGCGCTGCAGTTACAGCCGGCGTATTAAGTTGGTCACGGATTTGTATTGCGAACTGAATCAGAGCAGGCAGAGAAACTAATAAGGAGGCCGATATGGGCTTGTTGGTAAAAGGTGAGTGGCACACCGACTGGTATGACACGGAAGCAAGTGGTGGTGAGTTTGTTCGTGAGCAGGCACAGTTCCACGGCAACATCGGGGACGATACCTTCCCGGCTGTGGCGGGCCGCTACCACCTGTTCGTATCGCTTGCCTGCCCCTGGGCGCACCGCACACTGATTTTCCGCAAGCTCAAGAAACTTGAGGACGTTATTGGTGTTACCGTGGTTAAGGCTGAGATGCTCGACAACGGCTGGGAACTCGGTAAAGCCGGGGAGCTTGAAGGTGCACTGGAAGGCGCTGTGCCGAGCCCGGTAGAGGGAATCGAGTATATGCACCAGCTGTACACCAGGCATGATCCCCAATATTCCGGGCGTGTGACGGTGCCGGTGTTGTGGGACAAGGAAACCAATCAGATTGTCTGCAATGAGTCTGCCAAGATAATTCGCATCCTGAACAGTGCTTTCGATAGCCTCACCGAAGTCCGGGAAGACTACTATCCGGAGCCTTCGCGCGATGAGATCGATGAGGTCAATGCGTTTGTCTACGATGCCATCAATAACGGCGTCTACAAGACCGGCTTTGCTACCGCACAGGACGTGTACGAGAAACACTACCGGGCCCTGTTTGATGCGCTGGAGACACTGGAAACCCGGCTGGGCAAGCAGAGATACCTGGTTGGCGACCAGATCACCGAAGCCGACTGGCGCCTGTTTACCACATTGATCCGGTTCGACTCTGTCTATCATGGCCACTTCAAATGTAATCAGCGGCAGATCGAGAGTTACCCGAATCTCTCGAACTACCTGCGCGATCTCTACCAGCAGCCTGGCGTGGCCGAGACGGTGAATTTTGGCCATATCAAGACGCACTATTACTACAGCCACGATACGATCAATCCAACGCGTATTGTGCCGCTGGGTCCCGATATCGATTACGGCCGTGCGCATGACCGCCGCAGTCTCTGAGTGGAAATAAATTGATGAGCAATTCCGACGTGACAACTTTCCTGAAGTCGAGAAGTCTACTGCAGGCAATCCCGAGCATGCGGGCCAAGGACGGGGCTGGTGTGCGTATTCGCAGAAATATTGCCACCGGTCCGCTGCAGGCTTTTGATCCTTTCCTGATGCTGGATGAGATCTATTCGGACGATCCGAATGATTACATTGCCGGTTTTCCCGAGCACCCGCACCGGGGCTTCGAGACAGTGACCTATATGCTGGAAGGTCGCATGCGCCACCGCGATCACCTTGGTAACGAGGGGTTGCTGGTACCCGGCAGTGTGCAGTGGATGACAGCGGGGCGCGGCGTACTGCACTCCGAAATGCCGGAGCAGGAGTCCGGGCGAATGCACGGTTTCCAGCTGTGGATCAACCTGCCGGCGGCAGAGAAAATGTGCGATCCGAACTACCGGGAGTTTTCTCCGGATGACCTGCCGCGGGCTGCATTCGGTAATGACAGTGAGGCGGTGGTGATCGCGGGTGATTTCATCTTGAATGGTGAGCGCATTGCGGGCCAGGTGCAGGGTATCAGTACTGAGCCGGACCTGTTCGATATCCGCCTTGGTGCCGGGGATAGCCTGGATTTACCCATCGCCGCCGGCAAGCGGGCATTGATCTATATGGTAGAGGGCCAGGCCGAAGTGGGTAGCAAATCAACAGCAAAGGTGTTGCCGGAAAAAAACCTCGGTTTGCTGGAGGATGGTGACCAGTTGCAGCTATGTAGCAGGGACGGCGCACGCCTGTTGCTACTTGCCGCGCGACCGTTGAATGAACCGATTGCGCACTGGGGACCGTTCGTCATGAATACCCGTGAAGAGCTGGAGCAGGCAATGCGGGACTTCCGTTCGGGAAGTTTCGTCTGACTGGCCGGGGGCATTCCGGAAAGCAGAGCAAGCGGGTAAACTGCGTCGACTCGTTGTAACGGAAGCACAGGGAACGTATCGAGATGACACTCAAGGTAGCAGTAACCGGCGCGAGCGGCCGTATGGGTCGCTTCTTAATTGAAGCCGTGCAAGCGGTAGAAGGTGTGGAACTCGGTGCGGCAATCGTGCGCCCGGGCTCCTCACTTTTGGGCGCTGATAGCGGCGAGATGTGCGGCCTCGGCCGCAATGGCCTGGTCCTCTCCAGTGAGCTGGATCCATCCAGTTTTGATGTCCTGATTGATTTCACTTCCCCCGAAGCGACGCTTGCAAACGTGCACTTCTGTGCGGAGCACGGCAAGGGTATCGTGATCGGCACCACCGGTTTTACTGCAGAGCAGAAAGCGTATCTCGACGCTGCTGCGGAAAAGACACCGCTTTGCATCGCGTCCAATTTCTCCACCGGTGTCAACCTGGTTTTCAGTCTGCTGGAGATTGCCGCCCAGGTGATGGGTGACGAGGCCGATATCGAAATTGTCGAGGCGCATCATCGCCACAAGGTGGATGCGCCTTCTGGTACGGCCCTGAGCATGGGTGAGGCGATTGCCGATACACTCGGGCGAGACTTGGAAAAAGTGGCCGTTTACGGGCGCGAAGGGCAAACCGGCGCACGGGACAGGGACACAATCGGCTTTGCCACGGTGCGCGGTGGTGACGTGGTGGGCGAGCACACTGCAATGTTCCTGTGTGATGGCGAGCGGGTGGAGGTCACCCACAAGGCGTCGAGCAGGATGGCCTTTGCGCGCGGTGCGGTACGGGCGGCCCAGTGGTTGCACGGACGTGCGCCCGGTAAATACAGCATGCGCGATGTGCTGGAGATCTGATATCGCTGTCATGGCGTGAGGCTGCGCCCGCTTCAGAAAAAAAGAGACACAATTCGCAAATTCGGATGGCGGGAGCCCGTCCCCAGACTACCCTTGGAAGCACTGCCTTTTAACGAACTCGCCAGTGACAGGGGTGCGCAATGGGAAACGACCGTGTAGACACGGTAATTGCGATCAACAGTACTTTCGTCCAGAACCCGTTGTATGCGGGTCGGCCCCGAGAGATTTCCTTACTGACTTTTCTTTTCTTCTCCCTGATTTTGGCCCTGCTTGCGGCCCAGCCGGCCCGCGCGTCCGTATCGGATTCCGATACCGGTCGCCGCCTGATCGTCGACTACACCATGCATATGGCCCACCACGTTGAGTGGCCCCTGGAAGTTTTTGTCGGTACCAATGCACCGTTCCGGATTTGCATGATGGGGCAGGACTTTCTCGGCGAGGCGCTCGCTGACCGGCTGAAGTTTCACCGGGTGCGCCAGCGCAAGGTGGAGCTGCAATACCTGGCGGCCGACGACCACCGCGGTGCGCGCAAATGCCAGATCCTGCTGGTGGGTGAGCGCTCGCCGGATGGTGTGGCCGAACTCGCGCAGGATCTCGACTTCTTCCCGGTGCTCACCATCAGCGATATGCCCAAGTTTGCCAACTACGGCGGCATGGTGGGTTTTGTGGAGCAGGGCAGCATGGTATCGCTGCAATTCAACAAGGTGCAGATCAGGAATGCCGAGCTGAAATACAGCAGCAGCATCGCGCGTCTGGCCAAAAGTAATTAGCTGCCAAAACGGCTAGACAAAAACTGGTCACTTCGCTTAGAATCCCCGCCGGTTAGCAGGCAGCACGGACCAAGCGTTCATTCGCCGGGTGTAGAAAAACCCGCCAGTCCGGCCCGCGCCCACCTACACTTGTCCCTGTACCACCCCGGTTGGGTGGGGGGAGTGGAATGTTGGAGCCAAGACTGCAAGAAGAACAGTTAAAAGCGAGATGAGGCGAAGGTTTCATCTCGCTTTTTTGCAAACTGGCTCCGGCAAATTACCCAGATGTAACACGGTTTGGCGTGCTCACCGATTTGGTTCAGGTGGGCGCGGCGGCCTCGCTCGGAACACGTTTCGGACCTGGAGGTTGAATTGACTACTGGTACCTTTCAGCGAAAGCAGCAGCCCGCACTGCTGATTCTCGCGGATGGCAGCGAATTTCACGGTACCGCCATTGGCGCAACAGGTCAGTCTGTTGGCGAAGTGGTATTTAACACATCCATCACTGGCTACCAGGAAATCCTCACGGATCCCTCCTATGCGCGCCAGATAGTCACCCTGACTTACCCCCACATCGGCAACACCGGCACCACTCCCGAAGACGAGGAGTGTGAGCAGATCTGGTCTGCTGGCCTGGTGGTGCGGGACCTGCCGGCGCTGGCCAGCAACTTCCGCAATGAGCAGGACCTGAGTGGCTACCTGAAAAAACACAACATCGTCGGTATCGCCGATATTGATACCCGTCGCCTCACCCGCATCCTGCGTGACAAGGGTGCGCAGAACGGCTGCATCGTTGCCGGTGACAATATCGACAAGGCAGCGGCGCTGAAGGCGGCACAGGAATTTGAAGGCCTGGTCGGCATGGACCTGGCCAAGGTCGTTACCACTGAATCCTCATACAAGTGGGAAGAGGGCTCCTGGGCGCTGGGCGAAGGCCATGTCAATGCGCCGGCAGAGCGCCCCTACAAAGTGGTGGCATACGACTTCGGTGTGAAGCGCAACATCCTGCGCATGCTGGTAGACCGCGGCTGCGACCTCACCGTGGTGCCGGCAAAAACTCCTGCCAGTGAAGTGCTGGCCATGAATCCCGATGGCATCTTCCTGTCCAATGGCCCGGGTGACCCGGAGCCATGCGACTACGCCATCGATGCCATCACCGAATTCCTGAAGACCGACATTCCGGTATTCGGCATCTGCCTTGGCCACCAGCTGCTGGCCCTGGCGTCTGGCGCCAAGACCGTAAAAATGAAATTCGGGCACCACGGCGGTAACCACCCGGTGCAGTGCCGCGAATCCGGTCGCGTCATGATCACCGCGCAGAACCACGGTTTCGCGGTGGATGAAGACACGCTGCCTGACAACCTGAAGGCCACCCACGCGTCACTGTTCGACGGATCCCTGCAGGGCATCCACCGCACAGACAAGCCGGCGTTCAGCTTCCAGGGGCACCCGGAAGCAAGCCCTGGCCCGCAGGACGCGGCGCCGCTGTTCGATCACTTTATCGAACTGATGGCAGCGAAGTAGCAGTACGAATTGCAGGCGCGCTCCGGGGCGGGGTGAGAAAACACTTGCGGCCCTCCGCAGTTTTCGAAACCCGCACCGGTGACGCGCCTAAGACAAGATCGACACTGGAACCGGCCAGAGCCGGGAAAGAAGACAGAATATATCCTTAGCGGACGACGAAATGCCAAAACGCACAGACCTGAAAAGCATCCTGATCATCGGAGCCGGCCCTATCGTGATCGGCCAGGCCTGCGAGTTCGACTATTCCGGCGCCCAGGCCTGTAAGGCCCTGCGCGAAGAGGGTTACCGGGTAATCCTGGTCAACTCCAACCCGGCCACCATCATGACCGACCCTGCCATGGCCGATGCCACCTACATCGAGCCGGTTGAATGGCAGACCGTGGCCAAAATTATCGACAAAGAGCGCCCGGATGCGATCCTGCCCACCATGGGCGGCCAGACCGCGCTCAACTGTGCGCTGGCGCTGGACAAGCACGGCGTGCTGGAGAAGTACGGTGTTGAACTGATCGGTGCGGACAAGGACGCGATCGAAAAAGCGGAAGACCGCGACCTGTTCGACAAGGCCATGAAGAAGATCGGCCTGGAAACCCCGCGCGCGAAGATCGTGCACTCCATGGAAGAGGCCAAGAAGGTTCCGGAAGAGTTTGGCTTCCCGGTAATCATTCGCCCGTCCTTCACCATGGGCGGTTCGGGCGGCGGTGTGGCCTACAACTGGCCGGAGTTCGAGGAAATCTGCAAACGCGGTCTCGACCTCTCCCCGACCAACGAACTGCTGATCGACGAATCCCTGCTCGGCTGGAAAGAGTACGAGATGGAAGTTGTCCGGGACAAGAACGACAACTGCATCATTATCTGTTCCATCGAGAACTTCGACCCGATGGGCGTACACACCGGTGACTCCATCACCGTGGCGCCGGCGCAGACCCTGACCGATAAGGAATACCAGCTGATGCGTAATGCATCCCTGGCGGTACTGCGCGAGATCGGTGTGGAAACCGGCGGCTCCAACGTCCAGTTCGGTGTGAATCCGGATACCGGCCGCATGGTGGTGATCGAGATGAACCCGCGGGTTTCCCGCTCCTCCGCGCTGGCCTCCAAGGCGACCGGTTTCCCGATTGCCAAGGTCGCGGCCAAGCTGGCTGTCGGCTACACCCTCGACGAACTGCAGAACGAAATTACCGGCGGTGCGACCCCGGCCTCGTTCGAGCCGAGCATCGATTATGTTGTTACCAAGATTCCGCGCTTCACCTTTGAGAAGTTTGGCGAGGCCGACGCACGCCTGACCACCCAGATGAAATCTGTGGGTGAGGTTATGGCGATTGGCCGCACTTTCCAGGAGTCAGTGCAGAAAGCGCTGCGCGGCCTGGAAGTGGGATCCTTTGGCTTTGAGCCGAAAGTGGATCCGGGCGCTGACGGCGCCATGGAGAAACTGCGTCGTGAGCTGTCCACCCCGGGTGCCGAGCGCATCTGGTACGTGGCCGACGCCTTCCGCGCGGGTATGAGCGTGGAAGAAGTATTTGAACTGTCCAAGATCGATCCCTGGTTCCTGGTACAGATCGAGGAGCTGGTGCAGATCGAGGAGCCGCTGAAGAAGGTGCCGATGTCCGCGCTGAACCGGGATGACATGCTGTTCCTGAAGCGCAAGGGCTTCTCGGATCGCCGCCTGGCAGACCTGCTCGGCGTAGGCCAGAAGACCGTGCGCGAGTTCCGCCACAAGCTGGAAGTCTTCCCGGTATACAAGCGCGTAGATACCTGTGCGGCTGAATTTTCCACCAGCACCGCTTATATGTACTCGACCTACGAGGAAGAGTGTGAGGCGCAGCCCTCTGATCGTGACAAGATCATGGTACTCGGCGGCGGCCCCAACCGTATTGGCCAGGGCATCGAATTTGACTATTGCTGTGTGCACGCCGCGCTGGCGATGCGCGAGGACGGTTACGAGACCATCATGGTCAACTGTAACCCGGAAACGGTATCCACCGACTACGACACTTCCGATCGCCTCTACTTTGAGCCGGTCACCCTGGAAGACGTGCTGGAAATCGTGCGCGCAGAGAAGCCGAAGGGCGTGATTGTGCAGTTTGGTGGCCAGACGCCGCTGAACCTGGCGCGCTACCTCGCCGCCGAAGGTGTGCCGATCATCGGTACCACCCCGGAGCAGATCGACCGCGCGGAAGACCGCGAGCGCTTCCAGCAGATGATCATGCGCCTGGGCCTCAAGCAGCCGCAGAACGCCATCGTGCGCTCCGTGGGTGAGGCCATCTCGGCAGCCAAGGACGTTGGTTACCCGCTGGTCGTGCGTCCTTCCTATGTACTTGGCGGCCGCGCGATGGAGATCGTCTACAAGGAAGACGAGCTGCTGACCTACATGACCGAAGCAGTGCAGGTCTCCGATGAGGCACCGGTTCTACTGGATCACTTCCTCAACGCAGCGATCGAAGTGGATATCGATGCGGTATCCGACGGCCAGGACGTGGTGATCGGCGCGATCATGCAGCACATCGAGCAGTGTGGTGTGCACTCCGGTGACTCCGCCTGTTCCCTGCCGCCCTACAGCCTGCCGGCGGACGTGCAGGACAAGATGCGCGAAGAGGTCAAGGCGATGGCGCGCGAGCTGGGCGTTGTTGGCCTGATGAATACGCAGCTGGCCTACCAGGACGGCGAGATCTATGTGATCGAGGTGAACCCGCGCGCGTCCCGTACCGTACCGTTCGTGTCCAAGTGTATCGGCACCTCGCTGGCCAAGATTGCCGCGCGCTGCCAGGCCGGTATCAGCCTCAAGGAGCAGGGTTTCACTGAGGAAATCGTGCCGGATTACTTCTCTGTAAAAGAGTCTGTTTTCCCGTTCAACAAGTTCCCGCACGTGGACCCGATCCTCGGCCCGGAAATGAAATCCACCGGTGAGGTGATGGGCGTTGGCGAGACCTTCGCCGAGGCATTCGGCAAGGGCTGGGTCGGCACCGGCCAGAGCCTGCCGAAGTCCGGCAAGGCATTCGTATCCGTGCGCGACTTCGACAAGAAAGACGTTGTGCCGCTGGCGCGTGACCTCGTCAACCTCGGCTTCCAGCTGGTCTGCTCGCGTGGTACCGGCAAGGTGCTCAAGGATGCCGGTCTCGAGGTCATGACCGTCAACAAGATGAGTGAAGGTCGACCGCACATCGCCGACATGATCAAGAACGACGAGATCGACCTGGTGGTGAACACCACTGAAGGTCGCCAGGCCATCCGGGACTCTGCCGATATCCGCCGCAGTGCGGAACAGCACCGCGTGTGTTACACCACCACCCTCGCTGCGGCCAAGGCGCTGGCCATGGCGCTGCAAGTGGGGCAGGATTCGGATGTATATCGCCTGCAGAGCCTGCATGAGCGGGTAGTGAAACTGGGAGGAACAGCTTGAACCGGGTACCAATGACAGTAGAGGGCGCCGAAGCGCTCCGCGCGGAGCTGGAAAACCTGAAAAAGGTCGAGCGTCCGGCGGTGGTGACGGCAATCGCCGAGGCACGGGAGCACGGCGACCTCAAGGAAAATGCCGAGTACCACGCGGCCCGCGAGAAGCAGGGCTTCATTGAGGGACGTATCAAGGACATCGAGTCCAAGCTGTCCTATGCCCAGGTGGTAGACGTGAAGGCCATCGAGCCGAGCGGCCGGGTGATCTTCGGCACCACGGTGACCATCATCAACTGCGAGACTGACGAGGAAGTAACCTACAAGATCGTCGGTGATGATGAGGCCGATGTGAAAGCGCACAAGATTTCGGTGAATTCACCCATCGCACGTGCACTGATCGGTAAGGAAGAGGGGGATGTCGTCAATGTGCAGACCCCGTCCGGCGGCATCGAGTATGAAATTGACGAAGTCGAGCATATCTGACGTCAGTCTTTACTCGAATGTCTGAAAACGCCCGGCCCTGCCGGGCGTTTTTTTTTACACGTCTATGCTTGCCTTGAACTCTCGTAGCAATTTGGCGCGGATCAGGCATGGCCGACCTCCTCGAAAGACTCTTCCACCTGAAACACAGCGGCACCACCGTGCGAACCGAGCTGCTGGCGGGCCTGACCACCTTCATGACCATGGCCTACATCATCTTCGTCAACCCGTCGATGCTGTCGCAGGCTGGCATGGATCATGGTGCGGTGTTTGTCGCCACTTGCCTCGCGGCGGCTATCGGCTGCCTGGTGATGGGTTTCTTCGCAAATTATCCGGTGGCACTTGCGCCGGGCATGGGTCTCAATGCTTTCTTTGCCTTTACCGTAGTCGGACAGATGGGCTACAGCTGGCAGACCGCGCTCGGGGCCGTTTTCATCTCGGGTACCATTTTCTTCCTGTTGAGCGTCTTCAAGATTCGCGAAATGATCATCCGCTCGATCCCGCTGGCGCTGCGCTCGGGAATTGCGGCGGGCATTGGCCTGTTTCTCGGCTTCATTGCGCTGCGCAACGCCGGCATCGTTGTAGACAACGAGGCAACGCTGGTCACTATGGGTGACCTGGCGGCCTGGCCGCCCATCATGACCATATTCGGCTTTGTCCTGATCACCGCGCTTTACCAGAAGCAGGTCGTGGGATCCGTACTGATCGGGGTGCTCTCGATTACGTTGCTCAGCCTGCTGGTGGGTGAGGTGGAGTGGCAGGGGGTATTTGCGCCGCCGCCGAGCATCGCCCCGACTTTCCTGCAACTGGATATCCGCGGCGCCCTGGACGTGGGCATGGCCAGCGTGATTTTCAGCCTGCTGTTTGTCGATCTGTTCGATACCTCGGGTACGCTGCTGGCCGTGGCCCAGAAGGGCAAGCTGTTCAACAAGGAGGGCAACCTGCCGCGCATGGGCCGCGCGTTGATGGCGGATGGTACCGCCTCTGTGTTCAGCTCACTGCTCGGCACGTCGAATACCACCAGCTATGTAGAAAGCTGCGCCGGTATTGCGGTGGGTGGCAAGACCGGTCTCACCGCAGTAGTGGTGGCGATTCTGTTTCTGCTGGCGCTGTTCTTCGCCCCGCTGGCCGGGACAGTGCCGGCCTATGCCACAGCGCCAGCGCTGCTGTTCGTCGCCGTATTGATGACACACAGCATTGTGCATATTGACTGGCACGACATGACCGAGGCTGCCCCGGTCATTATCGCCGCCATCACCATGCCCCTCACATTTTCAGTCACCACCGGAATTGCGCTCGGGTTTATCACCTACACCGCAATCAAGCTGGTCAGCGGGCGATGGGAACTGCTCAGTCCGATGCTTATCGCGCTCTCGGTGCTGTTCGTTGTGAAGCTGTTTATCTTTCCCTGACTGGCCCTGATTCACAGCTGCGACAGGCTGCGAATTCCTCCTGCGGACGTCGAGAATAACTTTTTGGCATGGGATGCCGCACGTTTTCCTGTATTTCAACAATACTGTTTGAAAACGCCATAAAAATCGTCAGCTTCGGCTGACATCTTGAACACCGGTTCCCATGATTATCCTGAAAACAATACCAGTGTGGGCCTGGGCCCTGATTATCCTGGCCGCCATGTATCTCGCCCGCGCGCACATGCATCGCGCCATTGCCGCGCTGGGCAGGGGCCTGCATCACGTTTCTCGCCTGTTTGCTTTTGCTGCCTCCCGGGCTTCCGAGCGCATCAGCGCGCGCAACCGCAGCCTGTTACTGGAAAGCGGTGCGGCCGAACGCGCGCAGCTTATTGAATCTGAGCTGCACAGTGCGGAGCGGGAGGTGCGCGGATCGCTCGCCAGCTATCCCGCGCTGGAGCGGCGGATCAGAGAGCATCTCGATGCACTGGAGCGGGATTACCAGGAGAGCCATGAGGTGCCTCCGGAACCCACCAGCTGGGGCCGGGCCGTGGCCGCAATTGCAGAGATTCCCGCCAGGAACGACCCGGTGGTTGGGGACGTGCTTGAGACGATTCATTACTCCATGCGCAAGGCGGAAAAGAAGTCTCTGGTTGCCTACCGGGATGCGGCGGAGGACCGGCACCACCTGCTCAAGCGACTGATGCCGGCCTGGCGCCGGGTCGGAAACGCGCTGCTGGGCGCAACACGGGCGATTGACTCACTGAATCGTCGCGCCCGGCGTATCGACCAGCATGTGGAAGCCTACAAACAGATACGCGAACAGCAGGCTGCGCCTGAGCGAAGGCTGGCTGTGTCCGCCTTCACCCGTTTTGTCCTGACCAGTGCCCTGTTGCTTGTAGCCGCTGCAGCGGCGGCCGTTCAGTTTCGGCTGGTTGCGCAGGCGCTCCCCGGGCTGGGTGCGGTGCCGGTGGGAATAGCAGACATCTCCCTGCCGGCTGTTACCGCAGGGGTATTGATCGCGGCGATGATTGTCGCCGGGCTTGTGGTTCTGGAGAGTCGTGGAGTAACGCGCTTTTTTCCCGCGATCCGTGCCATGGATGTCGATAGCCGGCGCACAGCAGCCTTTGCTGCCGCAGGACTGGGTTTTGCGATTGCCGCTGTGAGTGCGCTGCTTGCCGCGCGCTCACCACAGGGCGCGCTTTCGCCCGCGTTACCGGATGTGGCGGGGATGACAGCGTTGCGCGGCGCGCTCGCATTCCTGATGGCTTATGTGATGTTTTTCGCCGCAGCGCCTCTGGAGAAGTGGCTGTTTAGCAGTCGCATCCTGCTAGGAGGGATATTGGCTTTTTCGCTGCGCGGCCTGGCCTTTGCGTCGCGTCTCTCTGGCAATCTTGCATTGCGTTTTGTGGCCCTGATGGTGATTGCCTATGACATTGTTATTTTTCTGCCGCTGTGGCTGGAGCGTGTGATTGCAGACTCGTTCACGTCGCGCGGCACAAGTACGCCCCGGCGGGACAGGGTCGCACTTCAACCGGTTCCTCTCTGTCAGCCCGCGCGTGACGGCGGTACCCCCTGACCGCTGCGCGGTGTTGGCAACTTTGCTTGGTCGTTGTTGTATTTTCCCAATCATTGCGGCACTCTTTGAGTGCCGTTTTTTTATCGTCGCCGCCTTTCATGCTGAAAAGAATTCTGTTGTTGGTGCAAGGCCTGTTTGCCCTGGTTGTGTTGCTGGTGCTACTGGCAAAATTTGTGTTGCCGGGCCTGCGCACGGTGGAGCCCGTTGCGTTCTTTGAACGCTTCGGCCAATACCCGCTGGTGATTTCACATGCGGATGATTCCGGGATTGGCCTTTATCCCGGCAATAGCATGCTGTTCCTTGAGGAAATGACAAAGCTGGGCGTGGATGTCCTGGAGATGGACGTGCAGCTGACTGAAGACGGTTATATCGTGCTGATGCATGATGAAACCGTTGATCGGACCACAGAGGGCAGCGGCGAGATCTCGCAGATGACACTGGCGCAGTTGCGTCAGTTGAATGTCGGGTACAACTGGAGCAAGGACGGCCAATCCTACCCCTATAGAGCAAGCCCGCTACAGATCCCCACCATAGAGCAGGTGTTTACCGAGTTTCGTGGCTGGCCGATGATCATAGAGATCAAGCCATCCAGCCCGGAGCTGGGGCGGCGGCTGTGCGAAACCGTCAGTACCTACCTGAAAGAGAAGGAAGTAATGGTTTCAACGCGCCACCAGCATGTCATGGACGCATTCCGTAAGGATTGTCCGCGTGTGGCGACCGGTGCGACGGAGAACGAGGTGCGCAGGTTTGTCTACGCGAGTCTCGCGCGTCTCCCCGAACTGCTCGAGCCTGAGTACCGTGCGCTGCACATTCCCATGCGCAGCGGCAATATCGAACTGGTTAACCGCAGGACGCTACGGCATGCCAACAAGCTGGGCTTGCAGACCCACGTGTGGACCGTGAATCAGGAACCCGAGATGCGCAGCCTGGTTGAGTTGGGGACCGAGGGCATTATGACCGATCGGCCGGACCTGTTGTTGCAGGTTCTAGATCGGTAGAGCGCTGCCAAACAGCACGGTGCCGTAAACCAGGGTTAGCAGCAGTGGTGGTACGATTTTCTTAGCCATTCCTTGGCCTTCCTCTTTGCTTTATTTTTATCTGTCCGCTGGCTGGGAAGATTTAAAGCCCAGCCCCTAACTTATAGCTGTTGGCGCCCGATTGATGTCTATTCACGTGCCAATTTGTTTAAACATGTGTAAATTGGCTCGTAAACAAACCTGTAGAATAAAATTTTTCTCAAGGAGGCCATTATGAAGCGATTTTTATTGCCGGCGCTGGCACTGCTGGCGCAGCCGGTTTTGGCGCAGAATGACATGTCGGAGGTCGAGATAACCACCGAGCAAGTGGCGGAAAATATTCACATGCTGCAGGGACGCGGGGGTAATATCGGCGTCTCTGTTGGTGAGGACGGTGTATTTATGGTCGATGACCAGTATGCGCCGCTGACTGGCAAGATTCTCAAGGCCATCTCTGAACTGTCCGACAAGCCGGTCCGCTTCGTGATCAATACGCACTGGCACGGCGACCATACAGGGGGCAATGAGAACCTGAGCGGTGAGGGCGCGCTGATTATCGCCCATGAAAATGTGCGCAAGCGCATGAGCGCGGACCAGGTGATGGAGGTGTTCAAGCGCACCGTGCCCGCGGCCCCGGAGGCGGCCCTGCCCGTGATCACATTCACCGATGCGACCACTTTTTACTGGAACGATGAAGAGATCCACGTGTTCCACATCGATCCGGCGCACACCGACGGTGACTCGATCGTACACTTTCGCAAGGCCAATGTGATTCATATGGGCGATACCTTTTTCAACGGCAGCTATCCGTTTGTCGATACTTCAGCCGGGGGGGATATCGATGGTGTGATCGCCAATGCCGAGCGCATTATGGCGCTTTCCGACGAGAAGACCCGCATTATCCCCGGGCACGGGCCGCTCACGGATAAAGCGGGCCTCACGGCCTACAGGGACTTGCTCGTGGAGCTGCGTGACCGTATCAAGGCACTGGTAGACAAGGGCATGAGCCGGGAAGCGGTGATCGCTGCGAAACCGACTGCAGAATACGACGAAAAGTTTGGTCAGGGGTTTATGAAACCGGATATCTGGACTGGTATCGTATACGATTCCCTTACAGGAAACTGATTGATATCTCGGAAGCGTCGGTTGAGAAAGCCCAAGTCTAATTGGTGAGCGGGTGCCCCTGTCACGTGCAGAAGCAGGGGCATCCGAACCCTGCTATTTGTTCAAAACATTGCGAACGATTTCATTTACCATTGATTTGTCGGGAACTTCAAGGAAGTTTTTCGCTAAAAATTCCGGCTTCGGATAAGTGTAATAGCCCTCACCGCCGAGCATGCCCTGTTTTCCCTTGTCGAGGAAGTGGGTCTTGATGTAATCGGCGTTTTTTTTCATTTGTTCATCGTTATCGTGTTCGCCCCAGTGGTGCAGAATATCGTAACAAGTTTTCATGCCGATGATATCCATCATGCCGCAAGGCCCAAATTTGGTTCCGCGGTTGACGATCATAAACGTCCGGTCGATTTCTTCTGGCCTGGATACGCCATTTGTAATCAGGCTTTGGGAGGAATTTAGCAGGGCAACCAACCAGGTGTTGAGCACGTAGCCGTTTTTTTCCTTCAGTACTGGTATTGGTACCATACCGATTTCTATCGCGAACTCGGTGATTATTCGTACCGTTTCCTCTGATGTATCTGGATGAACCATGATTTCTGCAAGATTGCTGATCCAGATTAGGTTGGCAAAATGCAATGCGCAGAATCGGTCTGGACGACCTGTATGCTGTGCAAATTCCGACGGTAGCAGGGTCGAGGAATTTGTCGCCACGATCGTGTGATCGGGCAGATATTTCGCAAGCTTCTCGTAGAGATCGATCTTGATTTTGGGTATTTCCGGGACCGCTTCAATAACGATATCGGCAGAATCGCCAGCATCCTGAAGGTCAGTGGTATAAATGATTCTTCGTCGTGTTTTTTCGATGTCTGAGTTCGAAGCGCCCAGATCCTTAATATATTGCTGTGCGTAGTTCGCGTGTGTCTTGCGGCAGCGTTCAAGGGATTCCTCGGAAATATCATAAATGGTTACATTTTTGCCCTTGAAGGCGCTGTGCCAGCCGATCTGCCCGCCGAGAACGCCGGCGCCGAGTACGCTTAGTTGCTGTGTGGATTGAGTCATCTTAGGACCTTTGTGAATTAGGCTGATCCAGCAGTGCTGTCTTGGCTCTGCGCTGGTCTGGAGGTCGTGATACCCAGGCGGATCTCTGGTCACATGCCTTCATTGGCACCAGAGGCTGAGTGATTAGTGGTATCAGGATAGGCGATCCGGTTTCTAGTTGCAGAATGCCGTGCCAGCACATCTATCTGTTATTCGTGCGGGCCTTATGACCGGCTATTCCAAATAACAGTCTAATCTTTGTGGAAAGTCACGCCAGAGCGCCTAACCTTTCTGTTATTCCGATTGTGGGAATTGTGCAACCGCGGGGTGCGGAAAATGACTGGAATTTTAGACTTAGTAACGAAGAACCTGACCTCTGACGCTGTTGGCCAGCTCGGCAAGCTGGCGGGCATTGGGGGTAGTGAAACCAAGACCGCACTGGGGAGTGCAATACCAGCAATTCTCCACCAGATGACGCGTGCCGGTGAAACAGAGCGCGGTGCCAAGGCCTTTGGATCTGCACTCGACGATGCCAGCAGTGGCGGGATTGGTGACTGGATGTCGATGCTGACGGGCAACTCGGACAACCTCCTGAAAATGGGGGCGAACGTGCTGGGCAGTATTCTCGGTGGTGAACGCCAGACATCAGGGCTGGTGAATGTCCTGAGCCAGTTCCTGGGGCTTGAAAAGTCGGGCATGGGTAAATTGGTTGCAGCTTGCGCACCGATGATCATCAATGTGCTTGCGGGACACCGCCGCAAGGCGGGGCTGGATAACGCGGGCATGTTGTCGTTGATGAGTTCGCAGAAAAGCGAGTTTGATAACGCGATGCCGACAGGCCTGTTAAGCCAGATCAACAAGGTCGTGCAGTTCGCTGATCGCTCGGCGGAAAATGTGGAGCGTGCTGTGGAGCAGCCTGAGCGCCGAGGCGGCATCCCCTGGTGGGGCTGGGCGGCTGCGCTGGCCGGTATTGGTTTACTGTTTTTCGGTTCCGGTGACAGAAATGCGCCAGAAGTGGCCGACGTGCAACCGCGCGATGAGGTCAACCAGACGGCGGTGGCACCGGAGCCGGAAGTCTCTTCCGAGATGGCAACCAGCGCCCAGCCGGGCATGCAGCCCGGTGAGCGTGCCACTTTCAACGATGTAATGTCGACTGCATCCAAAGCCGCCATGGAAGCGCAGGCGGGTAATATCGAGGAATGCATCGAGCACATGCACGAAGCCAACAAGAAGCTCTCTTCTGCCATGGAGAACATGGACCCCAATGAGCTGCAGGCTCGCACTGAAGAGGTCAAAGCTTTTGTTGCAAAACTGAGAAGCATAGAGGCGGAAATTGAAAGCTCTCCTGAGGGCAATCCCGCTTTGTGCCATGAAATTGCCACCTTCCGCAGTCAGCTGCAGGAGCGTTTCGGCATCACTGAATAGATCTGCAGAGCAGGTCAGTTTGAGAGAGCCCGCATCAGCGGGCTTTTTCATGACTGTGTCCCGCGCAGAGTCATGCTGTTACCTGTGCACACAGCGGCGAAATATAATGTCTGTAGCGCTTCTGTGTGAAGTGAAACTTTTTTGTAGCGGCGGCAATCTGGAGGGGACTATGGCTAATAAAAAATTGATCGATTACCTCGAGCAAAATCATGTGCACTATGAATCCCGGCACCATGATGACTCGTCTACGGCATTGGAAACCGCGCGCAAGGCCCATGTTCCTAGTCATGAGCTTGCGAAAACTGTACTGGTAAATGTGGATGGTGAGCTGGCCATGGCTGTGCTACCGGCAGACGAGCGTATAGACCTGGAAAAAGTCAGACAGACAGCACGTGCGCGCCGGGTCACGCTAGCCACCGAATCTGCCTTTGAAGAGCGTTTCGATGACTGTGAAGTGGGTGCCATGTCCCCGTTTGGCAACCTGTACGGTATGGATGTCTATGCCAGTGATCACCTGGCTGAGGATGCGCAGATTGCTTTCAGTGGCGGTACGCATCACGAGGTGATCCAGCTCGCCTACCGGGATTTCGAGCGACTGGTGCACCCGAAAATTGTGGCGTCCTGAACCGATTCGACGTTTGAAAGCATAGTTGGAGGAAAAGAGCCCGCGATAGCGGGCTCTTTTCGTGAGCTCTCTGTTATCGGATGTTATTGCACTCTTTCCCTAAGGGGTACAGGATTAGGATCCAGACAGCCAGCTGAAGAAAGAAATAATAATGAACCAGACGACATCGGTAAGTGCGGTATCCCTGGAAAGCACCGGAGAGAATGAAGAAACGGTTTCAGTTTTGAAATCACGCCTTCCATCGATCGACTTCGCTCGCGGCCTGGTGATGGTCATCATGGCGCTCGACCATGTGCGGGATTACCTATCCAGCGCTCGATATGGCCTTGTCGGTTTTGCCGAGGCTGATGGTGCTTACTTTTTTACACGCTGGATAACACATTTCTGTGCCCCTCTTTTCGTGTTGCTGGCGGGAATTAGTGTCGGACTTATGCATGCAAGCCGAACACCCAGAGAACTCAGTATGTTCCTGCTTACAAGAGGCATCTGGTTGATCCTGATAGAACAGACCGTAATGGTGTTTGGTTGGTCATTTGGCGGAGGCCAGGGTTACGCGTTGTTGCTGGGTACTCTTTCTATGATTGGCTTTTGCATGCTTAGCATGGCTGCATTTATCTGGTTGCCGAAGCGTCTGCTATTGGTGATGTCCCTGCTGATGATATTTGGCCACAATCTCCTCGATGGAGTACTACCGATGGAGGCCGCAGCAGCTCAAGGTAATGTACCGGTCTGGTATGCTCTGCACGAGGATTTTTTCACTTTTTCCCTGGGTGTACCTATGGCGGTTGTTTACCCTCTGATTCCTTGGGTTGCAGTCATGCCGCTCGGTTACCTATTGGCTGACTTGTACAGCGGCCCTGAACTAGAGCGTCGACGCACGCTGGTCCTCGCAGGCGCTGCCTGTGTGGCCCTCTTCTTCGTCCTGCGGGGTTTCAACCTCTACGGTGATCCTGAACTCTGGTCGACTCAGGAGAGCCTCAGTCTCACTCTGGTGTCATTTTTTAATGTGGAAAAGTACCCACCATCTCTGTTATTTCTGCTGATGACCCTTGGGCCCGGCTTACTGCTTATGGCGTTTTCGGAAAGGTTGCGAGGGCCGCTCGTTAAGGTGATTACAACCTTCGGCAAGGTGCCATTTGCTTATTACATCCTGCATATTTACCTCGCGCATTTGCTGGCACTTGCGCTTGCGGAGTGGCAGGGCGCTGGCTGGCGCGCGGCAGCTGTAGGCTGGTGGGAGTTTCCGGAGGGATTTGGAGTATCCCTGCCACTGGTCTACCTGGCCTGGATTCTGGTGGTTGCTTTGCTGTACCCATTCTGTCGCTGGCTTGCTGCAGTAAAAGCCCGCCGTCGCGATTGGTGGCTCAGCTACTTGTAGGTTTGGTGGCTTGTAGGTTTGTTGGTGTTCGAATCAGGGATGGAGGTAACAGTAGCCTTAAGATTGCATTCCCCCGTGCAACAACCTAGTCTGCGTCGATCAATTGGAGAGTTCGAAGATGGACGCAGTTCGGGCACGGGGCATACTGGCCGGTGTAATCCTCATATCGCTGGTCAGCACGGCCGGCATCGCACTGCCGTATCCGATTCTCTCCCCATTATTCCTGACCGGCGAGCCGACACCGCTCACTAATTATCTTGGCCTGCCCCCCAAGCTGTTACTCGGTATCCTTCTGGCGCTGTACCCGCTCGGTATGCTGGTGGGTGGCTCCATTATCGGTGCTTTGTCGGACCGTTACGGGCGCCGGCGTACCCTTTCGATCACGTTGGGGTTGGCGGCATTGGGATATGTGGCAACCGCCCTTGCTGTGGTTCAGGAAAGCTTTCCGCTGTTTGCGCTGGCACGGCTGGTTACAGGGTTCTGCGAGGGTAATATCGCGGTTGCCCGGGCTGTTGCACTGGACCTGCACCCGCATGTGTCGCGCGAGCGCGCAATGGCACTGGTTTATGCGGCGAGTTACGCGGGCTGGCTGATAGGCCCGCTGACTGGTGGCTATCTGGCTCCGCTGGGAATCGACACAGTGTTTTACGTGGCGGCCACTGCCATGGCGCTGAGCATGGTGGTTATTGTGGTGGTGCTGCCGCGTGATCGGGTCGCTGCGGGTGCAGGCGCGGCACCGCCGAAGCGGCTATGGGACGCGATGCGCGAAGACAACTCTGTGCACCTGCTGCGGGAACCGGCCATCGCACGCATGATGGGGTATCACTTCCTGTTTACCCTGGGGCTCAACACCTTCTACGAGATGTATCCGTTGTGGCTGGTAGAAGCGCAGGGGCAGGGCAGCCTGGAAATCGCCTGGACAACAGTGGTGGTTACCGCCTTTATGATTGGTACCAGCGCACTGGTGGTAACGCCGGTGGCGCGGAGTATCGGCGGCGAACGGGTGGTTGTCTGGTTTACGGTTTTGCTGGGTTTACTGCTATTGATGTCCCCACTGATTGAAGGCGTGGGCCTGTATGTCGGCTTTGCCTGCGTGGGTGTTGCGATCGCCTTTGTGAATGGTGCCTTTCCCAGTTTGATGTCGGCCCGCTTCGGTGAGCGAGGCGAGGGGCGTGTCATGGGGCTGCTGGTCACTTCTTTCTGTCTCGCCAACGTATTGATGGCACTGGGCGGGAGCCTGCTGGCAATGTTGAATATCCACTGGCCTATGTTACTGGCGGGTGTGCTTTGCCTGCTAGCCGCTGGCTGGTTTGTATGGGTACAAAAGCACGCTGCAGGAGCCGCGGTAGAGTGAATATTTTTGAGGCTAAATGTCACTGTTACTGGGCCCGGCTTCGGGGCAGAATGGCTGCATAACGACAAGGAGGAGAATATGGGTTCCGTTTACGATTTCAGTGCCAAGACCATTTCCGGCGAAGAGCAGTCCATGCGTGATTTCGAGGGCAAGGTCTTGCTCATCGTCAACACTGCGTCCAAATGTGGCTTTACCCCCCAGTACAAGGGTCTGGAAGCCCTGTACGAGAAGTACCGCGAACAGGGTTTTGAGGTGCTCGGGTTCCCCTGCAACCAGTTCGGCCAGCAGGAGCCGGGTGGCGAAGAGGAGATCCAGCAGTTCTGCGAGCTGAACTTCGGCGTATCCTTTCCGATGTTCGAGAAGGTGGACGTCAACGGTAAGGATGCCCATCCGCTGTTCGAGCACCTGAAAGAGAAGGGCCCGGGTATCCTCGGCAGCCGGGCTATCAAGTGGAACTTCACCAAGTTCCTTGTGGGCCGCGATGGCGAGGTGATCCAGCGCTACGCGCCCAAGGACAAGCCGGAAAACCTGACGGCGGCCGTAGAGGCGCAGCTGTAACCAGTTCCTGCTCCCGAAATCTTGCTCCCGGCTGGCGGAATTAAGGACAATTTTGCTCCACCGCCAGCCTCTGGGAGAGAAAACCACTTTCTTGCCGCAGGGAGCCTGTAGCCTGTTGCGGCGCTTTGTGCACAGCCGATATAGTCGGGCGTTTATGTCTCCAAAATAGTCTAACGATAAGAGTTAAAAGGGATCCGGGCGATGAGCGACGCTGCCACCCAGAAAGACAAGCTGGTTATTTTTGATACAACCCTGCGCGACGGTGAGCAGAGCCCCGGCGCCTCCATGACCCGCGAGGAAAAGATCCGCATTGCCAAGATGCTGGAGAAGATGCGTGTCGACGTGATCGAGGCAGGCTTTGCCATTGCCAGCCCCGGCGACTTCGAGTCGGTGCGTTCCGTCGCGGAGGTGATCAAGGATTCCACCGTCTGCTCCCTGGCCCGAGCGGTCAAAGCCGATATCGAGCGTGCCGGTGAGGCCATCAAGCCGGCCAATTCCGGCCGTATTCACACCTTTATTGCCACCAGCCCAATCCACATGCAGTACAAGCTGCAGATGGAGCCGGAAAAGGTGCTCGAGCAGGCGGTCAATGCGGTCAAGATGGCACGCAACTTCACTGATAACGTGGAGTTCTCCTGTGAAGATGCCAGTCGCTCGGAGTTCGACTTCCTGTGCCGTATTATCGAGGCCGTCATCGACGCCGGTGCTGGCACGATCAACCTGCCGGATACCGTCGGTTACGGCGAGCCGGGCGAGTTTGGGGCCATGTTCGGGAGCCTGATCAAGGCGATCCCGAATTCCGACAAGGCGATCTTCTCCGCCCACTGCCACAACGATCTTGGCCTGGCGGTGGCCAACTCCCTGTCCGCCGTGATGCACGGTGCTCGCCAGGTCGAGTGCACCATCAATGGCCTGGGTGAGCGCGCCGGCAATGCGTCGCTGGAGGAAATCGTGATGGCGGTGAAGACCCGCCACGACCTGATGCCTGTGACCACCAATATCGACCCGGTACATATCGTGCCCACCTCGCGCCTGGTGTCCTCCATTACCGGTTTCCCGGTGCAGCCGAACAAGGCCATCGTGGGTGCCAATGCCTTCGCGCATGAATCCGGTATCCACCAGGATGGCGTGCTCAAGTTCCGTGAGACCTATGAGATCATGAAGGCCGAGGATGTGGGCTGGAACACCAACAAGCTGGTGCTCGGCAAGCACTCCGGCCGTGCGGCGGTCAAGGCGCGCTTCGAGGAGCTGGGCATTACCTTTGACAGCCAGGAAGCGCTGAATGAGGCGTTCGGCCGCTTCAAGGCGCTGGCAGACAAGAAGCACGAGATTTTTGACGAGGATCTGCAGGCGCTGGTCGGTGACAGCACCCACGAGGTGAAGGAAAAGTTCAGCCTTGTCGGCCTCGAAGTGATCAGCAAGACCGGTGCTCGCCCGAGCGCGACCCTGGACCTGGTAATTGAGGACGCTGCCGTCAAGGCCCACGCCGAGGGCAGTGGCCCCGTGGATGCGACCTTCAAGGCGATCGAGTCCGTGGTCAACAGCGGTTCCGAGCTGAAGCTCTACTCCGTCAATGCGGTAACCGAAGGCACTGACTCCCTCGGTGACGTGACGGTGCGCCTGGAGCGCGGCGGTCATCTGGTCAACGGCGTGGGTTCGGATACCGATGTGGTGGTGGCCTCTGCCAAGGCCTACCTGGATGCACTGAACCTGCTGGAATCCGGCGTGGCCGCGGAAGCCAAAGAAGGCGTCTGAATTTCAGTGCCCTTATAGCGACAGAGACTGTTATTGATGAACGAACTGCGTAGAGCGGAATATCTGAATGCACTCGGCGTGGCGAGCTATATGCCGCGCCGGCTGCTGCCGCTCGCGCCCAAGCCGCGATTGGCCCAGTTACCTGTCGAGAAACGGCCGGAGGCCAGGCAGGAGCCACAAGTGGCGCCTGGGGTGCAGCTCGGGCAGGTCGAACAGGCTTCGTCACCTGCGCAGGTGGCTTCCGTTATCGATCGCATCGAGGTCGCTGTCGATGGCACTGTCGATAGCGCACGGCAGGCACCGCGCGCGCCGGTTGTGGAGGCTGCGGCTGTAGCACCCACAGCACAGCAGGCAGCGGAGCCGTTCGTGCTGAATTGCTGGTGGATGGGCGAGCAGCTGCTGGCCATCGACAGCCACGCGCCGGGTGTCGCCCTGCCACTGGAAAAACTGTTTGCGAATATGGTGTGCGCGCTGGAATGGCACAAGCTGCCGTTGGCGCGCCATCGCCTGCAGTGGCCACTGGCCCAGGACCGCTTCTCGGCACAGGCCGGCGAAGACGATGCGCGCGAAATGTGCCTGTCCTGGCTGGAAGCCGTGGCTGAGAAACGCCCGACTGCGGAAATCTGGTTGATGGGCGATGCCGCCCGTCGCTTCTGTGCACCGGTGGAGTTGTCCGGCCCCACCGCAACCTGGACACAGAACGGTAACGAGGCCCGCGTTGTGGCCTTCCCGAGCCTGACTGAACTGTTGCAGGCGCCGGCGCGCAAGCGCGACGTCTGGCAGCTGATGCAGAAGCTCTACCTGCAGCCAGCCGGCTGATGGACCAATTCCCCTCCCTCGATTTGCGCAGGGCAGTAGTGGCGGACGCTGTCGCCATGGCTACTGTGGCCGCGCAGGTCAACTCTCATCCCTGGTCCGAAAAACTTTACCGCGAAAGTATCGAGCAGGGGCACGCTTGCTGGGTGGTGTATGACGCAGGCGTGCTCGTCGCTGCCGCGGTGTTCCGCCAGATCTGCGATGAGGCGGAGTTGCTGGATGTGTTTGTGGCGCCGGCATGGCAGGGGCGGGGGCTGGCGACTGCGCTATTGCATACCCGCATTACGGCGCTACCGCTGGATGCGGAGCGGGTCTTTCTGGAAGTGCGCGCCTCGAACAGTGCCGCCATCGCGCTGTACAGCAAACTGGGTTTCGGCGAGGTGGGCCTGCGTCGTGGCTACTACCCGGCTAATCTCGCCGCAGGCGCTGATCCTGCCTCCACCGGCCGTGAAGATGCGATCCTGATGGCGCTGCTGCGCTGAATCGCCCCTCAAAATTTTATTATTGCTTGACCGGCCTTTTCTGCAGCTTGCGCTGCAGGGTGCGCCGGTGCATGCCGAGCGCCCGTGCCGTCGCAGAGATGTTGCCCTCGTTTTCCGCCAGCACCCGCTGGATATGTTCCCACTCAACCCGTCCCACGGAAGGTGGATTGTCGGGCAGCGGTGTCTGCACAAGCGCTTCTTCGGCCTCGGCTGCCGGCTGGCCGGCAAGTGCTGCAGCAACCGCCTCCCCGGTGGCCGGCTTGCACAGATAGTCGTTGGCACCCAGTTTGATCGCGGCAACGGCGGTGGACACGCTGGAATAGCCGGTAAGCATCAGGATGCGCGCGTGTGGATTGCGGGCGCGCAGTGGTTCGATCAGGTGCAGGCCGCTGTCATTGCCGATCTTCAGATCCAGCAGGGCGCAGTCAAAATCCTGCTGCGCGATCAGCGCCAGTGCAGCCTCTACAGAGGCCGCATCGGCAATCGCAAACCCCTGTCGCTCCAGCGCGCGCTTCATCAGGCGCAGCGCCGTCTCGTCGTCATCAACCAGGAGGCAGCGCGGTTCAGGCATGGAAAGCTCAGGCATGGACAGTTCAGGCATGCACAGCCTCCCCGGGTTGCTTGCCGGCCTCTACCTCCCAGCGGGAGAGTGGGAAGCGCATCTCCGCCAGGCTGCCCTTCGGCCTGCCTTCTTCGGTTGCGCACTCCCTGAGATCCAGCTCGCCATCAAACTGCTCCAGCGCCTTGCGCGAGAGTAGTAGGCCAATGCCCATACCGGGCCTTTCGCGACTTTTATTGCCTGTACTCTGCTCTTCCCCGTCCATGCCGGCAGACAGGCCCCCGCCAAAGTCGCGCACACTGATGACTGCGCCAGAGGCGTTCCAGCATGCGCGGATCTCAATGGGGTGACTGCTGCCGGTATCTGCGGCGTTATTCAGCAAGTTGGTGAGTGTTTGCTCCAGCGCGAGTGGGAGCTGGTAACAGCTTTCCGGGTTGCCGAGCAGACAGGTGTTGTAACGCACTTCCGGACGCAGCAGTTGCCACTGATCCAGTAGTTTCTGCAGCCATTCGGGCAGTGTCTTCGCATCACCCTGGCAAGGGTTTACGGCGCGTTGCTTCAGGTCCGCTAGCGTGCGGTTGCACTGGGTTATCTGTTTGCGCAGCAGCTGCAGGTCCTCGCGGCGGGCATCTGCATCCATGTCCTCGCGCTGCAGCTCATCTGCGATCATCTGCATATTGTGCAGCGGCGTGGCGAGTTCGTGCGCGGCGCCGGCCGCAAGTGTGGCGATGGAAAGGAACTGGTCGTTGCGGTCGCGTTCGGCCTGCAGCTGGGCGAGGCGGCGGTCCCGGCGGCGCAGTGCCACGTTCATTTCACTGACGAACAGGGCCACCAGGATTGCGGTAAGGGAAAAGGTCGCCCACATGCCCAGCAGGTGCTGCTGGAAGCCGCTGCCGTGGTGCGCATGGGCACCGCCGGAGGATGGCAGCAGGGCGGTGTAGCTGGCAATGGCCAGCGCGGCGATGCCCCATACAAAACGTCGCGGCAGCGTCGCGGCGGCAATCAGTAAGGGGACAAGGTAATAGGCTACAAATGGGTTGGCCGCACCACCACTGGCCATCAACAGCGGTGTCAGCCAGAGCCAGTCTGCAAGCAGGTGCGCACAGAAGCCCCAGTTGCTGACCGGTTGTTTTTTTAGCGAACGCCAGGCGCTGGTGACGGTGGCGATGGCACCGAGTGCCAGATAGAGGGCCAGGTTCAGGCCCAGCGAGGCAACGTCCGACTGCGCCAGATAGATGCCGGTCAGCGCCAGGCTGGTGAGCGTGATGGCACGCAGGGCCGCTAGTCGGCGCAGGTTACTGGTGTTGGGGCTGGTCAGCCCTGGGTCCGGGGCGGCCGGGCTGCCAATTTGCTGCTGCACAGGTTTACCTCCTGCCGCCTCTCGCGAATAAATCTGCAGCCATTGTACCGGACTGCGTCAGCCTCGGCTCGACCTGACTCGCTATCCGATCGTAGTTACCAGCTGGCGCTGAGCCCCAGCTGCCAGGTGCGACCAATGCCCGGAATGCGGCTGCCCTGTGCCACGGTCCCGTCCGCCGGGCGATAGATGCCTCCCAGGTGGTTGGCGTGGTCGCGGTCCAGCAGGTTTTCAATGCCGGCGCGCAGCTGCCAGTGCTCGCCGAGGCGATAGGCGGCGGACAGGTTCAGCAGGGCGTGGCCGGCGGTTTCCATTTCCGCGTTGATTTCGGAAACGCGGTCCTGCCGGGCGCGCGCAACCAGCTGCAGTTCAGCCTGCAGCGGCCCGCTCAGGTAACCGAGTTCGGTCACTGCCTCAAGCGGGGCCAGGCGGTACAGCGGCTCGTCCAGGCTGGTATTCTCGCCGTGGGCATAGGCCACGCGTGCATTGCCGTACCAGCGCTCGCCGAGCCGGGCCTGGTATTCCAGTTCGATCCCGCGGATGCGCGCATCGGTGTTGTCGAACTGCAGCGGCGCCTTGCCGCTCATCATGGTGCCGACCATGTTGGCCATCATATTCCCGCTGAGCGGAGTGCCCTGGATGTAATCGGTGATGTCCCGCACCCAGGCGCTGGCATAAAGTTGCCATTCAGCCTGCTGCCAGCTGATCCCGGCAAGCAGTTCATCCTGGCGCTCCTTGTTAAGGCTCGTATTGCCGATATAGGTATAACCGTCACCGAGGCCGCCGGTGGCTTCCATCGGCAACCACAGGAAACTCTCCTGGTAGCTCGGTGCGCGCTCCTTGTGGGCTGCGCCAAGGGTCAGGCTGACTTGCTCGGTGAGCGGCAGGTTCACCTGGGCCACGCTGTCGACTAGGTTGTGATCCAGCGCGCGCTTGCTGTTGTTGAACTGCACCGCCAGCATATTCACGGCACCCTGCATGTCCATCATGCCGTTCATGCCGCCGTTCATCCCGTCCATGCCGCCATTCATGCCACCTTTCATCATCATCGGCATATTGGCGCTGACGTTGCCGGCAGACAGGTCGACGTTGCTGGCGCGCAGGCCCAGCTGCCATTCGGCCTTGCCGATCACCGGGGTGTACTCAACGAACACGCTTTCGCGCTCGCGCTGTACGTCGCTGAAGTTGTTGACGAAGAACATCGGGTTGTTGGGGTTGCTGACCACGGCACTGTGGTCTTCGCTGCGCATTTCGATACCGGCCTGCCACGCATCTTTCTGCCAGCCGAGGCCGAGCAGGCTCATGTCGCCATCGGCATCAGTGCTGCGGTGACGCATCGGGTTGCTGTTGCTGCGTAGCTGGAAGTTGTCCATACGGTGGAACACCTCCTGGCCGGCGGCACGCAGGCTGAATTCGCCGAGTGCGGTCTGGTATTTGCCCTGCAGCTGCCAGCGGTCGCTGTCGATGACGATGATGTCCATCGGCAGTGCCGGTGTACCGGTTTCCCCGGTTTCCAGTGAGCCGACGCTGGCCGTGAAGGAAAACGCACCGATACTGGCGCCGCCAACCAGTTCCGCGATATCCCGCTTGAAACGGGTGGCCTGCAGATCAGAGGTGCGGTAGTCACCGGCAGCTGGCAAGTCATCGGCGGAAGCGCTGTTGGCACGCAGGCCAAGGAAACCGTCGGTGCCACCGAAGCCGGCGCGCAGGGTAGTGGACTGGGCACTGGCGCTGCCGGCCTGGACAGTGGCCTGACCGCTCCAGCCGCTGTCACTGGCAGGCGCCCAGGTTTGCATGGAGGCCGCGCCACCTGGTGCTTCGGCGCCGGCGCTGACCGGGCTGATACCGCGATAGTGGCTGCTGGATTCGATAAATGGTGTACCGGCGTAGGACAGTGGGCTGTCCATGGCGTTGGGGCCGCCGGTGGCGGGGCTGATGCCATCGACGCTCAGCGATATGCGGTCGCCGCTCAGGCCGCGCATCTGCAGCACGCTGGTGAGTGGGCCGTTGCGGTTGGCGTTGACGCCGGCATGCCGGGTCAGCAGGGCGCTGGGATCGGCCGGGGTCGGTGATGGCAGGTCTGTCACATCGACCGTTTTCGCGGTTATTTTTTCACCTTCGACGGTGACTTCTTCAATCGCGCTCGCCGGGGCGGCACTTGCCTGGCTGATGGCGGTGGCGAGCAGGGCGGTGGCAAACATGGGATCCCTCCGAATACCGAAAATAGATATGGCACGAGCGATGGCAATCGTGCCCATAGTGCAGGTCTGTCATTCTATGTGGGCGCCTCTGCGCGGGGGATGCGTCCGATTGTCACACCTGTGCGGTGATCCGGTGCCAAAGCCTGCAGCGCGGCAATGGAGAGCGCGGTACAATGTGCGGCTTTGCGCATTATCTACCGGTTGAGGTTCAGCTTGTCCCCATCAAAGATCACGGTATCCCTGACTGAAGGCCCCGTCGCAGGGCATCTCTATCGCATGGCCATGCCCATGGTGTGGAGCATCCTGCTGATGATGTCCTTCAACGTGATCGACACCTGGTTCGTGTCCCGCCTCGGGGTGGCAGAACTGGCCGCCATGAGCTTTACCTTCCCGGTGGTCATGACCGTTTCGAGCCTTGCCATCGGCCTCGGCGCCGGTGTCTCTTCCGTGGTGGCCCGTGCGCAGGGCAGCGGCAATACCGACAAGGTGCGCCAGCTGGTCACCGACGGCAGCATCCTCGCTACTGCGCTGGGGGTGGCGATTACCATCATCGGCCTCGCCATTAACCGGCCGCTGTTCCAGGCTCTGGGCGCCAGCGACGAGACTATGCCGCTGATTCTCGATTACATGGTGATCTGGTTTATCGGCGCGCCGCTGGTGATTGCGCCGATGGTGGCGCTGTCTTCGTTGCGTGCCCTCGGCAACAGCATGATCACCGCCAAGATCATGGCAATCGGCTCTGTTATCAATATTGTATTGGACCCAATCCTGATCTTTGGCCTGCTGGGCGCACCGCGACTGGAGCTGCAGGGGGCGGCAATGGCGACAGTGGCGGCGCGCCTGCTGACATTTGTAGCGGGGTACTACTACCTGAAAAAGGCCGGCGTACTGGCGCCGCCGACCCTGAATTTTTCACGCATGTGGGAATCCTGGAAAGGCATCTTGCATGTTGGCCTGCCGGCGGTGGCCACCAATATGATCATTCCCATCGCCGGCGGCGTGGTGGTGGCGCTGGTGGCGCAGCACGGCCGCGAGGCAGTGGCGGGTCTGGGTGTGGCCATGCGCATCGAACCGATTGCGCTGATTGTGTTCTACGCGCTCTCTTCCGTGGCCGGGCCCTTCTTCGGCCAGAATGCCAGTGCCGGCAAGGTTCACCGCCTGCACGAGACCCTGAATATCCTCACCCGCTTCTGCATCCTGCTGGGCCTGGGTCTTGCAGTGGCGCTGTTCTTCGGGGGCAGCTTCCTCGCCAGCTTCTTCAGCACCGAAGAACAGGTTCTTTACGTGGCGTCCGCATACCTCGCGGTGGTGCCACTCAGCTATGCCGGCTACGGCCTGCTGATGTCCATCAATGCGGCGTTCAACGGCCTCGGCAAACCGCTGCCGGCTACCGCGCTGTCCTTCCTGCGGGTAATGGGGTTGTACCTGCCGCTGGCACTGGTGGCCAATCACTTCTTTGGTATTCCGGGCCTGTTCGCGGCCACGTTCTTCTGCAACCTCGTCATGGGCCTGCTGGGCTGGTGGTGGTTGCGCCGGGCGATCCAGGCCGTTCCTGAGAAACCAGAATAGTCGGCGGGCCAGCGCGGCCCGTCAGGTTCGCCTCACCTGCTTTTAGTAGCGGCCGCTGTAAGTCACTGATTTAAAATTACCCCGTATTTGTTAAGCAGTACCAGTTCTGGTGGGTTCAGGCGTCGCTTGCGTATATTTCCGTATTACTCGTAATGCTACTTTGCGCCAACTGCCTCAAAGGAGTAGAGTTTTTGGGTTGTTTCGGAAATTTTCTTCCTAAAAATAATGCAGTCGAGATATACGGCAGGTGCTGCTGAAAAAACTGTTAAGTGTCTTGAGAATGAAACTGGACGTATACGGAAAAGAAGTTGAGGTGATTCGCTCGGATAGCCGCTGGTGCGTTTATTACCTCGGCGCTGAAGGTAAGAAACGGATTGCTCAAGACTTGAATATACCGTCTGATCTGCCAGAGTCTGAGGTCATGGATTTTCTCGCTGATCTGTGCCATGAGTGGGCTGGTCCCGGACGGGTGGAAGTAATAAGAATCAGATGAGGTCCGTCAAGGTACCGTAGGGCCGCTGTACTTTGGATATTTTCCGGCGGCCTGCCACTTAACAAGCGCGTAAAGGTCGACTCCGTAAGCTTTGCTTCGGTTTTTTGTTGCTCGCCGCGCTCACAAATTAACAAAAACCCGGCGCGTCGCTAGTCGCACCTTACGCGGGCGTTAGGAGGCGGAGAAGACTTGAAGACACTTTTAAGCATCGTCGTTGCGGCAATACTGGTCCGCAACTTGATCATGGCGTGGGCTGCGTACGCCACCCCGGGCTACTCCCTGAGCGGAGACTTCCTGAGCGAGTTGGCTGCGATCGATGCACCGCATCAGTTGCTCGTAACTATCTGGGGCCCAGCGCTCACTGGGGCCGTACTCCTTGCGGCCGGACCGGCTCTCTGGACGCTCTGGCGCCGCACCACGACGGAACTAGCGGGAGCCGCTATGCTGACCATTGCCGGGGTAGCCTATCTGGGAATCGCGTTGGCGCCATGCGACCCGGGGTGCACGACTGCGAACATGGGTCCTCGCATGACAATTCACTTGATTTCGGGTCTGGTTGCGATGGGGGGGCTGCTGTTCGCAGGGCTGGCGATGGCGCTCGGCCGCATTCGAGCACCGGCGGACCGTCGGCTCGGCTGGGCTCTACTAACCACAGCCTGCTTCGGCGTAGCAGCTTTCTTCGTTCTTGCGGTGATGGGGCAGACCCTGCAGTCTCCGGGCCTCGTGCAGCGTACCGCACAATTTGCCGGTGACCTATCCGTCGTGGGGATCGTGGTCGTATCGTGGCGGAAGTTGGTGAGAATGCAAGAAGGTCGGGAACTCAATGAATCCGCATCCTGACAAGGAGTTGCTGCTGTCCGCGTAAGCTATGGGAGATGCTCGTGTCGCTCGCTGGCGGACTCGTTTTCCGCGGTTTCAATTGCGCATGCCTGGCGGCATTGTTGCGCAATCTGGCCGCTACAACCTCGCTCTGTGTTTGAGGCGTTAGGTGAATGCAATGTCACGAAGCATACATGTTACGAAAAAGAAGGCTTTAGCATCGCTTAACGATGGCGATATTGAAGAAGTTAAGCAGTTCAGGCTAAAAAAGATTATTAAATCCGAATATCCAAAGTATCGAAAGTCAAAAGGTAAATGGACTGATAAAAAAGATGTTGCACCTACAAGTGCAAGCTACGAAGGTGCTGTTAAGAAGGTGCTGGATTGACAATATTAGAACTGAGTAAATCACTTAGTATCAACTTTGAACTGCGACAAATGTAGTTACTTCCCCCGGTTTAGTGGACACCTCCACATTACGGCCCCGTTGGGGCCGTTTTCAAAAATGTGTCCGGGTAAATACGATATGGCCTAGCCTAAGACAGGCTGCTGAGTGCTTCTGCTGTAAACGGAGCCAGCTCATTGAGGCGGCCGTCGCGTACCTTGTTGGCCCACTGCGGATCCTGCAGTAGTGCGCGACCAACGCCCACCAGATCAAACTCACCGCTGTTCAGTCGCTCGATGAGGTCGTCAAAGGCGCGGGTTTCCGAAGACTGCCCGGAGAACGAACCAAAGAAGTCGTCATTCAATCCGACCGATCCAACGGTCACTGTCGGTTTGCCTGTGAGTTCTTTGGTCCAGCCTGCCAGGTTCAAATCGGAACCGTCGAACTCCGGCTCCCAGTAGCGGCGGGTGGAGCAGTGGAATATATCGACGCCGGCGTCGGCAAGCGGCGCCAGGAACTCCAGCAGTTGCTGCGGGTTTTGCGCCAGGCGCGCGCTGTAGTCCTGCTGCTTCCACTGGGAGAAGCGGAACATGATCGGAAATTCGGGACTGGTAGCGGCTCGCACTGCCTTGATGATTTCTGCTGCGAAGCGGCCGCGCTTGGCCATGCTGCCACCCCAGGCATCGGTGCGCTGGTTGGTACCCTCCCAGAAAAACTGGTCAATCAGGTAACCGTGTGCCCCGTGGATTTCCACCCCGTCAAAACCGAGCCTTTGCGCATCGGCGGCGGCATCGGCAAATGCCTGGATCACGCGCTCGATATGTTCGGTCGTCATGGGTTCGGCAATTTGTTTGCCCGGTTTCACTAACCCGGACGGGCCGGCGCTGGGGATGTCGGGATTTGCAGCTTTGCGCTGGTCCCGGGCAGTACCCACATGCCAGAGCTGCGGGAATATCTTGCCGCCGGCCGCGTGGACATCGTCCACTACCTTCTTCCAGCCGGCCAGTGCTGCTTCGCCGTGAAACTCCGGTATCTGCTGGCTCATGCTGGCCACAGGATCATTCACCGTGGTGCCTTCGGTAATGATCAGGCCGGTGCCGCCCTCGGCGCGGCGGCGATAGTAATCAGCAACATCCTGCCCGGGTATACCGCCCGGTGAAAATTCACGGGTCATGGGTGCCATGACAATGCGGTTGGGCAGTTCGAGGTTGTGCAGTTTAAAGGGGGTAAACAGAGGGTCTTGTGGCTTTGTCATTTCTTGCGTGAACTCAATTCTCAAGTTTTTGGCGAGCGCTAAGGCCCTGATGGCCGGATAGGTTCTGGCCAATTACACGCATAACATGGGGTTGGGGCGCCACGTTTCAATGTCTTAGGAGGTAGATGAGTGGGGTCAGAGCTTCGGCTCTGACCCCATTTATCACGGCTCTGACCCCATTTATCACGGCTCTGACCCCATTTATCACGGCTCTGACCCCTTTTGTCTGTGTATTTATCCAGTAGAATGTCGGTAATCTCTAACCCAGGTCTTAACCCAGAGCCAGCTCTTGCCCCAAGGATTCCTTCTCACTCGCCACAGCTTTGATCAGCGCGGCAGCACCTGCATCCACTACTGGCTGGCCACGCCGGAGGGCCCGGTCAAGCTGGTCATTGAAGGCGAACGGCCGGTCTTTATGGTGCAAGTGGCGGATCGCGCCGAGGTAACAGAGGCGTTGGCCGGCGTGCCCCACGACTGGCAGCAGCTGGGCTTCCAGACGTTCGGTCGCGAGGAAGCGGCCATGCTGTATTTCCCCACCATCGATGCCCACCGCCACGCCCAGACTCTGTTGCAAGATCGCGACATTGAGGTTTTCGAAGCGGATTTTCGCCTGCACGATCGCTATCTGATGGAGCGCTTTGTCCGCGGTGGCCTGTACTTTGAAGGTGTGGCCCGGTCCAGGGATGGCTATACGGAATATCGCCAGGTGCGCCTGAAAGGCGCCGAGGTGCAGCCAGATTTCAAGGTAGTCTCCCTGGACGTGGAGTGCTCCGGCCAGGGTGCGCTGTATTCCATCGGTCTCTACGGCCATGGGGTGGAAGAGGTCTTGATGGTTGGCACACCGGAGGATGTCGATACCAGCATTCACTGGGTTGAGAACGAAAGGGCTCTGCTGCAGGCGCTGGAAACCAGGATTCAGTCCCTGGATCCGGACATCATCATTGGCTGGGCTGTGGTGGATTTTGATTTCCGGTTGCTGCTAAAGCGGGCGGGGCGTTATGGTCTGCGTCTCAAGCTCGGGCGTGGTGGCACGGAGGCCCGCTGGCGTGATGGCCGCGAAGGTAGCCAGGGGTTTGTGACGCTGCCGGGGCGGGTGGTGCTAGATGGCATCGACGGGCTGAAGAGCGCCACCTACAACTTCGAAAGCTTCAGTCTGGAGTTCGTGGCCCAGACGCTGCTGGGCCGGGGCAAGGACACCGAAGATGTGGACAACCGGCTGGCGGCGATTGAACACGATTTCCGCCATAACAAACCCAAGCTGGCCGCGTACAACCTGGAAGACTGCCGCCTGGTCTGGGACATTTATGAGCACACCCGGCTGCTGGATTACCTGCGCCTGCGGGCACAACTGACGGGCCTGGAGCTGGATCGCAGCGGCGGCTCTGTGGCGGCCTTTACCAACCTCTATCTGCCCAAGCTGCACCGCAGCCACTATGTGGCGCCTAACCTGCCCGCAGATGGTGGCTTGGCCAGCCCCGGCGGTTATGTAATGGATTCCCGCCCCGGCCTGTACGACAACGTGCTGGTGCTGGACTTCAAGAGCCTGTATCCCAGCATTATCCGTACCTTCAAGATTGATCCTATGGGATTGATTGAGGGCCTGGCCGAGGAAGCGGGCGATGACGTTGCCATCCCCGGTTTTCGCGGTGCGCGCTTTTCCCGCGACAGGCATTTCCTGCCGGACATCATTACCAATCTCTGGGCCGAGCGCGACATCGCCAAGCAGGAGCAGGATGCCGCCCGCTCCCAGGCCATCAAGATCATCATGAATTCTTTCTACGGGGTACTGGGCAGTGGTGGCTGCCGTTTTTACGATACGCGCCTGGCCAGCTCCATCACCCTGCGCGGTCACGAGATCATGCAGCAGACCGCGCGCTGGATTGAGGAGATCGGTGAAGAGAATCATCAGGTCATTTACGGCGATACCGACTCCACGTTCGTCTGGTTGCGTGGCCAGCCCAGCCCGGAGGAGGCGGATGCGATCGGCAGGAAGCTTGCCGAGGAGATCAACACGCGCTGGCGTAACAAGCTCAAGGAAGAGTTGCAGTTGGAGTGCGAACTGGAACTGGAATTCGAAACCCACTACCAGCGTTTCTTGATGCCCACCATTCGCGGCTCGGAGGCCGGCTCCAAAAAACGCTATGCGGGTCTTGTTGTTAACGGGGATGAGGAAAAGCTGGTATTCAAGGGCCTGGAAACGGTACGCAGCGACTGGACCGAGCTGGCCAAGCAGTTCCAGACCCGGCTCTACGCCATGGTGTTTCACGGTGAAGACCCCTCCGACTATATTCGCGAGACGGTGGAGAAAACCCGTGCCGGGGACATGGATGAGCATCTGGTGTATCGCAAGCGGCTCAGGCGCAAACTGGAGCAATACGTAAAAAATGTACCGCCGCATGTGCGCGCGGCGCGACTGGCAGATGAAATCCGCCGTCAGCAGGGGCTGTCACCCCGGTACCAGAACAAAGGCTGGATTCGCTACGTGATTACCCTCAGTGGCCCCGAGCCAGTGGACTACCGCCAGTCACCGGTGGATTACCAGCACTATATCGACCGGCAGCTCAAGCCAGTGGCCGATGCCATATTGCCGTTTATCGACCTGGATTTTGACAGCCTGGTGGATGGCCAGCTGGGCCTTTTCGGCGGGGCCGATTGAGCATTTTTTAGAAGCGTAATGACAAGCAGCTTAATCCGCCGTCCAGTTTTTGAAATTCGGACATGGCTACTTCCCGGGTTTTATAGCCAAGTTGCTCAATTTTGTTCAGCGTTTTAGGGAAGCCTTCAGGTACCAGTACAGTGCCATTTATCCAGACGGAATTGGCTGCATAGGCTTCATCTATATCAATTTCAATACGGTTGAATCCTGAAAATTCCGTGTGGCCGTGCATTTCCCCAAAAGTCAGGAGGTTGTTGTTCTCCAGGTAGCTCAATCCCGTTTTCAAGTGGAGCATTTCTGACATTTCCACCATGGAGCCGGTCATGCCATTCTTCTCAAGAATATCGATGAGCTGGGTTGCGCCCTGGATATCGGTACGATCCGAAAGGCCGATATAAAAATGCTCGCCGACCATCATGATATCACCGGCTTCCACATGCCCCGCTGCACTAATCTTTTCCAGATTCGGATAAAATTCCCGAACAGCAGCTGCTATATGCTGGGTCTCGCCCCTGCGACTATCAGCCCCGGGGTTGGTGAGAATTGCCAAATTGGGAGTAAGCAAGGCAACGTCTTCAACAAAACAGGAGTCCGGGTAGGATTCCAGTGCCGGGAGTTCAGTGATTTGCAACCCGCATTCTTTGAGGGCGCTAATGTAGTCTTGATGCTGTTCGCACGCTAAATCATAGTCAGGTAGCCCCAGGCTTGCACTGGTAAGCCCGTTGAGCATTGCTTTGCAGGGTTTTCGGACTATAGCTCTTGTAAACATTTGTTTCCCTAAAATCTTTTTATTGATAAACAACCCATGTTCCAACAAGAGCCAGTACTGTAAATAGTGTGGCGAGTAAGGCAATGGACAACTGGGTAATACTGATTTCCTGGTTCTGCTTATGATCCTGCCATTGCAATTTGATGCTGGCTAACGCTGTTGTAAGGTAGACAATCATTACTGCGAATGTGGCAATTACCAGTAGATATTCATAGCTTTTTATTAGCGAGTCATAGCTGTTAAAAAATAGAAGCATCACGCCCACGGCACTTGAAAATAGCAATGCCCGAACCGGCGCGCCCCGTGAATTCTTCTGGCTGAAAAGCCTGGGGAATATGCCATCTCGGGCTCCAGCGGTCATGATGGTGCCAGTGATCATGATGCAGACATTCAATGTGCCGCTGATGGCGAATAAGGCGCCAATAGTGATAATCATGGCGCCGGAGCTGCCGACGAGTATTTGGGCCGCATCGGCGAATGGAGATGCAGAGTTTTGCAGGTCTGATAAAGGAATAACCGACATCAGACCCAGTGTGGCGATTACATACACTGTAACAGCAGTCAGTGTGCCCAAGATAGAAGCTCTGGGAATGGTTTTTTCCGGCTCTATCGTATCTTCTGATGGCAATGTCGCGGATTCGACTCCAATAAAGGCGAACATCACCAGCAGGCACAATCCTGCAATCATATGAAATAGCGAGTTGCTGCCGGGGTTTATTGCGGGGATCTCTTTTACTTCGCCAAACATGATTCCGGCAAAGCCCAGAAATACCAGTGGCAGTATCTTGACCACGGTGGTTATTAGTTGCACTGAGCTCGCCTCGCGGGCGCCGCGAGCATTGATGGCTGTAAAGAACAAAATAATGACTGCGGAGAACGCGGCACTATAAAAGGTGCTGTCTGAGATAAGTGGAAGGTAAGCCTTGCTGTAACCGGTAAAGGACAATGCAAGAGCCGCAACGGATGCGACTAGCGAAATCCAGTACCCCCAGGCCACAAAACCAGCAAACCGGGTGCCGAAGGCTTCTTGCACATAGAAGTATGGGCCGCCCAAGCCGGGTTTACGGGAAGACAGGTAGCTATAGCTTAAGGCTAAGCAGATCGCGCCAAATCCCGTCACCGCCCAGCCAAGAAAACTGTAACTGCCATAGGGTGCAAGTAGAGCAGGCATGGTCAAAATGCCGGAGCCTATCATCATGCCGGCTACCAACGCCCATGAGCGCCAAATCCCAATGGTTCTTTTCATTTTTTAAATTGTACAGCGGTTGATTTGCGTGCTAAATGGGCGAGCTTAATGGAAGTGGGCGGTTAGTCAAAGCCTTTATATGCCGGTGTATTTACCCTGCGTTTACCGCATTTGCTATCCAGGTGCAGGTCACTACAACTTTAGTTGGACCAGTAAACTGATGTCGGCCGTTGCCGCGACAGGGACTATACGGTAGCTTTCAGGTATTCATGCATATTGAGCACCTGACAATGAGAATAATCACAGCCGTATTCCTGCTTCTGGGCATCCTGATGGCCCCTCTGGTCTCCGTGGCCTCACCGGCACTAGCCAAGCCCGTAGCCGAAACCCAGAACAGCCCCTTTGACAGCCGTCCGATTTCTTTCGCAGTGGTGGATGAAGTGTCCATTGCCTATCAGGACATGGGGCCGCAGGACGGTGAACCTATTTTATTGGTGATGGGCCTTGGGGCGCAGATGCTGCATTGGGGCGACGCCTTTGTGCAGGGCCTCATCGATGAAGGCTATCGCGTGATTGCGTTCGATAATCGCGATGCGGGCCTGTCACAGAAGTTCTATGAAGGCAGCGAGCCTTCTATGATTTGGACCATGCTGCAGTACAAGTTTGGCTGGGAGATCAATTCCGATTACAGCATCGCAGACATGGCCAATGACGCGGTTGGTCTGCTGGATCATTTGCAGGTGGAGAAGGCGCATATCGTCGGTGCCTCCATGGGGGGCATGATTGCCCAGCATGCGGTGTTGGCACACCCAGAGCGTTTTTATAGCCTGGTTTCCATGATGTCCACCACCGGTGCTCCTGACCTGCCCGAGGCGGAGCAGGATGCGCTGCAGGCGTTATTCGGCGCAGGGCTGCCCGAGAATACTCGTGAGGAGGTTGTTTACCGCGGTGTGCATGCGGTGAAGGTGATAGGCTCAAAGAAGTATTTCGATGAGGCTCAGGCTCGCAGCCTGGTCGAGCGACAGATCAACCGCGGTCGCTACAAGGCCGGCAAGTTGCGCCAGATGCAAGCGGTATTTGCAGACGGCGATCGCACAGAGCGTCTCAAGGCCGTTAAGGTACCGACCCTGGTTCTGCATGGTGCTGAGGACCCGTTGGTACCGCCCGCACACGGCAAGGCGACCGCGGATGCGATTCCGGGAGCGGAATATATGGAGATTGCCGATATGGGGCACAACCTGGAGCCGGAAGTGGCCCGGTCACTGATTGCCGGTATGGTGCCGTTCTTGCAGCAGGCCAGCCCCGCAGGTGCTGGTGTTGTGGATGCTGGCGAGCCTATGGATACCGAAGAGATGCAGGAAGTAGTGGAGCAGTAATTTTAAAGGCCGCAACTTACCCAAAGAAAACCCCGGCATGCCGGGGTTTTCTTTTAAGCGGGTATCTAGATCGCGCGGGTGCTGTGCTCAAGCCACGCGCGGGTCTTGTCGCTCACCAGCGGTGTCAGGGTGTCGCGCACCAGTGCGTGGTAGTTATTGAGCCATTCCGTCTCCTGCTCGGTGAGCAGGGATGGCTCTACCAGACTCAGGTCGATCGGTACCAGGGTCAGGTCCTCGAATTCCAGGAAGCCCTCGAAGCGCTCACTCTTTTTCACAAACACCAGGTTCTCGATACGGATGCCGTATTCGCCGGTGAGGTAGAAGCCCGGTTCGTTTGACAGGATCATGCCCTCGCGCAGGGCGACGCCGCTGGCGGCCTTGCCGATACGCTGCGGACCTTCGTGTACGCTGAGGAAGCTGCCCACGCCGTGGCCGGTGCCGTGCGCATAATCCAGGCCCGCATCCCACAATGATTTGCGCGCGAAAGCATCGATATGTTCGCCGTTGGTGCCTTCCGGGAAGCGCAGTGTGCCGAGCGCAATATGGCCCTTGAGCACGCGGGTGAAATGTTCCTTCGCGGAGGCTGGTACTTCGCCCATGGCCAGCGTGCGGGTCACGTCGGTGGTGCCGTCCGGGTACTGGCCGCCGGAGTCGATCAGGTAGATACCCTTCGGCTCCATGGTGAGGCTGGATTCCTCGGAAACCCGGTAGTGGCAGTGGGCGCCGTTGGGGCCGTAGCCGGAAATGGAATCGAAGCTGTCATCGGAGAAACCGTCGGTGGCCTCGCGTTTGGCGCGCAGCAGGTGCACCGCCTGCATTTCGCCGAACGTGTTGCCGTCGATGTGCTGCGGCAGGTCGGCCAGGAATTCACACACGGCCACGCCGTCGCGGATATGCGCAGTGCGGGCACCGTCCAGTTCGACCGGGTTCTTGCAGGCCTTGGTCAGTACCACCGGATCTGCGGCGCGTACCACGCTCATGCCCTGTGCCTCGATCTGCTGCAGGGACCACAGGTTGGACAGCAGCGGGTCGCACTGCACCGCTTTCACGCCGCGCTCTTTCGCGTGGGCGAACAGGGCCTGCTTGTCGTGCAGCAGGGTGACGCCTTCGCCCAGATGATCGCGCAGGGCCGCATCGGCGGCGCTCTTATGCAGGTACAGCGCCGCACTGCCATCGGCATAGAGTATGCCCATGGACAGGGCCACCGGCAGGTGCGGAATATCATTGCCGCGGAAATTGAACAGCCACGCGCATACTTCCGGATTGGGCAGCAGCAGGGCCCCGGCCCTGTTTTCTGCAAGGCCCGCGCCGATACGCTGGCGCTTGCTGGTGGATTCCTCACCGGTGTACTGCAGCGGGTGCGGTACGGCCAGGCCACTCGGGGTGGCGGGGCGATCCTGCCAGATGGCATCGATGGGGTTGCTGTCCAGCGCCACCAGCTCGATGCCGCCCTTGGCACAGCTTTCGCGCAGCAGCTTGAGACCCGGTTCGGTGTGCAGTTTCGGGTCGTAGCCCAGCTTGTCGCCCTCGCCCAGAGTGGCGATGGCCCAGGCGGCGATATCCGCCGGGGTCAGGGACTGCTGGCTGATCTGCTGCTCGCCGATCTGGTCGGCGGCCTGCAGGGTGTAGCGGCCGTCCACGAACAGGGCGGCGGCCTTGCCCGTAACCATGGCGAGGCCAGCGGAGCCGGTAAAGTCCGTAAGCCAGGCCAGGCGCTCGTCGGCGGCCGGCACATATTCGTTCTGGTATTCGTCACAGCGCGGCACCAGGAAGCCCTGGACCTCTTGGGTGGCTAGCTGGTCGCGCAGTTGCTCGAGTCGGATCTGGCTCATGGGAATCCTCGAATGCGTGGTATTGCGGCGCAGTGTATCGCATCGCGCGCCGCATTTGGTACGGGCTCTGGGCGCACGGGCACAGGCCAATGCGGCCGTGTCCGTGTATAATCCGCAGCCAATTTTTTCCGCGAGTTTGCACAGACAGTAGCCATGGCTCAAACAGACGTTATCGAGGGCGTGGACGGGCGCCGTACCTTCGCCATTATTTCCCATCCGGATGCCGGTAAAACCACCATCACCGAGAAGGTGCTGCTGTTCGGAAACGCCATCCAGATGGCGGGTTCCGTCAAAGGCAAGAAGGGCCCGCACGCCAAATCCGACTGGATGACCATGGAGCAGGAGCGGGGCATTTCCGTGACCTCGTCCGTGATGCAGTTTCCCTATGGCGGCCGCACCGTCAACCTGCTGGACACGCCTGGTCACGAGGACTTCTCCGAGGATACCTACCGCGTACTGACCGCGGTGGACTCCGCGCTGATGGTGATCGACGGCGCCAAGGGTGTGGAGGACCGCACCATCAAGCTGATGAACGTGTGTCGCCTGCGCGATACCCCGATCCTGTCGTTTATCAACAAGCTTGACCGCGACATCCGTGACCCGATTGAGGTGATGGACGAGATCGAGGAGGTACTGGACATCAAGGCCGCGCCGATCAACTGGCCGCTGTCCTCCGGCAAGACGTTCAAGGGTGTGTACAACCTGTATACCGACACCATTCACGTGTTCCAGCAGGGTATGGGTCACACCATCCCGGACGATATCCAGATCAAGGGCCTGGATTCGGACGAGGCCAGCGAGCTGCTGGGCGTGGATGCCGATGATATTCGCGAGGAAATCGAGCTGGTGCGCGGCGCCACCCATGAATTCGATCTGGAGGAGTACAAGGCGGGCAAGCTGACCCCGGTATTCTTCGGCACGGCGTTGGGTAACTTCGGTGTACGCGAGATGCTGGACGGCTTTGTGGAGTGGGCACCGGCACCGCAGCTGCGTGCCACCTCGACCCGCGAAGTGCAACCGACCGAAGAAAAATTCAGCGGCTTCGTGTTCAAGATCCAGGCGAACATGGATCCCAAGCACCGTGACCGCATTGCGTTTATGCGTGTCTGCTCCGGCACCTACAAGCGCGGCATGAAGATGAAGCATGTGCGCCTGGGCAAGGACGTGAAAATCGCCGATGCGGTGACCTTCATGGCCGGCGACCGTACTCATGTGGAGGAAGCGGTTGCCGGGGATATCATCGGCCTGCACAACCACGGCACTATTCAAATTGGTGATACCTTCACCGAGGGCGAGGCACTCAAGTTCACCGGTATTCCGAACTTTGCGCCGGAACTGTTCCGCCGTATCCGCCTCAAAGACCCACTCAAGCTGAAGCAGCTGCAGAAAGGCCTGCAGCAGCTGTCCGAAGAAGGCTCCACCCAGGTATTCTTCCCGCTCGATACCAATGACATCATTGTTGGTGCCGTGGGGGTGCTCCAGTTCGAGGTGGTGGCCTACCGCCTCAAGGACGAATATAAGGTGGAGGCGATCTACGAGAACGTCAACGTCAACACCGCGCGCTGGGCAGAGTGCGATGACGCGAAAAAACTGGACGAGTTCCGGCGCAAGGCCAGCATTAACCTGGCTCTGGACGGCAGCGGCCACCTGACTTACCTGGCGCCGACCCGGGTCAACCTGAGCCTGACCGAGGAGCGTTATCCGGACATCCAGTTCCGCGCCACCCGGGAACACTGACCGGTTGGTGACAGGCATAACAAAATAGTAATCTAGGGTATTGGCGCGGGAAGCGCCTTTCTGACCATCTTCAGGGGAGGGCTCATGGCCACCATTCCTTCAAATATCCCGCCGGAAGTGCCGCGGATGAATAGTCGCCTGGCGGGCTGGATCGGGCTGGTTTTGACCAAGTTGTTGCGCTTCCGCTTCGAGGGCGAGTTCCCCAAGGAGAAAAAGGTCATGGTGGCGCTGGCACCGCACACCTCGCTGTGGGACTTTATCGTTTCCATGCCGTTGCTGATGGCGATGCGCCTGAAGATTCACTACCTGATGAAGAAGGAGGCGTTCTTCTTCCCGTTCAAGCGTCTGTTTATGGCGCTCGGCGGTATCCCTACCGACCGCAGCGCGCCGGGCGGACTGGCAAAACAGGTGGCCAACCTGTACCGCGACAACGAGCAGATGTGGATTGCGATCGCCCCGGAAGGCACCCGTCGCAAGGTGACCAAGTGGAAGAACGGTTTCCTGCGCATCGCCTATGCCGCAAAAGTGCCGATCGTGCTGATCGCCTGGGACTTCCCCAGCCGTCGCGCGGTGATCGATTCCACCTACTATCCTACCGGTGACCTTGAGGTCGATATGCGCGAGATCCAGCGCCGCTACGCCAAATATCGGGGGCGCAACCCGGAAAAGCAGGGTTACCTGCCGGGCGTGGAGTCTGAAGAAGGCGCTAGCAGTAAATAGCAGCGGTCAATAAGCGCTGGAATATTGCCAATCCGTGCGCTATTTTGGCCGCGACGTTTCGGGTTCAGGGATCGACCCGGGCGATATGTATGAGAGAAGCAAGATTTAACGATGCCTGAGGTCTGTCATGGGTAATGTAGTCCCGGTGATCCCGGAGAAATGGCCCAAAATGGGTAACGCTTTCACGCGCTGGATTGGTCGCACCATCCTGCGTATCTTCGGCTGGCGGGTCATTGGCACGCCGCCGGACCGCGCCAAGTTTGTCGCGGCCGGTGCGCCGCACACCTCGAACTGGGATTTCGTCTTCGGCATGTCCGCCCTGCTGGGCATGGGTGTGAAGATGAACTGGATGGGCAAGCACACCATCTTCAAGCGCCCGTTCCGCAAATTATTGATCCGTATGGGTGGCATTCCCGTCAACCGCAAAGCTGCCAAGGGTGTGGTGGACGAGGCCGTCTCCCAGATCCGCAACAGCGGCCGCAAGATCATTGCACTGGCACCGGAAGGTACCCGTTCACGGGTGGAAAACTGGAAGGTGGGCTTCCTGCGGATTGCGCACAAGGCCCAGGTACCCATCCTGCCGATCGGCATTGATTACAAGACCCGCACCATCCGCCTGGGTGAACTCTTCTATACCAGCGGTGACTTTGAGGAAGATATGGCCAGGATGAAGGCCCACTTCCAGCAGTACACCGGCAAGTTCCCGGCGCTCGCGGGTTAATGGCCGGTTAAAACCAGATTAGTGGTATCTCAGCTCGGTGGTCTTGCCGCGAAACACGTAATAGGAAAATGCCGTGTAGGCAAGAATCACCGGCACTACCAGCACCGCTCCCACCAGAATAAAGCGCAGTGACTCAGGCGCACTGGCTGCCTCCCAGATGTCCATCCGCCCCGGTACGATCTCCGGAAAAAAGCTGAATGCCAGCCCGGTAAAGCACAGGGCAAAGATCAGCGCGGTTACGAAAAAGGGCCGCGCCACGTGTCGGCTGTCGCCATGGAGCTGGCGCCTCAGGGTCATGTCGTTCCAGATAAATGCGGCAAAACACAGTGCCGGAATCAGCAGTACAAACATCACCAGCGGATATTCAAACCAGCGCGCAAATACCCCCGGGTTCACCAGCGGGTTGATCACTGAAACCGCCACCACCCCGGCAAAGCAGATTCGGCCACAACGGCGCGCCCAGTGCAGTGCGCGCTGGCGCAGCGCGCCTTCGGTCTTGAGTGCCAGCCAGGTGGCGCCAATGTAGCTGTAGGCAGCGGTGACACCCAGGGCGGACACCGCCGCGAACAGCATCGCCTGCCAACCCGTATCAAATCCCATGACATACTGGCCCAGCATAAAGCCCTGACTCAGGCTGGTGAGCAGTGAGCCGGCCTTGAAAGTGCGGTCCCAGGCGAGCTTCTGGCTGACCGCAGCCTTGGCCCGGAAATCAAAGGCAACGCCGCGCAGAATGAGTCCGATCAGCATAATCGCGATCGGAATATAGAGGTGATACATGACCACGCTGTGGGCGTGAGGGAAAGCGATCAGCAGCAGGCCGATGGCCAGTACCAGCCAGGTTTCATTGGCGTCCCAGAACGGGCCGATGGACGCAATCATGGTATCGCGCTGGCTTTCCGAGCTGGTTTCCCCGGCATCGAATGGCAGCAGAATGCCCACACCCAGGTCGAAGCCGTCGAGAACGGCATAGATCAGCACGGCAAGGCCCATCAGCGCGATAAAAATCACCGGCAGCCAGTGGTCGTCCATCATGTGCTGCTCCCCCGGGCTGTCTTGTCCACGTTGGGCAAGCTGCCTTCGAGTGTTGGTGGCTCCGTTTCGAACTCTTCCACTTCTACGGATTTTTTCGCCATGACGCGCAGTGTCTGGATATAGGCGAGCAACAGCACCACATAAACCAGCAGGTACAGTGACAGCGACAGGGCGACGTTACCGGGGGCGAGGTCGGTGACGGCCTCGTCGCGGGTCAGCAGGCCGTGCACCAGCCACGGTTGTCGGCCGATCTCCGCAACATACCAGCCGGACAGGGTGGCCACCCAGCCGATAAAAGTACAGGCGACCAGCACGCGCAGGAATCCCGTGGATAGCGGTTGCTTACGCCAGGTGCGGTAACTGGCTATCCAGGCAACGGCGATCATCAGAAGGCCGCAGGCCACCATCACGCGGAAGCTCCAGAATACCGGCCCCACCGGCGCGTGTTCACCCTTGAATTCATTGAGGCCCTTCACCTCACCATCGGGGTCGTGGGTCAGGATCAGGCTCGCGAGCCTCGGGATGCCAATCTCAAAGTGGTTGGTCCTGTTCTCGGAGTCCGGAATGGCGAACAGCAGCAGCGGCACGCCTTTCTGTGTTTCCCAGACTCCCTCAATGGCAGCGATCTTGGCGGGCTGGTACTTGACCGTGTCCAGGCCGTGCAGGTCGCCGACCAGCACCTGCAGCGGCGCCAGCACTGCGGCCACCAGCATGGCGGTTTTCAGGGCCAGCCTTGGCGCACGCTTGCTGTCGCCGTGGAGCATACGGTAGGCAGAGATGCCGGCTATAAAGAAGGCCGCGGTAAGCCCGGACGCCAGCAACACGTGAATCAGCCGGTAGGTGAAGGAGGGGTTGAAGATGATTTCCATCCAGCTCACCGGAAAGGCGATGCCGTCCCGCAGTTCGTGGCCCGCGGGGGTTTGCATCCAGGAATTCAGCGCAATAATCCAGAAAGTCGAAAGCGAGGTACCGATTGCCACCAGCAGGGTCGATAGGGTGTGCACTTTCTGCGGGACCCGGTTGATCCCAAACAGCATGATGCCGAGGAAGGTTGCCTCGAGGAAAAACGCGGTCAAAACCTCGTAGCCGAGCAGCGGGCCGGCAATGTTGCCTACCTTCTCCATATAACCGGGCCAGTTGGTGCCGAACTGGAAGGACATGGTGATGCCGCTCACCACACCCAGTGCGAAAGTGAGGGCGAATACCTTTACCCAGAAACGATAGGCGCGCATCCACACCGGGTTTCCGCTCAGGTCAAAGCGCAGTTTGAAATAAAACAGGAACCAGCCCAGTGCGATAGTGATTGCCGGGAACAGGATATGGAAACTGATATTCGCCGCGAACTGGATTCTCGAAAGCAGTAGTGTATCCAGCACGATAAATTATCCGGGGCGTGTCATTGTGCGTTGATAAAGTAGGGCAAGGCTCTGAACAGTGTTGTTTCCGGCTGCGACAGTGTCCAATCAATTGGATGAAATTGGGGGCGTATTTGCGTGTAAAGCGGCATAATGTGTTCCTTTAATCCTTCGAAAACCCTCAGAGAGTAGTGGCGGTAATATGTCACCGGAACAGCAGGAAACGGCACAGCAGCCAAGCGCAAGTGATATGGCATTGCGCGATGAGCCTGTAGGGCGGCTGTTCTGGCGCTACGCGTTGCCAACTGTGTCGGCGATGCTGGTTACCGGTATCTATGGCGCCATCGACGGTATTTTTGTCGGCCAGGTAATCGGTGCCGATGGTATGGCCGGTGTCATGCTCGGCTACGCCATCGGCGGCATTGTGTACGCAATCGGTGCCGGAATCGGCATGGGTGCCGCGGCACTGGTTGCCATCGCTCTCGGGCGCGGCGATGTGGCCAGTGCGCGTCGTCTGGTGGGTGCCAGTCTGACGATGTGCATTCTGGCGGCGGTATTGCTGATATTCCCCGGCCTGTCACTGGCGAATTCGCTGCTGTACTGGCTGGGTGCATCGGAGCGCGCCACGCAGCTGGCGGCAGATTACCTGCTCTGGTATTTCCTGCTCGGATTTTTCCCGATCATCGCCATGGCGTTTTCGGCATTGATGCGGAACGACGGGCACCCCAGGCAGGTAACGCTCTATATGGTGATCGGCGGCTTGCTCAACATCCTGCTTGATTACCTGTTGATTGTGGTGGTGCCGCTGGAGCTGCACGGTGCCTCCATCGCCACCATGTTGTCGCAGCTGGTAACCGGTGGCCTGTGCCTGCTGCATTTCTTCGGCCGCAATACCCGACTGCGGATAAGCTGGGATACGTTGCGCCTGCGCTGGAAGGATTGCCGGGATATCATGCGTACGGGTTTATCCAGCTTCCTGATGTACCTGTACCTTTCCGTGGTGCTCACCATGCACAACAAGGCCCTGTTGTGGGTCGGGCAAACCATTCACGTCGCTGCCTACGGTATCCTCAGCTACATCGAGTCGTTTTTTTACCTGGTGTTCGAGGGCGTCGCGCTCGCGATACAGCCGATCACCAGCTTCAATTTCGGCGCCGGCAAGTGGGAGCGGGTCAAGCAGGCGCGCAATTACGCCTTCCTGGCTGCGTTTGTACCGGGGGTGATTGGCCTGGTGCTGTTATTCATCTGGCCGGATATCGCAATCCGCGCATTTATTGCGGACGACCCGGAGGTAATCCGCTACACCCGTGATGCCACCTATCTGTATTTCTGGGTGCTGCCGGCGCAGGGTTTGCTGCTGGTCGGTGCCATCTATTTCCAGTCCATCAAGATGGCCAACGAAGCTGCCATGCTGGTGGGCGGCAAGCTTGTGCTGGTTGGTATTGCCCTTGTGATACTGGCGAAGTACTTCGGTGTTGACGGGGTCTGGGTGACCTTGCCACTGGTCAGTTGGTGCCTGGTGGTATGGATGTGGGTCATCATGCGCAGGGCGGATGCCCGGCGTGAGGGGGCAGTATGACGGACGGGGAGGCGGTGGTTACCCGCACGCCAAGGCTGCGCCTGCGTCGCCTCCGCTACGGCGATGCGGCGTTTATTGTGGCTGTGCTCAATACTCCGGGGTTTTTGCGTTTTGTCGGGGATCGCAAGATCCGGACAGAGGCGGATGCCCGCTGCTATCTCGACGAGGGCCCCCTGAAAATGTACCGCGAGCGGGGCTTCGGACTGTGGCTGGTGGAACGCAGCTCGGATGGGGTGGCACTCGGCCTGTGCGGCCTGATCAAGCGCGATTCCCTCGAGGATGTGGATATTGGTTATGGCTTCCTGCCCGAGCATGAGGGGCAGGGCTATGCCCTCGAGGCGGCCCGGACGGTGGTTGCACATGCAGAGGCTGTCGTGGGGCTCGATCGCCTGGTGGCGATTTGTGACCCGCAAAATGCGGCCTCCATCCGTCTGCTGGAAAAGCTGGGCATGGAAATCGAGGGGCAGATCAGCGCGGAGGAGGATGGCAAGGCGCTGCACCTGTTCAGTATCGATCTGGCATCGCCGGGAGCAAACATTGCCTGAGCTGGAACTGGGAATTCAGCTGCTGCTGGTGGCGGCGGGGTTTATTGCGGGCTTTGTCAGCTCAATCGCTGGTGCCGGTGGCATGATCGCCCTCCCGGCGCTGCTCTGGGCCGGGGTGCCGCCACTGGAGGCGCTGGGAACCAACAAGTTCCAGAGTGTGTTCGGTACCCTGTCTTCCACCATCAATTTTTTCAGTAAGGGCCACCTGCAGTTGCGCTGGTTACTGCCCGGTATCTGTGCAGCGATCCTCGGTTCCGTAGTGGGGGTGTGGCTGGTGCAGCGACTCGATGCGGATTTTCTGTCGTGGCTGCTGCCGGTCTTGCTGATCGTTATCTCCCTGTATTTCCTGATGTCGCCGCGAGTCAGTGACCTCGACAGTCGTGCGCGTATGGGCAGGTTGCCGTTCAACCTGCTAGTGGGTGGCGGCCTTGGTTTTTACGGTGGTTTCTTCGGGCCCGGTATGGGTTCCTTCTTTGCGCTGGCATTCGTGGCGCTGCTGGGGTTCAACATGCGCGCCGCAACGGCGCACACCAAGCCGCTGGTACTCGCCACCAATACCACGGCCATGCTGATCTTTGTCGCAGGCGGGCATATTGTCTGGAGCCTGGCGCTGGGAATGTCGGTGGCGCAGGCGCTGGGCGCCCGGCTGGGTTCCAATATGGTGATTACCCGTGGCGCGGCGCTGGTGAAACCGGTGCTGGTGGGCGCGAGCCTGTTGATCGCCATTCGCCTGTTGCTGGAGCAGGGGGGATTGTTGTGAACCTGCTGGTAACCATACTGCTGTCGATTGTGATGTTTGTTGTTGTGATCTGGGGGCTGGCCAACATGAAAACGCCGCGTTACCGTATGACGCGGCAGCTGTTTGTGTCGTTGCTGGAAAAGGTCATCACCGGCCAGGGGAGTGACAACGACTGGGACCTGCTGAGCGGCTATGTGATCTATCACGATGAACAACTGGAGCAGGCGCGTCGCCGCTGCCTGCAAATTGAACAAGACCATTACACTGGCAAGCCGCCCTATCTGTTTACCGAGGACGGAATTGCCGAATTGAAGGCAGTGCGCGAGATGCTGCTCGAACAAGAGTAACAATCCAGGGGGAATTGCCTTGAGCGAATCGCAAGCCCGGAGTGTAGGACTGGCTACCTTCGCGAATACTCCATTAACCCGCTTCCTGATCGTAGCCGCGGCCTGTGTGGTCGTGCTGGCTGGTATGCGTGCGGCGGAATCGATCCTCGTCCCGTTCCTGCTTTCGCTGTTTATTGCGGTGCTCTGCTCGCCACCGCTGCTGTGGTTGAGCCGGCACAAGGTGCCCAACGGCCTGGCGATCCTGATTGTGCTGTCCGTGATCATTGCCCTGTTTGCGCTGGTGAGCATGGTGGTTGGCTCATCGGTCGCGGACTTCCGCGAGGACCTGCCCAGCTATCAGGCGCGCCTGCGTGGACAGGCAGACCAGTGGCTGGCCTGGCTGGCGGCCAAGGGCATCGACCTGGACACGAATATCTGGCGGGACAACATTAACCCGGGTGCGGTGCTGGGGTTCGCGGGGAATGCGCTGGCGTCGTTCGGCAACATGATGACCAACTTCTTCCTCATACTGCTGACTGTTGCATTTATCCTGGCGGAGGAAGTCGGTTTCGCTGACAAGCTGCGCAGCGCGCGGCCAAATGCAGACGCCTCAGTCACGGCAATCGGCCGGTTTACCCATGCGGTCAACCGCTATATGGCCATGAAGACCTGGATCAGCATGCTGACCGGTAGCCTGGCACTTCTGTGGTGCTACTCCATCGGCCTGGATTACGCGCCGCTCTGGGGGCTGCTGGCCTTTCTGTTCAACTTCATCCCCAACCTGGGCTCCATCATCGCGGCGATTCCGCCCGTGCTGCTGGCGCTGGTGCAGCTGGGGGTGGGCGATGCCGCCCTGACCGCAATTGTCTATGTGGCAATCAACACCCTGATCGGCAATATCCTGGAGCCGAGGTTCATGGGCAAGGGACTTAACCTGTCTGCGCTGGTAGTATTCCTGTCCCTGGTCTTCTGGGGCTGGGTGCTGGGGCCGGTGGGTATGCTGTTGTCGGTCCCGCTGACCATGACGGTCAAGATCGCACTGGAAAGTTTCGAGGAAACCCGCTGGATCGGTGCCATGATGGGCTCCGGTGTGGCCTCGGTAGAGGCGCTGCTGGAACACCAGTCAGCTGCCGGAAGAGGGCCAGAAATGCCTTCGGAAGCGAGTCCGGAGGCGGCCCCGGGAGAAGTGCCGGAAAAAGAGAATGAGGTTAAGAATGCTGAATAAGAAACTGGCAGCCTGTTTGCTGGCTGCGGCCTTGCCATTTGCCGCCTTCGCTGCGAATGACGCGGCCCTGAGCAAGGAGCAGCTGGAGGTTGCCTCCAAGCTGCGCGACCAGGCGCTCGAGAAGTCTGACGCCTATAGCCTGGTGGAATCGCTTACTGTTGAAGTGGGCCCGCGTTTCCCCGGCACCGAGGGCGACGTTCGTGCCGTTGCCTGGGCTACTGAAAAAATGCAGGCCCTGGGTTTTGACCGGGTCTACACCGAGCAGATCGATGTGCATCGCTGGCGCCGTGGCCACGTACATGCGGAAGTCGTCGCGCCCTATCCGCAGCCGCTGGTTGCGACTTCACTGGGTTACAGCGCAGCTACCCCGAAAGGGGGGATCACCGCGGAAATCGTCGAGTTTGCCGATGTGCAGGCGCTGGAAGCTGCCGACCCGGAAACGGTGAAGGGCAAGATTGCCTTTATTAACAAGCGCATGGTGCGCACTCGTACCGGCGAAGGCTACGGCCCCGTAGTTGGCGCGCGCAGCCGCGGTATGCGTATCGCCACGGAAAAAGGCGCAGCGGCACTGGTAATCCGCTCTGTTGGTACCGATTCCGACCGCTTTGCCCACACGGGTATGATGGCATTTACCGGCGTGGACAACCCGGTGCCGGCGCTGGCACTTTCAGCCCCGGACGCGAACCTGGTTGAGGCCATGCTCAAGCGCGGCAAGCCGGTGGAAATCAAGATTTCTGCCGATAACGAGATGCTGGGCGATGGTCCGTCCTTCAATGTAATCGGCGAATTGCGCGGCCGCGAGAAGCCGGACGAGGTGGTGATTATCGGTGCGCACCTGGATTCCTGGGATGAGGGCACTGGTGCACTGGATGACGGTGCCGGTGTGGCGATTGTGATGGAAACCGCGCGCCTGCTGGCGCAGCTACCGGAGCGTCCGCGTCGCACCGTGCGTGTGATCCTGTTCGGTGCCGAGGAAATCGGCCTGGTGGGTGCCAAGCAGTATGTGGAAGCGCACAAGGATGAACTGGACAAGATCGTCGCGATTTCCGAATCTGATTTTGGTGCGGGCAAGGTGTGGCGTTTCGATACCGGTTTCCCGGAGGGCAAGTTGGGCCTGGCCGACCAGATGATGCAGGTACTTGCGCCGCTCGGCATTGAGCGTGGCAATAACAAGTCCAGCGGTGGTCCGGACAGCAGCGTATTCTATGCGCAGGGTGTGCCGGCATTCCGCTTGTACCAGGACGGTAGCGATTACTTCGATTACCATCACACGCCCAATGATACGCTGGACAAAATCGACCCCGAAAATATGAAGCAGAACGTCGCGGCCTGGATAGCGGCCACTTATCTGCTGGCGGAAATGGAAGAAACCCTCGGACAACTGCCAACCGCAAAATAAACTGATGTTCAAAAGGGCCCTCGGGGCCCTTTTTTATTCAAATAGCCTTTCCTAGTAAACGCAACTTTCCTTATTCAAATCAGGTGTAAGGAACCGCGCGCCATCACCTTAGCATCCTTCCTGTCTGCCGAAATTCCACATGGAGTTCCGCCGCCTTAGGCTGCGGCAGGCGCAAAGGGGTCACCGCAGTGCAGTAACAAGATCGGTGACTTGTTGGGGTAATCATTACGTTACCGCGATGACCAAATTGGGCTTTCAGGTCCCCGATCTGTGTGCCCGATAAGTCGACTTGCGAGGTTAAGTCATGAGAATACGCGCCTTCAAAACCGCCGGAGTCCTGTCGGGCCTGCTGGGCGTCCTGTTAATTGCTGAGTCCGCATCTGCGCACCACACCTATACGCAGCGTAATCAGTACAGCAACAACAACAGCCGGAGTGTCAGTTACAACGACTACTATCGGAAGCAGGCGGAAGCGAGGAAGCGTTACCGGAATGGCGGGGCGCGCTTCTACCAGAGCCGTCGTGCTTACAGCTCTTCCTACAATCGCAACAGTAATCGCCGCTATTCGGGTAGCCATCCTTATCAGCAGAGTAACGAGCGTATTCACTGGAATGGTCATGGTGTGCGCGGTACGCCGAGCATCAAGATTGATATCAGTGAGCAGCGCGCTTATTTCTACAAGGGTGACCGTATTGTAGGCAGCACCAGGGTTTCAACCGGTAAGCCGGGTTACGAAACGCCGCTGGGCACCTTCAAGATTTCCGAGAAGAAGGTAGCGCACCGCTCCAACCTCTATGGCCAGTATGTGGATCCGAGAGGCTATGTGATCCGCAGTAATGTGGACGTGCGCAAGCACCGTCGCCCGGCGGGTACTGTGTTCCGCGGTGCATCCATGGATTACATGATGCGCGTGAGTGGCCCCGTGAGCATGCACGCCGGTCGGGTGCCTAACTATCCGGCGTCCCATGGCTGTATCCGACTGCCCTGGCACATGGCTCGTATCTTCTTCGAGAACGCGTCAGTGGGTACCGTGGTGCGGGTCGTCCCTTAACAACGTTTGTTCTTGAAAATTAAAGGGGGTCAGATCTTTGATCTGACCCCCTTTGCCCATTGGTCCTGAAGATGAGCGGGGTCAGATCCATGATCTGACCCCTTTTGTCCATTGATCCTGAAGATTAGAGGGGTCAGATCCAAGATCTGACCCCTTTGTCCAATGATCCTGAAGGTGAGCGGGGTCAGATCCATGATCTGACCCCCTTGTCCAATGATCCTGAAGGTGAGCGGGGTCAGATCCAAGATCTGACCCCTTTTGTCCATTGATTCTGAAGAGTTGCGCATCAAGGATGCGCGCCACGCAATTCCCGCACCTCCTGTTGCAGATCGGCTGCCGCTGCCTTGCCGGCGGGGATCGGCTCTCCCGCCACCACACACACACGCGACCAGAACCGACGCGGCAGCGTGGTAAACGCATGGCCGTCCTTGTGGCTGAAGAAGCTGCCCCAGAGTCCGCGCAGGGCCATGGGAATCACCGGTACCGGGTTCTTCTGGAGAATTTTTTCGATACCGGCCTTGAATGGCTGTATCTCTCCGTTCCCGGTCAGTTGTCCTTCGGGGAATATGCACAGCAGGTCGCCGTCCGCGAGTGCCTGTTCTATCTCGGCAAACGCCCGTGTGTAGCCTTCAGGATCCTGTGACTTGCCGCAGATGGGAATGGCACGGCTGGTGCGGAAGATGAAATTGAGTACCGGAATCTCGTAGATCGGCTTGTACATGATAAAGCGGATCGGGCGACGCACGGCGCCTGCGAGCAACAGTGCATCCACATAGCTCACATGGTTGCACGCAATAATCGCCGCGCCTTCCTCGGGAATGGCTTCCAGCCCTTTGTGCTTGACCCGGTACATGGTGTGCGAGAGCAGCCACACCAGGAAGCGCATGGCAAATTCCGGGACGCGATTGAATACGAAGATCGCCACCGCCGCATTCATCAGGGCAATCACCAGGAAGAAACCGGGGATGGAGACCTTGAGTATGTTCAGGAACAGGATGCCGAGCAGCGCGGCGATCACCATAAACAGAGCATTGAGGACATTGTTGGCGGAGACAATACGCGCGCGCAGTGTCTTGTCCGAGCGGTCCTGCATCAGGGCGTACAGCGGGACTATATAAAAGCCGCCGAAAATACCGATCAGGACCAGGTCCACCAGTATGCGCAGGCTGCCGCTGGCCGCCCAGTAGTCCATGATGCTGGCGTCTTTCAGCAACTGGAAACTGCTGCCTGTCCAGGCCAGATCAATGCCCGCCAGGGTCAGACCAATGGCGCCGACCGGAACAAGTCCAAGCTCGATACGGCCACCGGAGAAGTGCTCGCACAACAGGGAGCCGGTGGCGATACCAATGGTGAAGGTACAGAGCAGCAGGGTGACCACCATTTCGCTGCCGCCAAGTACGTTCTTGGTGAAACTGGGAACCTGTGTCAGGTAGGCAGAGCCCTGCAGCCAGAACCAGGAGATACCGATGATCGCATAGAAAACCGCGGGTTTTTGCGCGGCCAGCCTGAGGACCCGTCCGGTCTGGCTGAAGGAATTGAAATTGATGCGCAGATCCGGCGCCGGCGGCTGTGCTGCCGGAATCTGGCGGCTGGCGAGATAGCCGGCGGTGGAGGCGAGCATCAGTATGGCCGCAATCCAGTAGAGCCCGTACTCGCCCTCTCCGGTCTGCCCGGCAAGCAGACCGCCAAAGATGGTGCCCAGCAAAATCGCCACGAATGTCCCCATTTCCACCTGTGCATTACCGCCCACCAATTCCGATGAGTCCAGGTGCTGCGGCAGGATGGCGTATTTGACTGGTCCAAAAAAAGAAGATTGTACTCCGAGCAGGAATAGCACCAGCAGGCTCATGGGTGTGCTGCCGCTGAACAGGGCAATGATCGCAAGAATACAGATGATGATCTCGGCCAGCTTGATCACCCGGATCAGGCGGCCCTTGTCGTACTTGTCTGCCAGCTGCCCGGCAAAGGGCGAAAATAAAAAGAATGGCAGGATGAAAAGCCCCGCAGCGAGGTTGATCAGCGCATTGGCCTCGTTCTGGCTCAGGCGGAAGGCGATCATGACCACCAGCGCATTCTTGAACACGTTATCGTTGAAGGCGCCCAGGAACTGGGTAATGAAAAACGGCAAAAAGCGGCGCGTTTTCAACAACTGGAACTGATTTTTAGCTGCCATACCTGGCCTCTCAGTTGAAATTATCTGTGGTTGCTCAAAACTGCTTCTGGATAGGTTCGCGACGCATGGAAGTGAACAGGCTCAGCTCCCATGGGCGCATGGCCAGCAGCAGGCTGGAACCGAATTTCTCAGCCTGCGGCAGGTTCTTTTCTTCGCGGTGCAGCTGCTCGAATTCTTCGCCGAGCTTTTTCATTTTACGTTGCATCAGGGCGTTGGCTTCGCGGCTCAGCATGCCATTCTGGAACAGCATCAGTTCGCCGGGGCCGTGGAAGTCACACTGGAAGAACTCTGACTCGATGTGCCTGCGGAAAAAGGTCCTGATGGGGCCGCCGGAACGCCAGCGGAAATGGGCGTCCACCAACACCTTGATGCGGTTGCCAGGCAGTAGCTCGATTGCGCCCATGCGATCGAGACGCGCCAGCAGCTGGATGCACTCGGTTTCCGAGATCGCGTAGGTACTGACAATCTCCTGGAAAGACCAGCGGTTGAGTGCGCAGACCGCTACCAGCAGGAGGGGGGTGTTGTTTGCCAGCTCCTGCTCTTGGATCTCGCTGAGCTCCAGCAGGGGGCGTCGCTGGTCCGCGTGCTGCACCAGGTCGGAAAAGCGGATGTCGAGAAATTCGCAGATGCGCTCCAGCCTGTCCAGGGTAAGCGGGCCGCGGTTCAGGAGCCGCTTTACGCTGGCCTCACTGATATCCAGTACGGCAGAAACGTCTGCGTAGGTTTTACCGTGTTGCTTTAACGTGGCTTTAAGCGCCCTGACGATCCCTGCGGCTTGGGCCATGTTCGGCTCCCTGTTCCCAATGTCTGACCAGACGGACCCATCATGCGCGACGGGATCGGTATGTGCAACTTGCTATGGTTTGGCTTGCCTGCTGTGCCTTCGGGTAGCACGTGGTGATCCTTTTGCGGGCCAAAAGTCCTGATCCGATGAATATCGGCCAGGCATAAAAAAGCCGGGCATGGAACCCGGCTTTTCCTGTGAGACCCGGATGCCCGGCTATTTGGGCATGCGAAAGGTAATCGGCATGGTGAAGGAGAAGGTCTCATCCTTCAGCTGCGTGGGAATTTCCGGGAAAGGCGCCGCGCGCTTGATAGCCTCTTCGGCCGCGCGGTTCAGGGTACCGTAGCGGCTTTCCTGTACCGTGGCGATATCCTGGATTTCACCCTCGCGGTTGATGACCACGGCAATACGCACGCTGCCTTCATGTCCGCGTTGCTGTGCGCGGGCCGGGTAGCGCAGGCCCTTGCGCGCGTGGCGGAACAGGCTGGACTGGTAAATCTGGCGCGCCAGCAGCATATCGGCGGTGATGACTTCGTCGTCTTCGTCGAGCTCGTCATCCTCTACCGGTGCCGGTTTTGGCTTGGCCTTGGCGGTCTGGACCGGCTTTGGCTTGGGCTTCTCAGGCGCCGGTGCTTTCTCGATAGCCGGGGCCTCTACTTTCAGGTCAGACGTATCGACGCTGGCGAGGCTCGGGCGCATCGGCAGGGCAGCGGGCACGGTTTCCATCGGGGCTGCGGATGCAGGTTGGCTTTGCTCCTGCGGCTCGGGTGCGGGCGCTGCAGCAACGGTCCGGCTTGCTCCGCGGGTAGCGGCAACGCGCTCCGCACTCGGCTGCAGGCTTTCGAAGGTCAGTGCCAGGCCGGAATCAACGTTGCCGGAAGAGAGCAGGCCCTCGCGGAAATCAGAGGAGGGCGGAACCGGGCCGATCCAGGCACGCAGCAATACGTTAAAGAAGGCGGGATCATTTACCTGGCCGAGTTCCTTGCCGTTCAGGGTGATGACCACCGGTGCGTTCGGCTTGTATTCAACCGCCAGGTTGTCACCGGCGTAGAGGCGGCCGCGGAACATGTTGGCGAAGCTCACCATGTTGTCGGACTGTGCGGTGAGTACGTCGCTGCCGTTGTTGATGGCAATGCCCTCAATCCACTGGCTGCGCAGGCGCCGGGCGGAGAGACGTTCCTCGACAACACGCACTTCAAGACGACGGGCAGAGCGCTCGCTCAGTGCTGCGTTGCGGTCGGAAGTCAGGGTTTCGGAGTAAAAGGCAGCGATGTAGCTGTCCTTGTTGAATTCCTGGTTCAGTGCGAGTCCGTTCATCAGCGGCTGGGCGAGTGCGCCCATCGTAAACAGTCCCCCGAAGACCCAGAGCATGGTAGATACAAATATTTTGGTTTTCATGGCATTGCCTGTTTTTGCTGTCTTTTGGTCGGGCGCCAGATTGTGTGCTGGCTTGAGCATATAGCGAACAATTTGCTCAAGCTGTGACCAGCTCTTCCCCTAAGTACTGGTACATCTAAACCATACTGCAATTGGTACTTAGTTCAAGCGTGATTTGTGGGCAGTCACGCGTTTTTCGATTATTTGTACAAGGCCCTCTGGCGTGAAGTATGGCGAGAGGATTAGAATCCCGATGCCCTTATGAAGTTGCAGCTGTAAAAGAAGTATTCCAATGATTAGCAAGCCCCTTACAGACTTCCCCCGCGACTCCGTTGACAGGTTACTGAATGTCATTCACCTGTTTCGTGATATCCGTGCGAGCAGCGAGTGGCAATACGACGTACTGTTCAAGCGCTCACGCCTGGTGACACTTGAGCCCGGTGAGGCGCTGTTCCATGCGGGTGACGTGGATCAGTGGATGTATTTTCTGCTGCGCGGGGAGCTCAAGGTGCTGCCGGGCCGTGAACCATTGCCGGGCACCAAGCCGCTGGCCGAGATCCGCCCGGGAGAGGTATTCGGGGACCTGGCAATGCTGCTGGCGGAGCCCCGCAGCGCGACTATCGTCGCTGCCGGCGAGGCAAAGGAAGTGCAGGTGCTGGGTGTCGATTGCACCCTGTTTGGCGACCTTGAGGACTTCACCCTGCTGCAGCTGCCCACCAAGCTGGTGTTCTACCGCAACATGGTCCACTCACTACGCTGGAAGCTTGAGGTCTATCGTTCCCGCTTCCCGGAGCACGAGCTGGCCAACAGTCACCGCAGGTTGCGCCTGTACACCGGGCAGAAGAACTGCAAGGAAGAGCTGGTGGCGCTGGCGGAACAGGCACGCTGCCTGGCGGGCATCCTGCTGGACTGGAACGTCGAGTTCGGCAGTGGCGACCTGGTCGAGGATCGCTCCGGCATGATGGATTTCCTTGACGCCATTTTCGACTAAAGGCTGTTTCCCCTCTCTCTCCTTCTAATCAGGGGGCGCGTTTGCGCCTCATGTCATTGACCGATTTTGTCTTGTCATTTAGCGCCATTGCGTCACCGGCCGCGTGCCTAAATCGGTTATCATGTCGCAGTCCGCATCTGGCACCCGCATTACGGGGACCCTCCCCGTGAATAATCCGGTGCCGCGTCCAGTCGGTGGCCAATAAGACCGACCCCCGCGCGGAAATTCTTGCTGATTTCATAATCGACACTGTTCTGTGGCTGCACAATGGCGCGGCCGCACCTAGACTGCGTGCTTTCGTGCGCCGGTGTCTGCCGGTTTGGAAAATGTTCCCCAGGGTGGGGTATTGGCTGTAAATAATGAGTTTGATCAAAAGTATTCTGTCGAACAAAAACTACCGGGTCGCGGCAGTCGTTGCGCTGCTGACCCTGGCCTGGCTGGCCAGTGGCCTGATGGGCGACAAGCAAGATGTGATCCCCGCAGCCGAGGTGGCCGGGGAAGAAACCCTGCCGCTGGTGCAGGCGGCAAGGCTGCAGGCGCAGCCCTACGCAACCACCGTGGTGGTAAATAGCAGTACCGAGCCAAACCGCAGCGTGCGCCTGCGCGCCGAGCTCGACGGCGTGATTACCAAGGTCCCCGTGGAAGAGGGCAGTAATGTGTCTGCCGGCACGGTGATCTGTGAAGTTGGGGAGGAAGACCGGCGCCAGAAGCTGGTGGAGGCCGAGGCCCAGCTTGCAAAGGCACGCCTGGAATACCAGGGTGCACAAAAATTGATCAGCAAGGGGCTCAATTCGCAGACGGCCCTGGCCCAATTCAAGGCCGCGCTGGAAACCGCTCGCGTGGTGCAGAAACGCGCCGAACTGGATATCGAGCGCCTTCAGATCAAGGCGCCCTACGCCGGTGTGGTGAACCGGCGCATGGTGGAGCTGGGCGACTTTGTCCGCCGTGGGGAAGATTGTGCCGTGCTGCTGGATCTGGACCCGATCCTGGTGGTGGGGCAGGTGTCCGAGAGTCAGGTTGGCCTGCTGCGCAAGGGTTCGACCGCGCGCGCCAAGTTGCAGGTGGGTGGTGAAATCACCGGCACCCTGCGCTACATCAGCAGTGAGACGGATCCGATTACCCGTGCCTACCGGGTAGAAGTGGCAGTCCCGAATGCGGATGGCAAGCTGCGTGCCGGCATCAGCGGGCGTTTGGCGCTGCCCACCGGGGAGATGCTGGCGCACAAGATCAGCCCGTCGCTGCTCACACTGGATGATGAAGGCCTGATGGGCGTGCGTATCGTGGACGATCAGGGCCGTGTGCGCTTTGTCAGGGTTAACCTGGTTGGCGATGCTGCGGACGGGGTCTGGGTTACCGGGCTTCCCCGTGAAATCCTGCTGATCACTGTCGGCCAGGAGTATGTTGGCGAAGGTGACCTGGTCAAAGTCAGCATCGAGGAAACAACTGGCGCCAACAAGGTGATTGAGCCGGTGGGCGGTGAGCGTACAGAACCCCGGGTAGAGAAGTAACCATGAGTGTGATTTCTGCAGCAATCAGCCGTTATCGCAGCAGCCTCAGCATTATGCTGCTGATCGTCATCATGGGTATTGCGGCCCGCGCTGCCATGACAGTGGAGTCCAACCCGGAAGTAAACCCGCCGTTCGTTATCGTCTCGGTCCGCCATGAGGGGATTTCCCCGGAGGACGGGGTGCGCCTGCTGGTGCGCCCGATTGAAAAGGAAGTGCGCGCGATCGAGGGGGTCAAGGAAGTTACCGCGACCTCGCGTGAATCGCTGGTTTATGTCGTGCTCGAATTCGAGAGCGGAATCGATATCGACCAGGCGGTGAACGACACGCGAGTAGCAGTGGACAGGGCCAAGGCGGAGTTGCCTCAGGATTCCGATGAGCCGGTGATCGAGGAGGCTTCGGCTTCGCCATACCCGTCAATCGTGGTGACCCTGGCCGGTAATAATGTGGGTGAGCGCACGCTGCTGGCCACTGCGCGACACCTGAAGCGCAAGATCGAGGGTTTGCCCACCGTATTGAGCGCGGACCTGGGTGGTAACCGGGAGGAAGTGGTTGAAGCCATCATCGACCCGGTACGGCTCGAGCACTACCGCATTACCAGTGCGGAGCTGATCAGTGCGGTGCTGGGCAACAACCTGCTGATACCGGCGGGTGAGCTGGAAACCGGCCAGGGACGTTTCTCCGTGAAGGTGCCGGGCCTGATTGAGTCGGAAAAGGACGTTTACAGCATTCCGATCAAGACCAGTGCCGAGGGTGTGGTAACCCTGGGCGATGTGACGGATATCCGCCGTACCTTCAAGGATCCTTCCAGTTATACCAGCGTCAACGGCAAGCCCGGTCTCGCAATCGATGTGGAAAAGCGCGGCGATGCCAACTCGGTGGATGTGGCCGATTCCGTACGTGAACTGGTCAACGCGGAAATTCCCGGGCTACCCGCGGGTGTCGAAGTACAGTATGTGTTTGACCAGTCTGATTTCGCGCGGGACATGGTCAACGAGATGCAGGGCAATATCCTCACCGCCATGATTTTGGTGATGGTGATCGTGGTGGCGGCGCTCGGCTTTCGCTCGGGGCTACTGGTGGGGCTCGGTATTCCGTTCTCGTTACTGTTTGGCTCCATCATCACCTGGTACCTGGGCTTTTCATTCAACTTCATGGTGATGTTCGGCATGTTGCTGGCGCTCGGTATGTTGATTGACGGCTCCATCGTGATTACCGAGTTTGCCGATCGCAAGATGGCGGAGGGCCTGTCTGCGAAGGGCGCCTATGTGCTCTCCGTGCGGCGCATGTTCTGGCCGGTGGTGGCTTCAACCGGCACCACCCTGGCGGCGTTCCTGCCGATCATGTTCTGGCCGGGGGTGGCCGGCGAATTCATGCGTTACCTGCCGGTGACGGTGTTTGCGGTGCTGGCGGGTTCACTCCTGTATGCACTGTTCTTCGCACCGGTGATGGGCGGCCTGTTTGGCCGTAGTGACATGGACCTCAAGACCCAGCATCACCTGCGTGAACTGGAAAGCGGGCAGCCGACCAAGTTGCCCGGTATTACCGGTGCCTACGCGCGCCTCCTGTCCCGGGTGCTCCGGGTCCCGGTGCTTGCGTTCGGCATAACGCTGGTGGTGCTGTGGGCAATCTTTACCGGGTTTACTACCTTTGGCGCGGGTGTTGAATACTTTACTGACACCGAAGAGCAATACGGCAATGTGGAAGTGCGTGCGCAGGGTAACCTCAGCGTGGCGGAGAAGCGTAAGCTGGTCGTGCAGGTGGAGCAGGCGGTAATGACAGTGCCGGAGGTGCGCGTCGTCTATACCGCGATTGGTTCTGGCGGTATCTCCGGCAAGACCGACAAGGCGCCGGACCAGATTGCGAACATGCTGGTGGAACTGCACGCGGCGGAAAAGCGCGAACGAAAGAGCCGCGAGATCTTTGAGGATATCCGCCGCAGGACGGCGCGTTTCCCCGGAATCAAGGTGGGTGCGAAGGTGTTTGAGGGCGGCCCACCGGTAGGCAAGGATATTGTCATCGAACTCCGAGGCCAGGACTACGACAAGCTACTGGTGGAGACGCGGCGCATCCGTGCGGCCATGGAGAGCGAGTTTGAAGGGCTGCGCGATGTGGTGGATACCTCGCCATTGCCCGGTATTGAGTGGGAAATTGAAGTCGACCGTTCCAAGGCAGCACTTTACGGCGCAGATATTACCGAGGTGGGGCGCGCCGTACAGCTGGTGACGGCAGGGGTGCGCGTGGGTGAATACCGCCCCGACGACACCGACGAAGAGGTGGATATCCGGATTCGCTATCCGGGCGATTTCCGCGGGATCTCAGCCCTGGAGCGCCTGCGAATCAACACTCGCGAGGGCACCGTGCCGATCAGCAGTTTTGTGCAGGCAGTGCCCAAGCCCAAGGTCGACAAGATCCAGCGCATCGACGGTGTGACGCGCATGGAAGTAAAGGCGGATGTGGACAAGAGCCGCTACCTGGTGAATGACAAATTCCGTGAGATCCGCGAGTGGATCGATGCCAACCCCGTGCAGGGCGGTGTGGAGGTTGTCTACCGCGGTGCCGATGAGGAGCAACAGGAGGCGATGCTGTTCCTGGGCTTTGCGTTCAGTATGTCGTTGTTCCTGATGTTTATCCTGCTGGTGACACAGTTCAACAGCTTCTACCAGTCGGCCCTGATCCTGTCGTCGGTAATCATGTCTACTGCCGGTGTGTTGCTGGGCCTGTTGCTTACCAACAGTACATTCAGTGCCATCATGACGGGCGTGGGTATCGTGGCGCTCGCGGGTATTGTTGTGAACAACAATATTGTCCTGATCGATACCTACAATTATGTCAGGCACAAGGAGCCCGGCCTGTCGCCAACCGCCGCTGCCATCAGGGCGTCTGCACAACGCCTGCGACCGGTATTCCTGACCACAGTGACAACGATCCTGGGGTTGTTGCCGCTGGCGCTTGGAGCCAGTGTCGATATGGTGGGACGCAATATCATCGTCAACGGCATTATTGCGTCTTTCTGGGTCAAGCTGGCGAGCGCCATCGTTTATGGGCTCAGCTTCTCCACGATTTTGACCCTGGTGGTAACGCCTGTCATGCTGGTGTTGCCGGATCGTGTGCGTGACCTTTGGCGGCGCTACGTCGCGCCGAAGTTGCCCCGCTCCGGTAACACTGCGGAGATAGCGAAAGAAAGCTAATGGATTTGCACAGGGAGGTGCACTTGCATAACTGGCCGGAAAATATCAGGACTGCAGCCCGCGATGCGGGTGTTGAGATGGCGGATGACATTGACTGGTTTATCCGCGAGCAGCGCTTGCCGGCCACATTTGCCCAAACCATTCACGAATATTACCTGCCTCTGGCGGTCTGGCTTGCAGAGAAGCGCAATGAGGCCAATGGCCCGTTGCTGGTGGGTGTATGCGGCGGTCAGGGGGCGGGGAAGACCACCCTGACCGGCTTCCTGCAGCTGGCACTGGGCAAGCTGGGCTGGCGCAGCCTCTCCCTCTCGATTGATGACTTCTACCTTACCCGTAGTGAGCGGGAATCCCTGGCGCAGGCTGTGCACCCGCTGTTGCAGACACGCGGGGTACCCGGTACCCACGATGTCATGCTGGGGCTGGCAACTATTTCACGCCTGATGGGGTGTGCGCCGCAGGACATTATTCAGGTGCCCAGGTTCGACAAGGCGGCGGATGACCGCCTGCCTGCGGAAGAGTGGCCCAGCTGGCGCGGGCCGGCAGATATCGTGCTGCTGGAGGGCTGGTTTGTGGGTGCCACGCCGCAGGAGGATATCTCCGAGCCAATCAATCGCCTGGAGGCGGAGGAAGACGCGCAGGGTGAGTGGCGCAAGTACGCCAACGATATGTTGAGCACCGTTTACCCGCTGTTGTTTGATCAGATTAACTGCCTGGTGATGCTGAAGGTGCCGGGTATGGAAAGCGTACTTTCCTGGCGTACCCTGCAGGAGCAGAAGCTGCGTGACGCAGGCCGCGGGGGCATGTCGGATGATGAGGTTGAGCGTTTTGTACAGCACTACGAGCGTCTGACGCGGCATATCCTGAAAGAGATGCCTGAACGGGCGGATTGCGTGCTGGAGCTGGGCCGTGATCACCGGTTTTCCGGGGTGCGGCTCCTTCAGGAGTAAACTGGGGGCATAAAAAAACCGGGGCAGTGCCCCGGTTCTTTCAGCAATGCCAGATTACTTCTTGGCCTTGCGCGGACGACCGCGGCCGGCAGCTTTTTTGGCTGCCGGCTTCTTGGCTGCCTTTTTAGCTGCTGGTTTCTTTGCAGCTTTTTTGGCAGTTTTCTTCGCAGCAGGCTTTTTAGTGGCCTTCTTCTTGGCAGCGGCAGCCTTCTTCTTGGCTGCGGCAGCAGCTTTTTTCTTGGCAGCAGCAGCCTTCTTCTTCTCAGCAGCAGCCTTTTTCTTGGCGGCAGCAGCAGCCTTCTTCTTGGCAGCAGCGGCCTTTGCCTTTGCGGCAGCAGCGGCTTTCTTGGCAGCAGCAGCAGCCTTCTTCTTGGCAGCAGCGGCTTTTGCCTTTGCGGCAGCAGCGGCTTTCTTGGCAGCAGCGGCAGCCTTCTTCTTGTCAGCAGCGGCCTTTTTCTTGGCGGCGGCAGCGGCTTTCTTGGCAGCAGCGGCAGCTTTCTTCTTGTCAGCAGCAGCTTGTTTCTTGGCAGCAGCAGCAGCCTTCTTCATGATGGCAGCTTCAGCCTTGGCGATAGCAGCTTCAGCAGTAGCGGCGGACTTGGCGTTGTCCTTGGCGGCCTTGGCGGCGGCTTTTGCTTCGCTGGCAACAGCCTTGGCGGTATCAGCGACTTTCTTCGCTGCAGCTACGGCAGCCTGGGCAGCCTTGACCTGCTTCTGTGAAGCAGCTGACTTCTTCTTGGCTTTAGCGGCCTTCAGCTTGGTCTGGGCAGCTTTCACCTTGGCCGCAGCCTTGGTAGCGTCCTTTCCAGCCTTGCCTGCCGCCTTGGCGGTATCGGTTACTTGTTTGGCCCGAGCGGAAACCAGTTTTGACTTTAAGGAGGCAATTTCCTTTTCCAGTGCTACAACTGGATCTACAGCCTTGCTTTTACGTGCAGCCATAATTAAATACCCTGTAACTTTGCCTGATTTGTTGTTCTGTAGTGAGTGGTTAACGCCAGGTCAAGGAAGCTCTGAAATGGTTGCCCGTTGTGGGCATATCCGGAGTTCCTAAAACTCGAAACTGCGAACCCGAAATGCGTCGCGCTAATTCCAGCGTATTTACATGCTTCATTGCAAGTTTTTTTTATAAAAAAATCATTGTTCAGGACCAATTTATGGTTTTTTTTACTTTTTTTTCTTTTATGTGGCTTTTTCTTTGTGGAGTTTGGGCCTTTTACCAATTTGTCGGGGATGCTTCGCTCGCGTGGCTGGGTTTGACAGTCAACTCGCTGGCCCTGCCATTTTGGGTTGCATATCGGCATTTCAAAGCGGAAAAAATCAATGCGGATTTGCGTGAGACACCGGCATTTTTTCTCGTGCTCACCGGCCTGTTAATCACTTTGCTCACAGACCAGGAAAAGGGGGTGCCGCTCTATTTCAGCCTCTATAACCTGTTTATCGTATTGCTGTACCTTTTTCAGTTTTCACGGCTTCGCTTTCCCCGTGATTACAAAACCATGCTGGAGTTTCCCCCTGCGACGCGGGGCAGCAGCGATGAAAGTGAAGAAAAAGCCTCGCTTTGGGTTTTCTTGCGGAGCCCCTGGTGCGCACATAGCCGCGCAGTTGTGACGTGTCTGGAGCAGAATGCGGGAAAATTTGCGGAGGCCGGTGTTCGAATCACCCTGTGGCTGGCGAAAGGGAACCGCATAAGTGGAAATAAGCCGCTTGCTGAAAATATTGAAATAAAAACCTGGGCGGGCGGTGAAGTGGGCGTGGAAATGGATGGTGGCCAGCCACTGCTTGCACGTATCAGTGGGCAGGGTAGTGATGCTCTCAAGCCCAGCTACTGGCTGTTGGACTCCTGCGGCAGAATTTTGTGGCGGCATCTGCCGGCAAATTATCGTACTCCAGGGGATCCGTTACAGGCGCTCGGTTTTGTGGGGAGAGCTGGCTAGGTTCAGCTGGCGAGGTACAGCCGCTGGCCGCCGCTCCGGTAATCGGGCGGCAGCGGAGCCGAATGCGGGCCAGATAGCGGGCGCGGAGTCCAGTGGGGCTGGTGAACTACAGTGGCCCGTAGGGCAGGAAACGGTTTTCCGAGTTCTGCTTCAGCCACATCAGCTGCTCCTTGTTGAGCGGAGATTTGCGCCGGCGCAGGGATTTGGCCAGTGGTATCACCGCCGACTCGGCGCCGCCTTCCCAGCTGGGCAGCTGAGCCTCGGCCAGCGCAAAAAACTGGATCAGGTGCCAGATTTCCCCGTCAGACCAGTTGTCGGCTTCCTGCAGCCATTCTTTGCCCGGTAGTCGTACAAGGAAGTCGCTTTGCTGGTCTTCTTGAGCCAGGAGGTCTGCCAGGGCAGGTGCCTGGTTACTTTCGAGCAGGTCTATAAAGCGCTGCAGCTGCTCGCGTTCGATTTTGGCCGGTTTCTTGTCCGAGGGCGGAGTCCAGGCGCCAATCGTCATATTCTCTTCCTTATATAAAGCTGCCTCTATTGCGGGCGGTATCAGCTTGGAGGGCCCGCGGCCGGGATTATAGCGCTCCGGAGGCAGGGGGTGGTATCGGTCGTGCAAACAGCAGAATTGACTGTTGGACGGGAAGTGTCCCACCGGTCGGTTTCTTTTGGCGCTAGACTAGGGCCGTTGTAATTCGTGCCAGCTTGTCTGGTTGTGTTGCAACTGTATGATATTTAAAGGAAAATTGTCGGATTGGCAGGTTGGGCTTGCAAACGCCCGGTTTTCGGGGCAATCTTGCCGCCTGCAAGTCCGGTGTTCCGGCAATTTGAATTAGAACAAATTACGGTGTTTTATGAGCAGACGACGTGGAAGGGCCGTAGAAGAGGAAAAGTCAGAGATTGACCTGACGCCCATGTTGGACGTTGTGTTTATCATGCTGATCTTCTTTATCGTGACGGCGTCCTTTGTAAAGGAAAAGGCGCTGGACGTTTCGACTCCGGATCCTAACGAGCAAACCATGGAGCAGACCGAAAGCAAGAACATTTTGTTCACGGTCACGGCTTCCGACGAAATTATGCTGGTGGATCGCCGCATTGATACCCGCGCTGTGCGAGCGAACATCGCCCGCCTGCACGCCGAGAACCCGGAAGCTATCGTGATCGTACGCGCGCACCGCAAGTCCAGTGCCGCAACTTACGTTGCGATTGCCGATGCGGCTCGCGAGGTAAAAGATGGTATGCAGGTTTCCCTGGTGCCATACGAAGACTGATACAGTCTTCGGACAAGAAAAAGCCAGCTTCAAGCTGGCTTTTTTTTTGCGCGTCTGCTGCCAGAGCCCGGGTATTAGAGCTCGGCGCGGATAGCCCACAGGTCTGGGAACACCGGGCGGAACAGCGTGCTCTGCAGGTAGCCCACACCGGACGATCCGCCGGTGCCCATCTTGGAGCCAATAGTGCGCTCCACCATTTTTACGTGGCGGTAGCGCCACTGCTGCAGCGAGGTATCAATATCCACCAGGGCCTCGCAGATTTCCGCCAGCAGCGGGTCGTTGCGATAGATATCAATCAGCAGCTTCTGCACTTTCTCCGAGGGTTCGCTGCGCTGGGTCCAGTCACGCTTCAATAGCACCTCCGGCACTGCATAGCCTTCCTGCTTGAGAAGCTGCAGGAAGGCGTCCCACAGTGTCGGGGACTGCAGGCGCTTTTCAATGCGCTTGTAGTGCCCGGAATCCTTTTCATAAACATCCAGCTTGCTCGCATCCTTGGCGCCGAACAGGAATTCCAGCTCGCGGAACTGGTAAGACTGGAAGCCACTGGCCGTGGACAGGCGGTCGCGGAAGGAAAGGAATTCCAGTGGGGTCAGGGTCTCGAGGATATCCACCTGCTGGATCAGGGTCCGGTAGATGGTGTCCACGCGCTTCAGGGTGTGCAACGCGCGGTTGCGGTCGCCCTTGTTGAACAGTTCCATCAGGAAGTCCAGCTCGTGCAGTACCTGCTTGAACCAGAGCTCGTAGCTTTGGTGAATGGTGATAAACAGCAGTTCATCGTGTTCGGGGCCGTCGGACAGGGGATGCTGGCATTGCAGCAGCTCGTCGACCTTGAGGTATGAGCTGTAGGTAACAGACATGATTAACACCTGGCATGTCGCCGCATACTTGCTGGCGGCGATAAAGTTATTGTTATAGGCCGGCGCCGACAGAACCGCATAGGTGAGCAGCGTCGCCGGAGGTGCTCGGATTATATAGCCTTGTGGCGCCGCGAAAAGCCATCGCAGTGACGCGCCGGCCATTTGGGTGCAAAAAATAAAGTGTCTGGGAAATGGATTCTGGTCATTCAAGGCAAGCCATATGAGCAGTGCTGCCCCTGTGCGGGGTGGGTGATTCCTTATAATCACGTCAAACGCATACTTAATACCGAATACCCAATTCAAGGCGCCAATGACAGGAGATGCAGATGCAAAGCGAATGCCCGGAGATTAGTGCGCAGGAGCGCGGTCGTGTGCTGGAGATCACCATCAACCGGCCGGAGCGCAAGAACGCCCTGACACAGGCCATGTATGCAGCCATGGCGAAGCTGATAAACGAGGCACGCGAGCACAGCCATATCCGGGTCGTATTGCTCACTGGCTCAGAAGGCAACTTCACCAGTGGCAACGATGTCGCCGATTTCCTCTCGTTACCGTCAGATTTTGAAAACTCGGCGGTGGGCCAGTTTCTGGGCGCGCTTTACCACTGTGACAAGCCGGTTGTGGCGGCGGTGAATGGCCCGGCGGTTGGGATTGGCACCACCCTATTGCTGCACAGCGATCTTGTGTACTGCGGGGACGATGCCGTGTTCCAGATGCCTTTTGTCAATCTCGGGCTTTGCCCGGAATTCGCTTCCAGCTATTTCGTGCCGCGCCTCGTGGGCCATGTAAAAGCCGCTGAATTGTTGTTGCTGTGCAAACGCTTTGATGGCGCGGAGGCCGAGGCGATGGGCCTGGTGAATGCCTGTGTACCGGCAGCAGAAGCACTGGAGCGAGCGCGTACCGCAGCAGAGCAGCTGGCAGCGCAGCCGCCGGCAGCGGTGCGTCTGACCAAGAAACTGCTGCGCCACGCGACCTTTGATGTGGGTGAGCGGATGATCAGTGAAGAGGTGAGCCACTTCACGCCGCTGTTACAATCCGGCGAGTTCCGGGAAGCGGCCACCGCGTTTATGGAAAAGCGCAAGCCGGATTTTTCCAGCTTTGACTAATTGCTCGAAACGTTAATCCGCCTTCAGGATCTCCCGGACCTTGTCCGGGTGATCCGTAAACAGTCCGTCCACCTGCAGGTGGTCGCTGAACAATTTGACCAGGCTGGCAAAATCGGGCACGCCTTCAGGCAACTGGTCGGCACGGAAGGTATAGGCGTGCACCGTAAGCCCGGCATTTTTCGCCGCCCGGTACCAGGGCGCAGCCGCCGGAGGCTGCCCTCCCTGCAAAGATTCTGATTCCGGCAGTATCAGCCCAGCCGCTGGCCCTATGCCATCGGCATAAGTCGCGACCCGGTCCATGCCTTCCTCGGTCAGCATCCATTCAAATTCGTAGTTGCGCCACGTATCGCCCACTTTTTCCTGTGCCAGCTCCCAGCTGCTCGGCGCGATCAGCTGTACCAGTGGGACATCTATCCCAACCTCTTCCATCAGTCCGCTGCGAATCCGCTGGAGTTCGTTGGCGTCAAATGACTGTAGTAACACCTGTGGCGTTTTGTGCTTCTTCCCCCGGTGCCCGAGCCCATAACCGTATCGTTTCAGCACTTCCAGGGTGGCACGGGCAATATCCTTGCCTTCACGGCGGTGGTGCCACGGCGCCTTGATCTCGGGGTAGATGCCAATGTCATGGCCCAGCGTCCGGTTCAAGCCCTGGATCAGTTCAATTTCTTCAGCGAAGGTGTGTACGCTGAAGGCCGACTGCCATACAGGAAAGCGCCCTGGAAAATACGGCTCAGTTCCCGCATCGGTGGTCTCAAAGCGCTCACTGACGCGCAGCTGGCGGATTTCGTCGAGATCGAAGTCCACCACGTAGAAATGCCCGTCCTCGCGGGCACGACCGGGAAACTTTTCCGCGACATTGGTTACCGCCTCCAGGTAGATGTCATGCAGGACAATCAGGCGGTTGTCACGGGTCATGACCAGGTCCTGCTCGATGTAGTCCGGCCGCATGGCATAGGCCAGCGCCTTGGCTTCCAGTGTGTGCTCTGGCAGGTAACCCGAGGCGCCGCGATGGGCGATGACCGCCGGCGTGGCGCCCGCTTGTGCTGCGGTTGCCAGAAGCAGGAGCAGTCGTAGCTGAGTGAAGAGTCTGTTCATGGTCATGTCGTGGAGGGTTTTGTCCTACAAAATAACAGCCGGCAATAATGCCGCCAAGTTCCGGATGCGGGGTAATAGAAGCTTCGACATATATACTCTTGCAATGTGCCGGCGGCATATGAGGGAAGGGGGATTGTGACAATGCTGAAAACCGGTATGCACTGGTGCGGGGCAGGTGGGCTCCTGCTGTTATTGCTTGTGTGCGCAGGATGCAGCAGGACCGATGACGCGCGCGAGCCACAGGCTCTGCGCGCCGGCCAGGGCGACACCGCCGCGGCAGGCGTAGAGGCCGAGGTGATTTTTTTTGGTGGCGAGATCCTGACCATGGAGGGTGAGAGGCCGCAATATGTCAATGCCGTGGCCATTGCGGAGGGACGCATCCTGTTTGCAGGTGATCGTAAAGGTGCCCTGGCACTGCGCGGCGAGGGCACGCAAATGCGTAACCTGCGCGGGCGCGCGATGCTGCCAGGTTTTATCGATGCCCACAGTCATTTCATGTTCGCCCTGGCCATGGTGAACCAGGTCAATATTGCCAGCCCTCCCGTCGGAAAGGCGACGGATATTGCCTCAGTAATATCCGCACTGAAAGCGTTCAAGGCCGAGCGCGGCCTCGCGGATGAAGACTGGATAGTGGGGTGGGGCTATGACCCGGATGGGCTAAAGGAAAAACGCCATATCACGATCGAAGACCTGGATCCGTATTTCCCGGACAACAAGGTAATGCTGATCCATGTGTCGGGCCACGGTGCTGTGCTGAACTCCCGCGCACTGGAATGGGCTGGTATCGGTGAAAATACGGCGGCTCCCGAGGGAGGCGTCATTGCGCGCATGCCCGGTGGTACCCGGCCGGCGGGGCTGGTGATGGAAACCGCCTACCTGCCAATACTAGCAAAGCAGCCGAAGCCTTCAGAGCAGGAATTACTTGAATTGATGGACGAGGCGCAGGCCGTGTATACCAGAAACGGGTATACCCATGCGCAGGAAGGTTTCTCTCACATTCAGGAGATGGACTTGTTGCTCAAGGCCGCAGAACAACAGCGCCTGCTGATCGATATTGTCTCGCTGCCGAATTTTACTGAGTACGAGTCATGGAAAGGCAAATACACTTTTGGGGTATATCGCAACAGGCTCAAGTTCGAGGGCATAAAGTTCACCCAGGACGGATCCCCGCAGGGCAAGACCGCCTATGTCAGCGAGCCGTACCTGACCGAAGGGCCGGCAGGGGAGCAGGCGTGGCGCGGCAAGCCCACCCAGCCTGAAGCGGACTTCATTAGCCAGGTGCAGCAGGCGCTGGCAGACGGGCTGCATGTCTTTGTGCATGCCAATGGCGATGCGACCATCGATGCCGTGATCGAGGCGGTCTCGGGTGCCGGCATCACTGCGGCTGACGATCGCAGGACCATCGTCGTACACTCGCAGTTTCAGCGCCCGGAACAGCTTGACCGCTATGTGGAGCTGGGGTTGTCACCGTCCTATTTCACCAACCACACATTTTTCTGGGGCGAAGTGCACCTGAAAAATATCGGGCGGGACCGTGCCCGTTTCATCAGCCCGGTCCGGGCCGCAGTGGACCAGGGGCTGGTCTTCTCCAATCACACGGATTTCAACGTTACCCCGCTGGATCCCTTCTTCGTGATGTGGACGGCGATGGCACGCCAGATGCGCAATGGCAAGGTGCTGGGCGCGGATCAGCGGGTGGATGCCTATACCGCACTGCAGGGCCTGACTACTGGCCCTGCCTGGCAGGTTTTTGAAGAGAACCGCAAAGGCCGGATCAGGGCCGGCCTGTTGGCGGATTTCGTGATTCTCTCGTTCAACCCCGCAACGGCTTCCGCAAAAAACATCCGCAATATCCGCGTACTGGAAACCATCAAGGAGGGCCGGACGGTTTACAAGGCTGAGCTCTAGGCAGGCTCCTCCTGCGGCCACTGGTGATTTTCAAACTGGGTACGCAAATCTTTCTTGCTGATCTTGCCGGTGGCGGTGTGCGGCAGTGATTCCACGATGACGCAGTCGTCCGGAATCCACCAGCTTGCCACCTTGCCCTCGAAAGCGGCCAGCAATGCAGAAGGCGCTAGGTTTGCGCCGGGTTCCGGCACAACCAGCAATAGCGGTCTTTCTGCCCACTTGGGGTGTTGTGCGCCGATCACCGCCGCCTCGGCCACATCGGGCTGGCCAACCGCCAGGTTTTCCAGTTCGATCGAGGAGATCCATTCACCGCCGGACTTGATCACGTCCTTGGTCCGGTCGGTAATACCGAGGTAACCGTCCGGATCAATGGTTGCAACATCACCGGTATCGAACCAGCCGTCTGCGGTGAGCGCGCTCTTGTCACTGCGGAAGTAGCGCTCGCAAACCCAGGGGCCGCGCACCTGCAGGGCGCCAAAGGCGATACCATCACGCGGTAACTCGGTGCCGGCGTCGTCGACGATACGCATCTCCACCCCGAACGCGGCGCGGCCCTGTTTCATGCGCAGGGCGCGGGCCTTGTCTGCCGGTACAGTATCCGGAACCCGCGCGTTGTAAGTGCCGAGCGGGCTCATTTCCGTCATGCCCCAGGCGTGGTGCGTGTAGACGCCATGCTCCTGCTCGAACTCCTCCATGATGGACCAGGGGCAGGCAGAGCCACCGGTGACCACTCGGGTGAGGCTTTCTATGGACTTGCCGCTTTCGCGCAGGTAGCCAAGCAGCGCAAGCCACACGGTGGGTACGCCGGCAGAAATGGTGACACCCTCGGTGTTGATCAGATCTGTCAGGGTTTCACCGTCTGCCATTTTCGGGCCGGGCAGCACCAGCTTGGCGCCCACGGCGACTGCGCCATACGGGAGTGACCAGGCGTTTACGTGGAACATCGGGACTATTGGAAGCACTACATCCTGCCGACCAACGCCGAATACATCCGGCAACAGCGTTGCGTAGGTGTGCACTACCATTGCGCGGTGAGAATAGAGCACGCCCTTGGGGTTGCCGGTGGTACCGGAGGTGTAGCAGAGCGCAGCTGCGCACTGCTCGCTCAGCGCCGGCCACTCGAACTCATCGGTGCATTCTTCCAGCAGCTGCTCGTAAGAAATGCAGTTGGGCAGGCTGGTGTCCGGTAGCTGATCTGCCGGGCAAAGCACCACATAGCCTTCAGCCACAAGCTTTGAAGAGAGCTTTTCCAGTAGCGGAACAAACATGGGGTCAATGAACAGCCATCGATCCTGCGCGTGATTGATGATGTACTCGATCTGGTCGGGGAACAGGCGCGGGTTGATGGTGTGGCACACCAGCCCACTGCAGGAAGTGGCATAGTAGATTTCGAGGTGGCGGTAGTCATTCCAGGCGAGGGTGCCGATGCGATCGCCCGGGGAAGCGCCGAGTAGTTGCAGGCCCCTGGCGAGCTTGCGGCAGCGCTGGAACGCATCGCGGAAACGGTAGCGATGCCTCGGGTTGTCCGCTGTTACTGATACAATTTCCTGGTCCGGGTAGGTCTGCTCTGCGTGACGCATGATCGCGGTGAGTAGCAGTTGATCGTCCATCATCAGGCCCTGCATGGTGTCCTCCTTATGGGATCTGTTCTGTTTTACCTCTGTGTCTGTACTTCTTTTGACTGAAACTTTGTGAATTTATGGCTTAGCCGGCTTTTACGGCCCGCTGGCAACCGGAAGCAAATACCAGGCCCGCCGCGAGACCTGCCACGCACTGCCCCAGGAACCCCCACATGCCGCGGGTACTGGCGATCAGGCTGACATTGAAGATCGGGTGCATCGCGGCCAGGAAAACCAGGTAGGCGATCACACCGCCCGCGGGGTAGACAATCGTGGCAGGCAGGCCGGTGAACCGGCGCAACAGGCCCATCACCAGAAACCCTGCCGCAAGTCCAATGGCAATCACCGTGCCGTAGCCCGGCATCAGCCCCGCGATGTCGCGGCCTGTCGCCACCAAGCGGTCCTGCCAGCCAATTTGTACACCGAGTTCGGCAAGGCCAGACAGGACTACCTGGGTATGGATAACACTGCTCAACAGGAAGGCAACGACTACGGCGCACAGGTAGGACAGGAGTACCACTGACTTGCGAATCGCGGTTTTTTCTTTATTCATGGTGAAGACTATGGCACAAGTTTGGCGCTGCGCGAAGGGTCCGGCAGGGCCGCTGCGATAACCACAATCCCTGTAGTGGTTACGGGTTCTGCGTTATAGTTTCCGGAAAAATAAAAGGAGTGCGCAAGTGCCAGTTAAAATCAATGCATGGGCGGGCTTTATGTCCCTGGCCCTGTTTGCCGGCGCGGCGACCGCTGAACCGCCGCAAGAGGTTCCGCTGGGTGCGGAGATCAATAGCGATGCGTTTACCGTTACCGAGCTGAATACCGAACTGCAGTTACCCTGGGGGCTGTCCTTCCTCCCGGATGGGCGCATGCTCGTGGCCGAGCGTGGCGGACGCCTGGTAATGCTGGATGCGGACGGCGGCAACCTGCGCGAAGTCGGTGGGCTTCCGGAAATCTACGTCAAAAGCCAGGGCGGCCTGTTCGAAGCAATGCCCGCGCCCGATTTTGCGCAAACAGGCGAAATTTTTATCTCCTACGCGCATGGCACCGATAAGGCCAACGGCACGCGGCTCAGCCGGGCAACCCTGCGCGATGGTCAGCTGGAAAACCTGGAGCCGGTGTTTACCGTGGAGCCGCTCAAGGATACCCCGGCCCATTTTGGCGGGCGCATGGCCTTCCTGCCCGATGGCACACTGCTGCTGACTACCGGTGACGGCTTCGATATGCGTGAGGACGCGCAGAAACTGGATGGCCTGCTGGGCAAGGTAGTGCGCATCAATCGCGATGGCAGCGTGCCGGCGGACAATCCCTACGCCAGCAGCAAGGGAGCCGGCGCCAAGGTCTGGACTTATGGCCATCGTAACCCGCAGGGCCTGGTTTACGACGCGGCCAGTGACAGCGTCATCATGCATGAACATGGCCCGCGCGGTGGCGATGAGGTCAATATCCTGCAGGCTGGCAAAAACTACGGCTGGCCGGTAATCACCTACGGTGTGGATTACTCTGGCGCGATCATTTCGCCGTTTACCGAATACGAGGGCATGGAGCAGCCCCTGATGCACTGGACTCCGTCAATCGCACCCGCGGGCCTTGCGATATACCGCGGTGACCTGTTCCCGCAGTGGGACGGGGACCTGCTGGTAGCGGCGCTGGCGGGCCGTCACCTGCGTCTGGTGGACATGGAGGGTGGCAAGGCGGTTGCGCAGCAGGTGTTACTCTCCGACCTCAATGAGCGCATTCGCGATGTGCGTGTGGGGCCGGACGGGGCCATTTACCTGCTGACCGACAGTATCGAGGGCAAGCTGTTAAAGCTCGAGCCGCGCTGATAAGAAACACGTTGATATAAAAAAGGCTGCGGCGCTTCCCCGCGCCCGCAGCCTTCCGTTTGCCCTGACTCTGGACCGTTCAGGTCCGCTCACTTCACGATCTTGATCCAGTCACCGGGCTTCGGCTCACCCCTTGGATAGTACCCATTGAGCAGGCGTAATTGCTCTTCCGGATAGGTGCCGATGTCGGCGTGCCGCGCCAGTGCCTCGAACGTGGTTTTTTCGTTGGCCCTGACGTAGTGAATACGTTTTACGTCCTTCTGCACCAGATCGGTTTTCTGCAGCGGCCTGAAGCTTCGGATACTGGTCAGGAACATGTCGTCGTAGTTCGTCTCCTCCCGCGCTTCCAGCACCTTGCCTTCCAGCAGGTACTGGCGGCTGCCGAAATAGATGACCGCGACACGGTCCGGTGCATCGGTGCTGCCCTCCGGCAGTTTGCCGGTGTGCCCTGTCAGGCGGTATTGCTGCAGGGCCTGGTCATCCTCCAGTTTGCGCACATCGTAGGCCTCACGTAGGGCCATGTCCGCGGGCTGGTTCTTGCGGTGATCCACGCGGATGGTGATTTTCGCATCGTTGTTGGGAGAGGTTCCCACGATGGCGCTGCGCTGGTTTTCCACTTTCCAGCCATCCGGGAACAGCAACGAGAAACCGAGCTTGGCATGGTTGTAGCGATTCTTGGCGCCGGCAGCTGTGTTGTTACCGTAAATAATGCCTTCGGTCTTTTCCCGGTAATTCTCCACCTTGACGATCTTGCTTTCTTCCGGCAGGTCACCGGCTGCACGCACCACTTCCTGCAGGCGCAGGTCGTTGCGCGGGTGCGTGGCAAACACGCCGTGGTAGGTCTGCTGCTTCTTGCCCTCGATGCGGGCGCGGCGCCGGGCAAAAGTCTCCTGGTCCTTGAGCAGGGCGATTACGTTAATCATGGCTTCGGGGTCATACCCGGCATTGAACAGGTACTGGGCCCCGAAGCGGTCCGCTTCGAGCTCCATGTCACGTCCATAGCCCTTGACCGCTGCCGTGCTCCAGAGTTTGGTGACATCGCCCACCATGCCGCTGCCGGTGGCCAGTACAGACATGACTGAAAGCACACTGGCACCCGCCGCTGCAGTTTTCTGGCGTACGGCGTGGCGCGCGGTAATGTGGCCCACCTCGTGCGCGAGCACTGCCGCCATTTCTGCCTCCGAGTGCAGGTAGGTGAGCAGGCCGCGATTGATATAGATATAGCCGCCGGGCAGGGCGAAGGCGTTGATATCCTGGCTGTCGATGATCGTGAACGTATATTTCAGCTCGGGACGATCACTGGCCACTGCCACTTTCTGGCCAACGTGGTCGACGTAGGCATTGAGCACAGGATCCCGGTATATCGGTGTGCTTTCCAGGATCTTCTCGTGCATCTCCTTGCCGATCTCCAGCTCCTTGGACTCGGACATCAACACCAGATCGGGCCGGTTGGTGGCCGGGTTAAAGGAGCAGCCGGCGAGCAGCGATAGCGACAGGGTCGCAATACCCAGCACGCCTGCAATTTTACGGTTCATGGTTTGCTCTCCAGTCTTTATTTATATCCGGTCATGTGCCCGCGCCTGCGGGCATCAGGAAGTCTTCAAGTTGTGCCGCGATGCCCTTGCAGGCATTCGTCTGCACTCTTGCAATGAGGGGGATGGGCACCACAATTGCGGGCATATAGGAGGTGCCCTGCGCATCCGCACTGATCTTTCCGGAAACTTCCCGATCGCGGAAATTCCAGATGGCTGCCTCGTAGTCGGATTCCTTGTCCCAGGTGCCAAAGCCGAAGCAGCCGGCGCCGGCTGTACCGATGGAGCAGCCAATGGAGCCGGCACTGTCGGTGGTCTCGGTGTTGCCATCGATCCAGACAATGTATTTCACCCCGTAATTATCGAGGCGCTCCTGTACCCCGGGGATCTCCAGTAGTCGATCCAGGGACTTCATGTGCATCGGCGCGGTGCGCGGTTCAAACCAGGGATAGAGCGCGTCTACGAACTGGCTTTCGGAAATCACACGAATGCTTTTGCCGTTGTCGAGCTCGTTGCCGACACAGCTAATCAGGCTGGGTTCGGTTTCGTAATCGCTGGAATGGCGCCGGCCGAGAATCACGACGGAATCGCCTGCATCCAGTTCACCCGCACTTCTGCGATATTCATCAATGGAGACCGTTGTGCAGCCACCAAGGAAACCGGTTGCCAGCAGCAGGCCGCCCAGCAGTGACGGAATTTTGTAAAACGAATTCATTGAACCTCTCCTTCGTTTTCGGGAGCCTCGTCTCGCAGGCTGACCGCACGACGCGGCGCTGCCAGGAAGGCCTGTAATTCGGGAACGCGATTGAAGCCCAGATACAGTGTCGCGCCAGCGTCCCTCAGGGCGATATTGATTGCCTGGGCGAGGGCATCCTCCTCGGACTTCAGGAATGCGGTCGGGGTCTTGCCGTAGGCGGTAATCACCCAGTCAGCCACGCTCTCGCCCTGGGCGTTATAGGCGTGCATGTCGTACTTGATCCAGACCTCGAAGATGTTGACGCGCGTTTCCCGCGGCATGGTGAATTGCAGTTCGCGCACCTCCGGCACTATCACGATATCGACATTGCCCGGGACAGAAGCCGGGTACTGCGCCAGCTGCACCGAGCTGTCGAACATGGAGCCCAGCACCGTATTGAACAGGTTGTACTGGGCCTTGCCGGTATTGATATTCCAGTCCTCGCGATCCTCACTGTTGTCCACGTAAGTGAAATTGCGGAAGTCTGGTGAAAAATACAGCCCGACCGTCATGGGATGTGTCTTGCCCACCGGTGCGGGAAAAGTCCCGTCTACCCGGACCGAGTGGGTACAGCCGGCAAGGGCAAGTGCCGTCATTACTGCCCCGAAAAATGTCAGGGGGCGAATTTTCCGCAAATTCTCAAACATATCTGGCTCCTGTCCCTGGATGCCGAACCGGGTTTGCGCCCGGATTCCCGTCAAATTTTCATCAATAAGACTTGTAGTCGTTCAGTCCCACAAAAGTACCGCCGTTGCGGTAGGTCAGTTCCCGCATCAGCGCGGCGAAGCGCAGGCCGGTGGTCTGCAGGTGTTTGGGCCGTGCAAACTGAATCGGAAAGCCGATGGCGTGAATGCGTACCATGCGGTGGTCCTCACCGCGTTGCGCATTGACGCGATCCACCGCCTGCACCACCCGCTGGATGGAGCGCCCGGTAAACTCATCGCCCAGTACATAGAGGCTGATCTTCTTGTTCGGGTCGTAGAAGGTCCTCACCGCTCGCTGGATACCTTCCACCGGGCTGGAGTTACTGAACGGGTTCCAGTTCTTGATGCGGCTCAGGATCGCGCGGCGGCGGCCGGGTGTATCCGGAATCCACTTGCCCCGGTAATTCGGGAACATGTAATCGCCCATGTCATTCAGTACCTGTATGCCCTTGACGCTAGGATAGAGGTCCAGGGTATTGACCATCTCATCGATCATGCGGTCCCAGCCGTAATTGAACATACTGCCGGAGGTGTCGATGATGAAGACGATGTACTCACTATCAACGGGGATGCCGCCGATCACATTGTTCTTGCGCTGGTAATTCTCACCGAGCAGGCGCTTCATCTCGTCGGTGAGGCTCTGCAGGGCGATGGTCAGCTCGCCCTTGATCTTGCCGGTCTCGCTTTCGCCTTCGGTCCGTTTCGCATATAGCGCTTCCAGGGTTTCCAGTTTGCCGCGCAGGTTGGCGATGCGGGCGCGCTCGATATCGAGCTGTTCGCGTTTGGCGTTGAGATCGCGGTTGTAAACGCGTGTCTCGCCGCGAATCGTGTTCAGTTGCTCCGTGAGGAGGCGAACCTGCCCGTCGAGATCCACTTCGGACTCCTCAAGCGGCAGCTGGTCCACGGTTTTGGCAATCATCAACAGCAGTACAATGGCGCCAAAGCCACAGCAGATCACGTCCAGGAAGGAAACGCTGATCTCCTCTTGTCCACGCCTTTTCTTTTTCACGCCATCTCTCCTTGCATGGGCGCCACGCTGTAATCAGGGCCAGTCCCTGGAGGGGCTGAGGAAGGATCCCCTGGTATCCTGCGCCAGGCGCCAGAACTCGCTGGCGGCGTAGGGGTCACCTTCCATGGGTGCGAGAATCACATTGACCGGGATGGATTCAGGCAGCAGCTTGACCGCACGCTGGAACAGCTTGATGCGATCCCGGCCGCTGATATTGTTGGCTTTCGGCCGTTCCATGCCCTGGGTCGGCAGGCCGTCGGTCAACAGGATGATGTTGTCCGGCATCGGCGACAGCTGGCGTACTGCGGCGAATACCCGCTCGAGGCTGGTACCGTTTTCGGGCACCATCTCGCGAACATTCTCAATTGCCTGATCCAGCTGGTCGCGGTCGTCGATATTGAGCCAGTTGCCCTCTGTTCCCGGTATTGCAGACTCGACTTCCGTATTGAAGGCATAGATCTGGTAGCGGCTGTCGCTTGGCAGCTGCGCGCTGATCCAGGAAACGGTATCAATACTGCGCACCCATTTTGGTGACGCGCGCTTCTCACGCGTCGACATGTTGCGGCGCCGGATGACATTGATAAGTTTGTCTCCCAGCATACTGGCGGAACGATCCATGAGAATCAGGACCCTGTCGCCGCCAAGCTTGAGACCGGTGAGGTACTGGCGGTCGCCATCACCGATGAACTTGCGCACGTTGTTGCCGAGCTGCCGGTTCTCCGCTTCGAGCTTTTCCTTGGCGTCCTCCATTTTCTTGATTTTTTCCTGCAGCTTCTTGATGTCCAGCTCCAGGTCGCTGGAGTCAATCTCAGCAATATTGCCGCGCACGTCGTCGATTTGCTCCTGAATGCGACGCGCCAGGCCCTGTGCGTCAGCAAGGTCGTCACTGACGGTATCCAGGGTGTTGCGCGCCAGCACCAGCTGCTCGCGGCCAAAAGTAACCTCCTCTTCGAGTAGGTTGACTTCGGCCTTGAGGTCCTGGTTGACCTCCACCACCTGGTTGTCGGCATCGTGCTTGATGATCAGGAAAATCAGCGCAACAGCACCGAACCCGCACGACATGATGTCGAGGAACGAGAGGCTGAATGCGTTGAACCTGCGTTTTCTTCGCGCCATGCTATTCCACGCTGATCGCTGTAATGGAGCCTGCGTGGTCGGAACTGCCGATCAGGTCGCCGGCATTCAGGCTCACTGGTGCTGCGATGGATTCACCGTTCAGGGTAAGGCGCGCATCGGCATCTACGCGCATGGCCAGTATCCCGCCGTGTTCCGTCACTGTCGCTGCCGGGTGCGTCGGCGGCTTGTCTGAAATCTCCAGCAGGCCCTCGCTGAAGCTGATAAACAGCGGGCGTTCGGCGGAAATGGCCTTGTGCCCATGCAGCAGGTGCGTGGCACTGGTAATACGGGAGCTGGTCAGCCGCTGCGGTAGTTCGGACTTTTTGGTGGCGCTCAGCAGGATGACGTGGCGCAGGGCTTCCGGGTCGCTGGCGATTTCCTGCCAGCGCCGCTGGATGGAGGTGGCGATGGCATGGGATGGCAGCAGTTCGGCACCACTGACAATGTGCGGCGCTCCGGGGATCTCTTTCCAAAGGTGTGAAAGAAAGACGATACCGCCCTCACTGGAGTTGGACTGCAGCGCACTGCGGATCTGCGCGATGATCGGCGCACTGGCGCCATGCAATTGGCCGAGTCCTACCTTGGCCGTACGCCCATCGAGCTCTGCCAGAACTTCGCCCTGATGTACCGCGGATTCCACCCAGGCAGGCAGCTGGTCGTAGAGGCGTTGCTCAGACGCAGCGGAGTGGTGCGGGTCGAAGCGGCTCTGCATGATGAATTCATCGATGAATACCTTGGCCCAGGCGTGCAGGAAGTCGTTGCGCCCGGCACCCGGAACCGCTTCCACGCCTTCCAGCACCACGCCTTCGGTCACCGATACCTTGCTGATCAGTGCCTGGTGCAATTGCAGGTCCAGGTGCAGGTGCTTTCCGGGCGGTGCAAACTGGCTCAGGCAGGCCACGGCGCTGTCGACCAGACCGCAGACGTTGAACGGGCTCTCCCGAATAATGCCCAGCAGCAGCCCGAGTTGCTCACGGGTGAAATTACCGGGCACCGCCAACACCAGCTCTTCCGGTGCCTGGCACTCCTCGGCGATGGCGCGCAGGTGGGCGAATGCGAGGTCCGCGTGATGGCGGCAGCTGTTATTGTCGCTCTGCAGGCTTTCCAGGCTCAGCCGGCGCCAGAACTGGTCGTTTGCCCTGAGCGGGTTGGTCCGCACCTGGCCGAGGGCGTCTGCGCCGGTGACTATCCGGTTCTGTTCGACAATGGCGATACCGGGGCTGAGCAGGATCGGCTGGTTACCAGCGAAAACACGCAAGCCGCAGTCGTTAATTTCCAGAACACCTTGCTTCATTTTTCACTTGCCTCTGCGAGTATTATCGTTGCTCAAATCAGCTGACTTTCAGGAACCTGACCAGCCGGTTATCGCAGTAGTTGTGCGTGTCCAGTACCAGTCGCTCCTGCATGAGTTGCAGCTGGTGGGTGAAAAACATGATGACGATGCTGATGACCAGCGCGATAAAAGTGGAGTTGAAGGCCACGCCCAGACTTACAGTCACGCCGGCAATGTCGCCCTGTACCGCCTTGTGCGCCTGCGCCAGGGCCTCGCCGATACCGCGCACGGTGCCGATAAAGCCGATCGATGGAATGGCCCAGGTGATGTAGCGCACCATAGCCAGTTCTGAATCCAGCCGGTCCCCTTCGGTATCGCAACTCTCGCGGATCGAGTTGGAAGCTGCGTCTATGTCCCGCGACGAGCCGAATCGCTGCAGTGCCGTCAGCAGGGTGCGCGGCAGCAGATAGTCGCGCTCCTCCTCCGGCAGGGCCTGGATGGGACGCGACAGGTCGCGCGCGTCCTCAGGCAATACCGTGGTGCCCTCATTCACATTGAGCAGCGACTTGTCCAGCAGCTTGCGTTCGCGCATGGTGCGCTGTGCCTTCAGGCCCATGATTGCGAATGCCCACAACATGAGGACAAAACAGGCCTCCTGCTCGTAATCCCGCATCACGATGTACAGAGAGCGCTGCTGTATATAGGTTTCGCCAGCAGCCTCTCGCGCCATCTGCTCCGCGATCAGGGCATCCGCATTAGGGCGGATGACGGTGACGTAGACTGCATGCACCAGAATCACCGCACCGATCAGGGCGAAGATCTGGAACATAAAATCCGAGGACTTGCTATTCATGGTTTTTTCCTCAATTAACGGCCGTCAGATGTCCACCGGATAGGACACGGAGAGATCTTCGGAGATCTCCTCTGTAGGCTTGTATTCCTTGTTTTTCGGTTGGTTCGGCATCAGCGGCGGTTTTTTTTCCTCAACTGGGGCACTGGCCGCGGTTTCCTTTGCCGGCTTTGCTTCCGCTGTCGCTTGCTTGTCGTCTGTCTGCTTATTGTCTGTCTGGGCCTGGCTGGCCAGCGCAGGTAGCGCAAACATCAGGGCGATCAATACTGATAGGCGTTTCATTCCCTTACTCCTGGTCGACCCAGCGCGCCAGGCGGAAGCCGACGTCCTCGCGCCCGTCCGCTCCGTAATCCCGGTAGCTCAGGCGCAGTTCCGTTACGCTGGCGTGCCGCCAGCTTGCATCGCGAATCACGTGGTAGTCGCCGTCACCGGGGCCAACCGGGTTGCGCTCGCGCTTGGTGGAAAGCCCGGTACCGATGCTGTAGAGGTCGTGAATCCACTCGGAGACGTTACCGCCCAGGTCATAAAGGCCCACCGGGTTCGGGCGGAACGAGCCGACCGGCGCGGTTGCCGGGAAATTGTCGCGGTAGTTCTGCAGGATTGCCGGCACTATGTTGGCGGCAGACAGGTCGGCAAAGTTACCGGCCTGTTCCACGATCGGCAGGTCATCACCCCACGGGAACTTCCGTTGTTTCTCTCCGGCGAAGCGTGCAGCCCAGGCCCACTCGGCCTCCGTTGGCATCCGATAGCCATTGGCTTTGGCATCGAAGCCTACGACCTTGTCTTTCTCGACTTTGTAAACCGGTTGCAGGCCTTCCTGCTCACTCAGCCAGTTGCAGTAGAGAGCCGCGTCGTTCCAGCTGATGCGAACCACCGGGTAGGGGTCGTTATCGAGGCTCACGCCCTGGATATGGCTCGAGGTGTGCATGCGCTTGAAGCGGCGGAACTCGCGGTTGGTCACTTCAGTGACACCGATATAGAAGGGCCGGTCGAGGGCGATATTGCGCAGCGCCTCATTCGCGCGGCGGCCCTGTTCGCGCCGCGAGGCGCCCATGGTGAATTCAGCCTGCGGACGGAACAGCTTCAGTTTGCCGCCGGCCCTGGTCTCAATGGTGGGCGGAACGCGGGACCAACGCGCCTGCTCCACGGTCATCAACTTGGTGTCGATGCGTTGGTCGAGGTCCGCGCTCGGAATCACGGCGGTTTCATAGGTTTCGTAGCCGGCCTTGCGCACACTGATCTTGTGCGGACGGGCGGGTAGCTTGAGAGTCTGGTTGGCGAAGCCAACCGGTTTTCCATCGACAAACAGCTTCGCATCGGCAGGCTTGGCGGAGACCCGCACCTGGCCGAACAGCGCTTTCAGGTTGACGGCAAGGTTGTCCACCGCGCCGGTGCCCACCTCGACGGTCTCCTGTACCCGCTTGTAGCCATCCTTGAAAAACTGCAGCTTGTGTTTCTGCCCGGGGGCCAGGTCCAGCGTGGCCGGTGTCTTGCCCAGGTACTCCCCGTTCAGGGTGATACTGGCACCGGATGGTGTGGAGCGCACATACAGCGTGCCGTCTGCGAGGGGCAGGGTGACCGGTGCCGGCGCCTGGGCGATGCCAGCCACGATATCCAGCTCCAGCTCGGTTGGCTTGCGGTCGGGCAGGGTAAAGGTCAGCTTGCGCTTGCCCTGGATAAGTTCGGCGTCGAGTGGCGTGGTGCCAATGACTCTGTCATCGACGGTGACAGTCGCGCCCGACGGAACCGTGTCCAGCGCAACATTCGCCCAGGCGGGCTCCAGTTTCGCAGTCAGGTCCTGTACCTGGTCCAGGCCGGTCACGTCGACTTCCACGATGTGATCCAGGTAGCGCTCGTTGCGCAGGGTCACGGTATGCACGCCGTGCGCAATGTTGCGGATTACACCGGGCGCTGTGCCCGCGGGTTCGCCATCGATCAGCACCTCGACGGTAGTGCCGGGTTCGGTGACCACGTTCAGGTGGCCGGGCTTCTTCTGCATCTCGACAGCGTGGCGGGTGTGGTTGTCGCTGGTGACAGAGACAGTACCTTCGCTATCGAGATAGCCATCTGCCACGATGCGGTACTGGTAATCACCGGGCATCAACAGGAAGCCCTCGCCAAGCCGGAAGTGCAGGCCGCTCAGCTGGATGTCGGCGTTTTCCGGGTCGGTATCGAAGATCAACGAGCGGGCGCTGACCAGATAGGTGAGTGCGGCAAGCGCAACCAGCATCAGCAGCGATGCGGAAACGGTTTTGCCGGAAAGCCGGAATCCCTTGCGTTTGACATCGCCGGATGCCGGGTTGAAATCCAGCACCTGGACAACCGCAGGATCTGCATCGGCAGGATTGGTATGCGTATTTATTTCTTTATCAGACTTCGACGCCATTGCGTTCCCTTCCTCTCCCTGTGCGGGCGCATGAACCTGGTGTGAAAATCAATTACCAGGATTTGTGACATCAGCTTGTCGAGTCTAGACGCCGTTTAGCGCACTATGACCAAACGCGCGACATAATTAAGGCTTAGGCGCCGGCGGGAAGAATGACCCTGGTTTGGCAAGTTGTTATGACAGGTGCATTTAACCGCTGGCGCTGGCGATAACTTTTTCGCCGCACTGAATCACGATTACCTGTTCTTTGTCACTCGGAGTAACAGTAAATTCCCTTCGCACGTCGCGGTATCCATCGCGACGTCCGACCGCGACATAGCGTCCCGGTTTCAGGGCGACGGCCTTGGAGGAAAAATTCCCCATCGAGCCGACGCGATAGATGACAACATCGGTCATGTTGTCGGATTGCAAGGTGATCGCCACCGGAATGGCTGCCTGCGTCAGGGCCGTTTCCAGTTTACTGATCTGTGCTTCCAGGCGCGGCGAACCGGGGTTGCGGTCGCGTACCTGGCGAGCCTCGCCCAGGAGGTCACGGGCGATTCGGTTGTTCTTTGCGTCACCGAGAATCAGAGGATCCTCGAGTGTCTTTTCGAGCCGGGTATCGAGCATGGCGCGCGCGGTGGAGCGGGCCTTGCCGGTGTGCGCATCGACCAGGCTGCTGTCCTGCTTCAACAGTGCCTGGTAAAGCGCCAGTGCCTGTTGCCAGTTCTCGGACTTTTCCTGCTTACCCGCCTGTGCAATCTTGTCCTGGATCAATTGTCGCGTAATGCCGGTCTTTGCCTGTTCGAGGCCTGTTGCAGGTGCTGTTTCCTGCGGCTTGAGTTTGGCAGCGGCGCTGAACCTGGTGCGTGCTGTTTTGAAATTCCCCGCCGCCAGGGCGGCGTAGCCCTCAGACATGGCTGCATCGTAGTCCCTGTCGGTGATGGCCTGGCGTATACGGGGCAGCAACGCCACGGCGCGGCTGGTGTCCGGGTCGATCTCGAGGGCCGCCTGCACATGCTGCAGTGCCTTGTCCAGTTGGCCACCGGCGAATGTTTGTTGCGCTGCCAATACATCTGGCCAAAGGTCTGGAAGCAGTTTGCTGCGGTCGGCGCCACGAAGGCCGCGGGGGTGGTCTTTCGACATGGTCAGCACGGTATCGAACGACTGTGTTGCGGTTTCTGCATCGCCGCTGTCGATCGCATCAAAACCCTGGCTGATCAGCTGCTCCAGCCGCTCGGGAATGCTGTCGCGCAAAGCCTGGAAGGCAGTCAGGGATTTTTCATACTGCGCCAGTGCGTCGTTGAAACGACGCTGGCGATAGATGCCGTCTGCTTCCTTCGCCAGCGCAGCTGCCGCCTCATAGGCATCATTGGCCCAGGCCTGTACCTGCCGTTCTTCCAGGTCCTCCTTGAGGTCCATGATGTCCTGCAGGATTTCCTGTACACGGCGGCGCTGGTTGGCAATCTCAGCCTCGGTAAATGGTGAGCTCTGCGCGACCTTGGCAGCGGGCGCGGGGGATGCCTGCTGGGCGGGCTGGATCACGATCGGCTTTGGTTCCGGCACCAGCCTGGGCAGCCCCCAGAATACGGCAACGAACATGCCGGAAAGCGCGGTGCCAATAATAAGGTTTCTGTAGCCGCCAGATTGCTTTGTAGCCCGGGGTGTTGCGGAAACAGGCTCCGGACCGGCCTCTGCTGCCTCGCTATTGAGGGCGACATCGGCCGGGCGGATGATGTCATGCTGTATGCCGCTTTTCTGATCTTTATTCATAGCGCTTTCAGTGGCTCGTTACTCAGTGACTCATTCCTACTGCATACCGCCTGTCTCGGCCTCATACATTTCCTGGAGTATGTCGCGCCACTGTCGATACTGGGTTTCCACACTGCCGGAGAGCGTGATGGTGCGATCCTCGAGCTCGACGATGCGCGGTTCAACTTCTGCTTCCATGGAGTCGCCCAGTTCCTGCAGGGCTTCGATATGCATCTTGGCTTCCGCGCGTCGGTCGAAGCCTGCCTTGACCATATAGCCCCCACCGGCCACAGCGACATTACCGGCCTGCCTTGCCGCACCACTGCCGGATCCGGCGGCGGCAATACCACCGATGATGGCAGCGGCCCCCATGATGGTGTTGTTGCGGGCCTTGCGGCGCAGCTCACGCATTTCCACCACTTCGTCATAACTCAACGCGCGCCACTGCTTGTAGGGCATTTCCATGGATTTCACGAAAGTCCCGTAATGGTCCTGCAGGGTGTCGATAAACAGGTAGTCGCGTTCCCGAATACGGCGAATGCGGCCCAGTGTGGGATCACTCTCCGCCGGCAGGGATTTGAGGTGGTACATGCCGGCCCCGTCGCGCACCAGGTGGCGGTCAAAGGCGTCCGGGACGAAGTCCCGCGCGAAACGGATCTCCGAGATGGTGCGCAGGTTCGCGATCTGTTGTTTGCTCAGGCTGCGCCTGTGGCGCAGCAAGTCATTGGCGATGCGGTTGTACAGGCCCTGGAAGGCGTCACCCTCGGTGGGGTGTTTGGGGTCGTAGGCATAGCGGGAGGCCACTTCTGTATATTCACGGGTGAACCAAAGTCCGCCGCGGGAATCCCGCACTGAGACTTCGACCGTCAGGGTTTCGCCGTCCGATTTGAGGATCCTGCCATCGACCACCACATCCACAGCCGTGCCGGCATTGGGTACAACGCGCACTGCGCCCCAGCCGGAGCTGCGTTGCAGGGCTTCTGTCAGGGTGACGGCAATAAAACGCGATTCGGCCTTGCGCAGTTCCGGGAAGACCAGGGTGTCTTCATCCAGCTCCACGTCTTCCAGTCCGGCATCGAATTGCACGATCCCCACATCAAGCAGGTACTCTTCCGGCACCTCTTCCTTTGCCACATCCAGCGGGTCAAAGGCGGTGGTCTTCACGGTGTGCGAAGTGCAGGCGCCGAGCGCCAGTGCCATCAGCAGGGCCGACAGCGTCGCGAATAATTTTTTTTCAGGTGCAAGGGCAGGCATGGCTCTTCCTTGAATCTCAGGTCCTTAAGTTTGTCCGGCTGACGCCGGTTTAAATTACTTCTGCTGGTTTTTGTACTTCCGGTATTCTTCCCAGAGTTTTTCACGGAGTTCCGGATCCTTTTCCCGGGTTGCCGCTTCGCGAATCTGACGGGCGACTACATCATCATCGTTGCCGGAAGGAATATCTGCCGGGACCACACCCGCACTGCCACTGTGGTCAAATTCACCCTTGCGACCCTTGGTGGGGAGCCCGGGGCCTGTGGCCTGGCCACTGGAATTGTTCTGTTCCGGGCCGGAACCGCCTTCGCCAGAGGGTGGCGGTGGCGGTAATGCGGCTTCTGCCTCGTCAATCAGGTCTTCCAGTGATTCACCCGGCGGGATTTCTTCAGGCGGTGTTTCACCATCTTCTTCCGCGCTGCTGGCCGGTTTATTGCGGACGTAATCCCGCTCGCGCAGGATCATGCCGTCGTAACTGGCCATGGTTGAATCAAGCTCGCCTTCAAGCTGTTCCAATCGCTCCTGGGCACTCATCGGGGATTCATTTGGCGCACTGCTGCTACTGCCGGGGCTGCCGGCACTGGCAGAGGACGCGGATTGTCTCGAGGCGGCGCTACTCGCGGAGGATGCGCTGCTGGCCGAGGACGCACTGGCAGCGCTGCTCGACGACGCACTGGAAGCACTCGATGAACTGGATGAAGAACTGGAAGAGGAGCTTGAAGCATTACTCGGGTTGGTCTGCTCTTCCTCGGAGAAGTCAATTTCTTCCGGTGGCTGGCCTTTGCTCTCGGAGCTGGGGTCTGGCTCAAACTCGCTGTACTCTTCGCTGTCCTCTCCACCCTGTGACTGGCTGCTTTTACGGCTCCGGGCCTGCTCGGGCGAGCCATCGCCAGGCATGCCGCTGCGCCGTGAACTCTCGGCGCCCTGGCTGCCTTCTCCCTGTTGCTGGCTACTGCTGGTGCTGCTTTGCTCGCCACTCTCGCTGCCACTTTCGATGGTCGGCATGCTGGGCATGCTCGGCATATCACTGCTGGAGACGGAAACATTGGGTGACGAGCTGGAACTGCTGGGCGAACTGGGGCTCGGCATGCTTGGGCTCGGCATGCTGCTTGAGCTCCGGCTCTGGCTCTGCCGGCTACTCGAAGACGAGGAGGAGCTCGGCTGAGAGGGACTGCTCGGCGAAGAAGAGCTCGGTGAGCTGGAGGATGGCTGCGATGGCATGGCCGGTGGCTGCTGTTGCGTCTGCTGGGTATTGCAGCCACTCACTAGGATGCCCAGAACAATACAGGACGCAGCGCCCCGCAGCCCCACAATCCTTTTGGGGTTAAATACAGCCATTATGCTCTCCAGTGTTTATCTGGCGGGCGTCTGACTGCCCGCCGTCTTAATTAGTCATCGAACACGAACCGCTGTACGACGCCTCTGGTCAGGACCGGCTCGCCGCCAGCAAAGCGCGGCCGGAATTTTGCGTTTCTCAAAAGTTTGCGAACCTTGGAGCGGGTCGACACAGAATCTGCCGGGCCTGAATCCAGGATCTGTACATTGCGGGCCTTGCCAAATTCGGTGACATCAAAGGAAACCAGGACATACTGCTCCGCACCGGTCTCTTCGTCAGGGTCGATCATCGGCAAATCGGGCAGCGCGGTAGGCTGGCCGAATATCTCTGTCATTTCGTCATTGGTCGCGCCGTTGTCCCAGAGCGCCTGGTAGGCGTGTTCATAAGTGCGCCTGGCGGTGCTCCACTTGTTGAACATCATGTACCAGTCGGCGAGCTCAACCTGGGCACGTGCGGATGCCGCAGGCGGGGCATCCGGGTTTCTCTGGTACACATCGACGATGCGGGTAATGGCATTGCGTCCGTTCCGGAAACTGTTCAACTTGTAGTGGTCGAAGCGGGCCTGCTCGGCAGTCGGGACATCGCCGCCGGGACCAAAGTTGGAATTGACGGTGACTGTCTGCGCTGGCTCGCCCCGGTAGGTTGCCAGGTAATAATTCGAGGCCTTCAGACCGCGCAGGGCTTCCACCAGCCTCAGGTCATCCTCGCCAAAGTTATTGGTAATGATGTCGACCGCCAGCTTGTAGAGATTCGTGGCATTCACCAGATGCTCGAACATGGTGCCGCCTTTCTCCTCCATGTAGGACTGGAGGTGCCACGCACTCAACTTGTTGATCACCGGCAACATGCGCGGATCGTTTTCGCCGAAGTTCTTCTTGTTGAGCCAGAAAAGGTAACTGTAGGTATCGGTCGCGCCTTCCCAGTTGCCCATGGCGATATTACTTTCGATCATCCGTTCGATGATTGGCGCCTGGTTCAAGGAGTAGAGCCCCTCGTTGACGCGGTTGACCAGCATCGCACGCTTGAAGTGGTCGATTGCCTCTTCGTGGGCACCCATTTCCTGCAGGGCGGAACCCAGCCCGATCAGGTGCTCGTCCAGGCCGTTGCCATAAGCGCCCTCGACTGCCTCGACTTCCTCCACCATTTGGCGATACCGCTCTACGGCTTCAGAAGGCCTGAGCTGCCGTTTGGTGGTTACGGAAGGTGCTTCGACGGCATCGATGTAACTCTTCGGCGGGTTATCCGCATAGGCAAAAGTGCCCAACTGGCTGGCAGCCAGGAGGGTGGCACTGAATGCAAAAACGCTGCGACTAACTTGCTTTTTCACGGTGAACCACTTCTCTTCCCTGTTACTTCTCCCGACCCAACTTCCTATTGGATTTAGGTCGAGGGCCTCAGTTCCTCACACTGCACGGAATTCATTTTCTTGTATCCCGTGCGCCAGTGTCCGGAGAAAAATTGGGTCGTTTACCTTGCCAAAAATGAAACTCACGAAATCAGTTTCGGTCGCACTGTCGCGAAAATCGGTAAACTTTTCCGCCTCTGTTTTCGAGTATAGCCAAGGCTTTTTTTTTCCCCGTTGAGGTAAACGACCGGCGTGTGATCCGCATAGAGGAGTTTGGCCGAGTTGGCGGGCGCCTTTGCGCGGCGACGAAGGTGTGATGGGGTTTGCGGCGCGTATCTCGCGTTCGGGTACTGGTAAGCGGATGGTTAATCTCAGGTTGGCAGGCGCGCCAGAATTTTGCAGTACCCCCTTCAGGGCAGACGGAGCGGTATTTCGCACCGGGTGGAATCGGGGGTACCGATAATGATTCACATCCTAAATAAAATGGATATTTGGGCCGGTTTTGTTGTGGTGCGGGCTTTTGGCGCATTTTTATCCGTTTTTGCTGCGGGTTTGCATGCAAAATTATTTGGAATGGAGCCTTGTCGCGGCCATAATCTTCCCATTGAGCCGGCGCTGGAATGCACCCCCGCGCCCGTAGGAATGCATTGAAACCCTGGTGGGAGTTGGAAGATGAGCATCGCAATCAGTCCGGAGGTTGCCGAACGGCTACGCGGGTTTGAGGCGCCGGAGCGACTGGGATTTGGCAGTGTCATGGCGCCGGTCATGTTCCGGGCCGTTTACCAGGACGGCTGCTGGTCTGGCGGCGAGCTGATCCCCTATGGGCCGCTGCAGATCGATCCCGCGGCCAAGGTGCTGCACTACGCGCAGACCTGTTTCGAGGGCATGAAAGCCTATCGTCGTGTGGACGGCAGCATTGGCCTGTTCAGGCCGGAGAAAAATGCGCGCCGCATGGCTTACTCGGCCAGGCGCCTGTGTATGCCTGAGATTCCGGAGGGCATGTTCCTGGAAGCAGTCCGGTGCGTGACAGCTTATTGTGCCTACCTGATTCCCGCTGCCAGCGGCGAGTCGCTGTACCTGCGTCCGCTGCTGATCGGTACGCAGCCGGATCTTTCGGTTTCGGCCAGCAATATCTACGAGTTCTATGTGATCGCCAGCCCTTCAGAGGCCTACCACAGCGGTAATATGCGGGTCTGGATCGAGCGTGATGACACCCGGGCGGCTCTGGGGGGCACCGGCGATGCCAAGGTCGGGGGTAACTATGCCGCCTCCCTGCAGAGCGTTGCACAGCTGAAAGCGCGCGGTTACGACCAGTCCCTGTGGTTGAGCCCCTCGGATCGCAAGCAGATCGAGGAGCTTTCCGGAATGAACTTCTTTGCGGTGATTGACGGGCAGCTGCATACGCCGAAGCTCAGTGGCTCCATCCTGGAGGGCGTGACCCGGGACTCATTGATCGAACTCGCCGGAACGCTGGGTTACCGGGTGCATGAACGGGAGATGGATATAGACGACCTGCTTGCGCTGATCGGGTCCGGGACCTGTTCCGAAGCATTCGCTTGTGGTACCGCGGCGATAATCAGCCCCATCAGCGTAATCGGCGATGCCGGTCATTCCGTCAGCTTGCCGCAAGTACCGGGCCCGGTATCAACGGCCTTGCGGAGCGCGCTGCTGGATATCCAGGAGGGCCGCGCGGAAGATCCGTTTGGCTGGATGCAGCAGGTCGAGCCAGCCTCGCCCTGACGAGCGCGCCATTCAACATAAGGTTGTGGTGCAATGTATCAAATTGCGCCAAAACTGTTTCCCAAGGAAACGCCGCCCGACAGAGGCGGCGTTTTGTTAAACAAACCGTTGACGTGGGGAACCCAGCTGTTAAAAAAGGAAGTGCATAAATATAAAAGCTGGAACTTCTCGTTTAGCCCGGGTGGCTTGCCGTTTTGACAGCAGTAACGAGGGGGAAATAGCTCGGTTAGCCCGGCTTCACGTCTGTTTACAGGCCTTGCCGTCGGGTGTGCGGTATCCGTGTGACCTCTCAAGTTCAAATAGCCCTTGTGGTTTTTGCAGACGTTCCTCTGACAAGAGGGCGGTATTATGCTGAATCACTTAGTTGGTCTTTTCTATCAGCCACGCAAAGAGTGGCAATCCATTGGCGCCATACCTGATGAGAGCCTGAAGCGCCATGTTCCATTTATCGTGATCCTATCATTGATCCCCGCGGTTGCCTGGTATTTCGGTACTACTGAAGTCGGCTGGCGTGTTGGTGATGGCGAGCTGGTGCGGATCTCGGCAGACAGCGCATTGAGTCTGGTGGCAGTTTTTTATGTCGCCATGATCGCCGGCGTCTGCGGGATTGGCTATTTTATCCATTGGATGGCCAAAACCTATGGCGGTAAAACCTACCCGATGAAAGGCATTGTCATTGCGACTTACACGGCCGCGCCGATCCTGCTTGCCGGCGTGGCAGGCGCCTATCCGGTATTCTGGCTGGATATCATCATCGCCACAGTGGCGGTGGGCTATTCACTCTACCTGTTGTACCTGGGTATCCCGATCATGACCGGTGTTTCCGAGGATAGGGGCTTCCTGTTCTCCAGTGCAGTGGTGATGGTTGGCCTGATCGCTGCGGTACTGGTGATGGTTGGCACCGTACTCTTCTGGGCGTTCGTGGCCGAGCCTACCTTCGTTTAATTCGGTTAGGTACGGGCCTCCGTTTATGACCCGGGGAACCGGGTCATTGCCTTTTCTTCAGAGCGATACTTTTGCTCCGCCACATTCCTGCGTGCGATATCTTTCTCGAGTAGCCATTGCCAGCTAAACAGCAGACCGTGGAAACGCAGGTAACCAATGGCTTCCTTGTTGCGCTGATGCGCATCCAGCAGTTTTACATAGGACCTGAACCGTTCTGAAATCTTCTGCACGTACTGTACCGGCTCGGTGCCGCGGGCGTAGCCGTATCGGGCGCGCTTGTAATATTTCGGGTCGGACAGGAGCAGCATGGCTTTCTCGACATTGTCGAACCAGATCTTGCGGTCCCAGCCCTTTTGCTCGGCCAGGTCCTGTGCATCGTAGACATGCCCCAGGCCCGCGTTATAGGAGGCCAGGGTAAACCACATCATGTTTTCCGGTGTGATGCCCTTGCTGTCAAATTTACGGTAGAGCCAGTCCATATACTTGATCCCGGCCTTGACACTGTTCTCCGGGTCAAACAGGTTGCTGATTCCCACCTGCCTGCCGGTGGCCGGCATGACCTGCATCAGGCCCCGCGCACCGACCCAGGATTTCGCTTTGGGATCGAACATACTCTCCTGGAACATCTGCGCGGTAATGAGGCGCCAGTCGAAGTCTGCCGGCTCCGCATATTTCTTTACCAGATCGTCATAGGGGGAAATACTGCCGTCGTCCTTGAGCTTGGTGATTTCCGGGCGACTCCGCTTGGGGTTCTTGAAGTAACGTTTGATACGCGTTGCCAGATCACTGCGCACTTCCTTTTCCGTCAGGAACTTATTGAGTGCGGCGAGCAACTCGTCATTTCCGTCGCGGACAATCCAGCCATGGTCATGATCGTGGTCGAGATCCAGGGCAAAGTGGATATCGTCGCGCCAGGTGCGCTCCAGCTGGACGATATGGTTGTCGGACATGGTCAGGTCATATTTGCCCTCTGCGACCCGGTCGATGATCTGTACGGTTTCCATTTCCTCCGGTGCCAGCTGTACCTTGATTGTCGGGTACTGTTTCTTGAGCTCCATCACAATGGGGTAGTGACTGCTGCTTTTTCGGATGTGGATAGTGCGGCCCTGCAAATCCTCCACCGAGTTGATCATGTCATCCTTGCGCGCCACGATGCCGACCTTCGCACTGTGATAGGGGTCGCTGAAGGCTACCCCCATTTTCTTGCGACGCTCGGTAATTGCCATAAAGTTGGCAACAATATCCCCCTTGCCTTCCAGTAGCATCGGGATCAGCTTTTCATTGGCCGGTGCGACTTCCACATCCAGGCGTACGCCGAGATAATCAGCAAAGTCCTTGAGGGTGTTGTACTCAAACCCCATGATACGGCCTTTCCACATGTGGTAGACGCCGGTACGGTTGCGCAACAAGACCCTTAAAACGCCGCGCTGTTTGATGCCTTTCAGGTCGCCGATATAGCGGTCGACACGTCCATAGGTCAGCAAACGCTGGCGAACATGCTGGTTGATCGCCTTGAGCAGATCCGGGGAGTTCTTCCTGATACCCCATGCCAGAAGCTGTTGTTGCGGGTAGCGCTTGTTGACCTTTAGATCGTCCCGGTATTGCTTGACCAGGTCGAAGATATGCTCGTCCAGCATGGTGAAATCGGAATGTTCCAATGCGACATCGATGGCCAGGTCGACAAAATTGCGTGGGCTGTGTGTCAGTACCATACCGGAATGTCTTTCCCGCAGGGACTCGCCGAATGCTTCGTAACTGGTACCCGCCGTGATCGTGAGGATCTTCCCTCGAAGGGGAGCATCTTTTTTCACCTCGGGCTCATCTTTTCTTGATACCAGGACCACCCGGGTACTGATGGTTGGATAGGAAAAGTCTATTTTGTACAGACGGTCTTCTGTGATGGTGAGATTGTTGGCGATCAGGTCGCCCTTGCCTGCCAGTAATGCCGGCACTAGATCGGAGAAGGTATTGACCAGCAGGAACACCGGGAACAGGCCAAGCTCCTCTGCAATTTTGCGGGCCTCCTCAATTTCAATATCCTGCTGGGTCGCGCCCCGGTGCAGGGCGCTCATACTGTAGGCGTCTACCAGGATACGCAGCTTGCCGCGCTTTTTCAGCGCCTCGAGATCACCAAACTCCTCGTAATTCTCGAACCTGTCCAGCAGGTAGACCTCGAATCCCTTTGGGCCGAGGTCGTCGAACAGTTCGCTGTTAAGCAGATATGCTGAATTAGGCGCGTTGTCCGGGTTGGCATGGCGGTAGGCGCCGGTATGGGGCGTGGTTTCCGGCAGGACCATTTCCGGCAAATCTGGTTTGGACTCCGGATCTTTTACAGCGCTCTTGTCTTTGGCTTTTTCAGTTTGATTTTCCTCTTTCGCGACGGGTTCTTTTTCAATGCCGGTATCAGCCGTGTCGGCCGGCTGCGCCTGTTCGGGCTCTGTTGCCCCGGGAGTTTCATCCGTCGCCCGGGACTCGGTGTTCATGGTACTGCGCACATCCGGAGCTGCGCCGCTGTCCTCAGGCGGGCGGTCGGGCGCACAGGAGATGGCCGCTGTCATCAGAAAAAGCAAACCGGCAAGCCGGAAGAGGAGTTTCACCACGTCTTCCCCACGGACTGGTACAGATGCTTAAAGTGTAGACGGGAGTGGCGTGAAAATAGTTGTAGTTGCTTTGCAGGTTGCGAAGACGGGGTTGCCTGGACGCGCCGAAGAAACAGTGTTGGCGGAAAGATACGGAATTGCGCCAATTTTCCGTCCTTGCACGCTATGGGCGCGATTTTTTTGCTAAACAATGCTTACTGAATGTCAGCGCTCACATATATAAAGGCAAACGCTATGTTGCAGCAGAGAAAACCACTTTTCGCGGCAATAGCCCTGTCGCTTTCCCTTGCGGCCCTGTCGGTCCCCACTCAGTCAGAGGCCCAGGCACAGGCCAAGCCGAACAGTTTTTGGTGGCCGGAGCAGCTGGATCTCACCCCCTTGCGCAGCCACAGCCCGGATTCCAACCCGTTTGGTGACGACTTCAATTATGCCGAGGCCTTCAAAAGTGTTGACCTCAAGGCGCTGAAGAAAGATATCGAAGCGGTCCTGACCACCTCCCAGGACTGGTGGCCGGCAGACTGGGGCCATTACGGCCCGCTGATGATTCGCATGGCCTGGCATAGTGCCGGTACTTATCGGGTACACGACGGACGCGGCGGGGCCGGGGGCGGGCAACAGCGTTTCGACCCGCTCAACAGCTGGCCGGATAACGCCAACCTGGACAAGGCCCGGCGCCTGCTGTGGCCGATCAAGAAAAAATATGGGCGCGACCTTTCCTGGGCCGACCTTATGGTGCTGACAGGCAATGTGGCGCTGGAGTCCATGGGCTTCAAGACGTTCGGGTTTGCCGGTGGGCGCGAGGATGACTGGGAGCCGGACCTCGTGTACTGGGGGCCGGAAACCAAGATGCTGGACGACAAGCGCTATAAGGGCGAGCGTGAACTGGAGAACCCCCTCGCAGCGGTTCAGATGGGTCTGATCTATGTAAACCCGGAGGGGCCGAATGGAAACCCGGATCCGGTTGCGGCGGCAAAGGATATCCGCGAGACATTCGGTCGTATGGCCATGAACGATGAAGAAACCGTCGCCCTGATCGCCGGTGGCCATACCTTTGGCAAGGTCCACGGCGCAGTCAAGGCGGACTGTGTGGGGCCGGAACCCGCCGCGGCCGCCATTGAGGAGCAGGGCTTCGGCTGGAAAAACAAGTGTGGTAAGGGCAACGCCGGTGACACCATGACCAGTGGTCTCGAAGGTGCCTGGACCGTCACGCCGGTGCAATGGAGCATGAACTACCTGCAGAACCTGTTTGCGTTCGAGTGGGTGAAAAGCAAAAGCCCGGCCGGGGCCACCCAGTGGATTCCGAAGGATAAAAGTGCCGCCAACCTGGTGCCGGATGCGCATGACAGCGCCAAGCGCAGCGCACCGATCATGTTGACTACGGACCTGTCGCTACGATTTGACCCGAGCTACGCCAAAATCTCCAAACGCTTCCTCGAAAACCCGAAGGAGTTCGAGCTGGCCTTCGCCAAGGCCTGGTACAAGCTGACCCATCGCGATATGGGGCCTGCGGCGCGCTATGTCGGTGCCGAGGTGCCGAAGGAACAGTTGATCTGGCAGGATCCGTTACCGGCGGTGGATCACAAGCTCATCAGTGATGGCGATGTTGCCCAGCTCAAGAAAAAGATACTGGATTCGGGCCTGACAGTGTCGCAACTGGTACGAACCGCATGGGGTGCCGCCGCTTCATTCCGGGGAACGGACTTGCGGGGCGGTGCCAACGGTGCCCGTATCCGGCTCAAGCCGCAGAATGGCTGGGCAGTGAACGACCCGGACGAGCTCGGCAAGGTACTGGCAAAGTTGGAAGGGGTGCAGGCTGCATTCAACAAGGGCGCGGGCGGCGGTAAGAAGGTTTCCCTGGCAGACCTGATCGTGCTGGGCGGTGCAGCTGCAATCGAGCAGGCGGCTAAGAATGGTGGCCACAGCGTAAGGGTACCGTTCAAGCCGGGGCGCACCGATGCTACACAGGAGCAGACCGATATTGCTTCATTCACCTTGCTGGAGCCGCAGGCCGACGCCTTTCGTAACTACTACGGCAAGGGCAGCCGTTACTCGCCTGCGGAAATGCTGGTGGAGAGGGCGAGCATGCTGAACCTGACTGTACCGGAAATGACGGTGCTGCTGGGGGGCATGCGCGCGCTGAATGCCAATACCGGCCAGAGCGACCACGGCGTGTTTACTGACAAGCCCGGCACCCTGTCGAACGACTTCTTCGTCAACCTGCTGGATATGTCCACCGTTTGGTCCAAGGCATCGGACAATATGTATGAGGGCAAGGATCGCAAGAGCGGCAAGGTGAAGTGGAAGGCGACTCCGGTGGATCTGATATTCGGTTCAAACTCTGAGCTGCGCGCAGTGGCAGAGGTCTATGCCGCAGATGATGGCAAGAAGAAGTTTGTGGAGGACTTTGTAGAAGCCTGGCACAAGGTCATGAATCTCGATCGTTTTGAAAGCTAATTTGCTCGTTCTGGCGACCAAAAGAAAAGGCCCCGCATCGCGGGGCTTTTTTATTGGCGGTAGACGCTGCGGGGTTAGAAAGAACTTTCGGTTTCCGTTGTGGTAGCCACTGCCGGCACCAGCCCTTTCAGCATCATGGTCACGGTGCGCTCCAGCACCGGAGATTCGATTTCCACCGCACCGGAGAGAATCTGGTATTCCAGGTTCATGATGGTGCCGTAAACAATCTGCGCTGCCGCGCCGGAGTCTGCAATCTGTAGCAGATCGAAGAATTCGCGGATCAGCTCCACACTGGCGTCACCGGAAAGGCGCACTGTCTTGGTGAGCTGCGGGTTGCGCACGGCTTCGTTGCGGAAAGCCAGCTCTACCAGACGGTTTTCACGGTCCGATGCCTGGTTGCGGATATGGCTCAGAATAAAGCGGGTGAGCTGCTGTACGATGAGTTTGCGGCCCGGGCCGGAGGCGAGCTCGGAGCGATCCATGCGGCGTGCCGCAGCAAAGCTGTCTTCTTCCAGCTGACGGGTGTCGGCGAGGCTTTGCTCAGCGAAGTAGGTGAAGGCATCGCTGATCAGGTCGTTGAGATCCTTGAAGTAATAAGTGGTGGCCGCGAGCGGAACTTCTGCTTCCTTGGCGACAGCGCGATGGCGAACACCGCGAATCCCTTCCCTGACGATAAGCCTCAGCGTGGCCTCGAGAATGGCCTTGCGACGCTGACGACTATCGGCACGCTGGGCACGGCGGCCCTGATAAACGAGTTCAGACTTTCCAGTGTCTTTGATCATTTTTGTGTCCCTGCTTTTATTATTTACTTCGTTATACGAAGCCACCGGAACTACCTCTAGCCCCAGATTCCAGCGGCGCGCCATCCTGGCTTGTGACAGGCGTTTGTGACGAAATTGCATGCAAGCCTTGCATGCTCGTACACATCCCGATGCCTGTCGCATTCGCTACTTGGCACAGTTTAGCGAATAAAGTGTTTCAGTTCACAGTTTATTAAAGTGGATTCGGCGACATAAATTGTCGATTCGTCCTACTTGAACATGAAAAGTCCCAAGTGTTCTGAATGTCAGGTTGTGCCGCAGGTGGACCCGCGTAACTGTGCCTTTGCTTAAAGAGTAACCCTGTACCAGCGCATTGGGCAATTACTGGATATTGCCTGTTGTACGTACGCGCTTGGACCCTCGTACCACCTGTCGATTCAGCTTCGCGCGGCGCTCGAATTCCGCGTCGATGGCATTCTTCGCAGCGATCAGGAGTCCGGCCACGAGGAAAGCGCCGGGTGGCAGGATGGCGATCAGGAAGCCCGGGTAGTCTTCGCCCAGCAGGGTCAGCTTCCAGTCTTTGGCCGCATCACCAAAGATCAGGTCCATATCGGCAAACAGGGTGCCCTGTCCGAGTAACTCCCGGATGGCGCCAATGGCGATCAGTACCAGCAGGAAGCCGACGCCCATCATGAAACCGTCGAGCGCTGAAGGCCCGACAGGGTTCTTGCTGGCAAAGGCATCGGCACGGCCGAGAATCGTGCAGTTGGTGACGATCAGGGGAATGAAGATACCGAGGATCTGGTAAAGCTCGTAAGTGAATGCCTTCATCAGCAGTTCGGCGCAGGTCGTGAAGGTGGCGATGATCATCACCGATGCGGGTAGTCTTACCGTTGCCGACATATTGTTGCGCAGCAGGGAGACCGCGGTGTTGGAGCAGACCAGTACCGCCAGTGTGGCGAGGCCGAGGCCAATTGCGTTGACGACGGAGCCGGTGACGGCAAGTAGCGGGCACAGGCCCAGCAGCTGCACCAGTGCGGGATTGTTCTTCCAGAGGCCGTTGTGGGTGATTTCCCTGGCAGTCGGGCTGGCCATGACTCAGTTGCTCCCCGATTCTTCTTTGGTGGCTTGCGGGCTGTCTGCCTCGGCTTTGTTGCCCGATACCGGTACCGCGCGCTCGGATTCCGGCGCGCTGAAGATTATGTCGTGGTGGGCGGCCACGAACTCCAGTACCCGCTTCACCTGGCCGACCACAGCGCGCGGGGTGATGGTGGCGCCGGTAAACTGGTCGAAGTCACCACCGTCCCTTTCCACTTTCCAGCGCTCCGGGGGCGGCTCCTGCAGGGAGGTGCCGTTGAATGACAGGATCCAGTCGCTCTTCTTCAGCTCCACCTTGTCACCCAGACCGGGTGTTTCACTGTGGCCGATGACGCGCACACCGGCGACGGTGCCATCGCGGTTGACGCCCACCAGCAGGCGAATCGGGCCGGAATAGCCATCCGGTGCCACCGCCGGGACAATCGCGGCAGTGATCTGGCCGCTTTCCCGGGCCAGGTTGATATTGCCACCCTGTTCGAGGCCCAGGCGTGACCAGTAACCGCGTGGAATCGGGTAGGTATCCACCAGCATGTCATTGCTGTGCCGATCCAGCGGGATAATTTCCAGCAGGGCCTTGGCGGAGGCTTCACGGATCGCCTTTTCGATCGGTTCGCGTGTGACCGACTCCGTAAGGGCAAGGCTGCCCGCCGTGATCAGGGCGAATGCGCCCAGCATGATGGCATTGGAGGAGATCGACTTGCCCAGCATGTCAGTCTTCCTTCTCTGTTGCGCGGCGCGGCGCGGCGTGACCGTAGGTGCGCGGCAGGGTGTAGTTATCGATAAGCGGGGCGGCAAAGTTCATCAACAATACTGCAAAAGCGACTGCATCCGGGTAGCTGCCCCAAACCCGGATCACGAACACCAGGATGCCCACGCCGATACCGAAGTACAGGCGTCCGCGGGTGCTGGTGGCGGAGCTGACCGGGTCCGTAATGATAAAGAACGCACCCAGCATGGTGGCGCCGGAAAACAGGTGCAGTAACGGTGAGCCTTCGCTGAGCGAGCTGCCGCTATCGTAAAAAACGGTGGAAAGCAGGAACAGTGCCGCGAGCATGCCAACCGGTGCGTGCCAGGTAAATACCTTCCGGTACAGCAGGTAAAGCCCGCCCACAAGGAAGGCCAGGTTCACCATCTCCCAGCCAGCGCCGGCAATGCTGCCCTTGGCAAGCACCGGCTCCTCGTTGTACAGCTGGCTCATGATGATGGAGTTATTGTGGCGCACGATCTCCAGCGGAGTCGCCATGGTGAAGCCGTCTACCTGGTAGTTGCCGAAAACCAGGGAGAAAGCTTCTTCGATATCGGGCAGGCCGTGTTCCACCGTTGCCGGGGCAACCCACAGCGTCATTTCTACCGGGAAGCTGATCAGCAGCACCACATAGCCGACCATGGCCGGGTTGAACGGGTTGAAGCCCAGGCCGCCGTAAAGCTGCTTGGCCAGAATGATCGCCGTGGCGGTGCCCACCACCGGGATCCACCAGGGGCAATAGGGCGGCAATGCGACGGCGAGCAGGGCGGCAGTGACCAGTGCGCTGTAGTCGCGCAGGTAGAACCCGATCGGGCGGCCGCGCAGTTTGAGCATCAGGGCTTCACTGGCCAGGGCGGTCAGGCCGCACAGTGCCAGGTTGAATAACACGCCGACGCCGAAGTAGGCCACCAACGCCACGATGCCCGGCACCATTGCGGCCAGCACCAGTTGCATGATGTTGGCCGAAGTCTGCGGCTGTGCCGTATGCGGGGATGAAGCGTGCATCAAGGCCATTACTGTTGTTCCCCCATCTGCTGGCGCTTCTCCGCGAGCTTGTTTTCCATCTTATCCAGGGCGGCCTGGAAAGCGGGCACATTTTCGTTGCCCTCATCCTGCGCTTTCCGGAGCCGTTGGCGCGCCTTTTCCACGCGTTGCTCCAGGCTGCTCAATTCCGCCGCCAGTTTTTCTTCGTCGCTCATGCCGGCGCGCGCTTGCGCGGCGGCGCGGGCACGCTCGATGGCCTGTTGCGCCTTGTCGTTCCCCGCCGGCGGCGTGGTGGCTTCACCCGGTTCCTGCTGTTGCAGCTGCGCGAGTTCCTGCTCCGCAACGACCAGCTTCTCCTGAAACTTGCGATGGTTGTCCCGGAGCGCGGCCTGCAGTTCCGCATCCTGCTCCTGCGGGATCTTTTCTTCCATCTTTTGAATGCGCTGGCGCAGGCTGTCCACACTCTTCTGCGCTTTCTCCAGCGGGGACATGGCAGCCTTGTTGCGCGCACGCGCAATGGCCGCATCCACCGCAGCGGCGGCGCTGGAAGTTTTTTCTGGCTGATCCAGTGCTGTCAGCTTCTGCTGTGCCTCGCCGAGTTTCAATTGTGCGGCCTTGAGCTGCGCCTGAAGCTGGTCGCGCTGCGTACCTTCGGCTGCGGAGGCTTTTTCCTCGAGTTTCTGCACCCGCTCTTGTGCGCTTTTAACGCTGCGCTCTGCGCGCGCCTTTTGCTGTTCCGGTGAGCTTTCTTTTGCCTTCACCCGTGCCAACGCCGCGGCGACGACATCGGCTTCGCTGCTGGCACCGCTAGTACCGGCCTTGTCAGAGGCTGGCTGTGCGGCCTTGCGCTTGCGCGCTTCCTCCGCGGCTTTCTTGCGGGCCTGGCGTTTGGCTTCTTTTTCCTGTTCGGCTTTTTCCAGTCGCGCCTTGCGGAACTCGAAGCGCTCGCGCGCGCGATCGGACTTGAGCTTCTCCTGCTCGGCTTCGCGCATGGTGCCCTTGGCAGCACGGTAATACTGGACCAGGGGAATGTGGCTGGGGCAGACGTAGGCACAGGCGCCGCACTCGATGCAGTCCTTGATGCTGTAGGCTTCCAGCTTTTCGTAGTCTTCGGCGCGGGCATACCAGTACAGCTGTTGCGGTAGCAGGGAGGCCGGGCAGGCCTCCGCGCAGATACCGCAGCGAATACAGGGTTGGGCTGGCACTGGTGCGGGCAGCTCTTTCCGGGCTGGCACCAGGATGCAGTTGGTGGTCTTGACCACGGGCACCCGCTCATCCTGGACGGTGAAGCCCATCATGGGGCCGCCAATGACGATTTTTGCCATCTGTTCGCGGTCAATACCATGGTTGGCAAGAATATGGCCAACCGGCGTGCCCAGCGGAACCTCGATATTGCGCTGAATATCCAGCGCCTCGCCCACCACCGTGGTAATCCGGCTGACAAGCGGTTCACCGAACTGGATTGCGCGGTAGATCGCCGCCGCGGTGCCGACGTTCTGGCAGATCACACCCACTTCCGCCGGCAGGTGCTCGGATGGCACTTCCCGGCCCGTGAGAATCTGAATCAGCTGCTTTTCACCCCCGGACGGATATTTGGTGGGGAATACCACCACTTCAAAACGGGTGCCCTCGCAGGCTTCGCGCATCTCCTTGATGGCTTCGGGTTTGTTGTCCTCGATACCGATCAGGACATCTGCCGGTTCGTGTAACAGGTGAGCGAGGATTTCGGCACCTGCGACGATTTCCTCCGGGCGCACGCGCATGATGGTGTCGTCGGCGGTGATATAGGGCTCACACTCGGTTCCGTTCAGGATCAGGGTATCGATCGGTGCATTGCCCTTCGGGTTCAGCTTGATGGCGGCCGGGAAGCCGGCGCCACCGAGGCCGGCAATGCCGCACTCGCGGATATGGTGGAGGACCTCTGAGCGGTCCCGCTCACGATAGTCCTGCATCGGGTACAGCTCGCACCAGGTATCCGAGAAGTCAGAGCTGATTTCAATCGCCTCGGCCTGCAGACCGGACGGGTGCGGCATGGTGTAGTCGCCAATACGGGTAACGGTGCCTGATGTGGGCGCATGCACCGGCGCACTGATAGGACCGTCTGCTTCTGCAATTTTCTGGCCCTTGAGGACCCTGTCTCCCTCTTTTACCAGTGCAATGGCCGGCGCACCGATATGCTGGCTCAGCGGCACGATCAGGCTTGGTGCTAGCGGAATGTGCGCGAGCGGCAGCTGCATGGACTGCGCCTTGTGCTCCGGTGGGTGCACACCGCCGGGAATGTCCCAGATCCGGCGGCTGCTGCGGGTGCGTTCGGTGGTGTGCGCCATTACGCAGCCCCCCTGATTTCACCAATCTTGTCGGTGGCGATCAGCTGGCTGTGAGCCCCCGGTTTTTCCCAGACCCAGCTGCGCGGGGTTGTCTCCACCGGAATCATATCGATACAGTCTACGGGGCAGGGCTCGACACACAGGTCACAGCCGGTGCATTCGTCGGCAATAACAGTGTGCATCTGCTTGGCAGCGCCGAGGATGGCATCAACCGGGCAGGCCTGGATACATTTGGTGCAGCCGATGCACTCGTCCTCACGGATGAACGCGACTTTCTTGATGTCTTCCGAGCCGTGCTCCTCATCGAGGGGAACGGCTTCCACGTCCAGCAGGTTGGCCAGCTGGTTGATGGTGGCCTGTCCGCCGGGTGGGCATTTGTTGATGGCATCGCCGTTGGCAATGGCCTCGGCATAGGGGCGACAGCCGGGATAGCCGCACTGGCCGCACTGGGTCTGCGGCAGTATAGAGTCGATCTGGTCGACAATGGGATCGCCCTCGACCTTGAAGCGGATGGCGGCGAAACCCAGTATGGCGCCAAATACCAGCGCCATGCCGCCAAGCACCAGCATGGCATCGGAAACAGAAGCAAACCAGCTCAATGCATTCCCCCTATACCAGACCGGTAAAGCCCATAAAGGCCAGTGACATCAGGCCGGCGGTGATCATGCCGATGGCCGCGCCCTTGAATGGGGTTGGTACATCCGCCACGGCGAGCCGTTCACGCATTGCCGCGAACAGGATCAGTACCAGTGAGAAGCCCAGGGCGGCGCCAAACCCGTAAAAAGTGGATTGCAGGAAGTTATTGGCCTTGAGGGTGTTCTGCAGGGCGACACCGAGCACCGCGCAGTTGGTGGTGATCAGCGGTAGGAAGACCCCAAGTACCCGGTAAAGGAGCGGGCTGGTCTTCTCGATAAACATGCGCGCAAACTGCACCACCACGGCGATCACCAGGATGAAGGCGATGGTGCGCAGGTACTCCAGGCCGTAGGGTGCCAGCAGGTACTTGTTGACCAGGTAGGAGCAGATTGCTGCCAGGGTTAGCACGAAGGTGGTGGCACCACCCATACCTACGGCGGTCTCCAGTTTATTGGAGACACCCATAAACGGGCACAGCCCGAGGAACTGCACCAGTACGTAGTTGTTCACCAGGACAGTGCTGAGCAGGATTACGGCGAATTCAGTCATGGCAATCCACAGGTTGAATGACCCGTTATTATCGTCGCTTCCATTATTCCCTTCAATACAGGTTCCATTTTATTGATAGTCGAAAATGGAATAACGCTAGTCACAATACCCCTTTTCCTTCTGGTAACTGGTACGTAGTGCGCTAGTTTGGACCCATTGGCAGGGCTACGCTCAGAAGCCACACGCGGCAATTCGCCGTGTGCCACTGCAAGGAGGCGTTATGCGTATCAGCAAGCAGGTGTGTGTAGCGGTAATGGTGGTATTCAGCGGTTTGGTTTCTGCCGCTGAGGCTGTTCAGGAGAAACAGCAGCAAATGACCCCATACCAAGGGGAGGAAGTGAGCGGCCAGTGGATCTACGATGCCAGTGCCGCGGGAATCTACCAGCGCAGCGGATCCATCGATAATGGTCCGCTGGTCATCACGTCCGATTCGGCCAGTGGCGACTCCCTCGGTTACGTCATGAAGCGCCTCGATGCCAGTCATTTCCGTGGCAAGCGGGTGCTCGCGACTTTCAGGGCCAAGCCAACGAAGGTCAGCCACACCGTAGTGGCATGGATCAGCGCGGCCGACCAGAAAGATGATCAGCGTGAGTACCTGACGTGGGACAACACCTGGGTAACCCCATGGGCGGGCACTTCTGACTGGGCTGAAAAGCGTATGGTGCTGCAGGTTCCGCTGGAAGCCGACTACCTCTTCGTAGGAGCCGGGCTGGCGGGGACCGGGAAGGTCGAGATAGGGCCGATTGACCTGGAAATTGTCGCAGACTCTGTTGCCGTGACGGACAAGGGGTTTATCAGCAAGCTTTACAAGGCCGGTAAGTACCGAGCCTACCTGGCTGAGCTCGACAAGATCGACTTCGGGCACCGCTACGATTACCGCTATGCGGTGTATACCCTGCAACGTTTTTACGCGCTGAGTGAACTGGGTGATGACGATGCGGCCGATGAGGCGCTGACGGAAATCTACGACCTGGTGGAAAGCGCCGACTGGCAGAGCGTGAACAATACCGCCTGGGGCCAGGAGCTACGCGCCGAAGTCCTGTTTCTTGCCGATGAAATGGGGCCCGAGGATTATCTGCGCACAGTCAGTAGTATTGAGTTCCCGGCGGAGCGCGACAGCAAGGCAGCTATGAAATCTGCGTACAGTGCAATCGGGTTTTACCACCGGATGACCGGCAATTACACCGCGGCAAAAGGCGCCTATGCCAAGGCCGCTTCACGGGAGTGGGGCAAGGACCTCAGTTACGACAGCGCGGACAGGCGACTCAAAGAGATGGAACAGCAGCTCGCAGCGATTGAGGAACAGTAGTTAGAGGGCAGGTCGTAAAAATCGAAGCCCGGCATTGCCGGGCCTTTTTGTTTCTGTCGGGTTATTTTGCCGCGGAAGGCGCGACAGTCAGCAATGCTTGAATCGAGGTGAAATAAGGTGCTGGAAGTTTTTGTGAGGTCCGTCACATACTGAAAATTAACCCTATATTCTGCATGTGATTAACATGCGTCTATATAGGTATAAAGTCGTGCGCAAACTTCTTCTTCCCCTCGTTTTCATGCTCTTCTCGATTCATCTGCATGCCCAACCAACGGAAGCGCCTGTCGATGCCGACTATTACCCGCCAGCATCGGACGAAAAGGTTCGCCTCGGGCAGTTATTGTTTTTTGACAAGATACTGAGCGGCAATCGCAATATCTCCTGCGCAACCTGCCACCATCCGATGGCTGGTACGGGCGATGGCTTGTCGCTTCCCGTAGGTGAAGGCGGGCGTGGAATCGGCGTGATGCGTGTTGCGCCTGTGAGAACAATATTGCAGCGAGTTCCGCGGAATGCGCCGCATATCTTCAATATTGGTGCAATGGAGTTCACCGCGATGTTTGCGGATGGTCGCATTGAGGTAGACCCAACGCAGCCCAGCGGTTTTCGAACGCCCGCCGGCGATGATTTGCCGATGGGGCTGGAAAATGTGGTCGCGGCTCAGGCGATGTTTCCAGTAACAAACCCGATTGAGATGGCCGGTCAGCCTGGCGAGAACCGTCAGGGGCGACTGGTGGATAATCTTCCCGCTCTTTGGAATTTCATCGCGCGGAAGTTGCGACGTAATGAAGAATATGTCGAGCTTTTCAAGGCGGCTTTTCCGGACAAGATATTCAGCGCAGGTGATATCACATTCGTGGATGCCGCCAATGCCATTGCTGCTTTCGAGATTGCAGTGGGCCGTTACGACAACAGTCCGTTCGACAAATTCTTACGTGGCGACCAATCCGCGCTGACGGACAACCAGAAAGCGGGCATGGACCTCTTCTATGGCGACGCGGGATGTGGTGGTTTCTGCCACAGCGGCAAGTTCCAGACCAATCATCGCTATTTCTCGATTGCGATGCCCCAGATTGGACCCGGTGTGGGCGATGGGATAGGCGGTGTGGAAGACTTTGGTCGCGAACGGGTCACCGGAAATGAAGGGGATCGGTATCGTTTCCGCGTACCCAGCTTGCGCAATATTTCAGTCACTGCACCATACGGTCATGCTGGCGCCTATGACACGCTGGAATCGGTGGTGGAGCACTATAACGACCGGGTTGGCTCCCTGATGTCTTACGACCCTGCCGAAGCTGTTTTGCCGGCTAACAGGAACCTGGATCCGCTGGACTTTGTGGCAATGTCCAACCAGGAAATTCTTGCGGCAATTGCGGCATCTACCCGTGCAACTGAGCTCGAGCTTACTGATACCCAGAAACGGCAATTAGTGGAATTTATGGGGGCGCTCACCGACCCGGGTGTTTACGATATGCGCTGGCAGGTGCCGGACAGCGTGCCCAGCGGCCTGCCGGTTCGCGATTAGGGTGCGGCCTGTTCGCCCGCCTGTTCGTTCTAAAGCGCGGTGATATTGGCAGTGACCCCATCGAGGAGTCGCTGTCGTGCTTCACGGCTGATCCATGCGCTGTGCGGGGTGATCAGCAGGTTGGGAATATCCCCGTCGAGTAGCGGGTGATCGGAAGGTGGAGGCTCCACGCTTAATACGTCCAGCGCGGCGCCGCCGAGTTTGCCAGACCGCAATGCCGCCGCAAGTGCAGCCTCATCCACCAGCCCGCCGCGTGCAGTGTTCACCAGCAATGCGCCGGGCTTCATGTTCTGCAGAAACGCCGCATCGACAAGCCTGTCCGTCTGCTCGGTGAGCGGGCAGTGCAGGGAGATCACGTCGGACTGCGCCAGCAATTCTTTGAGGGAAGTGCGTCCGGCATGCTCGGTGCCGGTAAAAGACTCGGCGACCAGCACCTGCATTCCGAGCGCTTTGAATAACGCTGCAGTACCCTGGCCCAGGTTGCCATAACCGATAATGCCGGCGGTCTTGCCGGCCAGCTCCATCACCGGGTAATCGAGGCGGCAGAAAACCGGCGACTCGCTCCAGCGCCCGTTTTTTACGTCGGCATCGTACTGGTGCAGGCGTGTCGCCAGCGCCAGCAACATTGCCATGGCGTGCTGCGGCACGGAGGCGCCGGCATACCCCTCCACATTCCTGACCGGGATACCACGCTCCTCTGCCGCTGCCAGGTCGACATTGTTGGTGCCGGTCGCGCAGACGCAGATCAGCTCCAGGTTAGCGGCGCCTTCGATCAACGCCCGATCCAGCACCACCTTGTTGGTGACCACCACCTCGGCGCTGGCAATGCGCTCCGCCACCTGTTCCGGGCTGGTGGTTTCAAAGAAGTCCCAGTGATCCAGGCTGGTCTCGAAGGCTGAGGTGTCCAGCTCATCGAGCTGCATGGTGAGGGTATCGAGGAATACGCCGCGCATTGCAATTTCTTCTATTGTTGCGACCGGCCATTGTGGGCGGCGCTGAGGCGCGGTCCGGGACGGGGTGACAAAACATTTGCAGCCAGCTGCAGCTTTGGAACCCCGTACCGGTAAAGCGCCGTGATAATCTTGGGTTTAGAGGACTCTCATTCCCGGCTGTGCGCCCTCATGCGGTTCCAGAATCCACAGATCCTTGCCGCCCGGGCCGGCTGCCAGCACCATGCCCTCGCTGATACCGAAGCGCATCTTGCGCGGCGCCAGGTTAGCGACCATTACGGTTAGCTTGCCCTGCAGGTCTTCGGGCTTGTAGGCGCTCTTGATGCCGGAGAACACCTGACGGGTTTCGCCGCCCAGATCCAGGGTCAGCTTCAGCAGCTTGCCGGCGCCTTCCACGTGCTCGGCCTTGGCGATCAGCGCCACGCGCAGGTCCACCTTGGCGAAGTCGTCAAACTGGACCTCTTCGGCAATCGGGTCGTCGGCGAGCGGACCGCTCTTGGTTTCGCTGGCGGCGCCCGGTGTTGCCATGGCCGCTGCCAGTGCTTCCTTGGCGGACTCCATCATGGCGTCAACCTGGGTCTGTTCGACGCGCTGCATCAGTGGCTTGAATTTGTTGATGCTGTGGCCAAGCAGCGGCTCCAGTTTCTCTCCCCAGGCCAGGTCGGCACCGAGGAACTCGGTAGCCTTGGCGGCGGTGTTCGGCAGTACCGGTGCCAGCCAGGTCATCAGCGCACGAAACATATTCACGCCCTGGGAGCAGATACCGAGTACTTCTGCTTCGGTGCCTTCCTGCTTGGCCAGTGACCACGGCGCTTTCTCTGCAATCCAGGCATTGGCGGTATCGGCCAGCGCCATGATCTCGCGCATCGCCTTGGCGAACTCGCGCTGCTCGTACAGTTCGGTAATCTGCGGTGCGGCGTCGACGAACTGCTGCCACAGGGCTTCGTCGTGAATGCTGTCTGCCAGCACGCCGCCGGACTTGGATACAAATTTGGCAGTGCGCGAGGCAATGTTCACCACCTTGCCCACCAGGTCCGAGTTGACCCGCTGGATAAAGTCCTCGAGATTCAGGTCCAGGTCGTCCACGCCGGCGGTCAGCTTGGCCGCGAAGTAGTAACGCAGGTACTCGGGGTTCAGGTGTTCCAGATAGCTGCGCGCATTGATAAAGGTACCGCGCGACTTGGACATCTTCTTGCCGTTCACGGTCAGGAAGCCGTGCACGCACACCTTGGTGGGGGTGCGGAAATCGGCGGAAGTCAGCATGGCTGGCCAGAACAGGGCGTGGAAGTTGACGATGTCCTTGCCGATAAAGTGATACACCTCGGCACTGCTGTCTTTTTTCCAGTATTCCTGCCAGTCCAGGCCCTTTTGGTCGCAGTAGTTCTTGAGGCTGGCCATGTAACCGATCGGTGCGTCCAGCCACACGTAGAAGTACTTGCCCGGTTCCCCCGGGATCTCAAAGCCGAAGTAGGGCGCATCGCGGGAGATGTCCCACTCCTGCAGGCCTTCGTCCAGCCACTCGGACAGCTTGTTCGCCACTTCGGTCTGCAGGGTGCCGGAGCGGGTCCACTCTTTCAGGAAGTCGGTGAATTCCGGCAGGGTGAAGAAGAAGTGCTCGGACGCCTTTTCCACCGGGGTCGCACCGGAAATCACGGATTTCGGGTTGATCAGTTCGGTGGGGCTGTAGGTAGCGCCACAGGCTTCACAGTTGTCGCCGTACTGGTCTTCGGTCTTGCATTTGGGGCAGGTGCCCTTGATATAGCGATCCGCGAGGAACAGCTCTTTTTCCGGGTCAAAGGCCTGGGTGATGTTGCGCACAGCGATATGGCCATTGGCGCGCAGGCGCTTGTAGATCAGCGCAGACAGCTCGCGGTTTTCCTCGGAGTGGGTGGAGTGGTAGTTGTCCACGCCAATCAGGAAGTCGGCAAAGTCGCGCTGGTGCTCGGCCTGCATATTGGCAATATGCGCTTCCGCGCTGATACCGAGCTGCTCGGCCTTGAGCATGATGGCGGTGCCGTGTGCGTCGTCCGCACACATGTACAGGCAGTCGTGACCTCGCGCTTTCTGGAAGCGGGTCCAGATATCGGTCTGGATATACTCCAGTACATGCCCGAGGTGCAGGGACCCGTTGGCGTAGGGCAGGGCGCTGGTGACAAGGATTTTGCGCGGGTGACTCATATTGCTGCCTGTATAGATGTTCACGATTCAAGGGCCTGGTCGGATGGCGGGATTTCAAAACCGTCGCGCACAAGGACGTGCGCGCCGGAGCTACATGGATGTATTCATGCGCTTTTGAAATCCCGTACCCGGACAGGCCTGGGTGGCACAGGGCCAAAAAAGAGCGCGAAATATAGCAGATTTCACGCCCCGCTGACACGCGCAGCCTGCTCCGGGGTCCATGCAGCTTGGCGCCCGCGGTCGCTCGACTTAGTATTCGCACTGGACACACAAGGACACCGGAGATTCAAGTGACCGACGATCATCACGAACACGACCTCAGCCCCGAATTGACCGAGGCCCTGGAGGGCATTGCAGAGGCCCTCGGCAGGCTGGTGGACCCGGTGACCGGCATGCCGCTGGATGAGACCGAGGCGGAAATCGAGGTGGGGTATGACGATGGTACCGTGTTTGCCGGTGTCACCCTGGGTTACCCCTGCGGGGGCCTCGCCGGGCAGTGGGAAGAGATGGCGCAGGAAGCCTGTCGCCCGTTAATGGAAAAGGCACCTCTCGTCGGCAGCGAGCTGCAGTTTGACCTGTTTTTCGAGGCCGCCGGCACCGAGGCCCCGGACCACTCTGAAACCCTGGCCGGGGTGAAGCAGATTATTGCCGTAGCGTCCGGCAAGGGCGGCGTCGGCAAGTCCACCACCGCGGTCAACCTGGCGCTGGCGCTGGTAGCAGAGGGGGCCCGGGTGGGCATTCTGGACGCGGATATTTATGGCCCGAGCATGCCACTGATGCTGGGGGTGAAAGAGGGTACCCGCCCGGAAGTGGAAGAGCAGAAATTCTTTGTCCCGATCGAGGCGCACGGGCTCAAGACCATGTCCCTCGGTTACCTGATGACAGAGGATACCCCGGCGGTATGGCGCGGGCCCATGGCCGGCGGCGCACTGCAGCAGATTCTGGGGCAGACCCGCTGGGGCGATCTGGATTACCTGATTGTGGACATGCCGCCCGGGACCGGTGATATCCAGCTCACCCTGTCCCAGAAGGCCACCCTTGCCGGTGCGATTATCGTCACTACGCCGCAGGATCTGGCGTTACTCGATGCGATCAAGGGTGTGGAGATGTTCCGTAAAGTCGAAGTGCCGGTACTGGGTATTGTCGAGAATATGGCGATCCATACCTGCTCCAGCTGTGGCCATAAGGAGCATATTTTCGGTGCGGGCGGCGGTGAGAAGATGGCGGAGAGTTACGGCGTCTGCATGCTGGGCTCGTTGCCGCTGGCGATGTCGATCCGTGAGCAGGCGGACAGTGGTAACCCGACTGTGGCGGCGGACCCTGACAGCGATGAATCCCTGATCTATCGGGCTATGGCCCGCCGGGCTACGGCAGAGGCCTGGCTGAACGCCGATGACGGCCCGGAGATTGAAATCGTCTGATCAGGTGTGCCTTAAATAAATTCTTCGGAGCAGGAGGCGGAAAACCCCCGGCCGCGCATGGGCGGCAGGGGGCAACACATATAATCTTGAGGCTTTCTTACCAGAGAATCTTCAGTTTCTTTGCGCCAAACTTTCGCGCGGCCTTCACGTCGGATTCCATCCAGATATCGATCTTGTTCCTCCAGCGCTTGTTCATCCGGTCGCGCACGGTAAAGACACCCAGCCCTTCAATTTCCACTTTGGCACCGTTGGTCAGGCCCAGTTTTTCCAGGTCGCGGGAAACGGCGATGATCTTCTGGCCCGGCTTCAGCTTGTTGTTCCAGGCTGCCAGCCATGGAGTGTCATCCGTCTGCCCGGGTACGGAGTTGTAGGCGGTGGCCGTTACAACGCGCTTCCTTTTCTTTTCGCCGGCTTTGGTTTCAATACCTGCGAATGCAGTCGGCGCAGTCATTCCGATGAAACCTGAAAGCATCAGAAAAGCCAGGTTTTTGGCGAGTTTTTTCATAACGGTCACTACCTCTCTGTCTTGTCGCTAATCCGTATTCGACGATGTAACAAGTACAAGATCGAATAACTGATTAGTTTTTAAGCATTGGTGGCTATGATACGGGTCAAAAATTGACCATCAAGGGCGGGGGGGTAATTATCCGGAAAAGACAATTGACCGCTCAGGCAGGGTGGTTCAGAGCGATATCGCCCTAGCGCATCGGGAAAATTGCGGATAATTCGATCCGCTGATTACGCTGTCATCGGACCAAAACAGGTGTTCGAATGTGCTTTTTAGAGAGGATTGCCGGTCATTCTCGCTAGAGAGCTGTCGTGCTGGAGCGGATTTCTGTCTGTAACTGACTCTTCAGGTCGTTGAGGTAGGCGAGATCCTCGGCCAGATCGGTAAATCCGTGCTCACGATCGAGCGCGACTGCCTGTTCCAGGAAATCCACCGCGGCTGACAGGTCGCCCCGCCATTCCGCCAGCTGGCCCAGGTTGTAACAGGTGATCGAAAGGTTGTGCCAGTCGCTGCCACTGATCAGCTCCTCCCGGGCATCCAGGTAGAGGCCGTTGGCGCGCCGGGTGAGCTGGCGGAATTCGACAGACTCTGTCGACAGTTGCAGCGCCTGCTGGTGATAGCTGTGCGCGAGCGCCGACAGGGCACGTCCACGCAGGATCTTGTCATCCTGCTCGTCGGCAAGCATGCGCGCAAACTGCTGGCGTGCCAGGGGCAGCATTTCAGGGCGGGCACCGAGGCCGATATGCATCAGCAGTTTGCCGTACTGGAAGCGCAGGCTGGGAGATTCGGCGTCGGTTGCGGCGGACAGGGCGGTCTCGTAGGCAAGCAGTGCCTGCTCGTATTCGCCTTGTGCCGCCAGTTGGTCGGCTGATAGCGGGCTGGCCGGCAGCTGGTTGACCGGGACCTGGTCGATGGCATCGGTAGCGCCGGCCGCCGGCATGGCCGGCAGTGCGGTCAGCGCCGCAAGGAAAAGCGGCGCCAGAATTTTTTCCCGAATTTGCCAATACACCGGTGTTTCACCCCGCAGGAACCTTCCTTCAGGTTACGCGCCATCGCGCAGCTGTGCCAGCAGTGCCTGCAGAGGATGGCGTACTTTTTCACCTTCGAGGCGCGATATCTGGCAGCGGCAGGAGTAGCCTGTTGCCACCAGGTTCTGGCGGTTGGTCGCGGTGGCGACGGCAGGCCCCCAGGACTGGCGGTAAATACGTTCTGAATCCTCGCGGTTGGCCGCTTCGTGGCCGTAGGTTCCCGCCATGCCGCAACAGCCCAGCTCGGCAATCTGCAACTCCTGGCCCAGCGCTGAGAACACCTGCTTCCAGTCTGCCATGGAGGCGGTGGCGTTGGTGCGCTCCGTGCAATGGGGCAGCATCTGGAACTGGCCGCCGCCGAAGCGCCCAGCCTGCTCCTGTAGTTGCTGGTGATTTTCTGCGAGCCACTCCTGCAGCAGCTGCACGGGTGGGGCCTTATTGCCCATCAACTTTTTATATTCGGAGCGGTAAGTCAGCGTCATCGACGGGTCTATGCCCACCAGCGGCAGGTTTTCCGCCGCGAACAGGTTGAGCATGGCGGCGTTATCGATGGCCGCGCGCTCGAACTGGGCCAGAAAGCCGTGCACGTGCAGGGGCTTGCCATTGGGCTTGAACGGCGCGAGAAAGGGTACAAAGTCCAGCTTGCGCAGCAGGCGCATCACATCGAGCACCAGCTCTGCCTCGAAATAGGAGGTGAACGCGTCCTGTACAATGATCACCGCGCGGCGCCTCTGCAATGGTCCAAGGGAGGCGATGGCCTGCGGCGTTGCAACCGGCATGCCCGCCTTGTTGCAGAGTTGCTGCAGCGACTTGCGCGAGAGCTGCGGGTTGTCCACCAGCCCGCCGAGGCGTGCCAGCGCCCAGCGCACGGCGGGAAGCCGCAGCGGCCAGTTGTACAGTTGCGGCACCCGGGACAGCGCCGGTAACAGGAACTCGAGGCTGCCTACCAGGTAGTCCTTCATCGGGCGCAGATAGCGGCCGTAATACAGCTCCAGGAACTGGCTGCGGAATTCCGGTACGTTAACCTTGATAGGGCACTGCCCGACACAGGATTTACAAGCGAGGCAAGCCTGCATCGATTCATTGATCTCGTGGCTGAAATCATACTCGCCGCGTTTTTTCGCCAACGTATTCTTGATGCGTCCCGGCAGGCTGGTGATAAAGCTCTGCTCGCGTACAAGGTTGCTCTGCTGGACCGGGTCCACGCCGCGCTCCCCGAGCAAGCGCAGCCACTCGCGCACCAGCGATGCACGCCCCTTGGGGGAGTTGAGCCGGTTGCGCGTGCCCTTGTAGGACGGGCACATGGCATCGTCCGGATCCCAATTGAAGCAGGCTCCGTTGCCGTTGCAGTAGACTGCCTCGCTATAGCCTTCCCACACCTGTACCGGGATCTGCCGGTCCAGTTCGCCGCGGGTGGTGACCTCATCGATTTTCAGCAGCTGGCTGTTCTCACCGGGCGTGGCGATCTTGCCCGGGTTCAGCTGGTTGCGGTGGTCGAAGGCGGCCTTGATCTTCTGCAGTTCCGGGTACAGCTCGCCAAAGAATTCCGGCGCGAATTCCGAGCGCACGCCCTTGCCGTGCTCGCCCCACAGGAGGCCGCCATACTTGCGTGTGAGCTCCACCACCTGCTCGGTGATGGGGCGGATTTTTTCTGCCTGTTGCGGGTCCTTCATGTCGATGGCGGGACGCACATGCAGAACGCCCGCGTCGACATGGCCGAACATGCCGTAGCTCATGCCGGCAGAATCGAGCACCTCGCGGAACTCCCTGATAAAGTCGGCCAGGTTTTCCGGAGGTACTGCGGTGTCTTCCACGAAGGGGATGGGGCGTTCCTCGCCGCTGGCGTTGCCGAGCAGCCCGACAGCGCGCTTGCGCATGGCCCAGATCTTGCCGATCTCCGCATGGCCCCGGGCGATGGAGTAGGCAAAGCTCTTGCCGGCCTGGCCGCTGGCTTTATCCAGCAGGCTACAAAAGTTCTGCAGCGCAGCATCCAGCTTGTCTTCGCTGTCCGCAGTGAATTCCACCAGGTTGATACCGCGGATGGCGCGCTCCCCCTGGGGGAAGTACTCACTTACCTTGTGCCAGACGATATCTTCCATCGCCAGCTGTAGCACCCTGCTGTCTACGGTTTCAATGGAGGTCGGGCCTGCACGCATCAGGTCTGTGGCATCGGCAAGTGCGTCCTGGAACTGGTCATACTGGACGTTTACCAGGGCCGCGCACTTCGGAATGGGCACCAGGTTGAGCTTGGCTTCCGCAATAAAGCCCAGTGTGCCCTCGGAGCCACACAGTACGCTGTTGAGGTCGAACCTGCCGGCGTCATCATAGATGTGCGCGAGGTCATAACCGGTGAGGCAGCGATTCAGTTTCGGAAACTTGGCCTCGATCAGTTCGGCCTGCTCGCGCGCGATACGGTCTACTTCGCGGTGTACATCGGCCACGCGGCTGTCGCCATGACAGATGCCCTCGAGGGTGGCCCGGTCGATCGGGGCGGACTTCCACAGGTGGCCGCCGAGCAGCACCGTATCCAGTTCCAGCACATGGTCGCGCGTCTTGCCATAGAGGCAGGAGCCCTGGCCGGAGGCATCGGTGTTGATCATGCCGCCGATGGTGGCGCGGTTGCTGGTGGACAGGTCGGGGGCAAAAAACAGCCCGTGCGGCTTGAGCGCGCGATTGAGCTGGTCCTTGACCACACCGGTCTGCACCCGTGCCCAGCGTTCTTCCACATTGATTTCCAGGATGCCGTTCATATGGCGCGACAGGTCAACCACCAGCCCATCGGTCAGGGACTGGCCATTGGTGCCGGTGCCGCCGCCGCGCGCGGAGAGGACGACGCCATGGAAACGGGGTTCGTCCGCGAGGCGTGCGACACACTGCAGGTCGCTGCTGTCCCTGGGGTATACCACCGCCTGTGGCAGTACCTGATAGATGGAGTTGTCCGTGGCGAGCACTGTTCGGGAAGCGTAATCCGGGCAAAGGTCGCCGCGAAACCCCTCGGACTTGAGGGCTTCGATAAATTCGAGGTACAGGCTCTGAACGTCAGACAGTTCGTTGAGGGCGGGGATCATTGCAGCCAGGTCCATCTAATGCGGGTTCCGCCATTGTATCCGTGGCGCGGTAAGGCGCAAGAATGACGCAGAAAGTAGCCGAATTTTCTGCGGAAATTGCCGTATAATCTGCGGCAGGCGCGGAATGGGTGGTCTTTATCGCTAATTGCTGGGTAGCCCGATTGTTAGAGTACAGCGATTCCAAGCAGCGGTTACTTTCATGTTCAAGCCATCTTTCAGCAAACGCAGCGATATCGTCAGCCGGCCCGGCGGCGAGGTCTGGGCGGTCAGCGACAGGGCCCGCGAGCGCGCTGACGCGGGCGATGACATCATCTTCCTGTGTGTCGGCGACCCGAATTTTGATACGCCCGAGCCGATCCTGGATTACGTGCGCGCACGGCTGGGAGTGGGGCGTACCCATTATTCTCCGGCTGCTGGTGAGCCGGTACTGCGCAGCGCCATTGCCGCGATTGAAACCCGGGTGTCTCCGCACCCCTGTTCTGCCGATGACGTGATCATTTTCCCGGGCGGCACTAACGCGATCTACAGCGTCCTGTCGTGCCTGCTGGATCCGGGTGACAAGCTGGTGATTCCGGAGCCGATGTATATCGGCTACGTGGGGATCGTGGATGCGCTGCAGCTGCAGGTGCAGCCCGCGGCTTTTTCGGCCGCGGAAAACTTCCGCTTCGATATCGAGGTGATCAAGGCGGCGATCACCGACGAGACCCGCGCGGTCATGATCAATACTCCCGGCAACCCGAGTGGTGCCATGGCGACTCCGGAGCAACTGCGTGAACTCGCCGCCTACTGCCGCGAGCGCGGTATCTGGCTGATTTCCGATGAGGTGTATTCGATGATCACCTTTGCCCGCCGCCACACCACCCTGCGCGCGGCGGCCGAGCACCTGGATAACATCGTGGTGATCGATGGCCTTTCCAAGTCCCACGCCATGAGTGGCTGGCGCCTTGGCTGGGCGGTGGCGGAAGGGCCGCTGGCAGAACGGCTGGCGGACTTCGGTGGCGCCACCATTTTTGGTTGCCCGCAGTTCATCCAGGACGCCGCCGCATTCGCGCTGGAGTTCGACCGTTACTTCGTCGAGGAGATGCGCTCGGCTTATGAAGCGCGCCGTGACCTGGTGGTGCAGCGGGTCAACCGGATCCCGGGTATCCGCTGTGAGGCGCCTGAGGCCGGTATGTTTGTAATGGTGGATATCTCGCAGGTCGCCGATTCCAGTCTCGCGTTCGCCGAGGAGCTGCTGGATGCGACCGGGGTCTCTGTTCTGCCTGGCGAGGCTTTCGGGCCTGGTGCCGCCCGGCATGTGCGGGTGACCCTGGCGACTTCGGAGATCGAGTTGTCCCGGGCGCTGGACCGAATCGAGGCGTTTCTGTCTGTGCGGGCTTCCGGCGCGGCGTAACAGTAAGGATTAGCAGTGAAGATAGACCGACACAATTTACTGATTCTCAAGGCGCTGCAGGAGAACGGACGAATCAGCAATCTGCACCTGAGTGAGGCAATCGGCCTTTCCGAAAGCGCCTGCCTGGCGCGGGTCAAGAAGCTGACCTCGGAGCGCTATGTCCGCCGGTTTTTTGCCGAGCCCAACCTGGAGAAGGTGCGCCACGCCGAGTTTTACGTGAACGTGGCGCTCAAGCGGCAGGACGCGCGCACCAGCACCGGTTTTCGCCAGGCTATCGACGCACTGCCGCAGGTGGTCTCCTGTGTAAAGGTGTCCGGTGAGTTCGACTACATCCTGCACTTTGTCTGTCCCGATGCGGCGGACTTCAATCGCGTGTCGGAGCAGCTGCTGGCGGATGAGAACGCGGCCATCTCCCGTATGACTTCCCAGCTGGTGATCGAGAACACCAAGCCTTTCAGTGGCTACCCCCTGGAGATGCTGTTCGCGGATGACTGATCAACCGCAAACCGTTCAGTAGGCGTTTTATTTTGCACTTTCCGGGCCGCTCCGGTAGTGTACACGCCGAGCGGTGAAATTTTGTACAGTAGGCAAGTCCGGACACCGCAACAACAATCAGAAGCGGTATTCGGAATGAAGCTCTCACACCTGCTGGTTACCTTGACCGGTGCTCTGTATCTATTGCTGGCCAACACCGCGGGGGCGAACGCGCTCTCGCCCGGGGCGAGAGAGCAGAAGACAGATGTTCAATATTCAGTGGCCGCCGAGCCGGAGTGGCTGCGCCCGGTCGCGGTACCACCCCTGGACGCACCGCTGCCGGCGGACGGTTCCGGGGTGCGCTATATCCTCTCCGATACCCAGGTCAACACAGCGGCGGAAGAAAAGCAGGAATATTCCCGTTACATTTCGCGAGTTGTGCACCAGTCTGCCCTGCGTGAAGTTTCCAATATCAGCATCGGCTTCCTGCCGGCATTCCAGAAGCTGACGGTCCACAGTGTGCGGATCCACCGCGACGGCAAGGTAATAGACAAGCTGCCGTCGCTGCAGTTCCGCCTGTTCCAGCAGGAATCCCAGCTCGACAATGACATGTACATGGGCTCCTGGACTGCGATGGCGATCCTGGAAGATGTGCGCGTGGGGGATGTGGTCGAGTACAGTTTCAGCCGCACCGGCTCCAACCCGGTACTGGGTGCGCGGCATTTCGGGCGCGAGACGCTGGCCTGGAACGTGCCCGTGGACAAGGTGTCCGTGCACCTGATTTCCCCGCTGCCGAGCCAGTATCGTGTGCATGCCGCGGAAATCCCGGTGCAGGAAAGCCGCGCTGGCGATAACTATGTCTACTCCATCGAACGCACCAATGTGGCCGGTGTGCGCGAGGAAGATGGCGCGCCGCAGTGGCTCGCACCTTACCCGTATTTCGAATACAGCGCGTTTTCCGACTGGGCCCAGGTCACTGAGTGGGCCACTGCCCTGTACCCGCTGGATGCGGAACTGCCGGCCGAGTTCGAGAAGCTGGTAGACAGCTTCGATCAACCCGACAAGCTGGCCGCTGCAGCGGCTATTGCACAGTGGGTCCAGGACAATGTGCGCTACTTCGGCATCGAGATGGGCGTCAACTCCCACAAGCCGACCCCGCCAGCAGAGACTTTCCTGCGTCGCTTCGGGGACTGCAAGGACAAGACCATGTTGCTGGTTGCCGCGCTGCGGCGTCTCGGCTTCGACGCGGTGCCAGCACTGGTCGCGACCCAGGAGAGCATGGATCTGCCCAGAAGGCTGCCGTCGCCCGGGGTCTTTGACCACGTTATTGTGTCCTTCAGCCATGAGGGGGTGCGTTACTGGATCGACCCGACGGTGACCGGCCAGCGTGGTGGCATCGTGGAAATGGCCATGCCGGAACTGCACTTCGGCCTGCTGGTGGAGCAGGGCACTGCGGCGCTGACCGAAATCCAGGCACCACACGAAAAATCCCTGCTGGGCAGTGTGGTCGCCCAGGAAGAGTTCATTGTCGATGCCGACGGCGTGGGCGCGGACCTGAACGTGGTGACGACTTATAGCGGCTGGAAGGCCGAACAGGTACGCAACTATTTCCAGTACGCCGGCGCGCGCGAGGTGACCAATAATTTCGTGCAGCACTATGCGCAGCAGTTCGGCCAGGTGCAGGCCCGTGACAATATCCGGCTCGAGGAAGTGCCCGGCAGCAATACGCTGCGCGTGCTGGAATCCTATCGCCTCGAACGACTGGGTGACCTGCATGGAGGGCGTCGCGTGGTCGCACTGCAGTCCTCAACGGTCGGGGAAAACCTGGTGCTGCCAACCGTGCGGGTGCGCAAGCAGCCGCTGCAGTTGCCGCATGTAACCGACGTTTCCCATATCATCACCCTGCGCACACGCAGCCCGGATGCCCTGCTCTGGGCCGGGGCCGAGGAACAGTTTGAAAAGAACACAGACTGGTTTTCCTATTCCCGTTCCCTCGAGCACCAGGAAGACGGCCTGCGCCTGCAATTCCGTTTCCGCAGCAAGCAGCCCGAGGTAAGCGCGACTGGCTTTGATAACTATGTCGAAGCGGTTAATGAAATTGAAGGCACGCTCTCCCACCGAATCTGGATGCGTAACTCATCCGAGAATGAAAGCCGCCGCGAGCGCATCAGCCGCCTCGCCAGCCAGCTGATCGGGGAGTAAGTGCCAGTGCGATTCAACAACGCGTTGCCAGTCATTGCTGCGATCTGCCTGTCGCTTGCCGGCTGTGCGAGCGCGCCGTCGAAACAGGCTAGCGAGCCGGGGCAGTTCAGCCGTCTGGTGCAGGACTGGCAGGTGAGCGGTAACAAGCCGGCTTACCCCGAACTGTGGTCGGCCTATGTCCAGACCGGCCAATACGAAAACTGGCTGGAGCAGAAGAATCTGCGCGATGCCCTGCGCTCCACGGACGGCGAAGTTGCCTGCGAAGGCGTCGACTGGAATGAAATCTCCGGGCTGCACTTCTGGTCTGTCTCCACCCACCTGGACGCGGCGGACTGCCTCGATCGACTGGGTGACAGCACCGCTGCGGACTTCCACGAATCAGCCGCGAGCATGCTGGTCACTGGCATGCTCGGCAGTGGCGATGGTCTCAGTGCGGCTACCGCATTCGAAGTGCCGGTGTGGTCGGAGGCGGATGAACTGCTGGAGCTCGCTGGTTACGAACTGCTGGATAACTACGTAGAGCTCGACGCGGAGAGCGGCCGGTTGTACTACGTGTTGGTTGGCAACCAGCGGGACAGCGGCACGCAGCGTCATTTTTACTTCCAGAACCAGCAGGTACTGGGGCGGTTGCTCGGGGTCGGGGAAGTGTCCGGCGAAGCCACCGGGGATCTGCCAATGATGCAACAGGTGGCTTTTGTTGCCGGTATTGCAGACCAGGTTTATTCCGCAAAGCTGGCCTGGGCCGAGATTTCAAAAACGGCGGAACGCTATGACATCGCGGAGCAGTGGTACCAGAATTCCATTGCTGCCGGTGGCGTAGTGGCTTCCTATCGACTTGGCCTGATGTGCCTCGAGCGCGGCATGCAGGAAGCGGGTACTTGCGTCGACTACCTGCTGGACGCGGCTGAAATGGGCTATATCCCCGCAGTGGTTGCTGTGGCCTATGCGCAGCGGGAAGGGCTGGGTGTGGAAGCCGACCCCTTGATGGCAGAACGGCTGTTAGCTGGCGCCCGCAAACGTATCCAGCCCGCAGCCATTGAGCGTGCTCTCGCGGCGGTTGCTTCCGCGCGGAATTATTCTCTCAGGGCTGCGCTGGACGATGGCGATGTGGAGCCGATGCCGTAACTGAAAAAAAGAGGCGGCACTGGGCCGCCGGCCGGTATATGCGGCAAGGGGACGCAAAAATTCAGCAGGCTGAATTTCAACACACGCCGCGGATCTTAATGAACGGCTGTAAAGCTGGCCAATGAATAATTCCAATGCTGGCATTTAGGCGTTGTTGCCAGGCGTTGTTACTAGGTGTTGTCGCCGTTGCCCTCGAGATGGCGGCGCCGGTACTCGGTGGGGGTGACGCCGTGGCGGCGCTTGAACGCCGCGTTGAACGGACTGATGGAACGATAGCCCACATCCAGTGCGATACTGAGCACCGGCAGCTTTTGCTGCTCCCGCAGTGCCAGTCGTTCGCTTGCCTCATCAAGGCGGTATTTGTTGAGGAAGTCGTTGAAGTTACGGAAGCCAAGGCGCTTGTTGATCAGGCTGCGTAACAGGTGTTCCTGCGAACCCAGCTGCTCCGCCAGTTCGCGAATGGTCAGCCCGGTCTGACGATACCCACCCGCATCCATGCTGGCCTTGAGCGCATCGAGCAGGCGTTGTTCCGCCGGCGCGATTACCTCCGGTTCTGCACTCTCTGTTTTATCTTCGGTACTGGTCTTTGCGGCTGCGCTGTGTGCTTCCGCGGGAGCCACCGGCTCTGGCATGGATTCATTCAGCATGCCCGGCGACAGCGCCAGCAGCGCGTAACCGGTCGCGAAGGCCAGCAGCGTGGCAAATATTGCGTGGAGCAACTCGAGGTTGGCCGGTACCGGCAGGTACTCGAACAGGTACTCGGCGCAGATCACGATCACAAAGTAGATGCCGATAAAGATCATCAACCCGGCGCGAATATTGCGGCGCGACTCCACCAGGTCAGACTGGTACTGGCGCAGCAGGGTGAACATGCCAAGCGCCACCAGCGCAATCTTGAATGGCTGTGAAACCGAATACAGCAGCGTGGCAAGCTCATCCGCGTTGGGCCCTACCGGGTCGTAAGTTCCCATGCGCGTCGCGGCCAGGTGGATGGCACAGCTCAACGCGATCAGTACCCAACCCCAGAGTGGAAACGGGGCCTCCTCGTCACAGAGCGCATGGGCGAACAACCAGAAAGCACCGGGAATCAGCAGGGTAAAGAGCTCCAGGGAAAACGACAGGAGCGGCACACCACCGGGGGTGAGCGGGCGGACCAGGTAGCAGATGATGCCCACTAGCAGCAGTACCAGCCAGCGCCCGGCGTTGCTGTGGCGATTGTTGACGACAACTTTGATAAGGGTCAGGGCAAGCAGAGCAGAGGCCGCGCCGGTGAGGAAACTGTAAGACGTATTCACTGCGTAAGATCTTTAGCGCCAGCGGTTGGCCCAGGCGTCGAGGACCTTGCTGCTGTAAGTGTGGCGGCCGTAGCTGCCATTGTAATAGGCCAGCGCGTTGGGCATGTTGCCCTTGGCCTTCTCGATGTAGTGCTTGAGGATGGCGCAGCCGTAGCGCAGGTTGGTCTCAAGGTTCATCAGGTTGTCATCGGGGCGGCCGATTTCATGCTTCCAGAAAGGCATGACCTGCATGATGCCCCGCGCACCCACGCGGGAAATTGCGTAAGGGTCGAAGGCGCTCTCAATCTGGATTACGGCAAGTACCATTTCCGGGCTGACCCCGGCCCTGGTGGCCTCTCGGTGCACCGCCTTGAGGATGTGCATGCGCCTCTCCGGGTCCTTGATATACCGCTCCAGCGGGGCGGATTTTGCCATCAGCCAGACCTGCGCATCGTACTTGTCTTCGAAACTGGCCGGGTCCTCCATTGCAGACAGCAGTGCGAGGCGGGCGGAATCATCGACGTTACCGGCCCTGTCTATGCTGCGGGCCCTTTCATTGGCATGCAGCGGATTGCTGAAAAGCGTCGAAAGGAGCAGGGCGGCGAGCAGGGGAGTGCGCAGTCTTCGCATGGCAGTGGAGGCCGCCGTTGCCGGCGGCATACCCGATTTTTATTGGTTATTCAGTTTTTCCAGGATGAAGGCTTCAACGTCACCGGCAGCCACATCGGTGGATTCCGCATCACGCCGCCCCTTGTACTCGACAGTGCCCTTTTCCAGGCCCCGGTCGCCAATCACAAGGCGGTGTGGGATGCCCATCAGCTCGGTGTCGGCCAGCATGACGCCGAGGCGTGCCTTGGGCTCGTCCATCAAGAGTACATCATATCCAGCGGCGGTGAGCTGTTCGTAAAGTGCTTCACACTTTTCACGTACCGCATCGCTCTTCTGGATGTTGATCGGCACCAGGGCAAGCTGGAACGGCGCAATCGCCTGCGGCCAGATGATTCCGGCGTCATCGTGGTTCTGCTCGATGGCTGCGGCAACAATACGCGAAACACCAATACCGTAGCAGCCCATGGTCATGATGGTGTCCTTGCCCTGCTCATTGAGCACGGAGGCATTCAGTGCCTTGCTGTACTTGTCACCAAGCTGGAAGATGTGCCCCACCTCGATGCCCCGCTTGATCTCCAGGGTACCCTTGCCATCAGGGCTTGGGTCTCCGGCTTCAACATTGCGGATGTCCTCGATACGCTGCGCTTCGGCATCGCGGCCCCAGTTGGCGCCGGTGTAGTGGTAGTCATCCTTGTTGGCGCCGCAGGTGAAGTCGGCCAGGTGTGCAGCCGAGCGATCGATCACCATCGGAATCTGCAGGCCGATTGGGCCGAGGGAGCCGATGCCACAACCGAGCTCTTCCGCGATACGGGCCTCCGGTGCAAACTCCAGCGGGCTGGCGATGCCCGGCAGCTTCTCTGCCTTGAGCTCATTGAGTTCGTGGTCGCCACGCAGGATCAGTGCCACCAGAGGCTGCTGACCCTCTTCGTCTGCCTCGCCCAGTACGATCAGGCTCTTCACCGAGCCAGCGGCCTCTTCACCCAGGAATGCGCAGACGTCGGCAATGGTTTTTTGCCCCGGGGTGTGCACTTCCGCAAGTTCCGCCGCAGGGGCAGGGCGCTCTCCGGCCGGGGCAATCGCTTCCGCCAGCTCGACATTGGCGGCGTAGCGGGATTCGGAAGAGAAGGCGATATCGTCTTCGCCGCTCTCGGCCAGTACATGGAATTCGTGTGAGGTGGAGCCGCCGATGGAGCCTGTGTCGGCCAGAACCGGGCGGTAGTCGAGACCGATACGGTCAAACACTTTGCAATAGGCGGTATGCATCTGGTCGTAGGTCTGCTGCAGGCAGTCCTGGGTGGTGTGGAAGGAGTAGGCATCCTTCATGGTGAACTCGCGCGCGCGCATCACCCCGAAGCGCGGGCGGATTTCGTCCCGGAACTTGGTCTGGATCTGGTAAAAATTTGCCGGCAGCTGGCGGTAGCTGGAAATTTCATTGCGGATCAGGTCCGTAATCACTTCCTCGTGGGTCGGGCCGAGGCAGAACGGGTTGTTGTGCCGGTCCTGCAGGCGCAGCAATTCCGGGCCGTACTGTTGCCAGCGGCCGGACTCCTCCCAGATTTCCGCGGGCTGGACCACCGGCATCAACACCTCCTGGCACCCGGCGCGGTTCATTTCCTCGCGCACAATCTGCTCTACCTTGCGCAGTACGCGCAGCCCGGTGGGCATCCACGTATACAGGCCAGAGGCCAGCTTGCGGATCATGCCGGCGCGCAGCATCAGCTGGTGGCTGATCACGACGGCGTCTGAGGGCGTTTCTTTCTTGGTGGCAACTAGGTAGCGGGATGCACGCATAATCGGTTTGACTGCTTCTTTTAATAGGGGGAAATCGGCTGCCATTTTACGCAGCGAGGTCGCGGCGGTACAGGCCTGCGGCCATTTAAGCGCCGGTTGTCTCTAAGAGCGTCTTAAAGGGGCTCTCGGAGAGTGTCTCTGCGGGCGCAGGCCTGAAACGAAAAAGCCCCGCGCAGGCGGGGCTTTGGAAATGCCTGGAATATGCCGTATCAGGACTCGGCCATTTCCTTCATCTTCTTCAGCGGGCGAATCTTGACCTGAATGCTGGCCGGCTTGGCCTTGAATACGGTCTCTTCACCGGTGAACGGGTTGATACCCTTGCGGGCCTTCTTGGCCGGCTTCTTGACGGTAGAGATTTTCATCAGGCCCGGCAGTGCGAACTCGCCAACGGAGCGCTTCTTGATGTGGCCGTGGATCACGTCGGTCAGCTCGTCCAGGACAGACTGAACCTGCTTCTTGGTCAGTTCAGTATTCTCTGCGATCTGGGTGAGGATCTGGGTCTTGGTGAACTTCTCGGAGATAGCCTTGACCTTCTTGGCTGGAGCCTTGGCTGCAGCTTTTTTCTTGGCTGGTGCTTTCTTGGCAGATTTACGAGCGGCCATGATGATATTCCTTTTTTTGTAGAGTTATATCCAATTGCGCACCCCTGAGATCGCGCAATTTCCGCAAGTATATATGGATTTTTTTTGCTTGCACCTTAAAAACAAGGGGAAAAAGTGCTTTTTTTCGGAAAAGCAGCGCTTTTTCGGGCAAAAATATCCCAATCTGGCGAAGAAGCGAGCTGCGGGCAGACTCGCCGGCCATCAGGCTCCTGCATCGGGGCCGGTGCGCCGGTCAGCATTTCCTGTTATTTGAGGGGTGTTTTGCCGGATATTTGCCGCTGCGGTACCTTCGTCTGCGCGATCGCCTCATGTATAATCTGCGCCCCCCGGCCACCGCCGCGCCTGTCTGGAAGGCGGCCGCAGAGCCGGGTCTTTAGGTCGGAATGATCAGGTTCGAGGTAGCAATGCCAATTTACGAATATGAATGCAAGGCCTGCGGGCACAGGCTCGAAGCGCTGCAGCGCATGAGCGACGCTCCCCTGAAGGACTGCCCTTCCTGCGACAAGCCGGAGCTGGGTAAGCTGGTTTCAGCCGCCGGTTTCCGCCTCAAGGGCGGCGGTTGGTATGAAACCGACTTCAAGAGCAGTAACAGGAAAAACCTGGCCGGTGACAGCAAGGGTAGTGCCCCTGCCAAGACCGGTACCGATTAAGTAAAACCGAAAGATATATAAGGAAGCCAACTCAATGCGCAGCGACTACTGTGGCGACATCCGCGCAACGGACATAGACCGCGAAATCACCTTGTGCGGCTGGGTTGATCGCCGTAGGGACCACGGCGGGGTTATTTTTATCGACCTTCGCGACCGCGAGGGCATCCTGCAGGTGGTCTTTGACCCGGATGCCGCTGAACACTTTGCCCAGGCCGACAAGGTGCGCAATGAGTATGTGCTGGAAGTGACCGGCCGTGTGCGTGCGCGCTCCCCGGAAACCGTGAACCCGAATATGGCGACCGGTGAAGTCGAGGTCTATGGCACCGAACTGAAAATCCTCAATGCGGCGGAGCCGGTGCCGTTCCAACTGGATTCCCACACCTCCGTAGGTGAGGATGTGCGGCTCAAGTACCGCTACCTGGACCTGCGCCGCGACGAGATGCAGCACAACCTGCGTTTCCGCTCCAAGCTGACCAACGCCATTCGCAATTTCCTGGATGAAGAGGGCTTCCTCGATATCGAGACCCCGATCCTGACTCGCGCAACCCCGGAGGGCGCGCGAGATTACCTGGTGCCGAGCCGCACCCACGGTGGCAAGTTCTTCGCCCTGCCGCAGTCGCCGCAGCTGTTCAAGCAACTGCTGATGGTTTCCGGTTTCGATCGTTACTACCAGATTGCCAAGTGCTTCCGCGACGAAGACCTGCGCGCTGACCGCCAGCCGGAATTTACCCAGATCGATATCGAGGCCTCATTCGTGGATGAAGCCAGGATCATGTCGGTCACCGAGGCCATGGTGCGCAAGCTGTTCCTGGAGCTGAAAGGCATCGACCTGGGCGAGTTCCCGCGTATGCCGTTCTCCGAGGCCATGGAGCGGTACGGCTCGGACAAGCCGGACCTGCGTATCCCGCTGGAGCTGGTGGAAATCAAGGACCTGATGAAGGAGGTCGATTTCAAGGTGTTCTCCGGCCCGGCCAACGATCCCAAGGGCAGGGTTGCGGCGCTGCGCGTCGCCGGCGGCAATGAGAAGCTGACCCGCAAGCAGATCGACGATTACGGCAAGTTTGTTGGTATTTATGGCGCCAAGGGGCTGGCCTATATCAAGGTCAACGATGTGGCGGATGTGGAGAACGGTCTGCAGTCGCCGATCGTGAAATTCCTGTCCAACGATGTGCGTGCGGCCATTCTCGACCGCGTTGGTGCTGAATCTGGCGACGTAATTTTCTTCGGCGCGGACACCGCCAAGGTGGTATCCGAGGCGCTGGGCGCACTGCGCTGCAAGATTGGTGAGGACCTCAACCTGTACGAGCGCGAATGGGCGCCGCTGTGGGTGGTGGACTTCCCGATGTTCGAGGACGACGGTGAGGGTGGCCTGACGCCGTTGCACCATCCGTTTACTGCGCCTTCCTGTTCCCCGGAAGCGCTGAAAGCGAATCCGGAAGTGGCACTGTCCCGCGCCTACGATATGGTGCTGAACGGTTGCGAGCTCGGTGGTGGTTCCATCCGTATTCACGACCAGCAGATGCAGTCCGTGGTGTTCGATATCCTCGGCATCGACGAGCAGGAGCAGCGCGAGAAGTTCGGCTTCCTGCTGGATGCACTGCGCTACGGTGCGCCGCCACACGGTGGCCTGGCATTTGGCCTGGACCGTCTCGTAATGCTGATGACGGACAGCGATTCCATTCGCGATGTGATCGCTTTCCCGAAAACCCAGAGCGCCGCCTGTGTCATGACCGACGCCCCGGGTGCTGTAGACAGCAAGCAGCTGCGCGAGCTCAGTATTCGCCTGCGCCAGAAAGAAGAAACCAGCGCGTAAGTCCCGCATGAAAATGAAGACCGGCGCCTCCTGAACAGGCGCCGGCATCCCAGGAGATTGTTATGGCAGGCCACAGTAAATGGGCCAATATCAAGCATCGCAAGGCGGCCCAGGACGCCAAGCGTGGCAAGATCTTCACCAAGATCATCCGTGAGCTGACTGTCGCGGCGAAAGCCGGCCCCAACGCGGACGACAACCCGGCGCTGCGGGCCGCCATCGACAAGGCGCTCGGTGCCAACATGAAGCGTGACACCATCGACAAGGCGGTCGCCCGTGGTGCCGGCAACGCGGACGGAGATAACTACGAGGCGGTGACCTACGAGGGTTACGGCGTGAGTGGTGTAGCCATTCTGGTGGAGTGCCTGACAGACAACCGCAACCGCACTGTGGCGGAAGTGCGCCACGCCTTCACCAAGCGTGGTGGCAACCTTGGTACCGATGGCTCCGTTGCCTACCTGTTCTCCAAAAAGGGCCAGATCACTTTCGGTGAAGGGGTCGATGAGGACGAGCTGATGGAAGCCGCGCTGGAGGCCGGCGCCGAGGATGTGGTGACCAATGACGATGGCAGCATCGATGTCACCACAGAATTCCAGGATTACCTGAATGTGAAGGACGCCCTGGTTGCGGCCGGTTTCGAGCCGGTAAATGCGGAAGTCGCCATGATTCCGTCCACCACTGTCGAGCTCGATGAAGGCAGTGCGGAAAAAGTGATGGGACTGGTGGATATGCTGGAAGACCTGGATGATGTGCAGAACGTCTACTCTAACGCAGATATCCCGGAATCCGTGCTGGAAAAGCTCGGCTAAGTGCGCTTTTACGGTTTGTAATAAATAGAATCTCCAATACCTCGCCCTGCGGGGTATTTTTTTGTCCCGGGGAAGGGGGAGCTGGTTATGGGAAGTGCTGCTGGGGAAGTGGGTGTTGTGGAGATCCTGGCGCCGGGTGTGCGCCGGGTCGTTGCGCCAAATGGCGGCCCCATGACTGGTGCGGGCACCAATACTTACCTGATTGGTGAGCGGGAGCTGCTGGTACTGGATCCGGGGCCGGATAATGCCGGGCATCGCGCTGCGATCCTGGCTGCGGCAGGTGACGTACCTATCCGCAAGATACTGGTCACCCATACCCACTGCGATCATTCTCCTTCGGCACTGCCGCTCGCGCAGGAGACCGGTGCCTCCCTGATCGGCGCGCCAATGGCAAACGATGGGCACCAGGACGCCACTTTCCAGTGTGATATTTGCCTGAGTGACGGTACCAGCATTGAAATCGATGGCCTGGCACTGCGTGCGATCGCCACGCCCGGGCATGTCGCCAATCATTTCTGCTTCCTGCTCGAGAGGCAGGGCATCCTCTTCACCGGCGATCACATTATGCAGGGCTCGACCGTGGTGATTATCCCGCCGAGCGGAGACATGCACGCCTATATGCATTCTCTCAGGAAGTTACAGACACTGGGGCTTGAAGCGCTGGCGCCCGGGCACGGAAACCTGATACCGACTCCACATGAAACCATCGATGCCCTGATCCAGCATCGCCTCGGGCGCGAGCGCAAGGTGCGCGAGCAACTGGCGCTGCACGGCCCGGTTTCCCTGAAAGGGCTCACGCCGCATGTTTACGACGATGTCGATGCACGCCTGCACCCGGTCGCACAGTACTCGCTCTGGGCGCACCTGCTCAAGCTTGAGAAGGAGGGCATTGCCCGCAAGCAGGTGCGGGATCACTGGTTGTTCGGCGACGAGGTCTGGTCGTTACTGGAGGAGTAACCTTCCTGGCGGTGCGAGCGGGAGACGCTGGCTCGTCTGGCTATACTGGTTGGGTTTCAATTTGCAGCCCTACGGAGGTGACCTGTGGAGCCCAGCCAGCACACCATCAACGAACTGTTTTCCCAATTGGGTCTCGGCTCGGAAGATGGCGATATCGATGCCTTTATTGACGCCCACCAGCTCAAGAGCAGCGATTCGCTACTGCGTGCCGAGTTCTGGAGCGATTCCCAGCGCAGTTTCCTGCAGGAGGCACTGGAGTCGGATTCCGACTGGTGCGAGGTAGTTGACCAGCTGGACGCGCGTCTGCGCCAATAATTGTTGCAGGGTGACGTGGCGCCGCAGTTCAGTCCGGGACCGCTGGCGGCTATAATGCGGCGCTTTCTTATAGCGCGAAACCCTGCCTTTCATGGATAGACCCCATTTCACCCCCGCACTCCTGCATCCCCGATACTGGTTTACCTGGCTGGCCATCGGCCTCTGGGTGCTGGTTGCCCACCTGCCTTATGGCTGGCAGCTGAGCCTGGGGCGCCAGCTCGGGCGCTTCATGCAAAAGTTTGCCAAGCGCCGCCGGGTGATCGCCGAACGCAACCTGGCGCTGTGTTTCCCGGAAAAGTCGGATGAGGAGCGGGCACAGCTGCTACACGCGAATTTCGATTCCATGGGTATCGCGCTGATGGAAACCGGCATGGCCTGGTTCCGCAGCACGGCGTGGATCCAGAAACTCTTTACCCTGGAAGGCGCCGAGCACCTGGAGGGCAGGGAGCAGGGGGTGGTGTTGCTGGCGATGCACTTCACCACCCTGGAAATCGGCGCCGGCTACCTGAACTCCCGCTTTGCCATCGACGGCATGTACCGCGCCCACAAGAATCCGGTGTATGACTACGTGCAGCGCAAGGGCCGGGAGAAGCACAGCCGCTCCACCCGTGTATACCCGCGCGAGGATGTGCGCGGCATGATGCGCGCCCTCAAGGGCGGGCGCACGGTCTGGTACGCGCCGGACCAGGATTACGGGATCAAGCAGGGTGTATTCGCGCCGCTGTTTGGCATACAGGCGGCCACGGTTACCGGTACCTCGCGCTTTGCCCGCGCCGGCAAGGCTGCGGTGGTGCCCTACTGTGTCGAGCGCCTGCCGCAGGGGCGCGGGTACTGCCTGCGGGTGTACCCGCAGCTGGAAGATATTCCGTCCGGGGATGAGTACCTTGATGCCTGCAGCGTAAACCGATTCGTTGAGGCGCGCCTGCGTGAGCTGCCGGAGCAGTACATGTGGGTGCACCGGCGCTTCAAGACCCGCCCGGAGGGGGAGGCCGATGTTTACGGTTTGCCCAAACGCAAGCGCAAGCGCCGCCGCTCCAGGGAGCGTGAAAAGGCGGTGGTATCGTCCAAAAAGTAACCAGCTTGTGCGCAATGATGCCTGTCAGTAACATTGCGCCTTTATAGCCGCCCGGGGCAGAAGCCCGGGCCTGATTTCCGGGAGAAATTCGCGATGTTTTCAGGGAGTATGGTGGCCCTGGTCACACCAATGCATGCAGACGGTTCAATCGACTGGGAAAGCCTGCATAAATTGGTTGAATGGCACATAGAGCAGGGAACCCACGCGCTTGTTGCGGTGGGAACCACCGGTGAATCCGCGACTCTCAATGTGAACGAGCACCTGGAGGTGATTCGCCACGTGGTCGACCAGGCCGCAGGGCGTATTCCGGTGATTGCCGGTACTGGCGGCAACGCTACCCAGGAGGCGATCGAGCTGACTGAGGCGGCGGCGAAATGCGGTGCCGACGGTTGCCTGCTGGTAACCCCGTATTACAACAAGCCGACCCAGGAAGGCCTGTACCAGCACTACCTCGCCGTGGCGAAAGCGGTGGATATTCCCCAGATCCTGTACAACGTGCCCGGCCGTACCGCCGTGGACATGTTGCCGGAGACCGTGCTGCGACTGGCTGGGGTGCCCAATATTGTCGGTATCAAGGAAGCCACCGGTGACCTTGAGCGGGCACGCAGCCTGATTGAGGCGGCGCCGGCCGACTTTGTGGTGATTTCCGGGGATGACGCTACCGCAGTCGAACTGATGCTGATGGGTGGCAAGGGTGACATCAGTGTCACCGCGAATGTGGCGCCGGCAGCGGTCTCGCAGATGTGCGAGGCGGCCATTGGCGGTGACGCCGAAACGGCCCGTGCTATCAATAAAAGAATCGCGCAACTGCACCAAAACCTGTTTCTGGAGTCCAACCCGATACCGGTTAAATGGGCGTTGCAGGAAATGGGCAGGATGCCGGCCGGTATCCGCCTGCCACTGACACCTTTGTCAGAGCAATTCCATGAGCCTGTACGAGAGGCAATGCGCCAGGCGGGCGTACTTTAAGGTCGGCAAGGTCTGCCGTCCCGGAACGAAAATTAGGTAAAAATAATGAAGAGAATTCTGACGAGTGCTGCGCTGGCGGCCCTGGCTGTGTCGACAAGCGGTTGTGGAGCACTGTTTGGCGAAGAGGGCCTGTTCCGGGACAAGAGTAACGACTACCTGCGTGCCAGCACCCTGCCACCGCTGGCACTGCCGGCCGGGGTCGAAACCGCGGCCCAGGAAGAACTTTACGAGGTGCCTCTGGTAGCTGACCAGAGTCGTCAGGCAGAGGACTTCGAGGTGCCGCGCCCGCAGCCGCTGGCCGTCAATGTGATGATCGACCGGGTCAAGATCCAGAAGCTGGGCACCAGCCGCTGGGTTCTGGTAAACCAGCCGCCGGAAGAGGTGTGGCCGCAGGTGCGTTATTTCCTCAGCTCCGCAAAACTGCCGCTGGCCGCTGCTGATGCCAGTGCCGGCACGCTGGAAACCGGCTGGTTGCGCTTCAAGGACGATACCGCCAACAAGGACAAGTACCGCCTCCAGATTGAAGAGGGCGTTCAGCCGGATACCACTGAGATCCATGTGCTGCACCACAGTGTTTCCAATGACATGCCGGACAGTGTCCGCGTCGACTGGCCGCGCAAGTCCGACAATCCCGAGCGTGAGGGCTGGATGATCGACGAACTGTCGTCCTCACTGGCGACTACGGATGCGGGCGGTGCAGCTTCTGCTTCCCTGGTGGCGCGCGCGATTGGCGGCAATACGGCCAACAAGGTGCGCCTGGCAGAACCGCGCGGACAGGAGCCATACCTGGCGATGGCGCTGCGCATGCGTCGCGCCTGGGCAACAGTTTCCCACTCCCTGAACAACGGTGCTTTCCGCACCCACCTGGATGATTCCGATATCCATATCTTCTACGTGAGCTACGACGAATCGCGCCTGTCAGAAGAAGAGGATGGCTGGTTCTCCGGTGTGTTCCGTCGCGACAACAAAGAGATCCCGGCGGATACCAACCTGACCCTGCCGGAACTGTTGGCGAACATCGACCCTGAAGCCATGCTGGCGGTGCCGGAGCAGGACGTGAAAACCCAGCGGGATATCCCGGGCTATATCGTGTTCATGTACCAGGGCACCAGCAATATCGAGGTGCGGGTGCGCGATACCCGCGGTATGCCGATTTCCCGGAACAAGGCAGCCAAGTTGCTGTCCGAGATTCGCCGTAACCTGATTTGATCTGTCGATGACGCTTCGCTTTGCCTCTATTGGCAGCGGCAGTCGCGGTAATGGCACGCTGGTCGAGTCCTCCGGCCAGCTGCTGCTGGCGCATTGTGGTTTTACCATCAAGGAAACCGAGCGGCGCATGGCGCGGCTCGGGGCGTCGCCTGAAGACCTGTCTGCGATTGTCGTCACCCACGAACACAGTGACCACCTTTCCGGTGTCGCGCCGCTTGCGCGCAAGTACGGTATTCCTGTTTACATGACGCCGGGTACTTTCCGTGCGCGTGATATCGGCAAGCTGCCGCAGCTGCACCTGATCGAGGGCCATGAACCGTTCAGTGTTGGTGATATCGAGGTCACGCCTGTGGCAGTGCCACACGATGCGCGCGAGGCAGCGCAGTATGTGTTCGCCTGTGCCGGCAAGTCAGTGGGACTGCTCACAGACCTGGGAACTGTCACGCCGCACGTCGAGGCGCATTTCGGCCGTTGCGATGCGCTGGTGCTGGAGGCCAACCACGACCCGCAGATGCTGGCGGCCGGGCCTTATCCACCGTCACTCAAGCGCCGGGTCGGCGGCGCCTACGGGCACCTGAGCAACCAGCAGGCAGCCGGATTCCTGCACCGGACTGGCAGCAGTCATCTGCAGCACCTGGTGGTTGCCCATATCAGTGAGAAAAATAACAGTATTGAAGTCGCGCAGAAGGCGCTGGCAGAGGTTGCGGAAGCAGCAGCCAACTGCATTTATGCGTGCCAGGAGCAGGGCTTCGCCTGGCTCACGGTCGAGTAGCCGCGTCATTCAATATTCGCCGATTGCGGTAACGGGAAGGGAAGGCCTGTGGAAATATTACTGATCTATCTCGGTGTCGGTATCGCCGCCGGCCTGATCGCGGGCCTTTTTGGTGTGGGCGGGGGCCTGATCGTTGTGCCGGCGCTGGTGCTGGCATTTAGCGCGCAGGGATTCGACAGTGCTGTCCTGACACATATGGCAGTGGGCACCTCCCTCGCGACCATTATCATCACCTCCCTCAGCTCCATTCGCGCGCATCACCTCAAGGGTGCGGTGGACTGGCCCCTGTTTCGGCGCATGGCGCCGGCGATTTTTGTAGGCTCCTGGCTCGGTGGCATCACCGCGGATTATATTCCCGGCGCGAAGCTGCAGTTGCTGATCGGTGTGTTTGCCATAGCGATCGGTATTCGTATGTGGCTGTCGCGGCGCGCGGCCGCTGCCGATGGTGAAGAGCAGATTCCGGCTGCACCGGTAGTTCTGGGTGCGAGCGGCCTGATCGGATGGGCCTCGGCCATCTTTGGTATTGGCGGTGGCTCACTGACGGTGCCACTGCTGAGCCGATTTCGTGTGCGCATGCAGCGCGCCGTTGCCACCTCGGCTGCCTGTGGTTTGCCCATCGCAATATCCGGCACATTGAGCTTTATGGTGCAGGGTTGGGACAACCCGGCACTGCCGGCCTGGAGCAGTGGCTATGTCTACTGGCCGGCATTTTTGGGGATAGTCATCACCAGCAGCGTGATGGCCAAGGTCGGGGCTAAGCTGGCCCACAGCCTGTCCCCGGAGGTATTGAAAAAGCTGTTTGGCCTGCTGCTGTTCCTGATTGGCCTGCGCTTTCTCCTCAGTAATATCTAGAAACGCGTGATTTTTTCAGGCTGCCGCGGGCGCGGCCCCGGGTTGACGGGTAGCTGCCAACCAGCCTGCCATGCAGGCAATCATCCCCAGTACGGTCCCGAAGGCAAAGACAGCAATGGCGGACACATTGCTTAATGCCATCATCATGTCTTTCCAGGCATCGGTACGCCCCAGAGTCCAAAAAAGGATATAGGAGAAAAGCGTGATCGCACCGGCGAGTAGCCATGGCCAGCCATCCTTCCTGTTGCGCAGGTACAGGAAAATTGTAATCCCTACCGCCAGGGCCATGCTCAGTAGTACGTTGTACTCGAAGCGATACAGCGTTTCGAGCCCTGTGACCAGCAGACCCGGCACATAGTTGCCAAGCAGGCGGGCAAAAATCGGCGAGATCATGGCGATGACGGTGCTGAGCATTAGTGCCGAGTGAAGCTTCACATTCCGGCGGAACTTAAGCGCCAGATAGACCAGCAGCGCGGTAGCGAAAACATAAAGAATATCGGCGGTCAGCAACGGCATGCCGACTTGTGCATAAAACGGGCTCCCGGCGGCGAACCTGACTGCGCCCAGGTGGGATACCAGGGCAAAGGATCCGATCAGCAAAGGAACAAGCACGAATAGTGTTAGGCCTAACTGCTTGTGAGCATTAAAGTTTTTTCGGGTAGCCAGCCAGTTTTGTGCCGCAAGCAGGAGGATCCAGGCTGTTCCGGTGATGCCGTGCCAATGGTGGACGTAGTTCGCGGTGCCCAGCCGGCCAAAGTAAGATGGCCAGAATGCAATGACCGTGACGGGTATTAGCGCCAGTAACCAATAATGTGCGGTTTTGTAAGGCATTGAGGTGTCTCCCTCATTTTATTGTACCGTTCAAATATTCGGCAGCGCCTTACTGGTTGTCAATTACACAGCACTACGCAAATCAGCGCTTCTGCGCGAGCATCCGGTCGAGCTGGTTGGCGAATGCCTGTTTGTCCTGGGGGCTGTAGGGTGGCGCACCGCCGGACTGGACGCCACTTGAGCGCATGGTTTCCATAAAGTCGCGCATGTTGAGGCGTGCGCCGATGTTGTTTTTGGTCAGGCGCTCGCCGCGGGTATTGATGACCTGTGCTCCTTTCTCGATCACCTCTGCGGCCAGGGGGATATCGCCGCTGATCACCAGGTCGCCTTCCTGTGCCCGCCTGACAATTTCGTTGTCGGCAATGTCGTAGCCTTTCTCGACCTGCAGGAATTTAAGGAACGGCGACGGGGGAATGGACAACGTGTGGTTGGCCACAAAGGTCACCAGGGTTTCCGTGCGGCGCGCCGCTTTAAAAAGAACTTCTTTTACCGGTACCGGGCAGGCATCGGCATCGACCCAGATCTGCATTGCTTTAACTGTATTTCCGGTTGATCATCTCTGCTCGGGATGGTGCCACATAGGTCATGGGAAAACGACTACCACAGCAATCCTCTTTGATGCCTTGATGGGCCGTGCAGGTGCGTGGATGATTGTCCGTGTGTCACAGGGAGCAGAGATGGGAGCGCGCGTGAGAAATATGGAAGTATTTTTGCTGGATGGGGGCCGGGACCTGGACCCGGTCTGTACCGTGTTGCTGGAATTGCGCCCGCAATACACGCTGGAGTCCATAAGAGAAGCCGTGCTCGAACAGCTGGCAGAAGGATATCGGGTGGCGTACGTGAAGCATGCGGGGGAGGTCGTCGCAGCGGCCGGGTTTGTCATTTCGCGCAAACTCGCCTGGGGTAAGCATATCTACGTTGACGATCTGGTAACTGCGGAGCACTGCAGATCGGGTGGTGCGGGCAAGCTACTGATCAGCTGGCTGAAGCAGTTCGGGCGCGAAAACGATTGTGTCGAACTGCACCTCGACTCCGGTGTGCAGCGGTTTGCCGCGCACGGTTTTTACCTGCGGGAAGGTTTCCATATCTCCAGCCACCATTTCACGCTGACCGACCTGCAAGGTGATTCCGGCAGCGCTGAAAAATAACCACTCGGCTTGTGTGTGTAAATTTTATGCCGAGATGGTCCCTCTGATACCCTGACAGTCACCGGGATACGGGACTTGGCGGTTTCAATTGCAACGATTCGCCTGACAATCCCCCAGCTGTTACACTCGGGGGGTTTTGTTCTTGAAAGCCGGACGCCGGTTGAGCGCGGACGCAGCAATAAATTTTAATAACAAGTGGGATTCAGCTTATGTCGTCGAATGCACACCAGAACACCGAGGGCTTCTTCGGTCACCCGAAAGGGCTATCCACCCTATTTTTCACTGAGATGTGGGAGCGCATGAGCTACTACGGTATGCGCGCCCTGTTGGTCATGTTTATGACCGCCAGTCTGCAGAGAGAAGGCCTCGCATTCACCGCAGCTGCAGCCGCGGCCATCTATGGCCTCTACACCGGTGCGGTGTACTTCCTCGGCCTGCCGGGTGGCTGGATTGCTGACCGCCTGCTCGGTGGCCAGCGCACCGTATGGTACGGCGGCATCATTATCATGTGCGGCCATATTGTTCTGGCCATTCCGAGTGAAAGCACTTTCTTTGTCGGCCTGATTCTCGTTGCGACTGGTACCGGCCTGCTCAAGCCCAATATCAGTGCTCTGGTCGGTCACCTATACCAGCCTGATGATGTGCGCCGGGACAGCGGCTACGCCTTGTACTACATGGGTATCAACATCGGTTCATTCATTGGCTACATGGTCGTAGGCACATTGGGTGAGAAAGTTGGTTGGCACTGGGGCTTCGGTGCAGCGGCCGTGGGTATGGCAATCGGCCTGATCCAGTATCGCAAGACTATCGGTAACTTGGGCGATGCCAGTCTTGAGCCGGAGCACCCGATGAGTGCTGCAGGTGCTAAAAAGGCATGGAGCGTGATTTGGGCCGTCGTTGCTACTGCGGTGGCGATCACCGGCCTTACCATGGCGGGAGTAATCACTATTAACCCCGTAGCTATGGCCGAGTATGTAGCCTATGCGTTCACTGCAATTTTCCTTCTCTACTTCGGCTATATCTATTTTGGTGGTGGCCTTAGCGAGGCTGAGAAAAAAAGCATGTGGGCTTTGTTCCTGGTCTGTGTGGCTTCGGCCTGCTTCTGGTCCGGTTTCGAGCAAGCAGGTTCATCTCTGACTCTATTCACCCAGGATTTCACCGACCGCATGATCGGTTCCTTCGAGGTACCGGTGAGCTGGTTCCAGAATATTAACCCGCTTACGATTATTATTCTGTCGCCCTTCTTTGCCGCGCTGTGGATCAACTTGGGTAAGCGCATGATCTCCCCGTCGTACACCCTCAAGTGTGCAGTCGGCCTGATGATCATGGCTACTGGCTTCATCGTTATGTTTTTCGCCGCCCAGCAGGCGGCAGCTGGCCTCAAGGTGGCACCTTACTGGCTGGTAGCCACATACTTCCTGCACACGGTGGGTGAGTTGTGCCTGAGCCCGGTAGCGCTGAGTGCAGTGAGCAAGCTGTCCCCGCGCCGTTTTGCCGGCCAGATGATGGGTGTGTTCGTACTGACTTACTCTATCGGTAACGTAATCGCCGGTCTGCTTGCAGGTAACTTTGACCCGGAGAATGTTTCTACATTGCCGAACCTGTACCTGCAGATCGCGATCTTCAGTATTGGTATCGGTGCGGTGATCGCCCTGATCAGCCTCAAGTCCAAGTCTTGGGAAGCCCGAAGTGAGGGAACCCAGGCTGGCGTGAAAGGCGCTTCAGGCTCCGCAGCCTGATCCCTCTGACACCCGGATGATCGAGAAGGCCGCTGGAGACAGCGGCCTTTTTTGTGGGTGGCCGAATACCCGGGCATGTACCGGGACGCTCGAGGAGGGGATTGCAATTGCCCGCTCAATAAATGTACAGTCTTGTGGTGTGCCTTTTTGTCGTTGTATGAGCTGTATGACAACCGGGAGAATAATTTGAAGGGGCTGGTCCTCGTCCTGCTTTGCTGTGCCTTGCTCAGTGGCTGCGCCAACCCGCGCCAGCCTGTGATCCAGGAGCCCGTGGATGCGGGTTACCTGCTGAGCGGCGAGGCACTGCTGGGGCGTGAGGTGACTTCTGCCGAGCTGCCGGCGGACCCTGTGCTGCAGCTCTCCCCGGAGATGCGGGGCTTCCTCGATACCATCTCCCCGGATGCCTCCCCGCATACCCGCCTTAATCGCCTGCTACGGACCTGGGGCCGGGGCCGTTTCAATATGCAATACGACGCTTCCCAGACCTTTCCGGCCAGTGAGACCTTCGATAGCCGGGTTGGTAACTGCATGTCGTTCGCGAACATGATGGTGGCGCTGTCGCGGGAGCTGGGCACCAACGCCTATTACAACTTTGTCGAGGTACCGCCGACCTGGGGGCAGGACGACCGCAGTTTTGTGACCTACCAGCACATCAATGTGGTGGTGGAGCAGCCGCACGGCCGCCGGGTAATGGATTTCAACCTCGCCGCCTATGACGCCACCTATCCACAGTGGCGCCTGACCGACCGCGAGGCATTTGCCTATTACTACAGTAATCGCGGGGTAGAGGCCATGAACCGCGGGCAGCCGGAGCTGGCGTTCCTGAATATGCGCAAGGCGCTGGACCTCAACCCGGGCAACAGTTATTTCTGGGTGAACCTGGGCGGCCTCTATAGCCGCAGTGGCAAACAAGGCCCTGCTGAGCAGAGCTATCGCCAGGCGTTGCTTATCCGGCCGGATAACCTGCTGGCGATGAGTAACCTGGAGCGACTCTATCGCGCGCAGGGGCGCTTTGCCGAGGCTGATGCCTATGCGCAGATGGTGGTTTTCCATCGCCAGCGCAACCCGTTTTATCTCTATCACCTGGCAGAGCAGGCATTCGAGGCGGGTGACTACCGCACGGCCCGTAGCAACCTGCAGCGCGCCCTGCGCAAGATTCCCGAGGATCATCGCCTGCACTTCCTGCGCGGCAAGGTAAATCACCAGCTTGGCCGCTATGACCAGGCCAGAGAGGATTTTCGGACCGCGGTGACGCTTGCAGACACTGACGAGAGCAAGCAAATCTATATGCAGCGCCTGGCTGAATTCGGTGAGCAGATGCGTGCCGAGGTGGCAGAGCAGTGATCGGGTTGGCTGATTCAGTGAAAATCATGTGATTGAACATCCAGTGTGAGCCTGTCGCTCAGGTCCTGGATATTGCCTGCCACCACATGGATTACCGGCGTGGTTTCCACACCGTCGGCAAAGCGGCTTTCGGTACGCTGTACCGTACCCTTGATCAGCAACAGCTTGCCGCGCAGGATTTCCCGCTGGTGCCGCTCCTGCACACCCTCCCAGACCACGATGTTGCTGTTACCAGTTTCATCTTCCAGTGTCATAAACAGTACCCCGGCGGCAGTCGACGGACGCTGGCGGCAGGTCACCAGGCCGCAAATCCGCACGAAACGCCCGTGCGTCAGTTTCGCCAGATCCGCTGCACGGGTGCAGCGGCTGAACGGGTGCTGCGTACGTAACAATGCAAGAGGGTGGCGGCGCAGGCTGAGCCCCAGGTGCTGATAGTCTGCACTCACTTCTTCCACCTCCAGTGGTGTCGGCAGGTAACTGCCATCGTGCAGCGGGCCATCCTCCACCAGTAGCGGGCGCGACTCCTCGATGGCGCTGACTTCCCACTGGCTCTGGTGGCGGTGGCCGCTGAGGCTGTGCAGGGCATCACCGTGGGCAAGGCAGTCGAGGTCGCGGCTACTGAGCCGATAGCTACCGGCACGGCAGCGATTGTTGAGATCGCCGATACTTGCGAAGGGCGTTGTGCCGCGTGCGGTGAGCAGTGTTTCTGCGGCCTGCCTGGCGAGCCCGCGCACCAGGCGCAGGCCGAGGCGCAGCTGCGGTTTGCCCGGGTTGCTGGTGGCGATGAGGGTATGGTCCCAGTCACTGTGGTTGACGCACACCGGCAGGATTTCCACATGGTGGCGGCGCGCATCCTGGATCAGCTGTGATGCGGAATAGAAGCCCATTGGCAGGCTGTTGAGCAGGCCGCAGAAAAATGCCGCGGGGTGATGCCGCTTGATCCACGCAGAGGCATAGGCCAGCAGGGCGAAGCTCGCGGAGTGGGATTCGGGGAAGCCGTAATCGCCAAAGCCTTTCATCTGCTCGAACAGGCGCCCGGCATAGTCTTCGCTGTAGCCGTTGGCGAGCATGCCGTCGATCAGTTTCTGGCGGTAGTGCAGCAGGTTGCCGTTCTTGCCCCAGCTACCCATAGCGCGGCGCAGCTGGTCGGCTTCGCCGCCAGAAAAATCGGCAGCTTCCATGGCGATCTGTATCACCTGTTCCTGGAAAATTGGCACACCGAGGGTGCGCGCCAGTACATTGCGCAATTTGAGATAATTCTCGTCCTGCTCCGGGCTTTCCAGTCCCTGGCGGCGACGCAGGAAGGGATGCACCATGCCCCCCTGAATCGGGCCCGGGCGGATAATGGCGATTTCGATTACCAGGTCGTAGAAGCACTGCGGGCGCAGCCGCGGCAGCATGCTCATCTGTGCACGCGACTCCACCTGGAACACGCCGATGCTGTCTGCCTCGCACAGCATGTCGTAGGTAGGTTTGTCGTCGCGCGGTATCTGCGCCAGCTCGAATGGCCTGCCCAGGTAACCGGATATGTAGCCGAGGCTCTTGCGAATCGCACTCAGCATACCCAGTGCCAGCACGTCTACTTTCAGCAGCTTGAGTGATTCCAGGTCGTCCTTGTCCCACTGGATGATGGTGCGGTCTTCCATGGCCGCGTTCTCCACCGGCACCAGCGCGCTGACGGTGTCTTTGGCAATCACGAAACCGCCCACATGCTGCGACAGGTGGCGCGGGAAGCCGACGATCTCCTCCACCAGTGCCACAAACTGTTGGGCGATGCGGGATTGCAGATCGATGCCGGCTTCCTGCAGTTTTTCATTCAGCAGGGCGGGGTTCCTGCGCCACGACAGTGAGCGGGCCAGCTGCGCCACCAGTTCCTCGCCGAGGCCGAGCGCCTTGCCCACGTCGCGCACGGCACTGCGGGCGCGATAGCTGATGACCGTTGCGGCGAGGGCGGCACGCTCGCGGCCGTACTTGCGATAGATGTACTGAATGACTTCCTCGCGCCGCTCGTGTTCGAAGTCCACATCGATATCTGGCGGCTCGTCGCGTTCACGGGAGATAAAGCGCTCAAACAGCAGTGAACTTTCCGCCGGGTTGACGCTGGTGATAAACAGGCAGTAACACACAGCGGAGTTGGCAGCGGAGCCGCGCCCCTGGCAGAGGATCTGCTGGCTGCGGGCGAACTGGACTATGTCGTATACAGTGAGGAAATAATGCTCGTATTGCAGCTCTGCGATCAGCGCCAGTTCCTTTTCAATCAGCTGGCGCACGCTGTCTGCAGTGCCTTCCGGCCAGCGCTGTTGCGCACCATCTTCCACCAGTTCGCGCAGGTACTCCGATGGCGTTTTGCCCTCCGGGACTACTTCCCCCGGATACTCGTAGCGCAGGGTGTCGAGAGAGAAATTGCATTGTGCGGCAACCCGTGTGGTTTCCTGCAGCAGCTTTTTCGGGTAAAGGCTTTGCAGCAATTGCCGCGGGCGCAGGTAGTGTTCGGCATTGGCCATGAGCCTGTGGCCAAGCTGTTCGACGCTGGTGTTGTGGCGGATGGCGGTCAGCACGTCCTGCAACGGCTTGCGCGCAGGAATATGCATATGCACATTGCCGCAGGCCACCAGCGGTGCTTCCAGCAGGGTGCCAAGCCCGTACAGCGACTCCAGGTATTCCTGCTCGCTATGGTGCCAGTGCAGGTGGGCACCTACCCACATCCTGCCGGGAAACCACTGCGCCAGCTGTGCGCCCAGCGCTGCTTCTTCATCCAGCCGGTGTCGCTCCGGCAGCCAGATCACAAGGCAGTTGCGCAGATGTTTTTTCAGGTCTTTTAACCCAAGTTCATACTCGCCCTTGGGGCTGCGCCGGCGCGCGCGGGTGATCAGCTGTGACAGCGCCGCATAGCCGCCGCGGTTCTGCGCAAGCACGGCAATGCTGGTTTCTTCACGCAGGCGAAAGGTGCTGCCGATCAGCAGCTTGATGCCGTGTACCTTGGCTTCATTGTGCGCGCGCACTACGCCGGCCAGGGAACATTCGTCGGTAATAGCGATGGCACTGTAGCCGAGTTCTGCGGCGCGCCGCACCAGCTCCTCGGGATGCGAGGCGCCGTGCAGGAAGGTGAAGTTGCTCAGGCAATGGAGCTCTGCGTATGACATAGCCAGTGCTCGCTACGCAAACACGCCGTGCAGGAACCAGCGTCGGTTGCCCAGGTGCTGGAAGATCCAGTAAAGGCCGCCGTCTTCAGTTGCCGCGATGTAATAGTCCCGCGCGCAGCGAGCCTGCCACCAGTTACCGTCGATCCGTTCCGGCCCTTCTACCAGGGTCAGCGGTCCGTTGTACCAGGGCTTGTCATCCCGCAATGGCAGCAGCTCGGGTTTAGGCAGCAGCCAGTGCGGCCGCGGCGGCAGTGTCTCGATGGCGATCTCTGCCCGGGCCTTGCCGCTGCTGATGGGAAACGGCCGCTCTTCCCACGACAGTTCCGGCACATGGTTCTCCACCAGTGCAAACTGCATTGCGGCGCCGCTGCCGAGACGGGCGTTGAGCCTGTCCGCCAGGCGCCGCAACTTCTCCTGCTGTAGCGCCTGTTGCTGTGCCGGATCCGGGAACAGGTCGGACGCGCCCAGCAGGGACTGGTCGGCAACCGGGCTGAATGCATCGCTGTGCAGGCGAATGGTTTCCACTCCGTCGGGGAAGCGCTGCTGCTCCAGTTTGAGCTGGCTCAGGCTGGCAAAGGTTTCCCGGTCGTTACCCGGTTGCGCCAGGTCCACGGCCAGCTCGCGCGATTGTTTGTCGGCACTGATAAAGGTCCAGTGCAGCCGGCCGCACAGCAGCTGGCGCACGCGCAGGTAATCTTCCAGATAGCCCAGCAGGCGCCCCATGGGGAAGCGCATCTGCTCGGTGGAGGTGAGACTGTGGCCGATCTGGACTTCCTGCCGGAATACCTCCGGAGGGGCGAACAGCGGTTGTGGATCGGTTTCACTCCCGTCGATGCGGTCCAGATAGCGGCAGAATTCCTTGCCGAACCGTTTGCCCACCTGTGCGCGCGACAGGCGCAGTATTGCGCCGAGCTGGCGCAGGCCCATGCCGTGCAACTGTTTGCGCACCCGCGCACTGCAGTCGAGGCTGTCCACCGGCAGTGCCCGCAGGCGCTGCAGCAGCTTTTCCCGGTCCAGTGCCTGTGTGTCAGGTTGCCAGCAGGCCAGCGGCGACTCGGGGTCATGCAGGCTAAGCAGGCTGGCGGCTTCCGGACTGTGGGCGAGGCCGAACACAGGTGCGCTGACCTGCTCAGCAAGACCACTGCTAAAGCGCTGCCAGAAGGTTTCCAGCGAGCCGTGCAGGCGCAGGCAGGAGCCTATTTCCAGCAGCAGGGCATCCGGCTGGCGCAGGCTGACCTGGGGGGTAAAGCGATAGCTCCAGGTGGCAAGGCGCTCCAGTGCCTGCTGCTCGCGTTCACGTTCTTGCGGTATCACCTGCAGGGCCTGGTGCAGGCTGCGTGCCCGGCTGACCAGTAATCCCGCTTCTATACCGGCTTCCAGGGCCGCGGCATTGGCCATGACCACGCGCTGCCCGGCCGCAATCGCGGTGGGACGGGCGCTGCGCTCGGCGGCAAAGACCGCCAGTGGCAGCAGGGGAAAACGGGTACACAGCCAGAGCATCGGGGCACAGGTAGGGCTCAGTTAATAACGGTACTGTGAATATATACAGTATTTCGGGGATGGCAAGGGTGATGTGCGGCCGGGGCGTCAGGGGAGGGAGAGTTGACGCCAGGGAGGCGTCAACCGTCGAGGATTGAGTTTAGTGCCAGGCTCCGAGTATCGCGCCCATCAACGTAAACGCCACCAGGTTGTAGCCGGCATTGATGGACCAGAGTTTGAAGGAGCGTCTTTCGAACAGGTCGTTGACCCCCATGGTGGTTGCCACGAAAGCGACGGCCAGCAGAATGCCGTGGATAATGCCGGCAACGATACTCTTCTTGCCCAGAATCATGGCCAGCGCGGTGGCCGCAATCAGCATCAGGATAAAGCTCAGACCGAAAGTGATGGCCGGGTGCCCCTGCCGGGCCTTTTCCTCGGTCATTCCGGTTTCCGCCATCCAGGGCTTTGAAAACAGCGGGCCATACCAGATGCCGCCGACGATAAAGGCTGAAAAAGCCGCAACGAAAACGGCAGCAAAGTTGATATCTGCGAATGCGTGTTCCATGGTGGATCCTCGTTTTTATTATTGAACGGGGCGAGAATATCACGCCAGAGCGCCATGTGACGCTACAGTTAAGAGGCGGGATATTAATTAAAAGGAAATCCCTTGGCTGGAATACCGAATAATCCTGGCGGCACCAACTTCGCGGGTACTGATCGACTGCCGCCGGACGAGGCCGGTCAGCAGCTGGCCAACTTCATTGGCCGCCACAGGCGTTTGCTGGTCCTGACCGGTGCTGGCATCAGTACCGATTCGGGCATTCCTGCCTATCGTGACGAGCGTGGCGTCTGGAAAAACCCGCCGCCGGTTCAGCACCAGGACTTTATGGGTAGCGAGGAAGCGCGCCGACGCTACTGGGGGCGCAGCCTGCTGGGTTGGCCGCTGCTGAGTACCTCGCAGCCAAGCGCCGGGCATCACCACCTGGCTGAGATTGAACAGCGCGGGCACCTGGAGCTACTGGTGACCCAGAATGTGGATCGCCTGCACCAGCGGGCCGGCACCCGACAAGTACTGGACCTGCATGGTCGCGCGGACGAAGTGGTGTGCATGGGTTGCGGTGCGCGTAGTGAGCGGCAGCGGATACACGACCACAGCGCTGCGATGAACCCCTCATTTCTACAGCATCAGGCGGGCGCGGCACCTGATGGTGACGCACAGCTGGAATTAGACTTCAGCAAATTCCTTGTTATTGACTGTGAACACTGTGGCGGGATTCTGAAGCCGGATGTCGTGTTTTTCGGGGACAATGTACCGCGCGATCGCGTGGATGTGGCGCTCCGGGCGCTGCAGCAGAGTGACGCGCTGCTGGTGGTGGGTTCATCATTGATGGTGTACTCGGGCTTCCGTTTTTGCCGCCACGCACACGCATGGGGCAAGCCCATTGCCGCGCTGACACTGGGGCGTACGCGGGCCGATGACCTGCTCGACCTGAAGCTGAACGCCAGCATCGGTGAAACCCTGCAGGTATTGCTCGAACAAATGTAACGGGTTGAGGGATCGCACTGCCGCACCCGGCGTGAAGATCGTGTGAAGATCACGTGAAAATGCGCGAAATCGGCTGCCATACGATTGCAGCTATGGCTGCGGCACAGAATAATCCGCCCAAACCGTCTATCTATAAGAGTTATGAAAAAGATATATCTCTGTGGTGCCTTGCTCTGCGCCGTCTCGAATGCCGCCCTGGCCCAGAACCCGTTTGCGATTCCGCAGGAGAAAGGTTGGTCCGGCTGGGTGAACCTGGGCGTTGGCGGCATACGCCGGGCCAGTAACCTGTCGGCGGGATCCTCCCTGGAGGCAGACAAGGGGGCGCGCACAGACTCCCTGTTTGAGTCGCCGGACGCGGTTTCGGTACCGACGCCCGCATTTGCCGCCGACATCCGTTACACCATGGTGCCCGGCAAGCTGCAGTTCTATTTTGGTGGCCTGATACAGGACATCCTGCGATTCGACCTGGCCCAGCAGGTGGGGGTGCGATATCACCCCGAAGGTTACGGTGTGGTGAGTGCGTCGGTGGTATTCACCGGCGTGCCGCGGAATGTCTGGGAAGATCCCTATCTGGAGAATATCGATCGGGATGAAACCCAGCGCGAGGCGCTCGGATTCAGGCTTGGTTACAGCAGTATCGAGCGAGCCGGCCCGGAATTCGACTACACCTATCGCAGCATCAGTCTGGATGAAGAATCCGGTGCTGCGCTGGTGGCCTCGGATGTGCTGACACCATTCCAGGCGGCCATGCTGGACAGGGAGGGCAGCACGCACTTTGTGTCTGCCGGCTACCGTGTACCGGTGGATCGCTGTAACCGCCTGATTCCTCAGGTCATTTACGAGGAGAGCGACCTGGATGGGGAGGCCGTCTCAGGTAGTCGTGTGGGGCTGCAGATGACTCATGTCTGGACCAGCAAGCCCTGGACTGTCATTACCAATACCTATGCCGGCCTGCGCGATGCGGATGACGAGCACCCGTTATATAGCGAGCGCGCGGACGCCAGCGAGTGGGCCATCAACTCACGGGTTTCCTACCGGCAGTGCTTCGGCTGGGAAAACTGGTCGTGTTTTGCCAGCGCCGGCTACGGGCGCAGCAACTCGGACATCTCCTTCTTCGATGTCGACCTGACCAATGTTTCGGCCGGGGTTACTTACCGTTTCTAGGCTTTTGGCACGCGTCCGGGTTCAGGCCCGGGTCAAGCCTGCGACAAGCCGAGCCGATCGGTCCAGTCTCCAATCAGTGTGCGGTCATCCACGTCCCAGGGGTGGAAATCTTCCCGGTAGAAATCGCGATAGGGCTTGCGTACGCTCGGCATAAGGCCGTGTTTGCCATAGAAAAATTTCCACGCCTTTTTCAGGTGTCGCCAGCGCGGCAGGATACGCAGTCGCCACAGAGTAATGGTGGTGTAGCGGATCATCCGCAATACGAATATCGTGACGCTGATCCTGCACATGGCGCGCAGTATCTTGCGATCACCGCATTGCTGCATAAAAACGTCAAAAGCCACAGCCTTGTGCTCGATCTCTTCCACCGCATGCCAGAGAAACATTTCCCGGATGGACTTGGGGAAGTCTTCCAGCACCTGCGGGGCTGACAGTATCCAATGTGCCATGATCGCGGTGATATGCTCCATGGAGACGGTCATCGCGAGGATTTTTTCGGGCGGCAGCTTGCTCAACCGGTCATCCAGCACGGACTGCAGGCGCTGCTCGAACCTCGCCATGGGTATCCCCATTTCCGCAAACTGCTGGTTGATCCGGTCGTGGGCCACACCATGGTGGGCTTCCTGGTGGATAAAGCCGCGTACCTGTTCTTTGAGCTTCTCCCCTTTCAGGTTGTCCTGGTAATGGCGTGCGGACTTGATGAAATTGCGCTCGCCAGCCGGGAACGTCGAGGACATCGACGCAAAGAATGCCGCCACTATGGGATTTTCGGAAAACCACTGCTCCAGCGCATCCTGTTCCTCACGGAAGCGCATCGCGCGCGCCGGAACCTTCAGGCTGGAACCCAGGTGGGCTGTGTCAGTCATGGGTCAGTCCTATCTTGCCTGAGTGTATTGATAACACAGTTACCTCGCCCGTGGTTTGACCTGAGTGAATATTCCGCAGATGAATGGGGTCAGAGCCGATTGGTGGGGTCAGAGCGCAAGCTCTGACCCCTTATATTCGAGCGTGGACCTATAGGATCAGAGTGAACACTCTGACCCCTCTAATCCATGCCTCGAAACCGTACAGTGGTACCTGAGATCGCCTTGTGAGCGGAATTATCCTCCGATATTCTCGAATGGAACAATAAAAAAGGAGAGGTAAATAATGGCTGATTCAAAGTCTTTTCCGTCTCAGCAGGAAGGCCGAATTTATCTTTCTGAAGGAGGCTCTGAAACTGAACTTATGTACAAGCATGGCTTTGAACTGCCCGAATTTGCCATGTTCCCGATGCTGGATAATCCGGATGCCGTGGCAACGATGCGGGATATGTTCAGAAGTTACCTGGATGTTGTCGCAAAGCACAAAGCATGTGCACTCATGGGCGGGCTGGACTACCGTGCTAGTCCGGATTGGGGCAAGTTGCTCGGATATTCTCCGGAGGGGCTGGCCGAGGCAAACCTGAAGGCGATCGGATTCTTGAGGGAAATCGCCAGCGAATACACCTCGGATATCGAGGATATTCGGTTCCAGGGGCTGATTGGCCCACGCGGTGATGCTTATGAAAGAAACGAAACCATCACCGAGAGTGAAGCAGAGGACTACCACTCTGTGCAGCTCGAAACCCTGAAAAAAGCGGATGTTGATCTGGCTCTGGCCATTACCTTCAACAACATTCCGGAATCTATCGGCGTGGCACGGGCAGCTGCCAAAATTGGCGTACCGCTTGCGATTTCATTTGGTCTGGATAGTAATTCCCGGCTTAACTCCGGTCCCAGCCTGGCCGAGGCAATTACCATGATCGATGAGGCAACAGGTGGCTCACCCGAATTTTATTCCATCAACTGCTCGCATCCGGTGGAATACGAACCAGCGATCGGGCCGGGCGACTGGATCAAGCGCATCAGGGGAGTGCGGCCAAACGCCTCAAAGATGGAAAAAATTGAGCTTTGTGCGATCGGCCACCTGGAAGAAGGTGATCCGGTAGAACTCGGCCAGCTATGTGGCGACCTTGCCAGGCGTTATTCTCATATGGATATCTGGGGTGGCTGTTGTGGTACATGGAGCAGACATCTGGACGAGATCGCCAGGAATGTCTTGGCTGTACGCAAGACCTATTCAAGGGAACTCACGCCTGCCGACTGACAATCAGGCCGGTAATCACGATAAATGGGGTCAGAGCGCAAGCTCTGACCCCATTTATCGTTCTGGCCTCATTCATTTTATGCCCAGGTACGCAGGCCAATCACGCCGAAATACAGCAGGTAGAGCATTACACTGCCGTGCAGTAGCGCGCCCAGCGTCGAGTGCCAGTAGGCCACGCGGTTCATGGTGACATTACGCGCACGGTAAACGGCATACAGGCCCATTACGGAAAACGCCGCAAACAAGACGGTCGCGAGCATGATGCCGACCGAGATAGGGCTGGGATTTCCCAGAATCTGCATCGGGTTTGTACGAGCGCTAATAATCAGACTAACCAGCGCAAGAATGGAAAGGCTGCTCAGCAGGGGCCAGATGCGCACATGGGTGGGCAGGCCGGAGGGTATCTTTTGCTGTAAGCGTCGCACGCCCCAGATCGGGAAGATCAGGAATGAGCTGGCCATAAACACACCCCATGCACCGCCGGTACCTAGCAGGCCATATACTGTTGCACTGCTTACCGGTTGGTAGGTGTTCCTGTCTGTCTCGATGATGTCTCCAGCCAGCGGATCACTGGTAATTGCGAGCCCGGCCAGACTGATATCCTTCGGACGGAAAAGGCCCTCGCCAAGCGGGTAATAATACTCGGGCTTGCCCCCCAGCAGGGGCTTGCGCGCGATGCGGTTGTCCTCAATCCAGATTGATTCGACCCCGGTGATACGTTCCAGGAAATGGCCTATCTGCATTCGTGGGTTGATAGGCATGTACAGGCCGGTGATATTCGCCGGAAGGCTGGCAAGCGCGGGGTCTTGGTCAATTGCCTGCGGTTTGAGATCTCGTGTTTCATAGGCGCGCACCAGTCTTGAGATTTCCTGTCTGGCTGCGCTATTACCTGAATTGAGCATAATTGCGTGGCCGGCTTTCGCCTGCGGCAGGTAAGCGAGCACTGTCCGGCCACCATTTACTGCACCACCATGTTCCCGGTACACCCAGTTTCCGTAGGCTGATGAATAGTTGCTCAAGCCATAGCCCAGCTTTAGCCCGGCTAGGGCGCCATTGGTGCTGGTGCTGCGCTCCATCCGTGAGAGGGATTCCGGCGTTATCAGCGCCTGGTCGTCAACACTGCCCCGATTGACAAAAAACTCGACAAAACGCGCCATGTCCTTCGGCGAGATATTGATGGCACCGGAGGGCCGCATGATGATGTGGTGGTAATCAAGCGGCTGGTTATTGGCATAAAGCGTAACGCCGTGCTTCTTTACGTCTTCATTCTGGCGGTAGCTCACGGTTTCCATACCCAGAGGCCGGAAGAACTGTTCAGCGACATAGTCCTCGAAATCTTGCCCCGTGATCTTCTGGACTATGTAGGCGGCGACAGGTGGGCCCGAGTTGCAGTAGGCCATGCGGGTACCGGGTTTCCAGCGCGACTTACGTGAATGTGGGTGGTAGTCGAGGCCCTGCTTGAGCGTCACGGGATTCGGGTTGCTGTAGGCAAATTCCGCCAGGTGAATGTCGTCCCAGCCAGTGGTGTGTTCAAGCAGGTGCGCTACGCGAATCGGGTCGGTGTCTTCCCAAGGGTTCTCATATGCAATTTCCGGGGCCAGGTCTGACAGCCTGTCATCCAGAGACAGTCGCCCTTCCTCCACCAGCTTCAGTACGGCGAGAGAGACAAACATCTTCGAAGTCGAGCCGATGCGGTACATGGTTCGCTCATCCGCGATGATCCCCTTCTCAAGATTGGCCTTGCCCAGCGAACCTACCCAGACAGGGCCGTTTTCATCCACCATGGCAATACCGACAGCCGGTACCTTGTGTCGTTCCATGGTCTCGGCAATTGCCGCCTTTAGCTCCGCGAGTGTGGTTGGCTTGAATTCGGGTTCGCTGGAAGCAAATGTGTTGAAGGAAGAGAACCCCCAAAAGATAGTGAGTGCAGCAATAAATCTGAGCATATTGATAATTCCCGTACTTTTTTATTTGCTAGCTCCGGGGGTTCACGACGATCAGTGATCCATCGCAATTTTTTTCCCTGAAAATGGTAAATACCATAGAGCCCCGGGTGTGTCATTGTCTGATGCTTGTCAAAAAATTATACGGTGAAAACAGATCGCTGCTCGTTTAATACCTTTTGTTCGAAGTGTTATTAAGCCATTCTGAAGATGTGTGATGAATGTCGTTGATTTTTTTGGGTGATTGATCCAGCTTTATTCTGCGCTGGGACCTTGTGCCCTCCGTAATTAATGGACAAGCGTACCACTCAGGGTTGGCGCGCGATGCTAGCGGGGAAGAAAAATAATATGCCTTATCCAAATTCCAGATATTACGTCCTAGCTGTTCTGTTAACCATAATTGTCGGGTTTTGGGATAGTTATTTCGTATCGTTTTGGGGGGGGCCTCTGGCATTTCATGTTCATGCAATGACGTCTCTTGTCTGGATCGCACTATTGTTGTTTCAGGATTGGTCGATTCGCAATCGCAGGCGGGATCTGCACAAAGTCGCCGGGATGGCCAGTATGGCGATTTTTCCCTTCGTGATTGTTGGATTTGTAATGATAGTCAACTTTTCGGCAGCTGGTTTCGTTGCAAACCAAAGTCCCGTCGCCAGGTATGTGGCACCTAGCTTTGCCCTAGGGATGATAATTGCGATTCTTGCCTACCTGACAGTTTTTTATCAGGCGCTAAGAAACCGTAATAACGTGCGCTTGCATGCTGGTTATATGTTGGCGACTCCACTTATTCTCGTCGAGTCTCCTTTTAGTCGTATTATCATGGCCTATCTCCCGTTTCTGATTGTCACTGGCTCCGACTACCCACAACGTATTATCGATGCAATTGTCGTGGCAATGGCGCTGTCTGTTGTGCTTGCATTATTTCTGTATTTCCGTTTTAGGGAATACGGCATGCCGTTTCTGGTTGCCGCTATATTTTTATTTGTTGAGGCAATATTCATGTATTCAGGTACATATGCAGAATGGCTTCACCCATTGCTGGAGTCCTATGCGCAGGTGCCAGCAGAGGTCACCTTATCTATTGGATTTGTCCTGGGCGCATTGGCAAGCTATCTGGGCTGGAAGTCGACGGAGAAACGGGCGCTACCAAATGAAGCAGTGGTGTCGTAATGAGGCTATCTATCCGTTTCCGGTAAGCAGCAAATTCTGTAGTTTGAACCGGTGTTACTTCATAAGAAACCATAAGGCTTGACCTCCAGGGGAGCTGACTAATGTACGAACCCAAGGATGTGGTATCGACACCGGAAGTTGTACAGGAAGTACTGGGAGATGTTCTTTTCAGCCAGGACACCAAGTGTATTGATCATATTGATGCGCACTGTCGAGCCTGGATTGAACGTTCCCCATTCGTGGTCGTCTCGACCTACAACGCACGCGGGCAGGTAGATGTCGCTCCCAAGGGAGATCCGGTGGGATCCTGGAAGGTACTGGATGAACACACCATCGCCATTCCGGATCGGCTTGGAAACAATCGTGCCGACACCTTTCGCAATATCCTCGAAACTGCGCGGATTGGCCTGATGTTTGTCGTCCCCAGGCGCCGTGAAGTAGTACGTGTCAGTGGTTCAGCGGTAATTGCCAGGGATGCGGATCTGCTGGAGAGCATGACCGTGAGCGGCAAGCAGCCAACCTTGGCGATTATCGTGCGCGTGGAGGAGGCCATGTTTCACTGTGGCAAGGCGATGATTCGCTCCAATATGTGGACGCCTGAAGAGTGGGGACCGATTGACGGCCTACCCACTTACGGACAGGCGCTGGTGGATCACGGCAAGCTGCCTATACCCGTGGAGGATATGCAGGCCGGTATTATCCGCAATGAGGAAAACCGGTTGTATTGAGTGGATTAGTGGGGGCAGAGCAGATAGATGGGGTCAGAGCTTTGGCTCTGACCCCAATCATTTGGCGCATAGCGCGGTATGGCAGTCTGTGAAAGAATGGGGCGGATAAGCGGAAGATAAAAAGGAGCCGCCATGAATAGAATAATCGGAATGCTGACCGCGCTGTTGTTGCTTGCCCCGGTGGCCTTCGCGAAGCCGGTGGTGAAGCTGGAAACCACGGCAGGCAACCTGACCATCGAGCTGCATGAGCAGGAGGCGCCCAAGACTGTGGACCAGTTCATCAAACTGGTTGAGGATGGCTTCTACGACGGCAAGGAGTTCTACCGACTGGTGAAGGATTTCGTCGCGCAGGCTGGCGATGTCGATGGCAAATCCGCTGGCACAGTACCGCTGGAGACCTCGCCCAAGCACCGGCACGTCAAGGGCGCTGTGGGCCTGGCACGGGACGCGGACCCGAACTCCGGCACCACAGAATTCTATATCTGCCTGACGGCCATTCCGCGCCTGGATGGACACTACGCCGTTTTTGGTCAGGTCATTGAGGGCATGGGTGTATTGGATGCGCTTAACGCCAGTCCGGTCGAGGAAAGCTACATCGACTACGAGGGCAAGCAGGTGGCGTTCCACAAGCCCAGTCCCCCCATCCGGATCATTGCCGCGCAGGTGGTATCCCGTTAAGCCGGGCGCCTGGCAGTTTGCTGGGCGTTTTGGATCTAAATTCGGCCATTCTGGCCGCATCATTTCCCGAGGGCCGCGCCTCCTTATAATATGCGGCCTTCAGAATTAAGTGTCTCAATCGGAGAACAGGCATGATTATCAAGCCGAAAGTGCGCGGTTTTATTTGCACCAATGCCCACCCGCAGGGCTGCGCTGCCCATGTGCGTGAGCAGATCGACTACATCAAGGCCCAGGGCCCGATTGAAGGTGGCCCCAAGAACGTACTGGTCGTCGGTGCATCCACCGGTTACGGCCTGGCCTCCCGCATCACCGCCGCGTTCGGCTGTGGCGCCAAGACCCTGGGCGTGTTCTTTGAAAAGCCGCCGACAGAGAAGCGCACCGCTTCCGCCGGTTACTACAACTCCGCGGCGTTCGAGAGTGCTGCGCGTGAGGCGGGCCTGTACGCCGAGAGCATCAATGGCGATGCGTTTTCCGATGAGGTCAAGGCGCAGACCATCGACCTGATCAAGCAGAACATGGGCAAGATCGACCTGGTCGTATACAGCCTGGCTTCCCCGCGTCGCACCGACCCGGAAACCGGCGAGCTGCACTCTTCCGTGCTGAAGCCGATTGGCAAGTCCTACACCGCCAAGAACCTCAACACTGACAAGCTGGAAGTATCCGATATCACCGTTGACCCGGCGACTGAGGAAGAGATCGCCGCGACCGTAAAAGTCATGGGCGGCGAGGATTGGGAACGCTGGCTGGATGCCCTGGCAGATGCCGGTGTGCTGGCGGATGAGTGCAAGACTGTGGCCTACACCTACCTCGGTAAGAAAATCACCTGGCCGATCTATGGCGATGCCACCATCGGCAAGGCCAAGGAAGACCTGGATCGTGCTGCAGTGGCTATCCATGAGAAGCACAACAATGTTGCCGCCAACGTGGCGGTGCTCAAGGCGGTGGTGACCCAGTCCAGCTCCGCAATCCCGGTGATGCCGCTCTACATCTCCCTGGTCTACAAGGTGATGAAGGAAGAGGGCACCCATGAGGGAGTGATCGAGCAGCTGTATCGCCTCTATACCGAAGGCCTGTACACTGACAGCCCGCGTCTCGACGAAGACAACCGTTTCCGTGTGGACGAGAAGGAGCTGCGCGATGAAACCCAGGCGCGTATTGAGGAACTGTGGCCGCAGGTAACCGCGGAAAACCTGTTTGAGCTGACCGACTACAAGGGCTACCAGGAAGACTTCCTGCGCCTGTTCGGCTTTGGCTTTGATGGTGTCGACTACGAGGCAGATACCAGCCCGGTTGTGGAAGCGCATTTCAAGTAATTTCTATGATTACCTGAATTCGAAAAGGCCTCTTCGGAGGCCTTTTTTGTGGATGAAGATCGAAGGAATAGAGAATGAAACTTTATGGAAGTTATACATCGCCCTATGTGCGTCATTGCCGCATCGCGTTGATGCAGTCCGGCCTCGACTGGGAAATGGTGGAGCTGGATATCCATGCCAGCAAGAATCCCGGTACGCCAACCCTGCGTATTCCCTATCTCGAGGACGGCGGGCTGAAACTGACCGATTCCACGCCCATTGTGAAATACGTACGTGAAAAATCCGGCACTGCGTTTATCCCGGATATCGGGGACCTGGACCGTTACTGCCTTGCCAACACCCTTTTGGATGCCGCAATCAACCTGTTCCTGTTGCAACGCAGTGGGCTGGATGTGTCAGAAAATGCCTATGCCCGGCGCCAGCAGGCGCGTATCGAACTGATCCTTGCCGAACTGGATTCTGCACCGCTGCCTGAAAGCGGAACGCTCAATGATGCGGACCTGCGCGTGGCGATTGCAGTAGCCTGGGGCGTGTTCCGCGAGCGATTCTCTATTGAGGCATTCAGCAACCTGCAGCAGTTGCTGGAAATTGCCGATCAGGATGCAGCTTTTGCCGCTACCGCACCGCCGGCAGCATAGGGGCAGCCGCTTACCAGTCCATTGCCAGGTTCAGCAGGGCACCGGCAAAGAACAGCAGTGAGAACCAGCGGTTATAGGCGAAGGTTCTGGCCACAAAATGCAGCGGCCAGTGGTTGCCTGCACTGCCTTCGGGTCGGGACTGAGGGTAGGGGTTCGCGAAGACCCGCAGCAACCCAATAAGGCCCGGCGCCATCAGGGCAACCAGCAGGTATCCGTAGCCAAAGTAACCGCTGGCCGAAAGTGCGATGAGTAGGGCCATCTGCCCGAGCAGCAGTGCGCCAGCGGTTTGCCGCGCCAGCGATTCGCCCAGCAGCACCGGCAGCGTACGGACATTTTTCTCGCGGTCCTGTTGCAACTTGTCGATGTGCTTGCCGAACAGCACGGCGGTGGGGCCAATGGCGTACAGGCAAGCGAGCCAGAGGATAGCTGTGGGTGGCTGGCTGCCGCTCAGGGTGTAGTAGGTGCCACCAATCATCAGCGGTCCCCACACCAGCAAAACTGCTGGCTCGCCCAGCCCGAAATATTTCAGCGGCCAGGTATAAAACAGCACAAAAAAAGCACCGGCGAGCAGGTAGTAGAGCACTGTCAGGTCTGTGCGCCACACCAGCGCCAGTCCTGCCGCCAGTGCAAGGCTGCCGGTCAGCACCGTCAGCGCAACAAAGCGCCCCTCGCTCATAAAGCCCTTCACCAGCAGCTGCGGCCCGTAACTGTTGCGAAAGTAGTTATCGGTATCGAGGCCCTTGCGAAAATCCACCAGATCGTTGATCAGGTTGTTGCAGCCATGGGCCAGGCAAAGTCCCGCCATGCATAGCAGTGCGTTGACCCAGTCAACCGCCCCGGATTGGGCTGCATAGATCAGCCCGAGCAGGAATGAGAACAGGGTCATGATCAGGACCCCGGCCCGCATTGCCACCAGCCAGGCGGTAAAGCGGTTCATCCTTTGCCACTGCGCCTGATCAAAGCGGGGGATGGTTGAGACGGCGTCCTGCGCAGTGATCTGTTCCATGAGGCTGCTCCTTGCGAACTGCTGACTATCAGGTTCCGAGTGTAATCGCTGACGCGAGCAGCATAAAGCCACGCGCTACTTGACCGGCTTCGCCCATCTTGGGACACTGCCCCGATAACAAATTAGTGTATAAATATACATGGTTCGGATTCTCGGGATTGACCCCGGCTCACGCAAAACCGGTTACGGATTGATCGATCTGGAAGGCGGCAGTGCCCGTTATGTGGCCAGCGGAGTCGTGCGCATACCCGATGCGGCGCTGCCGGAGCGACTGAAGCTGATTTTCGATGCGATCAGCCAGATTACCGAGCAGTACGCGCCTACCGAGATGGCGATCGAGAATGTCTTTATGGCGAAGAGCGCCGGTTCGGCACTCAAGCTTGGCCAGGCTCGCGGTGCGGCGATTGTTGCGGGCACCCATGCTGGCCTCGGTGTTTCCGAGTATGAGGCGCGCAAGGTCAAGCAGGCTGTTGTTGGCACCGGCGCGGCAGACAAGCTGCAGGTACAGCACATGGTACGCATACTGCTCAACCTGCCAGCGGCGCCGCAGGAAGATGCCGCCGATGCGCTGGCCGTAGCACTGTGCCATATGCACACCCGCGAGTCCCTGACGCGCGGTGCGGGCAAGCTTGAGGGTAGATTCCGGCGTGGTCGCCTCACCATCTGAGTGGGCACCGTTAAAAAATAGATAGAAACAGAGATAACAATGATCGGACGCTTGAAGGGCATACTGGCTGAAGTACAGCCACCGCAATTGCTGGTTGATGTAAACGGCGTGGGTTACGAGGTGCTCGCGCCCATGACCACAATATTCCAGCTGCCCACTTCCGGCTCAGCCGTTACCCTGCATACCCACTTCGCCGTTTCGGAGACCGCACAGCAACTGTACGGCTTTTCTTCAGTGAATGAGCGCCAGCTGTTCCGCACCCTGATCAAGGTCAATGGCGTTGGTCCCAAGATGGCGCTGGCGATTTTGTCGGGCCTGGATGCGCAGGCGCTGGCGCGCTGCGTGGCAGAGGACAATGTCGCAGCCCTGACCAAGGTGCCGGGCGTGGGCAAGAAAACTGCGGAGCGCCTGATTGTAGAGCTGCGCGATAAGCTACCGGAGATGGAAGCTGGTGGTGCTGCGCCGGAGCTGACCGAGCTTGCCGGTGCCAGCAGTCCGAAGGCGAGTAATGACCAGCTTGCCGAGGCCGAAAGCGCCCTGATTGCGCTGGGTTACAAGCCCGCGGATGCCGCTAGGATGATCAGCAGGGCACAGTCTGAAGATGCCAGTGCAGACAGCGCGACCCTGATCCGCCTGGCGCTGCGCAGCATGGCGCCGGCGTGATAGCGCTGCGCATAAATAAGATTTCTATCGAGAAAATTCGTGATTGAAGCAGATCGCCTGATTGCCCCTGAAGCACAGGGTCCAACCGGACAGGAAGAGCGTTACGACCGTGCCGTGCGTCCGCAACAACTGGCAGACTATGTTGGTCAGCCAGTGGTGCGGGAGCAGATGGAGATATTTATCCAGGCGGCAAAGCTGCGCAAGGAAGCGCTCGATCATACGCTGGTATTTGGCCCGCCCGGCCTCGGCAAAACCACACTGGCAAATATTATTGCTGCGGAAATGGGGGTGTCGATCAAGACAACCTCTGGCCCGGTCCTGGAGAAAGCGGGTGACCTGGCTGCGATCATGACCAATCTCGAGCCCGGCGACGTGCTGTTTATCGATGAAATCCATCGCCTGTCGCCCCATGTGGAGGAGGTGCTCTATCCGGCCATGGAAGACTACCAGCTGGATATCATGATTGGTGAAGGCCCTGCCGCACGCTCGATCAAGCTCGACCTGCCACCGTTTACGCTGGTGGGTGCCACCACCCGTGCTGGCCTGCTGACCTCTCCGCTGCGCGACCGTTTCGGCATTGTGCAGCGCCTAGAGTTCTACAGCGTCGCGGACCTGACCAGCATTGTGCAGCGCGCTGCGGGCCTGATGGGCATCCGCATCGAGACTGCCGGTGCGGGTGAGATCGCCAAGCGTTCGCGCGGTACCCCGCGTATTGCAAACCGCTTGCTGCGGCGTGTGCGGGACTATGCAGATGTGAAAGCCGATGGCGTGGCGACCGCGGATGTTGCGGATAGCGCGCTGAACATGCTGAACGTGGATGCCCGTGGCTTCGATCACCTGGACCGGCGCATGCTGCTGGCAATGATCGAGAAGTTTGGCGGTGGCCCTGTGGGTATCGACAGCCTCGCTGCCGCTGTGAGCGAGGAGCGTGGCACCCTGGAGGATGTGATCGAGCCCTACCTGATCCAGCAGGGGTATGTGGCGCGCACCCCGCGCGGCCGCATCGTGACCCAGCTGGCGTATGATCATTTTGGGCTCAAATCGCCAGAGCAGGAAAGCCGGGCATGAGTGAGACATTTTCAATCCCGGTGCGTGTCTACATCGAGGACACCGATGTTGGCGGAATTGTCTATTACGTCAACTACCTGAAATTTATGGAGCGTGCCCGTACCGAACTGCTGCGCTCGCTCGGTTACGGTAAGGCTGCCATGCCACAGGCGGGCCTACTTATGGTTGTACACTCGGCGAATATCGAATACCTGAAATCTGCGCAACTCGATGACGAGCTGCAGGTTACCGCGCATATCGCCAGGCTCGGGCGCGCCACGGTGGTGTTTGAGCAGGGGGTGCTGCGGGGTGAGGAGCGCATTGCTACGGCGACGGTGAAAGTGGCCTGTATTGATGCCGGGTCCCGCAAGCCGACTCCTTTGCCCAAGGATATGTACGCCAACCTGAAGCGTTTTAACTGATGGGGTCAGAGCTCGTGATACATGGGGTCAGAGCTTACGCTCTGACCCCTGAAATCCCGCTCCGATACATGGGGTCAGAGCTTGCGCTCTGACCCCTGAAATCTCCCGCTCTGACCCCTGAAATCTCCCGCTCTGACCCCTGAAATCCCGCTCCGATACATGGGGTCAGAGCCCAAGCTCTGACCCCAAGAATCTCCCGCTCTGACCCCTCCCCGCCTTTCATCTCAAAATGCATAGGTTTTGTCGATAAAAAGCAGTTCATATTGGACTTTGCCCAGCTTTTGCATAATATTTGAATAAGTTTCTGGACAAGCCTATGAATGATCAGTCGAAACCACGGCGAGAGCGTTTCTACAGCATCGGTGCGGTAACCGAGATGACCGGCGTCACCGCGGCAACCCTGCGCTCCTGGGAGCGCCGGTACGGCTATATCCGTCCGGAGCGGCGGGAGAGTGGTCATCGTCTGTACAGCCGTGATCAGGTGGAGCGGATTCAGCACATTGTGCAGCTGCTCGGGCAGGGCATCCGCATTGGGCAGGTGCAATCCCATCTTGATTTCCTGCAGGAAGAAGCGGACGCCAACAGAACTGCCGCGCAAGAGCCGGTTGCCGATATCTGGGACGGACGCCGGCAGGCGATGGTTTTTGCGGTTCAGGCCTTCAACGAAGGTATGCTGGACGCGATCTACGAAGAGGTGCTGTCTGTTCACAGCCTCAATAGCGTTACGCAAAAGCTTTTGATTCCGGTACTTCTGACACTGGGTAACCGTTGGGAGTCCGGTGACGGTAGCGTTGCCGAAGAGCACTTTTTTTCGTGCTACCTGCGGAACAAGCTTGGGGCCCGGTTGCACCATAAGGGTGCAGCACCTGCCCGGTTCACAATCCTTGCGGCCTGTCTTCCGGGGGAATTACATGAACTGGGGTTGCTTATGTTTGCTTCCCAGGCCCACGAGTCCGGAATCAGGGTGGTCATGCTCGGCGCCAACACCCCGCTTGGCAACCTGAATAACGTGGCGACCAAAGCCGGCGCAGATGCTGTCGTGTTATCGAGTTCACAGAGTCGAGTGGACTGCGGCTTGTATAAAGAACTCAAGGAACTCGCCGGCAGGGTACAAGTGCCCTGCTTTGTGGGCGGTGTCGGGGCTGTAGAAGACGGCCGGATCATAAAGGAAATCGGATGCTACCCGGTAGGGCAGGACATCGATAACGGGCTTGCGGAAATACTGCGGACCCTGGAACAACATGGAGTGGCAAATGGGCGTAGTGAATGATTTTTCCATGCAGTGGGTAGAGGCAGGGATGGTGCCTGACAGCCTGATTCGCGGCGGCATTCGGCGTTTGCTCGAACAGCGCCTGGAAGAGGTGGGGGCAGCAGACATCGAGCTGTTGTCCGAGCGCAATCAGGCCTTCTACAAAAGCATGTACCTGGCGCCCGTGGCCCCGTTGCCGGAAAAGGCTAATGAGCAGCATTACGAGGTGCCTGCGGAATTTTTCAGGCAGGTACTGGGTAGCAACCGCAAATACAGTTGTTGTTTCTGGAGCGAGAACAACCGTAGTGACCTGGACCAGGCGGAGCGCGATGCGCTGGAAATCACCGTCTCACGAGCGGGCATCCGTGATGGTATGAAGGTGCTCGACCTCGGCTGTGGCTGGGGCTCTGTTTCTTTACATATTGCGCAGAGCTTCCCGGGTTGTGAAGTGATTGCGGTTTCCAACTCTGCGTCGCAACGCGAGTGGATTGAAAACGAGGCGACCAAGCTAGGCCTGGATAACCTTGGTGTCATTACCGCAGACATGAATGATTTCGAGATTGCCCAGACATTCGATCGCGTGATCTCCGTGGAGATGTTCGAGCATATGCGCAACTATCCGGAGTTGTTTGAGCGCATTTCCCGCTGGCTCAAGCCTGATGGTCAGTTCTTTATGCATATTTTCTGTCACCGGGCTGCGGTGTATGAATTCTCGGTACGGGACCAGGACGACTGGATGGGTAAATATTTTTTCTCGGGTGGCATCATGCCATCCGGTGAGTTGCCTCTGCAGTTTCAGGATCACCTTGCCATCGACAAGCAGTGGTGCTGGGACGGGAGGCATTATCAGCGGACGGCGGATGCCTGGCTCGAGAAAATGGACCGCCAGAGAACCGAAATAATGCCGATATTACGCGACGTGTACGGCAGTGAGGCATCGCGCTGGTACCAGCGTTGGAGGCTGTTCTTTATGGCGTGTGCCGAGTTGTTCGGTTACGACAATGGCCAGCAATGGTTTGTTGGGCATTACCTGTTCCGGCGCCGCTGATCGGAGGGGAGTTATGAAGAAGGTTACGAATTTCGTTCTGTTTCAATTGGGGTGGCTTGTCGCAGTCGTCGGTGCCGCCTGGGGTTATCCCTGGGCGGGGCCGGCGGCAGCGCTCGTCCTTCTGTCTGTGCATCTCTGGCTTACCGACAGTCCCCGTGCGGAACTCGTCCTGGTGGCCGTTGCTGCAATACTCGGCACCGCCTGGGATTCGCTTTTGATTGTTGGTGGGCTGCTCGACTATCCGGAATGGTCATATTTGGTTGCACCAATCTGGATTACCGCACTGTGGGTGATGTTCGCCTGTACCCTGAATGAATCGCTCGCGTGGCTCAAAGGCCGTTTCCAGCTGGCTATTGGTTTCGGTGCAATCGGTGGCCCGCTGGCTTATTTCGCTGCCGAGCGCCTGGGAGCTGTCACGATCGTAGAACCCCTGCAGCTTGCTCTCGCACTGGGTGTGGGTTGGGCGGCTTTTACACCGCTTCTGCTTTGGCTGGGCAGCTATCTCAGCATGCAGGTTTTTCCTGTCGCCAGCGGGGTCAAGCACTGATATGAGAACGTCGACTTTTGTTACTGCGATTTTTGCCTGCCTGGTCTTTGTATCGCCTTCGTGGGCGTCTGCGGCAATTGTGGATCGGGAGTGGAACTTTACCGCCTACCTGGATGGCAAGCCCATCGGTTATCACCGCTTCAGTCTCAAGCGCCAGGGGGAGCGGGCCTCCCTGTCATCGCGGGCCTCTTTCGATGTGAAGTTTCTGTTTTTTAATGCCTACCGATACCGCCACAGGGCGAACGAAGCCTGGGAGGGCGGATGCTTGCGCGAGTTTTCCTCCACCACCGATGACAATGGCAGGCAGTACCGGGTGGTAGGGCGCAAGGCTGGACAGGATTTCCTTCTCTCCAGCGCCGGCAGCCAATCCAGTCTGCCAGACTGTGTGATGACGTTCGCCTACTGGAACCCGGCGTTCCTCAAGCAGCCGGTACTGCTAAATAGCCAGAACGGCAGCTATGTGCCGGTTCAGGTCACTGAACGTGGGAGGGAGGCGATAACTGCCAAAGGGCGCGAGTACATCGCCACCCGGTATGAACTTTCAGCGGAGAAGCTGAATATCAGCCTGTGGTATAGCGACGCCGGTGATTGGCTGGCGCTCGAATCGGTGACGGAGTCCGGAAGAGTCCTGCGGTACCGCCTTGATCAATGAGGATGATTATGAAAACACTTTTCAGATTAATTGCCGTAGTAGGTGTCGCGATGCTCTTCAGCGGGTGTGCTAATCGGGAGCCGATCCCGGTTGTGGACTATGTAGACCTCAAGCGCTTCTCCGGGGATTGGTACGTTATCGCCTCTATCCCTACGCCCTTTGAGAAGAATGTGTTCAATGCCATTGAGTCGTATCGCCTTGACGAGCATGGAGACATGATCACCACCTTCACATATAACAAGGGTGGGTTTGATGGCGAGCGCAAGCAGCATGAGTTTCGGGGAATTGTCCTCGACGATCCCAGTAATGCGATCTGGAAGATGCAATTCTGGGGGCCGATTAAAGGCGATTACAAAATCTTTTATGTCGACCCCGAGTACAGGGTGACTGTAGTTGCGCGCGATCAGCGTGATTATGTGTGGATCATGGCCCGGGACTGGAAGCTCGCGCCAGAAAAAATGACGGAGCTGAGGCAAAAGCTGGAAGCCATTGGTTATGACCTGCAGGGGCTGAAAACCGTCCCGCAGAAATGGTAGGTGGCTCTTGAAGATAGGAATCATCGGGACCGGTATTGCCGGTAATACCATCGCCTACAAGTTACGAGAAGAGCATGATATCACCGTGTTTGAGAGCGCGGGCTATGTAGGGGGCCATACCGCAACAGTAGAAGTGCAGGAGCCTGGTCGGGTGGATGCTTCCCTCGCGGTCGATACCGGCTTTATCGTATACAACGACCGCACTTACCCGGAGTTTTGCCAGATCCTCGACGCGCTCGATGTGCCGACCAAGCCCAGCGATATGAGTTTCTCCGTGCGCTGTGACCGGTCCGGGCTGGAATACAACGGCACCAGCATCAATGCGCTGTTCGCCCAGCGCCGCAACCTGATGCGGCCGGGCTTCTACCGCATGATCGGGGACATTCTGCGTTTCAACAGGGAGGCGCCCGCCTACCTGGAGCAGGGCGGGGCGGAGCAGTCGCTTGGAGATTTCGTCGCGACAGGCGGCTACTCCGACATGTTTCGGGACAAGTACCTGCTGCCCATGGGGGCAGCCATCTGGTCTGCCACCCGTGCATCTATGCTCGCCATGCCATCAAGATTTTTTATACGCTTTTTTCAAAATCATGGTTTGCTCAGTTTGAAAGACAGGCCGGTGTGGCGGGTGATCGAGGGCGGCTCGCGAGAGTATGTGAGACGTATGGTGGAGGGCCACCGGGATCGCATATTGCTTGGGGAAGGAGTGGCGAGTGTCGTCCGTCGCCGGGACGGGATTATTGTCCGCACCACCATAGGGCGGACTTTCGAATTCGACTACCTGTTTGTCGCCTGCCACAGTGACGACGCGCTTGCGCTGCTGGAAGACCCGAGCCCGGCGGAGCGCGAAGTACTCGGAGCCATCAACTACCAGGATAATGAAGTCGTATTGCATACCGATGCCGGGCTGTTGCCCCGCCGCAAGCGCGCGTGGGCTGCATGGAATGTTCGGGCTGCCAGCGATCCCGGGCCTGCCAGATTGACCTACAACATGAATATTCTGCAGGGCCATGAAAGCAGTACAACTTACTGTGTGACTCTGAATGATACCCGGTCGATCGACCCGGGAAAGATCCTGCACACTGCAAACATGCGCCACCCTGTGTTTACTGAGTCGGCTACAGCGGCGCAGCAACGCCAGCAGGAAATCAACGGCCCATTGCGCACTTATTATTGTGGCGCCTACTGGCGAAACGGCTTCCATGAAGATGGGGTTGTCAGTGCGTTAAAGGCGCTGGAGCACTTCGAGCAGAGGGTGCAGGAAAAATGCGAAGCGGAATCTATGAAGGCAATCTGAGCCATGCGCGGCAGCAGCCCGCACGGCACAAGTTCAGCCAGCGCCTGTTCATGATGTACCTGGACCTGGACGAATTGCCGACGCTGTTTTCAAAGCGATGGTTGTGGTCTGCAAGCGGACCCAATGTTGCGCGGTTCCGCCGGGAAGATCACATGGGGGATCCGCGTAAGCCGCTGAAGGAAGCCGTCGAAGAGCTGATACTGCAGGAGACCGGCAAAACGGTTCGTGGGCGTATCGGTCTGCTCACCCACCTTGGTTATTTTGGTTTCAGGTTCAACCCTATCAGTTTCTATTACTGTTTTGCTGACTGTGGTGATCTTCAGTTCATCGTCGCGGAAGTAAATAACACGCCCTGGGGAGAACAGTGCTGCTACCTGCTGGATCTGGACCAGGCGGATGGCGGCAAGGGGTACTGGCGGTGGCAGAGCGAGAAGAAAATGCATGTCTCGCCGTTCATGCCCATGGGTGTTGTGTATAAGTGGCAGCTCAGTGCGCCGGCTAAAAATTTGCGTGTGCAGATTACCAATGAAATAGACGGACATGCCGTCTTCAGTGCCGGCATGAACCTGGTGCGCAAACCGATCACAGGACTGCAGTTGGCAAGAATCCTGCTTCGCTATCCACTGATGACGATGCAGGTGATGTTTATGATCCACTGGCATGCGTTGAGGCTCTGGCTGAAGCGCGTGCCGGTTGTGACGCATCCAAGAAAAATGGCTCAGAGGGGAGGGAAGGTATGAAGTCTGTGGCCGTTAACTCAAGCAAGGTGCTCTCGGGCACGCGCAAGCCACGTATGTCTTCCAGGTTCGCCCGGGCCGCGGTGCTTGGCAAACTTGCAGGGCTGCGCGGCGGTTCGCTGGTAGTGGAAGAGGATGGGGAACGGCAGGCCTTTGGCGAAGTGAATGCCAATTCGGGTATCCATGTCACTATTGTCGTGAAGGACAGCCGCTTTTATCGCGAGATTGCTTTTGGTGGCTCTATCGGGGTGGGCGAGGCTTATATGCTCGGGTACTGGTCCTGCTCCAGCCTGACCAACCTGGTGCGACTGTTTGTGCGCAATCGCGAGCTGCTCGAGGGCCTCGAGGGCGGCCTGGCAATGCTGAGCAAGCCCCTGTTCCATCTGTTCGCCTGGGCCAACAGGAATTCCCGGGACGGTAGCCGCCGCAACATTTCCGCGCACTACGACCTGGGTAACGAGTTTTTCCGGCTGTGGCTGGACGAGCGCATGATGTACTCCTCGGCGGTGTTTGAGGACCCTGCCATGTCCCTTGAGCAGGCGTCAGAAGCCAAGCTCCGGCGGATCTGTGAGAAATTGGCCCTGTCGGAGAAAGATCACCTGCTGGAGATCGGCACCGGCTGGGGCGGCCTGGCTATCTACGCTGCCGGCAACTATGGCTGCCGGGTTACTACCACTACCATCTCCCGTGAGCAGTACGAGGAGGCCAAGGCGCGCATCAAGGCTGCGGGCCTTCAGGATCGGGTCACCCTTTTGCTGGAAGATTACCGGGACCTGAAGGGTCAGTATGACAAGCTGGTTTCCGTTGAGATGATCGAGGCAATCGGTCACCAGTACCTGGACACTTATTTCAAAAAATGTGCAAGCTTGCTCAAGCCCGATGGCCTGATGCTGCTGCAGTCCATCACCATCAATGACCAGCGCTATGAGGCGGCGAAGAAATCTGTCGATTTTATCCAGCGCTACATTTTCCCGGGCGGCTGCCTGATGTCGGTCACTGCCATGGCTGAGGCTCTGACTCGCGTGACGGACATGCGGATTTTCCACCTCGACGATATTGGCCCGCACTATGCGCGGACGCTGGCAGCCTGGCGCGAGCGTTTCTGGGGCAAGGTCAGGGAAATCCGTGACATGGGGTATCCGGAAGAGTTCCTCCGTATGTGGGACTACTACTTCTGCTATTGCGAGGGTGCCTTTATTGAGCGCTATATAGGTGATGTACAGCTGTTGCTGACCAAGCCCCTGGCAAGGCGCGCTGCGCTGGCAGAGTCCTCCTAGCCAGCCCCTGAATGCGCACCGGGAAGTGTTAAATCTGTAGCAACAACGGGCCAAACCGTGTGTTATATTCTGGCGGATAAATATCCGTCGGGATTTGGCGCACGACTGAACTGCTCGGTAAGAGTGGTGTCTCAGTCACTGTCGTCGCCGTCCGGCACGAAATAACGATGTAGACCGAGATACCGAATATGACGCAAGGTGAGACCCTTTCCCTCTGGGCTCTGGTGGAGAATGCCAGCCTGCTGGTCCAGTTGGTGATGCTGACACTGGTCTTGGCTTCCATTTTTTCCTGGGTACTGATCATCCAGCGCGGCGGCTATATGTCGCGCGCGCGCAAGGACCTGGTGCAGTTCGAACACGATTTCTGGTCCGGTGCCGACCTTAACCAGCTGTTCCGGGATGGTAACGAGCGCTCGGAGAAGGGCCTGGTGCACGGGGTTGAGTCCATTTTCCGTGCAGGCTTCACTGAATTTGCCCGCCTGCGCCAGCAGGGCAGGGCCGACCCGGACGCGATCATGGAGGGCACCCAGCGCGCCATGCGGGTGGCGCTGTCCCGTGAGCAGGAGCGCCTCGAGCAGCATCTGCCGTTCCTCGCCAGCGTCGGCTCGGTTAGCCCCTATATCGGCCTGTTCGGTACCGTCTGGGGCATCATGAATTCTTTCCGCGGCCTGGCCACCATGCACCAGGCCACTATTGCCACGGTTGCGCCGGGTATCAGTGAGGCGCTGGTGGCAACTGCCATGGGTCTGTTTGCGGCGATCCCTGCGGTAATGGCGTACAACCGCTTCAGCTCCCGCGCCGAGCGCCTGCTGGTGGGTTATGAAACCTTTGCCGAGGAGTTTTCCGCAATCCTGCATCGCAAGGTTCATGCCTGATTTTCGGCTGGAGTTAACCAATGAGTAGCGAATTTCGCCGAACGCCGAAGAAGAAGCTGGTTGCCGACATCAACGTGGTGCCCTACATCGATGTGATGCTGGTGCTGCTGGTGGTGTTCATGGTGACCGCGCCGCTGCTGATGCAGGGCGTGAAAGTGGACCTGCCGGATGCCCCGTCCGCGCCGATCGACAACCAGGACGAGGAGCCGCTGATTGTATCTGTACGCCCGGATGGCACCTACTACCTGAATATCGGCAAGGACGAGAAAACTGCGCGGCCGCTGGCTGAGATACGCGATACCGTTACCAAGATCCTGCGTCAGAAGCCCAATACGCCGGTGCTGGTGTGGGGGGATACCGCCACGGATTACGGCCTGGTAGTAGGGCTCATGACCGAGTTACAGAAGGCGGGCGCCAAGAGCGTTGGCCTGGTGACCGAGCCGCCCCAGTAGCGGAACCCGGCATGAACGATCGCAAGTCTTACCTGTTCCCGATCCTCGTCAGTGTTGCCTTGCACGGTCTGCTGGTGGCCGTGCTGTCCTTCGGCTGGGAGGCCACTTCCAAGCCGACCCCGCGCACCATGCCCAAGTTCGTGGAGGCGAAGCTTGTGACTGTGGAGCCCAAGGTGAAGCAGAAGAAGGCTCCGCGCAAGAAAGTCGACCTGGAGAAGCGTCGCCAGGAACAGGCCGCGCGCAAGAAACGCGAAGAGGCGGAGAAGCGCCGCAAGGCGGCTGTCGCGCGCAAGAAGAAGCAAGAGGCCGAGCGCAAGAAGAAGGAAGAGCAGGAGCGCAAGCGTCGCGAGGACGAAGCGCGCAAGAAAAAGCGCGAGGAAGAGCTCAGAAAGCAACGTGCGAGTGCCTTTGAGGACGCATTGCTGGAGGAAGAAGACCTGCTCGATGCAGAGGAAGATCTGGTCCAGTCCACATCCATCATGGCGTCCATCGAGCGGCGGATTACCGAGAACTGGAGTCGTCCACCAAGCGCCCGCAACGGCATGCAGACAATCCTCAATATCCAGCTGGTGCCCACCGGTCGCGTAACCGCGGTGAATGTGGTGAAATCGTCGGGTAACAGTGCATTTGACCGCTCAGCCCAGCAGGCGGTAAAGAAAGTGGAGTCATTCCCGGAAGTGGCAAAGCTGGCCCGGGAGAACCCGGGTTTGTTCGAGCGCAATTTCCGCAGCCTGAACCTTAATTTCCAACCTGAAGACCTAAGGCAGTAATGAATAAAAAAATCGTGCTTTGGATGGGGCTGGTGGTTTCACTGGTGTTTGGCAATGTCGCCAATGCCCAGTTGACCATCGATATCAAGCAGGGGGTGGATAATCCCACCTCCATCGCCGTGGTGCCGTTCGACTGGCAGGGCTCCGGCATCCTGCCCGAGGATGTGTCCCGCATTGTGAATGCGGACCTGCGCCTCAGCGGCCAGTTCGCACCGGTACCGGCGCAGGACATGCTCTCGTTCCCCAAGTCCCCGCAGGACATAACCTATCGCGACTGGCGTGTTCTCGGTACTGAATATGTGGTGACCGGCCGCATCCAGCCGCAGGCGGGTGGTAACTATCTGCTGTCGTTCGAGCTGGTGAGTGTGCTGGACCAGCGCCAGGTGTTCACCACCAAGCAGGTGACCGGCGGGCAGAACCAGCTGCGCGACCTGGCCCACTATGTTTCAGACCAGGTTTACGAAGCGATTACCGGTATCCGCGGCGCCTTCTCTACCCAGATGATCTATATCCAGGCGGAGCGCGACCAGCGCGGGGTGGATACTTTCTACCTGATGCTCTCGGATGCCGATGGCGCGCGCCCGCGTCAGCTGCGCCGCTCCAGCAAGCCAATGATGTCTCCAATGTGGTCGCCGGATGGGCAAAAAGTAGCCTATGTTTCTTTCGAAACCGGTCGCTCCGCAATCTTCATCGAGCGCATCGATGGGTCTGATCGCCAGCAGATCACCAACTTCAAGGGCATCAACGGTTCGCCGGCCTGGTCCCCGGACGGTAGTAAGCTGGCCCTGGTGCTGTCCAAGGACGGTAACCCGGAGATCTATATCATGGATCTCGTCACCCGCAAGCTCACCCGGATGACCCGTCACTTTGCGATCGATACCGAACCAAACTGGATGCCGGATGGAAAATCCATTGTTTTTACCTCTGATCGGGGAGGTAGGCCACAAATTTACCAGTTGACCCTTGCCACGGGGCAAGTAGACCGCTTAACCTTCGATGGCGACTATAATGCGCGACCTCGGGTTTCTCCGGATGGTAAGACGCTGGTGATGGTGCACAGGTCCCAGGGGGTGTTTCATATCGCCACCATGGACATCAACACCGGATACCTGCGTGTCCTGACGGAGACCCGGCTCGACGAATCGCCAAGTGTTGCACCAAATGGCGCGATGCTGATGTACGCGACCAAGCGGGGGGATAAAGGTATTCTGGCAGCTGTATCGCTGGATGCAGGGGTTAAATATCGACTGCCGTCGCAGCGCGGAGACGTGCGCGAACCGGCATGGTCGCCGTTTTTCAATTAGTTGGTTTTATTGGAAAGTGGAGCTCACCGGATGTCTGGTGGGCGCAAACTAAAAAAATAGCGGTTAAAAACCGCGGATTTCTTACTCACTAGCAGGAGTTGCTCATGTTGAAATCTGTTAAAAATGGGGTGGGCCTGGCTGCACTGGTAGCCGTACTTGCCGGTTGTTCTTCTACTGACACCCAGAATACCAGCGAGTCTGCGCTGAATGCTGGCAGTACTGTGACCCCGGAAGTTACTACTCCGGTAGAGCAGGAAGTTGTAAGCCTGGAAAACGTAATCTACTTCGACTTCGACAAGTCGCTGCTGCGTCCTGAAGTTCGCTCCCTGCTGGTTCAGCACGCTGAGCAGCTGAAGGCCAACCCTTCCGCTCTGCGTCTGGAAGGTCACGCTTCTGAAGAAGGTACCCGTGAGTACAACCTGGCCCTGGGCGAGCGTCGTGCTAACGCGGTTCGCGACTTCCTGATCATGCAGGGCGTTGATGCGTCCAGCCTGGAAGTGATCAGCTACGGTGAAGAGCAGCCGGCCGTTCTCGGCAGCGACGAATCTGCTCGTTCCCAGAACCGTCGCGTAGTACTTAACTAATCCCCGGATGGTTATTCGTACTACTCTGGCCGCAGCCTTTATGGCTGCGGTTTCCCAGGTTTCCGCGCAGGCGCCGATCGTAGAGATCTCAGGCGATGCTGCGCAGTCACGTGTCGCTGTTGCCCGGGTAACGCCCCGGCAAAGCGATCCCCAGCCCCAACCTCAGGCTGCCGCCAATGGTGAAGCCTATTACCAGATGCAGGTATTGCAGCAGGAAGTGCTGCAGCTGCGCGGTATGGTGGAGGAGCTGGCGCATGAGGTGAAGCGCCTGAAGCAGCAGCGCCTCGACGATTATATGGATCTGGACCGCCGCATCGCGCGTCTGTCGGGCGAGGCCCCCAGGTCTGCGCCCGATGGGGCCGCTGCCCCGGCTGCTGGTGGTTCTGCCAGCGTTCAGCCGGTAACGCCGCCGGCACAGGTTCGCCCGCAGCCACAACAGCCGGCAGCCAATGCCGGCGATGAGCGTGAGCGTTACCAGGCGAGCTTCAAGCTTGCCCGCAGTGGCGATTACCTGCAGGCCACGGATTCCTTCAAGCAGTTCCTGCAGGATTTCCCCAGTGGCCAGTTTGCACCGAATGCCAACTACTGGCTCGGTGAGATTGCGCTGGTCGAGGGCGATCTGGAAGAGGCCCGCAAATGGTTTGCGGTACTGGTCGATGAGTTTCCGTCGTCCAGCAAGGCCTGGGATGGTCGCTACAAGCTGGGTACCGTGTACCACCAGCTTGGCGATAAGGACAAGGCCCGCCAGTATCTGCAGGCCGTTGCCGATGCCAATGTGCGCGCGTCCCTGCTGGCGAAAAAGTACCTGCAGGACAACCTCTAAAGGCAAACCGGACTGGCGTAATCAGTCGGAAAGCTCTAGTATCTCGCGCCCGGTGGAGTTGCCTCCCCCGGGCGTTTTGCATTCCGGGGTGAGCAAATCCCGACTGACCCAGCTGCTATACCATCTATATGACTGACCTGACGACAGAGACACTGCGGATCACCGAGATCTTCTACTCCCTGCAGGGGGAGGCGAGGGAGGCGGGCATACCGACAACCTTCGTACGCTTGACCGGCTGTCCACTGCGCTGCGTATACTGCGATTCCGAGTATGCGTTCTACGGCGGCGACAAGCTGTCCCTCGCCCGGATTCTCGAAGAGGTGGGCAAGTACCCGGCGCGCCACGTATGCGTGTCCGGTGGCGAGCCGCTGGCGCAGCCAAACTGCCTGCATCTGCTGACAGCGTTGTGCGACGCCGGTTATCAGGTGTCACTGGAGACCAGTGGCGCCATGCCCCTGGGCCAGGTAGACGCGCGTGTGTCGCGGGTGATGGACCTGAAGACGCCGGGCTCCGGCGAGGTTGCCCGTAACCGCATGGAGAATATTCCGCTGCTGAATGCACGCGACCAGGTCAAGTTCGTGATCTGCAGCCGCGAGGATTACGAGTGGGCCCGCTTTACCCTGGACCAGCACCAGTTGACGGAGCGGGCGGGCGAAGTACTGTTTTCGCCGTCCTACGAGCAGGTGGCGCCGAAAGACCTGGCGGAATGGATACTGGCTGACGGCCTGCCGGTACGCATGCAGGTCCAGTTGCACAAGTTACTTTGGGGAGACAAACCGGGTGTCTAGGAAGGCGGTTGTACTTTTATCGGGCGGGCTGGATTCCGCCACGGCGCTGGCAATGGCCAGGGATGAGGGTTTTGAGTGCTATACCCTCAGCTTTGATTACGGCCAGCGTCACCGCGCTGAACTGCTGGCCTCAGAGCGGGTCAGTGCAGCACACGGAGCCGCAGCGCACAAGGTTGTGAAACTGGATCTGCGCACCATCGGCGGCTCCGCGCTCACAGATGACGCTATCGACGTCCCCGAGGAGGAAACCCAGGGTATCCCGGTGACCTATGTGCCGGCACGCAACACGGTTTTCCTGTCCATCGCGCTGGGCTGGGCCGAGGTGCTGGGCGCACAGGATATCTTTGTGGGGGTCAATGCGGTGGACTATTCCGGCTATCCGGACTGCCGTCCCGCATACATCGACGCGTTCGAACGTATGGCCAACCTTGCTACCAAAGCGGGCGTGGAGGGTAATAAGCTGTCGATTCGCGCGCCACTAATGGATATGACCAAGGCCGAGATCGTCGAGCGGGGTACGGAGCTTGGCGTAGACTACGCCCTCACCGTGTCCTGCTACCAGGCCGATGAGGCCGGCGCGGCTTGCGGCCGTTGCGACAGCTGTCGTCTGCGCGCGGAAGGCTTTGCCCAGGCCGGCCTGGCGGATCCAACCGTCTACGCTTGAAGGCAGGGGTAAATTCGGGGGCGGCGTCAAAAATACAAGGCGAACGTAACCCCTTAGATTCATTGAAAAAAACGGATTAAAGCACTTGTGTTTTGAATTTAGATCCGTACTATATGCGCCTCGTTCAGGGTCGTTAGCTCAGTTGGTAGAGCAGTTGGCTTTTAACCAATTGGTCGCTGGTTCGAATCCAGCACGACCCACCATATTTCGGGCATTCGCGTTGCGGGTCCCAGTGGTGGAAAACATCACAAAATCTCTACCGGGTCGTTAGCTCAGTTGGTAGAGCAGTTGGCTTTTAACCAATTGGTCGCTGGTTCGAATCCAGCACGACCCACCATACAAAGAAAACCACCCTCCGGGTGGTTTTTTTGTATGTGCGCCTGCTGGATTCGAACTCTCTAGTTCGGCCAATCGCGCCTCCCTCCAAACCGAACCCAAGGTCACACTAGAATGCAAAGAGGGTGTTTCCGGTATAATGCGCGACCAAACGAGGCCCCTCAGTACCAATCAAGGCGGGGCAGGTCGGACGCACATACGGACGGGTAGCAGTTATGTCTGAAAAAATTGTGGAAACCGGGCAGGTATCCAGCGCCACCACCGACGCGGTGGACCGCGCGCTGGTGCGTGCATTCCTGGCGGAGCGCGAGCATCACGAGCACTCCGAGGAGCAGCTGCTGGCGTGGAAGAATCGCATCAAGCAGTTGCTGGAGCAGCAGAATGCGGTTCTCGTAGCACATTACTACACGGACCCGCTGATCCAGTCCCTGGCCGAGGAGACTGGTGGCTGCGTTTCCGACTCTCTGGAAATGGCCCGCTTTGGCGCGCAGCACAAAGCCGAGACCCTGATCGTCGCGGGCGTAAAGTTCATGGGGGAGACCGCCAAGATCCTCACCCCGGACAAGCGCGTGCTGATGCCGACTCTGGAGGCTACCTGTTCCCTGGATATCGGCTGCCCGATCGACGAATTCTCCGCATTCTGTGACGCGCACCCGGATCGTACTGTGGTGGTTTACGCCAATACCTCGGCTGCCGTGAAGGCGCGTGCAGACTGGGTTGTGACCTCCAGTATTGCGCTCGATGTGGTGGACCATCTAGACAGTCAGGGCGAGAAAATCCTGTGGGCGCCGGACAAGCACCTCGGCGGCTATGTGCAGCGTGAAACGGGCGCAGACGTCCTGCTTTGGGACGGTTCCTGTATCGTGCACGAGGAGTTCAAGGCCAAGGGTGTGGCGGATCTCAAGGCGCTGTACCCGGAGGCGCTGGTGCTGGTACACCCGGAATCTCCGGTGGCGGTGGTGGAACTGGCTGATGTGGTCGGTTCCACCTCGCAGCTGATCAACGCAGCCAAGAACAGCCCGAACAAGCAATTTATCGTGGCCACAGACCAGGGCATCTTTTACAAGATGCAGCAACTGTGTCCGGACAAGGAATTCATCGTGGCGCCGACCGCCGGTGCCGGTGCAACCTGCCGCAGCTGCGCCAATTGCCCGTGGATGGCGATGAATGCGCTGGAAAACCTGTGCGCGGTGCTGGAGCCGGGCGGAGCCGAGGGTCATGAAATCTTTGTCGACCCGGAGCTGGGCAAGCGGGCCATGAAGCCGTTGCAACGGATGCTCGATTTCAGAAAACCACTGGATTAAAAAAATAACCCCGGCATGCCGGGGTTATTTTTTATCTGGTCAAAGCGCTATTTAAAGCTCTTTGGCATCCTGCTGCATGGCCATCACATCCTTGAGGCGCTGCTGCAGGATGGCGTGGGTCTGGTAATCGTTCTGCGCGAGGCGCAGGCCGTGACGCAGGTGTTGCTGGGCCTTGTCAAAAACGCCGTTGAGGATGTAGTACTCGGCGCGTGCCTCGTGCACACCGACGATATCACCGGCCAGGCCATGGGTTTCCGCCAGCAGGTACCAGATGGCAGGGTCTTTCTTGCGCACACGGCTCTGCCGTTCGAGGATGCGCTCCGCAGCCAGGTAGTTGCCCGCCTTGAAGTGGGTGTTGGCAAGGCCCATGGTCAGCGGGTAGTTGCCGGGATTGAGCTTGAGGGTTTCCTGGATCCTTTCAATTGCGCCGATAAAGTCTTCGCGCACGGCGTCAATTTCCGCCTGAGCCAGCACGAAGGGTACGTAATAGGGCTCTTTTTCCAGCAGCGGCGCGAGGGTCTCCTCCGCGTCGTCCGCCCTGCGGGCCTTGGCCTGGGCCAGGGCCAGACCATAGCGCGCGGCCTCTTCGGAAACCGTCACCCCCTGCAGCTCCGCCTGGAAACGTTTGATGGCCTGCTGCGGGGTTTTTTCAGCGGCAACACGAATACGGGCGCGCATTAGCTGGTATTCCCGGTCCTCAGGGTAATGGTGCGCAGTGTCCATGCGGTTCGCGCGCAATTTCGCATCGGCAATACGGGATTCTGTCACCGGGTGGGTCAGCAGGAATTCCGGCGGCCGGCGATAGTAACGCGTGGCTTTGAGCATCTGCTCGAACATCTCCCCGGCGGCACGCGGATCCTTGCCCGCCTTGGCCAGGGTTTCGATACCGACCCGGTCTGCTTCCTGCTCATTCTGGCGGCTGAAACGCAGGCGATTGTCCAGTGCCGCGGCCTGGGTTGCGGTCATGGCCGCTAGGCCGGCATCACCGCCGGCCGTGGCTGCCAGTACAAGGCTGGCCAGCATGCCGGCGAGGGTGGGCAGGGTAGAATTTTTCTGCGCTTCCAGCGCGCGGGCGTAGTGGCGCTGGCTGAGGTGCGCGAGTTCGTGGGTGAGGACCGAGGCAAACTGGTGCTCATCTTCGGCGAACAGGAACAGCCCGGTATGGACCCCGACAACGCCGCCGGGTACGGCAAACGCATTCATGGTGGGGTTTTCCACCACCACGATATCGAGCTTCTTGTCTGCCAGTGGGCTGTGCTGGGCCAGTTCAGCCATGGTGCGTTCGACGTAGTCCTGCAGCAGAGCATCGTTGCTGGTGGGCACCTGGCTGCGAAACATGCGCAGCCACATCTGGCCGAGCATCTTCTCCCGGGCGGGGGAAACCAGGCCGCTGCTGGCATCGCCAAGGGCGGGCAGCTTGATGTCCTGGGCGTAACTGGTGCTTACTGACGCAGTGGTCAGTAGCAATGCGCACACGCCACTGAGGACGCTGGTAATCAGCCCGGAGCGACGGGGCTTGCCGGTGATACTGCTCATTTATTCAACCTTGCTTTGCAATGCGGCACCTGAATCCGTTTCGCGCTGGAATCGCGGCACTTCATTTTTTCTGGGTTCCCCTTCTTTTTACACGCTCGGCCTGCGTTTGTCTGCCTTGCCGGACTGACTTTCTGTTAGAACCCGGCAGCGGGAAAAGGTTCTGTCGCGCTGGTCGACCGGCCGGTATACTTGGGTCAAAATCACGCCGGGCGTTGTTCGCCGGGCCAGGCAGGATCCCCCGGCAGGCAAAAACGATGCAACCTATCCGCACTCTGGAAGTTGATGCCCGCGGGCTCGCCTGCCCGATGCCGCTGCTGCAAATGCGGCGGGCGCTGGCCGGGCTGCAGCCGGGTGAACGGGTGCATGTACTGGCGACGGATCCGGGGTCCTGGCGCGATTTTCACAGTTTTGCCGAATTGAGTGGCAACCGCCTGCTGTCTGCGCGGGAGCGGGGCGGTGAATATGAATACCTGCTTGAAAAAGCAGGCGTCTGATACGGGGTTTTGGGGCAGTGAAAAGGCATACGATGTTAGCCATTGTCAGGAATTGGGTCGACAGGCACTTCGGTCGTGAAGAGGCCGTGCTGCTGGTCGCGTTGCTGCTGTTGGGGCTGTTGCTGCTGGCAACCCTTGGCGATGTACTGGCGCCGGCGCTGGCCGCGATCGTGATCGCTTTCCTGCTGCAGGGTATGGTGGACCGCCTCAACAGCTGGCGCGTGCCCAACTGGCTGTCCGTGACTATCGCCTGCCTGGTGTTGGTCGGCACCATCGTGACGCTGCTGTTCTTTATCATGCCAATCATCTGGCGCCAGCTGGTGCGCCTGTTCAACGAAATCCCCAATATGCTGGCGCAGGGACAGGAATACCTGATGCTGCTGCCGGAGAAATATCCGACCCTGGTGACCGCCAAGCAGGTGGATGACATGGTGGATATGATCGGCGCAGAACTGGGTTCCTTTGGTCAGTCGATCCTGACGTTTTCCCTAACCAACCTGCCCGTACTGGCTGCCGTGCTGATTTATGCGGTGGTGGTGCCGATCCTGGTGTTCTTCTTCCTCAAGGATTCACGCAAGATCCTCGACTGGTTTCGCGGCTTCCTGCCCAAGGACCGGCCCATGCTGAGCCAGATCTGGGGCGAGATGAACCAGCAGGTGGCCAACTATGTCCGCGGCAAGGTGGTGGAGATCCTGATCGTGACCGCGGTCAGTCTTGTGACTTTTATGGCGCTTGGGGTCAATTATGCCCTGCTGCTGGCGGTCGCCGTGGGCCTCAGTGTACTGATCCCCTACATTGGCGCCGCGGTGGTGACCATTCCGGTGGCCGCGATTGGCCTGTTCCAGTGGGGCTGGAGTGGCGAGTTTCTCACCCTGATGGTGGCGTACGGCGTTATCCAGGTGCTGGACGGCAATGTGCTGGTGCCGCTGCTGTTCTCGGAGGCGGTCAACCTGCATCCGGTCGCAATCATTATGGCGGTGCTGGTGTTTGGCGGCATCTGGGGCTTCTGGGGGGTCTTTTTTGCCATCCCGCTGGCCACCCTGATCAAGGCCATCATCAATGCCTGGCCCACCGCGAAGAAAGTCGAGGCGCTGGAAAAGGCCTGACCCATAACGAAAATTTATGGTTGGCACGGTCGTGCAAGGCGTATTTCGGCCTGTAACCCAGCGACATCGGCCAGTGATGGATAGTCCGAAAGTTTCGCTTGAAACGAAATAGATTTCTCCAAATTATGGCTGTGGCTCAATACGCATCCTAACTAGAAAATAATTTGTAGTAATACTACAATCTGCCACCGTTCCGCGTTGTGGGGATGGGAGCTGCTCATTTTGGGGGGAGCACAGCTTTACGCGGGTACATCCGGAAACTTCGGACACCCTGTATATCGGGGTGGATAGGGCGCCTTAGGTGGCAGCCCGGTCTGGAGTTGGGGGATGCTGCCCTATACTTTTCTCCGTTATTTGCTACCCCGCCCATATCTCCTGTCGCCCAACGCCGTATTTCTCTCCGAGGAGCATTTGATGCACGACGATATAGATAACCTCGAAATGCAGGAGTGGCTCGACGCCCTCCAGTCCGTCATTCGCCACAGCGGCAAGGAAAGGGCGACGGAGCTGATCAAGGCACTTTCAGACCGGGCGACGGACGCAGGCGTCAGTTTGCCGGCGGCAATCACCACCCCGTACCGCAACACGATTCCAGTGAATGCGGAAAAGCGCATGCCGGGCGACCTGTTCATGGAACGCCGTATTCGCTCCCTGATCCGCTGGAACGCACTGGCGATGGTGGTGCGGGCCAACCAGAATGCCGATGGCATCGGTGGCCACATTTCTTCTTTCTCCTCGGCAGCCACGCTGTACGACGTTGCCTTCAACTATTTCTTCCGCGGCAATGACGGCGAGGAGAACGGCGACCTGGTGTTCTTCCAGGGTCACAGCTCTCCGGGCATCTATGCGCGTTCCTACCTGGAAGGCCGCCTCGACGAGGAGAAGCTGGACAACTACCGCCGCGAAGTTGGCGGCAATGGCCTGTCCTCCTACCCGCACCCGTGGCTGATGCCGGATTACTGGCAGTTCCCGACCGTATCCATGGGCCTGGGCCCGATCCAGGCCATCTACCAGGCGCACATCATGCGCTACATGTCCGCCCGCGACCTGTCGCCGCGCGGCAACCGCAAGGTCTGGGCGTTCCTCGGTGACGGTGAGTGTGACGAGCCGGAATCCCTCGGCGCGATTTCCCTCGCCGGTCGCGAGGGCCTGGAAAACCTTATCTTCGTGGTCAACTGCAACCTGCAGCGCCTGGACGGCCCGGTGCGCGGCAACGGCAAGATCGTGCAGGAGCTGGAAGGTGTATTCCGCGGTGCCGGCTGGAACGTGATCAAGGTGCTGTGGGGCCGCCATTGGGACGCCCTGCTGGAGAAAGATACCTCCGGCATGCTGCAGAAGCGCATGGACGAAGTCTGCGACGGCGAACTGCAGAATTACAAGGCCAACGGTGGCGCCTATACCCGCGAGCACTTCTTCGGCAAATACCCGGAGACGGCAGAGCTGGTCAAGGACATGACCGATGACGAGATCTTTGCCCTGAACCGCGGCGGCCACGACCCGTACAAGGTGTACGCGGCCTACGCAGCGGCGATGGAGCACAAGGGCCAGCCGACCGTGATCCTGGCACAGACCGTAAAAGGCTACGGCCTGGGTGCTGCCGGCGAAGCGGCCAACGACACCCACTCCGTCAAGAAGCTGGACCTGGAGAGCCTGAAAGGCTTCCGCGACCGTTTCGCGATTCCGCTAACGGACAAGGAGCTGGAAGAGGTTCCTTACTACCGCCCGAGCCCGGACAGCCCGGAAATGAAATACATGCGCGAGCGTCGCGAGCAGCTGTATGGCTTCGTACCGTCGCGCAAGACCAACTTCCCGGCACTGGAAATCCCCGGCCTCGACGCCTTCAGTGCCCTGACCAAGGGCTCCGGTGAGCGCGAGCAGTCCACCACCATGGCGTTTGTGCGTGCGCTGTCTGTGCTGGTGAAAGACAAGAAGATGGGCAAGAATGTCGTGCCTATTGTGCCGGATGAAGCGCGTACCTTCGGTATGGAAGGTATGTTCCGCCAGCTCGGCATCTACTCCTCCCAGGGCCAGAAGTACACGCCGGAAGATCACGGCGAGATCATGTACTACAAGGAAGACAAGAAAGGCCAGATCCTCGAGGAAGGGATCAACGAGGCCGGTGCAATGTCTGCCTGGATGGCTCTGGCGACTGCCTACAGCAACTACAACGTGCCGATGGTGCCGTTCTACATCTACTACTCGATGTTCGGCTTCCAGCGTATCGGTGACCTGGCCTGGGCCGCCGGTGATATGCAGGCGCGCGGTTTCCTGATTGGCGCCACCGCCGGCCGTACCACCCTCAACGGTGAGGGCCTGCAGCACCAGGATGGCCACAGTCACCTGCTGGCATCCACTATTCCGAACTGTCATCCGTACGACCCGGCATACGGCTACGAGCTGGCTGTGATCATGCAGCACGGCCTCAAGCGCATGTACGAGGACAAGGAAAACTGCTTCTACTACGTCACCGTAGAGAACGAGAACTACGTTCAGCCTGAAATGCCCAAGGGCGTGGAAGAGGGTATCGTTCGCGGTATCTACAAGCTGAAAGCCGCCAAGCCGAAGGCCAAGAAGCATGTACAGCTGATTGGTGGCGGTGCCATCCTGCGTGAAGTGATCGCCGCAGCAGAAATCCTGGAGAAGGAATTCGATGTGGCTTCCGACATCTGGAGCCTCACCTCCGCGGTTGAAGCCGGTCGTGAAGCGGGCGATGTAGCGCGCTGGAATATGCTGCACCCGGAAGAGACCCCGCGCAAGTCCTGGATCGAGGAGCAGTTTGCCGGCAACGAGTCGCCGGTAGTGGCCTCTACTGACTACATGCGTTCTTACGTTGACCCGCTGCGCAACTTCATCGACGGCGATCTCACCGTGCTGGGTACCGACGGCTTTGGCCGCAGTGACACCCGCGCAAGCCTGCGCCGCTTCTTCGAAGTGGATCGCAACTACGTTGCGGTGGCAGCGCTGGCCGGCCTTGCCAGCCAGGGCAAGATCAAGCCTGCCGAGGTCACTGAAGCGATCAAGCGCCTTGGCGTTGATCCTGAAAAACTCAACCCGCGGTTCTGCTAAGGAGAGACACGTTTATGGCCATTGAAGTCATTAAGGTGCCTGATCTCGGCGGCGCCGACCAGGTAGATGTAATCGAGCTTTCCGTTGCCGTCGGCGATACCGTCGAGGCCGAGGACGGTCTGATCGTGGTGGAGGGCGACAAGGCCTCCATGGATATCCCGGCACCGGTGGGCGGCAAGATCGTCAAGCTGACCGTTGCCGAGGGTGACAAGGTCTCCGAAGGCGCCGTGATTGCCGAGATCGAGACTGGCGCCGCAGCTGCAGAAGCACCTGAGGAAGCTGCGCCAGCCAAAGAAGAGCCCGCCGCACCGGCCCAAGAGCCGGCTGCAGCGGAACCTGCTGCCGCGCCGGCCGCAAGCGGTGCCCCGGTAGAGGAAAACGTGGTGTTCCCGGACCTCGGCGGTGCCGACAATGTCGACGTGATCGAGGTTTGCGTACAGCCTGGCGATGAAGTTGCGGAAGGCGACTCCATTGTGGTCCTGGAAACGGACAAAGCCTCCATGGATGTGCCGGCGCCGAAAGCTGGCAAGATCGTTTCCCTGGCGGTCAAGGAAGGCGACAAGGTTTCTGCCGGCGATGCCATGATGGTGCTATCTGTTGTTGCCGGTGAAGCCGCACCAGCGGCCGCGCCTGCTCCTGCGGCAGCGGCGCCTGCGCCGGCCAAGGCAGAGCCTGCACCCGCACCTGCGGCGCCGGCCCCGTCCGAGACACCGCAAACGCCCGCGCGTGACCACAGTGTTGAGCGTGGCCACACCCCGGCTGCAGAAGTCTACGCCGGCCCGGCCGTGCGCAAGCTGGCGCGTGAGCTGGGCGTGACCCTGAACCGGGTCAAGCCGAGCGGCCCGCGCGGTCGTGTCACCAAGGACGACCTGCACCTGTACATTCGCGAGCAGGTGAAGAAGGCGGAAACCGGTGCGGCGGTTGGTGCCGGCCTGCCGAAGGTGCCGGAGATCGACTTCAGCCAGTGGGGCCCGGTCGAACTCGAGCCGATGAGCAAGATCAAGAAGATCACCGCGGCCAACATGTCCCGTGCCTGGCTCAACGTGCCGCACGTGACCCAGTTCGACGATGCCGATATCACCGAGCTGGAATCCTTCCGCAAGTCCATGAAGGCCGAAGGCGAGAAGCGCGGCACCAAGCTGACCCCGGTACCGTTCCTGCTCAAGGCGGCGGCCGCAGCGCTGCGCCGCGAGCCGAGCTTCAATGTGTCCCTGCATGCGGATGGTGAGCACATAGTGCACAAGGACTACGTCCACATCGGTATGGCAGTGGATACCCCGAACGGCCTGATGGTTCCGGTTATCCGCGACGTGGACAAGAAAGGCCTGTGGGAACTGGCGGCGGAAAGCGCCGAAATGGCGAAGAAGGCCCGTGATGGCAAGCTGCAACCACGCGATATGCAGGGCGCATGCTTCACCATCTCCAGCCTCGGTGCCATGGGCGGTAAGGGCTTCACGCCGATCGTGAATACCCCGGAAGTGGGTATCCTCGGTGTGTCCAAGCTGAGCATGCAGCCAGTCTGGAACGGCAAGGAGTTTGAGCCTCGCCAGATGCTGCCGCTGGCCCTGTCCTATGATCACCGCGCCATCAATGGCGGTGACGCGGGGCGCTTCATGACCTATCTGGTCGCCGTTCTGGGCGACATCCGCCAGCTGCTGCTCTAAGCGAGTCTGGCCAGCGGGCGCCCCGTACCGGGGCGCCCGTATTCATTTTTGATCCCGTCGAATCCCCCTTCCGGCCTGATGTCTACACTATCCGTATCAGTCAGGGAGGATTGTGCAATGGGGATCAGGGGCATTTTCGCCGCGCTGCTGGCGGCCAGTCTGCTGGCAGGGTGCGGCATGGGGACTTATCAGGAGCCGGTGGTGCAGCCGGTCAGTGAACCGATACCTCGTCCGCCGGCACCCGCACCGGTACCAAACCCGCCGCCGAATCCCGACGCAGAGCCGGCCACCTCCGAAATGAATACGCCGCAGCCGCCGGTTTCCAGCAACCCGGATACCTCGGCCACTACGTCTCCGCCCAAGCCGACCTATATCAGTGATGCCTGTCCGGCGGATTCAGAGGAACTGGCACCGGGTTCGAGTTGCCCCGAGGGCGCGCGCTGCTTCAAGCGCAGCGGCAAAATGTGCATGTATTACGACGACTGATTCCCGTTTTGCAAGCCCGGGTGGATTTTCACGCAATCCACCCGTGGCGCGTGAAATAACAACTACACTCTTTCTCGGGTACAAAACAAATAGGGGAAGGGGATGAAACCATTCACCGGTTCGCTATCCAGATTCGTCGCGCGGCTTCGTCTTGCAGTCCTGGCAACTGCCGGAGCCCTGTTCCTTGGCGCCTGTAGCATGTACACGCCGATCAATGGCGAGCGTCCACAGGAGTCCGGCTGGAATGACTTTTACTACGACCTCAGTGGTCTGCCGGCGGAAGAGCGGCCGGAGTTCCCGCGGGTCTGCTACAACGGCGATACCGTGGTCAGCTCGGCGGCGGAGTGCTTCAGTGGGGACAATGCCTGTTACCAGACCGATGATGGGCAGTGGTGTACCGGCGAGCGCTCAACCCGTTGCCCGGCGGGCAGTGACCCGATTGCGCCGGATGAAATTTGTCCGGACGGGGCCGTTTGCTGGGTGGAGACGCAGGGCCTCCATTGTATGTCCGATAGTTGAGAAAGTAGCGGGCGCAATGCGCCCGCTACTTTATGTTACTCAGGAAGGGTAACCGTCAGCTCCAGTACGGAAACGTCGCCATCCTGCAGGTCTACCTGGACCTGGTCCACGTCGACTGAAACATACTTGCGGATCACCTCCACCAGCTCGCGCTGCATCTGCGGCAGGTAGTCGGGCTGGTTGCGGCTTTTGCGTTCGTGCGCAACGATGAGTTTCAGGCGGTCACGCGCGACCGAAGCGCTGCCTGGCTTTTCGTTGCGAAAATAGTCAATGATGCCCACGTATCAGCCCCCGAATACCCGCTTGAAAAATCCTTTTTTCTCGGCTTCCAGGAAACGGTACTCGACCTTTTCCCCGAGGAAGCGCTCGATTGCATCCATGTAAGCCATGCCGGCAGTGCTGTCTTCGTCCATAACAACGGGGATACCGCGGTTGGAAGCATTCAACACTGACTCGGATTCCGGGATCACACCCAGCAGCGGTACCGCCAGGATCTCTTCTACATCCTCGACCGTCAGCATATCGCCGTTCTCGACCCGCTCAGGGTTGTAGCGGGTCAGCAGCAGGTGCTCTTTGACGCTCTCTCCCTGTTCTGCTTTCAGTGACTTGCTCTGCAGGACGCCCAGGATACGGTCGGAATCGCGTACGGAGGCGATCTCCGGGTTGGTTACCACAATAGCCTCGTCGGCATAGTAGAGCGCCATCTGCGCGCCCTGTTCAATACCGGCAGGGGAGTCACAGAGGATGTAATCGAAATCCTGCTTGAGCTCGTCCAGTACCTTCTGCACGCCTTCCTGGGTGAGGGCGTCCTTGTCGCGGGTCTGGGACGCCGGCAGGATATACAGGTTGTCGAAGCGCTTGTCCTTGATCAGGGCCTGCTTCAGGTTGGCTTCACCATTGATCACGTTGATGAAATCGTAAACAACGCGGCGTTCACAACCCATGATCAGGTCCAGGTTGCGCAGGCCCACGTCAAAGTCGATCAGAACGGTCTTGAAGCCTTTCATCGCAAGGCCGGTACCAATGGCGGCGCTGGAGGTGGTCTTGCCGACGCCCCCTTTACCAGACGTAACAACAACTATCTTGGCCAATTTTGAATTCCTGCAAAAATTATAATTTTTGGATACGCAAGGCATCATCTTCCAGTGATACCTGAATACTATTACCCCAGAAGCGTTTGGGGAAGTCATCGCTCAGCTTGTAGCAGCCGGCGATGGAAATCAGTTCAGCCAGCAGTGCGCGACAGAAAATACGTGCGTCCTGATTGCCGCTGGCGCCGGCAATGGCCCTTCCGGCCAGGCGGCCGTAAACATGGATATTGCCATCGGCGATTATTTCGGCTCCCGGGCTTACCGAGGCGGTTACGATCAGGTCTGCATCGCGGGCGTAGATTTGCTGGCCGGAGCGCACCGGCTTGTCCACAACCATGGTGCTGCCCTGTTGGGATTCTGGTGCTTCTTCAGTTTTCTTCGCGCCGGAGTCATGCTCGCCGGCAGGACGGTGCTTGCCGAGATGAACATGCGCAAGCTGTGCGTCGCTGATTGCAGAGGCAAGGGCGTCCGGCGCTTTTACGCCGATCGGTCGAATACCGTGTTCACGGCAGGCGTTTAGGAGGCCTTCGAGGTCGATGCCGTCGACATCGCTGGCGTGCTCGAGGCTCACCACTACCGGCGCTTGCGCCAGGAATGCGGCATTTTTCGCGGTCGACTTCTGCAGTTCCGTGGCGAGGGTGTGCGGCTCAAATTCCTGAAGCTCGAGAATCGTCAGGGGGACAAGACTGCCTTTGAATTTGAAGGGGGTTCCCATTTGATGACACCGCAATGAAATACCCACATACGATACCACTTGTGGTGTCTGCTGCCCACGTAAAACCCGTGCGAGAGGCTGGTTCCAATTTCTGTTACGCGCGGTCGGTGGTCCGTTCGATTTCGACCTGCCAGGCTGCGGCTTCGTTGTGCTCTGTGAACAGGAATGGTTCGAAGCTGTATGAAAAATCGCCAGGCAAGAGGTCGTCCAGCAATGTGAGGTCTTGCTCATCGAGGGCCGCCGTCATCATCGAGCGGTTACGCCCGGCAAATGACTTGAGCTCCAGCTTCAGCCCGTCGAACCAGTTGAAGATACTTGCAGGGTCATAGTTGGGTATGCGCTGGAACATATACGCCATATCCCGCGCAACCTGCTGCAGCAAGCCACCGGCAGCATGGGGGCCCTGCTTTGCAAGAATGCTTTTCAGCTCTTCGATAGCTGGTGCCATGGTTTTATTGGCTTTCTTCACCAGCGCGCGGTTGCCGCCGGACAGACTCTTGAAGCCGTACTCAAATGCCTTCCGAGCTTGTCTAAGGCAGCTGCCCTGCAACAGCGCGAGGATCGCCGCAAGGCTCTGCTGGCTTTCCTGGTAAATCAGCCCGTCGGCCTTGTGCATCAGTGCTACCAGTTTGCCGCTGGGCTTCAGCGCCATTGCAACCAGGGGCAAAGTATCTTTACCCGCGTACTCAATCCCGAACTGGCTGATGATCAGGTCGCAGCTGTTTTCCGGCAGAGGTAGTTGGTGCGCGCTGGCCTGAACGCAGTGGGCGTGGAGTTGGTTGTGCTTCAGCTTTTTTAATGCAAACCCGGAATAGTCGATCAAAACCAGGTCGGGCTTGAGAGAGGGCGGCGCGGCGTGTTGCAACAGCGGGGAGTCGTCCCCGCAACAGATATCGGCCCAAACCGGTGTGGCGCTGCTAGTCGATGGAGTTGCGGCAATTTGCTGTGCCCAGAATCTTGCCAGGGCAGGATCCGACACGCCGCTCTGAGGTGGTTGGCCACCGCTTGCGGCAAGGCCACGCCAGTAGTGATCCCAATCGGTGCGGTGATCGAGTACCGGCATGATGGGTTAGTCTCCTCGCAATTGGTACGGAACTACAGTGTGCGCTATCGGGCAGCCGACCCGAATTAGGGGGGGGGCGCAAGTATCAAAATAGTAGTTGTTAGCCGATTGTCAGAGGAGGTAATTCACCGGAAAGGAACGCCGAATTACGCCAGTTGTCGCAGATTATTGATCGTCTCGTTTAGATGGAACTTTTGCGCCAAGTAGCCAGCCAATAAGGCCCTGCTCATTATTCAGCTCTGACATGGTTACACCCTCAAAACCGGCTGCCCTGAAAATACCTTCAAATTGGGCCGGGTCGGACACTGCCGCCGCGACCATATCCTGCAGACGACTCCGGGCAGCGACAAGCTCGGCGGCCCTGCTGTCGATTTCAATGAAAAGGGTCTTTGAGTCCCCGGTCTTTATTTTTCTTGCAAGGGCTGAGATGTCGGCCTGTACCTCCCGGGCCAGCGGCATGGTGCCAAACTGTTGTCTGAGGCTGTTGATGCCATGATTCAGCTGGGCGCCAACTTGCCGAAGTTGGTCAGCCTTACCTTGATAATGTTCGATGTATTTTTTGAGCACGGGATATACCTGCGCTGTATCCAATACATAACGGTAGATTTCCAGCTCCGAACGGGAGCTTTTTAGCAGGTTTGAGTCAGCATGATGAATGACGGCCTGGAATGAACCACCCGGTTTCAGAATCCGATAAATTTCTTTTGCTGAGCGCTCCAGGTTGCTGTACTCCACACCATACTGGCTTGTTACCAGTGCAAAGTAGTCATCTTCGAAGGGCAGCTCTTCGCACGGGGTCTCACTGAGAAACTGAACGGCGCTGCGCGCTGGGGAGTTCGACTCGGTGACACCGGCAGATATTGTGGATGCATCCGCCCCATAAACTGAGAATCCTTTCCTGAGCTCCAGCGAGTAGTCTGCGGCAAGGACAGCAATTGCACCGTTACCTGTGGCAACGTCGAGAATGCGCGAGCCATCAGCCAGCAGAGAGAATTGCTCCTGCCAGAATGACTTTAAGCTTCCCGAGTAGTTGTTTTTCAGGCTGCTTCCGAAAGTCGTGATGTAGCCCTGTTCCCAGAATTTGCTCCAGTGCTCGTGACTCACTTCGAGACTCCAGACGTTTTACTTAAATAAAAAAAGGGCCAGCAAAGCCGGCCCTCCAGTGTAGTCGGGAGCCGTCACCGGCTCCGACTATTTTGTCCAGATTTCTTAGAACTGGATCTTGTACTCTGCGTACACCACGCGACCAGTATTGTCATACAGGTTGTAGTGGTCACGAGAGAACTTGCCGTCCTTGTCCAGAACCGGCTCTTCGTTGGTCAGGTTGCGCGCACCAACTTTGATCGCGCCCCAGTCACCAGCATCGAAGCCGTAAGACAGGTTCATGGTGGTCCAGGATTCCAGCATGTTGCCGCTGTCTACCAGGTTGCCGTTGGCGTCTACAGTGGTGAACTCGTCGTGTTCGCCGATGTAGTCAACGGTCAGGTTCACGCTGTGCGCGTCGTAGAACCAACCGAATACTGCCTGTGCTTTCAGGTCAGGAGTCATGTTGAAGCCAACAGTGTCCTGAACAGGGCCTTTGTAGTAGGCGTCTTCTTCATAGGACAGGGTGTGGGTAACCAGAGTGTTCAGGGTGAACATACCGAAGGAAGTGTCAACACTACCGTTCAGCTTCACATCCAGGCCGGATACGTTCAGTACACCGATGTTTGCACTGGTGGAGTAGAACTCGGTCTGGGCGCCAGTACCTACACGGTAGATGCCGGAAGACGGATCCAGGCTAACGCCGGAAGCCAGGGCGTAGAACAGGCTCTGGGTAGACGGCTGAGCGATTACATCGTCAACTTCTACGCTCCAGTAACCTACGTCCAGGTCCCAGCTGTCAGCGAACTGCCAGTTACCGCCGAAGGAGAAGGAAGTGGACTTCTCTGCATCCAGGTCTTGGTTGGTGCTGTAGTAGGTGTCCCACTGACGGCTCAGGCCAGTTACCGGGTCGGTTGCGTCTTCAGCGGAGAAAGAAGACGGGCCGTACAGCTCAGACAGGGACGGAGCGCGGAAGCCCTTGCCTACACGGGAGCGCAGGGTGATGTCTTCGTTAACCAGGAAGGTTGCGGACAGAGCCGGGGAAACGTTGCTACCGAAGTCGCTGTAGTCATCGTAACGAACAGATGCATTCAGCTCGAGCTGCTCGGTGGTCGGGATAACCGCTTCAGCGAAGACCGCCTTCACGTCACGCTCACCACCGGAAGAGTTGCCCGCGCTGCCGCCAACCAGACCAGCTTCAGAAGCGGAGTCGTACTGGTTGTTGTACTCAACGCTGAACATTTCACCGCCAACCAGGTAAATCGCGTTGCCAGCGCCGAACAGGTCGGAGCCTTCAAACTGCATGTTACCGTAGACTTTGGTCAGTGCGGTGTAGTTGTCCTGGGAGGTGGTTGCACGCATTGCGCCAGCACCTTCTTCGGAGAACGGATCGATGCCATTTTCCAGCACGTAATCCAGGCCCGGGTAGCTCAGGTAGTAGTTACCGAACTCTTTGGACTCGTACAGGCCGTGGGAGGCGTATACGTCGAAGCTTACGGTGTCAGAAACGTCACCCTTGAAACCAGCAACAAAGTCGTACTGGGTGTCAGTTACCAGACCGTCGCGCGGGCCGATGTTGGTCCAGCGGTAGTAACCGTTTACTTCGTAGTTCGGGTTGCCGTTTGCATCAACAGAGATGTCGCCGCTGGCAATCAGAGCGTCGATATCAAACGGAACATCGGCGTAGTCTTCCGGCATGTTGTTCCAAGCAGCAGCCGGCGGAGCGTAGCGGCCGAAGGAATCTACCTTGGAGAAGATCGCGTTGGTGTAGAACTCGATCTCGTCGGTGATCTGGTAGTTCGCGTTCAGGTAAGTGTTTACGCGGTTCAGCTCGGCCTTGTTGGCAGAGATGTTAGCGTACGCGAAGGTACACAGGGAGCCGTCCGGCATTCCGAATGCAGCTGCGCCCATCGGGCCCATGAAGCCGTTGTCGCTCGGGCAGTTTGCGGCAGCCTGCAGGTCATAGTAACCAGTGGTCGGATCCCAGATCTCAATAGTCTTGCCGTAGTAGGAGATGCCGTCGGTGTCGAGGTAGGTGTCCAGGCGTCCGTCACCATTGTCACGGATCCAGGCTGCGGTGTACTCACGGTCCGCGTCCATGATCGCGTCACGACGGTTCCACTCAGCAGCGAAAGTGATGTTGCCCTTGTCACCAGTAATACCGGTGATGAAGCTCATGCCTTCTTCGATGCCGTCATCTTCAGAGCGGGAACCATGGCGGGAGGAGAACTCGAAACCTTCGAAGTTTTCACGCATTACCATGTTCACAACACCAGCAACGGCGTCAGAACCGTAAACAGCAGAGCCGCCGTCAGCCATGATTTCCATGCGCTCTACAGCTGCCATCGGAATCATGTTCAGGTTAACGGAAGCTGCGCCCAGGTTCGGGGAACCCGGCATACGACGGCCGTTGATCAGAACCAGGGAACGGTCAGAGCCCAGACCACGCAGGTTAACAGTTGCGTTGGACTGTGCGGAGCTACCGGAGCGCTCGTTGAAAGAGCCCAGGGAGTTCAGCGGAGAGGAACGCAGGGTGTCTGCGATCATCAGGCTGCCGATTGCGTCGATGGACGCGCGGTCCATGGTTACAACCTGGGAGCCTTCGTCGAATTTGGAAGCACGCTTGATCAAGGAGCCGGTTACGACTACTTCTTCAACGGTTTCGGTGTTGTCTTGCGCGAAAGCCGGCATGCTCGGGAGCAGTACGGCAGCAGCGGTGAGGCCCAGGGCGCTCTTAACTGCGGAAGAAAGCAGGTTCTTCTTCATTGTAAATCCTCAATAGATCGTTGGATTTATTGTGATTGCCAGTTTCCTGGCGGTGATTAAGAGCCACTGCCCCCATGCAATGACTCTGTCCCAACGCTATGTAAGACGTACGTCCGTCCGAACCCCGCAACTTTTTGTTGCATAAAAGTCAGGTTTTCCCAAATAGGGCGCTTAAAAATGTCTAAATAATGAACGTAGTGAGTGGAAAGTGATCGCCTCGGTTTTGGTCGGCAGGATAATAGGCTGAAAACGATTGAGTAGCTGGGGGTAAGCTCTGCTCGCAAGAGGCTTTTTAGAGAAAAATTGTAATCTGAGGGTTTGCCCATTTAGAGCAGATTTTTCCCATGGCAACCCCGAGCGCCAGTATTACCGGGTGCGTCGGGCGTCGAAAGCAATGGTGATCCGACGGGCCTGTGCGTCGAAAGGCTCGGTGCCGTGCCACATGTAGGATGGAAAAATAACCAGTTTGCCCCGCTGTGGTTTGACGTGTCGCCGCGGTGGCAAGCGCTCCGTAATAGGCCCGGACAGGTTGGGCTGTCCCAGTTTGAGCCAGCCTTGCTGGCTTCCGCAGGCGTCGAGATCCGGTAAGGAAACATAGAGGACTGCGCTCACCCAGCCCATCGGGTGGATGTGGGACGCGTGGTAACCCTGTTCCCGCAAGACTACCGACCAGGATCCGGAGAACTGCCATTCCCGGGCACCGCGAAAGCCGATGGCGGATTCGAGTAGAGGCGCTGTCTCCTCCACGTATTGGCTGATGCTCCGGTTGGCCTGACCCTGGACATGCCGGATCAGCAGGTTGGAGTCATTAAACAGGTTGCCCCGGGTCTGGGAGCCATTTACCAGCGTCTGATCGATGGGCTCATGCTCACCGCCATGCAGTGTCAGAAGGTAAGATTCCAGCTCCGAGCAGAAAGCTTCAATGCTGGCATACCCGGCCGGGGGCTCGAGCATAAATTCCCGCACCATCTCCCCATAATTATTGAGGCGGTCGTATTTTTTGTTGCCATTGAGCCGCCAGCAGGTGCCAAGATAAGCCAGCGCCATCTGGTCGTCCGGGTAACGCGATACCAGGGGTTCCAGTATTTCTGCGGCTTCAGCGCCTCTCTCAGCCTCAATCAGGCTACGGGCATATGCAGTTAGCTGCTGCGGTGTGGCCGATTGCTGCCGGGCAAGCGGCTGCTGGATGTCTGCTGCACCCTGCAGGTCACCGCGCCCGCTCAGCGCGCGACCGGACAGGCTGAGGTACTCCGCCTCTTCGTTAAAATGCGGGTGGGACCGGCCCAGCTGATTGAGGTGAGCCAGGGCCTCGTCGAACAGTGATACACAGATCAGTGCATCAACGTAGGAAAAGTGCAGTGCGGTATCGGAGGGGTGTTGCTGCATTGCGGCACGATAGGAGGCGAGAAACTCTTCGCGGTTGCCGGTTTCCCACAACAGGTCATTCAGGTTCTTGTGGGCAGGGACATAAGTCGGGTTCAATTTGATCGCTGCTTGATAGAGCTCTATCGCCTCGCCGTTTTCAGCGCAGTCAGCGTGGGCATTTGCCGCATTGTGGAAGAGCTGGAAGCTGCTGGTGCCCTCATTCATCAGCTGCTGGTAAATTGCTAGCGCGTCACGAGATTTTCCGGAAAGGCGCAGTGCAATGGCAAGGTTGTGCCGGTAGCTGGCAGAGGAGGGATTACGTAGGACAAGCGAACGGTAGATTGCTATCGCATCGGTATACTGTTCGTGTTCCTGGGCAAGGCGTGCCTTGTACTGCAGGAGGCGCGCTTCTGAAGGCCACCGTTGTAAGGCCTGGTGGAGCATCGCATCGGCTGCCGGGAGGTCATCGGCCTCCATTGTTGCGTTGATAAAACCCAGGTAAGGGTCCAGGTAGTCCGGCTTTAGTGCGATGGCCTGGCGAAACAGACTCAGTGCAGAGGGGCTGTTACCCAGTTGCCGCTCGCAGCTGGCCAGGTTATTCATAACGTGTGGTTGTTTGCCGTGTATGGCCAGCGATTTTTGCATCAGTGCCTGTGCAGCCTGAAGTTCCCCCTGTCTTACCTTCACCAATCCCAACAGTTGCAGGGCATTGAAGTCGGATGGGGATGATTTGAGATGCACCTCCAATAGTTGCTGTGCCGAGGCTATATCTCCGGACTGAATCTTCCGGATGGCTTGGTCCAGGTTGTTCATCAATACCGCTTCCAACTTACACTGGTTATTTTATTTGCACTATGGTCTGGTGGCATGAATTGCCCATGCTACAGGCTGTGTGTACTCCGGCAGGGTAAACTCCCTGATGCTGATGTCGCGAAAGTTTTCCGCTTCGAGGCGTGCACGAAGTTGATCGATATCATCTTTTGAAAGCGTGGCCCCGCGGATTTCGCCAATGCGTGTTTCCGCTTTTGCCTGCTCTTCACGCATGGCTTCCAGCCAGCCAACGATATCACTGGTGCGGTATCGCTGCCGGTTGCAAAACATAGTCCTGAAACCCTGATACAGGTGTGAGTGGAAGCCGTGGGGGTTTTTGGCAACAAAGGCTGCAACTTCGGGTTCTATGCTGGTGAACGCCTCTACAGCCGCTTTTGCGCTGGCTTCGTTCCGGGAGGCGGTTTCACTGGTCACGGATATGGCGTGGTCGATAAACCCGGTATCCCTGATCAGTTTCAGCCCGGCCAGCTCGCGCTGATTCCTGTCGTCAATAAAGCCATCTTCAATGTGGCAGAGCAGGCGCAGCTGGCCCGAAGCTGCTACCAGTCGCATGGCTTCTTGCAGACCTGCATGGCCGGCGTATTCGACGCCGAACTGGCTGACGACCATGTCGAAGGCTCCGCTGGCTTCCGGCACATCGTCGGCAGAGCAGACAATGGTTTCGACAGCTGGCATTTGATCTTTCAGCTGTTGTGTTGCTTTTTCGGAAAGGTCGGCCGCGGCCAGCCTGTAACCGCTGCTGGCCGAAGCAATATCGCGGTAAATGGATCCGGCTCCGCAAGCCAGATCCAGAATACGGGTTCCTTCAGGCAGCCCAGAGAGGGCCTCTTGCCAGTACTCTCTCAGCTTCGGGTGTTTCTCACCCTGGCGGTTGACGAACACTTCACCGCCTGCGCCTTCATTGGACCAGTACTCGGTCCACTGGTTTTCTGAATCAGTCATTACCTTGTAAACCTCAAAAAAAAGGGTGGGCAAATGCCCACCCTTTTTATGGTGCAAACTTATGCCTTAGCCTTAGAAATCAGCTCGCAGGCTCAGGTAATACGTGCGACCAAACACGTCATAAGTTGCTGGGTAGGTGTTGGCCTGCTCCTGGTTGTCACCGAGGATCGGCGGCTCTTCATCCAGAAGGTTATCAACACCGAAGGTCACCTTGTAGTTTTCCATGAAACCGTAGGATACGGTTGCATCGAAGTAGTTGGTGGCGTCGATGGACTCGATGAAGTAGTCAGTACCTTCGTCGTCATCGCTCACTTCACCAACGTAACGCCACAGAACCTGTGCGGTCAGGTTGTCCTGGCTCCACAGGAAGCCGGCGCGGTGCTTGTACTCGGGCACAGGCTCGCCACAGTCGAGGCCGAAGTTGCCGGCACACTCGATAGTGGTGCCACCGTCGAACGGCAGGAAGTCGCTCTCGGTGGTGAAAGTACCCAGGTAGTTCACGCTGGCCAGGCCACCGAAGAGATCGAAGTCGTAGCTGGTTGCTACATCGACACCCTTCAGGGTGATGGAGGCCACGTTCTGGGAAGCCGTCAGTACAGACTCGATGGTACCGTCGGGGCGACGGGTGATTGCGTTACAGAAGGCAGAGCCCACGCCACCAGCAGCATCGGACGGGTCGTAACAGGTCGCCAGAATGTTGTTGGCACCGCCACCGAAGGCCGCTACCGCGTCTTCGATTTCGATGTCGAAGTAGTCAACGCTGATGTCCAGGTTGTCCATCGGGGTTACTACCAGACCAACAGTCATGGTTTCTGCAGATTCTTCGATCAGGTCCGGGTTACCGCCGCCAAGTGCGCGCACCTGACCGGAAGCCGGGTTGATCGCAGCGGTGTGTACGGCATTGGCCGGTACGCCGGTGGCGATACACAGGTCACGAACGGCCTGGCTCTGGTCCGGGGAGTTGCCCGCACACGGGTCGGTAGCGCCCGGGAAGCCTTCAGAGATCGGCGCGAACAGCTCACCAATGTTCGGTGCGCGAACTGCGGTGTTGAAACCGGCGCGGAAGCGGACCATTTCAGTCGGCGCCCAGGAGCCGGAAACCTTGTAGCTGTCTACAGAGCCAACGGTGTTGAAGTCAGAAGAGCGGAAGGCCACTTCCATGTCCACCAGCTCTGCGAACGGAGCGCCGGAAAGGATCGGCAGGTAAGCTTCGACGTAGAACTCGTCCACGCTGTAACCACCTTCCAGGGCCGGGGCGCCGTTAAAGCCGGCGATGGTGCCAGCGGCCAGATCCTGGGACGGATCAAAGGCAAAGGTGTCACGACGGGTTTCAAAACCGGCCGCCAGGCCGATAGCGCCGCCCGGCAGTTCGATCAGGCCTTCAGTGTCGCCGCTCAGGTTGATCGCTGCAACTTCCTGGTCGAAGATCGCAGTGGAGGCAACCGCAGTACGCAGGAAGGCTGCGCCGGCTTCGGAGATGTTGCCGGCACCGAAAATGTTGATCGGGGAGCAGGCAACGGTGCCGCCGTTAGAACTGGTGTTAGCACAAACACCACCGTTCGGGTCGGCATCCAGATCCAGCAGCAGAGCCTGCTGGAAGCGGTCACGGTTGACGTTACCGTACTGGTTTTCAGTTATGGTTACGCGACCCTTCTGGTAATAGGCGTCGTAAGTCCAGTTGGTATCGACGATATCACCGCGGATACCGCCATTGATCTGCCAGGAGCTGAAGCCGGACTTGGCAATACGCGGGCCCACTTCTTCCAGGCGACGACGAACGAACGCGGTAGCAGTGTCGTCGATGCCGTTCATGTCGGTGTCGACACCGCTGCCCAGCGCGTCAGACAGTACCTGCTGTGCCTGCTGGCTCAGGAACGGGTTGCCGTCCAGGGTAAAGTCCACAGTCTGGAAGATCGGGGTCGGCGCAAGCTGCTGCGGTACTTCACTGTTAGTGAACATCGCGCGGCCGTAGACCTGGGTGCTGTCGGTCAGGTCAAAGTGACCCAGCGCGTTGAACTGGTAGCGTTCCTGCGGCAGCTGGATGTAGTTGACCGGGGCATAGTTGTAAAAGTCATTGGTCTCGCCGGTACGGAACTGGCGGATGTCACCATTCGGGTCGAAGGTCACACCGAGGCTGTCCGGGGAGAAGCCTGCCAGGCCGCCAGAGAAGATGGAGGTGCCCGGGATACCGGAAGAACCACCGTCAATCAGGATCGGGTTGCCGTTGGCATCCGTGGAGTCGAACTGGGCGAAGGTTGAGAAGTCGCGGTCGCCCTGGAACAGAGCTTCACGGCTGGTATAGCCCATGTTCAGTACGGCGTTACCACGATCGTCGGCGAAGTTGCCGCCGATGGTCAGGTCGATGCTGTCAACGCCAGCGTCGCTGTCGCCAGTCATTTCGGAGCTGGCGCTCAGGGAGACACCTTCGAAGTCATCTTTGAGGATGAAGTTCACAACGCCCGCAACCGCATCGGTACCGTATACCGCAGAAGCACCGCCTGTCAGAACTTCTACGTTCTTGATCAGTGCGGTAGGGATCTGGTTGATATCTACAACGCCACCTGCAGTGGTCGGAACCATGCGAGTGCCATTGACCAGTACCAGCGTACGGTTGGCGCCGAGGCCGCGCAGGTCAACAGTGGCAGTACCGTTACCCGGGTTGTTGGAAGTGCGGTCGAGACCTGGGATTACCTGCGGCAGAGTGTTCAACAGGGACTCAGTGTTGACGGTACCGGTCAAGGAAAACTGCTCTTCACCGATCGTGGATACCGGTGCGTTGGACACGAAGTCCGCTTTTTTAATACGCGAACCGGTTACTACAACTTCTTCGACTGCTTCTGCTGCTTCGTCCTGCGCGAACGCAGGCATAGCAGGAAGCAATACCGCCGCCGCAGTCAGACCAAGGGCACCCTTGATTGCTGTCGAAAGGAGGTTCTTTCTCATTGTAAATCCTCTCTTGATCGTTGGATCTTTTTGATTGTTTTGCCAAATTTGGCGTTGTGTCGAACAGCAGCCCCCAAGCAACTGTTCTATCCCAACAATCTTGAGACGTATGTCGCGTAAAGTACCGTAATAAATTTGGGAAATTTTTCCGCTAAAAAGGGCTTTTGGGGAGGAAAGGGGTTGCAGACAGGTTTGTCAGGTAGGCTCGCGAGGATTTTTTCCTCAGCGGCTCAATGCAAACGTGGTGTACCAGTAGCGGCCGCCCAGATCATAGGTACGTGCGTCAAAGTTGTCATTGAATGCCGTTGCGGCAAACGGGGGTGCCTGGTCGAGCAGGTTGTCCACGCCGATGGCCACGCGGATGCCCGCCGGGATGGCGTAGGCAATCTGCATGTCGTGGCTGGTCCAGGACTTGATGGTGCGTACCGTGTTCTTGCCAACCTCGAAGGTTTCTTTCAGATCGTCGACAAAGTGTACGGTGTAACCGCCTTCCCAGCGGCCGCGCTGCCAGTAGAGGCCGGTATTGGCTTTCCAGCGCGGGATTGCGCCGAGGCCGCCGCGGGCCTCATCGGTAAAGGTGCCTGCCACGTCGTGGAACGGTACCCCAGGTGCGGCCTGATTGCGGTAGCGGTCGGTGTAGGACGCGTTGAGGGACAGCTTCAGCCTGCCCAGCTTCTCTGTCTGACGGTCGAAGCGCACGGACAGATCCGCACCGCGAATCTCACGCGCGCCGATGTTCATGGTGGGGGCCAGGATCCTGGTGATATCGCCGTAGCTGTCGCGCAGCACCTGGTCGCGGAACAGTCCCAGCCGCGCGTTTTCATTGAGCAGGTACTGGGGGTTGGTGTCGACCACGTCATTCTGGCGGATCTCGAATGCATCGAGGCTGGCCTGTAGGGATTTGATGTTCGCCGGTGTCCAGATTACGCCGACGGATACGTTCTCGGACGTCTCAGGCTTGAGATCCGGGTTGCCGCTGTAGAGTGTCAGGAACTGAATCCTGGTGGGGTCGGATGGCAACAGGCAGCCGCCGCTGCGCGGGCCCTGGCTCGATGCGCAGGGGTCTACCAGGAAGGCCTGGCTTTCGTAGCCCTGTTGGTGCAGGTCGGAAAGTGATGGCGCGCGGAAGCCGGTGGCGTAGCTCGCGCGCATCACCACTGAAGGCAGGGGTTCAAACCGCAGGCTCACCCGCGGGTTGGTGGTCTTGCCGAAATCGCTATAGGCGGAATGGCGCACCGCGCCGTCCAGCCAGAGCCTGTCCTTGACGAGCGGAAGCGAGCTCTCGGCAAAGGCCTCCGCCACCAGGCGATCCCCTTCCGCCGCGCCCGCATTCACAGTGCCGAGCAGCGTGAGGTTGCCGATGTTTGTGCCGGCGCCGTTGCCTGAGTGGAAGTCGATATGTTCGCTGCGCAGCTCGAAACCCGTTGCCACCAGCAGTTCCCCGGTAGGCAATTGCGCGGGTATGCCGGAGAAGGTGGCGCTGAAAGAGGAGAGGCGGCTATAGCCGTCGAATGTACCGCGCGCGCGAATGAAGTCTGCCTGCTGCGCAGTGACGCTGCCGGCAGGACCGAACAGGTTCACCGGCACACAGTCGCCGCTGCAGGCATCGGGGCCTTTCAGGGCCTGTCCCAGCCTGACCGGGTCGATCAGGTTGCTGATGTTTTCATCGGCGCTGGCGACATGATGGTTGAGTGCCATATTCCACACCCAGTCTTCACTGCCGCCGTTGATGCCGAGGGTGAAGCGCAGGTTGTTTGTCGCGTTGTCCTGGACCCGCGGGCCCAGCTCGACGAAACGCTTGCGCACGTCTCCAACAGCCTCACCAAACGGGTTGTAGGCTTGGTCGGGCGCCACTGTGAGGTCGCCATTGTCAAAGCGGGTGAATACCGGCGTGGGAGCGTACACCACGCTGGATTTGGTGCGCGACAGCAGGCTCTCCAGGAAAACTTCGGTGCCGTCGGTCAGGTCGCCGCTCGCGTACAGGTACAGGGCATCACGCTCGGAAGGCGAGGTCGATGAGGTGTATTCGCGGTAATTGAACAGGTCTTCGGCGGTGGCTGCGCGGAAGTCGTCGGGGCTATCGCCATCCGCGCCCTCCCGCAGTATCCGGGTGCCGTCGCTGCTGAACAGGATGCGTGCATTGGGGGTGGCACTGGAACGCTGGTCGCTGCCGCCCCGGTTGCGATTGTCGGCGTTCTCCGACAGTGCGCGATCGCGGCTCCAGAGCGCCGAGCGCTTGTAGTGGGACAGGTTGAGCATGACCTGGCCGCGCTCGCCATTCGTGCCCCAGCTTATATGGTGGGAGCTGGTATCCAGCCCTGTCTGCTCGGAGGAGCCCGCGTAGCTGTTGGCTTCAAAGCCTGTGAAGTCGGTGCGCAGGATGATGTTGACCACGCCCGCGATTGCATCGGAACCGTATACCGCGGATGCGCCGCTTTTCAGGATCTCGATACGGTCGACTGCCGCCAGAGGAATGTTGTTCAGGTCTGCAGACTTGCCGCCGTAACCATCCAGTGCGACCCGGCGACCATTCAGGAGTACGAGGGTGTTGGTGGCTGGCAGGCCGCGCAGGGTGACCGAGGCCGTGCCGTTGCCGCCATTACTGACCGCGGTGCTGGTGGAGTTACCGGCAACGGATGGCAAATATTTGAGCAGCTCCGCAACGGTGCGGGCGCCGGTGATTTCCAGTTCCGGCTGGGCCAGTACATCTACCGGGGCGTAGCCGTCAAAATGCTGGCGGCGCAAATGTGTGCCGGTCAGGTGGCGTGCGGTTACCAGAATCTCGTCTGGCTTTTCCTCGACCGGGACAGACTCTTCATCTATCCGGCGCTGCCGATCGACGATTGCATAAACGCCGGGAGAAATCTTGCGGTGGTCAAACTGGGTCCTTTGCAGGAAATCGGACAGGAGTTGATCCACATCGCCACTGCTGGTCGCGAACGTGTGCGCGGGCACAAGCAGTGAGGCTGCCGCCTTGCTCTCGAAAATTACCGACACTTTGCAGGATTTTCCCAGCGAGATCAGCGCATTTTCGAGTGGGCCGGCTGGGACAGAGAGGTTTTCGCTGGCGCAGGTGTCTGCGTGCGCCGGGTTTCCCAGTGCCAGCAGTGCTGCAATCGGTGCTGTCGCCAGTCGCCAATTCATTCGCCAGTACGCCCGGTCAGGCTCAGCCTGGCCAGGCCGGGCAGGTAGAGCAGAGGTTTATTGGTTATCTGGGCGGGCAGCGGCGAGCTGCAATATAACCGCCCGCACAAGTAAGAGGCTGCCAGCTGGCGGCTCAATTATTGTGCACAAGGCGGGTTTATAACTTACTTAGTAGGGACAGACAAGTGAGTCAGGTTGGGGTCGCTGTCGTCAGTTTGCAGGTTGAGGGCCGTGGCAATGGCGGCCAGGGTGCCCTCCGGATTGGACAGCTTGAAGGTGCCGGATACGGCAAGTTGCTGTGCATCCGGGCTTGCGGAGGCCGGTTTGCTCAGATAGCGGTTCAATTCGGAAAGAACTTCCGCCAGCGGCGTGGAATCGAAAACAAGGATTCCGCGGGTCCAGTCCAGCACCTGCTCTTCGCTGGTCGCCTTGACGGCACTGATGCCGGCCTTGCCCACGCTCACTTTCTGGTTTTTGGTCAGTTTGACCGAATCTGCCATCAGGGTGTCATCGGCGCCGGTTTCTGAAACGGCAACCGTGCCCTGGGTTACGGCGACCCGGGTGGCTTCCCGGCCAAACTCGACATTGAATTCAGTGCCCAGTACCCGGACCTCGGCATTGCCGGCTTCGACGGTAAACGGCCGGCCGGTGAGGTGGGTGACGGAGAAGAAGGCTTCGCCGCGGGTGAGGCGGGTTTCACGCGCACCGCGGCTGTAGCTGACTTCGAGCTCGGTATTGGTGTTCAGGTGTACCGAACTGCCATCCACCAGGGTAACTACGCGGGTTTCGCCAACGGCGGTGGCGTAACGCTGCATGTCCTGTTTTTCTGCGGGCAGGTTCAACCAGGCGACGACCGCCAGACAGGCGGCCGCCAGGCCACCACCCATCCAGGCCATGGGTGACCAGCTGCGAGCGGGCTTGCGCGGGGTGGCTGTGCCGGATGCGGCCCGGGTAGTAGGTACGCTTTCCGGGAAGAGTTCGTCCAGTGGCAGGGCAGAGAGGGCACCCAGGTCGGCCCACATCTCCACGGCAGCGTCAAACGCCGCCCGGTTTTCGTCGCAGGCCTGGATCCAGGTGGAGAAGGCAGCGCGATCCGAGGCGCTCAGCTGATCGGAGCGCAGGCACGCGACCCAGGCATAGGCCTGGTCAAGCTTCTCCTCGCTGATGGCTTCGGTGCGGTCCACTGTCTTTCCCGTTTTCTCTCTCGCCGATATGGTTGCCGATACTTTGCCGGCCGGCGTTTTCATCGCTTTGTTAACCTGACGCGCTTCCCGTTACCAGCTGCGAGCGAATCGGAAATATTTATCCGTCAAGTTACGTTATTCATTTTAGTGGCGCAGCATGATCTCGATCAGCTGTGCCCTTTGTAAGCTAGACGGGATAAACCCGCTTGTCCTCAAGAAAAATTTTGAAAGAATCAAAAATTGGTGAATTTGCGCGATTTTTGCGAAAAGCTCGCCCGAAATATGACCAAAACTGCCAGGTCAGTTCGCTTCGGCGTGCTTTTTACATGCGCGCAGCGCCTGCAGGATGTATTTCTCCACGCTGCTGACGGAAATGTTCATCTCGTGCGCAATCTCTGAATAGGACAGGCCACGGGTGCGGTGCAACAGGAATGCCTGGCGGCATTTGAGCGGCAGCTTGTCCATGGTGTCATAAATGGTCTGCAGCTTTTGCCGCGCGGCGAGCACCCGCTCCGGGGACAGGCTCTCTTCGGGGCCGCCAAAGTCCTCGCCCTCGGCCGGGCGCTGCTGGTTCAGGTATTCCTGGTGAAGTTTGCCCCTGCGCAGCTGGTCCACGGCCAGGTTGTTGGCAATCTGATAGAGGTAGGCGCGGGGGTTATCCAGTTCCGTGGTGCTGTTCATCTTCTGCAGGCGGACGAAAGCCTGCTGGGCGATATCCTCGGCATCCTCGGTATTTCGGGTGATTCTCGCAATGAAGCGCACCAGGGGCTGACCGTGCTGGGTAAAGAGCTTCTCCAGTAGCGAGTGCCGCGATCTATTCATTCTTTATTTGTGGTGTCCCGCTTGTGGCGTTCTTTATCGGGGTGCCCCGGATCACGGGCTAAATTGAGAACAGTGTCCCAATCCCGGTGGCAGTTATATCACACCCCGCAACATACCCCAACGCCCCGATGGCGCCCCGGCGCAAGGGCTTTTGCCCCCTGTCGCGCCGGCCGGATGTCGCTATAATGGGCGACTTTGCACAGAAATCGACGCGCCTTGCGAGCAGGCTCGCACGCATGCTGGAGAATAAATGAGCTATCAGGTATTGGCCCGTAAGTGGCGCCCCCGGGTATTCCGGGAGATGGTGGGGCAGGAGCATGTACTGCAGGCCCTGATCAATGCGCTGGATCACGGCCGCCTGCACCACGCCTACCTGTTTACTGGCACCCGGGGTGTGGGCAAGACCACCATCGCGCGGATCCTGGCCAAGTGCCTGAACTGTGAGACCGGCATCAGCTCCGAGCCCTGCGGTACCTGTGGCACCTGTACAGAGATCGCCGAAGGGCGTTTCGTCGACCTGATCGAGGTGGATGCGGCCTCGCGCACCAAGGTGGAGGATACCCGTGAGCTGCTGGAAAACGTGCAGTACGCACCCACTCGCGGGCGCTACAAGGTCTACCTGATCGACGAAGTGCACATGCTTTCCAACAGCTCCTTCAATGCGTTGTTGAAAACGCTGGAAGAGCCGCCCCCGCACGTCAAGTTCCTGCTGGCCACGACAGATCCGCAGAAGCTGCCGGTCACGGTGCTGTCCCGCTGCCTGCAGTTCAACCTGAAAAACATGAGCCCGGAGCGAATTGTCGAGCATCTCAAGTATGTACTTGAGAAAGAGCTGGTGCCGTTCGACGAGCCGGCGCTGTGGCAACTCGGCCGCGCTGCCGATGGCAGTATGCGTGATGCCATGAGCCTTACGGACCAGGCGATCGCGTTTGGCGGTGGCAAGGTGCTGGAGCCAGAAGTGCGGGCAATGCTCGGTACCATCGACGCCGGCCTGGTCTGGAAAATTCTTGAAGCTCTGCAAAGTGAGCAGCCGGCGGCCCTGTTTGATGCAGTGGCCCAGCTAGCGGAGCAGGCGCCGGATTACCGTGCGACCCTGGGCGAGCTGGCAAGCTGTCTGCACCGGATTGCCATGGCCCAGGCCGTGCCGGACGCGGTGGACAATGCCCTCGGCGATCGCGACCAGGTGCTCGAATTCGCACGGCAGATGCCGGCGGAGAATATCCAGTTGTACTACCAGATGGCGATTCTTGCGCGCAAGGATCTGCCCCTCGCGCCGGATCCGCGTGGTGGCTTTGAAATGGCATTGCTGCGCATGCTCGCATTCCGTCCGCAGGGCGTGGACGATATTCCGGTGCAGACGCTCGAGGCGGCGCAGCAGCAGGCCGTTCAGCCTGTCCCGCATCAGGAGGCACCGGATCAGCAGGCGCCCCAACAAGAGGTACCCGCCCCGGCAAAAAAGCCTGAAGCGGAAGTAGAAACTGCGGCGGTTACAGCGGTCGCGACGGAAGCGCCTCAGGCTCCTGCACCGCAGGTACAACCTGCACCGCAAATGCCAGAGCAGGCGGTGCCCGCGCCGGAAGAGTGCCCGCCCTGGGCTATGCCGGAGGAGCAGCCGTCAGAAGCTAGTGCAGAGCTGCAATCGCCCGCACCGGTGGAGCCGCAGGTGTCAGCCCAGCAGCAAGCCCCGGCCACAGCGCCGGTTGAAAGCGCAGCCGACAAGGCGGCCAAGGTTGCCGCGCTGCGCGCGCAGCTGGCGCAGGTCGAATCCGCGCCGCGTCCTGCCAGTGAAACACCACTGCGCAAGCCGGAGGCGGCCGCGCCCGTGACGGCGGAAACCGGCGGTGCGCCCGAACCTGACGCGGTCAACGTGGAGGGGCAGGGGCCTGAGGCGCTGTTCAAGGCCCTGTCGCCGGGGAGCTGGCCGGCAATTTACCCACAGCTGAAAGTCAGCGGCATCCTGCACAGCATCAGTTCGCATATGGAGCTGGTGGGGCGGCAGGAAAACCTGCTGGCGTTCACCCTGGATGAAGAATTCAGCAGCCTCTATGACGAGGCGCACCAGCGCCGCCTGGCGGACCTGTTCAGTGACTTTTTCGGTCAGCCGGTACAGGTGCAGATTCAGGTTGGTCGTGTGTCCGGCGGCACCCCGGCGCGGCTTGCGACCGCAACCCGCGAAGCGAAACTGGTCGCAGCCAGGGACTCCCTCGCGCAGAACCCTGTAGTCAGGGGGCTGTGCAGCACCCTCGGTGCGGAACTGCTGGACGAATCGGTAGAATATCTCGAATAGCTTATAGCCGGTGAATCCGGCTTTTGAAAAAGGTAGAGGAAGAAGTGATGAAAGGTTTGGGCGACCTGATGAAACAGGCGCAGCAGATGCAGACCGAAATGCAGACCCGCATGGAAGAGATGCAGCAGAAATTGACGGATGCGCGCATTGAGGGCGCGGCCGGTGCGGGCATGGTCAAGGTTGTCATGAATGGCCGTCACGATGTGGTTTCGGTCGAGATTGACCCGGACCTCCTCAAGGAAGACAAGGAAATGCTGGAAGACCTGCTTGCCGCGGCGGTGAATGATGCCGTGCGCAAAGTCGAGGAAGAGGTCCAGAAGCAGCAGAAGGAACAACTGGGTGGGCTGGCAGGCGGCATGCAGATGCCGGAGGGCTTCAAATTCCCGTTTGGCTAAGCGGCTTTATCTTGCGTGGGGGCTACCCGGGGACCGAATTTCAGAGGGCCCCGGAGACAGGTGCCCGAAAATAAAATGATCTAAACATGGATCGAAAACATACCTATGTTCAGTCCCCTGATTGAAAACCTGATCCAGGCGCTGCGTTGCCTGCCGGGCGTCGGCCCGAAATCTGCGCAGCGGATGGCGATGCACCTGCTGGAGAGGGATCGCGAGGCCGCTGCACAGCTGGCAGAGCGCCTGACCCTTGCGATAGAGAAGGTTGGCCACTGCAGCAAGTGCCGCACCATGACCGAGGCGGAAACCTGCGCGCTCTGCGACAACCCCAATCGTGATGCTTCCGTGCTCTGCGTGGTGGAAACGCCCGCAGATGTGCTTGCCATTGAACAGGCCGGTAATTTTCACGGCCGCTACTTCGTGTTGCTGGGACACCTGTCGCCGATTGACGGTGTTGGCCCCGGCGACCTGGGCATCGACCTGTTAATGAGCCGTCTCGACAGCGAGCCGGTGGAGGAGTTGATCATCGCCACCAACCCCACCGTCGAGGGCGAAGCCACGGCGCAGTTCATTGCTGAGCGTGCGCGCGGCAAGGGCGTCAAGGTCAGTCGTATTGCGCACGGCGTACCGATTGGCGGTGAGCTCGAATACATTGATGGCGGAACCCTTGCCCACGCCTTTAGCAGTCGCCAGGTCATTTGATGTCGGAAAATGTAATTGATACCACGCCCCGCTGGGTAGACTCCGGGGAAGAGCTGGCTCGGTTGTGCGAATCCTGGTCCAGTCAGGCCGCCATTGCGGTCGATACAGAATTCATGCGCAGCCGCACTTTTTTTCCGATTCCCGCTCTGGTGCAGGTCAGCGACGGGCGCCATTGCTACCTGATCGATAACCTCGCCATCGAGGATCTCTCGCCGCTGAAGGCTTTGTTGACCAATCCCGAGGTCATCAAGATTTTCCATGCCTGTTCTGAAGACCTGGAAACTTTTGTGTGCCTGCTGGGCAGCTGCCCGACACCGATTGTGGATACGCAGATCATGGCGGCGATGTGCGGCCACGGCAGTAGCCTTGGTTACGCCAACCTGGTGAAGGCCACGTTGAATATCGAGCTGCCGAAAAGCGAGACGCGCTCGGACTGGTTGCAGCGCCCCCTGAGCGATGCGCAGAAAAAATATGCGGCGCTGGATGTTGCCTATCTGCCGGTAATTTACGGGCTGTTGAAGGCGCGCCTGCGCGAACTGGAGCGCGAAGACTGGCTGGCGCAGGATTGTACGGCCCTGGTGGCGGCTTTTGACCATGAAGAGCCACCGCAAAACTACTATGTAAAAGTGAAGGGCGCATGGCAGCTTTCCCGCGAGCAGCTTTCCGTGCTGCGCGAGATCTGTGCATGGCGCGAGATTGAGGCGCGTAAACGGGACCTGCCCAGGAACAGGCTGGTGCGGGAAAACGTGTGCCTGGATATCGCGCGCAAGTTGCCACAGTCCAGGGGTGCGCTGGCAGCACTCGGTGTGGAGGGGCGTTCGCTGCGTATCGACGGTGAAACTATCCTTGATCTGGTCGAGAAAGGCCGCAACAGCGAAAGCCTGCCGCCGCTGTTGTCCAAGCCCCTGAACCGTTATCAGGGTGAAACCCTGAAACTGCTACGGGAGGAAGTGCGGCGTATCGCGGAGGCGCTGGACATGCCACCGGAGCTCCTGATTCGCAAGAAAGAACTTGAAGAGCTGGTGCTTTCCCGGAAGCAGGTGCTGGATGGCAGGCTGCGCGGCTGGCGCGGTCATGTACTGGGTGAAGAGTTGCTGGAAATTCTCGAGGAGCGGAAGCGGTGAAATTGATTTGTGATATCTACAAAAGCGCTCGCGAGGAAGAAATGTATCTTTACGTGGATAAGCGTGAAGGTACCAGGCGCATACCGGGAAAACTCCGGGAAATTTTTGGCGAGCCGGTGCACGTGGTCACCATGCTACTGGAACCCGGCAAGAAACTGGCACGCGCAGACGCGGCCAAAGTCATGGCGGAGATCCGCCGGCAGGGCTTTTACCTGCAGATGCCTCCGGCCAAGGATGACGAAATGCGCGAGATCAGCCTCAAGAATACCAAGTTAACCCGGTAACCCTGTATGGAACAGCCATTCTGGCAGCGTAAATCCCTGCAGGAAATGACGCGGGAAGAGTGGGAATCCCTGTGTGATGGCTGTGCACGTTGTTGCCTGCATAAGCTTGAGGACGAGGACAGCGGGGAGGTGGTGACCACCCGTGTGGCATGTCGTTATCTCGACGAAGACCACTGCCGCTGCACCGAGTATGAGCGTCGCCTTGAACTGGTTCCGGATTGTATGAACCTCGATATCAGTAGAATTGCGGAATTCCACTGGTTGCCGGCCACCTGTGCCTATCGCCTCATTGCGGAAGGCAAACCCCTGGCGTGGTGGCATCCACTGGTATCCGGGTCTGCGGATACCGTGCATGAAGCGGGGATTTCAGTGCGCGGCAAGGTGGTGTCCGATGAGTTCGTGCACCCTGATGCTTACGACGAGCACATCATCTACTGGGTAGACGACCAGGAATGATTTTCCGGAAAATAATTCGAATAAACTGATTTAAGAGACACTATGGCTGAAGAATTCAAGACTGCATGGCACCTGTATCTGGCCGGTACAGGAATTCTGCTGGTATCCCTCTGGTGGTTGATGCGCAACTGGGGCTGGAGCTGGTTTCGCCGGGGTTTCCTGCTGTTGCTGGCGGTGCTGTTGCTGGTGCCCGGCAAGGGCACCCAGCCCGACGCGCCCATGATGCCGGCGCTACCGCTGTATATTTACCAGTTGGTATTTGAGGAAGAAGCTTCAGCGGAAGTTGCGGCCAACCTGGTATTTGCCAGTGCCGGCGCCTTCGCGGTGCTGCTGTTGTGGGTGCTTGGCGCCTTTACCTACGCCCGCCATCGCGAGCGCCGCAAGGTGGAAGAATAGAACGCTCACCTGAAGTTGGTCACTGAGCGGCCAACCGGTTCCCGTTGTGTTTCACAGAATGCAATTCGTGGCGCCAGAATATAGGCTCTTGCCGGAATCCGGGCGGCAGGAGCTGCATCCCTCACTTACACTAACCTGACGATAAGGAAGCAAAGCTGCGCCGTATCCGGGCAGGCACTGAGGGTAGGGAATGATTGACCATATCTTGATTCTGGCGGCAGTAATGATTGTCTCCGGGGTGTTGGGTGGGTTGGTCAATTACTACCAAATGCTCTTTACCGAAGAAGATCCCGCTGGCCTGGCCCGTTGCCTCATTCTCGGGCTTTGCGGCGCACTCCTGGTACCAGTGGTGCTCAGGTTCCAGCAGAGCGACCTTATTATCGAGATCCAGGGCGATCCGTCGCGCCTGCTTGTCTTTACCGGCTACTGCCTGTTGGCCGCCATCGCATCCCGTTTCTTTGTCTTCAATGCCGCCCGGCGCCAGCTGCGCGACGCCAGCATTGCTCGCGCGAGGGTTGAACACCTGGAGCAGGAGATGCGGGCCATGCAGCTGGAGCTGGATCCGCTGCTGGAGCACGAAATCGAGGGAGATCCCCAATCCGGTGCGACCCTGGACTTCCAGGAGATCCGCAAGCTGGACGATAACGCACTGCGGGTGTTGAAGCTGCTGGCCGATGGCAACTGTGTATTTCGCTCGGTGGCGGGCATGTCAGAGGAAGCGGGTATGGCCGAAAATTCCATTGCCCGCTCCCTCAATAACCTGCTGGTGCTGGAAATGGCGGGCAAGATCCATAGCCGCATGGGTATCCGCTGGTTCATCACCGACCGTGGCAAGCAGGTTGTCAGCAAGCGCAGCAACGCGGTAGCCTGACCCTCTCAATCACTGCTTGTCACTCTCCCCAATGGAAGCTTCTTTCCTTGAGCCGGTGCAGCTGCCACTGGTGAATCGTTTTTACAAGTCCATTCGTTACTCTGCCAGTGCCGGTCGCGGCGAGCGCGTGATGGTGGTGCGTGATGGTGCTGTGATCGTCGGCGCGGTGCGCATGCAGCCAAAAGAACTGGCAGCTATGGGGCCGGCCTGGTTCCTCCGCAGTATGGCGGTTTCCCCGGAATACCGGCGCGAGGGTGTCGGTACCCTGATGCTCGAGCAGCTGTTGCAGGCATTTCCGCGGGATACCGTCTGGTGCTACCCGTTTTCCCATCTTCAGGGCTTCTACCGGCTCGGCGGCTTTGAACCCTTGTCTGCGGAAGATGTGCCACCAGAGATTCGCCAGCCATATGAGCGTTATTGTCGCCAGGGGCGGGACATCCTGATTATGGCCAGGAACCTGGAATAACGTAAAATCGGGGCATTCGACGATAAAACGGTGAAGTTATGTCCAAAGATTCAACTGGTTCCAATCACGGCGGTGACGGTTTCCGCGGTACAGACTCCTATGTTGCAACGGATGACCTGCAGGTAGCCGTCAATGCGGCCGTAACCCTGCAGCGGCCGCTGCTGGTCAAGGGTGAGCCCGGCACCGGCAAGACCATGCTGGCAGAGGAGGTTGCGGCGAGCCTCGGCCTCAAGCTGATCCAGTGGCATATCAAATCCACCACCAAGGCGCAGCAGGGGCTATACGAGTACGACGCTGTATCGCGCCTGCGTGACTCCCAGCTGGGGGTGGACAAGGTTCACGATATCTCCAATTACATCAAGCGCGGTAAGCTGTGGGAGGCCTTTGACGCCGATGAGCCGGTGGTATTGCTGATCGATGAAATCGACAAGGCCGACATTGAATTCCCCAACGACCTGCTGGTGGAACTCGACAAGATGGAGTTCTTCGTTTACGAAACCGGCGAGGTGATCAAGGCGCGCCAGCGTCCTATCGTCATCATCACTTCAAACAATGAGAAAGAGTTGCCGGACGCTTTCCTGCGACGCTGCTTCTTCCACTACATTACCTTCCCGGACCGGGAAACCATGCAGAAAATCGTTGACGTCCACTACCCGGGCATCAAGCAGAGCCTGGTAGGTGAAGCTATGGATCTTTTCTTCCAGGTGCGGGAAGTCCCGGGTCTCAAGAAGAAACCGTCCACCTCCGAATTGATTGACTGGCTCAAGCTGCTGATGGCAGATGACATTCCCGAGGAAGTGCTGCGTGATCGCGATCCCACCAAGGCGGTGCCGCCGCTGTATGGTGCGCTCCTGAAAAATGAGCAGGACGTACATATGCTCGAGAGGCTTGCATTCATGGCGCGCAGAGAAAACCGCTGATGTTGATCGGTTTTTTCTCCACGCTGCGGCGCTACCGGGTGCCGGTCAGCCTGACCGAGCTGCTGGTACTGTTGGAAGCGCTGAAGCAGCGTCTGGTCTTTGCCGATATGGATGGCTTTTATCTGTTGTCCCGCACCTGCCTGGTCAAAGATGAAAAGCATTTCGACAAGTTCGATCGTGCGTTTGCCGCCTACTTCAAGGAACTGGAAACCCTGGATGACGTGCTCGAAGCTTTGATTCCGGAGGACTGGGTGCGCAAGGAGTTCATCCGGCAGCTGTCCGAGGAAGAAAAGGCCAAGATCGAGAGCATGGGCGGTCTGGAGAAGTTGCTCGATGAATTTCGCAAGCGCCTGGAGGAACAGAAGAAACGGCACCAGGGCGGCAACCGCTGGATTGGCACCGGTGGCACCAGCCCGTTTGGCAACAGCGGCTACAACCCGGAAGGCATCCGCGTTGGCGGCGAGGGTCGCAACCGCAGTGCGGTCAAGGTCTGGGACAAACGCCAGTTTCGCAACCTCGATGACAGCGTGGAGTTGGGCATCCGCAATATCAAGGTGGCGCTGCGCAAATTGCGTAAGTTCGCTCGCACCGGTGCAGCGGAAGAACTCGACCTGGACGACACCATCAGTAGCACGGCGCGCAATGCCGGTATGCTGGATATCAAGATGGTGCCGGAGCGACACAATGCGGTGAAGGTGTTGATCTTCTTCGATGTGGGCGGGTCCATGGATCCTTACATCCGTGTATGCGAGGAGCTCTTCTCCGCCTGCCGCACCGAGTTCAAGCACCTGGAGTATTTCTATTTCCACAACTTCGTTTATGAAAAGGTGTGGAAGGACAACAGCCGCCGCTTTGAGGAGGCCACCTCAACACTCGAGGTAATGCGTACTTACGGCAAGGACTACAAGGTGATTTTTGTCGGCGATGCCGCCATGGCGCCTTACGAGATCACCAGCCGTTACGGCAGTGTCGAACATATGAACGAAGAGCCGGGTGCGACCTGGATGCAGCGCATTAGTGAGACCTGGGACAAGCTGATCTGGCTGAACCCTACTGAAGAGCGTTACTGGGAGTTTACCCACAGCACTGAGATGGTGAAACAGTTGGTGGATGGCAGGATGTTTCCGCTGACGCTTGAGGGGATTGATCGCGGTATTGCCAGCCTTGTGAAGGGGCGGTAAGGATGGAGAACCGCAACATCACGCGGGTCGTGTATTTCGAAAACGCATAAATACTTCCCTGTAGCTCCGGCGCGCACGTCCATGTGCGCGACGGTTTCGAAATACACTCCCCCGGTGATATTGCTGCGGTCGGTCGTATGTTTAGGATCCGTGATCCCGCGGCATAGCTTCGTGATCCGCGGTGATGCTCAGCTCTTCCTGAGTAGTGCTCTTGATTTCGGTGTGCACCTCTTCCGCGCCATGCATCCAGTCCACCAGCTTTTCCCGGATAAAGAACAGGATAATGCCCGCGCCTATCGCTGCGATAGCGACACCACCAAAGGTGGCAAGAGGACCCGACTCGCCCACCAGCTTACCGATCTCCGCAGCGCCCTTGTTGGCAATACCGATAAAGGCAAACCACAGGCCCATCATCAGTGACAGGTAACGCAGCGGCGACAGCTTGGTCACCATTGAGAGGCCAATGGGTGACAGGCACAGCTCGCCGATGGTGTGGAAGATATAGGCAGCCACCAGCCACCAGGGGCTCGCCTTGATACCACTTTCCAGGTTGCCGATTTCCAGGGCAGCGCCCACCATGCACAGGAAGCCGATGCCGAGGAAGATCAAGCCGAGCGAGAACTTCGCCGGCGAACTGGGTTCATTGTCACCGGACTTGACCCAGATGCTCGCAATGATCGGCGCAAGGATAATGATGAACAGCGGGTTGACTGACTGTAGCCAGCTGGCCGGCATTTCCCAGCCAAAGAAGTTCAGGTCCGTATGGTTCTTGGCAAACAGGTTCATGGAGCCCGCAGCCTGCTCAAAACCGGCCCAGAACACCACAGTGAAGAAGCCGAGGATCAGGATGACCTTGATGCGGTCGCGCTGCACCGGGGTGAGCGGCGCCAGATCCTGGCCCTTGTTGGCGCTGGCCGCCAGCTTGGCAGAAGGCTGTTTGCCGATGTTGCCAAGGTACTTGTCGGACATGGTCAGCTGCATGATCAGGCCGACCAGCATACCGATACCGGCCGCGACAAATGCCAGCTGGTAATTGATTTTCTCGCCGATGGTGCCGATCAGCAGGTAACCCAGGATTGAGCCGAGGTTGATACCCATGTAGAAAATGGTGAAGGCCGCATCGCGGCGTTTGTCACCTTCCTTGTACAGGTCGCCCACCATGGTGGAGATATTCGGCTTGAAGAAGCCGTTACCCAGGATCAGAAGTGCGAGGCCCACCCACAACATGGTGAGCTGGGAGCCTTCCGGCAGCCAGCTGTGGGGGAAGCCGAGTGCGAACTGTCCCAGCATCATCAGGATGCCGCCCACGATGATGCACTTGCGCTGGCCCCAGACATTGTCCGCGAACCAGCCACCGATAACCGGTGTGAGGTAAACCAGCATGGCGTACCAGCCGAGGTAGTCCAGTGCCTTGGATTGCAGCTGTGTGGTGGAGAGCTGGTCCCAGCCAAATACTGCCGCGGTTGCAGCCTGGGTCAGGTAAAGGACGAAAATGCCGCGCATGCCGTAGTAGGACAGGCGCTCCCACATCTCGGTACCGAACAGTAGGAAGAGGCCCTTCGGGTGCCCCATCATTTCGCCAACTTTCGGGGGGGAGGGTTTGTTCGACTGCATGGTAACTCCGCAGTGATCGGAAGGATTCGAAAGAATTGAGTGAGTATAGACTGGCGCCCCATCACACGTAGGGCAAATGCTCGGGCTATAATGCGCGGCTGTAATTAGGTGACGAGTTTTTATGCCGAAAGAGCCAAGGGAACCAATCAGTCCCGAAAACCTGCCCAGCCTGGACGACCTGTCCGGCCTGCTGGATACGTGCCTGTTACGGGACCGACATCGCCTGCGCCGGGCACTGCGGGATATCCGCGAGCGCCGCAAAGCCGGCAAGCCGTACGACCGCCTGCTGGTGCGTACCGCTGCAGAAATAGAGGCTTCTGTGGCAGTGGTGCAGGCGAGGCGCGACAAGCTGCCGACGCCACAGTGGCCCGAGCAGCTGCCCGTGGTGGCGCGTCGCGAGGAGATCGCTGAACAGATTGCCAAGCACCAGGTGGTCGTGATTGCGGGTGAGACCGGCTCAGGCAAGACCACCCAGCTGCCCAAGATCTGCCTGGAGCTGGGACGCGGTATTTTCGGCCGCATCGGCCATACACAGCCGCGCCGGATTGCGGCGCGTACTGTTGCCAGTCGCATTGCCGAGGAACTGGGCCAGCCGCTGGGAGAGTCTGTGGGCTATCAGGTGCGCTTCACTGACCACAGCACACCGCACTCACATATCAAACTGATGACCGACGGCATCCTGCTGGCGGAAATCCAGCGTGACCGTTTCCTGACCCAGTACGACACCCTGATTATCGATGAGGCGCACGAGCGCAGCCTCAATATCGATTTCCTGCTGGGCTATATCAAACAGATTTTGCCGAAGCGTCCGGACCTCAAGGTTATCGTTACTTCGGCCACCATTGACCTGGAAAAATTCTCAAAGCACTTCAATGAAGCGCCGATCATCGAGGTATCCGGCCGTACCTATCCGGTGGACATCCGCTATGAGCCACCTGCCGGCGGCGAAATGGATCTCAACCAGCAGATCCTCGAGGCCGTGGAAGGCCTGCTCGCACATGAGAGGGAAAGCGACCAGCGCGGCGGCGACATGCTGGTATTCCTCAGTGGTGAACGCGAAATTCGCGAGTGCGCCAACTTCCTGCGTAAGGCGCAGTTGCCGCACCTGGAGATATTGCCGCTGTATGCGCGCCTCAGCATGGCTGAGCAGAATCGCGTGTTCCAGGGGCACAAGGGCCGGCGCATCGTGCTCGCCACGAATGTGGCGGAAACCTCCATTACCGTGCCGGGAATTCGCTATGTGATCGACCCGGGTACCGCACGGGTCAGCCGCTACAGCTACCGCAGCAAGGTGCAGCGCCTGCCGGTGGAAGCCGTTTCGCAGGCCAGCGCCAACCAGCGCGCGGGCCGTTGCGGCCGTGTCAGCGAGGGTGTGTGTGTGCGCCTGTACGACGAGCAGGATTTCCTGTCACGGTCCGAATACACCGATGCGGAAATTCTGCGTACCAACCTTGCAGCGGTCATTCTGCAGATGCTGCAACTGCGTATTGGCGATATCCGCGATTTCCCGTTTGTGGATCCGCCGGACGAGCGCCTGATCAACGATGGCTTTTCCCTGCTGCAGGAATTGCAGGCGGTCAACAACAAAGGCGTGGTGACTAAGTCCGGCGCGGCCCTGGCGCGCCTGCCGGTGGACCCGCGCCTGGGACGAATGCTGCTGGCGGCCGAGAAAAGTGGCAGCCTGGCGGAAATGCTCATCATTGCCAGTGCGCTGGCTGTACAGGACCCGCGCGAGAGGCCGGCAGAAAAGCAGCAGGCTGCGGATGAAAAGCATCGCCAGTGGCGCGATGAAAATTCAGACCTGCTGGCCTACGTCAACCTGTGGGGCGCTTTCGAGGCTCAGCGGCAGGAGCTGAGCCAGAATCAGCTGCGCAAGTGGTGCAAGGAAAATTTCCTGTCGTTCCTGCGCATGCGCGAGTGGCGGGATATTCACCATCAGCTGCGGCTTGCTGCGCGGGATCTGGGCTTGAAGGAAAACCACGAGCCCGCCACCTATAGCGACGTCCACCGTCCGTTGCTGACCGGCCTGCTCGGTAATATTGGCTATCGCGAGGAGAACAAGGAATTTGCCGGCTGTCGCAACCGGCGCTTCTTCGTGTTCCCCGGGTCGGGGCAATACAAGAAACCGCCGAAGTGGCTGGTGGCCTCGCAGTTGCTGGAGACCAGTCGCCTGTTCGCCCATGGGGTGGCAAGGATCGAGCCGGAATGGGTACTGGAAGCCGCGCAGCACCTGGTGCGCCGCAACTATTCCGAGCCGCATTACGATCCGAAGCGCGGCGCGGTCATGGCCTACGAGAAAATCTCCCTGTACGGCCTGGTGCTGGTGGAAAAGCAGCGGATCAATTACTCCAAGATCGACCCGAAGACCTGTCGCGAAGTATTCATCCGTTCGGCGCTGGTCGAGGGTCGCTATCGCGGCAAGGGCAAGTTTGCGAAATTCAATGCGGATCTCTGCGAAGAGTTGGAGGGACTGGAAGCCAAATCCCGTCGCCGCGACATCCTGGTGGACGAGCAGGTGATGTTCGACTTCTTCGATGAGCGGGTGCCGGCGGATGTAGTGAACCTCGCGGGTTTCGAGCACTGGCGCAAGTCGGTGGAGAAGGAAACGCCCAGGCTGCTGTTCATGTCACGCGAAATGCTGACCCAGCAGGGCGCGGGGGATGTCAGCGAGGTGCAATTCCCGAACCAGCTTACCTGGCAAGGCGTGGTGTATCCGGTGGCCTATCACTTTGAGCCGGGTAATGTGGCCGACGGGGTCAGTCTGCGCGTCCCTGTAGGGGTGCTGCACCAGGTGCCCGCCAACCGGCTGGAATGGGTTGTGCCGGGCATATTGCGCGACAAATGTATCGCCATGATCAAGGGGCTGCCGAAACAGTGGCGGCGCCATTTTGTGCCGGTGCCGGCGGCAGTCGACAAGGCGCTGCCGCGCATGCAGGCTTCAGACAGCCCGCTGTGGCAATCCCTCGCACACGAACTCAAGCGCCAGACCCTGCAGGAAGTGCCGGAGGAAGCCTGGGCGGCGGTGCAGCTGGACAATTTCTACCGCTTCAATATTCAGGTGGTGGATGAGCGCGGCAAGCTGATCGAGCAGGGCAGGGATCTGGCCGCATTGCAGGCGCGTTACCGTGACCGCGTCCAGGAAGGTCTGGCCTCTGCGGCAGAATCTCTCGAGCGGGATGAAATTACCCGCTGGGATTTTGGCGAACTGAAGGAGCGTTGCCAGCTGCCGCAGGGGGAGCTGACGGTACAGGCCTATCCGGCGCTGGTCGCGGCCAGGGATTCGGTTTCCCTGAAAATGCTCGATAACCCCGCCGAGGCACGCCGCGTTTCGCGCAAGGCCATCTGTCGGCTCGCCTTGCTGGAAATGCAGGACACCGCAAAATATTTGCGCAAGGAACTGCTGCGCGGTAAAGAACTGGGGTTGTCTGCCGCAGACATGGGGCGCCGCGAGGACGTTGCTGAAGATATCCTGCTGGCAGCCTGTCGCGAACTGTTCTGGCCGGATGAGAACTGGCCGCGCTCTCGTGAGGCATTTGAGCAGGCGCTGCAAAAACAGCAGCAGCTGGTCGCAGTCGCGCAGGAATACGCGGACCTGCTGGTGGCGGCACTGGCGGAGCTGGTGCCGCTGCGCAAGCAGCTCAAGCAGCAGAAAAACCTTGCGCTGGCCATGGCTATTGGTGACATGGGCAAGCAGTTGGGTGAGCTGTTCTACCGCGGCTGCATGTTTGATACGCCACTGGAATGGCTGCGCCAGTACGGGCGCTACCTGAAGGGCATCAACCTGCGGCTGGAAAAGGCGGCGCTGGACGTCAACCGGGACCGCAGGCTGCAGCTGGAGCTGGAGGCGGCCATGGACCCCTGGCGTGACGCGCTGGAAAAACACGGCCGCGAAACCCTGATGGCTACTCCCGCGCTGGCGCAGTATCGCTGGATGCTGGAGGAGTTTCGGGTATCACTGTTCGCGCAGTCGCTCAAGACACTGATGCCGGTATCTGCCAAGCGGCTGGCCAAATACTGGCGCGAGGTTTCCGCTGAGCTGGAATAGTCAGTCCAAGGCGTGTGCAACGGAGAACAAAGATTCGGTATCGCGGTGCGCAAAACAGGACGTTTTTTCGGCTAGTGTCGATTTTTGTGCATCGCAAAGGTTTTTTTGCGTCGTTTGCGGCGAAACTTATTCTACAGTTGGAAGTCTGAAATACTATGGCACTGGATGCCCCGGTGGTGCTATTCGCCTGCCGGAGCCTGCTCAGGCTGTCTATTAACAAGGTGTTTACGATTAGGGTTCTGCACAGGAGAAACCACGACATGAAAAAGAAGAATATGACCCCGTTAGCGGCCGCTGTAGGTGCAGCGTTCCTGACCTCGGCGGCAATCAGTGCCAACGCTGAAGCGGCGAATCCGTTTGCTGCAGTTGAGCTGTCCGCAGGCTATAACCTCTCCTCTACCCTGGATGGCCACAAAGGTGGCGAGGGTAAATGTGGTGAAGGTAAGTGCGGCGAAGGCAAAGACAAAAAGAAAGAAGGTAAGTGCGGCGAAGGTAAGTGCGGCGAAGGCAAAGACAAAAAGAAAGAAGGTAAGTGCGGTGAAGGCAAGTGCGGTGAAGACACCGACAAGAAGAAAGAAGGCAAATGTGGCGAAGGTAAGTGCGGTAGCTGAGCCCGGCGCCCGTTTCTAGTAAAAGCCGGGCAGCGTTTGTGCCCGGCTTTTTATTGCCTGATCCAAATCACATCTGCTTTTAGCCTGGTCGGGCAGAGCGACCACAGGTACACGGCATGAAAAATTCGCAAACTAACAAATATCCGGTGCAGGGTGCCGGCCTCGGCCTGCGCCGTTCCGCCATGGAAGAAATGCTTACCCTGTCGGATGCCGATGTCGATTTTCTGGAAGTGGCGCCGGAAAACTGGATCAATGTCGGCGGCCGCTACGGACGGATGTTTCGCGAGATGACGGAGCGTTTTCCGTTTGTGATTCATGGCCTGTCGCTCTCCATCGGTGCGCCGGAACCCCTGGATATGGACCTGGTGCGCTCCGTCAAGGCATTCATGGCGGAGCACAACATCCGCTATTACAGCGAACACCTGAGTTACTGCTCTGAACACGGCCACCTGTATGACCTGATGCCAATCCCGTTTACCGAGGAAGCGGTGCACTATGTGGCGGGACGGATCCGCCAGGTGCAGGACGTACTCGGCCAGCGTATCGCCATGGAAAACGTTTCCTACTACGCCGCGCCGGGGCAGGAAATGGATGAACTCAGCTTTATCAATGCGGTCATTGCTGAGGCGGACTGTGACCTGTTGCTGGATGTAAACAATATCTATGTCAACGCCATCAACCACGGCTACGACGCACTCGAATTCCTGCAAGGCCTGCCGGGCGACCGCGCACGCTATATGCATGTGGCGGGGCACTTCAATGAGGCGGAGGACCTGAAGGTCGATACCCACGGTGCGGACGTGATTGACCCCGTCTGGACGCTTTTGCAACAGGCTTACGCACTGTATGGCCCGCTGCCAACGCTGCTGGAACGCGACTTCAACATACCGCCGCTTCCCCAGCTGTTACGCGAGGTTGAGAAAATCAAGCGTCTGCAGGCAGAGGCAGGCGCGAATGCGCATGCTGGCCGGCTTGCAGATACGGAAAAAGTAGCGGCGAGGGGCGGAGCATGAACAGGGCAAAGGGCCTGGGCACTCCGGAGCCAGCTTTCCAGCAGGTGCAGAAAACATTCGCCGATCACCTGCGGGAGCCACAGCGTGCGGCGGCGCCGCAAGGCATCGAAGACCGGCGCATGAAGATCTACAGGGATCTTATTTTCAATAATATCGAATCTTTTATTGCCAGCGGTTTTCCTGTGATCCGGTCGCTCTACAGGGACGACGACTGGACAGAATTGGTACGCGGGTTCGTTGGCAAGCACCGCGCCCAGAGCCCTTATTTCCTGGAAATCAGCCAGGAATTCCTGCAGTACCTGCAATCGGAATATGTGCCGCGCGATTGCGATCCGGATTTCCTGCTGGAACTTGCCCATTACGAGTGGGTGGAGCTGGCGCTGGATGTCAGTAACGAAAACTTCCCGGAGCGCCGTATCGAGGCGGGTGTTCTGGAGGGTTGTCCGCAGGTATCGCCACTGGTCTGGAGCCTGTCCTACCGCTACCCGGTGCATATGATCGGGCCACAATTCCGGCCGCAGGAACCGCCAGCGGAGCCCACTTTCCTGTTGGTATACCGCGACCGCCAGGAAGAAGTCGGCTTTATGCAGGTGAATGCCGTGACAGCGCGGCTGTTGCAGATACTTCAGGATGCCGAAGAACCATTGACCGGCCGCGGCGCGCTGGAAGTACTGGCGCAGGAAATGGGCCAGGCTGATGCGGCGGGGCTGTTATCGTTTGGAGAAGATTTGCTCAACAAATTGTTGTCCAGAGACATACTGGCGGCGGTCCTTAAACCTGCTTCGGGCTGATAGTGGCCGTGTTCGGTGTAAGGGGTTATATACACCCGGGGTGCCGCTCGTGCGCGCAACAGAGCCAGGCCTGACGCAAAAAAAGCATCATTTGTGGCTAGACTGCGTATGGGACAGGGGGCCGCAATGCGGTAGAAAACCCCGGGTGTAAATCCCTGTAATTGTGCCTATAAAAAACTTCTATCACAGTATGTGCAGAAATCTGGCAAAATAAGTGCCATTCTGATGTCGCGGCGAGTGATGAATCCGCGCCAATCGAAACATGGAAAGGAAACCCTGGATCTTGCCTTCAAGAATTGGCCTCTCTGGCGCCGCGCTTCTGCTGCTTCTCTCTGTGCATTCAGTTGCTGCTGACGACGCACCCGCGCCCGCAGATCCTGAAGCTCCGGTTTCCGCCGCCAATGATGATCCTTTCGCAGAACCCGCCGCTGCCGCCCAAGAACCTGCTGCCGCCCCGGCACCTGCTGTTGGCACTGAGGGCGATCCCTTTGCCGATCCCGATCCAGCGCTGCTCGCGCCGGAGCCCGCTGAACAGCCGGCGGCCACACCGGAAAGCAGCATCGAATCCAGCGGAGGCGACCCTTTTGCTGATCCGGCTGAGCTGGAAGAGAAATCCACCGGAGAGGAGGACCCCTTTGCGCTCGAAGACGATCCGTTCGCTGATCCTGCAGCCAGTTCGGACGGCGACTGGGACGATGATGAATATGGTTTTGGCGATGAGGAATTCGATGGCGAGTCCTTTGCCGAGCGCGATCCCTGGGAGCGCTTCAACCGCGTCATGTTCGGCTTCAACGACACGTTCGATCGCTGGATTCTGAAGCCGGTCGCCAAGGGCTACCAGAAGGCGACGCCGGAGTTTGTGCGAACGGGTATCGGTAACTTTTTCAGCAACCTGTTTGAGATTCGCAACGGCGTCAACAGTGCCCTGCAATGGAAATGGGGCGAGGCCGGGCGCGATGCCAGCCGTTTTGGCATCAACACCACATTCGGCATCGTGGGCCTGTTTGATGTGGCCACCAAGCTGGGTATCGAGGCCGGGGATGGCGAGGACTTTGGCCAGACCATGGCGGTCTGGGGCCTGCCGGCGGGGCCTTACCTGGTAGTGCCGCTATATGGCCCGACCACAATCCGCGATGGCGCTGGCGACTTTGTCGATTACTACCTGTACCCGCCCAATTACCTGGATAACACCCGCACCCGCAACCAGCTCTATCTGTTGCGGACCATAGACACCCGTGCCGACCTGCTGAGCGCGGAGGAACTGCTGAGCGGGGACCGCTATACCCTGTTGCGCGATGCATTCCTGCAGCGCCGCGATTACCTGATCGCCGACGGTGAGATCGAGGATGACTTCGGTGGCGACTTCGGCGACTTCGGTAACGATGATTTCGGTGAGGATGAATCCGACGACACTACCGAAGCTTCTTCCGACACCTCCTCTGGCAGCAGTGGTGCGGAAGCGGAAGCCGCTGACAGCGACCCGTTTGCGGAGCCGTCCGAATCGGAGCCCGGTGAAAATACCGCCCCTGCCGAAGGGGATGATTTTGGCGCCGGATCGGACGAGTACGATTTCTAACCCCCTCCGTCAGGCTAATTACCAAAACGGTACAAATTGGCGCAGACAGCTGTTATTGTCATAACGAAGACTTAATTTGCGAAGCTTCTGTGGACACACAGCCTGGCGTCTTGCTAATCAAGAGCGAATCCGAATCCTCCGCTGGCCTGGGGCATTTCCTGAGTGGCCGGGGATACCTGGTCGAGGAGCACGCCTCGGCGGTAGAGGCGCTGACGCGTTTCCGCTCGGAATATCACCAGCTGGTCATCACTGACCTGCGCCTGCCCGACATCAGCGGCCTCGATGTACTGCGCCGTATCAAATCCGACTCCCCTGAAACACCGGTCATGGTGCTGGGCGGCCATGCCGATCTGGGTGACGTTGTGCGCGCGTTGCGCGAAGGCGCCAGCGATTACCTGCTGCACCCCCTCAGTGATCATGAAATTGTGAACCTGGCGGTCAAGCGCCTGATGCAGGCGCGCAAGCTGTTGACCCAGAACCGGGTAATTCGCGAGGAGCTGGAGCGCCGCAATCGCGAGCTCAAGGAGCACCTGCAGGTGCTGCAGCAGGACCAGCAGGCGGGCCGCCTGCTGCAGCAGCACATGCTGCCCCGTACACCCTATCGTTACCCCGGCGGCATCGAGGCATCGTTCCGGCTGTTGCCGACCCTGTACCTCAGTGGTGACTTTGTCGACTACGGCCTGTTCGGCGAGCGCTTTGTGGCGTTCTATCTCGCCGATGTCTCCGGTCACGGGGTATCCTCCGCGCTGGTCACGGCGCTGATCAAGCATTCCACCACGCATTTGGTGCGGGAGAAGGCCCTGTTTGCGAGCCTGACGGAGCTGGAAAACGATCTGCAGTACCTGATCGAATTTCTCAACAGGGAGCTGTTCGAGGCACCGCTCGACAAGCATGCGAGCCTGTTTATCGGCGTTGTGGATACGCGTGCGCAGGAACTCTACTACTGTGTTGGTGGCCAGTTGCCGATGCCCGCGCTGATTGATCGGGGCAAGGCGAGCTGGTTGCCCGGCAAGGGCAAGCCGGTGGGGCTTTTTGCCGACGGGTCCTGGGAAGTCTTTCGTTGTAAGCTACCGCAGCACTGGAACCTGGTGGCCTGCTCGGACGGCGTGCTGGAGCTGCTTTCCGGGGATAGCCTGATGGAGAAGGAAGCGCAGTTGCTGGACCTGATTGAGGAGAGCGAGGGCAGTATCGATACGCTTTGTCGCCTGCTCAAGATCGATCGCCCGGAAGAGCAGCCCGATGACATTGCCGTGTTGCGCCTGCGACATGTTAAAAGCTGATTGAAAAAGTCGAATGTAAAGTGATGCTGTACCCGGAGTCCCGAGATGTCTGCTGAAAAAGCCCATTCCACCGCAAGCGATCCCAGCTCCGCTTCGCCCGGCAAGATATTGCTCGGTAATCACAATGGCGTCTACGTGGTGCGCCTCGAGGGGGATGTCCGCCTCAACCTGTGTATGCCGCTGGAAGGCTTTATCAGCGACATGTTTGCCGCAAAGGACTTTCGCGCAGTTCTGTTCGACCTGGAGAGCGCGCGAGGCATAGACAGTACCTCCCTGGGGCTGCTGGCAAAAATTGCGCTGTTCACCCGGGACAAGGGCACGGTCAGGCCGGTGGTGGTGGGTGCCGACCCGGGTATGTGCCGCTTGCTGGACAGCATGGGTTTTGAAGACCTGATGGACTACGGCGAGGGCCTGGTAGCGGCACCGGTCATACCGCAGGTGACGGAAGAGGTCCTGGCGGAGCCACAGGATGAGGAAGCGACGCGGCAGGTGGTGCTGGATGCGCACCGGGTGTTGATGTCGCTGAACGAGAAAAACCGCGAGACCTTCCGCGACCTGGTGGCCTCGCTGGAGCAGTGCTCCCTGAAGCCCTAGCTGTCCGGTTCCCCAGCCCCCTGGCCGCCGGAGGCGTCCCGGGCTTCCGAGCGGGCCTTGGTAAACAGGCCGTGCGGCAGATAGATCAATTCCGATACGCGCCGGATCAGGTGCTCCTCGAACGGCTCGATCTTTTCATCGGCGAACGCCACCTTCCACATATTACGAATCAGCTGGTACTTTTCGGGATCGCCCAGCCTGTCATTGATTGCGCGCGTGAACTCGAACAGGGATGTGGCCTTCTCCCGCTCGATCATGGCGGTTTCGATCATCTCGCTGGATTCGCCGTCGGCCATGCCGTAATGGTCGCGTAGCACTGCCTTGAGGGTGGCCACCTCGCGATCATCCAGGTGATGATCGGCGGTGGCTACTTCTGTGAGCAGGGCCGCGCTGACCAGCAGCATATTTTCCTGCGGCTGTTCATCGCGGTTGCTGGATTCGCCGATTTCGGTCAGTAGTTTACGAATGTGCTGCAACATTACTGTCAATCTGTTCCTGGATCAGAGCCTCGAGTTTTTCCTGGTCCGCGATAAAGTTGCGGATACCCTCGGCCAGCTTTTCCGTGGCCATGGCGTCGTCGTTGAGCTGCAGGCGGAATTCCGCTTCTGTTAACGGCGCTTCAGCCGCATCGCCGGAAGGGCCTTCGTCAACGAGCTGGCGCTCAAGCGTGCCACTGTCCTGTGCCAGTTCATCCAGCAATTGCGGGCTGATGGTGAGCCGGTCACAGCCAGCCAGTGCCTCGATTTCACCGGTGTTGCGGAAGCTGGCGCCCATCACGATGGTGCTGCAGCCGCGTGCCTTGTAGTAACGATAGATTTTCTGCACGGAAAGCACACCCGGGTCTTCCTGTGCGGGGTAGCTGTCGCGCCCGGTGGACTTCTTGTACCAGTCGAGGATGCGGCCCACGAACGGGGAAATCAGGGTGACGCCCGCATCGGCACAGGCGCGCGCCTGGCAGAAGCTGAACAGCAGGGTCAGGTTGCAGTGGATGCCTTCCTTCTCCAGGATCTCCGCGGCGCGGATGCCCTCCCAGGTTGAAGCGAGCTTGATCAGGACCCGGTCGCGGCTGATACCGGCTTCCTCGTACAGACCGATCAACTGGCGGGCCTTGGCAAGGGAGCCCTCGGTATCGAAAGACAGGTGGGCGTCTACTTCTGTGGAAACGTAGCCGGGTACCAGCTGCAGGATCTCGCAGCCGATCTCGACGGAAAGCTTGGTGACGGCCAGCTTGGTGGTATCGCCTCGCTGGTCTTTGGCCCATGCAATCGCACTGGCCATATGCGACTTGAACAATGGCAGCTGCGCCGCCTTGAGTAGCAGGGACGGGTTGGTGGTGGCGTCCTGGGGCTTGAAGCGGGCAATTGCATCGATATCGCCGGTATCCGCTACCACAAGGCTGTACTGGCGTAACTGCTCGAGCTTGTTCATTCGGAGAACTTCCTTTTTATCCTGATTGTTCGGGTATTAACTTATGAGGTGCACAGTGCGGGTTTTATGCCGCTTGTGCAACCAGTTCCAGTGCCTGCTCAAGCACTTCGGGGCCGGCACCCGGCTTTACCGCGTTTTCGCTCAGGTGGCGGCGAAAGCGGCGTGCCCCGGGTACACCCTGGAACAGGCCCATCATATGCCGGGTAATGTATTTTAGTTGTTGCCCCTGCTGCAGTTGCGCCTCGATGTAGGGGAGCATCTGCTGTGCTACTTCGATGGGGGTTACTATGTCTGCCGCCGGCTCAAAGAATTCTCGATCGACCTGGCCCAGCAGGATAGGGGTCTGGTAAGCGGCGCGGCCCAACATGACGCCATCCACATGCTGCAGGTGCTGGTGGCACTCCTCGATAGAGTTTATGCCGCCATTGATGACGATTTCGAGGTCAGGTCTTTCCCGTTTCAGGCGGTACACCATTTCATAGTCCAGCGGCGGCACCTCGCGGTTTTCCTTCGGGCTCAGGCCCTGCAGCCAGGCCTTGCGCGCATGCACGATAAAGGTGCTCACACCCGCCTCGGCAACCGTATCGACGAAGCCGACCAGGCCCGGGTAATCCTCCATATCGTCCACACCAATGCGGTGCTTGACGGTCACCGGGATAGACACTGCATCCTGCATGGCCTTCATGCAGTCCGCCACCGTCTGCGGCTCCTGCATCAGGCAGGCGCCAAAGCGCCCGGACTGGACCCGGTCACTGGGGCAGCCGCAATTGAGGTTGATCTCGTCGTAGCCCCAGCGCTCTGCGATACGCGCGCACTCCGCCAGCTGGGCCGGATCGCTGCCGCCGAGTTGCAGCGCCAGTGGGTGTTCACTCTCATTGAAGTCCAGGTGGCGTGGCTGGTCGCCGTGCAGGATCGCACCGGCGGTCACCATTTCCGTGTACAGCAGGGCGTGGCGGGAGAAACGCCGCCACAGGTAGCGGCAGTGTCTGTCACTCCAGTCCATCAGCGGGGCCGTGCAAAACTTGCGGCTGAGGGGTGCCGAAGCCGGGTGATTGTCGGATTGGGTGCCTGGGTTATGGCGGGTCACGTGAATACTCTTGGGGTAATGCCTGGCCAGCTATTATATCGTCAAAGTGTATCGCTGATGGTACGCCTGTGGTGTTGCTGGTTCAGTTTGTCGCGGAGTGTAAATTGTGTTTGAAGTGATCATGGCCCTCCTGAATCTGGTACTCGGTCTGTACCTGATGGCGATCGGCAAGGGCAGGGCGCTGCCCAGGACCCGCAAGCCTATCAGCCCCGAGCGCGAGGCACGTTTCAGGCGCCTGTGTTACTGGGCGGGCATTGCCATGTTGATTCTTGCCGTGCTCTACCTGCTGAAGCTGTTTTTCGTACCGGCAGCTTAAAGTGTGCCCCATCAGGTGCCGCTGGCAGACTGGTCCTCGCCCTCCGGTAACGGTGGCTCGCCTTCCACGCCTGCCGCAATGGTGGTGCTCTCTGTCGGTTCCGGCTGCAGCGACGGGCGAATCATCGACAATACCTTCGCAGCGGTGGCGCGGTAGCTGGTGAGCTTGCCGCCGGCTACCGCCACCATCCTGGGCTTACGCGGGTCGTCCGTGGCAATGAGTGTTTCACGGGGCCGGGAAAACGGCAGGTCGGCACTTTTGGGCAGTACCCTCAGTCCCGCATAACTGTTTTGCAGGTCCTGCAGCTGTAGTTTGCCGGTTTCCGGGAAGTGCCGCTGTACCGCATGTAACAGGTACAGCTCTTCCTCGACGGTAGGCATCACGCTCTCCGGCGAGCCGGCATAGCTGCGTTCGGTGGTGCCGACCAGTGTCCTGCCTTTCCACGGCATCACAAAGATCGCGCGCCCGTCTTCCGCCTCGATATAGAAGATGCGCTCGCCCAGGGAAACGGGCAGCAGGATATGTGTGCCCGCCACCAGCTCCAGCGGCGGTAACTTCAGTGCCGGGGTGCAAAGGGAGTTGACGTTTTCCACCCAGGGACCGGCGCAGTTGACCAGCACTTTACAGCGCGCCGTTTTCAGTGCGCCATTATCAAAGTAATCCACACGCACCCGGTTACCGACCAGTTCCGCGCCGATCAGGCTCGCCGGGCACAGCAGTGTCGCGCCGTGGGTGAGCGAGTCATCGATCACAGCGCGGGTCAGTGCCTTGTCATCGGTCTGCGCATCGTAGTACTGGAACACCGCGCGCAGGTCACGCTGCTCGATACCGGCCAGCAAATGCCATTGTGACCTGGGCACCTGCCGGAAGCGGGCGCCTTTCCAGGCATCCCTCCACGACCGGATACGCGCACCTGTCAGCATCGAATACAACACAAGCCCAAGGCGCACCAGCCAGGGTGAGCGACGGCTGTGCCGGTAGACGGGGATATAGAAGGGCACCAGTCGAACCAGCTCCGGCTTGTTCTGCAGCAGCCAGTGGCGCTCCCTGAGGCATTCATGGACGAGGCGAAACTGCCGGCTTTCGAGGTAGCGCAGGCCACCGTGAATCAGCTTGGACGAACGGCTGGATGTACCTGAGCCGACTCCGGTCTGCTCCAGCACCAGCACGCGTGCGCCTGCCGCGCTGGCTGCGGAGGCGACGCCGGCGCCCTGAATGCCGGCCCCTATAACAACGACATCAAAATCCGTGGGCATGCTCAGAGCCCATAGACATTGCTCGCTTCACGGGAGCGCATCAGGCGGGGAAGGTCTCCGGTCAGGATGTGATGCGCGCCGCGGCTGGACCACTCGACGGCCTGTTCCGGTTCGTTAACCTCGTACACCACCCACTGCCAGGGGCCGGGCGGCAGTTCGTCGGCGTTGACCCGGCTATCCCGGATGAAAAGGTAATCCGGCGCCAAGGTGACCACTTCCGGCCGCAGGCACTCGGCCAAAGATTTGATATTCAGGCCGACGCGATGGCAGCCGCGGCTGCGGGCAAAGCGCAGGCTTTCGCAGTCGCGTGTGACCACGATAAAGGGGCTGGTATCTTTCGGCAGTATGCGGGCGAGATGCTCGATGACCAGCTCAAACCCGAAATGCCCGAGGCTGCTGGGCTTGAGCTCCAGAAAACAGTCCAGGTGGGGGTGGCGCCCGACCCAGTCGATCAGCTCCCGTGCAGTGGCGAGCCCCGCGCCGTCGATGCGCAGTTCAGCGATCTCGGTGTCTTCCAGTTCGAAAAACTTTTCCGGCCGGCCCGCAACCCGCAACAGATCGTCGTCGTGAAAGCACCAGGGGGTGCCGTCGGCAGACATCTGGATATCGGTCTCGATGGCACAGGTGCCAAGCCCGTGCGCCGATTCAAAGGACGAGATGGTGTTTTCCGGTTGCTGGATTTTGTTTCCGCGATGGGCGATCAACATTGGGTTTTATCTGGTATCGATTGAAGGTTTCTGCTGCGTTCAGTATAGCGTTGCCGGGTCCGGTCGGTCGGTCCAGGCAGGAAAGTCTCGCGCACGCACAGGGGCGGTGGCGCCAGGCCGGCGAGGGTCGCAATCCCGGTCAGGGTCGCGAAGTTGCCCGCAACCAGCGCAATGGGTTTCTGCATCAGGTCGGCCAGCCACTGGCCGACACAGTGCCGTCCGGGGAGGCCGCCCGCCAGATACACTCTGGGACATTGCCCGGCGACGTGATTGTCTGCAATCAGCTGATAGATGGAGAAGGCGATATGCTCCAGCACCAGCAGGGCCTGGATGTCCGGCGGGCAGTCACAGGTAAACCCGGGTTCGCCCTCCACCGCCTCGAAATGCAATGTACAGGGCAGGCGCGCGGCATCGTCGGGATCCAGGTGATCATAGTCGGTAGCCTTGCCGCTCTGCAGGCCGTGCCAGCGCAACAGGGATCCGCACTCCGGCAGGGTGTGCTCCTGTATCCAGAAAGTTCCGTTGCTGGTGTCCAGGCGCGTGTCCTGGCGTGCGGCATCCAAAACGCTCGCCTTACTGCGTTCTGGCCAGGGGCCGGTGCTGATACTGGCGCAGGTGCCGAGTTCAATTAGCAGTTTGTTGCTGTCGGGCCCCAGCTGCCACAGGCCGGCACTCTTGTCTCCGGCCAGCGCGCGCACGGGCAGGGGGCCGCGCCCGGTTTCCAGTTCGCAGAAAGTCATGCCATTTTTGAGGATCTGCGGAAGCTGGCCACCGCCGGCTGCGGGAATACCGAATAACTGCATCAGCTCAACTGACCAGCGTGCACTGTCGATATCGAGTAACTGGGTGCGCTGGGCCAGGCTGGTATCGCAAACGAAGGGTTTGTCGACACCACAACGGTATAGCAGCCAGCTGGGTAGCGGGCCCCAGAGCAAACTCCCATCCCTTGCGGCTGCGCGGATTTGCGCATTGTGTTCCAGCAACCAGCGCATCTTGCTGGCGCTGAAGTGGGGTAGCGGAGGCAGGCCGGACAGCTGCCTGATCCTTTCCGGCTGCGCATAGGCGGCAACGGGAAAAGCCGCTGCCCTGCGGTCCTGCCAGCTGATGATCGGCGCGAGCAGTTTGCCGTCCGGTCGCCAGGCACAGAGCGTGGATCTCTGGCTGGCAATGGCGATGGCGCTTGCCTCGGGCGGGCAGCGCTTGAGGTGGCGGTGAAAATCCCTGAGCAGGGAATAGGGCCCCAGCTCGATCTGGTTTTCGTGGCGGAGTATCTGTAACGGTGTACTGAGCAGGACTTCAGGGGTCTCGCCGGGCGCAACCAGCGCGCTGCGAATGCCGCTCGAACCCACATCGATGGCGAGTATGGGCGGGTTGACCGGGCCGGCCATGTGAGCTGGCGAAACGGGGTTCTGCACAGGCGCCTACCTTTACCTTGTTCGCTGCGGGTCGCCGAATATTCCCTGACCCCGTCTAGGCTATGTGTAAAGCGGTATTTCGGGGTTTTGACATGGCCAGTGCTCTGTGTACGCGGGCGGCCAGTTTTATTGTGGCAGCTTTCCTGATGTTTGCAGCGGGAGCCGCTGCAGTAGCGCAGGAGGCGGCGGTGTCCGACTCGGCGTCGGTCACTATTCGGCTGGTGATCGAAAGGAATGTGCAGCTGCAACAGCAGGAGTCGCAACAGGACGCCGGCGCCAGACTCCAGGACGCGGGGTCTTCCGGTTTCTGCCTCAGTAACCCTTCCGGAATGCCGGTCACGCTGAGCTGGGTGCCGGCGCTGATCGAGGACGGCGCCAGTGTGCAGGCGGGCAGTTATGCGCAAGTTACTCAGCAGAGTCGTGAGGGCCAGGAGGGCTGTATTGCCCCCGAGTTACTGGGCGGGACTGGGGGTGGCCCCGGCCTGGTGGAATTGCTGGTTGCGCCCGAGTAGTCCTCACTGGCTTTTGTTCAGTTGAGGTTCATGGTCGTCGTGCATAAAATAGCGCCAACTAGCATAAAAACGGACAGCGACCTGCACCATGTTGACGCGCGCCCTGAAATCTCTCGTTTTCCTCTGTATTACAGCAGCTGCCGTTCTCTTCAGTAGCCTTGCCTCTGCCAGCATGCAGCTGGACAAGATGATCATCTATCTCGATGCCTTGCCGAACCAGCGCGAGGACATAGTGGTGCGCAACCCGGATGCAGAAACCCTGTACCTGCAGACCGAAGTATTCCGGGTGGATAACCCGGGGCAGGAAGACGAAAAGCTGGTGCCGATTGTGGATCCCAGGGACTTCATGTTGCTGGTCAATCCGCGCAAGGCGGTGATCCCGTCCGGTGCGCAGAAGCGTTTCCGGCTTATGTCGCTGGAGAGCGGGCTTGAGCAGGAAAAAGTTTACCGGGTAACTTTCAAGCCGGTGGTGGGTGAGATTACTTCCGACGTAACCGGGGTGAAGATCCTGGTGGCATACCAGGCGCTGATCTTTGTGCAGCCGCCAAGCGGCGCCTACGAGCTCAAGCTTGAGAAACGCGGCGAGCAGTGGGTGCTGCGCAACAATGGCAATATCAATGTGGAGGTGAGCAAGGCGCGCTGGTGTGTCAGTGAAGACAGCTGTGAAGACGTCGAGTTTGCTGGCCGTATCTACGGTGGCGCGGAAAAGGCGATCAAGCTGCCAGCCAGTGGCGGTTATCTTGAGCTGCGTGCCTACGATGGTGAGCAGAGTCGGCTGGAAAAATTTCCGCGCTGATCTGCCTGGCCTGAAATGTTTCTGTTATTCCGGCGCTTATTCCGGCGCTTATTCAGGCTCTACGGTGAGCGTCAGCGTGTCCGTGTAGCTGGAATCCTGCGCGGCCTGCACGTCCGCCAGTAGCACGCGTATCGTCAGGCGCATATTTTCCCCGCCGGTGACACACTCTTTTGAAGTGGACCCGGGCCAGCTCGCGGTACTGATCATCCCCTCGCTCAATTGTTCTGCTGCGCCTGCAGCCACATCCTCCACCGTCACCTGATAGGGAATCTGGTCCGTTGCCTGCAACAGGAAGCTGCCGTTACCGTTGCTGCTGTCTCCGGTAATTTTGAAGTTGGCACCGGTCAGGTGATACACACAGAAATCCTGGCTCGCCGAAGTATCCGCCGCGATATTCGCAGTCAGGTTCATGTCCTCCAGGCCACTGATCTGGATGACGCCCTCGACGGTAATTTCGATAGTGAAGGAAACGGTGACTGTTCTTGGGGGGGCTGTCGCTGGGTTACAGGAGGCGTCGCCGACATCACAGAAAGCGCTCTCCTGCCGGACCGTCATGCTGAAGGTGCCGGTGTAGGTGCCCGATGCTGGTGTCTGGCCGGGTGCCAGGTCCACGCGTAAAAACTGTTGCCGCGGCTCTACCTTGTTGGAGCCATTGATGGCCGCTGTTTCCACCCCGGGGTTCAGGTTGGTTCTGGTGCCGCTGAGCGCGCGGTCAAAATACAGTTCGACCAACTGCGGGTCTCCGGAGGCGTTGGTCAGGCGGAAGTACTCCGCATCACCGTCGCCGGACACTGTCAGCTGGAACTTTTCCGGGTTCTGGCAGTTGTCTCTGTTCGGCCGGCAGCTGCGGATACCAAAGGTGATATTGCCCTGTTCGAGCTGCGCGGCGTTATACGGATAATTGCTGATGCTGCCATCCAGGTTGCAGACGGCCAGGTGGATACCATCGCACGGGCCGGCGATTGCCTGCGCCGGGAATCCGCCTGTGGCTATGGCCAACAAAAGCAGGCCGACTGCCGACAGTAGTTTACTTGCGTGCAAGAGTCGCATTGCGTTTGCAGCTCGCTGTATTCAGTTCGATGGTGCCGAGGTTAAGCCAGTCCTTGTCGGAGCTCTGTTCGGCAACCGGCACAGTGCAGTTATTCCACTGAATGGCAGTGGATACCAGTTTCTTGGGCACGCCATAGTAGTCCAGCTGGAATACGCCGTATTCGTTGGTTCGTGTCTGCTGGCCCTCAATCTCAAAAGTCGCATTGGTGACCGGCTTGCCGTTGCGGATGATGCGGCCAAACACCATCACCAGCGTCTTGATCTCGTAGCGGGTGCTGGCGATGTTACCCGGGTACAGGGTTACGGTTTCGCTGTTGTCCTGGTAATCGAAGAAGCCGCTGCCGAGTGGCTTCACGCTAACAGAGTAGGTGTCGAAGGCCGGAACGCTGATCAGCGAGCGTCCGCCACCGGTGGCGTAGCCACGGCGCTGGCCGTTTACCAGGATTTCGAACTCATCATCTTCAGCACCATCGACTTCCACCAGCACGCCGCTGCCGAAGCCCTGCTCGCCGCCCCAGCCATAGTAGTCGCCATCGGAGACCAGGTTGGTACTGAAGTTGCCCACGTAGCTCAGGGTGTTGCCATTGTTGCCGGAGACATTGTTATCGGAGCCGCTGCTATCCAGGTAGTTGACGCTGGAAGAGAAGTGGCCGCGCCGGCCGGCAACACGGGTATTGCTGCGCATGGAGTGGGCGTCCCCGTCGGTCTCCGCAAAGAACTGCTGTTGTACTTCGTTGGCCCACAGGTCGCGGTCATCCCAGCTGCTGCTGAAGCCCGCGAAATTGCGCTCGCCCTCGAGGCTGCCGGAGTCACTGCGCAGGAAGGTGCCGTGGTTCCAGCGTTTGGAGCGGTAACGGAATTGCAGGTTGAGGCTGGTGACCTGGTCGATACCGCTATCGCTGTAGGCGAGGCGAAGGTCGCCATACCAGGAACGGTTGCGCAGCAGCGGGCGCTGGTATTCCAGTGTGCGTAGTGGTTCGTTGCCAGCAAAAAGCTCCGGCAACTGCAGTTGCTCGTCGGCGTAGGTGAGGCCTCCATCACGCTGCGAGTAACGTGCATTCAGGCGGCCTTTCCCCATCGGTACGAACAGCGAGTAGGTGCGGTAGGCGAATCCGCGCGGCAAGACACTGCCGGCAACCGGTGCATCGGGGCTGTCGAGGCGTGATTCCTGCACGGACAGGGTGGCCCAGTCGGTTTTGAGGCTTGCGCTCAGGCGGAACCCGGAGCGGCCATCATCGGTGGCGATCACGCTTGGCGACAGCTCGAAATACTCATTGATCCAACGGCTGCCGAGTTCCAGTGCCTGCTGTTCTTCAGTCAGCGTGGCGGTGGCGAACAGGCCAAACTCATCCAGCAGGCGTCGCCCCACACCGGCCTGCAGTAGGGTTTCGTCTGTGGCTTCCGGCATCAACGAATCGCTGGATAGCAGCGCGGGTGTGCCCAGCATGACATTCCACTGCCACTCCCCCATGGCGGGTAGCAGGGAATCCTTGGCAAAAAACTGGGTGAATTCATTCAGTGGGCGGCCGTCTTCGGAGAAGGTGCGCACCGTCACCTCGTAGGCGCCCTGTGGGAAACTGCGGGTGCCCAGTAACTGGTTGCCGGCCTCCAGCAGTTCGCTGTGGATCAGGCGGCCATCGCGGTAGACCTCAACACGGCCGCGCACCGGCAGGTGTACTTCCAGCGGCGTGCCGGTGCGCTGGTCGTTGTCTGTGCGGGTATTGTCAGACTTGTAATATTCGATGCCGTACAGCGCGCCGCTGTTGATAAACAGGCTGCTGCTGCCGCGCGGCTGGAACAGGCCGGCCGACAACGCCTTGCCGCGGTAGTCCCGTGTCCAGAACAGGTCGGACACCTGGCCGTTGGACTGCAGGTCGCTGTCACTGACGGACCAGCGGCTTTGCAACGAGGACTCGCCAAAGCTGACGATGGAATCACCGAACAGGGTGGCGGAGCTGCTGCTCACCGCATTGCCATCGCTATCGGTGCGCGCGCCGGCCCAGCTTCCCGATAATCGCTGGGAAACCGCAAAGCGGTTGCTGGCTGGTGGCAGGTACGGATCGATTACAGCCTCGCGGGTGGGCAGGTAATCGCGCCCGATAAAGATATCCACCCGGAACCGGTCCGGGTTGTAGATGACCTCGAGCACTTCCGCGTTGATCACGCCACAGCCGGACTGTTGTGTGCGCAGGCACACCCGGTGGGAGTTGGTGGGAAGTACGGAAGAGAGTCGCGCGAGTAGCGCTTCGTATTGCGCCGTTGCAGGCAGCTTGTCCAGCACCGCTTCTGGCTGCTCGAACTGCAGGGTTTCCGGACCGACAAGCGCGGTCAGGTTATTGGCCAACAGTCGCCCACCGTAATACACATCCAGCACGATGGAGGATGGTTTGGTGAGGTCTTCGAAGCCTTTGGGCGGCGCTGTTTCCAGGGTGACAGCCGTCGCGGCTGCTATGGCTGAAGCACCATTGAGGAGGAGAGCGCCGCACAAGGCGATTTGCCAGGCGGTGCGATACATAATCTCGAGGAATGCCGCCGGAACTGAGTTCAGGCGGCTTTCTGTACTTTAGTTAGCAGTAACTGTAACGACCAGTGTGTCGGTATAGGTGTCAGCGGCTACGGTTTGAACATCTGTTTCGTCAACGGTAACGATGATCTTAGAGTTGGCATTTGTATCATCGAAAGTGGGGTCACAGTCTGTTCCGGCGAAAAGAGTGTTGTAAGTAGCGCCTGCAACTCCGGATGTTACATTGGCTTGGTCGCCTGCGGCAGCGCCAAGGTCCTGGGTAAATTGGACTGTGTACGGGATCAGCTCTGAACCGTTGCTCAAATTAAAGCGTTCACTAGCGGGACCATAGTTTCCACCATCGAAGACAATAGTAAATCCCGTAATGCCGCCTGTCTGGCCTACGCAGATTGGGTCTTCCGCGCTATATACGCTACCTTGCTGGGTGAGAACCATGTCATCGAGGCCAGCTACGCGGATCAGCTGTGAAATATCCAGTGAGATATTTAGATCACCGGTGGAGCTGGTGGCGCCAACTAGGCCATCATTCGCAGCCATCGCAGTTATGGAGGCTACCGCTACAGCTGAAGCTGCTACTGCACGAATTATCTTTTTCATATCGGGGATCCCCCTAAGTTTCCTAAAATCTGTACCTTTTATACCCCAAGCCAAAGATCCTTTTTCGGCCATCTGGCATTGGAATCTTCTATGTAGCTTTGGGCGTGATTTTACCCACTTTTTGAACCTTGTCACATTTTTTTGTGCAAAATGCAGGTCATTTGTACGTTATTTATCGAATTTCCCTAGCATACGTGACCAAATGTCCGTTTTTTGGTCGATTTTGCCTGGGCGGTCTTGTCCACAATATTACTGCCACGTGACAGATTTATGACACTGCCCCCTATCGCAACCTCAGCGTGTTGTTTTAGTCCGGCAGCGCTATAATCCCGCGCTTTTCCAATCAGCAATTGGTTTGCTCATAAAATGACCGTTAGAACCCGTATCGCGCCGTCCCCGACCGGTGATCCTCATGTCGGCACGGCCTATATCGCCCTGTTTAACCAGTGCTTCGCCAAGGCCCAGGGAGGCCAGTTTGTCCTGCGTATTGAGGACACCGATCAGGTCCGCAGCACCCCAGAGTCTGAAAAGGCGATCCTGGACAGCCTGCGCTGGCTGGGTCTGGACTGGGACGAGGGCCCGGACGTGGGCGGTCAGCATGGCCCCTACCGCCAGAGCGAGCGCGCGGATATCTACAAGAAGTACTGTGATGTGCTGCTGGATGCCGGCAAGGCGTTCCGTTGCTACCGCACCGCGGAAGAGCTGGATATGCTGCGCACCCAGCTGCGCGAGGAAGGCCGCACGGCGCTGAAGCCCAGTGACCTGGCCCTGCCGGAAGAAGAAGTCGCCAAGCGCGAGGCGGGTGGCCTGCCTTATGTCGTGCGCATGGTAGTGCCGGAAGAGGGCACCTGCGTGGTGGAAGACCTGCTGCGCGGCACCATCGAGATCGACTGGGGTCAGGTGGACGCCCAGGTCCTGCTGAAGTCCGACGGCCTGCCCACCTACCACCTCGCCAATGTGGTGGACGATCACCTGATGGAGATCACCCACGTGCTGCGCGGTGAGGAGTGGATCAACTCCGCGCCCAAGCACAAGCTGCTGTACGAATACTTTGGCTGGGACATGCCGGTGCTGTGCCACCTGCCGCTGTTGCGCAACCCGGACAAGTCCAAGCTGTCCAAGCGCAAGAACCCGACCTCCATCCTCTATTACCAGCGCATGGGCTTTATGCCGGAAGCGGTAATGAACTACCTCGGCCGCATGGGCTGGTCCATGCCGGACGAGCGCGAGAAGTTCACCCTGGACGAGATGCTGGAAGCGTTTGATATCCAGCGCGTGTCCTTGGGTGGCCCGGTGTTCGACGTGGAGAAGCTGTCCTGGCTGAACGGCATGTGGGTCCGCGAGCTGGAGCAGAAGCAGCTGGCAGATCGCCTGCAGCAGTGGCTGCTGAACCGGGATAACCTCCTCAAGGTGCTGCCGCACGCGCAGGGCCGCATGGAAACCTATTCCGACTTTATGCCGCTGGTGGCGTTCCTGGCCTCCGGTAACCTGCCGTTGACTGAAGAGTCTTTCGCGTCCAACAAGCTGCCGCTGGATGACCAGAAAAAGCTGCTCCAGTTTGCCCTGTGGAAGCTGGAAGTACTGCGCCCCTGGACCAAAGACGCGATCTTCGCGGAGATGAAGGGCCTGTCTAAGGCCATGGACATTAAGCTGAAGGACTTCAACGCGCCGCTGTTCGTGGCGGTAAGCGGCACCACATCCTCCTTCTCCGTGATGGACGCGATGGAACTGCTCGGTCCGGACCTGACTCGCGCGCGCCTGCGCTTCGCCGTGGACCTGCTGGGCGGCGCCGGCAAGAAAGTGCTCAAGCGCTGGGAAAAGGAGTTTGCGGCACTGCCCGCGGCAGAGGCCTAAGCCTTTGTTTTAAAAAACCTTTTAAAGTGGTTGACAGGCTAGGGCGGGGTGTTAGAATGCGCCCCGCTTTCGCGAGAAAGCAAACAATTTGGGGCTATAGCTCAGCTGGGAGAGCGCAACACTGGCAGTGTTGAGGTCAGCGGTTCGATCCCGCTTAGCTCCACCAAACAAAGAAACCCTCGTACCGAAAGGTGCGGGGGTTTTTTTGTTTGTCCTGAGGGTCGAACCGCTGAAAGCGGTTTGAGACCGTGGGGGCGCCTAGCTCGGGGGGCGTAGCCTTAGCTCCACCAACCTCGCCAGCACAAATCTTCACATTCTCTTCACGTCCCGATTGCTACCTTGCGTGCAACTTAACTCATATCGGTTGGTATGGAATTGCAAAGGAACGTGAAGATGAAAAGTCCAATGAAGAATCTTATTTCGTTAGTCGCGGCTGCCGCCTTGGTGCTGCCTGGCATCAGTGTTGCTGCAGAAGTCGGTAATCCGAAAGTTTTGATGGTGCTCAGCAGCTATGGCGAACAGGACGCGGAGGGCAAGCTGGTCAAGCCCGGCTATGAGTTCGATGAAATGAGCAAATCGTATCTGGTATTTGCCGCTTCAGGTGCGCAGGTAACCTTCGCCTCACCCAATGGCGGCAAATTGGTGACAGATAAATATGATGCGTCAAAGCCTTACAACGAAAAATTCCTGGCCAATCAGGATGCGGTGGCGGCACTGGAGTCCACACGGAAGCTCAGCGATATCCGTTCCGCGGATTACGATGCGGTATACGTGGTCGGGGGCAAAGGACCGATGTTCGACCTGGCCAAAGACCAAAATGTGAAACGCATTATCCAAGAGGTGTACGAAGACGACGGTATTGTCGGTGCAGTGTGCCATGGCCCTGCCGCATTGCTGGATGTGAAGCTCGGCGACGGCAGCCATCTGGTAGATGGCAAGCGTATATCGGCGTTTACCAATGAGGAAGAGTCGGTATTTACCAAGGCCTGGACAATGCCATTCCAACTGGAAGACAAGCTGGTAGAGCAGGGCGCAGTATTCCGTCAGGACGGACTGATGCTCAACCAGGTCAGTATCGACGGTCGCGTGATCACCGGGCAGAACCCGTTTTCCACGGCTGATACCGCCAGGGCGGTAGTGAAGGCATTGGGACTTGAGAATGATGGATCGCTTGAGTTCAGGGATGACCGAACAATTATGCTCGTGGAACGGTTTTTCGCGGACAGAGTCGCCGCAATGCAGGATTTCACCGCTCATATGGATCGGTATGACCCCATGCTGCTGGCAATGTTCGGTGTGTACCAGGCACGTTATGCCAATACCCAAGCCGAGTTAGACGTAGCGCTGACCTTGATGCAGGCCACACAGGAGACAATCAAGCATCCGATGCTGGATGTTGCCATCGCCAAGGGATTTCTGGCAAAGAATGATTCGAGGCAGGCGCGGGTAGTATTGACGGCATCGAATCAGAAGTTTCCCGAGAATGAGGAAATTTCAGGCTTGCTGGAAAGCTTGACGGATTAACGGCCATGTGGAAAAGAATGAGCTTGGCTGCGATTTTGGATCTTGTAGGCCTTGCGGCCTGATGACCAAGTCGCATTGGTGGCGCCCAGGAATGTGGTGCACAATATTACAGATGAGAAGGTGTGGCTGGTGACGGCAAATGACGATGAGCATGCTTCAAAGAAAGATAACGAGTATTTGTTCAGCCAGATTGCCAGCGATAATAAGAAGCACGTTCAGATGGAAGGCGGGCACGTGTTGCCAGAGGGTTACTTTCAGGCACTAAGTGGATGGTATGAGTGAGCAAGGCAAAACTCAAAATTCTGGTCGTTGAAGACAATATTGCGATATCCAAAAACATTGCTGCGTTTATGGAAAAGCACAATGTGGAGCTGGATTTTGCCTACGATGGCCAGCTTGCCTGCGAGCTGGCCTTGTCGGAATACTACGACTGCATCGTGCTGGATATTGCCATGCCGAAGATGGACGGATTGCAGGCCTGTAAGTTGCTCCGTGAGAAATCGGCACGGCATATCCCTATTATCATGCTGACGGCAAGAGATACCCTGGATGATAAGCTTGCCGGGTTTGCCCAGGGGGCCGATGATTACCTCACCAAACCGTTTGCCCTGGAAGAGCTCTATGCGCGCTGCCAGGCTCTGGTCATGCGGCAGTCTGCAGCTTCCTCAAAGGTAATTGCCCTGGGATCCGGCAACAAGGCAGTCAGTCTTGATATCACCAGTAAAAAGGTGCAGCGGGCGGGGAAAGATATCCATTTGCAGCCTATCCCATTCGCCATCCTGAAAATGCTGATGGAAGCACATCCCCGGGTCGTTACGCGCAGCGAGTTACTCGAAAAGATCTGGGGCGGTGAGTCGACGCAGTCAGATGCATTGCGTTCGCATTTGTTCCAGCTAAGGAAGGCTCTGGACAAACCATTTGAGGAGCAGGTCATCAAAACTATCCACGGGGTTGGCTTTAGCCTGGACCTATGAGCAAGGCAGGATAGTTATCCGTTATGATTTTTAATCGAATTCGAACGCGCGTAGTGGCGTATTTCATCGCTACTGCCGTATGTATCAGTCTCTTGTTTGGCCTCCTCGGTCTGCTGTTCTCCTATTACGTTGAAGACGCCATGTTCAATCAGCTGCTGGTGGACGAACGTGAGCGGATAGAGCAGCAACTGGAGCGTGGCGAAACACCCGTTCCGACCCTGGCATACGTGCAGTATTACCCCGATATCAGGCTACTGCCCGGGGAAGTCCTGACGGTTCTGGATGAAGAGCCAAACCGGGTTGAGTTTTCGGGTGCTGATGGTAAGCATTATCACCTGAAGCACCTGGATCAGGGGGTTATCTTGGCCGAGGTCAGTGACTATCTGGTAGTGCGCAAGATCAAGGGCGGAATGGCCTATATACAGCTGATCATACTGGCTGTGATAGTCCTGATCGTCGCGCTGGTCGCATGGTTCATGGCCAAACGCCTGATCCGTCCCATTGACCAGCTTCATGCCGTGTTGACAGACGTCGAGGGCCAGGAGCTTCCCGTCGGCTTCTCGTCACAGTTCGGCAATGATGAGATCGGCATGTTTGCCAAGGAGCTGGACAGCGCGCTGTCCCGGGTCCAGGCGTTTATTAAACGTGAGCAGGATTTTACCCGGGATGTTTCGCACGAACTGAGAACCCCTGTTGCGATCAGTCAGGGGGCGGTATCTCTGCTAAAGGACACCAGGCTGGACCGGGAGCAGCAAGAGCTGGCAGATCGATTGGAGCTGGCACAAGAGCAGATGCAGCAATGTATCGATGGGCTACTTGCCCTCGCGCGGGAGGAGGGTTTTCGGGAAGAGAATGTTCGTATTTTACCGCTTCTGGAGAGCGCCATTGTTGAGCATCATCAGCTGCTTGAAACGAGGGTCGATGATGAGACCGTCAAGAAAGATGTTGAGCTGGATCTGGATGTGGCGCCCGATGTCGAGTTCTGGTGCGATGTGCAGGCTATGCGCATTATTCTTGGAAACCTCATTGCCAATGCCTTTGCGCATACTGACTCCGGTACCATCCGTATCGTGGCCGGACCGGACACACTGACCATCAGTAACACCGGAACGCCAATCGACCCTGAATTGCTGCCGGATATTTTTCAGTCTGGCATCAAGGGAAAGCAGAGTAGCGGCTATGGTATTGGCCTGTCTTTGGTTCAACGCCTGTGTGAGCGGCTGGGAATTGACATTTCCATAGAAAGTGATGAAAGCAGGATAGCGGTCGTGCTGAATTGGGCTCCGGGTCTTATGCCCCGCTAGAACCCGCCTCAATCAACTCCGAAACCGTCACAAACCGGTAACCCTTTTCCTTCAGCCCCTCAATGATCTGCGGCACGGCCTCCATTGAATTCTTACGGGCATCAAACATCACGTGCATCAGGATGATGGAACCCGGTTGGATATGCTCAATCGCGTAATCGGCAATGGCTTCCGGTTCGGCGTTGAGCGGCAGGTCGCTATCGGGGGCAAGATCCCACATGACACTGGTCATACCTGCCTCTGACAGGTAGTAGGGCAGTACAAACAGCTTTTTGCCGTAGGGCGGCCGGAAAGTAATGTTCCGTTCATAGCCGGACTGGCGGATGATCGCGGTGGTTTTTTCAATTTCATCACTGACGAAATCATAAGGCTTGAACAGCATCCGGCTATGGGTATAGGAGTGGTTGCCGATCTCATGGCCGGCTTGCCAGATCAATTCCGCCAGCACCGGGTTGCGCTCCATGGCGCTGCCCACCAGGTAGAAAGTGGATTTCACGTCGTGGGAGGCGAGGATTTCCAGGATCTGCTGAGTTTTGCCCTGGGTTGGGCCGTCGTCAAAGGTCAGGGCAACCAATTTCTCCTGGCTCTCTACCCTGGGGACTATTTCACCGAAGAACTGGAAAGAGGTGCTTCTGCTGGCCTGCAGGAGGCCAAGGGCCACAAGGAGCACCGCAAAAAGCAGTATGGCGGTGCTGATAATTACCTTCTTGATCATTGATGCGTTTCCGCTCCCCATGCATCCAAGCGCCCGCAAATCGACGCTTTTTTATACAGTGGTCTGCAAGCATATCCGTGCTATAGGAGAAAAGCGAGTCATCCCGTCGTATCTGGTGTGGCTAAGCTGTGAAAGTCACGTGGCTTTGGCTAAACCTATCGGCTATCTATAAAGATGCATTAACCCTGTATTCCCCATGGAGATCTGTTATGCCCTGTTCCAGAGTGGCCTCACACGACAATCACGACCACGGCCCAGGCTGTGGCCATACCGCCATCCGTCATGGTGACCACGTAGACTATGTTCACGACGGCCACCTGCACTGCCCGCACGAGGACCACTACGACGACCACGTTATTGAGGTGAGCGACGCCAACCCGGACGGGTGTGCGCCGGTACATTCCTGTGGCGGCCATGTGCATGGGCCGGGCTGCGGACATGAGGCAGTGCCGCATGGTGACCATATTGACTATATCGTCGACGGGCGTCTGCACCATGTGCATAACGGGCACTGTGATGATCACGGCCCGGTGGAAGTTTTAAAAAACTGATCCGGTAGCGATCTATTTACGAGGCTTCCGGATCCGGCGCGCGCGCCTTCCTGCGCCGCGCCTGCCACCGGAGCGCCATGGTAGTAAGTGCCGGCAGGGCGGTTAGTGTCACGACTGTCGAGGCGATAATGCCGGCCATGACAATTACACCCACGCCCCGGTATAGCTCGGTGCCGGCGCCTGGGAGTAACACCAGCGGTGCGATGCCGAAGATGGTGGTGATGGACGAGATTGCGATGGGGCGCAGGCGGCTGCTGACCGCCTTTTGCACGGCATCTATCGGGCTCATGCCCAGCGTTTTTACATTCTCCGCGGCGGTATGCACGATCAGGATGGGGTTGTTGACTACGGTGCCCATCAGGATCAGGAAACCCAGCATCGAGATCATGTCGAACGGCTGGTGAAATCCCTCCAGACCGAGCCCCCTCGCTGTTGCACCAATCAGGTTGAGCAGTGCCAGTCCCGCTAGGCCACCGGCAATGCCCAGCGGGATGGTGGTCATGATCAGCAGCGGGTATCCCCAGTGGGTAAAGATCGCCACCATCAGCAAGTAGATGATGATCAGGGCCACGAGGTAATTGTTACTGAGCGATTCCCGTGTGGCATCCAGCTGGTCCGCAGCACCGGAAATGTTCATGCTCACCCCCGCAGGAATCTCGCCGTTATCGCGCAGGTATCCCACCAGTTGTTCGCGTACCCGCTCCACCCCGGTTTCCAGTGCCACCGAGCGCGGCGGGATGATATTCAGGGTAATGGTGCGGCTGCCGCTTACCCGTCGTACGGTGCTGGTATCCACAGTTTCACGAATGTTCGTCAGGTCCGATAGTGGCAGGGCGACCCCGGCAGGCGTCTCCAGGAAAATACTCTCCAGTGTGTCAATGCTGGCGTTTGCACCACCGCGGTTGAACAGATAGATATCGATCTTGTCGTCGTCGTAAAAGAATTCATTGACGAAGGCGCCGTCGGTCAGTGCGGCCACGGAAAAACCGATCTGTTCCGCGCTCATGCCCAGCTCCGCAGCGCGCTCCCAGTCGGGCTCTATCTGTAGCAGTGGCTGTGCCAGTGCGAGGCTCGAGGGTTCCGTCTGGATACTGGGGCTCTCGAAAATCTCCCGCGCGCGATCGTAGGCTTTGCGCGCCACTTCATAGAGTTTGGCCAGGTCTGGCCCGGAAATATCGAGACTGACGCTACGGGTACCGCCATCGTTGCTACTGATGATGGAACCACGCGCGGCGAAGGCGCGCATGCCCGGATAGGTTTCGTATTTCTTTACCAGCCCCTGCATCAGTGCATTGATATCCTGCGGGTGCTCGGGCTCGGAAATAACCAGCAGGCGTTGCGGCGATACGATCATAAATGCGTACTTGATCGGCGGCAGGCCACCGGGTAAACGATCGGGTAAGTCATCGGGCAGGGCATCGCCTTCGGTCTTACCGGTCGCAGGGCGCAGATACTCGTCAATCTCTCCGGCGATGCGCTCCATGGTCGCCAGGTTATAGCCCGGCGGCGGGCTCAGGCTGGCAAAGGTTTTGGCCTCTTCGCCTTCCGGCAAGTACTCCGCCGGTGGCGTGAGAAAAATTGCGATTGCGGCACTCGTGGCGACGGCCACGGCTATGGTGGCGAGGCGCCGCTGCGGGGTCTCGAGCAACCAGCCAACCGCGCCGAGAATCGCGCTGCGGACAGCCACCCGCTGCCGGCCGCGCTCAAAGGCGAAATGTAAATCCATATGCGCACTGGCCGTGGGAATTACCACAATGGCCACCAGCATGGAGGTGAGGATGGCGGCGGAAATCGCAATGGCGACATCCGAGTAAAGCTGCCCGGCTTCCTCTGCGATAAAGACCACCGGCAGGAATACCATGACCGTGGTCAGGGTAGAGGCGAGCACGGCAGGCCAAACAGCAGACACGCCCTTGATCGCGGATTCCAGCCGGCCGTGCCCTTTCTTGCGCTCTTCCTCGATGCTTTCAAGTACCACCACGCTGTTGTCCAGCGTCATGCCAATGGCGAACGCAACGCCCGCCAGAGAAATGACATTGATGGTGCGGCCAGCCATCAGCAGCCCAAGGAATGCGGCGATGGTACACACCGGAATGCCGATCACACCAAGCGCTGTGGTGCGCGCAGACTTCAGGAACAGGTACATGACCCCGGTTGCCAGCAGTGCGCCGAGCAGCAGGTTCTTCCATACATTGACGAGGGAGCCCTGCACATAGACCACGTCGTCCGCGGTGCGCGCCATCTGCAGGCCGGCGGGTTCGAGGATGTCGCGATTGACACGCGCGACTTCCTCCATCATGGCCTTTTTGATGCGGATGACATTGGAGCCGCTCTCGCGCCGCACTGACATACCGAGCACCTGTTGCCCGGCGAAGTAGGTGGTGGTGCGTACCCGCGAGTGGTCGAGCACCACTTCCGCCACATCGCCAAGGCGCACGATGGCATCGCCTTCCCGGCGCAGGATTAGCTGGCGCAACGCTTCCAGGTCTTCAAACCGGCCGATGGTGCGCAACAGGTAGCGGCGCTTGCCGGACTCGATTTCACCGCCGGAAATATCCCGGTTACGGGCGTTGATGGCGCTGCGTATATCGGCAATGGTCATCCCCATTTCCGCCAGCTTCTGCGTATCGAGGCGGATCTGGATCTGGCGGCTGGCACCGCCCCAGATATCCACCTGGGCGACCCCGGGCACGCTGGAAAGGCGCGGCCGAATGTGGTCTTCAAGGTAGTCGCGCATCATGTTGATATCGAGCTGGCGCGGATTGCCCGGCAGCGGCGAGATACGGAAATACATAAATGCATTGGAGGAGAACGAGGTGGCGATCACCCGCGGTTCATCCACATTGAGCGGGTAGGTGGGTACCTGTGTCAGCGCATTGATGACACGAATGGTGGACTGGGTGATATCGACCCCGAAGGGAAATTCCAGCTCAATTCGGGCACTGCCAAAGTCGGCAGTGGAGCGCAGTTTCTGCAGGTAGGGAATGTTGCGCAGGAACTCTTCTTGCTCGATCAGGATTTCCCGTTCGATATCCTGGGGTGTGGCGCCTGGCCAGCGGGTTTCCACGCTGATGGTGCGCACTTCCAGATCCGGAATCATCTGCACGGGAATACGCATAGCTGCCAGTACGCCAAGCACGCACAGGATCAGGGTGCCGACCGCGACCAGCACGCCATTGCGAACAATTCCTTCGAACATTCCGTTGTTGCTTACCAGTTTTTATGCGGTTATTCGGGCTTGCGCACGATCACCTGCAGACCTTCGCTCAGTGCCTCGTTACCGGTGACTATGACCATAGCCTGCTCGGTGAGACCGGAACGGATTTCAACCTGCCCGGAGAAGCTGATTCCCGGGCTGACAATTACTTCGGTGACTGGCAGAGGGGCGCCATAGGCGCTGCCGCCTCCCGTGACCCAGACGGTTACCCGGCCATCGGGGTAGCGAATCAGGGCATCCCGCGGTACCGCAATGCCGCTGCGACCGGTGGCCAGGCGCAGCTTGGCACTCACTGACATGCCGGGGATCAGTGCACGCCTGATCGTGGCCTGGTCCCCGTCCTTCTCTATCCGGGCGCGGAGCAGGAACGTGCGGCCCTGGTCGCGTGCGAGCGGCACTTTTTGTTCTACTGTTGCCACTGACCGGCTGCGCTCGAGGTCCGATAGCTGCAGCTGTATTGCATCGCCGGCCTGTATCCGCGAGAAGTAGCGCTGGGGCACCTGCAGGTCTGCGAAATAACGCTGTGGGGTGATCAGCTCGAACAGTTCGTCACCCGGATCCACCCATTGCCCTACCTCGGTGAGCTTGCGCGCCACTATGCCGTTGAATGGAGCCTCGATCCGGCGGCGGGTGAGCAACGCCTGCTGTCGCGCGACTTCTGCCTCGGCCGCGCGCAGGGTGGCCTGGTCTATGTCTACCTGTGCAGCCAGGTCCTTTACCTGAGTTTCCGCGATGTAACTTTTTTCGATCAGTGCGTCTACTTCCGCCAGGCGGCGCCGGCTCTTGCCCAGGGCCGCCCGGGCACGTTGCACCTGTGCCTCGGCGACCTGCAGGTCGATCTGGTTCAGCTCCCGGTCCAGGTCTGCCAGCGATTGGCCCTGCCGGATTTCATGGCCGGCATCCACATGCACGGCCGCCACATAGCCCGATACCTCAGCGGAGATACGCGATTGCTGAAACGGCGACAGGCTGCCGCTGACGGCGACTTCCTCGAAGATGGGTTGCGCGGTGACGCGGATGCCCTCCACCAGGATCGGTTTGGAGGCCTTGTCGGGCTGTGCAGGAACCGGAGTGCTGACGAACGCTGCACAGCAGAAAAAACACAGCCAACAGAGCGCCCGCCGCCGAGCCAGTGACAGTGTCGGGGGCGGGCGGATTGGTATTGCCGGTTTCTGCGTCCTTGCGATTATGCGACCGTCCTTAAGTTTTCGGTCAGGTGAACTGGCGCTGTGTTAGTTGCCGTTGAGGCGGCGGTAAAGGTGGTCTTTGAGTTGAGCGCGTTCCCGCTTCAGCTGGTTGAAGCGATCGTCGTTGACGGGAACATTGGCCCCTTCGAGCCCCCTGATGGTCTTATCGAGTTCGTGGTACCTGTCACTTTCTGCTTTGAAGTCGAGATCCTGTTGTTGTAACTGCTGAATCTGGTCGGCGAACTGGGGGAAATCGATATGCAGGGCGTGACTCGTGATGGACATTGACAGGCCTCCTGGTGTCGGCTGATGACTGAATTGGCGGGTGGGTTTCCTGCGGGTAAACGCCGGGCCCATAAGTAATTAATAGAGAGGGGAGTGGAGGCTTGCAAACTGCGATTGGCCAAAATGTGGCCGCATCTGCATTTTTTTGCCTGACCCTGCATCCAATCGCTGTTGGCGCTACGTCACAGATACAACGGCGGGTTATTGAGAGTTGAGCGCGCCGGCCAACTGGTACGGATAAAAAGAATGATCAGAGATACCTCGGGGCAGGACGTGGTTCTTCGCCCAACGGCAGCCTGGCGCAAGCCAGAAAACCTTTTCCGGCTGCTGGGTGGATTTGCCGCCGCTGCGCTGGTGGCCTGGGGTCTGCTGGCGTGGCGTGAAATAGATTCTGTCGATGCAGTCATTTCCCGGGCGCGCCTGAATATTGCGGAAGTCCAGCGCGGTGATCTCGTGCGAGACCTGGTGGTGCAGGGCAAGGTTGTGGCGGCCAACAGCCCGACGTTGTTCAGCCCGGCCCAGGGCATTGTGAAGTTCTCTGTGAAGGCCGGCGATCTGGTTGAGCGCGGCCAGTTACTGGCTCAGATGGAAAGTCCGGAGCTGGCAAACCTGCTCGCGCAGGAACAGGCGATGCTGAGTAAGCTCAATGTTGAACTGGAGCGCCAGAAGATCCAGGCCAAGCGCCAGCGGCTGGAGAATACCCAGAAGGCGGATCTCGCTCAGGTCAGCCTTACTGCGGCCAGGCGCGAATTACAGCGCGCCGAAATTTCCATGGAGAAAAACATCATTTCCCGCCTCGATTACGAGAAAGTCGGGGACGACCTCACGCGTGCGGAGCTGGAGTACGAGCAGGCGGTGCAGAACAGTGCACTGGAGAACGAGGCGCTGGCGTTCGAGACCCGTACCCTCGAGCTCCAGTTGTCCCAGCAGACGCTGCGGGTCGAAGAGCTGGAGCGCAAGGTCGGTGAGTTGAATATCGTTTCGCCGGTCTCCGGCGCCGTAGGTAGCCTCTCGGTGGCACAGCGCAGCGCCATCGGCCCGAACCAGGCATTGATGACCGTTGTTGACCTTTCCAGCTTCGAACTGGAGGCAGCGGTACCGGAAAACTACGCGGATGACCTCGGCATTGCCATGGCGGTTGAGATCAATCTTGGCGGGCGGCGCATGCCCGGCGAGGTCACGGCAATCTCGCCCGAAGTCATCGATAACCAGGTGATTGCGCGAGTGCGTTTTACCGAGGGCCAGCCGCAAAACCTGCGCCAGAATCTGCGCCTGACCGCGCGCATCCTGCTGGAGAATCGCACTGATGTGGTGATGGTCCGGCGCGGCGCATTCCTGGACCAGGACGGAGGCCGATTTGCCTGGAAGCTGAATGACGAGGGCCAGGCTGTGCGGGTGCCTATCCGTACCGGTGCACTGGGGCTGAGTGAAGTCGAGATTCTGTCCGGTCTGGGTGCGGGTGACCAGATCATCATATCCGCAGTACAGGACCTGAACGGTGCGCAGATAGTCGCCCTGACAGATTGATCAAAGCATTCGTAATAAAAAAAACGTAACAAACATAACTACGGCAGGAACAACCCAATGTTGAAAATGCACAATATCCGCAAGGTCTATCGCACCGATACGATCGAGACGCACGCGCTGCGCGACTTCAGTCTCGAAGTGGAAGAGGGCGAATTTGTTTCCGTCACCGGGCCGAGTGGTTCTGGCAAGACCACATTCCTGAATATCGCAGGCTTGCTGGAGACCGCTACCGATGGCCAGTACCTGCTGGACGGTGTGGACATCAGCAAACTCGGCGACAGCGATCGCTCGCGCCAGCGCAACGAAAAAATCGGGTTTATCTTTCAGGGCTTCAACCTGATCCCGGACCTCAACCTGTTCGACAACATCGATGTGCCGCTGCGCTATCGTGGTTTCAACAGCAAGGAGCGGCGCCGCCGTATTGAGCATGTGTTGCAGCTGGTTGGCCTGTCAGCCCGCGCAAAATATCTACCAGCCCAGCTATCGGGTGGCCAGCAGCAGCGTATTGCCATCGCGCGTGCGCTGGCCGGCGAGCCACGTTTCCTGCTGGCGGATGAGCCAACCGGTAACCTCGACTCGGAAATGGCGGCGCAGGTAATGGAGTTACTTGAATCCATTAACAGTGCCGGAACCACCATCATCATGGTGACCCACGACCCGGAGCTGGCCGCCCGCGCGCGCCGCAATATCCAGATCGTTGACGGCCGGGTGAGCGACAGCAAGGCAGCGCCGGTAGCGCCCGTCGCTGAGCCGGCATAAGGAGGTCGCCATGCTTGGATATTATATTTCCCTGGCGATGCGCAGCCTCAGGAGCATGCCGATTCTCAGCAGCCTGATGGTCGCAGCCATTGCGGTGGGGGTGGGTGCCGCCATGACTGTGCTCACAGTCAACTACACCATGTCCCGCAATGCCCTTCAGCACAAGGACGATGTATTGTTCGCGGTACAGCTGGATAGCTGGGACCCGAACAAGGCCTATGACAGTGTTAATGAGCTGCCAAAGGAGCTGACTTACCAGGATACGCAGGCACTGCTGCGCTCTGATATTCCCACGCGCCAGGTCGCGATGCACCGGTATGGTTTCACCGTGAGCCTGGATGACGATTCCGTGCGTCCATTTACCGCCGAAGCACGTGTGACCACCCGCGACTTCTTCGCGCTGTTCGATGTGCCATTCCTGTTTGGCGGCACCTGGGAAGATGGCGCCGACAGCGGGCCTGTAAAGCAGGTGGTGCTGTCGAAAGCCACCAACGACAAACTGTTCAATGGCGAAAACAGTGTTGGCCGTATCGTGAACCTCAAGGGCGAGCCGTTTGCGGTAGTCGGCGTGATCGCCCACTGGAGCCCGTCGCCAAAAGTTTATGACCTGAACAACAACCCTTTCGCGGAGCCGGAGGAACTATTCATCCCGTTCGGGTTGCACCGGACCTTTGAAATCTACAGCTGGGGTAACACCAACGGTTGGAAGAATGATGGGTTGGAAGGCTATGAGGGGCACCTGCAAAGCGAGTCTGTATGGATACAGTACTGGGTTGAGATGGATTCCTCTGAGCAGCGCCAGCGCTATGAAGACTTCCTGACGGGCTATATTCGCGAACAAAAGGCGCAGGGGCGGTTCGAACGCCCTCTGAAGTTCGCGCTTTCCAAGCCGTCGGAGTGGCTGGTCATCAACGAGGTGCTGGGTGACGATGTACAGGTACTTGCAGCGCTGTCGCTCTCGTTCCTGCTGGTGTGTGTGGTTAATGCAGTGGCGCTGTTGCTGGCGAAGTTCCTGCGCAAGGCGCCGGAGGCCGGGGTGCGTCGCGCCCTTGGTGCCAATCGCAAGGCGATCTTTATACAGCACCTGGTAGAGAGTGGGGTGATCGGGGTGCTCGGCGGTTTGCTCGGGATAGTGCTGGCGCTGATCGGGCTGGCGGGAATCCGTTACCTGACGCTGGGTATGGTCGACCGGATTGCAACCATGGACTGGGTGATGATGCTTTCTTCTGTCGGGCTCGCGATTTTTGCAAGCCTGCTTGCCGGGCTCTATCCCGCATGGCGTATCAGTAACACCAACCCATCTGTTTACCTGAAAACACAGTGAGGCAAAAATCATGCTGGAATTAAAACCCATGCTGTCTGCGCTGTGGCGCAACAAAACCTCAGCTTTCCTGATTGCCCTGCAGTTGGCACTGACCCTGGCAATTGTCAGTAATGCCGGCGTTATCGTCAGCGAACGCGTTGAAAAAATCGCGCGACCTACCGGCATGCAGGTGGAAGACCTGATTTCCGTCACCTTCATGCCGATTGCGCAGGAATATGACATGGCAGGCGCGGTTGCTGCAGACATGGACCTGTTGCGCGGCCTGCCGGGTGTGGTGGATGCCTTCCCGACCAACCAGATCCCGGTCTCCGGTTCCGGTTCCGCAAGCCGCTACTTTTCTGAACCGAACCAGGAAATTGGCGGCGAAGTAGCGAATTACTATCAGGTAGACCCGAACTTTATCAATACACTGGGCCTTGAGCTGGTGGCGGGCAGGAATTTCACCGCGGCCGAAATGGACGTGATGGGCCCGAATGAGAACTACGATGCGCGCGTCGCAATCATTACCCGCGATTTCGGCGAGGCACTGTTCCCCGGCGAAGAGCCACTCGGAAAGTTTTTCTTTCCCCTCGGGGAAAACAACCCGATCGAGATCGTGGGCGTGATTGACCGGCACCTCGGTGCCTGGGTGGGTTGGCAGAAAGCGGGGCAGGTTGTGTTTTACCCGTTGCTAATCAAGACCAACCACAAGCGCTATATGATCCGCGCCGAGCCTGGCCAGCGCGATGCAGTAATGAAGCTGGTGGAGGAGAAGCTCGCGCAGCGCGATGCCAACCGCGTGTTGCAACTTGAAACCCTTTCTCGGGACCTGGAGCAAAGCTATATGAGCGATAACGTGATGGTAAAGGTGCTGTCCGCCGTGATCGCACTGTTGACCTTTATCGTGAGCCTCGGGATTGTTGGCCTGACCATATTCTGGATCAACCAGCGCCGTAAGCAGATTGGTATCCGGCGTGCACTGGGCGCCACGCGCGCCAATATCAGTCGCTACTTCCTGTTGGAGAATGGCCTGATTGCCGCCCTGGGCATTGCCATGGGGTTCGCCATCGCCATGCTGATCAACCGCATGATGGTGACCAGTTTTTCCCAACCAGCCATGCCGGCTGGCCTGCTCCTCAGCTGTGCGGCACTGTTGCTGCTGGCCAGCCTTGGAGCCGCACTGGTGCCGGCGCTGAGGGCGGCCAATATCTCCCCGGCGACGGCAACTCGCAGCGTCTAAAAAACACACACATCTGACTCGCGGGACTACCCCCTGGTCCCGCGAGTCAGTGAGTGCCGGGCTCTGCCCATCCGTGTAAAATCTCCCGCCTGCATGCAACTCCTGCCTTCCCGGCTGGCGATAAAAACAACAGGCGATCAATTTTTATGTGGTTCAAGAATCTTCGCGTTTACCGTTTCACTAAACCGTTCGAACTGACCGCTGAGGCACTGGCAGAGAAGCTGGAGCCCGGTGAGTTTGTCCCCTGCGGCAGCCAGGACACGCAGCGCCGCGGCTGGGTCGCCCCGTTGGGTCGGCACGGCGTGGAGCTGGTGCACGCCGCCAATGGCCGTTTGCTGCTGTGCGAGAAGCGCCAGGAGAAGGTGATCCCGGCAGCGGTTGTGAACGAGCGCATCGAAGAAAAGGCGCTGGCCATTTCAGAGGCGGAGCATCGCCGTGTGGGGCGCAAGGAGCGCCAGAATATCAAGGATGAAGTACTGCTCGAGATGCTGCCAAAGGCATTTGCCCGTTCCAGCGTGCAGCACGCGTTTATTTCTCCAGCGGACAATCTGCTGGTGGTCAACGCTTCCTCTGCCAAGCGCGCGGAAGAGCTGCTGGAAAGCCTGCGCGAGGCTGTCGGCAGCCTGTCCCTGATTCCGCTGGGCACCAAAAACCTGCCGCTGCAGGCCATGACCAGTTGGCTTACGGCAGGCGAGCCGCCGGCAGAGTTTGAGTTCGGCAGTGAGTGCGAACTGCGCGACCTGTCCGGCAACGAGGGGGTCATCCGCTGCCGCAATCAGGACCTCTACGCGGAGGAGCTGCAGAATCACCTGGTGGCAGGTATGCAGGTGTCCAAGCTGGGGCTGGTCTGGAAGGATGGCATCGAATTTATCGTCGACGACCAGTTGGCCATCAAGCGGGTCAAGTACTCCGATGCCGTGCAGGAAAAGGCTGATCGAGCGGATGGTGCCGACGCCGCCCAGCAGCTGGATATGGAATTTGCCGTGATGACGGTTGAGGTTATTGCCATGATCGAGGCTTTGCAGTCTGCCTTTGGCGGATTGGATACCGAAGGCCGGGATGTCGATGAAATTGTGGCACGCGCAATGCGGGCTGACAGTGACGCCCAGCTCGCACGCGAGGTCGAGGAAGTCTGATCACGCGGGGCGCCCTGCCTCTTCTATCCTGACGGGAATCTACTGATTTCCATCAAGATGCCACTATGACCTCGGTCACCAGTCTCGTGGGAATGGCGTTGCTGCTTTGCATCGCCATTGCCTTTTCTGAAAATCGCAAGGCGATTCGCTTCCGCACGGTGGGTTGGGCGTTTGCGCTGCAGTTTGCCCTTGGCGCATTTGTGCTGTTTGTGCCGTGGGGCAAGGCGGTGCTGGAGGCCGCAACCAATGCCGTTTCCGCCGTGATTGGTTACGGCAACGAAGGCATTGAGTTCATTTTCGGTCCGCTCGTTTCGGACAAGATGTTCGAGGTGTTCGGTGATTCCGGCTTCGTATTCGCGTTTCGCGTACTGCCGGTCGTCATTTTCTTTTCTGCCCTGATCAGCCTGCTCTACTACCTGGGTGCGATGCAATGGATCATCCATGTGATCGGTGGCGCCCTGCGCAAGTTGCTGGGCACCAGTGAAACAGAATCGCTGTCAGCGACCGCCAATATCTTTGTGAGCCAGACGGAGGCGCCGCTGGTGGTGAGACCCTACCTGTCGCGCATGACCCGTTCCGAGCTGTTCGCGGTAATGGCGGGCGGCATGGCGTCCGTGGCGGGTTCAGTACTCGCCGGTTATGCTGGGCTCGGGGCAGACCTCAGCTACCTTATCGCAGCCAGCTTTATGGCCGCTCCCGGGGGGCTACTTTTTGCAAAGTTGCTGGTGCCTGAGACCGAGACGCCACACGAGGAACTGGTGGAGCAGGTGCCGGAACAGGACCAGCCGGCGAATGTCTTTGATGCGGCGGCAACCGGTGCGGCCAACGGCCTCAAGCTCGCGGTGAACATCGGCGCAATGCTGCTGGCCTTTATCGGCCTGATTGCACTGATCAATGGTCTGTTTGCCGGCGTTGGTGGCTGGTTCGGGTTTGAGGGGCTGACGCTGCAGAAGGTGCTGGGTTACGCCTTTGCACCACTGGCGTGGGTGATTGGCGTCCCTACAGATGAAATCGCGGCGGTGGGCTCCCTTATCGGGCAGAAGCTGGTGCTGAATGAATTCGTCGGGTTTGTGAGCTTCGCGGAAATCAAGGACGGCCTGTCGCCGGTCAGCCAGGCCATTGCCACTTTCGCGCTTTGCGGTTTCGCCAACTTCGGTTCCATTGCGGTGCTGCTTGGCGGTCTGGGGGTACTTGCACCGGACCGGCGCCAGGAAATCGCACGTCTCGGCCTGAGGGCGGTATTGGCAGGCTCACTCTCGAACCTGATGAGCGCCGCGATAGCCGGGTTCTTTATCGGTATCGGCTAGGGCCGGGAAAAGGCAGGGGGAAAGGGACAGGCATGCCTCACAAAATGTTACTGGTCGGCATTGCCGGAGCGTCGGCTTCGGGCAAGAGCCTGCTGGCAAAAACGCTGGCGCGATCCCTGCCTGCAGATCAGGTCAGCATGATCTCCGAGGACTCTTACTACCGCGACCAGTCGCACCTGACCATGGAGGAGCGGGCCAGTGTGAACTACGATCACCCGTCTTCAATGGACCATGAGCTGCTTACCCGTCACCTCGAGGCATTGAAAGCGGGGCAGGCGGTGGACGTGCCGGTTTACGACTATTCGATCCACACCCGCAGTGACAAGGCCGAGCATGTAACTCCCACCTGTGTGGTGATCGTCGAGGGTATCCTGCTGTTCACGGACAGCCACCTCCGCGACTGGTTTGACGTCAAGTTATTCATGGATACGCCCCTGGATATCTGCCTGATCCGGCGATTGCACCGGGATATCGAGGAGCGCGGCAGGACGCTGCAGTCTGTCTTGCAGCAGTATGTGCAGTTCGTGCGCCCCATGTACCTGCAGTTTATCGAGCCCTCAAGGCAGCACGCCGACCTGATCATCCCGCGCGGCGGCAAGAACGAAATTGCGCTGGATCTGATCCGCACCAGGCTGCACGCTCAGTTGGGTTAGCCGCTTTAGTGGCCCCAGTCTCCCTGATTGTCTGAGCCCGGAATCTCGAACTCCAGGTATTCCTTCAAATCAAATGGCATGGCCTCCACCACCGCTTTGACACGATCGGCGATCGCCTCAGTTTCCGGCCTTGCATTGGACAGCCCGGTATAGGGAATTCCCTTGGCGTTGGGCACATCCGGGTATTTTTTCTTGAACAGCCGGTGCCTGGCCACCATCTGGTTGAACTGTCCCTGGGTATGGATCAGTGGGGTCAGCTGTGGGTTTTCCTCCCGCGGATCCATATAGAGATCGAAGTACGCCTCCGGCATACCGGAGGCCGCCACATCACCGGCACCGATCCAGTGGCGCTTGTAGCGGCCCTTGACGGTCGCCCCCAGCTCATGCCCCGCGTAGATAAACACATAGTCGCGGCGGCTGTTGCCATCACCCTTGAGCAGCAGCGCAGTCTGGTCCAGGCCGTCCACTATGCGGTCGGTGGGGATGTGACTGGTGGCATTGCCGAGTCGGGCGAAGGTCGTGTACAGATCTGTGACGTGGATGATATCCCCCACAACCTGGCCGGTATCGATCACCCCGGGCCACCAGGCAAATGCGGGTACGCGCACGCCGCCCTCGGTAAAGTCACCCTTGCCACCGCGGTACATCATCGGCAGCATGCCCCAGCCGGGAGGCGGGCTGTGTACCATCGGGCCGTTGTCCGCCATGGCAATAAACAGCGTATTCTCCGCGATGCCGAGTGTTTTCAGTTCTTGCATGAGTTGCCCGATAAAACCGTCAACTTTTGGAAACGCATCTGCGACCTTGAGCCCGGCAACACTGTTCTTCGGCATGACGGGTGCAAGAAAATTCAGGAAGTTTGGCCAGTAGGAAACAAAGAAGGGTTTGCCTGATTTGGCATTCTTGCGAATGAAGGCGAGGGTACGTTTCTCCGCCTCCGTGTCCAGCTTTTCATAACATTCATTGGATGTGCCGCACCATTCCTTGCCCTTTTCGCCCTTGCGGCCCTCGATATTCATCACCCAGCCCTCCGGCACCAGGCCCGGCTTGTCCAGTGCGTAAGGGTCGGGTGGGTAGATTTCCGGGTGCAGCCCCAGTACCGCATTCACCGCGTTGCCTTGCGGGTTGTACACCGAGGTCAGCTGGTTCATGGGCGTGAACAGGGCCTCATCGAACCCCTGGTTGTGCAGGTAGCTTTCCTCTATGTCACCCAGGTGGCCCTTGCCGAAAAACGCGGTGGCATAACCTGCTTCGGACAGTACTTCGGCGATGGTGACTTCTTCCTTGCGCAGCCCGGAGAATTCGTGCGGCATACCGACTACGCCCATGCCGTGTCGTACCGGGATGCGCCCCGTCAGCATTGCCGCACGGGTGGGGGTGCAGGACGGTTCCGTGTACATGCGGGTGAAATTGATTCCCTCTGCCGCCATTCGGTTGATATTGGGGGTCTCATAGCCGAAGTTTTTTTGCAGGGCCGGGAAGCCCACCGCGCCAAATGCGGTATCGTCCCAAAGCAGGTAGACAATGTTTGGCGGTGCGCCGTGTTTTTCCTTCAGCGCCGCCAGCTTTCTGGAGAGCTCCTTGTCTTCCTCTGCCCAGCGTTCTCCGTGTTGCTGCTTCAGCATATAGAACTCGGCATCGTGGATGATTTCGCTGACCGCGGGACAGGAAACAAGCAGGCTGAGGAAAAATACGAGTGTAATTCTGGAACTGGACATCTGGCTTCCCCTTGAGACTCCAAAGGAAAGACTAGAAGAAGGCTTGGGAGAATTGGCGCGGAGATAGGGATAGGTACGGTTAATTCGTTTTCTTGCTGCAAATTAAAAAGGGCGCCGTGTGGCGCCCCTCTGGTGAGATTTGTGATCAGTGTACCCAGTGGTGACGCTGCTGCTTCTCCTGGATTGCCTTGGCGGTCGGTGCCGGCATGGCACTGATCGGCAGGCGCTCGTGGAAGAAAGCCATGCGCTGGTCGCTGTCCAGTTCGTTCATGCTCTCCGCTTCGAAGATGCGGCCATTGATCACCGTGTAAGCCACTTTCTCCGAAAGGCGCAGGTCGGACAGGACATCGCCGTCGATGATGGCGAGGTCCGCCAGTTTTCCGGCTTCGATACTACCGATATCGTTATCCAGGCCAAGGTAGCGGGCACCGTCGATGGTGCCGGCACGCAGCGCTTCCCAGGCAGAGAAGCCACCCTGTTCCATCATCCACATTTCCCAGTGCGCACCCAGGCCTTCACGCTGGCCGTGGGCACCGATGTGCACAGTCACACCCTTGTCGCGCAGCTGCTTGGCATGCTTGGCGACGTTGACGTGGTTGTAGTGCGAATCCGGCGCGGTCGGGCGGCGGATACTACGCGGGTTGACGATGTAATCCGGCGTATAGGTGGTCAGGCGCTTGTTCTTCCACACCTCGGTGCGGTCATACCAGTAGTTCTCGCCGGAGAGGCCGCCGTAGGCCACCACGAAAGTCGGCGTATAACCCACTTCGGTCTGGCTCCAGAGCTGCTCCACATCACCGTAGATATTGGCGATCGGCAGGGAATGCTCAACACCGGTGTGACCATCCACAATCATGTTCATGTTGTGCTGGAACTTGCCGCCACCCTCGGGCACCACCATGATGTTGTGCTTCTGGGCCGCCGCCAGTACCTGCTGGCGCTGGTCGCGGCGCGGCTGAGCATAGCTCTTGACGGAAATGGCTCCCATCTCCTTCATGCGGCGGATATGGAACTCCGCGTCTTCGAGGGAGTTGATCTTTGCCTTGTAGCCAAGTGCCTTAGCGCCGTACAGGATGGTGCCGGTAGAGAAGATGCGCGGACCGGTGATGATGCCGGCTTTCTGCATTTCCGCGGCGGAGAAGATCTCGCTGCTGTCGTTGGACGGGTCGTGGATAGTGGTCACGCCGAATGCGAGGCTGGAGAACAGGTTCCAGTTCTGCTGCGGGATGATTTCCTCGCGACCCTGGGGGCCGTGCGCGTGTGCGTCCACCAGTCCGGGCATTACGGTCTTGCCGCTGACATCCATCTGGCGCGCGCCCGCCGGGATCTCGACTTCGCCAGCCTTGCCGACCGCCGCAATACGGTTGCCTTCAACAATCACGACGCCGTTCTCGATGATCTCCTGCTCGGCATTGGCATTGCGCATGGTTACCACGCTGCCACCGACGAGGGCGAAAGTCTGCTGCGGTACCGCAGTGTCTGTACTGAAGCCCAGGTGGATACCTTCTTCAACCGGCTCCGGCAGCTCCGCCGGTGCGCCCGGCAGGAATGCAAAGGCATCCTTGAGCTTGCGCTCGAACAGGCGCGGGCCGTGGGCCCAACGCAGGGTGCTGCTGTCACCGGACCAGTGCAGGTATTCACCGGCCTGGCCGGAAACCTGCTTGACCGCAACGGCCTTGCTTTTCGGGCTGATGGTCTCGGATTTTCCGGTCGGCATGAATGGTGCTGCGAATGCCTTGAAGTCCTGGGTGAAGGCGATCCACTTGCTGTCCGGGGACAGGCGGAATGAGGTGATCTCTGCACCGTTCAGGTGTTCGCGCTCTTCCTTGCCCTCCAGGTTCATGCTTTTGAACATGACCTTGGCGGAACCTTTTGCCCAGCTGACATCACTGAAATAGACGCGGTCATTGTCGGCACCGAAGTGCGGCTCGAAGCCATCCTTGTTGATGCGGCGCTGCCAGCGGCCGCGCGCATCGGCCAGGTAAATACCAGGCTCCAGCGAGTACTCGGGGCTCAGCAGGTAACCGCCGGTGAAGCGGCGGTAGGTAACCAGTTCGCCGTTGGGAGAGAAGGCGGGCTCAACGTAAAGGCCGGGCTGGCTGGTGACGTTGTAACCGCGGCCGCTGCGTGCGGAAACGGAGCGCACGTGGCCAAGTTTTTCGTCATCCCAGGAAACGTAGGTGATGCGGCTGCCATCGCGGGACCAGCTCGGGTAGAACTCGAAGTGATCCTCCTGGCGGGTCAGGCGGCGCTGTGCGCCGGTGGCGAGGTCCTTGATGTAGATCTTGCCCAGTGCCTGGAAGGCAACCTGCTTCCCATCCGGGGACTTCTGTGCCCAGCGGATCATCTTCACATCGAATTTTTCCGGGGCCACATCGACGGCATAGCGCACTGCCGGGGCAACCTGCTTATCCACCTGTACGTGGGCAACGATTTCCGTGCGCGCGGAGCCGTCTGCCGGGATGCGATGGAACTTGCCGCCGGTCCAGACTACGAGGGATTCACCGTCCGGCATCCAGTCGTACTGTACGTAGTTGCCGTGGGAGCCGAAGGTCTCCTGCAGGTCGCGCTCGAGACCGCTAAAGAGCGGCTTCTCGAGGCCGGACTCCAAGTCCTTGATAAACAGGCTGGTCTTGTTGTCCTGGCGACGGATGAATGCCAGCTTGTTGCCGTTCGGGGACGGAACCGGGGAGATAGCGCCACCGGGGCCGGAAACAAACTGCTCTTCCTTGCCGTCCAGCAGGTCGTAGCGGTTGATTGCGAACAGGCCCTCGGTGGAGTTCTTGTTGTACTCCCAGCGGGTGCCTGGGGTCACATCAATTGAGTAATAGATGTAGCGGCCGTCCGGGGAGAAGGCCGGATCGGAGATGTTTTTCTGCGCAACCGGGCCACCGATGCGCTCCTTGATCTGGCGACCGGTACCGCCACCGATGTGGTACATCCAGATTTCACCCGCGGCGATACTGCGGGTAGACATGATGCCCTTGCGAGCCACCAGGAACTGTCCGTCCGGGCTCCAGTTGGGGGAGTGGATCACGTCCTCGCCGGTTTCGCTGGTGATGGCCCGCAGGTTGCTGCCATCGCGGTCCATGACCCACACATTGTCCGTGCCGTTACGGTCACTGACGAATGCGATCTGCTTGCCATCGGGGCTGAAGCGCGGCTGGTGGTTCCAGGCCAGCTCATTGGTAATCGGGGTGGCCTTGCCGCCAGAAACCGGCATGGTGTAGATGTCACCGAGCATGTCGAAGATGATGGTGCGTCCATCCGGGCTGATGTCGAGGTTGCTCCAGGTGGTTTCGCGCGTGTCGATGGCGATCTTTTTGAGCTCGAACGGGGGCTTGTTTACGTCCCACTTGTCGGCCTTCTTTTGTTCCTTGCTTGCGGTCTCGGCAGCAGGTGGGGTGGCCACCTCCTTGGCTGCGAGGCTCGCCTGGGTGGCGACCAGCAGCGCCAGTGCGGCGCCGGTTCTGACTATTTTCTGCATCGTAGTTCCCGATTGAGTCCACCGCTTGTGGCGGCAGGTTTATTGGAATTTGGGACGCTTAACCTAACGGCTGGTGGGGTAGGGCGCAAGCGGGGTGCGGCAAGTTGAAGCTGGCGCCGGTCGGCCGGGGCCGGCTATAAAGAGCGGGGCACAAAAAAGCCGGGGCATGCCCCGGCTTTCGGTGGAAACGAAGTACCGCGACTGGCTTACGCCGGGTAGTCGCGCTTCTCGTAACCGGTGTACAGCTGGCGCGGACGGCCAATCTTGTACGGGTTGGAGATCATCTCGTTCCAGTGCGCAATCCAGCCAGCGGTGCGGCCGGTGGCGAAGATCACGGTGAACATATCGGTCGGAATGCCGATTGCCTTCATGATGATGCCGGAGTAGAAGTCGACGTTCGGGTACAGCTTCTTCTCGACGAAGTACTCGTCTTCCAGCGCGATCTGCTCCAGCTTCTTGGCGATCTGCAGCAGCGGGTCGTTCTCTGCGCCCATGGCACCCAGTACCTGATCGCAGATACCCTGCATGACGCGGGAGCGCGGGTCGAAGTTCTTGTAGACGCGGTGACCGAAGCCCATCAGGCGGAACGGATCGTTCTTGTCCTTGGCTTTCTTCACGTACTCGCCGATGCGGTCGACGCTGCCGATTTCCTGCAGCATGTTCAGTACCGCCTCGTTGGCGCCACCGTGTGCGGGTCCCCAAAGGGCGGCAATGCCGGAAGAGATACAGGCAAACGGGTTGGCACCGGAGGAGCCTGCCAGGCGCACGGTAGAGGTGGAAGCGTTCTGCTCGTGGTCTGCGTGCAGCAGGAAGATGATGTCCATCGCCTTGGCAACGATCGGGTCGATCTTGCTCGGCTGGGTCGGCGTGCCGAACATCATGTGCAGGAAGTTCTCGGAGTAAGACAGGCTGTTGTCCGGGTACATGAACGGCTGGCCCTTGGAGTGCTTGTAGCACATGGCGGCCAGGGTCGGCATCTTGGCAATCAGGCGGTCCGCGGAAATACGGCGGTGCTCCGGATCGGTGATGTCCAGCGAGTCATGGTAGAAGGACGCAAGCGCGCCAACCACACCGCACATCATCGCCATCGGGTGCGCGTCGTAGCGGAAGCCCTTGAAGAAGTTGACGATAGATTCATGAACCATGGTGTGGTTCAGGATGGTGTTGACGTACTTGTCTTTCTCGGCGGCGGACGGCAGTTCGCCGTTCATCAGCAGGTAGGCTGTCTCGAGGTAGTCGGACTTCTCCGCCAGCTGCTCGATCGGGTAGCCGCGGTGCAGCAGCACGCCCTTGGCGCCGTCGATAAAGGTAATCTTGGATTCACAGGAGGCCGTCGAAACGAAACCCGGATCATAGGTAAACATGCCGTTGGCAGTCAGACTGGCCACGTCAACAACATCGGGGCCCAGTGTGCCGGAGCGAATCGGCAGGTCGATACCGCCTTCCTTGCCATCGATAGTAAGGTGGGCTTTCTTTTCAGACATTAACAGACTCCTGAAACTATTGTTCTGATCTGGCCAAAGCGGTGGAATATTGTGTTGTTGTGACCACCAGTGCGTGTGTGTTCCCTGGCCCGCAAAAGCGGGGCCAACTATAGTCCCGCGGGCCCGCATGTCAATTGGTTTAAAGTCGTAGTCCGGCGCGAAAACGAGATTATCTGCGGCTCTGGCGCCGCCTTTCTATTGAAAATCCTTGCCTCTGGCGGGTGGTGCCGGAGTTTTAGTTTGTCAAACAAGTGTTTGAACTGTTTTTGTGCTGAACTCCATCTGGTGCGCCGGAGTGTCGACAATTTACCCCGCTTTTGTTCGTTTTAGGTGCCATTCGGTGACAAAGTGAACGCTGGTTATCAAAAAATGAAACCCGCTGCAATTCGACGAACTGCGCGCCTGGGGTTGAATTGTTTTTTAAGGCGCAAATGCCTATAATCCGCGCGGCTTGCGCCCGGCCAGGGGGGCTTTGCGCGCACTAAAAGGGTGCTTCACCCTGAGCGCAGGGCTTGGCCGGAGTTCGCAAAAACGCGGCTTTATATGCCGTTCGACTCTACAGTGAAATTGGTGCCCAGTTTTTGGGGCGACAAGGTGTCCTACCAGTGAACCACAAAAGACCTGTCAATCTCGACATTTCGACGATCAAACTCCCCGTAACCGCGAAGGTTTCCATTCTGCATCGTGTCTCTGGCGTCATTCTTGTCGCTGCAGTCGCTGTACTGATGTGGATGCTGGATACCAGCCTGGAATCCGCGGAAGGGTTTGCTTCAATCTCTGAAATCTTTAGCAGCACGCCAGCCAAGCTGCTGCTCTGGGCCTGTCTTGCAGCCCTGGCTTATCACCTGGTGGCCGGCTTGCGCCACCTCCTTATGGATATGGGGATCGGGGAATCCCTGGAAGGCGGCAAACGCGGCGCGGTGCTCGTGTTCGTGATTGCCCTGGTATTGATCGTACTTGCGGGGGTTTGGGTATGGTAACCGCGGCAACCAGCTTTGGCCGTAACGGCCTTGCCGACTGGGTTGTACAGCGCGCGTCCGCGCTGGTGATGACAGCCTATGTGTTCTTCCTTCTTTATTTTATTTTCGCAACACCGGACTTCGGTTACGAAGCCTGGAAAGAGCTCTACAGCCAGCTCTGGATGCGTATTTTCAGCCTTCTGGCCCTGCTTTCCATCGTCGCGCACGCCTGGATCGGGATCTGGGCGGTGCTGACGGACTACTTCACTACCCGCCTGATGGGGCCCAAGGCGACCGCGATTCGCCTGGTCTGCCAGCTGCTGCTCGCCGTGGTGCTGGTGACGTTCCTGGTCTGGGGTATTGAGATTTTGTGGGGGTTATAAGAATGGCGAACATGAGAACAATTTCATTTGACGGGATCGTCGTAGGTGGTGGCGGTGCCGGTATGCGCGCCGCACTGCAGATGGCCCAGTCCGGTTTCAAGACCGCGGTAATCACCAAGGTTTTCCCGACCCGCTCCCACACGGTATCCGCGCAGGGTGGTATCACCTGTGCAATTGCCAGCGATGACCCGAACGACGATTGGCGCTGGCACATGTACGACACCGTCAAGGGTTCCGACTACATCGGTGACCAGGACGCGATCGAGTACATGTGTTCCGTGGGCCCGGAAGCCGTGTTCGAACTGGAACACATGGGCCTGCCGTTCTCCCGTACCGAAAATGGTCGCATCTACCAGCGTCCGTTCGGTGGCCAGTCCAAGGACTTCGGCAAGGGCGGCCAGGCAGCACGTACCTGTGCGGCGGCTGACCGTACCGGCCACGCGCTGCTGCACACCCTGTACCAGGGCAACGTCAAGAACAACACCGTATTCCTGAACGAGTGGTTCGCGGTGGACCTGGTGAAGAACCAGGACGGTGCCGTGGTTGGCGTTATCGCCATGAACATTGAAGACGGCGAAGTGGTCTTTGTTAAGTCCAAGGCGACCGTTCTCGCGACTGGTGGCGCAGGCCGTATCTTCGCCTCCACCACCAACGCACACATCAATACCGGTGACGGCGTGGGCATGGCCCTGCGTGCAGATATCCCGGTACAGGACATGGAATTCTGGCAGTTCCACCCGACCGGCATTGCCGGCGCCGGTGTACTCGTGACAGAGGGCTGTCGCGGTGAAGGCGGCTACCTGGTTAACAAGGACGGCGAGCGCTTCATGGAGCGTTACGCGCCAAACGCCAAGGACCTCGCGAGTCGCGACGTGGTTGCGCGTTCCATGGTCCTGGAAATCCTCGAAGGTCGTGGTTGTGGCCCGGAAGGGGACCACGTGTTCCTGAAGCTGGATCACCTGGGTGAGGAAGCGCTGAATGCCAAGCTGCCGGGCATCCTCGAGCTGTCCCGTACCTTTGCGCACGCGGATCCGGTCAAGGTACCGATCCCGGTTGTGCCGACCTGTCACTACATGATGGGTGGCCTGGCAACCAATATTCACGGCCAGGTCCTGACCCAGGACGCGTCCGGCAATGAAAAGGTTGTCGACGGTATCTATGGCTGTGGTGAAGTGGCCTGTGTATCCGTGCACGGCGCCAACCGTCTTGGCGGCAACTCGCTGCTGGATCTGGTGGTATTCGGCCGCGCATCCGGCCTGTTCATCGAGAAGGCCCTGCGCGAGGGTGTCGAGCACCGTGAAGCTTCCGATTCCGATATCGAAGCGGCCATGGCGCGCCTGGATCGCCTCGAGAACAAGAACGACGGTGAGAAAGCCTCCGACCTGCGCAAGGAACTGCAGAACGTCATGCAGAATCACTTCGGTGTATTCCGTCGTGGTGACTTCATGGCTGAAGGCGTCAAGAAACTGCACGACCTGCGTGAGCGTATCGAAAACGTGCGCCTGGACGACAAGAGCCGTGCATTCAACACCGCCCGTATCGAGGCGCTGGAACTGCAGAACCTGCTGGAAGTTGCAGAAGCAACCGCGGTTGCCGCAGAGACCCGTACTGAAAGCCGCGGTGCGCATGCACGCGAAGACTTCCAGGATCGCGACGATGAAAACTGGCTGTGCCACTCCCTGTACTTCCCGGAAGACAAGCGTGTTGGCAAGCGAGCTGTAAACTTCGCGCCGACCACCATGGAAGCGTTCGAGCCTAAAGCTCGTACTTACTAAGCGGGGGAATAAGAATTATGTTGAACGTAAGCATTTACCGCTATAACCCGGAAACCGATAGCGCCCCGTACATGCAGGACTATCAGGTCGATACCCAGGGTAAGGACATGATGGTGCTGGACGTGCTGGAACTGCTGAAAGCGCAGGATCCGACGCTGGCATTCCGTCGCTCATGCCGCGAGGGTGTGTGCGGTTCCGATGGCATGAACATCTCCGGCAAGAACGGCCTGGCCTGTATCATGCCGCTGTCCGAAGCTGCGCCTAAAGGCAAGCTGGTACTGCGCCCGCTGCCGGGTCTGCCGGTAATCCGCGACCTGGTTGTGGACATGGAGCAGTTCTACGAGCAGTACAAGAAAATTGAACCCTACCTGCAGAACGATACGCCGGCGCCGGCCATCGAGCGTCTGCAGTCGCCGGAAGACCGCGCCAAGCTGGACGGCCTGTACGAGTGCATTCTGTGTGCCTGCTGTTCTACCAGCTGCCCGTCTTTCTGGTGGAACCCGGACAAGTTCATCGGCCCGGCCGGCCTGTTGCAGGCATACCGCTTCCTGGCGGACAGCCGCGATAATGCGACCGACGATCGTCTGGCCAACCTGGACGACCCGTTCAGTGTCTTCCGTTGTCACGGTATCCAGAACTGTGTCAGCGTTTGCCCGAAAGGCCTGAACCCGACTCGTGCGATTGGCCACATCCGCAACATGCTGTTGGCCCGGGGCGTCTAGGCGCCAGAGCAGGCGTAACAAACGCCTTCCAGACACCGCCCTCAGGGCGGGGCAAAAACCGGTACCTTGGTTACCGGTTTTTGCCTGTTTAGCAAGAGTTAACTGATGCAGCGGGAAGCCTGCGCTGCAAATCAAGGTAGGTAAAATGCAAGAAAGCATCATGGAGCAACTGTGGAGCACCTCCCATATCTCAGGGGGAAACGCTGCCTATGTTGAAGAGTTGTACGAGACTTATCTCCACGATCCTCAGTCCCTTCCGGAAGAATGGCGCAGCTACTTCGATAGCCTGCCGCGCATTGATGGCGCGCCGTCTCGCGATGCCTCCCACGCTGCCATTCGCCAGCATTTCGAGTTGCTTGGCAAGAACCGCGCGCGTCCGCTGGTTGCGCCGGGTTCCGGTGCTGTAAACGTAGAGCACGAACTCAAGCAGGTCAAAGTCCTGCAGCTGATCAGTTCCTATCGTCATCGCGGCCACAAGAAGGCCACCCTGGACCCGCTCGGTCTGATGGCGCGTGAGCAGGTGCCGGATCTGCAGCTGAGCTACCACGGCCTGACGGATGGCGACCTCGACACCACTTTCCAGACCGGTGACCTGTTCCTGGGCCAGGCAGAAATGCCGCTGCGCGACATTATTTCTGCGCTGGAGAAAACCTATTGCGGCAATCTGGGTGCAGAGATCATGCACCTGTCCAACCTCGAAGAGCAGCAGTGGTTCCAGCAGCGCCTGGAAAGCACCCAGAGCCATCCGGGCTTCGGCAAGGACGCACAGGTGGAAATCCTGGAGCGCCTGTCTGCGGCGGAAGGTCTCGAGCGTCACCTGGATTCCAAGTACCCGGGCACCAAGCGTTTCGGTGTCGAGGGTGGCGAAAGCATGATCCCGCTGCTGGACGCGTTCATCCGTCGTTCCGGCACCTACGGTGCCAAGGAAGTCGTACTGGGCATGGCCCACCGCGGCCGCCTGAATACGCTGGTCAATATCTGGGGCAAGAACCCGGTTGACCTGTTCGAGGAGTTTGAGGGTAAGAAGACCCTGCACACCTCCGGTGACGTGAAGTACCACCAGGGCTTTTCCTCCAACGTCATGACTCCGGGTGGCGAAGTGCACCTGGCCATGGCGTTCAACCCGTCGCATCTGGAAATCTGTGCGCCGGTAGTGGAAGGTTCCGTGCGTGCACGCCAGGATCGCCGTGGCGACACCACCGGTGACAAGGTTGTACCGATCAACATCCATGGCGATGCCGCATTTGCGGGCCAGGGCGTGGTACAGGAAACCCTGCAGATGTCCCAGACCCGCGGTTACTACACCGGCGGCACCCTGCACATCGTGCTAAACAACCAGGTGGGTTTCACCACGCACAAGCGTGAAGATGCGCGCTCCACCGAATACTGTACCGACGTCGCCAAGATGATCGATGCACCGGTGCTGCATGTAAACGGTGACGACCCGGAAGCGGTGGTGTTCGCCGCGCTGCTGGCGGTGGATTATCGCTACCAGTTCAAGAAAGATATCGTGATCGACCTGGTCTGCTACCGCCGTCGCGGCCACAACGAGACCGACGATCCGTCCGGCACCCAGCCGCTGATGTACCAGGTGATCCGCAAGCACAAGACCACCCGCACCCTGTATGCGGAGAAGCTGGTCAATGCCGGCCTGCTGAGCAAGGCTGAAACCGATACGATTGCCAACGACTACCGCGACAAACTCGACCGCGGCGAAGACGTGGCCTCTGGCCTGGTGAAGGAGCCTGACAGCTCCCTGTTCGTGGACTGGACCCCGTATCTGGATCACGACTGGCGCACCGCTGGTGATACCTCTGTGGAGCTCTCCAAACTGCAGGATATCGCAACCCGCATGACCACCATCCCCGATGGTGTGGTGGTGCAGCGCCAGGTTTCCAAGATCTATGAAGACCGTCGCAAGATGGCCGGCGGTGCGTTGCCGCTGAACTGGGGCATGGCGGAAACGCTTGCCTACGGTACGCTGCTCGAAGAAGGCTACATGGTGCGCCTGACTGGTGAGGACGTGGGTCGCGGTACCTTCTCCCACCGTCATGCTGTCGTGCACAGCCAGAAAGACGGTGCGGCCTACGTACCGCTGCAGAAAATGGCCAGCGACCAGCCGGAGTTCTACATCTACGACTCGCTGCTGTCCGAGGAAGCGGTGCTCGCGTTTGAATACGGCTACGCCACCACCACGCCGAAGTCCCTGATCGTCTGGGAAGCCCAGTTTGGTGACTTCGCCAACGGCGCCCAGGTGGTGATCGACCAGTTCATCACCTCCGGTGAGCACAAGTGGGGCCGTATGTGTGGCCTCACCATGCTGTTGCCGCACGGTTACGAAGGGCAGGGCCCGGAGCACTCTTCTGCGCGCCTCGAGCGTTACATGCAGCTGTGCGCCGAGCACAACATCCAGGTTTGTATCCCGACCACGCCGGCACAGATCTTCCACCTGCTGCGTCGCCAGGCCATTCGCCCGATGCGCCGCCCGCTGGTGATCATGAGTCCGAAGTGGATCCTGCGTCACAAGCTCGCGACGTCCACCCTGGAAGAGCTGTCCGGCGGAGAGTTCCAGACGGTCATCCAGGACGAGGCTGTCGATCCGGCCAAGGTCAAGCGCCTGGTGCTGTGTTCCGGCAAGGTCTACTACCACCTACTGGAAGCACGTATGGAGCGCGAGCAGGACGACGTGGCATTTGTGCGTATCGAGCAGCTGTACCCCTTCCCGGACGAGCGCTTTGCCGAAGTGCTGAAGCCGTACACCAACCTGCAGGATGTGGTGTGGTGTCAGGAAGAGCCGATGAACCAGGGTGCCTGGTATCACAGCCAGCACCACATGCGCCGCGTGATTGCCGAGCACGATGAAAAGCTGTACCTGCACTACGTGGGTCGTGAAGCGTCTGCTGCTCCGGCATCCGGTTACATGTCCACGCACCTGGAAGAACAGAATCAATTCATCAACGAGGCGCTGACCATCACCAAATAGGTGTTGCAAGCGGAACAAAAGAGTAAATAGAGCGAACACTCTCAGGAACAGGAACGATGACAATCGAAATTAAAGCGCCAACCTTTCCAGAATCCGTACAGGACGGCACTGTTTCCACCTGGCACAAGCAACCGGGTGAAGCGGTTTCCCGTGATGAACTGATCGTTGATATTGAAACAGACAAGGTTGTGCTGGAGGTTGTTGCTCCGGCCGACGGCGCGCTGACCGAAATCATCAAGGGCGAGGGCGATACCGTCCTGTCCAACGAAGTAATCGCCAAGTTTGAAGCGGGCGCAGGCGCTGCGCCGTCTGCCGAAGCTGAAGAGGCCCCGGCTGCGGAAGCCGCAGCACCGGCGGCAGCGGGCGAAAAGATCGCCATGCCGTCTGCCAAGAAAATGGCGGCGGAGAAGGGCGTTGATATCGCCGCGGTTGAAGGCACCGGCAAAGGCGGCCGCGTACTGAAAGAAGACGTGATGAAGGCGGGTTCCGCACCGGCTGCTGCTGCAACTGCAGCTGCGGCGGTAGACGTACCGGCTGGCGAGCGCGTTGAGAAGCGTGTGCCGATGACCCGCCTGCGCAAGCGCATCGCCGAGCGCCTGCTGGATGCGACCCAGTCCACCGCCATGCTGACCACGTTCAACGAGGTCAACATGAAGCCGATCATGGACCTGCGCAAGAGCTACAAGGATCTGTTCGAGAAGAAGCACAACGGCACCCGCCTCGGCTTCATGGGCTTCTTTGTGAAAGCGGCCACCGAAGCGCTGAAGCGCTACCCGGCGGTAAACGCTTCCATCGATGGCAACGATATCGTGTACCACGGTTACCAGGATGTGGGCGTTGCGGTTTCCACCGAGAAAGGCCTGGTGGTTCCGGTACTGCGCAACTCTGAAAACATGGGCCTCGCGGACATCGAGAATACCATTCGCGACTACGCGATTCGTGCCCAGGCCGGCAAGCTCGGCATCGAGGAAATGACTGGTGGTACCTTCACCATCACCAACGGTGGTACCTTCGGCTCTCTGCTGTCTACCCCGATCCTGAACCCGCCGCAGACTGCGATCCTGGGCATGCACAAGATTCAGGAACGCCCGATGGCGGTAAACGGCAAGGTGGAAATCCTGCCGATGATGTACCTGGCGCTGTCTTATGACCACCGCCTGATCGACGGTAAGGAAGCGGTTGGCTTCCTGGTGGCGATCAAGGAAATGATCGAGGATCCGGCACGCATCCTGCTGGAAATCTAAAGGTATTTATAAGCGTTTTTCAAAACGCTAACCGGCAGGCGCCCGCCAAGGCGGGGCCTTGCCATACCGGCTGAGGCCGGAGACTCAAGACCAATTTCAACTCTGGAACAGACTATGTCCGAAAAATTCGACGTTATCGTAATCGGCTCCGGCCCGGGCGGCTACGTAGCGGCCATCCGCGCTGCGCAGCTGGGTTTGAAAACTGCCTGTGTCGAAAAATGGCGCAACAAGGACGGCAAGGGCGTTAATGGCGGCACCTGCCTGAACGTTGGCTGTATTCCTTCCAAGGCGCTGCTGGACAGTTCCCACAAGTACCACGAAGCCAAAGACGACTTTGACGTGCACGGTATCACCGTTGGCGACATCAAGATGGATGTGCCGGCGATGATCAAGCGCAAGGACGAGATCGTGGGCAAGCTGACCGGCGGCGTGGCCGGCCTGTTCATGGCCAACAAGGTGACCTCCCTTTGGGGTACCGGCAAGCTGCTGGCTGGCAAGAAAGTGGAAGTTACCGACCACGACGGCAACGCTACAGTCTACGAAGCAGACAACGTGATCCTGGCGTCAGGTTCCGTGCCGGTGAACATTCCGCCTGCGCCGGTAGACGACAAGATTATTGTCGACTCCACGGGTGCACTGGAATTTACCGAAGTGCCGAAGCGCCTCGGCGTCATCGGTGCCGGCGTGATCGGCCTGGAGCTGGGTTCTGTCTGGAGCCGTCTGGGTTCTGACGTCGTGGTACTGGAAGCCATGGACAATTTCCTGGCCATCATGGACCAGCAGATTGCCAAGGAATCCCAGAAGATATTCAAGAAGCAGGGCCTGGACATCCGTCTTTCCTGCCGTGTAACCGGCAGCGAAGTGAAGGGCGATGAAGTTACTGTGACTTACCAGGACAAGGATGGTAACGAGCAGACCGAGACTTTCGACAAGCTGATCGTCTGTGTTGGCCGTCGTCCTTACACTGAAGGCCTGCTGGCTGAAGATGCGGGCGTCAAGATGGACGAGCGCGGCTTCATCTACGTCAACGACTTGTGCAGCACTTCTGCGCCGGGCGTCTGGGCCGTGGGTGATGTGGTACGCGGCCCGATGCTGGCCCACAAGGCGTCTGAAGAGGGCGTTGTGGTTGCCGAGCGTATTGCCGGCCAGAAGCCTATGATGAATTACGACGTGATCCCGAACGTGATCTATACCCACCCGGAGATCGCTGCAGTTGGCCGCACTGAAGAGCAGGTGAAAGCGGACGGAGAACCCTACAATGTAGGCCTGTTCCCGTTTGCAGCGTCTGGCCGCGCCATGGCTGCGAACGATACTCAGGGCATGGTGAAGATCATCGCCCACGCTGAGACCGACCGTGTGCTGGGTGCTCACATTGTGGGCCCGTCTGCCGCTGATCTGGTGCAGCAGGTGGCGATTGCGATGGAGTTCGGCTCCAGCGCTGAAGATATCGGTATGACCGTGTTTGGCCACCCGACTCTGTCCGAGTGTGTCAAAGAGGCAGCACTCGCGGCCAACGGTCACGCGATTCACATCGCCAACCGCAAGAAGCGCAAGAAGTAAGCGCGAGATTTAGAAAACCGGGGCGGTGACGAACTGTCCCGGTATTTTTTTGGTGCAGCATTTCAAATTCCGCCAAGAGAAGTGAAAAGGCTGCAAGGTTCAATACACAGAACGTGTAGGAATATTGGTAGGAACTTATGAACTTGCATGAGTATCAGGGCAAGCAACTGTTTGCTGAATACGGATTGCCTGTTTCCCAGGGGATCGCAGTAGACACCCCGGCGGCAGCGGCAGCAGCGGCAAAAGAAATTGGCGGAAATAAGTGGGTTGTAAAGGCCCAGGTGCACGCTGGTGGCCGCGGAAAGGCTGGCGGTGTAAAGCTGGTAGACAGCCCGGCAGAAGCGGAAGAGTTTGCGAAGAAGTGGCTGGGTGAAAACCTGGTAACTTACCAGACTGACGAGAATGGCCAGCCGGTATCCAAGATCCTGGTTGAAGACTGCACTGACATTGCTCAGGAGCTGTACCTGGGCGCGGTCGTTGACCGTTCTACCCGTCGCATCGTTTTCATGGCGTCCACAGAGGGCGGCGTTGAAATCGAGAAGGTTGCGGAAGAGACTCCGGAAAAAATCCTGAAGGCCACTATCGACCCGCTGACCGGTGCGCAGCCGTACCAGGCGCGCGATCTGGCGTTCAAGCTGGGCCTGAATGCGACCCAGGTCAAGCAGTTCACCAAGATCTTCCTGGGCCTCGCCAAGATGTTCGAAGAGAAGGATCTGGCGCTGCTGGAAATCAACCCGCTGGTAATCACTGACGAAGGCAACCTGCACTGCCTGGACGCCAAGATCGTGATCGACAGCAATGCCCTGTACCGTCAGCCGGCCCTGCGTGAAATGCACGACCCGAGCCAGGAAGACGCGCGCGAAGCGCACGCGGCCAAGTGGGACCTGAACTACGTGGCACTGGATGGCAACATCGGCTGCATGGTGAACGGTGCTGGCCTGGCCATGGGCACCATGGACATCGTGAACCTGCACGGCGGCAGCCCTGCAAACTTCCTGGACGTTGGCGGCGGCGCGACTAAAGAGCGTGTTGTTGAAGCGTTCAAGATCATTCTGTCTGACGAGAATGTGAAGGCAGTTCTGATCAACATCTTCGGCGGTATCGTACGCTGTGACCTGATTGCGGAAGGCGTAATCGGTGCGGTTGAAGAAGTTGGCGTTAAGGTACCGGTTGTTTGCCGCCTGGAAGGTAACAACGCGGAGCTGGGCTCCAAGGTGCTGGAAGAAAGCGGTCTGAACATCATTGCTGCGAGCAGCCTGACCGATGCCGCTCAGAAAGTGGTAGCTGCTGCGGAGGGCAAATAAATGAGCGTTCTGATCAATAAAGACACCAAGGTAATCTGTCAGGGCTTTACTGGCGGCCAGGGTACCTTCCACTCCGAGCAGGCGATTGCTTACGGCACCAAGATGGTTGGTGGTGTAACGCCGGGCAAGGGCGGTCAGACTCACCTGGGCCTGCCGGTGTTCAACACCGTAGCAGAAGCCGTGGCAGCGACCGGTGCGGAAGCCTCCGTGATCTACGTACCGGCACCGTTCTGTAAGGACTCCATCCTGGAAGCGGCCAATGGCGGTATCAAGCTGATCGTTTGTATCACCGAAGGTATCCCGACCATCGACATGCTCGAGTGCAAGGTCAAGTGTGACGAGCTGGGCGTACGCCTGATCGGCCCGAACTGCCCGGGTGTGATCACTCCGGGTGAGTGCAAGATCGGCATTATGCCGGGCCACATCCACAAGCCGGGCAAGGTCGGTATCGTATCCCGTTCCGGCACACTGACTTATGAAGCAGTGAAGCAGACCACTGATTACGGCTTCGGCCAGTCCACCTGTGTGGGCATCGGTGGCGACCCGATTCCGGGCTCCAACTTCATCGACATCCTGGAAATGTTCCAGAATGACCCGCAGACCGAAGCGATCGTAATGATCGGTGAGATCGGCGGCACCGCAGAAGAAGAAGCCGCTGCGTACATCAAGGAAAACGTCACCAAGCCGGTGGTTTCCTACATCGCAGGCGTGACTGCACCTCCGGGCAAGCGTATGGGCCACGCTGGTGCGATCATCTCCGGCGGCAAGGGTACTGCGGACGAGAAGTTTGCGGCACTCGAAGACGCAGGCGTCAAGACTGTGCGTTCACTCGCGCAGATCGGCGATGCGCTGAAAGAGGTTACCGGCTGGTAAGTTCATTACTGCTGCAAACCTTGCGAAAGGCCGCTCACAGAGCGGCCTTTTTTTATGCTTGCACGCCCGCTAATCGCGAATGGAACTATGGGCGCCCGGCGCATCAATCATCCACCTGCTAGGCTTGAGGTATCGCGTGGCAGAACTGTCGCGAGACAACTGGTTCAGGCAAACAGGTATCCGATATGTGGCAAGTAATGCGTAAGGGTGGTTATCTCGCATTGGCGCTGGTGGTTCTGCTGCTGGCTGCAGGGCAGGTCAGTGCGGACGCGCACAAGAAAAAGGGGCTGGGTGCCGATTTCTGGGAAAAGTATGCAGATATCACTGACTGGATGACCCTGGAAATGAAGTTGACGCCGGAGCAAGAGAAGAAGGTGTTACCGATGTTGCAGGACAGCTTCAAGAGCAAGGTTCAGGTACTCAAGGACTACGGTTTTGAGGTTGGCAAGAAACCCGAGTTGAGCTGCGAACAGATCCTGGAGATCGATGAGAAAATATTGAAAGTGCGGGTGGAAACCGTGAAAAAAGTGAAGCCGGAACTGTCCGAAGAGCAGGTGCAGTCCTATATCGATATTGTCCGCGGCTTCCATATGGATATGAAGGAACGCCTGCTGGATCTGGAGAAGGGACACTGAGGCGTCAGGTAAAACCGGAAATACTGGTCGAATTTCGTCCACCGACCTGTTAGACTCCGCTGCCGCATTTGAACAGGGTGTGACTGATGGTCACGCCCTTTTCTATGCTTCAAATATACCAGACGCATTTCCACGGTGAGTAACGACACGGCGATGTGTCTCCTCAGGTGATGTGTAAATGACTGATAATTCCCAGGTAACCAGCTTTGACGAGCTGGGCCTTCCCTCGTCCATCCTCGACGCTATCCGTAAAGTCGGGTATGAGACGCCGTCCCCGATCCAGGCTGCGACTATCCCGCACCTGCTCGAGGGGCGCGATGTGCTGGGCCTTGCCCAGACCGGTACCGGCAAGACGGCTGCTTTTGCGTTGCCGATTCTCGCCAATATCGATTTGCGCCAGAAATCCCCGCAGGTACTGGTACTGGCGCCTACCCGTGAGCTGGCCATCCAGGTTGCCGAAGCCTTCCAGACTTACGCGCAGGGCATCCGCGATTTCCACGTTGCTGCGATCTACGGTGGTGCCGACTACCGCGGCCAGCTGCGCCAGCTGAAGCGCGGCGCACACGTGATTGTAGGTACCCCCGGACGGGTAATGGACCATATGCGTCGCGGTTCACTGGATATTTCCGAGCTGCGTACCATGGTGCTCGATGAAGCCGACGAAATGCTGCGCATGGGCTTTATTGACGATGTGCGCTGGATCCTCGATCACGCGCCGGAAGAGCGTCAGGTGGCACTCTTCTCCGCCACCATGCCCAAGGAAATCCACGCGATCGTCGGCGACTACCTGAACGATCCGGCGGAGGTGAAGTTCCAGGTCAAGACGCGCACGGCGGAAACCATCCGCCAGCGCTTTATGATTGTGAGTAATGCGCGCAAGATGGAAGTGCTCACGCGCATCCTTGAGGCCGAGCCTGTAGACGGCATGATCATCTTTGTGCGCACCAAAAATGCCACGGTGGAAGTGTCTGACAAGCTTTCTGCGCGCGGTTTTGCCAGCTCGGCGCTGAATGGCGACATGGCGCAGAATCTGCGCGAAAACGTAATCGACAAGCTGAAGAAAGGCCGCCTGGATATCGTGGTTGCCACCGACGTTGCCGCGCGCGGTATCGACGTCGAGCGTATCAGCCACGTGATCAATTTCGATATCCCTTACGATGCCGAAGCCTATGTGCACCGCATCGGTCGTACCGGCCGTGCGGGCCGAGAGGGCGACGCTATCCTGTTTGTGGCGCCGCGTGAGAAGCGCATGCTCAGTATTATCGAGCGCGCCACCCGCAAGCAGCTGGAGCAGCTTGAGCTGCCGAGCGTCGACAAGATCAACGATGTGCGTATCGCCAAGTTCCGCCAGCGGATCAGCGATACCATTACTTCTTCCTCAGAAGTCAGCTTCTTCCGTGACATGCTGATGGAATACATCCGCGAGCACGACCTGGCACCAGAGGATGTTGCCGCGGCACTCGCGGTCATGGCACAGGGCGACCAGCCGCTGATTCTCAAAGAGGAAATGCCGGCTCCGCGTGAGCGCCGCGAACGTGAGCCACGCGAGCGCCGGGAGCGCGGTGAGCGGGGCGACAGGGGTGAAAGACCGCGTCGCAGGGACAAGAGCCTGGCAAGCGCACCGGCCGCAGATGAAGGTTCCGAGCGTTTCCGCATCTTTGTCGGCCATGAGCACGGCGCCAAGCCCGGCAACATTGTTGGTGCCATAGCCAACGAGGCTGGCATTGATGCCAGCTATATCGGCCGTATCGAAATCTATGACCGTTTCTCCACCGTGGATCTGCCGGAAGGCATGCCGAAAGAAGTATTTCAGCACCTGAAAAAAGTGCGGGTGGCCGGTGAGGCATTGAAAATCATCCACGAGAAGGACGCGCCGGATACCCCGGACGACAGCTTCCGCTCCAAGCCGCGCCGCAAGCCGGACCTCAAGCGCAAGCCGGACTTCAAGAAAAAGCAGGGTTTCAACAAGAAACGCGACTAAAAAAATGGCGCCCCTCGGGGCGCCATTTTACGTTTGGGAAAACACCGGCCAGTAGGCCTGAACTTTTCCGTCTTCAAAAACAGCCAGATCGCCAAACTGCAGGAATACAAATTCACTTTGGGTTGGGCGCAGGAATACCCAGTCGTCCACCCGTAGATCGGTGGCTTCTGAGCCGTTGAGCATTTCCTGGTTGGTGGAGCGGCCGTAGAGCGGGTTTACGCTGAGGCCGGCTGGCGACACCGGCTCGGCTTTCCATGCACCGCCATAGGTGAACACGGTGCGCCTACGGTTGGGATCCCAAAGGGACTGCAATGGCCCCAGGTTGATGCCCGGTATCTGAACGCTGCCAGTGCTCTTAAGGACTGGTGTGGCGATATACGAAGCGGGGACATGGTCGGCCAGCGTCGGTATGTCAAAGTCGGACGGTTTGACCAGGCACGATCCCGCAGCCAGTTCATTGAAGGGATAGTCGCCGTGATTGTAGAGCTGGTAGGTCGGGCTGCCGGCACAATTGAGAATCACATCCCCGGGCCAGTCGTCGCCGAGGTGTGACTTCGCAAGCTCCACGTAATGGCTATATGCCGTCATGGCCTTATCCCGGTAGGTCTCGGGATTGCCCGGGACTTTCACTACGTGGGGTTCGTAGCCCATCAGCCCGGTAAACTGGAGGTGGCTGGCCGACCGGATTTCATCCAGCATCTTTAGTAGTTGCGTGTCTGTCTGCACACCGCCTCGATGCAGGCCGACATCCAGCTCGATGCATACCTGCAGCTGCTCATTGAGTTCTGCCGCAAGGCGAGCGTATTGTTGCACCCGCGCTGGCGTATCCATCAGCCAGTGCAACTGCCGCGATGGATTGAAGGTTGTATTTGGCCGCTGTTGGTAGAAAGCTGCCGCGGCCGCAACCGGCATAGGTTTGCCGAGCAGGACGTCGGCTTCGGGCAAATCTTCAGCGACGCGACTGATAAATGGCTGATGAAACAACATCAGCCGGTTGCTACCTGAAATCTGCATGACTTCGCGGAGCAAGGGAATTGAGGGCAGGGACTTGGCCACGATACGATACGCAAAGCGATTGTCGATGTGGCCAAGCAGGGTGTCGATATTCGCGCGCAGTAGCTTCCTGTCGATCACCAGACGCGGCCCGCTATGACCGGCGCTGTCCAGCGCCGAGCTCAGAGTGCGGAAGTAGGGGGCGTGCGGTGCACCCCGGTCACTCGGGCGGAGCAGGAGGCCTGCTCCAGCGGCGCCGGCCAGCCCACCCAAAAGCAGCGTACGTCGTTTCATCCAGGCTCCAAAGTCAATAAAAGCCGTTAGCCAAACAGGCCGTGCAGGTAATCGTTCAGGAAGCGGCCGTGCGGGTCGAGCTCACGGCGCACGGCTGCGAAGTCGTCCCAGCGAGGGTACAGGGCGCGCAATTGTTCCCCGTTCAGGGTGTTGAGCTTACCCCAATGCGGGCGGCCCTGATATTTCTGCAGGATCGGCTCGATGGTCTGGAAGTAGGGCTGGAAATCTTCTTCGAAGTAGCGGTGTACCGCGATGGAGATACTGTCGCGCTTGTAGAAGGGGCTCAGCCACATATCATCGCCTTTTACAAAGCGCACTTCGATCGGGAAGAATACCTCATGGTGTTGCGACTCCAGCGCGTCGCGGATTTCTTTTAGTGCCTGCAGGCCGGTTTCCCGAGGCAGGTGGTATTCCATCTCGTTGAATCGTACGTTGCGCTCGCTGGTGTAGTTTTTCCACGACCGCTCGATGGTGATCTCGTCCGGTACCGTCCTGGCGTAGCTCCCGAGGATCAGTTCCCGCAGGCCCGGGGACCAGGAAAGCCAGTCCCGCGCAGTCTTAAGCTCCATTGCCCCTTCATTGCTATCCAGCTTTTCCGTACTGCTGATTGGCTCATCAGTGAGATCATGTGCATCGGTAAAGCCCATGCCGGAGAACGGGATATAGTAGAACTCAAAATTGCGGTGAGCATCCGCCATGTCTTGGGCGATTTCGAGAATTTCGTCAAACTCGCGCCAGACAGTTTCCCGGCGCAGTCGGTAGGTGGCCTGGTTTTGCATGCGCACCTGAGTAATAACACCCAGGCTTCCCAGAGAAACCCGGGCAGCCTCGAAGACCTCGGGATTATTCTGCGCATCGCAGTCGACCAGCGTGCCGTCTGCGGTAACCAGCTGTAAGCCGGTTACATAGGCGGACAGGCAGCTCAGACCGGCGCCGGTGCCGTGCGTGGCAGTGGCCAGGCACCCGGCAAGGGACTGCGCATCAATATCAGGCATGTTAATGAGGGCCTGTCCCTGCTCACTAAGGGGCTGGCCGATTTCACCGAGTCGGGTGCCGGCCATGATGGTCGCCTGTAGTTTCTCGTCATCGTGATCGACAACGCCACTCAGGCGGGATAGGGAAACAATGGTGTGATCGGTAGGGACTAGCGGGGTGAAAGAATGTCCCGCGCCTACCGGGCGAACAATACCCCGAGTGGACGCCAGTAATTCCTGCAGCTCCGCCACAGATGCCGGGGCCTTGCGAGATTCCGGGAAGCACTGCTGCGATCCCGACCAGTTGCGCCAGGGGAGGCGACGTTTACCTCCGCCGGTTTGTGCCAATGCACCGAGTGGCGCAAGTTGGGTACCAATGGCTGCGGCGACCATCGCGCTGAGCATTGTGCGGCGTGTGAGCATCAGTCTTTTCCTCTGGCCATAAATTCGATCAGGGCCTCGAACTGATCCAGGTCGCAGTCCATGCACATACCGAAGGGCGGCATGCCCCCTGAGCCATTCACGACATTGTTCACCAGTGTGTCCATGCCTTTTTCCAGACGCGGCGACCAGCCTGCCACATCGCCGGTCAGCGGCGCGCCGGTCGCAGCAACGGTATGGCAGCTTCTGCAACTGCGGCTGTAGATTTCTGCCAGCGCCGGGTCTGCCGGTTGTAGTACCTGGCTTGTTGCCTGATCAAACTCCGTGGTGCTACCCATATCCTTACCGCAGCCAGCAGTGAACGCAATCAGGGCAATAAGTATTACGCGAATCATCATCACATTTACCTCAGGCGTAGGCGTATTCAGTCAGTCCAAGTTCCTCCAGCACACCTTCCAGGTGCGCCTTGGCTTCCGCCGTGGGGCCAGGGTAGTCGCCGGCGATCGGCTTGTTACCCTGGTATCCGATGTCGCGAGTCCCTTCCGGCGAACTGAAGTAGGCAATACTGATCAGCGTGCGCACGCCGTCAAAAACGCGTGCCATGTAGGCAAAGCGGAGGTCCGACTCTGCTTTCTCGTACGCGATGTCGTCGATGATTTCGAGTTGTTGCTGTGGCGATGCCTGCACGAAATTCTTGCCGAAGCGTCGAGTGGACTCTTCATCCAGCCAGACAAGTCCGGAAAGAATCTCCACGCGGTCAGCCTGAAAGCTGGGATAGGGGGCGCTGACCCACTCATCGATCACATCGGTAACCTGTACTTCGGAGGCCGATGGATTACTGCCTTCACGGGGAATCAGAATGTCCGCGATGACAGAAACCAGTTTACGTTGTGCAGCGGTCATGGTGAGTGGCCACGGACGCGTCGGCGGTTGAAGCAGGTTCGGGTCTGTGCCGTAGCCTTTTCCGGTAATGGGCTCCAGCTTCAGGTCGGGCCAGTTGCCGGCGATTTTTGCCGCCGAGACCAGTGCCTTTTCACAGCCGCTGATCAGTGGCAGGGTCAGGCCTGCACTGATCGCGCCAAGCCACTTGAGTGCCTGCCGTCGTGAGACGCGGCCACGGGGTGCTTCTTCAGTGGCCGGGATACGGTGTTGGATATGAAAATTCTGGTTCATTAGATCGCCCCCTTATCCAGTTGCTCTGAAAGCCAGCTGGCGTTCCGCATTGCCAGGGTCATGATGGTCAGGGTGCAGTTCTTGTGTGGATTGGAGGCGAATACACCGGCGTCCATCACAAACAGGTTGTTGCAGTCCCAGGTCTGTCCGTACTGGTTGGTGACAGAATCTTCCGGTGAAGAGCCCATTCGAGTGGAGCCCACTTCGTGGATGATTTCGCCCCCTTTCTTGATAGCCTCTTCTGGTGAAGGCATGGAGTCAACCTCGACGCCCATGTTGTTGAGAATGGCCCTGATGGTTTTCAGGCCATGTTCTACCTGATTCAACTCCTGTTCGGACCATTTCCAGTGAAACCTGGCCACGGGGATGCCCCATTTGTCTTTCACCTTCTCGTCAATTTCCATAAAGCAGTCTTTGTTCGGCACCATTTCGCCGCGCAGCGAGAAACCCACTTGCGCGCCGTAATCGTGCTTGGCCTGCTTTTTCAATTCAGGGCCATAGCCCTGCAATTTCGCCGGGTAGTATGATCCCGGTGCCTGGAAACCGGTTTTCAGTTCGAGATGGTAGCCGCGGGCAAAATCCAGTTCGCCTTTTGCCTGTGCCTTGTGGCCCCACCAAGGGATGAACAGGTGATTGGCTGTGTGACCGTCTTCGTTGTAAATCGGCCTACCCTTGAGCGCCGGGATCTCTGCACTAAAGTCGGCTCCGGTGGAATCCATGATGTTGCGCCCAACCTGGCCGCTGGAATTGGCCAGACCCTGCGGGAACTGCTCGCTCTTCGAGTTGAGGAGGATGCGGGCAGACTCACAGGCGCTGGCCGCCAGGATGACCACCTTTGCTGGCAGCGTAACGGGTTGAGCGGTGTTCTTGTCGATATAGGTAATGGCATTCACGACGCCTTGCTCATCGACCTCTACCGTCTTTGCCATGGCGTCGGTGATGATTTTCAGGTTGCCGGTGGCCTTCGCCATTGGGATCAGGGAAGTCGTGGTCTGGAAGGCCGCGCCTATCGAGCAACCGCGACCGCATTCTGTGGCATAGAAGCAGGCGCTTCGATTGTCCTTGGGACGTGTCAGAACTGCACGATGCATTGGCGCGGCGGGAATTCCCAGTTTTTTTGCAGCTGCTGCAACCAGCAGTTCCGGTATGCGGGGTTTGGGTGGTGGCTGTAAAACACCTTCCGGTGAATCCGGCATGTCATCGAGGCCGGTATTGGTACCGCAAACGCCAACGAGTTCTTCGGTCTTGTCGTACCAAGGCGCAATGTCCTTGTACTCAAAGGGCCAGTCAGCACCCAGGCCATCCCGGCTGTAACCTTTGAAGTCGTGCTCGCTGAAGCGTAGGGCGTAGCGGCCCCAGTGATTGGTGCGTCCGCCGAGCATGCGCGCGCGCCACCATTTGAACTCGGTACCTTCCCCGGCAGTGTAGGGCTCTCCCGGCACGGTCCAGCCGCCGTCGACGGTCGCATCGTAGTAGCCGAAGTCTTTATCCGGCGTGGGTGCGCCCACCAGCGGGGCTTGGGCCGGGGTGTTGAACATGGGGGTTTCTTTAACCGGGTCGTAATCGCGCCCGGCTTCGAGCATCAATACTTTTTTGCCTTCTTTCGTCAATGTGTAGGCAGCCATGGCGCCACCCGCGCCGGAGCCAACGACGACAACGTCATAATCAAAATCAGACATTACTTCAGTTCCTTGATCTTGATGTTTTTGAATGCGACCGGGTCATTATGGTCCTGCAGACCGATGTGGCCTTCGCGGGCTTCGCCAAAGCCATCGAAATCGCTCATCAGGCCCCAGAACCAGCTCTTGAACTTGCTGCCTTCCAGCAGGGTGTTCCACGTACTGTCACCGAGGGTGATGTTCACTGTCTTCACCTGGTTCTGCCAGACCTGCAGGAAGCCGTCGCGGAACAGGATGCGAACCTGGTTCCACTCACCCGCCGGCTTGTGCGAGGAAGGGTGCGAAGCCACCATGTCGTAGAGAGAGCCCGACAGGTGTGAGTCAATCTTGTTGTCCGAATGGCGCTCGTTATCCAGAATCTGGATTTCCGGTCCACGTGAGTAAATTTGGTCGCCCTTTTCGCTAACCAGGATAAAGATGCCGCTGTTGCCGGCTTCGGAAATTTTCCATTCCAGTTGCAGGTCGAAATTTTTGTAGGACTTGCGCGTCATGATGTCGCCACCGCCCTTGCCGGTGAGCTTCATGGTGCCGTCTTCCACTAGCCACTTCTCATTCAGGGTATCGCTCTTGAAGTTGCGCCAGTGGCGCATATCGTGACCGTCAAAAAGTAGTTCCCAACCTTCGGCATCCTCTGCATCGGTGAGGGTGTTGTCTTCGGCAAACGTGAGCAATGGCGTGCTGACTAAAACCACAGCGGATGCCAGTGATCGCCAGAATGCTGTATTTCTTTGCGCTTTTGTATTTGCTTTGTGCATAGAAAGTCCTTAACTCAGTGTTGCCATTGATATGGCCTGTTATAAATCTATGTGGGCTTTGACTACGTAAGTGCCCGGTTATTCCGCCCGATATAGTCGTGTTCAGTCTTCCACTCGCTCCCAGTAGGTGAGTGTGCCCGGGTTCCAGGTGGCCACAATAATGTCCTGGTTGGGCAGGAATATCGCATCGTGGGGATACTTTACACCCTGTTCGCCCAGCTGCTGCGCTACCTCGATTTTGCTTACAACCTGATTGTTGCCATCCAGAATAACCAGATGGCCGGACAGATCTGGTATCAGCAGGTATTCTCCCATCACGTCGAAATCGCAGGGCTCTGCAATGGCATCCGCCGTGACTTCGGATACCGGGTTGCCGGCCAGGTCAATATATTGCAAGCGGCTGTTGCCACGGTCGGCGACCAACAGCTGCTGCTGACGCGGGTCGTAGATCAGTCCGTGGGGTGTGTTGAATTGACCCGGCTGTTCTCCCGGTCCACCAAATGACACTTCCTGATAGCTGCCGTCGCGGGTGGAAAATTTATGGATCAGGGAGCTGCCGTAGCAGTCGGCCATGTAGAAGGCCTCTTCACTCGGGTGAAAAGCCACGTTACAGGGCATGTAAGCAGTCGGGAACAATGTCAGGTTTTTGGAGAACAGGCTGAAGGCGCCGTCAATAATCCACCCCTGAACCATCGCCAGCCAGTCGTTTTCATAGGCGGGCTGGGCTGGTGCTCCTTCAAAAGACCACAGGAGTTGCCCGTCTTTGTCTGTCTTGGTGACGCGACCGTCAAAATTACTGTGGTAGAGGTAGAACTGCCCTTGTTCCTCTTGCCCGTCAAGTCCGTGCGGGTTGCCGCGAGCCATTGCCGCGCTGCCGAGAGTACCGAGAAAACTCCCGTCCAGATCGAAGTGGGCAAGGGCCCGGGTATCTTCGTTCTGTTGTCCGTCGGTAGAGTAGGTAACAAAGATGTCGTTGTCTGGCCCGAGTGTGATTCCGTGAACATGTTGCCAGGTCGAAGTGATTGTTTCGGGCAGCACCAGTTTGTCGGCACGGTAACGGTAGCGAAATTCGCCCTGCCCGATTACCTCTGTTCCATTGTCGAGTGCGGGAGCCGGGTCTGCGATCGCGGTGGCAGCGCCATACAGGCCGCCACCGATTGCCAGCATCAATACGAGGGAATAGCTTTTCACACTGCACCTTCCCTGTTTATCACCGGTGTGCCTTCTTCAGGAGTCCAGTTTGGGGGCATGATCAGGTATCGGAATTTGTCGACCCAGCGCGGGGTCTGGCGAACATCCCGAGCGAGGGAAGCAATTTCTCCAAAATAGCATTCGAAAAAGTTGTTGCCGTCTTTACGCTTGATGCCGTATTCCGGGCGAATGTTTGGATCCTGCTCCTGGTAAGTGCCAAAGACCCTGTCCCAGACATTCAGCAGGTTGCAGTAATTTGTATCCACATAAACTGGGTTTTTCGCGTGATGTACCCGGTGATGGGAAGGTGTGAGGATGTACTTGTGCAAGCGGCCCATGCGCCCGTCCGGCATCAGCTCTTCGCCGATATGAATCAGCGAACCCCAGATGGCGTCAATGCCGATAACGATCATCAGCACCAGCGGATCCACGCCAAGCAGGGTGCAGATGCCAATGCGCACCAGATCAGCGTAGGGCGCTTCCAGGAAAAAGTGCGCGTAGGAAACCGACAGGTTCATGTGTTGCGGCGCGTGGTGGGTGGAGTGAATACACCACAGCAGACGCACCTTGTGTCCGGCCCAGTGATAGATGAAGTGGGCAAACTCCCACACCAGGTAACCGTACACGAACCAGTACCAGGTAAAGCTGGTTTCCAGTAGCGCGAACGGTTGCAGGGTGCTGGCTACAGTGACGGCAATAGCGAGGGAAATAAAGCGGCCGATAATACCGTTTGTCACAAGGGTCAGCAGGGGGACCCGGAAGTGCTGCCACTGGAACTGGCCACGTGCAATTGCGGCCAGGATTTCGATGATCAGCAATACAGGAATCAGCGGCGCAAACAGCGCGTAAAGCCCGTCCAGAGACAACAGGCTCGCGCTGTCGCCCGAGCCAAGCAGTACGATCAAGTCTTGCAGGCCGAGAAACTGCAGGACTTCCTGCAGCGCGGCGCTAAGTACTTGGGTCAGTCCGAATTCCTGGGACATATTAGGCATTTCCTGCGTGTGCCTGGGTAGAGCCACTGCGGCGCTGCCACAGCCAGATGGCGCCAAATACCGGCAACAGCAATAGTGGCACCACCGCCACCGACTGGAACGACTCTACCGAGGCAAAGCGCACTACCTCGGCCATTGCTTCCGGCGACAGGCTTGCCAGTTTATTGGCGCCGCCTGCAGCCTCCGCCTTGGCGCTGTCAAAAATAGCGCCCATTTTCGGAAGTACGAACTGGATTGACAGACCACCGGCGAAGCCCATCAGGCCCATGGCCACGGCGCCACCTTTTGGGAAATGCTCGGATACGATGGCCAGCATGGTCGGCCACATGTAGCACACGCCGATGCCCCAGACGGTAGCTGCGCCGAAGGCCAGCAGTGGGGAGTCGGCCAGGCTTAACAGATAGAGGCCGATGCCGGCTGCGAGGCAGCTGGCAAACATCAGGCCAGTGGAAGAAATGCGTTTTACGATGGGGCCGGCAAAATGTCGCATTACAAACATCAGCGCGCTCACATACACCAGCAGAAGAATGCCCTGCATACCGACGATGTTGGAAAGGGTGATGTTCACCCACTGGCCCGGCGCGAGTTCGGCAGCGGCGGTGAGGAACATGCAGGCCCAGAACACCCAGAACAGCGGGCGACGCAGTAGCTCGCCAAACATCTCGCCATAGCTGACGCCGGAAGAAACGCGCTCTGTGACCGGGAACGCTGCGCCCGCGACCATCCAGGCCAGTACCAGTGCTGGTATCAGCAGGATGAACATGTTGATCTTCCAGGACAGTCCCATTGCGCTAATGGCAACGCCCATCAGCCCACCAACCACGATGCCGGCTGGCCACCATGCGTGAAGGATATTGAGTCGATGAGTTTTCTCTTCGGGATAGAGGGTGGCCACCATGGGATTGGAGGCCGCTTCTACCGCGCCCCAGCCGAGTCCTGTGAGCAGAAGGCTTGCCAGTACCACCATTTCAACCGATGGGCCCACCGGCATCATTGTGGCGGCCAGCAATCCCAGCGCACCGGCAACGTAGCCGAGTGCGGAGAGCAGCAGCATCCGCTTCATGCCGACCAAGTCCACCAGGGCACTGCCGAACAGCAGCGTCAATGCGAACCCGGTAAAGGTCGCGCCGAGTGCCTCGCCCACCATGGCGGCGGAGTTGGCCAGATCAATGTGATTGTAGATATCGGCTTGCAGGTCGGGTGCGATGTTCGCGCGCACGGCAAAGCCGAGGCCAATCATGAAAATGGAAAGATTGCCTATGTGGTACAGGCGGCGGCGGTCGATTTGCATATCCGTCATTGTGTGGCTCCGGACTGTATTTATACGTTGTGGTTATGCCAGGCCGAGAATGCGTCGGTTGGACGCTTCGTCAGACCCGGTTCCGGCGAAATCATCAAAGGCTTTGTCGCTGGGGCGGATAATGTGGCGGTTGATAAACTCCACGCCCTCGCGCGCGCCATCTTCGGGGTGCTTCAGGCAGCATTCCCACTCCAGCACTGCCCAGCCTTCATAGCCGTAGCGTGCGAACTGGCTGAAGATGCGGCTGAAATCCACCTGCCCATCGCCGAGGGAACGGAAGCGTCCCGGGCGGTCTTGCCAGGACTGGTAGCCGCCGTAGACACCGCTGCGGCCATTTGGATTGAACTCCGCATCCTTGACGTGGAACATCTTGATGCGTTCGTGATACAGGTCGATGAATTGGATGTAGTCCAGCTGCTGCAGCAGGAAGTGGCTCGGATCGTAGAGGATGTTGCAGCGCGCATGGTTGCCTGTGGCTTCGAGGAAACGCTCGAAGCTGGCCCCGTCGTGCAGGTCTTCGCCCGGGTGAATCTCGTAGCAGACATCAACCCCCGCATCGTCAAAGGCATTGAGAATCGGCAGCCAGCGCGCGGCCAGCTCGCGGAAACCGGTTTCCACCAGTCCCTCGGGGCGTTGTGGCCACGGGTACATGGTGTGCCATAGCAGGGCGCCGGAGAAAGTCGCGTGGGCATTCAGTCCCAGGTTTTGGCTCGCCTTTGCTGCCAGTAACAGTTGCTGTATCGCCCAGTCCATACGTGCCGCCGGGTTACCGCGCACCTGCTCCGGGGCAAAACCATCGAATTGCTGGTCGTAAGCGGGGTGCACCGCCACCAGTTGTCCCTGCAGGTGGGTAGAGAGCTCGGTGATTTCCACACCACCTTCGGCACAAATGCCTTTGAGTTCATCGCAGTAGTCTTTGCTGTCTGCGGCCAGGGACAGGTCGATCAGGGAACTCTCCCAGGTGGGTACCTGGATGCCCTTGTAACCGAGGTCTCCGGCCCAGCGGCTTATGGCCGCCAGGCTGTTAAAGGGCGCTTTATCGCCGACGAACTGGGCGAGGAAAATCGCCGGGCCTTTCATTGTTGCCATATGCTGGGTTCTCTCTCGCTTTATTAGTGTTTGGGAAATGGGTGCCACTTTACGTCGCTATTGCTGGCGGCGACGGCAAGCTCGATAAAGGTCATGCCGCGCACGGCCTCGTCGATACCAGGGCAGTCGGCACTGCGGGCGTCGAGAGGAATATCGGCTTCACTGGCCCGGATTTGGCCTGCAAACGCCATATACAGGTTGGCGAAGGCCTCCAGGTAGCCTTCCGGGTGTCCCATGGGGGTGCGGGTATTGGCCGCTGCCAGCGCGCCCAGATAGCCACCGCCGGCGCGCAGCATTTCAGTGGGGCGGTCGGGCCATTTCAGCCACAGGGTGTTGGGTTCCTGCTGGGCCCATTCCAGCCCGCCGTGCTCACCGTAGACGCGGATGCGTAAACCGTTTTCCTCACCGGCGCAGACCTGACTTGCGTGGAGTACGCCACGCGCGCCGCCATCAAATCGCAGCAGCACGCTGCCGTCATCGTCGAGTTCACGCCCTTCGACGAAGGCGGTGAGATCCGAGCACAGGGACGATATCTGCAGGCCCGAGACATATTCGGCGAGGTTGGAAGCATGCACGCCGATATCTCCCATACAGCTGCTGATGCCAGCCTGTTTGGGGTCAAGGCGCCAGCTCGCCTGCTTGTTACCGGTGTCTTCCTGCCGGTCTGCCAGCCACCCCTGGGGGTACTCCACCACCACTTTGCGGACCTTGCCCAGGTCACCACGGCTAATTCGCTCACGAGCTTCTTTCACCAGCGGGTAGCCGTTATAGGTGTGGGTGAGGCCGTACAGGAGGCCGGTCTCTGCGACCAGTTCCTTTAACTGCAGTGCCTCATTCAAATTGAGGGTTGCGGGCTTGTCACTCAGGACGTGAAACCCGGCACGCAGAGCCGCTTCAGCGACCGGAAAATGCATATGGTTGGGGGTGACGATGGCCACGAACTGCATACGCAACTCGGGAGGCAGCGCCGCCTCCGCAGTCATCATGGTCTGGAAGTCGGTGTAAACCCGCTCCGCAGGCAGGTGTAGGGCGGCACCAGAGCGTTGCGAGCGGGCCGGGTCACTACTGAAGGCGCCGCACACAAGCTCGATTTCCCCGTCGATCGCGGCGGCCATGCGATGAATCGTACCGATAAAGGCGCCTTCACCGCCGCCGACCATGCCCATTCTTATTTTTGCCATAAGGACTCTTCCCCGTCTCCGGTCAGACGCCTGTTGACCGGTCATTTATCCGCCAATTCTTGGGGGTCACTATGCGGGGAATGGAGTGCCAATACTTGGAAAAATTCGCTTATAATTTGTAAAAAATCGGCGCAGGGGCCTATTTTGACAAAACTAATGGTTCGAGATTTGGCCAGTGTGCACCAGAGCCTGGCGGTGTTGGAGCTCATTCCCGGTACCCATGCATGGGCCAAGGACAGGGAGGGGCGGTTTGTGTTCGGCAGCCGGCTCTTCTTTGAGCGTTTCGGGTTCGCTTCCATGGAGGCGCTGCTGGGAAAGACCGACTACGACTTGGCGCCGGCAGAGATGGTCCAGAGCTACCGGGTGGACGATGAGCTGGTACTGGGCGGCGGGGTGATCACGGACCGTCTGGAGCTTATCCTCAGCGGGCCGGAAACCGTTGGCTGGTTCCTGACCTCAAAGTGGCCGATCTACGATCCTCAAGGGCAGGTAATTGGCACCTTCGGCATCAGCCGGAGCATTGATGAGTCGGAGACCAGCGCGCTGTCGTATCAGGATTTGCGGGTGCCCATCAATTATATCGGTGAGCACTTCGCCAGTAATATATCTGTCGCCGCGATTGCGAGCGCCTGCAATATTTCCGTCAGTGCGTTGGAACGGCGTTTTCGCAAACACTTAAAAAAAACGCCGAGGCAATACATCAATGAGGTACGACTGGAGCACGCCCGGTCTCTACTTTTGAAAACCCGCAAGAGCGTCGGAACAATCGCACTGGAAACTGGCTTCTCCGACCACAGCCATTTTACGCGTGCCTTCACCAAGTACTTCGGCTTATCGCCGAGGGATGCACGCCGTGGAGGCTCCGCCGAATAAAAATCGCATAGACGATCCCACAAGTCAGGTTGCGTATAGGCTTGTATGGAGATTGGTCAGGGCAAGAGTAGAGGCGAGCGAAATTTAATGTGGCCGTTCTGTCTTTATCGGAAAGTACTAACAGCGCGTATCAATCTCCATCGCGCTGATGAGCGCCAGCGCTTCGATGCGACTGTCGCCGCAGACCGATTCGCAGGGCTGGAAGGCCGCGCACAGAGCCGGCCGCTCGGGCTTACCGAACAGCCTGCACAGGTTGTCGTCATCCAGGTTCACGCAGCGGACGCCCGCCGGCTTGCCGTTGGGCATACCGGGAATCGGGTTGTTGATGGACGGCGCGATACAACAGGCGCCGCAGCCGAGTCGGCATTCCACTTCAACAGGCCCTTGTATCAGCCACGATAGACGTCGCGGGTCATGTTCTCATTGCCGTCGGCATAGACCGCGATATTGTCCTCGATACGAATGCCACCAAAGGGTCGGAACGCATCGACACGGGCCCAGTTTACCTCGCTGGTGTGCGCGCCCTTTTTCAGGTCTGCCAGCAGGCTGTCGATAAAATAGAGGCCCGGCTCAATGGTAAACACGTGGCCGGCTTCGACCTTGCGTGTGGTGCGCAGGAACGGGAATTTCTTCGGTGGCTGGATGACGCCGCCATCCGGCCCGGCCTGGTGGCCGCCGACATCGTGTACCTGCAGGCCGAGGAAGTGGCCCAGGCCGTGCGGCAGGAAGGTGCCACTTAGGCCGCTGTCCACGGCGCTCTGCGGCTCACAGTTGAGTACGCCGAAGCGCTTCAGGATATCCGCAACCCCCAGATGGCACTGCTCGTGCAGGTCCGGGTAATTCACGCCCGCCTGCAGGCCGTCGCACAGCTTCAGCTGCATTTCGTCCATGGCGGCAATTATGTCGGCAAACTCGCCGCCATTCTTCGCGTAGGTACGGGTGATGTCCGATGCATAGCCGTAACAGTTGGCGCCGGCATCGATCAGGAAGCTGAGCAGGTCACCACCGAGGCGACGATTACTCAGGTGCGTGTAGTGCAGGATCGCGGTGTGCTCATTGAGCGCCACGATATTGCTGTAAGGCACAGTGTTCTCGCCCTGGCCTGCAGCGCCCAGGTAGGCGAGGTTGATTTCAAACTCGCTGGCGCCATCGTGGAACGCGGCTTCGGCAGCGCGGTGGCCGGCAACGGCCAGGCGGTTGGCTTCGCGCAGGCAGGCCACTTCGTACGGGGTCTTTACCGCGCGCTCCCAGTGCAGGCGCGCAGTCAGCAGTTGCGGGTTTTCATCGCCCAGGGGCCAGCCCGGCAATTTTTCGGTTTCGCCGAGGAAGGCCGGTTTGTCGGCATTGAGGTGTGCCTTGGCCTCATCCGGGGAGGCAATCAGTACTATGTCGAATTCGTCGGTCCAGAAATCGTTGGGCTCCGGCGGCACGTAGTGCCAGAAGTCCACCGGGCGATAGAAAAGCAACTGGGGCTTCTGGCCCGCGCGATAGACGACCCACGAATGCGGGTTGTCGATGACCGGTACCAGCGCCTTGAAATGCGGGTTCACCTTGAACGGGTAATCCATATCGTCCAGGAACTGGCGCTTGGGGCTGCCGCTGAAGATATACAGGGCGTCGTAGTCGCACTCGTTGAGGATACGGTCGTAGCGTGCCCGCAGGGTGCTCATGTGGTCTGCAAACAGTGACTTGTCCATAGGGTGATTCCGGGGTTCCCGTTTTGGCAATGGCTTGGTGTGAATGCCGCTTAGTGTATATTGGGCTTCCGGCAAAAGCATTCCCGCACGGATGAACAGAATAATTATGCGAAAAACCCTGTTGATAGCCGCCGCCTGTGTGGTGGCGGCCTGCAGTAGCAACACAAATATGCCGGAGGGCATGTTCGACGAGTCGTTTGATACGGAAACCGGCAGTGACGGGGCGCTTCGCTTCAGGTATCGGCTGGAGCCAGCCCGCAAGGGTGGGTTGCGCCCCTATACCCGCAGCCCGAGCATGAGCCAGGCGCAGTATGAGGCTGCGGTCAGACAGCGGGCGAGTATGGGGCCGCGCTTCGAGCGCTGGTTTGATGCCGGCCTCGCCAGAAAACTGGAGGAGACCGGCTACTGCCCCAACGGCTATTTCGTGCTCGAAAGAGTGGTGGGGCGGGATCTTGGCCTGTTACGCGGCGAATGCCGTTAAAACCCGCCGCGCTTGGCTACGCGCTGCTATTTGTACTTCACGGAGCAGCCGTAAGGGCGTGATGCCTTGACGGAGACATCCTCGCCGGCCAGCAGCTCGCCCAGGCCCTGGTCTACATAGTTGGTGGCCTTGGGGATATCCGCCGGGTTGGCAGACTTGATGCTGTCAATGGCGCCGGCGTAGCGCAGGGTGCCTTCCGGGTCGATGATATACATGTGCGGTGTGGTGCGCGCGCCGTACAGCTGCCCGACAGTGCCCTCTGGGTCCAGCAGTACCGCAGACGGGGTGGCGTTGCGGCTCTGGGTCAGCTGGTCCGCTTCCTCCGGGCTGACGTGTCCCTGTTTGCCCGGGGATGATGAAATCACCGACAGCCACACAATGTCCTTGCCAGTGAACTTCTTCTGCAGACCCTGCATATTGCCGCTTTCATAGTGCTTCTGCACATAGGGGCACAGGTGATTGGTCCACTCCAGCACCACGTACTTGCCTTTGTGATCGGCCAGCGAAACAGTCTTGCCATCGGTTGCGGTCAGAGAGAACGCCGGTGCCGGCTGGTCTACCTCAACCTTGGCATGCGCAGAAAATGCCAGCGCCAGCGAGCACAGGAACAGGGATAACTTTTTCATCGGGTTTCTCCTTTCTTGGGAATCGGAACTGACTTACGAATCGGGTTGTCCTGGCGATGATTCGATTGCCGCGCCTGCATGGGCGGCGCGCAATTCACGCAATACCAGGTCTGCGGTCAGGATCTGGGGCAGTAGCTTCGGTTTTCTGCCCTGTTTGTAAATCACGTACAGCGGCACGCCGGAGCGCTCGAAACCGGTCAGCAGGTTGAGAATGGCCTCATCCCGGTTGGTCCAGTCTGCCAGCAGGTAGGTATAGCCCTCACTGGCGAGTAGTGTACGCAACTCTTCATTACGGAACGCAACCTGTTCATTCACCTTGCAGGTAATACACCAGTCTGCCGTGGCGTTGAGCAGTACCGTATCGCCCTCTGCGATGGCCTGCTGCAACTGTTGCTCGGTGTAACTGACCGCGAAAGCCGGGCCGCTGTCCTGGCCGGGTACGGACTTGAAGCCGGTCTGGCCGGCGAGTACCCAGAGCAGCCATGCGGCAGTAAGGAACATGGGGATAGCCATGGCCTGCTTGAAGCGCAGCATCCACGGGCCGGGCTTTGGTATCCAGTTGTGCAGGCGCGGGAACAGGCTGATTGCGGTCAGCGGCAGGCCGAAGCCGAGTGCCAGCGCCGTGAAAATGGCGAACGATGTCGTGGCCGGCTGCGTCAGGGCGTAACCGAGTGCGGCGGCCATAAACGGTGCGGTGCAGGGTGATGCCACCACCACCGCCAGCGCGCCGGTGTAAAAGCTGCCGCTGGCGCCGTCTTTTTCTGTCAGGTGTTGTCCGGTGCCGGAGATCCGCGCAAACAGTTTGCTGTCGCCGAGCAGTGCCAGTCCGATGGCCACGAACAGCGCCGCCAGCAGGCCCACCACCCACGGGGATTGCAGCTGGAAGCCCCAGCCGATGCTGGCGCCACCGTGACGCAGCAGGATCAGCAGCCCGGCGATCAACCAGAAGGTCAGCAGCACGCCGGCCATGTACATGAGGCCCTGGGTGCGCTGGTCGCCTTTCTGCAGGCTGATGGCCTTGAGGCCAAGGACCGGCAGTACGCAGGGCATCAGGTTGAGGATCAGGCCGCCAACAAACGCAAAGAGTATGGCGCTGGCGAGGGAGAAGTCGCTGCTTGCGGGCATCAGGCTGGCCGGGCGGGTGGAAACCTCGTACACACGGCTGGCATCCTGATTGACCAGTAGCCACTGCATCTCCGCCGGCGGTTGCAGCAGGTATTCGCTTCGCGTGAAGCTGGCAAGCAGGCGTCCGTCTTCCGTAACGATGGTAGGCTTTTGGGCGTGCACCACCCACCCGTCGACAAACGGGAAAATCGACCATTCGTCACTTGCCAGATCGCCGACAAGGCTGACGGACACGGCGTCCGAGGACACCTCGAATTCACCCTGTATGTCGTTTGCCATGGGGTGGGTGCTGCGCGCTTTTTCAAACAGTGGCGCCTGCTCTGACGGCGTACCTTCCGTGTCAGTAACAGGCAGTTGCAGCATCAGGTCGGCCCAGCCGGGAATACAGTCTTCCTTGCACACCAGCCAGGAAATGCTGGCCTTCAGAGGCACACTGGTAGCGGAGTAGCCCTTGTCGATGGTCAGCGGCACCATCAGCAGGGATTCGCCCTCGTAACCGAAGTTGACCAGGTGCGCCACCGGAATGCGCTGTGGCGCGCTCCAGAGTATTTCGCCGGCAGTTACGCCCTCTGGCAGGGTCCAGTTGATGGAGGGGGCCTCTCCGGAATCACCGGGGTTGCGCCAATAGGTGTGCCAGTGGTGCTCCGGTTGCAGGCGGATGCCCACCCACTGGGTCTGCCCGGCCTGCAGTTGCGATTGCTCGCTGACAAGCGCCACGCGAATATGCGGGCCCTCCGTTTCACTGGACTGGGCGTGGGCCTGTAGCAGCAGGCAGAAGTAGATAAGCAGCGTGGTCAGCAGGCGCAAGAGTCGGGCTCCGGATTATTGGATGACTCACTGTACCTCAAACCGCGGGCCCGCTACAGGCTGCTCGTCGTGGCCTGGTGGCAGTTTGTCGGGCACAAAAAAAGCGGGCTCGGGGGCCCGCTTTTCGATACACCAGTTTTGCTGGTGGCTTACTCCATGTATTCCTCAATGGAAGGGCAGGAGCAGATCAGGTTGCGATCGCCATACACGTTGTCGATACGGTTCACCGACGGCCACACCTTGTGGTGCTTGAGCCAGCTGGCCGGGCGCCCGGCAACGTCACGGCTGTAGGCGTGGCTCCACTCGTCGGACATGACGTCGTCGAGGGTGTGCGGGGCGTTGTGCAGCGGGTTGTCTTCCGCCGGGTAATTACCCGCTTCCACTTCCGCGATTTCGTTGCGGATGATGGCCATGGTTTCGATAAAGCGATCCAGCTCTTCCTTGGATTCACTCTCGGTCGGCTCGATCATCAGGGTGCCGGCAACCGGGAAGGACATGGTCGGTGAATGGAAACCGAAGTCCATCAGGCGCTTGGCGATGTCCTCCTCCGTGACGCCGCTGGTTTCCTTCAGCGGGCGCAGGTCGATCAGGCACTCGTGCGCAACAAAACCGTTTTTGCCGGTGTAGAGCACTTTGTAGTGCTCGCTGAGTTTCTTGGCCACGTAGTTGGCGTTGACCATGGCCATTTCAGTGGCCTGCTTCATGCCGGTCTTGCCCATCATACGGATATACATCCAGCTGATCGGCAGGATGCTGGCGGAGCCCCAACCTGCAGCGGAGATAGTGCCGTTGGCCATGTCGGTGCCCGGAACCGGGGTCACCGGGTGCGCCGGCAGGAACGGTTTCAGGTGCTCGCCCACACCGATCGGGCCCATGCCCGGGCCGCCGCCACCGTGCGGGATACAGAAAGTCTTGTGCAGGTTCAGGTGGGATACGTCGCCACCGAACTTGCCCGGTGCCGCAACGCCCACCAGCGCGTTCATGTTGGCGCCGTCGATATACACCTGGCCACCCACAGAGTGGATCAGGTCGCAGATCTCGGTAATGCCTTCCTCGAATACACCATGGGTGGACGGGTAGGTAACCATCAGCGCAGCGATGTTTTCACCGTGTTCTGCAACCTTGGCTTTCAGGTCGTCGATGTCGACGTTGCCCATGTTGTCGCAGGCGGTAACCACAACCTTCATGCCCACCATCATGGCGGAGGCCGGGTTGGTGCCGTGCGCGGATGCCGGGATCAGGCAGATGTTGCGCTGCTCGCCCCGGGACTCAAAGTATTTCTTGATGGCTACGAGGCCCGCGTATTCGCCCTGGGAGCCGGCGTTTGGCTGCAGGCTGACGGCATCGTAGCCGGTACAGGCTTCCAGCATCTGCTGCAGGCTTTCGAACAGTGCCTGGTAGCCCTCGGTCTGGCCTGCCGGCGCGAACGGGTGCAGGCGGCCGAATTCGGGCCAGGTCACCGGGATCATTTCCGCGGTGGCGTTCAGCTTCATGGTGCAGGAGCCGAGCGGGATCATGGAGTGGTTCAGTGCGATATCGCGGGACTCCAGGCGCTTGAGGTAGCGCAGCATCTCGGTCTCGCTGTGGTAGCTGTTGAATACCGGATGGGTCAGGAAGTCGCTGGTGCGCTGCAGCGCATGCGGAATACCCATCGGGCCTTTCGCGGCGATTTCGGTATCCAGCATCTGCAGGTCGAGGCCGTGGCTGGCGCCCTTGAAGGCATCGAGGATGTCGGAAACGTCGTGCAGCTTGGCGGTTTCGTGGAAGCTCACACCCAGTTTGTCTTCGCCAACCTTGCGCAGGTTGATCTCGGCTGCCAGTGCGCGCTCGTAAATGGCACTCTGCTGGTCACCGACGTTGACTGTGACGGTATCGAACCAGCTGTCGTGCGCCAGCTCGAAGCCGGATTCCTGCACGCCACGGGCAAAGATGTCAGCCAGGCGCTGGATGCGCGAGGCAATATTCCTGAGGCCTTTCGGGCCGTGGTAGCAGGCGTAGAAGGCACTCATCACGGCCAGCAATACCTGGGAGGTACAGATGTTGGAGTTGGCCTTTTCGCGGCGAATGTGCTGCTCACGAGTCTGCATGGCCATGCGCAGGGCCTGCTTGCCCTTGGTATCGATGGAAACGCCGATGATGCGGCCCGGCGCGGAGCGCTTGTAAGCCTCACGGAATGCGAAGAAACCGGCGTGCGGGCCACCGAAGCCCATCGGAATGCCGAAGCGCTGGTTACAGCCAACCACCACGTCAGCGCCCATTTCGCCCGGTGCCTTCAGGGCCACGAGGCTCATCAGGTCTGTCGCGACGGTGACCAGCGCATTCTTGCCGTGTGCGTCGGCGATGATGTCGGTGAGGTCGCGCACTTTGCCGGTGGAAGCCGGGTATTGCAGCAGCGCGCCAAACAGCTCTTCCGGCAGGGATTCCGGGTTACCCACGACAATTTCAAAACCGAAGTGCTCTGCACGGGTCTTCACTACCGCGATGGTCTGCGGGTGGCAATCCTCGTCCACAAAGAACACGTTGGACTTGTTGCGCTTTACCTGGCGTTTGCACAGGGTCATGGCCTCGGCGGCAGCAGTGCCTTCGTCCAGCATGGATGCATTGGCGAGCTCCATGCCGGTCAGGTCGGTGACCATCTGCTGGAAGTTCAGCAGGCCTTCGAGGCGGCCCTGGGCAATTTCCGGCTGGTACGGGGTGTAGGCGGTGTACCAGCCCGGGTTTTCCAGCACGTTGCGCAGGATGACATTCGGGGTAAAGGTGTCGTGATAGCCCATACCGATGAAGGTGCGGTAAATCTTGTTGCGTTGTGCAATGCCGCGCAGCTCCGCCAGCGCATCCTGCTCGGAAATGGCATCTTTCAGGTCCAGTGCGTCCTGCTTGCGGATTCCGGCCGGGACCGTCTTGGCGATCAGGTCTTCTACACTGGAAACCCCGAGGGTATCCAGCATGGCCTGGGTCTGCTCTGCGTCCGGGCCGATGTGGCGGCCGATGAATTCGTCCTGTTGTTCCAGCTGGTTGAGGGTCGACTGGGTCATAAATCGGAATCCTTAGTCAAAGTACCGCGGCCATCTGAGACCGCCAGAGGCGTGCCATAGGGGTAACCGGAATAGCCGGTCAGGCAATTAGCCGTGCCCCGAAACCTCTGGGGGAGTCGGGTGCCCGGTAAAAATTGCGCGCATGGTAGCAACAGTAGTAGGAGTGGGCAATCTTGGTGCTGTAACGCGTACTTCTGTTGCGGGTCAGGCCTGCGGTACAGCACAGATATGAATAAATTGGTCATTTTGTGGAACTCATCGCCTCAGATAACCCCGCTGAGCGCCTGCTGACCGAGGTACGCGCCTGCAGCCTGTGTCGCGCCCATTTACCGCTGGGCCCGCGGCCGGTTTTGCAACTGGGGGACACTTCAAAAATTGTAGTAATCGGGCAGGCCCCGGGGCTGCGTGTGCATGAAACCGGCGTGCCCTGGAATGACCCGAGTGGCGAGCGCCTGCGCGGCTGGATGGGCATCGCGCGTGAGGACTTTTACGATCCGACGCTCGTTTCGATTTTTCCGATGGGGTTCTGTTATCCGGGCAGGGGGCGTTCCGGTGACCTCCCGCCGCGGCCCGAGTGCGCACCGCGCTGGCATGCCCCGCTGTGGGCACAGCTGCAGTGCGTGGAGCTGGTGCTTTGTGTGGGCCAGTATGCACAGAACTTTTACTTGCCGGGGAAGTACACATCACTCACGGCGAGGGTGGCTGCATGGCGGCAGTTCACGCCGCGCTTTCTGCCTCTGGTGCACCCGTCACCGCGCAATACCCACTGGCTGCAGAAAAATCCCTGGTTTGAGGCCGAGGTCGTGCCCTGGCTCCGGGCGAGGGTGGCGCAATTAATCACGGATGGCGCGGGTGCCGCGGGCAGGCAACCTGGCGCGTGAATTGTTACGGGTGCGGGTCTGGAGAGGGCGGAAGCTTTTTTCGCGCCATTTTGGCGGCATAGCGCACACCCCGAAAAAAACTCAGCTACCTTTAATTAAGTAGCTAGTCCAAATTAAGCGTTTCAGACCATCATGGCTCAACGAGTCTACCTCACCAACGATACGTTGCTGATCCGCGCCCTGTGTGAGCGCCTTGATCGCAGTGGCATCTGTGCATCGGTCCAGAATGCAGTACCGCCGCCGGGCAATGAATTTCCACTGGTGGAAAGCTGGGTTGAGCTCTGGATCCTGCGGGACGCCCAGCTCGTTGAGGCAAAGGGGGTGATCGAGCAGTATCTGGTCGACGACCCTTCCGTGCCATCACCGATACCGCAATCCTTTGATGCGGAACTGAGTCCCCGCTTCAGGATTGCCTGAAACGGGGCTTCCTTTCAAATCAAAGTCGGCTCACAGCCGGTATTGGCGGCAGCCTTACATCTGCTCCATGACTTCAATACCCAGCAAGCCGAGGCCGTGCTCGATGGTTGCCGCAACCAGCTGGCAGAGGCGCAGACGGCTGGCCTTGTCTTCCTCGCTAACACCTTCCTTGAGCACCGGGCAGGCCTCATAAAACGACATGTAGGCGCTGGCCAGGTCGTAGAGGTAGGTACAGAGTACGTGCGGGAAGGCATCCTTGGAAACCTGTTCCAGCATTTCCTCAAACTGGCATAGCTTCAGCGCCAGCTGCTGTTCCTGCGGCGCAGCCACGACGATACTGCCGCTGAGCTGTTCCGGGTTGATACCAGCCTTGCGGAAGATGCTGCGTACGCGGGTGTAGGCGTATTGCAGGTAGGGCGCGGTGTTGCCCTCAAAGCTGAGCATGGAGTCCCAGCTGAAGATGTAATCGTTGGTGCGGGTCTTGGACAGGTCGGCGTACTTGACCGCACCGATGCCCACCTTGCGTGCGATTTCCGCGCGGGTCTCCGGCGCAAGCTCGGGGTTCTTCTCTGCCACCAGCTTGTCGGCGCGCTCAACCGCCTCATCCAGCAGTTCTGCCAGCTTGACGGTGCCGCCAGTGCGGGTTTTGAACGGTTTGCCGTCCGCACCCATCATGGTGCCGAAGGGGTGGTGCTCGAGGCTTGTGTCATCGGACGCGTAGCCGGCCTTGCGCGCAACGGTGAAGACCTGCTGCATATGCAGCGACTGGCGCGCATCGATGAAATACATGATGCGGTCGGAGTCGAGCTTGCTGACGCGGTAGCGGATTGCGGCCAGGTCGGTGGTGGCATACAGGTAACCGCCGCCGCGCTTCTGCACGATCACGACACTCGGGTTGCCTTCCTTGTCTGCCATCTCCGGCAGAAACACGACCTGGGCGCCGTCATCTTCCACCGCCAGGCCCTGCTGTTGCAGGTCTGCCACCAGCACGGGCAGGTCGGCGTTGTACATGCTCTCCGGTGCGACATCGGAATGTTTCAGGGTGACATTCAGCTTGTCGTAGATTTCCTCACTGTGGCTGACGGAAACCTCGATGAATTTCTCCCACAACGCACTGCACCGCGGGTCGCCGCCCTGCAGCTTGACCACGTAATCGCGGGCGCGGTCGGCGAAGCCTTCCTCGTCATCGAAGCGCAGCTTGGCCTCGCGGTAAAAAGCTTCCAGGTCTGAAAGTGCGACTTCCGCCACTTCATTGGCTTCCAGCTTGTCCTGCAGGTGCGCCAGCAGCATGCCGAACTGGGTGCCCCAGTCGCCCATGTGGTTCTGGCGGATGACCTTGTGGCCCTGGAATTCCAGCAGTCGCACCAGCGCATCACCGATGATGGTGGAGCGCAGGTGGCCAACGTGCATTTCCTTGGCCAGGTTCGGCGCAGAATAGTCGACCACCACAGTCTGCGGATTGGTGGTATTGCCGATGCTCAGGCGCGGGTCAGCCAGTGCCTTGTCCAGTGAGGTGCCGAGGAAGGCCGGGTCCAGGTGGATGTTGATAAAGCCCGGGCCTGCGATTTCAACCTTGGTGGCAATGCCCTCGAGATTCAGTTTCTCGACGATGCTGGTCGCCAACTCACGCGGGTTGGTGCCCATGTGCTTGGCCGCGGCCATGGCGCCGTTGGCCTGGTAGTCGCCAAAGCCCGCCTTTTTTGCGGGTGCGAGGTGCGGGCCGAACTTGGCCGGAATATGGGCTTCCAGCATGGCGGCTTGTACTTTGTCGGTCAGCAGCTGACGGATATTCATCGTGTCGGACGGTCTCGGTGTTTGCTCGGTGCTGGCTCGGTGCTGGACAGTCTCGAGGCTTGCCCGGCTTTCCCGCAGGGGAATACCGGCTATTCAGGTATAGAGGGTAGCGGGATTTTAGCGACCGGGGCATGCATTGCAAGCTCGGGCATTTTCCCGGCGCGGCGTGCGCGATAGACTGCGACAAAGCATAAGATAAGGAAGCCGGTGCCTTGAACAATCAGTCAACCCTCTATTGGCACGATTACGAGACCTGGGGAACGGATCCCGCCCGGGACAAGCCGGCGCAGTTTGCCGGCATTCGCACGGATGAGGACCTGAACATCATCGGCGATCCGTTGATGATCTACTGTCGCCCGCCGGAAGATTGCCTGCCGCAGCCGATGGCCTGCCTGGTGACCGGCATTGCCCCGCAGAAGGCGGAGGCGGAGGGCCTGCCGGAGCCGGAGTTTATGGCGCAGATCCACCGCGAGTTTATTCAGGCGGGAACCTGCGGGGTGGGTTACAACAGTATCCGTTTTGACGATGAGGTAACCCGCTATGGCCTCTATCGCAATTTTTACGACCCATACAAGCGCGAGTGGTTCGGTGGCAACAGCCGCTGGGACATCATCGACATGGTGCGGCTTACCTATGCGTTGCGCCCGCAGGGCATCGAGTGGCCTGAGCGGGAAGCGGGAGTGCCGTCCTTCCGCCTTGAGCAACTGACCGCGGCCAATGGTATTGCCCATGAAGGTGCGCACGATGCATTGTCGGATGTGCTGGCCACTATCGAGATGGCACGCCTGATCCGGCAAAAGCAGCCGAAATTGTACGAGTTCGCATATCGCCTGCGGCGCAAGCAGGAAGCCACAAAATTGATCGATGTGCACACGCGCAAGCCGCTGCTGCATATTTCCGGCAAGGTACCGGCCGCCAACGGCCACCTGACCTACATTCTCCCGCTCGCCATGCACCCGGTGAACCGCAATGCGGTCATCTGCGCGAACCTGGGTGAAGACCCCGAAGCCATACTTTCCCTGGATGCGGACCAGCTGAGGGAAAGGCTCTACACGCCGCGTGCAGAGTTGCCGGAAGGGGCGGCCCCGGCCGGCCTCAAGCTGGTGCACCTGAACAAGTGCCCGATCCTGGCGCCGCCCAATATGCTCGATGACAGGCGCGCTGCGGAACTCGGAATTGACAAGGCGCGCTGCGAAGCGCACTGGCAGAAGTTGCGGCAAGCGGATGTTGCGGCCAAGGTGCGGGAGGTATTCACAGGCGATGACTTCCCGCAGCGGGATGCGGAAGCAAGCCTCTATGCCGGTTTTATCAGCGATGCAGACCGGGACCTGTGCCGTGAGGTCCTGGGCAGCCCACCGGAGCGGTTGGCGTCGCTGGGGCATGGTTTCAGTGACGAGCGCCTGCCGGAGTTGCTTTTTCGTTACCGCGCACGGAATTACCCCGCCACCCTCTCCGAGAAGGAGCAGGTGACCTGGCGCGACTGGGTCTATCGTCGCCTTACAGACCCGGCTGCGGGTGGTAGCCTCACTCTGGAAGACTACTTTAATACCGTAGAGGCGCTGCGGGCGGACCATACCGATCCGCGTGAGCAGGCGCTGCTGGACCAGCTGGTGGCCTGGGGGGATTCGCGCCTGGCCTGACGTGGTCACTGCCCGATACGCTTCTGGTGCTAGGGCCACAAGCCATTAGGCAGTACAATGCCGACCCGGTAAAGGCGGGCCTGCGCCAGGGCGTCTGCAGAGGAGTAAAGCGTGGACTTTATCGGTACCCATATCTTATCGGTCAACCAATTCGAGCGGGCAGACATCGAGCATGTTTTCGATGTGGCTGATCGCCTGGTGCCCTACGCGCGGCGCCAGAAAGTTACCCGCGTGCTCGAAGGGGCCATTCTCGGCAATATGTTCTTCGAGCCCAGTACCCGTACGCGCATGAGCTTCGGCGCCGCTTTCAACCTACTTGGCGGTACGGTGCGGGAAACCGTCGGTATTTCCAGCTCGGCAATCGCCAAGGGCGAATCCCTGTACGATACGGCGCGTGTACTCTCCGGGTACAGTGACGTGGTCTGCATGCGTCACCCGCAGCCCGGATCCGCGGCGGAATTTGCCGCGGCGAGCCGTGTCCCGGTCATCAACGGTGGTGACGGCGCCAATGAACACCCGACCCAGGCGTTGCTGGACCTGTACACCATCCGCAAGGAGCTGGCTGCAAAACAGCGGGGCCTGGATGGGCTGCGCATTGCCATGATCGGGGATCTGAAACACGGCCGCACAGTGCACTCGTTGTGCAAACTCCTGTGCCTGTTCAACAGGGTGCAGGTTGTACTGGTATCGCCGGCTGCGCTGGCGATGCCGGGTGAAATTGTGGAAATGTTACGTGGTGCCGGGCACGAAGTGCGAACTTCGGACGAGCTTGAGGGTTCGATCAGTCACGTCGACATTGTCTACTCCACGCGTATCCAGGAGGAGCGATTCGAGTCACAGGAAGAGGCCAACCATTACCGTGGCCAGTTCCGCCTGAATCGTGCGATCTATACGCGCCACTGTGAGCCAAACACGGTCATCATGCACCCGCTGCCAAGGGATTCACGTGCAGAAGCCAATGAGCTGGACACCGACCTGAACGAGCACCCGAACCTGGCGATTTTCCGACAGACGGATAACGGCCTGCTGGTGCGCATGGCGCTGTTTGCGCTGATTCTCGGTGTTGAGGATAAGGTGGACTACTACTCACACCCGGTACGCTGGCACAGTCGTCGGGAATATTGAATAGATTGCTGGGCCCTGGAGGGCGGGACCTGTTCAGCAAAAGGTTCAAGAGCACGTACTTTTCAGCACCCGCCGTCAATCGTCCTTAATGATCGCGAGCGAGCCTCAGCCTCTCTCCAGAGGCACAACGAGGCTGCCTGCCCACGCAATAAAACTCGCCGAACGTCAGCGTTAATAATGTAAGTCTTGTCTCAGCTCTGGCAAAAAAACGCCGAATCTTTCGAGACGGCGCTTTGTGCCAGATCTGACTCGACTTAAATTACTTGACCACCTTCATGCAACGAGTGTTGTCGTCGACCATAAAGCAGTCCGCATCAGATGGACAAGCCATGTTGGTAGGAATCTGCTCCGTCCCCGCTGGGCACATCACAGGCGCTGGTGTGCTACAACAGCCGGCGAGCAGCAATGAACAAACGATACCCATCAAATAGGTGGTTGGAGTGAATTTCATCCCCTGACTCCTTTCGGTTGATTTCATTCAAAAGCGTAGACAAAAATATGTCACTTGTTCGGTGTGTTCGTAAAAATATTTACTATGCACTTACCGCTTATTGGAGTGTAATAGGCCGGCAGAAGAAATTTGGGGTAGGCACCAATTCGAGAGGATTCGCGCGCCGGTTTTTACCTTTTTTTAAGGGTTTTTTTCACGGTTACCCGATTTTTTGCGGTTTGCAGAATTCCTGAAATGCGGAAAATGGCAGATTAATTTTTAATTCGCTGCTGTTGGCGGATTTCTTTTTTGGGAAAATATTTCTCTCGGGTATCTCGGAATGCCAGGCGGTGGTGATGGCTAAACTAGAAGGCAACACCGTGCCGACTTTCATGCCAGTTACATCTCAATGTGCCTGATTTGGCGGCGCGCTCCGGCGTAACTTTTCTGTTTTTCGGGACATCATTAACCCAATGCCTGCCCAAAACATCCTGATTCTCGGCGCGAGCGGCTTTGTAGGTAGCCACCTGGTCCCTGAGCTGATCGCGGAGGGACATCTTGTCCGGGTTGCCTCCAGGGACCTGCCGCCACTGGAGAGCTTCGGGTGGCCGGGTGTTGAATTGCTCCCGCTGGATTTTGATCGCTCGGAAACGCTGGACCGGGCCTGTGGTGATATCGATACCATCTACTACCTGCTGCAGGGACGCGCCTCAGATGAGAGTATCGAGGATGTAGAGCAAAGCATGGCGCGCTCTGTCTGCAAGGCTGCGGATCGAGCGGGGGTAAAACGCATTATTTACCTGAGCGTGCTTCAGGAGGGTGGCGGGGAGCCTCTTCGAAGCAGCCAGTACCTGCGGGCGCGCTACCGGACATCAAAGATACTCGCCTCGGGTTCAGCATCACTGACCGAATTACGCGCCGCCATTGTCATTGGGCCGGGTTCGGTGGCGTTCGAGCTGATGCGCGACGTGGTGGTGCACCTGCCTGTGGTTTTCGCGCCTCCTGTAATCGAGAACCGCGCCCAGCCAATCGCCCTGGACAATGTGCTGGAGTACCTGCTGGCGGTTCTGAATCTGCCTGAGACCGAGGGGCGTCGCTTCGATATCAGTGGCCCCGCGATGCTCAGCTATCGCGAGCAGATGGAGCAGATGGCGACGGTGATGGGGAAGAGTATCCAGGTAAAAGTGTCCTCTCGTATTTCCCGTAAAATCGCCCGTGCCGGCCTCTCGCTGGCCTCCTCTGTGCCGCGGGACTCTGCCAATGCGCTGCTCAGCGGTATGGGATTCGATTTTCGCGCCAAGCCCGAGGCCCTGCGTGCGCTGGTGCCGCAGAAGTTGTTGATGTTCGATGAGGCCGTGCAGAGCAGCCTGCTACGAGAGCAGGCCAGCGCCGGTGCGACTCGCTGGCGGCAGGGCTCCCTGCGCTACCGCAATTACGACCCCCGCAATGGCTACTTTGCAAAAACAGCGCGCGGTTCGGCCACAACCAATGCCTCACCGGCAGAGGTCTGGTCGCTGGTGGAGCGGATTGGCGGCGAGCGCGGGTATTATTTTGGCGACTGGCTGTGGCGACTGCGCGGCTGGATGGACTTCTGCGCGGGCGGGCGCGGGAATATTCGGTGCAGGGACGATGCGGTGCATCTGCGTCCGCGCGGGCGTGTGGATTCGTGGCGGATCATCACTGTGCAGGAGGGGCGCATGGTCGAGCTGGGCCTGCGTATGAAGGCACCGGGCGCTGGGATTCTGCAGATCGAGGTAATACCTGAGGGTAGTGGTAGTCGCCTGGAGATTATCTCCTACTGGCACCCGTCCGGCTTCTGGGGAATGCTCTACTGGCGTGCACTGGCGCCCGTTCTGGGGTATGTGCTGCCGGGTATGGCCCGCTCTATCTGTATGCGGGCAGAGCAGCAAGGCAGTGAAAATGGCGTGGTGTCGGGCTAGCTGCGGGGCAAGGTGCAGGGCAGGACGCGGGCGTTAATGCACCGAGCCGGGTGTGTCGCTGGCACCGCGCAGGAAAGCGCCAAATTTTGCGGCAATAACTTCATCGCGATCCGGGCTGCGGATAACCTGCAGCAGGCGGTTGCGCACTTCAGGCAGGTACATCAGGTCGGAAAGCAGCAGGTTAAAGCCGCTCTGGTCCAGGTGTTCTGCCGCCTTGCTGAGCCACAGCGCTGCCAGCCTGTCGTCTTCAAAATCCGTACAGCAACGGCTCGCAAGTGCGGCCAGTACTTCAACGTTGGCGCCCGCTTCGGACCCCAGCAAATCGATCAGAAAGTCGCGGCGCATGCCTGAGGCGGCGCTGTTCGAAACGCCGCGTACTGCGGCGGCGATCAGGCCAAAATTGGGTTCACTGGTCGCGCGCTCGGCCCGTGCGCGGCGGATGATCCTTTCACACAGCTGGTGCGGAATGGCTTCGCTTTCCAGGCACTGGCAAAGCGCAATGAATACCGGCCCCTCGATAAGTTCGAGTTGCTGCTCCAGCAGTTCCTGTTGTTCCTGCCAGCGCACGGAAACATCCGCGATGCCCTGCATGGCAAGGTTTTGCCAGCCGGCTTTCCCTTCGCTGCGCAGGTAGTCCATTGTCGCCCCAAAATGTGGCCCCGGTTTCTGGGCCAGGGCGAGTGCAGCCCTGGCATGGAATACGGCGCGACGATCCTCAGCCGGCGTGTAGATAACTTCGCTACCATCGAGGGCGCGCTGCAGCCCGGCGGCTGGATCCTGGTCACCGGCGTCTGCGAGGCTCTGCAGGAGTCGACGCAGGAATGCGTCGCGTTCGCTCAGTCTGAGCTTGCCCTGCTCGTCGAGGGGCAAGCGCAGGAACCAGACGATCGGGGTCTGCTTGTCTTCGTCAAACCACAGCAGCAAACCGAGCCAGGCCTGCTGCAGGTAGGGGTGGGGCCAGGGGGCATCGCCCGCTTCAAAAGACTCCACCACCTTGCGCGGCACAGGCTGCAGGCGCCGGCCGAGATCGAACCAGCGCTGCCGGAGGCCGGCCTGGTCCAGAAGTTCGAACAGGGTGGTGGGTGTATCCATGGTTTAGCCAGCCTGTTGGATATTGGCGCGGTTCAGGGGCATCTGCTTGAAGTTGAAGTAACCGTAAGCGATGGCCAGCAACGGGCAAATCAGGTTGAACAGGGCGAACGGCGCGTAGGCAAAAGTCGCAACGCCGAGGGTTGCACTCATGTAGGCACCGCAGGTGTTCCACGGGATCAGCACGGAGGTGATGGTCCCGGAGTCTTCCAGCGTACGGGAAAGGTTGAGGCCATCGAGCCCCTTCTCCTCGAAGGCTTCGCGGAACATGCGGCCCGGCAGGATAATCGCCATGTACTGGTCGCCGGCGGCGACGTTCATGCCAAAACAGGTGAAGACGGTTGTCGTAATCAGCCCGGAAACGGTTTTCACACCGGACAGTGCGGACTTGACGATGCGCTCCAGGAAACCGGCCTTTTCCATCGCACCGCCGAATGCCATGGCAGAAACGATCAACCATACCGTATTGAGCATGCTCTCCATGCCGCCCTTGGAAAGCAGCTTGGCAACCGCCGGCAATTCAGAGGTGGATGAATAGCCCCCGAACAGGCTGATCCACACGCCCTTCAGCAGGTCCCAGCCGCTGCCGGAGCTGTCCGCGAGCTTTTCCACTGCCTGCGGCTGCAGGAAGACAGCCATGACGCACGCGGCCAGGGTGCCGATCATCAGGGCGGGGAAGGCCGGGACCTTTTTCCAGGCCAGGTAAAGCAGCAGGGCCAGCGGTAACAGGGTAATTGCGCTGATATGAAATTCACCTGCAAGGGCGGCGCGCAGGGTCTCTATCTGTTCGCCGGATACGCGAGCGTGCTCCGAAGTCAGGCCCAACACACTGAAGATAACCAGTGCGGCGACGAACGCCGGGATAGTGGTCCAGAGCATATGGCGGATATGCTGGAACAGGTCCCGCGATGCCACGGCAGCGGCCACGTTGGTGGTGTCCGACAGCGGTGACAGCTTGTCACCAAAATAGGCGCCGGAAATAATCGCACCGGCGGTGATGGCGTCGTTCAGGCCCAGCGCCTTCGAAATGCCGATCAGCGCGATACCGAGGGTGGCTGCAGTCGTCCAGGAGGAGCCGATGCTCAGGCCGACGATGGCGCAGATGATGGTGCAGGCGGGGTAGAACCAGTCCGGCGACAGAATCTGTACGCCGTAGTAGATCATGGAGGGCACCGTGCCCGACAGGATCCAGCTACCCACCATGGCGCCGACCATCAGCAGGATCAGTACGGCACCGAATACGAGGCCGATACCGTGCAGCATGCCCGCTTCCATTTCCTTATAGCTGAAGCCGTTCTTGATACCGATCAGGCTGGCGAGCAGCGCACACAGGATCAGTGCAATCTGGTTAGGGCCATAGGATGAGTCGGCACCGAAAAACTGAACCGAGGCAATGAGAAGCGCTATCAGGACAAGCAGCGGGGTAAGTGCGTCAAGCAGGCTTGGCGCTCTGGTGGTTTGGCTGGTTTGGGTCACATTTCACTCCACAACTTTATTCTTATAGGTCCGCCGGTATTGCTATAGGCCCGCCGGTGGCATTGAGGTTGCCTGCCCGCAGCACTTCTTGAGCTTCCGGCCGCTGCCGCAGGGACAGGGCTGGTTGCGGTCCAGTTTGGCTTTTTTGTGTACACCGTCCAGGTAATACCAGTTGCCATCCTTGCGGACGAACCGGGACAATTCCCTGAGCGTGCGAATGCGGCCATTCTCCCGATAGATGGCAGTAAAGTCCACTGTGCCGCCGGTATCCGCGGGTTTGCCTGCCGCGGTTTCATTGATTTGCAGTGCCAGCCACTCGATACCCCGGTTCCAGTCCCGGATCGCGGCCGCGGGGTGCTGGTCGCGGGTTTCCACTGCGGTGGTGGCGACGAGGTAATCCACCTCGCCCCGGCAGTAGGCGCTATAGCGCGAGCGCATCAGCGCCTCTGCCGTCTTTGCGGGCTCCTTACCCAGGATACAGGGCCCGCAGCAATGCTCGAAGGAGGCCCCGCTGCCGCATGGGCAGACTTTCTGGTCAGTTGGCATTTTTATGGTAGTTCCGGTATGTTCTGCGGCGTTTTAGCCTGGGTCCGGTCTGCGGCCGCCGCCCGGGTAGCCGCGACCGCCCGGGCATGTACAGTTCTGGCCAGCGCAGGTTGCGGCTTCCGACACAATAATGAACAAAAGCCCACGACTGCAGGCTGTTGCAGTATAAGGGCGATCAAGTGGTTTTCATGAAAGCGAGCAACATAGATCCCGCTGTGTTCGAGGATATGCGCCCCTACCGCGATGATGAGGTGCGTGCGGTCCTTGATCGAATGATCAACGACAAGGAAGCGGCCCGCGCGATGGCGCACTTCCTGGTACCCGGCTACGCGAGCAAGCTGGAGCGTCCGTTTGCCTGGATGGTGCGGCAGTTCCTGCGCTTCCAGCTGCGCAACGTCACCAATGTTTATGAATTCCAGGAAGTCATTGCTTCCTACATGGGCAAGGTCATCGATCGCTCGACATCGGCCCTTACCATCTCTGGCCTGGATGAGCTGCCGAAGGATCGGGCCTGCCTGTTTGTCAGTAATCACCGTGATATCGCCATGGATCCCGCGTTGTCGATTATCAGCATGTACCGTAAGGGTCACAATACCGCACGTATCGCCATCGGCGACAACCTGCTCTCCAAGCAGTTCGCGGCAGATTTGATGAAGCTGAACAAATGCTTTGTGGTGACCCGTAACGCCAGCTCACGTCGTGAGAAGCTGGCGGCGGCCACCCGGCTGTCCAACTATATCTACCATTCCATCGTCAACGACAATGAACATGTCTGGATCGCACAGCGCTCCGGGCGCGCGAAGGATGGCCTGGACCGCACCAATCCCGCGCTATTGGCGATGTTCTCCATGACCAAGGACAAGGAGACGCCGTTTGCAGACTTCTGGCGCAAGCTGCACATAGTGCCGCTGGCCATCTCCTACGAGTGGGATCCGGGCGATCGCAGCAAGGCGCGCGAGGTCTATGTAAAGACCCATGAAGGCGAGTACCAGAAGGGCAAGCACGAGGACCTGGGCAGCATTGGCAAGGGAGTCATGGGTTACAAGGGCCATGTCCACGCTGCCTTCGGTACCCCGATCGAAGCGGACTTTGCAGATGTGACCGAGATGGCGGAGGAGATTGACCGCCAGATCATCAACAATTACGTGCTGCATGCCACCAACCTGATCGCCTATGAGATGCTGTATCGCGAGACGCCGAAGCTCGACTACTCCTACCCGGCCCGCTCCTGGGACCCGGCAGAGAACGAAGCGGTACGCGAGAAGTTCGAGGCACGCCTCGCCAAGGCGCCACCAGAGTTGCGGGACCTGATCCTCGCCCAGTACGCCAACCCGGTTGTGTCCCGGCTCGCATACAGCAACGACTGAGCTTGCTGCGGCGGCTTTTGCTGCTGACTGGCGCGCCCGGCTTTACAAGCCGGTGGCGCGCCGCGCATTATCCCCTACCTGCATTCCCCATTGATCATTGCCCATGCTCAGCAACACCCAGAAATCCGCGATCCAGACTGCCTACTCGACCTTCCTGGAGGCCCGGGGCCTGAAGGCGCGATATGGACAGAAGCTGATGATTGCGGCCATTGCGCGGACCCTGGGTAACGTGGCACTGGCGACAGACGGCCGTCGCGACCTGCGCGAGAATCCGGGCCAGCATATCTGTGTGGTGGAGGCGGGCACCGGAACGGGCAAGACCATTGCGTACCTGCTGGGGGCGATCCCCCTGGCACAGGCGCTGGGTAAGAAACTGGTGGTGTCTACCGCCACTATCGCGCTGCAGGAGCAGATCGTACACAAGGACTTGCCAGAGTTGCTGCGCCACTCGGGCCTCAAGTTTGATTTTGTGCTGGCAAAGGGGCGTGGTCGCTACATGTGCCTGACCAAACTGGACCAGCTGCTCAGCAGTTTCAGTGAGTCCGGCGATGCACTCTCAATGCCGCTATATGAGGACGAGGCGCCGGTGGTGGATGCCACCGGCATGAAACTGCTGCAGACCATGACCGACAAACTGGCTGTGGGAGAGTGGGATGGCGATCGCGACTCCTGGCCCGAGCCGGTGGAAGAGCGCGATTGGCGCCTGGTTACCACCGACCATCGCCAGTGCACCGGCCGCCGCTGCCCCCATGTCAGTCGCTGCGCCTACTTCCGCGCCCGTGAGGATCTGACTTCCACGGACGTCATCGTCGCCAACCACGACCTGGTACTTGCGGACCTGGCGCTCGGAGGCGGCGCCATTCTGCCTGCACCGGAAGACACCATCTACGTATTCGACGAGGGCCATCACCTGCCGGACAAGGCCCTCAATCACTTTGCCCATCACAGCCGCCTTGGTGCCACGCGTGGCTGGGTCGACCAGGCCAACAAGAATATCGCCAGTATGATGGCGGAAATCTCCGACGGCAGTGACCTCGACCACTATGGCGAGCAACTGCCTGCGGCTTTCCTGAGGGTGAAGGAGCAGCTGGACCTGATGTGGCCGCTGCTCGAGGAAACTGCGATCTTCGACGATGAGCGGGCCCAGGTGCAACGCTATCGTTTCGAGCACGGCGTGGTGCCGGATGCGGTGCGTATGTTGGCGGAGCAGTTGCGGGATCGATTCGACGAGCTCGAGGAGCTGCTCAACAAGATGCTCCTGACCGCGCAGAAGTACCTGGATGACCAGCACAGCCCGGTGCCGGCAGTAGACCTGGAGCGCTGGTATGCCGTACTCGGCAACTGGCATGGCCGGGCCGACGGCAACCTGCAGCTCTGGGCGAGCTATGCGCGTGCGGACGAGGAGGGCGGCCTGCCCAGGGCGCGCTGGATTACCCTGGTGGAATCCGGCAGCGGGGTGGATTTTGAGGTTTGCTCATCGCCTATTCTCGCGGGCCGCACCCTGGAGTTCGGGCTGTGGCAACGCTGTTTTGCCGCGGTGATCACTTCCGCGACCCTGACCGCACTTGGCAAATTTGATCGCCTGCGCATGCGCGCGGGCACGCCCGACAATGCCGCCTATGAAGTGGTCCCCAGCCCGTTTGATTTCTCCAACGGTGTATTGCAGGTGCCGGCTGGTGCCGTGGATGCCGGTAATGCCGCGCAGCACACCGACGCGGTCATCGAGTGCCTGCCAGGCCTGCTGGACGAGAAAGAGGGCTCCCTGGTGCTGTTTTCCTCGCGTCGGCAGATGGAAACCGTGTACGAGTCCCTGCCGGCTCGCTGGCGCGAACAGATCCTGATGCAGGGGCAGAAGTCGCGCCAGCTGCTACTGGAGCGGCACAAGGCCAGGATCGATGGCGGTGACGGCAGTGTCCTGTTCGGTCTGGCGAGTTTTGCCGAGGGCGTGGACCTGCCGGGCAAATATTGCCAGCACGTGGTGATCGCCAAGCTGCCGTTCAACGTGCCGGATGATCCGATCGATGCGGCCCTGGCCGAGTGGATTGAAACCACCGGCGGCAACCCGTTTATGCAGATATCGGTGCCGGATGCGGCGCTAAAACTGGTGCAGGCCTGCGGGCGACTGCTGCGCTCGGAGGGGGATAGGGGCACCATTACCCTGCTGGACCGCCGAATCGTTTCGCGTCGTTACGGCAAGGCGATGCTAAACTCTCTGCCTCCCTTCAAGCGTGTGATTGAATCCTGAGGGGCCGTGAAATGTCGAACAACAGCACCCACGAAAACCTTGCCACCCTGCTGCTGTCACTCGAAGGTGCACTGCGCCAGGCATCGCTATGGCAGGAGTCTGCCCCGGTGCCAGAGGCATTGCTCAGCACCCAGCCCTTCTGCATAGATACCCTGACGTTTCCACAGTGGTTACAGTTTATCTTCCTGCCGCGCATGCGCTGGATTGTGGAGCAGGGTGACGCGCTGCCGGCCAAATGCGGCATTGCGCCCATGGCAGAGGAATATTTCCGGCCGCTGCCGGTCAGCGGCGAAACCGTTGTCCGTGTCCTGATCGAGATCGACGAGTGCCTGATGGCGCAGGAATGACCGGTTAGGCAGGAATTTACCCTGGCGCCGTCTGTGATCCGGTTGGCTGCCCGGTCTTGCCTCTATTTACAGGTATCACCGTTCAGGTAGTATTCGAGCCTGACTGGCGCATGGTGCGTCATGCAATCCTGCCATTGGGGGGTGTTTTGGTTCAGACGTTTAAGCACCGGGCGGCTTTATTTGTGCTCGCGGCAACCGTGGGCCTGGCCGGCTGTGAAACAAATCCGTTTGTCCGTTCCGGCGAACCGCAGGGGGGCGCCCAGGTTGACGAGACCGCGCTCAGTGCGCAGGCGTGCCCGGAGCCGGTAATGGTGGAGCCCATCTGTCCGGAGCCGGAGGAGCGTATTGTCGAACGGGTGATCGAGCGCACCTTCGAAAAGGTCGTGGAAGTACCCGTTGCCAAGAACAAGATGGTGCTCGGCTCTGTAGAGTTCTTCGAGCTCAATCCCGGTGAACTGCACCTCAAGGCCCGTGTCGATACCGGTGCCGCGACCACCTCCCTCAGCGCACTGGACCTCGCCATCTTTGAGCGGGACGGCGACAAGTGGGTTCGCTTCCACATGCCAAACCCGAAAGGCGGAATACCTATCGAGGTGGAGTTGCCGGTGGAGCGCTTTGTGCGAATCAAGCGGCATGGTTTCGACAGCCAGCGTCGCCCTGTGGTGCTGATGAATGTCACCGTCGGCGACCGTACCCACCTGATCGAGGTGAACCTGACAGATCGCAGCGGCTTCGATTACAGCCTGCTGATTGGCAGGAACTTCCTGAAGGACAATGCCGTCGTCGATGTAAGTCGCAAGTATCTGGCCGGCAAGGCCATGTAGTGCCGCTGCTTAAGGGGCCGCAGTTATAACAACAAGCAGGTAACAGGCGCATGTCGCCAAGAGCACAAGTCTACATACTCGCACTCATCCTCGCGGTGCTCGGTGCGGGGCTCACAATCTACAAGAGTTCGGTATTGGGTTTTCCCCTGATGCCGGGTGCCTACCGCACCGTATGGACCATTGAGGCCAAGGTGGAATTCCTTGCCGAGGGCGGGCCGGCCAAGGTCGCGCTGGCCCTGCCGCGCGCGCAGCGCAACATGCGCGTGCTGGATGAGACCTTCAGCTCGGCCGGTTACGGGTTCAATATTCGACATGACGGCGACGACTATCGCGCAGTCTGGTCGCGCCGCGAAGTCGAGGGGCGTCAGTCGTTATTCTATAAATTGCAGACCTACCAGGTTGCCGGCGAGCCATTGACGCAGCCGCTGGACTTCAGCACGGATGTGCGCAAGCCGTTTATGGGATCCCGGGAGCAGGAAGCGGTAGGGCAGGCAATCAACTCCATTATCGAACGCGCGAGAGTCGCTTCCTCAGATATCGAAACCTTCACCAGCCAGATACTGGTACAGCTCAACGATAGCGGTGACCAGGATCGCAATATGGTGATGAGTCATTACCAGGACAGCTCGCTGGCGGACGTTGCTCTTTACGTGCTGTCTGTGGCCGAAGTCCCGGCGCACCGGATCCGGGGCCTGTACCTGGAAGATGATAGGCGCCGGCTGCAGGCGGAAGAATTGCTCGAGGTATACGATGGCAGTGAGTGGATAGCCTTCGAGCCGCGCAGCGGTTCGCCGGGCGTGCCAGCCAATTTCTTTATCTGGCAGCGCGGAGGCAAGAGCCTGCTGGATGTGGAGGGGGGCAACCGGTCCAGTGTTACATTCTCGGTGATCGCCAATGACGTTCCGGCGCGGACAGTAGCCAAGAAAATGACCAGTCGCGAGAAAGATGCGCTGGTCGATTTTTCCATTTACAGCCTGCCCATCGAGCAGCAGAGTATTTTCAAGCTGATCCTGCTGGTACCGGTTGGGGCGCTGGTGGTGGTGTTCCTGCGGGTTATCGTTGGGCTGCGCACCTCAGGTACCTTTATGCCGGTGCTGCTGGCGATTGCCTTCATTGAGACGCAACTGGTGACCGGCCTTGCGATCTTCCTGCTGGTGGTCGCGCTGGGGCTCTGGGTGCGTTTCTATCTCAGTCGGCTCAATCTGCTGCTGGTCGCGCGAATAACCGCGGTGGTGGTGACGGTGGTAATACTGATGGGCGCGATCAGCGTAATCAGTTACAAGCTGGGCATTGAGCAGGCACTGATGGTGACCTTCTTCCCGATGATTATCCTGGCGTGGACAATCGAGCGTATGTCGATCTTGTGGGAGGAAGACGGTCCCGACGAGGTTTTGATCCAGGGCGCTGGCTCGCTGATTGTGGCGGTATTGGCTTACTGGCTGATGACCAATCGCTATATTGAGCACTGGACCTTCAACTTCCCTGAACTGTTGCTGGTGTTGCTTGGCGCGGTGCTGGTGCTCGGCAATTACACCGGCTACCGCTTCAGTGAATTGCTGCGCTTCCGGCAGCTTGTGCGCTAGGTTGGGGTCCGTAGAGAAACGATGACCAGACACAACCCGTGGAAACAGCGCATCAAGGAGTTTTTTTCCAGCTGGCTGGTATCGCCGGCGGAGCTGCGCAGCTACGGGGTGCTCGGTATGAACGCGCGCAATATCCGCTATATCGCGCACTACAATGATCGCACCCGTTATCCGGTAGTGGATGACAAGTTCAAAACCAAACTGGCCGCGCGCAAGGCAAATATCCCGGTACCGGAATTGCTCGCCACCATGGACAGTCAGGCAGGCCGCAAAGCGCTGCTGCACACGATCGAGCAGTGCGAAAAGTTTGTGATCAAGCCCGCTCGCGGTTCCGGGGGTAAGGGCATCCTGGTGATCAACGGCCGCGATGGCGATCTCTACGTAAAACCCTCGGGGGTACGTGTCACAACCGAGGATGTCCTGCGGCATGCCAGTAACATCCTCAGTGGCCTGTACAGCCTCGGCGGCAAGCCGGACCGGGTGCTGGTGGAGGCCATGATCGACTTTGACCCGGCACTCGCAGATTACTCCTTTGAAGGAGTGCCGGACATTCGCATTATCGTGTTCCGCGGCTTTCCGGTGATGGCGATGCTGCGTTGTTCCACCCATGCGTCTGATGGCAAGGCCAACCTGCACCAGGGCGCGGTTGGCGTCGGCGTGGATTTGGCCAGCGGCCGGGCAATACACGCGGTGCGGCACGGTTACCGCGTGGACCGGCACCCGGATACGGAGATGCCGTTCGACAAGCTGGTGGTACCGGACTGGAGCCGGGTGATCCGGCTGGCCGCGAGCTGCTATGAAATGACGGGTCTCGGTTACCTCGGGTGCGACATCGTGCTCGACCGCAAACGCGGGCCGCTGCTGCTTGAGGCCAATGCCCGCCCCGGCCTGGCAATCCAGATTGCCAACGGCGGCGGCTTGCGGGGTCGACTCAAAATGATCGAATCGCTGGAGCCCGAACAGTTTGAGAAGAACGTCGAGGAACGGGTCAGGTACTCGCAGCTGATCTTCTGAGCGCTTCGCTACACTTGTGCCGCTACGGTCTAATCATTTGCCAAGTCAGCCTGATTCCGGTTTTTCAGCTATGCGTACGCTTCTCTATTTCGCCGACCCGATGTGCTCCTGGTGCTGGGGCTTTGCCCCGGTCATGCAACAGATAGTGGAACATTACGGTGGTCAGGTTCCGGTTTCGGTGTTGATGGGTGGTTTGCGTGTGGGGGTGCAGGAGCCCTGGGATGCGCGCAGTCGCATTGAAATACGCAATCACTGGCAGCACGTTCAGCAGGCCACCGGCCAGCCTTTCGACTTTTCCAAATTCGATAATGAATCCTTTGTCTACGACTGTGAGCCGGCGTGTCGTGCTGTGGTTGCGGTCAGGCGCATGGACTTTGCAGCGGCGCTGCCATTTCTGGAGTCGTTGCAGGCGGCCTTCTACCGCGATAATCGCGATATCACCCGCGAAGATGAGTTGTTGCGGCTGGTGCGTGCTAATGGCCTGGATACTGAGGTGTTTTCTGGCCTGTACCATTCCGGTGAGGCCGCACAGGAACTGGTGACGGATTTTCAGGTTCGTAACCAGCTGGGCATTCAGGGCTTCCCGACCCTGATCGGGAGTACCTCGTCAAAGAATCATGCACTGACGGTTGGCTACTCGGATTTTGAGAATGTCTCGGTTGCCATTGAGCGCTGGCTCAAGCTGACCCCTGCCTGAAAACAAAGAACCCCGCGCAAGCGGGGCTCCTTTCAAACGATTCAGGCGGGTGCTCAGTGCGCCGGCGCCAGGTGGAATTGGTCCATCATGATCTGCAGGCGCTTGCGCTGCATCTTCAGGCTGTACTCGATTTCTTTTACCTTGGTGTGTACCGCGGCGCTTTCCCACTTCTCCACCAGGCGCTCGCGCGCGGCTTCATAGCGTGACTGCTGCAGCTCGGTCCAGGTATTGATCGCCTGCTTGAATTCAGCGGTTTCTTTCTCAAGCAGTGCGCGCCAGCTTTCCTTGTGCTTGGACTTCTCCAGCTTCTGCTCGGCCCGCTTGAACTGCATTGCCAGCATCGCGCGCTGGATCTTGAGTGAAGGTACTGTTTTCAGGTTGCGTGCCAGTCCCAGCCAGCTGGATACCTTGATTACCCATTTTGTTGGATCCCACTGGTACCAACGGATGCCGTTGCGGTAGTCGGTCTGGAAGATGTGGTGATAGTTATGGTATCCCTCGCCGAAAGTGAAGAACGCCAGTAGGTCGTTGTCGCGTGCGGTGTTCTCATCGGTGTACGGCTGGCGACCCCAGATGTGCGCAAGCGAATTGATGAAGAATGTGGTGTGGTGGTTCACCACGATGCGCAGCACGCCCGCCAGCAGCAGCATGGCAATCACGTCGCCGGTCAGCAGGCCGAGGAAAACCGGCAGGCCGATATTCATCACCAGTACCAGCGGCAGGTAGTAGCGGTGCTGGAACATCACGATCGGATCGCGCTGCAGGTCTTTTACGTTGTCGAAGTTGAGCTCGCCACTTTTGTATTCACGCAGCATCCAGCCAATATGGGAGAACCAGAAGCCGCGCTTGGCGGAGTAAGGGTCCTTCTCATTGTCATCGCAGTGGCGGTGGTGGCGGCGGTGGCCGGAAGACCAAATCAGGGCGCTGTTCTGCAGGGTGGCGGCGCCGAACAGTGCGAAAATCCAGCGCAGCAGCCAGTGGGCTTCGTAGGTCTTGTGGGACCAGAGGCGGTGGTAGCCGGCAGTGATGGAGAAGCCACCCAAGGCGCCATAGACCGCAAACGCGAGCCATTCGAACCATTCGTAGCCGTAAACGATGCCGTAAAGGGGTACCAGCACCAGCGCGACAAGCATGGTTGCACTGAACAGGATGGTCGTGACCCAGATCAGGGGGGCCTGTTCTTTGTCCTGGGGAGGGGTTTGTACTTCGGAATTCATAGATAACGCCTGTGAGTAAATCCGCTGTGAATAAAATGTGACCGCAATGGCTAATTTGGTCTTTTTATTCATATGTTCGTGATGCTACCGGAAGTTGGTCGGGATAGCACCTGTATTTGGCGCGTTTTGCAACCAATTGGTCGTGTCCCCGTTCCGAAAATGCCAAGCCGCGACGATCAGTGCGGTCCATCCAGCGCAATTTCCGGACCCGCTGCGACCAAGTCTATTCCCCGAAGCGCCGCAGAGGGGTAATGTAGGGCGAAAAGGCGCGTACTTCCCCTGGCTGCAGGGTGAGTATCTGAACTGATTGAGGGCATTGCGGTGGCCAGAGACCTGGAGAACAAACGGGAATTTCAGCTGGCGGGTGGGCATATCATCCCGACCCGCCCGTTTGACGCGCGCACTCCTGAAGAGCTGGCGCGCCAGGTCGAGAACCTGCACAACCTGTATCTGGACCACTACTGCGGGATCTGGGAGTGGAAGCCGAGCGGCGACAGTGTCGTCACCGGTGAGTTCTGGGACCAGTTTGGCGCGGCCGACAGTGTGCTGGAGCAGCTGCTGTGCGGCGACAGCCCTGCGCTGGTGCATCATGAAGACTTGTCTGCTGTGCAGGCGGCCTGGTCCGCGCTGGTCGGCAAGCAGCGCCGCATGGACCTGACGGCGCGGGCCTTCGATCGTGAAGGGAACCTCTGTTGGGTGCGTATGTGGGGGCGCTGTGCGCTGGAGTCGGGCGAGAAGGTATTCGCCGGTGGCTGTGAGGATGTGACCCCGCAGGCAGCAGAGCAAAATTACTGGCGCCTGCAGGCGGAGAAAATCTCCTCCGCAATCACCGCAGTGGGTGACGGTCTGTGGGAGTGGGATATTCCGAGTGGGCGTCTGATTTGGTCCGTGGGCTGCTTCGAGGCGCTGGGTTACACCGGAGAGAATATGCCGGAGCAACCGGATGCGGAGTTCCTGCGGCAGCACCTGGATGCCGAACAGTTTGCACGGATCGAACAGGCGGTGCAGGACAATGCACAGAACAAGCGCCCGTTTGTGGTCGAGTTTCAGGTGCGTCATCTCAGCGGCCGCTTGCTCTGGTACCGGGCGCGGGCCCACCTGAGGCTCGACGAGAATGGCCAGCCTGAACGGATCACGGGTACCACCCAGGATATTACCTCTACCCGCCAGAGCCAGCTTCTGCGCCAGAGCGAGCGCGAGTCGCGTTTGGCGCACACCCAGGCAACATTGCTTTCGAGCCTCGGGCACGAACTTAAAACGCCGCTCAATGCGATTCTGGGCTATTCGCAGCTGTTCGATCACGACCAGAAGCTGACTCCTGAGCAGCGCGAGCAGATTTTTGAAATACGTCGCGCCGGTAAACACCTGCTGCACCTTGTGGATGATGTGATGGATCTTGCCAGGATCGATGTCGAGGAGCTGGCAACAGCGGTTACCGCCGTCAATCCTGCGCAGCTGATTCGGGAGAGCGCGGCGCTGCTGGTACCGCTCGCGGAAGCGCGCAAGGTGACGCTGGAATTTGATGAGGCAGAGTGGCGCCAGGCATATGTGGGCGCGGATCCTGTGAGGCTCAAGCAGATCGTAGTGAACCTTGTGGGGAATGCGGTTAAATACAATGTACCGGGCGGTCGCGTCGCAATCAGTCTCAGCCTGCAGGCCAAGCGTGTGCTGCGGTTAAGCGTGATGGATACCGGTATAGGAATCCCGACCGAGCTCAGGGATAAGGTGTTCGAGCCGTTTAACCGGCTGGGTGCGGAAGCCGGCGATGTCGAGGGCACCGGCATCGGCCTCGCAATCACGCGACGCTTGACCGAGGGTATGGGTGGCAGTATCGATTTCGAAAGTCATCCCGGCCAGGGTTCGGTGTTCTGGGTCGACTTCCCTCTGGTGGACGCACCGCCGGAGACCGCGGCAAGGGCGCCAGGGGTGGAGCGGGTAGTCCGTCTGCCAGCCTGCCGACTGCTCTATGTCGATGACAAGCCTGCCAACGCACGCCTGCTGGAGCGTTTGTTCAGGCGTTTCCCCCAGGCGGAGCTGGAGTGCGTTTCCGATGCGGTCGAGGCACTGTTTGTCGCGCGCACACGGCCGCCTGATGTGCTGCTGCTGGACACTTCAGCGCCGGGGATGAGTACAGAGAGCCTGCTTGAAATCCTCAATGCAGATGAGTGCACGCGTGGCATTCCGGTCGTTGCCCTGGGGGCCCTGGCGCAGCAGCATGATGGGCAGTTTGCGGCCCAGCTCGGGCGTCCCATAGAGATGCCGTTGCTTGTTTCTGTCCTGGCGCGCTGCCTCGCGCCAGCCGCGTCCCCCGCGACGGTGGTCGCCGCGGAGGAAGAGTCGGTGGTTTAGCGCAGTTTGCCCATGTGCTTGCCGACAATCTGCAGCAGTGGTTTGAATACTTTCGGGCTGCCGCACACGATATCGCCGCTTTCCAGGTAACCGTTACCACCCTTGAAGTCACTGGAGAGGCCACCAGCCTCGCGCACCAGCAGGCTGCCGGCTGCGATATCCCAGCTGTTGAGGTTCATTTCCCAGAAGCCGTCAAAACGGCCGGCCGCAACATAGGCCAGGTCCAGTGCAGCGGCGCCCGGGCGGCGGATGCCCGCAGTCTTACCTGCAATTTCACTGAGTGCGGCCAGGTACGGCGCGATATTTTCGTAGGAGTATCCGTTGAACGGGATACCGGTGCCGATCAGGGCGCCGTCCAGGCCGGGGCGCTTGGAAACGCGGATCCTGCGGCCGTTCAGTGTGGCGCCGCGGCCGCGGCTTGCAGTGAATTCCTCGCGCTTGATCGGGTCGAGGACCACGGCGTGCTCGATCTGGCCGCGGTAGCGGCAGGCAATGGAGATCGCGAACTGCGGGATGCCGTGGATGAAATTGGTAGTGCCGTCGAGCGGGTCAATGATCCACTCGTAATCCGGGTCTGCGCCTTCAATCAGGCCGCTTTCCTCGGCGCGGAAGCTGTGCTTGGGGTATGCCTTGCGCAGGTGGTAGATGAGCTCCTGCTCACTTGCCTTGTCGACTTCGGTGACGAAGTCGTTCCGTCCTTTTTCCTCAAAGCTCAGAACGTCGGTGCGTTCCCAGGCGCGTTCGATAAGGGTTGCGGCGCTGCGCGCGGCGCGCAGGGCAATATTCAGCATCGGTTCCATAAAACATCAATACCTGACTGATCGGGCACGAATGCGTGCGCCCGGTGGTGGACGGTTGGCAGCGGACTGCCACAAGACAACTTTAGAAAGAACGGCCCGGCATTGCCGGTAGCCCGGCGCGAGCGGCGCGCATTGTAGCAACAAACCGGGGCCGCCGGGCAAGTATTGACGCGGTGACCGGGCGGAGTGCTCCGACGGGGCCTGCGCAGCGAGGGCACACTACTATAGTAGGCGGTCGCATTTTGCTACACTCCGCGCCCGATCAAGGTTGTCCATTCGAGTAATTTAGGTCCGCTGGCGAAGATATGGCTGATTCCCCCCTTCACAATATTCGTATCGTTCTGGTCAATACGGCCCATCCCGGCAATATCGGCGGTGCGGCAAGGGCCCTGAAGAACATGGGGCTAGTGCAGTTGTACCTGGTTGCGCCGCGGGAATTCCCTGCAGCCAATGCGGTGTGGCGCGCCTCCAATGCCGCTGACCTGTTGGACACCGCTGTGGTGGTGGACACGCTGGAGGAGGCGGTTGCGGATTGTGGCCTGGTGGTGGCAACCAGTGCCCGCGAGCGCCGGATCCCCTGGCCATTGCTGACCCCGCGCCAGTGCGGGGAGCGCGCGGTGGCGGAGGCAGCAGAGCACCCGGTAGCCATTGTGTTCGGGCGCGAAGACCGCGGCCTGACCAACGAGGAGCTGCAACGTTGTAACTACCACGTGCACATTCCCTCCAACCCGGAGTACAGCTCACTGAACCTGGCGACTGCGGTGCAGGTGCTGGCTTACGAAATGCGGGTTGCGCACCTGGAGGCCGAGCAGGGCAAGGCGCTTGAGTACACCGACTGGGATCGCCCGCCGGCGCGCCAGCAGGAACTGGAAGCTTATTTCGAGCATCTGCAGGAGACGCTTGAAACCCTCGGGTTCCTGGAGCCGGACAACCCGCGCCAGACCATGGTGCGCCTGCGTCGACTGTACAGTCGAGTGCGTCCGGATGATATGGAACTGGGTATCCTGCGCGGGGTACTCACCTCAATTCGCAATTTTATCTATTACTCCAAGGGTGGCGATAGCCAGAATAAATAGACGGGACCAAATACCCGACTGTTTTAGTTGGTTATATACTTGACTATAGAGGTGGGGTATTTCATACTCCGCGCCGTTTAGCAACGGGTAGAGTCACAGGCGGAGGCTCCATGCGATTGACAACCAAAGGGCGATACGCGGTCACGGCAATGCTGGATCTGGCCCTGCATGGTGAGAAAGGCCCAATCAGCCTGTCCGATATCGCCCAGAGACAGGACATATCGCTGTCCTACCTCGAGCAGCTGTTTTCCAAGTTACGCCAGGCCGAGCTGGTGTCCAGCGTACGCGGGCCCGGCGGCGGTTACCGGCTGGCACGGGGCAGCGACGACATACATGTCGCCGAGATCATTGATGCGGTCAATGAGTCGGTGGATGCGACCAATTGTGGTCGCGGCAGTGGCTGCGCTTCCGGCGAGAAATGCCTGACGCACCACCTTTGGAGCGACCTGAGCGACCAGATCCATGTGTTCCTGAGTGGCATCAGCCTCTCCGGACTGGTGGCTCGCGCGGACGTACAGCAGGTCGCCCAGCGCCAGCACGAGAAGGAGCTGGCGGCGCAGGATATCGAACAGAAAATTGAAATCATCGGCGGGCCCTGAGGGCGGCCGGTTTTTAGAGACCGAGGTTTGTGAGGCCAGCATGAAGCTTCCGATTTATTTAGATTACGCTGCGACCACTCCGGTGGATCCGCGCGTCGCCAAGAAAATGGCGGAGTGCATGACGCTTGAAGGTAACTTCGGTAACCCGGCGTCCCGCTCACACGCATACGGCTGGCATGCCGAGGCGGCCGTGGAGGACGCGCGCAAGCACGTCGCAGACCTGCTCAATGCTGATCCGCGCGAGATCGTATGGACCAGTGGTGCGACAGAGTCTGACAACCTGGCGATCAAGGGTGCTGCACACTTCTACAGCAAGAAGGGCAAGCACATCATCACCTCGAAGATCGAGCACAAGGCTGTCCTGGACACCTGTCGCCAGCTGGAGCGTGAAGGCTTTGAGGTGACTTACCTGAATCCCCGTGAAGACGGTATTGTCTACCCGGAGCAGGTCGCTGAGGCCCTGCGCGATGACACCATCCTTGTCAGCCTGATGCACGTCAATAACGAGATTGGCGTTATCAACGATATTGCAGCGATCGGTGCACTGTGCCGTGAGCACAAAGTAATTTTCCACGTGGATGCGGCCCAAAGCCCGGGCAAGGTGCCGATCAACCTGCAGGAATTGCAGGTGGACCTGATGTCCCTGTCTGCACACAAGATGTATGGCCCGAAAGGCATTGGCGCGCTGTACGTGCGTCGTAAGCCGCGTGTACGCCTCGAAGCGCAGATGCACGGTGGCGGCCACGAGCGCGGTATGCGTTCCGGCACCCTGCCCACCCACCAGATCGTGGGTATGGGTGAGGCAGCGCGCATTGCCCGCGAAGAGATGGCGGCAGAATACGAGCATGTGCTCGCACTGCGCAATCGCTTCTGGGACCAGATCAAGGATATGGAAGAAGTCCATGTGAATGGCTCCTTCGAGCAGCGAGTGCCGCACAACCTGAATGTGAGCTTTGCCTTCGTGGAAGGCGAGAGCCTGATCATGTCGCTGAAAGACCTGGCGATGTCCTCCGGTTCGGCCTGTACTTCCGCGAGCCTGGAGCCCAGTTACGTGCTGCGTGCGCTTGGCGTCAATGACGAGCTGGCTCACAGCTCACTGCGCTTCAGTTTTGGACGTTTCACTACGGAAAGTGACGTCGACAGGGCAGCGGCCGAAGTTCGCACAGCGGTAGAAAAACTGCGTGAACTGTCCCCGTTGTGGGATATGTACAAGGACGGTATCGACCTGAACACTATTGAGTGGGCTGCCCACTAATTTCGTAGGAGGAAAACATCATGGCCTATAGCGACAAAGTAATTGATCACTACGAAAATCCGCGCAATGTCGGTCGCATGGATGACAACGACGATCACGTCGGTACCGGCATGGTCGGCGCGCCCGCTTGTGGTGACGTCATGCGCCTGCAGATCAAGGTAGACGATAACGGTGTGATCGAAGATGCCAAGTTCAAGACTTATGGCTGTGGTTCTGCGATTGCGTCCAGTTCACTGCTGACTGAATGGGTAAAAGGCAAGACCCTGGATGAGGCAGCGGAGATCAAAAATACCGCGATTGCAGAAGAGCTGGCATTGCCGCCGGTCAAGATCCACTGTTCTGTGCTGGCAGAAGATGCCATCAAGGCAGCGGTTCGCGATATTCGCACCAAGCGTGGCGAGACTGTCAGCGAGTAAGTGACAGCGAAGGATTGAGGTAGAACTGATGGCACTAACCATGACCGAGGCCGCGCAGGTACACGTTGCACGGCAGCTGGCGGAGCGCGGCAAGGGCATTGGCATTCGGGTAGGCATCAAGACGGCGGGCTGCTCAGGGCTGTCTTATGTGCTTGAGTTTGTCGACGACGTTGCCGATGAAGACGAGGTCTTCGAAGCCGGCGGTGTAAAGCTGGTGGTCGACCCGAAAAGTTTTGTATACCTTGACGGAACCGAGCTGGATTTCGTCAAGGAAGGCCTCAACGAGGGCTTTCAGTTCACCAACCCGAATGTGAAAAACCAGTGCGGTTGCGGCGAGAGTTTTCACGTTTGATGCCAGCCCGCGCAGCTCGCTCCAAGTGCTGCGCGGACACTCCAGACATCCCAAACCGGACCAGAGCCAGCCATGTCATTCATAGATGGTAACCAGAATTACTTTCAGATCTTTGGCCTGGAACCTACCTACCGGATCGATACCCGCGCGCTGGCCGGCAAGCTGCGCCAGCTGCAGCAGCAGGTGCACCCGGACCGTTTTGCCTCCGGCACGCCGCGGGAGCGGCGCCTGGCCGAGGAGGCCGCGGCGCTGGTCAACGATGCCCACACCACGCTGACCGACCCTGCATTGCGCGCGGCCTACCTTCTGAAAATGGCCGGCCTGGAAATCAGCGCGAACCAGACAACCGCAGATATGGATTTCCTCATGCAGCAGATGGCGCTGCGCGAGGAGCTGGAGGCGGTGCGTTCGGCATCCGACCCGGAACGGGCGCTGGAAGCCCTGATGGAGGAGGTTGAAGACCTGCTGCACAGGGAAGAAGAAACCTTTACGGAACTGTATGAGTCTGCAGACTACCCCGCCGCGGAAGCGACCCTGGCGCGACTGCAGTTCCTGTTCAAGTTGCGCCACCAGGCCGAAGACCTGGAAGCGCAGTTGTTTGACGACTGACGCACGGCGTTGTTCGTCCCTGACCAAAGACCTGTTTGAAACGCGATTCCCATGGTGCTACTGCAAATTTCCGAACCCGGCCAGTCTCCTGAACCGCATGCGCGCAAGCGCGCGGTCGGCATTGACCTGGGCACAACCAACTCTCTGGTGGCCACCATCCTCGGCGATAGGCCGCGGGCAATGCCGGATGCTGCTGGCAAGGTGATCGTGCCCTCGGCTGTTCGATACACGTCCGATGGTGTGGAAGTCGGCGCGGAAGCGAAAGCCGGCGCTGCACAGGATCCGTACAACACCATCCTGTCTGTCAAGCGACTGATGGGACGCGGCCTTGCCGACGTCAAGAGTCTTGGCGAGCAGCTGCCATACCGGTTTGCGGCGGACAAGGGTGGAATGCCTTCCATCGAGACTTGCGCGGGCAAGGTCAATCCGGTGCAGGTTTCTGCTGAAATCCTCAAGGTGCTGGCCGCACGCGGTGAAGAGGAGCTCGGTGGCAAGCTCGACGGCGCCGTGATCACGGTGCCTGCCTATTTCGATGACGCGCAGCGCCAGGCAACCAAAGATGCGGCACGCCTGGCGGGATTGCACGTCCTGCGCCTGTTGAATGAGCCCACCGCTGCAGCGGTGGCTTATGGCCTGGACCGCGAAGGCGAGGGCGTGATTGCCGTCTACGACCTTGGCGGCGGTACCTTTGATATCTCGATCCTGCACCTCACCAAGGGGGTGTTTGAGGTACTTTCCACTGGTGGTGACAGCGCACTCGGCGGCGATGATTTTGATCGCGCGATTGCCGGCTGGATTATCGAGCAGGCGGGTCTCGGCGTTGACCTGGACCCGGGCCAGCAGCGTCGGCTGCTGGACGCAGCCTGCGCGGCCAAGGAAGCCCTTGGCACGGAAGCTGAGGTGGATGTGTGTTTTGGCGATTGGCAGGGCACCCTCGACCGGGCGCTGATGGCTTCACTGCTCGATAGCCTGATCGACAAGACCCTGCGAGCTTGCAAGCGTGCCCTGCGTGACGCGGGCAAGAAAGCTTCCGAAATTGACAATGTGGTCATGGTGGGCGGATCCACTCGAACGCTGCGTGTGCGCGAGCGGGTGGCGGAATTTTTCGGGCGCGAGCCACTGACCGATATCGACCCGGACCAGGTGGTAGCGCTGGGTGCTGCGGTACAGGCGGATGTGCTGGTGGGCAACAAGTCCGGCGACGACATGCTGCTGCTGGATGTGATTCCGTTGTCCCTCGGACTGGAAACCATGGGTGGCCTCGCGGAAAAAGTGATTCATCGCAATACCACCATACCGGTCGCCAAGGCGCAGGAGTTCACCACCTTCAAGGACGGCCAGACCGCCATGTCCATTCACGTGGTGCAGGGCGAGCGCGAACTGGTTTCTGATTGCCGGTCCCTGGCGCGCTTCGAGCTGCGCGGCATCCCGCCGATGGTGGCCGGCGCGGCCCATGTGCGCGTGACCTTCCAGGTGGATGCCGATGGCCTGCTGTCCGTCAGTGCAGTAGAGAAGAGCAGCGGCGTGGCAGCAGAAGTGACGGTCAAGCCTTCCTACGGGCTCGACGACGACACCGTTGCGCAGATGCTGCGGGACTCCTACACCCACGCTGGCGACGATATGGCCGCACGCGCACTGCGAGAGGCGCAGGTCGAGGCCGAGCGTGTGCTGGAAGCGCTGATCGCGGCGCTCAGGGAGAATGGTGCCGAGCTGCTGAATGATGCCGAGCTGGCGGAACTGGAGCAGGGCATGCTCAAGCTGCAACAGGCGCATAACAGCGGTGACGCTGACACTATCAACAATGAAATTGAAAAACTGAATGACCTGTCTGGTGAATTTGCCGCACGGCGCATGGATAGTTCCATCAAGCGCGCCATGGCCGGGCATTCCCTGGACGAATTTGAAGGCGGGGAGTAACCAACGACATGCCGAAGATCGTATTTTTACCGCACGTGGAGCTGTGCCCGGAAGGCGCGGTAATCGAGGCCAGTAAAGGTGAGACTATCTGCGACGCCGCGCTGCGCAACGATATTGAAATCGAGCACGCCTGCGAGAAGTCCTGTGCCTGCACCACCTGCCATGTCATCGTGCGCGAGGGTTTCGATACCCTGAATGAACTGGACGAGTTGGAAGAGGATCTGCTCGACAAGGCCTGGGGGCTGGAGCCGGACTCACGCCTGTCCTGCCAGGCGGTGGTGGCCGATGACGACCTGGTGGTGGAGATTCCGAAGTACACCATCAACCAGGTTTCCGAAAAGCATTAGGGAGAAGCTACCTTGCTCGTTGTGGCTGTGTATGCATGAGGGAAGCACAATGGAACTGAAATGGACTGACATTCAGGATATCGCCATCGAATTGTCCGAGGCGCACCCGGATGTGGACCCGACTTACGTTAATTTTGTCGATCTGCGCAACTGGGTAATTGCGCTGGAAGGCTTCAACGACGACCCGGATCGCTGCGGCGAGAAGATTCTGGAAGCCATCCAGGCAGCCTGGATCGAAGAGCAGGACTGAATCAGCGGGCTGCTACTGACCAGTCGGTTTTGCGAATAATTTATAGTCAGAGGAATATCGCGTATAATGCGCGCCCCCGTGGCGCCCTGTGTACAAAAAATAGACGCAGCGCGTGGTGACACGGCAAGTTACAGGGGGGTTGTCCGGCAGGGCAGCCCCCTTAATCTTTCGGATGCCGGCAGATTCGTGACCGGCGAGCCGAAAAGTTGATGACCCGTTTTGCAGAGTGTTTTTGCAAAACCCAACCTTAAGGAATTGGAGAATTTCCATGGCAGTAGAACGCACCCTGTCCATCATCAAGCCGGACGCAGTAGCCAAGAACGTGATCGGCGAGATCGAAACCCGTTTCGAGAAAGCGGGCCTGAAGATCGTTGCCATGAAGATGGTGCAGCTGTCCCAAGAAAAAGCTGAAGGCTTTTACGCTGAGCACAAGGAGCGCCCGTTCTTCGGCGCACTGGTTGAGTTCATGACTTCTGGCCCGGTTGTTGTTCAGGTGCTGGAAGGTGAAGGCGCAATCCTGAAGAATCGCGAGCTGATGGGTGCCACCAACCCGAAAGAAGCTGACGCCGGCACCATCCGTGCTGACTTCGCTGACAGCATCGATGCGAATGCTGTTCACGGTTCTGACTCTGCAACTTCCGCCGAGCGTGAAGTGGCTTACTTCTTCTCTGCTGAAGAAATCTGCGCGCGTTAATTCGTGCGTACCCGGAAGCGGCTTTCCCGTCAGTGGAGCCGCTTCCGCTTTCGCGCTCCTTCGGGCGTGAAAACCCCTGATACTGCCGTTTCCTGCGATGTATGCAAGATATACGAGAGAGTGATTCCATGACCGAAGCACAGACCGTCAACCCGAACCAGCAAAAGGCAAACCTGCTCGGCATGTCCCTGGACAAGCTGAAGGTGTTCTTTTCTGAGTTGGGAGAAAAGCCGTTCCGTGCTGTGCAGGTGCTCAAGTGGATTCACCAGTACGGCGCCGATGACTTTGAGCAGATGAGCAACGTCAGCAAGGCGCTGCGGGCGAAGTTGTCCGAAGTGGCGGAGATCCGTCCGCCGGAAGTGCTGCAACAGCTCGATTCTGCCGATGGCACACGCAAGTGGCTGATCCGTGTGGATGGCGGCAGTGCAGTGGAAACCGTCTATATCCCTGATGGCGACCGCGGTACCCTGTGTGTTTCCTCGCAGGTGGGCTGTTCTCTGGATTGCAGCTTCTGCTCCACCGGCAAGCAGGGCTTCAACCGCGACCTGAGCGCGGCCGAGATTATTGGCCAGGTATGGATCGCCTGTAAGTCATTCGGGCAGCTGGAGGCCAATGGCCCACGCAAGGTCACCAATGTGGTGATGATGGGTATGGGCGAGCCGCTGCTGAACTTCGACAATGTCGTGGACTCCATGAACCTGATGATGGAGGACAATGCCTACGGCATTTCCAAGCGTCGCGTGACCCTTTCCACATCCGGCGTGGTGCCGGCCCTGGATCGCCTGGCAGAGGTGACCGATGTGAGCCTGGCCATCTCCCTGCACGCACCCAACGACGCGCTGCGCAACGAGCTGGTGCCGATCAACAAGAAGTACCCGATCGCGATGTTGCTGGACAGCGCCAAGCGCTATATCGACAAGATGCCCGACCAGCGCCGCAAGATGACCATCGAGTACACGTTGATCAAGGAGGTCAATGACCGCCCCGAGCACGCCCATCAGCTGGCTGAGCTGTTGAAGGATGTGCCGGTAAAGATTAATCTCATACCGTTTAACCCGTTCGACCTGTCTGATTACGAGCGGGTTAGCAACAACGCGCTGCATCGTTTCCAGAAAATTCTGGTGGATAAGGGCTTCATCGTTACGGTCCGCACCACCCGCGGTGACGACATCGATGCCGCCTGTGGCCAGCTGGCGGGCTCGGTCAACGACCGTACCCGACGCAGTGAGCGCTACCGTGCGCAGCGCGATGACCGCGATCTGGAGCAGCCGGTAAGGCTGATTGGTTCCTGAGGGGCCGGGTCGCAAAACAACAATAAGCAGTTTGAATCCGGGGGCAGAAGGCCCCCTGCAGCAGGGTATCGATAATGTTCTCAACGGCCGGTTTTGCGCACGCTGGACGACTCCTCACTTTAATGTTTTTCAGTGCCGTTCTGGCCGGCTGCGTCACCACCGGGGACCTGGAGCCCCGACGCAAGCCGGTTGATCTGGACCAGGCCCAGGAAAAACATGTGGAAATGGGCCTGCGTTACCTCCAGGCAAATAACCGCGATTCCGCCCGCTACCACTTTCAGGAGGCGCTGAAGCTGGACAAGCGTGACCCTGCTGCGATGCATGGCTTTGCACTTGTGTACCAGGCCGAGGGTGAAAAAGAAGTCGCGGAACAGTTTTTCAAGAAGGCCCTGCGGGCCGATTCCCGTTTCTCCATGGCGCGTGTCAACTACGGCGTGTTCCTGTACGGGCAGGGCCGCTTTGAAGATGCCTACGAGCAATTCAGGAAAGCCTCCGATGACCTGGATTACAATCGCCGCTCGTTTGCCCTGACCAATCTGGGCCGCAGTGCGCTCAAGCTGGGCAACCGCGAGCGCGCCGAGGGTGCTTTCACCAAGGCGCTGGCGCTGGACCCCGGCCTGACCATGGCGCTGATTGAGATGGCCGAGCTGAAATTTGAAGATGGCGCTTACTCTCTGGCCAAGCGCTACCTGGACCAGTTCAACCGCGCGAGCCGCCCCACCCCGAGATCGCTTCTGATCGGTATCAGGATCGAGCAGATATTCGGCAATCGCGACCGCGAAGCCAGTTATGCGCTGGCACTGAAGAATCTGTACCCCTACTCGCAGGAAAACCTGGAATACCAGAGATCGAAGAACAATGACTGATAGCGAGATGGTTGTCGCAGATATTGCGACCGCGGGTGCGGCAGAGTCCCCTGCAGACGACGCTCATGACCCGACTCCAGGTACGCAGCTGCGCCGCCTGCGCGAGGCGGCCGGTGTCTCCCGCGAGCAGTTGGCCAAGATCCTGTGTGTGACCCCCACCGTGTTGTCACAGCTGGAATCCGACCAGTATGAGCGCCTCGCGGGTTTCACCTATGTGCGCGGGTACCTGCGTAGTGCCTGCAAGTATCTGGAAGCCGATCCAGCCCCCTTGCTGGCCGGCCTGGAAGGCTACAGCCGGGAGGAAGTGGAGTCGCGCAAGGTTGTGGAAAGCGCGCGTGCGGCTGGTGGGAAAAGCGGGCTGGGCAGCGGCCTGTTGCTGCTGCTCGCCGGGTTGTTGATTGCCGGTTTCTGGTGGAGTACCGCGCGTGAGATGGCCCCGCCACAGGCGCTGCCGGATTCCGCCGCTGACGAGAGCCTTGAGCAAGTCTCTGCTGAGCGGGACAGTCCGCTGGCGGTGGAGTCTGTCCAGCGTGAAGCGGTGCTGGAAATACCCCCGGTAACGGATGCCGAGCTGGGTGCCCTGGCACTGGAACCAGAGGAGGAGCTGGCCGAAGCGCTGCCGGCCGCGCGCGAAACTGCCTCGGTGGTGGCGGCACCAGAAGCCGAGCCTGTGATCGAGCCCGGCTATCGGGAGCAAACGCCGGCTGAAGCACGGGTGGTTCCGGTGGTGGTTGCGGCCCCGGCTGAGCAGCAGTCGGCGACAGTATCAGCCGCAGTGCCCGCCACAGGGTCGGCCGCGGAGACCCGTACAGAGATCGCCGCAGGCGACCTGCAGCTCAGCTTCTCGGACGAGTGCTGGCTAGAGGTCAGTGATGCACAGGGCCAGGTGCTGCTGGAAGGGATCAGGAATGCCGGCGACAGCGTCACCCTGCAGGGACAGGCGCCCTATACGCTCAAGTTGGGCCATGCCGCGGTGGTCACGGCCATATATCGCGGCAGTGTGGTTGATGTGGCACCCCGACCGGGGCGTCGTACCCGAACCCTGACCGTTGGTAACTGATCGCTATCGCGGGGGCGCCCATAGCCGCCGCGACCCATCCCCTCTATAATCCGCCCCTGAAAAATCGTTGAGCCTGTTTCAGGAGTCCCATGCAGTTTGAATCGCCCATTGTTCGGCGCAAATCCCGCAAGATCTGGGTTGGCAAGGTCCCGGTAGGTGGCGATGCACCGATTTCCGTGCAGAGCATGACCAATACCGACACCTGCGATGTCGCCGCTACGGTTGAGCAGATTCGCCGGCTGGAAGCGGCCGGCGCGGATATTGTGCGCGTGTCGGTGCCGACCATGGATGCGGCAGAGGCCTTCGGGGCCATTCGCCAGCAGGTGTCAGTGCCGCTGGTGGCCGATATCCACTTCGACTACCGCATCGCACTGCGTGTCGCCGACCTGGGCGTGGATTGCCTGCGCATCAACCCGGGCAATATCGGCCGTGAAAAGCGTATTCGCGCGGTGGTAGACAAGGCGCGTGACCTGAACATCCCGATCCGTATCGGGGTCAACGGTGGGTCGCTGGAAAAGGATCTGCAGAAAAAATACGGTGAGCCGACCCCGGATGCACTGGTCGAGTCGGCCATGCGTCACGTCGATTACCTGGACCAGTACGATTTCCAGAACTTCAAGGTCAGCGTCAAGGCCTCGGACATCTTCATGGCGACCGCGGCCTACCGCAAGCTGGCCACCCAGATCGAGCAGCCGCTGCACCTCGGCATCACTGAGGCCGGTGGCCTGCGCGGCGGTACGGTCAAGTCCGCAGTCGGGCTGGGCGCGCTGCTGCTGGACGGTATTGGCGATACCCTGCGTATCTCCCTGGCCGCTGATCCGGTCGAGGAAGTGAAGGTCGGTTGGGATTTGCTGAAGAGCCTGCGCCTGCGCTCGAAAGGGGTGAACTTTATTGCCTGCCCCAGCTGCTCGCGCCAGAACTTCGATGTGGTCAAGACCATGAATGAGCTGGAGACGCGTCTTGAGGACGTGACCACCCCGCTGGATGTGGCGGTGATCGGCTGTATCGTGAACGGCCCGGGTGAGGCCAAAGAGGCGGATATCGGCCTGGCCGGGGGCACTCCGAGCCACGCCATCTATATCGATGGTCAGCCGGATCACAAGCTCAAGAGCGAGACCCTGGTGGATGACCTGGAGCGCCTGATTCGCGCGCGTGCGGCAGCCAAGGAAGAGCAGGAAAAGGACCTGATCGCCAAGGCCTGAACCGCGGCAGAGGCCCGGCGTTCAGGCGCCGGGGCAAGGAATTAGAGTAAGGAACAACATTGAAAGAGTTATCTGCCATCAAGGGCATGAACGACCTGACACCGGAGCGCTCTCCGGTCTGGCAGTACGTTGAGAGCGTCGTGACCGATGTTTTCGGCCGCTACGGATATAGCGAGATCCGTTTCCCTATTCTCGAGCAGACCCAGCTGTTTGCGCGTGCCGTGGGTGAAGCCACGGACATCGTCGAGAAAGAGATGTACACCTTTGAGGACAAGGGTGGACGCAGCGTGACCATGCGCCCGGAGGGAACGGCAGGTTGCGTGCGTGCCTGCCAGGAAAACGGCCTGTTGCACAACCAGACCCAGCGCCTCTGGTACATGGGCCCGATGTTCCGTTACGAGAAGCCGCAAAAAGGCCGCCTGCGCCAGTTCCATCAGTTCGGTGTCGAGGTATTCGGCATCGACACGCCGGACGCGGATGCTGAAATCCTGATGCTGAGCGCCCGCCTGTGGCAGGAGCTCGGCATTGACCAGCATGTATCGCTGCAGATCAACTCGCTGGGCTCGGCCGAAAGCCGCGCAGCCTATCGCGAGGCGCTGGTCGCCTACCTGACCGCGCACAAGGATGAACTCGACGGGGACAGCCAGCGTCGCCTGGACAAGAACCCTCTTAGAATTCTCGATAGCAAGAGCGAGCAGACCCAGTCGATTCTCGCTTCTGCACCATCCCTGCTGGATTTCCTCGATGAGGAATCGAAGGCACATTTCGAGCAGCTCAAGGCCATGCTGGACGCCGCCGGAATCGCCTATGAGGTGAATCCGCGTCTGGTGCGGGGGCTGGACTACTATGGCAAGACCGTGTTCGAGTGGGTGACCGAAAGCCTCGGCGCCCAGGGCACTGTCTGTGGTGGCGGCCGCTATGATGGCCTGGTCGAGCAGCTGGGCGGCAAGCCGACCTGTGCTGTAGGCTTCGGCCTGGGGATCGAGCGCCTGGTGCTGATGCTGGAAACCCTGGAAATGATTCCCGAGGGTATCGAGTGCCAGGTCGATGCGTACCTTGTTGCTGTTGGTAATGTGCAGGCTGAGGCCTTTGCCATCGCGGAAAACCTGCGTTCGGAACTGCCGTGGCTACGGCTGCTGGTGCACTGTGGCGGAGGCAGCTTCAAGAGCCAGATGAAGAAAGCTGACAAGAGCGGCGCCGATGTCGCCCTGATCCTTGGCGAGAATGAAGTCGCCGAGGGCAATATCGGGGTCAAGTTCCTGCGCAGTGATGAGGCTCAGGCATCGGTCGGGATTGCCGAGCTGGCAGATTTCCTGCGTAGCGGTACCGAGTAAACCTTTTCTGCAAAAGCGCCGGATGTTGCGGCGTCAAGATAAAAATAGTGGAAGTGATTGGAGTAAAAAGTGGCTGACCATCTTACAGAAGAAGAACAAATTGAAACGCTAAAGCGCTGGTGGAACGAGAACGGCCGTAGTGTTGTCTTTGGTGTAGTGCTCGCGCTGGCAGGTTATTTCGGTTACCAGGGCTGGCAGAAGCATGAGCGCACCCAGGCGGAAACCGCTTCCAACCTCTACCAGCAATTTACCCGCGGCATTGAGTCTGCCGGGCAGGGCGGGGAGTCTGGCGACGCAACCCGTATCGCCGCGGAACTCAAGCAGCAGTTCGGGGATCGAATTTACGCAAGCCAGGCAGCTTTGACCCTGGCGGGCCAGGCCGCCCAGGCCAATGACCTGGAAACCGCTGTGCGCGAGCTCCAGTGGGTGGTGGATAACGGCTCGGAAGAAGTATTGAAGCTGGTTGCCAAGCGCCGCCTGGCTTCAGCGCTTGCCGGCCGTGGCGAACTGGACCAGGCGCTAGCGCTGGTTCAGGGCGACGTACCTGAGTCCTTTACCGCCCTGTACGCGGAAACCCGCGGCGATATTCTCGCGCGCCAGGGCAAGGTCCGTGAGGCGCGTGCCGCTTACCAGCTGGCACTGGACAAGCTGCTGCCAGCCCAGGCGAACAGCGCGCAGCTGATCGAGTTGAAGATCAAGGGCCTGGGTGAGGGCGCCACTGACGGTGCCGCAACGGATGAAGAATCAACGGAGTCGGCCAAGGAATCCGAATAATGACAAACTCCCTGAAACAACTGGGTGTATTGCTGCTGGCATTGGCCATTGCAGCCTGTTCCTCCAACAAGGAAAAAGAAAATACTGACCCGGTACCCTTGCCGAGCATCCAGGAATCCCGCTTCCTGGAAACGCTCTGGAAGACGAAGGTGGGCGATATTGATACGGCGCGTTACGCGATGCTGCGCCCGGCCATTTCCGACAGCAACATCTATGTCGCCGACAGCGATGGTCGCGTGATGGCGCTGAATCGTTTCGACGGCGAGCGTGTCTGGCGTGTGGACCTCGGCCAGGATATTGGCGGCGGTGTCGGTTACGGCGATGGCGTTGTGGTGGTTGCCTCCTACAACGGTGAAGTGATTGGTGTCGACTCCGGCAATGGCGCCGTGCTGTGGCGCGCCCAGCTGTCGAGCGAGGTGCTGTCTGCACCGGCAGTGGCTTCCGGTATCGTGGTGGTACAGACACTGGACGGTAAAGTGCTCGGCCTTCAGGCCCAGAGCGGTACCGTTGAGTGGCGCTATGCGGCCAACATGCCGGTACTCACGCTGCGCGGTACCAGCTCCCCGGTGGTCTCGGCAGATACCGTTATTGCTGCACTGGATAACGGCAAGTTGGTGGGGCTCGGCCTGTACGATGGCGTCTTGCGCTGGGAACAGCGTGTGGCTGTTGCGCAGGGCACTTCAGAGCTTGAACGTGTGATCGATATTGACGGTGTGCCGGTTGTTCGTGGTGACCTGGTTTTTGCCGCCAGTTACCAGGGCCGGGTTGCTGCCTTGTCACGGGACGGTGGTCGTGGCCTGTGGGCACGTGACGCTTCAACCCACCATAGCGTTGCTGTCGGGGCGGGCAATGTATACTTGAGTGGAGCGGACGGCACAGTCAGCGCCTTCAATGTACGCGATGGCCAGGTGCTCTGGAGCAACGATCAGCTGCTGCGCCGGCAGCTCAGTGGCCCCGCGTTTCTTGACGACACCATTGTTGTCGGTGACCTGGACGGATACCTGCACCTGCTGGATCCGGTCAGCGGTCGCCTGCTCGGGCGCGAGAAAGTCGGGGGGGACCCGCTGCGGATTCCGCTGCAGGCGGAAAGCGGTGTGCTCTATGTGCTTGGCGATGACGGCAAGCTGACGGCACTACGGGTCGTTACCTCGGGATAATCCCGCAAAGGTAACCCGCTGTAGCCGCCCGCTTTATGCGGGCGGTTCTGTTTCTGTCGCCACTACAACTTCAGGCCGGACATTGCGATCCGGCCTGAAGTTGTAGTGGCGGCGTTAATTTTTCCGATATGAGTTTTTTTGAATGTTGCCAGTAATCGCCCTTGTCGGGCGGCCTAATGTAGGCAAATCGACCCTGTTCAACCGCCTGACCAAGTCGCGGGATGCGCTGGTAGCAAACTATGCCGGCCTGACCCGCGACCGGAAATACGGTGAGGCGGAGATCAACGGTCGCCAGGTCCTGTTGATCGACACTGGTGGTATTACCGGTGACGAAGAGGGCATTGATGCGGTCATGGCGCAGCAGTCCATGCAGGCCATCGAAGAGGCCGATGTGGTGCTGTTCCTGGTGGACTGCCGCGACGGCCTGACCCCCGCTGATGAAATGATCGCGCAGCACCTTCGGGTAAGGGCCAAGCCGACGTACCTGGTGGCCAACAAGGTGGACGGGGTGAACCCGGATATCGCGCTGGCGCCATTTTACGAGCTGGGTATCGGCGAACTGTTTCCCACCACGGCGACGCATGGCCGTGGCGTGCGCAACCTGCTGGAAAGGGTCTCGGAAGCCCTGCCGGAACAGGAAGAAACCGAGGCCGCCGAAGACGAAGGCAAGGGCGTAAAGATCGCGATTGTCGGGCGACCGAATGTCGGTAAATCCACTCTGGTCAATCGCCTGCTTGGCGAGGAGAGGGTGGTTGTATTCGATATGCCGGGTACCACCCGCGACAGTATCTATATCAACTACGAGCGCAACGGCACGCCCTACACCATTATCGATACCGCCGGCGTCAGGCGCCGCAAGAATGTGCGTGAAACAGTGGAGAAATTCTCCATCATCAAGACGCTGCAGGCGATCAATGATGCCAATGTGGTGGTTCTGCTGATGGATGCCAGCGAGGGCATTGTCGACCAGGACCTGCACATCATGGGCAACGTGATCGAGTCCGGCCGTGCGCTGGTGGTTGCGCTGAACAAGTGGGACGGACTGGACCCGGATCATCGCGACTACATCAAGAAGGAACTGGAACGGCGCCTGCGCTTTGTTGATTTCGCAGATACGCACTTTATCTCGGCGCTGCACGGCACCGGTGTGGGTCACCTGTACGAATCGATCGAGGCGGCATACCAGTCAGCGACAGACAAGCTCAGCACCAACCACCTGACCCGGATCCTGCAGTGGGCAGTGAGCGAACACCAGCCACCTATGGTGCACGGCCATCGAATCAAGTTGCGCTATGCCCATGCTGGCGGTCAGAATCCACCGGTCATCGTGATCCACGGTAACCAGACCGACCAGGTGCCAGCGCATTACGTGCGTTACCTGGAAAAGACCTTCCGTCGCGCGCTGGACCTGCACGGAACTCCGGTCAAGATCGAGTTCCGCGGTGGCGAGAACCCGTATGCGGGCAAGAAGAACAAGCTGAGCTCGCGCCAGCTGGCGAAAAAGCGCCGCCTGATGAAGTTCGTGAAAAAGAAAAAATAGGGACAAGCGGCGGGCGCTCTGGCTGACAGCTCGCCGTTTTTTGAATTATTATTCGATTTTGACCAAAGGTTAGCCGGGCAGGCATCGCCCGACCGGACATAATAAGGAGAATTCCATGCTGACTCTCGACAACCCCTCGTTGCTGCGCACCCAGTCCTATATCGACGGGGAGTGGGTGAATGCCGACTCGGGCGCCACCCTGGATGTCACCAACCCGGTGGGCGATGAGCTGATCACCGCTGTGGCAAGTGTCGGTGCTGGCGAAACCCGGCGTGCTATTGACGCCGCGAACCGGGCTTACCCGGCATGGCGCGATACCCCGGTCAAGCAGCGTGCAGCCCTTCTGCGCCGCTGGTACGACCTGATCCTTGCAAATGCCGATGACCTGGCCAAGATCCTGACCGCGGAGCAGGGCAAGCCGCTGGCCGAGGCCAAGACTGAAATTGTGTACGGCGCCAACTACCTGGAGTGGTTCGCGGAAGAAGCCAAGCGCATGTATGGCGATGTCATTGCGCCGCCAAGCAATGACAAGCGTATCGTGGTGATCAAGCAGCCGGTCGGCGTGGTCGCCTCCATCACACCGTGGAACTTCCCCAATGCCATGATCACCCGCAAGGTGGCACCGGCACTGGCTGCCGGATGTACTTTTGTTGCCAAGCCAGCGAGTGAGACGCCGCTGTCTGCACTGGCCATGGCTGTGCTGGCAGAAGAGGCCGGTATCCCCAGCGGTGTCTTCAACGTGGTTTGCGGCAGCAACTCGCGCGAGATCGGCGGTGAGCTGACCAGCAACCCGATTGTGCGCAAGCTGACGTTTACCGGTTCCACGCCAATTGGCAAGTTGCTGATGGCGCAGTGTGCCGACACCGTCAAGAAAACCTCGATGGAGCTGGGTGGCAACGCGCCGTTTATCGTGTTTGACGATGCGGATATCGACAAGGCAGTGCAGGGCGCGCTGTTGTCCAAGTATCGCAATGCAGGCCAGACCTGTGTCTGTGCCAACCGCATCCTGGTTCAGGATGCGGTGTATGACGAATTCGCCGAGAAATTCGCCGCAGCGGCGAAAGCACTGAAGGTTGGTAACGGTGCGGAAGCGGGCACCGAAGTTGGCCCCATGATCCACGCCCGTGCCGTCAAAGACGTGCACGCCATGGTAGAGGATGCACAGCAGAAAGGCGCAACCGTGGTAACCGGTGGCAGCAGCGGTGACCTGGGTGGCAATTTCTACCTGCCGACGATCCTCAAGGATGTCTCTTCCGACATGCGTGTGTTCCGCGAAGAGATCTTCGGCCCCATCGCGCCGCTGGTTCGCTTCAGCACTGAAGAGGAAGCGGTGCAGATGGCCAACGACACCGAGTTTGGCCTGGCGGCCTACTTCTATGCACGTGATATCGGCCGCGTCTGGCGTGTCAGTGAGGCGCTGGAATACGGCATGGTCGGTATCAATGAAGGCATCATTTCCAATGAAATGGCACCGTTCGGTGGGGTCAAGGAATCCGGTAGCGGCCGCGAGGGGTCAAAATACGGTATCGATGACTACATCGAAATCAAATACCTCTGCATGGGCGGAATCTGATTCCCGGATGCCTGGGCGCTGCCGGCGCCCGGGCTGATCGCCCTGAAGCACGCCTGTGATTACTTCCATCAATCTCTCCCCGATAGCGATTACGCGTTCCTGTTTTGGGGAAAAGTTCGGGGTGCCCAGGCAACCATTGCTGGCGGACGCCAGCCGCGCATCCCTTGTATTGCTGCCTCCGTTTAACGATCCACAGTTGCTACAGGGGCTGGAAGGTGCGAGCCACCTGTGGGTGATTTTCCAGTTTCACCAGTGTGCAGGACAGTGGCAGGCGCGGGTGCGGCCACCAAGACTGGGTGGCAACCAGCGCATCGGTGCCCTGGCAACGCGTTCGCCTTTCCGGCCGAATAACCTGGGCTTATCTGTGGTGCGCTTGCTGGAGTTGCGCACCGGGCCGGAGGTCGAAATCGTGATCGGCGGGGCGGATCTGGTGGACGGCACCCCGGTCCTGGATATCAAGCCCTACGTGCCTTACGCGGATGCGCTGCCGGACGCGAGCCTGGACTTTGTGCCCCAGGCGCCCGCGGAGTACGAAGTCCGCGTGCCTGAGAATGTACAGCGGATTGCAGAGGCACACCGGGATGAATGGAATACGAACCTGGTACTGCTGATACGCCAGGTGCTGGCCCAGGACCCGCGCCCGGCATACCAACAGTCTGCCCCGGGGCGGGTTTACGGGATGAAATTATGCGGATACAACCTCACCTGGCACTATCCGGAGCCGGGGGAGGGCGGCGAGCGCGTCATCGAGGTGCTCGAACTGCAGCGACAGGATAACGAGGAATAATGCTGAAAAAATTTTTTTTCTGGGGCAGTGCGATTGCGACGGCGCTGGTGCTGGGTTTTGCCGGTGGCGGCACTGTATTGCTGAAGATGTACGACAAGTACGCAGTCGAAAATGGCGACTGGAAAGCGAATACCCTGACGGCGTCTGATGAGGCTGGCCCCTGGATGCGGGCCATGAGCAGCTTCGGCGGCCCGCTGGCGCAGCGCAGGGAATATTCGGTTTCCTACCGTGCCACCAGTGCAGCGGGTATCCCGTTGAGCCTGCGCTGTACCTACCGGGTAGAGGTGCCGGAGATGGACGTGGCCTGGTGGAGTATTACCGTTTACGGCGTGGACGGCTTCCTGATGCGTGGGGACGACACCAACCACAGCGTTAACAGCCGTGTGTATGATACCAGTGGGCAGGATTTTATTACCCTGTCGCGGCAGCACCCGGAGCAGGGTGCGTGGCTGGCGGTTGGTGAACCGGCGAAGGAAATCCCGAAGGGTCGGCCCAAGACCGATCGTTACGAATTTGACCTGCTCCTGCGCCTCTATGGCCCGGGCGACGCTTACCTGGATAGTCCTGCATCGGCTCCGCTGCCGGTTATCCGCGTGGAGGATTGCCGCTGATGAAAAGCTTTCTGAAATGGATGGCGTGTGCCCTGGGTGGCGCGGTGCTGGTCCACGTTGCTGTCATCTTTTCCATGCCGAAATTTATCATGGGCGGTCTCTGGGAAGGTGCGGTCAAGGGTGAGAAGGCGGCGGTCAACCGCTTCCTGGCCGCGGACAAGGCTTCTGCGGAAAACCGTCGCGTGGTCCGCCCGAGCCCGGACCTGCTGCACTCTACCTGCCTGGTTGACCTGAGCAGTGGCCCCGTGATGCTTGAAGGTGAGTGGCTTGCGGGTTACTGGTCGCTGCAGCTTTACGATATGCGGGCATCGAATTTCGCCAGCATGACAAACCTGGAGGGTCGTGGCAGCGCCGCACAGCTCAAGTCGCCAGGTACATTCAAAGTGGCCCTGGTTCCGACCCCCGCCGGGCGCGCAGAACTTGAGTCACAGGGTTATCGCGTATTCGAGGTTGCTGGTGAGCGGGCTATCGCACTGGTGCGCTGGAGCGCGCTCGACGCGGAGCAGGAAAACGCTGCACTGGCCGCACAACAGGGCGCGCGCTGCTATCCGGGTTAGCGATTGCGCTAGTAAGCCGTAGCCGGATCCCCGGGGGCGCCCAGTATCAGGAAGCTGCTCCAGCCCCCGTCCACTCTGCGTCCGCGCGGTGCTGCGATCAGGGATACCTGTTCCGCGCGTTTGCCACTTAACTTGCGCCGGTAAATGACTCTGCTGCCTTCTCCAACACCGCGCGCCGTTCTCTGTCGTACCCACCCGGAACCCAGGCACTGGCCGACGTGGGCCGCCACCATGCTGCGGTGGGTGAGGGCGGATTGCTCGTCCTTGAATTTCACCTGGCACACATACTGGTCGCGGCCAACACCCCATTGCAGGATCTGGCAGCTTTTGCCGACGAGGTCAACCTTGGTGCTCCACACGGTGACCCTCGAGCTCGTGGTGCGACTGCCTTTTACGTCGCTGAATCCACGCTGGTAGCTGTCCAGCATTGCCGGCAGCTCCGCGCACAGGCTGCCGGAGACGGCTCCCGGTGTTCCGGAAATAGAGCCACAGCCGTTTAGTGTGAGTGGCAGGAAGATAACTGCAATTACCCTGCGCAGGTTCATAGGTCTCGCCAAAAGCTGGTACGGAAATACAGTTTCAGTATAGGGGCTTGCCTGCTGTCTGCGGGCATGACGGTTGATTTCCGTGCTGGTGCGGCCTGCTATTTTGGGTCATGGTGGAGATGGCGGCAGGGCTGCTACGCTTGCGCCTGATTCATGTGCCGGTTGTCATACCCTGCCGGCGCATTTTGCTCCAAAGGCTGACAGGGGAGACCGCATGTCACGAGCGGAAGTATTCGATTACATCATCGTCGGCGGGGGATCCGCGGGATGCGTACTGGCGAATCGCCTGAGTGCGGACCCGGAATGCCGCGTATGCCTGCTGGAAGCGGGCCGCCCGGACAACAGCCCGTTGATCCATGTGCCGGCGGGTCTCGCGCAACTGGTGCCGGGCGCCAGGTACAACCTGCACCATGAAACCGAGCCGGAGCAGGCACTCGACGGCCGGCGCCTGTTCTGGCCCCGCGGCCGCACCCTCGGTGGCAGCAGTTCCATCAACGCGATGATTTACATACGCGGGACCCGCGAGGACTACGACGACTGGGAAGCACAGGGTAACCAAGGGTGGGGCTGGCGCGATATGTACCCCTACTTTCTCAAGGCGGAGGGCAACAGTCGTGGCAGCAGTGCCTACCACAGCAGTAGCGGACCGCTGAGTGTTTCTGACCTGAACTGGATGACGCCGGCAAGCCGCGCTTTTGTCGAGGCGGCCCAGCAGGCCGGCCACCCGCACAATGATGACTTCAACGGCAAGACCCAGCTCGGTGTTGGGCTCTACCAGGTCACCCAGCGTAACGGGCGTCGCTGTTCCAGTGCCGCAGCCTACCTGCATCCGGCGGCCGATCGCGACAACCTGCGCATCATGACCGGGGCCCAGGTTGCCCGGGTACTGTTCAATAATGGCGGTGCCTCTGGTGTCGAGCTGGTGCGCGGGGGTAAGAAGATCCTCGCGAATCGCGAAGTCATCCTGTGTGCCGGCGCCATACAGTCACCACAAATCCTGATGCTTTCCGGCATTGGCCATATTGACGACCTGCGCGCCCTGGGAATCGGCGCGCAGATGCACCTGCCGGGGGTTGGCTGCAACCTGCAGGACCACCTCGATATCACGCAGGTGGTTGAGGCGACCGGGCCGGTGACTTTTTCCCTGAATATCGGGCATATGTTGAAGACCGCGCTGACGTTGCCGGAATTCCTGTTCAAGGGCAGCGGCCCGCTGACATCCAACATCGCCGAGGCGGGTGGTTTTGCCTGCAGTTCCCTGGCGAACGGCAGGCCGGACCTGCAGTTCCATTTCACCGCGGCGCCCCTGTTTGAGCACGGCATACGCCGGGAGCGGGGCTTCGGTTACTCCCTGCATGTGTGCGACCTGCGTCCGAGGAGCCGGGGCCGGATTACTCTGGCCTCGACCGACCCCCGTGCACTGCCGCGCATAGAGGCCAATTATCTGGCCAGTACAGAGGATATGCAGGTGTTGCGCGAGGGGTTCGCAATGGCGCGCGATATTCTCGGCCAACCGGCGCTGGCGTCGATGCACAAACGCTGGTGGCTGCCGGACAAGCCGCTCACCGAGCAGACGGAAATCGACGCCTTTATCCGGCGTTATGCCGAATCCATTTACCACCCGGTCGGTACCTGCAAGATGGGCAGCGACGAAATGGCGGTTGTGGACCAGGAATTGAAAGTCCGGGGCGTAGACGGTCTGCGGGTCGTCGACGCCTCGATCATGCCGACCCTGATCAGTGGCAATACCAATGCGCCGGTGATTGCCATCGCGGAAAAGGCCGCGGTAATGATCCTGTCCGGGTCCGGTAGTGGGCGGGCGCACGGGAAGGGCGCGGCAAAACCGCGACGCGCGACCATCTGAGACGGTTGCTGTATGTCGCCATTGTTACCGGTTAAGTGACAAGGCGTCCGGTTTTCCTATAATCACGCCCCGACAAAAAGGTGACGAGCAAGGCGAGCTGCCACGATGCAACAATCCGGAATCGATACCAACGCAGTGGCTGCGGGCTGCTGGCGCTGTCCCTTGTGTGCAGGGGAGCTCACGTCCCTTGATGGCAGTTGGCGCTGCACCAGCGGCCATAGTTTTGACCAGGCAAAAGAAGGCTATCTCAACCTGCTGCCCGCGCACCACAAACGCAGCAAGGCGCCGGGGGATTCCGCCGAGATGCTGGCGGCACGGCGGCTGATATTGTCCAGTGGTTACTACGACAAGCTTGCTGGCGCCATCGCGGCGATGCTGCCATTTCGTGCAGGGCAGCGCCTGCTGGACATCGGCTGTGGGGAGGGTTATTACCTGCGCCAGCTACAGGCGCGAGGCTGGGAGCCTGCCGCGCTTGCGGGAGTGGATATTGCCAAGCCGGGCGTGCGGGGGGCGGCGAAAAGGCAGTCGCAATGTGAGTTTGCTGTGGCCAGCAGTTTCCGATTGCCGGTGCATGACCAGTACTTTGACCGCCTGCTGAAGGTGTTTGCGCCGGCAGACAGTGCCGAGATGGCGCGGATTCTCAAGCCTGGCGGCCAGCTGCTGGAGGTGGGCCCGGGGCCGGACCACCTGCGTTCGCTCAAACAGCACCTCTACCGGGAAGTGCGTCCTCACCCAGACCCTTCGCCCCTGGCCGGGTTTACAGAAGTCCGCCGCATGCGCCTGGTGTTCCCGTTTGTGTTGCGCGGTGCTGAACTGGTACGCGCCTTCATCCTCATGACCCCATTCTCCTGGCACGGCAATGAAACGGCGAAGGAAGCGCTGGCCTCGCAAGAGGTGTTGCATCTTGAAGCGGATTTCCTGCTGCGCCTGTTGCAGGTTGATAGTTAGAAATGGAGCAAGCCTGTAATGGCGAGACCGATTGACTTCGATTTTATGGAGCGCGCGCTGGAGCTGGCGCGAACCGCAGCGAACCATGGCGAGGTACCCGTGGGCGCGGTAGTGACACTGGATGACGAGATCATCGGTGAGGGCTGGAATCAGCCGATCATCTCGAAAGACCCCACCGCCCACGCTGAAGTCGTGGCCCTGCGGGCGGCGGCACAGCGGCTGCAGAACTATCGGATGCCGGCGGCAAACCTGTATGTCAGCATTGAGCCATGCTCCATGTGCTGCGGTGCCATGATCCACGCGCGGGTGAAAAAGCTTTTCTATGGTGCGCCGGAGCCGCGGGCGGGGGTGGTGCAGAGCAACCTGCAGATGCCTGAGCAGCCTTTCTACAATCACCGGCTGGAGTGTGAGGGTGGGCTGCTGGCGGAAGAGGCTGGCGAGATGTTGTCAGCCTTTTTCAAAAGCCGGCGTTAGTTACGCCGGCATCAAAGTGCCGGTTAAAGTGCCGGTTAAAGTGCCGGAATGGCCCCGTTCTCCCTTTCGTTGGCATCGGCAACGGCGCCCTCGGCTGCTTCGCGAGCAGCTTTCGCGATGCGCTGTTCCTCAATCCTGGTGCCCAGGCTCAACAGCGTGTAGTAATGACGGATGTTCTGTACGTAGGTGACCGGCTCCCAGCCGCGCGCGTAGCCGTGCTTCAGCTGGCGGTAATACTGGCGCTTGGCCAGCAGTGGTAAATGGTCGCGCACGTCGGTCCATTTGTCCGGGTTGCCACCGAGCTTTTCCGTCAGTACGCGCGCGTCCTCAAGGTGGCCGCGACCCACGTTGTAAGCCGCAAGTGCCAGCCAGGTGCGGTCCGGCTCACGGATGCGATCCGGCAGTGAATCCAGCAGGTGGCGGAAGTAACGTGCGCCGCCTTCAATGCTCTGGAGCGGATCGACGCGGTTCTTGACCCCCATTTCCTTGGCGGTGGCCCGGGTCAGCATCATCAGGCCACGCACGCCGGTGCGGGAGCGCGCGCGCGGATTCCAGTGGGATTCCTGGTAGCTGACGGCCGCCAGCAGCTGCCAGTCCAGGTTGTACTTCTCGCCGGCCTGCTCGAGATATTTCTGCCACTTGGGCAGGCGCTCGCTTTGTGCCCGGGCAAATGTCTTGGCCCCGCCCGTGTTGAGCTCGGTGATATGGCCGTAGTGCTTTTCACGCAGCTCAGCCACCAGGCCGTTGTCATTGGCGCGCACCAGGAAGCTGCGTGCCTCACGATAGAGGCTGTCGTCCGCCGATTTTGGCAGCGCCCAGGCCAGTGGCTGGAACTGGGTCAGGTGGAAGCCGACAATCGCCTTCGGGAACAGGCCGCGGTGAATCGAGTAGGCGCTGGAGTCGACGATGGCGTAGTCGTATTGGCCGTTGTGGACGCTTTCAATCAAATCAACGGCGTCCGCATCGGGCAGTCCGGCCCATTGCAGCTCCGGGTTGCGTCGCTTCAGCTTCTGCAATTCTTCCGCGTGGGCCGATCCGGCCACCACGGCAATGGTCTTGCCCGTCAGGTCGCGGACGCTTTTCGGTCGCGCAACGCCCTGGCGGTAGATCACCTGCTGGCGGGTCTCGAAGTAAGACGGGGTAAAGCGAATCTGGTCCCGGCGGCTGCGGGTAACCGTCAGGCCGGCGGCGGCGATATGGGCCTCGCCAGAGACCAGGTGGTCGAACAGGTTTTCCAGGTTGTCGACGTCACGGATCTCCAGGTCGACGCGCAGCTCGTCTGCAAAGGCACGCAGCAGGTCGTATTCAAACCCGCTGTAGTTGCCATTGGCATCCTCATAGAATGTGGTCGGGCCATTGCGCGACAATACCGTCAACTTGCCCTCGGACTTGATCCGCTCGAGGGAGGTCGGCGATTTGCTGGCGGCGAGCAACGCAACGCAACAGGTCAGGGCTAACCCCTTGACCAGGCGCTTGCGGTAACGGCGCATCCGTGACTTTAGCTTCATCTGGTATCCCTTGACGCGATTTATCGCTTTTATCAGGCGCCAGTGCCCTCAGGCTCAGGCAGCTCCCCCTGGTATCGCTGGTCCCTGTGGGCTGTGGTTGCACAGCTTTTTTGGCCACCGGGCGAAACCGAGCGCAAATCATCAACGGCTTGTATGAATGATGCCCGATTTTACCTGCCAAAATTGTGATTGGACAGCTTGTGTTCGACCAATAAGTGTAGTAGCTCCCAGCGCCAGAAATGTGCTGAACGGATGGAAATTGCGCCAAAATACGTAGAAATCCTCGGGTTGTGAGGAAGCTTGCGACCGGTGGCGTAGTAGTCGTTTTAACTGTCACCGACCTGCGCGTTCGGGTACAATGCCGGCCTTTCCCGGGGGCGCCGATCCCTGTTCTTTAATATCAGTACCGGTCCGGATTTTGCGCTGTGTCGAGACAAGGCCTTGTGGGGCGTTTGGCGCTGTACGGTCAGGCATGATCTGTGGACCACGGGCGCTTCCGAACCTGTCGTGCGGCCGAGCTTGTCGCGCATTACTATCATGGCTAAAACCAAGAGGCCTGTTTCCACGATGCTAGTCCTGCGTGGTGCACCAGCACTTTCTCGCTTCAGATCCCAGAAACTGTTAAACCAGCTGCGCCAGATTTCTTCTGCAGTCACTGATGTCTATGCGGAGTTCATGCACTTTGCCCGCAGCAATGCCGCACTGTCGAAGGCGGACGAGGGTGTACTGGAGCAACTACTGCGCTACGGTCCGCGCGAGCAGGTGCGGGAGCCGGCCGGTGAGCTGTTCCTGGTAGTGCCGCGTCCCGGCACGATTTCCCCCTGGTCTTCCAAAGCAACGGATATTGCCCACAATGCGGGCCTGACTCAGGTGGAACGTATTGAGCGCGGCATTGCTTACTACGTCGATTTCGCGTCCGATGTGGGTGCAGAGCAGAAAGCGGCGGTTGTCGATGCACTGCACGATCGCATGGTCGAGTCTGTTTTCGGCAGCATGCAGGAAGCGGAGCAACTGTTTTCTTCGGATTCCCCCCGTGCCCAGACCAGCGTGGATATTCTCGGCAACGGCCGCGCCGCACTGGAGCGGGCCAATGTCGACCTGGGCCTGGCCCTGGCAGATGACGAGATTGATTACCTCCTGACGAGCTTCGAGGACCTGCAGCGTAACCCGGTGGACGTGGAGCTGATGATGTTCGCGCAGGCGAACTCCGAGCACTGCCGGCACAAGATTTTCAATGCCAGCTGGACCGTCGATGGTGAGGAAATGCCGTACTCGCTGTTCGGCATGATCAAGAACACCTACAAGATGGGCGGTGAGAATGTCCTCTCCGCCTATGCGGACAACGCGGCTGTGGTGGTCGGGCACGAGGCGGGGCGTTTCTATCCGGATCCTGAAACCCGCGAATACGCATTCCATACACAGCCGATCCACCTGCTGATGAAGGTGGAAACCCACAATCACCCGACCGCAATTGCGCCTTTCCCCGGAGCAGGTACCGGTGCCGGTGGTGAGATCCGCGATGAAGGCGCGGTGGGCCGCGGCTCCAAACCGAAAGTCGGCCTGACCGGTTTTACTGTTTCCAACCTGCAGATCCCGGGCTTCAACCAGCCGTGGGAGCAGGATTATGGCAAGCCGGGCCGCATTGTGACCGCGCTCGATATCATGATCGAGGGCCCGATTGGCGGGGCCGCATTCAACAATGAATTCGGCCGCCCCAACATCTGTGGTTACTTCCGCACCTTTGAAGAAGATTTCGGTGGCGAGCGCCGCGGCTACCACAAGCCGATTATGCTGGCAGGTGGTTACGGCAATATCCGTGAAGACCACGTTGAGAAGCCGCCGTTCGATGCCGGCAGCAAGCTGATCGTGCTCGGTGGCCCGGCCATGCTGATCGGTCTCGGCGGCGGCGCCGCCTCCAGTATGGCGAGCGGCTCCAGCTCGGAAGACCTGGACTTTGCTTCCGTGCAGCGCCAGAACCCGGAAATTGAGCGTCGCTGCCAGGAGGTCATCGACCAGTGCTGGCAGAGGGAAGACCGTAACCCGATTGCCTTTATCCATGACGTTGGCGCGGGAGGCCTGTCCAATGCCTTCCCGGAACTGGTGAAAGACGGCGGCACCGGCGGTCGTTTCGAGCTGCGCAATGTGCCCAACGACGAGCCGGGCATGAGCCCGCTGGAGATCTGGTGTAACGAATCGCAGGAGCGGTACGTACTGGCAGTCAAGCCGGAGGACCTGGCCCGTTTCGAACAGATCTGTGAGCGCGAGCGCTGCCCCTATGCCGTGGTCGGCGAGGCAACCGATGAGAAGCACCTGCTGGTCAATGACAAGTTGCTGGAAGCCAAACCGGTCGACCTGCCGATGTCCGTACTGTTCGGCAAGCCACCCAAGATGCACCGCAATGCAACCCGGCACGAGGTACAGACCATCGAGCTGGATACCGCGGCAATCGAGATCAACGATGCGGTGAACCGCCTGCTGCGCCTGCCGGCGGTGGCCAGCAAGAAGTTCCTGATCACCATTGGCGACCGCAGTGTGACCGGCATGGTTGCACGTGACCAGATGGTGGGCCCCTGGCAGGTGCCGGTCGCAGATTGTGCGATCACCACCGTTGCCCACGACAGCACCGCGGGTGAAGCCATGAGCATGGGTGAGCGCACCCCGATGGCGCTACTCGATGGCCCGGCCTCCGGGCGCATGGCGGTGGGTGAGGCGATCACCAATATTGCCGCAGCGCCGATCGAAAAAATTTCCGATATCAAGCTGTCAGCCAACTGGATGTGTGCCGCGGGCCACCCGGGTGAGGACGAAAAGCTGTATCGCACTGTGGAAGCCATCGGCATGGAGCTGTGTCCGGAGCTGGGTATCACCATCCCGGTCGGCAAGGATTCCATGTCCATGCGCACTGCGTGGCAGGAGGAGGGCAAGGACAAGTCGGTTACCGCGCCGCTGTCGCTGGTGATCTCCGCATTCTCCCCGGTGACGGATGTACGCAAGCAGGTAACACCGCAACTGCGCACCGACAAGGGCGATACCGTGCTGCTGCTGGCAGACCTGGGCAACGGCAAGAATCGCCTCGGCGCATCCTGCCTGGCGCAGGTCTACAACCAGCTGGGTGCGGCGCCGGCAGACCTGGACAAGGCGGCGCAGCTGAAGGGCTTTTTCGAGGCGGTGCAGGCTTCCCTCGCCGAGCATGACCTGATCGCTTATCACGACCGTGCTGACGGTGGCCTGTTCGTGACCCTGGCGGAAATGGCATTTGCCGGCCGTACCGGTATCGATGTGGATGTGTACGAGCTGGGTGACGACGCAATCTCTGCGCTCTTCTCCGAAGAGCTTGGCGCAGTCATGCAGGTCAGTGAGACAGATGCGGACAAGGTGGTACAGCGTTTCGCGGATGCGGGTGTGCCGGTACACCGCATAGGCAGCCTCAATAATGCTGACACGATCGAGGTCAGCAACAACGGCGAGGTGATATTCGAACGTCATCGCGCGGAGCTGCAGCGTATCTGGAGCGAGACCAGCTTCCGCATCCAGTGCATGCGTGACAATGCGGATTGCGCACAACAGGAGTTTGACGGCCTGCTGCAGGATGACCCGGGCCTGTCCGCCAAACTGAGCTTTGATGTCGACGAGGATATCTGTGCGCCCTATATCGCCAGGGGTGAGCGTCCGCGCATTGCGATCCTGCGTGAGCAGGGGGTCAACAGCCACGTCGAGATGGCAGCCGCATTCCATCGTGCAGGCTTTACCCCGGTGGATGTGCACATGAGCGATATCCTCGCCGGTCGCCAGACTCTGGATGGCTTCAAGGGGCTCGTCGGATGCGGTGGCTTCTCCTACGGTGACGTGCTCGGCGCGGGTGAAGGCTGGGCCAAGACCATTCTGTTCAACAACCGTGCACGCGACCAGTTTGAGGCCTTCTTCAAGCGTGTTGATACCTTCAGCCTGGGGGTGTGCAACGGCTGCCAGATGTTCTCCAACCTGAAGTCGCTGATTCCGGGTGCGGAGCACTGGCCGCGCTTTGTGCGCAATATGTCCGAGCAGTTCGAGGCACGCTTCTCGCTGGTGGGCATCCAGGAATCGCCGTCGGTCTTGCTGGCGGGCATGGCGGGCACGCAGATGCCGGTTGCCGTTGCCCACGGTGAGGGCCGTGCCGAGTTTGCGGACAGCGCTGCACAGCAGGCCCTGGTCGCCAGCGGTACAGTGGCCATGCGCTATCTCGATAACCACGGCAAGGTCACCGAGACCTATCCGCAGAACCCGAACGGTTCCCCGGACGGTATCACCGGTATCGCTTCCGCGGACGGTCGCGTGACCATCATGATGCCGCACCCGGAGCGTGTCTTCCGCGCGGTGAACAACAGCTGGCGCCCGGATGATTGGACTGAGGATTCCGGCTGGATGCGCATGTTCCGCAATGCCAGGGTGTTCGTAGACTAACCACTGCCCGGAAAACAGCCGGTTCGGTAAAAAAAGGCGCCGCTTTTCACGCCAGAAGCGGCGCCTTTTGCTTTTTCAGCTAGACTGATTAAGAGGGTCCGGTCTTTTCAAGGATGGAACGGCTGCGATTTTCGTTGAAATTACGATAAAAGCTGGGCGTACGAAGGAAGAAGCAATGGCGTATAGCGAAGGATTGGCGGAGAGAGTCCGCGAACTGGTGACCGAAATGCCGGGCCTGACCGAGAAGAAAATGTTCGGCGGGCTGGCATTTATGCTCAATGGCAACATGGCATGCGGGGTGCTGGGTGAGGAGCTGATGGTGCGTGTAGGCCCTGACGGCTACGATGACGCGCTCGAACAGCGCTACACGCGCCCGATGGACTATACCGGGCGTCCGATCAAGGGCATGGTGTACGTAGAAGAAGATGCCATTTCCGAAGATGACGGGCTCGGAAGCTGGGTCACCCGCGGTGTTGATTTTGCCGGTAGCCTGCCCCCCAAATAGTTTTCAATCTTGCGTCCGGTCGACGCCCTGTCCGGGGCGTCCCGACAATTCCACTCTTTAACTCTCTCTTGGTCGCTGCAACCGTTAGTAAGTTGCCAGGCTCGCACGCAGGTATTCAGACAACCTCGATACCGCTTCCAGGTTCTCGTTTTTCAGGACATTGAGGCTGATGCCGATCTTCCCGAGCTTTGGAAATTTATCCGACGGCCGAATGATTTTCAGGTTGTCGGGTACGGTGCTGCGCGCCAGCGCGGTAACACCCAGGCCACCCTCGATTGCAGCCCGGATTCCGGTCAGGTCGGGAATGGTGTAGATAATCTTCCAGGGTAACTCCGCTTGCGTGAGGCGCGCCGTCGCCCGGGCACGGTAAATACAGCCTTCGGGGGCTGCGATCATCGGCAGGGTAGTCTGCAGATGGCTATCATGGTTGGCACTTGTCACCCAGACGAGTTCGTCCTCGTTGATCAGGTTGTCCCCGGCGTCTCGCGGGTCATTGTGCAGCGCCAACACCAAGTTGTAATTACGTTTGGCTGCCGGGGAAATCAGGTTGCGACTCAGGTCACTGGTCACTTCCAGTGCAACGTTCGGATAGGTCTGGGTAAAGCGGCTCAGGATTTTCGGTAGCAGTGCGGTTGCAAATTCGCTGGGAATGCCGAGGTGAATGCGGCCGGAAACATTATTGGAGGTGAAGTGGGATACCGCTTCATCATTCAGGGAAAGAATCCGTTTGGCGTAATCGAACAGGAACTTGCCCGAGTCGGTCAGTGCCAGGCTTTGTCCATTTCTGATAATCAGTCCTTTGCCGAGCATGCTCTCCAGGCGTTTTATCTGCAGACTGACGGCCGGCTGTGAGCGCCCCAGGATTTCCCCGGCCTGTGTAAACCCTCCCACTTCTATCACGGTGACAAAAGCCCGGAGAACCTCCATTGACATGTTTTTCATTGGGTTACTGCCATTACAAATTTTTATGGTTGCATTTCAACTATTGATTTAACAAATCAGGTGGCGGCTCATAGTATCCACGAGGACAAAACGTGACAAGTTAATAATTAGAGTTATTCACGGAGGGGACGATGTTTGACCAGGATTTTTCTCTGCAAGCATTTGATAAAGAGCTTTTTGATGCTGTTGAAGGTGAAAAACAGCGTCAGGAAGAGCACATTGAGCTGATCGCTTCAGAGAATTATGCCAGCCCGCTGGTGATGGCCGCGCAGGGCTCGGTGTTGACTAATAAATATGCAGAGGGCTATCCGGGCAAGCGCTATTACGGTGGCTGCGAGCACGTCGACGTGGCCGAATCCCTCGCCATTGCCCGTGCAAAAGAGCTGTTCGATGCAGACTACGCCAATGTGCAGCCGCACTCGGGTTCGCAGGCAAACGCCGCCGTCTATATGGCCCTGCTGGAGCCGGGCGATACCTTCCTCGGGCTATCCCTCGACCATGGTGGCCACTTGACGCACGGCGCCAAACCGAATTTTTCCGGCAAGATTTACAACGCGGTGCAGTACGGCCTGAATCCTGAAACCGGAGAGGTGGATTACGATCAGGTCCAGCGCCTGGCGGATGAACACAAACCGAAGATGATCGTCGCCGGTTTCTCCGCCTACTCGCGCGTGATGGACTGGCAGCGCTTCCGCGAGATTGCTGACAGTGTCGGCGCCTACCTGTTTGTGGATATGGCACACGTTGCAGGCCTGGTTGCCGCCGGTCTTTATCCAAACCCGGTGCCTGTTGCGGATGTGGTCACCACCACTACCCACAAGACGCTGCGCGGTCCGCGCGGTGGCCTGATCCTGTGTCGCGGCAATGAAGCGCTGCAAAAAAAATTCAATTCGCTGATTTTCCCCGGTATTCAGGGTGGCCCGCTGATGCATGTCATCGCGGCCAAGGCCGTTGCTTTCCGTGAAGCCCTGCAGCCCGAGTTCCGAGCGTATCAGCAACAGGTGATCCGCAACGCCCAGGCTATGGCGGCCACTTTCACTGAGCGCGGTTACAAGATCGTTTCCGGCGGTACCGAAAACCATCTGTTGCTGGTGGACCTGGTGGATAAGGGGATTACCGGCAAGGCCGCCGATGCGGCGTTGGGAGCGGCCTATATCACCGTCAACAAAAATACTGTGCCGAATGATCCGCAGTCTCCATTCGTAACCAGCGGCATTCGCCTGGGAACGCCGGCAGTGACCACCCGCGGCATGGGTGAGAAGGAAATGCTGCTGCTGGCGAACTGGATGTGCGATGTGCTGGATGATGTTGAAAACAGTGAAGTGATCGAACAGACACGCAGCAAGGTGCTGCAGCTGTGCCGGGATTTCCCGGTTTACGGATCTCGCCAGGGAGCCTGAGCCATGGCGATCAGTGTTTTCGACCTGTTCAAGGTTGGCATCGGGCCATCCAGCTCACATACGGTTGGCCCCATGAAGGCCGCGGCGATGTTCGCCGAGCGCCTGCAGCAAAATGCGCAAGTGCCCACAGTTGCCCGTATCAAGGCGGAAATGTTTGGCTCGCTGGGCGCTACCGGCAACGGACACGGTACACCGAAAGCCGTGCTGCTTGGTCTTGAGGGTGAGCAACCGGAAACCGTGGACATTGAATCGATCCCCGCTCGCATCGACAGGATCAGGAATGAAGGCCTGCTGCAGTTGGGTGGTTCCCACAGCGTCGGATTTTCGGAAGAAACCGACCTGATCCTGCATCGCCGTGAGGAGCTGCCTTTTCATCCCAACGGCATGGCGTTCACTGCGCTGGATGGCGCTGGTGCGGTAGTCGCGAGCCAGACTTATTACTCCGTCGGCGGCGGCTTTGTGGTGGATGCCGAAAGCGCAGGCAAGGACACCCTGATTGAAGACCCGCGCGCGCTCGCTTTCCCTTTCTCCAGTGCAGAAGAGCTGCTGGCGATCTGCGAATCCCAGGGCCTGACAATCCCCCAGATAATGTGGGAGAACGAAAAGGCCTGGCGCGATGAGGAGCAGACACGTGAAGGCCTGCTGGATATCTGGCGAGTGATGCGCGAGTGCGTTTCTGCCGGTATTCGCAGGGAAGGCGTGCTGCCCGGTGGTCTGAAGGTAAAGCGCCGGGCGCCCGAGCTGCACCAGCAGCTGCAGCAGAATCCGGTGGGCTCTATCAGTGACCCACTGGGGGCGCTCGACTGGGTCACCCTTTATGCACTGTCAGTGAATGAGGAGAACGCCGCAGGTGGACGCATTGTCACGGCGCCAACCAACGGTGCTGCAGGCATCATCCCCGCGGTCCTGCACTACTTCGTCAATTTTTCCCAGCAGTCATCCGAGAAAGATGTCTTTGACTTCCTGCTAACCGCGGCGGCGATCGGCATTCTGTTCAAGAAGAACGCTTCCATCAGTGGTGCGGAAGTCGGTTGCCAGGGCGAGGTGGGCGCAGCCTGCTCCATGGCGGCCGGTGGTCTCGCACAGGTACTGGGCGGCACACCGGAGCAAGTCGAAAACGCGGCGGAAATCGGTATGGAACACAACCTGGGGCTTACCTGTGATCCCGTGGGAGGGCTGGTGCAGGTGCCCTGTATCGAGCGCAATGCGATGGCTTCCATCAAGGCGATCAGTGCCGCGCGCATGGCGATGCGTGGCGATGGCAATCATCTGGTGTCACTGGACAAGGTCATCAAGACGATGCGCGACACCGGTAAGGATATGCAGGACAAATACAAGGAAACATCGCGCGGCGGCCTTGCGGTCAATGTCATCGAAGTTCCCGTAAGCGTAATCGAGTGCTAGAGGATTCAACGTGGAAACGCAGCAAGAACAGTTATTGAAAACGCCCCTGAACCGGTTGCACCGGGAGCTGGGTGCCAAGTTGGTGCCATTTGCCGGCTATGAAATGCCTGTGCAGTACCCCGCTGGTGTGGTCAGGGAACACCTGCATACGCGCGAGGCCGCGGGCTTATTCGATGTCTCCCACATGGGCCAGATTGTCATCTCCGGGACTGGCGTCCGCGAAGCGCTGGAATCCCTGGTACCGGTTGATCTGGGCAAACTGTCTGATGACCAGCAGACCTATGCCGTGTTCACCAATGCCGAGGGCGGTATCGAAGATGACCTGATCATCACACGCTGGTCTGAAGAGCAGTATTTTCTGGTGGTGAATGGCGCCTGCAAACTGCAGGACCTGGCCCACCTGCAGGCAAACCTGCCTGACTTCTCAATCGAGTACCTGGATGGCCGCGGCCTGCTGGCGCTGCAGGGCCCTGCTGCCCGGGGTGTCATGCAGCAGCTGGCTCCGGAGGCGGCGGCACTGACCTTTATGAACGGCGTGCGCGTATCCATCGACGGCGTTTCCTGTTACGTGACCTGCTCCGGATACACCGGTGAAGATGGTTTCGAGATATCCGTGGCTGCGGAAGACGCAGAGGCAATTGCAAGAAAGCTGCTGGACTTTACCGAGGTAGAGCCGATTGGCCTGGGCGCACGGGATACACTGCGGCTCGAAGCCGGTCTGTGCCTGTACGGGCACGATATGGATCAGGCGACCACGCCGGTGGAGGCCGGTCTGCTGTGGAGTATCAGCAAGCCTCGTCGCACCGGCGGCGAGAAGCAGGGCGGCTTTCCCGGGGCCCAGAAAATCCTGGCGCAAATCACCGACGGCACGCAGATGAAGCGGGTCGGATTTGTGGTGCAGGGCAGGGCGCCGGTCAGGGAAGGTGCAGAGCTGGTCAATGCTTCAGGGCAGCCGATCGGCCGGGTTACCAGCGGGGGCTTCTCGCCAACCCTGAACGTACCGATTGCCATGGGTTACGTGGAGATCGATTACATCGCGCCGGATACCGAAGTTTTTGCGCTGGTGCGCGGCAAGCCAAGAGCGCTGAAAGTGGCGCGTATGCCGCTGGTGTCACAGCGATATTTTCGTGGTTAAGCAAGTTCGTGATTAAGCAAGTTCGCGATTAAGCAGGCCCGTGGCCAAGAAAATCCGTGGTTAAACAATTGATAGAAAGGATAATCAGGTGAGCAACGTCAAATTTACAGAAGACCATGAGTGGCTTGCAATTGAAGGTGATGTAGCAACAGTCGGGATCACGGACTATGCCCAGTCGCAGCTTGGCGATGTGGTGTTTGTTGAGTTGCCGGAGTCCGGTACCGAGTTTGAAGCCGGGGCAGAAGCTGCGGTAATCGAATCCGTCAAGGCCGCTGGCGAGATTGCCATGCCGGTTGCAGGGACGATTGTCGAGGTCAATGAAGCGCTGGTTGACGAGCCGGAACTTGTGAATAGCGACCCGATGGGTAGTGGCTGGTTTTTCAAGGTGAAACTGGCGGAAACAGCCGGGCTGGATTCGATGATGACCGAAGCCCAGTACCGGGAGTCTTTGGAAGGCTGAAGGTAACAGAGCGGATCCACCAGGGAGTAGAACATGTTGAAGCGCAAAGATACCGTTGCGGAGCTGGCGAACGCCGGTGAGTTTATTCATCGTCATATTGGCCCGTCACCAGATGAACAGAAAAAAATGTTGTCGTATCTCGGGTATGACAGCCTGGATGCACTGATTGACGACGTTGTGCCGCAAACGATCCGTACGAAAGGGCCGCTGGGTCTGGCTGCGGAGATGACAGAAGTTGATGCGCTCGACGAGCTGCAGCAGCTCGCGCGCAAGAACAGTGTGTTCCGCTCCTTTATCGGGCAGGGCTATTACAATACGCATACGCCGCACGTAATCCTGCGCAATGTTCTGGAAAATCCTGCCTGGTACACCGCCTACACCCCATACCAGCCGGAGATTTCGCAGGGCCGGCTGGAAGCGCTGCTGAACTACCAGACCATGGTGACAGACCTCAGCGGTATGGAAATCGCCAATGCGTCCATGCTGGATGAGGCAACCGCCGCGGCCGAGGCCATGACGCTCTGCCAGCGTATGTCCAGGGCGAAGAGCCGTACTTTCATTGTCGATGCAGACTGCTTTCCCCAGACTATTGATATCGTGCGCACGCGTGCCGAGCCGTTGGGTATCGAGGTCATTGTCGGTGATCCTGCGGAGCTGCTTGAGCAGAATGGATGTTTCGGTGTTCTGCTGCAGTATCCGGGTGCCAGTGGCGAAGTGCGTGACCTGCAACCGTTGGCAGAGGCCGCGCACGCAAAGAAAGCGCTGGTTGCGGTCTCCGCAGACCTGTTGAGCCTGGTGATGCTAAAGTCGCCGGGCGAACAGGGTGCCGATGTGGTCATTGGCTCCAGCCAGAGATTTGGTGTGCCGCTTGGCTTTGGTGGCCCACATGCAGCCTACATGGCCACGCGTGAGTCCTTCAAGCGCTCGCTGCCAGGGCGTCTCGTAGGCGCATCCGTCGATGCCGCGGGCAAGCCGGCACTGAGGCTGGCACTGCAAACCCGCGAGCAGCACATCCGCCGGGAGAAGGCCACTTCAAATATCTGCACCGCGCAGGTATTGCTGGCGGTCATCGCTTCCTTTTACGCAGCCTATCATGGCCCGGACGGGCTGAAGCGCATTGCCAACCGGGTGCACCTGCTTACCTCCATCCTTGCGGCGGGCCTCAAAAAGGCGGGGCTGCAGGTTTGCAACAGCTCCTGGTTCGATACCCTGACCGTAAAAACCGGCGCAGATACAGAGGCGGTACATGCACGTGCGCAAGCCGCCGGGGTGAACCTGCGTCGTATTGATGCGGACACGACTGGTGTATCACTGGATGAAACTGTTGGTGAAGACGAGCTCCTGCAGCTGCTGACAATATTTTCCGGCGCACCTGCGCCAGTAATGGCTGAGCTCGAAGCGGATGTCAGCTATGACATGCCGGCTTCAGTGCTGCGCGGTGACCAGATCCTGAAGCATGAAGTCTTCAATCGCTATCACTCCGAAACGGAAATGCTGCGCTACCTGCGCAAGCTTGCGGACAGGGATATCGCCCTGGACAGGGCCATGATCCCGCTGGGCTCCTGCACCATGAAGCTGAACGCCACAGCAGAAATGATCCCGGTTACCTGGCCGGAGTTTGGTGGCATCCACCCGTTCGCGCCACTGGATCAGGCCGAGGGTTACCTGGAGATGATCGGCCAGCTTGAGCAGATGCTCTGTGCCGTCACGGGCTACGACGCGGTTTCCCTGCAGCCGAATGCGGGCTCACAGGGGGAATACGCCGGGCTGCTCGCTATTCGTGCCTACCACGAGAGTCGCGGCGAGGGGCACAGGGATGTCTGCCTGATCCCGTCATCCGCGCACGGCACCAACCCGGCTTCCGCACAGATGTGCGGCATGCGGGTGGTTGTGGTGCAGTGTGACAGCAAGGGTAATATCGATCTCTCTGACCTGCGCCAGAAAGTCGAAGACCACAGTGAAAACCTTGCCGCGATTATGGTGACCTACCCATCTACACACGGTGTGTTTGAGGGAACCATTGAAGAGGTCGCGAGTATCGTACATGCGCATGGCGGCCAGGTTTACATTGACGGGGCAAACCTCAACGCGATGGTCGGCCTGTGCCAGCCAGGTAAGTTTGGTGGTGATGTTTCCCACCTCAACCTGCACAAGACGTTCTGCATTCCGCATGGCGGGGGCGGCCCCGGTGTGGGGCCCACAGCGGTGCGTGCCCACCTCGCACCTTTCCTGCCCGGGCATAGCGTGACACAGGAAGGTCGCAGTGGCGCTGCAGTGTCAGCGGCACCCTGGGGCAGTGCATCGATACTGCCGATCACCTGGATGTATATCCGCATGATGGGTGCCCGCGGCCTCACCGAGGCAACCCGCGTGGCAATCCTGAATGCCAACTATATTGCCCGTCGCATCGGCGATGCCTTCCCGGTGCTCTACAGTGGTGAAAACGGACTGGTGGCGCACGAGTGCATTATTGACCTGCGCCCGCTAAAGGAAGCCTGTGGCATTACCGTGGATGATGTGGCGAAGCGACTGATCGATTACGGTTTCCATGCGCCCACCATGTCGTTCCCTGTTGCCGGGACGCTGATGATCGAGCCTACGGAAAGTGAGTCCCTGCGGGAACTGGACAGGTTCTGTGATGCGATGAACCTGATTCGCAACGAGGCGGCGCGCGTGCAGGCAGGTGAGTGGTCGCTTGCTGACAATCCGCTGGTGAATGCGCCACATACTGCAGATGTCCTGGTAGCGGGAAGCTGGGATCATCCATACAGTCGTGCGGAGGCGGTATTTCCGCTGCAGAGCAGCAGGGAGAATAAATATTGGCCACCCGTTGGACGGCTGGATAATATTTACGGCGATAAAAACCTGGTGTGCGCCTGCCCCTCGATCAGCGACTACCTCGATTAAACCCGGAGTGGCGCGAGGGGGTGTCGGTGCATCGCACCGTGCACCCCCGGCATCATGGGTTTTCACCGATCTGGCTGGCACATGGCTAGTAAGTGGCCAGGCCCGCACGCAGATATTCGGAAAGCCTCGAAACTGCTTCAAGGTTTTCATTCTTCAGGATATTGAGGCTAATCCCGATTTTGCCGAGTTTCGGGAACCTCTCGGAAGGGCGGATGATCTTCAGGTTGCTGGGGACTGTACTGCGCGCGAGAACCGTCACCCCAAGTCCACCCTCAATCGCGGCCTTGATTCCGGTCAGGTCCGGTATGGTGTAGATGATCTTCCACGGAAGCCCGGCATCGGTCAGGCTCTTCGCGGCGCGATCCCGGTAAATACAACCCTCCGGGGCAGCGATCAGGGGCAGGGATGACCTCTGGTGGCTGTCATGATTGGCGCTGGTGACCCAGACCAGCTCATCCTCATTAATCAGCCTGCTATCGGATTCCCCGGCGGTGTTATGTACTGCCAGCACCAGGTTGTAGCTGCGCCTTGCAGCGGGCGAGACCAGGTTGCGGCTCAGGTCGCTGGTCACTTCCAGCGTGACATTGGGATAAGTCTGGGTAAACCGACTCAGGACTTTCGGCAGCAACGTGGTGGCAAATTCGTTGGGGATACCGAGGTGAATCCGGCCCGCGATATTATTGGCACTGAACTGCGAAACCGCTTCATCGTTCAATTGCAGGATGCGCCTGGCGTAATCGAACAGGAGCTTGCCCGCATCCGTCAGCGAGAGGCTGTGGCCGTGACGGATAATCAGCCCCTTGCCGAGCATGGTTTCCAGTCGCTTGATCTGCAGACTGACTGCAGGTTGTGATCTGCCCAGAATTTCTCCCGCCTGTGTAAAGCCGCCAACCTCTATCACAGTGACGAAAGCCCTGAGCACCTCCATTTGGATATTCTTCATGGAATCCTTTCCATTAAGTGGGTTTATAGGTGAATTTCAGCCGCTGATGCAGCAATTCTGAAATCGGCGCATAGTACTGATGGGTCACGTTTGCCGCAAGTGTGTTTAGAGTTATTCCCGCGTATTTACACTTCTTATCGATATTATTCTCTTGTTATGTGCTTATGGGCGGGTTCGTGTACTGGCAACAATGAATGGGTATCCTCGCTCAGAAGGGGTCCGGGGTGCGCACGTGGGCACACCGGCAAGTGCCATCAGGGAATAAAAAAGGTACCGAGTTAGATTCAAAAATTATTTGAGATAATTCATCGATTTGGTAATAATTTATTCCTGTGGCGCGGATAGAGTTACCGCAGCTGCTGAGGCTTCAAAAGCAAGCAATTAGGCGTTTTTGTGCAAATTGTGGCTTTTTTGTGGTCGTTGTGTGTTGTTCCCTCCTTATTTTAGAGTTTTTTGGCGCCGGCTTGCCGGCGCATCTTTTCGCCCCGCTGCCGTCATTTGCGCCAGATAAAAATTAAATATTATTGAAAACGCCCTTTTCGAGGAATAATATTGAGTGCATTCCGGTGTTGCCTGTGCCTCTGACCCCGTCAGGCGCGAGGCACATTTGCCGGGGAGCGGTTTTGCATTTGTTTTGCCTGGGGGACTGGTGAAAAAAATAACAATAAAGCGCATTGCGGCGCTTTCTATCCTGGTGGCCCTGTCCGGTGTGGGGCAGGCCAAGGAATACGGTACGGAACAGGGTTTTGTCTCTGATGTGGTCGGTGTCAAAGAGCCGATGCTGGGCCCCGGCTACTGGCTGTCAAAGCTCGATGCGAATGCGCGAAGTGAAATCCTGCTCACATCAGAGCAGATCGCCGGCTTCAATCGTGACGCTGTGGAGCAAACCGGCTATCTGGTTGACCTCCAGGCGCTGCCCGCGCGCCTGACATCGCAAAGCCTCGTCGAAAAAATTGAGTCCCTGAGTCGGCCGGCTTCAGCGGACAGGTTTTATGCTGACGGGTCGCAGGTCACGGAAGGCGACTATCGTCGCTATGCTGCCGCGCTGAACCTCGATAGCCTGAAGAAAAAAGCCGTCACGATCGAGCCGAAGTACGGCATGGTGGTTGCGCGAACCATCATGCGCAGCTACCCGACTGAGGACCGCATCTTCAAGAAGGACCTCGACCTGGATCTCGACCGTTTTCAGGAGACGGGCCTTTTCCCGGGACAGGAGCTGGTGATCTATCACGAAAGTGCGGATGGGGAATGGTACTTTGCCCAGTCCTACAATTATGCAGCGTGGGTGCAGAAGAAGGATGTCGCAGTCGGCAGTCGCGAACAGGTGTTCGGCTTCCACTCCGACAAGGAATTCCTGGTGGTGACCGGGGACAGGGTATTTACGACCTTCACTCCGGAAGAACCGCGTGTTTCACAGCAGCAGCTGGATATGGGAGTGCGCCTGCCGCTGGTGCCGCGCTACGAAGCGCCGGCGGCGCTGCATGGACAGAATACCTACGCGAGCTACATCGTCGAGATGCCCGTTCGCAACAAGGATGGCTCCCTTGAGTTTTCCCGCGCCCTGATCGCGCGCAGCCGCGATGTAAATATCGGCTACCTGCCATTCACCCGTGAAAATCTGATCCGGCAGTCGTTCAAGTTCCTCGGTGAGCGTTACGGCTGGGGCCACGACTACAACGGGCGGGACTGTACCGGTTTTGTCGGGGAGGTCTACAAGACATTTGGCATGCTGATGCCGCGCAATTCCGGTCAGCAGGGGAGTAGCGACAGCGGCCGTAACGTGCGCTTCGGCAATGCGGCATCGCTACAGGATAAAAAGGCTGCATTTGCAAGCATTGACGTCGGCGACCTGATCTATATTCCGGGCCACGTCATGATGTATCTGGGTGACGTGGAAGGTAAGCCTTTCATCATCCACGATGTAAACGGCCTTGCTTACTACGATGCGAAAGGCGAGTTTTACCGCGGTACGCTCAACGGTGTTTCCGTGACACCGCTGTTGCCACTGCAGTTGTCCCGGGATTCAAGCTATCTCGACAAGGTTTATAACATCAAGCGACTGCGATAATCGGGGCAGACATGAAAATTACCAATATCCAATTTGGCCTTGTGAAGGCCCCGCTCAAGACACCTTTCAAGACCGCCGTGCGTTCGGTTGACTACGTAGAGGATACCGTGGTCATTGTCGAGACTGACACGGGCAACCGCGGCTACGGCACAGCACCGGCGACAGCGCTCATCACTGGTGACACACACGGGTCCATACAGGCGGCCATCAAGCACCAGATCGGGCCGCTTCTCATGGGGCTGGAGATCGAGAACCTGAACAAGTGTGTGGGCATCATCCAGTCGTCCATGATCAACAATACCAGCGCCAAGGCCGCACTCGAGATTGCGGTCTATGACCTGTTTGGGCAGCTATACAGGCAGCCGCTATACAAGTTGCTTGGCGGTGGTGAGCCGGCGCTCTCCACGGACGTCACCATCAGCGTCGATTACATCGACAAGATGGTTGCCGATTCCCTCAGTGCCGTGGAAGCGGGCTTCGAAACACTGAAAATCAAGGTGGGTAAGGACATTGGCCTCGATATCGACCGGATCAAGGCGATCTATTCGGCGGTAGAGGGCAGGGCCCTGATCCGCCTGGATGCCAACCAGGGGTGGACTGCCAAGCAGGCTGTCTACGCACTCGGCCAGCTGGAGTCATCCGGGGTCAAGCTCGAGCTTGTCGAGCAGCCGGTAAAAGCCTACGACTTCGATGGCATGCGATATATTACCGAGCGGGTAAGTACCCCGGTAATGGCGGACGAAAGTGCATTCAGCCCGAAGCAGGTGCTGGAGCTGATTCGCACAAGGGCAGCGGATATTATCAATATCAAGTTGATGAAGACCGGCGGCCTGTCAAACGCTATCAAGATTGCAGATATTGCCCAGATTCACGATGTCGAATGTATGATCGGGTGCATGCTCGAGTCTTCCGTCGGCATTGCCGCAGCGGCACACCTGGCGGTCGCGAAAGCGGGCGTGATCCGCAAAATTGACCTGGATGTACCGTCCCTCGTGGAATTCGATCCGGTTTCATCGAATGTGGTCTTTTCAGGGCCGGAGATCGCCCTGCAGGATACCCCGGGGCTTGGAATTGAGTGCATCGAAAACCTACAAATGATCGAGGCATGAAGCCTGTTGAGCCGGCTGCATCGCCCTGACAGTGTGTTCAGGCGAGCGGCCTCCGATAGGTGGCAGACGCAATGACCTGTTTAATTAAAATCCGTTCTCTGCGCGAGAATATGTCGGCCAATGAAAAGAAGCTGGCAGACTTCGTGCTTGAGAATACCGGCTTGATCCGGGACTACTCTTCGCAGCAACTGGCGAGTGCCGTGGGCATCAGCCAGTCCAGTGTGGTGAAATTCAGCCAGAAGCTGGGTTATCGTGGTTACCCGGACCTGAAAATGGCGATTTACGAGTCCCTCAGCCACGAGGTGACAAGCACGACGAACACTGCGGCGGGCGGTGCGTCTCTGCGGCAGAAAAACGCCGAAGAATTGTTGTTTGGCCTCAAGCAGGAGGCAATCGAGACAACGGTCGCCCTGAACAGCAAGGAAAAGTTTGACCAGGCCGCCGGCGCGCTTCGCCGTGCCGAGCGCGTCCAGGTTTTCGGTGCAGGCCTGTCTGGCCTGGCTGCCCGTAGTCTGGCGTATCACCTGATGCTGACAGGAAAGGCCGTGGTCAATGAGGCTGAAGTCCTTGTGCAGCTGGCGCAGGCTGATGGCCTGGGTAAGGGGGGTGTCTTTGTCGTTATCTCTGAAACCGGAGAGGACAGTGATGCAGTTGCACTGACGCAGCGGGCCAAATCCGCGGGTGCAACCGTCATTGCAATCTGTCGCTGTGGTACGTCACCGGTGAGCCTGCTGTCTGATATTGTGCTTGAGGCGCTGGTAGACCGTGGCCAGACGAACCTTTCCAGTCTTTTGCTCGCTGCGGCCCAGCAGCACCTGGTGGATATTCTCGTCTCGCGTTTCAATTGATGGCGCTTGTCCGAAGCGCTTTTTTGGCGAAATCTTCCCAATAAAAAAACCCGGCGAGCCGGGGTTTTTTTATGTCTGCGGACTTTTGCCTTACATGGTCATGCCGGTGATCACGAAGCCGGTGAAGGCGATGCCGCCGGCTATCAGTGCGTAGGGCAGCTGTGTCTTCACGTGGTCGATATGGTCACAGGCGGATGCCATGGATGACACGATGGTGGTGTCGCTGATCGGTGACGCGTGGTCGCCGAAAATACCGCCGGAGAGGACGGCTGCCACAACCGGTGCCAGCGCCATGCCCTGGTCGCCGGCTACTGCCACGGCAATCGGCAGCATGATTGCGAAGGTGCCCCAGCTGGAACCAACCGAAAACGCGATCGCACCGCTCACCAGGAAGATCAGTGCCGGCAGCATGGCCACGGGAATAGCGTCGCCAATAAAGGCGGATACAAACTCCGCAGTCTTGAGTTTGCCGGTGACATCGCCGAGTGCCAGAGCCAGAAGCAGGATCATGGCCAGTGGAAGGACGCCGCCAGCGCCGCGCACAAAGGTGGTGTTGAGTTTGTCGAGGCTCATCTGGCGCTGGGTGAGTACCAGTGTCGCCGCGGTGAGCAGTGCCATGCCGACAGCCCACAGCACGGAAGTTGAGCCGGAGCCTTTCATCAGGTTGCCATCACCGGTAATCCACAGGCCAACCGGCATCCCCACCACCATCACGATGATCGGTAGCAGCATATTGACAGCGCGGGGCTTCACAGAAGGATCCAGCGGCGGGCTGAGCAGTTCTTCGTCGACCACCGGAGTGGAGCCCGGCCAGTGCAACTCGCCGTTGCGGGTACGCTCCATGGCCTTGCCCATACCATCGAAATTCCAGTTGAATGCAACCGAGGAAACAGCGAGCAGCAGGGCACTGATGGCGTAGAAGTTAAGTGGAATGGAGGCGAGGAACAGTTCCAGTGAATTCTCTACACCGGTGCCTTCCAGCAGGCCGAGGTTGAATGCACCCCAGGCGTTGAGGGGAATCAGGATACAGATGGGCGCCGATGTCGAGTCAATCAGGTAGGCGAGCTTTTCCCGTGCAATTTTCATCTTGTCGAACAGCGGGCGGCAGACTGAACCTGCGACCAGTACTGTGATGTTCGACTCGATAAAAATCACCACGCCGATAAGCAGGGAAAGCCACTGCGCCTGGCCAGGGCGATTGACCCAGTTGCGCTTTTCCAGCCAGTTTACAAAGCCGCGAACCCCGCCGCAGGCTTCCAGGATTGCAATCAGGCCGCCGATCATCAGGGTAAACATGATGACCTTTGTATCGCCGGCATCCGAGAGGACCTCTACCAGGCCTTCCATTGACTCGGCCAGCGCCGACAACGGGTTGCCGCCCGGAATCAGCCAGTAGCCAAGCCAGACCCCCAGAAACAGTGACAACAGGACCTGCCTTGTGCTGATTGCCAGCACAATTGCCAGGAGCGGTGGCAGGATCGAGATCCAGCTTGCTTCAGTCATTTGAAACCTCAAAAGTTATTGTTGTTATTTACCTGTGATGCCTTCACCAGGCCGGGACACATACGCCAGGGTTATTGCAATGCCGGCAGGTTCCATTCCTGCTGCAGCTGCTGGTACTTGTCCTGTGGCAGGGCGACATAGAGCACTTTCTCCGGTGCTTCAAGCCACGCGAGCAACTGGTCCATTGCAGATTCTTCCATGGCGGTACAGCCGGCGGTGGCGGTACCCTGTTCTTTCCAGAGATGCATGAAGATACAGCTGCCCGCGCCACTGATGTTTTTCGGATTGTGGTTGACGAAAATCCCTTTCTTGTAGCGCTGGTCGCCCTTCAGGTGGATATCCCTGCGCATGGGCTCGGTGGAGCCTTCCACTGCATCCTTGCCAACTTCGGAGGCGTCTACGGTGGTGTTGTACAACGGCGAGGCCGGAACATCGATGCAGAAGTGGTTTTCATTCATGGGGGTATAGGGGTAGTCGACCGCCAGCTTTGGCAGGTAGCCGAAGGCCGCCCCCAGGGAAAATACGCCGGCCGGCGCGCGGCCATCGCCTTCCTTCTTGACCGGATCTTCGCCGCTGTTCTGGGGGTGCAGGCCAATGCCCCAGCCGAGACCGCTGCGACCCAGCATGACATCCACGGATTCACTGGCGCGTTCCCAACCGTTGTCCCCAAGGGTGAAAGTGCTCATCTGTCCGTGGTCGGTATTCCAGTCTGCGGAGGTGACAACAACGAGCTTCTCTGCACCGAGTGAGTCTACGGTGAAGGGGGCTGCGGCCATGCACAGTGGCGCCATGGCCAGCAGGAAAACTTTGCTCAGGTTACGAAATAACGGCATCTTCTTCTCCACGAACGGTATCGGATTTGTATGACTGGGCATCTGGCGGCTGTCGGTACACGCGCTGGGGTCTCGCAGATACGCGTGTGAGCAGCTCATAAGGGTTGTAATTGTTATGGGCAGCCACCTCTGTGGCGGGCAGGTCCGGGCCCCACAGCTGTACGGGGTCGCCAATCTTCACCGTGCCGGCATCAGTGACATCGACGGTAATCATGTCCATGGATACGCGCCCGGCCAGCGGTGCCCTGTGTCCATTGATGAGTATCGGGGTGCCGGCGCGGGCAGTCTGTGGGTAGCCATCGGCATAGCCGCAGGGAATTGTTGCGATCAGGGAGTCGCGCTGTGCCTGCCAGACGCCGCCGTAGCCCACCGTTTCCCCCGCAGCAACCCTGCGTATGGCCATAACGGCGCTCTTGAAGGTCATTGCTGGTTCCAGTGGCAGGGCAGGTGGTGCGGGCAATGGCGAATAACCATATAGCATGAATCCCGCGCGGCCCCATTCGTCGCCGCGGCTCTGGCGCAGTTGCAGGCCCGCAGAGTTGTTCAGGCTGATTTCAAAAGGGCCGTCTGGCAGGTGCGACAGGAACTGGCTTTCCTGTTGCCGGGTTTGCGGCTTGTCAGGTTCATCCGCAGAGGCAAAGTGTGTAGCGATCACCAGTCGGTCTGTATAGGGTGCCGCCTTCGCGCAGGCTGCGGGTATCTCTGCGAGGGTGAAACCAAGGCGATGCATACCGGAATCGACTTTCAGCCAGAGCCCCGGCAACTTCGTTTTTGCTGGCAACAGGTCCAGCCAGTCGAGCTGGTGCGTGCCGTGCAGCATTACCCAGCAATCCCGTGTAATCGCCTCGCGCAGGTCGCCCGCGTTGAATACGCCTTCGAGCAGGAGAATCGGCTTTGTGATGCCGGCGGCCCTGAGTTCGAGCGCTTCCTCGAGAAAAGCCACCGCAAACGCCGGTACCTGTGATTCCAGAGCGCGCGCGGTCATCACCCCGCCGTGGCCGTAGGCGTTGGCCTTTATTACCGCCAGGTTGCGGCTGCGCGGTGCCAGCAGGCAGGCGGTCCTGTAATTGGACTGGATCGCAGAAAGGTCAATTTCTACACGGGTAGGTCGCATTGCTATTCCTGACTGCGGGTAAATGTCAGGTCCTGGAAGTCATAGCTGAAATCGATACCCTTTTCTGCCGGCTGCATGTCGAAGCCGATTACGCTGCCGTTCTTCTCGCGCCTGAAGTTGATCAGGGCATCGGCATTGAGCTGTCGATCATCCCAGTTCACCCGGAACTGGTCGCCACCGAGCCAGGACAGGCTGCCGATCAGGCGGGGAGATTTTTCTGAAACAAACCGCAGCGCACCATCCTTCTCTTCCAGGCGCACCTCGCCGAACCAGGGATCAGTATAAGTACCGGAAAAAGCAGCATTTTCCGGCGCTGTTCCCGGAGGGGCGGACACCGTGGCGACCTGCTTTTCAGATTTTTCCTCCTGGGACTCCTCTGCAGGCTCGGGCGTGTAAGCGGCAAACCAGTCGGCATCCTTGTCACTGATAAAGGGTTTGAGCAGGCTGAACATGAGGCCGCGGCGGGCGATGGAGGAGTGCTGGTTCATCAGGATAACCGCGCCGATATTCTGCTCGGGGATCATGGCGGCGTAGGCGTACATGCCGGAAAGGCTACCGGTATGGTGTACCAGCAGGTGGCCATTTACATCCTGCAGGCGCCAGGCCAGCCCGTAAGCCGCAAAGTGGCTGTTATGGCGTTCCTTCTCTTTGTCGGATAGCGGCATCAGGGTATGCGGTTTCCACATCTCTGCAGATTGTTTCTCGGAGAAGATACGCTTGCCGTGGATCTGGCCCTCGCCGAGCTGCAGTTTTACCCAGTGCGCCATGTCCCGGATGCTGCAGCGAATACCCCCCGCTGCGGCCCAGGTCAGGGTCTTGTTGGGTTTGGGCATCAGCTTTTCAATCTTGCCATCGAGGGTACCGTGCGGTTTTGCCACATTGGTCCAGTCGCCTTCCTGAATTTCGCCGGCATAACAGCGTTTCATGCCCGCGGGCTTCATCAGGCGTTTTTCGACAAACTCCTTCCAGCTCATACCTGTGATCCGCGGTACCAGCTCGCCGGCGACTATGTAGAGAAGGTTGTCGTAGGCATAGTCCTTGCGAAAGCTGCGCGTGATGGGGAGGTAGGCTAGGCCATTGAGGATATCGGTGCGGGTGAAGTTATTGGGCTCGGGCCAGAGCATCAGGTCCCCGGCGCCCGGCCCGAGACCGCTTCGATGAGTCAGCAGGTCGCGAATGCGAAACTCGTTGGTGATCCATTCGTCCTGCAGGCGGAACTCGGGGATATGGTCTGTTACGCGGTCATCCCACGTCAGCTTGCCCTCATCGACGAGCAGGGCCAGTGCAGCCGTTGTGAAACTTTTACTGACAGAGGCAATTCCGAAAAGGGTCTCTGTGTTGACTTTCTGCTCAGAGCCGATTTCTGCGATTCCGTAACCCTTTGCATGCAGTATTTCACTGTCAGTGACGAGGGCGATGGCGACACCGGGGACGAGATAATCCTTCATCACCCGCTCGGCGAGGGCGTCGATGGTTGCGGCATCAATCTCGGGGCGGCTGAAAGACTTGCTGGCGTCCGCAGCGCTGGTGATAAGTGGCAGCAGGACGCTGCAGCCTGCGATCAGATTCCGGAGTTTCATTGCGCGTGCTAGTTCCCTATGAGTTCAGGCTTCGCTGGTTAAATCCTGCGCACCCGAGCTTGATTTTTATCACCGGATATTCGCAGTTTTTGGCATTAATGTCGACAACAGGGGGGCAGTATCGGGGCCGGGCGCACACTGCGGGCGGAAGTATTCTGCGGGCTGCTTAAAATTTGCAAATAAATTCTGCGGGATCTAATGAGGGGCGTGAAGCGTGGAAAAACAATGCGGGCCGAAGCCCGCGCAATGGTCCTGTGAGCCGTAGATTACAGCTTTTAATTGTTTTTAGAGGTGCTGGGAAATTCTGTGTTTACCACTGTAGTGCGCCACCGGTCTGGTATTCGATAACACGGGTTTCGAAAAAGTTCTTTTCCTTGCGCAGATCCATGATCTCGGACATCCAGGGAAACGGATTCTGGGCGCCGGGGAATTGCTCTTTCAGGCCAAGCTGGACGAGTCGGCGGTTCGCAATGAAGTTCAGGTATTCCTCCATCATCTGTGCGTTCATACCGAGCACTCCGTGGGGCATGGTGTCCCGGGCATAGGCAACTTCCAGCTCCATACCTTCGAGAATCATCTGGGTGACCTCGGCCTGGAAGGCATCGGTCCACAGGTGCGGGTTTTCCAGCTTGATCTGGTTGATGACGTCGATGCCGAAATTCAGGTGCATGGATTCGTCGCGCAGGATGTATTGGAATTGCTCGGCGACACCGGTCATTTTATTGCGTCGGCCCATGGAAAGAATCTGGGTAAAGCCGCAATAGAAGAAAATACCCTCCGTCACGGCGTAGAACGCGATCAGGTTACGCAGCAGTTCCTGATCCGACTCGGTTGTACCGGTGCGGAAATTCGGGTTGCTGATTGCTGCTGTGTGGGAAAGGCTCCACGAGGCTTTCTTCGCAACAGCGGGTATTTCACGGTACATATTGAAAACTTCGCCCTCATCCATGCCCAGCGACTCGACACAGTATTGATAGGCATGGGTGTGGATGGCCTCTTCAAAGGACTGGCGCAATAGATACTGTCGGCATTCCGGATTGGTGATATGGCGGTAAATGGCCAGCACCAGGTTGTTGGCCACCAGGGAATCTGCGGTGGAGAAATAACCGAGCGAGTACTCGACGATGCGGCGCTCATCGGCGGAAAGACCCTCGGGGTCCTTCCACATGGAGATGTCCTTGGTCATGTTGACCTCTTGTGGCATCCAGTGGTTTGCGCAGCCATCGAGGTACTTTTGCCAGGCCCAGTCGTACTTGAACGGTACCAGCTGATTCAGGTCCGCCCGGCAGTTGATGATCCGTTTTTCATCCACCTGCACGCGGGCTGCACCCATTTCCAGCTCTTCCAGCCCGGGTGCGCTGTCGATACTGGCAACTGCGCTGCGCGCAGCTTCAATCGCGCTGCCTGCCGGCTTCTGGTCCGCCGTCGGCGCCGAGGCAGGGGACTGTGCGCTGTAGGTGGCTACAGGCTCCTGCACGGCCGGCGCCGGTTGCGGTTCTGGCGCGGGCTGCGGATGGGTTTTGCCCTTGTTCGGTTCTGTTTGGTTGTAGTCGTCCCAGCTCAACATGTTCTGAATCCTGGTCTTGTTATTGATTACCGCTCCGGCCCTTTGGCATTCCCCCTGGAAACTGATTGCCGCCGGGCCGTCACGTACTGCGCGGATGCTTCGCATCCGCTTGCTCTCCCCCGAGCTTGAAAACTCTACTGGCAGGCCTCGCAGTCCGGGTCGTCGAGGCTGCAGGCCTGGGGCACCGCAGCGGGGCCGGCCTGTGTCGCACTGCCATTGGCGCTGACAGCATTCAGTGCGCCAGTGTCGATGGTGGACTTTTCAGTTGTGGTGGCCGCCAGCGCACGCAGGTAGTAAGTGGTCTTGAGGCCCCGGTACCACGCCATGCGATAAGTCAGGTCGAGCTTGCGACCATCGGCCCCGGCGATGTAGAGGTTCAGGGATTGGGCCTGGTCGAGCCACTTCTGGCGCCGACTGGCGGCATCGACGATCCAGCGCGGCTCCACTTCAAATGCGGTGGCATATTTGGCCTTCAGTGCATCCGGAATGCGATCGATTTTCTGGACCGAGCCCTCGTAGTACTTGAGGTCGTTGACCATCACCTGGTCCCACAACCCCAGCGCTTTCAGCTCGTGCACCAGGAATGGGTTGACCACGGTGAACTCGCCGGACAGGTTAGATTTTACGTACAGGTTCTGGTAAGTCGGCTCGATGGACTGGGATACCCCGGTGATATTGGCGATTGTTGCCGTGGGCGCAATCGCCATCACATTGGAATTCCGCATGCCGTTGTCGCGTACCCTGTCGCGCAGGGAGTCCCAATCGAGCGTCTGGCTGCGGTCCTGGTCGATATACTGGTGTCCGCGGTGTTCCGCCAGCAGTTCAATTGAATCGATGGGCAGGATGCCCTTGCTCCACAGCGAGCCTTCAAACGAGGAGTAGCTGCCGCGTTCCCCGGCCAGTGCGGAGGAAGCCTCGATCGCATAGTAGCTGATGGCTTCCATGGAGCGGTCTGCAAACTCCACGGCCTGATTGTTGGAGTAGGCGATGTCCATCTTGTACAGCGCATCCTGGAACCCCATCAGTCCCAGTCCGACCGGGCGATGACGTAAATTGGACTGGCGCGCGGTATCGACGGAGTAGTAATTGATGTCGATGACATTATCCAGCATACGCACCGCAGTGGTGACGGTAGTGCGCAGCTTGTCGAGGTCCAGCTCGCCTTCCGCGACGTGTTGCGCGAGGTTTACAGAGCCGAGGTTGCACACGGCGATCTCATCACCGGCGCGGGTGTTGAGTGTGATCTCCGTACACAGGTTGGATGAATGTATGACTCCGGCGTGCTGTTGCGGGCTACGCAGGTTGCAGCTGTCCTTGAAAGTAATCCAGGGATGGCCGGTTTCGAACAGCATACCTAGCATCCTGCGCCAGAGGTCTGCGGCGCGGACTTTTTTGTGGAGCTTGAGTTTTCCTGCCGCTGCGAGCTGCTCGTACTGCGTATATTTCTCCTCGAATTCTGTACCGAACAGGTCATGCAACTCAGGCACATCGCTGGGTGAGAACAGGGTCCACTCGGCATCCTCGAAAACCCGCTTCATAAACAGGTCTGGTACCCAGTTGGCGGTATTCATGTCATGGGTGCGGCGACGATCGTCACCGGTGTTCTTGCGCAGCTCCAGGAATTCCTCGATATCGAGATGCCAGGTTTCCAGGTATGCACAAACTGCACCCTTGCGTTTGCCGCCCTGATTGACCGCGACGGCGGTATCGTTGGCGACCTTGAGGAACGGGACCACGCCCTGGGACTTGCCGTTGGTGCCCTTGATATAGGCGCCGAGGGCACGCACCGGGGTCCAGTCGTTACCCAGGCCGCCTGCCCACTTGGACAGCATGGCGTTATCCTGCATCGCGCCATAAATGCCGTGCAGGTTGTCGGGAATGCTGGTGAGGTAGCAGGAGGATAATTGCGGCCGCAGTGTGCCGGCATTGAACAGGGTAGGGGTGGAGCTCATGTAATCAAATGAGCTCAGCAGATTGTAGAATTCTATTGCGCGGGCGTTGATGTCGTCTTCATTGAGGGCCAGCCCCATGGCCACCCGCATGAAAAAAATTTGTGGCAATTCGATGCGGGTGTCATTGTCGTGCAGGAAGTAGCGGTCGTACAGGGTCTGCAGGCCGAGGTAGGTAAACTGGGCATCGCGTTCCGCGTCCAGCGCCTCGCCGAGCCTTTCGATATCAAACTGGGCAAGTGCCGGGTCCAGCAGTTCCAGCGCGATGCCTTTCTCAATGTAGGCCGGAAGCGCCTCCGCATAGCGGGACTTCATTTCCGCCGCGGTCGCTGTCTCCGCGACTTCGAGGTAAGTGAGCGCTTCTGCACGGAGCTTGTCGAGTAGCAGGCGCGCTGTCGCGAAAGTGTAATCCGGCTCCTTCTCCACCAGCGTGCGTGCGGTGATCACCAGTGCGGTATTGATGTCATCCGGGCTGACGCCGTCGTACAGGTTTTTCAGGGCCTCCTCGCGAATGAGGGCGCCGTCCACGTCGCGCAGGCCGGCGCAAGCCTCATCGATGATGACCTGCAAGCGCGCCATGTCCAGTGGTTCAAGGCTGCCATCGGACTTCTTGACCCGGATGGACGGGTGGGGCTCTACCGGGGCCTGGCTCTGGGCACGCAGTCGCGCGTGTTCTTCACGATAGAGTACATAGTCCCGGGCTACCTTGTGCTCACCGCCGCGCATCAGCGCCAGCTCCACCTGGTCCTGGATTTCCTCGATATGGATGGTGCCGCCGGATGGCATGCGGCGATGGAAGGTTGCACTGATCTGCTCAACCAGCTGCTGCACTGTCTCGTGAATGCGGCTGGAAGCGGCTGCAGTGCCTCCTTCCACGGCAAGGAAGGCCTTCGTCATGGCCACTGCAATTTTGCTGTCGTCGTAGGAGACCAGGGTGCCGTTGCGCTTGATGACGCGAATCTGGCCCGGAGCGGTGGCGGTGAGGCTGGTATGTGGTGCTTCGCCCGCTGCTGTCGGGACGTTCGACGGGCTGTGGCGCTCGGTTTCAGTGCGCATGAAAATCTCCGCAATTCTTATTGTGTTGGTGTACCACCGCAGTGGTGCTTCCTGCTCGCTGGCGCTCGGGCCAGTCGTGTCGGGCGGGTGGCCCTGGTGGCCGGCGAGCCCTTCTGCCGCATTCCCGGCGGCACGGAATCTGGTTGTTAAACCGGGTACTTCAGGGTGTGCACGCCCACCATGAATTGTGGGTGTGACAGGTCGAAACCCCAATATGTTGGGGTTTGTTGTGGTGCGGGAAACAAGATAATGCGGTCAGGTGACCATTTCAATACGAAGAAACTATGGGTAGCTTGTGGATAAAATGTGGGTAATCGCGCAGGTCAGTGAGCGCTTTCGCGACACCCCGCGGTAACGCTGAGGTTTGCGTTAAATGGTACGAACGTGGCGCAGTTATATTTTTTTTTAATAAAAGCGATTCGATTATATCGGCATGGAATAGAAGCCCGGAGGTGGGCCAAAATTCGCGCGAAGTGGTACCCCGGTTGCCCGGTCTGGGTGATTTGTCAGGACTGCCGCTTGAAAGCGATAAAGTGATCGGCCTCTACGCGGATGCCGACCCGATCACCAATCCGATAATCGCGGTGGCTGCTGAATGCCGCCTGGACGCGGCTGCCGGTGGGTAGTGCCAGCGTGTAGAGGGTAGAGGTGCCGGCAAACACCTTGTGCTCGACCGTGCCCTGGTAGGGGCTGTCCTCGCTGGGGACTATGTCGTCCGGGCGCAACAGCACTTCTACCGGTGCGTCCGGCAGCCAGTCGTAACAGCGATTGCCGGAGAGCGTACCCAGCTCGGTGGTCACGCTGTTGGTGTCCAGCGCGTGGCCGGGCAGGAACGCGCCCTTGCCAACAAAGTCGGCGACAAAGCGATTGGCGGGTTCATGGTAAAGGTTGAACGGGGTATCCCACTGTTGCAGGCGTCCCTCCGACATGACGCCGATGCGGTCGGCGAAGGCAAAGGCCTCCTCCTGGTCATGGGTAACCATGATGGCATTGACCTGCTGCTCTTGCAGTATCTCGCGGATTTCCAGAGTCAGGTCGCGGCGCAGGTCCACATCCAGGCTGGAGAACGGCTCATCCATTAAAAGCAGGCGAGGCTTGCGGGCCAGCGCACGCGCGAGCGCGACACGCTGTTGCTGGCCGCCTGACAGTTCATCCGGGAAGCGCTTGCCGAAACCCTGCAGACGCGTGAGCACCAGCAGCTCGTCGACGCGCCTGTGCTGTTCGGAATTGCTGAGGTGGTTGATACCGAAGCGGATATTGTCTTCCACCGACAGGTGCGGAAACAGTGCATAGTCCTGGAACACCATGCCCATTTCACGTCGCTCGGGGGCAACCGTGCTGCCGGGGCCGGAGAGCAACTGGCCGGAAAGGTAGATATTGCCGGACGATACCGGCTGGAACCCGGCTATCGCCCGCAGGGTAGTAGTTTTGCCACAGCCGCTGGGGCCGAGCAGGCATGCGATATCCGCGCCGTCCAGGTTGAAGCCCAGCTCGTCAACAACCAGGTCGTCCCCATGCCGGCACGACAGGTTTTCGACCTTGAGCAGCGGCTGGTCGGGCAGCGGAACATCGTGCGCGTGCAAGTCAGTGGCTCTCCAGCAGGAATTCCATCAGGGCTTTCTGGGCGTGCAGGCGATTTTCCGCCTCGTCCCAGACCACGGAGATGCTTTCGTCCTCGAGCAGTTCGCTGCTGACTTCCTCATCGCGATGCGCCGGCAGGCAATGCATGAAAATCGCATCCTTGTTGGCGTGCGCCATCAGGGGGTGGTCCACCAGGTAGCCCTTGAACGCTTTTTCGCGTTCCTTCTGCTCGGTTTCCTGACCCATGGAGGCCCATACGTCGGTCGCGACCCAGTCGGTACCGCTGACCGCGTCCTTCGGGTTGCGGAAAATCTTGACGCGATCACCGGCGGCGGCGAGGACGTCCTCGTCCGGCTCATACCCCTCGGGGCAGGCGATATGCAGGGTAAAGTCGCACATGCGTGCGGCATTGATATAGGAGTTACACATATTGTTGCCGTCACCAACCCAGGCAACCACCTTGCCCCTGGGGCTGCCACGATGCTCCTGATAGGTCATGATATCCGCGAGCAGCTGGCATGGGTGGAAGGTGTCCGTCAGTGCATTGATCACCGGGACCTGGCTGTGCGCGGCAAAGCGCTCGACCACGTTGTGGCCGAAGGTGCGGATCATCACGATGTCCACCATGCGTGAAATCACGCGCGCACTGTCTTCGATTGGCTCGCCGCGACCGAGTTGCGTATCGCGCGGGGACAGGAACAGGGAGCTGCCCCCCAGTTGCGCCATACCTGCCTCGAAGGAAACGCGGGTGCGGGTGGAGGACTTTTCGAAAATCATGCCGAGCACCTTGTTGCGGAAGGGCTCGCCGGCGCCTCCCTGGCGGTGCAGCGCTTTCATTTCGATGGCTCTGTCGACGATAGCCTGCAGCTCTTCCGGGCTCAGGTCCGTCAGCGTGAGAAAATGTCTGATTGCCATCGTTGTTATTCCTCCCTTCCTGGTGTTACTTCGTGCAATTCAATTTGTTTCTTCTGCAAATGCTACTACCAGCTCCGCAACGGTGCTGGTGATAAACTCACAATCTTGTTCCTTGAGTGTCAGCGGCGGCAGCAAGCGGATGACGTTGCCCGCGGTGACATTCAGCAGCAGGCCGCGCTCCCTGGCGCGGTCCACGAGTTCGGGGCAGGGCGTTGTGAGCTCGATGCCGATCATCAGGCCCTTGCCGCGCACTTCCACGAATGCAGGGTTATCTACCAGTTTCTCGCGCAGCTTTTCTGCCAGCAGCGCGCCCATCTTTTCTGCATTCTCGATCAGCACTTCGGATTCGATGGTATCCAGCACTGCGAGCCCTGCTGAGCAGGCAAGTGGGTTACCGCCGTAGGTGGACCCATGGCTACCCGGGCCGAACAGGGCAGCCGCCTGCCCGCGTGCCAGGCAGGCGCCGATGGGGACGCCGTTGCCAAGGCCTTTCGCGGTGGTCACTACGTCCGGGAGTATATTGCTGTGCTGGTAAGCAAAGTAGCGCCCGGTGCGGCCGTTGCCGGTCTGCACTTCGTCCAGCATCATCAGCCAGCCGCTCTGGTCGCAAACCTGGCGCACGGATTCGATATAGCCCGGATCGGGAACACCGATTCCGCCTTCTCCCTGAATAGGCTCCAGTAGGATAGCGACAATATCTTCATGCTCTGCAGCGAGCTTTTCCAGCGCCGCGACATCGTTGAAGGGCGCGCGAATGAAGTTTTCCGGCAGCGCGCCGAAACCGTCCCGAACCTTGGCATTGGCGGTCGCGGTCAGGGTTGCAAAAGTGCGCCCGTGAAAGGCGCCCTCCATCACCACGATCCGGGGCAGGGCCAGCCCACGGTTGTGGCCGTGGCGCAGTGCGAGCTTGATCGCTGCCTCATTGGCTTCCGCGCCGGAGTTGGAAAAAAACGTGTTGTCCATGCCGCTGATTGCGGACAGGCGCTCGGCCAGCGCCTTTTGCGCCGGTATCAGGTACAGGTTGGAGGTGTGCAGCAGGGTTTTGGCCTGCTCTGCAACTGCGGCAGCGACTGCGGGGTGGCAGTGGCCAAGGCCGCATACGCCGATGCCCGAGATGCCGTCAAAATAGCGCTGGTCACGGTCGTCCCAGACGTAGTGACCTTTGCCGCGCACAAGAGTGAGTTTGCGCTCACCATAGGTGTTCATCAGTGCGGTTCCGGGCATTACATCTCCTTGTGACTAGTACTACCGTTGGCTCTGGACGGGGCAGCCATACTAGCAGGCGCGCCGGTCGGAGTGCCATAGACAAGGTGGCGAATATCGGCCATATACCCCTTAATTACGGCAATCGGCGCAGTTCCATTGGGTGAGGCAGGGGTGCGCAGACCCGCCAGCCGCATGGGGCAGGGTGGGTAGGGGCGGAAAATTGCAATGGAATGGAGTAGAATGCCCGCCGCTATTCCATTATCCACGTGAGGCGGTAAGCAAAAGCCATGGCAATCATCGATACCATCAAGCAGCAGATTTCCGAAAACCCGATCCTGATTTACATGAAGGGTTCACCCAACGCGCCGCAGTGTGGTTTTTCCATGCGCGCTTCTCAGGCGCTGATGCAGTGCGGACAGCGTTTTGCCTACGTAGATATCCTGTCCAACCCGGAGATCCGTGCGGAGCTGCCGAAGTATGCGAACTGGCCGACTTTTCCGCAGCTGTGGGTAAACGGTGAGCTGGTAGGTGGCTGCGACATCGTTATCGAGATGTTCGAAAGTGGCGAACTGAAGACGCTGATCGATGAAGCGGCAGCGCAGAGCGGTGAGGAAGCCAAGGGCGAGTAATCGTTACGGTATTCACAATAAAAAAGGCCCCGACGGGGCCTTTTTTTGTGCCTGGCTTTTGTACCTGGCGCCATCATTGCAGGGGGTTAGCCCTCTTCTGACGCTGACTCCATCTGTGTCTGCAGGTAGTTCTGGATGCCAACCTTGTCGATCAGGCTGAGCTGGGTTTCCAGCCAGTCCACATGCTCTTCCTCAGACTCGAGGATCTTTTCCAGTAGTTCTCGGCTGCCGTAGTCCCGCACTGATTCACAGTAGGCGATACCTTCTTTCAGGTCCGGGATGGCCTGCTGTTCCAGTTTCAGGTCGCAAGCCAGCATCTCCTGGGTGTTCTCGCCGATCAACAGCTTGCCCAAGTGTTGCAGGTTGGGGATGCCCTCGAGGAACAGGATGCGCTCTATCAGCCAGTCGGCGTGCTTCATCTCATCGATGGACTCGTGGTACTCCTTGTCCGCCAGCTCCTTCAGGCCCCAGTCCTTGAACATGCGAGAGTGCAGGAAGTACTGGTTGATGGCGATCAGCTCATTGCCCAGCGCCTTGTTGAGATGCTCGATTACTTTCGGGTCGCCCTTCATATAACTGGCTCCATGTCATTCTTCTTTGGTTTGTCCGGTGATCAGTACTGAGAGGTGTTAACGCACCAATCCGATGACCGAAAAGTTCAGCTAGTGTGAAACCGCAACACCGCCAAGTCAAGTGTAGGGCCGTTGCTGGCAGATTCCGCTAAGCTATTGATTTTATTGGGAAAAGAGATTGCTGTTGCGAATCATTTGAATTCTGGTTTGGCTGGAGGCGCTGTCATTGCGGGCGGGATGGTGCAGGGCGGATGCCCGTTGCGAAGGAGCCTTGCCGGACGGCTGGGGCTTGTCTGAGTACAGATCGGAGTACAGAGGCCTGACGGGCATCAGGCCTCGGAATACGGGTCAGACCGCGGAGTAGAACAGGCCCGGGTTGGCGCCAGGCTGGGTGGTGCCGCCGGCCATGGACTCATTGATGATTTCCTGGGCCAGTTCCGCACAGCGACCGCACTGCGAAGAAACACCAAGCGCGCGACGCAGGGATTTGATGGAGGTTGCGCCATCATAGATCGCTTCTTTGATGTGGCGGTCAGTGATGCCTTTACAGATACATACGTACATCGTTTTGCCCTGAATGAAATTCATTCTCATTTAAATTTTAGGGCATGTTAGTGATAATGAGAATGAGTGTCAATAAGCTTTAGTGGGTAATTGGTCAAAGTTTAGCCTATTGTGTCGGGGTGAATTTGGCGGCTTTTTCTGCGGCCAGCTCTGGAAATTTGTGGCTAACTTGCGCGGGCTGTTAGGCAACTGTTTCCCGCGCGCCTTAGGGCGCAACTATCGCACTTATATAGAAAATCTATGGGACTTATGCATTCCTCTCTGTATCATAGCGTCCCACTATTTAGCATAATCATCTCATAGCTAGTGATTATAAATTAACCAAGTCTTATCTAATATTGAGGAGAAGCACATGGGCGTACTGGTAGGCAAACCGGCACCGGACTTTACCGCCGCAGCTGTACTGGGCAATGGCGAAATCGTAGATTCCTATACCCTGTCCGAAGCAATCAAGGGCAAGAAGGCTGTCATCTTCTTCTACCCGCTGGACTTCACTTTCGTGTGCCCGTCCGAGCTGATCGCGTTCGACCACCGCTATGAAGAATTCGCCAAGCGTGGCGTTGAGGTGATCGGTGTTTCCATCGACTCCCAGTTCTCCCACAACGCCTGGCGCAACACCCCGGTAAACGACGGTGGCATTGGCCCGGTCAAGTACGCACTGGTTGCAGACGTCAAGCACGAAATCTGCCAGGCGTACGATGTTGAAGCGGATGCGGGCGTTGCTTTCCGCGGCTCCTTCCTGATCGATGAGGAAGGCACTGTGCGTCACCAGGTAGTAAATGACCTGCCGCTGGGCCGTAACGTAGACGAAATGCTGCGCATGGTTGACGCGCTGGCATTCCACCAGGAGCACGGCGAAGTTTGTCCGGCTGGCTGGCAGGAAGGTGACAGCGGTATGGACGCTTCCCCGACTGGCGTTGCCAAGTACCTGAGCGAGAACGCCGACAAGCTGTAATCAGCTGGTTGCTGCAGAAAGGCTGCCTTCGAAAGAAGGCGGCCTTTTTTTGTTTACGCACCCTTGTTGTGCATTTTGCGAATGCCGCCAAATGCTACCGAGCTTTGTCTGAAAAGTGATTTTCCCGCTGCTAGGCTTAATAGGTTTACGGAATCATCCGTGTGTGCCGGGCCTCCAATCCATCCTGATACCGAGTCGTAGATGCCGTTTCGTTGTTACAGGTTTTTTTACGCCATTCTGTTTGCTGTCGCATCTGCGGCCAGCCCAGTATTGCTGGCGAGTGACATCCAGCAATCGGCCCGGTATTTCGACAAGTATTTTCGCCAGGCGATCAAGGACAAGCGTATTCCCGGCGCCGCCTACGTCATCGTAGAGCGGGACAAGGTTGTCGCCATGAAAACCTATGGCGTCAAGACCCAGGGCAAGAAGGACCCAATCGACAAGAACACCGTTTTCCGGCTGGCCTCGGTGTCCAAGACTTTTGCTGGCACCGTGGCGGCGCTGCTCGAGCAGGAAGAGAAGTTTGGCTGGGATGACCGGGTCATCAATTATGTGCCCGAACTGAAGTTCAAGACCCGTAACCTGTCCAGCAAACTGACGGTGGGCCATCTGCTGAGCCATTCATCGGGCCTGGTGCCGAACGCTTACGACAACATGTTGGAGGCGTCCAAGTCCGTAGAGCAGATCCTGCCCAAGTTTTCCCTGATAGATCCGTTCTGCCCGCCGGGGCAATGCTACGGGTACCAGAATGTGCTGTTCAGCCTGATCGAACGGGTGATTGAGAAGTCCACCGGGGTGGCTTACGAAGAGCACCTGCAGGAGCGCGTTTTTACGCCCCTCAAGATGGAAAATGCCTCCATCGGTTACAAGGCCTTCACCACCGCCAGTAACCGGGCGACGCCGCACGTAAAGACCAGGAAGGGCTGGCGCGCGGTCAAGGTGAAGAAAGGCTATTACTTTGCGCCCTCAGCGGCTGGCGTCAACACCAGCATCACCGACCTGGCCGAGTGGCTGAAAGCCCACATGGGTTTTTATCCGAAGGTACTGGCCCCGGAAACGATCGCGGAGATCACGCAGCAGAGAATCGAAACCAAGCAGGACAGGCGTCGCCGGATCTGGCGGGACTACGTCAGCGATGCCGGCTACGGTCTCGGTTGGCGGATTTACAGTATTGGTGACGACCGGGTGATCTACCACGGCGGCTGGGTTGCAGGCTTCCGCGCAGCGGTGGCCTATTCGGAAAACGAGAAGATCGGGATTGCGATCCTGATGAATGCGGAATCCAAGGTGATCAACGAGATGACCGCAAACTTTATTATCGATATTACCGGCAAGCGTTCGCTTGCCAAGCTGGTTGATCGTTAATGACGAACGGGGTCAGAGCGAATGCTCTGACCCCTTAAGTTACGCGATTCATGGGGTCAGAGCCTTGGCTCTGACCCCTTAAGTTACGCGATATATGGGGTCAGAGCTTTCGCTCTGACCCCTTTTATCACGCGCTCTGACCCCATCGGTCTCAATAACCCCGCTCAAAATCCACCAGATACTCCAGCGCCTGCCCGCGCTTCCAGCGCTCGAGGTTGCCCAGAAAAATCCTGGCAATGTCTTCCGGAAAACTCTCCGCCGCACAGTGCGGCGTAATCACGAGGCCCGGGCAATCCCACAGCGGGCTGTCCTGCGGTAACGGTTCCTGCCTGAAGACATCCAGTACCGCGCCGCCTATTACTCTCTTCTCAAGAGCCTGAACCAGGTCTTCCTCGACAACAGCGCTGCCACGGCCAACGTTAATAAACAGCGCTTCACCCTTCATTCCTTCAAACAGGGCGCGATTGAAAAGGCCCTGTGTTGCCGGGGTATCCGGCAGTACGGAAACGAGAAAGTCGCACCGGGCGGCCATAGCCGCAAGCTGATCGCCGCTGAAGGTCTCGTCGGTGTTGGCGGCGGGGCCCGGTGTGCGTTTCCAGCCCAATGTACGCATCCCAAGCGCTTTTGCTGTTGCCGCAATTTGCTGTCCGATGGATCCCAGCCCGCAGATGCCCATGGTCAGGCCCGCAAGGCCGCGGTAGCGGTTCGGCTGCCAGATTTTGGCCTCCTGCTGTTTGGCCAGTTGCCCGATGCGGCGCTCCCTGGCGAGGATATTCCCGAATACATATTCGCTCATCAGTGGGCCGAAGATGCCCTTGATCCCGGTGAGCTGGTAATCGCGGCGCAGGCCATCGCGGCAAAATGGCTCGATGCCCGCAAATGTGGACTGTACCCACTTGAGGGCGGGCATCTGCGCGAGGCAGGGGGCCACCAGTGCCGGCTCGCCCAGCACGATTTCCGCGTTGGCGAGGATGTCGGCAGGTGGGCAGTCGTTTGGGCTGCTGATTTGCAAACTGCCGGCGGCAGGGTGGCGGGCGATCAATGCCTCGTATCGGGCCGCATCGCGGGAGAGGATCAGCAGGTTGGTCATGAGCTCCGGGTCCTTGGTGTCGATGGCATCTTATCAGTATTCAAGGGGCAGTATTCACGCCCGTACTGACGGGGCATGGAGGGCTGGTTGAAATTTGCACAGTTGGAATGGTCGGTCGCACTCCGTGCCGGATCTCTCTGACAGAAGTCCTTGAAACCGCGCAGGCAAGCCCCATATCCGATGCCAGTACAACTAATTCGTTATCCAACCCTACCTGACCGGAGATTTTCGACGCCATGACAGTAGAGGCCCAGAAAGAAAGCCGCGGATTCCAGACGGAAGCAAAACAGCTGCTGCACCTGATGATTCACTCCCTGTATTCCAACCAGGAGATCTTCCTGCGGGAGCTGGTATCCAACGCCTCGGACGCGGCAGACAAATTGCGCTTTGAAGCCCTGTCCACCCCTGAACTGATCGCGAACGACGCAGACCTGAAAATCCGAATCGAGTTCGACAAGGAAGCGGGTACCCTCACCATTGCCGACAATGGTATTGGTATGAGCCGTGACGAGGTGATCGAGAACCTTGGCACGATTGCCCGCTCCGGCACCGGAAAGTTCCTGGAGCAGCTGACCGGAGACCAGAAGAAGGATTCACACCTGATCGGTCAGTTCGGTGTGGGTTTCTATTCCGCATTTATCGTCGCGGACAAGGTTGATGTGTTCACCCGTCGCGCCGGCGCCAGCGCGTCTGAAGGTGTGCACTGGGAGTGCCACGGCGAGGCCGAGTACACCATCGAGAATGCGGAGAAGGACAGCCGCGGTACCACCGTGGTGCTGCACCTGAAGGAAGATGCCAGGGAGTTCGCCGACGGCTGGCGCCTGCGTTCTATTATCAAGAAGTACTCCGATCACATCGCACTGCCGGTGGAAATGCTGAAAGAAGCTGCGCCGGCAATGGGCGAGGAAGGAGAAGAAAAGGCGGAAGACGCAGCCCCGGAATACGAGGTGGTGAATGCCGCCAAGGCGATGTGGACCCGTCCGCGCTCCGAAGTGACAGCGGAGGAGTACAAGGAATTTTACAAGCACATCGCACATGACTTTGAGGACCCGCTCGCCTGGAGTCACAACAAGGTCGAGGGCAAGCTGGATTACACCAGTCTGCTATTTATTCCGTCCCGTGCGCCTTTCGACCTGTACCAGCGAGATGCCGCCCGCGGCCTCAAGCTGTACGTCCAGCGCACCTTCATCATGGACGATGCCGAGCAGTTCCTGCCGCTGTACCTGCGCTTCGTGAAGGGTGTGCTGGATTCCAACGACCTGCCGCTGAACGTTTCCCGCGAAATCCTGCAGAACGATCGCAATATCGACGCGATCAAGTCCGCGCTGACCAAGCGTGTGCTGGATATGCTGGGTAAGCTGGCCAGCAAGGATGCCGAGCAGTACGCGAAATTCTGGGACCTGTTTGGCAATGTACTGAAGGAAGGTCCCGCGGAAGACTTCGCCAATAAGGAAAAGGTGGCCAAGCTGCTGCGCTTCAGCTCCACCCATACCGACAATGCGAAGCAGGACCAGTCCATCGAGGACTATGTCAGCCGCATGAAGGAAGGCCAGGACAAAATTTATTACGTGTGCGCAGACAACTTTGCCACTGCCAAGTCCAGCCCTTACCTGGAAGTATTCCGCAAGAAGGGGATTGAGGTACTGCTGCTTTCCGACCAGATTGACGAGTGGTTTGTAGGCCACATGAACGAGTTCGACGGCAAGCAGTTCCAGGACGTGGCCAAGGGTGCACTGGACCTGGGTGAGGCGGAGACCGAAGAGGACAAGTCCGCACGGGAAGAGGCGGAGAAGGCCGCTGAAGGCCTGGTGGAGCGCGTCAAAGGTGTGCTGGAGTCACGCGTGGATGAAGTCCGCGTTTCCACGCGCCTGACCGAGTCGCCGGCATGTCTGGTGGTCAGCGAGCACGATATGGGCCCGCAGATGCGTCGCATTCTGGAGCAGGCCGGGCAGGCGCTGCCGGAGTCCAAGCCGATTTTCGAGCTGAACCCGGAGCACCCGCTGGTGAAGCGCCTGGACCAGGAGGCGGATGAAGACCGCTTTGCGGATCTGACCAATGTACTGATGGATCAGGCCAGCCTGGCCGCGGGGGACCAGCTGGAGGACCCGGCGGATTACGTGCGTCGCCTGAATTCGCTGCTGCTGGAGCTCAGCAAGTAAGCTTGCACTGCGTGAAAAGAGGTCGGCCCAGCCGGCCTTTTTTTATGTTCATGGTGCATTTCTGTGCGTAAATTGTGCAGTCTGCGGGGCCGGCCCAAATTGGGTTTTGGCTGCAGGGCGCGGGCACCTATAATCGCGACAGATACAAAAGGGGGCGATTGGTCACTTTTTGTGCGCCGGCTCTGCGCCGGCATCTGATTCCAGAAAATACGGAAAGCGGAAAAATAACAATATGACGCAGAAAAATACCATCGCGGTACTGGGTGGTGGCAGCTTCGGCACGGCAATTGCCAATATCATCGCCGGCAACGGACACGACACGCGCCAGTGGATGCGCAATGCCGATAAGGCGGCCAAGTGCCAGGAGGCGAGGGAAAACAGCTTCTACCTGCCGGGCGTGCCGTTGCATGAAAACGTGCAGGTGACCAGTGACCTACAGGCGGCCGTACAAGACTGCGAGATCGTTTTCGTAGCCATCCCGAGCTCTTCATTCCGTGAAGTCGTGCGCCTGAGTGCGCCGTCATTGCAGGAAAATTGCATCCTGGTCAGTACCACCAAGGGCATCGAGCCCGGTGGCTTCAAGTTTATGAGCAACGTCCTGCATGAAGAGGTGCCGGGCGCGCGCGTGGGGGTGCTGAGCGGCCCTAACTTTGCCAAGGAAATCGTCGCCAACCATTACACGGCAACGGTTGTTGCCAGTGAGCAGGAGGACGTCTGCCGCACAATCCAGCAGGTGCTGCATTCCGATACTTTCCGGGTTTATTCCAGTGAGGATGTTTTCGGTGTCGAGCTGGCGGGCTCGCTCAAGAATATCTACGCGATTGTGACCGGTATGGCCGCTGCAATCGGCGTTGGCCAGAACACCAACAGCCTGCTGATCACCCGTTCACTCGCGGAAATGATGCGTTTCGCCGACGCACTGGGCGCTGACCCGATGTCCCTGATTGGTCTCGCCGGTGTCGGTGATTTGATCCTGACCTGTTCGTCGGACCTGAGCCGGAACTACCGGGTTGGCTACATGGTCGGCCAGGGCAAGCCCCTGGAACAGGCCATCGCGGATATCGGCCAGGTGGCCGAGGGCGTGAACACGGTGAAGCTGATAAAACACAAAGCCGATGAATTAGGCGTCTACATGCCCTTGGTTTCTGCTATTCACGCCATATTATTTGAAAAGTGCCCGATTCCCGAGGTAATCAAAGGTCTGATGTCGGGTGCGCAAACCTTCGATGTGGCTTACTCGGTGAAAAACTGATGGACGAAAAACTCAAGAAAAACCTGACCGCCAGCAACGCCTGGGTGCGGCTTGTATACATGCTGCTGTTCGCACTGTTGCTGGAGATCGCCGGTGTGGTCATGCTGGTGATCGTTGTGCTGCAGTTCGTGTTCTCCCTGCTGACGGGCAGCAGCAACGACAACCTGCGCCGCTTCGGAGACCAGCTGGCATCCTTTATCTACCAGGCCCTGCAGTTCCTGATCTACAACACCGAAGAGAAGCCGTTCCCGTTTTCCGAGTGGCCGGAGGCGGAGAAGGAAGACCTGTCCGTTTATGAAAGCGCTGCGGTCGATGTGGAGGCCGAGGCCGAGATTGTGGTGACCGAGCCCGACAGTGGTGCGCCGGTGGAAAAGGGCAAGGCCATTCGTGAGACCGTTATCGAGCTGGGAGCAGATGAGCAGCCCGGAACCGAAGCGGACAAGCCGGAAAGCAAGGGCCAGCCCAAGGGCCAATCCAAAGACCAGCCCAAGGATCACAACAAGGAGCAGAACAAGGAGCAGAACAAGGAGCAGTAATGCGCCTGCTGATTCTTCGCCACGGCCAGGCTGCCGCCGGTGCGGTAGATGCCGAGCGCCCACTGACCGAACTCGGCAAGGACGAGGTGCGCTGGATGGTGGGCCGGCGCCGAGAGGACCTCGCGGGCGTCCGCACCATCTGGTCCAGCCCCTATGTGCGTGCACTGGAGTCAGCCCGCATTGTCGCTGACTCGCTTGGGCTGGAAGTCCACGAGCAGCCGCTGCTGGTCCCCAATGCGCGTATGCCGGAACTGGTAGAGGCTTTGCGTGCGGCCGACATTGAATCTCTCCTGCTGGTTTCCCATCAGCCCTTGGTCGGCAATCTGGTCGACTCACTCTCCGGTGGTAACGGTGCCCTGGGTACCGCAAGCCTGACGTGCCTGGAAAGTGATATCTGGGCTGCCGGCTGTTGCGAGCAGCGCTGGGTTGAGCATGTTCGCCTGGGTTGAACCCCCGCACCTGAAAAAATGTCGCCAATACTGGCGCAGGCTGTCATTGGCGCAGGTATTCCCGCCGCGGCATACTGCGCGCAGTCTTTTACAGCAGTAAAAACCAAATCTATGCAGATTCCCGCAGAACGTCGCTTTCTGGTCGGCCAGAAATCTTTTGCGGCGCAGGAATGGCAGCTGCCCGATGCGCAGGGCCGTATGCTCCCAGTGATCGGCCTGCACGGCTGGCTGGATAACAGTGCGACCTTCACCCGCCTTGCACCTTTGCTCAGAGGGGTGCACTTGATGGCGCTGGATATGGCGGGGCACGGCCAGAGTGATCACCGCTCTGCGGATGCCACCTATAACCTTGTCGAAGACGTGGGTGATGTTATCGCCATCGCAAATGCCCTGGGGTGGGAGAAATTCCTGCTGCTGGGGCACTCCCGGGGTGCTGCGGTTGCCATGCTGGCAGCCGGTGCTTTCCCGGAAAGGGTGCAGGGTGTCGCACTGATCGACGGCATCATCCCCCTCCCGCAGAAAGAGGCGGATGCGCCGGCGGATCTCGCCAGGGCGGTCATGGATGCCGAAACATACCGGCACAAGAAGCCTCGTCGCTTTGCTTCGATTGAAATCGCCATCGAGGCGCGCCTGCGGGGTATGTTCAAGCTGTCGCGACAGGCGGCGACGCTCTTGACCGAACGCGGTGTGCGCCCGTATGAAAACGGCTTTACCTGGAGCACCGACCCGCGCCTGATGGCAACTTCCAGCTCCAAGCTGAGTGTCGAGCAAATCAGGGCATTTCTGGGGCGCCTGGATATGCCGGTGCGCCTGCTGTTGGCGACGGAGGGGTTGTCCGAGCTGCGCGCCGGCATGCAGCGCGTGGTAAGCGGTTTCCCGGGTCTCGATGTGCGCGATGTGAAGGGCGGACATCACCTGCACCTCGAAGCCGAGGCGCCACTGGTGGCCGACGAATTGAATGGCTTTTTTACCGAATTGTCAGAAGGCTGTGCGCTTTGAGTAGCAGTCGCGTTCCATGTCACGCACTTCAACGGAGACCGCCGGTACGGTTTCTGCCTGGCGACACAGGGCATTGAAAACTTGTTCGCTGAGCGCCCTTTTCTGGTCGCTCGTGCGGCCGTCCAGAATACGCACTTCGGCATGGATAAAGCTGGCGTCGTGCTCGCCGGCAATATAGTGCTGCACGGGGATTGCCCGGCTCTTGATCGCGTTACTGTTGAATAGCCCGGAGTCCACCATGGCCTTGTGGCCAGCGCTGATCAGCGCTGGCAGCGCGACTTCTTCCTCGATATCTGCTGAATATTCAATAACCAAGTGTGGCACAGGTCACTCCACCGTTGCAGGTTTTATTTTAGCTTAGTCAGCTGTTCAGCAGGGTCAGGAACTCGTTGCGGGTTGCCTGGCTGTTACGGAAACTGCCCAGCATGGCAGAGGTCTTCATGACCGAGTTTTGCTTCTCAACGCCGCGCATCATCATGCACATGTGCTTGGCTTCGATAATCACGCCAACACCGGCAGCGCCGGTTACCTTCTCGATAGTCTCGGCAATCTGTACCGTGAGTTGCTCCTGAATCTGCAGGCGGCGCGCGAACATGTCGACAAGACGTGCAACCTTGGAGAGGCCGACAACGGTGCCGTTCGGGATGTAGGCAACGTGCGCCTTGCCGATAAATGGCAGCATATGATGCTCGCACAGCGAGTACAGCTCGATATCCTTGACCATTACCATTTCACTGGCGTCGGAGGGAAATAGTGCGTCGTTTACGATCTCTTCCACGCTCTGCTGGTAGCCCTGGCAAAGGAACTGCATCGCCTTTGCGGCGCGCTTTGGCGTGTCTACCAGCCCCGGCCGGGAGAGGTCTTCACCAACAGCTTCAATGATTCGGGCGTACTCTTCTTTCATGAATTGGTCCTGTTACACTGGCCGCGCCATTGTCTAGATTCTAGTGTGCCACGTAAATTAAATGCGTCACCCATATGATGCAAGCGGCGCAGTTTAACGCAATGATGGCGCGGGATACACTGCGGAGCGGTCAAACTCCCTGCATGTGCGGTGACAGGAACGGGAAATTCAGGTGATTGAAAAAAGAGAAGCGCTCACTTCAGAGTTGCATACGGTTCTGGACTTTATTCGCTGGGGCGCCAGCCGCTTCAATGAGGCTGACCTCTGGTTTGGGCATGGTACCGACAACGCCTGGGACGATGCGGTTTTGCTGGTGATGCACGGCCTGCATCTGCCGGTTGGCAGCAAGCCGGAGGTATTGTCTGCCAACCTGACCATGGACGAGAGAAAGTCCGTACTGTGTCTGCTGGAGCGACGCTTCAAGGATCGCGTGCCAACCCCATACATTACCAATGAGGCCTGGTTCTGCGAGATGCCGTTCTATGTGGACGAGCGGGTGCTGGTACCCAGGTCCCCCATTGCGGAGCTGATCCAGACCGGCTTTGGCCCCTGGGCAAAAGGTGAGCTTACCTCGGTGCTTGACCTCTGCTGTGGTAGCGGGTGTATCGGTATCGCCACGGCGGCACAGTATCCTGACGTCGAGGTGACGCTGAGCGATATTTCCGCGGATGCGCTGGAAGTTGCACGTGTGAACGTCGATATGCACCACCTGGCGGACCATATGATGCTGGTGGAATCGGACCTGTTCAATAACCTGAAGGGTGCCAGCTTCGACCTGATCCTCTGCAATCCGCCCTATGTAGACGCCGATGACCTTGCGCAGATGCCGCCGGAATACCAGGCTGAGCCCTCGCTCGCGCTGGGTTCCGGGGACGATGGCCTCGATTTTACCCGTCGCCTGCTCAGGGAGGCGCCAAACCACCTGCATGCAGAGGGTGTGCTGATCTGTGAAGTGGGGAACAGCTGGGTCAACCTGGAGCAGGCCTTCCCGAATGTACCGTTCACCTGGATAGAATTTGAGCACGGCGGGCATGGGGTCTTCGCCATTACCCGCGAGGAGCTGCTGGCCTACAAGGCCTTCTTCGCCTGATTATCCTGCCTGGTCCCGCTCTGCAAGGGCGGCGCCAGGCGCCTGAATCCTGTTATACTGCGCCATTCTCACCAATAAAGAGTCAAAAACTCGGTTTACCAGCGCGGACAGGGATTTTATGTCGGGCAACTCTATCGGAAAGCTTTTTACCGTCACCACTTTTGGCGAAAGCCACGGCCTGGCACTGGGCTGTATCGTTGACGGCTGCCCGCCGGGGCTGCCGCTGACTGAGGAGGACCTGCAGCTGGACCTCGACCGGCGCAAACCCGGCACGTCGCGCTACACCACCCAGCGCCGTGAGGCGGACCAGGTGCGAATCCTGTCTGGCGTATTCGAGGGCAAGACAACGGGTACGCCGATCGGCCTCCTCATCGAAAATACCGACCAGCGCTCCAAGGATTATTCCAATATCTCCGAGCAGGTGCGCCCGGCGCACGCCGACTACACCTACTGGCAGAAATACGGCATTCGGGATTACCGCGGCGGCGGCCGTTCTTCTGCGCGCGAAACCGCGATGCGCGTCGCCGCCGGGGCCATTGCCAAAAAGTGGCTGCAACAGCGTTACGGGATCCAGGTGCGCGGATACCTTTCCCAGCTCGGGCCGATCAAGGCTGAGGCGTTCGACTGGGATCAGGTGGAGCAGAACCCTTTCTTTTGCCCCGATGCGGCGAAGGTGCCTGAGATGGAAGCGTACATGCAGGCCCTGATCAAGGATGGAGACTCCATTGGTGCCCGCATCTCAGTGGTCGCCAGCGGCGTTCCTGCGGGGTGGGGCGAGCCGATTTTTGACCGCCTTGATGCAGACCTGGCGCACGCGCTCATGGGCATCAACGCGGTCAAGGGCGTTGAAATAGGCGCTGGTTTCGATAGCGTCGCGCAGCGCGGCACCGAACACCGCGATGAAATCACGCCGCAGGGTTTTCTTTCCAATAACGCCGGTGGCGTACTCGGCGGTATCTCCAGCGGCCAGGATATCTGCGCACATATCGCACTCAAGCCGACGTCCAGCCTGCGCATCCCCGGCCGCAGTATCGATATCAATGGCAACCCGATCGAGGTGGTGACCAAGGGGCGCCACGACCCCTGTGTGGGCATTCGGGCAACGCCGATTGCCGAGGCAATGACGGCCATCGTGCTGATGGACCACTGCCTGAGGCACCGCGGGCAGAACGCGGACGTGGCTTCGGCGGGACCGGCAATTCCGGCCGGCACCTGATTTTGCGCTCAAGTTCTTAGATCACTTAACGGATGCTTCTGGTTGAATTACATTAACCAGTTCCGGAGCAGTAAAAAATTGATGGTACTTTGAGTGGTGGCTGTCTCTTAAAAAGATAAATATTTGGAGGCGTCGAGAAATTCTTGTCTGGTATCTCCGTCGCATTATCGAAGTAGAAAAAATGCGCACATTATAGGTTCAATAGTTGGGGTGTTGACTCAATGAAGATGTTGGCGCTTTTCCTGTTGCTTATGTTTTCTCCTGTTCTCGGTTTTTCCGACGATGATCCAAAAGAAAATGTAAATTTTATTGGCACAAATCTGTCAGGAGAAAAGATTTATTTGTCAGACTATGTGAATAAAAATTTAATTGTTTTTCTCTGGGATAGCTCCGATCGATATAGCAATGCCATTTTGGAAATGCTCGCGCATATTAAGAAAGGTAAATATGGCTCTTCCATAGAAGTTGTTGCGGTTCATGAAAGTGTAGGGCTTTGTGTCGGGTCTAGAATCGATTGCGGAAACAAAGTTCAGAGGGGTGTAGATGATTTTTTGTCAAAGAATGATATAGGGAATATCTTCGATAAAAGATCTATTGTTTTCAATAAATTTAGGGTAAGGGTAACACCAACCCTAGTTTTCATTAACGAATCAGGTCAAACGGTAAAAAAACTTTCTGGCGAAGCGATATATAGATCAGTTCGTGCCGGAAAGCCTCTTGAATTTCTGAAAAGAGTAATAGCAGAGGTGGAGGGGATGGTGGCTAAAAAGCATGCTGGATCCTAATAGGATAGTACTTACAGTCTGGTGATTCAGGGGCGTCGTATTCTTTCGAAGGAGATTGATGGACAAGGGTACCAATACCTCGGAATTGAAACTGTGTAGTGCCGGTTGCCAATACCACGACCGCGTTTTTTGTTTTTGTAATTGTCGGGGGAACGAGGTACAAATATTGCTGCGGAGAGGGATTGCTCCGCGAAAGAACCTTTAGGAGGAACGATGGAAACGTTCGCATTGTTAGGGGTTATCGGCTTTATATTTGGTATTGCGGCGCTCAGTAAGGCCAATGCACTCGAGAAGGCGCTGAAAAAACGTGGTGTTCTCGACGAAGAGTTGGAAGCCTAGCAGCCGGGGGTAGAAGCTCCGGGGTGACGGTCAAGATGAGGAGAAAGTAGATGGATGATTTTCAGCTGCTCATCGATTTGCACCTGAATAATGATCGCCAGGGTCCCGGTGGCGACCGGGAGACGCAGCAGGCGATGGAAATTGCGTGTCTGCACCAGTCAGGGCCCCTCAGGATTGCCGATATTGGTTGTGGTACCAGTGCATCAACTTTGACGCTCGCCCGGTCGCTCGATGCAAGCGTCACGGCGGTCGACTTCCTGCCTGAATTTGTTACCGGCCACTTCAGCAGGCTCTGCCGGATTTCCTGTCCCGAAATGGCAATTCCGAAGCGGCAAAGGCGATAGCCGCTGCGGAGGAAAAAGAAATCGCCCTCTATGAGCGCTTCAAGGATTACTACAGCTACGGATTCTACATTGCGCGCAAGACTGCCTGATTCGGTGTCATGTAGTCATCAATAAAATCAGGATGCAAATAGTGAATAAAAAGATCGTTTTTTGCTGCTCAACCCTGCTTTCTTCTGTGCTTTCTTACGCGCTTTCTTTTCAAGCTGGCGCAGAAGAGTCTGTGAATGAGAGTGAATTAACTGCGGAGGCCCGGAGTATCGTCAGATCCTTTGCCGGCACACTGAAACCGAAGCTGAAGGAGGCGATTGCTACGGGTGGCTTCGAGCATGCCATCAGTATCTGTTCAGTCGAGGCGCCAGGGATTGCAAAAAGCCTGAGCGAAACAAGTGGCTGGAGCGTGAAACGGGTCAGCCTCAAGCCGAGAAACAAGTATAGCGGCACGCCGGATGCCTATGAGCGCGAGGTGCTGGAGCGGTTCGATGCTCGCCAGGCCAGCGGTGAATCGCCGGCAACCATCGAACAGTCAGCGCTGGTAAATGGCGAGTTTCGTTATATGAAAGCGCAGCCGGTGGAAGGCGTCTGCCTCGGTTGCCACGGAGAATCGATTGCGCCGCCAGTGCGCGCGGCACTGCAGAAATATTATCCGGACGATGCCGCCTCAGGCTATAACCTCGGTCAGATTCGCGGCGCCTTCAGCCTATCCAGGGTGCTGGAGAATACCCCGTAGTGTGAAGCCGGGCGCCTTGGTGACCATTGATGGTGTGAGGGACGGATGCCCCTGTGAAGAGGGGAATCAATGACTCTCCTGCTCACTCTGCTGCAACTGCCACGCCCTTGTGTAAAACCCATCCAGTGCCAACAGCTCGCGATGGTTGCCTTTTTCCACCAGCCTGCCTCTGTCCAGCATAATGATCTGGTCGGCATCGACGATCGTGCTGAGGCGGTGGGCGATTACCAGGCTGGTGTGGTTCTGCGCGACTTCGTTGATGGCCCTGAGAATGGCCTTTTCCGAGTGGCTGTCCAGTGCCGAGGTTGCCTCGTCGAACAGCAAGATCGGGGAGCGCTTGAGTAGCACGCGGGCGATGGCGATACGCTGTTTTTCCCCACCGGAGACTTTCAGGCCGCGCTCGCCGACAATCGTGTCGGTCCCCTCTGGCAGGCTGGCAATGAACTGGTCCAGGTGCGCCAGTGAAATCGCTTTGCGTACATCCTCGTCGCTTGCGCCAGGGCGCCCGTAGGCCACGTTGGCATAAATGGTATCGTTGAACAGCACGGTATCCTGCGGTACTACACCGATAGCCTGGCGCAGGCTCTGCTGCGTGACCTCATCAATGGGCTGGCCGTCGATCTCTATGCTGCCACCGGTTACATCGTAGAACCGGAATAGCAGGCGTGCGAGGGTAGTTTTGCCGGAGCCGCTACTGCCAACGATGGCCACCTTCTGCCCCGGCTCCACCGTAAAGCTGACGTCCTGTAGAATAGGGCGCTCGGCCTGGTAGTGAAAATCCACGTTCCTGAATTCGATACGGCCAGCGCTCACCTGCAGCTCGCTTGCACCCGGTGCGTCCAGCACTTTCGGAGTCTTGTCCAGCAAGCCAAACATGTTTTCAAGGTCCGTCAGCGAGCGACGCACCTCGCGGTAGACAAAGCCGAGGAAATTCAGCGGTACGAACAGCTGCAGGATGTAGGCATTGATCATCACCAGGTCGCCGATGGTCATCTGACCCGCAACCAGGTCAGTGGCGGCCATCCACATCATCCACACCACGCCCGCACTGATGATGAGGGCCTGGCCGCTGTTCAGTGCGAGTAGCGTCAGGCGGCTGTTCAGGCGCGCGGACTCCCAGTTCGCCAGGTTCCGGTCATACTGGCTGGCTTCGAAGTGTTCGTTGTTGAAGTACTTGACCGTTTCATAGTTGAGCAGGCTGTCGATAGCGCGGGTGGTTGCCTGCGAGTCCTTCTCGTTCGCGTCGCGGATAAAGCGGGTGCGCCACTCAGTGGTGCGGATGGTAAAGGCGATATAGATCACCACCAGGGCCACCACGATCAGTGCGTAGGAGAGATTGAACTGCACCAGCAGGATGCTGGCGACGAGCCCGATTTCCACCAGTGTGGGCACAATGTTGAACACCAGCATCCGCATCAGGAAGCCGAAGCTGTTGCCGCCGCGTTCGATATCGCGCGAAATGCCACCTGTCTGCCGGGACAGGTGAAAATCCAGGTCGAGCTTGTGCAGGTGCCCGAACACCTTGAGCAATATCCGGCGCATGGCGCGCTCGGAGATCCTGCTGAATACCGCATCCCGGGCTTCGGCAAAAAACACACTGCCGAAGCGCAGCAGGCCGTAAAAAACAATAAACAGTACCGGAATGGCAATGACCTGGTGCTGGGTCTTGTCCAGGCTGTCTACGATGACCTTGAGGGCAATAGGGATGGTGACGGTGGCGACTTTGGCGGCGATCAGCAGCGCGATGGCGATCGCCAGATGGCCTTTGAATTCCAGCAGGTAGGGCCAGATCTGCCTGATCAGGCGGACGATTTCAGTACTGCCGGGCGGCGGACCTGCATCGGCCCGCGAGAAATGCTTGCGCCCCCTTCCGTGTCCCACTGGTGTCCTCGGTCTTTCGTTGAGAAAGGATATCCAGTTTAACAGCAAGGGCAGGCGCGCCGGAGGAATATGACCATCTGGTTGCGTTTCAGGAGGCTGAAGGTTAAAAAGTAAACAAATTTGGACGACAAGGGCGGATTCCTGTAGAGTTCACCCCAGCTAGAAAGAAGGCCAACTATTTACACCCCAGATTGCGCTGTCTTATTCGTAATACTCCGTTCTGAAGCTTTAAATTCCAGTCTTTGTTTTCAAGCACCTAAAGCCTTTAAAAGGCTCCTTTTAATTTAAAAATTCAGGATATTATTATGTCTAATTCAGTTACCGGCACCGTTAAGTGGTTTGACGAAGCCAAAGGTTTTGGCTTTATCGAGCAAAAATCTGGTCCAGATGTTTTTGCCCATTTCAGCGCAATTTCAAGCTCTGGTTTCCGTACTCTGGCCGAGGGGCAGGCGGTTGAATTTACCGTTAGCCAGGGCCCGAAAGGCCCGCAAGCTGAAAATATTGTCGTCGTATAATATTTCCGGCACATAAAAAAGGGGCAGGCCTCAACGGGCCTGCCCCTTTTTTTATTGTGTTTTTACTGTTGCACCGAACGGGGATGCCCGATTTTACAGGTGCAGGCTCAGGCCGATGTAAGGGCCACTTACATCGATATTTGCATTGAGTACGTCCAGTTCCTCGGTCTTTAGGCTCATGGCGCGGTAGCCCGCTTCAATGGCAAAGTCGATGGCAGGAACGAAGTCCCAGCGCAGCTTGGCGGTGGCGTCGGTCAGGGTATCGCCGTTGTAGCCAATGCCACTGCCCTGTGCAATCAGGGACAGGCCGGTCAGCGGCAGGTCGAAGCGGGCCATGAGATAAGCCATCGGCAATACGCCGTCCAGTTCGATCAGCTCGGATTCGGCCAGATCGACACTTTCAACATACAGCTCGCCCTTGTACTGGCGCGCTGCGAAGCCGATGTCCAGGTTTACCCAGTTGTCCAGTACCTCGTAGTACAGGGTCAGGTCAGTGTGGGTCAGGTCGATCTCGGTATTGACCTCGGTATCCGCAGTAAAGGTTTCATCACCAAACATGTAGTCCTGGCTCAGGGTGCTGGTACCGTCTGTGGACAATGCGGTCTGGCCTACCATGATGTTCGGCAGGCCCGGTACCGGGTGCTCGACGGCCAGCTGCAAGACCGTGGCATTTTCGTCGGCAAACGCCAGCTCATCTGTGTCGACCTGGTCGACACCCACGTCACCGGAGATTTCCGGCTGCCATGCGCCGGCATTGGCGTGCACACCGAAAATGGTGTCGGCTTGTGCGGTGGAAGCGGCGATAGTCAGTGCAATCGCGGAAGTGATTTTTTTCATAAAGCAGTACCCGGGACCGATTTATTCAGGATTATTGGATTTGAGCGCTGCATCATAGCGGGAATCTGGCACCATTTCATTGATCTGGCACCCCGGTTTTAGTGTTGTTGCCTGCTGTTTTGTGCGCCATATCCCATTATGAGCTCCAGCAGCGCGTTGCCCGCGTTGCTGAGGGTGCGCTCCCGGTGCCGGATTACCCCCAGGCTGCGGGTAACCTCGATTTGCGGGCTGCGCAGGACCTTGAGGCTGTCATCGGCGAGGGTCTCTGGCAATACGCTCCAGCCGAGCCCCACGCTCACCATCATCTTGCATGTCTCCAGGTAATTGGTAGCCAGCTTGGCCTTGAGCCTGAGGCCATGCTCGTCAAACAGCTGCTTGATCAGCCGGCCGGTGTAGGTCTTGAGATCAGGCAGTATGGCCGGGTATTCCGCCAGCTGCTGCAGGGTAATCCTGCTCTCCGCCGCAAGCGGGTGGTCCGGGGCCACTACTACCTGGCAGGGGTCGGGCCACACCAGTTGCGCCACGATGGTCGGGTAGTCCTGCAGCGCCAGTGTCACCACCGCCAGTTCGTATTTGCCCAGGGTCATGGCCTCATAGGCCTGTTCGGAGTCGAGGAAGTCGATGTCCAGGGTGACTTTCGGGTACCGGTTGCTGAACGCCTTCAGGATCGGTGGCATATGGTGCAGGCCAACGTGGTGGCTGGTGGCAATGCGCAGCTTGCCCTCTACCCGGGTCGCCAGGTTGTGGATTTCACGCTCCGCATCCGCCACCTCATCCAGAATCTGCCGCGCCCGGGGCAGCAATGCCTGGCCGGCGCCAGTCAGGTGCAGGTTGCGGCCGATACGGTCAAAAAGCCGGGTGCCGAGCTGCTCCTCCAGCGAGGCCAGGCGCTTACTGACCGCTGGCTGGGTGACGTGCAGGCGGTCGGCTGCCTGGGACACGCCGCCCTGTTCCGCAACGGCCAGGAAAGCCCGCAATAACTGCAGTTCCATAAAGTCGGGCCCCTCCAGTCGTATTCCTTTTTGGAATCCAAAGGATAATAAAGATGAATTGTTGTTATTAGGCCAGCGGCGCTACACTGGGTCAAATTTTGTTTCCCCGGAGAGAGACAGGTGTCAGGAAAAACACTCTACGACAAATTGTGGGACGCCCACGTGGTAAAGAGCCGCGAGGACGGAACCGCCCTGATTTACATCGATCGCCACCTGATTCACGAGGTGACTTCCCCGCAGGCGTTTGAAGGCCTGCGTCTTGCTGGCCGCAAGCCCTGGCGGGTGGATTCCGTGGTAGCGACCCCGGACCACAATGTCCCGTCCGATGCTTCCGAGCGCGCCGGTGGTATCGACGGCATCGTCGACGAGGTTTCCCGCATCCAGGTCAAGACCCTGGACGAGAACTGCGAGGAGTTCGGCATCGTCGAGTTCGGTATCAATGACCCGGGCCAGGGCATCGTGCACGTGGTGGGGCCGGAAACCGGTGCAACCCTGCCGGGCATGACCGTGGTTTGTGGCGACTCACATACCTCCACCCACGGTGCCCTCGGTGCGCTGGCGCACGGTATCGGCACCTCCGAGGTGGAGCATGTGCTGGCCACCCAGTGCCTGATCCAGAAGAAAATGAAGAACATGCTGGTGCGCGTCGACGGTGTGCTCGGTGAGGGCGTTACTGCCAAGGACGTGGTGCTGGCTATTATCGGCAAGATTGGCACTGCCGGCGGCAACGGCTGCGCGATCGAATTTGCCGGCGAGGTCATCGAGAAAATGTCGATGGAAGGCCGCATGACCGTGTGCAACATGGCCATCGAGGCCGGCGCGCGTGCGGGTATGGTCGCGGTGGATGACATCACCATCGACTACGTGAAAGGCAAGCCATTCGCGCCGAAGGGTGCGGAGTGGGAAAAGGCCGAGGCTGCCTGGCGCGACCTGCACTCCGATGCCGATGCGAAATTTGATGTGGTGGTCGAGCTCAAGGGCGAGGAAATCCAGCCGCAGGTCAGCTGGGGCACTTCCCCGGAAATGGTGCTGCCAGTCGATGGTGCCGTCCCCAACCCGGCAGAAGAACAGGATCCGACCAAAAAATCCGGCATCGAGCGTGCCCTGCAGTACATGGGGCTACGCGCCGGGCAGAAAATCACTGAGATCCCGGTGGATCGCGTGTTTGTGGGCTCCTGCACCAACGCGCGCATCGAGGACCTGCGTGCCGCTGCCGAAGTGGCCAAAGGTCGCACCAAGGCCGATTCCGTCAAGCAGGTACTGATCGTACCCGGCTCGCAGTCGGTCAAGGCGCAGGCGGAAAGCGAAGGCCTGCACAAGGTGTTTGTGGAGGCGGGCTTCGAGTGGCGTGAGCCATCCTGCTCCATGTGCCTCGCCATGAACTCGGACAAGCTGGGTGCCGGCGAGCACTGCGCTTCCACTTCCAACCGCAACTTCGAAGGCCGTCAGGGCTTTGGTGGCCGCACCCACCTGGTGAGCCCGGCCATGGCCGTTGCCGCGGCGGTTACCGGTCATTTCACCGATGTGCGCAAGCTCGGCAAGGCGTAAGGCGAAGGAGAATACGATGAAAGCATTTACCGTACACAAGGGCCTCGCGGCGCCGATGGATCGCGCCAACGTCGATACCGACCTGATCATCCCGAAGCAGTTCCTGAAGTCCATCAAGCGCACCGGCTTTGGCCCGAACCTGTTTGACGAGCTGCGTTACCTGGACGAGGGAGCACCGGGCCAGGACTGCAGTACCCGCCCGGTTAATGAGGAGTTTCCATTGAACTTTCCGCGTTATAAGGGAGCCTCCGTGCTGCTGGCGCGCGAGAATTTCGGCTGTGGTTCCAGTCGTGAGCACGCGCCCTGGGCGCTGGAAGACTACGGTTTTCGCAGCGTAATCGCGCCCAGTTTTGCCGACATTTTCTTCAATAACTGCTTCAAGAACGGCATGTTGCCGATCGTGCTGGACGAGAAGATCGTCGATCAGCTGTTCGAGGAGATGTATGCGAATGAAGGCTACGAGCTGACCATCGACCTGGAAAACCAGAAGGTCGTCAAGCCGAACGGTGACGAGATCCCATTTGAGGTGGATAGCTTCCGCAAACACTGCTTGCTGAACGGCCTCGACGATATCGGTCTGACTTTGCAGGACGCCGATGCTATCCGTGCCTATGAAGAAAAGCGCCGTGCCTCTGCGCCGTGGCTGTTTGACGCCGTTAAGTAAAAGGAAACAGGTTTAACAATGTCCAAGAAAATCATGATCCTGCCGGGCGATGGCATTGGCCCGGAAATTGTTGCGCAGGCAGTCGAAGTCCTGAAGACCGTCGACGCCAAATTTGGCCTGGGCCTGGAACTGTCCGAAGGCAAGATCGGTGGTGATTCCATCGATGCATTCGGCGAGCCGCTGACCGATGAAACCCTGGCCGCGGCCGGTGCCACTGACGCAGTACTGCTTGGTGCAGTGGGCGGCCCCAAGTGGGACCAGCTGGGGCGCGACATCCGTCCGGAGCGCGGCCTGCTGAAAATTCGCAGCAAGCTTGGCCTGTTTGCCAACTACCGTCCGGCCATCCTGTACCCGCAGCTGGCCGACGCCTCCTCGCTGAAGCCGGAAGTGGTTGCGGGGCTGGATATCCTGATTGTGCGTGAGCTGACCGGTGGCATCTACTTTGGTGAGCCGCGCGGTATCCGCACCCTGGAGAACGGCGAGAAGCAGGGCTTCAACACCTACGTCTACAGCGAGTCCGAGATCGAACGCATCGCCCGTACAGCATTTGAAGCGGCGGAAAAGCGCAACGGCAAACTTTGTTCCGTAGACAAGGCCAACGTACTGGAAGCGACCGTACTGTGGCGCGAAGTGCTGGACCGCCTCGCCCCGGAATACCCGAATGTAGAGCTGTCGCATATGTATGTGGACAACGCCGCGATGCAGCTGGTGCGTGCGCCAAAGCAGTTCGACGTGATGGTAACCGGCAATATGTTCGGTGACATCCTGTCTGACGCCGCCGCCATGTTGACTGGTTCCATCGGCATGCTGCCATCTGCGTCCCTGAACGAGACCGGCTTTGGCATGTATGAGCCGTGTCACGGCAGTGCGCCGGACATTGCCGGGCAGGGCATTGCCAACCCGCTCGCCACCATTCTTTCCGCAGCCATGATGTTGCGCTACTCACTGGATGCGGAAGAAGCGGCGAAAGCGATTGAGGCCGCGGTGAGCAAGGTGCTCGATAGCGGCCTGCGCACCGCAGACATCTATACCGATGGTATGAAGAAAGTCTCCACCGCGGAGATGGGTGCGGCGGTTGTTGCGGCACTCTGAGGTTTGTCAGGACTGATTGTCTGGACGCAAGCCGGCTGCTGAGCTGCCCGGCAACGTATATTGAACGAAACCGGCCCGCTGGGCCGGCCACAGCAAAAGGGAGAGATGAGCGTGGAAAGTGTAGGTTTTGTAGGCTGGCGGGGCATGGTCGGCTCCGTCCTGATGGAGCGCATGCTGGAAGAGGGCGACTTTGCCCATATCGCCAAACCGGTATTTTTCAGTACTTCCAATGCGGGCGGCAAGGCACCGCAGGTGGGGGTGGAAGTGCCGCCGCTGGGGGATGCCTACGATATCGAAACACTGAAGACGCTTGATGCGATCGTCAGCTGCCAGGGTGGGGATTACACCAAGGCCGTTTATCCCAAGCTGCGCGAGGCTGGCTGGGATGGCTACTGGATTGATGCGGCCTCCAGCCTGAGGATGGATGAGGATTCGGTGATCGTGCTGGATCCGGTCAACCGGGATGTCATCGACAGGGCCATTGCGGAAGGCGGTAAGAAATTTATCGGCGGTAACTGCACCGTGAGCCTGATGCTGATGGCGCTTGGCGGCCTGTTCAAGGCCGACCTGGTGGAGTGGGTTTCCGTGCAGACCTACCAGGCCGCTAGCGGTGCGGGTGCACGCAATATGCGCGAGCTGATTTCGCAGATGGGCGCCATCCAGGATTGCGTGGCCGATGAGCTGGCCGATCCTTCCAGTGCGATCCTCGATATTGACCGCAAGGTGGCGGAGCAGATGCGCAGTGGGGATTTCCCGACGCAGGCATTTGGTGCACCACTGGCCGGCAGCCTGCTGCCCTGGATCGACACGCAGCTTGAAAACGGCCAGAGCCGCGAAGAATGGAAAGGGCTCGCAGAGACCAACAAGATCCTGCGCACCGACAGTGAGATACCGGTCGACGGCAACTGCGTACGCATCGGCGCAATGCGCAGCCACAGCCAGGCATTCAATATCAAGCTCAGGAAGGATGTGTCACTCGAGGAGCTGGAGAGGATCATCGGTACGGCCAATGACTGGGTTGAAGTCGTGCCAAACGAGCGTGAAGCCACGCTGGAAAAGCTCACGCCCACCTATGCAACCGGGTCCCTCAAGATCCCCGTGGGTCGCCTGCGCAAGCTGAACCTGGGCCCAGAGTACCTGTCTGCCTTCACTGTGGGTGACCAGCTTTTGTGGGGGGCGGCGGAGCCACTGCGCCGCGTACTGCAGATCCTGCTCGGCCGCCTTTAAACACGTTTAATCAGATTCCCGCCATATCCGGCAGCGCCTCGTGAAACGCGGGGCGCTGTCAGGTAGAATCCCGCACCTTTCTTTCCTATATCTACATCTTTGGATTGGATACCCTAGTTCCGGCCGATCGCAATTCGCACATGGGTGCCGGAAAAATAACCAGGCAGGATATCTATGTCGCAGGAATCGCGTGAGCGCGAGTTGGTCATTGTTGGTGCGAGTTCAGCTGTTGCCGGACCGCTTCTTGAAGTTATTGAGGAAGCCGAGCTTTTTTCCGGGGGGCAGGTACACCTGCTCGACAACAGTGAGAATGTGGGGCTGCAGCATGTCTTTGCAGGCAAGAGCCTGCAGGTCGAGGAGCTGGAGGGTTTCGGGTTCTCAGCGGACCAGATTGTTCTTTTCTTCTGTGATGCCGTGGATGCGGCCAAGTGGATGCCGCTGGCTCAGAAGTCCGGCGCGTGGTGTGTAGACGCCAGCGGCCTGAGCCGTGGTGATGAAAGCGTGCCGTTTGTCCATCCCCTGTTCAACGGGCAGGACCTGCAGGCTGCGGAAAACCGGGTCGCCGGGCTGCCTGTGGCCGCTGCCGCGATGCTGCGTGAGGTGCTGGCGCCTTTCGGGGAGGCAGTAGACTCAGTGCAGGTGACACTCTGCCAGCCGGTGTCGGAGCTTGGCAATCGAGAAGTGGAGCTGTTGGCAAAGGAGACCACCCAGCTGTTTAACGGCCAGGAGCCGGAGGTGGACCCCGCTATCGGCCAGCGTCTGGCGTTCAGCCAGATGAGTGCAGCAGGAAAAATTACAGATACAGGCTATACATTCACCGAGCTTTCACTGATTCATGACCTTAAGGCGCTGCTACCGGAAGGGGTAAAAGTGGCGGCAGACGTGATGACGGTACCGGTGTTTCACGGGTTGTTGGCAAATATAAGAATTCGGCTCGCGGAACCCATGGATACGGAACAGGTTTCCGCATTACTGGGTAATGGTGCAAGGTTAAAAATTGTCCAGAATCCTTCTTCGCAGGAATCGCTGGGTAAGGAAGAGACGCTGGTTGGTCGAATTCGAGCAGATTTGGATGATAATCGCACAGTTATTTTGTGCGCTGCGTCAGATAATCTCAGAAAAGACGTTGCGATGAACTGTCTGCAGATTGTCCGATTGTTGCTAAAAAACTATTGATAATTAATACTTAGCCGCCATAGTGAAGGTTTCTTCTCAACAATTGTTTGTAAGGCCTGTATCGGGAGACCGGTGCGGGCAGTAAGTATGAAGTGGGGTGGCGATTTTTTCGCCAGTTGGGCGCAGGCAGTCGTTAGCTGGTTCGTACTGCCCTCGACGATGACATAAAGCTCTAAAAATAAAAGGAATCGGATATGCGTGTGCGAAAGCTAGCATTAGCGGTAGGTCTGGTAAGCGCACTGGGTACCAACGCAGCCTTCTCTCTCGGGCTGGGCGAAATCAAATTGAAATCTGCCCTGAATGAACCGCTCGATGCCGAGATCCAGCTGCTGCAGACCCGGGGACTAGGAGGGTCCGAAATCCGTGTGCGTCTTGCAGGTATTGATGATTTCGAGCGCGCGGGTGTCGATAGGGCATACTTCCTCAGCAGTCTTAAGTTTGATGTGGTCATGGTCGATGGTGAGCCAGTGGTCCGCGTCACCTCACGCGGCCCGGTCCGCGAGCCTTACCTGAACTTTCTTGTCGAAACGCGTTGGCCGAGTGGCCGCCTGTTGCGTGAATACACGCTGCTGATGGACCTGCCCGCATTCGGTAACGAGCCGGCGCAGCCAGTACAGGCCGCCGAGCGCGAGCGCCAGCAGATTCGTCGCCAGCCGCCGCAGCCGGTACAGCCCGGCCTGCGTGAAACTGGCCAGCCTGAGCCTGTTTCGCAGCCGGATGCCCGCGAGCGCACCGCACCGGAACCACAGCCGGGTAACAGCCGTGTGTTCGGCCCGGTTTCCGCATCGGATACGCTGTGGGAAATTGCCCGCGACGCGCGCCCGAGCCGTGATGTCACCATCCAGCAAACCATGGTCGCCATTCAGGCAATGAACCCCCAGGCGTTCATCCGCGGCAATATCAACCTGTTGAAGCGTGGCCAGGTACTCCGCCTGCCGGATGAAGCTTATATCCGCTCCATCGGGGCCGGCTCTGCTGTCGCCCAGGTAGCACAGCAGAATAGCGAATGGCGCAACACAACCGGCGCACCGCTGGATGCCCGCAGTGCATCGGCGAGCGATTCTGCTGAAGCTCCGGTTGAGGGCCGCCTTTCCCTGTCCGCCCCTGGCGACAACGAAACAGTCCAGTCTGGTGCAGGTACCGGTTCTGCCGATACTACGGCCCTGCGTGGCCAGCTTGTCCAGACTGAGGAAGAGCTGGACAAAACCCAGCTTGAAAACACCGAGTTGCGCTCACGCGTTGCGGAGCTGGAAGAGCAGATCGCAACCATGGAACGCCTGGTGGAGGTTTCAAGCGAGGAGCTTCGCGCTATCCAGCTGACTTCCGAGGCCGCCGTCGAGGAGTCTTCTGAAGCAGACGCTGCTGGCATCGACACCATGGAAGAAGGCCTCTCGCTGGAATCCCCTGTCGAGGAAGCTGCTGCTGAGGAATCTGCTTCACCGTTTGCAGAAGCGGTGGATGCACCTGCGGAAGAATCCGCGGGTAACTTCGATGACATCGCTGCCGATGCAGCTGAGGCGAGTGCGGAGCCTGCGCGGGTTGATAACCGCTCACGTGTAATCAGCGCGCCTGCCGCACCGAAAGAGAGTCTGGTAGACACCCTAATGGCCAACATCCAGTACATCGGTGGTGGTGCCGCGGCGCTGCTGCTGTTGCTGGCGGGTATCATGCGTTCGCGCCGCAAGAAGGCGGAAGAAGAGGCTATTCGCCAGATCGAGGAAGAAATGGCGGCCTTCGAAAATGAGGGTGCCGAAGCTGACGCCGGCGAGGCTGAAGACAGCCTGGACGAATCTCTCGAGGGTGCAGCCGGACAGGACACAGGCCTCGGTGAGATGGAAATTGAAACCGGTGATCCGGTGGCAGAAGCCGAGATTCACCTCTCTCTGGGCCAGTATGCAGAGGCCGAGCAGAAGCTGGCTCAGGGGCTGCAGTCTGCACCTGAAAATGTGGATGCACGCCTGAAGCTGCTGGAGGTATACGCCCAGCAGCAGGACGTCGAGAGCTTCGATAGCCACTACGGGCAGCTGCTCCAGTACAGTGACGGCCCGGTGGCTGATCGTGCAGCGCGTCTGCGTGAAACCATTGCTGGCGCGGCGCCGTTTGTTGCGCCTGAAATGTTGAACAGTGATTCCCTGGAAGCGGCAGAAATGTCCGGCAGCGACAGTGAGCTGCTTGAGTTCGACCTGGGGCTCGACAGCGATACTGCAGATCCAGGTAGCGAAACGGACGAGTTCACCCTGGACTTCGATACCGCTGAGCCGGCGGTTGAGGATGACCTGACCCTGGACTTCAGCCTGGATGACGATGGTCCGGCTGTTGCCGATACCGCCGCTGATTCAGCAGTAGCAGTTGAGAAAACTGATGACCTGTCCCTGGATTTCGACCTGGATCTGGATGCCGGGGCCGACCAGCTAGGGGAAGATCAGTTAGAGGAAGATCAGTTAGAGGAAGATCAGTTAGAGGAAAAAGCCGCGGAAGCTGGCGTAGACGAGGGCCTGGATTTCAGCCTCGATCTGGACGCAGTCGGCGCGGACACGCAGTCCGAGTCTGTAGCTGCCGACCTGGAATTCGATCTGGACCTGTCCATCGATGAGCCGGCGGAATCCGTTGCCGAGGAAGAAACCTTTGCCGATGGGGCAGAAGGTGGTCTCGACCTTGAGCTGGACGACCTGGACCTGGATGGCATTGAGCTGCCTGAAGACACCGGTCTGGAGCTGGAAGCAACCCTCGAAGAGCCGGTAGCCAAGTCGGCTGTCGTGCAGGAACCTGCTGTGGAGACTGCATCGGCGGACGCTACGGCTGTCACCACGGATCTGGGCGACCTGGATTTCGATCTTGAGGGTGACCTGGATTCGGAGCTGAGCCTGATGGATGGCAGCGACGAGGTTTCGACCAAGCTGGAGCTGGCCCAGGCTTATATCGACATGGGTGACAAGGACGGCGCCAAGGATATCCTCGACGAAGTCATCGAGGAGGGCGGTGATGAGCACCAGTCCAAGGCGCGTGAAATGCTCGAGCGCATGACCTGATGCCACGCATGATCGAAAAGGCGCCAGCCTTTGCCTGATCGAGAGAGGCCCCGCTAAAATGCGGGGCCTTTTTATTTGGGATGGATGATTTTGAACGAGTCGGACTATAGCTACACGCCCAACTGCGAGGTGCCGGATGGGTGCTCCCTGCCGGAGGGCGTGCGGCGGGTTGCGCTGGGGGTGGAGTACGACGGCAGCGACCTGCATGGTTTTCAGTCACAGAAGTCCGGGGTGCCCACAGTGCAGGGCGCGCTCGAGGTGGCGATATCCAGCGTTGCCGCCGAGCCCGTTACCCTGGTCTGTGCTGGCAGGACCGATGCGGGCGTACACGGTACCGGCCAGGTGGTTCATTTTGACACCAGTGCAGTCCGGCCATCCAAAGCCTGGGTGCAGGGTGTCAACACAAAGCTGCCATTCGGTATCCGGGTACGCTGGAGTAGAGAAGTTAACCCCCAGTTTCACGCGCGTTTCAGTGCCCGAGCGCGCACCTACCGCTATCTCATCGAGAGTGCGCCGGTGCGCTCCGCCATCAGTCATCGACAGGTAACCTGGGTGGAGCAGGCGCTGGACGTTGCCGCCATGCGCGAAGCCTGCCAGTACCTGCTGGGAGAGCATGATTTCAGCAGCTTCCGCGCGAGCCAGTGCCAGGCTCGCAGTCCGGTGCGTTGTGTGGATTACCTGCAGGTTTCGGAGCGCGGGCGGGTGCTGGTGGTGGAAGTGACAGCCAATGCGTTTCTGCACCATATGGTGCGCAATATCGTCGGTGTGCTGTTGCGCATTGGCCGCGGCAGCAAGCCGCCGGAGTGGGCACGGGAGGTGCTCGAGGCCCGGGATCGCAGCGCCGGCTGTGTGACCGCACCGCCGTTTGGTCTGTATATGGTGCACGTCGAGTATCCGGAGAGCTTCGGATTGCCCCGGGGTGACATAGGTCCGTTACTGGCTTCCGGTCCGTTGAGGACTTTTGCCTAAAACCGCGTGGCGAGTGTGTGTTTTGTGTGGCCTGTAGCAGCTGTGCAAACTGGTCGGAAATAGACCTGAACGCGCCCTGCTGATAGTATCCAAGCCTTGGGAACCAGGGAGTGGTACGTCGGTAATGGCAACCCGTGTAAAAATCTGCGGTATTACTTCTGCGAATGATGCGCAGCAGGCACAAGCGGCGGGCGCCGATGCGCTGGGGCTCGTGTTTTACCCGGATAGCCCGCGTTATATCGATCCGCTTGCTGCACTGGAAGTTGCCGAGGCTGTCGGCCCCTTTGTCACGCTTGTGGGGCTGTTTGTGGACGCCACTGAGGCCGAGGTAAACAGGATTGTCGAGCGTGTTCCCCTCAATTTGCTCCAGTTTCACGGGAACGAACCCCCTGAATTCTGTGCTTCCTTTTCCCGGCCCTATATCCGCGCGTTACGCATGCGTGAAGGCTTGAATCTCGGTGCGGCAATGTCTGCACACCAGCATGCTCGCGGATTCTTGCTGGACGCCTACGTGCCCGGTATTCCTGGCGGTACGGGGGCGCGCTTCGACTGGAGCCGGGTGCCGCAGATTGCCCCGAAGCCCCTGGTCCTGGCCGGCGGGCTGTCGCCGGAGAATGTGGCGGAAGCGATTTCTATAGCGCGCCCCTGGGCGGTGGATGTCAGTGGTGGTGTAGAGGTTTCGCCGGGCGTGAAGGATGCGGAAAAGATGGCATCCTTTGTGCGCGCTGTCAGGGATACGCGGCTTGCCGCCGCCGGTCCTGTCGATAAGTGATGTGATTTGCCGCGCGGGAAATCGCGCGGTCCCGAATTGAGTTCTGCCTGAGTTTTAAGTTTTGGAGATGTCGCAGTGAGTGCCAGCAAAACCCCCTTTGATTTCAGCAGTATGCCGGATGCGCGCGGCCATTTTGGTCCGTACGGCGGGCGCTTCGTTTCGGAAACCCTGATCCACGCGCTCGATGAACTGGATGCAATGTATCAGCGGCTGAAAGACGACCCTGAGTTTCGGGCTGAATTCGATCGCGATCTCGCCTATTACGTCGGCAGGCCGTCCCCGCTTTACCATGCTGAGCGCCTTTCGCGGGAAAACGGCGGTGCCCAGATCTGGCTGAAGCGTGAAGATCTCAATCATACCGGCGCGCACAAGGTAAATAACACGGTGGGGCAGGCACTGCTGGCCAAACACAGTGGCAAGACTCGCGTGATCGCGGAAACCGGTGCGGGCCAGCACGGTGTGGCAACGGCAACTGTTGCAGCGCGTCTCGGTCTCGAGTGCGCGGTGTTTATGGGCGCAGAGGACGTAAAGCGGCAGTCCCCCAATGTCTACCGCATGAAGCTGCTCGGCGCCGAGGTAATTGCCGTGGAGTCCGGCTCCAAGACCCTGAAAGATGCCATGAACGAGGCCATGCGGGATTGGGTTACCAACGTCGACAACACTTTCTACATTATCGGTACCGTGGCCGGGCCACACCCATACCCGATGCTGGTACGCGATTTTAATTCCGTGATCGGCCGCGAAGCGCGCAAGCAAAGCCTGGAGCAATTCGGCCAGCTGCCGGATGCGCTGGTGGCATGCGTGGGCGGTGGCTCCAATGCGATTGGCCTGTTCCACGAGTTCCTCGGTGACGAGCAGGTTCAGATTTTCGGTGTGGAAGCCGGTGGCGATGGCGTGCAGACGGGCCGCCACGCCGCGCCGCTCAGTGCGGGTGTGCCCGGGGTTCTGCACGGCAATCGCACCTACCTGATGGAAGATGAAGATGGCCAGATCATCGAGACGCATTCGGTATCGGCGGGTCTCGATTATCCGGGGGTCGGTCCGGAACATGCGTGGCTGAAAGACATCGGGCGCGCAAATTACGTGGCGATTAACGATGATGAGGCGCTGGCCGCGTTTCGCAAGCTGACACGCACGGAAGGCATCCTGCCCGCACTGGAGTCGAGCCATGCGGTGGCGTATGCACTCAAGCTGGCGGCGGAAATGACGCCAGAGCAGAATATTGTGGTCAACCTTTCCGGCCGCGGTGACAAGGATATTTTCACGATAGCCGCAATTGACGGCATCGAGGTTTAGGGGGAAATCGTGGCAAACCGTATCGACAGCCTGTTCGTGCGCTTGCGGGAAGCGGAGCGCAAGGCACTGGTCACCTATATTGTGGCAGGGGACCGTTCTCTCGAGGCAACAGTACCGGCGATGCACCAGCTGGTGCAAAGTGGCGCGGACATCATTGAGTTAGGGGTGCCTTTCTCGGATCCCTCGGCAGAGGGGCCTGTTATCCAGCGCGGGCACGAGCGTGCGCTGGCCAACGGCGCGTCGCTTAGAAAAATCCTGGGCATGGTGGCGGAATTCCGCCGTGACGACAGTGAGACTCCGGTGGTGCTGATGGGATATGTGAACCCCATCGAGCGTATGGGGTATGAGGCATTTGCGGATGCGGCGCGCGAGGCCGGCGTGGACGGCATGCTGACGGTCGACCTGCCGGCGGAAGAATCGGCCTCTTTTGCGAGGCAGCTATCCGAGCGCGAGATGCGCAATATCTTCCTGCTGACCCCGACTACCGATGATGCGCGGGCCAGGTCGATTGTTGACGCCGCCAGTGGCTTCGTTTACTACGTGTCGCTCAAGGGCGTGACCGGGGCGGGTCACCTGGACCTGGAATCGGTCTCGACAAACCTCAACCGTTTCCGTGAGATGACAGAGCTGCCGATTTGTGTCGGCTTTGGCATCAAGGACGGCGCATCCGCCCGGGCGGTTTCCGAAGGCGGCGATGGCGCGGTGGTTGGCAGCCTGCTGGTAGATGCCATGGGGGCCGCCGAGACAGATCAGGCGGCCCTGGAAAAGATCGGGGCGCTGGTCGCGGAAATCCGGCAGGCGCTGGATGGCTAGAAAGCCACGAAGGCGTGTCTTTTTTGCCTGTGACCGCGCAGCATGGCGGCACTAGAATTACGCGATTGGATGTCGTGGTCATACGCCGGTTTTTTGTGCAGGCGTAAAGGCGCAGACGGCAAAATGAACGAAAGGGCGTTGCAATGAGTTGGCTTGAAAAGATTGTCCCGTCGGTGATTCGTACGGAGCGCCGCAAGGGCGAAAGCAAGGTACCTGAAGGGGTCTGGAAGCAGTGCGTCAAATGTAACTCGAGCCTGTACCGGCCCGAGCTTGAGCGCAACCTGGATGTCTGCCCCAAGTGTGACCACCACATGCGCATCGGTGCGCGCAGGCGTCTGGATATTTTCCTGGACGAGGAAGGCCGCGAGGAGCTGGCGACGGATGTCACCCCGGTGGATCGTCTCAAGTTCAAGGATGTGAAGAAGTACAAGGATCGTCTCACCCAGGCGCAAAAAGCGACCGGTGAGGACGATGCCCTGGTGGCCATGCGCGGCACCCTGAAGGGGCAGTCGGTGGTTGCGGTGGCCTTTGAGTTTGCTTTTCATGGCGGTTCCATGGGGTACGTGGTTGGTGAGCGCTTCACCCGCGCAGCCCAGGTAGCGCTGGAAAACGGCATTCCGCTGGTGTGTTTCTCGGCAACCGGTGGTGCGCGTATGCAGGAGGCGCTGATCTCGCTGATGCAGATGGCCAAGACCTCCGCGGTGCTGGAAAGAATGAAGCAGGCGGGTGTGCCGTTTATCTCGGTGATGACAGATCCGGTGTACGGCGGTGTGTCCGCATCCCTGGCATTGCTGGGTGATATCAATGCTGCCGAGCCGGGCGCGCGCGCCGGTTTTGCCGGCCCGAATATCATCGAACAGACCATTCGCCAGAAACTGCCGAAAGGCTTCCAGCGCAGTGAATTCCTGCTGGAGCACGGTGCCATCGACATGATTATTGCGCGCAAGGACATGCGCGATACGCTTGCCCGCCTGCTGTCCAAGCTGAGCGGCGCGCCAGCCTGACGCCCCCGCATACGGCAGCCGCCAGCAGGCGGTTGCCGACCTCCCGGTTCGGGATTACCCTGCGCAGATTCCAGACTTATCGAAGCTAAGCCATGTCAGAGCTTGAGCGCTGGCTGCAGCGCCTTGAAAAACTGCACCCCTCGGAAATTGACCTGGGCCTTGACCGCATCCGCGCTGTCGCAGAGCGGCTGGCGCTCGGCAAACCCGCGAACAAGGTAATCACCGTCGCCGGTACCAATGGCAAGGGCTCCTGTGTTGCCGCGGCTGGTGCATTGTTGAGGGCTGCGGGATACTCCGTCGGTAGTTATACCTCGCCACATCTGCTGGCATTCAACGAACGGATCCGGGTCAATGGCGAGTGCGTCGGCGATGTTGAGATTGTGGCCGCGTTCGAGGCCATAGAGGCTGCGCGCGGGGAAACCAGCCTGACCTATTTCGAATACACGACGCTGGCCGGTTTACTGATTTTCTCCAATGCCGGCCTGGATTTCGCGGTGTTAGAGGTCGGGCTGGGTGGGCGCCTGGACGCGGTGAACCTGGTGGATGCCGATATCGGCATAGTGACCAGTGTCGATATCGATCACGTGGACTGGCTGGGCGACGACATCGAGGTAATCGGGCGCGAAAAGGCGGGAATATTCCGCGCCGGCAAGTTTGCCATTATCGGGGATCCGCACGCGCCGGCGAGTGTGGCGCAGGTTGCGAAGGAAAAGGGCGCGGTACTTTATCAGGCCGGCAAGGCGTTCTCGATGCAGCCGGTTGCAGATGGCTGGCACTGGCACCTGAATGACCTCAGGCTGGCGTTGCCTGTGCTGCAGCTGCCGCCGGCCAGTGTTGCCAGCGCTCTTGCGGCATTGTCCCTTGCCGCTGCGCTGCCGGAACCTGCGGTGATTCATTCCGTGCTGGCGGGGCTGACGCTACCCGGTCGCTGCCAGCAGGTTGAGGTGCTGGGCCGGAGGGTGATTCTGGATGTGGGTCACAACCCGCAGGCGGCCCGCTATCTGGCGGCATGGCTGGATAGTAGCGACTGCAAGGGCCGCACCTTTGCGCTGTTCGCGGCGATGGCCGACAAGGACCTCACGGGGCTGCTGCAGCCGCTGCGGGAGCAGGTGCGCACCTGGGGCGTGGCGCCGCTGCCCGGCAACCCGCGTGCAGCGACACTGGAGCAGCTCGGTTCTGCCGTCGAGAGTGTTGCTGTGGAAGGGGCGTGCCACCGCTTTGGCAGTGTGCGAGTGGGGCTCGAGCAATTTTGCCGGTCCATGGCGAGTGAAGACAGGTTGCTTGTATTCGGTTCTTTCTTTACCGTTGCGGAAGTATTGCAGTATCTACGGGAGCGGGGTCAGGGTGGCTGAAGAAAACCGGATTCACGACGGGCGTCGACAGCGGCTTGTGGGCGCCCTGGTTTTGGCGGCGCTCGCCGTGATTTTCCTGCCGAGCCTGTTCGATCGTGAGGGCGGGCGTTATATCGACCAGACCTCCCGCATACCGCCGGCACCCGAGATGGCAGTGGTCGAGATCGCCGAGCCGCAGCGGCCTGTAGGCGTTGCCATGCCGCCGCAGCCGGAGGAGCTTTTTCAGCCGGATGAAGCCGATGCCGAGCCGGTCACCGAAACCGTGGAGTCATCATCCCCTGTCAGTCCCGAGCCAATTCTGGACGCCAGCGATATGCCCAATGCCTGGGTGGTGCAGGTTGCGTCCTACCGCAAGGAGGGGCAGGCCAGGGAGCTGCGCGACCGCTTGATGGGCGACGGCTTCAGGGCCTACACACGCCTCGCGAAAACCGGCAAGGGCAATATGTATCGGGTGTTTGTCGGTCCCAAGGTTGACCGGCAGGCAGCGGTGCAAGCCAAGCGCGAGCTGGACCAGCTGCTCAAGATCGACTCATTGGTTCTGCGCTTCAAGGCTTAGTGCTCGAGATTGGCGGTTAAAAATTAACCGCTGGTCCTGCTTTTTTCTGGGCGCGACATTCCCCCTCTGGTAAAATGCCGCTCCTTATTTAGCGACTGCGGAAGCTCGAATGAACTGGGCGGACTGGACTATTCTCGGGATCATCCTGATCTCTGCGCTAATCAGCCTCTCTCGGGGCTTTGTAAAAGAAGTCATTTCCCTGGCTACCTGGGTGGCCGCGTTTCTTGTTGCAGTCACTTTCCGTGACTCCCTGGCGCCGCTGCTGACCAATCTTGTGGACACACCGTCGTTGCAGGTTCTGGCGGCCTCCGCAATTCTTTTTGTTTTTACCCTGCTGGCGGGCGCCGGCCTCAATATGTCGGTTTCGGCGTTTGTCGAGGCGACAGGCCTGAGTGGAACCGACAGGACCCTCGGCCTGGTTTTTGGTATGTTGCGCGGCGGTATGATCGTGCTGGCGCTCCTGATGCTGGCGCCGATGCTGCTGCCGGTCGAGCAGGACGGCTGGTGGTCCCAGTCTGTACTGATTCCGCATTTTCTCGAGTTTGAAGACTGGGCCTTGGGCGCGATGGGTGCTGCCAAGGAATATGTCGTAAAGTTATTTTGACGCACCGCTAAGGGGTTGTTTTCTATGTGTGGCATTGTGGGAGTTGTTGGCAAAAGCGACGTCAACCTTCAGTTGTATGACGCTTTGACCATGTTGCAGCATCGTGGGCAGGATGCCGCCGGCATCGTGACCTGTGATCGCAACCGGTTGTGCCAGCAAAAGGCCAACGGCCTGGTGCGTGATGTTTTCCGGACGCGCCATATGCAGCGCCTGACCGGTAATTTCGGTATTGGCCACGTGCGTTACCCAACCGCGGGCAGTTCCGGCCCGGCGTTGGCGCAACCGTTTTATGTGAATTCCCCTTACGGTATTTCACTGGCGCACAACGGTAACCTTACCAATGTGCAGGAAATCGCCGACGAAATCTTCCAGCAGGACCTGCGCCATATCAATACGGATTCCGATTCCGAAGCACTGCTGAACGTGTTTGCCCATGAACTGCACAAGCAGGGCAAGCTGCAGCCTTCGCCGGAGGATATCTTCGAAGCCATGCGTGCGGTGCACAAGCGCATTCGCGGCGGCTATGCCTGCGTGGCATTGATCGTTGGCTATGGCATTGTCGCGTTTCGCGATCCGAACGGCATCCGCCCGCTCGTTTACGGCAAGCGTGAAACCGATGCCGGCACAGAATACATGGTGGCTTCCGAATCCGTTGCGCTGGATGTACTGGGCTATGAGGTCGTGCGCGATGTGCGCCCGGGCGAGGTGCTGTACATCGAGCTGGACGGTACCCTGCACGCGGAGCAGTGCGCAGAGGACCCGAAACTGCACCCGTGTATTTTTGAGCATGTCTATTTCGCCCGTCCGGATTCCATCATCGACGGCATTTCCGTGCACAAGGCGCGCCTGCGCCAGGGTGAATATCTGGCAGAAAAAATCCTGCGCGAGCGCCCGGACCACGATATCGATGTGGTGATTCCGATCCCGGATTCATCCCGGTCGGCCGGCCAGGCAGTTGCGCACAAGCTCGGGGTGAAGTTTCGCGAGGGTATGGTGAAAAACCGCTATATCGGCCGGACTTTCATCATGCCGGGGCAGAAGCAGCGCAAGAAATCAGTGCGCCAGAAACTGAACCCGATTCCGCTGGAGTTTCGCGGCAAGAATGTGTTGTTGGTGGATGACTCGATTGTGCGTGGCACCACCTGCAAGCAGATCGTACAGATGGCGCGTGAAGCAGGTGCTGCGAAGGTGTACTTCGCCACGGCGGCGCCTGCGGTGAAATACCCGAATGTGTACGGTATCGATATGCCGAGCGCGTCCGAGCTGGTGGCGTCAGGCCGTACCGAGAAAGAGGTGCAGGACGAGATCGGTGCGGACTGGTTGGTCTATCAGGATCTGCAGGACCTGGTGGCGGCATCCGCCGAGGGCAATACCGAGGTCGATGGCTTCGACACCTCGGTGTTTGACGGTACCTATGTCACCGGCGATGTCGATGATGACTACTTCGCGGCGCTCGACCAGGCGCGCAGCGATGCGGCCAAGGAAAAGAAAGCTGCGGGTGACGGGGCCGGCCAGAGCGCCGTAATCTGAGTTCGCTCCTCAGCAGTTGATAAAACGCCGGGATCTTCCCGGCGTTTTTGTTTCCGTGGTAGCGGATCCCGTCGACACCTCTGTTCACTCGCTACCTGAATGGTTAGTATCGGGCCTGAATATTAAGAAGTTGATTTGGCAGGAAGGAACCATGTTCGAAGACGATGGCTATGCACTGGAAACCCTCGCTGTGCGGGCCGGTCAGATACGCTCCCCGGAGGGCGAGCACGCCGAAGCGCTGTTCCCGACCTCCAGTTATGTCTTTCCCTCTGCGGCGGAAGCCGCTGCGCGTTTCTCGGGCGAGCGCCCGGGGAATGTCTACTCCCGCTATACCAACCCGACTGTGCGCATGTTCGAGGAACGTATTGCGGCGCTGGAGGGCGGCGAAGCGGCAGTGGCCACGGCGTCGGGCATGGCCGCTATTACCAGCGTGTGCATGGCTTTCCTGTCTGCTGGTGACAAGGTGGTCTGTTCGCGCAGTGTGTTCGGTACCACCACCGCACTGTTCAACCGCTATATGCAGAAGTTTGGTGTCGAGGTCGAGTTTGTAGACCTGACCGATATGTCTGCGTGGCAGGCCGCAGTAGACGAAAAGACCAGGCTGGTTTTTCTGGAAACGCCCTCCAACCCATTGTGCGAGGTTGCGGACGTAAAGGCCCTGGCGGATATCGCGCACGCAAAGGGTGCGTTGCTGGTAGTGGATAATTGCTTCTGCACCCCGGCATTGCAGAGGCCGCTCAAGCTCGGGGCGGACATCGTCGTGCACTCCGCGACAAAATACCTTGATGGCCAGGGTCGCTGCGTGGGCGGTGTCGCTGTGGGTCGCCGTGAATTGATGGAAGAGCTGGTGGTCTATTTGCGTACGGCAGGGCCGACCATGAGCGCCTTCAACGCCTGGGTATTCCTGAAAGGACTGGAGACTCTGGGGCTGCGCATGCGCGCGCATTCTGAGAGCGCAATGCAGCTGGCGCGCTGGCTGCAGGAACAGCCGCAGGTGGAGGGCGTAAACTATGCGGGGCTGGAAAGCCATCCGGGGCATGAGCTGGCACGGGCGCAGCAAACCGCGTTTGGCGGGGTGCTCAGTTTCCGGGTCGCAGGTGGACGGGACGCGGCCTGGCGGGTGATCGATGCAACCCGAATCATGTCACTGACTGCGAATCTCGGAGATGCAAAAACCACGATCGTGCATCCGGCCACCACCACCCATGGACGCCTGAGTGAGGAAGAGAAGGCCCGGGCGGGCATAACGGAGAACCTGATCCGGGTTTCAGTGGGCCTTGAGAATATCGAGGACCTGCAGGGAGACCTCGCACGCGGGTTCGCGTTACTGGACGCTTGAGTCCCTGCGCATGTGCAGACCCACGCCTGTAGGGGGATGCGGGTCACGCCAGCAGGAGGTGTTTGCCGCCAAATGTGATTGGCGCCACGGCAGCCCGCTGTGGCCCACCTATCATTGAGGCTGGTGCAGTTTCGCCCGGCTCCCGCAGTATGGGGCGGGGCGCAGAATAATAATCGGCCCGCTGCCGGGTTCGGGGAAAATAAAGGGTAAGACGTGCAGAAAATAATTCCCGCCATTGTGGCTGATGTCGGCAAGGTTTTGCTGGGCAAGGAACACCAGATCAAGCTCGCAATTGCCTGCCTGCTCGCAAGGGGTCACCTGTTGATTGAAGACCTGCCAGGCATGGGCAAGACCACACTGGCACATACCATTGCCGCCGTAATGGGGCTGTCCTACAAGCGCGTACAGTTCACCAGCGATATGCTGCCAGCAGATATTGTCGGCGTTTCCATTTTTGACCGTGAAAGTAGCAGCTTCCGTTTTCATGAAGGGCCGGTATTCAGCCAGCTGCTGCTGGCGGATGAAATTAACCGTACCTCGCCCAAGACCCAGAGTGCGCTGCTGGAAGCCATGGAAGAAGGGCAGGTAACGGTGGACGGGGAGACGCGCTCGCTCCCGCAACCTTTCTTTGTCATTGCCACCCAGAACCCGCTGGAGCAATCCGGTACCTTCGGCCTGCCGGAATCCCAGCTCGATCGTTTCCTGATGCGGATTTCGCTTGGTTACCCAACCCCGGAAGCAGAGCGGGCGCTCTATTCCGGAGTGGACTCACGCGCTGAGCTGGCCCGCCTGCAGCCGCGTATCAAACCGGAAACACTGCAGAAAATGCAGGCTATGGTGTCCCAGGTAAAGGCAACCGAAAGCCTGCTGGATTACCTGCAGCGTCTGGTGCAGCACACCCGCCAGAGCCCGGACTTCGCCTGCGGCCTCTCCCCCAGGGGCGCACTGGCCCTGCTGCATGCCGCTCGGGCATGGGCACTGATGCATGCGCGCACCCATGTGATCCCGGAAGATATCCAGGCTGTTATTCCCGCAGTTGCCGCGCACAGGCTGCAGTCAGTAACCGATGGCAGTTCGGACAGCACCCTGGTGGATCGCTTGCTGAACCAGGTCGATGTGATCGCCGCCTGACATGGCAAGCAGGAGTATTGCGGGGAATGTCCGTGAATCGTCGAGTGATGGCCTGCGTGGCTGGATAAAGGCGCGGGTGAAAGCCTGGCTTGGCAAGCGCCTGCCGCCGGCACACCGGGTCACGCTGGATCATTCCCGCCTTTTCGTTTTTCCCACTCGTGCTGGCCTCGGCTTCCTGGTGATACTGCTGGGGCTGTGGCTGCTCGGCACGAATTACGAAAATAATGTCATTCTTGGCCTGACCTTCCTGCTGCTGGGGCTGTTTGTTGTCGTTCCCCTGCACACCTTCTCCAATCTCTCCGGTGTGACGGTAGCACTGCGTGGCACACAGCCTGCATTTGCCGGTGAGCACGCCGTGGCCAACCTGAGAATCGAGCGTCGCGGTAAACAGCCGCGTGAGCGGATTGGGCTCTACTGGCCGGGGGAGGTTCCGGTGGAGGTGGACCTGCTGGAGAAGGGCAGTACGGAATTCCAGTTGGCGTTGCCGGTGCTGGAGCGCGGCCTGGTCAGTGCGCCGCGGGTTTGTATTGAGTCCAGTTTTCCGCTTGGCATCTTTCGTTGCTGGAGCCACCTCGACCTGGATGCGAAGTTCCTCGTATACCCGCGCCCGTTGCCGGCGGGTCCGTTGCCAGTGGGGGTTGCGTCGGGGGAGGGCAAGGAAAAGAGCACCATAGCCGGCATGGATGATTTTGCCGGCCTGAAAAACTTCCAGCCCGGGCACCCCCTGAAGCAGGTCGCGTGGAAGCAATACGCGCGCGGACGCGAGCTCTATAGCAAGGAATTTGAATCCTATCGCGATGAGCGCCTGTGGCTGGATTGGGACTACCTGCCGGGCCGGGATGTGGAAACCCGCCTGTCGCTACTCTGCGACTGGGCCTTGCAGGCGCATCGCCAGCAACTGGCTTTTGGCCTGCGCATACCAAATAAACTGATCGAGCCGGATAAGGGCCGTGCCCACCTGAACAAAATTTTGGAGGCCCTTGCACGTTTCCCCGTGCGCGGTGCCCGCGACCCGCTGGGGCAGGGAGGAGCGGCATGACCGAATTGCGTTCACTCCTGCCGCGCGACACACTGCTCTGGATCCTGGTGGTACAGGCTGCGGTGCTCCTTCCCTATGCCCTGACACTGCCGTGGTGGGTATTCGCGTGCTGGATCGGGGTTACCTACTGGCGCCTGCAGGTCTATCTCGGAAAATGGGAACTGCCCGGAAATTTCGTCAAGTTTGTCCTGATCCTGGGCTGCACTGCCGGGCTGATCCTGACGTTCAAGCGCTGGTATGCACTGGAGCCTCTCGTGACCCTGCTGGCGGTGGCGTTTACCCTCAAGAACGTTGAGTTGGCAACGCGGCGCGATGCCTTCTTTATCGTGTCGCTGGCATTTTTTGTGGCCGCGACCCATTTATTGTTTGAGCAGGGCATTCCGCAGGCCGTCTATGCGCTGGGCTGTATCGTCCTGGCCACCGCGGCCCTGCTGGCAATGAACAGCCCGGCCTCGGCCGCCGCGCCACGACGCACGCTCAAGCGCGCGGGCAAGATGTTGCTGCAGGCGGTGCCCCTGATGTTGATCCTTTTCATCGTGTTGCCGCGCCTCGGCCCCATGTGGTCGGTGCCGCAGACCGGCGGGGAAGCCAGTACGGGGCTCAGCGATTCGATGGAGCCCGGCGCATTCGGAAAGTTGTCCAAGTCAGCGCGGCCGGCGTTTCGCGTGACCTTTGCTGACGGCATGGCGCCACCGGCCCCGCCCGAGCGCTACTGGCGTGCGCTGGTATTCAGTCACTTCGACGGGCGCAAGTGGACCCAGGGGCACCGGGTCGACCCGTTGCTGGGCGGCAAGGTGTACTGGAAGTCCCGGCGCGAGGATATTGATCGCAGCGGTAATGCGCGCCATTACCAGGTGATTCTCGAGCCGACCCGCCAGACCTGGCTGCCGGCGCTCGCACAGCCGGAATCGGACACTCGCGGTGTGGGTGAAAAACCCGAGAACCTGCTCGCCTATATCCGTCCCGTTACCAAGCGTATGGCGTACGAGGTTGTCAGCTGGCCAGGCAGCGCCGGCATTGCCGCTGGTGCGGGACTTTCCGAGGTGGAGCGGGAGATCAACCTGCAGCTGCCGAGTCGCGGTAACGAACGTGCGCGGGCGCTGGCGGAAAGCTGGCGTAAAGACGGGATGGATGCACACGAAGTGGTGCAGGCTGCACTCGGTGAATATTACCAGTCTTTCGTATACACCCTGAACCCGCCCGTGCTCGGCCGCGACAGTGTCGACGGGTTCCTGTTCGAATCACGCGCGGGCTTCTGTGAGCACTTCGCCGGCAGTTTCGTCTACCTGATGCGCGCGGCGGGTATCCCGGCGCGGGTGGTGACCGGTTATCTGGGCGGCGAATGGATTGAGCAGCAGAACTACATGATTGTGCACGACTTCGACGCGCATGCATGGGCAGAGGTATGGCTGCCGGGCGAGGGCTGGACCCGAGTGGACCCGACGGCTGCGGTGGCGCCCGAGCGGGTACTGGACGGGCTGCAGAATGCATTGCCGGAAGAATTCCGCGCGGAGGATTTTGGCTTGATCGAGTTCAGTCACATCGGCTGGCTCAATGCTCTGCGTATCCAGTGGGATATGCTGAACTACCGCTGGTACCGGTCTGTGGTTTCGTTTGACGCGGACCAGCAGGAAGGCCTGCTTACGCGCCTGCTGGGTGAGGTTAGTGGCCGCCGTATTGCGCTGGCGCTTGGCAGCGTTTTCGGTATCGCGCTGGTGGTGCTGGCGGCGTGGTTGCACCTCATTAATCGGGGTAAGCCCGCGCCGCGGCCGGAGCGACTCTACCGGCGCTTCTGCCAGCGCCTGGCCCGAGCAGGGTTGCCGCGTGAAAAGGGCGAGTCGCCACGGGATTATGCCCTGCGTATCTGCCGGGTCGCGCCGCACTGGGGTGGTATGGTAAACAGTATTACCGCGGCCTACGAAAAAGCCGCGTACTTTGATGACAGTACTGCCGAACAACAGCTTGCGCGCCTGCTGAAAACCTTCTGGCCGGCCTCCCGCGCATCAGTGCAGGAAGCAACCAGCTGAGATGAGTAATGGCCCGATACACACTGGCGGTGCCGGCCGGGCATCGCTGCGACGTTTTCTGACCGGTTACAGCTGCAGTGCCATCGCGACCGGCCTGCAGATTGTGCTCCTTCCCTGGCTGGCAATTTCCCTTGTAAACATCACCCCGATCCAGCTGGGCTGGTTACAGGCGGCGGTACTGTTACCCAATCTGGTATTCCTGTTGCCGGCGGGTGCGCTGGCAGATCGCGTCGATCCCGCGCGGATCAGTACAGGCGCGGCACTGCTGCTGGGGTTCTGTCACCTGCTGTTCGGTTTTTATATCTCCGGTGGTGACGTCGTCCTGGGGGCGCTGTTCGCCTATGCGATCAGCCTCGGTACGGCCACAGCGCTGCTACAGCCCGCCAGGGATGGGCTTGTGAGTCGGGTGACCCGCGACCGTGGCGATACCGGTATCCAGGATACGGTGACCTGGATGCTGCTGGTGCAGTATGGCGGACAGGCCATAGGCATATTGCTCGCAGGACTGTTTGACCGGATCGGCGCACCGCCACTGCTGTTTATCCAGGCCGCATTGCTGGCTCTGACAGCCTCGTCTTTTTTCCTGCTCCGTAACAGGGCGCCTGCAGAGATGGAGCGTAAACACGCCCCCATGCTGCAATCCGTGCGCTCCGGGCTGGCGCTGGTATGGCGCACACACACACTGCGGACCCTGGTGCTGCTCGTCGCATTCAATGGGCTGGTGCATATCGGCGTATTTCTGGTAGTGATGCCGCTGCTGGCCGCGTCCTACACCTCAGAAGTGAGTTATTACGCCGGCCTGCAACTGTCGTTCATTGCTGGAACAGTTGTCGCCTCGCTGATGTTATTGAAGCGCGGTCAGGGCAGTTCTCCAGGGCGGGGGATTGCCATGTGCCTGCTGTACAGCGCGGCGATTTTACTCGCCATCAGTTTCGGGCCGACCCCCCTGGGGTTGGTGTTGCTGAGCTGTTGCTGGGGTGCAGTGGCGGCTTCTTCCGCTGCACTCGGCAGGGCGCTGGTGCAGATACTGGCGCCTGCGGAATTTCGCAGCAGGGTTATTTCGATATACCAGTTGGCTTTGTTCGGCAGTGCGGCGATAGGTGCCTTGCTGGCCGGCTGGATCAGTAACTTTTCTGCGCCGCTGGGCACCATGCTGTGGGCGGCAATTGCCAGCCTGGTGGCCTTTGTCTGCCTGCTGTTTTCTCGTGGGCTGTTGTCAGTGCGGGTCGACGTTGAGGCAAAGCCGGATTAGAGCTGTTTGCGAAACGCGATCAGCGCGGCAGTGACTGCCACATTGAGGCTCTCTACCTGATTCTGCATCGGAATTCTGACGCTGCTGTCGGAAATCCGGCTGACCGCGTCACTGACGCCGTGGGTTTCATTCCCCAGCACGAAGATCCTGCATCCGCTCCCACCAATGTCGGACAGCGTGCGTTTCGCGTGGGAAGAAAGCCCGATGACTTCTGTGCCCGCTTCGCGGAATCGTGCAAGGGTATCGTGCAGGGTTTTGCAGCGCAGGATGCGGGTCTTGAATACGGTGCCGACGCTGCTCTTGATCACCAGTGGATCCACTTGCGCGCAGCCTTTCTGCGGCAACAGGATTCCGTCGATGCCGCCGGCGCAGGCGCTGCGGATGATCATGCCCAGGTTCTGCGGGTTGGTAATGCCGTCCAGGGCCAGTAGCTCAAAGCTGGCAGGAAGCGAATTCAGGAAAGAATCCGCAGTACCGTAATGTGGCAGGGCGAGGTCCAGCGCCACGCCCTGGTCCTGCTTGGCATTTCTGGATATGCGCGACAGCGCCTTGCGGTCGCACAGGTTGATTTCAATATTGCGCTTGTCGGCCGCGTCGCGAATGGCGCGCACAACGCTATCGTCGCGATTACTTTGCGCCAGGTGCAGCTTGTAGGCGGGAATACTCTCATCCTGCAGTGCCTCCAGCACGGGCTTGCGCCCGTAGATGGTCAGCAGGCTGTCAAAGAACGCTTTTTTCCTGAGGTAGTCTTCGGAGTCTTGCATGGCAGTTTCTTGCTGGTGCCGTTCAGGACAGGGCTTCGCGCAGTGCACGAACCTGTTCCTCGCTGAGTTTACCGTTGCGCTCGGCAAGTTGCAGGGTTTGCTGGCCTAGGCTGCGGTACAGGTCGGGGTTCAGTCCCCGGGCCTGCAGTTGCCGGAGGTGGTCGCGTACAGTGGCGGCGTCACCGCGCGCAATAGGGCCTGTTAGTGCACGCGCCGGGCCCAGCTGCATATTGTTGTCGAGTGTCTGTGCGGTGATTGGCGCCAGTAGCTGCGCGGCCTGCTCCCTCGGAATGCCGGCCTGTTCGAATACACTGAAACTGTAATCCATCAGTCCGCTCAGGTAATTGCAGGCGATGGCAGTGGCACAGTGGTAGAGGGATTTATCGCTCGCCTGCAGGTGAAAACAGTGCGCGCCGATGGCGCTGAAGCGCGTTTCCAGTAATTTTGTAGCGGGTCCCTCCAGTGCCACCCAGCTGCCGGTAAACTGCGACACGGATTTTTCAGGGGTAGCAAAGCTGTGTACCGGGTGGGCCGACGCCACCTCGCAACCGCACTCTGCCAGTTCAGCAAGAACCTCCGATGACAGGGCACCGCTGCAATGGAAGACGCAAGGCCTGGAGTCGCCTGCCGAGGCGTTTGCCGACAGGTGCGCCTCGAGCGCGGTAGCAACCTCGGCAATCGCGCTGTCCGGGACGGAGATCAGCCAGAATTCCGCTGGCGCGCAGGCATTGAGGCTTTCTGCCGCTGTGCCGGCACCGATAAAGCCCGCCGCGCGGGCGCTGCTTTCCAGAGTACGATTCACAATTTCGCCAATAGTGAACACAGCGGCTGAGTGCCACAGGTGCGCCAGCGTCTGGCCAAGGTGGCCGGCGCCGATGATGTTTAGGCGGGGCGGTGCAGTGTTGCCCATGCTTTCAGGTTCCGGCCAGGCAGACGCGGTATTTTCTAACGGCATTCGCCATGCCCATCGCAATAGAGTCGACGGTCAATGCATGGCCGATGGAGACTTCCTGCAAGCCCGGTACCTCGCGATAAAGCGGCAGGTTGTCGAGGTTGAGGTCGTGACCGGCGTTGATGCCAAGGCCGATATCCAGCGCGTGCTGGGCCGCATCCTTGTGCGCCTGCAGCAGGGCAGGTAAGTCGGCGGACTGCTGTTGTGCGGCCCAGGCAAACGGACCTGTATAGAGTTCAATCCTGTCTGCGCCAACGTCCTTTGCCAGGCTGATCTGTTCGATATCCGGGTCCATAAACAGACTCACACGCATACCGGCATCCCTGAGCTGCGCGATTACCGGGCGCAGTTTGTCGCCACTGCTTTTCAGGTCAAAACCATGGTCGGACGTGAGCTGGTCGTCACTGTCCGGCACCAGCGTGCACTGGTCCGGGCGGGTTTCAAGCACCAGCGGAATGAAGCCCGGGTAGCTGCCTTTGGCCGGCGCAAACGGGTTGCCCTCGACATTGAATTCGATCCCCGCCTTTTGGCGGCAGAGTGCAGCCAGTGCGCGGACGTCGTCGGGGCGGATATGTCGCTGGTCCGGACGCGGGTGCACAGTGATACCGTGGGCGCCGGCGGCGATACAGGTTTCCGCATGCGCGACGACACTGGGGTAGTCACCTTCACGTGAGTTGCGGATCAGGGCGATCTTGTTGAGGTTGACACTGAGTGCGATCGTCATTGGTGCTTCCGTTGCTAGCGGGAATTGGAAGGTTGAGTGTCGCGCGCGCGACACTGCAACAAGTATATTGTGGGAGGGGCTTATTGCGTGGTGTCGTTCGAGGCGTTGCGCGCTTCCGCTGATTCGACACGGCGCGCTTCGAGGATGCGTACCGGCACGTTTGGTGCGTCCGGCCACATGCGATAGATACCGCGCGGCTCTTTTGCCAGCTGGTCGATCACGCGCATGCCCTCGACAACGTGCCCGAATACGGCGTAGCCCGGCTTGTCCTTGCTGCCATCCAGGCGCTTGTTGTCCACGAGGTTGATAAAGAACTGCGCGGTTGCACTGTCCGGATCATTGGTGCGCGCCATGGCGACCGAGGTACGGACGTTGCTCAGGCCGTTGGCTGATTCGTTCACAACCGGCTCGCGGGTTTCCTTTTTCTGGAAGTCGAAAGTGTAACCGCCGCCCTGCGCCATGAAGCCGGGGATCACCCGATGGAAAATGACGCCGTTGTAGAAGCCGCTGTCGACATACTGAAGAAAGTTTTCCACCGTCTGGGGCGCCTTGTCCTTGTCCAGGCGGAGCTTGACGTTGCCCAAGTCTGTCTTCAGTTCAACGAAAACCGGTTCTGCAAGTGCGGTTGAGGCGAGCAGGGTGGCCGCGAGGCCGATCAGCAGTTTCTTCATTGCAAATTTCCTTTTATGTTCGTCTGGCGACGACCCCGGTGCGGCACAATCCGTCACCGGGGGAGTTCCATTACCCAATTATCCGGACCCGACGGGCCAGGCGGCTGGTGGGTAGCTTGTCAGTTGGCCCACTCGGAATGACGGCGCTTGCGGCGCGGCATCAGCAGCGGTGCAATCACGGCCAGAAAGAATCCTCCGGCCAGGGTCAGGCCGCCGTAGGCATACCATTTGTGTGCGTCAGCCTTTTCCAGCCGCTGGACTTCCGCCGACGACATAACGAACTTCTGTTTCAGCAGCTCGTGCTTTTCCAGCAGGTCCTGGTGCACCTTGTGCAGGTTTACTGCATCTTCCGAGATGGCGCGCAGTTCGCGCAGCTGCTTGTCCAGGGTGCTGGCCGTCTGGCGGGTGGTCTCCAGCTCGGCGGCCAGCTGGTTATTGGCGTCTTCCAGGCGGCGGACTTCGCCGCCCAGATTGCCCTGCAGTTTTTCAAAGCGTTGCAGGCGTGCTTCTGCTTCAGCAAGCTTCAGCTGGGCGACCGGCTCGCTGACCAGGTACTGGCGGCGTACCCAGCCTTCTGTGCCGCCGCTGGTGACGATACGGGCCCAGCCCTCATCGGGGGCGTCCTCAAGCAGCTCCATTTGGGTGCCTGAAGGTAGGCCGCGGTGAACGATGCGGAATTCATTGCCCTTTCCCGCGCGCACAGGTACGTGCAACTGGTCGGTGATATAACGGGTCTCCGCAGCGTGTCCTTCGAACGGTGCAAGCAGGAAAACGGGTGCGAACAGTGCGATGGTCTTGGTGATGTGCTTTTTCATTTTTATCGGGTACAGCTTTTAATGAAATTCAGGGTAATACTTTTTTATAGGGTTTGACGGTGACGCTGGCATATACGCCGGCTGCAACGTAGGGGTCTTCATCGGCCCAGGCTTTCGCCTCTTCAAGGGAGGCAAATTCGGCAATGACGAGAGAACCGCTGAAACCGGACTCGCCCGGGTCTTCCGCATCGATGGCGGGGTGCGGGCCGGCGACCAGCAGCCGCCCCTGCTCCTTGAGCCTGGTCAGTCTCGCAATATGGTCTGGCCTGGCCTGCTTGCGCAGGGGCAGGCTGTTTTCAACATCTTCACTGATAATGGCATACCACATGGTCTATCCCTGTTTTCGTTATAAATGTCTGGTTACGGGTGGCTACTTACTGGTGTACGACAATCTCTTCCAGGGTTAATTCCGTTAACCGGGTAATACGGCGGAACAGGAAGAACATGGTCGCCATCAGTATGAGCATGGCCGGCAATGCGATAACCGGGAAGCTGAGGGCGGTCATCTTGCCGAGTTCCTCGTTGAAAGCTTCGGTGCCCGGAGGGCTCACCAGCAGAATTTTTGCCAGCAGGTAATTTAGGGTCGAGGAAACAAAAAACGAGCCGGCAATCATCCAGGAAGCATGGCTGAGTGTCTGATCGAAGCGCGCACTGTTACCTTTTTCGGCCAGGGCGCGGGCAATGCGCTCTACCTGCAGGACGCGGTCGTTATACAGCAGCGTCTTGACCAGCGGCCAGGGGGTATACAGGGAAATCACCGTGGCGATACCAAGCAGGCCCGGAATGGCGGCTTCCTTGATGGCGATGTACTTGGCGTCGAGTTCCAGCAGGCTGATGCCACCGGTGAGGCAGATGCTGATCACGCCGAGTGCGGAGAAAAAGTTGACCTTGCCGGAGCGCAGCAGGTCGCGTGCACCGTAGGCGAGGGGGAACGCCAGCGCTACCACGATGGCCCATTTGGTACCGAGCATATCCTCGCCTGACGCCTTGGTCAGGATCAGCGTCGGGATCAGGATGTTCAGGGCCAGGTTGGCCAGAAGGCTCTCGCGCTTTTCAGGCTTGGCGACAGCGTTACCGGCGTTTTCGGGAGTTTCGGTCATTTGCAATTCCAGTGATAATACCTACCCATCGCTGGGCGGGCTCAGGGCCGCCTATTCTACCGCATCTAGGAGGCGCCTGATTTGTGTACTGCTGAGTCACCGCAGAATTCCCGGTCAGTCGGGCCGTCGCGGGAAATGCCGTTTCACGGGCAGGTTGACCTGCACTGTCACAGTAGCTGTTCGGACGGTATTTTAAGTCCTGCGGCGCTGGTGTCGAGGGCGAAGGCTAACGGTGTGGAAGTACTGGCGCTGACTGATCACGACACCTGTGCCGGGATTGCCGAGGCTGTTGCCGCTGGCGCAGGCCTGGGCGTCGAGGTGATCGCCGGTATCGAAGTGTCGGTAGCCTGGGGCAAGCGCCAGTTACATGTGCTGGGCCTGGGGGTAGACCCTGAGCACCCATCAATGGAGGCGCTGGTGCAGGCGCAGCGCCGGCGGCGCGAAGCGCGTGCGGAAATTATCGCGCAGCGGCTGGAAAAACGCGGTTTCCACGGCGCCTTGGCTGGTGCCAGGGCGCAGATGGAAGAGGGGGCGGAAGTGCTGGCACGCCCCCATTTCGCGCGCTGGCTGGTTGCGGCGGGGCATGTGGACAGCGCCACCCGCGCCTTCAAGAAGCTCCTCGGGCCGGGCAAGATCGGCGATGTGAAGCCCGACTGGCCCGAACTCGCTGAAGTTGTGGAATTGTTGCATGAGTGTGGCGGCCTCGCGGTACTGGCGCACCCATTGAAGTACGGCTTCACCCGCACGGTATTGCGGCGCCTGCTGTCTGCGTTTGAGGAATGTGGCGGCGATGCGGTGGAGGTGGTCTGCGGGCAGCAGACGCCGGTGCAGACCCGGGACCTGGCCGCGATGGCAGTGGAGGCGGGCCTGGCGGGCTCGATCGGCAGCGATTTCCATACGCCGGGTCAACCCTGGGCGGAACTGGGTATCGCGCGGATGCCCGATGGTGTCGAGCCGGTCTGGAACTTGTGGCAGAATGGTCGCCCAATCCGGCCAGTCCGGTAGGGGGCGGGGGCCCAACGTATCAGTAGCGCTGAGAAGCGAAGTTTGGGGGAGTAGAAGTGGCCCAGTTTTTCCAGATTCATCCGGAGACGCCACAGACGCGTCTTATTGCACAGGCTGCCGGCATTGTCGCCGCCGGTGGCATCATCCTTTTTCCGACGGATTCGGCTTACGCGATAGGCTGCCGGCTGGGTGACAAGCTGGCGATGGAGCGTATTCGTGCGCTGCGCCAGTTGGACAAAAACCACAATTTCACCCTGATGTGCCGGGACCTTTCCGAGCTGGCTACCTACGCCAAGGTAGACAACCAGATGTTCCGTCTGCTCAAGAACCATACACCGGGTCCTTACACCTTCATCATGCCGGCAACCGCGGAAGTCCCGCGTCGCCTGATGCACCCCAAGCGTAAGACCATCGGTATGCGGGTGCCGGATAACCCGGTGGCGCTGGCACTGATCGAATCACTGGGCGAGCCGATCATGACCTGTTCCCTGATTTTGCCGGGGGAGGAACAGCCGCTGACCGATCCGTATGAGATGCGTGAACTGCTCGAGCATCAGGTCGAGCTGATTATCGATGGCGGTTTCTGTGGGCTCGAGGCCACTACCGTCGTGGACCTCACCGGCGACGAGCCGCAGGTGCTGCGCCATGGTTGTGGCCCCGTAGACGAACTCACCTGAACAAAAAATGGTCAGTCAGTTGTCCCGGGGAGGATTTCCTCGGGTATAATGGCCGGCTGTTTAAAATCCCGCCGCCAGAGGCTGCGGGTAACCGGTTGATATTGACCGCGCGCGTGCGCAGATAATGAAAAGGGCGGTAGTGTGTCGAGCCTGACAGACGAGCTGGTCGAAGAAGCCGTGGCCGAAGCCGCGGCTGAAATCGAAAGCGAGCAAGAACAAGAAAAACAGGAAGCTGCTTCCAGCGAAACGCATGGTCCGGCGCAGGGCGAAATGCCGTTTGCGGTCGTGGCCGGCGAGGCCGTTACCGAGCTGCCAAAAGACCTGTATATCCCGCCGGATGCGCTGGAAGTGATCCTGGAGGCCTTCGAGGGCCCGCTGGATCTGCTGCTGTACCTTATCCGGCGCCAGAATATCGATATCCTCGAAATCAATGTCGCGGCCATTACCGAGCAGTACATGACCTATGTCGAGGCCATGTCGGCGATCCGTTTTGAATTGGCCGCGGAATACCTGGTGATGGCCGCGATGCTGGCGGAGATCAAGTCGCGCATGCTGCTGCCGCGACCGCCAGCTGCGGAAGAAGAGGAAGGTGAGGATCCGCGTGCGGCGCTGATTCGCCGCCTGCAGGAGTACGAGCGCTTCAAGACTGCAGCGGAAGATATCGATGAGATGCCGCGCGTCGGCCGCGATATCCACCAGGCCTCGGCCCAGGCCCCGGACCGCAATGCGACCCGCCCGGATCCTGACGTCGACCTGCGCGAGGTTCTTCTTGCCCTGTCCGAAGTATTGCGCCGTGCGGACATGTTCGAAAGCCACCAGGTAGAAAAGGAAAAGCTTTCCACCCGTGAGCGCATGACCCAGGTGCTCGACCGTATCAGGCATGGCCAGTTCACGCCGTTCGTATCCCTGTTTACGCCGGAAGAGGGGCGTCTGGGCGTGGTTGTGACCTTCCTGGCAGTGATGGAGCTGGTCAAGGAGTCGCTGGTAGAGCTGGTACAGAATGAGGCCTTCGGCCCGATCCATGTGAGAGTTGTCAGTCAATGAGTATTTCCAATGAGCTTCTGCGCCGCATCGTTGAAGGCGCATTGCTGGCCTCTAGCGGGCCGCTTTCCGAGGACCGCCTGCTGGACCTTATCGAAGAGGGCGAGCGCCCGGAAAAAAGTGTCCTGCGAGAGGTGCTTGCAGAAATCGAGCAGAGCTGTGGTGATCGCGGCTTCGAGCTGAAGCAGGTTGCCAGCGGCTGGCGCTTCCAGGTGCCGGCAGATCTGGCCCCGTGGGTGAATCGCCTGTGGGAGGAAAAGCCGCAGAAATACTCCCGTGCGGTGCTGGAGACTCTTGCGATTATCGCCTATCGCCAGCCGATCACCCGTGGCGATATCGAGGAAATTCGCGGCGTTGCGGTGAGCTCCCATATCGTCAAGACACTGAGTGAGCGCGACTGGATCAAGGTGGTCGGGCACCGCGATGTTCCGGGCAAGCCGGCGCTGTTTGCGACTACACGGGCATTTCTGGACTACTTTAATTTGAAGAGCCTCGACGATTTGCCAACCCTGAGTGAAATTCGCGATATCGACAGCCTGAACCAGGCGCTGGACCTGGGCGAAGGTATGGCAGGGGTTGCGGCGCAAGAAACCGCAGAAGAAGTGGCGGAAGAAAGGGCGGAAGAAACGGCGGAAGAAACGGCGGAAGAAGCGCAAATCGCCACAGAGGGTGAAGCGGCTGCCGATGAAGTGAGTGAAGACGCAGCGCTGCACGACGAGGCTGCTGCCGAGGAGACCGAGCGGATGCTGGCAGAGCTGCAGGCCGGATCCCAGGAAATCCCGGTGACAACGATCGAGCGGGAAGTGCCGGAGCAGGCCCCGCAGCAACCGGAACCAGAGTTGGAAGCAGGATCGCAGCCAGCTGAAGAGCCGGAAGCGCAGGACCAGGAGCCAGCTGCTCTGGAAAGCGCAGATTTTGAAGATGATGCCGGCGCCAAGCCGGAAGCCGACACGATTTAACCCCGCAACAAGCAGGCGCCGTGTCGGATACTTCGGCCGGCGCTGTCCCCAGGTCACCCTTCGGGAGAAGGGCACCGCAATTGATGAATTCAACGAATGTCTAAAGACGAAACCCCGACGGGTGAAAAATTACAGAAAGTGCTCGCACGTGCCGGACTTGGCTCCAGGCGCGAGATGGAACGTGCGATCGAGGCTGGCCGAGTTGCCGTAAACGGGGTCGTGGCCTCGTTGGGTGAGCGGGTTGTGCCGGATGACAAGATCGAGCTGGACGGCCGCCCTGTGAATGAAAGCGACGTCGTCGCGGAGCGCACACGGGTGATCCTGTACAACAAGCCGGTCGGGGAGATCTGTTCCCGCCACGATCCGGAAGGGCGGCCGACGGTCTATGATCGCCTGCCGCGCCTTGGCAGCGGTCGGTGGATTTCTGTGGGTCGCCTTGACTTCAATACCAGTGGCCTGCTGCTGTTCACCAACAACGGGGAGCTGGCCAACCGCCTGATGCACCCCTCTTCGGTGATTGATCGCGAATACCTGGTGCGTATCCAGGGCGATGTCGACGAGGCCATGAAGAAGCGCCTGCGCGAGGGCGTGCTGCTCGATGACGGCATGGCGCGCTTCACCGATATTGTCGACAGCGGCGGTGAGGGCACCAACCGCTGGTACTACTGCGTGGTGATGGAAGGGCGCAACCGCGAGGTACGGCGCCTGTGGGAGTCGCAGGGCGTGCGCGTGTCGCGCCTCAAGCGAGTGCGCTACGGTAGTGTGTTTATTCCTTCGCATGTGCGGGTCGGACAGTGGGTGGAAATGGAAACCCGCGAGATCAACGACCTTCTGGGGATGGCGGGGCTGAACAAAATTCGCCAGCGACCGCTGACACAGGCAGAAAAAAACAAGAAGGAGCGACATGAGCGCAAGCTGCGCAAATCGCCGAGTCGCTCGGGTGTGCCGTCCAAGCCGCGCAAGCGCTAATTTTCTTTAACCCTTCGTGCCGGCCCGGTCGCCCTGCAATGTACGTTGTGCGCGATCGGGCCAATCCGCGGGTGTGACAAACCCCCGGGTGATTTCCGTCCCTGAATGGTCAATTTGTGCAATACAGACCGGTCGCCGCAGCGAGTTCACCGCCTTCGCGGCCTCTGCCCGACTGGGGGTGGCGTCGTCCACTTGATGCAGGTCCGCCAGCCACTCGGTTCTCTTTAGGGGCCGCCATAATTCTCCACACTCACTGTCCTCATCCAGGAAACTGTCTAGATCGGTCCACCAGTTTCTGTGGGTGCCATGAGTGGCATGGGGCTGTTGTTGGTGGTAGTGGTGGAACAGGCGGCCGGGCACCAGCGCGCAATGGCGCGAAACCGCCATGCCTTTTTCAAGTAACAGGGCTGTCGCCCGGTCATCGGTTGCGATTGGGAACTGGTGATTCGCCATGCGGGCGAGCTTCACATCCAGCCTATCCCGCAGCCCGGGCCCAACCCAGACGGTCTGCCCGGTCCCGTCACGAACCTGCAGGTAAAACTTCACCGCTACTTCCCAGTGCTCGATTGCCTGTTCCGGCAGATACTCGAGTACAAAATCCAGTTCGCCCAGTGTTTTCCCAGAATCGCGAATCGGCAGGTTGCGGGCCAGCAGGCGATAGTCCGGGTGGTGTTCGAAAATAAAAGCGCACAGGTCCTCGAAGTAAATACCGAGACGCCTGTGCGGATATTCTTTAAAGCGCTTCTCCAGCAGTGGCTCCAACGCGGGACGGGTCTGTGGCCGGACATAAAACTCGGCCAGACCCTGCAGCCTGGAGGGCTCTAGCCAGGGCAGTGGGGCATTCGGCGCGATGGCCTCCTGTGTGACTGTCCACAGGAGGTTATGCCAGTGCAGACAGCAGGTCTCTTTTTGTTCTTCGCTCAAGGAACGCGTGTTCTCACTGGCCTATTTTCCCCATTTTATTTGATTGCCGCTGCGAGGCGGTAAAAATGGAAGCTGTTGGCTTCACTGCGATAGCCCCCGACTGCATGCAGTGCTCGCACTCCCGAACCGCGGTTCAGTCGCCCTTGCAGGTCGGAGGCAAAGGCTGCAAAGCCCGAGTGCAGGGTAATGGCACCGTCCTCGGCTATGGCATAGAGGCCGCGCTCCGCCCGCGGTTGCATCGATGGCACGCTATCGAGTCCCAGCAGGTCTGTGATGATGCCGCCGCGACGCAGGTGGTGCACACGCGTCAGGTCATTGGCCTGCAGCGCCAGGGTGAAACCGTTGGCATCGAGTGTTGTAAAGGGGTTTCCAGGCGCGTCACCTTTCCACCCCACAAGCAGCTGCGCGCGGGAGTTGGAAAAATCGATCGCGGACAGGGCGTCGAAGTCCGGCCCGGTATTGGGTGCCGGGGTGACGAAACCGCGAAAATGCAGGGGGGCACCCTCGGAAAACCCGGTTTGTAGCTGGCTGGTGCTGACCTGGTAATTGGCGGGGTCCGTTTCCATGCCGGTGAAGTCGAACAGGTCGACCGGCCTTCCATTAAAGTTGCGCACATCAATGAATGCGTCGCTATCCGTTTGCTGGAGGAGTATTCCTGCCGCGGTGGTGATGTGCAGTCGGGCGAAGCCTGCTGTCGCGTCGAGCATATCTTCCCCGTCAATCCACTCGCCCAATATGGATACCCGCTGCCCAATAGAAAGACTGTCGGTATTTTGCTGTTCATGCGGGAAGCGTGGTTTCCTGACGGTTGTTTCCGGTCCTACCAGTACCAGCATCGTATCATTGAAAGTGACGCTGCCATCGGCACGCACCAGCCGTGCACCTTTCAGCATCAGTACGTCACCTTCGCGTGAAATGATGTGTCCACTGATAGCGTCCAGGCTGCCGCCCATTACGCTGCTCGCGGCGTAAACCATTTCTGCCGTGAAGCGGCGCTCAATGCGATCGAAAGTGCCGAAGGCAACAGTCGCGGTGCCTTCCCCCTCGGAAGCGAGCTGGGTCAGGCCCTGTGCACCTACAAACCCCTCGCCACCGATCTCCCAGGTGGTCTGCTCGTCGATATGTATGTCGAAGCCGCCGTGACGCGCATCCCTGAGCAGGAATGGGCGTACTGCAATGCGATACTGGTTATCTGTTTCACTGGTGCTTATGAGTGGTCCGCGTACGCGGAATTCGCGCTGCTCCAGCGGGTTGATCTCCGCGGTAAGGACCGGTAACAGCTCCGCAGTGATTGGGGTTTGCTCCAGGTTGATCTGGTGTGACGCGGCGAGGTTGAAATCCACCTCCAGCAGTGCCGGTATGCCGGGTGCAACGGTTAGTTGGCGACGGTTATCGATCTGAAGCTCGAGTGTCACTTCGTTAACAGGGCTGCCGTCGCTGTTCACTACGGATGCAGTTTGCGCAACGCCGTCCAGCTCAACCTGTATGTCGCTGTCGCTGTAAGAAAGGATGATTTCCCCGCTTGTATAGGTGCCAGCGGGTACAGTGGCGGCGGTGACCAGCTCGCTCAGTTCAACGTATTGGGCAAAGTCCACCATGCTTCGAGTGGGTAGCACGCTGACCGTGGTACCGTCTGCACGAGAGAGGTTCAGGGATAAGACTTCGACACTGTAGGTCCTGAAGTCCCCGTCAGCATCTGTCATGCCAATCAGTACATTGCCGCAATCGCTGTCGGAGGAGCCATTGTCGCTGGTGACACAGGTGGCCCCGGGTGTCGGTTCGGGCTGCTCCACTTCGGCGCTGCCGCCGCCACCGCCGCAGGCAGCGAGGAGTGCGGTCAGGAAAAGTGCCGCGAAATATTTCAGGCCGCGAGCCGGTATGTGTATTGCTTGGAACATGGACTTATCCTTTTTTGTTTCCCTCAGGCAATACAAAACGCAGTGGGCAGGAAATGGTTGACAGGCCAGGTTAAAAATCTGTCTCCAATATTGGCAAGAAAATCTCCACGCGCAGACCCCGGTCCGTCGTGTTCCGCGCCAGAATTTCACCTTCGTGGGAGCGGATGGTGCGCTGGGCGATCGCGAGACCCAACCCGTAGCCGCCGCTCTCGCGGGCGCGCGCTTCGTCAGTGCGGTAGAAGGGGCGGAAAATGGCGTCGAGTTTTTCCTCGGGCACGCCCTGGCCGGCATCCTCGATGGTGAGCTTCAACCGGTGTTGCTTGTCTTTTCCTGCTCGCACGCTTGCACCAGCGGAAATGCCAATGCGGATGTCCGATTGTTCGGGGCTGTAGCGGATCGCATTGCGCAGGATGTTTTCCAGTGCGGCAGTGAGTGAGCTGCCGCGGGTTGCAACCAGCGCCTCGTCGACGGAGCTGTTGAAGTCGATGGCAATGGACTTGCCGGCGGCCTCATCTCCGAGGTCTGCGATCAGGGCGTGAATAAGGCCATTCATCTCGACGACATCGTCCAGTGGTCGCTCATCCGCGCCGACCACTGGCATGGACAGGATGTCGCCGATGATGTCCTCAAGGTAGTCAGCCGCCTTTGCGATCTTGTCGAGCTCCGGATTGATGTCGCCGTTACCCTGCTGTTTTTGCCGGGCCAGCGCGAGCGCCACCTGCAGCCGCGCCAGCGGCGAGCGCAATTCGTGGCTCACGTCCTTCACCAGGCGACGCTGCTCTGACATGGATGCGTCGAGCTTTTCTGTCATGGAGTCGAATTCCCGCGCAAGGCGCGCGAGCTCGTCCTCCCGGTTGCCAAGCGTCGGCGCGACCCGGTGATGCAGTTCACCTTCCGCTACTTTTTGCGTTGCCGCGCTGATTTTCTGGATTGGCCGACTCAGGTAGCGCGCCAACAGGAAGCAGGCAATGCCGGAGACCAGTAGAGACAGCAGGAGGATGGGACCAAAGCGCTTCAACAGGAATTTGAGCAGCAATTCTTCCTTGCTTTCCTGGGCGCTGATGGCAATACGCAGGTGGTTGCCATTGCGCATGGGCACGAAAAAACCGAAGACTGGTTTTCTGTCTACCAGTATGCGGCTCTCGCGGTTGCGCGGATTCAATGTACGGAACAGGGTATCCAGTGATTCGGGGATGGGGCGGTCGAGGATTTCGCGCCCACCCATATCCACCACGTAGATGCGGTCGGCGGTGCCTTCAGGGAGGCGCCTGAGCCAGTTGCGGAAATGTTCCGGGCCATGTCTGTGTGTCCTGCGCAGGTTGCGCATCATCGCATCGAAGAGTAGAGGTCCTTCCCAGCGGGCGTCTTCACTCGGATCATCGAAGTTTGCGAAGTGGGTGATGTATACGGTGGCCGCCACCATCACTGTGACAGTGAGCCAGGTGCCGATAAACATTTTCCAGAACAGGCTGCGCACGGTCCGGTCCTGCCCCTAGTCCTGGTTCCGGCGCAGCTGGTAGCCCGCACCGCGAATGTTGATGATCAGTTCCTTGGGGGCTGAGGCTGCCACCAGTTTCTTGCGAATATTGCTGACGTGGACATCAATGCTGCGGTCGTAGGGAAGCAGTTTGCGTCCGAGTGCCTCTTCCGTGAGGGTCTCCTTGCTGACCACTTCACCCGCCTGCTTGAGGAGCACCTGCAATACGGCAAACTCCGCTCCCGTGAGCGGCAGGGGTGTCTCATGCCAGTGGGCGGAATGCCCGGACGGGTCAATGACGAGGTCGCCGGATTGCAGCAGGGAGGGAGGCTTGTCGTCCGGTGAGTGACGGCGCAGGACCGCTCTCAGGCGGGCCGTCAGTTCCCGTGGGTCGCAGGGTTTGGGCAGGTAGTCATCGGCGCCCATTTCCAGGCCCACAATACGGTCTACTGTGTCGCCCTTGGCTGTCAGCATCAATACGGGTAGCTGACTGTTTTCCCGCAATTTGCGCAGGAGCTGGAAGCCACTGTGCACCGGCAGCATAACGTCCAGAACTGCGGCATCGAACTTTCCGCTGCGGGCTTTCTCAAGACCCGTGCCACCATCGTTGGCCACTTCTACCGAGAAGCCCTCACCCTCCAGGTACTGGCGCAGAAGCTCGGTGAGTTCGACATCGTCATCGACGAGCAGGATCTTTGTCATTATTACTTCCGAACATTGGGTTGGTCTCCAGTATAAAGGCGTTGCGGTTTGCAAATGGTGCAATTTTGTCCTGTTTTTACTTTTTTTAACATTTGCTTGCCGGCGCTTAACCCACCGGTTGACCGGTTGCTTCTAGTATTTGAATAACCGAAAGGAAAATACGCCAGGAGCGACATCATGTTGAATCAGACCCTTCCCCGTAACTTCTCCCTTTTTGCGATGCTCGCAATACTGATGACTGCGGTCAGCTTTTCCGCGCATGCGGTTGCCCGCGACCATGCGCGGCATCACGGTAGCTGGGGGGAGCACCGCCTGGAAAAAATGGCGAAGGAACTGCAGTTGACCGAAGAGCAGCAGGCCAAAATCAAGGCACAGCGCGAAGCAGCACGCGCGCAGTGCAAGGAGCGGCATGAGCGTATTAGCGAGATTCGGGAGGAAATCGGCACGCTGCTGGAAGGCGGTGGCGAAGACAGCAAGCTCGATGCACTGGGGGCCGAAATGGGGCGCCTTAAGGTCCAGTGCATGAAGACCCACCACGACAGCTTCAAGGCCATGCGGGAAATGCTGACCGACGAGCAGAAGGCCAAGCTGGATGAGATGAAAGCCGAGCGCAAGGAGAAGGGCAAGGAGCGCCGCAAGCACCGGCACATGCACCAGAAGGACAAGTCTGCGAGCTGAGGTCCCGTTTCCCCATGACTGACCGGTTACCAACCCATCCCGGGCGGCTATTGCTGGCCGGGGTGTTTGTTGGGAGAATAGCCGCGCAAAAATGAGCAGTAACTTATTTGGGTGGCGTCAGCGTGAAGAAAATCGGCCTGTTTTACGGCAGCGATGAGGGCAATACCGAAGCCGTGGCATTCCGAATCCAGTCCCGCCTCGGCGAGGACCTGGTTGAGGTGCGGGATATTGCGGACCTGACCCAGGTGGACTTCGAGGATTACGACCAATTGATCCTGGGTATCCCCACGTGGGATTTTGGCCAGATCCAGTCGGACTGGGAGGATTTCTGGGAAGACCTCAGGGAAGTCGACTTCACCGGCAAGACCGTTGCCCTGTTCGGCCTGGGCGATCAGTTCGGTTATGGGGACTATTTCCTCGATGCCATGGGCATGATGCACGAAGTGCTGGTGGCCAATGGTGCGCAGATGGTGGGTTACTGGCCGACCGAAGGCTACGAGTACGAGGCCTCCAAGGCGCAGCTGGCGGACCAGCCGCTATTTGTGGGCCTCGGTATCGATGAAGACCAGCAGGAGGAGCTGACCGCAGGGCGCCTGAACCAGTGGTGCCAGCAGTTGGTGGCGGAGTTCAATCTGCCGACGGTGGCGCTGGAGCTGGACGACTAGTTAAAACGCCGTTTAAGCCGTCGCCCGGGCCAGCAGATTCTCAAGAATCTTTTCATACATCGCGCTGAGGCTGTCCAGGTCTTCAGCGCGCACACACTCGTCCACCTTGTGAATGGTGGCGTTGACCGGCCCCAGCTCCACAACCTGTGCGCCTGTCGGGGCGATAAAGCGCCCGTCAGAGGTGCCACCCGCGGTGGACAGGGTGGTTTCCCTTCCGGTGACCGCTGCGATGGCAGCCACAGCTGCATCCACCAGCTCGCCCTCTGCCGTCAGGAACGGCTGGCCCGATAACCGGAAATCCGCATCGTATTCCAGCCCGTGTTTGTCCAGGATGGCCCGCGCCCGCGCCTCGATGGCTTCCGCTGTGAGCTCGGTGGAAAAGCGCCAGTTGCAGACCAGCGCCACTTCCCCGGGGATGACATTGGTTGCCCCGGTGCCGCCATTGATATTGGACACCTGGAAGCTGGTGGCCGGGAAAAAGTCGTTGCCGTTATCCCAGTGCTCCGCTGCCAGCTCGGCCAGTGCCGGGGCCAGCAGGTGAACCGGGTTGCGTGCCAGGTGCGGGTAGGCCACATGGCCCTGCACGCCGCGTATGGTCAGCCACAGACCAAGGGAGCCGCGGCGGCCATTCTTGATGGTATCCCCGGTCCAGTCGGTGCTTGAGGGTTCACCTACCAGGCACCAGTCGATCTTCTCACCGCGCTCCTCCAGCCACTCCACGACTTTGACAGTGCCATTAGTCGCGGGGCCTTCCTCATCACTGGTAATCAGGAAGGCAATGCGACCGCGATGGTCCGGGTGCTGCGCCACGAAATTTTCGCAGGCCGTCACCATGGCTGCGAGTGAACCCTTCATGTCCGCTGCGCCACGGCCGTGGATCATGCCATCCTGCTCCACCGCGTCGAACGGTGGAAAGCGCCACTGCTCTTCCGGGCCGGTGGGGACCACATCGGTATGCCCGGCGAAGGCGAACAGCGGCCCGCTGTCGCCGCGCACAGCCCAGAAGTTCAGGGTGTCGCCGAAGGGCAACAGCGTGGCCGAAAAACCGACTTTCTCGAGTCGCTCGATCATGACTTGCATGCAGCCGGCATCTTCCGGCGTTACCGAGCGACGGCGAATGAGTTCGCGGCACAGGTCTCTGGTTGGTGTAGAGTCTGCCATCAGTTGTTCGCGTGCAGCGCCTCGTTCAGTTCCACCGCGCTCTTGTTGGTCAGGCACTCGACCGCGCCATTGACCGAGTTGCGACGGAACAGCAGATCCGGTTTGCCCGCAAGGTCCCGGGCTTTTGCGTATTCCACCAGGTTGCCCTGGTCATCGAGCACTGCCACCTTGGTGCCCGCGGTGACGTACAGACCGGATTCCACCGTGCAGCGGTCGCCAAGGGGAATGCCGATGCCCGCGTTGGCGCCGATCAGGCAGCCGTCGCCGACGGAAATTACGATATTGCCGCCGCCGGACAGGGTGCCCATGGTCGAACAGCCGCCGCCCAGGTCCGAACCGGCACCGACCATCACCCCCGCGGAGATGCGGCCTTCAATCATGCCGGGCCCTTCCGTGCCCGCATTAAAGTTGACGAAACCCTCGTGCATGATGGTGGTGCCTTCGCCAAGGTAGGCGCCGAGCCGCACGCGGGCGGTGTGCGCAATGCGTACGCCGGCTGGCACCACGTAGTTGCTCATTTTCGGGAACTTGTCCACGCAGGCTACTTCAAGTACTTCCCCGGCAAGGCGTGCCTGCAACTGGCGCTCCGGCAGTTCCTGCAGGTCTACTGCACCCTGGTTGGTCCAGGCTACGTTGGGGAGCACCCCGAAGATACCGTCGATATTGGTACCGTGGGGCTTCACCAGGCGATGGGAGATCAGGTGAAGCTTGAGGTAGGCTTCCGGAACGGAGGCCGGCCCGGCGTCTGATTCCAACAGTACTGCGACCAGCGGGCGCTTGCTGCTGCGGAACTGGCTGAGGCTTTGCAGCAGTTCTGCCGGGGCGCCGGCTTGTTCGAGTTGTTCGTGCAAACCCGGCAGCTGGGCCTGCTGGATTTCGATGGCCTGGTTGCCACCGTTGTAACCCAGTGCCGCGGCAATTGCGCTGGCAGTTTCGGAAGCTGGCGCTAGCAGGGGATGGGGGAAGAAGACCTCGAGCCATTCACCTTTCTGGTTTCTTGTTCCGACGCCAAGCCCCAGGCTGTACATTGCGGTCATACGGTAATTCCTTTTAATCAAATTGAGTATTTTGCGCGCGGGTCAGGCCAGGTGCGCCTCGTAATCCGCCGTCTTGAAGCCGAAAGCAGGTGTTTTCCCGGGCATGGTGAGAACCGGCCGTTTGATCAGGGTGGGTTCCTTCTGCGTACATGCAGCAGCAAGCGTGTCGTCCATGCCGGTTTTTTGCTCGTCTGACAGTGCCCGCCAGCTGGTGCTGCGCTTGTTGAGTACTTTTTCCCAGCCCAGCGTGTTGATCCATTCATCCACCGGTACTGAATCCATACCGTCTGAGCGGAAGTCGTGAAATTCGTAGGAAACCTGGTGCTGGTCGAGCCACTTGCGGGCCTTTTGTACGGTGTCGCAATTCTTTATGCCGTAAAGCCGGATCATCCTCGCCTCCGGGGAAGTAGTCTGGGATATGGGGTTAGCTAGGGCGCAGGATTCTATCAAAAATTGTGGAGACTGTGTGCAGGCGTACGAATTCTAGTCAAGCAGTTCGGGGATTTTCTCTGCAGGCAGGGGTTTGGAAAAATAGAAGCCCTGGCCGCACTGGATGCCAAGCTCCAGCAGGGGGGCAATCTGGCGGGGATCCTCGATGCCTTCCGCAACGACATTGATGTTGAATTGCCGCGCGATCTGGGCCGTGGCAGCAACGATTGCGCGATCGCGCGCATTCTTGTGTACATTGCTGATGAAGCTGCGGTCGAGTTTTACGGTATCGATGGGGAGCTGGCGCAGGTAGCTGAGCGACGCGTAGCCGGTACCGAAATCGTCGAGGGAAATTCTTACCCCCATGTTCCTCAGTACCCGCAGGATCCGGGCTGCCTGTTCGGGATCGCTGGCAGCGCAGGTTTCCGTAATCTCGATTTCGAGCGCATCGCTGGGCAGGCAGGCGCTGGCCAGAAAATGGCGCACGGTATCCACCAGGGCGCCGGAACTGAGCTGACGCAACGATACGTTGACAGCGACCGTGAGGGCAGGCCGGTTGAACTGGGAACGCCAGCGTGCAAGCTGTGCACAGGCGGCCTCCAGCACCCATTCGCCCAGCGGGATGATCAGGCCGGACTCTTCCGCAACGGGAATAACCCTGGACGGCGGCACATTGCCGCGAGACTCATGCTGCCATCGGAACAGGGCCTCGAGGCCCAGTACCTCCCCACTTTGCAGGTCGAGCTTGGGCTGGTAGTGCAACTGGAATTCGCTGCGCTCCATCGCCCCCTGCAGGTCGCTGACCATACGGAAATAGTCGCGCTTATGTTCCTCCAGTTCACGGCTGAACAGGCGAATGCTGTTGCGACCATTGGCCTTCGCCTGGTACATGGCAGTATCGGCGTTGCGGAGTAGTGCGGAGGGGGCGGTGGCATCCTGCGGGTATCTGGCGATACCCACGCTGGCGCCGATCCTCAGGCTCTGGCCCACCAGAACCAGGGGCTCATTTACAGCCTCCACCAGACTTTCTGCTGCTGCAAGAGCAGTGGCGTCGAGCTTGTCCGCCTGAATGATTGCGGTGAATTCATCGCCGCCGAGACGCGCAACGAGCTTGAGTCCGGTTGTATTGCAGCCTTTCAATCGCTGTGCAATGTGCCGAAGAAGTCCGTCGCCGGCCTCGTGCCCGTAAACATCATTCACATGCTTAAAGCCATCCAGATCGATAAATAGCAGCGCGAACTCCAGTGAGTCCTCGCTTTGGCAGAGTGCTTCAAGTTTCTCCAGGAAACTGGCGCGATTAGTCAATCCGGTCAGGTCATCTGTATAGGCAAGTTCCCGCAGTTCTTCGGCCGTTGGTCGCGCATTAGCTGTGTTGTTGCGGAAAATATAAATGCGTTGCAACAGCTGCCATGCGGGTTGTGCAAGAAATGCGCCTCCAATACCGCCAACAGTCAGCCAGAGTACGCTGCTGAAGCCAGAAATTGCGGCGGCAAAAATAACAAGCAATACAAGGAAAGCGGCGATGAGGCGGGGATCGGAGGAGGCGGGAAGTGCCATGCCCCACAGGGATCTGTGCTTCTTGTCGCAATTCGCATTCCTTTTCATGGAGGCTGGGGCCTTATCAGCGTTTTCCCGGCCATAAAGTTTAGTCGGCACAGGGCAGGGCGTTGCGGGTCTATGCTCCTGAAGAACTATCTGATTCGGAGGCCTGCGATGGGGTCGGGCAGGTATTTGCGGGCGTTACTGCCGCGGGACCGGGATGAGGAATTCCGCGCTGCCACCCAGCTCGAGCTGCTGTTTGACCTGGTATTTGTGATCGCAATTGCCGCCGCCGCCCACGGTCTCGCTCATGCCATCGTCGCCGGACACTGGCAGGAGGGGCTAATCAAGTTCCTGCTGGTGTTCTGGTGTGTCTGGTGGCCGTGGAACCTGTTTACGTGGTTCGCTTCCAGTTTCGACAATGATGACGTGGGTTATCGCATCGTGGTGATGGTGCTGATGGTCGGCGCACTGTTCATTGCCGCGAGCACCTCGGGCTTCTTTGAGGGCGAGGACCTGCGCTACATGTTTGCCGGCTACGTGGTGATGCGGCTCGCGTTCGCATTCCTTTGGGTCCGGGTCGCGCGCGCAAAACCCTGTTACCGCGGTACGGCACTGATCTATGCCGGTGGTCAGGTTTTGATGCAGTTCTACTGGGCGCTGGTGGTGTTTGTGGTGCCCCGGGAGGGGCACTTGTTTACAGGCCTGTTTCTTCTGGGGGTCGTCATCGAAATGGTGATTCCGGTGCTGGGTGAGCGAGCAGGTAACACCCAGTGGCACCGCCATCATATTGTGGAGCGCTTCGGCCTGCTCAATATCATCGTGCTGGGAGAGGTGCTGCTCGCCAGTAGTGAAGCACTGCGCAGTGCCATGGAGACCGGTTTCTGGGGCAATTTCCTGTTGCTTTCTCTGTGCGGTGTGTTGATTGCCTTCTGTCTCTGGTGGCTCTACTTTTCCGCGGAGGGCGAGCTGGATGTTGCCAGGCTCGACCGGGTCTTCCTCTGGGCTTACGGTCACTTTCTTGTCTTTGCCGGCGGCGCTGCGGTGGGTGCCGGGCTGGTGGTTGCAACAGATGCGCTACATGAAGAAGGGCACATAACGAGGCTGGCCGGAATATCCGTTTCCGTGCCGGTGGCTATATACCTGTTTGGCCTCTGGCTGGTACGGGATCAGTTTATGCTCAAGGACCGCAACTGCTGGGTGCTGCTTATGTTCGTGCCTTTCGTGCTGTTGGCCGGCTGGACGTCGCGACCGCTCACCTGGCTATCGGTACTGCTGGTCGCCTGCCTGTTTCTGCGCCTGCGCGGTCACTTGCCGGACGTCGACTGAACCTGCTGGCGGCGGGCCCTTTCCATAGGCTCTGGTAGGTGCTGGCAGGCGCTGGATTCGACATTTGTCCTATGTTAACTTCGAGCTTCGCGCAATGCGGTCGATTTGCGGTGGGGGACAAAAAATAACCACTTGCATTTTGTTTGCGTCAGGAACCGCCGGGCTTCCCCAGCCTGGTCGGTGCCTCGGGAAAGCAAATTCCTTGATATCCAGCTGATTCGCCTGGCGCCTGCGGGAAAGGACCGCGCTGTGCTAAGGCCCTTTGATCACAATAAAAAATATTAAAAATAGGGAAAAGCCATGACACCTGCCAACCTGTTCAAGAAGGCACAACTACCTCTTGCGGTCGCGATACTATCGCCATTGATCTATGGCGCGTCGCCCGCGATGGCCGAGGACAAGTCGCTGGAGGAGATTGTCGTTACCGCACAGAAACGCGAACAGAATGCGATGGATGTACCGGTAACTCTGGACACATTTTCTTCCGATGACATGACCGAGACCGGTGCGCTGACCATTGCCGATATGGATGCGTATATTCCGGGCTTTGATGCCGGCGACGGTGTGACACAGGCGAGCCTTTCTATTCGCGGCATCTCCAGCCCGAACATCAGCGCGGGCGGCGACCCGTCGGTATCCACTTTCTATGATGACGCTTACCTGCCTTCGGCGGCGACTACCATCGCGTTTTCCGATATGGAGCGCGTTGAGGTATTGAAGGGTCCGCAGGGTACGCTCTTCGGACGCAATTCCGCAGCGGGTACCATGAATATGGTACCGCATCGCCCGGTGAATGAATTTGATGCTTTTGTATCCACCAAGGTCGGTAATTACGGACTGATGCGCTCGGAAGCCATGGTGAATGCACCGGTTTCCGACAGTGTTTATATGCGTGCGAACCTGCTGACGAACAAACGCGATGGTTATATCGAGAATGTGGCGGGCCGCGACGGCGGTGAACAGGATGTACTGACCGGCCGGGTATCCATGCTCTGGGATATCAATCCGGAAACCGCGTTGCAGGTGTCCTACGACTGGGATTCCGTCGATAACTCGCCGCGCTCCGCAATCGGCTTCAGTGATTACTCCCTGAATGCCGATCCGTTCTCCCGGGTGGTGGCCAATGACCTGATCAATGCGGAAGAAACCCGCGATATGCAGGCGGTGAACATCAAGTTCACTCACGAGATTTCCGATAATGCCAGCGTAAAGCTGGTACACGCCTATCGCGAGTTTGAAACAACCAACCGCGAGGAAGAGGACGGTACCGCAGAGCCGAGCGTATACCTCGATACCAACAATATTTTTGATAACGACATCAGCTACACCGAAGTACAGTTCAACTACAGCGGTGATCGGTTCAACGCGGTCGCGGGTGCGAATTACTCTTCCGAGTCCATTCACCAGGAAACCCAGGTAACCGCGCTGGGCGACTCCGTCATGCGTCTGGTAACGGGTGATGTGAAGAACGGGCTCAACGCCCAGATTGTCGGCCTCGCCTACCAGGAGGTGGCGCCCGCTGTCGCCGCCGGCCTGATCTCTCAGGCCGAAGCGGATGCACTGGTCCAGCAGGCTACCGCGGAGCCGCTGGCGGCAGTGGCTTCCATCGATCACTTGTGGAACCCCAACGACTGGGCGACGTTCACCAATATCCTTGGCCAGGGCGCAGTGCCCCAGGCCGATGCCTACTACGACCTGTTCGCGCAGGCGCTGGGCACCAGCATGCTGTTCGGCCCGGGCTATGCCGGAATGGAGTGGCGCGAGTCCGTGATCAACGATGGTGAGTTCGTCAATTACGGTGTTTACGCCGATGTCGAATATAGCGTGACGGATGCATTCAAGGTTTCCGCCGGTCTGCGTTATTCGAACGATGAAAAAGAGTTCAGCTGGCTGGTACCGGGCGTCGAATTTGACCGTGCGACCGTACCGGGCACCGCGCCGATCGAGGCGGTTATCTTCCGCGGCGGCGACGGTTACCAGATTGGCGACGACCTGCTGGTTGCCAAGGAAGACTGGAGCAAGGTCACCGGACGCCTGGTAGGCCAGTACGACATCAACGACGACGCCATGGTGTTCCTGTCGTATGCCACCGGCTACAAGTCCGGCGGCTTCGATAGCCTGGACCAGTCCTCCGCGATCAACCCGATCAAGCCGGAAGAGGTGCAGAATATCGAGCTTGGCTTCAAGGGTGACCTGTTCGACAACCGCGCCCGTATGCAGGTGAGCTACTTCGACATGACCGTCGATGACCGCCAGCGCAGTGTGGAAACCCTGCCGCCAGGTCAGACCAATGCACTGCCGCGGGTAATCAACGGTGACCAGTCTATAGACGGCATCGAAGTGACATTTGACTGGCTGCCGACTGATACCGTACAGCTGGGTCTTGTGACCACCATCCGTGACACTGAGTCCGAGTGGGAGGCTTTCTATAATGCCCGCGGCGAACTGCAGGCGGACAAGTCCAGCGGCTCAACCGACACTGCCTACACGCTGACCTTCAACTGGTCGCCGGAGACGGTGTTCGGGGATGTAAACCTGTATGCGGATTACATCTATGCAGAGAACAATGCGGAGAAGGATCCGGCTGCGATCACTTCCGTGATGGTGGGCGGCGTCGATACCCCGATCCCGGGCTTCGGCGAGGACACTTCCCTGCTGAACGCACGCCTTTCCTGGGCGAGCACCGAGGGTCAGTATGAACTGGCGCTGTGGGGTAAGAACCTGCTGGAGAATGAAGTTACCGGCAGTGTGAGTGGCCGTACGCTGGACGTATTCGGCACCGGTTACCTGGGTATTTCTGCGCCGCGCACCTACGGTGTGGACCTGCGCTACAACTTCTGATTTTTCAGGCTGTAACGAAAAACCGGCGCGATCGCGCCGGTTTTTTTATGCCTGCTGTATGGTCAGGCCTTCTTCGTTTTCTTTGGTTTTTTCCTGTTTGGGTAGCAGGTGGTGCAGATCTCGCACACGGTGCCGTCGCAACCGCGCGCGGAGCAGAACTCGCGCCCGTAGAAAATGATCTGCAGGTGCAGTTTGTTCCACTTGTCTTCCGGGAAGAGGCGCTTCAGGTCTTTTTCGGTCTGGGCCACACTCTTGCCACTGCTCAGGCCCCAGCGCTGCGCGAGCCTGTGAATGTGGGTGTCTACGGGGAAGGCGGGCACGCCGAATGCCTGTGCCATGACTACGCTGGCGGTCTTGTGACCGACCCCTGGTAGTGCCTCCAGGGCCTCCATGTCGGCGGGCACCTCACCGTCGTACTCCTCCATCAGGATTTCCGACAGGCGCTTGATGGCCTTCGATTTTTGCGGCGACAGGCCGCAGGGGCGGATTACCTCGCGGATTTCCTCAACGGACCTGGTTGCCATATCGGCGGGGTTGTCTGCGAGCTTCCAAAGGTTCGGGGTCACCTGGTTCACCCGCTCATCGGTGCATTGTGCCGACAGCAGTACCGCCACCAGTAGCGTATAGGGATCCAGGTGATCCAGCGGGATCGGTGTTTCCGGGTAGAGGCTTTCCAGCCTGTCCAGGATAAAGGCAACGCGGTCGGCCTTGAGTAGGTGGTTACTGCTCATGGGTAAATCAGTCTGAATGTTTTCGTGCTCGATATAATTATTCGATCTGCGCGTCCAGCGACTTGCAGATGTCCTCTTCCAGGCTGCGGCAGGATTCCGGATCGCGCAGCGGATTACCCTCTGCGTCGACAATATGGAAGATATCCTCGATGCGCTCGCCGAGGGTTGCAATCTTCGCGTTCAGCAGGCTGATCTCGTGCCGCATGAAGCATCGGGCTATGCGGGCCAGAAGGCCGGGCCGGTCTGCGCTGGTGACTTCCAGGGTGCTGAAGTTTGCACCCGGTTCGGTATCGACAATCGCGTGAGTCTTCAGCGGGAACATTTTAAGGCGCCGCGATGTGCGTCTTTCCACCGCGCGTCCGCAGTCGCCCAGGAGGGACAGCTCGCCCTGCATCATCTGGCTGATGCGGGTGCCCAGCTCCGGGTCTTCCGGGAGCGGGCGTCCGTCTTCCTGCAGAACATAGAAGGTATCGAGGGTGTATCCGGACGCGGAGCTGTAAAGGTGCGCATCGTGAATGGACAGGTGCAATTGATCGATCGCGCTGGCCGCCGCGGCAAACACATTGGCGCGGTCCAGGGTGTAGATAAAGATTTCGGTAGCGCCGTCGTGTTTGCCGGTGCCGGTATTGCGGGTCAGCACCAGCGGGGCACCGGACGGGTTTTCCGCCTGGGCAATGGCAGCGGTATGCCAGGCGATGCTGCCGGCGGTTTCCCGCACGAAGTAGTCCTCACCCATCTGTGCCCAGATGCGGGTGACTTCCTCCTCCGGTACCTGGTCGCCAAGCAGTTGCAGGGCCTGCAGGCGTGTTTCCGCGATGATCTCCAGGCGGTCGATCGGGTTTTCCAGGCCGCGCTTGAGCGCGTTTCTTGTCGTCTGGAACAGCTGTCGCATCAGGCTGGCGCGCCAGCTGTTCCACAGGTCCGGATTGGTCGCATTGATGTCGGCAACCGTGAGTGCGTAAAGGTAATCGAGGTGTTGGCGGTCACCGACTTCGCGCGCAAATTCATGGATGACATCGGGGTCGGAGATATCGCTCTTCTGCGCTACCTGGCTCATCAGTAGGTGCTTTTCCACCAGCCAGCACACCAGGCGCGTGTCGCGCGCGGAAAGCCCGTGGCGCTTGCAGAAGTCTGCCGCATCCACTGCGCCGAGGGTGGAGTGATCCCCGCCCCGGCCCTTGGCGATGTCGTGGTACAGGCCGGAAATGTATAGCAATTCCGGTTTCGGCAGGCGCTGCATGATCTCGGCCGCAACCGGGAATTTTTTTTCTGCATCGCTGTGGCGGAAGCGGCGCATATTGCGTACCACCTGCAAGGTGTGTGCATCCACGGTATAGATGTGAAACAGGTCGTGCTGCATCTGGCCGGTTACCTTGCCAAACTCGGGCAGGTAGCGACCGAGGATGCCGTAGCGGCTCATGCGGGTCAGTTGCGTGGCCAGTGCGTGTGGCGAGCGCAGTAATTCCATGAAGAGTTGCGCGTTTTCCGGGTTTGCGCGGTAGCGCTCGTCGATCAGGTGGCGGTTTTCCCGCAGCAGCCGGATGGTGGAGGCGCGCACACCCTTGATTTCCGGGTGGTTCGCCAGCAACAGGAAAACCTCGAGTAGGGCGGACGGGTTTTCACGGAACACAAAAATCTGGGTGGCCTCGAGGAAACCGTCGCGCAGCTGGAAACGCTCATTCAGCGGTTCCACCCGCTGGCTGCGGCCACGCTGCAGGATCACTTCATTGAGGTACTGCAGCAGTACGTCGTTCAGCTCGCGCAGGGCCAGCACCACACGGTAGTAATCGTGCATGAACTGTTCCACTGCAAGGCGCTTGTTGTCCTCGTAACCGAACATCTTTGCCAGTTCGCGCTGGTAGTCGAACAGCAGGCGTTCGTCCGCGCGCCCGCTCACCAGGTGCAGGCCGTAGCGCACGCGCCACAGGAATTCCTCTCCGCTCTGCAGGATCGCAAATTCGTCTTCGGTAAAGAAACCCTTGCCCTGCAGGCTCTTCAGCGTATTCACGCCGAAGTAACGCTTGGTGACCCAGGCGATAGTCTGGATGTCGCGCAGCCCGCCCGGGGCTTTCTTGATATTGGGTTCGAGGTTGTATTCGGTATCGCGGAATTCGGCGTGGCGCTCGATCTGCTCATCGCGTTTGGCGATGAAGAAAGCCTCCGCCGGCCAGATGTTGTCCGGCGCAACCAGTTTCTGCAGCGCTTCGTGCAGCGCAGGGTCGCCGGTCACGGTGCGGCTTTCCATCAGGTTGGTGGCGACCGTGATGTCGTCCTGCGCCAGGGTGATGGTCTCACTGATGCCCCGGACCGAGTGCCCGATATCCAGGCCCAGGTCCCACAGCATGGTGACAAAACTCTCGATATTTCCGGCAGTTTCATCCGGGCAGGATGCGCGCAGGGCATCATCCAGCAGAATCAGCAAATCGACATCCGAGTGCGGGTGCAGCTCCCCGCGCCCGTAGCCACCCACTGCAATCAGTGCAATACCACTACTCCAGCGGAACTGGTGCCAGGCGTAATGCAGGATGCAATCGGTAAACAGGGCGCGATCGTAAACCAGGTTGCGCACCTCTTCACCTTCGCGAAAGCGGTTCTCGAGATGCGCGTCGGCGGCCTTGATGGCACTTTTGAAGATCGACAGGGTCGCCGCGCCGGATGCCAGGGCGGCCTCCAGGTCCTCGCGGAAGCGAGTCTGCTCGAAAAAAACCGGGGCACAGGGCGGGTAGGGCATGTCCTGCGGCATGGTTTTCAATTCCTTCTTATTTGGTTCCGATTTTGTAACCGGTTCTTGTAACCGGTTCTTGTAACCGGTTCTTGTTGCCGGTTTTTCTGGCGATGCTTGCTGCCAGGGGCAGGTGTCCGAGCGGCAGCCTAGAAAGATTCCTCGGTGCGCGCGGTCAGGATCTCCACGCCGTCTTTGGTGACGACCATGGTGTGCTCCCACTGCGCTGACAGGCGACGGTCCACAGTGACCGCGGTCCAGCCATCCTTGAGTACGCGGGTGCCCGCCTTGCCGGCGTTGATCATGGGTTCGATGGTGAAGGTCATGCCCTCCTGCAGTGCCGGGCCGGTACCGGGTTTGCCGTAATGCAGGATCTGGGGCTCTTCGTGGAATACGTCGCCGATGCCGTGGCCGCAGAAGTCCTTGACCACGGAGTAGTAGTTGTTCTCTGCGTGCTGCTGGATGACATGGCCGATATCACCAAGGGTGGTACCCGGGCGAACGATTTCAATCGCCTTGTACAGGCACTCCTGGGTAATCTTGACCAGTCGCTCGGCGTGCGGTGCCGGTTTGCCGACGAAGTACATCTTGCTGGTATCGCCATACCAGCCGTCGTAGATCACGGTGACGTCGATATTGATGATGTCGCCCTTTTTCAGGACCTTGTTGTCCGAGGGAATGCCGTGGCATACAACCTCGTTGACCGAGGTGCAGATGGACTTGGGAAAACCGCGGTAGCCCAGGCACGCCGGCACAGCCTTCTGTACATTGACGATGTGTTCATAACAGCGCCGGTCAAGCTCTTCTGTGGTCACGCCCGGGACTACGTATTCGCCTATCATTTCCAGTACCTCGGCGGCCATGCGGCCAGCGGTACGCATCTTGGCGATCTGCTCGGGAGTCTTGATCGAAACGCTCATTTTCTAGTCTTTTCCTCTGTATAGCTGCCGGGCGTCCGGTTTCGTGCCCGGGGCAGTCTTCTGCTCCGTGGCGCCGCGTGGTTCTGTCCGCTTTCGGGGGACACTAAACTTGGGGCCGGCGGGAAGCGCGCTATTGTAGCGGATTCGCTGCCACCGGGCACCCGTGGCGCTATTTGGCGCTTTCGTCGGGCGGCTGGGTATGGTATAAAGCGCGCCGCCGTGGGGCTAACCGCCTTGCTGCGAATTCGAAACTAAACAGTCACACATATACCGGCACATGCGCCTGGGTGCCTGCGAAAGCGGGTTGGCGGATGGGGTATATGGAGGATTAACCCAGGAAGGCCCTGCCTTCCGCACAATTGAGGTTTTTTTTATGCCCGTAGTAAGCATGCGCGATATGCTGCAGGCTGGTGTGCACTTTGGCCACCAGACCCGTTACTGGAACCCGAAGATGGGTGAATACATCTTTGGCGCTCGCAACAAGATTCACATCATCAACCTGGAACACTCCGTACCGGCCTTCAATGAAGCCCTGGAAGTTGTGAAGGGTATGGCTGCCCGGAAGAAGAAGATCCTGTTCGTTGGTACCAAGCGCGCTGCGCAGAAGTCCATCCGTGAGCAGGCTGAGCGCTGTGGCCAGCCGTTCGTAAGCCACCGCTGGCTGGGCGGTATGCTGACCAACTACAAGACCATCCGTGCTTCCATCCGTCGCTTCCGCGAGCTGGAAACCCAGAGCCAGGACGGTACCTTCGAGAAGCTGACCAAGAAAGAGGCGCTGATGCGCACTCGCATGATGGAAAAGCTGGACAAGTCCATCGGTGGTATCAAGGACATGGGCGGCCTGCCGGACGCACTGTTCGTGATCGACGTTGAGCACGAGCGCATCGCGATCCAGGAAGCCAACAAGCTGGGTATCCCGGTAATCGGTATCGTGGACACTAACAGCGACCCGGTCGGTGTTGACTACGTTATCCCGGGTAACGACGACGCCATCCGCGCGATCAAGCTGTACACCACTGCTGTTGCAGACGCCGTCCTGGAAGGTGCTGCTGACGCTTCCGGCTCTGCGACCAAGGACGAGTACGTGGAAGCTGGCGACGACGCCGCTGCACAGTAATCGACTGAAAGCGGGGCGAGTAATCGCTCCGTTGCGCAGGAAAAGGGGCCAGTTGATTGGGCCCCTTTTTTCAAGGCGCGCAAACCAATCCGAATTTAAACATCTAGAGATACCCAGGGGATAGGATCATGGCGATTTCTGCTTCTATGGTTAAAGAGCTGCGTGAGCGTACCGGTCTTGGCATGATGGAGTGCAAGCGCGCTCTGGCTGAAGCTGACGGCAGCATCGAAGTTGCAATTGAAAACCTGCGCAAGGCTTCCGGTCTGAAGGCAGCCAAAAAAGCCGGTCGCACCGCTGCTGACGGCATCGTGGTAGCCAAGGTTGCCGACGACGCTTCCTACGGCCTGCTGCTTGAAGTTAACTCCGAGACTGACTTCGTTGCGCGTGATGAAGGCTTCAAGTCCTTCGTAAACACTGTTCTGGAAGCTGCTTTCGCTGCCAAGCAGACTGACGTTGCCGCGCTGATGGCGGGTGAGCTGGAGTCTGCGCGTGAAGCGCTGGTGCAGAAGATCGGTGAGAATATCACCGTTCGTCGTGCCGAGCTGGTGGAAGGCGCAAAGGTTGGTGCATACGTACACTCCAACAGTCGTATTGCTGCACTGGTCGCCCTGAGCGGCGGTGATGCAGAAGTGGCGCGCGATGTGGCCATGCACGTGACTGCGGTTAACCCGCAGGTTGTTAAGCCTGAAGATATGCCTGCCGAAGCGGTTGCCAAGGAAGAGGAAATCATCAAGGCGCAGCCGGATATGGAAGGCAAGCCTGCTGAAATCGTCGAGAAGATGATGGGCGGCCGTATCAAGAAGTTCCTGAAGGAAAACAGCCTGATCGAGCAGCAGTTCGTCAAGAACCCTGAGCTGACTGTTGGCAAGCTGGTTAAGGATGCAGGTGCCGAAGTTATCAGCTTTACTCGTTACGAAGTTGGTGAAGGCATCGAGAAGGAAGAAGTGGACTTCGCTGCTGAAGTAGCGGCGCAGGTCAAGGCCTCTTCCTAACCTTTTCCCGAGTGGTCCCTGCGTGGATCCACTCTCCCGGCGGGGTGTTTCCGGCCATCGATTTGTCGATGTGCGTGGGGGCACCCCGCTGTGGTATTGTGTGGCAACTTTTGCCTGTGGAGATCTCAATGCCCGGAATTAAAGATCGTAAATACAAGCGCATTCTGCTCAAGCTCAGCGGCGAGGAGCTGATGGGGGACCAGGGTTTTGGTATCAGCCCCAAAGTCCTGGACAAGATGGCGCTGGAGATCGGTCAGCTGGTGGGTATCGGGGTGCAGGTGGGGCTCGTTGTCGGTGGCGGCAACCTGTTCCGGGGCGCGGCGCTCAGCGCAGCCGGCCTCGATCGCGTATCCGGGGACCACATGGGTATGCTGGCGACCGTAATGAATGCGCTGGCACTTCGGGACGCCCTGGAGCGCTCGAATATTTCTTCCCGCGTAATGTCCGCTATCCCGATGAGCGGCATTGTCGATCACTATGATCGTCGCGCGGCCATGCGCTACCTCGAGGGTGGGGATGTGCTGATCTTTGCAGCCGGCACCGGTAATCCCTTCTTTACAACCGATTCCGCAGCATGCCTTCGCGGTATCGAGATTGATGCCGAGCTGGTACTGAAGGCCACCAAGGTCGATGGCGTATACTCCGCCGACCCGGTCAAGGATCCTGCTGCCACTAAATTCGATCGCCTGACCTACGATGAGGTGCTGGATCGCAAGCTGGGTGTGATGGACCTGACTGCAATCTGCCTGTGTCGCGACCACAATATGCCCGTGCGGGTATTTCGAATGGACAAAGCGGGTGCCCTGCTGAATATCGTTGTTGGCGGGGACGAGGGCACCCTGATTCTGGAGGAAGTGAATAATGACAACTGATATCAAGAAGAGTGCTGAAGCACGGATGAAGAAGGCCATCGAAGCGCTTGGCCATAATTTCAACAAAATCCGTACTGGTCGTGCGCATCCGAGCATTCTCGATGGCATCATGGTTTCCTATTACGGCTCTGATACGCCGCTTTCACAGGTTGCCAATGTCAATGTTGAAGATGCCCGCACCCTTTCTGTTACCCCGTGGGAAAAGCAGCTGGTGCCGGATATCGAAAAGGCGATCATGAAGTCTGACCTGGGCCTGAACCCGGCTACTGCGGGCACCGTGATTCGAATCCCCATGCCACCTCTCACCGAGGAGACCCGCAAGAACTTCACCAAGCAGGCGAAGTCAGAAGCGGAGACCGCCCGCGTGTCCGTGCGTAACGCGCGCCGCGATGCCATGGGTGAGATCAAGGCACTGTTGAAGGACAAGGAAATCTCCGAGGACGACGAGCGTCGTGCACAGGATGAAATCCAGAAGCTGACAGACAAGTACGTCGCTGAAGTCGACGCTGCGCTGGCGGTTAAAGAGAAAGATCTTCTCGAGATCTGACCTATTCGGTAGTCGGGGCAGTTTTATGGCCGAATCAGTACCGCGACATATTGCGATCATCATGGACGGCAACGGTCGCTGGGCCGCCAGGCGTGGCAAGCCGGCGTCTGCCGGTCACCGTGCTGGTGCCGAGCGTATCCGCGATGTACTGCGTGCCTGTCGCGATCGCGGGGTGAAAGCCCTGACGCTGTTTGCCTTCTCCAGTGAGAACTGGCAGCGTCCACCGCGCGAAGTGGAACTGCTGATGGGGATGTTCTACTCCTACCTGGGGCGCGAAGCCGAACGCATGCGTGAAGAGGGTGTGCGCCTCCGGGTTATCGGTCGCCGCGACCGTTTTTCGCCGCGACTCGTCAAGGCGATCGAGCGGGCAGAAGCCCTGACCGCCGGAGGTAGCGAGGGTGACCTGGTGATTGCCGCGGATTACGGCGGTCACTGGGATATTGCAAATGCCGCGCGGCAACTGGCGGAACAGGTCGAAAAAGGGGAGCTTGCGGCCGCGGATGTGACCGAAGAGCGCCTGGGTATGGGAATCCAGCTCGCAGACCTGCCGCCCGTTGACCTGCTTATTCGCTCCAGCGGTGAGCAGAGAATCAGTAACTTTTTGCTGTGGCAGACTGCCTACAGCGAGTTTTTCTTTACCGACGTGCTTTGGCCGGACTTCGGCGAGCGCGAAATTGATGCGGCCATTGCCGCATTCAGTACGCGTGACAGACGATACGGCGGTAGGGGTAACCAGTGCGACCTGGGAGCAGCATCGGGTGCTTAAACAAAGAATAATTACAGCTATCATTCTTATTGGTCTCCTGTTGTGGGCGCTGTTCCGGCTCCCCCTGGACACCTTTGCCATTGTCGTCGCCGGGGTCATCCTGATCGCCGGTTGGGAGTGGGCCAATCTGGCCAGCCTGAATCGGGCGCTACGCTTCGTGTTTATCGCGACGCTGGGTGCCGCCCTGATCGGTGTGGCCCAGTACGTATTCGATATGAATTTCTCTGCAGGTGATGAAGACCGGGCACAGCGTGTGCTGGTTGTCGCCTGCTTCTGGTGGGCGCTGGCGCTCCTGTGGGTGCAGGGTTATCCGGCCAGTGCACTGTTGTGGGGCAATCGCTGGGTGCGCGGCGTTATCGGCCTGTTTGTGCTGGTCCCGGCATGGTTGTCGGTAGTGATTCTGCGTGGCATGGAGCAGGGCGCTTGGGTGGTCCTGTTCGTGGTGGCGGTTGTGGCCGCGGCTGACGTGGGTGCCTATTTCGTTGGCAAGCAGTTCGGGCGTCACAAGCTCGCGCCGGAAGTAAGCCCGGGCAAGTCCTGGGAAGGCTTCTTTGGCGGCATGGCGGCCTGCGGCCTGCTGGCGACAGCAGTCGCCTTCGGCCTGGGCCTGCCCATGAAAAACAGTATTCTCTTCATTGTCGGTGTCATCATCACCGGCCTGGCTTCCGTGCTGGGTGACCTCTCGGAAAGCATGTTCAAGCGTCACCGCGGCATCAAGGACAGCAGTAGCCTGTTGCCAGGGCACGGTGGTGTACTGGATCGCCTCGACAGCCTGTCTGCGGCGTTGCCGGTATTCACCGTCGCCGCCATCGCAAGCGAGCTCCCAAAGTACCTTCAAGACCTGTAACGGCGGTTGGACCAGATGCAAGCGGTAACAGTTCTTGGTGCCACAGGTTCCATCGGGGTCAGCACGCTGGATGTGCTGGCCCGTCATCCGGACCGGTATTCCGTATATGCGCTGACGGCGAATAGCCGTATTGAGCAGTTGTTCAACCAGTGTCTCGAGTACCGGCCCGTGTACGCCGTAATGCCTGATGAATCGCTCGCGGCGGACCTGCAGGGACGGCTCGAGGCCGCAGGGTCCGGGACACGCGTGCTGGCCGGTGTCGAAGGGTTACAGCAGGTTTCGTCCGCGGAGGCTGTGGACGTGGTCATGGCGGCAATCGTGGGTGCGGCGGGTCTGCGCCCGACGCTTGCAGCAGTGCGCGCTGGCAAGCGGGTATTGCTGGCCAACAAGGAAGCGCTGGTGATGGCCGGGCCGCTGTTCATGCGGGCGGTTGTGGATGCTGGCGCCGAACTTCTGCCGATCGACAGTGAGCACAACGCCATCTTCCAGTGCCTGCCGGAGCGGTATCAGGGCCTCGAGGCCGGCGGCGTGCGCAAGATCCTCCTTACCGGCTCTGGCGGCCCCTTCCGTGAGTTGCCGCTCGAGCAGTTCGCCGAAGTCACCCCGGATCAGGCCTGTGCCCATCCCAACTGGGATATGGGACGGAAAATTTCCGTCGACTCTGCCACCATGATGAACAAGGGGCTGGAGTTTATAGAAGCGTGTTTCCTGTTCGATGCGAAGCCTGAGCAAATTGAGGTCGTGTTGCACCCGCAGAGCATCGTCCATTCGATGGTGCAGTATGTGGATGGCAGCCTGCTTGCGCAGATGGGTAACCCGGACATGCGCACTCCAATCGCGCATGCGCTGGCCTTCCCGGAGCGTATCGAGGCGGGTGTCGCATCGCTTGACCTGGTTGCAGCTGGCCAGCTGGATTTCGAAGCGCCCTGCGAGCAGCGTTTTCCATGCCTGCGCCTGGCGAGAGAAGCCATGCTGGAAGGCGGAACCGCGCCAGCGCTGCTGAATGCCGCCAACGAAGTCGCTGTGGCGTCATTCCTCGAGGGCGAATTGCGCTTCTCGAATATCCCGGTCGTGATCGAGTCGGTGCTTGAAGCGCTCCCGGTAGCGGAACTGGATTGCCTGGAAACCGTCGAAGAAGCGGACGGGCAGGCCCGGGTTGCGGCCGCAGGGGTAATCCAGCGGCTGGTGTAGCCGCCGATTAGAATCTTAAGGGTGTGGCTTCCGCTGCCACTTCCGAATAATTAGAAGCTGCTAGTGATGGAATTACTGCAAACAATACTATGGGCACTGGTAGCCCTCGGCGTACTGGTGACTTTCCACGAGTTCGGGCACTTCTGGGTTGCGCGCCGCTGCGGTGTGCGCGTGGAGCGTTTCTCGGTGGGTTTTGGCAAGCGCCTTGTCAGCTGGTACGACAAGCACGGCACTGAATTCACTGTCGCTGCCATTCCCCTTGGCGGCTACGTCAAAATGCTGGACGAGCGCGAAGGGCCGGTGGACGAGGATATGCTCGATCAGGCCTTCAATCGCAAGAGTGTCTGGCAGCGCATCGCCATTGCTGCGGCGGGTCCCATCGCCAATTTTATCCTCGCGATTTTCCTGTTCTGGCTGGTTTTCCTGGGTGGCACCGCCGGCCCGGCACCGATTGTGGACAAAGTCACGCCGGGCAGCCTGGCTGACATGGCAGGCCTGGAGCCCCGCCAGGAGATCGTGGCACTGGACGGTCACGCCACGCCTACCTGGCAGGCTCTGAACTGGCGCCTGGCAAAGCGTCTCGGCGATACCGGTGAGATGGAGTTCACGGTCCGCTACCCGGATTCCCACCTCGAATACGAGATGGTGGCGGATATCAACCGCTGGCTGTCCGGCAAGGAAGTCCCGGATCCGCTGGCGGAGATCGGTATCGAGCTGTATCGGCCGCCGGCAACCATGCGCCTCGCCGTGATCGCACCGGACAGCCCGGCTGAGAAAGCCGGATTGCGCGCCGGCGATACTGTAGTCAGCAGTGATGGCCAGCCATTTACCACCTGGGAAGACTGGACGGCGTATATACGCGAGCGCGCTGGCAAGGCCATCAGTGTCGGTGTCGAGCGGGACGGCGAAACCGTGACCCTGGAGGTGACACCGATAGAGCACAAGCTGGAATCCGGTGAAGTGGTGGGGCGTATCGGCGTGGGGCCGTTCGGCACCCCGTGGCCGGAGGAAATGATTCGCCGCTACGAGTACGGTATTGGCGGCGCTCTGCTCAAGGGGTTGAATGAAACCTGGGAAAAAACAGCTTTTACCCTGGCGGGGCTTAAGAAATTGATTTTCGGGGAGATTTCCCCGAAAAACTTGAGCGGTCCGATCACCATTGCTAAAGTGGCGGGCACTTCAGCCGAGTCGGGCTGGCAGTCATTTCTCGGATTGCTGGCACTCCTGAGCATCAGCCTTGGCGTCCTGAACCTGCTTCCGATCCCGGTATTGGATGGCGGTCATTTGTTGTACTACTTTGTCGAGGCGATACGCGGCAAGCCCGTATCAGAACGTACTCAAATTATCGGGCTGCAGATTGGCATGGCGATGATCATCGGCATCATGATGCTGGCGCTGTATAACGATATAACGCGGCTCTAGCGAGACGCTAATGGCTTCAGTGCCACGCTAATGGCTTTAGTGCCAGGGCAAGGGCATTAATGTCGCGCTTTTGGCATTGGCCATGAATTTTTTCCCGGCGCCAGGGTCAGACAAATAACAATTGTTCCGCATATCAGGGAAAGGAGTTTCCCGCGGGGCTCTCGATAATAAGCATTTGCTGCCAGAAATCGGGCGGCAATGGATGTAAGTGATCGGATAATGCACAGTATGAAGCGTTTGTTTTGGGCAGTTTCTTTCGGCCTGCTCCTGCCTGCCATCGTATGGGCGCAGTCTTTTGTTGTCAGCGATATTCGGGTTGAGGGCCTGCAGCGCGTCTCTGCCGGTTCGGTGTTTGCCGCACTGCCCGTTCGGGTCGGCGACCAGATAGAAGCGCTCGATATCCAGAATGCTACCCGGGCACTGTTCCGTACCGGCTATTTCCAGGACCTGGAAATCGGGCGGGAGGGCACTGTGCTGGTAGTCACCGTGCGTGAGCGACCCGCCATCAGCAAGATCGAGCTGACTGGTAACAAGGCGATCAAGAGTGAGGACCTGCTCAAGGGTATGGCTGAAAATGGCCTTGCCGAGGGGCAGATTTTCAAGCGCGCCACCCTTGAGGGGCTGGCACTGGAGCTGGAGCGTCAGTATGTGGCGCAGGGCCGCTACGGAGCATCTGTAGCCACTGAGGTCAAGGAGCTGCCGCGCAACCAGGTTGAGCTGATCATCACTGTAGATGAAGGAAAGGTTGCCGCGATCAAGCACATCAATATTGTCGGCAACGAGGCTTTCTCTGACGACGAACTGCGCGACTCCTTCGAGCTGCAGACCACCGGCTGGCTGTCCTGGCTGCGCAGCGATGACAAGTATTCCCGTGAAAAGCTCACCGGCGACCTGGAGCGCCTCGAGTCCTATTACCTGGACCGCGGTTACCTGCAGTTCAGCATCGATTCCACGCAGGTTTCCCTGAGCCCGGACAAGCGCAGCGTATTCATCACCGTCAATATCAACGAGGGTGAGGTGTTCTCCGTCAGTGAGGTAGAGCTAGCGGGTGATCCGGTACTGCCGGAAGAGGAAATCCGCCGCCTGCTGCTGGTAAGGCAGGGACAGACTTTCTCTCAGGTGCTGATGACCACCACCTCCGATTACATTACCAAGCGCCTGGGTAACGAGGGTTACACCTTCGCAGAGGTAAACGGTATCCCGGAAAGCGACGATGCTGAAAAGACCGTAAAGGTCACCTTCTTTATCGACCCGGGCAAGCGCGCTTACGTGCGCCGTGTCGAGTTCCGTGGCAATACCCGTACTTCGGACGAGGTACTGCGCCGTGAAATGCGTCAGATGGAGGGTGCTTCTGCATCCTCCGCACGTATCGAGCAGTCCAAGGTTCGCCTTGAGCGCCTCGGTTACTTCAAGGAAGTACAGGTCGAGACCGAAGAAGTGCCCGGCACCTCGGACCAGGTGGATGTCGAGTACACCGTTGAAGAACAGCCGTCCGGTACCGTGGGCGCCACCGTTGGTTATGCGCAGGGCAGTGGCCTGGTGCTGGGTGCCAATGTGCAGGAAAACAACTGGCTGGGAACGGGTAAGGCGGTAGCGTTTGCGGTAAATACCTCGCGCTGGCAGACCGTGTATAACTTCTCCTACACGGATCCGTACTTTACCCCGGATGGCGTGAGCCGCGGCTTCAATGTCTTTTACCGCGAGCGTAACTTCGACGAGATCAATGTATCCAGCTACTCCACCGATAGCTATGGTGCCGGCCTGAATTTTGGCTACCCCATCTCCGAAGTATCCCGCGTGGGCCTGAATATCGGTTACAGCCACCTGGAAGTGCAGACCGGCCCGTTTGCAGTGCAGGAAATTTCCGGTACGCCAAAGCCGATCGGCTTCAGCGACCTGAACCCGCTGGGTGTGGTGGACAACTACATTCTGCAGAGTGAGCTGGAGAGCGGAGATTTTGAACTCGGCGACTGGATGGGGCAGGTGTTCCCGGTTGAGGGCTCTGAAGAGCTTTTCCAGATGCCGGGTGAGGGCTTTATCGACGCCAATGGTGATTCGTTCGACAACTTCAGCCTGACCGGTTCCTGGGCGCGCTCGACCCTGAACCGCGGCATTCTGGCGACGCGCGGTTCGTCCCAGCACGTTTCCGCTGAGTTCACGCTGCCGGGTGCAGACCTCGAGTACTACAAGTTTATCTATACGGGCCAGTATTTCCGTCCGTTGACCAAGAAGCTGACCCTGCGCCTGCGTACACGTCTGGGCTGGGCGGACGCCTACGGTGATACCACCGAGCTGCCGTTCTTCGAGAACTTCTTTGCCGGTGGCTTCGGCTCCGTGCGCGGTTTCGAACGCAATACCCTCGGCCCGCGCTCCACGCCGGCCCAGATCTATGACCTGCAGACCATCACTGTGACCAACCCGGATGGCACGACATCCACGCGGAACGTCTACGTTTCTGACGATACGGAGTTCACCAGTGCTGCGCGGGATCGCCGACCAGATCCATTTGGCGGTAACGCGTTGATCGAGGCGAGCGCCGAGGTGATCTTCCCGATGCCGTTTGTGAAGGATCAGCGCAGCATCCAGTCGGCGTTCTTTATCGATGCAGGTAATGTGTTTGATACCAGCTGTGGTTCGCAGCAGATCAATTGCTTTGATATTGATGCGGACTACCTGAATGTCTCTGCCGGTATCGGCGTAACCTGGATTACCGGTTTTGGCCCGCTGACATTCAGCCTCGCCAAGGCGCTTCGCGAAAACGAGTTCGACGATCGTGAAGCCTTCCAGTTCTCGCTGGGTAACTCTTTCTAAATTGCTGTTGCGGCTTTGCCCGGAACTGTTTTTTGTCGCGGCCCCTGGCCGGAAAATGTGGAGAAATAGACGTGCTGAAACAATTACAACTTACAATAGCGCTGATTGCTGGACTGGTTCTTGCGGGTAACGCACTGGCGCAGACCAAGGTGGCTACCCTGAGCCCACAGGCAGCAATGCTGAATACCAAGTTTGCCAAGTCCAAGCTAGACGCGCTGCAGACCAGCTCTGAGTTTTCCAAGCTGAAGAGCAACATCGAGTCCATTTCTGCTGAAATCACCAAGATGCAGGAAACCGCCAAGAAAGACGGTATGACCTGGTCTGACGAGCAGAAGACCGAACACCAGCGCAAGCTGCAGTTCAAGGCAGCTGATGCGCAGACTGCACAGAAGAAGCTCCAGGCCATGCAGGGCCAGGCCATGCAGGAAATCCAGCGTGAGCTGATGCCGAAAATGCGTGAAGCAGTCAAGGCTGTGGTGGAGAAGGAAAAAATCGACCTGGTTCTGGATGGCAGCGTAATCCTGTACGCGCAGGACAATGTCAATATCACCCAGAAAGTGATCGATCGCCTTAACGCCGCCAAGTAACTGCTGGCGGGAGCGTCCCCTCAGGGTGAAAAATTTCAGTCTTGATCATGTCGCGACTGAGTTGGGTGCAGAGCTGCGGCTCGCGCCTGGCGCCGGTTCGGCAGACGATATCACCGGGCTCAATACGCTCGCCGCAGCCGCGGCGGGCGACCTCAGTTTTCTGGCCAGTGCAAATTACCGGCGCTTCCTCGAAGATACTGCTGCGACGGCGGTCCTCGTAAAGGAAGCGGATGCGGCTGATTGCCCGGTGACGGCGCTGGTTGTCGAAGACCCTTACCTCGCATTTGCCCGTGCCACCGCGCTGTTTGATGATACTCCTCACTACGCGCCGGGCATCGAGCACGGTGCCCAGGTGCATGAGAATGCCGAGGTAGACCCCACTGCCGTAGTGCGCGCGGGTGCCGTTATTTCAGCCTTTGCCAAGATTGGTGCGGGCGCGGTAATCGGCCCAAACTGCGTGGTGGGTGAAGACTCCGTTATCGGTGCGGGTACCCAGCTGCGGGCGGGTGTCGTGGTTTACCACAGTTGCCATATCGGCGAGCACTGCATGATCCACAGCAACAGCGTGATCGGGTCCGATGGTTTCGGCTTCGCACCTGCTGCCGATGGCTGGGAGAAAATCTATCAGCTGGGTGGTGTGGAGATCGGCGATCACGTCGAGATCGGGTCCTGCACCACCATCGATCGCGGCGCGCTTGGCAATACTGTCATCGGGCGCGGCGTCAAGATCGACAACCACGTACAGATTGCTCACAATGTCGAGATTGGTGACTATACGGCCATGGCGGCCTATTCGGCTGTCGCCGGTAGTGCAAAGGTAGGTAAGCGCTGCCTTATCGCGGGGGATGCCGGCATCGTGGGGCACATCAGCATTGCTGATGGCACCCAGGTCATGGCCAAGACACTGGTTACCAGCTCGATAGACAAGCCGGGCTCCTATTCCAGCGGTACGCCATACTCGGATACGCGCAGCTGGCGTAAAAACGCGGTGCGTTTCTCGCAGCTGGACAAGATCGCGCGCAAGGTCGCGGAGCTGGAAAAGAAGGTCGGCAAAGCGGGCAAGTAAGCGCGCTGTCAAAATAAACGTAATGGCTGCCTGTTGAGTGTTAATGGCGCTCTGGTCACAGGCGGCCTTTTTATCTTATCTATACCTGTAGTGGTGGATGACCACCGGGTGATTTCAGGGATACCGATATGTTGATGGATGTTCAAGAGATCCGCGAATACTTACCTCATCGCTACCCGTTCCTGCTGCTCGACCGTGTTGTAGAGCTGGAGCTGGGCAAGACGATTCGCGCTTACAAGAATATCTCCGTGAACGAGGAAGTCTTCAATGGCCACTTTCCGGAAGCGCCGATCTTCCCGGGTGTGATGATCGTAGAGGCCATGGCCCAGGCCTGTGGCGTCCTCGGCTTCAAGACCCTTGGTCAGAAGCCGGCTGACGGCTACCTGTACCTGTTTGCCGGCATCGACGATGTACGCTTCAAGCGCCAGGTAGTCCCCGGTGACCGCCTCGATCTCGAAGCCGAGGTGATCTCCGAGCGCCGCGGTATCTGGAAGTTCGCCGGCAAGGCGACCGTGGACGGGCAGCTGGCGGCTTCGGCTTCCATCCTTTGCGCCGTCAAGAAAGTCTGAGCGGTTTTGCAAGGATGATTCTGTCGCCATCGCGGCGCGGAATCTGGTAGGGTGGTACCAGACCTTTTCGGGCTGGCGAATGGACTAAAACTGTGACTGACTACATCCATCCCACGGCGATTATCGACCCCTCGGCCAGGCTGGGCGAGGGCGTCCGTGTTGGCCCTTACTCCATCATCGGCGCTGATGTCGAGATTGGTGACGGTACGGAAATCCTGTCTCATGTGGTGTTGAGTGGGCCTACCCGTATCGGCCGGAACAACCGCATCTACCAGTTCGCTACGGTCGGCCAGGATACCCCTGACCTGAAATACCAGGGGGAGCCAACCACGCTGGTCATCGGCGATAACAATGTCATCCGCGAGGGTGTCACGATTCATCGCGGTACCGTTCAGGATCGCGGTGAAACCACTATCGGCAATGACAACCTGCTGATGGCGTACGCGCATGTCGGCCATGACAGCATCATCGGCAACCACTGTGTCCTGGTGAACAACACGGCCCTTGCGGGGCACGTTGAGGTGGGTGACTGGGCGATTCTCGCCGGCTTCACCCTGGTGCATCAGTTCTGCAAGATCGGCCCGCACGCTTTTACGGGCATGGGGGCTGGCGTATCCAAGGATGTGCCGGCCTATGTCATGGTGACGGGCAACCCCGCCGAGGCGAAAACCATCAATGCGGAAGGCCTGCGCCGTCGCGGCTTCACCCGTGAGCAGATCAGCCTGCTGAGCAAGGCCTACAAGGTGATCTACCGCCGTGGCCTCACCATGCAGGAAGCGCTTGAGGCCCTGCAGGAGCTACGCGCCGAGTCCGATGTGGTGCAGCCGTTTATCGATTCCCTCAGTAACTCCAAACGCGGTATTACCCGTTAAATGAACCCTGTCGAAACCCGCACGGTGAGGGTTGGCATCGTCGCCGGTGAGGCGTCCGGCGATATTCTGGGTGCCGGCCTGATTCGCGAGCTGCGTCAGCATTACCCCAACCTGGTTGTGGAAGGCATTGCCGGCCCCCTGATGCAGGAGGAAGGTGCCAGTAGCCTGTTCCCGATGGAGCGCCTGTCCGTCATGGGGCTGGTGGAGCCGCTGAAGCGCCTACCGGAACTGCTCGGCATCCGCCGCTCCCTGGTCAGGCATTTCACAGAAAACCCGCCGGATGTATTTATCGGCATCGATTCCCCGGACTTCAACCTGTCGCTGGAAGAAAAATTGCGCAGGGCAGGGGTGCGCACGGTGCACTACGTCAGCCCGTCGGTTTGGGCTTGGCGTCAGGGGCGTATCAAAAAAATTGCACGCGCGGTCGATCATATGCTGGCGTTGCTGCCGTTCGAAGCGCGTTTTTACGAAGAGCACGATGTGCCGGTGACATTCGTCGGCCACCCCCTCGCAGACAAAGTGCCACTGCAGATTGATACCGAGGCGGCGCGCGCGTCTCTGGGCATAGATCCCGGTACGGAGATGGTTGCCATGCTGCCGGGCAGTCGCGGCGGCGAGGTCAAGTTGCTGGGGCCCCTGTTTATCGAGGCCGCGCGCTGGTGCCTGCGCCAGCGTCCGGCGCTGCAGTTCGTGATCCCGGCGGCCAGCCCACAGCGCAGGCAGGAGCTGGAAGCGCAATTGCAGGGCGCGGAAGACCTGCCGATCACATTGGTGGATGGCAGGGCGGGAGAGGTTCTGGCAGCGGCGGATGCGGTGCTGATTGCCTCGGGCACGGCAACGCTGGAGGCCATGCTGTACAAGAAGCCGATGGTGGTGGCCTATCGCCTTGCGCCGCTTTCGTACGCGATCTTCTCACGCATGATCAAGACACCCTGGGTGGCGCTGCCGAACCTGCTGGCGCAGCGGGAGCTGGTGCCGGAGATCATGCAGGATGACGCCACGCCGGAATCTCTCGGTAGGGCACTGCTGCAGTATTTCACGGACCCGGTGATGGGTGATGCGCTGTCGCGGGAATTCGACGCGATCCACCAGGTGTTACGCCGCGATGCCTCCGGACGCGCAGCGGCAGCGGTCGCCAGCGTCATTGAGGCCGGCCGCGAGCCGGGCCAGCAGGAAACGGAAAAGCATTGATATGAGCAAGCTTGAAGTATTTGAATGCGCCTATCGCGGCAACTTGCTGGCAGGCGTTGATGAAGCAGGGCGCGGCCCGCTCGCGGGGGATGTGGTCGCCGCTGCTGTGATCCTCGATCCGGCGAACCCCATTGAGGGGCTGGGGGACTCCAAGAAGCTTTCCGAAAAAAAACGCGAACAGCTTTTTGATGTGATCCGCGAGCGCGCGCTGGCCTATGCGATCGCGCGCGCGTCCGTACAGGAAATTGACGAGCTGAATATCCTGCACGCCAGCATGCTGGCGATGAAGCGCGCGGTGGAGGCTTTGTCGCCGCAACCGGAATACGTGCTGGTGGATGGCAATCGCCTGCCGCGCTGGCACTATACCGGCGAGGCAGTGGTGAAGGGCGACGGTCGTGTGGCCACCATCGGTGCCGCGTCCATCCTTGCCAAGGTCACGCGCGACCGCGAGATGCTGGCACTGCACGAGCGTTTCCCGCAGTACGGCTTCGACAAGCACAAGGGTTACCCGACCAAAACGCATATGGCGGCGGTAGAGCAGTACGGGGTAACAGACCAGCACCGGCGCAGCTTCGGGCCCGTTGCCCGGCAGCTGGGCCTGCTGGAGGTCTAGTCCTTGCCGATCTTCCGCACCCGGGCAGATTCGATCACCTTGTCCGTCACTTGCACTGTTTCCACCAGGTAGCGACCCAGGTAGAAACTGATATTGGCATCGGGGATGTTTTCCAGGTGTTCGATGGCGAGGCCATTGAATGTCTTGGGGCCGTCTGTCGGCAGGTCCCAGTTGAGGGTGCGGTTGATTTCACGGATCGATGTGCCACCCTCGATCAGGTGCCAGCCGGCTTCCTGCTCAGTGATTTCCTCAGAGCTGTCATCTTCGCCGGCGGTGGTAAAGTCACCAACGATTTCTTCCAGTACATCCTCGAGCGTCACGATGCCGAGGACCTCACCGTATTCGTCTACCACCATCGCCATGCGCGCTTTGCGTTGCTGCATGTTCTTGAGCAGGGTCGGCAGCGGGGTCGCTTCCGGCACGAAGTAGGGCTCGTCGGCGTAGCGCTTGATCGACTCGACCGAGAAACTCTCGATATTGCTGCTGAGGAAACGGTTCGCCTTGCGCAGGTGCAGTATGCCGATCACCTTGTTGATATCGCCCTCAAATACGGGCAGGCGGGTGTATTCGCTGCTGCGGATGCATTCGAGCAGATCCTCGACGGAATCCTCCAGGTCCAGCCCGTCAACTTCATTGCGTGGAATCATGATGTCTTCCACGGTGGCCTGGTCGAGATCGAGAATGTTGAGCAGCATGCCTTTGTGGCGTGACGGGATCAGCGCGCCGGATTCGAACACCACGGTGCGCAGCTCTTCCGGCAGCAGGTGTTCCTCGCCGGTATGTTTGGCCGCATCCACGCCGAACAGCCGCGCCAGCGCGTTGGAAAGAGTGTTCACAAAGCGCACCACTGGTGAGAGCACCACCAGCATGGGCTGCAGCACCAGCGATGCCGGGAAGGCGATGGACTCCGGCTTCAGTGCGGCGATGGTCTTGGGGGTTACTTCGGCAAAAATCAGGATGACAAAGGTAAGGACACCGGTTGCGACCCAGACGCCTGAATCGCCGTAGAGCTTGGTAAACATTGCGCCCGCGATCACCGAGGCGAGGATGTTGACCGCATTATTGCCGATCAGGATCACCCCGATCAGCCGGTCCGGCCGCGCGAGCAGACGCGACGCACGCAGGGCTGCCTTGTCGCCGCTCTTCGCCTTGTGGCGCAGGCGGTAGCGGTTCAGCGACATCATGCCGGTTTCAGAGCTGGAGAAGAAGGCAGATATGAGGATCAGCAGTGCCAGCAAACCAAGCTGGGCACTGAGGGATAAGTCGTCCAAAAAGGGGAGCCTTGTGTGCTTGTCGAAGGGTGATATTGCGTCAAAACCGCAGCTTCGGCAAGGTCAGGCCCGGTCGAGGATGATCTCCAGTACCAGCTTGCTGCCGAAGTAGGCCAGCATCAGCGCGGCAAAGGCGCCGAGGGTCCAGCGCACCGCGGTGCTGCCGCGCCAGCCCCAGCGCCAGTGGCCCCACAGGAGTACCGCATAAAGGGCCCAGGCCACCAGCGATAGAACGGTCTTGTGCAGCAGGTGCTGGCCGAGGATATCGTCGACAAACAGCAGGCCGGTAATCAGCGATGCAGTCAATAACAGCTCACCGAGTGCCAGCAGCCAGAAAAGCAGGTGCTCCATGGACTGCAGGGGTGGCAGAAAACGGCTGATGCCGCCCAGCCTGCCGTGGCGCAACTGATGATTCTGGAAGGCGAGGTAAAGCGCCTGCAGGGTGGCGATGGTGAGCAGGGAGTAGGCTGCCACGGACAGCGCTATGTGGCTGGCCAGCTCTGGCGACATCTTCGCGTAGTCGGCGGCGCCGCCCCACTGGTAAAAGGCTGCGGACTCTGCCAGCAGGCCCGCGGGCGCCAGTAGCGGCAGCAACAGTTGCAGCGGATGGCGCAGGGTGAGCAGCAGAACCAGGAAGTTGACGGTCAGCAGGACCAGGGAAAGGCTTGCGGAAAAGTCGAGGCGATAGCCTTCTGGCGATACCACGGACTGCCACAGCGCCACTGCATGACAGGCGACGGCAATCGCAAACAGCGCCAGGCTGGGGAGCTTGCGGGGTTGTTCGCTGCGCGCCAGTGAGGCAATGACCGGTACTGCGCTGGCAGCATAGAAAGCGAATGTGAGCCAGTGGAACAAGTTGCCAATCCGTTCTTATATCCTTGTGACTGTGGAGTTTGTCATACCCTCCGCCGCCTGAGAAGGGTGCCATGGCGTCATTTGTGCCGGACTCCCTAATGGCGCCCGGCTCCGGTATAATCCGCGACCCGGCCCTGCTGGGGCCGGAACCAGAAAGAGATTTGAGATTTCCCTATGTTCACGAACCTGACTGACCGCCTGTCCGCCTCGCTCAAGAAAATCACGGGCAAGGCGCGGCTCACCGAGGACAATATCCGCGATACCCTGCGCGAGGTGCGCAAGGCCCTGCTCGAGGCTGACGTGGCGCTGCCCGTGGTCAAGGCCTTTATCCAGCAGGTGCGCACTGAAGCGGTTGGCAAGCAGGTCAGCAAGGCGCTGAATCCGGGCCAGCAGTTCGTCAAAATCGTACAGGACGAACTGGTCAAGGTAATGGGCGCTGAAGTAGAGCCGCTCAAACTGGCCACCCAGCCGCCGGCTGTAATCCTGATGGCCGGTCTGCAGGGCGCGGGTAAGACGACTTCCGTTGCCAAGCTGGCCAAGTACCTGCAGGACCGGGAAAAGAAAAAGGTCATGGTGGTGTCTGCGGACGTCTACCGCCCGGCGGCGATTCGCCAGCTGGAAACGGTGGCGGCAGAAGTGGGTGCCCAGTTCTTCCCCTCCAGCCCGGAGGACAAGCCTGTCGATATTGCCCAGGCCGCACTGGCAGAGGCGAAGAAGCAGTTTGCCGATGTGCTGATCGTGGATACCGCGGGCCGCCTGCATATCGACGAAGAGTTGATGGAAGAGATCAAGGGGCTGCACGCGACCCTGAACCCGATCGAGACGCTGTTTGTGATCGACGCCATGATCGGCCAGGACGCGGTCAATACTGCTTCCGCGTTCAATGAGGCTCTGCCGCTGACGGGTGTCATTCTCACCAAAGTCGACGGCGATGCGCGCGGTGGTGCGGCCCTGTCCGTGCGTCATGTGACTGGCAAGCCAATCAAATTCATGGGTGTTGGGGAGAAGACCGACGCGCTGGAGCCGTTCCATCCCGACCGTATTGCTTCCCGAATTCTCGGCATGGGCGACATTATGTCGCTTATCGAACAAGCCGAGCAGACCATTGACAAGGCCAAGGCCGAAAAGCTGGTCAAGAAGGTCAAGAAGGGCAAGGGCTTTGACCTGGAAGACCTGCGCGACCAGCTGCAGCAGATGCAGAATATGGGCGGTATGGGCGCCATGCTGGACAAGCTGCCAGGTATGGGCGGCATAGCCCAGGCAGCGCAACAGGCCGATATGGGCAAGGAATTCAAGCGTATGGACGCCATTATCAGTTCCATGACGCCCGCCGAACGCCGCAACCCGGATCTGCTGAACGGTTCGCGCAAGCGCCGTATTACCGCGGGTTCCGGTACCCAGATCCAGGACCTGAACCGCCTGCTCAAGCAGCACAAGCAGATGAGCAAGATGATGAAGAAGCTCAAGGGCGGCGGCATGAACAAGCTGATGCGAGGCATGGGCGGCATGATGGGTGGCGGCGGTATGCCAGGTGGCGGCGGTATGCCAGGCGGCATGGGCGGTATGCCCGGCGGTCTGCCTCCCGGTTTTGGCAAGAAGTAAGGGCCCGAAACGGCGCCTTTACCGGCAGATTCACCCCGGACTGATGGGTCCGGCTGGCGGGGATTTTTTTACCGTTCCCCGTGTGTACATGGCTGGCGCGTTCCTTTAGAATACGCCGCCTTTCGGCGAGCCTTGCTCGCTATTGTTGTATGAAGCGCTTAAGTCCGCCCGCGGTGGCAGCGCGACTAAAACTTACAGGAAAGTTAAATGGTAACTATTCGTTTGGCTCGTGGTGGCGCTAAGAAGCGTCCTTTCTATCACCTGACAGTTGCCGACAGCCGCAAGTCCCGCGACGGTCGCTTCATTGAGCAGGTTGGTTTCTTCAACCCGGTTGCACGCGGCCAGGAAGAGCGTCTGCGCGTTGACCGTGAGCGTGTTGAATTCTGGCTGGGCCAGGGTGCACAGCTGACCGACCGTGTAGCCAAGCTGCTGAAAGATCAAGCTGCTTGATTGCTGCTGACCAATTTTCGCTGTTTTGAGGCGTAATCGTGTCTGAACCCGAAAAACTGGTCACAATTGGACGGATAACCTCGGTATACGGGGTGCGGGGCTGGGTGAAAATCCACTCGTTCACCGAACCGATGGAAAACATTCTCGCGTTTTCCCCCTGGTGGCTGCGCGGCAGCAAGGGGTGGGAAAAGGTCGAGATCGCCGAGGGGCGCAGGCACGGCAAGGGCCTGATTGCCCGCATCGAAGGTGTCGATGATCGCGATGTAGCGCAAGAGCAGTACTGCCAGCGTGACATTGCGGTGGAAAGCTCGCAGATGCCTGCATTGCAGGAAGGCGAGTTCTACTGGCACCAGCTGGAGGGCCTGGAAGTCGTCAGCGACTTTGAAGGCAAGCAATACCAGCTGGGCAAGGTTGTGCGCATCATGGAAACAGGTGCAAACGACGTGCTGGTGGTGCGCGGTGGCAGTGACGGCATAGAGAGCCGTGAGCGCCTGGTACCTTATGTGCCGGGTGAGTTTGTCACCTCCATCGATCTGGAGCTCGGCAGGGTCACAGTGAACTGGGACCCGGAGTTCTGAGGCGTCGTGCGATGACGCAGCAGACTCAAAAACGCATCGCGGTGGTGAGCATTTTTCCGGAAATGTTCAGCGCGATCAGCGACTTCGGTATTACCGGCAGGGCAGTGAAGGAAGGGCGTATTGCCATCCGTTGCTGGAACCCGCGGGAATTTACCGAAGACCGGCACAGAACCGTTGACGACCGCCCCTACGGTGGCGGCCCCGGGATGGTGATGCTGGTAGATCCGCTCAGGCAGGCGCTGGAAACGGCGTGCGAGTGGGCCGGTGAGGCAGGCGGGGAAACCCGGGTCATATACCTGTCGCCACAGGGCCGCAAGCTGGAGCAGGCGGGTGTCGAGGAGCTGGCCGGTGTCGATAACCTGGTGTTGCTCGCGGGTCGTTACGAAGGTATCGACGAGCGCGTGATCAGCAACTGGGTCGATGAGGAATGGTCCATTGGTGACTATGTCCTGAGCGGCGGCGAATTGGCAGCTATGGTATTGGTAGATGCGGTAACGCGACTGATACCGGGGGCGCTGGGCCATGCCCAGTCGGCGCAGGAAGACTCCTTCGCGGAGGGCTTGCTGGACTGTCCGCACTATACTCGCCCCGAAGTGTACGAAGGTATGCGGGTTCCGGAGGTACTGCTTTCCGGCAACCACGAGCTGATCAGGCGCTGGCGCCTGAAGCAGTCGCTGGGTCGCACCGCTGAGCGGAGACCCGACCTGCTGGAGAAGGTCGAGCTGGATGCAGAGCAATCCAGGCTGCTGGCCGAGATACTGGCAGAGAAAAAGCAGTAGAAGAATTCTGGGGTTGGGGCGTTGAATCGCCGCAGGCCTGTAGGCAAGGTTCGCCGGGAGGCGAAAGAAACCGGGCCAAAACTAGCTGAGAAGCTACACATAGTGTTGGAGTAAACCATGAGCACTAACAAGATTATTTCCCAACTGGAAACTGAGCAGCTGAAAACCGACCTGCCGGAATTTGCCCCGGGTGACACCGTTGTTGTCCAGGTAAAGGTAAAGGAAGGTAACCGCGAGCGTCTGCAGGCTTTCGAAGGTGTTGTTATCGCCAAGAAGAGCCGCGCGCTGAACTCTTCCTTCACCGTTCGCAAGATCTCCCACGGTGTTGGTGTTGAGCGTACTTTCCAGACTCACAGCCCGCTGGTTGACACCATTACTGTCAAGCGTCGCGGTGACGTACGTCAGGCCAAGCTGTACTACCTGCGCAACCTGACTGGTAAGGCTGCTCGAATCAAAGAGAAGCTGGGCTAATCGCGCTCCTGCACTCTTTAGAAAAAACCGGCGTTTATCGCCGGTTTTTTTATGGCCGGGGAAATTGTTTGATTGTGTGGGCGAAACAGTGGGTCGAGCCTTTCAAAACCTTGCGCGGCAGGGTGGTGCGGCATTCCGACGGCGCGCAGGAGCTACACGGATGTATTTATGCGTTTTTGAAAGGCGAGGGCCGCTGGATCGCCTGTGGTAGGTCCTTTCAGGTTTACCGGCGACGCCGGTGCTGTTAGCTTGGCCCCATGGTCGAAACTAAAACAGACATTCCGCTCGAGTCCGCGCGCCTGATCGGTGATTGGCTGGACAACCTGTGGGCCGAGCGCGGTATTGGTGAGCATACCCAGGCGGCCTATCAGCGCGACCTGGAGGCGTTTGCGCGCTGGCTGCGTGCGCCGCTCGAAGGCGTCGGTCAGGAGCAGGTGCAGCGCTACCTGGGGGAGAAGACCCGCAACCACTCCGCGCGCTCGACCGCTCGCGCACTGGCCGCACTGCGCAGTTTTTACCGGTACCTGCTGCGTTTGCGCATCGTGCACGAAGATCCGCTGGCCCGTATCGATAACCCCAGGTTGCCCAAGGCCCTGCCCAAATCCCTTTCTGAGCGCGACGTGGAGTCCCTGCTGGCGGCGCCAGATTGTGAAACCGCTATCGGCCTGCGTGACCGTACCATGCTGGAGTTGCTGTATGCCTGTGGCCTGCGGGTAACCGAGCTGGTGGAGCTGCAGGTGGGGCAGGTGAACCTGCGCCAGGGTGTACTGCGGATATTCGGCAAGGGGCGCAAGGAGCGCCTGGTACCGGTGGGCAGCGTGGCCCAGACGTGGCTGGAGCGATACCTGCGCCAGGTGCGCCCGGATTACCTGAATGGCCAGGTAGCCGACTGGTGTTTTCCCGGTCGCGGCGGCAATGCCATGACCCGGCAGACATTCTGGCACCGGATCAAGCACTGGGCCACAGTCGCAGGTATCGACAAGCCGCTTTCCCCGCATACCCTGCGCCACGCCTTTGCCACGCACCTGCTGAACCACGGTGCAGACCTGCGCTCGGTGCAGCTGCTGCTGGGGCACTCCGACCTTTCCACGACGCAGATCTATACTCATGTAGCGAAGGTGCGTTTGCAGGCCCTGCACGCTGAACACCACCCGCGTGGATAGTGCTGGTGTGGGTAGTGCTGGTGTGGACAGTGCCGGCGGGTTCGCCGGAGTACCCGGTTTGTGGTAAAAAGTGCGCTTTCGCACGCGCGTCGCGCGACGGGGAACCGAACTGGCGGCGGCCGGTCCAAACTCCCGAATGAATGAACAGTTCCGGTCCCGGTGCAGCGCACCCGAGGGCCGTGAGGGCAAACGGATAGTAATGAAGAGTCTGATGAAGATCGCCGCAGTTGCGGCACTGTGCGCGCCTTTCCTGGCGCCGGTAACCGTGACTGCTGAGATCGACCCGGTCGTTGCAGAGGCAATTCGCGATCGCGTCCAGCGCGCCAACCCCAAGATGCGGCTCGGTGAGCTCAAAGAGAGCCCAATGCCCGGTATTTTCCAGGCGGAAGTTGTTGGCAACGGCACCGTGTATATCAGCAAGGATGGCGGCCACTTTGTGTTTGGCGACCTGTTTCGCGTGAGCGATGAGGGCCTGGTGAACCTGTCCGAGCTCAAGCGCCTGAAGACACGGGCAGACACCATGGCTGGGCTGAATATCGACGATATGATCGTGTTCTCGCCGGCCGGTGAAGCCAAGGCGCATATCTATGTCTTCACCGACGTGGATTGCGGCTACTGTGTAAAGCTGCACCAGGACGTGCCGAAACTGAACAAGATGGGTATCGAGGTGCGTTACCTTGCCTACCCGCGTGCGGGGCTGAATTCCGTTGCCTACCGCAAGATCGCTACCGCCTGGTGCTCGGATGACCGCAACGCGACGCTGACGCGCCTGAAGAACCGGGAGAATATTTCCATCTCGGTATGTGACAAGAACCCCATCGCGGAGCAGCTGCGCCTCGGGGATGAAGTGATTGGTGTACGTGGCACGCCGACGATCGTGATGCAGGACGGTACCGTGGTGCCCGGGTATATCCCGCCGGAAACCATGGCCAAAGCGCTGGGTATCTAGCGGCCGATCCGGATTGTGCAGGAAGGGTGGCGAAAGCCACCCTTTTTTTATTCAAGTGACGAATATTCCGGCGCTGGCTGCATGGAATTTCGCCATTCTCGCCCGGCAAAGTGCCAGTCGCGCAATTACATTGACATAAATGCACTGGCCTCAGTATTGTTGACGCCGTTTTTCATTGAATTGTTGTAATTATTGCGCGACTGCAATCGGTCGCCGGGAGTTGGGAAGTCTTGGGCAGCAACAAGCCGAAAGCCGTAAAAATAGGGATCTGTGGCCTGGGTACCGTTGGCAGCGGTACGGTCAATGTACTGCAGCGCAACGCGGAAGTGATAGCGGCACGCTGTGGTCGCGAGATTGAGATCGTTCAGGTGGGTGCGCGCCGCGACAATCCTGCATGTGATACCAGCGCATACAACGTCAGTCGTGAGATATTCGATGTCGCCACCAATCCGGAAGTGGATATCCTGGTGGAGCTGATCGGCGGCACAACCGTTGCCCGCGAACTGATTCTCGCGGCCATCGAAAATGGCAAGCATATTGTCACTGCGAACAAGGCCCTGATTGCGGAATTCGGCACTGAGATTTTCGAGGCGGCTGCACGCAAGGGTGTCACCGTAGCCTTTGAAGCCGCCGTTGCAGGCGGTATCCCGGTGATCAAGGCGCTGCGCGAGGGCCTCTCCGCGAACCAGGTGGAGTGGCTCGCCGGCATCATCAACGGGACCGGTAACTTTATCCTCACCGAGATGTGGGAAAAGGGGCGCGACTTTGGCGAGGTGCTGAAGGAAGCACAGGCGCTGGGCTACGCCGAGGCGGACCCGACCTTCGATGTGGAGGGGATCGACGCGGCGCACAAGCTGGTGATTCTGGCCTCCCTGGCGTTCGGCATCCCGCTGTCCTTCGACAAGGTGTATACCGAAGGCATTTCCCGCATCGAAACCACGGATATCCAGTACGCGGCAGAGCTCGGTTACCGCATCAAGCACCTCGGGGTTGCGCGCCGGCGCAACGAGGGTATCGAGCTGCGTGTGCACCCGACCCTGATTCCCGAGAAGCGCCTGATAGCCAACGTCAACGGCGTGATGAATGCGGTGCTGGTAAAAGGGGACGCGGTTGGCCCAACCCTTTACTACGGCGCCGGTGCGGGCGCAGAGGCGACCGCATCTGCGGTCATCGCCGATATAGTGGATATTGCGCGTACCCTCGAGGTCTTGCCCGGGCAGCGCGTTGCACCGTCCGGCTTTTTCAGTGACAGCCATTGCTCCTCCGGTGTGCTGCCGGTGGACGATGTGGAAACCGCCTACTACCTGCGTATGTCTGCCCACGATAAGCCGGGTGTAATGTCGCAGGTTGCCAGCATCTGCTCGGACGAGGGCATCAGCATCGAGGCGCTGATCCAGCATGAGCCGGGTGAGGGTGAAGACCATGTGCCGGTTGTCATCCTGACCAGTCGCGTGCAGGAAGCAAAGCTGCAGTCGGCGGTGCGCAAGATCGAGGCGCTGGACAGTATCGCCGGTGCCGTTACCCGGATTCGGGTAGAATCCCTGGGGTAACCCGCTGACGGGATGGATACAGTTTTTCAAGGGATGTCGAATTCGTGAAGTTTATCAGTACCCGCGGCCGCGCTCCGGCTGCCAGCTTTTCTGAAGTAGTACTTGCAGGTCTGGCCGGTGACGGTGGCCTCTATGTGCCCGAGGAGCTGCCAAAATTCAGCCGCGAAGAAATTGCGGCAATGGCCGGCATGGATTACGTGCAGCTGGCGCGCACTGTCATGCGCCCGTTTGTCGCGGAAGACCTGACGGAAGAAGAGCTGGACGGGCTGGTTGAGCGCGCATACGAAACCTTCAACCACAAGGCGATTGCGCCGCTGGTTCAGCTGGATCACAACCTGTGGGTGCAGGAGCTTTTTCACGGCCCGACGCTCGCGTTCAAGGATTTTGCACTGCAGTTTCTCGGCCAGCTGTTCGACCTGCTACTGAAAAAGCGCGGTGAAAAAGTGGTGGTCATGGGGGCGACCTCCGGGGACACCGGTTCGGCGGCGATCGAAGGTTGTCGTCACTGCGAGAACATCGATATCTTCATATTGCATCCGCACCAGCGCGTATCCGAGGTACAGCGCCGGCAGATGACCACGATTCTGTCGGACAACGTCTACAATATCGCGTTGCAGGGCAATTTCGATGATTGCCAGCGCATGGTCAAGGCCAGTTTTGCGGACCAGTCCTTCCTGCCAGACGGGCGGCGCCTGGTGGCAGTCAACTCGATCAACTGGGCCCGCATCATGGCCCAGATCGTCTACTACTTTTATGCCGCATTGCACCTGGGCGCGCCGGCGCGAGCGGTCAACTTCTCCGTGCCCACCGGAAACTTTGGCGATATATTTGCCGGTTACCTCGCGCGCGGTATGGGCCTGCCGGTGGAGCAGCTGATCGTTGCCACCAATGCCAACGACATCCTGCACCGCTGCCTGAGCGCCAATGATCACAGTCGCAAGCCGCTGCAGCACAGTCTTTCCCCGAGTATGGATATCATGGTGTCCAGCAACTTCGAGCGCCTGCTGTTCGATCTCTATGGTCGCGACGGCAATGCCATTGCTGAGCTCATGCGGCACCAGGGCGGTGAAATGAAGCTGGCAGCGGAAGTCGTGGAGCGCGCGGCCGCACTGTTCAGTTCGCACCGGGTTGACGATGCCGGCACGGTGGCTGCGATTCGCAACATCAGTGAGGAAACCGGGTACCTCGCAGACCCGCACACCGCAATCGGTATCGAGGCGGCCAGGCAGTGCCGGCGCGATCCAGCCCAGCCAATGGTCTGCCTGGCGACGGCGCACCCGGTCAAGTTCCCGGAAGCGGTGCAGAAGGCGCTGTCGGGCCAGGAATTGCCGCTGCCATCCCATCTGGCCGACCTGTTTGAGCGCGAGGAGCGCTATGAAGTCCTGCCGGATGATATGATGGTGGTTCACAAATTTATGGCCGAATCCCTGTAGGCCGCCGGTTCACGGCGCCAGCGGGGCCCGGTCGCGATTCGAAGCGATTTCCCGTTGGCTGGCAATGTCTGAAAAACTGATCCAGAGACGGCCGGTGGATGTATCCTCCGGCCGTTTTTCGTCCGAAACCCCCGAACTGATCCAGCGTATTCTGCTGGCCCGCGATATCCACAGCGAAGCCGCGCTGGAACACGGCCTGTCTGCACTGTCCGCGCCAAAGGCCATGCGTGGCCTGGACGCTGCTGTGGCTATCCTGGCGGATGCGGTGACCGCTGGACGGCGCCTGCTGGTGGTGGGGGACTTCGATGCGGACGGGGCTACCAGCAGCGCACTGACTGTACTTGCGCTGCGGGCCATGGGTGCCGCCAGCATAGAGTTTCTGGTACCCAACCGGTTTGAATACGGCTATGGCCTGACGCCCGAGATCGTGCAGGTCGCGGCGGACTACACCCCGGATGTACTGATTACCGTGGACAACGGTATTGCCAGTATCGATGGCGTTGCCGCAGCCAAGGCACGTGGCTGGCAGGTGGTGGTGACCGATCATCACCTGGCCGGCGCACAGCTGCCCGACGCCGATGCCATCGTCAATCCCAACCAGCCCGACTGTGGTTTTCCGAGCAAGAGCCTGGCCGGTGTCGGCGTGATCTTTTATGTGCTCAGTTGCCTGCGCACCGAACTGCTGCAGCGCGGCTGGTTCGAGGACCAGGGTATCCCGGTACCGAATATGGCGGAGTACCTGGATATTGTCGCGCTGGGCACGGTGGCGGATGTGGTACCGCTCGATCGCAACAACCGCGTGCTGGTCCATCAGGGGCTGGAGCGCATTCGCGCCGGTCGCTGCCGCCCGGGTATTTCTGCGCTACTGCAGGTTGCCGGCAAGGAGCAGCGCCGGGTGGCCAGTTCGGATATCGGGTTTGCGCTGGGCCCGCGCATCAATGCGGCGGGGCGCCTGGATGACATCAGTACCGGTATTCGCTGCCTGATGGCTGAAGACTGGAATGAGGCCCTCGAGCTGGCAACCGAGCTGGATAGCCTGAATCGCGATCGCAAGGCCATTGAGGCAGGGATGCAGCGCGAGGCCCTGGCAGCGCTGGAGGGTATCGGTCTCGACGGTGACCTGCCGTGGAGCCTATGTATATACGATGCCGAATGGCACCAGGGTGTGGTGGGTATTCTGGCGAGCCGCCTGAAAGACCGCTTCCATCGCCCGGTGATCGTGTTTGCCGATGGTGACAACAACCTGGTCAAGGGTTCCGCGCGCTCGATTCCCTGTCTGCATATCCGCGATGCGCTGGATGACGTGGCCACCAGTCACCCGGGGTTGTTGTCCAAATTCGGTGGGCACGCCATGGCCGCTGGCCTCAGCCTGCCGAAGGAAAATCTCGAGGCCTTTCGCACCGCGTTCGAGCAGGCGGTGCGGGGCAGGCTCAGCAGCGACGACCTGCGCGCGGTAATCGACAGTGATGGTGAGCTGTCGCCGGCAGAGTTCAACCTGGAGCTGGCCTGGCAACTCAAGTACCTGGCGCCCTGGGGGCAGGCCTTTCCGGAGCCGGTGTTCGACGGTGAGTTCGAACTGTTACAGCAGCGCATCGTCGGTGAGCGCCACCTGAAGATGGTACTGGCACCGGCCGGGTATCCGCAGCAGGCGATCGACGCCATCGCGTTCAATGTGGATACGGAGTTGTGGCCCAACAACGCTGCCCGCAGGGTCAGGCTTGCCTACAAGCTGGATATCAACGAATATCGCGGCCGCCAATCTGTACAACTGCTGGTGGATTACCTGTGTCCGGTGTAGCGATCAACAAACAAACACGAGCCGAAGGCCTGCTGCTGGTCGCAGCACTGCTTTGGGGCATTGCCTTTGTCCCGCAGAAAATAGCCATGGATCATATCGAGCCATTGGCATTCAACGCCTGGCGATTCCTGCTGGGTGGGCTGCTGCTGATTCCGGTGGTGTACTGGATGTCCGGTCGCCGTGAGGGGCAGGGCAGTCGCGATGTGATTTACAGCTGGCGGGCCTGCCTGCCGGGTGGTGCGGTGCTGGGCGTGTGGCTGTTCCTCGGGGCAGCGCTGCAACAGGCAGGCCTGCTCTATACCACCGCCGGACGCGCGGGTTTTATTACCGGGTTCTACCTGCTGCTGGTGCCGTTGATGGGGCTGGCGCTAGGCCATCGCACCAACCGCGGCACCTGGATGGGAATCGCCATGGCGATGGTGGGGCTGTACCTGCTCAGCGACCTGGAAAGCGAGGCCCAGCTGGTGGGGGATATGATGGTCTTTGCCAGCGCCTTCGTATTCGCCGCGCAGGTACTGACCGCAGACTTTCTCGTCGACCGCTTCGATGCGCTGCGCCTGTCGGCTATCCAGTTCCTGGTGTGCGGGCTCCTGTCGGCGATTGCGTCCGCGTTTCTTGAAGACGCGAAGCTGGCCCATGCCGCCGCGGCGTTCTGGCCGATTGTCTATCTCGTGATTTTTTCCACCGCCATCGGATTTACATTCCAGCTGCTGGGCCAGCGCGATGCGCACCCCTCCCATGCAACGGTGATCCTGAGTCTCGAATCGGTATTCGCGCTGGCGGCTGGCTGGCTGTTCCTGAATGAATACCTGAACTGGGTCGAGCTTGCCGGTTGCGGCCTGATGGCGGCTGGCATGCTGATCAGTCACTTTGGCAACGACCACGCTGTGGCGGAGCCGGCCCACGGTGGCGTGGTGCCCGGAGAAGCCGAGTGATCGACAGCGCGGCCCTGGCCCTGTTTGTGCCGACCTTTTTCTTTGTCTCGCTCACCCCGGGCATGTGCATGACCCTGGCTCTGACACTGGGTATGCAGGTGGGGGTGCGGCGCACCATGTGGATGATGATTGGTGAGCTGGCGGGGGTAGGTCTTGTTGCCGTTTCCGCCGTGGTGGGGGTGGCAGCACTGATGTTGCGCTACCCGGATTTCTTCTTCTATTTCAAGCTGGCCGGCGGTGCCTACCTCGGCTGGCTGGGTGTGCAGATGTGGCGCTCGCGCGGCACCATGGCGCTGCAGGTAGATGGTGACCCGGCGTCCGCAGGGCTGTCGCGCATGCAGCTGGTGACCCAGGGCTTTATCACTGCGGTCGCCAACCCGAAAGGCTGGGCCTTCTTCATCGCATTGTTACCTCCGTTCATCTCAAGCGAACTCCCGCTGGTCCCTCAACTTGCGGTGCTGTTGAGCATCATCCTGCTGCTGGAGCTGGTCTGTATGCTGATCTACGCAAGCGGGGGCAAGACCCTCGGCAGGCTGCTGGGGCAGGCGGGCAACGTACGTCTGGTCAACCGTGTGGCCGGTTCCCTGATGCTGGGCGTGGGTGTCTGGCTGGCCGCCGGCTAGCGTTCGCCTGCGGCAATAGGCCACAGCCAGTCATCCTGGCAAGCCCCTCGTTTCCCCTGAAAACCTGCTAGAATCGGCGCCATTTTCCGGCCGGTGTTTATTTTTGCGCCAAAGTGGGCATCGTATGATGACCGCTGCGGCGTGACCGGTCGCTTCGATAAAAACCGATAGTGTTAGGTTGCCTATGAAAATCACGAGCCTGATCCAGCGCCTGGGCACCGCCCTGGTGGCTTCTGTTGTGGCGGCGGGCGCGCTTGCTGCGGACCCGCTCAATGTCACCGGAGACAAGTTCCGCCAGCTGGAAGAACTGCTGCCGACCCCGAACACCTATCGCGCCGCATCTGGTGCGCCGGGGCACGAGTACTGGCAGCAGCAGGCGGATTACGATATCCGTGTTTCCCTGGATGACAGCAAGCAGCGCATTACCGCCTCCGAGACCATCACCTACACCAACAACTCGCCGGATACCCTGCGTTACCTGTGGGTGCAGCTGGACCAGAATCGCTTCAAGCCGAACTCTGCCGGCAACCTGGCGCGTCCGACGGTGATGGATCCGGCCATGCCGGATACTGTTTCCTTCCGCAGCTTCCGCGCGGAAATGGTGTCCAAAGATTTCAAGGGCGGTTACGACATCACCAAGGTGGCCGATGCAAGGGGCAAGCCGCTCCAGCATGCCATTGTGGATACCGGCCTGCGTATTGACCTGCCGCAGCCGCTGAAGAGCGGCGACAAGGTCACTTTCCAGATAGATTGGGAATTCAACATCATTGAGCAGAAGGCCCTGAATGGTCGTTCCGGCTGGGAGTTCTTCGAGCGCGATGGCAACTACCTGTACGAGCTGGCGCAGTGGTTCCCGCGTATGGCGGCCTACAACGACGTTTCCGGTTGGCAGAACAAGCAGTTCCTGGGGCGCGGCGAATTCGCGCTGGAGTTCGGCGACTATCGCGTAGCCATCGAAGTGCCCGCTGATCACGTGGTGGCTTCCACGGGCGTACTGCAGAATCCGGAAGAAGTTCTGACCCGCACCCAGCGCCAGCGCCTTGAAAAAGCGCGTACCGCGAAAAAGCCGGTGATGATCATCACCAAGGAAGAGGCGCTCGAAAACGAGAAGAGCAAGTCCAGTGATCGCAAGACCTGGGTATTCGAAGCCGAGAATGTGCGCGACTTTGCCTGGGCTTCCTCGCGCAAGTTCCTGTGGGATGCGCAGGGCTACAAGAAGGGCGGCACCGATACCATGGCCATGTCCTTCTACCCGGAAGAGGGTACGCCGCTGTGGGACAAGTATTCCACCGAAGCCATCATCCACACCATGGAAGTGTATAACCGCTACAGCTTCGATTATCCGTACCCGACTTCCATTTCCGTGAACGGCCCGGTGGGCGGCATGGAATACCCGATGATCACCTTCAACGGCCCGCGCCCGGAAATCGACGAGGAAGACCGCTCCAAGCGTACTTACTCGCGCCGCACCAAGTACGGCCTGATTTCCGTGATCATCCACGAGGTGGGGCACAACTATTACCCGATGATCATCAACTCCGACGAGCGTCAGTGGACCTGGATGGATGAGGGCCTGAATACCTACGTGCAGTACCTGGCCGAGCAGGAGTGGGAAGAGAAGTATCCTTCCCGCCGTGGCGATGCGCGCAAGATCATCGAGTACATGAAGAGCGAGAACCAGGTGCCGATCATGACGAACTCGGAGTCTATCCTGCAGTTCGGCAACAATGCCTACGGCAAGCCGGCCACCGCGCTCAATATCCTGCGAGAATCCGTAATGGGCCGCGAGCTGTTCGACTTCGCCTTCCGCGAGTACGCGCAGCGCTGGAAGTTCAAGCGGCCGATGCCGGCCGACTTCTTCCGTACCATGGAAGACGCATCCGGTATGGATCTGGACTGGTTCTGGCGCGGCTGGTTCTACACCACCGACAACGTCGACATCAGCCTGGACGCGGTGCGCCACTACACTGTGGGCACCAAGAACCCGGATGTGGAAGGCCCGTGGAAACGCGAGCAGTTCGAGGCGCAGCCGGAATCCGTGACCCCGCAGAAGAATCGCAACATGTCGCGTCTGGTGGATATCAAGCCGGAGCTGGGGGATTTCTACAACGAGCACGATGAGTTCGACGTATCCAATGCGGATCGCAACAGCTACCAGTCCATGCTCAAGGGCCTGGAAGACTGGGAGAAAGACTTGCTGGCGGTCGAGCACAATGTATACGTACTGGATTTCAGCAATATCGGTGGCCTGGTTATGCCGCTGTTCCTGCAGCTGAACTATGAAGATGGAACCTCCGAGGAGCTGCGTATCCCGGCGGAAATCTGGGCGCGCAACCCGGCCCAGACGTCCAAGATGATCGTTCGCGACAAGGGCAAGATCCTGCGCTCCGTGGTGCTGGACCCGCACTGGGAGACTGCAGACGTGAACCCGGATAACAACCACTATCCGCGCAAGATCATCAAGTCCCGCCTGGAGCTGTTCAAGCAGGAGAAGTCACGCAACCTGATGAAGGACTGGCAGGCAGAGCTGGAGAAAGACGACGAGTAAACCGCTCGGACGTTAGAATAGAGGGGTCGCTACGGCGGCCCCTTTTTTTGGTTGGATCACGTCGTTTAACGGGGATAGTGTTGTGAAAGTTTCGCTGAGAAGTGTTGTTGGGTTGCTTCTGCTGATGCTGGCCGTATCCGTGCAGGCGCACCGTTACCATTTTGGTCTTACCGAGATCTCCATCAACGAACGCACACAGTCGGTGGAAATCGTGCACCGGTTTTTTGTGGCCGATATCGAGCGCGCCCTGCAGGTAGGTGCAGACAAGAACCTCAAGGATGACGAGGTAGGCCTGAAAAAGTATGTCGACACCCACTTCTGGATCAAGGGGGCAGAGGGCGAGCGCCTGCCTTTGAAGTGGGTTGGTATCGAATCCGATGTGCGTAACGTCTGGGTATACCAGGAGTTACCCTTGTCGGCTCTGCCGGAAGGGATGCTAAGACTGCGCCAGTCCATGCTGCTGGAGATTGAGCAGGACCAGGTCAATACCGTCAATGTGACCCTTGAGGGCAAGACTACAAGCCATACCCTGCGGGAGGGGGCTGCTGAACGCCTGATCCAGATTAGGTGAAATGGTACATTTGTGCGAGGCTCAGTCCGGGTTGGCCGTTCCGGGATGTGATCGCCATCAAAGTAAAGGAGGTGTAATTGCGTGTAATGGCCTATTTGTTGACACTCTGAGCCTAGGCTTACATAGTTGTCAATTGGTACAAAAACGATGTTCAGTCGGTTCCTCCGGTGAGGTAGAGGTTGTGGCAAATGCCCGAGGCCGCTACTGCATATTAGACAGGAACAGGCCGTGGCCCTCCCTCTTCTCTCATGTAAAAGATATTCCGGTCGGCTCAGGCGTGACGCCAACTGGTCTAATAGTGATCTTGTTACGAAAGATTTCGTCTTCGCGTGGCGTCGCGCGGTAGGCCCTGCCACTGCATGAATTTGTGCTGACCCCCTTTAAGGCCGAAAGAAAAGGAGTCAAATAAAAAAATGAAGTGCGATATTTTAACGGTGTTTCTTGGGGTTTTCTTCTTGATGCTGCTAACAGGTTGTTCGGGAGATACAAAGCCAGTCGGCCCGGCAGGCACTGAATCGAACAGCCAGCAGCAAGGTCTTATCAGGCGGGCTCTTTCTGCGGAGCCGCAATCGCTGGACCCCCATAAAATGGATAGCTATTGGGGGCAATATATTATGCAGGATTTGTTTGAAGGTCTGCTTATATCCTCACCTGACGGTTCCCTAAAGCCAGGTGTTGCGGAGTCCTGGAGCAACCCCTCCGATACAAAGTATATTTTTAATTTAAGGAAAGATGCTAAGTGGTCTAATGGGGATCCCGTTACGGCGCATGATTTTGTCTACGCATGGCGGCGCGCAGCAACACCGATCACCGCAAGTGAATGTGCCGGAGCGTTTTCTTTTTTGGGGTTGGAAAACGCAACGGCAATCGCTGAGGGGGAGTCTAAGCCGGATACCTTGGGCATCATTGCTGTAGATACACACACGCTTGAAGTTCGGCTGGAAAAACCGAAAGCATATTTTATCAAACTAATGCCGCGCGGATGTTTTTTTCCCTTGCATCAGGCCTCTATTTCCGAGCATGGAGAGCAATGGGTCCAGCCAGATAAATTCGTTACGAACGGGGCTTTCGCTCTCTCGCACAGGACTGTCAATGAGCGGGTCCGGTTAAGGAGTAACGATCACTATTGGGATGGGAAAAATTCCAGAGTGAATAATGTCGAATTTATACGAATCAGTGACAAGAGAATGCAGTTAAAGCGGTACCTTGCGGGAGATATCGATATAAGCGATGGCGCACCGACGGAACACCTGTCCATGTTGAAGGAAGATTATCGAGGCCAGCTGATATTCCATAAAAAGCCACGTGTGCTTGGCTTGGCGGTGAATATAAACTCTCCATACCTTTCCGATGTTCGCGTGCGCCGTGCCCTTTCCGGTGCAATCAATAGGAAGGTAATTGCGGAAAATGTATATGGCGAAGGAAACCAGCCGGCGGAAACTCTATTGCCGCCTTATATCCGGGAATCACAAGCTCATACTGCAGAAAGGGATTTTGAAAAAGGGAATCTAGTTTCCCATGAGTCTCTGCCTGATGCGGCTTTTGCGGGGATAAATGAGCCTGACTCATTGAAGGTTGCGTTCATGTCTTCTGACACTAATAGAAGACTTTTCGCAGCGATAGCGGCGATGTTCAAGGAAAGGCTGGGCATTGAGGTGGTTCCAGAAGGGCTAGAGGCGAAAGCGTTTCATCAGACCGTTTTTGCAGGTGACTTCGATCTGGCCGTTCTTGCCTATGAGCCGCCATTCAACGATCCCTTCCCATTGTATTTGCAGGTAAGCAATTACCTGAAGGAAATAGGCTACACCAATCCGGAGCTCGAAAGTCTGATTCTTCAATCCGAATCCGAGCCGGGAGGCGAGATACGTGATGCGCTATTTGAAAAAGTGGAGCGGATGTTCGCTGATGATCTGCCCTTTATCCCTATTGTGCACCGTGTTTTTCCCAGGCTGACCAAACCGTACATCGGCGGATTTGAGGTTGGGCCATTTGGTGAATCGTATAGCAAGGATCTGTGGATCAAGACTGCCCAAAAAGTAGAAACCGAATAGGAAGAATTGATGGTTCGAAGAGAGATGAATGCGCAACAATTTAAGGCATATCTTCTGGTCGCAGTATTGGCCGGCATGACAGGTTGTGCTGACTCGCAGGAAGGCTTAACTCATGACTTATCGTTAGATGCCTCAACTCCGGGTTTTCAGCAGGAGGGGCCGCAGGATGGTTTGCACGCGATATCCAGCAGGCAAGAACTCGTACGTGGCAACAATGTTGAGCCGTCTTCGTTGGATCCGCATATGGCGCGGATTGATAACGAGAGGAATATTCTGGCAGATCTATTCGAGGGCCTGGTTACACTGGACCAGGACGGAAACATCTTGCCGGGCGTCGCCCAGTCATGGGAGAGCGAGGGCAGTAGGGTCTTCATCTTTCAGCTGCGTCAGGATGCGCGTTGGTCCAATGGCGATCCTGTTGTGGCTGAGGATTTTGTTTATGGGTGGCGTAGGGCTGTCACGCCTGGAACTGCTTCCCGCTGCCCGGAGGTTATTTCCGAATCCGCAATCGAAAATAGCGCGGCGATTTCAAAAGGCGAGCAGCCCGTAGAGTCGCTCGGCGTGCGTGCTATAACGTCGCATACTTTGGAGGTCAGGCTTGAGCGGCCGGTTAGCTATTTGGTGAGTATGCTCCAGCAAGTGTGTTTTCTACCCCTGCATAGTGAGACATTGGCTACCCATGGGGAGCGCTGGACGCGAGCCGATAATTTGGTTGGGAATGGAGCCTTCTATTTATCGGAGTGGCGAGTAAATGAGCGGGTTGTTCTGGAAAAGAATCGAAACTATTGGGGTGCGGAATCTGTGCGCCTGAATAAGGTTACGTTCCTGCCAATAGCCGCCGATATGCAGTTTTCACGCTATATGGCTGATGACTTGGACATGACCTTTGGGATTCCCGTAGACCAGCGTGATCGCGTAAAAAGCAGTCACCCGGCAGAAATTAATGTAGTCAAGACCTACGGTAGCTTTGGTATTACGATTAATATTGCAAAGCCTCCCCTGGATAATCCGGATGTTCGTCTGGCCTTGGCATATGCGTTAGATCGCGGGACTATTGCGAGTAAAGTCTATAAAGGTGGTTCCCCAGCTTTTACTAACGTACCGCCCGAAATGCCGAGTATGAGCTCAGCTCTGGTCGATCTTGGTGGATTGTCGCAATCAGATCGAGAGGCGAGGGCACGTGATTTTCTTGCATTAGCGGGCTTCTCGCGAGAGAAGCCACTGGAATTAAAGTTGAATTACCTAAAAACCCCGAATAACAAAAAACTGGCCCTTGCAGTCTCGGCCATGTGGAAAAAGGTACTCGGTGCCGATATTACTCTTGAAGCCCTGGAGTGGAAAAGCATCGTCGAACGGGTTCAGAATGGAGATCTTGAACTTGGAATAAGGGGTTTTGGTGCTGCATACCCGGACCCGGCTAGCATCCTTAATTATCGGCTGAGTGGCAATTCCCCCGGATATGGTTATGCGAGCGATAGGTTCGATTCCATCATGCTCGAAGCCACTCGTACCAGTGACCCGGTGCAAAGAGCCGAATTGTATGCGCAGGCTGAGATTGTCCTCGGCGAGGATATGCCGTATATCCCGGTGACGAGGCTTCGTTCTTCGATGTTAGTGAAGCCTCGGGTCCGCGGGATGCAAAAAGAAATGGCTTATCCTCCGCTGAGCAAAGATCTTTGGGTTGCTGTCGAATGACCTACCCGGAATTCTGATTGTCCGTTTGGTTTTTCCCTGGTGTCAAATACACATAGAGACTCATAATGAAAAACATTGAAAGAACCGGTTTAAATATCCGGGTTTCTGTCGCCTTTGCCCTCTGTGGATTCTTGATGTCGTGCAGTGATGAGCAACAGTCAATTGTTGATACGAAGGGCTCAGGCGAGATGTCGGTTGCCCCGAAGACAGGAGCTTCTTTGGTTCGTGGCAATAGCATCGAGCCATCGTCCTTAGACCCGCATAAGATCTTGATCGATAGTGAAGATGTGATTGTCTCTGATCTTTACGAGGGATTGGTGACCCTCGATCAAGACGGAGCAGTGCAGCCGGGAATAGCTTATTCCTGGGAAACCTCAGACAACCAAACCTTTACTTTTAAATTGCGTGAAGATGCGCGCTGGTCCAATGGTGAACCGGTTGTGGCTAAAGATTTTGTATTTGGCTGGCGCCGCGCCCTTGCACCTGAGACTGCATCCCGCTGCCCGGAATATATTACTCCGGCAAAAATCCGGAATAGCGAAGCTGTCGTTAGCGGCACTAATAGACCGGAAAAATTGGGCGTTCGCGCCATAGGTCCACATATCCTTGAAGTCAGTCTGGAGCAGCCTACGGCATATTTTGTCAGTATGGTATCTGGAGCCTGTTTTGTGCCGCTGCACAGGGAATCCCTGGAAAAAAACGGTGATCACTGGACGCGTCCCGGCAAGCTGGTGGGTAATGGCCCCTTTGAACTAAGCAAGTGGCGTGTCAATGAAAAAATCGAGTTGACTCGAAATCCATATTATTGGGGCGTCGATAAAGTAAGAATCGAAAAGGTAACCTACTTGCCAATTTCCACGGATGCAGAATTTTTCCGCTATCAATCTGGGGAAGTCGACCTGACGTGGGGCGTGCCGGACGATCAATTTGCTTCTCTGCGAGACAGCAGTCCTGTGGAACTGTTTAGTATTACCGGCTATGGCAGCCACGGGTTTGCAATCAATACGATAAAGCCGCCTTTAAACGATCCTAAAATCAGGAAAGCACTCGCTTATGCTTTGGACCGGGAGATTATTACCGGAAAGGTATTTAATGATGGCGATACCCCGGCTTATACAAACGTATGGGACAAAATGCCCGGCATGGCGCCTTTAGAGGTTCCGTGGTCGACCCTTAATCAGCAACAACGGATAGCAGAAGCCAAAAAGCTGATGGCGGCTGCTGGCTACTCTGAAAATAGGCCGCTGCGCCTGAAACTGCCTTACATAAAAAGCCCGAATAACAGAAAATTTGTATTGGCGGCGTCGGCACTTTGGAAGGAGGCCCTTGGTGTCGAGGTTGAGCACATCGCAATTGAATGGAAAAGCATGGTCGACACTGTTCAAAAAGGGGAATTTGACCTGGTGCCGATGGGGGTAGGGGACAGCTATCCTGACCCTTCGTCGATTCTCAATCACCGTTTGACTGGCGCAAATCAGCAATTTGGGTACTCCAGTGGGAAGTTCGACCAAATCATGGCGGAGGCTAGTGCCAGTGTGGATGCGGAGCAACGTGCTCAGCTCTATGCCCAGGCTGAAATGGTATTGGCGGAGGATATGCCTTTTATTCCAATATTCAGGCAGTCCAATAGTTTGCTGGCCAAGCCTCATGTCAGGGGGATTGCCAGACAAGCGATTGGGTACCCAAAAAGCAAGGATCTTTGGATAGCTGACCAAGAGTAGCTATCGGTGAAATACACCGGCTTATCTTTAATTTATCTGGCCGGTTTTAATGCTGATGTTTTGCGGATCAATGAATTGTTTGGAGTAGGAGGAAGTGGTGGCGATCAACTATCCGTTGACTGCAATGTTTCGCCGGTTGGCATTGTTAATTTTGACCTCGCGGGATGCTTACAATCATCCACGCTACGCGAATGTGCGCTTCGATGATGCTCTGGCGCAAGCTTTGACCGAGCCCGACGAAGAAAAGCGTAAGCAGTTGTACGCAGAAGCCGAGCTCCTGCTGGCACGAGACATGCCTGTAATCCCCATATTTCGCTATGCTGTGAGCCGCCTGGTTCACCCACGCGTCGGCGGCTACCGATTCCATTAAGGAGCAAGCGCTTATGGATAGAGTCACCCTGATTTGTCGGAACTGCAGCCGCTTGGCCTGGTTGAAAGGTATCCGGGGATTGCCGGCGTATGTTGTCATGCTACTTTTCGTTTCCGCGTGCAGCGACCCCGGGACGCAAATGCAAGGACAGACCTCTGGTAAACAGCTCGTGCGGGGCAATTACGCTGAGCCCAACACGCTGGACCCCGCAGCCCAGCCCGGCCTGGGAATCCATATTCTCCGGGACATGTACGAGGGGTTGGTGCGGTCTGGCCCGGACGGCAACGTACAACCGGCTGCGGCTGAACGCTGGGAGAGCGAGGATCTCCGGGTGTATACCTTCCATTTACGCAAGGATGCGCGCTGGTCCAATGGCGACCCGGTAACCGCGCAGGATTTTGTCTATAGCTGGCGCAGGCTCGCCTCACCCGCTACGCCGGATGGGCGGAGCTGGTACCTCACGAGCATCCAGGTCAAGAATGCCAGGCAAGTCGCGGCGGGAGACCTGCCGCCAGAACGACTTGGGGTGCGCGCGCTCGACCCCTACAGGTTCGAGATAACCCTCGAGCAGCCCTCGGCGTTTTTTGTCGATACCCTAGCCCACCATGCGCTTTTCCCATTGCACCGAGCGACGGTCGAGGGACACCCCGACCTCTGGACCCGACCCCGCTATCATGTGAGCAATGGCGCCTTCCGGCTAGATGAGTGGTCAGTGAATGAGCGTGTGGTGCTTGTGCCCAATGAGCACTACTGGGACCGGGAAAATGTTCATCTGGACAGCGTTGTATTCCTGCCGATTAGTTCGCTGACGGCAGAGTTCAACCGTTATCGGGCCGGGGATTTGCACATCACCGGGTCCATTCCGCCGGCCCAGTTTGACCGATTGCGGGCGTCGGTTCCGGCAGAAGTCCGGGCGCCGCTGGTGGCTGCCACTTTTATGCTGGATTTCAACGGCAAGCAGCCCCCCCTCGATGACAGTAATTTGCGCAAGGCCCTCGCCTATGCCATCGATCGGGACACATTAACCAGTAATGTGCTCGGTCGCGGTGAGCGGCCCGCCTATACACTGACACCCGCCACCATGAGAGCTTACGAACTCCCCGACAGTCACTGGTCGCAGTGGAGTCAGCAGGAGCGTGAGCGGGTCGCGTTGCGACTATATCGGGAAGCTGGGTATTCGATAGCCCAGCCGCTGAAACTCGAGATCAAGTATCCGGCAGACGAAGCGAACAATGCGAAGGTCGGGGCGATCGCGGCCATGTGGAAGCGCGTACTGGGCATCGAGACCAAACTGACACACCTGGAGGAAAAAGTGTTCAGCGACCATATACGAAGCGGCGACTACCAGGTGTCGACCTGGAATCTCTGGGCGGAGTTCAATGAGCCATACTCGCCCCTGTCCGCGAGTCTGAGTGAAGAGTCCGGGCCCGTGAACGGCTACCGGGACAGCACTTACGACCAACTACTGGCACAGGCGATGAAGACTGTCGATACGACTGTACGTAATGCTATCTATCTGCAGGCAGAACTGCGTTTCGCCGAGGATTTGCGCTCGGTGCCGCTGTACCAGGTGACGGACCGTAAGCTGGTCAAGCCTTTTGTAAACGGATATTCCGATCACATGCTCGGTTTTATCTATAGCAAGGATCTGTCTATCATCGATCACTAGTGGGGTTTACGTGGTCGGAAGATGCCGCCGGAAGTACTGGCCAATATCGAGGCCAAGTACGGCTTTGACACGGCACTGGACCGAGCCGGACGCAATTAGGAGCAAGCATTTATGGATAGAATCACCCTGATTTATCGAAACTTCATCCGGTTAGGTTGGTTGAAAGATATCCGGGTATTGCCGGCGTATGTTGTCATATTACTTTTCGTTTCAGCATGCAGTGACCCCGGGACGGAAAGGCCAGGGCAGCCCTCTGGTAAACAGCTCGTGCGGGGCAATTCTACTGAGCCCAACACGCTGGATCCCGCAGCCCAGCCCGGCCAGGGAGTCTATATTCTCTGGGACATGTACGAAGGGTTGGTGCAGTCTGGCCCGGACGGTAGCGTACAACCGGCTGCGGCTGAACGCTGGGAGAGCGAGGATTTCGAGGTTTATACGTTCCATTTGCGCAAGAATGCGCGCTGGTCCAACGGTGATCCCGTTACTGCGGAAGATTTTGTATACAGTTGGCGTAGGCTGGCCTCCCCCGAATCGCCAGATCGACAGGGCTGGTTCCTGGGAAGTATCAAGGTAAAAAACGCGAGGCAAATTACTGAGGGCAAGCTGCCACCGGAGCAACTTGGTGTGGCAGCGCTCGACTCCCATACTTTTCAGGTCACGCTGGAACAGCCCTCGGCAATCTTTGTTGATAGCCTGACCCACTATGCGCTTCTCCCGGTGCATCGAGCGACGGTCGAGGGACACCCCGACCTCTGGACCAGACCCCGCTATCATGTGAGCAATGGCGCCTTCCGGCTGGAAGAGTGGTCAGTGAATGAGCGCGTGATGCTTGTGCCCAATGAGCACTACTGGGACCGGGAAAATGTTCATCTGGACAGCGTTGTATTCCTGCCGATTAGTTCGCTGACGGCAGAGTTCAACCGTTATCGGGCCGGGGATTTGCACATCACCCAGTCCATTCCGCCGGCCCAGTTTGACCGGTTACGGACGTCGGTTCCCGCGGAAGTCCGGGCGCCGCTGGTGACTGCCACTTTTATGCTGGATTTCAACGGCAAGCAGCCACCCCTCGACGACAGTAATTTGCGCAAGGCCCTCGCCTATGCCATCGATCGGGACACAATGACCAGTAATGTGCTCGGTCGCGGTGAGCGGCCCGCCTATACACTGACACCCGCCACCATGAGAGCCTACGAACTCCCCGACAGTCACTGGTCGCAGTGGAGCCAGCAGGAGCGAGAGCGGGTCGCGCTGCGATTGTATCGGGAAGCTGGGTATTCGATAGCCCAGCCGCTGAAACTCGAGATCAAGTATCCGGCAGACGAAGCGGCCCGCGCGAAGGTCGGGGCGATCGCGGCTATGTGGAAGCGCGTACTGGGCATCGAGACCAAACTGACACACCTGGAACAGAATGTGCTCGACGACCATCTGCTACGTAGCAACTATCAGGTAGCGACCTGGAATCTCTTTGCGGAGTTTAATGAGCCCTACTCAGCCCTGTCGGTAATGCTGAGTGAATCGGCCGGACCCGTGAACGGCTACCGGGACAGCAACTACGACCAGCTGCTGGCCCAGGCGATGCAGGCCGCCGACACGACTGCACGCAATGCGATCTATCTGCAGGCAGAACTGCGCTTCTCCGAGGACATGCGTGCGACACCGGTGTACCAGCTGACGGACCGCAAGCTGGTCAAGCCTTTTGTGAGCGGGTATTCTGATCACTTGCTCGGTTTTATCTATAGCAAGGACTTGTCTATCATCGATCACTAGCGGGGTTTGAGTGGTCGAATTGGGGTTCAAATAAGGATAATAATCAGAAAATCATGCTGAGCTTTATTTTACGCAGAATCCTGGAAGCCATACCGACGCTTCTGATTCTGATCACCATCTCGTTTTTCCTGATCCGCTTCGCTCCCGGCAGTCCGTTCACCACCGAGCGCAAGATGCCGCCGGAAGTGCTGGCCAATATCGAGGCCAAGTACGGATTCGATAAACCCCTGTATGAACAGTACTGGTCTTATATCTCCGGATTGGCGCAAGGAGATCTGGGGCCTTCGTTTGTGTACAAGGATTACTCTGTCAGCGAGCTGGTTGCGACAGCCTTCCCGGTGTCACTGAAGATTGGTCTTACAGTGTTTGTCGTATCGGTTGTGCTTGGGGTTTTTCTGGGGATTCTTGCGGCGCTGTACCAGAATACCTGGGCCGATTACACGATCATGTCATTCTCGGTAGCAGGTATTGTGATCCCCAGTTACGTAGTGGCACCGTTACTGATACTGCTATTTGCCATTTACCTGAAATGGTTGCCGGCCGGGGGCTGGAACGATGGAGGTTGGCAATACATGCTGCTGCCGGTGGTGGCAATGGCCAAGGGCTTTACCGGTTATATCGCTCGTATTATGCGGGGCAGCATGATCGAGGTTCTTAATCAGGACTTTATCCGCACAGCCCGCGCCAAGGGGTTGCCTACCCGCACGATCATGCTGCGTCATGCCCTTCGCCCAGCGATGATGCCGCTTGCTTCGGTGCTGGGGCCGGCGATGGTAGGTGTTATTACTGGTTCAGTCGTCATCGAGAATATTTTTGGAATTCCCGGTATGGGGCAGTTGTTTGTGAACGGTGCTCTGAATCGTGATTATTCCATGGTGCTGGGCCTGACCATTCTGGTGGGTGCCCTGACCATCGCCTTCAACGCTATCGTCGATATTGCATACGCCTATATTGACCCCAAAATCCGTTATTCCTGAGGGCTTCCCATGCTAGCTACGGCAAGGAAAGGGCTCGTCGAGAGCCTGCAAAACAACTTGGAGGTGGAGGGCCGCAGCCTGTGGCAGGATGCCTGGAGGCGCTTCCTCAATAACCGAGCTGCGATTGCAAGCCTGTTTGTACTGGGGTTTATTGCGTTGTTCGTTCTGGTGGCGCCAATGCTCAGTAGTTATGCCTATGATGAGCCGGACTGGGGGGCAATGCATGCGCCACCCTCCTGGGAGAGTGGCCATTATTTCGGTACCGATGCTCTGGGGCGGGATCTGTTTGTGCGAGCTGCCCTGGGTGGGAGAATTTCGCTGTTGGTCGGCATCCTCGGTACGCTGGTGGCGGTGCTGATTGGTACAGCCTACGGTGCCATTGCAGGCTATATCGGCGGCAATCTGGATCGATTGATGATGCGCTGGGTGGAAATCCTGGATTCCATGCCGTTCATGTTTTTCGTAATTGTGCTGGTGACCATTTTTGGTCGTAATTTTCTTTTGATTTTTGTGGCGATCGGGGCGGTGAGCTGGACGGGTATGGCGCGGGTGGTGCGTGGCCAGACCTTGAGTCTGAAGAACAAGGAGTTCGTCGAAGCGACCCATGTCTATGGGTTGCCGCGGTTGCAGGTTATCTCGCGGCATATAGTGCCCAATGTTCTGGGGCTGGTTGCAATTTACGCGACGATCCTGGTGCCGGGCATGATCCTGTTTGAATCGTTCCTGAGCTTTCTTGGTCTCGGTGTGCAGGAGCCGATGACATCCTGGGGCGCGTTGCTTAATGAGGGGGCCCAGACTATGGAAGTAGCGGTGTGGCAGTTGGTGGTACCGGCCACAATGATGGTGACGACCCTGTTCTGTTTCAATTTCATTGGCGATGGACTGCGCGACGCGCTGGATCCGAAGGACCGCTAGGAGCTCGACCATGAATCTGCTGGAAGTCAAGGACCTGCGGGTGTTGTTCGATACGCGGGATGGCGAAGTCGTCGCGGTCAATGACCTGAATTTTTCCGTCACTCCCGGGGAAACTCTGGGTATTGTCGGCGAATCTGGTTCGGGCAAGAGCCAGACTGCTTTCTCATTGCTTGGGTTGCTGGCCCGCAACGGTCGGGCGTCGGGCAGTGCGCGATTTCGCGGGGAAGAAATTCTGAACCTTCCGGAGCAGCGCCTTAACCGGATTCGCGCTCAGGAAATCGCGATGATTTTTCAGGATCCGATGACTTCACTGAATCCCTATCGCAAGATAGGCCCGCAGCTCAGCGAGGTCCTGGAGCTCCACAAGGGAGTAGGGCGCAAGGAGGCTCTCGCTCAGTCACTGGCAATGCTGGATGCCGTAAAGATCCCGGAAGCCGCAAAGCGTCTGGACAGTTACCCGCATGAGCTATCGGGCGGGATGCGCCAGCGCGTCATGATCGCCATGGCGCTGCTGTGCCAGCCAAAATTATTGATTGCGGATGAGCCCACCACGGCGCTGGATGTCACTGTCCAGGCACAGATTCTGAAGCTTCTGGATGAGCTTAAAAAGGAATTTAACACCGCTATTGTCCTGATTACCCACGACCTCGGGGTTGTCGCAGGGCTGTGCGATAAGGTGCTGGTGATGTATGCCGGACGGACGATGGAATACGGTCCGGTTGAAGATATCTTTTACAATCCGAGCCACCCCTATACTCAGGGGTTATTACATGCCGTGCCGCGACTCGATATTCCCGGTGCTGCACTTGCAACGATTCCCGGTAACCCGCCCAACCTGCAGGAGCTAGCTGCAGGCTGCCCATTCTGGCAGCGTTGTTCCTCGGCAACAGAGCATTGCCAGACCGATGCACCTGTACTCGAAACCTTTGGCGAGGGCCGCCTGCGAGCCTGCCACCTGGAATCCCGTGAACTTTTGGAGGTGGTGTAATGCCGGAGAAGCATGCTACTGATCCATTACTCGAAGCCTCGGACCTCACGGTACACTTTGATATCAAACGGCCTGGTGCGTTGCCATGGCGTGGCTCGGATTCCCTGTGTGCGGTGGATGGCGTCAGCCTGCAGCTGCAAGCGGGTGAGACTCTGGGAGTAGTGGGAGAGTCGGGCTGTGGCAAGTCGACACTTGCGCGTGCCTTGATGCGGCTGGTGCCGGTGACCTCCGGTCAAGTCACCTGGCTGGGAAAGGACCTTTCCGGTCTGTCCGCGGCGGAACTTCGCGACTCCCGCAAGGACATGCAAATGATCTTCCAGGATCCCATCGCGTCCCTTAACCCGCGCATGACCGTCGGAGACAGTATTGCAGAGCCCTTGCGGAGCCTTTGCCCCGAGCTACCCAGGGACGAGGTTAGGGCGCGGGTCAAGGCGATGATGGAGCGGGTGGGACTTCTGCCCAACCTGATCAACCGCTACCCACACGAATTCTCAGGCGGCCAGTGCCAACGTATCGGTATAGCGCGTGCGCTGATTCTGGAGCCGAAGCTGGTAATTTGTGACGAACCGGTTTCAGCTCTGGATGTCTCCATCCAGGCACAGATCGTAAACCTGTTGCAGGAACTGCAGCGGGAAATGGGGCTCGCTCTGATATTTATTGCGCACGACCTGTCTGTCGTGCGTCATATCTCAGACCAGGTGCTGGTGATGTACCTCGGGAACGCGGTGGAATATGGGCCATCTACCTCAGTTTTCGAAAGTGCACGGCACCCGTATACAAAGGCCTTGTTGTCAGCAGTGCCTGTGCCGGATCCGCGCCTCGAGCGAAGTAAGTCAGTGCAGCTATTGGAGGGCGATCTACCATCGCCCATAAACCCTCCTAGCGGGTGCGTATTTCGCACACGCTGTCCGGTGGCTATTCAGGCTTGCGCCGCTTCTAAACCCTCTCTGCAGTATACGAGCGGGCACGGGGTGGCCTGTCCCAATACAGAGATAGCCTGAGCGGTTCCGGAAAGGCCTTACTTAGCCGGCTGTTTCTATTTCACAGGTCAGGAAAATTTCGGTGGCCATGGACTTGGTCACCAGGCAGCCTTTCTTGGCCTTCAACACCAGTTCTTCTGCCTGAGCCGGGTCCGTGCCCGCCGGCACCGTGAGCTTCGCGCGCAGGTGCAACTCGGTAAACTTCAGTCCCTCGTCCGTCTTGTCCAGTACGCCGTCTCCCTGGCAGTCGAACGCAACCCACTCGAATTTCTTCATCCGCGCCAGCGCGCGGAACGTGAGGATGAGGCAGTCGGCCGCAGCTGCAACGAAAAAATCCTCCGGTGACCAGACATCACCGCTACCGCCAAATGAAGCGGGCGGGCCGGATTCAATGTCCGGCAGGCCGTCGGCGCTGACGGTGATGGCACCCTCCTGCCGGGCGCTGGCATTGACCTTGTAGTGATGGGGGAAAGCTTGCATGGCGTGGGTTTCCAAAATTGGGATGTAAGCAAGTCTAGACCTCGTGGCGCAGAAATCGCCATACGCCAAAGGGGCTAATGGCCGGGGGCAATAATATTAGACAATTCTAAAGTTATCGTTTAGGCTAGCCATATTAGAAAAACCTAAATTAGGTAAGCTTAAAATATGGCCGATCGCTTCTTTCAGTGGGTAATCGACAACCCGCGTCGCATTTACGCCGGTGTGCTGTTGCTCACCCTCGCTCTGGGCGCTCTTATTCCCCGCATCCAGATTGATACGGATCCAGAGAATATGCTGCCGGCAGATAATGCCGCGCGGATGTTTCACAACGAGGTCAAGCAACGTTTCGACCTGAAAGACGCGATCGTAGTGGGCGCGGTGGCGGAAGAGGGGATTTATACCCCGGAATCGCTTGCCGCCATGCACAGCCTGACCCGCGACATCCTCAAGATTGATGGGGTGGTGGAGAAGGACCTGATGGCTCTGTCAGAGGTGGACAATATCCGCCAGGACGGGCCGGGTGTTATCCGCTTCGAATGGATGATGCGCAACGCGCCGCAAAACCAGCTGGAAGCGGACCGCATTGCCGAGTCGGTGTCGCGCCTGCCGATGCTGCAGAATACGCTGGTTTCCGGTGACGGTAAGGCGGCGGCGATTTACGTACCGATCGAGGACAAGAACGAGAGCTACCGAATCGCTGAAGAGATTCGAACCCTGTTCGCGGGTCTTGAGTCCGGCGATACCTATCACCTGACCGGCCTGCCGGTAGCGGAAGACCAGTTCGGGTTTGAGATGTTTGTGCAGATGGGGATCTCTGCGCCCATGGCAGGCGCAATGATTTTCGTGTTGATGCTGCTGTTCTTCCGCAACCTGCCACTGGTGCTGGCGCCGATGGCAGTGGCCATGGCTACGGTGATTTCTACCATGGGCCTGCTGATTGGTATGGGCTTCACCGTGCACATCATGTCGTCCATGATCGCGATCTTCCTGATGCCGATTGCAGTGGTGGACTCGGTGCATATTCTCAGCGAGTTTGCCGATCGCTACCGTCCCGGGCGTAACGTGCGCGACACCATTCTCGAGGTTATGAAGCACCTGTTTATGCCGATGCTGTTTACTTCTGTGACCTCGGCGGTTGGTTTCCTGTCCCTGATGTTGACCCCGATCCCGCCGGTGCAGATATTCGGTGCTTTTGTGGCGTTCGGTATCCTGCTGGCCTTTATCCTGACCATCGTCTTTGTGCCGGCCTACATCGTGCGAGTGAAGCCGGAAACGCTGGCCGCGCTGCAGGCGGCTCAACACCGCGCGGACAAGGCTCGTGGCATCGACAAGCTGATCAATCCGCTGGGTGCCCTTGCGCGCAATCGGCAGGGGAGCCTGCTGGTGGTGTTTGCTTCAGTGCTTGTTTTCAGTGTGGTTGGTATCACAAAGATCCAGATCAACGATAACCCGATCAACTGGTTCAAGCAGGACCATGAGCTGCGCATCGCGGATCGTGCCCTCAACAGCCACTTTGCCGGCACCTACGACGCCTACCTGGTGATGAGTGCACCGGAAAATCTGGCGGCGGCGGAAGAGTTGAACCGCCGGGCCGCGGAGATCCAGGCAGACGACTTTGTGTTTGACTGGCAGCCGCTCGCCGGCGGTGCGGGCTTCAGTGCGGCACTGGATGATCGTATCACCCAGCTGGACGATGCCCTGTTTGATGCTGGCGGGGATGAGGCAGAGGTAATTGAGCAGCTGCTGGCACTGGCCGAGCGAGCGAGCCTGGATGCCAAAGTGATGACCTCACCGGACCTGCTCAACTGGATGGCGAACCTGCAAGGCTATCTCGAAGCCAGTGGTCTGGTAGGCAAAAGTAACGGCCTGCCGCAGCTGGTGAAAACCGTCAATCGTGAACTGGTCTCGGGCAAGAGCGAAGACTACCGCATCCCTGCCACACCGGAGGGCGTGGCGCAGACACTGCTGCAATACCAGTCTTCACACCGCCCCGGCGACCTCTGGCACTTCGTCACCCCGGATTATCGCAGCGGCCTGCTGTGGTTGCAGCTGACCAGCGGCGACAACCAGCACATGAGTGCGGTAATGGACACCGTGGACGATTACATCGGTATGCATCCGGCCCCAGTCAATGTTGATGTACAGTGGGCAGGCAAGGCCTACCTCAACTCTGTGTGGCAGGACCAGATGGTGGCAGGAATGATGGACAGCCTGGCCTCCGCATTCCTGGTGGTTCTGGTAATGATGATTGCGCTTTTCCGCTCTGTGTTGTGGGGCCTGCTGGCGATGCTGCCACTGACCCTGACCATCGGGCTGATCTACGGCATGGTGGGCTGGCTTGGCATCGACTACGACATGCCGATTGCGGTGCTTTCTGCGCTGACTCTGGGGCTCAGTGTGGATTTTGCGATTCACTTTATCGAGCGCTTCCGCAGCTACCTGCGCAAAGGCAACGACTACCAGCAGACACTGTCCCTGATGTTCGATGAGCCTGCGCGTGCAATCAGTCGCAACGCGCTCGTGGTGGCACTGGGCTTTACCCCGTTGTTGTTTGCCCCGCTGGTACCCTATGTAACCGTGGGCATCTTCCTGGCCTCTATCATGGCCACCTCGGCACTGGTAACACTGTTGCTGTTACCGGCCGGTATCTGGCTGCTACAGCGCTGGCTTGTCCCTGCCGGTCAGGGCAAGGGACAGGTGACTGGATTTGATCCTGAACTGGGAGAAGCACGATGAATAACCTGATTGGTGTAATTGGCGCGCTGCTGCTTGCAACAGCCGCGCAGACTCAGGCCTCTGCGCAGATGTCTGTCGAAGAAATTGTCAGCAAGGCTAACCAGGCCTCGCTTTACGCAGGAGAAAGCGGTAAGGCGGAAGCGCGCATGATTATTGTTGATGCTGCGGGCCGCAAACAAATGCGCCAGTTTTCCCTGCTGCGCAGGAATACGGGCGGTGGTGACCAGGATTACCTGGTGCACTTTTCCCGCCCGGCGGATGTGCGCAACACGGTTTTTCGTGTGGCGAAGCATATTGAATCTGACGATGATCGCTGGCTGTATCTGCCTGCACTGGATCTGGTGAAGCGGATCTCTGCAGGGGACAAGCGCACATCCTTCGTGGGCTCCCACTTTTTTTATGAGGACGTTTCCGGCCGAAACCTGAATGAAGACAATTTCAGCCTGCTCGAGGAAACGGAAACGCATTTCCTGATCGAGGGCAAGCCGAAGTCACCAGGCAGTGTCGAGTTTGTCGGTTACACAGCGAGTATCAGCAAGCAGACATTTCTGCCAGAAACTGTCGAGTACGTAGACGGGGCCGGGGACACCTATCGCCGTGTGAGCGTGGTAGAAACGCAGGTGATCGACGGTTTTCCAACGGTGGTCAAATCCAGGGTCGAGGACCTGAAAAATGGCGGCTATACGCTGCTGCAGTTCCGCAATGTCGGTTATGGGCTGGCACTGGATGACGGTGTGTTTTCAGAGCGCAGCCTGCGCCGGCCTCCGCTCGAACTGTTCAAGAACTAGTTTGCAGGAATTTGTTTAAACGTGTGCCTTGGCCCACTTCGGTGGGCATTTTTTCCGGACAGATAAATGAATAGATATCCGCTAAAAATGCTGCTCTTTACTTTGCTGTTGCCTGCCGTTTCCGGCGCCCTCGCCCAGGAGGATGATTGGGGTGAGTGGGGCGAGGAGCTGGATGGTGCGTGGCAGGAGGAAAGCGCGGCGGCACGGCAGGCAGTCGGCCTGCCGTTGCACGGCTTTGTTGAACAGTCTTTCGGTGTACGTACCGAACGGGACCCGTTGCTCGACGATGAGACACTGGCTGATAGCCGTTTGCGCCTTGAATGGTCACCGTTGGTGGGTGAAGTGCAGTTCAAGCTGAAAGGGGACCTCTGGTACGACTCGGTAATCGGAGACTGGGAAGCGCAGGCACGCGAAGCCAGCATCCAGTATGCTGCCGCGAAGGACCTGGATATTAAATTCGGTCGTCAGACCCTGACCTGGGGTACCGGGGACTTCCTGTTTATCAATGACCAGTTTGCGAAGGACTGGCAGGCGTTCTTCAGCGGCCGGGACGACCAGTATCTCAAGGCGCCACAGGATGCCATTCGTGCGAGTTTTTATGGCGACTCGATAAATGCCGAGCTGGTATGGATGCCGCGCTTCAAGTCAGATGAATTTATCCGTGGCGAGCGCTTCTCGTTTTTCTCGCCGCAGGTTGGGCAGCAGGTTGCGCCCGGTTTTTCGGTAGAGGAGCCGGCCGAAAATGAGCTCGCTGCAAGGCTGTTCTGGCAGTCCGGTAGCACCGAATATGCGGTATACGGCTACAACGGCCATCAGGGGACGCCGGATATCAGTCCCGTGCTGGGCGCATACTTTCCGGAGTTGGTGGTTGCCGGCGCAAGCCTGCGTCGGCCGTTCTTTGGTGGCTTGTTCAATACTGAGTGGGGCTATTTCGATAACGAATCCAAACCCGACCAGTGGCGTGTATTGTTGGGCTATGAACGCGAGCTGTTTACCAACTTTACCGCCAGCGGACAGGCCTACCTGGAGCACTACGCAGAAGAGGTTCTGCCCAAAGATTTTTCAGTGTTGCCGGAATACGCCCCGGACCGCAGCCGCACTGTGCTGACCACGCGCCTGAGCTACCGTGCCATGCAGGAAAAGCTTACCTGGACCCTGTTCGCTTTCCATTCACCCAGTGACCGCGATGGTTACCTGCGACCCAGCGTGAGCTGGCGCCAGAGTGACGAGTGGCAATGGACCCTGGGAGGCAATATTTATCACGGCGATGCGCCGCACACGTTCTTCGGCCAGTTTGACCGGGCCGACAACGCCTATATCCGTTTGAAGTTCAGTTTCTAGTGTTTCAAATAAAGTTTCCAGAAAGGAGGAAATTCCCCATGTCTACAGAACGCGCAACCTTTGTATTTGCCGGTGTGATGGTACTGGTTTCAGTGGCACTGACCCTGTTCGTGCACCCGAACTGGTTCTGGTTTACGGTGTTTATCGGATTTAATATGATTCAGAGCGCCATTACCGGACTGTGCCCCGCTACCTGGGTCATGAAAAAGGCCGGTATGCGCACCGAAGGCCAGATCGCCTGCGGTATTAAGTGAGTTTTTGGAGTATCAGCATGAGTTGGGTAAAAACTGTGACTGCATCTATCGGTATGTTTTTCGGAAGTATGGCTGCGGCCGCGGACTTTGACACCACCGTCGCATGGGCGCTGATCGATGAGGGCGCAACCCTGATAGACGTCCGCACAGAATCGGAGTACGCCGCCGGTCATCTTGAAGGTGCGATCCTGATTCCGCACGACCAGTTTTCAACCCATATTGAAAAGCTGGTAGCGACAGACAAGCCGATAGTGGTCTATTGTCGCAGCGGCCGTCGTTCCGGTCTTGTGACTACCCAGTTAAAGAATGCCGGGTTCGACAAGGTTGTGAATGGTGGCGGTTACGAAATGCTGAAGGCCAGCCGCCCGTAAGGTGGCCTGGTAACCGGAAGGAGGTCAACGTGATCAAGACCCTGCCAGAAATCGTCGGTCCCGCCAAGGCGCAGTGCCAGCTGGTCTCAGCGGAAGATGCCGCAAAGATCATCGGTGCAACGCCGGAGGCCGTGGTGATCGATGTACGCGAGCCGGGGGAGGTTGCCCAGCTGTGTGCCGAGGGCACCGTCAATATTCCCCGTGGCGTATTGGAGATGAAGGTTGGGGAGGTGGTGAAAGCCGCAGATCAGCCGATCCTGATTCACTGCGCTACCGGTGGTCGCGCGGCGCTGTCGGCGGTTGCACTTATGAATATGGGTTACACCAACGTGCGTGTTATCGATGCGGATAGCAACGCGGTCGTGGCCAGTCTGGCCGGCTGAGCCCTTCGCAGTGTGGCAAGCAGTCCCTGCAGACCGGGTGGCTACTCAGCTAGCTTCCCGGTTTGCATAGCTCGCGAAACCCGGCCGCCATAAATGGGATCATATGGTCGTAGGCGGAGCGGAAATCATGCGAGTGGCAGGCACCACCCGACAGGCGATCAATACGTCCGGTATCCGCAAGGGTAAGGGACAGGGCGCCGGAAAGGTTGTGGTAACACCAGAAAATATTCTCGGTGCTGGCATCGGGGAAGCAGCGCTGCATGGCATCGGTAAAGTGCAGCACCAGCTCGTCGAAGTGGGTGCTGATGATTCTCTCACCCCAGGTGGCGGAGCTGTTGACCCAGGCTACCAGCGCGCAGTAATTGCGCCAGCCGCGGTCTTCTGATTCCTGCGCGATTTCCAGTGGCCGCAGAAAGGCCTCAATCACTTTTTCGATACTGGGCGCGTTCGGCGCCGCTTCCTGCTCGGCAGTCTTCAGGGCCTCGAGGCGGGCCTCGTTGAGGATCCGGCCGCGGCGCTTGAAGACCGCATTGAACAAATCCTGCTTGGGTCCGAAATAGTAACTGGTCAGTGCGACATCGACGCCTGCCAATTTGGCGATCTGTCGCAGGGTTACCCCGTCGTAGCCGTGTGCGGCGAAAAGCTCCTCCGCCGCGTCCAGAATCCGTTCACGCCGTTGCTGGCTGCCTGCCGACCTGGGCTGGCTGGCCGCTGTCACTGTTGTCATAGTCTGTCCTTCTTAACGCCGGCTAGGTTACTGCAAGTCCAATGCGGACAACAACCGGGGAAGTTGCCGTCCGCTGCGGGCGTCGCGCGTCAGGCGCTCTCGGCGATGGGGGCGCTGGCCTCGGCCTGTTTTTTTGGCGCGGTTTCCGGCAGGAAGAAGCTGCCGATAAACAGGGTGGTACTGACCAGGGTAATCATGCTGAACGCGGAGCTGAAGTCGCCACCATTGCTGTCTACCAGCCAGCCGAACAGCCACAGGATAAAGGTCGAGATCAGGTAGCTGATGCTGTAGAACAGGCTGAATACCACGGTGATCCGTTCCGGCGTCATGCGGGGGAGCTCCTGCGGCAGTGTCACCAGCGCGGTAACCGGGAAGAAAATAACGAAACCGAGCACCAGCCCGAATGCGCTGCGATACAGCTCGCTGTCCGAGAAGCTGAGGCCGGCGACGCACACCGACATGATCAGCCCAGACCAGCGGATCACCGGTATGCGCGCCGGTACACGGCGGCTGAAGTACATTCCCGCGAGTGTGCCGGCAATACCGGCCCACATCACCAGCGACCCCTGGGTAATGCCGGCTTTCGGGTAGAAGGTGAACAGGCAGATGTAGAAACACAGTACGCCGCTGTAGGAGAGGGCGTAGCGCCAGTTGAAACTGTCGCGCAGCCCCTCGCCGTAGCCGTAGCCTTGCGTTTCCTCATTCGCTGCTTTGCGCTTCGCCCCGGCTTCTGTGCCGGCAGCCGGTTGCTCTGCTGCCGTCGGCGTGTCGAAGTCCACCAGCATCCACAGGCCGGCCAGCACAATACTGGCAATCGAGAAGGCGGAGAGGGTGTTTTCCCAGCCGCCGAACAGCGCGGTCAGGTCCTCGATCAGCCACAGCACCACCGCAGTGCCGGCATTGAACGCGACGGCGTTGATGCCGTTGATGACCGGGCGTTCCCCGGGTTCAAACCAGCGCAGCACAATCGGGTTGAAATAGACCACCATCAGGGCGCCGCCGAGCCCCACCACAAAGCGGCTGATCAGCAGCAACTCGTAGTTCGGCGCAAACGGGGTGAGCAGGCCAACCCCGATCATCAGGGCGGAAACCAGAAAGGCCGCCTTGATACCGAGGCGCACCGCGACAATGGCAGCGATAAAGGTCCCGACAATTTTGGCAACGGTGACGGAGCCACTGAGCATGCTCGCCGCAGCCAGGGTTTCGATGCCCATGGCCGCCATGATGGCGCCCATATTGGCGGTCGCGCCCACCCATGCCATGGCAAACAGCACGTAGCTGAAGAACACGATCGCTTCGACGGCGTATTTGTTGTGAATTCTCATTTTGGTGTCACCGTTATTGTTTTTCTGTCCCATTTTGACCTTTTCAGGCAAGTAGGCTGGCGCATAATGCCCATAAATGGTGCGTTGGTGCAGTCTGGCGCGAAACCTCGAAGGTGATTGATAACCCAGATTGGCAGGGGTTTTCAACAACTGATGAAAAAACCAGTTGACAGCTCAACAGCTGTTGATGTTTATTTCAGGTGCACTCAACGGTTGTTGAGCACCAATTTGGTGCGCCTCGGCCCGAGCAGCAACAGCAAGGCGATCGACGGTATCTAACGCCCAACGGAAAAATATAAAAAAGAGGAGTCGCTCCCGTGAGCTCATCCAAACACTTTTCCCTGCAGCCCATCGCTGCAGCTATTGGTCTCAGCATGATTTCAGTCGCGGCCAGCGCCCAGAGTGCAGATGCACCGGCAGGCCTCGAGGAGATAACCGTTACCGCGCAGAAGCGCGCGCAGAACATGCAGGAAGTCCCGGTCGCGGTCACTGCGTTCGGCAGCGACGATCTGGAGCAGGCGGGTGTCGAAACCATCGCCGACCTGGAACGCATCTCCCCGAATACCCAGCTGCGCGCCAGCCGCGCCACCAACACCACCCTGACGGCTTACATCCGTGGCATCGGCCAGAATGACCCGCTGTGGGGCTTCGAGCCGGGTGTTGGCCTGTACATTGACGACGTCTACTTCGCCCGCCCGCAGGGTGCGATGCTGGACGTCTACGACATCGAGCGTATCGAAGTACTGCGCGGACCGCAGGGCTCGCTGTACGGCAAGAACACCATCGGTGGCGCCATCAAGTACGTGACCAAGCGTATGTCCGGTGATGCCGAGATGGACCTGGGCGTGTCTGTGGGTAGCTACAACCAGCGCGACATCACTGCCGCTGGTAAATTGCCGCTGATCGAGGACAAGCTCTACGTGGGTGCTACCGTTGCCAGCTTCAACCGCGACGGCTTCGGCACCAACAATTACACCGGTGCTGAAAACTACAACAAGGACATCACTGCGGCGCGCGTCAGCATGGAGTTCACTCCGACCGAGGAGCTGTTCATCCGTCTGGCCGCGGACAAGACCGAGGACGACAGCAACAACCGTCACGGATCGCGCCTGACCACGAGCCTGCAGACCGGCGAAGCGCCGCAGGATCCGTTCGATTCCAGTGCCGGTGCCGGCGACAAGCAAAAGGTAGAGAACACCGGTACCAACCTGACCGTTGAATGGGCCCTTTCCGACAACATTACAGTGAAGTCCGTTAGTGCCTGGCGTGAAGGCAGCACCGAGGGCTTTATTGACTTCGATGGCACTCAGGTGAACACCTTCGACGCACCGGTAATGTACGAGGACGACCAGTTCACCCAGGAGCTGCAGTTCAACTACACCAACGACCGCCTGGCCCTGGTGGGTGGCTTCTTCTACATGGACGGCTACGCCGCTGGTGCCTTCGATGTAATCGCAGGTGCTGCACTGGGTGGGCCGGCACAGGAGCCGCAGAACGCCATCGCTCCGACCTTCGTGGCAGCCACTGAAGGTACCGCGGATACCGAGAGCAGGGCGGTCTACCTGCAGGCCAACTACGACCTGACGGATAAAGCTACCCTGACCCTGGGCGGCCGTTACACCAAGGACGAGAAGAGCGCGACTGTATACAAGGCGCGCCTGTTCACTGACGGTAGCGCAGGTGGTGCTTCTGCCCTGTTTGGCGGCGGTGATCTGCTGGTGCTGGGTGTGCAGTCCGACTTCGAGGAAGGCGGTGACTGGAGCAAGTTTAACCCGAAGGTTGGCATCGACTACCAGATCAACGATGACACCATGGTTTACGCCAGCTACGCGGAAGGTTTCAAATCCGGCGGTATCAACATGCGTGCGGACGTGTCTGCCTCTCCGGCGGGCTTCTCCCATGTGTTTGAGCCGGAAGATGCCGCCAGCTTCGAACTGGGTCTCAAGACTGAAATGCTGGACAACCGCGTGCGCATGAACGCAGCCGTGTTCTCCACTGATTACGAAAATGTGCAGATCACCCAGACGGCGCTGATCGGCACCAACTTCGTACCGGTGGTAGCGACAGACAACGTTCAGAGCATCAACGGTGTCGAGCTGGAAGTTACCGCGGCGCTGACCGACAGCCTGACCGCTGTGGCAAACATGGGCTACGCCGATGCTTCCTGGGACAAGTTCCTGGATGGCGCGGGCATGGACGTCAGCGATGATCGCTCTGTCTCCAACGTGCCGGAGCTTTCCGGTATGGTCGGTTTCACCTATGAAACCACCATGGCCGGCGGCAGCCTGATTCTTGGCGGCAACCTGTCCTACACCGACGAGATTGCGATGGAAGTGGCAGTGCCGAACCAGCCAATTGATGAGGATTCCTACACCCTCGCCAATGTGGACGTCACCTGGTACTCCGCGGACGAGCACTGGTCTGTAGGCCTGCACGGCAAGAACCTGACAGACGAAGCTTATCGCGTGGCAGGCTACAACTTCCCGGCCTTCCTCGGCGATGACGAAATCCTCGGCTTCTACGGTGCGCCGCGGACCTTCACCGCATCCGTATCTTATAAGTTCTGATCCGGAACGCGGGGATACCCGTAGCATTTGCTACGGGTATCCCGTTTTCTAACCCAACCGGTTTGGGAGATTACACATGCAGGATTATCTTGATCTGCACTACAAGAGTAGTGACGGACTGACACTCTACGCCCGTGATTATCACGGATCGCAGGTTCCGGCCGATAGACCGGTGCTGATGTTATTGCACGGCCTGACCCGCAACTCGAGGGACTTTGAAAGTCTCGCTGCACATCTGGCAAATGATTTCAGGGTCATAGTCCCGGACCAGCGCGGGCGCGGCCTGTCGCAGTGGGATCCGGAAATTGCCAACTACCAGCCCGCGACCTACGTGGCGGACATGTTTACGCTGATTGAGCAGCTCGGCACCGAGCGCGTCGTTGTGATCGGTACTTCCATGGGTGGCCTGATGGGCATGATCATGGTGGCCATGCAGCGTGAAAAGATCGCCGGTCTGGTGCTGAATGATATCGGCCCGGAAGTCCATGAAGAGGGGCTGGCGAGAATCAAGAGCTATGTCGGCAAGACCGCGCCGGCAAAGACCTGGGAAGATGCGGCGGCAACGGTAAAAGAGTTGAACAGCGTTGCCTTTCCTAACTATTCCCCGGAAGACTGGATGCGCATGGCGCGCCAGCTCTATACCGAAAACGAGCAGGGTGTACCCGTGCTCGCCTACGATCCGGCAATCGCCAAGCCAATCAGCGCCGACGGCGAAGCGGCAGTGCCGCCGGACCTGTGGCCGTTGTTTGAAGGATTGAAGGGTTTACCCTCACTGACAATTCGCGGCGCGCTGTCTGACATCCTGGCGAAACCCTGTTTTGAAGAGATGCAGGCACGCCTGCCGGAAATGGCGGCTGCCGAAATTCCCGAGTGCGGTCATGCGCCAGCACTGGATGAGCCGGATTCCGTTAACGCAATAGACACTTTCCTGAATCAGTTCAGGGTGGCCGGCGCATGAGTTGCGATGTTTATATAGCCGGTGGCGCCCACACACGCTTTGGTGCCCACGTGCAGCGTGACAGGGAAACTGGTGTACGCACCGATACCCATCCCGTGCAGCAGATGTTTGCAGAAGTGGTGGCCGGTGCACTGGCGGATGCCAATGTTGAGGCGGGTCAGGCAGACGGCATTTTTGTCGGTAGCTGCTCCCCCGGCGCCTTCATCCAGCAGGAATTGCTGGCGCCGCTGGCGCTGCAATCTGAAAGTGGCCTGCGCTTTGCGTCTCTAAGCCAGTCTACCGCTGCCTGTGCCTCGGGCTCTGTTGCGCTTTTTGCCGCCGCGGACGCGATTCAGGCGGGCAGGGCACAGGTGGCACTGGTGATCGGCATTGAAAAAATGAACCTGCTGGATACCCCGGCAGTCAGCGATATCCTGGCGCGCTGTTCCTACTGGCCCGAAGAGGGCGGCCAGGGAATGACATTCCCGGGCCTCTTTGCCCAGCTCGGTGACAACTACAGGCTGCAGCATGGTATCGGCGCTGCCCGTTACCGGGAGATGCTGGCGGCGGTGTCTGCAGCAAACTATCGCAATGGGATACACAACCCGCTTGCACACTTTGGCCCGGGCAGTATTCCGGACAAGAAAAAACTGCTGAGCACGCAGGCCATTCTGGAATTGCCAGCGGAAAAAAACCCGGTGATTGCTCCGCCGCTTCACTTGCATGACTGCTCGCCCATCAGCGACGGCGCAGCGGCGCTGGTACTGGTAGCAAAGCCGGGTCAGGCCCGTAAAGGCCGTAACGAGGTGATGATTGCCGGCCGGCACACCGCAACAGAATTCCTGCCAATTGCTGCAAGGCCAAAGAATTACACACTGGAGGGTGCACAGTACGCTGCAGCCGCAGCCTGTCGCGAAGCTGGCATCTCCGTCGCCGACCTGGATTTGGCTGAGGTGCATGATTGCTTCACCTCCAATCAGCTGCTTTGCGTGGAGGCGCTGGGTCTGTCAGATCAGGGTTGCGCGGGTGAGGATTACCTGGCCGGTGCCTATGGCGAAAGCAGTAAATGCAAGGTCAACCTGTCCGGCGGCCTTAAATCCAAGGGGCACCCGGTGGGCGCCACCGGCGTGTCCATGCACTATTTTGCCTGGCGCCAGCTGGCGGGCGACGCCGTGGGCGTGGCCCATCCCCGAAACCCCGAACACGCTGCCGTGCTGAATCTTGGCGGTAGTGGTGTCGTTAACTGCGCAAGTGTTTTACGCGCAGTCAGATAACAAGAGGGTAATAAAAAGTGACAGCAGAAAGCCTCAGAAACCAGCAGCAATGGACCACGGCCCGGGTGCTGGAGAGAAATGCCCGTGAGAACCCGGATAAAACCGCGGTTGTTTTTATCGATGGCCCACGTCTGACTTATGGTGATGTGTATCGCTCGGCCCGTGAAATTGCTGCAGGACTCGTGCAGCAGGGTATACAGCCGGGTGACAAGATTGCAGCACTGCTGCCCAATGGTATCGAGTTCTGTGAGACCTGGTGGGGTTGTCATCAGGCGGATGCGGTACTGGTTGGCCTGAACACTGAACTCGTCGGAAGCTTCCTGACCCATGCCCTGAACCTTAGCGAAGCGGGCATGCTGGTTTGCACTGCACAGCAGTTCGAGAAGATCGTGCCGGTTGCCGACCAGCTCGAATCCCTGCGCAAGATTGTGGTGGTGGGAGACGTTGCCGCTGCACCGGAAGAGTTCGAAATTTTGCCTTTCTCTGCGTTGCGTGGTGATGCGGGCAATGCGCCCCGATCGGAGGCGGCCTTTAACGACCTGGCCTGCCTGATGTTCACCTCCGGCACTACCGGCCCTTCCAAGGCGGTAATGATGCCGCATGCACATTGCTACCTGTATGGTCTCGGGACGATTGATAACCTCGACTTCAATCCGGACGATACCTACTACATCAATATGCCGCTGTACCATGTGAACGCGCTCTATATGCAGCTGTATGCTTGCCTGATCAACGGCGCGACCGCAGTCGTGAAGGAGAAATTCAGCGCTTCCAGCTGGCTCCAGGATATCCGCGACTTCGATGTAACCCATACCAATCTGTTGGGCGTGATGACGGAATTCCTCGATACGCGCGGCTCGAGTGTCAATGATCGGGACCACAAGCTGCGGGTGATTGCCGCGGCACCGGCTGCGCCTGTATTTATCGAGCGCTTCCGTGAGCGTTACGGTGTCACCATGGTGGAAATCTACGGCATGTCGGAAGTGAATATCCCGTTGTTTACGCCGCTGGATGCGCCGCGTCCGGGCAGTTGTGGCAAGGCCTACAGCCGCTATTTCGAAGTGCGGGTGGCTGATCCGAACAACAACCTGGAGGCGCCGGCCGGTGAAGTCGGTGAGATACAGGTGCGTCCTAAAGCTGCAGCGGGCTTTATGAGTGGCTACTACCGCATGCCAGAAAAGACGGTGGAGGCCTGGGACAACCTCTGGTTCCACACCGGGGATGCAGGGCGTATGGATGAGGACGGTTACGTATTCTTTATGGACCGTCTGAAAGACTGTATCCGTCGCCGTGGCGAAAATATTTCCTCCTATGAGGTGGAAACCGTGCTGCTGGGCTATGAGGGCATCAATGAGTGTGCCGTCATTGCCGTGCCATCGGAAATTCCCGGCGGCGAGGATGAAGTCATGGCGGTGATTGTGGCTGGTGCTGAAGTGGAACCCGAAAAATTGACAGCGCACTGCGCGGCGAATATGCCCAGGTTTGCCGTGCCGAGATTCCTGCGCTTCGTTACTGCGGATGAAATTCCCCGCACCTCCACCAACAAGATCCGCAAGGTAGAGCTGCGCAAGCAGGGTGTGACCCCGGAAACCTGGGACAGGGAGCGGATTGCCGCCTGAAGTTTTCACGCACTCTTCAAGGTGCTTCCCTTGGGTTCCGCTTGCGGAACCCTTTTTTAATTCACCTATTTACTCCCCGTGAATTGTCGCGATGACGCGGCGCGCCCCGCCTTGATCGCGGTGTTCGCCCAGGCAGATTCCCTGCCAGGTACCGAGCGCGAGTAGGCCACTAGAAATGGGAATGGTGATCTGGCAGCCGAGAGTGCTGCATTTTATATGCGCGGGCATGTCGTCATCACCCTCGTAGTCGTGCTGGTACCAGCATGCGCCATCCGGCGCGCTGCGGTTAAAGTGCTCTTCGAGGTCCGCTCTAACCGTCGGGTCAGCATTTTCGTTGATACCAAGGGATGCCGATGTATGTTGGAGAAACAGATGCAGCAGGCCAGTCCGAATTTGCCTTAGCTCCGGTAGTTGTCGTTCTATCTCATCCGTAATGATGTGGAATCCGCGAGGATGGCACTTTAGTGTCAGTTGCTTCTGTATCCACATAGTCCGGTTTTGACCTCTCAGCTGGGGCAGGCAAGCTGGATTGGGATTCTTAAGCTGGCATTGGGGAGACTGGGTAGCCACTGTTGCAGCACCGCCCCAAAGATTAGTTTTTTCTAATCCATTTGCAGTATAAGATAGCGCCTATTCACCTGAAAATTGTACAGCCATGGCGGCTCGGTCGGCCATGGGCAGGAATATGAGCTTGAGCGACGAATACAGCCATGAGCGACGAAGGTAGGGTCATGAGCGAAGACAAAGCGGCGATGAGCCAGCAGGAAGAGCTGATTGCAAATGCCTCCCGGGCAGCGGAGTTGCTGAAGGCCATGAGCAACGAGAGCCGCCTGATGGTGCTGTGTTGCCTGCAGGATGGCGAATTGTCGGTATCGCAGATCAATGAAGTGGTTCGGCTGAGCCAGTCGGCACTTTCCCAGCACCTGGCAGCACTGCGCGCTGCCGGCCTGGTTTCCACTCGTCGTGATGGCCAGACCATCTATTACCGCGTACAGGGCGAAGCACCGGCACGTGTGCTCTCCGTATTGCAGGAACTCTTCTGCCCCACACCTTTGTAATTTTCCAGGCCGCACACCCGGCGACCAGTGTCGGGAATGCGGTGTGCGCCAATGAAAGTCTTTCTTCTGACCCATGCGCGTGAGTTCGATCGCGGCAATAGCAGCGGTGCGCTGGCTGCCGGGTTTGCGCCATCCATTGTGCAGCGGGTGCGTTGGTCCAGGGTTGAGCCAGACCCTGTGATTATCGATCTGCTCCGCAGTCATTCAGCGGCGCTGGTGTACCCGGATAACGCGCGCAATGTGGAGGAGGGGGCCGGGCCCGAAGCTGGTAGCTGCGAGACTGCCCGGTTCGACAGTTTTGTATTGCTCGATGGTACCTGGCAGGAGGCGCGCAAGATCTACAACCGCAGCCCGTATCTTCAGGCGGCGCTTAAGGTGCGTATCGCTCGGGAAGGCCCGTCGCTCTACCGGCGGCGACGGAATCAGCAGCCGGGAGGCCTCTGCACTGCCGAGTGTGTGATCGAACTGTTCGAGGCAAAGGGGGAGCAGGCGCTCGCCGCAGGCCTGGCATCGGCCTTTGAGGTATTCAATGCCCTGCCGTGCAAGGGTGGTTAGAAACAGTCGGTCTGGACGGCGCGCAACCGCGAGGCGGTGCGCACCGGGCAGGGTGACTCAGCCTTTGGGTTCGACGCCCAGCTCGCCAAGGTTTTTTGCAATATCAGCCGCACTGGTGGATGGCTTGATATCCTTGTCTATCTTCAGGACATTGCCGTCCTTGCCGATATAAATAGTCACGCGTTTGGCAACATTCATCACCGGGATCAGTACGTCGTAGGCTTTGGCTACTTCGCCTTCCGGGTCACTCAGTAATGGGAAGTCCGCTTCCTGCTCCTCCGCAAACTTCTTGTTCACCTCGACCTCATCCGTGCTTGCCATAAAGTAAGCAGCGTTGTACTTACGGATCAGGTGGCCATCTTCAGCGAGGGACTTGCATTCAATCGTGCAACCTTTGGTGAAGGCTTTTGGGAACCACGCAATCACCACAGCCTGCTTGCCCTTGAAGTCTGACAACGAGTAGGTTTTGCCATCGGAGGCCTGCAGGGAGAAATCCGGGGCTGGCTTGCCGACTTCCAGCGCCAGGGCAGACGCGCTGAACAGTGTCGCGAGCAAAAGTCCGAAAATGTGTTTCATGTTTTTTCCTTTATCTTCCTTTTAATCATTCCGATCATTTCAGTCTTTTTTGACCAGGCCGCCAAGCAGCAGGCCTACGCACATGGCGATGACGAAGGTGACGGTTTCGTTAGGCTGCAGGGCCAGTCCGGAAATCGCAGGACCTGGGCAGTAACCACCGATACCCCAGCCGATGCCGAACAGCGCCGCGCCTCCTACGAGGTTTCGGTCAATTATCTTGCTCGGCGGTTCACAGAAGCTGTCGGCGCAGAGCGGCTTCTCCATCTTCTTCAGCAGAGCATACCCGACCAGGGTGACCGCGACTGCGCCACCCATCACGAATGCCAGCTTGGGGTTCCAGTCTCCGGCAAAGTCCAGAAAGCCGATGACATTGAGGGGCTCGTTCATCCCCGAGATCGCCAGGCCCAGCCCGAAGACGGTGCCGCAAAGAAGTCCGCACAGAATCCTTTTCATTACAGTACCCCCAGCAAGTGACGAGTGACCCATACGGTAATGATGCCAGTGGCCATGAAGGTGAGAGTGGCAACCAGGCCGCGTTTGGAAAGGCGCCCCAGGCCGCAAACACCGTGGCCGCTGGTGCAGCCGGAGCCGATGCGTGTGCCGAGACCGACCAGCACGCCGGACAGGGCCAGCACGGGGAGGGGGAAGCCTGTGCGCTCGGTACCGCCAATACCCATGGTGGCCAGGGCAATAAGAGCCCCGAGAGGCAGGCCCAGCAGGAACGCGTAGCGCCACCAGTCAGAGCCCGGTTTCAGGGCCTCCGTGAGTACTCCGCTGATCCCGGCAATGCGGCCCAGTGTGGCCATCAGGAAGACGGCACTGGCGCCGATCAATAATCCGCCTGTCAGGGCGGGCCAATCAATAAAATGCAACATCCGGTTGAAATCCCTGGGGTTTGACCAAATATTAGGTGTATCTAATATTGAATTAAGGAATAGTTTCCATACAATTGGTTATAAGCCAACGGCCCCGCGCGTGTGCCCGGGGACGCCTGAAATAACAGAGAAGCACCATGTCTGTAAAGATCGAAGGTTTTTTTGACCCGGCAACCTATACCATCAGCTACGTCGTCAGTGATGAGGCAACCAAACACTGCGCGATCATCGATTCGGTCCTGGATTATTGCCCGGACTCCGGTCGCACTGGTACAGACTCTGCAGATCGTATTCTGGCATATATCGCTGAAAACGACCTGAAGCCGCGGTGGATCCTGGAAACCCACATCCACGCAGATCACCTCTCTGCCGCGCCTTACCTCAAGGAAAAGCTGGGTGGAAAGACCGGTATCGGCAACCGTATCCAGGAGGTGCAGCAGTGTTTTGGTGACCTGTTCAATGCGGAGGCAGGCTTCCACCGCGACGGCAGCCAGTTTGACAGCCTGTTTGCGGACGGCACCGAGATCCCTCTGGGGCAAAGCGTTATTCGGGTAATGCACACCCCTGGCCATACGCCGGCCTGCACCACCTATGTCGTCGAAGACGCTGCCTTTGTCGGTGACACGCTCTTCATGCCGGATTACGGTACCGCCCGTTGTGATTTCCCTGGCGGTGACGCGCGTCAGCTTTATCAATCGATCCAGAAAATATTCACGTTACCGGACAGTACGCGGCTGTTCATGTGCCATGACTACCTGGCGCCGGGACGGGAGGACTACCGCTGGGAAACGACTGTGGCTGAAGAGCGTGCACAGAATGTTCATATCGGAAATGGCGTGAGCGAAGACGAGTTTGCGGAGTACCGCGAGCGTCGCGACAAGACCCTTTCACTGCCCAAGCTGATGCTGCCATCTGTGCAGGTTAATATGCGCGCGGGCGAGATGCCGCCGCCGGAGGATAACGGTAAGCGTTACCTGAAGATTCCGGTTAACCTATTTTAGTGGGGCGAGGATGCATTCAGCGAGGGTTTAGCTGGCGTTGATAAAATTCTTGGGCATGAAAAATTACTAGGGAGTTGGTAATGGGCAAGTTTAAGGTAATGGCCATTGTTTTAACGGCGGTATTAGGAATTTCGGGTTGCATTGAAGCTCAGCAGGATAGTCCGGTGAAAGCGAAAAATGACACAGGAACAGAAAGGCAGGAGACACAGGAGCGTATCGGCCCCCGTACTTCTTCTGGCCAGTTGCGCACGCAGGATGGCAGTAAACCCGAAGTGCCATCACAGACTGGCGCTGGTTGGATATTCGTAAGCAAAGGCAGCCGCCAATGCGAGGGAGGTGGTATGACACTCGACCAGAGCAAAGGGCGTCTGGAATCTGCCGGGGTCAAAGTTGTTGCCTCCAGTTGCGGCGTACGTACGGACATGATGTACATTCAGGTTTGCGGCGGTGCGACCGGTGATATCCTCCTGCATCAGGTCGACCCACGGGATATGGATAAGGCTCTCGCGGCAGGTTACCGTCCGGCGAGTGCTATCAAGTTTGAATTTTCGGCCTGCAGGCACCAGGACGCGCGACCCCCTCGAACCCCGCGCGACCAGACATAGGTGTTCTACCGATAAAGGCGCCAAGTACAAGTGTTCCAGGCAGAGATTCGCAGGGCATCGGCAATAGGGCGCGCCGTGTGTTTTAGTTGTTCTGGATGCACTTGACCCTCCTGCTAGGGTAACCTTTAGGCTCCCTCGCAGATTAGCTATAAGACAGGAGGGGAGGGGTATGAATATTTCAGAGGCGGCCCGCGCGGCAGATCTTACCGTCAAGGCAGTGCGTTATTACGAACAGGTCGGGCTGCTGTGCCCGACGAGATCCGCCAGCGGATATCGGGACTACAGCGCCGCGGATCTGGAAACCCTGCGCTTTATCCAGCGCGCTCGGGCGACGGGCTTTTCTCTGGATGAGGCCGGGGACCTTCTGGCACTTTATCGTAGTCCACTACGAAAGAGCAGGGAAGCAAAGGACCTGGTCGAGGCCAAGCTCCAATACATTGATCGGCAGTTGTGGGATCTGCAGGCTGTGCGCGAGACCCTGATGTCTCTCTCCGACGCCTGTGCTGGGAATGAGCACCCCGAGTGCGCGATCCTCGATGGATTGGCGAAGGGAGCTGCACAGTGAGCAACTGTTGTCCACCCGATCCCGGGCGGGAAACTGCTCAAAACGACGACAGCTGTCACACTGTCAATAAGCAGTCGCAGCAAAAAATAACGCCCTGCTGTGATGCGACGGAGGGTGCTGCTCGGGAAGCGGCGCCAACCAAAGACCCGCAGTCGGTCGGTAGCTGCTGTGATTCGGCCGCCAAAACCCGCGTCGATTGGCTGCTTTGGGGGTCGCTGGCGATCGTTTCCCTTTCCTATGCCGGCTACTGGCTGGTGTCGCCCGAGCAATTACCGCACTGGCTACACGCCTTTACATCCGGATCAGCGGAGCTGGTGCACTCCATGTGGTGGGGCGTGCTGGCGGGGGCCTTTTTCGTGGGCTTGTTGGCACACATACCGCGGGAAATGGTGATCTCCATGCTCGGTCGCGGTGGCAGCAAGCGGGGCCTGTTGCGGGCGACCGCAGCGGGTTTGTTTTTCGACCTGTGCAGCCACGGCATATTGATGGTCGGGATGCAGCTCTATAAACGCGGCGCGAGTCTCGGCCAGGTATTCGCCTTCCTGATCGCCAGCCCCTGGAATTCGCTTTCCCTGACGGTCATCCTCGTGGCGCTGATCGGGCTCAAGTGGACCCTGTTGTTCGTGCTGCTTTCGGTGGTGATTGCCCTGATCGCGGGCTACTTAGCGGACCTGCTGGTGAAGCGCGGTCGACTTCCTGGAAATCCCAACACCATTGACCTGCCCGAGGATTACCGCTGGTTTCCGGCCATGAAGGCCTTGTGGCGTGAGTCTGAATTCTCTCTCGCGGGATTCGGCCGTATGCTGCTGGACGGGATCAAGGGATCGCAGATGGTGATCCGCTGGCTGCTGTTCGGCATTGTACTGGCATTGCTGGTACGGGCTTTTGTCGATCCGGAGCTTTTTGCCAGTCTGTTCGGGCCGACATTACTCGGCCTCGCTGCCACGCTGATCGGCGCCACCATCCTGGAGGTGTGCTCGGAGGGTGCGACGCCGCTGGCTGCAGACATCTTCTCCCGAGCCAATGCGCCGGGCAATGCGTTCACTTTCCTGATGGCCGGGGTATCGACGGACTACACCGAAATCATGTCCCTGCGCGACACCACGGGTAAATGGCGAATTGCGCTGGCAATGCCACTGCTGACCCTGCCGCAGATATTGTTGCTGGGCTGGATAATGAACCAGGCTGTCTGACGGCCATACAAGATTGAATACCTGATGGGGGTGAACGGATGTTGAAGCGTTTCTTGATGCTGCTGTTTTTATTACCGGTGGCGCCGGTTGTTGCGGAAGAAGGCAATGATGCTGCTGGCAACGTTTACCTGCCGCTGGAAAATACCATGGCCGCGGTGAATGCAACCCTGGCCGAGGCGAGGGATACGCAGCGTCAGGCACTGTTTGTGATGGGCGCCCATTGGTGTCACGACAGTCGCGCGCTCGCCCGCAATCTGGCACAGGAGGAAGTCGCGGGAGAGGTCGGAAAGCGGTTCGTGGTCCGCTTTATCGATGTCGGGTTCCTGGAGGACAACTTTGATGTGAACCGCCGCTTCGGCCTGCCGGTGATATTCGGCACCCCTACGGTGCTGGCGGTGGACCCGGCCACTGAGGCGCTACTGAACAGGGACACAGTCAATATCTGGCCCAACGCCGCAACGATGAGTGCCGCTGAAACCCTTGCGCACTTGACTGCAATAGAGGCGGATCCGCAGCTGCCTTCGGGCAAGCCGGAGCCGGGTAGTCTGCTGGCATCCATCGACCGCTTCGAGCTGGAGCAATCCCGGCGTATCTACCGGGGTTTTTCTGTAGTAGGCCCCCTGCTGGCTGCGTTCAAGGCTGGCGAGGATCCTGAGCAATTCGAAGCCTACTGGCAGCAACTGGGCGCCATGCGTAGCCAACTGGGCAAGGATTTGCCGCGCCTGCGCCGCGAGGCCCGGGCGATGACAGCTGCGGGCACCGAGGGTGGTGCGCTGGAGTTTCCGGTGTATGCGCCATTTGACTGGGAGTCCGGGGAGCTGGCGGGCGAATAGGGCAGTCCTACCATCGCGGCCCTGACTGCGGTAAAATGCGCGCCCTTGAAATTCACGAACATTGACCAGGTAGTTTCCTCTCTATGGAAATCAATCCCCTCCTGAACAGCTTGAAAGACCTCCAGGAACGCACAGACGTTCTTAGGGGGTATCTTTGACTACGCTCACAAAAAAGAGCGCCTGACTGAAGTAGAACTCGAACTCGCAGAGCCCAGTGTCTGGGACGAGCCCGATCGGGCCCAGGAACTGGGCCGCGAGCGCTCTGCGCTGGAAGCCGTCGTAAAAACCATCGATGACCTGGACCAGGGTGTTGCGGATTGCCGCGACCTGTTGGAAATGGCCGTCGAGGAAGAAGACGAAGACTCCGTCGCGGAAGTGGAGCAGGAAATCGCCGGGCTCGGCGAACAGCTTGCCACACTGGAATTCAGGCGCATGTTTTCCGGTGAGACAGATCCGAACAATGCCTACCTCGACATACAGGCCGGTTCCGGCGGTACCGAGGCGCAGGACTGGGCGGAAATGGTGCTGCGCATGTACCTGCGCTGGGGCGAGGCGAAAGGCTTCAAGGTCACGCTGGAAGAAGCGTCGCCGGGGGATGTAGCCGGCATCAAGAGTGCCACTATTCATTTTTCGGGCGAATATGCGTTCGGCTGGTTGCGTACGGAGACCGGTGTTCACCGCCTGGTGCGCAAGAGCCCGTTCGACTCCGGCAATCGCCGCCATACCTCGTTCTGCTCGGTGTTTGTCTCTCCCGAGATCGATGACAACATCGAGATCGAGGTGGATAAATCCCAGGTCCGTGAGGATACCTACCGCGCGTCCGGCGCCGGTGGCCAGCACGTGAACAAGACCGATTCCGCGGTGCGTTTGACCCACGAGCCCACGGGTATCGTGGTGCAGTGCCAGAGCCAGCGTTCCCAGCACAAGAACCGCGACCAGGCCTGGAAGATGCTGCGTGCCAAGTTGTACGAGCGCGAAATGCTCGAGCGCAACGAGGCCAAGCAGGCACTGGAAGAGAACAAGGCTGACATTGGCTGGGGCAGCCAGATCCGCTCTTATGTGCTGGACGACCAGCGCATCAAGGATCTGCGTACCAGCGTGCAGACCAGTAATTGCCAGTCTGTGTTAGACGGCGATTTGGATCAGTTTATTGAAGCCAGCCTGAAGGCAGGATTGTAAAGAGTTAAAAGATGAGTTCTGAAAACCAGATCCAACAGGAAGAAAACAAGCTGATCGCGGAGCGCCGCGGCAAGCTGGATGCCATTCGTGAGAAGGGCAATGCATTCCCGAATGATTTCCGTCGCGAGAACCTCGCCGGTGATCTGCAGAAAGCCTTCGGTGACAAGTCCAAGGAAGAGCTGGAAGGTCTTGGCCAACGCGCCACTGTAGCCGGCCGTATTCTGGCCAAGCGCGGCCCGTTCCTGGTGATTCAGGACGTCTCTGACCGTATTCAGCTGTACGCAGACAAGACTGCGCAGAAAGACATTAAGGAGCGCTGGGGCACCTGGGATATCGGCGATATTGTTGGTGTCACCGGTGCGCTGCACAAGTCCGGCAAGGGCGACCTCTACGTTAACTGTGAGGAGTACCAGCTGCTGACCAAGGCGCTGCGTCCGCTACCGGAAAAATTCCATGGCCTGACCGACCAGGAGATGCGTTATCGCCAGCGTTATGTGGACTTGATCATGTCGCCTGAGTCCCGCGATGTGTTCCGCGTACGCTCGCAGGTGATCAATTACATCCGCAGCTTCTTCGAGCAGTACGACTTTATGGAAGTCGAAACGCCGATGCTGCAGACGATCCCCGGTGGCGCATCTGCGCGCCCGTTTATCACCCATCACAATGCGCTGGACCTGGATATGTACCTGCGCATTGCACCGGAGCTGTACCTGAAGCGCCTGGTGGTGGGTGGTTTCGAGCGCGTTTACGAAATCAACCGTAACTTCCGCAATGAGGGCCTCTCCACGCGCCACAACCCGGAATTTACGATGCTCGAGTTCTATCAGGCCTACGCGGACTACCGCGACCTGATGGATCTGACGGAAGAAATGATTCGCGGCATCTGTGAGAACGTACTGGGATCGACCACGGTGGAGTACCAGGGCGAGACGTTCCACTTCGACAAGCCGTTCCGTCGCCTGTCGGTGTTCAATTCCATTCTGGAGTACAACCCGGAGCTGAAGGCGGGCGATATCGACAATATCGATAGCGCGCGCGCGGTTGCCGAAAAGCTGGGTATCCCGCTGAAAGACAGCTACGGCCTTGGCAAGGTGCAGATCGAGATCTTCGAGAAGACTGTCGAGCACCTGCTGCAGGAGCCGACGTTCATCACCGAATACCCGACCGAGGTTTCGCCTCTGGCGCGCCGTAACGACGACAACCCGTTCGTCACGGACCGCTTCGAATTCTTTATCGGCGGCCGCGAGATTGCCAACGGCTTCTCCGAGCTGAACGATGCGGAGGATCAGGCTGAGCGCTTCCGTGCGCAGGTTGCCGAGAAAGATGCCGGTGATGATGAGGCCATGCACTACGACGCGGACTATGTCCGTGCGCTTGAATACGGCTTGCCGCCGACAGCGGGTGAGGGCATCGGCATTGATCGCCTGGTGATGCTGCTGACCGATTCACCGTCTATCCGCGATGTATTGCTGTTCCCGCATATGCGACCAGAGCAGTAATAGCCAAAAGCGTTAAAAAGCCACCGACCGGTGGCTTTTTTTATGCTCGACGGCAAGGCTGAGCCCGACTGTCGTGGCTCATGTTGACCCTGTTCAAAGGATTACCAGATGGTTCGGTAGTTCGTTTTTCTCATGCGTTAGAGGTGCAGCTTCCCTGAGCAGTTCCCCGCATTGCTCAATACAGCGGATAAATCCACTGTCGGTGCGGTTCTCGTGGATGGCCAGGATCAGATCCTCGACGATTTTCTGCCAGCGCTCATTTTTGATATGCTCGGCCAGGCCCTGGTCGGCCATGATCTCCACATAGTGCTCCGCCTCCGACACAAAAATGAGGAGTCCGAGCCGACCCTCGGTGTGATGCAGCTCCTGCTCCAGAAACTGGCGGCGCGCGAGGCTTTCTGCGCGCCAGTATTTGACGCTGCGCGGGATCAGGTGCATCAGGATCGGCTGCCAGCGAAATACCAGGGATAGCACGATAAATATCAGCCATTGCAGCAGTATCTGTTCCCAGTCTTCAATCCAGAACGGCAGCAGGCGCAGTAGCGGGGCAGACAGGAGTGCGATGACCGCAGCCCACAGCGCGGGGATGTAATAGTAGGAGTCGGCCCGGTGGGCGAGTACGGTGACAATCTCCGCATCGGTCTGCTGCTCAGCTTCACGGATGGTGTCGGCAACGCGCTCGCAAAAAGGTTTGTCAAAAAACGCCATTACCAGCCTCCGGATGCTCCACCGCCGCCAAAGCCTCCGCCCCCGCCGCCGAAGCCGCCCCCACCGAAACCGCCGCCACCAAAGCCACCCCCTCCGGGGATGATGATTGGCCCGTAATAGCCTCCGTTGCGACCGCGTCGGTATCGACGATTACTGGGGCCGCGGGGGCCTGAGAACAACTGCAGCAAAACGATAATCAGGAATATCCAGACGATCGGCGGGATGCGGTCCTCACTCGGTTTCCGTGTCGCGGGTGCGGTGTATTCGTCCTTGATGGCCGCGATGATGCCATTGACACCTGCGCTGATACCTCCGGAAAAGTCCCCGACACGAAATCGCGGCAGTATGTCGTTATGGATGATCAGTGCCGACAGGGCATCGGTCAGTGAGCCTTCCAGGCCGTATCCGACCTCGATGCGTACCTTGCGCTCAGCCTGGGCGACCAGCAGCAATGCGCCGTTGTCGACGTCCTTCTGGCCTATCTGCCAGTGCCGCGCCAGCAGGTTGGCGTACTGTTCGATCGCGTAACCCTGAAGGTCCGGCACCGTGGCCACAACCAACTGATTGCTGGTGGCCGTCTCGTGCTGTGCCAGCTGCTGTTCAAGGCTGGCAGCAGTAGCCGGGTCGAGCATGCCGGCACTGTCCACCACGCGCCCCGTGAGCGCGGGAAAGGTGGGCTCGGCCAACGCCGTCCCGCTGAAAAACAGCAGGACGGCAAGCAGGGTGGTGGCGATCGCACGCACTGTCGGTTGCGACATGGCAGCTGTTGCCGTCTTCAGAATTTGACTTCAGGCGGCTTGTCCGCGTCCTCGCTGGTGGCTTTGTAGGTGTCGCGTATGGGCATGTCGCTGTAAAGGATCATGTGCCAGATCCGGCCCGGGAAGGTGCGGATTTCGCGGTTATAGGTCTCCACGGCAGAGATGAAGTCCCGGCGTGCCACAGAGATGCGGTTCTCGGTACCTTCCAGCTGTGATTGCAAGGCGAGGAAGTTCTGGTTCGCCTTCAGGTCCGGATAGCGCTCCACAACGACCATCAGGCGCTGCAGCGCACTGCCAAGTTCCGCCTGGGCCTGCTCAAACTGACGCAGCTTTTCGGGATTGTCGATCAGGTCCTTGTCGACACTGAGTGAAGTTGCCTTGGCCCGCGCCTGGATAACGGCCTCCAGGGTTTCCTTTTCATGGGCGGCGTAGCCCTTGACGGTTTCCACCAGGTTGGGGATCAGGTCCGAGCGGCGCTGGTACTGGTTCTCGACCTGGGCCCAGGTTGCCTTTACCTTTTCATCGAAGGTGGGGATATTGTTGATGCCGCACCCGGCGATGATTACGGTGAGCAGGGCAAGAGATGTGAGCTTTAACGTCCGGTACATGGCAGCAGACTCCTTGATAGGCTGCTTTACGGTTAGAATAGGGCGACTTGAGTATAGGTACTGGAGAACGTCTGTTTGGCTCTCAAAGCGACAATCTACAAGGCTGACCTGAACGTTGCGGATATGGACCGTGATTATTACGCCGACCACAGCCTGACCCTGGCCTGCCACCCCTCGGAGAATGCCGAGCGCCTGATGGTGCGGCTGCTGGCTTTTGCACTGAATGCGGATGAGAGGCTGGAATTTACCCGCGGCCTGTCGACGGACGATGAGCCCGACCTCTGGCGCCGCAGCCTCTCGGGTGATGTCGAGCAGTGGATAGAGGTCGGCCTGCCCAGTGAGGAGCGCCTGAAAAAAGCGGCGGGTCGCGCTGCCGAGGTCTGCGTCATTGCCTATGGGCCGAGAACCGCGCCAGTGTGGTGGGAAAAAAACCGAGACCTGCTGGCGCGAAACAGGCGCCTTGAAGTGCTCTATCTGCCGCCGGAGCAGAGTGAGGCCCTGCAGGGGTTGCTGGGGCGCACCATGCAATTGCAGTGCACCATCCAGGATGGAGAAGCCTGGTTCAGCAGTGACAATGGCAATGCCGAGGTCCGCCTGGAGCGCTGGCAGACGCTCGCCGCTCAGCCGTAGCAGCCGGGCAGTGGCCAGACAGCGATAGTAAAAGTTTCAAATCCGAATTCAGCAAGGATAATTCAATGCCATCTTTCGATATTGTTTCTGAAGTAGACAAACACAACCTGACGAATGCGGTGGACCAGGTAAGGCGAACCGTAGGTAACCGGTTTGATTTCAAGGGGGTCGAGGCCACGATCGATCACACCGACTTCCTGGTGAATATTGCCTCCGAAGGTGATATGCAGGTCGACCAGATGGTGGACATGCTCCGCGCAGCACTGATCAAGAATGGTATTGATCCGCTGGCAATGGAGTTAGGGGAAAAGGCGCAGTCCGGAAAGCTGGTGAAAGTGGATGTGACCCTGAAGAACGGCCTGGAAAAGGACCTGGCGAAGAAGATCGTCAAGCTTATCAAGGAAGAAAAAATGAAAGTCCAGGCCTCTATCCAGGGAGATCAGGTTCGGGTAACCGGCAAGAAGCGGGATGACCTGCAAGCTGTTATTGCTCTGATGAAGGATAAGGAACTGGAGCAGCCACTGCAGTTCAACAACTTCAGGGATTAATTGGGCATCGGACGAGTTGGGGCGACGGATCGCCCTTTGATAGGGCCGGCACTGGTGCCGGCCCATTGTCTTTCCAAAATAGCGGTCTGTGGGACTGTTAAAGCGGCAACTTTTCCAGCTCGATTTTCAGTTCCCTTAACTTCTCCTTAACCCGCAGTGCGTTATCCGGGCCCATGCGGATCATCAGCTTGTGCACGCCGGGAAGCTTCTCCAGTTTCGGGTCCTTGAACTTGTAGTACACCGAGGGTTGCACCAGCTCAATTGGGCCCTTGAGGTCAGGCGCCGCAAGGGCAACATCGATCGCTTTCAGCATCACTTTATGAAAGCTTTTTTCCTTGTTACCCAGCTCGCCATAGGCCTGTGAAAAGCGGGGGTACCAGAATTGGTAAAGCTCAACCGCCGTACCGGTGTCCGCCAGGGCAAAGATGCGGACCAGCGTGTCGTAACGCTCGTAATTCTGCTCCGACAGCGTAACGCTCTTCTGGCCGTCTGCCTCTACTGTACTTTCGACTTTGATAGGGCCGCGGATGTTGCGCATCGGGCGGTGTTTGGTCATCAGGTTTCCGCGCGATGCGCTGTCAATGGCCGCAACCCATTTGCGGATCACCTCGTCACGTACAAGCCATTTGGCCAGGGCGCTGTCCGGTGCGAGACTGAGAAAGGCGTCACGTACCGGCTCGTCGCTGAAGTTCAGTTCCGCAGGCACCGGCTTGGGTTCAACGGGAATGGGGTCCGCTTCGGGCATTTGTGGTTCCGGCTCCGGTGGCGCCGGCTCTTCACGGATCACCTGGCGGGGAGGCTCGGGCAGGGTTACGGGGGCTTCTACCTTTTCCTCTGGAGGTGGCGTCAAAACGTAGTAGGCGCCGCCGGCCAGCACTGCCACCAGAACGCCGGCCAGCAGCCATTGCGAAGTCCTCAGGTCACTCATATTCATCCTCCAGGAAAACGGGGCCTTATATCAGGTGGACACTTATAACTGTAAATGGTTTCCCACGGAAGACGTGTTGCAGGGCTTTACAGTAAATTTTCGACATGTTAAAACGGAGTGGCATGTTTCGGCATGATCTATTTCACCAATATCTAAAGAGCCCACTTCGAGCGCCATGAGCAAAAGCAACGCTGTACATTCTGCTTCTGTTAAGCGCTGCTCCGCAGACTACTACCTGAGTGAGTGGTTCGACGAGTAGCGTTCTTGCTGCAACACCGGAAGCACTTCATATGAGGTGTCCGTTGCTGCATAAGGATCTGCTTGGTCGGGACATTTCTCCATCCTTCAGATAATCAATCCGATTCTCCTTTAATTCGCATTGCATCACTGCGTCTATTCGCAGTGCCTTGTGCTGTGTTCCGGTGCTCGCAGTTTGGAAAAGTTGCGCAGTGTGCGGCTGCACCCACAACAAAATCAAGGACACAGGTCTAGGAAACTGAGGGAATAAACTATGAAGGGAAGAACACGGCTCTACCGTGCTATCCAGGCTGCGATCGGTTGCTCGCTGGTATGTAGCGTTGCCAATGCCCAGCAAGGCGTCGAGCAGGCAAGTCAGCCAGTAGAGGAAGTTGTTGTAACCGGTACCCATATCAAGGGGCTGGATACCGAAGGCGCAGTGCAGGTGGTCCAGATTGGCAGGGAGGAGATTGACGCTTCGGGCGCGCTCTCACCGATCGAGTTGCTCAAGCAGCTTACCCAGACCGGAGGAGGGAGCGGTACCTTCTCGACAACGACGGCCGGCCCACTTTCAAGCAATACTCCGGTGGGTGCCGCGGGCGTATCCCTGCGCGGGCTCGGCGCGGCGTCGACTCTGGTCCTGGTAAACGGGCGAAGGGTATCGGTCAGCTCCTTTGCGAAGGGGCAGGAATCCTTTGTAGATGTAAACTCAATTCCGTTGTCGGCAATCGAGCGAATCGAGGTGCTGCCGAGTGGTGCTGCGGCAACCTATGGTGCGGACGCTGTTGCGGGCGTAGTCAACTTTGTTCTGCGCGATGACTATGAAGGCAGTGAACTCAGCCTTTCCCACGGCAATTCGACGGCGAGTACCGACGAGGGTAAGTATAACCTGAACTGGGTATGGGGGCGTAAAGGTGAGCGCAGTCACACGATGTTGGTCGCAGACATATTCACCCGGAATGCGCTTTATGATCGCGACAGGGCCGCAACCGCAAATTCAGTAAGGCCGAGCCAGCAGGGTATCTATCCCAGTTTCAATGACCTGTTTGCAATGTACTACGACCAGGCAGAAGAAGCTGGGGACGGTGGGTGCGCGGATGAGCAATTTGGTTTTGGTTCGTTTGGTGAATTTTGCGAATTCAATACCAATGCATATGTGGCGACCCAGGATGAATATGATAGCGCCAGCGTAGTCGGTACATTCGATTTTCAGTTGAGCGACTCGGTCGAGTGGTTCAATACTGCGATGGTGCAGGCCAGTAGCTCCAGCGGCACGGCATCACCAGCAAATTTCAGTCGCGCCCCGTTCGACCCGGAATCGCCGCTCTGGCCCGAGGCACTGAAGGCAGATATCGTTGAGGAAGGCGGGTTCAGCCCCGATTTTCCAACTGATGATTTCAGCGATTTTTATGGCTATCCGATTTTTGCATGAGGTGTGCCATTTTTTGCGGAAGGCGGCGATATCGGCCTTTTGAATTTTGCCTTTGAGGGCATGGTTTCAGGCACCAAGTGGGGCGCGTCCATCGGTGTATTCGCGTTTGTCCTGCTGACAGGCGGCGCGTTCGGGTTGATTTTTGCCAGCGGTAGTGTGGAGCGGCTGTTACGCCTGGTGATCGCGCGTAAGGCGATACCCGGTTCCTTGTACCTGGCGATACTCTGCCTGATGTTTTCCCTGGGCGGGGCCGTCTTTGGCATGGGTGAAGAGGTAATTCCCTTTACTCTCATCGTCGTTCCGGCATTGATAGCAATGGGATACGACAGCATTACCGCGGTTCTTGTGACTTATGTCGCCACCCAGCTGGGGTTTGCGACGTCCTGGATGAACCCTTTTGGTGTAAGCATTGCGCAAGGCATTGCCGATGTGCCGTTGATGTCCGGTAGTCTTCCCAGGATGGCGCTGTGGGCTGTAGTGACGCTGTGCCTGGTGGTATATACCCACTATTATGCGCGCAGGGTCCTGCAAAACCCGGAATCCTCGCTGCCATATAAATCTGACAGTCAGCATCGCGCAACACTGGACGCATCGGAGTCCACGACGGCCCTGGTCCGTGGTGACGGCCTCGTACTGCTACTCTTCCTTGGCGGTATCGCCTGGATGGTCTGGGGTGTTGTGAGCCGCGGCTATTTCCTGCCTGAGATTGCAACACAGTTCTTCACCGTGGGGCTTGTGATTGCCGTAGTTGCGATTCTCTTTCGTCTCAATGGCTTGACTGCTAACCGGGCTGCGGCCGCGTTCAGGGAAGGTGCCCAGCAGCTGTTGCCCGCTGCAATGGTAGTGGCCTTTGCCAAAGGTGTTGTACTGCTTCTCGGGGGCGATGATGCGACCAGCCCGAGCGTCCTGAATACGGTTTTGCATTCCGTCGGCTCTGCGCTTGCCGATGTGCCTGCGGTTTTGTCTGCCTGGGTAATGCTACTGTTCCAGACCGTGTTCAATTTCTTTATAACGTCCGGCTCCGGCCAGGCTGCGCTGACAATGCCGATCATGGCACCTCTCGCGGACGTGGTGGGTGTAACCCGCCAGACCGCAGTGCTGGCGTTTCAGTTGGGTGATGGCTTCAGTAATGTGATTGTGCCAACTTCTGCGGCCCTGATGGGTTGTCTGGGTGCGGCGCGCCTGGAGTGGGGTATCTGGGTTCGGTTCGCGCTGCCTTTAATCGGGTGGCTGTTTTTGCTGTCTTCCGTGGCGGTGATGCTGGCGGTTCTGACAGGGTTTTAAGAAGTTTTTATGCCAAAGATAGTTTTAATAAAAAATGCCAGGGTTTTTGCACCAGAAGATCTCGGTGTGCAGGATGTACTGGTTGCTGGAGAGAAGATTTCACAGCTCGGTGAAGGACTTGAGCTGCCCTCTGAGCTGGGCGAGACCATCGATGCGAGTGGTGCATGGCTCATCCCCGGACTGGTGGATTCTCTTGTTCACATTGCCGGTGGCGGCGGGGAGGGTGGTTTCGCGTCCAGAACCCCGGAGCTGGATCCCGTTGAGGCATTCTCTTCGGGGGTTACGACCGTGGTTGGTGTCCTGGGTACGGACGCAACCACGCGCACACTAAATGACTTGTACGGGAAGTTCCGTGCGCTCTGTGAGCAGGGACTTTCCTGCTACATGCACACGGGGTCGTACGAGTTTCCGGTGATGACTGTCACCGGCAGCGTGCGTTCCGATATTGTTTTTATGCAGAATGTCATCGGCGTCGGTGAGCTTGCAATTTCAGACCATCGCTCGTCCCAGCCGAGAACCGAGGAACTCGTTCGCGTAGCCTCCGACGCCCGCGTGGCAGGCCTGCTAAGCGGGAAGAAAGGCGTGCTCAGTATTCATGTGGGCGATGGCAAAGGGCGTTTGGATCCGCTGTTCGATGCGCTGGAGCATTCAGATCTCCCCGCCGAGCAATTTTATCCTACCCACATCAACCGGAATCGCGCCCTGCTGGCACAGGGTATCGAATTCGCCAAGTCCGGTGGCTATATCGATTTCACTGCCTCGACGACGGATGCAATTCTTGAAAGCGGCGAAGTGCGCGCAAGTCATGCATTGAAGCTCGCAATCCAGGCCGGTGTGCCTGTTGAACGCATAATCATGTCTTCTGATGGCCAGGGTTCGCTTCCGGATTTCTGTGAAAACGGATTATTGAAAAGCCTGGACGTTGCATCGGTTGCCAGTCTCTTCGGGGAATTACGGCGCGCGGTACAGGAGGAGGGTGTCTCCTTCGTCGACGCTCTCCGGTCCGTCACCTCCAATCCGGCAACAGTGCTGGGGCTTGGCGGCAAGGGTGGGATCGCTGCCGGACTCGATGCGGACTTGAGCATCGTGGATCCGTCGAACTTTGAGATTCGCTCTGTCATGGCCCGGGGTAACTGGCAGTACCTGGAGGGTAAATGCCGGGACGCGCTCGGACGCTTCGCACAGGAATAACGACAAAGGGATTACATAGGGAATTACATAATGGGATTGAAGTTGATTCGGTACCTTGCCGGTGCTCTTGCGCTGACTGCTTCCGTGGGCGCATACAGTGCAGGAAAGCTGATGATCGTCGGCGGTGCCCTGCGTAGTGACAACGAAGATGTATACAGGCAGTTTATTGCCGCTATTCCCGAGGACGCGCCCGACGTTGCGATCATCCCCGCGGCCTCAGGAAGGCCGGCACACTATGCAAAGCAGTTCGCTACTGATCTTGCAGCGCATGGTTTTAACGGCCACGTCCATGTACTTCCGGTAGCCTTGAGGGACGACCGCTCTACACCGTATGTTGATGAAAGCACCTGGGCAAAGGGCGCATTTGATGCAGCTCTACCGGAGAATTTGAACGCTGTCGGCGGTATCTGGTTTGTTGGTGGTGACCAGACCCGGATAACGGGCACCATGCTGACCGATAAAGGCGAAGACTCCCCCCTGATGACTGCTGTCAGACGCCGGCTCGCCGAAGGTGCTGTGGTCGGTGGCACCAGTGCCGGGGCGGCGATTATGAGCGACCCGATGATAGCGGGGGGCAGCTCGCTTGCTGCGCTCACAGTCCCGCCCGGTAACGAGTACGCGGGGATCAATGCGCAGGAGAGCGGGCAGCTGGTGCTACGCAAGGGCATTGGATTTTTTGATGCCGGTATCGTGGATCAGCACTTTGACCGCAAGGGGCGGCTGGGCAGGCTGGTTCGCTCGCTGGAGTCACAGGCGCCGTCGCGCAGGCTGGGATTTGGTGTGGACGAAGATACCGGCATCCTGGTCGACCTTGGCAAAAAAGAGATGACCGTGCTGGGTGCGGGCAACCTCGTCCTGATCGATGCACGTCAGGCAAAGTTTGCGAGCGGTAAGGATCAATTCGGTGCGCAGGGTATGACGCTGTCGGTACTGAGCCGTGGAGACCGCTACAACTATGGCACTCACAGCCTGTCCCTCAATGGCGCGCCTACGGTTAAAAATGAGGCCTTCGGTTATGTTGCGGACCAGGGCGCAGGTATGGCGATTCCGAACTCGCGTCTGGATCACCTGCTGGGCTTCTCCCTGCTCGACAATAGTGAGACCGCAGAGCTGAGGCGCTATGCCTTTGGCGAGGACGGTGCAGGTATCCTCTACCGGTTTACGCAGACGGGAAACAGTGAGGGTTACTGGCGCTACGGATCAGGCACCAAGGATCAGTATTCGGCCCGCGACGTACTCTTCTCCATCGAGCCCGTATCAATTTCCATCGAGAGGTAATTGATCGGTAATCGACAGTCAGTCGTCACGAACATTTCATTAGTCAAAAACTGCCAGCCCGGTGTGTGCTACCGCCGGGCCGACAGGATAGCCGTCAGGGCGTGAGCAGCAGGGTGCTGCTTGTCTTCTCCGTAATCTGCTTTTCATCCATCAGCTGGGTACGGTATTTCCCCTGGACATAAAGGGGCAGCTGATCTTCAAAGTGCGCGTCAAACGGGTTGCCAGACTGGCCCGCGGGCAGAATGCCAAGGCTGTTTTCAGCGCTGCCAAAGTCGATCAGGCGACGGGTCGAGGGGCCGGACTTGACGGCCTGGTGGCCGCTACCGAAACGCTGTGACAGGTTGTTGGGTACCGCGTGGCTGCCGGAGACAGGCACCGGGCCCACGTTCAGGAAGCGGTCGAGTAAGGCAATCTTGCCCATCGGGTGCTCCTGCTCGAAAGTGTGGACCGCCTGCCATTGCCACTGGTTGGTATCCTCGCCCAGTTTTTCCTGCAGGACGGCGATTGCGTTGCTCCAGCCCGCTGCGATTGCCCCCTCAAAGCCACCCAGTTCCGGGTTCTCGCTATTGTTCCACCAGGGCGACTCCGGGTTTTCCACCAGGTTGTAGAAGCCGTGGTCTATCGAGCGGGTGCGCACCAGCAGGCCGAAGAAGCTCTCGCCGAGCTCGTCATGAAAAGCCGCCCGGGCGACCTGATACTGCCATTCCGTGAATACTGTTGCCGCGATGGACTCCAGTGAAAACTGGCCGTCCCACGCCTGCAGCGCTTGCAGTAGCGGCTCTTGCTGCGCGTTACCCCGTGCCAGGTTTTCCACCACGGGAATCATGCGGTCCAGTGCGCGCAGGGCAAAATCGCTGCCGTCATCCATCTGGATGGCCATATTGTCGCCCAGATCCAGTGGCCTGGAATTGCCGGCAATCAGCTGGTCGATTCGACGCGCGCGCGCAGGAAGGTTGTAGTAACCCGGCACTGGCTGCGCATTCTGTGGCTGGTGGTTGGCGGAGACGATATAGCCGCGCTCCGGATTCACTTCCTGGGGGTTGCTGCTGAACGGATGGAAGCCATCGGGTTCATCATTGCCGCTTGCGCCATCGAGGATCAGCCACGGTTGTACGTGCGCGGGCCGGTTCGGCACCTTTGCGGCTGCCCACCAGGCAATGTTGCCCTCGGCATCGGCATACATCACATTCAGTCCCGGTGCATGAATGCCGCTGACGGCCTTGCCGAACGCCTCAAGGCTGTCTGCGTGATTCATCTTGTACAGTGCGTCGAGCATCGGATTCTCTGTCTGCAGGAACGCCCACCACAGGGATACGGGTTGGCGGCCATCGAATCCGTCGAACACGTCATTGATGATCGGACCGCGCGGTGTTGCGCGGATGGTGACCGCTACCGGATCCTGGCCCTTGACCTGGATTTTCTCTTCGCGGCTGATGATTTCCTGCCAGCCATCGCCCACGCGAACCTGTGTCGGGTTTTCCGGGTTCAGCTCTTCCAGGTAGAAGTCCATATCGTCGTTCTGGAACATTGTCAGGCCCCAGCCGCGCTCGCTGTTATGTCCGAGCAGGGCGGTCGGCACCAGTGCCTGGTGATGGCCATAGAGCTCGAAACCCGGCGCGTTCAGGTGTGCTTCCCACCAGGCGCCCGGGACAGAGAAGCTAATGTGCGGGTCGCTTGCCAGGATCGGGAAGCCGGAGGCGCTGCGTGTGCCGGCAATGGCCCAGGCGTTACTGCCCTCGAACAGCGGCAGTCCGCGGCCGGGTTCGGTCAGGGCGGCCACTTCGCCGAGGGACGCGAGTGTTTGCGGGGAGAGCTTTTCCAGAACACCGCCTTCCTGCCACTGGAGGTCGAAGTCAGCAAGGTACTCTTTGCCGAGTGTTGCAGCGATCCTGGTCATCAGTGGTTCCGAGCGCATCGCCATGGCAAAACTGTAGGCGAGGTAGCCGGACACACTGATAGTGTCTACTGCCGTAAAGGGCTCCGGCTTGACGCCGAGCAGGTCAAATTCCAGCGGCAACGTTTCCTGCGCGACAAACGCATTGATGCCGGCCAGGTAGCTTGTCAGGGCCTGGCCTGCCGGTGTGTTCATGTCCAGCTTGTGGACGTATTGCTCTGCATGCGCGCGTATACCCAGCGTACGGAACAGGGTGTCGGTCTTCACCAGCTCGGGGCCGAACAATTCTGCCAGGCGGCCACTGGCCAGCCGTCGCATCAGGTCCATCTGGAACAGTCGGTCCTTGGCATGCACATAGCCAAGTGCGCGGTACAGATCGTTCAGGTTCTCGGCATTGATGTGGGGTACGCCGTAGTGGTCGTAGCGCACCTGTACCGGCGCGACCAGCCCCTGCAGCGTCAGCTCGCCATTGCGAACGGTCTGATAGTGATGGTTTGTCCAGACAGTCAGGGCTGCGACCAGGAGGCCGGTGCCGAGGATTCCTGCGAGAAGTTTTTTCATTGTTGTTCCGGTAATCGAGCCGACCGACAGGGGGAGCGGGGCGTCTTGCGCTTTATATTTGCTGTTTGGGGCGGGATTGTACCACCCGGGCTTGCCGATGGGCCGCCGGAACATCGCTGGCCGGCAACTAAATGTGACTACTCAATTCTGTTTCTCCCGCGTTGCATTAGCTGGTAGCGTGTGGCAACGTCCGGGGCTTCCGAATCGGGTTTGAAAAGAAGCCCAAACAGAAACCCCAAACCGAAACCCCAAACCGAAAAGAGCAGAGTGTGAGCGCCGCGACCAATTTCTCTGAACAGGCCGGCCGGGCGGCCCTGCCAGCCTGCTGGCTGGAAGTGCTGCAGGCCGAATTCGACAAGCCGTATATGGTCGCGCTGCGCCAGTTCCTGCGCGATGAAAAAATGGCCGGCAAGGCGATTTACCCTCCGGGTGACGAGATTTTCAGCGCGTTTACCGCGGTGCCTTTTGAGCAGGTCAAGGTTGTGATACTGGGGCAGGACCCATACCACGGTCCGGGACAGGCGCATGGGCTGGCGTTCTCGGTTAAGCCGGGTATCCCCACGCCGCCGTCGCTACAGAATATCTACAAGGAAATCTACGCGGATCTCGGGCTGATGCCGCCATCCCACGGCAATCTGCAGTCCTGGGCCGAGCAGGGCGTTCTGCTGCTGAATGCCACCTTGTCGGTGGAACGGGGCAAGGCCGGGTCTCACCAGCGAAAGGGCTGGGAGCAGTTTACGGATGTTGTGGTGGAGGCCCTGAATATGCGCCGGGAAGGTCTGGTATTCATGCTCTGGGGCAGTTACGCGCAGAAGAAGGGCGCCGCCATCGACCGCGACCGGCATCTGGTTCTGGAGTCACCACACCCATCGCCCCTGTCGGCGCATCGCGGCTTCTTTGGCAGCGGCCACTTTTCCAGGGCGAACCAGTGGCTGGAGGGCAGGGGCTTTGCCCCTGTCGACTGGTCTGTGCCGGACCCGGACTCGCTCTTCTAATACCTCAGGCTACCTCAGGCTACCTGTGCGCTAGCCTTCCAGCGGGTTGAAGTCTCCATCATAGGGGATGTCGGCAAGCGCCAGTTCGCGTCCGTCCGGCAGCAAAAAGCCGCTGTCACCGGCGACATCTTTCTTATTCAGGACCGCGAGTAACTCGACACCGTCTGCATTCCCGGCTGCGGTCACCACCTCGCCGGCCGCTTTGCCGGATTCCAGCAGGACATCGCTACCGGGTTGCGGTTGCTCCCCGGCAGTAGTAACTAGCCGGAACATGCGCTTCTTGTTGGCGTCCCGGAACTGCATCCTGGCAATCACTTCCTGACCCGTGTAACAGCCCTTGTCGAAGCTCACCCCGCCGAGTGCCTGCAGGTTGATCATCTGCGGGATGAACTGTTCGGCGGTAGCCGCGCTTACCTCTGGCAAGCCGGCGCGCACCAATTCCAGTTGCCAGTCCGAGGTGCTGGCTGGGCTCGCCTGCTTGGCCAGGTCCTGCCACAGTGCTTCTGCAGTTTCTGTCGCTGTCCACAACACGGCGATCGAGTCTGTCAGTTTGTCTACGAGTACCCCCGGCCGGGCGATCCCTGCGGCGGCTTCCACTGCAGTTGCTCCAGCCAGGCCAAAGCCGCGCCACTTCTCGCTGACGTCGGTAACGTCCGCCTTGAAGAACACCGCGTATTTACCCAGTGCCGCCGTGGCGGCAGCAACCTGGTCTCTGGGCATGCTGCAATACACGGAGGATTCGGACTCTTTCAGCAGGTGGAATGCACTGATCATGCGGCCCTTGGGGTTGCAGTGGGCGCCGAAACAGCCGCCTCCCGTGGCAAGGTTGGTTACATCACAGGTCAGCTGGCCTTGCAGGAGCTTCTGGGTATCGGCGCCGGCGACCTGCATCAGCCCCAGATGGCTGAGGTCAAAAAGGCGCAGACCGGCCTCTGTCGCTGGAAATTTGGCGCCCTGCGGGGTTATCTCCGCACCTTGGCCTGTAAGGAATTGCTGCCAGGAAGTGTCTGCCATGGTGTTATTCGTGCCTTTGGGATCCGTCGGTATTGATCTGGTTGATCCTCTAGATGGGGCCGATGGGCGCTGATTTCAAGAGCGTTTCCAGTGCGGTATACTCCGCGCCCAGTTACCCTGAAGGAGTCCGTAGTATGGACCGCAACCGCCTGTTATGGGCCAGCCGCCGCGGCATGCTGGAGCTGGATCTGGTATTGATGCCGTTTGTCGAGAATATTTTCGACCAGCTGCCGGAAGAAGACCAGAAGCGCTATGAGGCCATGCTCGAATGTGAAGACCAGGATCTGTTTGCCTGGTTTCTGAAGCGCGAGGATCCGGAAGATCCGGAGCTCCTGAAAATCGTAGAAATCATCCGTGCCAACACCGGTCTTCAGGAATAGTCATTCTGCGCCGGCACCCAAGTCCGGGCGCCGGCCGCGCCTTCATTGTGTCGTTGAGCCCTCCCGCCAGTTATCCGTCGTCCAGCTGCTGATCACCGCAACAGTCGTTGCCGCTCTACTGCTTATGCCATTGCCGTGGCTGCTCCGGCTGTTACTCGCATGCCTCGCAATCCTGCTTTCCCTGCGTGAACGGGCGCAGCTGACAAAGTCCCGGGGGCTGTTACTTGCCCGTGATGGCAGCCTTTTCTGGAGGGAGCAGGGCGCAGCAGAGGAGCAGGAAATACACCTCAGTGGCGAGCAGGTGCTCTGGCCGTGGCTGGTAATTCTGAAGGGTCGGGTGTGCGAAACCGGTGAGCGATTCAGTCTGGTGCTCGGTCGTGACTCGGTTTCAGGAGATGACTGGCACTACCTGCACGGCATGTTGCGCTGGTAGCAAAGTGCCAGCGATTGCGGGCTGCCCCGGCAGGACAGCCCGCTGCTTCGGTTGATCGCTTTGTAAGCCCGTAGTTACCGGGCCTGCGGGATCTCGAACTTGATGGAGTCAGTAAATGGCTCAATGCCCAGGGCCGCGTACAGCTCATCCGGCTTGTACAGGTTCTGGCCCTCGATCACCAGTGTGGTTTTGCGCAGCGCGCTGATGTCTTCCAGCGGGTTACCGTCCACCAGCACCAGGTCGGCGTCCTTGCCGATTTCTATCGAGCCTGTCCTGTCCCAGGCGTTCATGATCTTTGCTGCGTTGACCGTGGCCGTCCTCAGTACATCGGCGTTGGGAATGCCGGCCTTTGCATACAGCTCCAGTTCCCGGTGCAGGATAAAGCCCGGCATGCCATCGGTGCCGGCCACCATGGTGACACCGTGCTCGTGTACTTTTTTCAGCATCTTGAGCAGGGCTGCAGAAGACTTGTCGTAGGCGTGGCGGTGCTCCTTGGGCACATCGAGCCAGGTACCCAGGTTGTTGCGGCGTACGTTTGCCGGCAGGTGATCGGCAATGCTTGCCAGTTCCGGGCTCATCTCTCCCTCACGCGCCTGTAGCAGCCAGTTGAATACGGATACGGTGGCATCGACCACTGTGCCTTTCCTGGCGAGCTTGTCGAGGAAATCCGAAACCTCTTCACTTTCCAGGTCCAGTTCGTGAGCGTGCTCGCCGACCTCGGTAAAGCGTAGGCGCTCGCGGGTATCTATCCGGTCCATAAAGTTCAGGAATAGCATATTGATATGCTGTATCTCATCGAAGCCAGCGTCCACCGCTTCCTCGGCGGTCATAAATGCGGGGATGTGTCCTGAGTAGCGCATGCCCCTGCTGTGGATACGTTCCGCCATGGGCTTGACCCATTCCGGTTTGATGGAACTGTAGGACTTCACCTGCACGTAGCCGTTGTCCGCGAAGAAATCGATATGCTTGAGGGCGTCCTCGAGGCTCGCTGCAGTCATGCCATTGCGAGCGGAGTTCTCGCTTTCGCCGTCCATAAAGCCGGAGCGGTAGAGCTTGCCACCAATGACATCGTCGGACTGGAACAGCTTTTCTATGTGCATAATGTTGTCATGGCTGTTGCCGATATCGCGCACATTCACAACGCCCGCGGCCATATTGAGCGTGCCCGCCATGGCAGAGAGATGCCCGTGCATATCCCACAGTCCCGGCACCAGGGTTTTGCCACTGGCATCGATACGGGTTGCATTTTCTTCTGTAATGGCGGTTTTGCTGATGGCTGCAATCTTTCCATCTTTGACAAGTACGTTTTGTTGCGGCAGGCGTTTGCCATTGACCACATCCACGACGCCCACATTCTCGATGACTATGGGTGCTGAAGACTTGTGGGTATTCGCTTTGGCGATGCCCTTCAGGTAATTGTCATTTGCCGCAGTCTGTTTGGTGAACAGTTCCTGCAGGTGCTCACGCTGCCAGCCACTCTTTGCGGCAAAGCGTGCCCCGTTGCGCCAGCTATTCGCAAAGAATTCACCGTCTTCGGTAAACCATGCGGTATCCGGCAGGAAACCGAGCCCTGAAATACCGTAAAGGTAGACGGTCTGCTTTTCTCCATTCCTGCTAACCGTTGCCGTATCCAGCTTGTGCAGAGAGGCGGTCCCCTGTGGCAGCAGGTCTATGGTGTTGTCCGTGTCGGCAAGAAGCGTGCGGACGAAGGCATTGTAAAGAGCAACAGAAGACTTGGCCGGGAAGAAGAAGTGCGGCTGGGAGATTTTTTCGCTGCCGCTCTCGTCAATTCCTTTCCATGTGGCGATTCCATCAATCAGGGTATAGGTTTCGTCCACGGGTGCGCCACCTGCGCTCTCTCCCTTGACCCGAATGTATTCCGGATATTGCTGCTTATCGAGTTTGAAGGACTCCTCGATTGAAACCCTGCGATTGTTAAACTTCAGTTGAACTTTCGTTTGGGTGGTGTTGCCTTCGGTATTGGAAACTATGGAGCCCATGGGGCCTTCCGGATCATGAACGATGTATTCAATGGTCTCGGCGTGAAGAGGTGAGGTCGACAGGGTAAGAAACGCAACCAGGCCGACCGATGAAGCCAGTGCTTTCATGGTCTTTCCCGTTTATTCTGTGATGAGTGTGCTCTATTGAGCCTGTGCTATTTCGAAATCTACTGATTTGATAAATGGCTGGATACCCATGGCGCTATAGAGTGCATCTGGCTGGTACAGGTTCTGGCCTTCAATCACAAGGACCGTATTGCGCAGTGCACTGATGTCTTCCAGTGGGTTTCCTTCTACTAACACCAGGTCCGCGTCCTTGCCGACTTCAACCGAGCCGGTCCTGTCCCAGGCATTCATGGTCTTCGCCGCGTTGACCGTGGCTGTTCGAAGTACATCAGCGTTAGGAATCCCGGCTTTTGCATAGAGCTCCAGTTCCCGATGGAGGATGAAGCCAGGCATGCCGTCGGTACCAGCCACCAGGGTGACCCCGTGATCATGCGCTTTCTTTATCATTTCAAGCAGGGCTTCTGCAGATTTGGCGTAAGCGTGTCGATGCTCTGGTTTTATATCAAGCCAGCTGCCAACATTCTGCCGCCTGACATTTGCGGGCAGGTGGTCGGCAATGCTCGCCAGTTCCGGACTGACTTCGCCCTCTCTGGACATCAGAAGTTCGTTGAATACTGCGATTGTAGCGTCGACGACTGTGCCTTTCCTTGCCAGCTTATCCAGAAATGCTTCGACCTCCTCACTTTCCAGGTCCAGCTCGTGCGCGTGCTCGCCGACCTCGGTAAAGCGCAGGCGCTCGCGGGTATCTATCCGGTCCATAAAGTTCAGGAATAGCATATTGATATGCTGTATCTCATCGAAGCCAGCGTCCACCGCTTCCTCGGCGGTCATAAATGCGGGGATGTGTCCTGAGTAGCGCATGCCCCTGCTGTGGATACGTTCCGCCATGGGCTTGACCCATTCCGGTTTGATGGAACTGTAGGATTTCACCTGCACGTAGCCGTTGTCCGCGAAGAAATCGATATGCTTGAGGGCGTCCTCGAGGCTCGCTGCAGTCATGCCATTGCGAGCGGAGTTCTCGCTTTCGCCGTCCATAAAGCCGGAAGGGTAGAGCTTGCCACCAATGACATCGTCGGACTGGAACAGCTTTTCTATGTGCATAATGTTGTCATGGCTGTTGCCGATATCACGCACATTCACAACGCCCGCTGCCATATTCAGCGTGCCGTCCATGGGCGACATGTGCGCATGCATATCCCATAGTCCTGGAACAACGGATTTTCCCGCTGCGTTGATACGGGTCGCGTTTTTTTCCTTAATTGGTTCCCCGCTAATCTTTACGATTTTGCCTTTTTGGATCAGAAGATTCTGTTCAGTGAGCAGTTTCCCGTTTTCAACGTCGACGATATTGGCGTTTTCGATTAACACTGGCGCTGAAGATTTGTGGGTGTTTGCGTTTGCTATCCCCTTTAGGAAGCTGGTTTCAGCGGTCAGTTGCTTTTGGATAAGTGGGCCGAGCTCATCTTTTGTCCACCCACTTTCTGCGATAACCCAGGATCCTCCTCGGAAACTGGTTGCAAAGAAGTCGCCATTTTCTGTGTGCCAGGATGTTTCTGGCAGGAACCCCATGCCTGAGATGCCGTAAAGGATCAGACTTGTTTCCTCGCCGCCTTTGTTGAGGGTTGCTTGGTCAAGCTTGATCAACTTTGCAGTGCCCTGGGGAAGCAAATTTACTGACTGATTCGCATCTTCCAGTAATGCCTTTACGAGAGTTGTCGTCAGGAATACTCCCATGTTTTTCGGGATGAAAAAGTGGGGTGACGAGAGCGTTTTGCTCCCATTTTCGTCAATTCCGCTCCACGTTGCTTTCGATTCAATTACCTTGTACGTGTCGTCGATTTTAGCTCCAAACGGACTCACGCCTTCTCTTGTGATGTAGTTTGGATAACCGTTTTCGTCTAGCCGATACGACTCCGCGATCCTTACTCGCCGATTGTTAAATTTGATTTCTACTCGTGTTTTTATCGTATCGCCGTCTACATGAACGACCTCGGAGCCGGCTGCGCCTTCCGGATCGTGATAGATATATTCTTTAGTGTCAGCGTGAAGAGATGCGGTCGACAGGGTAAGAAACGCAACCAGGCCGACCGATGAAGCCAGTGCTTTCATGGTCTTTCCCGTTTTTTTTGAGTAAGTTGCAAATCGATATCGACCTTGTCAGGTTTTCCAACGATGTGCAATGACGGGCGCTTACAGATGGGCTGCGGTTAACATCTGGTGCGCTGGCACCAGATGTATTGGCGTAGAGTAACTGGCTAAACCACGTGCGCCTGGTTGGCGAAGTTTGGCGGTACCAGGATGGTGTCCATGGCCAGCTCGCGCTGCCCGGGGTAATCGAGCGAGTAGTGCAGGCCGCGGCTCTCCTTGCGATCGAGGGCAGACTCGATGATCAGCTGGGCGACCACCGCCAGGTTGCGCAGCTCAATCAGGTCGCTGGTGACCTTGTAGTTGGCGTAGTACTCGAGGATCTCGTCCTGCAGCAGCTTGACCCGATGCAGGGCCCGCTCCAGGCGTTTGCGGGTGCGCACAATGCCCACGTAGTCCCACATAAAGCGACGCAGCTCGTCCCAGTTGTGCGAGATCACAACATCCTCGTCGGAGTCGGTAACCCGCGACGCATCCCAGGCCGGCGCCTTGCGGGGCACTTCCACCTCGTCGATGGTGGCCACGATATGATTGGCCGCAGAGCGGGCGTAGACCAGGCACTCGAGCAGGGAGTTGCTGGCCATGCGGTTGGCGCCGTGCAGGCCGGTGAAAGCGGTTTCGCCGATGACATACAGCTGGTCGAGGTCGGTCTTGCCGTCGCTGTCTACCATCACACCACCGCAGGTATAGTGTGCCGCCGGTACCACCGGGATTGGCTCGCGGGTGATGTCGATGCCGTACTGCAGGCAGTTCTGGTAGACCGTCGGGAAGTGGCTCTTGATGAACTCGGGGTCCTTGTGGGAAATATCCAGGAATACGCAATCGGCACCGAGGCGTTTCATCTCATGGTCGATCGCCCTGGCCACAATATCCCGCGGTGCAAGTTCGGCGCGCTTATCGAACCGCTTCATAAAGCGCTTGCCATTCGGCAGCTTCAGGTGCGCGCCTTCCCCGCGCAAAGCCTCTGTCACCAGCAGCGACTTGGCCTCTGGATGATACAGGCAGGTGGGGTGGAACTGGTTGAACTCCATATTGGCAACGCGGCAGCCCGCACGCCAGGCCATGGCAATACCGTCGCCGCTGGCACCGTCGGGGTTGCTGGTGTAGAGGTAGGCCTTGCTGGCGCCGCCGGTGGCGAGTACCACCGCGCGCGCGCCAAAAACATCGACAGACTCGCTCGATTTATTCAGCACATAGGCGCCTGCGCAGCGAAACCGCTTGGTGCGCGGGTTGGGCTGGCGGATCAGGTCCAGCGCAATATGGTGCTCGAACAGGTCGACGTTGGGCGCCGCATGAATGCGCTCGATCAGGGTACTGTGGACAGCCCGGCCGGTGGCATCGGCGCTGTGGATGATGCGCCGATGGCTGTGTCCGCCTTCCTTGGTTAAATGATATTCGCCGCCTTCGCTTTCGCGGGTGAAGTCCACGCCCTGGTCGATCAGCCACTGAATGGCTGCGGGGCTATTCTCCACGGTAAACCGCACTGCGTCTTCGTGACACAGGCCGCCACCGGCATTGATTGTGTCCTGCACATGGGATTCTACGGAGTCGAACTGGTCCAGCACCGCGGCGATGCCGCCCTGAGCAAACCAGGTCGAGCCATCCTGCAGGCGCTGCTTGCTCAGCAGGGCGATTCGATTTTCGGGACGCTGTTGCGACAAGTGCAACGCCAGGGCCAGGCCGGCGGCGCCGCTGCCGATCACCAGGATGTCATAAGAGAGATGTTTGCTCATGCTTAGCAGTTTTTAACCCGATCGTGCTTTAAGGTGTCGCGTACGCGTATTATAAAAGTCGCGTAGTATAAAAGTCGTCGGGTGTATCGGCCAACGTAATTGGTACGCCCCTGGAACTTTAATCCGGGCATTTTGTCCCCAATGTACAGAAATCAGTAATAATGAGCCGGCTCCGCCGGTGAAAATTATCAGCGACCGTGTCGGGGGCGCCCGGAGCAGGCATCGGTCTCAGGAGTAGTGGATGACAGCGCAGAATGCGCAGCTGAGCGACCAGCAGCTGGTCGAGAGGGTCAGGGCAGGGGATAAACGTGCCTTTGATCTACTGGTGCTCAAGTACCAGCACAAGATCGTTGCTGTAGTCAGCAGGTATATCAAGGACAGTCACGAGGTTTACGACGTGGTGCAGGAGGCGTTTATCAAGGCCTACCGCGCGATGGGTAACTTCCGTGGCGACAGCGCCTTCTACACCTGGATGTACCGGATCGCCATCAACACCGCAAAAAACCACCTTGTCGGTCGTGGGCGCCGCCCGCCCGCGTCGGATGTCGAGCTGGAAGATGCCGAGCACTACTCCGGCGGCGACCTGCTTCACGATATCGAATCCCCCGAGCAGAACCTGTTCAAGGAGCAGCTGGAAGAGGCTGTGCACCAGGCTATTGCGGATCTGCCCGAAGACCTGCGTTCCGCCCTGACCCTGCGCGAGTTCGAGGGACTGAGTTACGAGGAGATCGCGGATGTGATGGATTGTCCCGTTGGAACTGTTCGGTCACGTATTTTCCGGGCGCGTGAGGCTGTCGATCGCTGCGTCAAGGCGATCAGCGAGGGGGCCTGAGCCCGCAAGTAGAAAAGACCGCCAGAATAAATGTGGTGGACGGTGAAACAAACTGCCGGAATCGGGGTCATATGAAGTGCGCAGGGAGCCTCGAGAGGCCTCAGGCGACAAAAAACACAAGAAAGCGGTAGTTATCAGGGTTGCAAAGTCTAAAGAGAGGTGGTCCCGCATGACTCGTGGGAATGAACAGGAAAGCTTATTTGAGTCGCTGTCTGCGCTGATGGACGGTGAAGCCTCGGAATTCGAGGTGCGCCGGGTCCTGAAGGCCATGGTGGATGACCCGGATGGCGAACTCGCGCAGCGCTGGTCGCGCATGCAGCTGGCAAGCGGTGCCATGGCCCGTGATGCAGTTTGCCGCGTTCCGGCCGGACTGGCCGGGAGTATCTCCGCGGCTATCGCGGAGGAGGCTCCTGATACCGGCGCAGCCGGGCGCGGCGCCAGCAGCGGACCCTCTGATAACCCGGCTTCCAACGACCCGACCTGGTGGCGGCCTTTCGGCCGCGGCGCGGTGGCCGCAGCAGTAGCGTTTGTGGCGATCCTCGGGGTGCGTGAATTCGGCGGCCAGCCCGCCGGCACCTCGGATCTGGCGGCTGCGCCTGCCAGCGCGGTCCAGCAGACTGTGCAATCTACCCCGCAGCCCACGGGCTTTGCGATCCCGACGCCCACTGCCCGGCTTGTAAGTGCCGGTGCTCCGGCAATCCTGCAGCCGCGTATCGTGCCGGACCAGTCCGCTGGTGTGGTGCAACGACGCACGCCGCCGCCTGAGCTGATGCTGCACCTCAACCGGGTGATGGCGCAGCATGCGGAACAGTCTGCCCTGACCGGTACCCAGGGGCTCCTGCCTTATGCGCGCGCTGGTTACAGTGCGCCGGAAGCAAACAAGGCGCCGCAGCAAGAGCAGGAAGACAAGGCCCCGGAGCGCCGCTGATTACCAGCCTGGGAATTTACCTATGATCCGCTCCGTGTTGTCCAGATACCTGTGGGCGCCAGTGTTCCTGCTGACTGTGGCCGGCGCCCCGGCGCACAGCACCGAAGACCCGGAGCGTGTGGATGAGCTCCTCAAGCGGCTGGGTTCAGCCGTTTCCTCGCTGGATTATGAGGGGCTGGTGACATTCGAGCACGCCGGTATGCTGGACACGCTGCGTGTAGTGCGCGCGGTCAAGGACGGCGCCCTGCATGAGCGAATCCACTATATGAGCGGCAGCCCCCGGGAGGTGGTCAGCACCCTCAGCCTCGCAAACCATTGTCTCGCGCCGGGTAGCGGGCCGCTGATGATGTGGAGCGGCGTCACCGACCCAAGAATCCATGCCCTCTATGATTTCTACCTGCGTGGCCAGGCCCGTATCGCCGATCGCGATACCGTGGTCCTTGAGGTTCGCCCGAAAGACAATGACCGCTTTGGTGTGGTGCTGAACCTGGATGCCGAGACCGGATTGCCGCTCAAGTCCGTGTTGGTCGGTGCCGATGGCGGCATGCTCGAGAGGTACCAGTTTGTAGATCTCAAGCTGGGTGCCGTGAGCAGCGAGGCGCTGTCCCCCGAAACGGCAGCGGCGCGCCACGTGGATAACAGTTCGGAATGCACCCTGGAAGCCGGGCGCTGGGCGCTCAAGTGGACTCCGGCAGGTTATCGCAAGATTTCCCGTAAGCAGCTGCCGGATGGCGAAATGATGGTGTTTACGGATGGCCTGGCAGTCTTCTCCATATTCGTTCAGTCCTACCGGCCGGAGCTGGCTTTTCGAGGCCGCGCATTTCGCGGTGCCACGGTTGCCTATATGGGGCTGCTGCAGGCCGGCGCAAAACGTTACAATGTGACTGTGGTGGGGGAGATTCCCGACAACACCGCGAAGAAACTGGCGGACTCGGTTGTGCCATCCAGGCCTGAATAGTCCGTAAGGCCGAAGAGCCAGATTCAGGGTCAAACGCAAGGCAGGTGAAAGGTTTAGTGCCGTGATTACCGAACAAGGTCGCATTGTTGCCGTAGAGACGGGCGCTATCTGGGTGGAAACCATCCAGAAGAGCACCTGCGGTGGTTGCAGCGCGCGCTCGGGTTGCGGTACCGGCCTGCTCGGCGACTACTTCCGCTCCACCTCCCATATCCGTGTTCTGGTGGATGACGAAAGCCATCGGGAACTCGCCATAGACGACACCGTGGAAATCGGTATCCCGGAAAATGCGCTGGCGCTCGGGGCGCTCTCGGTCTATCTGTTGCCGCTTCTGGCGATGCTAATCGGGGCCGTTGCGGGCCACTCCATTGGCGGTGGAGCCAGTGATCTCGGGGCCATAATTGGGGCTGTCTGCGGTTTTGGCGCTGGTGCCGGTGCGAGCCGCCTGCTTGCGCGCGCCAACCACAATAAGCTTGAGCGCGAGCCGCGCCTGTTGCGTGTTTGCGGCAAGGCAACCCATGCCATCGCCGCGGTTAACGTTGCTTAACAATCTCGTTCCGAACTTTTCTTTCTTTTTATCCACTAACCTTTCATGCAGCCGCAGTTTCGGCTGCGCAAACTCAGATTGTGAAAAGATAACGAAGAGAGAGCACCAATGGTGAAACGATTTACGCAAGTATTGGTTCTTTTGTGGCTGGGGATTGCCTCAGTCGCCTATGCCGACCTGCCTAATTTCGCGGATCTGGTTGAGAAGAATTCTTCCGCCGTCGTAAAGATCAGTACTGTCGACAAGGGGCAGTCAAGCCTTTCTGACAGGCTGCCGCCGCAGTTCCAGGATATCCCGGATATTTTCCGTCACCTGCTGGAGCCGCGTCGCCGCCAGGATCGCCCGGTTGCCAGTATGGGGAGCGGTTTTGTGGTATCGAAGGATGGCTACGTGGTGACCAATAACCACGTGATTGATGGTGCTGATGAAATCACCGTGCGCCTCAGCGATCGGCGTGAATATAACGCCAAGGTCATCGGGGTGGATGTCCTTTCGGATCTGGCGCTGCTCAAGATCGAGGCGGATGACCTGACCGTGATCGAGTGGGGCGATTCCGACGAGCTGCGTGCCGGCGAGTGGGTACTGGCTATCGGCTCCCCGTTCGGGCTGGATTACTCTGCGAGTGCCGGGATCATCAGTGCCATGGGGCGCAGCATTCCAAGCCGTCGCAGTGAGAACTATGTGCCTTTCATCCAGAGTGATGTGGCGATCAACCCGGGTAATTCCGGTGGGCCGCTGTTCAACCTGGAGGGCGAGGTGATCGGCATTAACTCCCAGATTTTCACCCGCAGCGGCGGCTCCAATGGTCTCTCGTTTGCGATTCCCTCCAGCCTGGCCATCAATGTGATCGAGCAGCTGAAGGGCAAGGGGCGGGTAGACCGCGGCTGGCTGGGTGTCGGTATCCAGGATGTGACCCGTGACCTGGCCGAGGCCATGGGGCTGCGCAAGCCCCACGGTGCACTGGTGGCCCAGGTTGAGCCGGGCTCGCCTGCAGCGGAAGCCGGGTTGCTCGACGGTGACATTGTGATCCGTTTCGACGGCAAGAAGATTGACGAGTCCGGCGATCTGCCACACGTGGTGGGCCAGATCATGCCGGGTACGGAAGTTGAAATGACGATTGTGCGCAAGGGCAAGAAGGACAAGCTCGATGTGGTGGTGGGCACCCTGGGTGCAGCTGATGGTGAGGTTGCCGAGAATCGCCCTGAGCCCTCGGCCGTTGGCGGTCGCCTGGGTGTAATGGTCACACCGATTCCGGACAGCATCAAGCAGCGCTGGAACATCAAGGACGGTGTGATGGTCAAGCAGGTGGTGCCGGGCAAACCGGCGGCCAAGGCGGGCCTGCGCAGCGGTGATGTGATTGCGCAGGTGGGTTTTGACGCGGTCAACGATGTGGAGAGCTTTGAAAAAGTGGTGGATGGCTTGCCGGCCAACGAACTGTTGCCGATCCGCTTCTTCCGCGGTGGCCGACCGGCGTTCCGCACCATCCAGATCGAGGAATAGGGCCGCTGGTCCCCGTTGACTCAATTCAGGAGCCCCCGCCAGCCCGGGGGCTTTTTCATTTTGAGGGGTGGATTGCGCCGTCAGTGCCTAAGCTTGCGAAATGGGTTATCCTTGCCGCCCGAAAACCCTGGTGGGTTTTTATTAACTTATTGAAATTAATGAAGTTTTTGTAGTGACCGACTCTTCAGACCTGTCTCATATCCGCAATTTTTCCATTATTGCGCACATCGACCACGGCAAATCCACGCTGGCAGACCGTTTTATCCAGGTATGTGGTGGCCTGACCGAGCGGGAAATGGCCGCGCAGGTCCTGGACAGCATGGATATCGAGCGCGAGCGCGGTATCACGATCAAGGCACAGAGCGTGACTCTGGATTACACCGCACGCGACGGCAAGACCTACCAGCTGAACTTTATTGATACCCCCGGTCACGTTGACTTCTCTTACGAAGTTTCCCGCTCGCTGGCGGCCTGTGAGGGTGCCCTGCTGGTGGTGGACGCGGCACAGGGTGTAGAGGCCCAGTCCGTGGCCAACTGCTATACCGCAATCGAGCAGGGCCTCGAAGTGATCCCGGTACTGAACAAGATGGACCTGCCACAGGCAGATCCGGAGAAGGTCGCGGAAGAGATCGAGGACATCATCGGCATCGATGCCACCGAGTCGACCCGTTGTAGCGCCAAGTCAGGCCTGGGCGTCGAGGACGTGCTGGAGGACCTGGTGCGCCTGGTACCGCCGCCAACCGGTAATGTCGATGGCGATTTACAGGCACTGATCATCGATTCCTGGTTTGATAACTACCTGGGCGTTGTGTCCCTGGTGCGCGTTGTCGAAGGCACCCTGCGGGTCAAGGACAAGATTGTCACCAAGTCTCTGGGCCGTGCCCATGTGGTGGACAACGTGGGCGTGTTCACCCCGAAGCGCACGGAAACCGGTGTACTGAAGGCCGGTGAAGTGGGTTTCGTGGTAGCCGGCATCAAGGATATTCACGGTGCGCCGGTGGGCGATACCATCACCCATGCCAAGACCATGGAAACTGTACCGGCGCTGCCGGGCTTCCAGAAGGTCAAGCCGCAGGTCTATGCCGGCCTGTTCCCGGTCAGCTCCGATGATTACGAAGCTTTCCGGGAAGCGCTGGCGAAGCTGTCCCTGAATGATGCATCGCTGTTTTACGAGCCGGAATCTTCCGATGCCCTGGGATTTGGTTTCCGCTGTGGCTTCCTCGGCATGCTGCATATGGAGATCATCCAGGAGCGCCTGGAGCGCGAATACGACCTGGACCTGATTACCACGGCACCAACGGTGGTTTACGAGGTGCTGCTGACCAGCGGCGAGACCGTGATGGTGGACAACCCCTCGAAGCTGCCGGACCTCGGCATGATCGAGGAAATGCGCGAGCCGATCGCGGAAGCCAATATCCTGGTGCCGCAGGAGTACCTCGGCAACGTGATTACGTTGTGTGTCGAGAAGCGCGGTATCCAGAAAGACATGCAGTACGTGGGTGGCCAGGTTGCGTTGCGTTACGACCTGCCCATGAGTGAGGTGGTGATGGACTTCTTCGATCGCCTCAAGTCTGTGAGCCGTGGATTCGCATCACTCGATTACAGCTTTACACGATTCGAACCGGCACGTCTGGTGCGCCTGGATGTACTGATCAACGGCGATCGGGTGGATGCGCTGGCGCTGATCATTCACCGCGACAATGCCCAGTTCAAGGGGCGCGTTCTGGCAGAAAAAATGAAGGAGCTGATTCCGCGTCAGATGTTCGACGTCGCTATTCAGGCGGCAATCGGTGGCCAGATTGTGGCGCGAACCACGGTCAAGGCACTGCGCAAGAACGTGACCGCGAAGTGCTATGGTGGTGATATTACCCGCAAGAAGAAGCTGCTGGAGAAACAGAAGGCCGGTAAGCGCCGGATGAAGCAGATTGGTCGGGTAGAAGTGCCGCAGGAAGCCTTCCTGGCGGTGTTGAAAGTCGACAGCTGATGGTGCAATGCTGGTATCGTTGCGGTACGCAATAGCAGCAGGCAATAACAGGAAGAGCTAATAACTAGATGGACATCAATTTCCCGCTGATCCTTCTCTGGCTGGTGGTCATTACCGGCGTAATCTGGCTGTTGGATATATTCTGGCTTGCGCCCAAGCGGCAGGCCGCGGCCGAACGCCTAGAGAAGGAGCGCAGCCGCGGTCGTCTGCCCAGTGACTCGAAGGCGATTACCGAGGCGAAGCAAGATCTGCTGGAAGAGCCGGCCATCGTCGAATACGCCAAGTCGTTCTTCCCGGTGCTGGCACTGGTGTTCGTATTGCGCTCATTCCTGTTCGAGCCATTCCAGATTCCCTCAGCTTCCATGGTGCCGACCCTCAAGATCGGTGACTTTATCCTGGTGAACAAGTACGCGTACGGTATTCGTCTGCCTGTGGCCAGGACCAAGGTCATCGATGTGGGTGAGCCGCAACGCGGCGATGTCATGGTGTTTTTCCCGCCACATATGAATGAAACCTACTTCATCAAACGGGTAATCGGCTTGCCGGGGGATGAGATTCGGTATATTAACAATACGCTCTATATTAATGGCCAGCTTGCAGAACAGGTGCCAAACGCCGAGATCCTGCCGGATCGTCCTGACTCTTCAGTCATGTTTGAGGAGATTTATGGCAAGAAACACCTGATGCAAAAGAGCAACGTGCCGGGCCAGTACAGCCGTAACCAGCATGCGGTGGTACCGGAAGGCCACTATTTTGTAATGGGCGATAACAGGGATAACAGTCTGGACAGCCGCGCCTGGGGTTTCGTGCCGGAAGAGGATATCGTCGGCAAGGCCGTAGCAATCTGGATGAACTGGCCCGCACTGGGCAGCCTGCCCAGCTTTGGCCGGGCTGGTGGGATCGAGTAACTGCTCGTCCCCGTACAAACAAATAATAGGGAATCGGGGGTTCGCATGAAGATACTGGAGCGCGTAACAATGAAAAACCAGAAAGGTATGAGTTACTGGGGCCTGCTGGGAATACTCGCAGTGGGTGGCCTTGCGCTCACCTGTGTTTCCAAGATGGGGCCGGCCTATATCGACGCCTATTACGTCGAGGAAGGCCTTCGCCACGTTGCCAAGAATGACAATGTCGACAGCATGAAGCGCGGGGAAATCCTGCGTGAACTGGACCGCTACTTCACTATTAATAACGTGCGCGGCGAACCGACCAAGGCAGTGCGCGTAGTAAGCTCCACCGAAGGTACGATTGTCAGTATCGATTACGAGCTGCGTGTGCCGCTGATCAGCAACGTTGACGTGGTGATGAAGTTTGACAAGCAGCTCAATACCAACCAGCCGGAGCTTTGCTGCGATGCGCTGGTAGACCTGACGGAAATTGAGAACCAGTGACAGATATCCACATGGAGCGGTTATCCCTGAGGTTGGGGTACCGCTTCAAGGATGCGAGCCTGATGCAGCTCGCACTCACGCACCGCTCATGCGGTAGCCGCAACAATGAGCGCCTGGAGTTTCTGGGTGACTCAATCCTTGGCTTCTCCATCGGGGAAGCGCTTTTCAACAAATTTCCCAAAGCCCGGGAAGGGCAGCTGAGCCGCCTGCGCGCCAACCTTGTTAGCGGGGAAACGCTCGCGGAAATCGCGACTGAATTCGACCTCGGCCCGAACCTGAATCTCGGTGAAGGGGAGATGAAGAGCGGCGGTTTCCGGCGCGCCTCAATTCTGGCGGATGCCGTTGAGGCATTAATTGGTGCAATCTACCTCGATAGTGATATGGACACTGCGCGCGCCCGTGTACTGGACTGGTATGCATCGCGGCTCGAAGCGCAGTCTCTCGATGAGCTGGGTAAGGACGCCAAGAGTCGCCTGCAGGAGTGGTTACAGTCGCACAAACGGGCGCTGCCGGATTACCGGGTGGCGAGCGTCGGTGGTGTGGAGCACGCACAGGAATTCGTTGTCGAGTGCCACGTGGATGGCCTCAAGGAACCGACCGTAGGCAAGGCCAGCAGCCGTCGCAATGCAGAAAAAATGGCGGCTTCCCGTGCCCTGGAAAAACTCACCGGTGCCAGTAAGAGGTAAGGCAGTGGATCAAGTAGACCAAACCAGCCGTTGTGGCTACGTCGCAATTATGGGGCGCCCGAATGTGGGCAAGTCGACCCTGTTGAACCACTTGCTCGGGCAAAAAATCTGTATTACGTCGCGCAAGCCACAGACCACCCGCCACAATATGCTCGGTATAAAGACCGAGGGTGCCAACCAGATTATCTTCGTGGATACGCCCGGCCTGCATTCCGGTGAGGGCAGTGCCATGAACCGCTATATGAACCGCGCCGCCGCGAGTGCGGCCCGCGATGTCGATGCGGTTGTATTTGTGGTCGAGCGTGCGCGCTGGACAGAGGGCGATGAGCTTGCGGCAAAGAAGTTGCAGGGTATCAGCTGCCCCCTGATCATCGCTGTCAACAAGGTTGACCAGCTCGAGGACAAAGCAGACCTGTTGCCGCAGCTGCAGGCTCTGGCCAGCAGCCACCCGAATGCTGAAGTAGTGCCGATCTCTGCCCTGCGCGGTACCAATCTGGATGTGCTGGAAAAGGAGATCATCAAGCACCTGCCGGAAAGTGAGCACTTCTTCCCGGAGGAGCAGATCACGGACCGCAGCTCGCGTTTCCTCGCTGCGGAAATCGTGCGAGAAAAGATCATGCGCCAGATGGGCGCAGAGCTTCCCTACCAGATGGCGGTTGAGGTTGAGGATTTCTCGGAAGAGGGCAATATCCTGCACATCTCTGCGGTAATCCTGGTAGAGCGGCAGGGGCAGAAAAAAATCATCATCGGCAACAAGGGTGAGCGCATCAAGAAAATCGGTCAGCAGGCTCGCCAGGACATGGAAACCCTGTTTGACGCAAAGGTGATGCTGAACCTTTGGGTAAAGGTCAAATCGGGCTGGTCCGATGATGAGCGCGCGCTGCGCAGTATGGGCTTTACTGACGAGTAAAACTGACGAGTAAAGCTTCGCGGGCATCCACAGCTTGATAATCATAATAATCCACCAGCAATGACCCAGGATCGCCTCCAGCCCGCCTTCGTATTGCATACCCGTCCGTTCCGGGATTCGAGCCTGCTGGTGGATTTGCTCAGCACGGATCTCGGCCTGGTGCGCTGTGTCGCGCGGGGTGCCAGGCAGGGAAAGCGCCGGCGCGAGCACTCCCTGCAACCATTCTCTCCGCTGTTGGTAGAATTGCTCGGGCGCGGCGATCTGAAGACCCTGGGTCGACACGAATCTGCCGGCGCGCCCAACTGGCTCAAGGGTAAATGCCTTTACGCCGGACTCTACGCCAATGAACTGATGGTGCGTTTGCTTCCGGTGGCGGAAACCAACGTCCAGGTCTTCGCGGCCTACCAGCAGCTCCTGCAGCAGCTGGTCAGCGGTGAGCAGGCTATGGAAGCTGCATTGCGCAGGTTCGAGGTGCAGCTACTCGATAGCATCGGATTTCTGCCACCCCTGACGCGCTGCAACGGTGACACCCTTGCGATTGAGCCGCAGTCCCTCTATGCGCTCGTTCCGGATTCGGGGTTTCGCCTCGTTGCCGGTGGCGCGGAATCGCAAAGATATTTCGAGTACCATGGCAAAACTCTGCTCGCGATGGCGGCGGGGGACTACTCCGATGAGGGGGTGCTGCAAGAGGCAAAGCGGCTGGTCAGGAACCTGCTGGCGCCACACCTCGGGGACAGGCCGTTACAGAGCCGTGAACTCTTCAGGCAGGTATATGATCGTTAGTATTGGCACCGACATCTGTGCAATTGCACGCATCGAGCAGTCATTGCAGCGGTTCGGTGACCGGTTTGTGGAGCGTGTGCTGACGCTGGCGGAGCGGGCGGCACTGCCGGAGCAGGGTGCTGCCGCTTATGTCGCCAAGCGCTTCGCCGCCAAGGAGGCGCTCGGCAAGGCGCTCGGGACCGGCATCGGGGGCGGTGTATCCTGGCAGGATATCGAAGTAATCCGGCGCCCCGGGCGCGCAGCGGATATCCGCCTCGCCGGTGCAGCGGAGAGGCTCGCCCGCGAGATGGGGGTGCAGAAGGTACTGCTGAGCCTGAGTGATGAGCGCGATTTCGCCCTCGCTTTCATTGTGCTAGAGGGTTGATCATTTTTCCCGGTGCATGCCCATGCCAGCCCAATCCGGCCGTCAGGAGGAAAAGCCCTGTTTCAGCAGGCCCTGCTCGACAAGAAACAGGGCATCAATATCTTTTTCTTCCGCCCAGTCCAGCAGCTTGCCAATTTCACGCACCACGGCATTGATCTGGCCGCTGAGTACGGGGTCGTCATTGATCAGGCCGTGCCAGCCTTCCTCTACCCGCGCCTTCGCCGTGCGGTTCAGTTTTTCCGCGGCTGTGCGCAGTGGCGGCACGCCGCAGTAGCAACAGCCCCCGTACAGCCGATGTATCAGCTCATGCAGGGGCTGGGGTGACTCGGTGCCGAGCATGTCCAGCAACTGCTGCCGCTCGTCCGGTAGTGAGTCCAGCAGCATGCGCAACATGTCCCGTGCAAGTTCTACATTGCCATTGCTCAGGGTGACGCAATTCTCGATATCTACCGGGCTGGTTTCGGGTAGCGACTTCTGCTCCGCGGCTGCTGTAATTGCCAGCTGCATCCACCGCTGGACAGTATGACCGAGTTGCGCTTCGGTGATCGGCTTGCCGAGAAAATCATCGAAGCCTGCCGCCAGCAGGCGCGCCTTCTCTTCGGTACCCGCATGCGCGGTGATGGCGATAATGGGGGTGCGCTGTTTTCCCTGCTGTTGCCTGCGAATGGTCTGGGTTGCCTCGATGCCATCCATGCCGGGCATCTGGATATCCATAAAAACCAGGTCGAATGACTGCAGGGCAAACTTCTCCAGTGCCTCCTCGCCGGATTTCGCCAGCGTGACTTTTACCTTCAGGTTTTCCAGCAGGGCAGCAATCAGTCGGCGATTTGCATCGTTGTCATCGACGGCAAGCACCTCAGGCTGGCGTGTAGCAACGGCCGGCGCACTGCGCTTCTCATTGGTTGTCGTGGCAGGAGATACACGCTTCGCAATGAGTAACAGGCTATCGCTGGCCAGCGGCTTGCTGATAAAGCCCGCAACCAGGTGGCGCAGGGAGTCGTAGCAGTTGCGCAGCTCCGCCGGCAGCCCCTGGATGACAACCCGGCAACGATAGTCGTTCACCAGGCGGGCGACCTGTTCCTCGAGGGTCTGGGGTTCCTCATCAGAGGCCTTTACGTCAAGGAGTACCGCGTCCGGCAGCTCACTCTGTTGCCACATCTGCTGGATTGCATTCAGGTAGTCACGGGTGTTCTCCAACTCCACTACCGAGGCCTGCCAGCGCCGCAGCTGGCGCGCGAGCTGGCTACGGGTCTTTGAATTCGGGTCGATCAGCAGCCAGCGGCTGCCGCTCAGGTTTTCTGCCGGCAGGGCACTACTGAAGTTGCGATCAACGGCCATCGGCACGTCAAACCAGAGGGTCGTACCGCTGTCCCTGTTTTCGTCCAGCCCCATTACGCCATCCATCTGCTTGATGAGGCTGCCGGAGATTGCGAGGCCAAGGGTATTTGCAGAAGCCTGGCTTTGCGACGGCATGTTGCGCTCGCGCAGCAATACGTGAATTTCTGCACGCTGCTCGGGGGAGCAGACATTACCCGGGAAGTTGACACTGATTCTGACGGTGTTCTGGGATTCGCCGGTTACCTGTGAGCTGATGCGCAGGACAACGTCGCCGTTGCGGGACAGCTGGATGGCATTGCCAACCAGGTTGATCAGAATCTGTTTGAGACGCGCCGGATCCCCAAGCAGGGTGGATGGCAGCTGGTCGTCAGCGATGGAAACCATCTCGAGATTGTGGTCGTAGGCTGCGGGCGCGAGGATCTGAAGTGCCTCTTCTGCTGTGCGCGCAACGTCCACAGGCACATGGTCAAGTACCAGGGTGCCGGCCTCGATCCGGGAAAAGTCCATCAGGTCATTGATGGTTGAAAGCAGGTTTTCCGAGGAGCGCAGGATGGTGCGCAGGTATTCCTGCTGAAGTTCGTTGGTTTCTGTCTTCAGTAGCAGGTTGGTGAAACCGATGATGCCGTTGAGCGGCGTGCGGAATTCGTGGCTGGTATTGGCAAGGAACGCGGATTTGCCGCGGTTGGCCTCCTGGGCCTTCTTGCGCGCCAGGTCCAGCTCGATGTTTTGCTCCTCCATGGTGTCGAGGGTTTCACGCAGGTCGTCCAGTGATTGCTCGTGGCTTTCGAGTATTTCCCGGCGCTGGAATTCCAGTGCGGCAACCATATGGTTGAACTGGGCTGCCAGGTCGCCAATCTCACGCGTTTCGAAGTCGCGCATGCGCACATTGAGGTTGCCAGAGGCTGCGCTGGTCATGGCATTGCCGAATTGCGCAAAAACCCGGTTCAGCCGGTCCGCGAGCCTGACGGCCCAGACACTTGCAACGATCCCGCACAGCAGGAAAGCCAGTATGCCGAGCATCAGCACCTGATAGGCGCGTACCCCGAAAGGAGAGGGGTGCAGCTGCAGTGCCAGCACATAGTCCGTGCCGGCGGCACTGAAAGGCGCGCGCACGATGGGGGTACTGTCGCGAGTCGGCGCATTTGCAAGCAGCACATGCTCAACCTGCAGCCGGGGCCCGGCGTTGGCTACCAGCTCTGCGCCCATTACGCGTGCTGTGCGGTCGCCGACCCGGGGTAGCCTGAACAGGTGCGCGCCGAGCACCTCGGGTTGCTCAAGTATCCTGCCGAGCAGGTCCTCCCAGCCCTGGGGCTCAAGGGAGCCCAGTGCGTGGGCGGTCTGTTCCGCTATGGCACTGCCATGGCTGAGATATAATGCTTCCCGATCCTTGAATTGCAGGTAGGTGAACGCAACCCCCAGCAATAAGGTAAGCAGGAGTGCCGGGGTCAGCCCGAAGCGCAGGGCTGTGGCACGAATGGACCGATTGGATTGGTAGGCCATTGTGTTTATTGAGGTTTTTGGCAGTGATACCCTTTGTACTGCATCGGGTATGCCCTCTGCAAGACATGTCCGGCTGCAGCGTGACGGAGTCGGCTCGGGTAGTCTTGCTGCCGGGCCGCGGGTATCATGCTGACCGCCAGGTTTTGAATAGGCCCAGAGTCACCGAATGGGAAAATACCAGTGAGTAGTACGGAGTATCCGACCATTGCCGATTGCGTGGGCAATACGCCGCTCGTCCGTATGCAGCGTATGCAGGGCGAAACCAGCAATCAGATCCTTCTCAAGCTGGAAGGTAATAATCCGGCCGGGTCCGTAAAGGACCGACCGGCCATGTCCATGATCCGGCATGCCGAGTCTGAAGGGCGTATCAAGCCGGGCGAAACCCTGATCGAAGCCACCAGTGGCAATACCGGCATCGCGCTGGCCATGGCCGCTGCGATCAAGGGCTACCGCATGGTCCTGATCATGCCCGACAACGCAACGGCAGAACGCAAGGCGGCGATGACCGCCTACGGCGCGGAGCTGCTGCTGGTTTCCCGTGACGAGGGTATGGAGGGGGCGCGGGATCTCGCCCTGGCGATGCAGGCGCGGGGTGAAGGGCTGGTGCTAGACCAGTTTGCCAACAATGACAATCCACGCGCGCACTACGAATCCACCGGCCCGGAAATCTGGCAGCAGACCGGTGGTGAGATCACGCATTTCGTGTCCTCGATGGGCACTACCGGTACCATTATGGGCACCGGCCGCTTCCTCAAGGAAAAGAACCCGCAGATCCAGCTGGTGGGACTGCAGCCCACCGACAATTCCAGCATCCCGGGGATCCGTCGCTGGCCCCGGGAGTACCTGCCGCGCATCTTCGTGCCGGAAGCGGTGGACCTGGTCCTCGATATCGACCAGTCTGAGGCCGAGGCCTGTATGCGGCGCCTCGCCCGTGAGGAGGGAATCTTCTGCGGTGTCTCGTCCGGCGGAGCGGTCGCCGGTGCATTGCGACTCTCGCAACAAGTGGAAAACGCGACTATTGTCGCGATCATCTGTGACCGGGGTGACCGTTATCTGTCATCCGGGTTGTTTGAACAGTAAATTCAGGGGCTATTGACGGTTTGGTTAAGGTCAGGGCAGATCACCCGGTTGGTGACGACGGCAACATTCATCTCGATGCGTGGCTGAAGCGTATTCAGGAAAAAGCGCAGCTAGACGGTAGCGCGGTGGTCGTCCTGCGACGGGCCTGTGAGACTGCTGCCGATGCCGCCAGCAAGAAGATCGAGGCAGCGAATCTCTGGGCAGATCGCGCCAGCAGTTACAAGACCGGCCTCGAGATGGCGGAGATCCTCGCAGACCTGCAGCTCGATGCCGAGTCCCTGAATGCGGCGGTACTTTACCGCGCAGTGCGCGAACACCGCCTGCCGCTCGAGGAAGTTGAAAAGTCTTTTGGTGCCGGTGTAGCCAAACTGATTCACGGCGTTTTGCAAATGGCCGCAATACGCACCCGCAGTGCGGATTCAAGCCTCGATGCGCTGGGCAAAGCTGGTGAGGAGCAGTCTGAAAACGTGCGCCGCATGCTGGTGTCACTGGTTGAGGATGTGCGGGTTGCATTGATCAAGCTGGCGGAGCGCTGTTGTGCAATCCGCTCGGTCAAGAATGCCCCGGAGGAAAAACGCCGCCGTGTTGCACGGGAAGTTGCGGATGTGTACGCGCCGCTTGCGCACAGGCTGGGTATCGGTCATATCAAGTGGGAGCTGGAAGATCTCTCGTTCCGTTACCTCGAGCCGGAAGATTACAAACATATCGCCAGGCTGCTGGATGAAAAGCGCCTGGACCGGCAGGAATATATCGACAATGTGCTGCAGGTGCTGCGCGGTGAGCTTGCCGACGCGAATATTGACGGTGAAATAACAGGCCGCGCCAAGCATATCTACAGCATCTGGCGCAAAATGCGCAGGAAGAACATCAGTTTTTCCCAAGTCTACGATATCCGCGCAGTACGCATTCTCGTACCCACGGTACGCGACTGTTACACCGTGCTCGGTATCGTGCACAGTCTGTGGCGCAACATTCCGAACGAATTCGATGATTACATTGCCTCGCCCAAGGACAACGGCTACCGCTCACTGCATACGGCGGTAATCGGGCCGGAGCGCAAGGTCCTCGAAGTGCAGATACGCACCTTTGCGATGCACGAGGAGGCAGAGTTCGGGGTGTGTGCACACTGGCGTTACAAGGGCGCGGACAGGAAATCCGGTGCCGAAAGCGGTAACGTCGGTGACAGTTATGAGGAGAAAATCGCCTGGTTGCGCCAGGTCCTCGACTGGCATGAAGAGGTCGGCGGGCACCCGCTGGAAGATGACCTCAACCTCGAGGTGGCCGACGCGCGGATATATGTGTTCACCCCGGATGGGCACGTGGTCGACCTGGCCAAGGGCGCAACCCCGATCGATTTCGCCTACCGGATCCATACAGAAGTGGGTCATCGCTGCCGCGGCGCCAAGGTGGATGGACGCATTGCACCTCTGAACCGGCCGCTGCAGACAGGCCAGCAGGTGGAAATCCTTACCGGTAAACGCGAAGCACCCAGCCGTGACTGGTTGCAGCCCAATATGGGATACCTGAGCACCTCGCGTGCGCGCGCCAAGGTGATTCACTGGTTCAAGATGCAGGCGCGGGACCAGAATATTGCCGATGGTCGCGGGATTCTGGAGAGCGAATTCCGCCGCCTGGCGCTGCTCGAGCTCGATTTCGAAAAGCTGGTCAAGAAAATGAACCTGAACTCCCTCGACGACCTCTATGCGGCCGTCGGGGCAGGGGATGTCGGTGTAGGTCAGGTGCTTAACGCCGCCCAGCGTATGGTCAAGGTCGAGGAAGTCGACCCCACCCCGCAATTATCCGTGCCGGTGGCCGGTCGCGATGGCAAATCCGATGTCTATATCGAGGGCGTCGGCAACCTGATGAGCCATATCGCCCGCTGCTGTAACCCGGTACCCGGCGATGAAATCGCGGGCTATATCACACTGGGGCGCGGTGTCTCTATTCACCGCCAGGATTGCGCCAATATGCTGCGCATGCAGGTGGAAGAGTCGGACCGTGTCCTGCAGGTCTCCTGGGCACAGGCGCCCACGGCGGTCTATTCCGTGGATCTGGTGATTGAGGCTTTCGACCGCCATGGCCTGTTGCGCGATGTCACTACCATGCTGGACCAGGAAAAGATCAACGTGACTGCCATGCAGACGATTTCCAACCGGCGCGACAACACCGTGGAAATGGTCCTGACGGTGGAAATCCATAACTTTGCCGAGTTGAGCCGTGTGTTGCACCGGATCAACCAGCTGCCGAACGTTGCTTCAGCCAAGCGCCGCACGCTGCAGTAGGGCCGAAGTGGCGACGGGAACCGTCTTATGACAGAAAAATACAATATCGATGACCTGCAGTACCTGATGGCGCGCCTGCGGGACCCGGACGGCGGTTGCCCCTGGGACCTCAAGCAGACATTCGCGACCATTGTGCCCTCTACGATCGAGGAGGCTTACGAGGTGGCGGAAGCCATCGAACGGGAGGATTTCGGGCACCTGCCGGAAGAACTCGGGGACCTCCTGTTCCAGGTGATCTTCTATGCCCAGATGGGCAGTGAGCAGGAGCGCTTTTCCTTCGATGGCATAGTGCACACGCTGGTGGCAAAACTGGTGCGGCGCCATCCACATGTATTCCCGACTGGTGAGCTGCGCGGCGAGCGTCGCGAAGGCGGACTGGACGAGCAAAAAGTTCGTGACTCCTGGGAGTCCATTAAAGAGGCGGAGCGCACCAGCAAGGGGGAGCAGGGTGCGCTGGCCGGCGTGGCGACCGCTTTGCCGGCACTGACACGTGCGGCAAAGTTGCAAAAGCGCGCAGCCCGGACAGGCTTTGACTGGCCGGATATCGACCAGGTACTGGCAAAAGCCCAGGAGGAGATCGGTGAGGTCCGCGAGGCAATTGCTACTGGCGATCTCGATGCCGCACGGGAAGAGGTGGGTGATCTTCTGTTCGCAGTGGTGAACGTGGCCCGCCACCTGAAGGCGGATCCAGAGACGCAGCTGCGTGCGACCAACCGGAAATTCGAGCGACGCTTTGCTTTCGTGGAGTCGGCGATTACCGGTAGTGGCCGCGTGCTGGAGGATGCAGGCCTCGAGGAAATGGATGCGGCCTGGGATCAGGCCAAGGAAAGGGGTCTGTAACCCCTTGAATCTGGACAAAATTCAGGCGTTTTCTGCGCGATCCGTGGTGAAAGCGGGCTAAACCATAGGTCTGGGTTGTGCAGCCTATGGCCTGCGTGTAAGGTAGACGCCCCCAATTTTCAGCGCCTCCGGTATGTTTCCCGGGGGAACCAACAGGAGCCATCCTTTATGCGAATCATTCTCTTGGGTGCGCCGGGCGCCGGTAAGGGTACCCAGGCACAGTCGATCATGGAGAAGTTTGGAATACCCCAGATTTCCACCGGTGATATGTTGCGTGCAGCAGTCAAGGCGGAGTCACCGCTGGGCCTGCAGGTCAAGGACATCATGGCCTCCGGTGGCCTGGTTTCTGACGATATCATCATTGCTCTGGTAAAAGAGCGCATCACCCAGGACGACTGCAAGAACGGCTTCCTGTTCGACGGCTTCCCACGCACCATCCCGCAGGCTCAGGCACTGCTGGATGCAGACGTAAAAATCGATCATGTGCTCGAGATCCACGTCGACGACGAGGAAATCGTCAAGCGTCTTTCCGGCCGTCGTGTGCACGAGGCCTCCGGACGTGTCTATCACACCATTTATAACCCGCCAAAGGTTGAAGGTGTGGACGATGAATGCGGTGAGCCGTTGGTGCAGCGCCCCGACGATCAGGAAGAAACCGTGCGCAAGCGCCTGGCGGTTTACCACGACCAGACCGAGCCACTGATTGGTTTCTACCAGTCTCTTGCAGAGACTGACGCTGGCGCCGCGCCGAAATTCTCCCGTGTAAACGGTGTTGGCGACCTGGCCAGCATTCGCGCGCAGGTATTGGCCGAGCTGGGCTGAGCCTTCATTGCGATAAATTGATGTTTTACGGAATCAGGGGCCTTCGGCCCCTGTTTTCGTTTACCGCCTTCCAAATTCCAGTATCATCCCCACGACACTACTGATTTCGCGAATTGCAAATGAAGAAAGCCGTAATCCTGATGAACCTGGGAACCCCGTCCGAGCCAACACCGGCTGGCGTGCGGAGTTTTCTTAAAGCGTTTCTTTCAGACAGGCGAGTGGTGGAAATCCCCCGCCCCCTGTGGTGGGTGATTCTGAATGCTTTCGTGCTCACCCTGCGCCCAAAAAAGGTCGCGCCTGCGTACGAGGAAATCTGGTCGTCCGGTGACTTCGAGGGCTCTCCAATTTTCTATTACACCCGGGAGCAGGCTGCGGCCCTGGGCAAACTCCTGTCTGCGGAGTGTGACGCAGGGGAGGTTAAGGGAGCCCGTGTCACCTTTGCCATGACTTATGGTGAGCCGGGCCTGCAAAGCACAGTCGCACAGCTGCGGGATGCGGGCGTGGAGCAGTTTCTTGTGTTGCCGCTTTACCCGCAGTACTCATGTACTACCACCGCCCCGATATATGACCAGGTTGCAGCACTCTTTACCGGTTCGCGCAATGTTCCCGATATCCGCATCGTCAACAACTACCATGACCACCCACTGTACATAGAGGCGCTGGCCAGCAGTGTGCGCGAGCACTGGGCCCAAAATGGCAGATCCGAGCGTTTGCTGATGTCTTATCACGGTATTCCGCGCAGTTATGTAGACAAGGGGGATCCATACCTGGAGCACTGCCAGCGCACTTCTGAATTGCTTGCCGAGGCGTTGGAGTTACAACCGGATGAGTGGGCCATGAGTTTCCAGTCGCGTTTCGGCAAGGCGGAATGGCTGAAACCCTACACCAGCGAGCTACTCAAAACCTGGGGGCGCGAAGGCGTTTCTTCGGTTGAGGTGATTTGTCCCGCGTTTGCCTCAGACTGCCTGGAAACACTCGAGGAAATTGCAGAGGAGAATTGCGCTTATTTCCTTGAAAGCGGTGGTAAGGGATTTTCCTATATCCCCTGCCTGAACCTTCGGCAGGACCACATAAATCTTTTGCGGGCAGTGGTTCGCGAAAACGGATTTGCCTAGTTTCACTCACACGGGAAAAGCGGATTTCCGGCCCGAATTTATCGATCGGGCACGAAAACGGATAAAAATTTTGAAAAAAACGCTATTTAGGGCATTTTTTTTTGGATTTTTTTGACGAAACTGTGTTGTTTTTTTATTAATTTGCTAAAGTTTCGAGTGTTCCCGGGAGGTTATAGGGAAATACTTCCCAGATGCTGACGAGTCCATTGCGGCCTGCGGGGCGAAGTCGGGGAGTGATAAAAACATTTATCGCGAAAGGAGACTAGGGATGGGCAGAGTGGCAAAGAAAAGGCCTGCGGCCAAGAAAAAGGCGGCGGCTCGCAAAAAGCCGGCAATGTCGCCGGTGGCAAAAGCGGAAGCCTTGCTGAAGAAAGCGGAAGATGAAGCGCTCAAGAAGGTCAAAGCGCTGAAAAAGACGCTGGACGCCAAGCACAAGAAAGACGCAAAAGCTGCGGTAAAGGCTTTTGAAGCCAAGTATGTAAAGGCAAGTCTTGCGGCCAATGCCGCGAAGCTGAAAGCGGCTGAGAAGAAGCTCGAGGCCAAGATCAAGGTTGCCGCCAAAAAGCTGGCAATGAAGGTCAAGGCCGAAGAGAAGAAGGCGGCTGCGAAGCTGAAGGCTGCTGAGAAGAAGGCAGCGGCAAAAGCCAAGGCGGCTGAGAAGAAAGCAGCAGCCAAGGCCAAGCTAGCGGCCAAGAAAGCTGCGGCAAAAGCCAAGGCTGCCGCCAAGAAGAAGACGGTCAAGAAGAAAGTAGCCAAGAAGGTCGTCAAGAAGAAGGTGGCCAAGAAAGCCGTGAAGAAGGCTGTGGTCAAAAAGGCGGCAACCAAGAAGGCTGCTGTTAAAAAGGCGGCGACCAAGAAGAAGGCCGCCCGCGGTCGTCCAAAGAAGAAGTAAGGTCCCCTCAGGTCCTGTGAAAGCCCCGCTTGCGGGGCTTTTTTCGTTTTGGGGCAAAGGTGGCTCGCGGCCCGGGCCCATATTTGCGAAAATGGCGCTCCTTCAGGAGGGCAGCATGAAGATTTTGGCGATAGACAGCAGTTCCGGGGCATGCTCGGTAGCACTTCTGGATGGCGAGGCTGTTACAGAACGGTTTTCGGCCGAATTGCGCGACCATACCCGGCGCATCCTGCCCATGGTCGATGAGCTGCTGGCGGGGGCAGGGTTGAAGCTGTCAGATCTGGATGCCTTTGCCGTGGGTCGCGGACCGGGCTCCTTTACCGGTATTCGTATCGCCATCAGTTGTATTCAGGGGCTCGCCTTTGCCTGCAGTAAGCCGGTAGTCCCGGTGTCCAGCCTTGCCGCCCTGGCTCGGGGCGCACGTCGGCGCAACCTGGCGCCCGCCGATGCAGTCGTCGTGCCGGCACTCGATGCGCGCATGCAGGAGGTTTATTGCGCGGCTTACGACGGGCAGGAACTCTCCGCTATTGCAGCAGATGGGGTGATGGCACCGGAGAGGGCCGCGGAGCTGGTTTCCCGTTTATCCGCGGAGGGCCGCCCGGTAGTCGGGGTAGGGCCCGGTTGGAATTATCCGGCGCTTTCGGCGCTGGGTTCCGATCCGCTGGCGGGTGCTGCACAGGTGCTCAGTCATGTTGATGTCGATATCCACGCGGAAGACGTGGCGCGCCTGGCTGCGGAGCTGTTTCAGGCCGGGGAGCATGTGCAGGCCGATGCCCTGGAGCCCGCATATGTGCGCACCGAAATCAGCTGGAAGAAGCGCGAGCGTATTCGCCAGAAAGGCGATTAATCAGTATTCCCAAGAAGTAAAACAATATGGAAACCATACAAATCGTCGTGCTCGCACTGATCCAGGGGATCACCGAGTTCCTGCCGATTTCCAGCTCGGCCCACCTGATTCTGCCAAAGGAGGTGCTCGGCTGGCCGGACCAGGGGCTGGCTTTCGACGTGGCGGTACATTTTGGCTCCCTGATCGCGGTTGTGAGCTACTTTCGTCAGGATATCGTCAACCTGGTTCGCGATGGCCTGGGGGCGGCCTTCGGCGGCAAAGTAACGGATGATGGCAGGCTCGCCTGGCAGATTGTATTGGCGACGATTCCCGCCGGCCTGGTGGGCCTGTTCTTGAAGGATTTCATCGAGGAAAACACCCGCAGTGCACTGGTGATCGCTGTGACCACGGTGGTATTCGGACTGTTGCTGTGGTGGGCGGACGTCAAGGGCGCAAGGATACTGCCGATTGAGAAAGCGACATGGAAGATGGCGTTGTTGATCGGCGTGTTCCAGGCGCTGGCGTTGATTCCGGGCACTTCCCGCTCCGGTATTACCATGACCGCGGGCCTGCTGCTGGGCATGCAGCGTGATGCCGCTGCGCGATTCTCGTTCCTGATGTCGATCCCGATTATTACGCTGGGTGCGCTGCTGCTGGGTCTGGAATTACTCGAGTTGCCCGCGGTTCCCTGGAAAGAGATCCTGCTCGGCACCGTACTGTCTGGCATCAGTGCCTACCTTTGTATTCATTTCTTCCTGAGCTTTATCAATCGCATCGGGATGCTGCCATTCGTCATTTACCGGCTGGTGCTGGGCGCGGCTCTGTTCGTCCTGATCCTCTGGTAAGACAAACGGGCGGCGATACCTCAACTGGAGAACTTATGTCTGTGACAGTCGCATTTATCGGTCTCGGGGTGATGGGATTCCCGATGGCGGGCTACCTGGCGAAGGCGGGGCTGGATGTACGCGTTTACAACCGCACCGCGGCACGCGCGGAAAAGTGGACACGTGAGTACGGCGGCAGCGCCTGGGCGACTCCCGCAGAAGCCGCCAGTGGCGCCGAGTTTGTATTTGCCTGTGTCGGCAATGACGACGATCTGCGCGAAGTCACACTTGGGGCGCAGGGTGCCTTTGCCGGCATGGCAGAGGGTGCGGTATTCGTCGACCACACCACCGCATCGGCAGATGTTGCACGGCAGCTGGCAATAGCGGCCGCGGAGCGCGGTATTGGCTTTCTGGACGCTCCGGTTTCCGGCGGACAGGCCGGTGCGGAAAATGGTGTGCTGACCGTGATGGTCGGCGGGGAGCAGGCCGTCTTCGATCGGGCAGAGCCCTACATCGCCCACTTCGCCCGTGCGGTCACCTTGCTTGGCCCGGTGGGCGCCGGCCAGTTGTGCAAGATGGTCAACCAGATCTGTATTGCCGGCGTGGTCCAGGGGCTCGCCGAGGCGCTGCACTTTGCCAAGGCCTCCGGACTGGATGCCGAGCAGGTAGTTGGTGTCATTTCCAAGGGAGCAGCGCAAAGCTGGCAGATGGAGAACCGCTACCAGACCATGCTGGCAGGCGAATACGAACACGGTTTTGCCGTGGACTGGATGCGCAAGGATCTGGCCATCGTATTGCAGGAGGCCCAACGCAATGGCGCGTTACTGCCGATGACCGCACTGGTGGACCAGTTCTACAGTGAGGTACAGGCCATTGGCGGTGGGCGCTGGGATACTTCCAGCCTGCTGGCGCGGCTTGAGAATGTACGCCGCTTCGACTGACCACCGCAGATGAAGGTGCTGCTGCTTTCGGCCTATGACGCCGCCAGCCACAAGCGCTGGCGCGAGGCGCTGGTAGCGCACCTGAGTGACTGGGAATTTACCTGCCTTGCATTGCCGCCGCGCTATTTCAGCTGGCGCGTGCGCGGCAACAGCCTGTCCTGGGCATTCGGGCCGGAGCGCGCCTTGTTGGAGCAGCCATGGGACCTGCTGCTGGCTACTTCCATGGTGGACCTGAGCGGCTTGCGCGGACTGGTACCGGCGCTTGCGCGTGTTCCCGCGGCGGTCTATTTCCACGAAAACCAGTTTGCGTATCCGGAGAGCGGGCGCGAGTACGGATCCGTGGAGCCGAAACTCCTCAATATCTACAACGCACTGGCCGCCGATCTGGTGCTGTTCAATTCCCGCTACAACCGCGACACCCTGCTGCATGGTGCGCAGGCGCTACTCGGCAAATTGCCGGATGCGGTGCCGCCAGGACTCAATGAGACAATTGCAGCGAACTCCAGCATCCTGCCGGTTCCGCTTGAGGACACGCATTTTGAACGGTCTGTAAAGGCCGCGCGAGGCCGGATGCCGGAAGTGGTGTGGAACCATCGCTGGGAGTTCGATAAAGGCCCGGATGTCCTGCTGGAGGCCCTCAGGGGCTGCGTTGCACGGGGCACCCGTTTTCGGCTGCACCTTGTGGGGGAGCAATTCCGCAGGCAGCCACAGGCGTTTGCGGAAATTGAAGCGTTGCTGCGGGTTCCAGGCTGCCCCGTAGTCGCGGGGGAGTGGGGATTTATGCCGTCCAGAGAGGCTTACCACGCGCTGCTCGACCGGTGCGATGCGGTGCTCTCCACTGCCCGACACGATTTTCAGGGGCTGGCGCTGCTCGAGGCCGCGGCACGGGGCTGCCTGCCGCTGGCCCCAGCGGATCTCGCCTATCCGGAGTGGTTCGGTAAGGCTTACCTGGCAGACTGGGGCTTCGTTCCAACACCGGGACGTAAAGGTGTGCAGGAAGAGGGCAGGGCCCTTGCGGGGCGCCTGCAGCAGCTGGTGAGTCGCTGGCACAACGATAGCTTGCCCGAGCCACCGGATGTCAGTGACCTTTCCTGGCAAAAGCTGGGGCACTGTTACCGGCAGGTGCTGCAGTCGGTTTAGGCCCGGCGCCATACCCCAAAACGGCTGAAGCGGTTATCATAGCGGCCCATTTTGTCAGGCAGTTAAACGAAGCAACATGAGCAAACAGCGGGTTCTTACCGGAATTACCACCACGGGCACGCCGCACCTGGGCAACTACGTCGGCGCAATTCGCCCGGCGATCGAGGCCAGCAAGGATAGCGATAACGAGTCTTTCTACTTCCTCGCCGACTTCCACGCGCTGATCAAGTGCCAGGACCCGGCGCTGGTGCACCAGTCCACGCGCGAAATTGCTGCGACCTGGCTGGCCCTTGGGCTGGATACCGATAAATCGGTTTTCTACCGCCAGTCCGATATTCCGGAAATTCCCGAACTGACCTGGCTGCTGACCTGCATGACGGCCAAGGGCCTGATGAACCGTGCCCACGCTTACAAGGCCGCAGTGGATGCCAATCGCGAGGCCGGTGAAGATCCCGACTACGGCGTCACCATGGGCCTTTACAGCTATCCGGTACTGATGGCGGCGGACATCCTGATGTTCAATGCCAACCGCGTGCCGGTGGGCAAGGACCAGATCCAGCACGTGGAAATGGCCCGCGACGTGGCACAGCGCTTCAACCACCACTACGGCGAGCACTTCGAGCTGCCGGAAGCGGTGGTGGATGACAATGTCGCGGTGCTGCAGGGCCTTGACGGCCGCAAGATGAGCAAGAGCTACGGCAATACCATTCCGCTGTTCCTGCCGGAGAAAAAGCTCAAGAAACACATCAACAAGATCAAGACCAACTTGCTGGAGCCGGGTGAACCGAAAGACCCGGATACCTCCACCGTGTTCCAGGTCTGGCAGGCGTTCGCCACGCCGGAGCAGACTGCCGAAATGCGCCAGGCATTCCTCGACGGTATCGCCTGGGGCGAGGCCAAGAAGCAACTGTTTGAACTGGTAAACGGCCAGGTAGCCGAAGCACGCGAGCGCTATGAGACGCTGCTGGCCTCGCCGGCAACGATCGAGGAAGAGCTGCAGAAGGGTGCCGAGAAGGCGCGTGCGATTTCCCGGCCGTTCCTGGAGAAGCTGCGCGAAGCCGTGGGTATCTACAAAATCAGCTGAAAACGTTCGGCTTGATTAGATAAGCGAAAAAGGGCCCTGCGGGCCCTTTTTTGTTAGTTACCTTCCATGTAATCCAGCGTCAGCTCTGCCATCAACCTGACCCCCAGCTCCAGCCCGCTCTCGTCGATATAGAAATCCGGTGTGTGGTGCGGTGGCGCATCAGCGCGGTCTTTGCCCGGGGTCAGTCCACCGAGGAAGAAGTACAGGCCCGGCACCTTTTCCTGGAAGAAGGAGAAGTCCTCCGCACCGGTAATCGCATCGATCTGCAGAACATTGTCCTGGCCGGCTACCCGCTCCAGAGTGGGCAGCATCTGAGCCGTCAGTTGCGGCTCGTTGTAGGTAACGGGATAACGCGTGGTGTGGGGCAGGTTGACTTCAACCGTTGCATTGTTTGCTTCGGCAACGGACGTGGCGATCTTGCGCACACGCTCATGCACCGTCTCGCGCATACCCTTGTCGAGGGTGCGGATGGTGCCCAGCATTTCCACCGATTCCGGGATGATATTGGAGCGTACGCCGCCATGAATGCTGCCCACGGTAACGACGGCGGCATTCTGGGTCAGGGGCATATTGCGGCTCACGATGGTCTGCAGGGAATTGATGATCTGCGCAGACGTCACGATCGGGTCGACACCGGTCCACGGTGTGGAGCCGTGGGTCTGTTTCCCCTTGACCTCGATGCGGAAGTTATCGACTGCCGCCATGATCCCGCCAGAGCGGTATTCGACCTGGCCAACCGGGGTGTCGGACGAGATATGCAGGCCAAAGATAACGTCCACGGTGGGCTTCTGCAGAACCCCTTGCTTCACCATCAACTCGGCACCGCCTTCCTCGCCTTTCGGCGCGCCTTCTTCGGCAGGCTGGAAAATGAACTTCACAGTGCCGCGCAGCTGGTCTTTCATCTGGCTGAGCACCTCTGCGGCCCCCATCAGGATGGCAACGTGGGTGTCGTGGCCGCAGGCGTGGCTCACAGGCACCATTGCGCCGTTGTATTCAGCCGTGGCCCTTGAGGCGAAGGGCAGGTCGACGCGCTCTTTTACCGGCAGCGCGTCCATATCCGCGCGCAGGGCAACCACCGGTCCTGGTTTGCCGCCTTTCAGCAGGCCTACGACACCGGTGTGTGCGACCCCTGTCTGGACTTCTAAGCCAAGCTTTTCAAGATGGCCAGCGATCATCTCCGCGGTCTTGAATTCACGGTTACTGAGTTCCGGGTTCTGGTGGATATGTCGGCGCCACTCGATGACTTTCGGCTCGACGGCTTTGGATAGCTCCGCGATCTGTGGCCGGGTTTCAGCGAAGGCCGGCAGGCAGGAGGCGGCACTGATACCACAGATCAGAAGCTTGCGTAATGCATGCATTTGAAGGTCCCCAAGACAATTTTTCTGGTTTGTTATTTTTGAATTCGGACGATCCTCGAGGTTACCACATGAGGTCGTCCGGGATCTGGAAGTCTGCGTAGGGGTCGTCCTCTTCAGTCGCCTGCTCCTTGGCAATACTGATAATGCGGGACTCGTCTCGCAGGGCAATTTTTTCCGCGACCGGGCGCGGCACCAGCTCATAGCGGTCGCCCTGTTTGACGATGGCCAGACGACCGTCACTGATGTGCTTCGCCACGGTGTCGGATACGTAGATCTTCTTGATCTTGGTGCCATCGGCGAAGTTGAAAGCGGTTTCGCCCTGTTGAGCGACTTTGTTGACCTCGATCAACTGCTTGATCTGCGCATTGATGGCCTTGCGCTCCGCCTTGGCGTTCTGCTCGGCGGCCATTTCTCGGTTGCGCGCTGCGGCCTGCTCTTTGGCCTCCCGCGCGGCGACCTTGATCTCGTCCTCGACCACAGATTTGCTCTTGTGCGCGGCACGGGTGGCTTTGGTCTTTTCTTTCTTGGCCTTGGTGACAGCTTTCTTGTCGACCAGGCCGGCCTTGAGAAGCTGATCCTGCAGTGACTTCGACACGGTGTTCCTCGTTTACGCTGACGTTTGGCTGGATTCCAATCCTGTTACGCGGCCCGGGCGTGCCGCGTAACAGGGCAAAGAAGCTCGGACTTGTGGCCCTGCGGCCATACAATTGCGCGATGCCCTGATAGAATCCGCCCAAATTCGGTTAAGTTGTTACTCTATGCGCGAGAATAATTCCTCTGACAGCAAAATTCACACTTTTTCCGGTCTGGACCTGCCCAAACCGGTCAGTCGGGCGCTGGAGCAACAGCAACTGGAAGAAATGACACCGGTGCAGCAGCAGGCGATCCCGCAGGTGCGCACTGGCGGGGACCTGATGGTCGCCGCGGCAACCGGCAGCGGCAAGACGCTGGCGTTTGCCGTTCCCATTGTGCAGGCCATGCTGGAGAAACCAGCCCCCAACACCAGTACCCGGGCACTGATCCTGGCGCCGACACGGGAGCTGGCGCGCCAGTTGCACAAGCAGTTTGACCTCCTCACCCAGTCCAGCCGTGTGGAAGTGGGTGCGATTACCGGCGGCGCCGTGTTCAAGTACCAGAAGGCCATGCTGCGCAAGAACCCGGAAATCGTGATCGCGACACCGGGGCGCATCCTTGAGCACGTGCAGAAGGGCAGTGCCGATATGGGCGATCTGGAGTTCCTGGTGCTGGATGAGGCCGACCGTATGCTGGACCTGGGCCTCGGTGATGAGGTGCTGGAACTGGCCGGGGCCTGTAACCCCGGGCGGCAGACCCTGCTGTTCTCTGCAACGCTCAGGCGCGGCGCGATCACGGAGCTTGCCGGCAAGCTTATGCAGCAACCGCAAATGCTGGAGGTAGACTCGGCCCATACGGCGCACAAGGCCATTACACAACAGTATTGCACTGTGGACGACGACAGCCACAAGGCGCGCCTGTTGACCTGGCTGCTGGCGCATGAGCCGGCGGACAAGGTAGTGATCTTCTGCAATACCCGTGCGCGGGTGGAGGCACTGGGCGAGGTGCTGGGGCACCACAACCTGGATTCCGTCATCCTGCATGGTGACCTGACCCAGGATGAGCGCAACGAAGTCACGCATCGCTTCCGCCTCGGCCGCGCCAAGATCCTGCTTGCCACTGATGTGGCCGCGCGTGGTCTGGATATCAAGGGCGTGGACCTGGTGGTGAACTACGATATGGCGCAGAGCCCGGATGACTATGTGCACCGTATCGGCCGCACGGGACGCGCCGGCGAAGAGGGTCTGGCGGTATCCCTGATTGCGCGCAGTGACTGGCGCCGCAAGGGCGCCGTGGAGAAGTTCCTCGATATGGGCATGGAGCAGCGGGTGATCAAGGGGCTGCAGGGCAAGTACCGTGGCGAGCGTCCGCCGGAAAGCAGGCAGGCGCCGAGCCCCTGGGACAAAAGCGCGAAAAAGCCAGCGGGCAAAAAGCCCGGCGCAGGCAGGCCGCACAAGAAGCCTGCGGCCGGCAAGCGCCCCGGGGGCAAGGGGCAGGCCGGCAAGGGCCTGGGTGGCCGTTTCGGGGACGGCAGCGCGCCGCTGACGATTAAACCCCGAAAAAAAGATTAGCGCCCCAATCAGATTTGTTCAGGCGAGTAACTCGGCCATCGCGCTGGTGATCTTGCGTAACTCCTGCGGCTGCATCACATAGGGCGGCATGGTGTAGACCAGCTTGCCGAACGGGCGCAGCCATACACCGCGATCCACCAGCTGTTGCTGGATTTTCGCCATTACCACCGGCTCGTGCATCTCCACCACACCAATGGCGCCAAGTGCGCGCACATTCGCGACGCGGGGGGAGTCAACCAGCGGCGCAAGCTCCTGTTTGAGCTGGCTCTCCAGCGCCGCAACGCGTTCCTGCCACGGGCCTTGCATCAGCAGGTCGATACTGGCATTGGCAACAGCGCAGGCCAGCGGGTTACCCATAAACGTTGGCCCGTGCATGAATACGCCGGCTTCACCCCGGCAGATACCGTCTGCCACCCGCTCTGTACAAAGCGTGGCGGCGAGTGTCATATAGCCACCGGTCAGGGCCTTTCCAAGGCACATAATATCTGGCGAGATCCCAGCGTGTTCGCAGGCAAACAGTTTGCCGGTGCGGCCAAAGCCCGTGGCAATCTCGTCCGCGATCAACAGCACATCGTACTCATCGCAGAGGCTGCGCACGCGGGCAAGGTATTCGGCGCTGTAAAAGCGCATACCGCCGGCGCCCTGTACGATGGGTTCAAGGATGACCGCTGCAATTTCCCCGTGGCGTTTCCGCAGGAGCTGCGTAATTTCCTCTAGATGCTGTTCCTCACAGGTCTCACCGAACTGGCATTCCGGGGCTGCAACGAACAGGTGTTGCGGCAGGTTATTCGCAAATAGATGATGCATCCCGGTAATCGGGTCGCACACGCTCATGGCGCCGAACGTATCGCCGTGGTAGCCGTTGCGCAGCGCCAGCATTTTGCTCTTTTCAGGCTTGCCCTGAGAATGCCAGTACTGCAGCGCCATTTTGATCGCCACTTCGACGGATACTGAGCCGGAGTCCGCCAGAAAGACTTTCTGCAACGGAGCGGGAGTAATCTCTACCAGCTTGCGACAGAGCTCCACTGCCGGCTCGTGGGTGATGCCTCCGAACATGACATGTGCCATTTTTCCAAGCTGTTGCTCGGCCGCGCGGTTCAGCTCCGGCACATTGTACCCATGCAGGGTGCACCACCAGGAGGACATGCCGTCCACCAGCTTGCGGCCATCTTCGAGCTGCAGGTGCACGCCCTCCGCGCTGGCGACGGGGTACACCGGCGGGGCGGAGAGTACGGAGCTGTACGGATGCCAGATATGCTGGCGGTCAAAATCTAAATCTACGGTCATCAGTTTCTGGCAGGCGGTCTTGCCTGTGCTTTGAGCTCTGCAGTTATCTGTATCTGTAATCTATCCCGGCATCAGGCAAGGTCGCGCAGTACCCGCAAAGGCGGCTCCGATACCGAGCTGCGGCAGGCGAGTGTGCCGGCAGTGCCCACCAGAATCGCGCCAAGCAGCGGGCCGAGCAGCCACAGTTCAGGGTGCCATGTCGGTGCCAGTTCGAAGGTCCATTTTGCCAGCGCAAACAGGGTCAGTTCTGCACCGCCGGCTGCCAGCAGGCCCGTTAACAATCCTATCAGCGCGAATTCCAGAATCAGGCTGCGCATCAGGATTTTGCTGCTGCCGCCCAGGGCGCGGATCAATGCTGCCTCCTGCAGGCGCTCGGCGATACTCGCCTTTACGCCGGCAAGCAGCACCAGCACGCCTGCTATCAGCATCAGGATCAGGACCGCCTCGATTGCGAAGGACACCTGGTCGATGGTTTCCTGGATCCGGGCAATCACTTTATCCAGTTCGATAATGGTGATGCTCGGGAAACCGGTAACCAATTCGTTTACCAGCAGTTTCTGCTCCGGTGGCAGATAGAAACTGGTGATGTAGGTGGCCGGGAAATCGCTCAGCGAACCGGGCGAAAACAGCATGTAGAAATTGGGGTGCATGCTGTCCCACTGCAGGGTGCGGTGGCTGATGACAGGTGCAGACATCTCGATGCCGCCGATGGAGAAGCGCAACTCGTCGCCGAGCTTCAGGGCAAGCTTGTCTGCCAGCTCTTTCTCTACGGAGACACCCCGTGCGTTGGCGGGGAGCTTGTCCCACCACTGGCCGGCGACGATCTTGTTGTCATCGGCGAGCGTATCGGTCCAGCTCAGGTTGAGCTCCCGGCGGATCGCACCGGAGTCCTGCTGGGGGCGTTCCTTGACCGGCACATCGTTCACGTGGGTCAGGCGCCCGCGTACCATCGGGTATATCTGGCCGGTTTCTATATTCGATTGTTCGAACAGGGTATCCAGTTCTTCCAGCTGGTAATCGGCAATATTCACCAAAAAATGGTTCGGGGCATTTTCCGGCAGCTGCATACGCCATTCGTCGATCAGCGCGGTGCGCGCGAAATACATGGCCAGCATTGCCAGCAGACCGGTGCCGAATGCGGCCAGTAACAGCGCATTGAAGGGGGCGCGGCGTTGCAGACTGCCACTTGCGAGGCGCCAGCTGGTGCCGAGTTTGGCGATATGCCCGGACAGCAGGCGCAGTACGCCAAAGTTGAACAGTGCCGCCAGTACGGCAAGCAGCAGCAAACCGGCGAACAGGGCCAGGGTGATTGCGAGGCTGCCGCTCAGCCACCACACCAGCAACAGCATAAACAGTGGCCCGAACACAAATGCCATCCATTCGCCGCGGTGGGGGTTGCCCCAGTCGCGCTGCAGGGTCTGCATGGGCGATGTGCCGCCGAGGCGCAGCAGCGGAGGCAGGGCAAAACCGGCGGTACACACAATACCGGTGCCGAGGCCAACCAATAGCGGTTGCCACTGGGTGGGCGGCGGATCCAGCGGGAACATATCCGCCAGCAGGACTACGACCTGGGCCTGCACCAGGCTTCCCAGCAGGAGGCCCAGGGCGGTGGCGATGCCGGCGAGCACCAGCATCTGGGTAACGTACAGCTGCAGGGTCTTGCGCCTGCCGGCACCCAGGCTTTTCAGGACGGCAACGTAAGGCACGTGGCGCAGGCTGTAGCGACGCCCGGACAGGGATATGGCAACACAGGCCAGTAACACCGCAAGGCTGCCTGCCAGGTAAAGGAAGCTTTCTGCGCGGTCCATGGCGCGTGCCACGCGGGGTTGGCCGTCGCGCAGGTCGATGACACGCTGGTGTGTGGTGAGCTGTGGCTTGAGCCATTGCATGTACTGGCTCAGTTGCTCTGGCTCGCCGGCCAGCAGGTAGCGATAACCGACGCGGCTGCCGGGCTGGATAACTTCGGCTGCAGGTAGGTCGTCGACATGCATCAGTGCACGAGCGCCGAAGCTGAACACACTGTTGCTGCGGTCCGGTTCAAACTCGATCAACCCGGATACTTTCAGGTCCAGTGCGCCAATGCGCAGCGTATCGCCCACAGCAATATCCATCAGCGGTAGCAGGCGCGGTTCCAGCCAGACCTCGCCGGGTTGCGGCCCGCTGGATACCTTTACGCGAGTCGCTTCCGGGGATTCCCGCATTTCCAGGTGGCCTACCAGTGGGTAGCTGCTGTCCACGGCCTTTACTGCCGCCAGCTGGAAGTTATCTCCGGTGCTGATCATGGAAGAGAAGCCGACGGTGCGCGCATGCCGGACCTGGTTTTCCTGCGCGTGCTGAATCCACTCTTGCGGCGTCGGGGAATTGCCGGATACAACCCGCTCCGCGGCGAGGAAGCTGTAAGATTGCGCGGTCAGGGCGCGCTGCAGGCGATCAGTGAAGTGTGCTATCGCTGTAACGATTGTGACAGCCAGTAGCAGGGAGGCGGCGATGAGAGCGAGCTCTCCACCACGCCAGTCGCGCCACAACAGGCGCAATGCCAGTGCGGTGCCACCACCGGACTTAGCTGGTGAAGTGTCGCCCAGCTCTGGTGCGTTCATTCCTGCGTTTGCCATTACTGCTGCACGCCTCCCGTCACAGCGAGTTCCCCCGCGTCGACTTCCTGAGCCTCGCCGGCAGTGATGCGTAGCTGCCGCTGGCAGCGAGTCGCGAGCCCGGACTCGTGGGTTACCAGAACCAGGGTGGTACCGGTCTCGTTATTGAGGTTAAACAGCAGGTCTGCAATGCGTTCGCCGTTTTTGGCATCAAGGCTGCCGGTGGGCTCGTCGGCAAACAGCACAGCCGGTTCGCTGGCGAATGCGCGGGCGATGGCCACACGCTGCTGTTCCCCCCCCGAAAGCTGGCGCGGGTAGTGGTGCAGGCGCTTGTCCAGGCCTACCTTCTCCAGGAATTTGGTGGCTCTGTCTTTTGCGTCTGCAAGTCCCGCAAGTTCCGCGGGCAGCATGACATTTTCCAGTGCAGTCAGGCCTGGCAACAACTGGAAGGTCTGGAATACGAAGCCGACGTGGTTGGCGCGCACGCGGGCGCGATCTTCCTCGTCCATGCTGGTGATTTCTTCTCCGGCCAGCCACAACTTTCCGGATGTTGGCCTGTCCAAACCAGCGAGCAGGCCGAGTAATGTGGATTTGCCTGAGCCGGAAGGCCCGGTGATGGCCAGGGTTTCTCCTGAGGACAGGCTGAGGTTAATATCACTCAGTATGTTGAGCGGTCCCTCGGCTGTAGAAACTGCGTGGCAGAGGTTTTGGGCTTTGATGATCTCTGACATATTCAGGTCGATACGCTCACGTCGCTTTTAACGAAATTCTTATTGCCGGTGCTGGCACCGGATTGCCGGACAGCCCGGTCGAAAGGAGATTATGGCATGGCTTGGCGCAAGCGCCTCAGGGTTTTCATCGTAGCTTTTTGTGTGTTCGGCGCGCCGCTTGGCATATTCAGCGCTCAGGGCTGGGCATCGGATCAGGAGAGTGTACAAAAATTGCTCGTACTGGGGGACAGTATCAGTGCGGGTTATGGCATTGACCCGGAAAAAGGCTGGGTGCAGTTGCTGCAAAACCGTATTCGCGAAGTCGGCGCCGATATCGAGGTGGTGAACGCCAGCGTGAGTGGAGACACTACGCGCGCGGGACTGGCGCGTCTGCCGCTGCTCCTGAAGACGCACGAACCACGCTGGCTGGTTGTCGAGTTGGGGGGCAATGACGGTTTGCGCGGTTACCCGCCCAAGCTGATGCAGGAGAACCTCGACAACATTGTGGCCAGGGGCAAGGCCGCAAATGCGCAGGTGCTGTTACTGGGTATGCGCCTGCCCCCCAATTATGGCCCTGCCTACAACGAGGCTTTTGAAAATGCTTTCGTGAAGGTCGCTGAGAAGCAACAGGTCCCTTTTGTGCCGTTTTTTCTGGAAACCGTGGCGCTGCAGGAGGGGGCATTGCAGTCGGATGGTATCCACCCGACCCAGTTAGTGCAGGCTGGCATGCTCGACTATGTCTGGCCCTGCCTGAACGCCATGCTGAACGGAAATGGCCAGACTAAAGAGTCATGCAACTTCTGAGCAAATCGCTTAAAATTTGCGCCCCCGAATTGACGTAGTCCCGCTTGCGGGCCTGGAAGAGAAGTGATGTCCAATAGCGCCAGCATCGAAACCCGTAAACACCGCCTTGAGTTCAACAAGCTGCAGAAGCGCCTGCGTCGCAATGTCGGCCGCGCGATCGCAGATTTCAATATGATCGAGGAGGGCGATAAGGTCATGGTGTGCCTGTCCGGGGGCAAGGACAGTTACGCGATGCTGGATATCCTCCTGAACCTGCAGAAAACGGCCCCCGTCCATTTCGAGCTGGTGGCGGTCAATATGGACCAGAAGCAGCCGGGCTTCCCTGAGCATATCCTGCCGGAATACCTGCAGCGCATCGGGGTCCCTTACCATATCCTGAACAAGGATACCTACAGTGTGGTCAAGGAGCTGGTGCCCGAAGGCAAGACCACCTGCGGCCTGTGTTCGCGCCTGCGGCGCGGCACCCTGTACGGATTTGCCGAGGAGATCGGTGCAACCAAAGTGGCGCTGGGGCATCACAAGGACGATATCGTTGAGACGCTGTTCCTCAACATGTTTTACGGGGGTCGCCTGAAGGCCATGCCGCCGAAGCTGCTGGCCGATGATCAGCGAAATATTGTGATTCGCCCGCTGGCCTACTGTCGCGAAGAAGACCTGTCGCTGCTGGCGGAGTACAAGCAGTTTCCCATCATTCCGTGCAATCTTTGTGGCAGCCAGGAAAACCTGCAGCGCCAGAATATCAAGGCAATGCTGCGAGACTGGGACAGGCAGTTCCCGGGCCGTACGGAGACGATTTTTTCCGCACTGCAGAAAGTTTCCCCGTCACAGCTGGCCGACACTGGCCTGTATGACTTTACCAACCTGGAACTGGACCGGAGCAATGAGAAAAAAGCGCCGGTTGCCGAGGAAGCTACTTTTGTTGCGCCGGTTGTGAACTCATGGGTGCCTGACCTGGAGTCTGACCAGGAACCTGCGTCGGAGCCTGAGGAGTGCGAGGTGGTGTCGGCGCCGCAGGGTGGCGCACCACTTTATATTGACGCGGTAAACCTCTGACGCAGGCGCGGTCCTTTTTGGGCTCCACGTAGCGGAAGTAGTTGTCGATAAAATTGGAAATGGTGGCGCTCGGGCCGTGGTGAAAGTGCCTGTGCCAGGCGCGCGCCATACCGTAGATGTCGTCTGCGGCTATTTCCGAGATTCCGGCAGCACGGTAGACCAGCCATGCGATTGCGGTCGCATAGCGCAGGTTGGTGGTCAGTTCTGCATGGGGGTGCTCTAGGAAGTCCCGCTGGCTTGCAAGGCCACGCACCTTGGAGGCCAGTGCCGGGTGGTCGACGAGGTACCTGTCCCATACCGCCTTGTGACTCTGCGGTGGGATCTGGTAAATTCCCAGCCCGCGGCGGCGGCTGTATTTCAGGTGCAGCCCCATCTCTGATTCCTGCGCTGCGGTTCCCAGCAGCAGGTTTTCCATTCCGGCAGATGAACGATGCAGTTGTCGCAGGGTGGGGCGAATGACTAGTTCGCGAATTTCGTCCAGGCAAATGCCCATAAGGGTTCGTGTTTTTTTGACTTGCTCAACCTCAGGTTTAGTTGGTTGCGGCATGCCGTGCCAGTGATTTCGGCTAAATTGCGCGCCAATCGGCGTAGAGTGGAAGGGCGATCCAGTCAGGACGTATGTGGATGGCCAGCGCACCATTAGGATGTTCATTTCGAAATCGCATAAATACGTCCATGTAGCTCCGGCGCGCACGTCCATGTGCGCGACGGTTTCGAAATTCACATCCTAACGATCCACTCGCTAGCTAATTGTGCTGAATTATTCGTAAATGTGCAGCCAGAGGTCGTCGCCGGTGCCGTTGTCGTTAATGGCGTATTCGAATGCGTCTTTCGGGTATTTCACGCCTTCGCCAGACACGCTGCTGTCGTAGTTGCCCCACTTGATAAGGTTCCAGCGCCCGAACGGGTCGTTCACCGTGTAGTACTCGCCATCGAAGTCGGTGACCACCATGATGTGACCCGGAGACGTGAACCAGCCGTGGACGATTGCGAGCTTGCCGGACGTGACCGCGGCCCGCAGTTCGGCAATGGTGCCGTTGGTTTTACTGAGTGCGCGTTTGCTGCTGCCGGCGCGCATGGCCATTTCATTGAATCCCCATTCCAGTGCCGGCACTGTCTGCAGGACGCCTCCGAGTTCTTCGTACAGGTAGTCCGGGGTGCGGCCGTTCTGGGCCGGGTCGGTGAAGCCAAAGAAGTCGGTAACCATGGCAAGGGAGGTTACCGAACAGGTGCCGTAGGGATCGTAGTAATTTTCTGTCTGCTTCCAGTAGGGCGTGGCTACCGGCTCGGGTTCAGTCGGAGGCTCGACCGGGGTGCTGCCACCGTCGCCTGGGTCGAGGTAATCGGTCATGTCATTATTGCCGCCGTTGCAGTCCGTCGCGTCGAAGGTGGTCAGGTTCCAGTCGACGTTGGCCCAGTCGTCCCAGACAGCTTGCGGCACGGAACCGCCGGGTACACGCCAGATTGTTGTGTTGGGGCCGGCCGCGGCAAAGTACTCGTTGATCTGCGCAGGAGTAATTTCGTTGTACTCGGTGGAGACGATATGCCAGATCGGTTTCTGTGCGCCCATCTGCCGGTACTCGCAATTTCCGACCTCAATCCAGCGTTTGACGTCCGCCATGTAAGCCGGACCCCAGACTTCCACGTAAGTCTGCGGCATATGGAAATCGACATACTGATCGATAATGCCCACATTCATGCCCTGATCCATGGGATTGCCCCAGGTGGTTGCACCGATCGGGAAATCTGCATTCGTGTGCCCAGCGGCGATGGCATCCTGCTTGGCGGCTTCGAAGGCCTGGAAAATTGCGTGCAGCTCTGTTGTGGTGTTGTTGAACTCAACCTCGACGTCGAGCACGTATCCCACATAGCCGTACTGCGCGGCATAAAAAAGCGCATCGGCCTGGGCCGCGTCGTTGCCAGGATAGTTGTAGGACCAGGCCCAGGGTTCTATGCCACGGGACTTGTAAATTTCGGTGGTTGCCGTTGAGCAGGCATCTGCAAACAGGCTGCAGTTATTGGATCCATCGGCAATCTTGATGAAGATGCGCTTAACACCCAGCGCGGCAAGCTCATCCGCGAGTTGGGTGTGGGTTCTGTTCAGGCCGGTTTCATCGATGTACCAGAGCCAGGCACCAAATTTGTTTGTCAGTACTGTGCCGCTGCCGCCGCCCAATGGAGGGGGCGGGTTTGCTATTTCCTCCTTGACGCGCAGGTAAAACTCGGCGGACCAGCGATTGGTGTAACAGGCGGTACCGCCGCCGAGGGTTGCACAGGCAGTGACTTCGTCTCCGGAAAAGTTACCGTAGATATTGTTTGTGGCTCCGGGCACATCTTCAAAACAGTGCCCTCCATAAGTGGGTGAGCGCACGGTATCGTCTGGGCAGTTGCCGGTACCGCGCAGGTTCTGGGTAAATGATTTTGACCAGCGCAGCACCTGGATATCGACCCCCTGTACCGGATAGGTATAGGTACTGGTGCAGGCGTTGCCGCCGCCATAGGCCACGCATTTGCCGATCATGGCATTGGTGAATGGGCCAAAGGCATCGGCCTCATTGGCGCAGAAATCGAGAGAGGAATCAAAGCTGGTGCCGTCGGGGCAGAGCGCCTGCACATTTGCGCTCACGAGCAGGCCAGCCGCCAGCAGTAATTGCTTGAGGTTCATGATGGAATCCTGTTTTTTATTGCTTTTGGTTAGGGTGTACTGCGGTAACGCAAGAACTGCGTCAGCGAGGTGACTAGCGCATTACCCGGTCTTTGTATGCTTCGGTCGCAGATGGTGACCAATGAGTTACTATCGGCGTGAGCGATCAATTCGGCGAAGGCCAGGCCCGGCGCTGCATTTGGGGGTTCGGGCAGGGACTATGCAGTGGTGGTGTGATTAGACTTGCCCGTCGAAGTCAGCTATCGTCCGGCAGCAATTCCCCGCAGAACAACGACTGTTGCAGGCAACAATAAGAAGAGGAAGCGATGGCGGACCAAATTCTCGTAGCACTGACTTTCATAGCCTATATGGCCGTGGTACTCGCGCTGGGTATTTATGCTTATAAACGCACCCAGGACGCCAGCGATTACTTCCTCGGTGGTCGCTCATTACATCCCGCGGTTGCCGCACTCAGCGCCGGCGCTTCGGACATGAGTGGCTGGCTGTTGCTGGGCCTGCCAGGCGCAGCCTACGCAACTGGCCTGACTTCTGCCTGGATCGCGATTGGCCTGTTCTGCGGTATTGTGGCCAGCTGGGCGCTGATGGCGAGGCGCCTGCGCGTATACAGCTATGAGCTGGACGATGCGCTCACTGTGCCTTCCTATCTGCAGCGCCGCTTCAATATGAAAACGCCCTGGCTGCGCTCCATCTGTGCGGTGTTTATCCTGCTGTTTTTCCTGTTTTACGTTGCCTCTGGTTTGATTGCCGGCGGCAAGCTGTTCACCACGGTATTCGGCTGGGAGTATCACCTGGCAGTGGTGTTCGGAGCGGTAGCGATTATTTCCTATACCCTGTTTGGCGGTTTCCTCGCGGTGTCCTGGACTGACGTATTGCAGGGGCTGCTGATGAGTTTTGCGCTGTTGCTGGTGCCAATTATGGTCATCAATATGAATGGCGGCATGGATGAGACCGTCGCGATCTTGCAGCAAAAGCACCCGGAATTTCTCCATCTGATGACCGATGCGGAGGGCAAGCGCCTGACATTGCTGGCAATAGTCAGCTCTGTCGCCTGGGGTCTCGGTTATTTTGGTCAGCCGCATATCCTCGCCCGTTTCAAAGCGGTGCGTTCGGAGAAGGATGTGCCGACAGCAACTGCCATCGCGGCCACCTGGTCCCTGCTCGGGTTTATCGGTGCGCTGTCTGTTGGTCTGCTCGGCCATGTCGCTTTGCAGGGCACCCTCCCGGATGGGGAAAGGGTGTTTATGGCGCTGGTGGAAACGCTTTTCCACCCGCTGATTGCCGGCATCCTGCTGGCGGCAATCCTGTCCGCGATCATGAGTACGGCGGATTCACAGTTGCTAGTTTCCAGTGCGGCCCTGGCGGAGGACATTTATCACGTCTGGTGGGGCAAGTCGGCCTCACCTGAAAAGCTGCTGCAGGTGGGCCGTTACGCGGTGATTGCGCTGGCGCTCATTGCGGTTGGGGTGGCGATGGATCCCGATTCCAAGGTGCTTGATGTGGTTGCCTATGCCTGGGCGGGGCTGGGTGCTGCTTTTGGCCCGACGATGCTGGTCAGCCTGTACTGGTCGCGCATGACCGGCGCCGGTGCAATTGCCGGTGTGGTAATCGGTGGACTGACAGTCCTTGTCTGGCGCCACTTATCTGGCGGCATATTTGACGTGTACGAACTGGTCCCGGGTTTCCTGTTTTCACTGGCTGCTATCGTTTTAGTTAGTCTGCTGACAAAACCTTCGGGTGAAGTCAGTGCGCGACACGAAAAAGTGTTGGCGCGTTTCAATTAAACCAAGTCGGGGCTGAATCAGGGGGTTACGGGAGTCGCAGGGCTTCCCGCTTGCCACATGCAGTCTTCCGGCAATCGACTTGGAGACGATAGAGTGATTGCAGTACACCTCGGTGATATCACTCAGTTGGAAGTGGATGTTGTCGTCAATGCCGCCAATCCAAGCCTGCTCGGTGGTGGTGGGGTGGACGGCGCCATCCATCGCGCCGCGGGCCCGGAGTTGCTCGAAGCGTGTCGGCAGATTGGTGGCTGCCCGGTCGGGGATGTGCGGGCCACCGATGCCTTCAGGCTCCCGGCAAAACGTATTTTCCACACGGTCGGCCCGGTCTGGCGCGGCGGCAGCTTTGGCGAGCCGGACCTGCTGTCTGCCTGCTACAAAAGCTGCCTGGCTCTGGCCGCCCGTGAAGGGCAATCTTCCATCGCTTTCCCCGCTATCAGTTGTGGCGTCTATGGCTACCCCTGGGAAGAGGCGGTGCCACTCGCGGTCAATGTGGTCAAAACCTTCCAGCAGGGGGCGAGCGCCCTCGATAAAGTCGTATTCTGTTGCTTTGATGAGGCGGTCGCGGCACTCTACGAGCTTGAGCTGACTATGGAGTGACGCCTTTTTCGTCATTTCCCTCTATAATCGGCCGGGTTCAGATAATAAAAATCAAGGTCAATTCAAGGAGGCCACATGTCCTCAGGACGTACCGCAGAAGCCTGGTTTGCCGAATACGGTGAAAGCCACCAGAACAAAGTCAACAAGGGCATCCACTGGATTGCCGTTCCCGTGATCTACGCAACCGTTATCGGCCTGCTGTGGGCAATTCCGCAACCGCAATTCCTCGCCAAGATCAGCTGGCTGAACTGGGCTGGTGTCGCCCTGGTACCCGTCATGTATTTCTATGCGCGCATGTCACGCGCCATTGCGATTGGTATGGCACTGATGAGCGCTGTTTTCTTCTGGGCGTGGTCCCAGGTTGAGGCGGCGGGCCTGCCTATATGGCAGTCTGCGCTGGCGATCTTCGTAGTGAGCTGGATTTTCCAGTTTATTGGCCACAAGGTGGAGGGAAAGAAGCCTTCCTTCTTCAAGGATCTGCAATTCCTGCTGGTTGGCCCGGCCTGGGTAATCGGGTTCCTGTACCGCAAGCTCGGCATCAAATATTGATTCTAATCTTGCTCCGATACATGGGGTCAGAGCTTGTGCTCTGACCCCAAAAACCCCTGGTCCGATACATGGGGTCAGAGCTTGCGCTCTGACCCCAAAAATCCCCGCTTTGACCCCTTCCCATTTGCCCTTCGTTTTTCCCGTTTTTGCCTCTCCCACTGCACCTGCGCCTGTGCTTGGCAGCAAATACCGGCACTCGCGGTAGCAATTGTTAACCTGTCCTCCTGCCTGCGCCCCTATGCTGGGTGTGTGCGTATCCGCGCTTTGACAGGGAGCGAAAGACAATGAAAATCAAGCACCAGAATGAGGTTCCACATACGCTCAAGCCCAGCCGCCACCCGTACCTGAGTGGCGCATGGACGCCGAACTTCACGGAATACACAGCGACCGATATGGAGGTGGTTGGGGAAATTCCGAAAGACATCGATGGCGTCTATATCCGCAATACCGAAAACCCCGCGCAGGAGCCAATAGGCGCCTACCATCCGTTTGATGGCGACGGCATGCTGCATGCCATGTCGTTCCGGGACGGTGTGGCGGAATACCGCAACCGGTTCGTGCGCACCCGCGGGTTCGAGGCCGAGCAGGAGGCGGGGGAGTCCATCTGGGCGGGCATCGCCAACAGTGTGCACAAGTCGAAACGGCCGGGGTGGGGCGCGCAGGGATTTCTCAAGGATGCCTCCTCGACCGATGTGGTGGTCCATGCAGGCCGTGTGCTATCCACGTTCTGGCAATGCGGCGAGGGCTATCGCCTCGATCCCTATACGCTGGAACAACACGGGACCGAGGGCTGGACGCCACTGGACGGTATATCCGCGCACCCCAAGGTGGACGAGCGCACCGGTGAGCTGCTGTTTTTCAACTATTCGAAGTATCCCCCGTATCAGCATTACGGCGTGGTGGACCGCAACAACAAACTGGTGCACTACACGCCGGTACCCACGCCGGGTCCGCGCCTGCCTCACGATATGGCGTTCAGCGAAAACTATTCGATACTGGTGGACCTGCCGCTGTTCTGGGATCCGGAGTTGCTTGAGGAGAACAAACACCGCTCCTGCTTCTACCCCGAGCTGCCGACGCGGTTTGGCATCATCCCGCGTTACGGGTCTTCCGAGGATGTGCGCTGGTTTGAGGCATCGCCCACGTACGTCCTGCACTGGATGAACGCCTACGAGGAGGGCGATGAAATCATCCTCGATGGCTATTACCAGGAGGATCCCATGCCAGGCCCGCTGCCGGGCATGCCGGACAAGCCCGGGCGCATGATGGCCAATATCGACATGCATTCGTTCAAGTCGCGCCTGCATCGCTGGCGCTTCAACCTCAGGACCGGCGAGACCACCGAGCAGCGCCTGGACGACCGCAACCTTGAATTCGGCACCTTCAATCAGCGTTATGCCGGGCGCAAGTCACGCTATCTGTATTCCGTCAGTGGCGAGCCGGGCTGGTTCCTGTTTTCGGGGCTGGTCAAGCACGACCTGGAGACAGGAGAAAGCTGGACGCTGCCGTTCGGCGAGCAGCGCTTTGGCAGTGAGGCGCCGTTTGTGCCGCGCATCAATGCGAAGAGTGAGGACGACGGTTACCTGGTGACGTTTATCACCGACATGAAAGAGAACTGCTCGGAATGCGTTTTGATCGATGCGCAAAATATTGAGGCCGGGCCGGTGTGCAGAATCTTTTTGCCCGAAAGAATCAGCAGTGGGACACACGCAACCTGGGCGGACGGGCCTACAATTCGCAGCTATAACAGCGGGGAATAAATATGTCGCGCCGTATCTACGTTCTCGGTGGTTACCAGAGTGACTTTGCACGCAACTGGAAGCGCGACCAGAGTAGTCTCGCCGATGAATTCTCCAACACGGTGCGTGCCGGGCTGGAATCGGCGCGTCTGGATGCGGCGGACATAGAGGTCGGCCATGTCGGCAACTTTGTCGGTGAGCTCTTCGCCGGCCAGGGACAGCTCGGCGGCTTCTTTGGCAGCGTGGATCCCGCGCTGCGTTACCTGCCGGCTTCGCGGCATGAGGCGGCCTGCGCTTCCGGTTCCATGGCACTGCTTGCGGCCATGGCGGACCTGGAGGCTGGCCGCTATGGGGTGGCTGCTGTGGTGGGCATCGAGGTCATGCGCAATGTCGAAGGGCAGCAGGCAGCGGAGTTCCTGCGCCCCGCGTGCCGGGTAGATTCTGAATGGCAGGAAGCGCGATATGTGTGGCCGTGTGCGTTCAGTGAGCTGGTGGAGCTGTACGAAAGTCGCTACGGGCTGCAGCAATCGGTATTGCGGGAAATCTCCAGGAAGAATTTCGGCAATGCCCGCAACAACCCCAATGCGCAGGCGCGCGGCTGGCATTTTCCGGAGGGCAGTTTTACGGATAACGATGACCTGAACCCGGCTGTGGAAGGGCGCATTCGCAAGCTCGACTGCGGCCAGATCAGTGACGGTGCGGCGGTGGTTTTTCTGGCCACGGAAGCACGCGCCGCGGAATATGCCCGCGCGCGCGGGCTGCGTCTGGAGGATATTCCCCACATCAAGGGCTGGGGGCATATCAATGCGCCCATCGGGTTTGCGGACAAGCTCGCGCTCAGTGAGCCGGAAGGGTACCTGTTCCCCCATGTGAACCGGCTGTTCCGCGAGACCCTGGCGAGGGCCGGGATGCATGACATTCGCGAGGTGGATGGTCTCGAGGTACACGACTGCTTCAATATCACCGAGTACATGATCCTCGATCATGCCGGCCTGCTGCCCCCGGGCAGGGTGCATGAGGCCATTGAGGCGGGCGTCACCCGAATGGGCGGCAGCTTGCCGGTGAACGCCAGCGGCGGGCTGATCGGCCTTGGGCACCCGGTCGGGGCCACCGGGGTGCGCATGCTGCTCGATGGTTACAGGCAGGTGTCGGGTCAGGCAGGCGATTACCAGATTGCGGGTGCCCGTAACCTGATGACTTTCAATCTAGGAGGCAGTGCGACGACCTGCGCCAGTTTTATCGTGGGGCGCTAGGAACCAATGGGGTCAGAGCCTGCAATTAATGGGGTCAGAGCTTTGGCTCTGACCCCTGCTAGCAATTAATGGGGTCAGAGCCCAGGCTCTGACCCCTTCTAGTAGTACTAGCGGTTGTAGTGCACCGGCACTTCCAATGTTTCCTTGATCTGTTCCATCACCACGTAGCTGGTGCATTCCTGCACGCCGGGCAGGGTCAGCAGGGTCTCGCCGTAAAACTTTCGATAGGCCGCCATATCCGCCACCCGGGCCTTGATCAGGTAGTCGAAATTGCCAGACACCAGATAACACTCCTGGATCTCCGGCAGCGCCGCGGCCTTGGTGCGAAAATCCTCAAACGCATCCTGGGATGACCGGTTCAGGCTGATCTGTACAAATACCACCAGGGCGGCATCCAGGTACTCCGGGTTTACCAGGGTCGTATAGCCCTGGATCACCCCGTCTGCCTCCAGCCGTTTGACCCGCTCGATACAGGGGGTGGCGGTCAGCCCGACCTGGCGTGCCAGCTCGGCGTAGCTGGTGCGACCATTCTTTTGCAGTGTGCGCAGGATGTTGCGGTCGATTGTGCTCAGTTCATTGGCGCGTTTGCGCATTTTTTGCTCCGTAACCTGTGTGGATTGTGTGCATTCTGCGGTCTGAACCAGTGGTTTCCACTAATTTATGTTGAAAAATTGCAGAGAAGCACTCCCGGGGCGTCAATATACTAGGGCAATCGAAATTTGGCGACTTGAATGGCCGCACGGGCGAATACCCGGGCGCCTTTTATGGTTTGGGCGCACGGCCCGCTGTTTTACTGGAGGAATTCCGCAATGCTTATTGGTGTACCAAAAGAAATTAAAAACCACGAGTACCGCATCGGTCTGACGCCTGCGAGTGTGCGTGAATTGATTGGTCACGGCCATCAGGTCGTGGTTCAGAAAGACGGCGGCTCCGCCATCGGCTTTACCGACGAAATGTATGTTGCCGCCGGCGCGAGCATCGAGGAGTCTGCAGAGCAGATCTTCGCCACTGCCGACATGATTGTGAAGGTGAAAGAGCCGCAGCCACACGAGTGCGAGATGTTGCGCCCGGGTCAGCTGCTGTACACCTACCTGCACCTGGCGCCGGACCCTAAGCAGACTGAGCTGCTGGTCAAGTCTGGTGCGACCTGTATCGCCTACGAAACCGTTACCGATAACCGTGGCGGCCTGCCACTACTGGCGCCGATGTCCGAAGTTGCCGGCCGTATGTCCGTGCAGTGTGGCGCGCACCACCTGGAGAAAGCCCAGGGTGGCCTCGGCGTACTGCTGGGTGGCGTCCCGGGCGTAGCGCCGGGCAAGACCCTGATCATTGGTGGTGGTGTGGTTGGTACCAACGCTGCCAAGATGGCGCTGGGCATGGGCTCTGACGTCACCATCCTGGACCGTTCACTGCCGCGCCTGCGTGAGCTGGACGATATCTTTGGTGGTCAGGTTCGTACCGTGTACTCCACTAACGAAGCGATCGAGCAGTATGCGCTGGAAGCCGACCTCGTTGTGGGTGCAGTACTGATTCCGGGCGCTGCGGCGCCGAAGCTGCTGACCCGCGATATCATCAGCCGTATGAAGCAGGGCGCTGTTGTTGTGGACGTTGCGATCGACCAGGGCGGTTGTTTCGAGACTTCCAAGGCTACTACCCACCAGGAGCCGACCTACGTTGTCGACGGTGTTGTGCACTACTGTGTTGCCAACATGCCGGGCGGCGTAGCGCGTACTTCTACTATGGCGCTGAACAACGCGACCCTGCCGTTCGCAGTGGCGCTGGCCAACAAGGGTGCGAAAGAAGCACTGCTGGGCGACGCCAACCTGCTGCAGGGCCTGAACGTGCACGCTGGTATGGTGACCTACAAGGCTGTGGCCGACGTACTGGGTTACGACTACGTTGATCCGAAAATCGCGCTGCAACAGTCTGCTGTAGACCAGGGCGCAGTTGCCTGATCTGAATTGATTCCCTGAGTTTGTGCGGGGCCACTGGCCCTGCCGGCTATGCTTGCCGCGGCACCTGCCGCGGCTTTTTTTTGTCCTTTGTTTCTGTCCTTTGTTTTGTCTTGTGTAATGGTCGTTGTAACGCCGCGTAGTTTGGTCCCCATTGTTATTCCGATATAGTCGGCCTGGTTCTAGGTAAATTCCCTTAGCAAACTGGTGGCCTAAATGGTACGGATAACAATAACCCTGCTGTTGTCAGTAATCGCTGGTTCGACTCTCGCTTCCACTGAAGCGGAGAGCGCACCAAAGTTTTCCCCGGACGATGTCTTTAATCTCGAATACGTCAGCGACCCGCAATTTACGTCAAACGGGAAGCAGGTTTATTTTGTCCGGAATTTCATGGACAAGACTGCTGATCTTCGCCGATCCAATATCTGGCGAGTGGATGCCGATGGTTCGGACCTGCGCCCGGTCACTTCCGGGCGTTTCAACGATAGCGCCCCGAGGCTGTCCCCTTCCGGGGAGGTGCTGGCCTATGTCAGCAATCGCAGCGGCAAGCCGCAGATTCACCTGTACTGGGTCGATAATGGCCAGGACATCCAGATTTCACACCTGCCAAAGGCACCGTCCAGCCTGACCTGGTCACCGGACGGCAAATACCTGGCCTTTGCCATGTTCGTGCCGGGCAAAAAAGACAACCCGATCAAGGTCTCCGGCAAGCCGGAGGATGCTAAGTGGGCAGACCCGGTTTCCTACACCGACAAGCTGGTGTACCGGGTCGATGGTGGAGGCTATGTAAAGCCGGGAAACAAGCAGCTGTTCGTGATGTCCAGAGACGGTGGTACGCCGCGCCAGTTGACCTCTGGCGACTTTAATCACGATGGCCCGCTGGCGTGGTCAGGCGATAGCCAGAGCATTTACTTCTCCGCAAATCGTCATGACAACCATGAGACAGAGGTCCTGAACTCGGAGATCTACCGCGTTTCCCTTGCAGGTTCCGAAATCGGGCAAGTCACGGAAAGGTTCGGGCCGGATTTCCATCCGCAAGTATCGCCCGACGGTAAGCAGCTTGCCTACCTGGGTTTCGATGACAAGCTGCTGGGCTACCACAATGCGGCACTGTATGTACGTGACCTTGCCAGCGGCGAAGCCCGAATGGTCAAAACTGCGGAGGATCGCAGTGTCGAGAGCTTCCGCTGGGACTCTGACAGTGAAAGCATTGTCTACCAGTACGACGATTTTGGTGCCACAAAACTTGCACGTAGCAGCCTGGATGGAGAAAGCCGGGACCTGGTTGTAGACGCCGGCGGTCTCTCCCTTGGTCGCCCTTATGACGGAGCAGCCTTCAATGTGGCGCCAAATGGTGCCGTTGCCTATACGCAAACGGACGGCTCCGCGCCCGCGGAGCTGGCGCTATTCAAGGGCCGCAAAAGTAAGCTGATTACCGCCGTTAATGCAGACCTGATCCCGTTCCGGGACATGGCCACAATCGAGGAGATCCGCTTCAAGTCAGGTTACGACCAGCGTGAAATTCAGGGCTGGGTCGCCTATCCGCCGGGATTTGATGCGAACAAGAAGTATCCGCTGGTGCTCGAGATTCATGGCGGCCCCTTTGCCAATTACGGCAAGCGCTTTGCTGCCGAGATCCAGCTATTTGCTGCAGCCGGGAATGTGGTGCTGTACCTGAATCCGCGCGGTTCCACCAGTTACGGTGCAGAGTTTGCCAACCTGATCCACCACAATTATCCGAGCCAGGATTATGACGACCTGATGGCCGGTGTGGATGCGATGCTGGCCCAGGGCTTTATCGATGAAGAGCGGCTGTATGTGACCGGCGGCAGTGGCGGCGGCACCCTGACAGCATGGATTATCGGGCATACCGATCGTTTCCGTGCAGCGGTGGTGGCAAAGCCGGTAATTAACTGGGAAAGCTTTGTGCTCACCGCGGATTTCTCGCCTTTCTTCACCAGATACTGGTTTGGTGGCATGCCCTGGGAAAAGCCGGAAGAGTACCGCCGTCGTTCCCCGCTCACTTATGTGGGTAATGTGAAAACCCCGACCATGCTGCTCACCGGGGAGGAAGACTTCCGTACGCCGATTTCGGAATCGGAACAGTATTACAAGGCGCTCAAGCTCCAGAATGTCCCGGCCAGCATGGTGCGGGTGCCGGGCGCGTCCCACGGGATAGCCGCGCGGCCGAGCCAGCTGGTGGCCAAGGTTGCCGCGATCCAGCACTGGTTTGATCAGTATGCGCCCAAATATGACGAGCCGGTGCTGTCGCAGGCCGAAGGCGCGATTGAAGGCGAACCTGACGGGGAAGAGTAAGCGGAGCGCCGGCGGGCGCTCCAATGGTTTGCTAGCTCAGTCGTTTAATAACTGCGGAATCAGCAGGGCCGCGCCCACCAGCGCGGCAGCCAGAGACAGGACGGTAACGGCTGGCAGGGAGCCACCGGCTGTTGTGGCCGCCAGCAAACCCGGGTCGATCGCCGGCACCACTTCTGCGACCCAGTCAGTGGTACTGCCGAGCATCTGGATTAATGGTCCCAGCGCAATGGCGCCGCCAACCAGGATTGCACCCGGCAGGGAAAAGCGGCGTATCGCCAGCTGCCGTTTGATGCGCTTTTCAAGCTGCGCGCTGAAGCCGTTGTCGGCGATGGCGTCGCCGTCGAAAAGCTGCTGCAAAAAACGATCTTCCTGGTCCATGGTCTTGTCACTGATGTTGATGATGTTGGATTTGGAATTTCGCACGGATCTTCTCCTTGCTGCGGGCGATCAGCGATTTCACGGTGCCGAGGGGCAGGTTGGCCGTATCGCTGACTTCGCGATGTGACAGGCCGCAGGCGTAAGACAGGGTCATGATAGCGCGTTCCTGTTCTGACAGGATTGCGAGGTACTTGTCCAGGTCAGTAATCGCTTCCGCGTTGACCGACGTGGCTTCATCTGCAGGTTGGTGCCCGAGTTGCTGCAGCACTTCATCATAACGCCCGGATTTGCGCTTGCTCTGCAGGAAAGTGTTGTAGGCAATTTTAAGCAACCAGCCGATAAAGCTGCCCTGTCCGGAAAAGGTGTGCAGCTTTTTCCACGCAAGCATAAAGCTGTCCTGGGCAATGTCATCCGCCAGTGCCTCATCCCGGGCCATCTTGCGCAGGAAATTGCGCACCCGGGACTGGTGCAGTTTCACCAGTTCGCCGAAAGCCCGCGCGTCCTGCTGGGCAAGCGCGCGGGCAATCAGGTTTTTTTCCAGGGCGCTGGTTTCGTTCACCCGGATTTACTCTTTGTTGCCGGAGAACTTGTACATCACCAGGTAAGCGAGACCGATCATAAAGGGCAGGGCAGCGACCGCCAGCATGCCCTTGAAAGCATTGCCAGACGGGTCGGGCGAGAAAAAGCCCAGCAATGCGAGTCCGAGGGCAACGGCCACCCAGACGATGCCCTTGCGCAGGTCCTGTGCCGGGTGTGGCTTGGGGTTGCCGAGGCGCTCGAGCATTTCGGGGGTCAGTTCATTGCCCTTGTCCATGGCGAGGCGAATGGTTTCCTGCAGCTGGGCATTGGCCTTATTGCGAAAATGGAAGACCATCCAGACCACTGTCCCGACCAGCAGGAAAAATGCAAATGGTACTAAAAGTGCCAGAGTTGCTTCGTTCATTTTTTGCTCCAAATATTGTTGTAGTGCCAGAAATCCGGGTTTCTGTACTCAAGATGCGCGGGGTGCAGGGATTGGATGCAAAAAAATGAAAATTTCCCGAACTTGGACGATATCGCGGCGTGCATGAGCCCTCAGCGCAAGGGAATGAGCCCTCCGCGCAAGGGAATGAGCCCTCAGCGCAAGGGGTGGAGTCATCAGCGCGAGGGGAAAAGCCTGCTGATGAGCACCGGAATCGCCGTTTCGACCCGCAGGATGCGCTTGCCCAGGTGAACCACCTCAAAGCCCTGCTCCTGTAGCTTCTCCACTTCGTAGGGGATAAAGCCGCCCTCCGGGCCCACAGCCAGGGTGGCAGGTTCTGCCATATCGACCGGACAGGGGGTATCCGTTACCGGGTGCGCCACCAGCTTGCGGGTACCGGCGGCAAACTCACTGAGGTCGTCCTCAACAAAAGGTTTGAAGCGCTTTTCGATACGGATCTGGGGCAGTTGCGTATCCACCGCCTGTTCCAGGCCCAGGAGCATCTGTTCGCGCAGGTTGTCCGGCTCCAGCCAGGGGGTTTGCCAGAAGGATTTTTCCACCCGCACCGCGTTGATCAATACGATGTCTTTGACGCCCATGGCGGTGATATGTTGCAGGCAGCGCCGGAACATTTTCGGGCGCGGCATGGCCATGATGAGCCTGAGGGGCAGGGCTGCAACAGGTGCGTCTGTCAGTACCACCCGCAGACGGGTCGTGTCGGCGCCAGTTTCCAGAATCTCTGCAGTGCCGGCATTGCCGTTCAGCAGGCCGGCTTTCAGGGTGTCGCCCGCGGCGCCGCGGTGGACGCTGACAATATGCTGGTGTCGCCGGTCCCGGATGATGGCGTGTTCGTCATCGACAAAGTCTTCAGGATGCAGGATGAGCAGGTTCAAACTTGGTTTCCGGCTGGCTTGGGTGGATAGGTTGATAGTTGGGCAGGTGGCTGGAACCGCGAATTCTAGCGGGGCACGCGGCATGCAGCAATTAGGGGTATGATATTGGCTTTGCAGGGAAGCGTAATCCAGGACAGTTCGTGATGTCGTTGTACAGCCAAGACGCTCAGGTGCACAAGCCGGGCGCCTATATTCTTTCGTTCCGGTGCCCGGATCAGCTGGGTGTCGTGTCCGGATACTCGGGTCTTTTCTACGAATGCGGCGTCAATATCAGCGAGATCTCGAATTACACAGACCCGGTGACCAACACCTTTTTCCTGCGCTGTGTGTTTGAAACCGATGCCCTGAATATCCCGCTGGAAGCGTTTTCTGCGCGGTTTGCCACGCTGGCGGATCGCCTGCAGATGGTTTACCAGATCCGTCCGGTGAGCGCGTTTCCGCGTGTGGCCATTGCGGTATCCCGATACGATCATTGCCTGGTGAGCCTGCTGACCAAGTGGAGATCCGGAGCCTTGCCGGCGGAGATTGTGGCTGTCGTGGGTAACCATGCAGACTGCCGGCCGCTGGCGGAATGGTATGGGCTGCCGTTTTATCACCTGCCGATTACTGCCGAAACCAAAACACAACAGGAAGCCCAGATGCGGGAAGTACTGGTGGAGCAGAATGTCGACCTGCTGGTGCTGGCGCGCTATATGCAGATTCTCTCCGACGAGCTCTGTAAAGACCTGGAGGGCAGAGCGATCAACATCCACCATTCGTTCCTGCCTGGGTTCAAGGGCGCGCGTCCCTATCATCAGGCCTACGAACGTGGCGTAAAGGTGATTGGCGCCACTGCCCATTACGTGACGCCTGACCTGGATGAAGGCCCGATCATCGTGCAGGAAGTGCGCCCGATCGATCATGAGATATCGGTAGAGCAGATGGTGCACCTGGGCCACGATATAGAATCAACGGCCCTGTGCCAGGCGGTGCGCCTGCACTGTGAACAGCGCGTGATCCTGAATGGCCAGCGTACCGTGATCCTTTAAACCAACATATGGGGTCAGAGTAGAGACTCTGACCCCCAAATCCGGATGAATGGGGTCAGAGCGGATGAATGGGGTCAGAGCCTTGGCTCTGACCCCAGAGATCACTTGCTCTAACCCCTATAATCTCTGCGAGTTTTTAATGCCCGACCACCAACCCAACAACCCGTTACACGGCGTCACCCTGGAGCAGATCGTCACCTACCTGGTGGATGAACTCGGCTGGGAGGAGATGGCGGCACGGGTCAATATCAACTGTTTCAAAAGTGACCCATCAGTTAAGTCGAGCCTCAAGTTTTTGCGCAAGACGCCCTGGGCGAGGGAGAAGGTGGAGCGGCTCTATATTGCCACCAGAAACAGGAGTAACCCCTGGGGTCAGAGCTGAACTTATGGGGTCAGAGCCTTGGCTCTGACCCCTTCAATCTAACGGGGTCAGAGCAAACCTTTGGGGTCAGAGCCAAGGCTCTGACCCCTCTAATCTGACGGGGTCAGAGCTGTTGCTCTGACCCCACTCATCCTTTGGTTTATAATCCCGCGCATTTCCAGGTCTGACATCCAGAAGTACATGCAAGACAGTCCATCCAGCTCCATAACCAGCCAGTCACTGCAGCAGACATTCCTGCGCGTCCGCAGTAACAAGGCTTTCGAGATTTTTGTAATCGCCGTCATCATCGTTTCTGCCCTGATGATTGGTGCCAAGACTTATGAATTGCCACCTGCGGTGACGCAGTCGATCATCATCCTGGACTGGATGGTGACGGGTATTTTCCTCATGGAAATCCTGGTGCGCTTCCTGGCCGAGGAGAAAAAATCGCGCTTCTTCCTGCAGCCGTGGAATGTGTTTGACACCCTGATTGTTGTGGTCAGCCTGATACCGATCGAGAACAGCGATATGGCGCTCATCGGGCGCCTGATCAGGATTTTCAGGGTGCTGCGGATGGTTTCGATCATTCCGGAGTTGCGCCTGCTCCTGAATTCCCTGGTCAAGGCCTTGCCCCAGCTCGGCTACATTGTGGCGCTGATGTTTATCATCTTTTACATCTATGGCGCGATCGGCAATATGTTGTTTGCTGACATTAACCCGGTCCTCTGGGGAGATATCAGTATCTCCATGCTGACGCTGTTCCGGGTGATGACGTTCGAGGATTGGACGGACGTGATGTATGAAACCATGGCCGTCTTCCCGCTCAGCTGGAGCTACTACCTGAGCTTCCTGTTTCTGACGGCGTTCGCCTTCCTGAATATGGTGATCGGTATTGTGGTGAATACGCTTGAGGCTGAGCATGCGGAGCAACGCGCGCGTGAAGCGCTGGAACATCCGGAGCCCACGTTGGCGGAGCTCAAGCAGGATATTGCCGAGCTGAAGACGTTGCTGAAGCAACGGTAAATTTTTGGGGTCAGAGCGTAAGCTCTGACCCCAGTAATCTCACTCTGACCCCAAACATTCAAACGAGGTTACGCTCAAACAGCGCCAGCAATCGGCTCCACGCACGCTCCGCCTGTTCGCGGTTGTGGGCCATGGAGTCCGACGGGCACCAGCCGTGCAGGGTGTCCTCGTACACCTCGATCTCTGCCTCCAGCCCGGCGTTGTCGAATGCTTTGCGCAATTCGACCTTGGCTTCTGGTTTTTTCTCATCGTCATTCTCGGCAATCGCCACCAGGAAGCCGGCTTTGATCTCTGGCACCAGCCTGTGGGGACTGTCTTCCTTGTCGGTTACCAGGCGCCCGCCGTGAAAAGAGGCGCCGGCACCGATCCGCTCCGGCATGTCCGCCGCAAGCCGGAAGGTGTAGGAGCCAGTCATGCAGTAACCCATGGTGCCAACTTTTTTCGCGGTATCCACCGGGGCCTGCTTGTCCAGATATGCGATGAATGCGCGACCGTCGGTGAGACAGGTTTCTGTCGAAAGCGTGCCTGCCTGCTTCCTGGCATCCGGCCAGATTGACTTGCGCAGCTCGGAACCGATCACGGCGACGTCATCTGGCACCAGCTGTTCTTTCATGGTGCGGTAATAGGGGTTGACCACCAGTACGGCGTAGCCGGCCGCGGCCAGACGTTTGCCCATTGCGCGGTACGCAGGACGGGTGCCGAAGATGTCGGGCCACAGGATTACCGCTGGGTGTTTGCCCTTGGCGGGATGCACAAAGTAGCAGTTCGATTTGCCGTCAGGCGTTTCAACTTCCACATTTGTTTCTACAAGGTCCTGTGCAAATGCGGGCATTGGCACGATTGTCGCTAGCGCAGCCCCCACACCAAACTTCCCGAAATCCCGGCGGCTGAGGCCGCGTTGGAGGAAGTAGGCTTCCGCTTCCCTGTTGCTAAGCTCATCACACATGGTTGGTCTCCTTGTTATTTTGGGGTCAGAGCCAAGGCTCTGACCCCATTATCCATGGCGCTGACCCCATGATCTACAGTATCCCAACCACTATCAGGCGTTACAATAAACTGGCGGGGTCAGAGCGACCGCTCTGACCCCGATAGTTGAAAGGATGGAAGGGGTCAGAGCTGTGGCTCTGACCCCGAAAGTTAGATCATTGGGGTCAGAGTCCCGACTCTGACCCCAAAAATGAAAAAGGTTTGATTTATGGCGTACAGGGTTTACCTTTCCGGCGAGATCCATACAGATTGGCGCGACCAGATTATTCGCGGTTGCAAGGACAGTGGCCTGGATATCGAATTTTCCTCGGCGGTTACCAACCACGAAGCGAGCGATGCGGCCGGCGATTGCCTCGGCGAAGAGGGCAGCCAGTTCTGGCGAGATCACAAGTCGGCCAAGGTCAACGCGATTCGAATCCAGACCGTGATCAAGCATTGTGATCTGGCGATAATCCGCTTTGGTGACAAGTACAAGCAGTGGAATGCGGCCTTTGATGCCGGCTACTGTGCCGCCCTCGGCAAGCCCTATATCACCCTGCACGACGAGGCCATCGTGCATGCACTGAAAGAGGTGGACGGCGCAGCGCAGGCATGGGCGACCTCGCCAGCCCAGGTGGTCGAGATCCTCACCTATATCACCAACCAGGCCTGAATCGAGCGAATGAAACATACCCCCGCGGTCGTTCTCAGCCTGATTGCCATGCTCGCATATGCGCCGCTCAGCCACTGCGCTGAGCGGCTGAGTGACTATCAATGGCAGCACCGGTTGCTGCTGATCCGGGCCGCGGGCAATGAACAACCCATCCGGGCAGCGCTGGACGCAAACAGGGATGCAATCATCGAGCGCGATCTTGTCTGGTTCCTGGTCGGGCCCGATGGTATTGAGGGCAGCGCTAGCGACACGCTTGGGGCAGGGCTCCTGGCGGACATTTTGCGCACCCTGGGCGACACCGGTGGGGTGGTGCTTATCGGTAAGGACGGCCAGGTTAAGGCGAGGTACCCGCAGCTCGATCTGGAGGCCGTTTTCTCCCGCATCGACAGCATGCCGATGCGCAAGCGGGAAATGGCTAAACCCTAGTCTGTCGATGAAACCTCGGGTGCCTGTCGGGTATCGTCGTCTTTTCCGAGGGCCCGCAACATCAGCTGGAACGCCGGGGTGCCGGGGTGAATCCAGTCGAAATGGCCAGCCTCAGGGGCTATTTCCCTTGCAACGTTTCTTGCTTGCAGGGCCTCAAGCTGCGCCATGGGCACAATTGGGTCGGCACTACCCTGGAGCAACGTCACAGGGATCGGTATATCGAGATTGGCGGGATTGGCAGCGGCGTAGGCTTGCGGGTTTTCTTTGGGTGTCGCGCCCATGAAAAGCGGGGTTGCGGTCTGGCAACTGTTGTTGCCACCGGCGTAGCGGGTGATATCAGTAATGGCCGCCAGTCCCACCACGGACACATCGGGTGCATTTTTCGGAAACAGCTGCCTCCAGCTTGCCGCGAGCAGCAGCGCCAGGTGGCCGCCGGCTGAATGCCCGACAATGATCACCTCATCCCGTATCAATTCATCTGTCTTTAGCGCGCCCAGTGCCTTGATGCCACGTTGCAGGTCTTCGAGGCTGGTGGGCCAGGCGCTGCGTGATTTATCCGCGCGGCGGTATTCCAGGTTCCACACCGGGTACCCCTCCTGCGCAAGCGCGGTGGCCAGGGCGCGGGTGTGGCTGATGTCATAGGCATTCAGCCAGCAGCCGCCATGCACCATGACAATGGTGGGTCTTTTTATGGCCCCGGGAGCGCTCGGCAGCCACAGAAGCCCGTACTGGTCCTGGTGCTCGCCGTAGTAAATTTTCTGGTCGTGTGCGCGAAACGGCAGGGCAGTAACGTCGCTGTAGGCGGGGTTTGCGGGTACCGGGGGATAGCTGACCTCCGCTGCCTGGATATTCGCAGACCCAATCGCAGCAAGCAGTCCGATTACAGGTAAAAGTCGCGATGCGCTCACAACAGCGTTCCCCCATTAGTATCCGGTGCAAGTCCAACCATGCCCAGTATCATTGGTGCCCGTCAAGCCAGGGCGGTGATATGCGGAGATTGATGCTTGCGCAAGAGGGGGAAGATGGCGCTCCCGGCAGGAATCGAACCTGCAACGCAGACTTAGGAGGTCCGAGTTATATCCATTTAACTACGGGAGCGGAGGCGCGCATTTTAGCGAAGGGCGGCGGGCTTGTCAGCCTTGCGCATAAACCGGATAAAAATTGCGCATTTCAATGTTTTTTCAACCACTTGTCACCGTTTGTTAATACGGGCGCACCAGACTGTAGCGCGTTGGCTGGCTGTCGGTGAAATGTCGTGTAATTGCGGGTCACAAATACCTGTGTACCAATTGCAATTGGCGCTTGACCTGATGTATTTGGCGCCGCTAAATTGAACCTACGACCAAAAAACAATAACAACGTGGTTTCTGCTTATGCAGGCCCATTGGGTGCTTCCGGTGAAGTCCAATGGATTTTACCCGGGCACTCAATATCGAGATTGAGGAGTCTTGGTATGAGTCGTGTAGCCCTTAATAACGATAAAAAAGCAACTGCCGAAGACCGGGTCACCCCGGCACAGCGCAAACAGGCTGCCGCAGCGCGAGCCCGTGATGCGCGACGGCTGGTCGAAGACAAGCTGGAGGAAATGCGGCTCGAACGCGAGCTCGCGGATTTCGAAGATTTCGAACTGAACTGAGTTCCCCAGCGGGAGTCAGTTTCCCTGGGTAGCCTGGATTGCTGTCAGTGCGATGGTGTAGACGATGTCGTCCACCAGCGCGCCGCGGGACAGATCGTTCACCGGTTTGCGCATGCCCTGTAGCATCGGGCCGATGCTGATCAGGTCGGCGCTGCGTTGCACCGCCTTGTAGGTGGTGTTGCCGGTGTTCAGGTCCGGAAAGATAAATACGGTGGCCTTGCCCGCAACCGGGCTGTCGGGTGCCTTCTTGCGCGCCACGTTTTCCATCACCGCTGCGTCGTATTGCAGGGGACCATCAATCGCCAGGTCCGGCCTTTTTTCCTTGGCAATCGCTGTTGCTTCTCGCACCTTTTCCACATCCGAGCCGCTGCCGGAACTGCCGGTGGAGTAGCTGATCATGGCCACCTTCGGTTCAATCCCGAATGCCTTTGCTGAGTCCGCAGACTGAATGGCGATATCCGCCAGCTGTTCCGCGTTGGGGTCCGGGTTGATGGCGCAGTCGCCGTAAACCAGAACCTGCTCCGGCAGCAGCATAAAGAACACGGAAGATACCAGGCTTGCGCCGGGTGCGGTTTTGATCAGCTGCAGGGCGGGGCGGATGGTGTTGGCGGTGGTGTGCACCGCGCCGGAAACCAGCCCATCCACTTCGTCTTCGGCCAGCATCATGGTGCCCAGCACCACGTTGTCTTTCAGCTGTTCCCGCGCCACAACTTCGGTGAGGCCCTTGCCCTTGCGCAGTTCCACCATCGGCGCTACGTAACGCTCTATCACCTCCGCAGGGTCGATGATCTCCACCCCCTCGCCGAGGGTCAGGCCCTGTTGTTCCGCTACCGCCTGGATGCTGGCCGGGTCGCCCAGCAATATGGGCCGTGCTATGCCGCGCTCGGCACAGATGGTGGCGGCGCGCACCGTTCGGGGTTCATCGCCTTCCGGCAGCACGATGCGCTTGTTGGCCTTGCGCGCCAGCTCGGTAAGCATGTAGCGAAAGGCCGGCGGTGACAGGCGCCGGGGCAGGCTGGAGCCCTTGGTCAACGACTCGATCCAGTGCTTGTCGATATAGCCGGCGACGTAGTCCTGCACCCGCTCGATGCGATCGATATCGTCCGCCGGTGTGGCCAGGTTGAACGACTGCATGCGCAGCGCGGTCTGCCAGCTATTGGACTTCACCAGGATGATGGGCAGGCCGGTTTTCATGGCCGGTGCACACAGCTGCAGCACCTCGCCCTGCGGGCGCAGGCCGCCGGTCAGCATCAGGCAGCCGATCTTGATGCCGTTCATGGCGGCGAGGCAGGCGGCCACCATCACATCGACCCGGTCCGCAGACGCCACCAGCATCGCGCCCGGCCGGAAGCGGTGCAGCATGTGCGGGATTGAACGCGCGCAGAAGGTAATGCTGTGCAGGCGTCGCTCCTCGATCTCGCCCTCATTGATGACCTCTGCATGGAAATGGTTGGCCAGGTCCCGCGCGCGTGGCGCAATCAGCTCCGGGTGCCAGGGTATGCAGCCGAGGATGGGAAGCGGGCTCTTGCTGAACAGGCGCAGCACCTCCAGGTTGGAGTGGTGCGGCTGGTCCGGTTCGAAGATATCGGTCAGCTCCGCGCCAGGGGATTCCGGCAGGTCCGCAGGCTCGCCTACCTTGTTGATGATGGCGCCGGCCACGCGCGGGTTCTGGCGACCACCATAGGCAGCCAGTGCCAGTTCGAGGTGATCCTTGAGCTGTTGGGAGTTGTCGCTGCCGGGGTGGGCCACCAGCACGATCTCGGCATCGAGCATCTTGGCGATGCGCTGGTTCAGGTAGTGCGCGAACTGGTATTTGTCTGAGGGAATCAGGCCCTCCACCACCACCACGTCGGTGTCTTCCTGGGTGGGCTGGTAGCGATCGAGCATCTCTTCCAGCAGGTCGTCGGTATTGCCGGCGGAGATCAGCTGCTCCGCGTGCTGGATGGGCAGGGGTTCCGGCGGCTCGATATTGGTGGCGGAGCGCAGCAGGGCGGTGGAGCGCTCCACCTTGCTGCCGCGCTGGCGCGGCTGCGATACGGGCTTGAAAAAGTTTACCGCCACCCCGTGGCGCTCCATTGCGCGCACCATGCCGAGGCTGACGGAAGTCAGGCCGACGCCGCTGCTTACCGGAATCAGCATGATCGTGCGGGCCATTAGTTTGCCTCCCTGGCGGCGAGGGCGGCCGCGTCCGCGGCGATCACCCACTCCTCATTGGTGGGGATTACGATGGCCACCGGGCTGTTGTCCGTGGTGATGACGCCGGCCTGGCCGAAGCGTGCTGCGGCGTTGCGCGTGGCATCCACCCTGAAACCCAGTGCCTTCAGGTGCGACAGGGTAAGTGCGCGAATAGTCTGTGAGTTCTCGCCAATACCGCCGGTGAATATCACCGCGTCCAGTCGCTCGAGCGGCACGGTGTAGGCGGCGATGTACTTGGCCAGCCGGTAACAGAAAATCTCCAGCGCCAGGCGCGCGTTGTCATCGCCATTTTCGGCAGCTTCTTCCAGGGTGCGGCAGTCGTTGCTCAGCTCGGAAATACCGAGCAGGCCACTCTCCTTGTTCAGCAGGCGGTTAACGCCGCCTACGGTGTATTGCAGGTTGTCGACCAGATGGAAAATCAGGCCCGGGTCCAGGTCACCGGAGCGGGTACCCATGACCAGGCCCTCCAGTGGAGTCAGGCCCATGGAGGTGTCGACGCTCACCCCTCCGCGCACTGCGGTCACTGAGGCGCCGTTACCCAGGTGCGCGCTGATCACATTGAGTTCCGCCGGGGCCACACCCAGCAGTTCCGCCGCACGGCGGCTGACAAACTGATGGCTGGTGCCGTGCATGCCATAGCGGCGCAGGCCGTGCTCACGGTAGAGCGAGTAAGGCAGGGCGTAGAGATAGGCCCGCGGTGGCATGGTCTGGTGGAAGGCGGTGTCGAACACGGCCACCTGTGGCAGCTGTGGGAAAGCCTGGATTGCCGCGCGGATGCCCAGCAGGTTGGCGGGGTTGTGCAGCGGCGCCAGTGACGCGCACTGTTCTATGGCGTCCAGTACCTGCTGGTCGATGCGTACCGAGCGGGAGAACTGCTCGCCGCCGTGCACCACCCGGTGGCCAATGGCAACCAGGCTCTGCTCCAGCGTCGGGTCAGTGCGCAACAGCTGCTCGATAATGAATTCCACCGCCTCGCTGTGGGCAGCGCTGTGCGGCAGCGGCGATTCATGCTTCTCACTGGCGGATTTCCAGCTGACTCGTGCTTCCTGGAGGCCAAAGCACTCGGCAAGCCCGCTGAGCACGGGTTCGCCCGACTGCGGGTCCATGACAGCGAATTTCAGGGATGAGCTACCACAATTGAGCACCAGTACGCGCGGGTCAGGCATAGTCAATCCTCTTGGCCCGCCGCGCGGGCACAGAACCACTCAAAAAGCGTAGACGAGCGGTCCGTGGCGGTATCTGACAGTGCAAATTTGCGGCGATTCGCGACAGGAAAACCGGTATAATGCGGCGCAGATTTATACAGATTTGATATGACGGGAGCCGATTTGGCATCTTCGGTGAAAGGGCAACATCAGTCGGGAACGGGCGGGGTCCCGGGGCCACTGCTGGTTGTGCGCGACCTGGCGGTGGCGCGCGACGATCACGTGTTGCTGGCCGGACTGTCGTTTTCCCTGGCGGCGGGCGACCTGCTGCAGCTGGAGGGGCCGAATGGCGTCGGCAAGACCTCGCTGATGCGGGTGCTCACCACTACTGCCGCACCGGACAGTGGCTCCATGACCTGGCGTGGCAAAGATATGCCTAGTGCCCGTACCGCGTTGCGCTCAGAACTGCTGTTTATCGGCCATCTTGCGGGTATCAAGCGCAGCCTGACCCCGCGCGAGAACCTGGCCTGGTATGGCGCCGACGGCGATGCGGCAGAAGCGGCGCTGGCCTGGATTGGTCTCGGCGGGTACGAGGATACGCCCTGCCACCAGCTCTCCGCGGGGCAGAACCGGCGCGTGGCGCTGGCGCGCCTGCACTTTTCCGGCGCGCGGCTTTGGATTCTGGATGAGCCGTTCACCGCCCTGGACAAGAGCGGTGTTGCGACGCTGGAGGCACGCCTGCGCGCGCATTGTGCGGCGGGCGGCATGGTGATCCTGACCTCCCACCAGGACCTGGCGATAGACGGCCTGCAACGCCTGAAACTGCAGGAATTTGTGCCGCAGGCCGGGGTCGAACTGGCGGAGGTGGCCGGTGTCTACTGAAGTGCGCCCCGACACGTTTGCGATGGTTGAGGGGCCGGGCTTCCTGCGCATCCTGCGCCGCGAACTGCTGCTGGCCTATCGCCAGCGCGGTGACCTTGCCAATCCACTGCTGTTTTTCCTGATGGTTCTGGCGCTGGTGCCGCTTGGGGTGGGGCCGGCGCCGGATATGCTGGCCGCGCTGGCGCCCGGCATGATCTGGATTGTGGCGCTGCTGGCGAACCTGCTGGCGCAGGACGGCCTGTTTCGCGGCGACTTTGCCGACGGCTCGCTGGAGCAGCTGGCGCTGAGCCCGCAGCCGCTGTATTTCGGGGTGCTGGCCAAGGTATTGGTGCACTGGCTGGTAACTGGCCTGCCGCTGACCTTGTTCGCGCCGGTGCTGGGCCTGATGCTGAGCCTGCCGGAGTCCGGTTACCTGCCGCTGCTGCTGTCCATGTTGCTGGGCACCGCGAGCCTGAGCCTGCTCGGCGCTATCGGCGCCGGCCTCACGGTTTCGCTGCATCGCCCGGGCTTGCTGCTGCCGTTGATTGTTATGCCGCTTTATGCGCCCGTGTTAATCTTCGGCACCGGTGCCGTACAGGCGGCAATTGAAGGTTTTGCCTATGGCGGCCAGCTCGCGGTCCTCGGGGCCATGCTGGCGGCTGCACTGGCACTGGCGCCTCTGGCGGTGGCCGGTGCATTGCGGATCAGTCTGTCGGACTGATCGGTCTGAATTGAAGTAGGGTATTTGTGTGAATTGGCAATGGTTCCACCGGCTGGGTTCGCCCCGCTGGTTCTATCAAAAGACACAGGCATGGTTGCCCTGGCTAGCCATTGCGAGCGTGGTATTGCTGGTCACCGGCGCCATCTGGGGGCTGGGTTTTGCCCCGCAGGATGCCAAGCAGGGCAACAGTTACCGCATTATCTTTATCCACGTGCCCGCGGCGGTGCTGGCGCTGGTGGGTTATTACGTCATGGCCATCAGCGGTGCCATCGGCCTGATCTGGCGCATGAAACTGCCGTTTGTGGTGATGCGCGCGGCGGCACCGATCGGTGCGGCGCTCACGTTTGTGGCATTGTTCACCGGCGCAGTCTGGGGCAAGCCGACCTGGGGCACCTACTGGGTGTGGGATGCGCGGATTACCTCGATGCTGCTACTCCTGCTCCTGTATATCGGCGTAATCGCCCTGGGCCAGGCGTTTCTGCAGGAGCGCACTGCCGACAAGGCCTGCGCCATCCTGGCGCTGGTGGGCACAGTCAATATCCCGATTATTTACAAGTCTGTGGACTGGTGGAACTCCCTGCACCAGCCGGCCACCATCAAGCTCACGGAATCCAGCAGCATTCACCCGAGCATGTTCTATCCGCTGCTGGTGATGGTGGTGGGTTTCTACTGTTTTTACGCCTGGAGCCTGATCCTGCACACGCGCCAGCAAATCCTGGTGCGCGAGCGCAAGACCCGCTGGGTGCAGCAGATGGTTGCAAGTGGCAGCACCAGGCTGGTTGAAGAAGGAGGCAAGGCATGAATTTCCAGTTCTCCAGTTTTGCAGAATTTATCGAGATGGCGGGCCACGGCCCGTTTGTGTGGGCGGCATACGTCGTGACCCTGGTCACCCTGATCGCGCTCATCGTATTGCCGAGCCGCGGCGCGAGCCGTTTTATCGCCCAGGAGAAGAAGCGCCTGGATGTGGCAGAGCGCAGGGCGCGCGCCGCGGCCACCGTAGCCACGCCGGAAACCTCGGGCTGACACAGAATTAAATAGATGTAGGTGATTGAAAGCATGCACCCGGTTCGCAAACAACGACTGATCCTGGTTTTACTACTGGTGACACTGAGCAGCGCCGCTATTGCGCTGATCACTTATGCGCTGCGCCAGAATATCGACTTTTTCTATCCGCCGAGTAAATTCGCCGCGGAAGAAGTGCCGCATAATGTGCGTGTGCGCGCAGGCGGCTGCGTGGTACCGGGCAGCGTATTCCGCTCGGAAGAAAGCCTGGCGGTGCGATTCTCCATTACCGACGGTGTGGCCCAGGTGCCGGTCAAGTACACCGGTATCCTGCCGGACCTGTTCGCGGAAGGTGAGGCGGCGGTGGTAACCGGCAAGCTGCAGTCTTCCGGTGTGTTCGAAGCGGAGCAGGTGCTGGCCAAGCACGATGAAACCTATACGCCGCCCGAAGTTCAGGAAGCGATGGTGGGTGACCACACCGCGACCTGCCAGGGCGCCGGCAAGGCCATGGCTTCGGACTACTGATTCGTCCGCGCCGGCACTGCCACAATGACTCAACGCATAAGTTGACCATAAAAGTTCAAACAGATTAGCGCTAAGCGGAAAAATTGATGATCCCGGAAATTGGCCAGTTTGCCCTGATTCTCGGGCTGTTACTGTCTCTGGTAATGGCTGTGGTTCCCATGGTGGGCGCAGCGCGCTCCGATATTGCCATGATGCGCTCCGGGCATTCGCTCGCCTACGGCGTACTGGTGCTGACGATCATTGCCTACGCCTGCCTGACGATTGCGTTTGTGCAGAGCGACTTCAGCGTTGCCTATGTCGCACAGAACTCCAACAGCGTGCTGCCGGTGCAGTACAAGGTTGCAGCGGTGTGGGGTGGCCACGAGGGTTCGATGCTCCTGTGGGTGCTGATGATGTGCGGCTGGACGGCCGCAGTGGCGCGCTTCAGCCGGGCATTGCCGCCGGCGCTGATCGCGCGGGTACTCTCGGTGCTGGGTATGATCCTGGTGGGCCTGTTCCTGTTCATGCTGTTCACCTCCAACCCGTTCGATCGCATCCTGCCGTTCTCGCCGACAGAGGGCAGTGACCTGAACCCGCTGCTGCAGGACCCGGGCATGATCTTCCATCCGCCCCTGCTGTACATGGGCTATGTCGGTTTCTCCGTCGCCTTTGCATTTTCCATTGCTGCGCTGATCGGCGGCCACCTCGATAGCAGCTGGGCACGCTGGACCCGTCCGTGGACCATTGTTGCCTGGGCCTTCCTGAGTCTCGGTATTGCGCTGGGCAGCTGGTGGGCCTATTACGAGCTGGGCTGGGGCGGCTGGTGGTTCTGGGATCCGGTTGAAAACGCGTCGTTTATGCCCTGGCTTGCGGGCACCGCACTGATCCATTCCCTGGCAGTGACGGAAAAACGCGGCCTGTTCAAGAGCTGGACCATCCTGCTGGCCATCTTCACTTTTGCGTTGAGTCTGCTTGGTACCTTCCTGGTGCGTTCCGGTGTGCTGGTCTCCGTGCATGCCTTCGCAACCGATCCGGCCCGCGGTTCCTTTATCCTCGGTTTCCTGGTGCTGGTAGTGGGCGGCTCCCTGTTGCTGTACGCGCTGCGCGCGCCGGCAGTACACAACCGGGTGCTGTTTAGCTGGCTGTCGCGCGAGGCGTTCCTGCTGTGGAACAATGTGGTGTTGGTGATCGTGTTGGCGGTGGTGCTGTTGGGTACCCTGTATCCGCTGATCGCCGATGCGCTGAACCTCGGTCGCGTCAGCGTGGGCCCGCCTTACTTCAACTTCTTCTTTGTGCCGCTGATGGGGGTGCTATGCGTACTGCTCGGCCTCGGCATCTCTGCCAACTGGAAAAAGACCCCGAAGGACCGCCTGTTGAAGCTGTGGCTGAAGCCGCAGGTGCTGGCGCTCGTGGTTGCGCTGGCGTTCCCGTTCCTGTTTGACGGCCAGTTTGACTGGAAGGCGGCGCTCGCGGTTTATGTTGCGTCGTGGGTCCTTTTTGCCTCGCTGGCCGACTGGTATACCAAAACCGGAAATGCGCGCACCTTTGGTGGCCGTTTCGGTAAAGTCCGCGCGAGCTATTACGGCATGTTACTGGCGCATATCGGCCTGGCAATTACGGCGGCCGGTGTGACCCTCAATACGATTTACAGTGTTGAACGCGATGTGCGCATGCTGCCTGGTGATGTTCAGGCGATTGGGCATTACGAATTCCGCTTCGATGGCGTAGAGCGTGTGCGCGGCCCGAACTATATGGCGGTGGAGGGGCGCGTGCTGGTCTCCCATGGAGGCAGCGAAATCGGTGTGCTCAAGCCGCAGAAGCGCAATTATTTTTCCGGCGGCAACACCATGACCGAGGCGGCGATTGATACCGACCTGTTCCGCGATGTGTTTATTGCACTTGGCGACAACATGGGCAAGGGTGCCTGGTCTGTGCGCCTGCAGTACAAGCCGTTTGTGGTCTGGATCTGGCTGGGCGCACTCTTTATGGGCATTGGCGGCGGCGTTGCTGTCGCAGACAAGCGCTATCGTCGCGCGCGGGCCAAGGCGCCGGTGCAGGCCGCGCCGGTATTACAGAGCGCGTAACGGGGTATACCGGATATGGGTCGACTGAAACTATTTCTGCCGCTGTTTATCTTCGGGATGCTGGCGTTGTTGTTCTGGCGTGGTCTCTCGCTGGACCCGCGCGATATGCCCTCCGCCTTGCTGAACAAGCCGGTGCCGAGCTTCACCCTGCCAACTCTGGCAGACCCGGACAAGCCGGTGGGTAATGAAGCCCTGCCTGGTGAGCCATACCTGCTGAACGTGTGGGCCACCTGGTGCCCCACCTGTAAGGCCGAACACGCTTACCTGAACTCGCTGGCAGAGCAGGGCGTGAAGATTGTCGGGATCAACTACAAGGACGAAACTGTTAAAGCGCAGCGCTGGCTGCAGGAACTGGATGATCCTTATGTATTCAGCGTGATTGATGCAGAGGGTCGCCTCGGCATCGACCTGGGTGTGTTTGGTGCGCCGGAAACTTACCTGGTGGACCGGTCCGGCGTGATTCGTTGCAAGCATATTGGCGATGTCAATGACCGTGTCTGGACGCAAAAGCTGGCACCGGTCTACGAGGCGCTGGTGGCTGGCACCCTGGAAGCATTGAATAATGCCGCGTCGAACCCCGCAGTACAGCACTGTCGCTGAAATCGAGGTCAAGAAAAGCCGCTTTATCTGCTCCCTGCAACCGGTTGAAGATAAGGCGGGTTATACGGCGCACCTTGATGCCTTGCGCAAGCAATACCCTGACGCCCGTCACCACTGCTCTGCCTGCCTGATTGGCGACCCCCTGAATCCCGATTTCTATCGTGCTGACGACGATGGCGAACCTTCCGGTAGCGCAGGCCGGCCCATGCTTGAGCTATTACAGAAGCAGGACGTTGCCAACGTCTCCGTGGTGGTAGTGCGCTATTTCGGTGGGATCAAGCTGGGCGTGGGCGGCCTGATGCGCGCCTATCGCGGTGCGGTTGGCGCGGCCCTGGAGCAGGTTGAACTGGTCGAGTTTACGCCCAGGGTGCAGAAGACCCTGAAGTGTGATTTTGCGGCGGAGTCTGCTATCAGGCGTATGCTCACGCGCTATGACGCCAGTTGTCTCGAGGCAAATTACGGTGCTGAAGTGGTGCTGGAAATCTCGGTACCGGAAGGGCGCTTTGATGACCTGATGTGTGAACTGGTTGAGCAGCGGCTGCTTCGGAGCATGCCAGACCCGGGATGAGCCTGGCGCGAAGCGTGCGGGATCACAATAATTTCTGTCTTTTCAGCCAGTCGAAAGATTCGCGCAGCATAATATCCAGTGGAACGCTGTCATCGTACCCCAGCTCGGCAACGGCTTTATCGCTGTTGGCGACCACCCGCCGCGTCACCATGGCGGCTTTCTCCGGGGTGATATTCGGCTCGCGTCCAGTCACCCAGGATGCCAGTCCTGAGAAATAGCCAAGCATGCGGATGGCGAAAGCCGGCACGGTGCTTTTCGGCTTGGGCTTGCCCACCAGTTCCGCGATCTTGCCAAAAAATTCGAGAAAGCTGGCATCGGTCCCAGCAAGAATATAGTTTTCGCCGCTGCGGCCCTTGTGGAAGGCGTTGATGTGCGCGCGGGCCACGGCGCCTGCATGGCAGAATGAGCCTGCACCGGGCGGCACGCCCGGAAGCCTGTCTTCGGCAATCATGAAAAAGGTCTGCGCCCAGCTGCTGGTGTCGTACTTGCCTACGATGCCGCACGGGTTGAGTATGACCGCGTCCAGTCCCTTGGCCACTTCCTCGCGCAGCGCCGCTTCCGCGCGTTTCTTTGTATAGAGGTAGTGGTGACGCGGGTCATCGGCAAGCTGCGGGCTCTCCTCATTAATGGTTTCGGTATGGTAGCCGTAAGCGGAAATTGAGCTGGTGAGGATAAAACGGCCGATATTGCGTGCGCGCGCTGCACGCGCAATATTTGCCGTGCCCTCCACATTGTCCCGCCACTGTGCAGCGTTTCCGCCGCTCCACATGTTGGTGTTGGCGGCAACGTGGAACACGGCATCACAGTGCTCGGGAATTGTTGCCTGCACTGACGCCTGGTCGTACAGGTCTGCTTCCACCAGGGTTACCCCCATTGATGCGAGGCGCTCTGTATTGGAATTGCGCCGGTGCATGGCGGTTACCTGCCAGCCATCGGCCAGTAACTGTTCAATCAGATTGGCGCCGAGAAATCCGGTGCCGCCGGTCACAAATGCGGTCAGGCTCATACTGTTTTTATTGTTGGTTGTGGAAGAGGGTCGTTGGCTATTTTTACATATTCGGTCTGGGGATACGAAGAGGGGAAGGGGAAACAAAAAAGGCCCGCTGCGTGAGCAGCGAGCCTTTTGTTTGTATGGCGGACCGGACGGGACTCGAACCCGCGACCTCCGGCGTGACAGGCCGGCATTCTAACCAACTGAACTACCGGTCCGCATTGTTTCCTGAAGCGCCGCTTTCTCTCTTTAATGCCGCCTGTCTGGCACACCGCAATGCGGTGGAGAAAGTGGTGGGTGGTGCAGGGATCGAACCTGCGACCCTCGCCTTGTAAGGGCGATGCTCTCCCAGCTGAGCTAACCACCCCGCGTCAGGAGCTGCGTATATTAATGAAAAATTTGGGAGCGTCAACACTTCCCTGAAACTTTTTTTGTTTTTCTTTCAAAAGGTTACGAAGCATTTGTGGTCAGGCACTCGGGCCCCGTCCCGCGGGCGGGCAAAGTGCTAACTGGAGGGGGCACTGGTATACTGGCGGCCTCTATGCGCCAGGTGCACTGTCGCCTAACTGCCCCAGAATGGAGGGTTGGTCATTTTGAAACGCTGTTTGAATCGCTGGATCGTGGCGGTGGTTTTTGCCCTTTGCGCCATGCCGTCACTGGCGGCGGTGGAAGCCGAGCTGCTGGCAGACCCTGAGCTGCGGGTCCGGTACGCGGTGTTTATCGAGGAGATGCGCTGCCCCAAGTGCCAGAACCAGAATTTGGCCGGCTCTGATTCCCCGATTGCTTCCGACCTGCGCCGTGAGATCCGCCGTTTGCTGGAAGAGGGCAAGTCGGACCAGGAAATCACGGATTTTATGGTTGAGCGCTATGGCGATTACGTCCTGTACCGGCCCCCGCTGCAACGCAACACCGTATTCCTGTGGGTTGGGCCGGGACTGTTTGCGGCCTTTGGCCTGGTTGTCATGCTGATCGTGGTCCAGCGAGGCCGCCGCCAGCGCGCCATGCAGCAGGGTGAGGAGGTTGTGGCACAGCCCCTGACCAGCGATGAGCGCGAGCAGCTGCAGAAGATCCTGGGCGACAAGGCCCCGCGCGATCCGGGCAAAGGCCCCGGCTCAGAGAAGTGAACGGGAACATATAGGTAGATTCGTGACCTGGTTATTTTTTGTTTTGCTGGGCCTGTTGGCCGCCGGTTTCCTGCTGTGGCCGTTTTTCCGCAAGGAGCACGGCAGCGATGAGGGGGTGTTGCAGGCCAGTGATGAGGCCAAGCGCCTGTATCGTGAGTATATGCGTGACCTTGAGCGGGATCGTGATGCCGGCGTCCTGGGTGAAGCCGAATTCGCTGAGCTGGAAGCGGATGCTGCGCGCAAGCTGATGGCGGAAGCCGGTTCAGAAAAGAGTGTCAGTGGTACCCGCATATTGGCCCGCTGGCCAATATTTGCCGCTGCCGGTTTGCTGGTGGTCGTTGCGGTGTTGCTGTATCGCGACCTGGGTGCTGCCGATGGCGTTGCCCTGCAGAAACTGTTTGTAGAGAGCCAGAGCCAGCCGCACAGCACGGTGCGCGAGCAGGAAATTACCCGCCGCTTGCATGCGCTGGTGGCGCGCAATCCGGAAGACACCAGCAGCCGCTATGCGCTGGCGCAGCGCCTGATGGTTTCGGCAGACATTTCGGGGGCGATCGCCCAGTATCGGGAAATTCTCAAAATTCACCCACAGGAGTCCGGGGTGCGCGCGGAGCTGGCGCAGGCGCTGTTCTTCAAGCATGGCAAGTCCATTACACCGGAGGTCAAGCAACTGGTGGATCAGGTGCTGACCGAGGATGCAGTGAACACGACGGCGCTCGGTCTGGCCGGTGTGGCGGCATTTGAGGAAAAGCGATTTGCCGATGCCCGGGATCACTGGAGTCGCGCACTGACCCATATGCCCGCCGGTTCCCAGGGGGCGCTGGCGCTTCAGGCCGGGGTCGCGCAAGCGCGACTGGCCCTCGGTGAGGTCGCAGAAGATCAAACTGGCGCAGTTGACGCAGACGCCAGTGTCGCGCAACAGCCTGGCGACACAGCAGCGCAACCGACAGATAAGGCTGCTTCCAGTATCCGGATTGCGGTATCCCTGGCAGGCAGTGCCAGTCTGGATCCGGCAACGCCGGTATTTGTCTATGCGCGCACCGCGGACAACCCGATGCCACTGGCCATCCGCCGTCTGCAGGTAGCGGACCTGCCAACAGTTGTGGTGCTGGATGAGAGTTCAGCCATGATGCCCGGGCGTTCGCTGGCAAGTGTGAATTCCGTGCAGCTGGTGGCGCGGGTCGCCGTGGGTGGCAGCCCGTCGCCGCAGAAAGGTGACTGGCAGGGCGAGATCGCGGCGCTGCCGCGGGCCAGCTGGTCCGAGTCGGTTGAAATCCTGATCAACCAGCAACTGTAATCCCCCGTAATTCCATTTCGCCGCCGGTGCCAGCAAGGTCACTAATAGGCGGTGAAATGGTCCTTCTCGCGGTGTACAATCGGCGGTTAGGTCTGTGTGCGCATTTTTCCGCCACACGGAACGATTGAGGTACCGCATGCCCCGCGCACCGCGGCTCTAAAAGAACAATGATTGGCGTGACCGAGTTTCGATTCCATGCGTTTGAAGTCTATCAAGCTGGCGGGTTTTAAATCTTTTGTAGACCCCACCAATGTCTCCTTCCCCTCCAACCTCAGTGCGGTCGTAGGCCCCAATGGCTGTGGCAAGTCCAATATCATTGACGCCGTGCGCTGGGTAATGGGTGAGTCATCAGCCAAGAACCTGCGTGGCGAGTCCATGACGGACGTCATCTTCAATGGTTCCGGCGGGCGCAAGCCGGTGGGGCAGGCCTCCATCGAGCTGGTATTCGAGAATAATGAAGGCAAGGTCACCGGCGAGCTGGGTGCATTCTCCGAGATCTCGGTTAAGCGCAAGGTTACCCGCGACGCCCAGAACACCTATTACCTGAACGGTAACAAGTGCCGACGCCGCGATATCACCGACCTGTTCCTCGGTACAGGCCTCGGGCCGCGCAGCTATGCGATCATCGAGCAGGGCATGATCTCCAAACTGATCGAGGCCAAGCCTGAAGACCTGCGGGTCTACATCGAGGAAGCTGCGGGCATCTCCAAGTACAAGGAGCGCCGCCGCGACACCGAGAACCGCATGCGCCGCACCCATGAAAACATGGAGCGATTGACGGACATCCGCGACGAGCTGGATCGCCAGCTGTCGCGCCTCGAGCGCCAGTCTGCCGCCGCCGAGAAATACACCCGCTTCAAGGAAGAAGAGCGCCAGCTCAAGGCCCAGCTGCAGGCCCTCAAGTACAAGGAGCTGGATGGCCAGTCCGAGGGACGCAAGCAGCGTATCAACGAGCTGGAGCTGACCGTCGAGGAACTGGTCACACGGCAGGTTGGTCACGATACCCAAATCGAAGAGCGCCGCGTGGAGCACCAGGAACTGTCCGATGCCTTCAATGAGGTGCAGGGCCGTTTCTATGCTGCCGGTGCGGACATTGCCCGCCTTGAGCAGAGCATCTCCCACGCGCGCGAGCGCAACGCCCAGCTGACGAGTGACCTGGACCGCACCGAACGCGATTGCCGCGATGCGGAGCAGTTGCTGCTTTCAGATAAGGAACGCTCGGTAAACTTTGAAGCGGAGCTGGAAGTGATTGTGCCGGACCTGGAAATGGTCCAGGCCAAAGAAGAAGAATCTGCAATCGCCCTGCAGACTGCTGAAGAGCAGATGCAGAATTGGCAGGGTGAGTGGGACGAGTTCAACCAGAGCGCCTCGGATTCGCGCCAGAAGGCCGAGGTGCAGCAGTCCCGCATCCAGCATTTTGAAAATGCGCAGCAGCGCCTGCAGGATCGCATTTCCAAGTTGCGCGAGGAAATCGCCAGCCTGGCAGAGCCGGAAGATGACGACCTGGGCGAACTGACCGAGACCCTGGCGGAGATCGACCTGGATCTGGGCGGCAAGCGCGAAACTGTCGATACCCTGACAGAGGAAATCAGCGAGCTGCGCCAGCGCGATCGCGACCTGGTGGCGGAGCTGGACCAGCTGCGCAACCAGCTGCAGAAACAGCGCGGACGCCAGGCGTCACTGGAAGCGTTGCAGCAGGCGGCGATGGGACAGGGCGCCTCTGTGGACCAGTGGCTGGAAAATGCCGGTCTCGCGGGCAGCCCGCGCCTGGCGGAGCAGGTGACTGCGGCCGTCGGTTGGGAAAAGGCCGTAGAAACCGTACTGGGTCGCCAGCTGCAGGCAGTGTGCGTGGATCAGCTCGACCAGCTCGCCGACAGCCTGCCCGGATTTGAAAAAGGTGAGGCCATCTTTGTTGATGGAATCAGCGTAGATGCAGAGCATCGTTTTGCTGCGCTGGCGGAGCAGGTGCAGGGCCCTGAGGCGATCACCAGTTTCCTCAATGGTGTTTACACCGCAGAAGGCCTGGATGAAGCCTTGCAGCTGCGCAAACAGCTCAACGCCGGTGAATCCGTAGTGACGCGCGATGGCCTGTGGCTCGGTGCCAACTGGTTGCGCGTTGCCCGCGGCGATGATGCCGAGTCCGGGGTTCTGGCACGCAAGCAGGAACTGGAGGAACTTTCCGCAGCGATTGAAGCCGCGGAAGAGCAGCTGGCCGCGCGCCAGGAAGAACAGGAAACCCTGCGTACCCGCCTGACTACCCTGGAGACGGAAGTGGAAGCGGCACGTCGTGCAGCGGATGACCTCAGCCGCCGCTATGGCGAACTGCGCAGCCAGGTATCTGCACGCCAGGTCAAGATCGAACAGATGGCCGCCCGTCGTGAGCGCGCCGAGCGTGAGATCGAGGAAGCCAGCGAGCAGATAGCGCTGGAAGGCGAGTCCCTTAGTGAGGCCCGCCTGCTGCTGCAGGAAGCGGTCGACGCGATGAGCGACGATACCGACGCGCGTGAATTGATGCTCGCCAGACGCGAAGAAATCCGCGAGACCCTGGATGCCGTGCGCCAGCGCTCGCGTGAAGACAAAGACAAGGCGCACGAACTGGCAATGCGTGAGCAGTCAGTGCGTACCCAGCTGCAGTCCATTCAGCAGACCATGGAGCGTCTGCGCGAGCAGACCGAACGCCTGCAGGAGCGTCGCGAAGAGCTGCGTCTGCAGCTGGCCGAGGCGCACGACCCGTCGCAGGACTTCCAGGCGGAACTGGAAGAGAAGCTCGCCGGCAGGCTCGAGGTGGAAGCGGAGCTTGCCGCCGCACGCAAGCGCCTGGAAGAAGTCGACCAGGGACTGCGTAATATCGAGCAGGAGCGCCACAAGGTTGAGTCTGCATTGCAGGGTGTACGCGCGCAGCTGGAGCAGGAGCGCCTTGGCGCCCAGACCCTGGAAGTGCAGCGCAACACCCTGGTCGAGCAGTTGCGTGAACAGGAATACGAGCTGGAGCAGGTGCTTTCTGAGCTGCCGGAAGAGCTCACGATCGAGTCGGCCCAGGAAGAACTGGAAAAGATTGCCGCACGCATCTCGCGCCTTGGTCCGATCAACCTCGCGGCCATCGACGAATACAAGCAGGAGTCCGAGCGCAAGACTTATCTGGACCGCCAGCACGCGGACCTGACCGGCGCGCTGGAAACCCTGGAAAATGCGATCCGCAAGATCGACCGCGAGACCCGTACCCGCTTTAAGGAGACTTTCGATCAGGTCAACACCGGCCTGCAGGAACTGTTCCCGAAAGTCTTCGGCGGTGGCCATGCGTATCTCGAGCTTACCGGCGAAGACCTGCTCGACACCGGTATTGCGATCATGGCGCGCCCGCCGGGCAAGCGAAACAGCACCATTCACCTGCTGTCCGGTGGTGAGAAGGCGCTTACCGCGATTGCACTGGTATTCTCTATTTTCCGCCTCAACCCGGCGCCGTTCTGTATGCTGGATGAGGTAGACGCGCCGCTGGATGATGCCAACGTTGGCCGCTATGCGCGTATGGTTAAGGAGATGTCTGCGCAGGTGCAGTTCATTTATATCTCGCACAACAAGATTGCGATGGAGATGGCGGACCAGCTGCTGGGTGTCACCATGCACGAACCGGGTGTATCCCGTCTGGTATCCGTAAACGTGGAAGAAGCCGCGGAACTGGCTTCGGCTTAAAGGGAGATTGGCGCTGCCATGAATAATTTGCCCATGATTTTAGTGGCAATTTTTCTGGTCCTGGTGATTGCGGACGGGATTCGCCGTGCATGGAACCGCTATCGCGAGAACCAGGGTTTCAAACGCCGTATCGCGGAGGAGATGTCTTCCGGGCAGGAGGGCTACGAGCCGGATCCTTTGCTGGACCTCGGCATCACCGCGGTGCGCTCGCGCAGCCGTGATGAGCTGGGAGCCGAGGTAGAAGCCGAGGTAGAAGATACGGTGGCGGAAGAGCCAGCTGTACTTCAGGAAGAGCCCATGCCGGTTGCGGATCAGCTGGCAGGCAGCCTTGACGAGGCTGCAGCAGAGACTGTCTTAGAAGAGCCGCTGGCAGAGTCGGAGCCGGCAATGGCGGCCGAGAATTTCGACAGCAGCCTGCCGGGCGGCGGCGCCCGCGTGGTAGGTCGCCGCGACCGTGAAGACGCACAGAAAATCAACAAACAGGTGCAGCAGAGCTATCAATCCTCGCGCCAGTTGGTTGGGCAGCGCCGCCCGCAGCAGGCGACGCTGAACCTCGAGGAGCAAGTGCCGACCCTCATGGAGTCGGTTGCAGGCGAGGGGCGTGTCGAGCCCTCCATCGACGATATCGCACCGCTGGAGGAGTTGCAGGCTGCACCAGTCTCCCCTGAGCGAGTTTCAGCCAGACCCGCGGTATCGAAGCCTGAAAAAACTGAGAGAGTTGCCAAAGCGGCGGCGCCCGAAACACGTTCGAATGCCGGCCCAGCACAGCAGGATGTACAGGAAGTGTTGATCGTCAACGTGGTGGCCAATGCCGGCGACCAGTTTGAGGGCAACGACCTGCTGCGTATCGTATTGTCTTCCGGTATGCGTCTGGGGGACCGGGATATTTTCCATCGTCACGAGGATGAGGATGGCGCAGGCCCGGTCCAGTTCAGTATGGCCAACATGGTGGTCCCGGGTACCTTTAACCTGGCCAGCATGGAAGAGTTCTATACCCCGGGTGTCAGCCTGTTTATGACGCTGCCCATGGCCTCTGACCCGTTGCAGTCTCTGAATCGCATGCTGCAGACCGCCAATCACCTGGCCAACCAGCTTGGTGGCGCACTGCGCGATGAAAACCGAAGCGTGTTCACCGCGCAGATGGCGGAGCACTATCGCCAGCGCGTGATTGAATTCCAGCGCCGCCAGCGCATCGCCAAGAACTGACTTTCCAATGACCGAGCCCAATCTTCAGCGCCTGGAGTTGCTGCGCGAGCAACTCCACCGGCACAACTATCGTTATTATGTTCTCGACGACCCGGAAGTCCCGGATGCCGAATACGACCGGCTGTTGCGCGAGCTGCAGGAAATCGAGGCGGCGCACCCGGAGTTAGTCACCCCGGATTCACCGTCGCAGCGTGTTGGTGCCGCGCCGCTCTCGGCATTCGAACAGGTCACCCACCGCATTCCCATGTTGTCTCTGGACAACGCATTTGGCGATGAAGAGCTGGCGGACTTCGAACGCCGCATCAAGGACCGGGTAAACAGCACGGCGGATATCGAGTACGCCTGCGAGCCGAAGCTCGATGGCATTGCCGTGAGCCTGACCTACCGGGATGGCGTCCTCGAGCGTGCCGCGACCCGTGGCGACGGCGCGATGGGTGAGGACATCACCAGTAATGTACGCACTATTGGCTCTGTGCCATTGCGACTGCAGGGCGATGGTTACCCGCCAGTGCTGGAGGTGCGCGGTGAGATCTATATGCCCAAGGCCGGCTTCGAGGCCTTGAATGCCCGCGCGCGCGAAGCCGGGGAGAAGCTGTTTGCCAATCCCCGGAACGCGGCTGCTGGCAGTCTGCGCCAGCTGGATTCCTCCATTACCGCTAAAAGACAGCTGGAGCTTTGTGCCTACAGCGTCGGTTTCGTAGAGGGTGGGGCGCTTCCCGAAAAGCACACGGAAATTCTTGAGATTCTGAACAGCTGGGGCTTCCGCATCAATGCCGAGATGCGCAAGGTCACGGGTATCGGTGCCTGCATCGAATATTACCGGGATATTGGCGAGCGTCGCGCGGCGCTGGCTTACGATATCGACGGCATCGTGTTCAAGGTCAACAGCATTCCTCTGCAGCAGCGCCTCGGGTTTGTTGCGCGCGCACCGCGCTGGGCGATCGCCTACAAGTTTCCCGCGCAGGAAGAGATGACCCGCTTATTGGGCGTGGAATTCCAGGTGGGCCGCACTGGTGCCATCACCCCTGTTGCAAGGCTGGAGCCGGTTTTTGTTGGCGGCGTGACGGTATCCAACGCGACGCTGCACAACCGCGACGAAATCCAGCGCCTGGGTGTGAAGGTTGGAGACACTGTGATTGTGCGTCGCGCAGGTGACGTGATTCCGCAGGTGGTTTCCGTGGTGCCATCCAAGCGTCCCGCCGATGCCGCACCAATCGATTTTCCGGTTGCCTGCCCGGTGTGCAGCTCCCCGGTCGAGTCCGTAGAGGGCGAGGCAGTGGCGCGCTGTACCGGCGGGTTGGTCTGCGCCGCGCAGCGCAAGGAAGCCATCAAGCACTACGCCTCCCGTAAGGCGATGGATGTCGACGGTCTTGGCGACAAGCTGGTCGAGCAGATGGTGGATGAGGGCCTGCTGCATTCGGTGGCCGACCTGTACGAACTGACCCTGGAGCAGCTCACGGGCCTGGAGCGCATGGGGCAGAAGTCCGCATCCAATTTGCTGGCTGCGCTGGAAAAGAGCAGGCACACTACGCTGCCAAAATTCCTGTTCTCGCTGGGTATTCGCGAAGTGGGTGAAGCCACTGCACGCAACCTGGCACGCCACTTTGGTGAGTTGGAGCAGTTGATGGCGGCGGACGAAGAGGCATTGCAACAGGTCGAGGATGTGGGCCCGGTGGTTGCGCATTTCGTTGCTAGTTTCTTTGCGCAGGAACGCAACCGCAACCAGATTTCTGCCTTGCGGCAAGCCGGTGTGCACTGGGAGGCTGAGGTGCAGGAAGAGGGCGCACAGCCGCTCGCCGGTCAGACCTGGGTGCTCACCGGCAAGCTCGAAACCCTGTCCCGCAGCGAGGCCAAGGATTACCTGCAGCAGCTGGGTGCCAAGGTGGCGGGTAGTGTGTCTGCCAAAACGGATATGCTGGTGGCCGGCCCCGGTGCCGGCTCCAAACTCGCCAAGGCGACTGACCTTGGTATATCGACTATGGACGAGCAGGGATTGATCGATATGCTCGGGCAGAATGGAATTGTGATCGGGTCGTGATTTGGCCCGGTCAAACTGTGGTGTAATTTTGTGGTTTTACTGTGATGTTTGAGGTGTTTCGCTTATTTACTGATTAAAATTCCTGCATAAGGGGAGTAGAAATGGATTTTCGACCAGCCGCAATCTGCCTTTCCATGGCAATTGCCCTCAGCGCTTGCGACAACCCGCAAGACCAGCAAAAAGAAAAACAAGAAAGTGGCATGACGCCGGCCTCGCAATCCGAGGTGGCCAGTGTCGCAGCCATCAAGCAGGCGCCCGACCTCGATTTCTCTGCGATGACCGCCGAGCAGATCAAAGCCAATTGCGAGCGCGATGAAAAAGCGTTACGCGCATCCCTGAGTGCTCTGGAATCCTTTGATATGGCTGCCGGTGATGAGGCTTTCCTGAAAGCCTATAACCAGTTGTCTATTGAAGGCACCAATGCCTACATGCCGGTGAGCACCATTGAGAGCACCGCTACCGATGCTGCAACTCGCGATGTGGCCAGTGAGTGCGGTAAAAAAATGGTTGAGGTCAATAATGACCTGCTTGCATCTCGCCCCATCTATGAAAAATTTGAGTCCATCGCAACCGAGGATCTCCCCGCTGATACACGGCTTTTGGTCGAGAAGGTCATTAAGGGGTACTTGCTGGCTGGTATCGACAAGTCCGAGGAGGTGCGTGCTCAACTCAAGACTCTGAGTGATGAAATCTACGAGATCGGCGTCGAATTTGACAAGAATATCCGTGAGGACGTCCGCTCTGTCGAACTGGATCCGTCCCTATTAAAAGGTATGCCAGAAGACTATGTGGCGGCACACCCTGCAGGGGATAACGGTAAGGTCACTATCACTACTGCCTACCCGGATATTTTCCCCTTCCTGCGCTTCGCCGATGATGATGCGGCGCGGCGGGAAATCTACAAGGCTTTCATGACCCGGGCCTATCCACAGAACAAGATAGTGCTTGAAAAGCTGATGGCAAAGCGCCATGAGAAGGCACAGCTACTCGGCTTTAGCTCTCACGCTGAGCTGGTGCTTGCGGACAAGATGGCCGCGGACCCGGAAACCGTATCCGGATTTCTGGACGATATCGCCGGGCACGTACGCAAGGGCGCTGCTGAAGAATATGAGGTTCTCCTGTCGAAACTGCAGTCCATTGACCCGGCAGCCAAAGCTGTGGGGGGGTGGCAGTCCGGATATTTGTCGGAAAAGATCCGGCAGGACAAATATGCATTGGATGCCAAGGAAGTTCGACAGTATTTCCAGTATGGCAATGTTCGTGATGGCATCCTCGGCCTGATCACGGACCTTTTCGAGGTAGAGATCCAGCCCTGGGAAACCGCTGTCTGGCATGACAGCGTGCAGCCATATGAAATGCGCAAGGACGGTGAGGTGATCGGACGTTTTTACCTCGATATGCATCCGCGTGATGGGAAGTACCAGCATGCCGCCATGTTCCCGATGCAAACCGGCGTTGCCGGTAAACAGGTTCCGATTGCGTCATTGCTGTGTAATTTTCCTGGGGAGGGAGACGATGCTGCGCTGATGGACCAGGGTCAGGTACTTACCTTCCTGCATGAGTTCGGCCATCTGGTGCACTGGTTGTTTGGTGGTCACCAGCAGTGGGCAGACCTGTCGGGCATTGCAACCGAGTGGGACTTTGTAGAAGCGCCCTCGCAGATGCTGGAAGAATGGTTCTGGGACAAGGAGACGCTGCAAGGGTTTGCTGTGAACGCTGCGGGCGAATCTCTACCCGACGCGCTGTTTGAAAAAATGGTAGCGGCGCGGGATTTCGGCATGGCCAGCGGTACAGCGCGGCAGCTGGGTTTCGCGACTATGTCCCTGGATCTTTACAGCGGTGACCCGGCGACAATTGATGTTGATGAGGTCTCGGTGAACAGCCGGAAAAAATTCTCCGCGATTGCACCGATGCCAGAAGACCGGTTCTATGCCAACTTTGGCCACCTGAATGGCTACTCCGCGATCTATTACACCTACCAGTGGTCCAAGGCGATTGCGGCAGACCTTTTCACCCGCTTTGAGCGAGAGGGGCTGCGCGATGAAGAAACCGCGGCGGATTATCGCAATCTGGTACTGGGTATGGGTGGCGCCAAGCCCGCAGCTGAGCTGATCAAGGATTTCCTTGGTCGCGATTACAGCTTTGAGGCTTATGTTAATCGTCTGAATCCTGAGCAGGCATTGGCAGAAAATCAGGAAAGTACACAGTAGCGGCGATTTTTGTACGCGACAAAGGCAGGTGTTCATTTTTGTTGATTGGATGACGCCTGCCAAGTGTCGACTGATACATTAAATGGCGCAATAGTACTAGCCGATATCCGGATTGCTCGGTAAAGTAGACTCTGGTGCCGGCAAGGATGTTTGTCGCCGGCCGAAGTCAGGGGCAATCCGGCTGATCAGCTGATCAAGAGCGGCCGCAATAAAAGCAAAAGCCCCTGTGCTGGTATAGCGGGAGTGAGCTTTGAAAGGCGATCAGGAAAGCATTGTTTACGGATGCATCAAGGATGTGAACAGCCTCGCGGGTGGCGCCGATCGCCGGCGCGCAAATCGCAATGCCATCCTAGAGTTACCCAGCGCCGACGAATGGCCGTTCCTCTGCAGGGACATGTTCTCCATTCCCACCGTCAAGGTTAAGCAATCCCAGTACCACACCGACGTGATCCACTTCGGCGCTTCCTATCGCGCAGTGGAATACGAATGGGACCAGTGGATGAAGAAGTTCGAGGAGCTGCTGGCGCGTATGTACTGGGTCTCCGCCACCGTACACCTGGAAACCGAGTTGTCCGGCACCCATTCCTTCAGCTGGGAGTCTGACGGCCTTTGCCACGAGCCGGGTTCCGGCAATATGCAGGTGCGGTGTGAATGGACGCATGAAGGGCGCGTTTCTCGTAACCTCTAAAAAGCTAATTAATCACCGTTCACGCTATTTACTAGCCCGCTAATTAGCGGGCGCTCGTAGAATGGCGCCAGCCTCCATGCCTGCCTGATCCATTGTTTTCTATGCTGACCTGCACGGGTGTACGTGCTAGGTGAGGTGTTTGAATGGCGGTCAGGGCATTCAGGTTATTCAAGGTATTGCTGTTGGCGCTCGTATTTGCACCGCTGGCGACCTCTGCTGCGGATGATATCGAGCGGGCCGGAGACCACTTGCAGATCCTGCTGCCTGCTACGGCGCTTGGCATGACAGTCTGGAACAAGGACTGGGAGGGTAGCCGCCAGTTCATGCACTCCATGGCCGCAAACCTGCTGGTGACCCATGGCCTCAAACGCGCCGTCAACAAGCTCAAGCCCAACGGTGAGCAGGCACAATCCTTCCCGTCCGGGCACACCTCGGTGGCGTTCCAGGGGGCAGCCTTTGTGCATCGGCGCTACGGCCTGCGAAAGGCTGTTCCGGCTTACGTTGCTGCAGCCTTTGTCGGCTACAGCCGGGTACGCTCCGACCATCATTATCCGGAGGATGTAGTCGCTGGGGCGGCACTGGGCATTCTCAGCAGCTTTTATTTTTCATCACCCTATAATGGCGTGAGTATCTCGACCGGCTATTCAGAAGATGGCCTCACCCTGTCGCTGACTGCCGATTTCTGAAATGGCGTCGCCTCGGGGCGAGGGGCGGGATATTGGCAAACGATTCGGAGGGAAATATGTATCAGATGGGACTGTTCAAACGGGTTTTTGCGCTGGTGCTGGCATTGGGGCTTGCGGTCCCTTTGTTCGCTGGTGAGATCAAGCCCTCAAAGGCGCCTGAAGGGGTAAAACTGTACATTATTGAACCTGTGGATGGTGCAACAGTAAAAGGTACCTTCAAGGTCAAGTTCGGGCTTTCCGGCATGGGTGTCGCACCGGCAGGTGTCGATAAGGAAAATACCGGGCACCATCATCTCCTGATCAACATAGGCGAGCTGCCGGATCTGACCAAGCCGCTGCCAGCCACGGATCAGATCAAGCATTTCGGTGGCGGCCAGACGGAAACAGAGATCACGCTGCCGCCGGGCAAGCACACGCTGCAATTGCTGCTGGGCAACTTCCTGCATATCCCGCACGACAAGCCAGTGCTCTCTGAAAAGATCACGATAACTGTCGAAAAATAGAGCAGATCCGGGCGCCCCGGTTATCAGGGGTGCCCGATACTGCCCCGGATTGACCAGCCTGTGCACGGGACAGGTGCATACCGCGCCCCGAGTGGGTACACTTCGGGCGGATTTTTAGACCGGGGACTTTCTCTCATGGCCAAGAAACGCAGTCGTCGTTCCTTTGTCCTCTCGATTCTTGCCTGCCTCGCCTTTATCGGGGCGGCGGTTTTCAGCTGGGGTATGCCGGTAGCGGACGTATTCAAGTATCTGCTGCTGTTGCTGGGCATTCTCGGGGCGATGATCCTGCTGGCACTTTGTGCGGGCGCGCTGTTGAACTGGTTGCGCGCGCGCCGTGACCGGGATGGGGGTCAATGATGCAGGGCGTGCAGGAAAGTGCCGCTGCGGATGTCAGCATCCCCATTTCCTATGTTCACAATCTGCTGGTCCAGGCCGAGCAACGCGGCTGCGACCGCGCGGAGCTGCTCGATTCTGTCGGTATCACTGAAGCGGAAATAGAGACGCGCGCGGCATTCTCAGCAATCAAGTACGGTCGACTGTACCAGCGCGTCATGTGGAAAATGCAGGACGAGTGGTTTGGCATGCTCAGCGGGGGCAGGGTGCGTGCCGGTTCCTTCCGTCTGTTGTGCCTGTCGGTGATCAACTGTGCGACGGTCGGCCAGGCGATCACCATGATCGGTGAATTTAATGAAATCTGCCGGGGCTTTAAGATTAAGCCAGCGCGAAAAAGTGAAAATGGCCGCGAAGTGATTTCCATCACCGGCATCAGCTCCCTCGCAGAAGGGGAGTTTGACGAACTCATCGCCGGTGCCAAGCCGGGCACTATCCGTACCACGCTGGCGGTTTGGCATCGATTCCATTGCTGGCTGGTCGGCCGTGACATCCCGCTGGCGCGCATGCACTTTTCCTTTGCGCAGCCGCAGGAATTTGGCGCGCTGGCAGAGAGCGGGGCAGTCGAAATGCTGTTCGAACAGCCGGCAAACGCGCTCGAATATGAGAGCCGTTACCTGGATTATCCGGTAGTGCAGAGTGCCCAGACCGTGGACGACTTTGTCCGCACTGCGCCCTACCACCTGGTGATCAGCGATGGCAGTGCCACCAGTATCAAGACCAAGGTAAAGACCATTCTTAATCGCGATGTGAGTGAGTCCATGCCTTCGGCTGACGAGGTCGCAGAGCGCCTGAATGTTTCTGTTACCACCCTGCGCCGGCGCCTGCAGCAGGAAGGGACTTCCTACCAGCGCCTGAAAGACGAGTGTCGCATGGAGGCTGCGTTCCACTACCTGAGCTGCCCGGATCTATCCAATACCCAGATTGCGGAAATGCTCGGTTTCGACGAGGCCAGCGCGTTCTTCCGCGCGTTCAAGAAATGGACCGGCGTCACCCCTGGCGAGTACCGCAAGGGCGCTGGACCGGCGCGAGACTGATCCTCTTTCTGTCTTGCCGTTCTCGTTCCCGCTCCGCCGGACTGAACAGTTTCAATTCTCTCTTTTGCTGGCGGCCAATCCATTCTCGGTTGGCCGGTCAGCCACCGTCCCTGCCGTTTTTGTTAGCCCAATGGGTCTCTTTTGCCATAGTGAATATTTCCGGTTTGCTACTATCATTCTGTCAACATGAATAAATGAGCTAATCCGGTCACGTTTTTGACCGGAGGGTTCCTGCCTGCAAGAGCTCCAGCATTCAGCTCTGGCAGCATGCGGCAGGATCATTAACAGCGTTCAGAAGTCTATAAAGGTGAACAGGATGACAGATCTGAAAATGCCGCTTCGCGACTACCGCTTTGCCATGCGGGAAGTGTTCGACTGGGATAACCATTACGCCGCACTGGGCAACGAGGATGCGTCCCCGGATGTGGTGGATGCCATTCTGGAAGAGGGCGCCAAGTTCTGTGAAAACGTCCTGGCGCCGCTGAACCAGATCGGCGACCAGCAGGGCTGCACCTGGGACAACGGCGAAGTGAAAACGCCGGAGGGCTTCAAGGAAGCCTACCAGCAGTACGTGGAAGCTGGCTGGCCTTCGCTGGCACACAGCGTGGACCACGGCGGCCAGGGCCTGCCGCAGTCCCTCGGCAGCATCCTCAGCCTGATGGTCGGCACCTGTAACTGGTCCTGGGGTATGTACCCGGGCCTGTCCCACGGCGCCATGAACACCGTCGAGGCGCACGGCACCGACGAACAGAAAGAAACCTACCTGAGCAAACTGATTGAAGGTACCTGGACCGGCACCATGTGCCTGACGGAGCCGCACTGCGGCACTGACCTGGGTATCCTGCGCACCAAGGCGGAGCCGAATGAAGACGGTTCCTACGCGATCACCGGTACCAAGATCTTTATTTCCGCCGGTGAACACGACATGGCCGAGAACATCGTGCATATCGTGCTGGCACGCCTGCCGGACGCGCCGGCTGGCACCAAGGGTATCTCCCTGTTTATTGTGCCCAAGTTCCTGCCGGCGGACGGTGGCATCGGCGAGCGCAACGGCGTGACCTGTGGCTCCCTCGAGCACAAGATGGGTATCCACGGCAACGCCACTGCGGTACTGAACTTTGACGGCGCCAAGGGCTTCCTGATCGGTCCGCCGAACAAGGGCCTGAACTGCATGTTCACCTTTATGAACTCGGCACGCCTGGGTACTGCCCAGCAGGGTGTGGCGCACGCGGAATACGGTTTTCAGAAGTCCCTCGCCTATGCGAAAGACCGCCTGCAGATGCGCTCTCTGACCGGCCCGAAAAACCCGGAGGGCGCTGCTGATCCGATCATCGTGCACCCGGACGTGCGCCGCATGCTGCTGACCCAGAAGGCGTTTGCCGAAGGCGGCCGCATGATGATGCTGTACTGCCTGCAGATGGCCGATCGTCTGGTGAGCGAGGACGAAGCCGAGCGTAAGCTCGCCGACGACCTGCTGGCGTTCCTGACGCCGATTGCCAAGGCGTTCCTGACCGAGACCGGTTTCGAATCTGCCAACCTGGGCATGCAGGTATTTGGTGGCCACGGCTACATCGCCGAGTGGGGCGTGGAACAGAACGTGCGCGACGCGCGTATTGCGATGATCTACGAGGGCACCACCGGTGTGCAGGCGCTTGACCTGCTGGGCCGCAAGGTACTGATGAGCTCTGGTGAGCTGCTGCGCAACTTCACCAAGGTCGTGCACAAGTTCTGCCAGGCCGAGATCGACAACGAAGCACTCGCGCCTTACATCACCAAGCTCAACGAGCTGAACAAGGAGTGGGGCGAGCTGACCATGCACGTGGGCGGCAAGGCGATGGAAAACCCGGACGAAGTCGGTGCGGCCTCCGTCGATTACCTAATGTACTCCGGCTACGTGGTCTCCGCTTACCTGTGGGCGCGTGCCGCCAAGGTCGCGCACGAGCATTTGGCTGCTGGTACCGGTGAAGAAGCGTTCTACAAGGGCAAGGTTGCGACCACCAAGTTCTACTACGACCGCATCCTGCCGCGTACCGCGATGCACGCCAGCGCGATTCGCAGCGGTGCAGAAAACCTGATGGAACTGGACGCGGAACACTTCAGCGTCTGATCCTGAGGTAGCATTAGCCGATACATCCCAGGGTGTGTCGGCTTTTTTATGCCGCGCCGTTTTTGGGCCCGAAAGGTTCCGGGCTGTACTGCCGGTTTTGGGGGGAAGGCTTTGACAAGGGCCGCGCGCGGCGTAAGCTGTGAAGCTTGTTAGGGGCACTGCACTGGGGTAGAGTCCCGCCTTTCGAATACTGAATGAAAAGAGCTGGTCACCGGCCAATAGTGACTACCTGGTGTTGATCCGGGTTGCCGAGCAGGGATTGCCGCAGAGCTTATACAAAACGACTAAAAAACAATAAGTTGGGAGAAGACCCTTGGATCTCGATCGTACCGTTATAGACGTCTTTGGCGAAGCCTGCGCCAAGTACGCGGATCGACCTGCCTTTACCTGTCTTGGCCACACCCTCACGATTGGTGATATCGACGCGCTCAGTGCCAGGTTTGCAGCCTACCTGCAGAACCACACCAGCCTGGAACCGGGCGACCGTATCGCCGTGCAGCTGCCGAATGTGCTGCAGTACCCGGTGGTGGTGTTTGGCGCATTGCGTGCCGGCATGACCGTGGTCAACACCAACCCGCTTTACACCGCGCGCGAAGTCAAGCACCAGCTGAACGACTCCGGCGCAAAGGCGCTGGTGGTACTGGCGAATATTGCTCCAACTGCGGCGGAAGTGGTTGCCGAGACTTCGGTCGAGCAGGTGATCGTCACCGAGATTGCTGACCTGCACGCGCCGCTGAAGCGCTTCGTCATCAACAACGTGGCCAGGCACGTGAAGAAGCTGGTGCCGGAGTTTACTTTCCCGAATCAGGTCAGCTTCACCGCGGCCATGAAGCAGGGCGCCAGTGCCAGCTTCACCCCGGTACAGGTTTCTCCCGAAGACGTGGCGGTGCTGCAGTACACCGGTGGTACCACGGGCGTTGCCAAGGGCGCGATGCTCACCAACCGTAACCTGGTTGCCAATATGGAGCAGGTGCGTGAGGCCCTGGCGGGCAATATCCTCGAGGGTGAGGAGCTCTACGTTGCGCCGCTGCCGCTTTATCATATTTATGCGTTCACGATTCACTGCATGTGCCTGATGGCCACTGGCAACCACAGCCTGCTGATCCCGAACCCGCGCGATATTCCGGCGTTTATCAAGACCCTGAAGGGTGTGCGCTTTACCGGCTTTGCAGGCCTCAACACCCTGTTCAATGCGCTGTGTCGCGAGCCGGCGTTTCAGGAGCTGGACTTCGGCAAACTGCGTACCACCGTTTCCGGCGGTATGGCCCTGACCCATGACGCCGCCGAGCGCTGGCAGGAAGTCACCGGCTGTCGTATCAGCGAAGGCTATGGCATGACAGAAACCTCCCCGGTTGTGTCCTTCAATCCCGCAGCCGCGATCCAGCTGGGCACTGTCGGCCTGCCGGTTCCGGCAACCGAGGTCAAGGTTGTGGACGAGCAGGGCAACGAGCTGCCGGACAACACCCCGGGTGAGCTCTGTGTGCGCGGCCCTCAGGTGATGAAGGGTTACTGGCAGCGTCCGGAAGCCACTGCAGAAATGATCGATGAAGATGGCTGGCTGCACACCGGTGACATGGCCGTGATTCAGGACGACGGTTACATCCGTATCGTCGACCGCAAGAAAGACATGATCATCGTGTCCGGCTTCAACGTCTACCCGAACGAAGTGGAAGACGTGGTATGCAGCCACGAAGGCGTACTGGAAGCGGCTGCTGTCGGTATCCCGGATGCCAAGAGTGGCGAGGTGGTGAAGCTGTACATCGTCAAGGCAGACCAGAACCTGACCGAAAAGGATGTCATCGCGCACTGCCGTGAAAACCTCACTGCATACAAGGTGCCGAAATCTGTCGAGTTCAGGGAGGAGCTGCCGAAGACCAATGTCGGCAAGATCCTGCGCCGCGAGCTGCGCGACGAGGTCGTGACAGAGAGTTGATCAGAAAGCCCCGCACTGCGGGGTTTTTTTGTTTTTGATCCGGTCTCCAGAACGAAAAGAGAATAATGATCAATTTCCAGAATCGTATTTTTGGCCGCGCCGGCCTGATCCTGCTGGCCATTGCGCAGGTGCTGTTGCTGGCGTCCTGCTCGAAAGTCAGTGACTGCGCCAGTGGCGCCGTGAAACTGTCCAGGGATTTTGAAGCGGGCCGCTTTAATCAGTGCAAGGTACAGCCGGGTTTCCAGTTTGAACTCAAGCTGGTACCCGAAAACAGGCCCATCAACCCGAGCCCGTGGTATGCCTTCCGTGTTGATTCGGAGCTGGACACAGCGATCAGGGTCAACCTGAATTACACAGACGGCTTCCATCGGTACCTTCCCAAGTTCAGCAGTGACAAGATCAACTGGCAGCCGTTATCCGACAGCCAGATTGAGGTAGCCGAGGACGGTCGCAGTGCGACGCTGCGCCTGGACGTAAGGAAGGGAAGCCAGTGGGTTGCGGCGCAGCCAATTCTGGATAATGCCAATTACGACCGCTGGATGTCCGGACTTCTACAGGGCGCCATTGCGGCGCAGTCCGAGCAAGCCGGAGAGAGCCTGGAGGGCCGTGCAATCAATGCCATTACCGCAGGTAGCGCTGAAGCCTATGCACCGCGGATATTACTGCTCGGCAGGCAGCACCCCCCGGAAATCACCGGCGCGCTCGCGATGCGTGCCTTTGTAGAGCGCGTATTCGAAGGGGATGCGCTGTCCAGGTCGTTCCTGGAACAGTTCCGCGTTGTGGTGATTCCGAATATGAACCCGGATGGTGTGGCCAATGGCAACTGGCGCCACAACAGCGGCGGCACTGACCTGAACCGTGACTGGGGCCCGTTTGAGCAACAGGAAACCAGGCAGGTCATCCGTTACCTGGAAAGCCGCTTCGGCGATGCGCCGGTGTGGGGCATGCTGGACTTCCACTCCACCAAGAAGAATGTGTTGTACACCCAGGCCGATGGCCAGACCATCTTTTCGGACTTTACCCGGCTGTGGGCCGAGCGCATGAATGCGAGTCCTGCTCCGATCAAATTCGAGCGCGAAGCGACCCACAAGAATAATCTGGCCACCACCAAGACTTATTTTTTCAAGCGCTACCAGGTGCCCTCGATCACTTTCGAGCTGGATGATGTTGCGCCGCCGGCAGACATAGTGCCGACCGCGCGCATTGCAGCGGAAACCTACATGTCCTTGTTACTTGAGCACAGGGGCAGCCTTGCTGCGGCAGGTGAGCAGGCGGAGACCGAGGCGGTTTCCGCACAGACCGAGTAGGCTGATGCGAGCCCGGTTAATCCCCAACCAGGTCACTCAGGGGGCTGCGCACTGCGTGGCCGCCGCGATTAATGACATGGGTATAGATCTCCGTGGTACGGATATCGGTATGGCCCAGTTGCTCCTGCACCGTGCGGATATCTGCGCCGCGTTCCAACAGGTGCGTGGCAAACGAATGCCGCAGTGAGTGGCACGAAGCCGGCTTGCGGATGCCGGCGGCGCGTACCGCGCGCTTCATCGCCCGCTGCAAAACCTGCTCCGAGATATGATGCCTGCGGCGCTTGCCAGAGCGCGGGTCCGTGCTGAACTGGGCGGCAGGGAACAGGTATTGCCAGCAGAGCTCAAACGCCCAGCCCGGGTTTTTCCGGGGCAGGGCATAGGGCAGGAACACCCCGCCCCAGCCCGGCTCCCTGCGATCCTGCTCATAAAGTGATGTCACTATTGCAATCTGCCGCTCCAGCGCTGCCACCAGCTCCGGCGCGAGCGTGACGATCCGCTGTTTGCGCCCCTTGCCCTCCATAATGGTGAGGGTAAGGTTCTCGAAATCCACATCCTTCACCCGCAGGCGCACCGTCTCCATCACCCGCAGTCCGGAGCCGTACATCAACGCAGCACACAGCTTGGTGGCACCCGTAAGCTGCTGAAACAGGCCGCTAACCTCTGTCTTGCTCAGCACCACCGGCAGCTTTTTGGGCGCGCGGGCCCTGGTGAACTCGCCGAAGTCACCCACCTCGCGTTTCAGGATCGTCTTGTACAAAAACACTATCGCATTCAGCGCTGTGCGCTGGGTATTCGGGGCCACGTTGCGCTTGATCGCCAGGTAAGTGAGGTAGCGACGGATGTCCTCTTCAGGCCCGATCTCATCGACACTGCGATAGCCATGAAACCTCAGAAAATCCCGAATCCAGTTGAGATAGGTATCTTCTGTACGAATACTGTACTGAGTGCCGCGAATTTGATCGCGCACCTGCTTCAAAAATTCCGACACGGGCAGCTTCCTTGCTGACTGTTTATATACACAGTATTTTCAGAGTCCCCGTCGGTCAAAGGATAGGGTAGTATTTGAAGTGTTTTTTCGTGCCAGCAACACACCCAAAGCGTGTAAGTTGCTGTAATCAATAAAAGAACCGGAAGAGCGTAGAATTACCGTCGGACTTTTCGATCACTCCGACGTCTTTGACTGCGTCGCTTCGATTGGATTAATCACGTCACGCCGACGCACATGATCGCGTCACCGTGACACTGAATAAGCTGTTAGGCGTTTCCCCTCGTCTAGCGCACTTATTTTTTAAAAGGGGATGGAGCTAAAAATGAAAAAAATAACTGGAATAGCTGTTTTGAGTGTATCGTCAATTTTGTTTGGGTGTGTATCTACGCCGGAGCCAAACCCAATTGCGGCGGTTCAACCTGGTGATCATGAACTTACGTGTGAATACATGGAAGCGGAGTATAAAGGCAATACTGAGGCTGCGAAGCGTAAAATTGACAAAAATAATGCAAGTGATGCTAAGGATGTCGCGCTCGGGTTGTTGATTTGGCCTGGTCTGGCTGATTTTAACAATGCTCCTGGCCACGAAGGCAATGCGTTGCTTGATAGAAACGCTCGCCTAAAAAATCTCGCAGAAGTTCAAAAATGTGATACATCTGGATGGCCGGAACAACCCAAGCGCTACTAAAAACGCCTAACCAGCGCTTGCAGGGCGACGCCTAAAGCTATGCTTGGTTTTGTGCCGCTCGCTGCGCTCACATTTTTGCACAAAAACGGCGCGTCGCTTGGCGCGCCTGAAGCGGGCGTTAGGCGTCTTTATGGCAAAGATCGCGGTAATACTGCTAAGCATATTGTTTCCGTGTGCAGTAGTATGTCAGGAGGATACATATATTCTCTTTGATGTAGAGGTGAAGGGGCACAAAAAGAAAACGCCTATATGGCTTTCAGTAGAGGGAAGCTATGATCTAGAGCACTTGCGTATTGAGCGCTATTTATTGCCCATAAGGCATGGGATATATTTTCTGGATCATATTGATTTTCATGAAAAGATTGCATTCGAAGACCCCATTCTGGAAGGTGGGCAAAAAAAAGGCTCACTGGATCTCAGAGAAAGAAATGGCGTGAAAATAGTACTGAAAGAGGGATATGTAAATTTTCTCGGGACATTAAAAGTGCATAAAAATAAATATAACAGGCTGGAAATGACGTTTGCCGCTGAGGAGTCATTGGTTAGAATTGCCTGTATCATTAATCCTAATATTTTAAACAAAAGAAAGTATGGGTTGTTATGATGCAGTCAGACCAAGAATATTCAGTTGACTGCAGCCGCCTAACAAATGAATGAAGGGCGACGCCTAAACCTTTGCTTCACTTTTGTGTTGCTCGCGGGCTCGCAAATTAACACAAAAGTGGCGCGCCGGTGCGGCGCCCCTTATCCAAGCGTTATGAAGCGGGGCCTTATTTTTAGGGCCTTATATTTAGTTTCTGCCCCGCTGATGGTTGGCTTTCGCACTTGAGCCGTGAATCGGCAACAAACAGCATGGTGCCGTGGCAGGCATCGTGGTTTTTAAGTGCCACCTTCTAGCGTGTGCCTTTCAAGTAGTGAATTGATCGGCAGCAGCATTGACCTGACTATCGTGCCTTACCGCCCAGCAGCGCAAAACCAGGCAATGCCAACGTGCCTTCTATAGGCATCGGCAAAGCGGAAACGGTATTCTTGGTTCGGGGAAAGTGCCATAGCGGTAGAACGCTAAAGAATAAAAAATGTACAGTGGGGAGGGGCAGAGTTCTTCCCCATTCAAAATAGGCAGTGGCCTCGCTAGCGCTCGGAAGCACTCCGTAGCAACTTCAGTCCGCCGCTGTCATAACAAGTGGCTGTAGCCGACGCCATAAGCTTAGCTTCGCTTTGTGTATGGCCTGCGGCCATTTTTACACAAGCTTCGCTGCGCTATTTATGGCTCGGCTAAGCCAGGCGTTATGAGTCAGCAAGGTCAGAATAATGAGAAGATCTGCAAGCATTGCTGAAGTGAGTCGAAAGTACGAGGAGTTAAACCGGTCGCTATTGGCCCATCAGATTTCTTCTGGTCTATTCGGCCTTTTAGCACTCATCATGGTGCCTACATCTTTGTTCGCCCCAGACACTGAGTCGGTATTAGTTGCTTTATTCTCTAGCTTGATTTTCATGCAGGCCCTTAAAGGCAAGAAGGAGTTAAAGAGTTTCAAAGCTGAGTTCCAGAAAAACCCTAAGTCATATGCAAGGCGTCGCATACCGAAACCAATAATGTACTATGTGTACTTCTGGTACCTCCCACGGTGAAACTCATAACAAGTTGCGGCAGACCGACGTCTTACTTTGCGCACTTTTTGCGCAGTCGCTTCGCTCCTATTTTCGCGCAAAAAGTACACAAAGTAAGCCGCCGCTGCGCAAGGCGTTAGCTTTTTTTGAGTATGGATGGACATAAGAGGTACGGCGGGCGGGTAAGCTCTGGCGGCTCGGGCTTCAGTAAATTTATTGATTTACGAGCGCTGCCCGTAATTATTGCATTCTCACTGGGTGTGTATTTGTACCCAGACCGCGCAACAAGAGTTGCAGCGTATGCAATGGCCGGAACAGCAGCGCTCCACTGCATGTTTGGTTTGCTCGCGGAATATCGGCACCGGCCTGCAATGCTAGGAATGTTGCTTGTGTCGGGGGTGAGTACGGCAGTAGCCTTCTGGCTCCCGTTAGAGTTCTTCCGTGGGCCTGACTTGCTGATCATTTATAATGCAGTCATCGTCGGCTTGGTCTGGTTTCAATGGGTTAAGTCCAGGAAAAAGCTAACCAGTGAATGAAGGACGACGCCTTACGCTTTGCTTCACTTTTGTGTTGCTCGCGGGGCTCGCAAAGTAACACAAAAGTGTGCGCGCTCGCGTGGCGCGCCTTATCCAGGCGTTATGGCTCTCTGAACTAAAAAAAATGAAAAAAATAGCAATTTTTATCGTTGTCTTGGTCTCGGGTTGCTCCAATTTCACGGTGAGTACCAATCTCGGCCCGTATGCCAATACAGCTGTTAAATCGGGCTCGGTTAAAGAGTACTCTCAAGAGGAAATCGGCAAGTATGATGCCACTCCTCTTGGCTATGTTGAGGCTGCATTCTGTCAGGATAAGGCCTCAGACCCACGTCCATCAAAGTCGGGCCTCGTGAAAACGCTCAAAGCAAGGGCTTCAGATCGTGGTGGAAATGGGATTGTTGTAGAGCAGTGCCAGTCATTTGGCGCTGAGGCGTGTTACAAGTACATGGAGTGCCGGGCACTAGCGTATAAAGTGCCATATAAGCGGTCCATGCCATAACAAATGGCTGCAGCCGACTCCATAAGCTTTGCTTCGCTTTTGTGATGTTCGCTGCGCTCACATTTTTACACAAAAGCTCTGCGTCGCTATGTCGCGCTGAGCCAGGCGTTATGAGGCGGTGTCTTTTTTTACCGTTTTTTAATTGGCTTTTGAGCCTGCTGCTGGTCACTCCTCGCGCTTGAGAGGGGCGTCAGTAAAAAAATAGAAAGTGCCATTAGCAGCATCGTTGTGGCTCCGGCGAGTAGCGGTGAAATCTGGTAGCCTTTACCACGGCGGTAGAGCACTAAAGAATATAAAAAGTGGGTGGGTCTAGAACTGAGTTCTTGCCCATTCTGGTCTGGCGGTTACCCTCGCCTGCGCTCGGGCTAAAGATCCCTGTAGCAGGAGCTGAGTGCCGCCTTTCATAACCAGTGGCTGTAGCCGACGCCATAAGCTTAGCTTCGCTTTGTGTATGGCCTGCGGCCATTTTTACACAAGCTTCGCTGCGCTATTTATGGCTCGGCTA
>NZ_BSYJ01000004.1 GCF_030270605.1 Biformimicrobium ophioploci
CTGCGGGTTTACGTCGATAGTGTGTATGGAATCGACGACTATAAAAAAGCCTTTGAACGATTAAGTGATAGCGGTAAGCAAGGCCGGGTTATCATCAGGATTGCAGGCACCGGGTGACCTGGGCGACCTCCTCAAAGTACTGTGTCTGGTTGGCCGTTCATTACAAGGAAAGGAATTCGCATATCAAGCGACTATTGGTAACCGCTGCTATTTATCTGATAATCGCAGGGTCGCATATATATTTTAAGCAGGGATTAGCTGGTGAGTAAATCAATCAGTCAAAAAATCAAGGTCTACTTCGACAAGTCCGTGGACCTGGTTTTCGCGGTTATTCTTGTATTTATCATACTTGGTACCGCGATCGGCACCGCGCAGCTCTTTGTCACCACCTGGAAGCTGCTGGCATTCGAAGGTATTACCGGGCATTACATCGATATTATCGCGGATGTGCTGACGCTCTATGTGCTTATCGAACTCTCCAGATCGCTTGTCGAGTACTTCAATTCCCACAAGCTACGTTTCACCTCCATTGTTGATGCCGCGATCGTATTTGTTTTGCGTGAGATCCTCATCGCGCTGTTCAAGCATGAGATGAAGCCGGAGATGCTCTACGCCCTGTCCCTGTTCCTGCTTGTGTTGGGCGCTATCAGGGTGGCTTCGCTACTGGTGTATCGTCATGAAAAGGCGATGGCGGATAACAGCGGCCGGGACGTCGAGAACGCCTGAAAATTCACTTAAAAACCCACACTCTGGTGTAATACCCATGAAGTTATGTTTCCGCATATTCTGCCTGCTTGCAGCGGTAGTCTCGGCACCATCCTACGGCAACGCTTTTGCCGGCACCTGGGAACTGGTCTCCGGCGAGTACCTTGATCACAAGGGTAAGCTTACCCAGTACAGCGACCTGGATTTGAAATCCATCAAGATTATCGCCGGTGATCACTTCAGCTTTGTCACTATGTCGGGTGACAAGTTCTGGAGTTCCGGTGCCGGTAGTTTCCGCTATACGGATCAGGAGTATGTGGAAAGGCCGGTCTATACCTCTTTCTCATCCCCGGAGGGGCAGGAATACGTATTCCTGTACGAGATTGAGGGTGATACCTGGCGCAATGCGCGCTGGGAAGACGGCGTGCGAGTGGAGTATGAAATCTGGCAGCGAAAGGACTGAACGCGGTCCCCGCCCGGTTGGGCGTACCTGCACGCAGTGAGGTAGCGTCGCGATAATGAAATTTTTGGTTCTTTTACCGTTGCTGGTTTTGGGGTGTGCCCAGGCATCTGCAGTGGAGATAAAGCCCTTTACCTCGGACGGCTGTAGCGCGTTCCCAGACGGGACGCTGGAGCAGAAAGAGCTCTGGCTCGATTGCTGTCGTGCACACGACTATGCCTACTGGAAGGGAGGCACTTTCCGGCAGCGACTAGAGGCCGATGAAGCACTGGAGGCCTGCGTCGCGCAAACAGGAGAGGAAGAGATTGCGCTGCTGATGCTGGCGGGCGTCAGGGTCGGCGGGACGCCCTTCCTGCCCACGGAGTTTCGCTGGGGCTATGGCTGGCCATTCCTGCGTGGCTACAAGGCGCTCACTCAGGAGGAGCTGGAGGCGATCAGGCGCAGCGAAGCTGAAATTCGGACGGGCTGGATGAGCCCGTAGCCCACGCAGTGGGGACCTACGCGATTCCCCCGTCGAGGTAAGCCGGAGATACGGCAATGCGCCCCGGGGCGCATTACCGGTTTCGCTGTAGCGCGAGTCAATCAGAAGTTGCGCGACCAGCCAAAGCGCAGGATATCCTGCTTCATTGTGAGCTCCGCCTCACCACCACCAAAGGCCATGGGGATGGAGTTCTGTCCTTCAACGGTTTCCTCGAATGCGTAGGCGTAGGAGGCCGAGAATTCCCCGAGGCCGGTTTTCCAGTCTGCACCGATGCTGACGTGGTCTTCAATCACCCCCGGAGCGAGGATATTGATAAATGCTTCTTCCGCCGGGATTGGCTGTTCGGCATGGCTGACACCACCGCGCAGGGTCAGGGTGTTGCTCACACGGTAGGCTGCTCCGAGCTTGGTGACCGCCACATCTTCCCAGCCGAAGCCGGGGCCGCCGCTGGCACCCAGTGGCTGGCCTTCAAACAAAAGGCTGAGGGAGTTGCCGACTGAGCCGATTTCGCTGTAGAGGATCTTTTGCCAGTCGGCTGCCAGGGTTAACTGCGGGCTGGCATCCCAGCTCAGGCCAGCGCCGTAGCTCTCGGGAATATCAAAGCCACCACCGTCGGCGAACAGCCCTTCGTAGCGCTCGAAATCACCGGCCTCGATCCGCGAGGACCAGGACAGGCCGAGGCTCAGGTCTTCATGCACGCGGCCAATCCAGCCGAGCTTCACGCCCCAGCCATAGCTGGTGTCGTGGCCCTGGTTGGTGACATTGCCGGCGCTGGCGGAAACAAACGGGTTGTCGAATGCCTGCAGGCCACGCGCCTCGAATCGCTGCGCGGCGAATGTCGCGGCAATACCAAATGCGTGCTCCGGTGTTGGGCGGTAGGCGACTGAAGGGGTGATGAACAGCTGGCTCAGGTCCACGCCCGCATCGCCGCTGGAGCCGAACGCCGCAAACGGGTTGTTGCGATAGCCGGTGTTCATGCCACCGTTGCCATAGACGGCCACACCGTAGCTCCATTGCGGTGACAGTTCCCGGGTATAGCCGACTTCCGGAATCAGGAACGCGCTTTTCTTGTTGCCATCGTAATCGCCGTCGGCGCCGGCCAGGTTACCCCGGATGCGGGCGCTACGGTCGGGGCTGAACAGGGTGAGGCCGACATCGAGGCCGTTGCCCACCAGGGCAGTACCGGCAGGATTATTTGCCGCCGCGAGTGCATCCTGCGGTAGCGCGATGCCGACACCGGCCATGGCCTGGGACTTGGGACCCACCCCCTCCACGAAATAACCATTGGTGGCCTGAACGGCGCCACTGAAAAGAGGGGCCGCAATCGCGAGTGCGGCAGCTGAGATACGGGTGGGGTTGGTCATCTTTTGCCCTGATGTTGTGGCCGGGGTGCGGCAAGTTTTCCTGTTTGAGGGCGGGGAGTTTAGGGGCGCTGCGCGCTGCGGTGAAATACAAAAAAATTCTATGCTTATGCCACCGGCAGATTTGGGCGCAAATACGCCAGTCAGGCGCTGTTAGGGGTATGCTAGTGTCTGTTTGGTGTGACGCCCGGCGGATGGGCCGGGGCGAAGGCGGGAAATTATGAAACTTGCGCGCTGGGCTGCGTTGATACTGGCTTATGTTTTTCTGGGCCTTGCGCTGATCGGCGTTCTGTTACCGGGGCTACCAACGGTACCCTTTCTGCTGTTGAGCGCCTGGTTTTCCGCCAAGGGTTCCAGGCGATTACACCGCTGGCTCTATTCACATCCCCATTTTGGCAAGTTGCTGATCGACTGGGAGCAGCAGGGTGCGGTTTCCCGTTCCAGCAAGGTTCTGGCCACTGTTTTTATGGCGGCAAGCTGGGTCATCATGTATTCCCGGGTCGATAATGTGTGGTTGCCGATCGGGCTGGCGCTACTGTTCGTATGCGTGCTCGCGTTCCTCTGGAGCCGCCCAGAGCCGCGCCCGAAAATACCGGAGCGGCGGGATGCGGGCGATCTAAAAGAGCAAAAACAAAACACGCAAAATGAGAGCACGCAAAATGAGAGCGCGCAAAATGAGAGCGCGCAAAAATAAAGACCGAAATAACAGAGACAGGAAATGACAGATCTCAAAGCGGGTATTTACCGGCACTACAAGGGCAGGGACTACAAGGTGCTGTGTGAGGCAAGACACTCCGAGACAGAGGAAGAGATGGTGGTGTACCAGTGCCTTTATGGAGATTACAGCATCTGGGTGCGCCCTAAAGCGATGTTTGTTGAAAATGTCGAAGTGGATAGGCAGGTTGTGCCACGCTTCCGGTTTATTGGGGATGCATTGTGAGTGGTGAGACCGATCTCAAGGCCTTGCTGGCTGGCCTGCAGCCGGAACTGGATCTAGCGATCTATGTTTTCCTGACGGTGGATGGTGAATACGGCGATCATGCCGGGCTGCAGCCACTGGCGGCATTCCGTGAGCGCGAAGGGATGACGCTGATTGTGCCTGAAGACAAGGCCATGGCAAGAATAGAGCCCGGTACTCCGCGTTTCCGCCGCCTGACATTGACAGTGCACTCAAGCCTGGAGGCTGTCGGCCTCACGGCGGCGGTCGCCGGTAAGCTCGCGGATCACGGCATCAGTGCCAATGTCGTCGCCGCCTATTACCATGACCATATCTTTGTTGGCGCTGCAGATGCGGACCGTGCGCTGCAGTTATTGGGAGATAGCTGGGGCGCCGGGCCTCAATAGCCGCGCTTCAAGTCAGTACATGGAGATTTCGATGGATATCAGTGTGGATGTTCATATTGAAGCCGATGTGGCGGCGGTGTGGCGTGTCATCACGGACTTTGAGCATTGCGACCGGGTCATAACCGCCATCCAGGCGGTCAAGGTGCTGGAGAGGCCAGCATCGGGGCTTACGGGACTCAAATGGCAGGAAACCCGGGTGATGTATGGCAAGCCCGCCACAGAGACCATGTGGATTACTGAGGCGGTTGAGCCGCAATACTATCGCGCCGAGGCGCAGAGCCATGGCGCGCGCTACCTTTCGGAAATGCGCGTTAAGGCAGAGGGTACTGGTACGCGGCTGCAAATGTCCTTTGGCGCTGAGCCACTGACCGTTATGGCGAAGCTCATTAATTTCCTGATGAAAGGCGCCATGCGCAAGGCGCTGGTGAAAATGATGGAGGGCGACCTGGCCGATATCAAACGCCATATTGAGGCCGGGGCGGATCGTCGCGCCGGCGGAGCAAACTAGGGGACTGCAATGGTACTGAACCCGTTTCACCTGGCCATCCAGGTGCGTGACATTGATGAGGCGCGTGATTTCTACGGCGCCAAACTGGGCCTGCCGGAGGGGCGAAGCGCTGATCATTGGATAGACTTCAACCTGTACGGTCACCAGCTGGTGACACACCTGAACCCGGGGATCGGTCGCGATGGCAAGGTGCCGTCCATCGCCAATCCTGTCGATGGGCATGGTGTACCCGTGCCACACTTCGGGGTGGTGATGCAGTTTGACCAATGGCATGCATTTGCCTTGAGGGTAAGGAAGGTGATCCCGGAATTCCTGATTGAGCCGCATATCCGCTTTGAGGGCCAGCCGGGCGAGCAGGGCACTATGTTCTTCCTCGACCCGAGCGGTAATGCGCTGGAGTTCAAGGCGTTCCGCGATATCGAGCGGGAGCTGTTCGCCAAATAATCGTTTAAGCAAAAAGGAAATCTGCAAATGGCAGGGAAGCTGGTTGCAATCCTCTCAGGCCTGGCCCTTCTGGCGGCAGGCTACTTCATTGGCAGCAAATTCGGTGGTGACCGCAGCCATGTGATCGTCGGCGATGGCTCTCGCTATAGCGCAGGTGCCGATGGTAGCGCCGGCGCGGACAATAACAGTGCCGCGCAGGGCGGCCGGCTAGCCGACTACGCCAGATCCGTGGGTGCGTCCGGCAAGGGCAACACCATCGAGGTCCGGGATGGCGAGTCCATCCAGGCGGCGGTGGCCAGCGCCAGTGCCGGAGACGTCATCCGGGTGTTCCCCGGGACCTACCGCGAGACGGTCTATATCGACAAGGATGACATCCAGCTGAGCGGTGTGATTATCGGTGGCGAGTGGCCGGTGATGGAGGGCGACAAGAAACTCAATGACGCCATCCTCTATTCCGGCAACAGCATCACGGTGGAGAACTTCCGCATCCAGCATTACAAGGGCAATGCGGTCATGGGGCAGGCGGGTAACAATTTCCTGATCCGCAATAACCATGTGATCGATACCGGCGTGTATGGCATTTTCCCGCAGCTGGGCAAGAACGGCCTGATTTCCCACAATGTGCTGAGCGAGATCGAGGACGCGGCAATCTACGTGGGCATGTGTGACAACATCCACGTCAGTCACAATGAGGTGTTCAACAGCGTTGCCGGCATCGAGATTGAGAACAGCCGCCACTCGATCGTGGAAAGCAACTATGTCCATAACAACACCGGTGGCATCCTGGTGTTCATCACCCCGGGCCTGCCCATCAAGACCACGGTGGATACCATCGTGCGCAACAATTTTGTAGTGAACAACAATACCGCCAACTTCGCTGCGGAAGGCTCGATCGTGGCCGGAGTGCCTGCCGGCACCGGCATCCTCAATATGGCCGGCGATGAGACCACCATTGAGGGCAACATCATTTCCGGCAACAAGAATGCCGGCATTATCATCACCGACCATATGAACGCCGGCAATATCACCCTGGATCCGGAGTCCGAGCCAAACTCCGACAAGGTGGCAATCCTCGACAATTTCATGTTCGACAACGGTGCCGAGCCAATCCCGGAAATCAAGGCACTGAAGCTGGCCACGCTCACCACTGGCAATGTAGATATCGTCAACGTGGGCAAGAGTACGGGCAGCTGTATCCTCAACCCGAAGCAGTACCCGACTGTCGGTCTTGGCGATTTCGGCACCTGCGGCTTCACCACCACCGCACAGACGGTCACCTACCTGCTGCCGGAGCCGGCGCCCAAGCGCGAGATCGCCAAGGCGGATATGGGCAAGGCGGCGTTCCACGGCATCTGTGCCGGTTGTCACGCCTACAACGTACGCATGATCGGGCCACCGGTACAGATCATCCAGGCGCTGTATATGGATAACCCGGAGGGCATTGCGGCATATGCGGCCAACCCGGTGAAGAAACGCGATGATTACCCGGAGATGCCGCCGCAGAAACACCTGTCAGAAGAAATTCGCCTGGCGGCGGCCAAATACCTGCTGGAGCTCAAGAACTAGCGGCTAACCGTTCCAACCAGGCTGTCCCCAACCAGACCGTTCGAGGCGAGCGCTGCGTGGATCTTGCGGCAGCGCTTGCCGAGTGCCTGCAGCTCCCCGAGGCTCGGTACGTCACCGGCATCCAGGCTGGTGGCCCAGTCCGTCAGTTCTTCGTCAATGAATTCCAGCAGTTTTTTCGGGCAGCCGCGGCAGGGGCCGCTACACAGCTGTGCCGCCGGCATTTCGAACGGAAAGACCTCACGCACTGCCTGGATCAGGTCGCGCATGGCTTCAGTGGTATCGGGCTTGCGTTGCGGTCCCATAATCGCTTACCCGAAGGGCCAGGCGGACTTGGTCAGCGCCGCCGCGAGCATGTAGGCAAAACACAGGCATCCCGCAGCGGTTGCCAGCAGGCGCTGGCGATTGTTGCTGGCGAAGCGCAGGGTAATGAAACCGCAGCCGATATAGCCGAGCAGCGCACACAACTTGGCGATCAGCCAGCCCTGTTGCAGTGGCAACCATTGCAGGCGCGCCAGTAGCACAAGGGCGGAAACCAGCAGTGCGGTATCAAGCAGGTGCGGCAGGATGCGGGCGAGCCTGGCGCGGGCCCAGCCAGCACCTGCGAGCACCCCGCCGGCACGCGCGAGGAAGCCGCTGAAGGACAGGCCCGCGAGCAGCATATGCAGGGATTTCAGGGTGCTGTAGTCCATGCCGGTATTACGGGGCTCAGGACGCGCTCTGCCACAGCATCTCGCGCTCGCGCGCATACTGCGGCACAAACTCGAAACGCACCTCGGTGCCGCCGCTCTCGCGCCGGCGAATACTCAGCTCGCCGGTCAGGTTACTGGCGCGCTCCTGCATGATGGACATGCCGAAGTGGTTGCGCTTCTCCGGTGAATCGCCGATGCCAACGCCATTGTCGCGCACGCTGATATGCACTGCGAGGTCCTCGCCCTGCACCAGGCTGATTTCCACCAGGTTGCCCTGTGAGTGGTAAACCGCGTTCTGGGAGGCCTCGCGCACCAGCTGCAGCAGGTGAATTTCTTCGTGCGGGGTGAGCGGAATCTCCTCCAGGCGGTAGTCCAGCAGCACGCTGATCTGCGGGTGCTGTTCGCGATAGCCCAGAATGGACTGCTCGAGGATGCCGCGCAGGCCGCCCTGTCCGATCTGCAGGCGGAAGGTGGTGAGCAGCTCGCGCAGCTGGCGGTAGGAGGAATCCAGGCCCTGTTTCAGTTCGGTGATGATTTCTTCCACCTGCTCCGCATCCATCTGGCCATTGCGCTTGGCGCGATTGAGGCGCGTAACCTGGATTTTCAGGTAGGACAATGACTGCGCCAGGGAGTCGTGCAGTTCCCGCGCGATGATTGCGCGTTCGTCCATCAGCGCCACACGGCGGTCCTGGTCGACGCGCTCGTTGATGGCAATGGCCGCAGTGATGCTGTCGGCGAACGTGGCCAGGCGCTGCTGCTGCTCATCTTCCAGTTCGCTATCTGCGGCGACGCTGCACACGAGCACGCCGTAGTTGCGCTTGTCCACTTCCAGCGGGAAGCGGTATACGCGCTGGCTGCCTTCGGCGGTGGAGCTGCAGCTGCTGACACAGCTGTTGCAATCGGCGGGCTCACACTGTTCATTGCCGAGCCCCAGCACCAGGTGTTCGTAGGGGGCCTCGCCTTCGGGGGTCATCAGGCACAGGTCCAGGTTGTCCAGCTTGGCCACGCTGGCAAACTCTGCCAGCCAGGTTTCCAGCTCCTTGCCGGACAGAGGCCCTTCACTGATACGGCGCGCCAGCCGGTACTGGAAGTCCAGCGCCTCATGGCTGCGCTGCAGCTGCGCGGTCTTGCGCTTCACGCGGCGCTCCAGGTCGCGCTGGTTCGCGTGGATTACATCACTCATGTGGTTGATGGTGCGCGCCAGCAGGCCGAGTTCGTCCTCGCTGTCGATACCGATGCGGTGGGTGTGGAAGTCGCCCTCGGCGATGCTGCGCGAGCGCCGGATCAGTTGCTTCAACGGCTGCTCCACCGAGCGGTGCAGGATATACAGCGACAGGTACACCAGCAGTACCGTGGCGAACAGCGAGCCCAGCTGCACGATGCGCAGCAGGTCGATCTTCTCTTCCGCGATTTTCTGGTAGTCGGAAACCAGGATGTCGACATCCTGGATAAACGGTTCCAGGCTGCTTGCGAGTTGTAGCGAATTCATGCTGGTGCCGCCAACTGCGACCTTTTCCAGCAGCGGGCGGATATCCAGGCTCCAGTCGTCCATCACCGCGCGGTAGTGCACGGCCGCCGGAAGGTCATCGCCGGCGCTGAAGTCGGAAATGCTCAGCACACGTTCCAGCCGAAGGGTCAGCTCGTCGGCGAGTACCCGGGTAGCCCCAACGTCACCGGCAGGCGCGGTCGCGGCGAGGCGGTAGCTCATCATGCGCAGCGAGCCGGCCAGGTTCACCGCTTCGGCGTCGTTGTCGGCCGCATCGGAAATCACATAGGACGCCACCATCGAACTGAGTGCGACAAGCACGGTCAGCAGCATCAGGGTGCCGATGCGGTAGACGATGGACTGGCGGATACGGGTCAGCATTTGTTGCCTGGGCTCCTTTAGAGGGGCTGTGTGAGTGGGGGCGGCTTGCGCGGAGGGCCGATTATGCCGCTTCGCCGGCATTCACTGTGGTGGTTTTTGGGGTACCACCAAAGATCGCCATTGTCGCACATTTTTTAATCAGCTGGCCATGCCTGCGCTGCAGGCCCCGTGGTTCATGGGGGTGGCTGACACGATACCCAGACTGTTCATCCGAATCTCTACCCATTCGGGGGTATAGGCGCACACCACTACCCCTTTTGGGGCGGGTGATTCGCGCTCGAGGGCTTTTTATATTCCGGCCAACGCAATGGTTAAACCGCATATTTTCCCTGGGAGTAACGCATGAGCCATTTCCTGGACCGACTCAAATATTTCAAGAAAGACAAGGAACCCTTTGCCGGCGGGCACGGGGAAAAGACCGATGACGATCGCAGCTGGGAAGATGGCTATCGCCGCCGCTGGCAGTTCGACAAGGTGGTGCGATCCACCCACGGTGTGAACTGCACCGGCTCCTGTAGCTGGAAGATCTACGTCAAAGACGGCCTGGTCACCTGGGAGACCCAGCAGACCGACTATCCGCGCACCCGCCCGGACCTGCCGAACCACGAGCCGCGCGGCTGTCCGCGCGGTGCCAGCTATTCCTGGTACATGTACTCGGCCAACCGCCTGAAGTACCCGAAGATCCGCAAGCGCCTGGTCAAGCTGTGGCGCGAGGCCAGGCTCAAGTATGCCGACCCGGTGGAAGCCTGGGCCAGCATCGTGGAGGACCCGGCCAAGGCCCAGTCCTACAAGGAGCGCCGCGGCATGGGCGGCTTCGTGCGGATCAAGTGGGACGAGGTCAACGAACTGATCGCCGCGTCCAACGTCTACACCGCCAAGACTTACGGCCCGGACCGGGTCACCGGCTTCTCGCCGATCCCGGCCATGTCCATGGTGTCCTACGCTGCAGGCGCCCGTTACCTGTCGCTGATCGGCGGTAACTGCCTGAGCTTCTACGACTGGTACTGTGACCTGCCGCCGGCCTCGCCGCAGATCTGGGGCGAGCAGACCGACGTGCCGGAATCCGCCGACTGGTACAACTCCAACTACCTGATTGTGTGGGGTTCCAACGTCCCGCAGACCCGTACTCCGGACGCCCACTTCCTGAGTGAGGTGCGCTACAAGGGCGCCAAGACCTGCGTTATCACCTCCGACTACTCCGAGTGTTCCAAGTTTGGCGACACCTGGCTGGCGCCGCGCCAGGGCACCGATGCCGCGCTGGCAATGGCTTTCGGCCACGTGATCCTGAAGGAATTCCACGTGGACAAGCCAAGCGCCTACTTCACCGAGTATGTGCGCACCACTACCGACATGCCGATGCTGGTCACGCTGGAAGAGCGTGACGGCCGCCTGGTACAGGGCCGCTTCCTGCGCGCCTCGGATCTGGCGGAGAATCTGGGCCAGGACAACAACCCGGAGTGGAAGACCATCGCGGTCAACCACGACGGCCAGCTGGTGTCCCCGCAGGGTTCCATCGGCTACCGCTGGGGCGAGTCCGGCGAGAAGGGCAAGTGGAACATCGAGCAGCGCGACGGCAACACCGGCGACGAAGTGAAGCTGCAGCTGAGCCTCAAGGAAAACGCCGACGAGATCGCGCAGGTGGCCTTCCCCTATTTCGGTGGCCAGACCCACGAGTACGATTATTTCCAGCACACCGAGCACAGCGATGTGATCGAGTACAAGGTACCGGTCAAGCACATCACCACCAGGGATGGCGAGACCATCAAGGTGGCGAGCGTCTACGACCTGACCCTGGCCAACTACGGCGTCGAGCACGGCCTCAATGACCCGGCCTGTGCGCAGAGCTACGACGAAGACAAGCCGTACACGCCGGCCTGGCAGGAAAAAGTGACCGGCTGTCGCCCGGAGGACGTGATTCGCGTCGCGCGCGAGTTTGCCAACACCGCGGACAAGACCCGCGGCCGCTCCATGGTGATCGTCGGTGCGGCGCTGAACCACTGGTATCACATGGACATGAACTACCGCGGCCTCATCAACATGCTGATGCTGTGCGGCTGTATCGGCCAGAGTGGCGGTGGCTGGGCGCACTATGTGGGCCAGGAAAAACTGCGTCCGCAGACCGGCTGGACCCCGCTAGCGTTTGGTCTCGACTGGCAGCGCCCGCCACGCCATATGAACGGTACCTCCTTCTTCTACAACCACTCCAACCAGTGGCGCTACGAGAAGCTGGAGATGGACGAGGTGGTATCCCCGCTGGCCGACAAGAGCAAGTGGCAGGCGTCCATCATCGACTACAACAGCCGCGCCGAGCGCATGGGCTGGCTGCCGTCCGCGCCGCAGCTGGGAGTCAACCCGTTGCATTTGGCCAAGGATGCGGCCGCCGCCGGCATGGACCTGAAAGACTATGCGGTGCAGCAGCTCAAGAGCGGCGAGCTGAAATTTGCCAACGAGGACCCGGACAACCCGCAGAACTTCCCGCGCAATATGTTTATCTGGCGCTCCAACCTGCTCGGTTCCTCCGGCAAGGGCCACGAGTACATGCTGCGCCACCTGCTCGGCACCAAGCACGGCCTGATGGGCAAGGACCTGGGCGAGAGCGATGGCAAGAAACCGGAGGACGTGACCTGGCACGATGCGCCGAGCGAGGGCAAGGTCGACCTGCTGGTGACCCTGGACTTCCGCATGTCCACCACCTGCCTGTACTCGGACATCGTGCTGCCGACGGCCACTTGGTACGAGAAGGACGACATGAACACGTCCGACATGCACCCGTTCATCCACCCGCTGACCAAGGCGGTGGACCCGAGCTGGGAAGCGCGCAGTGACTGGGACATCTTCAAGGGCATCGCCAAGAAGTTCTCCGAGCTGACTGACGGGCATCTTGGAGTGGAGACCGACCTGGTCACCCTGCCGATCCACCACGACACGCCCACCGAGATCGCACAGCCGTTCGGCGTAAAGGCCTGGTGGAAGGGCGAGTGTGACCTGGTACCGGGCGTGACCGCGCCGAGCATGATTCCGGTGGAGCGCGACTACCCGAACACCTACAACCGCTTTACCTCCATCGGCCCGCTGCTGGAGAAACTCGGCAACGGTGGCAAGGGCATCAGCTGGAACACCGACAACGAGGTGGACTTCCTCAAGAAACTGAACCGTACCTGGAGCGAGGATTCCGCGCGCGACGGCCGCGCAAAGATCGACAGCGCCGTGGACGCGGCGGAAATGATCCTGTCGCTGGCACCGGAAACCAACGGCCAGGTTGCCGTAAAAGCCTGGGAAGCGCTGGGCAAGGTGACCGGTCGCGACCACACCCACCTGGCCAAGCCGAAGGAAGACGAGAAGATCCGCTTCAATGACATCGTGGCGCAGCCGCGCAAGATCATCTCCTCGCCGACCTGGTCTGGCCTGGAAGACGAGCATGTGAGCTACAACGCCGGTTACACCAATGTGCACGAGCAGATCCCGTGGCGCACCATCACCGGTCGCCAGCAGTTCTACCAGGATCACGAGTGGATGCGCGACTTCGGTGAGACCATGTGTGTGTACAAGCCACCGATCAACCTGAAGACCGTGCAGCCGGTGCTCAACCAGAAGCCGAATGGCAACAAGGAGATCCTGCTGAACTGGATCACCCCGCACCAGAAGTGGGGCATCCACAGCACCTACTCCGACAACCTGCTGATGCTGACCCTGTCACGCGGCGGCCCGATCGTGTGGATGAGTGAGACCGATGCGAAGCTCGCCGGTGTCGAGGACAACGACTGGATCGAGATCTTCAATGTCAACGGTGCCATCGCGGCGCGCGCAGTTGTGTCGCAGCGTGTACCGGACGGCATGGCGATGATGTACCACGCCCAGGAGCGCATCGTGAACACCCCGGGAGCGGAAACCACTGGCACCCGCGGCGGTATCCACAACTCGGTGACCCGCGCGGTGATGAAGCCAACCCACATGATCGGCGGCTACGCGCAGCAGTCCTACGGCTTCAACTACTACGGCACCGTAGGCTGTAACCGCGACGAGTTTGTAATCGTGAGAAAGATGAACAAGGTGGACTGGCTCGACGGAGAAGACGTCAAAGAAGAGCAGACCATGGAGCCTTCAGCTCAAGGCTTCGCCACTGAAGAGGAGGCAGCACAATGAAAGTAAGAGCGCAGATCGGCATGGTGCTGAACCTGGACAAGTGTATCGGCTGCCATACCTGCTCCGTCACCTGTAAGAACGTATGGACCTCGCGCGAAGGCGTTGAGTATGCCTGGTTCAACAATGTCGAGACCAAGCCCGGTGTCGGCTACCCGAAAGAGTGGGAAAACCAGGACAAGTGGAATGGTGGCTGGGTTCGCAAGAACAACGGCAAGCTGCAACCGAAGATTGGTGGCAAGCACCGTGTACTGGCGAACATCTTCGGCAACCCGGACATGCCGGAAATCGACGACTACTACGAGCCGTTCGACTTTGACTACCAGACTTTGCACAAGGCGCCGGAGCAGAAGCACCAGCCGGTAGCCCGCCCGCGCTCGCTGATCACCGGCGAGCGCATGGAGAAGATCGACTGGGGCCCGAACTGGGAAGAAATTCTCGGTACCGAATTCGAAAAGCGCAAGAAGGACAAGAACTTCGAGGACGTGCAGGCGGACATCTTCGGTGAGTTCGAAAACACCTTCATGATGTACCTGCCGCGACTGTGTGAGCACTGCCTCAACCCGGCGTGTGTGGCGAGCTGCCCGAGCGGCGCCATCTACAAGCGTGAGGAAGACGGCATCGTCCTGATTGACCAGGACAAGTGCCGCGGCTGGCGCATGTGTGTATCCGGCTGCCCCTACAAGAAGATCTACTACAACTGGAAAACCGGTAAGTCCGAGAAGTGTATCTTCTGCTACCCGCGTATCGAGTCCGGCCAGCCGACCGTGTGCTCCGAGACTTGCGTGGGCCGCATCCGCTACCTGGGTGTGCTGCTGTACGATGCGGATCGCATCGAGGAAGCCGCGGCAGTACAGGACGAAAAAGCCCTGTACCAGGCCCAGTGCGACATCTTCCTGGATCCAAATGATCCGCTGGTACAGGAAGCCGCGCGCGCAGAAGGCATCCCGCAGTCCTGGCTCGACGCCGCACAGGAATCCCCGGTGTACAAGATGGCGATCGACTGGCAGGTGGCCCTGCCGCTGCACCCGGAATACCGCACCCTGCCGATGGTCTGGTACGTGCCGCCACTGTCACCGATCCAGAACGCGGTACAGAACGGCGATGTGGCCACCAAGACCGTGGGCCTGAACGCGGAGATCCCGGACCTGTCCAACCTGCGTATCCCGCTCAAGTACCTGGCCAATATGCTCACCGCTGGTGACGAGGCGCCGGTCGAGCGCGCGCTGGAGCGCATGATCGCCATGCGCGCCTACATGCGCGGCATCCACGTGGATGGTGTGCAGGACCGCGAACTGCTGGCGGAAGCCGGGCTCAGCGTGCACCAGGTCGAGGAAATGTACCGCTACATGGCGCTGGCCAACTACGAAGACCGCTTCGTGGTACCGAGCAGCCACAAGGCCTATGCCGAAAACGCCTACGACATGAAGTCTGCGTGCGGCTTCAGCTTCGGCAACGGCTGCGGCACCGGCAACGACGACACCAACATCTTTGGTGGCAAGAAGCAGACGGTACGCCAGGTGATCCCGGCGAAAGTGGTGGACTGAAAATGAAAGTTTTAAATCTGATCGCACACCTGCTGGATTATCCCTCCGACGAGCTGGTGAAAAACCTGCCGGAGCTGACCCACTGGGTGGCAAATGAAGCGGTGCTCGACCCGCGCGTGCGCGACGACCTGCTGGCCTTTATTGCGCACTTCGAGTCTTTCGAGGCGCTGGACTGGCAGAGCGAATACGACGGCCTGTTCGAGCGTGGCCGCGCGGTTTCCCTGCACATCTTTGAGCATGTGCACGGCGAATCGCGCGATCGCGGCCAGGCGATGGTGGACCTCATGGGCCACTATCGCAGCGCCGGCCTCGCCCTGAGCGAGCGCGAGCTGCCGGACTACCTGCCGACTTACCTGGAGTTCTGCACAACCCAGGGACAGGACGACAACATCGAGGGTGCACAGGGTTGGCTGCAGGACATCTCCCACGTGCTGGCGCTGCTGGCGGCGCGCCTGCGCGAGAAGGACAGCCCCTACTCGCTGTTGCTGGACGCGCTGTTACGACTCTCTGAAGTGGAAGTCGACATGGCGGCACTGCAGCAGCAGGTATCCGGCGAGGAGCGCGACGATACGCCGGAAGCACTCGACAAAATCTGGGAGGACGAGGCCGTGTCCTTCAGTTCGGCGCAGGGCAGCGCCTGCGGTGACAGCGTGATGCGCCCGAGCGAATCGCAGCGCCGCGACGGCCAGCCGCTTTCCTGGATCAATGCCGGCGCGGATCAAGCGCCGCAGCACAGTGCATGACTGGAGTAACAAGATGAACTACATCAACACGCTACTGTTCGGACTCTACCCGTTTATTGCCCTTACCATTTTTCTGGTGGGCAGCCTGATCCGCTACGACCGTGACCAGTACACCTGGCGCACCGGGTCGAGCCAGTTGCTGGAGCGCAAGCAGTTGCGCATCGGCAGCTACCTGTTCCATATCGGTGTGATTGCCATCCTGGCCGGTCACTTCGTGGGCCTGCTCACGCCCAAGTGGGTCTGGCATATGGTCGGTATTTCCGCACCGGCCAAGCAGCTGATGGCCATGGGCATCGGCGGCTTCTTCGGGATTATCTGCTTTGTCGGCCTGACCATCCTGATCAAGCGTCGCCTGACCAACCCGCGTATTCGCGCCACCACTTCGCGCATGGACCTGACCATCCTGCTGCTGCTGTACGCACAGCTGATCCTGGGCCTGATCAGCATCGTAGTATCCACTGGCCATATGGACGGCGCCGAGATGCTGAAGCTGATGACCTGGGCGCAGTCCATCGTCACGCTTGACGGCAGCGCGGCCGCAGCGGCCATTGCCGATGTGCACATCATCTTCAAGCTGCACATCTTCCTCGGCATGACCCTGTTCCTGCTGTTCCCGTTCAGCCGTCTGGTGCATATCTGGAGTGTGCCGGTGCAGTATGTGCGCCGTAACTACCAGGTTGTCAGGGCGCGTGCGGCGCGTTGAGCGCGCACCCAAACCGGATATAAACCCAATCTGCCCGCGCACTGCGCGGGCGCACTGCTCGGAGTTAGTTTATGAGCGCACTACTTGCCTCGGATGCCAGCGGTTCTGAATTTGAGTTCGCCATCGATGTAAAGGTCAATGGCCGCGAGATTCCCCGCGAGGCCATTTACAAGGAAATGCAATACCACCCGGCCGCCACCCCGCGGGATGCCATCTATGCCGCAGCGCGCGCACTGGTGTTCGGCGAGCTGCTGCGCGAGCGCGCGATTGCACTGGAACTTTGTGACGCTGACATCGAAACCGCCAGCGAGGCTTTCGACCAGGCGCTGGAGCAACTGCTGCAGCAGGAAGTACCTGTTACAGAGCCTGCGGAAGCGGAGTGCCGGGCTTACTTCGAGCAGCACCGGGATAAATTCCGTTCCGAGCCACTGGCGGAAGTGCGCCATATCCTGCTGGCGGCGGAGCCCAATGACGCAGACGCGCTGGCCAAGGCCAATGTATCCGCGCTGGAGCTGCTCAAACAGATACAGGACGCCAGCGACCCGCTGCTGGCGTTTGCGGAGCTGGCGAAGTCGGTTTCCGGTTGTTCCTCGAATTCCTCCGGCGGCAGCCTCGGCCAAATTGGTCGCGGCGATACCGTCGGGCCTTTCCAGCAGGCGGTGTTCGCACAGGGCTCCGGCCTGGTGCCGCAGCCGGTGGAAACCGAATACGGTGTTCACCTGATTTATGTGGAGCACTCTGAGCCGGGCCAGCCGCTGGAGTTTGACTATGTGTCGGACAGGATTGCGGATTACCTGCAGGAGCGGCAGCGGCGTCAGCTGACCGATGCCTACCTGCAGGAACTGGTAAAAAATGCAGAGATCTCCGGCCTGGATCTATAACCTGGCCAGCTATCGATAAACCCCGCGCTGCGGGGTTTATTTTTATCCGGGGAAAATATTTTGGGGGTAAGCATGTCGCACACTGAAACCGCGACGGACATTGCGATTGTGGGCGCCGGCCCGGCCGGGCTGGCACTGGCCGCGCTGCTGGCCGGCAGCGGCTATCGACTGATGCTGCTGGAGCGGCAGCCTGAGGAAGCGCTGGCTGCGCCGCAGGACGATGGCCGCGAGATAGCGCTGACGCACAAATCCGTGCGCCTGTTGAAGCAGATCGGTGCCTGGTCGTTGCTGCGGGACGATGAGGTGGCGCCGCTGCGCGCGGCGCATGTCACCGATGGCGCCTCGCCTTACTGCCTGGCATTCCCGGGCAGCGAACGCGGCCCGCTCGGTTTTATCGTGCCGAATTACGCCATTCGCCGGGTGCTGTTCGAATGTGTATCGGCGCAGGCGAATGTCACACTGCGGGTGGGTGTCAGCGTCACTGGCCTGGACGGCCGCGGCAGCCTGCGCCAGTTGCAACTCGACAGTGGCGATCTTGTTGAAGCGCCGCTGGTGGTCGCAGCGGACAGTCGTTTTTCCGAGGTGCGGCGCATGGCCGGCATAGGCGCGGATATGCGCGACTTTGGCCGCACCGCGATTGTCGGGCGCGTGCGCACCGAGCGCGATCACGAGGGTATCGCGCGTGAGTGCTTTGGCTACGGCAGTACCCTGGCGCTGTTGCCCCTGGCCGAGCAGACGCTGTCATCCGCGGTGGTTACGGTGCCGTCGAACCGCGCCGAAGCCATCAGTGCCCTGTCCGGAGAAGACTTTGCCCGCCACGTGCTGCGCGAAAGCGATGCCGCACTCGGTGGGGTACGCTGCGAGGACGCGCGTTTCTCCTATCCGCTGGTTGGGGTCTACGCCCGGCAGTTTTACAGCCGGCGTTTTGCGCTGGCGGGCGATGCGGCCGTGGGTATGCACCCGGTGACCGCGCACGGCTTCAACCTGGGCCTTGCCAGTGCGGACAGCCTTGCCGCGGAGCTTCTGAAATTGCGCGGGCTCGCGGATGAAAAGCCGCTGCAGCGTGCGCTGGGGCGTTTCCAGTTCAGGCACCGGCTGGAGTCACTGCCGATCTATGAAGGCACCAATAAGGTGGTGGGCCTGTTTACAGATGAGCGAGCGCCGGCGAAACTGATACGTAAGGCGGTGCTGCGGGTCAGTAACCTGCTGCCACCGATCAGGAAGGCGATTACCTATCAGTTGACGCGCTGACATCCCGGATGCCGATCCGGCTGCCGCGCCAACTCGTGACGGCGCGGGCAGGGCACAGGGAACGGCATGGCCAACAGTGACGAAGATAACTCGGAATATGGCGAAGACAGCCCCGCCAGTGATAAGGGCCCGGGCTCGGTAAGCGCACTGCTCGCCACCGCGGCCGAGGATGTCGCGAATGCGGCTATGGACGGGGTGTGCGATATCAGCACCAACAACGCCTATCGCCTGGCCTACGATGACCTCTGCTTTATGTTGCGCGATGAATCCCGCGCGACCCGGCTGATGCTCGAGTGGATGAAGGTCGACCTGCTGCTGAAGGACAAGGGCGTCGACGCCACCGCGGTATTCTTCGGCAGTGCGCGCGAGCAGTGTGGCACCAGTCCCTCGGGCGAATCCTATTACCAGGCCGCGCGGCAGCTTGCCTATCGCGTGGCCGAACATGGCCAGCAGCACCCGGATGAGCGGGTGACTGTGGTCAGCGGTGGCGGGCCGGGCATCATGGAAGCGGCCAACCGGGGTGCCAGTGAAGCCGGTGCCATCACCGCCGGTTTCAATATCGTGCTGCCGCACGAGCAGAACCCCAATCCCTATATCACCCCGGAGCTCTGTTTCCGCTTCCACTATTTCGCCATGCGCAAGCTGCACTTTATGGTGCGCGCCCGCGCACTGGTCTGCTTCCCCGGCGGCTACGGCACCCTGGATGAGCTGTTCGATGCACTGACCCTGTTGCAGACGCGCAAGACCCGCGCGCTGGTGGTGGTGCTCTACGGCAGTGCTTTCTGGAAGCGGCTGGTGGACTTCGATTTGCTGGTGGAGTCCGGCTATATCAGCCGCAAGGACATCGACTTTTTTCACCTGGTGGATAGCGTGGACGAAGCCATGCACTGCCTCGGCCAGCAGCTCGGCTGGCACACGGTGACCGCGGAGGGTGGAGGAGACGACTCTTGCGCCTGACGTTCCTCGGTGCCACGGATACGGTGACCGGCTCCAGGTACCTGGTGGAGTCCGGCAACACCCGGCTGCTGGTGGACTGCGGCATGTACCAGGGCGTAAAGGTGCTGCGCGAGCGCAACTGGAAAAAAATGCCGGAGCTCGAACGCCTCGATGCGGTGGTACTGACCCACGCTCACCTGGACCACAGCGGCTACTTGCCACGCCTTGCGCGTCTGGGGATCGATTGCCCGGTGTATTGCAGCAGTGGCACTGCGGCGCTGTGTGCGGTATTGCTGCCGGATGCGGCCTACCTGCAGGAAGAGGACGCCCGCTATGCCAACAAGCACGGTTTCAGCCGCCACTCGCCGGCGGAGCCCCTGTACGATCGCGAGGACGCGCAGCGAGTACTCGCCAACCTGCAACCGCTGGCACTACACAGTACGCAGCGTATCGGTGACCTCACCATCCAGTTGAGCCCGGTCGGGCATATCCTTGGCGCCTGTGCGGTGCATATCGATGACGGCAATACGCGCCTGGTGTTCTCCGGTGATGTGGGGCGCCAGCAGGATGAGCTGATGTATCCGCCAGAGCCCCTGCCGCGGGCGGACGCGCTGGTGGTGGAATCCACCTACGGGGACCGGTTGCACGAGCCCTGTGACGTCAGCGCGCTGCTCGAGGAAATTATCCTGATGACCACCGGGCGCGGCGGCAGTGTGTTGATCCCCGCGTTTGCGGTGGGCCGTGCGCAGCTTCTGCTACTGCATCTGGCGCGCCTGAAACAGGCGGGCCGGATTCCTTCGGTGCCGGTCTTCCTGAACAGTCCCATGGCGATCTCTGCCACCGAGATCTACCAGCGCTTTCATCGCGAGTTGCGTATCAGCAGCGCCGACTGTGCCCTGATCGACAAGGCCACCCGCTATGTGCGCAGCGTGGAAGAGTCCATCGCGCTGACACAAAATCCGTATCCGTCGGTGATCATCAGTGCGTCCGGCATGGCCAGTGGCGGACGCGTGCTGCACCATATGAAATCGCTGCTCGGCGATACCCGCAACAGTATGGTGTTTGTGGGTTACCAGGCGGTGGGTACGCGCGGCCAGGCCATTGTGGGCGGTGCGCCGCAGGTGAAGATCCACGGCCAGTATTACCCGGTACGCGCGCAGGTGCATGACCTCGGCGCCCTGTCGGCCCACGGTGACTACGAGGATATCCTCACCTGGCTGGAAAAAACGGGACAGCCACCGCAGCAGGTGTTTGTCACTCACGGTGAGCGGCAGGCGGCGGACGCCATGCGGGTGCAACTCCGCGACCGGCTCGGCTGGAGCGCACGGGTACCGGAGCTGCGGGAGCGTGTGGACTTGTAGCGTTTTGGTTTTCGTTGAATGGGTAGAAGTGCAGGTAATGCTGCAGGGGATATTTTTCAAAACCTTGCGCGCCATGGACGGCGCGCAGGAGCTACAGGGAAGTATTCATGCGTTTTTGAAAAATACCCCCTGTAGCATTGCCGCCCAGAGCATCATAAAAGCCTAGGGCACTACCAGCACATCGGTATTGGCCCTGCCCAGGATGCGCTCGGCAGTGTTGCCAAGCAGCAGGCGCCCGGCGCCTTCGCGCACGCCGCGGCCGACAATCATCAGTTTGGCCTTGTTGCGGTCCACCACCCGGTTGATCTCGCGCGCCGGCTTGCCGGCGAGCAGGTGCATCTGGCTGCTCTCGACGCCGGCCTTGTCCAGCAGCCCCTGGATCACCGGCTCCATGGCCCGCATTTTTTCCGCGTGGTCTTCCGGCTTCGGTGCAATGCCCAGCTCTTCCAGAATCCCTGAGAACGGCAGGCAGGCGGCTACTTCCAGTTGCGAGTCCAGGCGGCTGGCAAAATCGCCACCGGCGGCCAGCACGCGGCCGTTGAGTTGCTGGTGCAGTTCGTTGTCCAGCGCCGGGTCCAGTGCCGCAACCACTTTCTCACGCTTGATCCACGGGGTGTTCACCGCGAGCCATACCGGTACCGGTGCGTGCTCGATCAGGCGCCAGTCGATGGAGCCGAAGCCGCCCTTGCCGTACTGCTTCTGCGCGGTTTTGATGACCAGGTCGTAGGAGTGGGTCGCCATATGTTCCAGCGCCCAGCCGGCAATATCGAAGTACCAGATGGCCTCGGTCTCGGTGTTGTCCGGTAACTGGTACTTGTCCCGCAGGGACTCCATCCAGTGCTCGCGTCCCTGCTTCATTTCCGCAATCAGGTCGGTGGAGACGTCGTACATGTGCGGCGCCGAGACCATGGGCTCGTACACAAAGCTCATCAGGTGCAGCTGCACATTGTTTTTCCCGGCAAAATCCAGCGCGCGCTGCAGGGCAATCTGCTCGTGCTTGGGCTTGTCCAGAATCACCAGAACCTTTTTCATTCTTCTCTCCCGTGTCTGCTATCCGTCGCGCCGCGACGCTGGGGTCTTGTGACTGATCCGTTTCTAACATGTTATTCGGTGTGCTGCCACCGGGGTTGACCTAGATCAAGCACTCTTTTGGCGCCCGGGGATAGGCTTGCGACATTACTATTTACCCTCCTTCTCCCCCGTTTTTACCGGAGAACCCTGCACGATGACCGCAGCCACCCAATGCGAGGCACGGGATCTGACACCCGAGTTGCTCGCGCGCTACAGCGGCCCCTGTCCGCGCTACACGTCTTATCCGACGGCGGATCGCTTCGGCCCGATCGGCGGCCTGCACCCGTGGGATGCGCTGCGCGATGTGAAGACATTGTCGCTGTATGTGCATATCCCGTTCTGCCATTCGCTGTGCTACTTCTGCGCCTGTAACAAGGTGATTACCAACCAGTATGGCCTCGCCTCCAGCTATCTCGACGTTTTGCTGGAGGAGGCGCGCTGGTACAAGGACAAGGTGGCGGATGCACCGGTGATCCAGCTGCACCTGGGGGGCGGCACACCCACGTTCCTGAATGACACCGACCTGCGCCGCATGGTGGAGGGCCTGTCCGGGATCTTTAACCTGACCCCCGGCAAGGACGTGGAGTACAGCATCGAGGCGGATCCGCGCACGCTCAGGATCGAGACCCTGGATACGCTGCGTGAACTGGGCTTCAATCGCCTCAGCAAGGGCATCCAGGACTTCAACCCGCAGGTGCAGAAAGCCATCAACCGCCTTTGCGGTGCCGACCAGGTGGCGGCGCTCACCAGCGCTGCGCGTGACAAGGGCTTCAATTCCATTTCCTATGACCTGATCTACGGCCTGCCGCACCAGACAGTGGCCTCGTTGGAGCGCACCATCGAGCGCGTGATCGAGCTGGCGCCGGACCGCATCGCGCTGTACCACTACGCGCACCTGCCGCACCGTTTCAAGGCGCAGCGCCTGATCGACACCGATGCCACCCCGAGTGCGGCGGACAAGATCGACATGCAGCTGGCCGCGGTGGCGGCGCTGGAAGCGGCCGGGTTCGAGAGCCTCGGCATGGATCACTTTGCGCGCCCGGACGACGAACTGTGCCGCGCCGCGCGTGAGGGCGCGCTGAAGCGCAACTTCCAGGGCTACACGGTGATGCCGGCGGATGCGCTGGTGGGGCTCGGTGCCTCCGCTATCAGCTATACGAGCGATGGTTTCTGGCAGAACCAGCACAAGGTCAAGGAGTATGTGGCGGCGGTCAAGGAGACGGGCTCTGCGGCATTCCGTGGCTGGACCCTGGATGCGGACGACCGCCTGCGCCAGCACATTGTGATGGAGCTGATGTGCCGCATGGCGCTGGACAAGGCCGAGATCTCGGCGATGGTGCGGGCGCCGTTCGACGCCTACTTCGCCCCGGAGCTGGCGCGTCTGGCACCGATGGTGGCCGATGGCCTGGTGCAGGACGACGCCGCCAGCCTGCGCATCACCCCGCGCGGGCGCTGGTTCGCGCGCAATGTGGCATCCGCGTTCGATGCCCACCTACACGCCGGCGAGAACCAGACCAGGTATTCACGCGTCTTGTAAGGCGCTGCGCAAAGGCGGGGCGCAACTTCGCTGGCAGCCTGGACCAATGTCCCGGTTGCTGCGGGAGTATGGAGGCGGGACAACAGCCAAAAGCAGGGTTACAATCGGGTTTTCAAGCTTGAACACCCGTTGAAGACCGATTGCGCATGGATCAAATCAAGTCCCCAGTTCGTTGTGGTAATTGCTCTGTCCGCCGCCTGTGCCTGCCGGCCGGCCTGTCCGATCAGGACGTGGACAAGCTGGAGGCTGTGACCAAGAAGAAACAGATCGTCAAGGCTGGCGAGCGCCTGTATGGCGCCGGCGACAGCTTCAGCAACCTGTTCGCAATCCGCTCCGGCAGCTTCAAGACCGCGGTGATCGCTGCCGATGGCGACACCCAGGTGACCCACTTCGCCCTGCCGGGTGAGATCCTCGGCCTCGACGCCTATTCCGGTCGCACCCACCCGAGTTACGCCGAGGCACTGGAAACCAGCAGCGTGTGCGTACTGCCGTTCGCGCGCCTGGAAGAACTGGCGCAGGCGGTGCCGGCGCTGCAGCAGCAGATCTACGCCATCTTCTCCGAGGAGCTGCAGCAGGAAAACGAGATCCTGATGCTGCTGGGCAAGCGCTCTGCCGACACGCGCCTGGCAGCGATGCTGATCAATATTTCCAGCCGCTACGCGCGCCGCGGTTACTCCTCCACCCGCTTTGTACTGTCGATGCCGCGTACCGATATCGCCAATTACCTGGGCCTCACTGCAGAGACGGTCAGCCGCCTGTTTTCGCGCTTCCAGAAAGAAGGCCTTATTCGTGTGGCCCAGCGCGATGTGGAAATCACGGACCTGATTGGCCTGAGTGAACTGGCCGGCACCCACTGCAGCTTCGATGAAAGCGAACTGGGGCGCAACTCCGTTTCCTGATCGCGAAAAATCGCGCAACATTGTGCCAGTAAGCGCAAATCCTTTTTGACCTGAATCAAGCGGCTTGCCGCTGCCGACCTTATCCTAGGGAATGCCAATTCCACAGCGAAAGGAGACGCAGCCATGAAACTCGTACCCCGAAAATCGTTCTTCGATATGGACCAGCTCTTTCCGGAGTGGTTGCACCACGGACCCTCGTCAGGCCTCATGACCCCGACGACTTTCGCACCCAAGGTGGATATCCTGGAGCAGGATAACCAGTACAGGATCGTGGCCGACCTGCCCGGGGTAAAACGTGAGGATATTCACGTTCACCTGGACAACGGCATCCTCACGCTGGAAGCGAAAGTGGAGCAGGAAGACAGGGAGGAGAAGGAGGGGAAGGTCATCCGCAGTGAGCGCTTTACCGGAAGCTACCTGCGTCGCTTTGATGTCGGCGACGATGTTTCCGATAGCGATATCAAGGCGGAATTCAAGGACGGCGTGCTGACCCTGACAGCGCCGAAGAAGGAGCCCAGTGAGCGTCCGGCCACGAAGATCGAAATCAAGTAACCCAACCTGCAAATGAAGGCGGCCGCATAGTGCGGCCGTTTGATTACCCGGCCCGGCATTGCGGCCGGCAGTATGATTCTCTTCGCTTTTTTTCTGTTTTCTATATTCCGGGGGTGCTCCTCGACTTGTCCGGTGCTGACAGCAGAAGGTTGCGCTGCCACCAATCGGGATGCGTGTCACAGAATGTCCGGTACATACGTTTTTAATTGAACGTAGATTTAGCACGCCCATTTCATTTAAGTGGCTGTAATAAAATGAAATAGAAGCCCCCCCGATAAACGTCCATAATTCCCTTCGAACGCGCTGCATACAAACCAGTAAACCGCCGGCTTTGTCTTTCCCGGGCTCGCTTTCCTCGCCCTCTGTATGCCGGGACCATTTACCACCCTGGGTTATCCCACTGGTTTTCGCATCTAAAGCGTTCGAATTTCTCTATATCCTCCGGTTCTCTGGAATTCCGGGAAAAATTGTAATGAAAATGACACAGGCAATGCGAGGGTTGGCTGACCTGCTTCGAAGAAATGAGTGGGTCCTGGTGTCGGTACTTATTGTGATTTGTTTTGCCATAGGTTGTGTTGGCCACGCCGGGCTGCAACTTTCAGATGGCGCCGAAGGATCCGTGAATTACTGGGACGCGGTTTACAGCACCTTCCAGCTTTTTATATTCGAAGGCCCTGACGTTACGGATGAATGGCCGCTGCAGATGCAGCTGGTCCGTCTTCTCTCCCCGTTTTTGCTGATCTATGCCGCGGTCAAGACGATATGGTTGCATGTGGGTACCCACGTCTCCCTGTTTTTCCTGCGATTTGCGCCGCGCAGGTTCGTCGTGATTTGCGGAATCGGAGAAACCGGGGAGCGGCTGGCCAGAGAGTATCTGCAAAGGTCCCGCAAGGCGGTTGTGCTGGTAGATAGGAAGCCGGAAAACCCAAGAGTCGAGGCGTTATGCCGGGAGGGCGCTATTGCCGTCCGAGGCGACGCGCTGGACTGCGCTGTACTGAACCGGGCACGCGTTTATGATGCGCGGGAGATCTTTCTCTTTACTGGCGATGAGCAGTCCAATATTGCGATTGCAAAAATCGTGCACCGCCTGGTACGGCCAAAAACAGGATCCAGGCCGCATAGTGGGCTGAATGCGGTAGGGCGGAATATCTGGAAACGTTTTAAGAAAAATGACCGGGGCTGGCTTTGCTGTTACATGGAGGTCGACTCTCCGGATATATATGAGCTTTTCGAATCGCATCCGTTTTTTGGGTTGATAACCGAAACCTTCCGGGTCAAGATTTTTAACCGGGATGAAAGCGTTGCCAGGAACATTTTTTCGGAGTGTGCACCGGATTTATATTACCTGCCGAAATCGGCTGAAGACAGGGGCATGAACGTGTTGTTCCTGGGGTTCAGTCCGCTGGTCCGACAAATGATCATCCAGCTGGCGCTTACCGCGCATTATCCCGATCTGAGGATACCGAAAGCCCGCGTGATTTGCTGTGACGCTTTCCGTGAAGAAATCGAAAAGTTTCAGCGTCGCTTCCCGAATCTCGATGATGTAATCGAGCTGTCATTCACTTTCAGGAATCCCTTAACGATAAAGCCGCAGGAGTGGTTCGATATACAGGCCCATGAGCAGTTTGCGGTCTGTTACTGCTCTTTGACGCATGATGTGGACAGCATACTGGCAGTCCGGCGCATAAATCGTATTCAGGTTGTCAATAAAATAGAAAAGCTGAATTTTGTCATTTGCCTAAACCAGCAGACCTGGATCGCGGATGTTGTTGACGATGTGTTTGTGGAAGTAACGCGAAACAAGGGAGACTTGTCCGAGGCAGAGCCAATAGAGTATTTCGAGACGCTGGACAGGACCATCACTCAGGATGTCATTGTGAATGACTCTCTTGATGCCGTCGCGCGGGTTATTCATGAGGAATATCTTGGCGCGGATTTTCCGGGGAGTGATGCAGAGCTAAAAAATGCTTCTGGCACAGCATGGGAGGACCTGCCGCGGCACAAGCGCGTGGCGAATCAGCGAGCTGCGGATCACCTTGACGTGAAGTTAAGGATAATTGGTTGCGCAAGATCGGCCGCAGTAAACGATTACGGCTCGTTTGTAATGACCGATGAAGAGATCGATGTATTGGCAAAAGTAGAGCACCAGCGCTGGATGGCGGACAAATACCTGTCGGGTTATGTGTGCGGGGAATTGAGGGATGAGGTTCGGATGAGTCATCCGGATCTCAAGTCCTGGGATATGCTGTCCGAGGCTGATCGGGAAAAAGATCGGCAGAACGTGCGCCTGATTCCCCATCTACTGAAGATGCTGGGCCAGGTCGCAGAGAGATCCGGTTATGTTGGCGAACCTTCGCCAAATGTCGAACTACAGGTGCAGGGTGCACACTAGATCTGTAGCAATTGGGATATCGGAGGGCGCGCTCTGTGCTGGACCCCGCGAGTCTGCAAGAGTGGTGTGCTACCCGGTTTCGTAGATGAAATGTTGTTCAAGCCGAGGTTTTACCAGCAATACGGAGATTGCAAAGATGGGTATTATCAATGTAGAGAGTTTCAAGGCCCTGTTTAATACAGAGGTAACTGCCGAGCAAAAGCGCGAAGCATTCAGGGATATTCTGCTCCTGGTGCTCGCCAGGGGGTCACGGGTTGATCTGCATACGCATGACGCAGAGATCAAGGTGACGCAAAAAGTTTTCCTGGAGTATATGGATGAGGAAGTCACGGCCGGTGAGATTCGTGTGGCAGCTTCATCCGAACTGTATGAGAAGTCTTCTATCAACAAGCATGTCGCGCGTGCCGCAAAAAAGCTGGATTATTCTGACCGGATCCTGGTGATCAATGCATTGAGGGATGTGCTTCGGGCGGACGGGCATGTTCGCAAGTCCGAAACCGATTTCTTCGATGAAATGGCGACCGTCATGCAGTTGAGACCGTCAGATATTGCAGGGATACCAGCTCCGGCCCAGTAGAATTGGAGGTACCAATGCGGCTGCCGGACAAGTTGCGGGAACGGCCGTGGTTCGCGACCGTTCCATTGCCCACGCAATAGTTGCTCAACTGGCGTTCAGCATTGGCTCGCGCAGCTGCTTCGCAGACTCCACCACATACTGGTAGAGGACGTCATATTGCTGGCGGATGCTGGCGCTGAACAGCGGGTCCGCTTTGGCGTCGATGCTCCTGCGCACTTCGCGCCAGTCATCTTCGCTCATCAGCTTTTCCATCATCGGAAACAGCTTGCGGTTCTCCAGCTTTATATGCTGGCGCTGCATGGCCACATACTCGCGCGCGCTACCGAGCAGGTTGTTGCGCTCCACAGCGCAATCGTTGGCGATGGCGTAGAACAGCGTGGCCATGTGCCGGGTAGCGTCGGCGAGCCCGTTGTGCTCGCTGTGGATCTCATCCAGCAGCGCCTGGTCGCATTCCGGCTTGGCCCGCAGTTTTTCCATCACCTTCTCCTCGATCGGATGGTGCCACTTGTCCGGGTACACCGAGATGTAGTCGATGCTGTCGAGGATCATGCTCAGGGTGGCCGGGTCGCGTTCCGATCGCGCCAGGTCGTCGAGCAGGCTTTCCAGTGCCGTCATCAACCGGGTCAGGTTGCGGTGGTCCAGGCAGAGTTGTTCGTAGAGGGTGTCCATGGCGTGCCTCCTGCACAGGATATTCGATTCATTGTCACAGGGGCGGGATGCCGTGGTTTGATCTGGATCAATTTCGCTGTTGCCTGCGGCAGGGTCGGGTTATCTGCGGCGCAACGATATTGCGCGCCCGTACGAGTCAGGCGCGGGTTGCCTTAGCCCGGTGAGGCTGGCGTGTCAGTTGCCCGATGAAAACAGTGCGATCACCGCCAGCAGGGTGACGATCCAGATGCCGGACAGGATCTTCCAGAACAGGTGGGCGTCGCGCTTGTCGGTGGGGTCGTCGCGCAGGTAGTCCGGGTTGGGGTTGCCCAGGTCCGTGATGAACGCCTGCAGAGTATGGTAGCGCTGTTCCAGGTCGATACTGCAGCCGCGCTCCAGGGTGCGGTCAAACCAGATGGGCACCACCGGGTTGAACTGCGTGGCGGAGCGGTAGCGCAGCTGTTCGTAATCGGCATTCGAGCGACAGTCGTTGATGCCCTCGCCATAGGGGAGCTCGCCGGTGAACATCTCGTAGGCGATGGTCGCCAGTGCATAGATATCGCCCTGGATGCCGGTATTGCGGCCGAGGATATAGTTCGGGTCCGAATAGGACGCGGTGCCCAGCGCACCCGGGTGCTCAAGCGGACGGAACACTTCGGCACTGCCGGCCACGTAGACCGAGCCGAAGTCGATGATTTTCACCTTGCCCTGTCGATCGACCATGATGTTGGCGGGCTTCAGGTCCTGGTGGATAGTTTCCTGGTCGTGGAAGGCCTTGAGGCCCGCCGCCACGTCTTTGAGGATGCGGTAGGCCTGCGCGGGTTTGGGGAAACGGTTGTTGCCGATCCAGGCTTCCAGCGTGTGCCCCTCTACATATTCCATCAGGTAATAGAGTGCGGTCCGCGGGCGCTGCTGCCGGTGCAGGCCGACCACATAGGGGCTCTGGATGCGCAGGCCAATCCACTCTTCCTGGATAAAGCGATCGATATAGTGGACATCGTCCTCATAATTGACCGAGGGCGTTTTCATCACCAGCGTTTCGCCGGACTCGGTATCATTCACCAGGTACAGCTGGCTGCGCTGCGAGGAGAAAAGTTCGCGCTCTACCCGGTAACCGTCCAGGATCATGCCGGGCTCCAGTGCCGGCGGGAACGGTAGCCGGGTCAGCTGGCGACTGTAATCGTCGAGCGTGGTCTGCGGCAGGTTGCAGACCCGTACCACCAGTGCGGACAGGTTATCGTCGCTGCAGTTTTCCTCTGCTGCGCGTACCAGGGTTTCCGCTTTCTGTTGTTCGTCCAGGGCGGCATCGTTGAGTACAGACAGCAGGTATTGCTCGTCGACCCAGTCGTGCACCCCGTCGCTGGTGATCAGCAGCTGGTCGCCCTGTTCCAGCCCCAGCTGGCCGTAGTCCACCTGCAGCCCGGTATCCATGCCGAGCGCGCGTGACAGCATCTGCTGGCGATGCGACAGGGTGATGCTGTGGTCGCGGGTCAGGCACTTGAGCTGGTTGTCACGCAGGTGGTAGATGCGGCTGTCGCCGATATGGAAATAGTGCGCGGTGCGGGACTTGAATACCACTGCGGAGAAGGTACACAGGAAGCCTTTCTCTTCCTGCGGGTAGTCGTGGCTGCGCCGGTACAGTTTGCTGTTGATGGAGGCCAGGATTTTCTGCCCGGCATGCGCGGCGGACCAGGTATCCGGCGCCTTGTAGTAATCGCGCACGAACTGCTCGGTGGCCATGCTGCTGGCGAGCGCGCCGGCCTCGGCGGAGCTGACCCCGTCCGCCACTGCCGCCACGGCACCCAGGTTCTGTTGCAGGTGGGCGCTGTCCGGCCAGTGGAAGATGGCCGCGTCCTCGTTCTGCGGCTTGATGCCGGCGGTGGTGCACAGGCCGTGGGACAGCAACAGCGCCTGGGGCTTTGCGGCGGAGATTGTTGGGCTGTCCGTCATTTTACCTTCCTGGTGTTGTGTGGCCGAGCTATACGGGAGGTCTTTCGAAACCGTCGCGCACATGGTGGTCCGACATTTCGGCGTGCGCGCCGGAGCTACAGGGATGTATTTATGCGTTTTCGAAAGACCTCTCGTATAGCTTGCCTAGGATCTGTGGGGGCAAACGGGAAAACGGCCCGCAGGCCGTTCCCCGATTATAGTCCCGGATTATTCCACGCTGATCAGCTGCACAGTACCGTCCGGCAGCACTTCCGCCATATTGCCCTTGGGTTCATCCAGGAAGGCGCAGGCAAAGAAGATGACCGCGGCCGCACCGGCGATGACCATGAAGAACTGGCTGTAGCTGACGTAGGACAGCACGGTCAGGAAGGTTACCGCACCCACGTTGCCGTAGGCTCCGGCCATACCCGCGATCTGCCCGGTCATGCGACGCTTGACCAGCGGCACTATGGCGAACACCGCACCTTCACCCGCCTGCACGAAGAAAGAGCAGCACATGGTGGCCAGTACCGCTGCCGGAATCCACCAGCCGCTGTTGATCTGGCTCAGCACCATGTAGCCGACGGCGAGGCCGCCCACCAGGAACATCAGGCTGCGACGACGGCCCAGCTTGTCAGAGAAGTAGCCACCGGTCGGGCGCGCCACCAGGTTCATGAAGGCGAAGCCAGAGGCCAGCAGGCCAGCCTGTACCGCGCTCAGGCCCTCGAAAGTCTCGAGGAAGAACAGCGGCAGCATGGAGACCACGGCCAACTCAGAGCCGAAGGTTACGAAGTAGGCCACGTCCAGGATGGCAACCTGCTTGAACTTGTACTTCTCAAGCTCCGGTACGCCTTGTTCCAGGTGCTCCTTGTTCACACGCCAGATCATCTTGGTCTGCACGGCGAACAGTACCACCAGCAGGCCCCACATGATGTAGGTGGCGCTCTGGCTCAGCAGTGAAACGCCGGCCGGGGACAGTTTGTAGGCCAGGGCTGCCAGTGCCAGGTACATGGGTACGTTCATGGCCAGGTAGAAGTAGAGATCGCGCTTGCTGGTCACTTCCAAGCCACCGGTTTTCTTCGGCTTGAAGTAGGTGGAGCCTTTCGGGGTGTTGCGCGCAACACGGTAGTAGACCAGGCCGTAGAGGCCGGCAATGACACCGGTCAGGCCCAGCGCGTAGCGCCAGCCGTCGTCGCCGCCGAACAGCAGTGCGAGGGTCGGCAGGGTCATGGCGCCTGCCGCGGAACCGAAGTTACCCCAGCCGCCATAGATGCCTTCCGCGAGACCAACCTGTTTGGCCGGGAACCACTCGCCCACCATGCGGATGCCGATCACGAAGCCCGCACCGACGAAGCCCAGCAGGAAGCGGAACAGCGCCAGGGATTCATAGCTGTCCGCAGTGGCGAAACCGATACAGATCAGCGATGAGATCATCAGCAGGCCGCTGTAAACCAGCCTGGGCCCCAGCTTGTCCACCAACATACCGATGATGATGCGCGCCGGGATCGTGAGGGCAACGTTGAGGATCAGCAGTGCCTTGACCTGCTGGCTCGTGAGGTCGAAAGCTTCCTTGATGAAAACCATCAGTGGCGCGTGTGAAAACCACACCACGAAGCTCAGGAAAAACGCGAACCAGGTGACGTGTAGCGTTTTTATTTTGGGGTCGCCCCAATTGAATAAATTGAGGCCGCTGGATTGACTCATGGTTATATCTCCGGCTTGGCTGTTACTTATTGAATGAAAAGTAAAAGGAAAAATTGGTTGTTTCCGATGGTATGGATGCAGCCGCTCATGGAAAGCGGACAAAGGGGGTAGTTGGGGTCACAAAGGCCGCAGAAAACCTGGGGATTACTCCCTAATGGCTAGGCGAAGTGGGGCCGCTCCGCAGGCAAATTGCGACTTGCTACCCCCAAAGTGGTAGTGGCCGGTTTTTCCTGTTGGGTGAAAAATTCTTTGGAGGTAAGTCGCTTGCTACACACCAGCGGGGGCAATCGCGCGCGCAAAAGTAACGTAGAATCGGCAGGAAACGAATACGCTTTGGAGCCTGCGATGCAATACACCCAGCAACTTGCCGGGCGGGTCCTTATTTTTGCCACGGCCATGTTCGCCGCCAACTTTTCCGTGTGGACCCTTTACGCAGTCCTGGGGGTGGAAATACGGGGCCAGCTGGACCTGTCCGCCACGGAATTCGGCATACTGTTGTCGGCGCCCATCCTCAGTGGGGCGCTGCTGCGCTTTCCGGCGGGCCTGCTGGTGGAGCACTTCTCGGCAAAGAAACTGATCCTGCTGCAGATGGTGCTGCTGCTGCCGGTATTGCTGTTACTACCGCGGATCGAAAGTTACCTGGGGCACCTGTTTGCCGGTTTGTGGCTGGGAATTTCCGGTGTGTCCTTCGTGCTGGGCATCCGCTATATCAGCCCCTGGTTCGAGCGTCGTCGCCAGGGCACCGCCATGGGCATCTTTGGTGCGGGCAATGCCGGTGCGGCCATTACCCTGGCGCTGGCGCCCGCGATCGAGAACTGGTTCGGGCGCGAGTGGATCGGGCCGGCCTACGGCGCCGGCATGCTGCTGATGATCCTGTTGTTCGCCCTGTTTGCGCCGGAGGAGACCCGCTATATGCAGAGCCGGCGCAGCAACAGTATTGGCAATGACCTGAACCCGCTGCGCGAGATCCGCGTATGGCGCTACGGGCTTTATTACTACTTTGTGTTTGGCAGCTTCCTGGCGTTGCTGCTGTGGCTGCCGCAGTACTACATCTCCGCCTACGGGACCAGTACCGCCAAGGCGATGGCCCTGACCCTGCTGTTTGTGGCCCTGTCCAGTTCGGTGCGCGCACTGGGGGGCTGGTTCGCGGACCGTTTTGGTGCACGCACGGTCAACTGGAGCGTGTTCTGGACCTGCCTGGTGTGCCTGTTTTTCCTCAGTTACCCACCCACCAGCATGACCATCCACGGGGTAGAGCGCGATGTGCAGCTCAATATCGAAGTGGGCATCGAGCTGTTTACGCTGTTGTTGCTGGTGATCGGTATTGCCCAAGGCTTCGGGCGCGCCTCTGTGTACAAGGCGCTACATGACAATTACCCCGCGCATATGGGCAGCGTCGGCGGCACGGTGGCTACCATCGGCGCGCTCGGCGGCTTCACACTGCCTGTCATGTTTGGTATTGCGCAGGATTTAGTGGGTATACACAGCGCGGCCTTTATGCTGCTCTACGGGGTGCTCGCGTTCTGCATGCTGGTGATGTACCTGGCCATACAGCGCGAGCGATACCAGCAGCGGCTGCAGTTTGCGCAGCAGCACAACTTCCTGCGCGACCAGCAGGAGGATATCGAACCCTTTCCGGGTGGGTAAGTCACACTACCAACTTGGTATTACGCTTGCATGAGAGTGGGTGGTAGGAAAATTCAGCCGATGGAAAAACGGCTGATTCCGCCGGCAAAAAAAGCGTTGTAATTTGTCGCCATCCCAACTCAATCACTCGCAGAGGACAAGCGAATGACCACTCAAAACCTTCCGAAAATCCTTGGCGCCCTCCTGCTCGGTGCCTGCAGCACTACCGCACTCCAGGCCGCAGCGGCCGATACCGACCAGGCAACGTTTGCCGACGCGCTCAAGTCCGGCAAGGTTGCAGTGAGCCTGCGCTATCGCCTCGAGAGCGTGGACCAGGACAACCTGGATGATACGGCCCTGGCTTCCACCCTGAAGAGCCGCATCAACTGGACCAGCGGCACTTATCGCGGCTTTGGTGCATTTATCGAGATGGACGATGTCACCGCGGTTGGTGACGACGATTACAACTCCACCGTGAACGGCAATGTGGAATACCCGGTGGTAGCGGATCCGGAAGGTACCGAGGTCAACCAGGCCTATATCCAGTACCGCGGCGACAACTCCGTGGTGACTGCAGGCCGCCAGCGTATCAACCTGGACGGCCAGCGCTTCGTCGGTGGTGTGGGCTGGCGCCAGAACGAGCAGACCTATGACGGTTACCGCTACCAGTACGGTGCGGCCAAGGGCCTGCAGCTGGATTACAGCTACGTGTACAACGTCAACCGTATATTCGGCGAAGACAGCGGCAAGTCCGATCTCGAGGGCGATATCCAGCTGTTCCACGCCACTTACCCGGTAGCCGAGGGGCACAAGGTTAGCGGCTTCCTGTACGAGCTGGACCTGGACAACGCGGTGAACGCTTCCAGCCGCACCATCGGTGTGGATTACAAGGGGGCGTTTGGCCCGGTCAAGGCACACCTGAGCTATGCCAACCAGACCGAAACCGGTGACAGTGCGCTCGACTACAGCGTGCCTTACTACCTGGCAGAAGTGGGCAGCGCCATCGGCCCGGTAAATGCAAAACTGGGTTACGAGGTACTGGGCGCGGACAACGGCACCGGCTTCGCAACCCCGCTGGCAACCCTGCACAAGTACCAGGGCTTTACCGACAAGTTCCTGGCCACCCCGGGTGACGGTGTCGAGGACCTGTATGTGGGTGGCAGCATGAAAGTGGGCGGCGGCAAGCTGGGTGTGACCTACCACACTTTCACTGCCAGTGAGTCTTCTGCGGACTACGGCAGCGAGATCGATATCAGCTACGGTCGCAAGCTTACCGATGGCCTGACCGGCGTGATCAAGTACGCCAGCTACAGCGCGGATGATTACAGCGTGGACACCGACAAGGTGTGGCTGATGCTGACCGCGAGCTTCTGATCAAGCTGACAACAATTCCGGTCAAAACAATAACAAGAATGGTTGCCCCGGTTTTACCGGGGCTTTTTTTGTGTTGAATTTATTCCTGCAGGGCCGGAATCAGCTCAGGCTGCGTTGCCATGATTAGCTCCGTGAGTTCCGGCTTGCACGAACCGCAACCGGTGCCGCAGCGCAGTGATTCACCCAGCGCTTCCACAGTGTCGCAGCCATTGCCGATGGCCTCGCGCACGGCGCGTTCGCCCACCTGCAGGCAGCTGCACAGGATGCGCCCCGGATCGGCCGGTGCCACCAGCCAGGCCCCGGTGTGACCCGGCAGGTCCGCACTGAAACGTTGTTCCAGTGTTCGCCGGTCCGGCAGCTGCGCGCGCTCGGCGTGTTCGAACAGCTGCAGTTGTAGTGCATGATCACTGGCAACCAGGCGCTGGCCCCGCACCGCGTGCATCGCGCGCCAGTGCCAGTCAAACGCCTGTGGCAGCACCGTGCCAAGCAGTGCTTTCCAGTCCACCCCGCCCGACAGCGCCAGCTCCAGGCGCATGCCCGCATCAAACTGCACCCGGTACCAGTGTTGCAGCACACCGCGTTTGCCAAGCGCGCTAATGATCGCGCCGGCATAGGCATGCGGCAGCAACAGCGTGGCCCAGCGCTGCACCGCAACGGCTTGAAGAGATACGGCAGTCTGCTTGAACTGCGGCTGGCCGGAGATCGGGTCCAGCAGGGCCGGCACCAGCGCATCGACGCGGCCCGCCAGGCAGTTACTGTCGCTCCAGTGAATGGGGGCAAACAGGTGACCGGGTTGCAGCCCGGTATCGGTGCGCGCAAAACCTAGGAACATGCCCTCGGCGTTGCCAAGGCGCAGCAGCTGGCCGTCACTGATAGCGAGGCGCTGCATATCGCCAGGGTGCATATGGATCTCGGCGGCTTCCTGGTGGTCCTGCAGGCGCCGCGCCTGTCCGGTGCGGGTCATGGTATGCCACTGGTCGCGGCTGCGGCCGGTATTCAGGAGAAAGCCAGCGCTTTGCTGTAGTGTGCTGGGCTGGGCTGTGTCGGGCTGTGGTGCGCTGGCCTGTACCGGCACAAAGCGGGCGCGGCCGGATTCAGTGTAGAAGTGGCCGTCGTCGTAGAGGCGCTTGCGCCCACCCGGGTATTTTTCTGTGACCGGCCACTGCAGTGGCCCCAGCTGGTCGTACTCGCGCGCGCTGAGGCGCGCCAGTGCGGAAATATCAAAAGCGCGCTCGCCGTGGTTTTCAAAACCGGACAGCGCGGCGTGCTCGACAAAGATATCGCGCGGCGACTGGTAATCGAACGCCTCACCGTAGCCGAGCCGTTGCGCCAGGTCGCAGACAATCTGCCAGTCGTGACGCGCGTCCCCGGGCGCGGGCAGAAAGCCGCGCTGCCTCGAGATGCGTCGCTCGGAATTGGTCACGGTGCCGTCTTTCTCGCTCCAGCCGGTGGCCGGCAGGGCGATGTCGGCCAGCTGCAGGGTATCGCTTTCCGCGGAGCAGTCGGACACCACCAGCAGTTCACATTTCTGCAGCGCGCGGCGGATGCGATCGGATTGCGGCAGGCTTACCGCCGGGTTGGTGGCCATGACCCACAGGGCCTTGATCTGGCCGCGCTCGACCGCCTCGAACAGTTCCACGGCCTTGAGCCCCGGTGCAGGCGCAACGTTCGGTTGGGTGTTCGGCGTGCGCCAGAATTTTTCCAGCAGGGCGATATGCGCGCTGTTGAACTCCATATGCGCGGCCAGCTGGTTGGCGAGCCCGCCCACCTCCCGCCCGCCCATGGCATTGGGTTGCCCGGTAATGGAAAACGGCGCGGCGCCGGGCTTGCCGATACGCCCGGTGGCCAGGTGACAGTTGATAATGGCATTGTTGCCGTCGGTGCCGCGTACCGACTGGTTGACGCCCTGGGAGTAGAAACTCACGGTCTGCGGGTGTGCGGCAAACCACTGGTAAAAACGCAGGAGATCTGCCGGGTCCAGGCCACACTCGCGTGCGGTCTGCTCGGGCGTCATGGCTTGCGCCGCGGCCAGTGCCGCAGCGGCGTGCTCGGTGTGCGCCCCGATAAATGCAGCATCGGTATGGCCGTGGCTGTGCAGGTAGTGCAACAGGCCGTTGAACAGCAGCGCGTCGGTGCCGGGCTTCAGCGCCAAGTGCAGGTCCGCCAGCTGGCAGGTGGCATTGCGGCGCGGATCGATCACCACGATTTTCTTGCCGGGGTCGGCGGCCCTGGCGGCCTGCATGCGCTGGAACAGGATGGGGTGGGTCCAGGCGGCATTGGAGCCGACCAGCACAAGCAATCTTGCCTCTTCCAGGTCTGCATAACAGCCGGGTACGGTGTCCGCGCCAAACGCGCGCTTGTGTGCAGCGACTGCCGATGACATGCACAGGCGCGAGTTGGTATCGACGTTGGCGCTGCCAATAAAGCCTTTCATCAGCTTGTTGGCCACGTAATAGTCTTCGGTCAGCAGCTGGCCCGACAGGTAAAACGCCACTGAGTCCGGGCCGTGACGCGCAATCGCCTCGCGGAAACCGTGCGCCACCGCATCCATGGCCGTATCCCAGTCGCAGTCCACGCCGTGCAGGCGCGGGCGCAGCAGGCGACCCTGTGTTACCAGGGTCTCGGCCAGGGCGCTGCCCTTGACGCAGAGGTTGCCGCGGTTGGCGGGATGGATGCTGTCGCCGCTGACGCTGACATCGATACGGGGTTCAGATACCTGGGCGGCCTGCGCCGACGGTGTTGCGCTGGCGGCGACTGTGCTGGTGGCGACCACACCGCAACCTACCCCGCAGTACGGGCAGGTGGTGGCGCAACGCCGTGCAGAAAAAACTTCGGTAACGCCGACGGACACCCTGAGAACTACCTTTCTGACAGACCAATGATTCAGGCCACGCCGCAGGGCAGGGCCAGGCGGATATGTGCACCATCGATCACCACCGGGTAGACGCCGACGCAGTGTTCCGGTGCATCCAGGCAGATACCGGTTTCCACGCTGTAGCGCTGCTTGTACAGCGGTGACACCACGTAAAGCTCCCCTTCGTGCTCCGCCAATAGTCCGCGCGCGAGAATGCTGGCGCGTGCAATCGGGTCCCAGTTGTCCATGGCGTAGAGGGTGCCGCTGGGCCCGTGCTGGTAAATGGCAATCTGGCGCCCTTCCAGCAGCACACAGATGCCGGAATTCTCCACCAGGTCATCGGTGCGGCAGGCGGTTACCCAACTGTAATCGGTTGCGATATTTTCCATTTGCTGGCCTTCCCGTTCAGGGTTTGCGTGTCTGGTTCTGTGTATGGCTATGTGTGCGCTCAGGCTTCCATCGGTTCCGGGCGCGGTTGGCCGCGCTCCTCCACAAAACGGATTTTTTCGTCCGCCGCATCGGAGTTGACGAACTGACGGAAGCGTTTCAGTTTTTCCGGGTCTTCGATCGCAGTCTTCCATTCACACTGGTAGGTGCCCACCACATGGGACATGCGCTGTTCCAGTTCATCACAGATGCCGAGCCTGTCATCGATCACGACAGAGCGGAGGTATTCGAGGCCGCCGTCCAGGTTTTCCAGCCACACCGAGGTGCGCTGCAGTTTGTCAGCGGTGCGCACATAGAACATCAGTATGCGGTCGATGTAGCGGATGAGGGTGACGTCGTCGAGGTCGGTGGCAAACAGGTCGGCGTGGCGAGGACGCATACCGCCGTTGCCACATACATACAGGTTCCAGCCTTTTTCCGTGGCGATCACGCCGATGTCCTTGCTCTGTGCCTCGGCGCATTCGCGAGTGCAGCCGGACACCGCCATCTTGATCTTGTGTGGCGAACGCAGGCCTTTGTAGCGGTTCTCCACCAGCAGCGCCATGCCCACACTGTCCTGCACGCCAAAGCGGCACCATGTGCTGCCCACGCAGGATTTCACCGTGCGCAGGGACTTGCCGTAGGCGTGCCCGGTTTCGAAGCCGGCGTCGATCAGTTCGCGCCAGATTTCCGGCAGCTGTTCCAGGCGTGCGCCAAACAGGTCGACGCGCTGGCCGCCGGTGATCTTGGTGTACAGGTTGTACTTTTTCGCCACCTGGCCGAGCACGATCAGCTTGTCCGGGGTCACCTCGCCACCGGGAATACGCGGCACCACAGAATAGGTGCCGTTCTTCTGCATATTCGCCATAAAGGTGTCATTGGTGTCCTGCAGGCCGACATGCGGCTTCTCCAGGATGTGGTCGTTCCACAGAGATGCCAGCACCGAGGCCACCAGTGGCTTGCAGGTTTCGCAGCCGTCCTTCGGCGCTTCGCCGGCGGCATTGCGGGTACCGTGTTTCTGTAGCAATTCCTCGAAGGTACGGATTTCCTCGACCTTGATCTGGTGGAAAATCTCCTGACGGGTAAAGGCGAAGTGCGCACAGAGGTTGTTGTTGACCTCCATGCCCAGCGCCGCCAGTTCCTCGTCGACCACGCTTTTCAGCAGAGCCGCACAGCCGCCGCAACCGGTGCTGGCTTTGGTGCTTTCCTTGACCTCGCCGAGGCTGCAGCAGCCGCCGCTGATGGCTGCGGAGATATCGCCCTTGGCCACGTTGTGGCAGGAACAGATGGTGGCGGTGTCCGGCAGGGCGCCGCCGGCGAGCTCGACGCCTTCCACGCCCGGCAGGATCAGCGCCTCGGGCTGTGCCGGCAGGTCCATGTCGTTGAGGTGATACTGCAGCAGCGTGTCGTATTCCCCGGTATCCCCCACCAGTACCGCGCCCAGCAATTTATCGCCGGCATCGTTGGTGATCAGGCGCTTGTAAACGCCGTGCTGCTCATCGAGGTAAGTGATGGCCTTGGCACCTTCGCTGCGACCGTGGGCATCGCCGATCGAGCCCACTTCCACGCCCAGTAGTTTCAGCTTGGTGCTCATGTCGGCACCGGTGAAGGCCGCAGCCTCACCCAGTAGCACGCCCACTGCGGTGCGTGCCATCTGGTAGCCCGGCGCCACCAGGCCGAAAATACGGTTGTCGTAGAGCGCGCACTCGCCGATGGCGAGGATATTCGGGTCCGAGGTAAAACACTGGTCATCGATCACGATGCCGCCGCGCTCGCCAACAACCAGGCCGGCCTCGCGCGCCAGTTCGTCGCGCGGGCGAATGCCGGCGGAGAATACGATCAGGTCGGTCCAGAGTTCGTCACCATCGGCAAACTGCATGCGCAGCCTGGCTGGCGCGGACTTGCCACCTTCAGTGATTTTCTGGGTCGCCTTGCTGGTGTGCACCTGCACGCCCAGCGCCTCGATCTTGTCGCGCAGTAGCTTGCTGCCGCCCTCGTCCAGCTGCACCGACATGAGGCCCGGAGCGAATTCCACCACGTGGGTCTCGAGCCCGAGCTCGCGCAGCGCGTTCGCGGCTTCGAGGCCGAGCAGGCCGCCGCCGATCACCACGCCGGATTTGCCGGCGCGGGCCGCCGCGTGGATTTCGCCCAGGTCGTCGATGGTGCGGTACACGTAATTACCCGGCAGGTCCGCACCCGGGATGGGTGGCACAAACGGGTAGGAGCCGGTGGCGAGCAGCAGCTTGTCGTATTCGAAGATTTTGCCGGTTTCGCTGGTGAGCTTGCGCTCGGCGTGATCGATATAGGTGACCTTCTCGCCCTTGTGGATGTGGATTCCCCAGTCCAGGTATTGCTGGTAATCCGCCATCATCAGGTCGGCGGCAGTCTTGCCGGCAAAATATTCGGACAGGTGCACGCGGTCGTAGGCGAGGCGCGTTTCTTCGGAGAACAGGGTGATGTCAAAAGTTTCTGCGGCGGGGTGGCCCATCAACTGTTCGATAAAATGGTGGCCCACCATGCCATTGCCGATGATCACCAGTTTGCACTTTTTCATACTGCTTTTCTCACCATGAAAACGTTGGGTCGGTGCCGCCGGGTTGTTGTTATGCTGGCGGTTGCTGTGTGTCGTGCAACCAATACTTCAAGTTTCGTGCCAACAAAACGTGCACAAAATTGCGGGGTTGCCGCCACAAATGCGCGCAGTTCGAATTATTTTGGTGCGTGCACCTGTTCCGGGCGCAACCCGGTGGGCTTTTTTGGTGCGCGCCCGCGGCGACGCCGCTTTTGGTTTGTGGGAAGGCAGCAGTCACAGGCTGCGCAGCAGGTGTGCACCAACAAGGAGCAGCGACAGCAGTTGCCACACCAGCACCGGGTTGCGCTCGATCAGCGGGCGCCGGTCCGGTGGTGTGAACGCCGGGTTGGGTTCGCGCAGGTCGGTCATGAATTCTGACAGCGCCTGGTAGCGCTGCGCGGGGTCGGCGGCACAGGCTTTCGCCAGGGCGCCATCGAGCCAGGCCGGCAGGGCCTTGTTGAGGCGTGTTGCCGGGCGGTATTCGAACTGTGCGTAGTTACGTAGCTGGTAAAAACTGCTGCCGAACCTTTCCTTGTAGGGATAGCGCCCGGTGAGCAGCTCATAAGTGATCACGCCGAGGGAGAACAGGTCGGAAATCTGTGTGGCGGGTTCCTGCCGGAAATACTCCGGGGCAATATAGTTCTTGCTGCCGGGGGCAACTGCGGCGGCTTCCGGGCGGTAATCGCCCAGGCCGGCCACCCGTGCTGCGCCAAAGTCGATCAGCTTGATGCGACCGTCCGGGCAAACCATGATGTTTTCCGGTTTCAGGTCCTGGTGGATCACGGACATGCGCTGCAGGCGGCGCAGTGCACTGGCCACCTGGGCAACGATATCGCGTACCTGGTCAATTTCCGGTGCGGGGTTGTCCGCCATCCACTGGCGCAGGCTCTTGCCCGGTACCAGTTCCATTGCGTGGTACAGAAACCTGCGTTCGGGATGCGGTGTGTGGATGCGAACGATACCCGGGTGGTCGAGGCGCCGCCCGATCCACTCCTCGCGGGCAAACATCTCCAGGTAGTCCGGATCGTCGACAAAATTCTGCGATGGTGCCTTGAGCACGACTTTGTCGCCGCTGCCGAGATCCTCCGCCAGGTAGATATGGCTGCGACTGCTGCTGTGCAATTCCTCCAGTACCAGGAAGTTGTCGATCCGGTTGCCGGGCACGAGTGCCGGCGGGATGGGCAGGTCGCGAGTCTGTTGCAGCAGGTCCGTGGCTTCGGGTTCCGGCAGTGCATCCACGCGGCAGATGGCCGCGGTGAGGTTGTCATCGCTCCCGGCCAGCAGGGCGGATCGCACAAGCTCCTCTGCGGCCTGCTGTGGCTCCGCTGACGATGCCAGCATCCGCAGTTGCGAGGGTGACAGGGCATCATGTACGCCGTCGGTGCTGAGCAGGAACAGGTCGCCGGCCTGCAGCGCCTCACAGCGATAGTCGATTTCCAGGTGCTGGTCCATGCCCAGCGCGCGGCCAAGGAAACGCCGGTGGCCGCCGGTGCTGTGGTCGCGGGTGAGTTGTTCCAGCTCGCCATCGCGCAAGCGGTAGACGCGCGAATCGCCCACGTGCAGCAGGTGTGCCGAGCGGCCCTTGAAAATGACCGCGCAGAAGGTGGTCAGCCAGGCATCGCGGCCACCGCCGGAAAGTGCGCTGCCGGCGCCGCTGTAGCCCTGGCGGAACAGCCAGCTGTTGATGGCACGCAGTACCCGTGCGCCCGCCTCGCTCGCGGACCAGCTGTCGGGGGTACTGAAATAGTCATTGATAAAGCCGTTGACCGCGGCCTGTGCGGCTTCGCCGCCGGCATCGGAAGAGCTTACGCCATCGGCGATCACCAGGGCCGCACCGGCAATGCCGCCCTGTTCCCAGCCGGCGGCATCATCGTTGCGCGGCTTGAGACCGCGCTGTGAGCAGATGCCCGCCTCGAGCCGCAGTTCCTGTGCGGCCCGGGCGCGCAAGCGCAGATTTGCGTCAGCGGACATTTGGATCATCCGACGTCAATCAGGGCCACGCTGCCGTCCGGCATCACTTCTGCCATCTGGCCTTTGGGCTCTTCCAGCAGTAACAGGGTTACCAGACCGAGCACGGCGGTAGCGGCGATGACCAGGAAAAACACCTGGTAGGAAACCATGCTCAGCACGGTCAGGTAGAACACCGCACCGACGTTGCCATAGGCACCGGTCATGCCGGCAATCTGGCCGGTGAGGCGGCGTTTGATCAGCGGCACCACCGCGAACACGGCACCCTCACCGGCTTGCACGAAGAAGGAGCAGACCATGGCGGCTGCGACGGCCAGCCACAGCGGCCAGCTGCTGTCCACCAGGCTCATGCTGAAATAGCCGAGTGCCAGGCCCGCGGTGAGCACCAGCAGGGTGGTGCGGCGGCCGAAACGGTCGCTGATCCAGCCGCCGCCGGGGCGCGACATCAAATTCATAAAGGCATAGGCCGAGGCCACAAGGCCGGCCAGTACCGGGTCCAGGGAAAAGGTCTCGGAGAAGAACAGCGGCAGCATGGACACCACTGCCAGTTCGGAACCGAAGGTGGCGAAGTAGAGCACGTTGAGGACCGCCACCTGCTTGAACTTGTACTGGTGCAATTCATCCACCGGCTCGGAAAACAGGTGCTTGTTGACCGCGTAGGTCTTGCGGCAGTCCATCAGGTACAGGGTGATCAGTGCGGCGTAGATCGTAATGGCCGCGACTTCCGGCAGCAGCGCAACGCCCTGCGGCGACAGTTTCCAGGTCAGCAGGGCCAGCGCAGCATACAGAGGTACCTTCATGATAAGCAGCAGGTAGAAGTCGCTGACGGAAGTCACTTCCATGGCGCCGCCGTTCTTCGGCTTGAAGTAGGTTGCCCCCTTTGGGGTATCGCTCACGGAGAAGAAATAGATCACGCTGTACACCAGCGAGATCAGGCCGGTGAGGCCGATCGCGTAGCGCCAGCCATCGTCGCCGCCAAACAGCAGTGCGATGGTGGGTAGCAGCATGGCGCCGGCGGCGGAGCCGAAGTTGCCCCAGCCGCCGTAGATGCCCTCGGCGGTACCCAGCTGCTTGGCCGGGAACCACTCGGACACCATGCGGATGCCGATTACGAAACCCGCACCGATAAAGCCCAGCAGGAAGCGCGCGATCGCCGCCTGCATAAAGCTGTCCGCCAGCGCGAACATAAAGCACGGGATACTGCCCACCGCCAGCAGCAGGGAGTAGGTGAGGCGCGGGCCGTAACGGTCCGTCAGCATGCCGATGAGGATGCGCGCCGGGATGGTCAGGGCCACGTTGAGGATCAGCAGGGTTTTGACCTGTGCGGTGGTCAGCGACAGGCTCTGCGCGATCGCGCCCAGTAATGGCGCGTGGTTAAACCAGGCAAAGAAGGTGATGAAAAACGCAATCCAGGTCAGGTGCAGGATGCGCGTCTTGCCGCTGAATGACAGCAGGTTCATGGAGCCGGATGACATGGGTTTCCTCCGTGGGGCGAGATCAGTGTCACGGAGGTTTTTTCAATTTACGTGCCAAGCCGGCACGGGTGTCTGACACATCTATATGGATTTTCGGGCAAACGTCCAGCGCGGCTGCACCAAAAAGAGGAGCTGACCGCTATGGCTGCTTTGTTTTCGTGCGGCGCTCTCGGTCTGGCACGGCCGTACGGCACGACGGGCGCGGCCTGCTACCCATTCCGGTGTGTCAGGTAGTAAGCTTGGGAATGCCCGTCCATCAGGGGCTACGGTAGTACCACCTTTGCCCCATGCAGAAATCTGGCACCCTGATAGACTGGCAACAGTTTAAACACCGAGTCCCGCTATCTACCCGGTTGGCCTGAAGGCCCGGCCGCATGATATCGGGACCGTGGCAGTACCGGCCACCAGGGTCTAGCGGGAAACCGCCGGGCCTCCCGAACTTGGAAAGGCGTTTAATGTTACAAGATAGCTTTGGTCGCAGGTTTTATTACCTGCGCCTGTCCGTCACGGATATCTGCAATTTCCGCTGCAATTACTGCCTGCCTGATGGTATCGGTTGCGGCCGCTCCCTCGAAGGGGAAAACCCGCTGTCGGTGGCCGAGGTGTCCACTGTGGTGCGCGCCTTTGCCGAGCTGGGCACGGAAAAGGTGCGCCTGACCGGTGGCGAACCAAGCCTGCGCCGCGACCTGCTCGATATGATGCACGCGGTGCGCGACTGCGACAGCATCCGCCGCCTTGCCATCACTACCAACGGCTATCGCCTGCCGGCCCAGATCGACGACTGGCACAGTGCGGGCCTGGACCAGCTGAACGTCAGCGTGGACAGCCTCGACCCGGCGCAATTCCACAAGATTACCGGCCACGACCGGCTCGACAAGGCGCTTGCCGGCATCGACCGCGCGCTGGAGCTGGGTATTGCCACCAAGGTCAACGCGGTGCTGCTGCGCGAACATAACCTCAGTGAGTTCGAACGTTTCCTCGGCTGGATTCGCGAGACACCGGTGACGCTGCGCTTTATCGAACTGATGCGCACCGGCGACAATCGCGAGTTCTTTGCCAGCAACCACGTATCCGGCAGCGATATCGAGACGCTGCTGGTGCGCGATGGCTGGCAGCAGGTCATCCGTACCCGCGACGCCGGCCCCGCGCGCGAGTATTACCACCCGGATTACGCCGGCCGCATCGGCCTGATTACCCCCTACGGCAAGGACTTCTGTGCCAGCTGCAATCGCCTGCGGATCTCCGCCCAGGGCAAACTGCACCTGTGCCTGTTCGCCGAGCAGGGTTTTGACCTGCGCGAGGTGATTGCCGATGGGGATCATGTTGCGCTGGCGGATCATATCCGCGAGCTGATTCACGGCAAGGCCGCGGCACATGACCTGCACGAAGGCTTCACCGGGGCCACCCGCAACCTGGCAATGCTCGGGGGCTGAGCATGCAGCGCCGGCAGGAATACATCGGTGTGGTTCTGGCAGGCGGCCGCTCCAGCAGGATGGGCCGCGACAAGGCACTGTTGCCGGTCGCCGGTAATGGCACCTTCCTGGAAAAGGCCCGGGGCCTGCTGCGCGAATTGCCGCTGGGTCAGGTGCTGGTCAGTGGTGCGCGCCCCGGTGGCGTGCCGGACCTGGTGCCGGACCGCGGGCCGCTCGGTGGCCTGCACGCCGTGGCCAGTGACAGCAGCGCCCAGGCGGCGCTGGTCATCCCGGTGGACATGCCGCTGCTGGACAGTGGCCTGCTCGCCGACCTGCTCCACGCCGGTGAGCGCGCCGGCCGCGCCTGTTATTTTGGCGACTACTTTTTTCCGCTGTGGCTGCCGCTCGACAGTCGCTGCAGGGATTACCTGCAGCGTGCGGTGACAGGCGAGGTAGCCAACTCAGTGGGCGCCATGTTGCGTCACCTGCAGGCACTTTCCCTGCCGCACCCGCACCGTGATGGCGCGGGCCCCGAATGGCATCGCAATATCAACACGCCGGCGGAATACGCCAGCCTGCCGGTATCGAACCACGCAATCAATACCAATATCACGAGAGAGAACTGATCATGTCCGGACACGCTTCCACTGAATTCGTACCGCTGAATATCGCGGTGCTGACCGTATCCGACACGCGCAACGAGAAGACCGATACCTCCGGTATGTACCTTGTAGAGGCGCTGAAGACCGCGGGCCATCATCTGGCTGACAAGCGCATTACCCCGGACGATGTCTACCAGATGCGCGCGGTGGTTTCCGCCTGGATTGCCAGCGCGGAAGTGCAGGTAGTGCTGGTTACCGGCGGTACCGGCTTTACTGATCGCGACTCCACCCCGGAAGCCCTGCAGCCGTTATTCGATAAGACGGTGGACGGTTTTGGCGAGCTGTTCCGCCATGTTTCCATGAGCGATATCGGCAGTTCCACGGTGCAGTCGCGTGCGCTTGCTGGCCTCGCCAACCGCACCCTGGTGTGCTGCATGCCGGGCTCCACCGGCGCCTGCCGCACGGCCTGGGAAGAGATCCTGCTGGAGCAGCTGGATGCGCGCCACCGGCCGTGCAACTTTGTGCCGCACGTGAAGTTCGAGCAGGTCGCCTGCGAGACCCGGGGTTGATCCGATGAGCGACGCCCAGCACCAATCGCCACACCTGACCCACCTGAACCAGCGCGGTGAAGCCAGCATGGTGGATGTCACTGCGAAGGACGTGACCGACCGCGGCGCGTTGGCGGAAAGCCGCATCAGCATGAGCGCAGAGGCGTTTGCGCTGCTCAGCGAGGGCGCCCACAAGAAAGGTGATGTGCTGGCAGTCGCGCGCATTGCCGGTATCCAGGCGGCCAAGAAAACGGCCGACCTGATCCCGCTGTGTCACCCACTGATGCTGACCAAGGTGGCGCTCGATTTTGAGTTGCAGCCCGACAGCCACAGCGTACATATCAGCGCGTTCTGCCGCCTGGCCGGGCGCACCGGTGTGGAGATGGAAGCCCTGACCGCTGCCTCGGTGGCGGCGCTGACCATTTACGATATGTGCAAGGCCGTGGATCCGGCCATGGTGATCGGCCCGACCCGGCTGGTAGAGAAAAGCGGTGGCAAACGCGGTCACTGGCAGGCCGCTCCCGCACAGGCCGGCGCAGAGAAGTAAAGAGTTCTCGAGAGGAGTAGCAATATGGTCAAGGTCCTGTTTTTCGCGCGCCTGCGCCAGCAACTGGGTACTGGCGAAGTGCGACTGGAAAATTTCTCCGGCAGCATTGCGGCATTGCGCGATGCCCTGTGTGATCAAAATCCGGCATGGCGTGCACACCTTTGCGATGACAACATCCGCACCGCGCTGAACCAAGAGCTGGTAGCGACCGATTGTGCTGTCGCCGGCGGCGATGAAGTTGCGTTCTTTCCGCCGGTCACCGGCGGTTGATGGCGAAAGGGTTGAGGTAAGCCAATGTCCAGTTTCGACAGAATCATTGTTTGCGAAACACCGTTTGATGTTGCCGCGGAATACGCTGCACTGCAGCGCGGTGCCTGTGCTGACGGCGCCTGCGCCATGTTTGTCGGCTCGGTGCGCGATTTCAATGCGGGCAACGGCGTGACCCAGCTGGCGCTGGAGCACTACCCGGGCATGACGGAAAAAAGCCTGGCCGGGATTATTGCCGATGCGCGTGCACGCTGGGGCCTTGGCCGCGTGCATGTCATCCACCGCGTGGGTGCCATGCAGGTGAACGAGGAGATCGTTTTCGTGGGGGTGACCAGCCCCCATCGCCAGGCCGCATTCGCTGCCTGCCAGTACATCATGGACCGGCTCAAGACCGAGGCACCCTTCTGGAAGCGCGAAACCGTGCACGCTGAAGATGGCGCTAGCGAAGAGCGCTGGGTGGACGCGCGCGCGAGCGACACCGCGGAGCTGGAAAAGTGGGCCTGAAACGGGCCCTGTGCTTTTTCCTGTTGCTGGGCCTGCAGCCCGCACAGGCGGCAGACTGCGAGCTGCGCGTCGCCGTTGCGGCGAGTTTCCGTCCGGCGCTCGAGCAGTTGTTGCCGGATTTTGAGCGACAACAACATTGCCGCGTCCGGCTCAGTAGCGGCAGCTCCGGCACCCTGTACCAGCAGGCGCTGCACGGGGCACCCTTCGACCTGTTTCTGTCCGCCGATGCCGAACGCCCCCTGCTGCTGGAGCAACAACAGAAAATCCTGCCGGGCAGCCGCAGCACCTACGCATCGGGCCTGCTGGCACTTTGGCATCCAGCGCCCGGCACAGATGCGAGTGCGCAGTTGCAGCAGTGGCCGGAAAAAATCGTACTGGCGGATCCGCAACTGGCACCGTTCGGAACCGCTGCCAGGCAGGCCATGCAGGCACTCGGCATCTGGGATGCCAAGCAGGCGCAACTGGCGCGTACCCACAATGCCGGCCAGGCCTTCCTGATCCTGGATTCCGGCAATGCCCGCATGGGTTTCGTGGCCGCCAGCCAGATGCTCGCGGCGGGCCGGGACAATTACTGGCTGGTGCCGCGTGAACTCTACCAGCCCATTGCACAGCAACTGGTGGTACTCAAGCGCGGGCCCAACCCCGATGCAGCGCAGGCGCTGGCAGAATATCTGGTATCGGCACCGGTCCAGTCGCGCATCGCGGCCCTCGGCTACGCCGCGGATAACCGGCACGGGATTGTGCCGTGAGCATGCCCGCGGCCGACCTGCAGGCGCTCTGGCTGACCCTCAGGCTGGCCGCCCTGACCACCCTGATTCTCTTTATCATCGGTGTGCCGCTGGCCTGGAAACTGAGTCACTGGCGCAGTCGCTGGCGTCACCTGGTGGAAGTACTGATTACCCTGCCGCTGGTGCTGCCCCCGACCGTGCTGGGTTTTTACCTGTTGCTGCTGTTTTCCCCCAATTATGCAACCGGCCAGTGGCTGGCGGCACTCTGGGGAGAGCCGCTGGTGTTTTCATTTACCGGCCTGGTGATTGCCTCCGTCATCTACTCGCTGCCGTTTATGGTGCAGCCGTTGCTGGCTTCCTTTTCCCAGAACGGCCAGCGCCTGAGCCAGGCCGCGGCCGCGCTCGGTATACCGCCGGCCATCGCACTGTTCAAGGTGCTGCTGCCGGCCAGCAAGGCGGCCATCGTCAGTGCCTGCGCCCTGAGCTTCGCCCATACGCTGGGTGAATTCGGTGTGGTGCTGATGATTGGCGGTGCCATTCCCGGGGAGACGCAGGTAGTTTCGATCGCCCTGTTCCAGCATGTCGAGGCGTTGCAGTACGGTGCCGCACACCGCCTTGCGATCGTGCTGTTACTGGTGACCACGGCACTGCTGTTGCTCGCACGCTGGCTGGGCCGCAACCCTGCCGGCGCAGCCCTGCCACAACCGGTGGCGGGAGTGCCGGGAGTGCCGGGATAATGGCGGGCCAGCTTTCTGCCACCGGCAAGGCGGCGTTCACCCTGGAAGCAGTCGTTGCTGGCGGCCTGGTAGTGGAGCAGCTGGTAACCACGCTGAACGCGGCCAAACCCTGGCAGCTGGCGCTGCCTGCCAGCGGTATCGTCGGCCTTACCGGCCCGTCCGGCGGCGGCAAGAGCACTCTGCTGGCCGCACTGGCGGGGCAGCGTAGCTGCAGCGGCGTGGTCGAGTTCGCCGGTCGTACCTGGCAGAACGGACGCAGCGGTATCCCCGCCCACAAACGCGATATGTCACTTGGTTTCCAGGACAGCCGCCTGTTTTCAGGCCAGACCGTGGCACAGAACCTGGCGCTGGCGCATCGCTACAGCCGCAGGCCACTGGATTCAGGTGCGCGTACCCAGTTGCAGGCTGATTTCGGCATCCAGCACCTGTTGCAGAGCCCGGTGGAACAGCTTTCCGGAGGCGAGGCGCAGCGGGTGGCGCTGTTGCGCCAGCTGTTTCACAATGCCGCACTGCAGCTTTTCGATGAGCCGCTGGCGGCGGTAGACCAGGCGCTGGTCATTCGGCGCCTGTTACCGACACTGCGCGCCTTCTGGGAGCGGCATCCGGCGCTGGTGCTGTGGACCAGCCACAACTTCAATGAAATCCAGTTGCTTGCAGATCGCTGCCTGTGGATGGAAAACGCCGCGCTGACAGGCCCGTTGCGCTTGCAGGATGTGGCGCGCCGGCTGCAGTTCGGTGACTTCGGCCATACCTGTTACAGCCGTGTGGAAGCACTGGTGGTGGGGCAGCAGGGCGGCATGCTGGAGCTTTCCCTGGGCGGACACAAACTGTTTGCGGACCGGGTCACCGGGGATTATGCGCGCGGCCAGTCAGTGGCGTTCCTGCTGGAATCCGGTGATATCAGCCTGAGCCTCGAGTGGCCGGGCCTGTCCAGTATTCTCAATTGCCTGCCGGTGACGCTGGTTGGCAGGCAGGCGCTGGATGATGGCCGCGTGCGCCTGCAGTTGCGCAGCGGTACCCAGGATTTCCAGGCGGACATCTCCTGCCTGTCGTTCGAGCGCCTGGGGCTGCACGACGGTGGACAGTATTTCGCACAATTCAAGGCCGGCAGCCTGGCCGGGCTCTAGTGCGTGCAACCAATAATATTCAAGGACTTGTTTTGATCAGCCACAAGCAGCGAACCCGCTACAGTCGCCAGATTATGTTGCCGCAGGTGGGAGAGGCGGGGCAGGAGAAACTGTCTGCCGCCAGGGTCCTGGTGATCGGCATGGGCGGCCTCGGCTGTCCGGCAGCGCTGTACCTGGCATCTGCCGGCGTGGGAGAGCTGCACCTGGTGGATGCCGATACCATCGAACTGTCGAACCTGCAGCGGCAGGTGCTGTACAAGACCAACCACCTCAAAAAATCCAAGGCACAGGTCGCGGCGCAACAGCTACAGGCGGCCAACCCGGAAATAAGAATCGTGCCGCATCAGTGTATGGCCGATAGCGCCTGGTTGCACGAGCACCTGCCGGGCTTCGACCTGGTGCTGGACTGCACCGACAATATGCAGACCCGCTATGCGATCAACAGCGCCTGCCGCGAACTGCGCGTGCCGGTGATCATGGCATCGGTGCAGGGCTTTTCCGGGCAGCTTGTCAGTTTTGACTTTCGCGAGCCGGGCTCGCCCTGCTATGCCTGCGTATTCCCCGATACCGGTGAAGAGCCGGCCGGTAACTGCGAGACCATCGGTGTAATCGGGCCGGCACTCGGTATGGTCGGCAGCGCACAGGCGCTGGAGGCACTGAAGCTGATTGTGGGCCTGCCCCTTGGCAGCCTCAATACGCTGCAGCTGCTGGAAGCGGAATTCCTCGAGTGGCGCAGCCTGGCACTGGGCGAAGAGCGATGCGAAGCCTGCCGTCAGCGCCAGCACGCCTGCCACGGGTAACCGCGACTCAAAGCCATTTCTTGTGCCGGATCCACGCGAGCCCCCCGGCCACGAACACCAGCATAAACGCCAGCACACCAAAGTAACCGTACCGCCAGCGCAGTTCCGGCATGTTCTCAAAGTTCATGCCGTAGATCCCCGCAATCAGGCTCAGCGGCAGGAATATCGCGGTAACGATGGTCAGCAGTTTCATGATGTTATTGGTGCGGTGGGCGCTGACCGAAATAAAACCGTTGATCAGGTCGCTGGTGAGCTCCTGATACAGGTTGGCCATACTGGCGAGACGCTCGAAGTGCTCGTACAGGTCTGTTAGTTCATGCTCGTCGAACGCCAGTAGTGCATGGTCGTGACCACCCATCAGCTCCTGTATGACCCCGTGCTGGTATACGTAGGCCCTGCGCGCCTTTTTCAGCTGGGAGTTGTAGTTGATCAGCTCGCTCAGCAGGTCATCGCTAGTGGACTCAAAAATCTCATCCTCGATCTCACCCAGCCGTTGTTCGATATCGTACATCAGGGGCAGGTAGCGATCCGCGAGGCCGCGCAGCAGGAAATAGCACAGCTGGCCGATACCGCCGCGGGGCAGCTGCTGCTGGCCGGCGGTCTGGTCCCAGTATTTTTCCACCGATTCAGACGGCAGGTCGTGGCGGGTAATCAGGAAGCTGCCGCTGGCAAAGATTCCGAGCTGGTGACGACTGATGCGGTCGTGTACGGCCTCCCGGGTCAGCTCGTGCATCAGCAGGAATACATGATCCTGGAAAGCTTCGTACTTGGCGGGGTGGCGCTGGCGCTGCGCATCGCGGTGGGCCAGCGGATTGAGCCCAAATGGCCCAAGTGCCGCCGCTTCAATCTGGCTTTGTGCACCGCAGATATCGATCCAGGCGAAGCCGCCCTGGTCGTGGAACCGGGCGAGCAGATCCTCGTTGCCTTGCGCAGCCAGGCGACCACGCTCGTCAAACAGCATTACCCTGATAGCCAATGGCCTGCCTCCCTCGGGTGATACGGGTATCGGGAAGCGTTGAGTATGCCGTTATTTGGCGGCAGAGCAAACCAGGCCGCTGCTGCCGTTCAGGTGGGGTCGAGCATGATGGACAGCCAGAACTTCTCGGTATCCAGGCCGAAACCGTCCGCGTTGTAGTTGGCGTACTTGGCCTGCAGGGTCAGGTGTTTGTTGACCTTGAAGGTTGCGACGAAATCATATTCGTCGCCATAGTAGTCGTCGCCGCGATCAGAGCGGAAGTTGTGGTAGATGAAGCCCAGTTGCACGCCGCAGAGCTTGCCCCCGAGCGAGGCGTAGGCGTCCTTGACGCCATCACCGGGGGTGTTCAGGAAAGTATCGGCCCAGCCCTGGAACTTGTGCAGTGTCGCCAGTGGCGTGATGAATGCCGCATCGCCTTCGCCGCTCAATACCTCATAGCCAAAACCCAGCGTAACGGGTTGCACGGGCACCTTGATTTCACCGAGGAAGTAGTTGGCGTTATAACTGTTGGGGTTGTCACCGTTGTCGGTCTGCAGGGCGGCGGAAAGCGTCCATTGAAAGCCGTCGGCGATATCGCCACGGGCCGCTTTGCCGGTGAATTGCAGGCCGACAGTCTGGTTGGACAGGGTGTCGTTATTGTTGAAATCCATCCAGTAGGCAAACGGCGTCAATACCATGCCTTCGGCGATTGCAAAGGGCAGGCGCAACCCGCCCACATCGCCTTCTAGGTCCGCTGTCGGGCCGTCGGGGCCAAAGATCCGGTTAACGTTCCAGCTATAGGTCAGGTCGCCACGCCAGCGCTTGCCCATGGCCCACTCGCCGCGCACCGCGTCATAGGTCTGCTCGTTCTGGCGCCAGCCCACATTGCCAATAAAGCGCGCATTGTCCTGTATTATGCGCTGGCGCCCGAACGTGGCCGTGAGCGGTTCCGTCTTGTAGCGGAACAGGGCCTGATTCACTTCGGTACCGGTCGGATCAGCAACCACTGGATAGTCGGTGCGCCCGTTGACGGTGGAATTGTAGTCCTCGCTGCCAATCACCGAAATGTCGTCCACTTCAATCATGAAGTTCCAGTGATCCAGCGTGCCGGAGTGCCAGCTCACCCGGCTGCGCAGGGTGCGGGCATTGGCGTCGCGTTCCCTGCTATCCTGGTCTACCAGTTCATGACGCAGCCGGAAGCTGAAATCCAGGCAGCCGCCGCAGACGGCGTCACCCACAGTATGGGCTTGCGTATGGTCGGCCTTTGCAGGACTGGCGAATGGCGGCATCGCAAGGAAAACTGCTGCGAGGCCGGCGGTTGTATGGGCGAGCATTTTTCTTTCCATGGTATGCCTGCGCGGAGGGGACACGGTATTTTTGCAGTCTAGCCGACTAACTGCGCTCCCTGCGGCGGGCATCCTTGCGCATGATCCAGGCCCGCTAATCAAGTCACCTATCCAGGCCCTTACCCAAGCCCCTATCCAACCCTGAAAGCCTGCGTTAAGCTGGCATGAAAAATAACAATGGAGTGGCCATGAACCGCTTTATTCCATTACGGGAAGACGACCAGGCGCAGCTGCAGTCGCGGGTGGCTTCTCAGCTCGCGGACCCGGATGCCGCCCTGGCCGGTTATTTTTACGACTCGCCCCTCGTTTATCAGCGGGAGCTGGAAAATGTGATGTTCAGGTCCTGGCATTTCGCCGGGCATGTCAGTCAGCTCCGCGAAAGTGGCGACTACTTCCTGTATGAGATTGCCACCGAGTCCGTGATCGTGGTGCGCGATGCCGCTGGTGAAATCCACGGCCTGATCAACTCCTGCCGGCACCGTGGCGCACGGGTTTGTGATACCCCTTGCGGGAATCGCAAGACCTTTGTCTGTCCTTACCACGGTTGGGTATACGGCCATGATGGTGCCCTGCGCGGTGCGCGTGCGATGGAGAGCCTGCAGGGTTTCAGTCGCGAGGATTACCCGCTGAAGAAAGTCCGGGTGGCCGTGCGCTTCGGTATGATCTTTATCAATTTCGATCGCGAGGCCGTGGACTTTGAAGCCTGCCTCGCACACCTGGATGCACAGATGCGTCCTTACCAGCTGGAGCACGCGAAGGTCGCGCACCGGCAGGTATACAGCGTGGATGCGAACTGGAAAATCGCGCTGGGCAACTACCTGGAATGCTATCACTGCGAAACCGCACACAGGCTGTATTCACGCGTTCACTCATTCAAGTCTCCCGAGCATGAAGTTGCTGGCCTCAATCGCGATATGTGGGCGCGGTCTGCCCAGGCGACCGGTGTCCCCGGGCTGGAAAAATCGGTTTACCGGATCTTCCGCGAAGCGCCGGGTTTCGGGGCCTGCGTGTATACCAGTCGCTATGCGCTGTTCCCGGGTTTCAAGACGGGTAGCGCGAATGGCGAGCCGCTGGCGCCACTGATGGGCGAATTCAGGGGGTACGATGAGGGCGCGGCTGATTACCAGTTTGGGCCGTTGGCCTACATGCTCAACTACCCGGATCACTGTGTCCTGTTTCGCTATGTCCCTCGTGCAATCGATAAAACCGATATGGAGATTATCTGGTTTGTGCATGGGGATGCCGAGGAAGGCGTCGATTACCAGCGCGATGCGCTGGTGCACCTCTGGCATGAGACCACCCTTGAGGACAAGCGCATTATCGACCTGAATGCGGCGGGTATCGGCTCCCATTTTTTCGAGCCCGGACCACAGCATCCCCAATTCGAGGATACGCCCAGGCGCTTCTTCGACTGGTATCTGAACGCGCTTGTCGGCAATTTCGAGGTAATCGACCCAACACCCCGACAGCATCGCACCAGCGCCAGGGAAACAGCGGAGTAAAGCGGGAAACCATTATGAACACCTTATCCCTCGCCTCGGAGAGGCACAGAAAAAGGACTGGCAGGAGGTGTTCATTGGCTGCCACATTGATTCCTTGCATGCTGATGCCTGCCGGCGCCTTTGCTGCGGATGGTAGTCATGCGGGCTGGGTCTCGATAGTGCCGCCCTTACTTGCCATTGTGCTGGCACTACTCCTGCGGCAGGTACTACCGGCGCTATTTGCCGGCGTCTGGGTTGGGGCCTGGGCCATAGAGGGTGGCGGCCTTTCCGGGCTCCTTGATGGCCTGCTGCGTACCGGGGATACCTACATCGTCGGTGCGCTGGCAGACAGTGATCATGCAGCCATTATCGTCTTCTCCATGGTGATTGGCGGTATGGTGGGGGTGGTATCCCGCAATGGCGGCATGCAGGGTATTGTTGCGCGCCTAGTGCGTTGGGCCGGTAACGCGCGCCGTGCGGCGCTGGCTACGGCGGGCATGGGTCTGGCAATCTTTTTTGACGACTACTCCAACACCCTGGTGGTGGGCAACACCATGCGGCCGGTAACCGACCGCCTGAAAATTTCCCGGGAAAAGCTCGCCTACATCGTCGATTCGACCGCGGCGCCGGTCTGCTGCATTGCCCTGGTCACGACCTGGATCGGGTTTGAAGTCGGGCTGATCAGTGATGCGCTGCAGGCCGCGGGCTCGACGCTCGAGCCATACAGTGTATTCCTCAACTCAATTCCATTCAGTTTCTACCCGCTACTGGCGATTTTTTTCGTATTACTGGTGGCAGCGACCGGGCGCGATTTCGGGCCGATGCTGGCCGCGGAGCGACGCGCGCGTGGTGGCGATTGCTGTGGTGTGCCCATTGTGGACAACGATTTGCCACTTCACGATGTGGTCGAACCGCTGCCGGACCGGCCGGTGCGTGCGATCAATGCCCTGTTGCCGCTCCTGACCCTGATCATCGGCGTAGTGGTGGGGCTGGGGGTAACCGGCGGTGGCGGTGACGGCAAAACGGTTGCAGATATCCTGGCTGCAGCAGACTCCTACAAGGCGCTGATGTGGGCAGCCATCGCCAGCTCACTGGTGGCTGTGGTGCTTTCAGTGGCGCAGCGTATCCTGACCCTGGAACAGGCGATGAACGCCTGGTTTATCGGCGTGCGTTCCATGCTGTTCGCAATGCTGATCCTGATACTGGCGTGGTCCCTGGCCGGTGTAACGGACGCATTGGGCACGGCACGATTCCTGGTCGAGCAAATCGGTTCAAGCGTCGCGCCCTTCCTGCTGCCCACGCTGGTATTCCTGGTGGCAGCCGCGACTGCATTTTCAACCGGTACCAGCTGGGGCACCATGGGTATCCTGATGCCGCTGGTGGTGCCGCTGGCCTGGGCGATTTGCGGCGGAGAAAGCGCAATACCGGCGGGTGAAGGACAGGTTTTCTATGCGTCGATCGCCAGCGTGCTGGCCGGCGCAATCTGGGGTGACCACTGCTCACCCATTTCGGATACCACCATTCTGTCTTCCATGGCGTCTGGCTGCGACCATGTGGAGCATGTGCGCACCCAGTTGCCCTATGCCACCGTGGTCGCGGCAGTGGCCATCCTGTGCGGATCACTGCCAGCGGGATTGGGTTTGGCACCATGGCTCAGTCTGCTGGTTTCCATGCTTATACTGCTTATGGCGCTTTTTTATTTTGGCCAGCGGGATGAGGTGACGCTGGCGGGAAAGCTGCAAACCGAAAGTGCGGCTAAAGTGGACATCAGATTGCAGTAGCGGAGCGCGAGAACCTCGCTGAAATATTACAGCTTGCGCAGGTTTGATACGCGGCGACTGCAAGTTTAGTTGCGACTTTTCGGGCATTTTTCTGATGCCTTTTCCGCAGACTCATCAGTTTTTCCGGGTGTAAGACAAACCGTCGACTTGGCTGCCATGTGCACGCTTCTGGACCTACTCCGATCCGAATCGATGCTACGCTTGACCCTAATTGGTCTGTATCAAAACGGGCTGGCTAGGTTTCGGGCTGAACGAATAAATTTCCGAATCCGCATCTGTCATTCAATTTCCTTGCTCATCGCCTGTGTAACCATAATAAACGGAGAAAAAATGGCCGTACATTTCGCCGATCTTTTCCTGCATCCACAAGATATATTGTTCAAGCTGTGGAAGAGACTGCCATTCGGGTCGTTCAAAACACGTATGGATTTCGATATTTTTCCGCGACCTCATTATGCATACTGCGTGTGGCATGCTGCCAGGCAAGCCGAGCTCCTCAGGATACCCAGAATAAGCTTGGTGGAGTTTGGTGTTGCTGGCGGAAATGGGCTGGTTGAGTTGGAAAAGCTGGCGCAGGAAGTTGAAAAAGAATTTCCTGTCGAATTTGAAATATACGGATTTGATAGCGGTATGGGGTTACCTGCACCACAAGATTATCGCGATTTACCGTATATCTGGAAGGAAGGGTTCTTCCATATGGATCTCCCTGCGCTAAAGGCCAGACTGGCCAGGTCCACCCTCGTAATGGGAGACGTTGCCGAGACTGTACCCAGATTTTTCGAAGATTATCCGGATGCTGCACCTATCGGCGCAATTTTTTCCGACCTTGACTACTACAGCTCTACACGTGACTCTCTTGGCCTACTCAAGGCTCCGGACCAAAAAATCCTGCCCCGTGTCTATTTGTACTTCGATGATATCATGAGTGCGGAGCTCGGAGGGCTGATGTGTGATGAGGTTGGCCAACTCAAGGCAATCAGTGAATACAATAGCTCAAATGAGTTTAAAAAGCTGGCGCCGATTCATGGCATGCAGTACACAAGAAAGCGCCCGGCTCGCTGGAACGAGCAGATCTATATTCACCACAGTTTCAGCCATAATCAGTATGCGATGTATGTCCATTCTGATAGTAATCGTCAACTGCCGCTTACAAATAGGGGTTTGAATGACGGGAGCGCCATATGAGCTTGTTGCCGGTTCGAGTCAATGGCGATTCGGTTTCATTTGACAGAGAACAATGTATCGAACTCGGTGAAAAAAATCACGATACCTACGAAACTGCAAGCCCTTTCAGGCATATTGTGCTGGATGACTTCTTACCTTCTGATCTTCTGGCCCGGGTAATTAAAGAGTTCCCGGACAGACAGAAAGGAAGATTTTCGAACTCTCAGTCCAAGCTGAAGACTGGCTACCAGCTTGAAATGATATCCAGCCCATTTATTACAAACTTGTTTTACGCCTTGAACTCATCCCAGTTCCTTTCATTTCTGGAGTCCCTGACTGGTATTGATGGTCTGATATCGGATCCTCATTATGGCGGTGGTGGGTTGCACGAGACAGCTCGTGGTGGGCACCTTTCCATTCATGCCGATTTTAATCTGCATCAGAAGCTGAATTTGTGGAGACGCCTGAACCTGATTCTGTACCTCAATGAAGACTGGTTGCCGGAGTACGGTGGGGACCTGGAGTTATGGAGTAAAGACATGTCTGAGTGTGATATCCGTGTCCAGCCCACGTTCGGTCGGGCTGTGATATTCAATACCACAGAAGAATCCTGGCATGGACATCCAGAGCCCCTGAATTGTCCGGAGAATCGCTATCGAAGGTCCTTGGCACTTTATTACTATACTGCACCCAGAAATTTTTCTATCAAGAAACACACAACAATTTTTCGATCCAGGCCGGGAAGCGGAGACCGGGCGAATCGAAAAGATATTATGGCCGATTTCTTACGGGATATTTGTCCACCGGTTATCTGGCGAAAATTTTCCAAAGGTACCTAGCGGACTTTGCGGCAATTAGAAGGCCTGATATTTTTACAAATCACTGATTTCGGGAGCCTGAAATAAAGTGCCTCTTCTGCCAAAACAAATCATTATTTCTCGTCGGCCAGAGCACCTGCTGGACAATTCTTCCGTTATTGAAATTTGTGGCTACTACGTTAACTCGAGTAGGGAAGTTCCTGTAATTAATCTCCGTGACCCAGATGGCGAAAATCTTGGAGTCCTTCTTGGGTGGGCGGTCCAATCCAGCACCCTACTTCAGAATGGCGACAGTCTTGAGACCCGAATTTCACCTGACGGTATACCGGAAATCAGTGATGAGCTGTGCGGTCGTTATATTTTGCTGTTCAAAGTTGGTGACGGGATACGGGTGTGTACTGATGCCGGCGGTTTGTTCCCCTTAGTATACTCTGAAAAACTGGATGCATTAGCATCAACCACGACAGCCATGGAGCTTGTTGCCAAGCAAAGGCAAAGTGAAGCCTCTGGGGAGTTGCTTGATATATTGCGGTTGATAGGGTGGATACCATTTGGGCTCACGACCTTTGAAGGTGTCCGGCGGCTATTGCCGAATTTCTACCTTGACATCTCCTCCTCTGTACCGGTGCGTTTCTATGCTCCAGATGGAATTATCAATCCAGATACAAGTGCGTCCGTGAATGGCGTACTGGATCGTCTCCGTGCCAACATTGGCGCGATCATTCGCGGCAATGCCGGTTTCGTACACCTTACCGGCGGGTGGGATTCACGCATGGTACTGGCTGCCGCGCGCCCCTGGGCTTCAGAGTGTGTGTTTGAAACGGTGGCCGGCCGGGGAACCGAACTGGACTGTCACCTTGCCGCAGGATTGGCATCCAAGTATGGGTTGAAGCATGAACTTCTGCCTTTTGTAAGTCCTCGCCAGGAAGAAATGGAAGACTGGCAGTACCGCGTGGGGTATTGCCTGACTGATGCCGTATCACGATTAGGGCCAACAGCAAGGGCGTATGACCGCAATTATCATTGTATCAACGGCGTCTGCGGGGAGGTTGCAAGAGCATATTATTGGGCGCGGGGATACTCTGGTACCGAGAAGATTCAACCAGATGAACTACTTGAACGTCTGGGCATTCCGGAGTCGCCGCTGATGTTGCGAGAGGCGGACAATTGGCTGTCCAGCCTGGGAGAACGCCGCCCGACCCAGATTCTGGATGTTGCATATATCGAACAACGGCTTGGCTGTTGGGCGGGGCCGAGCGTATTTGGACATAAGGTTGCTTACCCCACACTTTCCCCTTTTAATAGTCGCGCCATATATCGTTTGGCGTTAGCTCTTCCAGAGGATGCTCGAATAAATAACCGTTTTGCAAGGGCTCTTGTCCTACAGGCCTGGCCAGAGCTTTTGAGAATTCCGATAAATCGTGCTGAGGGAATAAGCAAGCTGCGATTTGCCAAGCAGGAACTCAAGTACTTCGCAAGAGCGATTGGAGCGAAAGAGCTGGTCACCACCATGAAGGGCTGGAAAACCCGCAGGCTGAAGTTATTCAGACCCGTATCCTAGCGGAGGGGTGTTGTTGACACTTTCAGCCATCATAAGGGAGAGGTACCAACTTGCTCCCCCACAGACAGGAAGAGTGATGAGTTAATTTTTGCTGCCGGTGGCCTCGACATTGCCAGGTGGCAATGGAGGTGAGGGTACCTGCTCGTAAGGCCCGACGCTGTGCACGCTGTTGCTTCGGGGTACACCGTTATCCATCAAGAAGCCCTCGCTATCTAGAGAGCCGAGTGTAGTAGGAGGTTGGTTGTTTGCATCCCCAAAGTTCCGACCAATCGATTCTGTAGACAGGAGGAATATAGGTAGGTCCGTATAAGAGTACTTGAAATTCGTCGGCTTCAGGAAAAACGTGCCATTTTCGAAGTCCATTGGCGCATTATTACATCCCATATACGTGCTTACATAGACTTTGGAAGTGCCGCTAGGGCTTTCTGCTGACCATCCGCTACCAGCCTGGAATGACCAGAATATATTGTTACTCTCTATAGCCCCTCGGGGCACAATGGTCATTCCCAGGAGAATATTGTTATAGACTCGTAGTCCCGAACCCGAGTAGCCTGCGGCAACATTGTGAACCACTAGGGCGCCATTATATCGATAGCGCGCATCCGCATCAGTGCCGTCGCTACAGCTCCCATTTTTACGGTGAGCCATGATAAAATTATTTCGAACAACAACGTTGTTTCCGAGGTTATACATGCGTAGTGCATAGGGGTTCTGGGTATTGAAAAGAGCATTGTTTTCAATGGTGATATCTCTGTAGGCTGTCTCAGTGCCAGCTAGTCCGGATTCATAGAACATTATTCCTGAAGAATTACCCATAGAATGCATGTAGTTGCTTCGAATGGTCAGGCTGCTGCTTCGTACGGATATGATACTCTGGTGAGGATCCTTGAATGCCATCGGATCTTGCGGGTAGCGAGTGTATGGCTCAGAGCGAATATGATTTAGTTCTATCACTCCTTCAGAATTACCCCCTAACCACTGAATGCCAGTACCCCCCTTCGTGGTAATGAAGTTACGGCGTATTGTTACTTTGGCAGAGTTATTGACATGGACACCGCGGAAAAGCTCGTAAAGTTTTACGCGCTCTACAAGGATGTCCCTGGAGGCTGATATATCAACGCCGTCAATTCCTGCGCTGGGGCCTTTCGACCAATGGGCTGCGTGCACCTCGCTGTTCAGTAGCTGGAAATTCTGTACCTGATTCAGCGTGACCATGTTACCACTGGCGTCACTGTTAACTTCAAAACCATCAAAAATAAGATTGGCTTCGGCAAGTGAGCCGTACGACACCGTTATCTGTCCAAGTTTCGGTTTGGCGCCGGCAGCCGCCTTAAATTTTATATAGCTGGTGTTACCTGCGGGGCTTCGCTCGGAGTAGCTACCATAATCGCCTGCAGCGACAATAACTACGTCGCCACCATTGGCTGAAGAGCGCGCCTTGGTGAGTGTCTTCCAGGGGGCGTTCTCGGAGCCATCATTCTCATCATTGCCCCCGCCGGCGTCGACAAAATAAGTTGCGGCGCGGGCCGCGTGCCATGGCAAGATTGCGCAAGCCGCGAGGACGACAAAAGAGTATTTGATTCGCACGCCAACCTCTCTTTTTAATGGTGGTTTGCAACGAGCTAGAATTAGGCGCTGGTTGAAAACGTATTTTTACGGACATCATTTAGTCTAGACACTGAGCCGGGGCATTGTGCCTGATTCTGAGCCAGATATACGGAGCGAACTCCTTCTGCGGCCACTATTACCGGGTCATTGCTCTGGGTACATAAGCCTGTGGCATCTATTATCGAAACCATGATCTCCTAAGTACCTGTCTGGTCCATATTGATGACAGTGCCGGACTGTCCGCCGTCTTCGATGAAGACGTCTTTCACACTCTCTACATCCGGCGTCGAAATTTTGATGGTATAGCCCTACAGGTCCCCGAGCTGAAGGGCGATCCATCCCTTCGCTCAGTGCAAATACTTTATTGGGCAGTGATTGTGTGTACCCCTTGGTTGGTGACGGTGATTTTTCCAAACGCCGTCGCGGTCAACCCGTGGGGGCAGCAATCGTATAGGAAACGGAATCGCTCCCCTCGAACTCATTTGCGGGCTCGTAGTTCAGTTCACCCCAGATGATTTCTGTGCCACCATTGCCAGCATATGCTGCTTCCACGATAAGTTGACATCCATCAAGATCAGCATCGTTGTCAAGCACTGGAGTTCGCATGCTATCGCTATTTTGCACAATGTTTGCTACGTCATCATTGGCTACCGGTGCATCGCTTACAGGCTTGACTGCGACATTGATGTCTGTGGTCAAATCCCCTCCGTCCATCACCCGCACGGCCCTGTTAAAGTCCCCGGGTGTTAGAATTATTACGCGACTACCAGAGATATCGGTGGTACTGTGATCAGGCTCCACTTAAGAAACGGCAATTGTTGCGGAACTGTCCCCAGTGATCCATTTGCGTGGATCGATTTCCAGGGTCCCGTCCTCCGCCATCGAAGATTCTGGGACCTCCTGAGCTGGCTAGTTTCCAATAACCGAGGGAGCGAGAACGGATATGGTTACCGTAGCGGAATCAGTTAGATTGCCATCGCTGATGGCGTAGTCGACAGTGTCAGTGCCGCCAAATCATTTTTGAGAGTGTACGAAATTGTGTGTTCGTTCTCGATCGGAATCAAGCTATTGATTGGGCTTGCCTCCGTGATACTGAGATTTTCCCTGTCAGGGTCTTTGTCATTCACAAGCACGTCCAGAACATGGATGTCACCGCCTCCGCCGCCACAGGAAGAAAGTACCAATATCAGGACAGGGCTCCGGCAATATGTATCTTGATGCTTTCATGATGCAGATTTCATGTTTTCAAGAAATAATGTTGGTGTGCCTGTGGGGGGGCGGCGGAGCGATGCCAGGATCACTCGATTGTTACCGTTACCGGCGCGCTGCCGCCGCTAGGTATATCGGAAGTGTCCACTGTTGAGATTGAGACCTCATAGGTCCCGGCTGTATCCAGGCCAACGGAGGCGTTACGTGAATTCCCACCTTCTACAAACAATTCCGTTACCTGCTCACCACTCGGAACAGCCTTGACAGAGACCTGGTAGCCCTTGATCTCAGTCGCGTCTAGCGTTGTTCCATTTTCGCGTTTTGTGGGTATTGTCCACTGGATGCTAATGCTCAATGGTGACTCCGGGTTCTGTGCCCCTTCATCAACCACAGAGATGGTAATTTCACCAGTGTCTGTCAATTTTCCATCGCTCACAGTATAACTTCCTGAGTCCTGTCCGGTGAACCCCTTGGGAGGGATATAGGAGACAGTGTTGTCCGCGTTTATCTTGGCCGAGCCTTTGGATGCGGAAACATCGGAAATGCTGAGTTCATCACCATCAGGATCGCTGTCGTTGCTCAAAACATCCATCACGTGGTCACCGCCATCCTTTGTGACTTGAAAGCTGTCATCTTTTGCGACAGGCGCGGAGTTACTGCTGCTGGGAGGGGATGTACCACCGGGCGAGGAGGTATCCTTGTCTGGTCGGTCGCTACCACCGCCGCCACCGCCGCAGGCAGAAAGGGTTGCAGCGATCAAAATCACGGAGAGGAGAAGAACGGGCTTGTCCATAGTACTGACACCAATTACCACATTGCCATTAAGTAAATGTAGCAAGTGACGCCAGAGGCGCAGGATTATTCGATCCTTTTTGATAATAAGCTGGCCAGACTTTCTGGCTGGCGAAGTCGTGATTTTTTGCAAATTGCCAATATTTCCAGCCCATTCCCTGCACACGACATGCCAGCGGTAGCAAAAGGCGCGGGCAAATCTGAAATTGTGGCTAGAGCTGTTGTGAACTTCAGGTCTCGGTGGCGGGATGCACGACCTTGAGGGGGAAGTGGCAAGAGGCGATGCGCAGGGGGTTGTTTTGCACCAGATCCCAGGACGCTGACTCTCCGATGAGGGTTTCCGCCGCGCGGCGGCCCTCACTGAGATTTGGCGGCCTGCGGAGCTCGTGATGTGCGTCAGTCGCCAGTACTGTGACGAGTTTGTTTTGCAGCAGCTGTATGGCACGCAGCCGGGCGGGCTCGCCAAACTGGCCGGCTACCGAGCCAGCGGTCACCTGAAAAAGGCAGCCGAGCTCCGCCAGGGGAAGGACCTTGTCGAAATCCCGAATTACATCCCGGTTACGCTCAGGATGAGCAATCATTGGTCTGATGCGATGCTTCAAAAGCCAGCACACAAGCTCCTCAACACCCACGGGTATGTGGCTGTGTGGCAGTTCAAGCAGCAGAACCCCTTCACCTTCCCAGTAGCCGAGCAAAGGTAATTTCTGTTCCGGTACCCAGTCCAGGATTTGAGCACAAAAGTGTACTTCTGCGGCATATCCAACCTGCAATGGTATGTGATGTTTTACAAGTAGCGCCTGATACTTCTTCCAAGCCCGGTGAATCGATAGCAGTGAGTTATCGTAGCGACCTATATGGATATGCGGAGTCAACACGGCATGACTAATACCATCTTCGACGGCCAGGCGCGCAAGCGTTACGGCTTGCTCTACGTTACGCGCGCCGTCATCGATCCCCGGCAGTAGGTGGCAGTGCAGGTCGATCACGAGGCTGCTCGGCCCGCCGCGCCAGGAGTGGTATCGTCGTAGCGATATTCTTCCCCATAGAAGCCGTAATAGTCGTCGTAGTAGGCTGAATTTTCGGATGTATCTACCTGGTTAAGCACTACACCATCAATATGTGCACCGAATTCAAGCAATCGGTTAATGCCGCCTTTGACGGTCCTCAGCTTGATTGCGTCCGCCTTAACGACATACAGCATGGCGTCTGCAAGGCGCGATACAATCAGGGCGTCACTCACCACCTGGGATGGCGGAGTATCAAGAATAATCCTGTCGTAATGGTTGCTGAGGCTGGCAAGAGCTTCACCAAATCGCGGGGCGCCAAGTAACTCCTGCGGGTTATCCGGCAGGGGCCCTGCGGGCATGATATCAATCCCGCTTTCCTCGTCCCGGTAAATACATTCTGAAAGACTACTGCCGTTTATCAGGTTAGAGAGTCCACGCACATCATCCGTGAGGGAAAATTCCCTTGCCAGCGTCGGCCTGCGCATGTCCGTATCTATCAACAGAACATTTTCGAGCTGTCCTAAAGAAAATGCCAGGTTGGTTGCAATTGCACTTTTTCCCTCACCGGGTATGGATGAGGTTACACCAATAATCTTTCCCTGACCTTCTATGTGGGACATGACCAGGCTGGTACGTAGCGTTCGTATGGATTCACTGAACCCGAACTGGCTGCTGTCAAAATAAGTCCGAAGGTCAAGCTTCCCGCTCCTGGTTTGGGGTGTAACTGGAATTATTCCGATCACCCGTTGGTTGAGTTTTTGCTCTATTTCGGCAGGAGAGCGTACGTGTTGGTTCAGTAGGTCAAGACCGATCACCATCAGCGCAGCCAGCAGGGCGCTGCCTATTGCTGTGGCGGCCACAGTAAGCTTGCGCGCGGGGAAGCTGGCGCTGGTAGGTACAACAGCCGGGTCGGTTATGCGTGCATTTGCTTTCTGGAAGTCCGCCGTTGCGTTTGTTTGCTCAAGCCGTGTCAGGAATATATTGTAAAGCTCTTCGTTTAGCTCAACTTCCCGCTTCAGCTGCGCATAGCGCCCTTCCTTGCGAGAAACTACCTGGTAGTCTCCCTTTGTCTTCTGCAGTAACTCTTCCAGGGACTGTACATTGGCTCGTACCGTCTGGTCATCATTTTTGATAGTGTTAACCAGCGAGTGAATTGCGGAGCGCAGGTTATTCTGGGCCGTCTTCAGCTGCTCATGCGCGGCAATCATCCGTGGATGTTTGGGGCCGTAGCGCAGGGATAGCTCGGAGACCTGTCGGGCCGCGCCGAGTTCAGCAGACTTAACACTCTGAATCTGGACATGATTGAAAATATCGGGAACCTCAGCCAGTTTTCTCGGATCCGAATTCTTGGATTCTATCTGGCGCCGTAACGCCTCGAGGCCCTGCTGCCTCCTACGCTCGTCCAGCAACTGTGCTGAGATACCGTTGATTTCCTGTGAGGTCAGGCCCTGGACTCCGCTCAGATCCACCAGGTTTTCCCTTTCCTTGAAATCAGCAAGCGCTATCTCGGATGCCTCAAGCTTTGTGCGGAGCTCTCCTATCCGTGAGTTCATCCATTGCGTAGCCTCCCAAGTCACTTCGTTGCGTATATCGAGGTGGCTGTCGATGTAAGCTGAGGCTATAGCATTGGCTATTTCCGCGGAAAGTTCGGGGTAGTGGGACTCGTATTGGATGTTCACAAGTTGGCTGTTTGGTATTGGGTCAATATTCAGGTTCGCCATAAACTGACTTACGGCTGCCTGCTTCCGAAGCCTGTCGACCTGGTCCTGACTCATGCCAGTACCCGGGCCCGGGGATAAGTCAGTGCTCAGGCCGAGGACGGATTTTATGCGGTTGATGATTCCGTCATTCTGGTTACCGAGAAATTCCGGATGGCTAGCCAGCGATAACTTGTCCACCACGCGTTCACCGACCTGCCGAGAGCGGAGCATGGCGTACTGGGTTCTCAAATACTCACGCCTTCTGCTGTCAGGATCATAGACATTCTCGATGTTGACCGGGTTGGCGGATTGAAACTCAACCAGTATGGTTGACGTGGCTTCATAACGGTCGGGGAGATCGGAGACAATGACAGCAGAAAGTGCCGTCATCAATGCGACAAATAATAGAATCTTCCATTTCTGGGCCAATACGATACGGCTGATTTGCCTTATATCAATACCGCTAACGTCGTCAGTCTGGGTATTGACAACGTGATCTTTGTATTCGCTGTTATCCATCAGAAGAATCCCTGTTCCACAGTGATAATGTCGCCCGGGCGAATCATGGTGGTTAGTTTTGCCTTTACGCGGTTTTGCTGGGGGTCGTCACCCCGAACGACAAATATCTTTTTCTCCGAAGCCCGCTCTGTGAACCCATTCGCTACCGCAGCGGCCTTATTGATAGTCAGGCCTGGCTGGAATGGGTAGCCACCGGGCGCATTAACCTCACCCTGAATAAAAAACGGTCGGTATTCGACAATGGATACGAGAACATCGGGGTTTATAAGGTAGTCCCCTTTGAGCCCGGTGCGGATAACCGTCTCCAGTTGCGAAAGCGTCAGCCCATTTACCAGTACTTCCCCAAGAAATGGGTAAACAAAGGTACCGCTGTCGCTAATTAGAGCCTCCAGCGAAAGGTCTTCCTCACCGTAAACACGGATCTGGATCCGGTCGCCAGAACCGAGGCGGTAGTCAGAAATTGCGCCCTGGGCATGAGATCCAGTCGGGAAGGGGAGCGTAAGGGTAGCTACGAAAATAATGCTGAAAAGCATTCTAACTATGAAGCGCGATGTAGCGGCGATCTGTATCATGGAGTTCACTTCTGCAAATTACAGGCTGATATTGAGTTGTATGTAGGTGATATTGCGCTCGAATGTCCTGACTTCGGCATCTGAATCCTGTGCCGAATGGGAGATTCCTGCGCCGGCGGATAACCAGCGTCTAAACTGATAGAATATGCTAGCGTCAAATCCGTCCAGATTGTCAAACCGGTCAGAGCCCTGATAGTCCCATTCTGAAATGTTGTACCCGATATCGGTATTCAGGCGCCGCGTCCATTCATGGGCCCAGCGAATGGAGTGCGAAGTGACTTCAGCGTAGTTGCCACCGCCGAAACTCTCCTGCGCACTGCGGCTGCTGAATAGCTCGAAATTACTGTAAGTTTTGGGGAGCCAACCTAGTTCGAGTTCCCACCGTGGGCTGGATACATCGTCCCGCAGTTCCTCGTCGAAATTCTTTCGTCCCCGGCCTACTCTCAGGGTTGCATTGGTTCGTGCAGCGTTTTCCCAGCTAATCCCGAGTAGGAAATCGGATTCGCGGCTGTCCAGTGAGGACGCACCCTCCTCGCGGAAGTCGTAATTGATGTCACGCAGGTTCAATTCAGAGAAAATTGTACTGTTCGGTCTGATTCGTATCTCAAACCGAGCGGTACCGTAATTGAAAAACCTGTCTCGGTTCGCTGTCAGGGTGCCGCCGTCGTAATCAAGGCTTGAGCGGCCTGCCGTTAGCTCCAATCCGGCGCGACTGCTGTTGCTTCCGCGCTGGTACACCATGAATCCGTCGCGATTGGAATAAGTGTCTGGTTCATCGAGCAGGTCACCAAGGCCCTGGGAGTAGCCAGTGCCGCGAGCTTCGTGTGCGCGGGTCACAATTGCGCCGATACCGATACTGTTGCGCTTGTCTATCGCCAGATTGGCGAGGACATCCAGGCCAGTATCGGTGTAATTGTCTTCACTACTGTCAAGGTAATTGCCGCGTTCCATGGCAAACTGAGCAGATAAGGAAAATGCGCCGTTTTCTCCGCTTAGCTGAGCGCTCGGTGACGCGGTAAGGAGCAAGCTCGAGACTTGATCGGACGCTGTGTTGGCTACGTTATCATCGTGTGCAAGACCGACATCGAGAGTTGGGGTCAGTTCGAAACCAAAGGGCATTTTCAATGACGCGGGACCATCGTCTTGTGAAACCGCGGGGGTCACGCCGCTCAATAGCGCTAGAGTTAGGATACAACGGTTCATGGTTATGGCTTTATTGTGAATAAATGAGTTGGCAGGGAGGCGTGGTGTCAGAGGAGCACGCAATCCTAACCGCTCATATCTATTTAGTTGATTTCAGGAAAGAACGCCTGCCTTCTGACGCGCCTCGCCTCGCATTCGATTTCAATATGCGTTCTTGCCAGAGAATCCCTTTACTAACGTCAGCAAAATAATTTTCAGGTCAAGCCAGACTGACCAGTTACGAATGTATTCCAGATCGAGTGCAATGCGGCCCTGCATTTTCTCGAGCGTGTCGGTTTCGCCACGGAATCCATTGATCTGAGCCCACCCGGTAATTCCGGGCTTAACCTTGTGTCGCAGCATGTAGCCATTGATCTGCGCCCTGTATTCCTCGTTGTGCGCCACCGCATGAGGCCTGGGCCCTACTATGGACATGTGCCCTTGTAGAACGTTGAAAAACTGAGGAAGCTCGTCGAGAGAGGTGCGGCGCAGAAAACGTCCGATTGTCGTCACTCTAGGGTCATTTCTGGAGGCCTGGCGGACGTCTGTTCCATTTTCCGTGCTGGTCATTGAGCGGAACTTCCATACGGGTATTATTTTACCGTCTAGACCGTTACGCCGTTGCTTGAAAAGGATCGGGCCCTTCGAGGTACACTTGATGGCTGCAGCAATACACAACATCAAAGGCATCACAAGGGTAAGGATAAGGCCAGATAACAAAACATCTTCGGTTCGCTTCAGCAGAATATTCGGCCCCTGAATCGGGGTGTCATGGAGGCTAAGTAGATTTGTGCTGCCGACGGTTTTTCGGCGAGTATGCAGGGTCGTCTCAGAAAATAGGTCTGAGACAATATGAACCGTTGCCGTGGTATCCGAGAGCCCCGTGAGCAACTTTCGGATACGAATTTCCTCCCTGAGTGGCAGGGTGATATAGACGATATTGATTATCCCTTCGCGGGCGGCGGAGATGGCATCACTATCGCTGCCTGCTACCTTACTGGGTGCCTTTAGCCCATCAGGACCAGACATGTCGACGAAAGAATCGTAAAATCCAAGAAATTGCACATCAGGGGAGCTGTGTTCGGTGAGCTCATCTGCGAGTCGGAAAGCAACGCTGTTTGAACCAATAATACACGCGCGATAAACACCGTTAGTATTTTCGGTGTGGGCACTATTACGGGTCTTGTGCGCCTTGCCGGATTCAAGTACATCCTGTAGTAACACCGCTACCTCTACCTCTACCTCTACCTCTTTTGGTACTGCAATACCGCGCATGCATAGTTACGCTCTGCCGCCTTTTAGTGGTGTCGCCAGAGGCAGAGCCGTTTGCGCTAACCAAGCTTGGTAGAAATTTGAATTAGTTCAAAAAAAAATTCATTTAATTCTACGGCGCTGGCCAGGACGCGAAGACCTGGCACAGCAGTGCAAGTCACAGGCAAGTTTGGCGTGAAGCGATAAAATTCGGCGCCCTTTCCACTACATTTTCCGGTTTTTAGGTAATCATTTAGAGGGCCTTGGTCACTTACAGAACAACTACCGTCAACTCCTCCGGGGATCCGTATGGCAAACCTTCTTGACGCCAACAGGTTGGCTACCAGCAGTGCCGCGCCAGTTTTACTTATGGAGTCCGGGGCTGAACCTGTTGAATTATTTACCCGATCCGAAACTATTTCATTAAGCAACAGGAGAAGGTGGAATTGGCACTCCTGGGACGACCTGAGCAAAATACATATGCCTGGCGACAGCCATGGCTGGCCTGTCTGGGCACAGATCGCTACCGCTTTCCTGATTGCCACGCAGCGGCTAGCCGGCAGGGATGAGATCGAATTACCAACAATAATGATCCGCCAGGACGGTGAAGGAACGCCAACAGGAAAAACAGCCACCAGCTTGCACTCGGGTTCTCCGTCCCGCGCAACCTTCTCAGCACTCACCAAATACCTATGCGAGGCGTTGCAGGTCCGAAATAGAAGCCTGAATCAGGAAGTACGAAAATCGCAGATATTCCTGCTACTGTGCGATCGGCCAATCGGCGTCCGGACGAGGACCTATCTGGAAAAAATACTTGGTGACCGGGACTGCCTGCTTGCACTGGTACTGGATCGGAAGACCGGAAGCTGCGCCTGGACTGGCGTTGATGCCGAATCAGTAAGGAGTAAGGCTGATCGGATTAAAAGGCACTCTCTCACGCTGCTGCGCAGAGTCAAGGATGGGCTAGAAAGTCCGATTGGTGAAATTGACGTGCTAGACAACTCGGACCGTAAACTGCTCTATACCTATGGTACCGGGAAACAAGTTGTTCGCCAATTTTCCCCGTATATCAACGTAATTTCCGCTCATGCGGAGGCGCAGCCGCAGCGCATCGCGGTCAGCTGCGAAGGGCAATCACTTACCTATGGCGCATTGTGGACCTGTTCCGGTGCACTGGCGGGTGCGCTTTCGAGGCTGGGCATTGGGCGTGGTAGTCGGGTCGCGCTGTATATGCCTCCGTCACTGGATATTCCTATCGCGATCCTGGCATTGCATCGGCTAGGAGCGGTATACGTACCGATAGATCCTGAGTTTCCAAAAGGCAGGGTGGAGGCGATTCTGGAAGCCGTAGCCCCGGAACTGGTGCTCACCAGAGGTACCCTGCACTCAATACCAGAGAGTTACCTCGGCCTATCCCGGGAGCTATGCGACATTGAGGCCACGCCCGACAACCTGGAGAGTCTGGAAATCCATCCATCGGACGAATCGCATATTTTCTTTACATCCGGAACGACTGGCAGACCAAAAGGCATAGTCGCCACACACGAGAATCTGGCGCATTATATCTGGTCCGCCATCCACGAGTACCGCTTTTCATCCAGTGACCGTTTTATCGCGGCGGCTCGCTATACCTTCAGCATTAGCCTGTTTGAATTGCTGGTGCCGCTGGTGTCGGGTGGAAGTGTCAACATACTTCCAAGGAATCGCGTACTGGATCTTGCTTATCTCGCCAGCGCTGTCGAGAGCGCGACTGTATTTCACTTTGGCCCAGGCCTGCTTAAGGTCTTTTTGCCCTATATCTGTCGAAATTTTGGTGATACCAACCGCTTTTCCGGGGTCCGCCACGCTTCTTCCGGTGGAGATATGATCCCGCCGGAAATACTCGAGAAGTTGAAATACTGCTTTCGAGAGGCGGATGTCTACGTAATCTATGGTGCGAGTGAAATAAGTTGCATGGGCTGCACCTATGAGGTCCCCAAAGAGCGGGTTGTCCAGCAGACCAGGGTCGGCAGGCCTTTTGAAAATACAAGTATCAGGGTGCTGGACCAAGATGGGAAGTCGGTTCTACCTGGAGTGGTTGGCACAATACATTTTTCAGGCCCGGGCCTGGTTAAGGGCTACCTGGACAATCCAGCGCTTACGGCAGAACGATTCTATTCTCATGAGGGCAAGCGCTGGTATTCAATAGGCGATATTGGAAGAATTGATGAGCAGGGAAATCTGCAATTACTGGGTAGGGAAGACTTTCAGATAAACGTCTGCGGTATGCGCGTGGAGACGCTTGAAATCGAGTCGCTCCTCAAGAAGCACAAAGTTGTATCGGATTGCGTGGTGCATGGCCGTCGTGACAGTGAAGATTCGGAAACCACGATAGTTGCCTATGTGGTTCCGCGCTCAGGAGGGGAGGTCAAGAAAGCCGACCTGAATGGCTACCTATCGGATTTGCTCCCGGAATATATGCTGCCACATGCGTATGTAGCGATGGAAAAACTCCCGTTAAATCATAATGGGAAGTTAGACCGAGGCCAGCTTCCCGTGCCCTGCGCCGAGGATTCCTCGCTGCCAGAGTGCAATTTTGATTTGACGCCTACACAGCTGACGTTGGTCCGCATATGGGAAGGTCTTCTCTGTACGAAAGGAATCGGAATTGAACACAATTTTTTCAAACTCGGCGGAGATTCCATTAGAGCGGTGAATCTGCTCGCGCAGATAGATAAGGAGTTCCGCGTGGCAATCCCGATTGCCAGCCTTGTCGGGCATGCAACGATAAAAGACCTTGCCGCGATTATCGACGGGGAGGTGCGCCTGCCAGAAGTGAACAACGTTGTCGTGCTAAAAGACGGGGATAATCGAAAGCCTCCTCTTTTCTGTCTTTGTGGCGTCTTGACGTATAAGGACCTCGCTGAGTCGCTTGATATAGACAATATGGTGTGCGCGATTTCAGAAGACCTCGCAGGGCTAGATCTCAGTGCTGAGGTGGAATCGGCGATGCGCAGCGGGTCGCGACGGCAGTTGCTCGACAGTATCATCAACCACTATCTCCAGGTTATCCGGCAGTATCAGGCGAGAGGCCCCTATTACCTGTGCGGTCTGTCATTGGGCGGATTTATTGCAATGGAAGTGGCTCGCAAAATGGAGGCGATGGGGGAGCAAGTCTGTTTGCTTGCCATGTTTGATACCTGGTCACCAGGATTCCTTGACCGACTCACAACAAGGCAGAGAATCAGCGCGCATTTTCGTAAATTGTTACGGGAGGGGCCGGCCTATGTGTATAGACGAATCCTGGCCAGATTTAAGCGAGTCATTACCAGGGGATTTTTCGCTAAACCGGAAGCGGAAAGGCCTGGCGGCGCATATCTCGGAATGATTGGCCGTCGCCTTATTATCGACGACTACCCATTAAGGCCGATTGACAGGAAAATCCTGTTTTTCCGTGCCGAGGAACGTGCTGACTTTGAGCCTCAGAACATGCCTGATCTGGGCTGGTCAGAATATGCGAGCGACCTCGACATTACAGCGATCAGCGGGGACCACTACGGAATCATGAAATCCGGGCAGGTCGAAGCCATCGCGAAAATAATGTCGGAAAGAATCCGAGCGTCTGAGACTGCGAATGCTGCCAGTACAGTCCTCGCAGGCTAGACCGCAGGAGGCCGAAGAGATTAGTCCCCCGGTATGGGAATCTGATTCGGCGAACGGCCACCTCCAGCTATTTGCCACCAAGCTATCGACGGGCCTGCCTGAAGAGAGTGACTGGACCTGTCTGTCTGACGCCGAAAAGCAGCGCGCGAGTAAATTCCATTACGCAACGCATAGTAACTGCTTTGTTTCCGGGCGCGCATTTCTGCGTAAAGTACTTGCCAGTGTGCTCGGTTTCAACTCGGAATTGCTCGTGATCGGTACCGGTAGATACGGCAAGCCGGAGGTCGCAGGCAATCCTATATTCTTCAACCTTTCCCACTCTTTCGGCCTGGCCGTTCTGGCTGTCAGTGAGTGCTCCCCGGTGGGCATAGATGTTGAACTTGGCCTGAATGCGCATCAGGATTTCCGTTCCCTTGTCAGGGTTACGCTGACCCAGCGGGAGAAGTACGCATTGGAACAGGTTAATTACCAGGCGCGTTGGGGGTTGTTTTTGGAGTACTGGATGGCGAAGGAATCCCTCATGAAGTGTATCGGCACGGGTATGCAACTTTCTCCGGCAGAGATAGAGCTCGAGCTCTCCAGGGCCCGCCCCGTAGGTTATCTCGGAGACCGTTTCTCCCGATTCAGTCTGAAACGCGTGCCTCTCGTTGAGCACCGCACCTGCTGTTACATAACTACCTAATTGCTATTCGGGGAGGTTCACTACGCGTGGCGGGGGAGTAACCCCGCGGCGCAGAAACAACAGTGTCCCTGCAGCAATGGCAGTGCTGTAGAAGGCGGCCAATAAAACATTGTAAAAGTTGCCAAGTGGGGTAGTTGCTGGCGTGCCGAGTCCACTCACCAGTGCTAATGAGCAGCTGCCGAACATTAGCATAACTAAAAATCGGACCCGAGATTCCAGACGCCCCTTCATTTGCTGCAGTGGCAGCAATCGCCAAAGTACAATGAACGCCAGGATTTCACCAACAATACCGATGTAGGCTAGCCAGGCCAGACTCATGCCTCTTGAGGCCAGCCACACAGCAAACGGTAGTGAAAGCACGCGAAAAATGTTGCCAATCAGGGGGAGCCTAGTCCAGCCCTGGCTGTTTGCTATGCAGGTAGGCGCCATGCGAATGCAACGTATGGACTGCATAATGCCAAGCCAGGCAACTACTTCCATACCGCCGGCAAAAGTCTGGCCGAAACAGAAAAGCAGGAGTGACTGGCCACCGAGTATGAAAAATGCTGAGAAGAGAATTCCGAAACTGAAGCAAGCGTCCAGTGTGATAGTGCCGTAATACTCAAGAGAATCAGGATCATCCTGAGTTCTGGAAAGAATTGGCATTAAGAGCATGCCACTTAGCTTTGCGAAAAACAGTGATGGCAGCAGAGCCAGGGAAAAAGCAGCGCTGTAAATACCAAGGGTGGTCATATCATACATTGAGCCGACGATCATTCGGTCCCCCTGCAACAGCAGGAAAATCAATATCCCGTTGAGGAGAATGGGCCAGCCGAAAGTAATCGTCTTTGCTATCAACTTTTTGCTAATGAGCCAACGATACGGACGCTTTGCGAGTAGGTGGGTGATAAGCGTCATAAAAATAGTATTAAAAACGATCAAAATTAGCATTGCGCGATAATCGCCAAGCCATGTGGCGAGCACAAATGCCATACCAACAGAAACCAGTTGCGGCACCGCGTCCGCAATTGCAGTCGCCAGGAAATCATATCGCCTTTGCATGACGATCAGATCTAGATTGGAGGCGCCACGTATTGCCGGTACTACGGCGAGTAACTGGAAAGCCCAGGTGATATGCACTAAATCGAATACCGCAGCGATTGGTTTTGCCACGATATAAAGGATTAAGGAAAGCAGTAAACCCTTTACGAACATGGTGAAATGCGCGGAGGCAAGCATTTCATTGGAGTCGCCTCGCTTATCCTGCACGAGAAGGGTCGTCAGTGCCAGATTGCCACTCATTTCGACTATGGACATTGCGAGGCCGAAGGTTACGGCAATGCCGTAGTTCTCCGCGCCAACATACCGCGCGATGATGACATTTCGTACAAAAGTGGCACAAATCGAAACTGCCTGGCTAACAAGTAGTGTCGAGGCTCCCCGAAGCATACGGTTTTTAATAATGGACGTTAAGCCGTTCATGTAAAACTCAGTGCGAGTGGCGGGCTCGCAGGAACAACTTTATACAGCATTCAGTTTTTTCCGCGGTCTTGATGGAGTGATTAGTATAATCGTCGAGTCTCCGAACTGCTGTTGCATTGCCTAAATGCGGCGCGAAAGTAGTGTACTGGTTCGGCAATCAATGGCGTCTAAAAAGCTAAATTAAATTCCATATGGCAATCCTGCCGATTCTATTAACTATAATTTTTTCGCTAAGAAACATGCCCGGCAGCCCGATACTTGCACCGACTGCGGCTGAGGGCTGAAAGAAAATAAAATTGCGAAATAATACTGATGACAGTCGTCTCCAAGCCCAAAAAAATCTCCTCCGTATTCGACATCAGCGAAGTTGATCAGACCCTGGCGTCAAAATTCGAGAAGCAGGTCGACAAATTTAGCGACCGCTTGGCGGTAACAGATTCCACTGAGTCGATGACATACGCGGCACTCAATCAGTACGCAAACCGGGTCGCCAGGTCGCTGCAGGGAATAGCTTTGCAAGAGGAGTGCCCGAGGATTGGACTGTATTTCGAGAAGGGTATCCAATTCATTGCTTCTGTCCTGGGCGTACTCAAGGCAGGCTACGCGTACGTGCCGATCGACCCGGCTTTTCCCGGGGATCGGAATCGGTTCATCGTTGAAGACTCAGGGATTTCAATCTGCATTACCAATTCTGGGTTTCTGGCCGAGGCACAGTCAGTTTGTGGCAACCAGGTTGAGTTTCTTGAGATCGAGGGAATTTCGGAATTGCCCGACGCTGGTAATCCGGAGCAGAAGTTTTCTCCAGACAGACTCGCATTTATTTTGTATACCTCTGGGTCCACGGGCCGCCCGAAGGGTGTGATGCATAGCCATCGCACGATGCTCCACGCCACCATGCGACGCACCAATCTTCAGAAAATGACAGAGGAGGACCGTGTAAGTCTGTTGTACTCCTGTAGCGTTATGGGGAATGCCGTCGGCCTGTATACCGCCCTGTTAAACGGAGCATCGGTTTTTCCCTATGAACTGAACAGAGATGGTATCGGCGGGCTTGGCAAGTGGTTACAGACTCGTAAAATTACAGTGTTTCATACCATTGCCACAGTATTCAGGGAATTCGGCAAGCTCTCGCCAGCGGAAGGGGGGTACCAGGTTCGCCTTGCGATCTTTGGAGGCGAACGCGTTCTCAAAGATGATGTCTTGCTTGCCCGCAAGCTGTTTTCTGAAGACGTGGAGTTCTATACGGGACTCGGTGCGACGGAAACAGGCACAGTACGGTACTTTAGAATCGACAAGAACACGGAACTCGAATGGGAAGTCGTGCCTATTGGATACCCGGTCGAGGACATGGAAATCCTTCTTTTGAACGAAGAGGGGGAGGAAGTCAGCGAAGGGGAGCTTGGCGAGATTGTCGTTCGGAGCCCTTATGTTGCACTAGGGTACTGGAACGATGACGAAGCCACGGGCCGTGTATTTGGGGTGCGTAACGGCGTGCGGACGTACAGTATGGGCGACATGGCCTTGATGACGTCCGATGGAATGCTTGTGCATCAGGGACGCAGGGATTTTCAGGTCACTATTCGTGGCTATCGGGTGGAACTGGGTGACGTCGAGTGCGCGCTGCTTTCGCTGCCAGAAATCGCGGACGCTATCGTGATGTCCAGGGCAGTCAATGGTGACGTGCAACTGGTTGCATACATCGTTTGGTCTGATCAGGGGCAGCCAGGTGTATCTGCCATTCGAGCGAAAATTTCAGAGAAATTGCCTCCACACATGGTTCCGGGGCATTTTGTTCTAGTGGAAGCTTTGCCGCGCACGCCGAATAACAAGGTAGACCGTCTGGCTTTACCGGAGCCAACCCACGAGCGGCTACTTACGGATGTGGGTAGCGGACAAGCGCGGACCATTGCCGAAATCGCGGTACTGGATATTTGTGCGCACCTGCTGCGTCGTGACAGGATAGGTTTGGAGCAGAATTTCTTTGATCTCGGCGGTCACTCGCTGGTAGCGGGCCAACTGGTTGCAGCTCTGAACGAGCGTTTTGGTATTGATTGTGACATTCGAATTATCTTCGACGCCCCGGACCTGGTAAGTATTGCGCGGTATGTCGACGGAATTATCGATTGCGACGACAGAACCAGCGAATCTGAATATAGCGTTCCGGAACGTCGTGATCCGTTAGAGCCCAGCGATTTCCAGGCTTTCTTGTGGCGCTTCCAGAAGCAGCAGCCGAACAGCCGTGCGTACCATCTTTCCAATTCGATCTGGATCAGGGGGGCGCTGGATGTAGACGCGCTGGAGTGGGCGCTGGCTTCGCTAATCGTGCGGCACGAGGCTTTGCGTACAGTTTTTCCGGCTGTGGATGGGCGGCCGGTCCAGCGCATCGAAGCGGCAAAAAGCTTCGAATTGACTCGCCAGGATGTAGCGGGGTCCGCAGAGGCCGTAAGTCAAGCGCAGAAGGTTTTCAATGTGCCCTTCGACCTCGAGGCAGGTCCCCTGTGGCGCTTCGTATTGCTGCGTGTGGATGATTCCCAACACCTCCTGGTCGCTGTTTTCCACCATCTCGTTTACGACAACTTCAGATCAAGCGAAATATTTTTCTCTGAACTGGATGAGTTGTACGAAGCGCGCACGAAATGTAAGCCGCTCGTGCTCGCGCCACTTTCTCTCCAGTTCGCTGATTACTGTATCTGGCTCAAGAGTAGAGGCAGGCAGCGGGAAACGGCGCGGGGCGCAACGTATTGGAGTGAAATGGGGGAGCTGCCTGACAACCTCCAGGTTCCACCAGACACGCGTAGTACGCGGCGCCCAGAAGGCCGCGGTGGGCGCGTTAAATTGCGGATACCCAGATCTAACTGCCATGCCCTGGTGGAACTGGCGAGGTCGGAATCAGTGACGCCCTTTATGCTACTTCTGGCTACCTGGCAGCTGCTGCTGCAACGATATACAGGCCAGGACGATATCTTGGTTAGTACGCCGATGGACAGTCGTCTTCACCCCGGGGCTGACGGGTTGATCGGCTGCTTTCTGAACAGTCTTGTGTTGCGTACAGACATAAGCGATGACCCGACTTTCGGTGAGTTGCTGGCGCGCAGCAGAACCTCTGTACTCGAGGCTTTCGAGCGGGAGCGGGCGGGTTCTTGTACTTTGACGGATCGCGATTTTGGTTCAGTCCAGCATCGAGTTCCGACAAAAATTCGCAATTTCTTTATCTATCGTCAGCGTGAAGACTTCGTCGGAAAGATAGGGGAATTGGAAACCGAGCCAGTAGTACTTAATAGCCGCTCTGCAAAATACGACCTGACGCTATCGCTGTTACAGGAAGGTGATAGCATCACCGGAACCCTAGAGTACAGCTTTGGTCTCTACAGCAGGAAACGCGCAGAGCAACTGGCCAGGCATTTTTGTACACTGCTGGATGCGGCCATTGCAAACCGGGACCTGCCAGTTTCACGCTTGCAGATGTACTCAGCATCTGAGCTCGGCCGTTTTTTTCCTCCGCCGCGGAGCGGCAGGTTCGCCGATGACAGGACTGTTGCGCAACTGTTCGAACAGCGTACGGCGACGCACCCGGATCGCGTTGCTCTGATCGCAGGTGACATATCGCTGAGTTTTAAAGAACTCAATGCACGCGCAAACCGCCTGGCTCGTTACCTGCGCGAGCACGGGGCCGGCCCGGATACGCTGGTTGCAGTCTGCATGAAGCGCTCTGCAGACCTTGTCACCACCTTAATGGCGGTTTTCAAAGCGGGTGCGGCCTATGTGCCGATGGATCCGGCTTATCCCAGCGCGCGCCTGCAGGCGATGTTGGATGATTGCGGTGCAGGGCTCTTGGTCACTGAGGCGGAGCATTTGCAAAAGCTCTCGTTGGGCGAAGTTCAGACTCTGATACTGGACAAGCTCGAGCATATCCTTGCGGATGGCGACGGCAGTGACCTGTTCCATCTGGGTAAGCCATCCAATCTTGCCTATGTCATCTATACCTCTGGTTCTACCGGCCGGCCGAAAGGGGTCCAGATTGAGCAGGGCGCATTAGTGAATTTCCTGGGCTCGATGGCTGATGTCCCGGGCATTGCCGATAAGGATGTGGTACAGGCCGTGACAACGGTGTGTTTCGACATCGCTATGCTGGAAATTTTCCTTCCGCTGGTAACGGGTGCACGCCTAATTATCAGTCCCCGGACAACATCGATGGATCCCGCACTGCTCGCGCGCAGCATGGAGGAAAATGGAGTAACCATCATGCAGGCGACTCCGGTGACCTGGCGTATGCTGCTGGAGTACGGTTGGAAGGGAACTCCAGGGCTCAAGGTCCTGTGCGGCGGTGAAGCGATGGGAGAAAGCCTCGCAGAGCAGTTGATCGCCCTCGACATCGAAGTCTGGAATCTATACGGCCCAACTGAAACCACTATCTGGTCTTCCGTGAAACAGGTGCAGAAACCGACGGATGCATTGAGCATCGGCTATCCGATAGCCTGCACTGATCTGGTGGTTTTGAGCAAACACGGTTCGCTGCAACCTGATGGTGTGCCCGGGGAACTGTTGATAGGAGGGAGAGGCCTTGCTCGCGGATACCTGAATCGTGAGGCGTTGACCCGTGAGAAATTCATTCAGAATCCATGGAAAGCGGGTGAGTTGCTTTACCGGACAGGTGATCTGGCTACGCGCCTGGGTACAGGTGAGTTCAGGATGCATGGCCGAATCGACACACAGATCAAAATACGGGGCTACCGGGTCGAATTGCAGGAGATAGAGGCCGTTCTGGATGCACAACAGGATATACGTCAATCGGTCGTCGTTGTGCGGGGTGAAGAGGAGCGGAAGCAGCTGGTGGCGTATGTTCTTCTGGAAAGCAGAGGCGAAGATCCGTCGCAGTTACGCAAGGAATTACGTAAAAAGCTAGGTGAAGTATTGCCGGAATACATGGTGCCGTCTGCGTTTATTGCAGTGCAGGAGTTCCCATATACAGCGAATGGTAAGGTCGATCGAAAGGCCCTGACGGAAAATAATACGGATGGCTATCGGGGAGCGCGCTCCAGGCCGCCGAAAACCTGGCACAAAGAAGAGGGCGCTGTGGGATCCAGCTTGGCTGGGGAAATCCTTCTGGAAATTTGTTCGGACCTTCTGGGCCGCTCAGATATAGCACTCGAGCAGAACTTTTTTGATATTGGAGGCCATTCTCTGGTGGCGACCCAGTTGCTGTCTAGACTGAACCGACTGATCGGGTGCGACCTCGGCATAATCGATATATTTGAGGCTGAAACACTGGGTGAACTGGCCACGCATATTGAGGATATTCGCAGTAAGGAGCCAATTTCGTCAGAAGTGACTGCCGCTGGGGCTAGTGAAACGAGAAACCCATTGAACGCGGCACAGCGTGGTATCTGGTTTTCTTGTCGAATGCTTGGGGGCAATGCAGCGTATAACATCGTGAATATGCTGCGCCTTCGAGGTGAACTGAATATTGATGCCCTGCACCGCGGACTTACTGAAATAGTCCGGCGGCATCGAGTGCTGGATAGTATCTTCCCTTCGGATGACAACGGTCCCTGGCAGGAGCTGTGTCCAGCGAAAGAGGTTGAGCTGGAGGTTCAGGACCTGACCGGAGAGCCCGCGGCGAAACGGGAGGCCCGGGCCATGCAGCTGGTTCGTGAAAACGGCGCCAGGTGTTTTATGCTGGATGAGGGGCCTCTCTACAGTTTCCGGGTGATCAAGCTGTCAGATCGGGAATACTTTCTGTCACTCGTTTTTCATCACATCATATATGACCACAGCTCATCCGGAGTTCTTTTCCGCGAACTCGCCGAACTTTATCAGGCGTTTCAGGGTGGCGAAAAGCCTCCGCTCGCAGAGCTGCCACTGCAATTTTCCGATCACGTGGCGTGGGAGGTTGAGCAGGAGGAAAACGGTGCACTGGATTCGCATATCGCCTACTGGCACAGGCAATTAGACAATCTTCCTCCTTATTTGGAATTGGTGACGGACCGTCCGCGTCCGAAAATACCCTCGTATCGCGGGGGTCTTGTGCGTTGTGAAGTGCCGGACGATGTTGGCCTGAAACTGAGCGTTCTCGCGCGCGGAGAACGCTCTACGCACTTTATGGTCATGCTTTCCGCATGGTATCTGTTACTTTACCGCCGCGCCGGGCAGGCGGACCTAATTGTCGGTACGTCGAGCGGGCGTCGGTACCGACCGGAAACAGAAAACCTGATTGGCTGTTTTATTAATAATCTGGTATTGCGTACGGATCTTTCAGGCAGCCCGGCTTTTGTTGAATTAATGCAGCGAGTGCGCAGGACAGTACTCGATGCTTGCAGCCATGACAGAGTACCGTTCGGGCGTCTGGTGGAGGATCTCAATCCCCGCAGGGAAATGAACCTGACGCCCTTCTTTCAGCATATGTTTCTTTACCACAACGCAGCCTACGCTCCCCGGGATCTTCCTGGAGTAGAAGTCACGCGGCTGAAGTCAGATACAAAGCGGGCCAAGTACGATCTACTGCTGCAGGTGCGCGAAGAGAGCGGACGTTTTAGCGGGGTACTGGAATACAGTGAAGATCTGTTTGATCGGACAACCGCGCAAGCCATTGTAGATGATTACCTGAGCCTGTTATGTGCCGCGGTGAAAGATCCGCATCTATCGATTGATGCGTTTGCCATGGCACCTGATACTGACGAGAAAATTTTGCCGGTTGCAGAGGATCCGAATCGAAAGCAAGCAGCTATGCCATCTGTTGGGCCAATGGCCGGCACTAATGATGATTTTGTCGGAGCAGTCATTGAAATCTGCCGCGATGTCACCGGGTGCGACTCAGTAGAAGGAACCGACAATTTTTTCGATATAGGGGGGCATTCCCTCACGGCTACACAATTGCTGACACGGCTAAACCGTCGGTTTTCCATTGACCTGAAAATCTCAGAAATCTTCGAGACAGATGACATGCAGGCGCTCGGGCGAAGAGTGCGCGAGGCCGTCACCGGAACTGTAGAACAGGAGGAGATTCCATTGCAGGCTATACAGGAATCTAGCTTTGCACCAGCAAGTAGTATTCAGCGGCAATTGTGGACAATGGAGCAAATCTACGGCGGATCAGGAGCGAATAATGTTGCCTCATTCATCCGGATATGCGGTGATTTCGATGCGAAGCTATTTCATAAGGCATTGAATGCAGTAGTTGCACGCCACGATGTATTACGTACCACCCTTATATCGAAGGGCGACCGGTTGTTACAGAGAGTAAGCGCAGCTGGCGAAGTTGCGATTGCGAAAACAGACCTTTCATGCCTGCCACAGGACGAGCGGGAGCAGCGCGCGAGGACGTTGTTCAATACGATGTTGACCGAACCGCTATCGGTGGATGGCAACCATATGTTGCGCTGCGTATTATACCGCATGGCGAAAAATGAAGTCTGGGTAGGCCTGTCATTTGATCACAGTATCTTTGATCGAAGTTCCCTGAGCATTTTTCTGCGCGAGCTGGATGAATATTATGGTGCATTCGCTAGCGGTTCTAAACCAGATTTGCCGCCTCTGGAAATGCAGTACAGTGATTTTTCTAGACGGGAGTTGCAGAGGATAGAGAGCGGAGCGTATGACACGGATCTGGAATATTGGAAGGGTCGCCTCGCAAATCTGCCAGATCCATTGATGGTGCCAGGTGATCGACGCAGACCGGAGGTCGCCAGTGCACGCTGCGGGCAGATGTTCATCAAAATTCCCTCTGACCTCCTGGAGGCTGTCGATAAGCTCGCGCGCGAAGCCAGGGCGACCCGATTTATGCTGATGCTGTCCGCATGGCAGATTTTGCTTCAGCGCTATTCCGGTCGCGATGACATACTGGTGGGAACTCCTAGTGGCAGGCGGCAGCAATTTAATACGGAAAAACTGGTTGGCTGTTTTTTGAATAATCTTGTTCTGCGCACTGATCTTTCTGGGAATCCGCCATATATCGAGGCCCTCAAGCGCACGAGGAAGACCTGTATTGAGGCACTCACAAATGATGAGATTCCTTTTGGATACCTGATCGACAAACTCGCGCCGTCAAGGCAGCCTAATCAAGCACCGTTTTTTCAGCATTATTTCGTCTATCAAAGCAAAATTACTGAACAGCTGAAACTTGGCGGACTCGATTTGGAGCTGCTGCCGGTGGACTCAGGGGGTACTGCCTACGATCTCTCACTCTATGTCGTTGAAAATAAAAATACCCTGTCCGTAGCTATTGAATACCGTACAGACCTGTATAACGCCGATACCGTTGGCCGCATGCTCGGCTATTACCTTTGCCTGCTCAGGAGTGCCTGTCAGTCACCAGAGAATACTTTGTGGTCGCTGGAAATGCTCGCGCCTGGGGAACGGGATATGTTGGCTACTCATTTGAACAATACTGAGAGGGAGTTTCCAGTTTCATTCACTGTTTCAGAGCTTGTAGAACGAAAGGTGGAACAGGAACCCCAGGCGATCGCGGTCGTGGGTATTGATGAAACGCTTACCTACGCAACCCTGAATGGGCGAGCCAACCAGTTGGCTGCGTACCTGCAGACTCATGGCGTCAAGCCTGAGACATTGATCGGCGTTTGCATGGATCGAACGTCTTACCTAATTGTGGCGTTGCTTGCTGTACAGAAAGCTGGTGCGGCCTTTGTGCCTATCGATCCGGAGTTTCCCCGGGATAGGATCCAGATGATGCTGGACGATGCCAAGGTCGACCTGCTGTTGTCTGACCGCAAGAACAGGAGAGTACTGGATAATGCTCCTGCACCAGTTGTTGAGGTCGGGGCCGAGGCGAGCATTTTCCAGAGCGGGGAAACCTCCAATCTCGCCCAGCCTGGAACGCCGGATAATCTGGCTTATATCATCTATACCTCCGGCTCAACCGGAAAGCCCAAGGGAGTCCAGATTACTCAGCGGGCGCTGGTGAATTTCCTGAGTGCAATGCAACAGGCCCCGGGTATCAGTACCAAGGATGTGATCCAGGGGGTAACAACGGTCTGTTTCGATATCGCGATGCTGGAGATTTTTTTGCCCCTGGTCAGTGGCGCAAGACTGGTATTTTCCGATCGAGAAACAGCCACAAACCCACAAAAGCTGGCCGCGAGTATCGAGCAGCATGACATCACCATGATGCAGGCGACCCCGGTAACCTGGCGACTGCTGCTCCAGAGCGGGTGGCAGGGTAATCCGGAATTCCGAGTGCTGTGTGGGGGCGAAGCCATGGGTGAGGATCTTGCCGAACAGCTGCTCGCGCGCAAGCTTGAGGTGTGGAATCTGTATGGCCCGACTGAGACTACGATCTGGTCTGCGGTGGAGCGAATTAGCGATCCTGTCCAGGCCCGCTATATAGGGGCACCTATCGCCAATACCCAGTTCCTGATATTGGGCAGAAATGACGTATTGCAGCCATTCGGTGTTCCCGGTGAGTTGCATATCGGCGGAGAGGGCCTCGCGCGAGGCTATCTGGACAGACCAGAACTCAATGCAGATAAGTTTGTGTCAAGTGAACTCGTGCCGGCGCGGCGACTTTACCGGACCGGTGACCTTGCCGTACGCAATGCAGAAGGCCGGATCGAATTCCTGGGCCGCATGGACAACCAGGTCAAGGTCAATGGCTTTCGCATTGAAACCGGGGAGATAGAGGTTGCACTAGCAAGGCTTGAGGACGTAATTGAAGTCGCTGTAGTAGCACGTGATATAGACAGTGAAAAACGGCTTGTTGCGTATATCGTGACCGGAAGTGGCGAATTACCAGATCCCGCCAACCTGCGTACCGAGCTCCGAAAGACCCTTCCCGTATACATGATTCCTGGTTATTACGTGGCCATGGATTCCCTGCCTAAAACGCAGAATAACAAAGTGGATCGCAAGGGGTTGCCTGAGCCACGAGAAAACCTGCTGCAAGAGGCGACAGTTGATGCAAGCAATGATTACGAACGGGAAATACTCTCGATCGCCGCCGACATTCTTGCGCGCCGTGATCTGGGAATCAATCACAACATGTTTGAGCTGGGTGGACATTCGCTTAGCGCGACACGCTTGAACAGCCGCATTCGTGAGCGCTTCCAGGTTGACCTGCCGGTGCGAGATATATTTGAGGCATCGGATTTTTCAGAGATCGCCGCCAGAGTGGAACAGCTCTGTAATGACCCGACCCAGAATCTAGTTTGCCCACTGTCGCATGTCTCTAGAGAGCTGCCGTTAGCAGCGTCATCTGCACAGAAAAACATCTGGCTCGCGTGTCAGTTGAATGAAGGCCAGGCGCGTTACAATGTCGCCACTACTTTAGTTCTAGAAGGTAGTCTGGATACCGAGCGATTGCAGTTTGCACTTGAAGGGGTCGTGCGGCGGCACGAGGTGTTGCGTACGACCTTTTATCAGAAAGATGACGCGCTCTGGCAACAGGTAAAACTGCACGTCGAATCCACGCTGCACATGCAGGACGTCGGAATTCAACCCAACCCGGATGCCGCCGCGGAGCAGGTAGCTCGAGACTGGCTGGGTGTGCGTTTCAATCTTGAGCGCGGCCCACTGTTCCGTTTCGGTCTGGTTCGGGTAAGTGACACAAGGCACTGGCTGGTACTGGTCTTTCACCACATAATTTTTGATCAGAATTCCGGAGGAATATTCCTCAGTGAGCTTGAAAAGCTGTACAGTGCGGAACAGTCAAATCCGCCAAATCTAGCCTACCAGTTTACGGACTACGCGGCTTGGGAGCAGAGGCAGGTACAAAGCGGGAGCAATAGTAGCCAGCTCGACTACTGGAAAAACAAGCTGCAGAATCTACCGGATCCCTTGCTGTTACCGCAGGATAAGCGGCGCCCGCAACTTCTTACCTATAGCGGTGGTAGAGTCGAAATTCACTTTCCCACCGGATTCATCGAGAAGCTGCATAGAATTTCAGGAAAGGAGAAAGTGACTTCATTTATGGTCCTGCTGGCGGGCTGGCAGTTGCTATTGCACCGCTATAGCGGCCGGGACGATGTAATTGTCGGAACGCCGGCAAGCCAGAGAAATCACTCGGCAGTAGAGCCGCTGATAGGTTGCCTGATCAATAATCTGGTACTGCGTACCGACCTTTCCGGCAACCCGAGTTTTCAGGAGCTGGTTGAGCGTGTGCGTGAAGTGGCGCTGGATGCATTTGCCAATAGCTCGCTGACTTTTGATGAGTTGTTGGCAGAGATCAGACCAGATCGCCAGGCGAATATGGCGCCGATATTTCAGCATATGTTCGTTCACTACCGTGACGTTCGAGACGGTTGTCGTCTCGGCGAGGCTCGCGGCCGCCTGCGTCCACTGTACCAGGATGGGGTGAAATATGACCTAACCCTGGCCGTATCGGAAACTGACGACACGCTGCACGGCTTGATCGAGTACAGCGACGAGATTTTTTCGCATGACACCGTTGTACGAATGGGGCGGAACTTTATTGCCCTGCTGAATGCTGCGCTGGAGAATCCTGAGCAGCAGATCTGGTCAATACCAGCCATGCCAGAAGACGAGCGCTGCGCGCTGCTGGAAACCTGGCGGGGACCTGAAGTCCAGTATTCGCCGGGCCTTTATACCCACCATTTGGTCGAGCAGGCGGGGCGGGATTATCCGGATTCAACTGCCTTGGTAACGGCGACGGAAACATTGGACTACGCGACCCTTTTGAGGCGCGCCAACCAGGTCGCCGCCCATCTTCTGTCGCTTGGAGCAGGCGCCGGTACGAAAGTGGCTGTATGCCTTGATCGTACTGCGGAATTGCCGGTTGCCCTGCTGGCAGTGATGAAGTGTGGCGCGGCCTACATTCCGGTAGACCCTTATTTTCCGGCTGATCGCCTTGCCACCATGCTCGAGGACTCGCAACCTGAGATACTGGTGACCTGCGGGGATTTCCAGGAAAAGCTGAGCCAGTGCGACAGTTCAGTAGTGCTGCTGGAACCGGATTCACCGATTTTCGAAAACCAAGAGGCAGAAAAAGTATGCGTGTCGGTTTTCGATGAATCGCCTGCGTTTTTCGTTTATACATCGGGTTCTACCGGCAAACCTAAAGGTACGGTATTGACCCATGCTGGCTTGCGCAATCTTCTCTTTTCTCTGCAGGAGCGGCCAGGGGTTACCCGGGAGGATGTATTCCTGGCGGTTTCCACCATTAGCTTTGACGCAGCAACGATGGAAATATTCCTGCCGTTGGTCACTGGCGCCAGGCTGTTACTTCGGGACAGAAACCTTTCGCTAGACCCTGGGGAGATGGCACGGCGAATCGAGCAAGATGGGGTGACAGCCGCCTTTGCGGTGCCGGCAATCTGGCGTGCGTTGGTAGAGAATGGATGGCGAGGCGGTCATCAGGTCAAGATCCTGACCGGCGGCGAGGCAACAGGAGGGGATGTAGCGGAACAATTGGTTGCGGACGGGCACAGCCTGTGGAGTGTATATGCGCCCTCTGAAACCACTGTAATTTCAATGCTGCAGAAAGTTGAGCGTCCGTCAGATACCGGGCTGCTTGGCCGCCCGATCAATAATACGGGTATCTATATTCTTGGCCGGCACGACTCATTGTGTCCGGTTGGAGTGCCGGGGGAATTGCATATTGGTGGCGTCGGCGTAGGGCTCGGTTACCTGAACAGGGAGCAGTTAACAGAGCAACGCTACCTGAAAAACCCGCACGTGCCCGGCGAGCGACTTTACCGCACGGGCGATATTGCTGTACGACTTCCGGACGGCAATGTCCGGTTCCTCGGACGCGTAGACCATCAGGTGAAAATTCGTGGCGTGAGGATAGAGCTTGGTGAGATTGAGCAGAAACTCAGCGGCCTTCCGATGATCGGACAAAGCGTAGTCACCGCCATTGAGGCAGATTCAGGGCAGAAGGTCCTGGTAGCATATGTTGTCAACACGCCGGGTCACCCGTTTGATGACAACGGGATCAAGCAATCCCTACGCAAGAAACTTCCGGAATACATGGTGCCTTCACAGATCATAGCTGTGGATGAAATGCCAAAGACCAATAGTGGAAAGATCGACCGGAATAGACTGCCGCCTCCGGATATGGTGCGACCAGAAGATGACCAGTGCGGAATTTCGGAAGGAGAATCGCTCGAAACTGTTCTTAGCCATATATTCTGTAGCGTTCTAAAAACCAAGTCGGTTTCGGCAGATGACAGCTTCTTTGATCTGGGGGGGCACTCTCTGCAGGTATTTTCGGTAATCGACGCAATCAATTCACGCTATGGGCTCGGGCTACAGCCTGCGCTGGTTTTTGATTACCCGAGTGTTGGTGCGCTCTCTGAGAAGATTGGGGAAATACTGGGTCGTGGCGCGGCACCCTCGGAACAGAAAATCAACTCTTCCGCCAGAGATAATGATCGTGCGGAGTCTGTGATTGAGGCGTTGTCTGGGCGTGGTGTTCCCGTGCCTGTCGAAAAGGAAAGATCGTTTGGTGGAATGCGCACGTCCTGGATCGCGCGTAAATTTCTGGCGCCGGTCTATGAGCAAAGCGGGCCCAGTATACGGAAGCTGGTAAAGCGCGCGATTTTACGCCTTGAGGGGGGGCATCTCCTTTCCACTACAATGCGGTATTTATTTGCCCGCTGCCATGACATCACGGTTGGGGAGTTCAGTTACGTTCCCTTTAACCAGTATTCACTAAGAAATTCGACCAAAATAGGCAAGTTCTGCTCTATCAGCGACGATGTACAGTTTTTGAACGCCGAACATCCACGTAATACGTTGTCTACCCACGCTATGTTCTACCATGCGAGTGTCGGGTTCAGTGAAGGGTATGAGCTTGATCGGGTAAAAATCACAGTTGGTAATGATGTCTTTATCGCGCCAGGGGCCAGGATTCTTTACCCTACCCGGAATATCGGTGACGGCGCTGTGATTGCAGCTGACGCAGTTGTTGTCGAAGACGTGCCTCCCTATGCTGTGGTAGCGGGCTCCCCGGCCAGAGTAGTGCGCTATAGGTTCTCAGAGCAGACGCGTGAGCGACTGTGCGCACTGAAATGGTGGGACCGACCAATCGGGTTCCTGCAGCGGCATCGTGACCAATTCATGCAGCCTTTGGAGGGGGAGGAAATTCGCTAATCGACGCCGGTTCTGGAGCGAGTACCCCGGGATCCGGCGGCTAAGCTGGTTGCCGGTTGCACTGGCGTCCAGGTCAGGGGCCATTTTTTGAAGAAAAGCAATTCAAAAAAATGGCTGTTCAGGCAAACAAGTCTTTGGCCTGGCCTAGCGAAATTCCTCGCCAGGCTTTTGCTTTTTCACCCAGGGAGGGCTTGATCAAGGACGCTGCGGTATAGCTGCCCATTCTGATCACGCTTCCAACAAGTAACACGCCCATTGCCAGTCGATACAGTGCTGACGGCCAGTGCTTCTTCAGGTAAAGCGACTTCGACGTCATCAGGTAGTGCTGTTTTCGAGAGGACGTCAAGGTCGCGCTTCCCGCATGCTCGATCACCGCGTCGGTGCACACCGCCGGTTTTGCTCCCAGATTTCGTGCGCGCCGGCAAAAATCGATCTCTTCAGAATACATAAAGAATGTTTCATCGAAGCCTCCTAGCCGTTTTAGCGTTGCGATGTCTACTAGCATAAAACACCCGGATACGGCATCGACATGGCAATTCAGCTCGAGGTCGGAGAGGGTATAGGAGCCGGGCAGGCGCCTGCCGATGCGAGCAGCAATCGCATTGTAAAGAAATGCCCAGGAGGCGATACCGAGAAGGTTCGGCTCACGCCATGCGCATTTCCCGTCGTAATTTCCATAGCTATCTACGGTGATGCCACCCCAAATTAGGCACTCAGGCCTGAATGTGGAAAAGGAAATAAGCCGATCGATACTGTCGTATGGCACCCTTACGTCCGGATTCAGTAGGAGCACTCTGCCATGGGATGGCAGATGGTCAAATGCTAGGTTGCAACCACCGGCAAACCCGAGGTTCACCGGTGAGCTGATTATATTCAGGTTGGTGAAACTGTAACCACGCAGGCACGTCAGAGAGTCGTCCGAAGAAGCGTTGTCCACTACTGTTACAGACAGGCGCCGGGAATCGCCATTTCCCGCCGAAAGGTCCTGAAGTACGCTGACAATATCTGCACCGCAGTTATAACAGACAAAAATAACATGTAATGTTTCCACCTGCATGGGACCTGCTGTACTCAATTTCCGCCCGCTGCACCTGAGCGGGGAGGTGTAACCGGGATGGATGTTGGCCTCTTCAAGGGGCGAGGAGCCCAAGCCGGCATGCTCGCGCAAGCTATGCCACCTGCGAGCAGGAAAAACAGAGAAGTCATCTGGCCGAAATAGCTGACAGAGATGAAGCCTGCTGCGTGAGCAAAAAGAAACACCCAGCATCCCCAGAAAACCTGCTTTTCGTAACGGCTATTGCTATGGCGCAAACGTTGTGCGATCTGAGAGAAAAGCATGTACAGAAATAGTGCAAAAAGAAGAAGCCTGAGCATGCCGCCGCGGACGCCTTCCAGCACATACTGATTTGTAAGATCCTGTAGTCCCCAGCCCCAGTGGCCGGTATAACTGGTACCTATCATCCACCACTCATCGACCCGGAGTATGAACTGGTTTATCAGGTTGTAGCGGTGCCATCCTGTAGACCCCCCGGCCAGGTCCACCCTGGAAATCAGATGCCAGATGGGTTGCTCCATCAGAATATGCAGTATGCTCAAAACCCCGATCCCAAGCCACATGAGCAGCGCGAGGTGCCTGTGGAGGCTAAATGCCATGATCCCTGCAAGACCTGCTGCGAGTGTCAGGACCGGAGTACTGGAGGCTGTAGCAAACACGATAAAGGTTGCGCAGCCAGCGCCAAGTAGCACAGTCCAGCGGCGCCGGTCACGGCCACGCCAGAATGCGAGGAACAGCGGAACGATAGTCGCCCAGAAAGCCCCTGCGAGTATCGGGTGTGAAAAAGGCCCCTGGCAACGAAGTTTGCCCTGGCGAACAATTGTCTCCGGGGGTACACCACCGAAAATCGAGAACAGATTCCTGCCAGTGCTCTGTTCCAGTAGAAACATACAGGCTGTTGGCACGGCAAGTATGGCTACGCCTATACATAGCGTACGTATATCGACAATCGAGCGGATATATATCCGCCCAACCAGAAAAGCGCCAAGGGCATCAATCGCAGCCCCCGTGCGTGTGACAACCGCACCAAGATTACCTGCCTGTAAACCGCCACCTACAATCGACCAGAGCGCCCAGGCTACGATGACGGTATCCAGTGGCATCCAGCGCATATCCCGTACATGGCCCCTGGCGACGGCCACAAGCAGAGTCATCAGGATCAGAATACGTAGAAAGGTAAAGTCCAGTGACAGCACGGCGACTCGCTGGACACTCGGAATCGCGACAGCCAGGAACAGTAGAGGAAAGAACATGTACCGGCGGGGCAATACGGTCAGCGATAGGAGGCAGACAGCCAGCACCGTAAGCCCCAGCGGGTGTACAATGGTTTGGTCCGCCCAGAGCCCGCCACCGAAAATTTCTGGCATTTCCCTTTCGTTCATGAGACCCCCGCCTCGTCCTGTGCTTGGGTAGCAGGTTCCGGCTTACTGATGATTGATCCTGCCGGCTGATATAGGCGCTTCCTGACAAAGCGCTTGACAGTACCAAGAATTGAGGAAATTTTTTCTCCAGGTGTGCAGTATCTGAAAAACGCACCCACCAGGTGAAACCCGTGATAAACCGGCGCAGCGGCGCCGAGCACGCGCAGCGTCACCAGTCTTCCCCACAGAGCGCCGCGCGTCTTCAAAAGGTTCGGTTGGGAGTCGGGGAGCATTGCCTTGTCCTCTCTGGTAACCTTCAGAAAGCCAGCCCGAATAGCACCTTCAAGTATCTCAGCCCCCCGCTCAGTGCGAGCGATAACTAGGGAGCTGCCTGCTTCACCGGGTTTGATAGGGCGATACCAGGGGTCGCCCACGGAAATGTCACTAAATTCACCGGTATGATCTGGGCAGATGTAGCAGCGCCATTGGCGGTACCGTTGAAGGTATTCCCAGGATTCCTGATAACTCATGGAATGGGATTGCGCAGATCCTCCGGTGTCAACGTAGTCTAATTTCCAGTTGCCGGGCCAGCCTTTACCGCGAAAGCGCAACGCCTTTATCGAATGAGAACTGGGCGCGCCAGATTCGTGTGCCAGTGCGAGTGCGCCAGCCGTAGATGGGACGCCGGCACAGAAAATGGATATCGTCACACCTATCGAGTCCTGGAGGCGCTGGTCCTGAAGTCCAGCGCGATAGATCGCAGCCACATCACAGGGTTTACCAATAAATACGCCCTTTCCGTGTTTTCCGAGCTCGGTGAGCTTCGCACAGGGTGCCGAAGGTGCGTATCGGGACCCCGCGGAACTCCTCAGCGTAGAGGCATCCTCAGAAACACGGGACTGATTGGCGTAAGGCTTGTGTGGGTCTGCAGCGGTGTGCAGCACAGCCAACATGCCAGCTTGCTGCAGGCAATAACTGGCTATGGCAGTAGCGGCGCCGCCGCTGGATCCTTCAAAGCGCATTGTGGGATCCGCGGCATAGGCTTCCGCAACTCGCTCGACCGGGCCCCAATCCGGTAGCAAGTCCGGGTCACAGCGATCGGATGCGATGAGCGTTCTGCGGTCCAGCCTGAAACCCGGACAGGCCGCCAGCGCCTTGCCATTTGCCTCGGGCGCACCAGGCAGAACTACTGGACGCAGGCCTTCGTCGTCAAAATCTTGGATCTGATAGCGCTCGGGTTCGAGTGCAGCGCAGATGCCGCAGCCAGTGCAGAGATGACTCTGTCTTACGTCTTCAATCGATCTTATGTTCTTAAACAGGTGCATGATTATTCGGGGTGCCAAACTAACGGCCGCTATCAGCGGCCGATGCCTTTGTAAATGACGGATTCTGCGTCAAATGACTCTGGATCCAGGCAGTTCCTGCCGTCTATTACTACTTCTATGCCAAGGCCGGCGAAGTCTACCCCGGAAAGAGCGGCCTTGAGCTCGGTGTGATCGGTGACAATTACGGCTGCTTTTGCTCCATGAAGTGCTGATGTAATATCACTGTGGGTGTTTTCCGCCGGGTTCCAGCTATCGAAGACTCTCAGCGAGGCACCTTTCCGCTTAAGGATATCTCGCAAGGGATAAAAAGGAGACTCACGCAGGTCGTCGGTATCACGCTTGTAGGTGGTGCCCAGTATGGCAACTTGTGTTCCCTTGACCGGCATGCCGCGTTCATTCAGTAAGTCCTGCAGGAGCTGGACTGTATAGGTCGGCATAGAAGTATTCGTCGCGCGTGCAAGTTCAATTATCTCCGGAATGAAGCCCGCTTGTCGGGATGCCATTTTTAGCCATTCAGGGTCTACGGCGATGCAGTGCCCGCCCACACCAACGCCAGGATAAAAAGGGCCCTTGCCGAATGGCTTGGTGGCCATGCCATTTATTATGTCCACGACATCCAGTTTTAGCGCGTCGCTGATTTTTGCGAGTTCGTTGACAAAGGCGATATTGACGTCGCGAACAGTATTCTCCATGGCCTTGACCGCTTCTGCATCACGGATGGAACGCATCATGGTGATACTGCCGAGGGGCACCTGCGTGACCTGAAGGCCATATTCATTACTGCGAAACTTGGGGCGTAGTGCAGCGCGCACTGTACGCACATCGAATATATCTCCACCGAGTATGTCCGCGTAGAAAAGAGCAGCTTGTCTGGCACCTTGGTCAGAAAGTGCGCCGACTACGCGCGGGATATTCCCGCAGTGCCAGAATGCATCCCCGGGATTGATGCGTTCCGGGCAGTGGGAAAGAAAGAAATCGCGACCTGGTGTAAGGTTGGAAAGCTGCGCGAGTCTTGGCGCGACTACATCTTCACAAGTCCCTGGAAACACTGTGGATTCGATTACGACAAGATCCCCGCGCTCCAGGTGCGGCCCGACAACCTCCAGGGCATCCAGTAGCGGCGACAAGTCCGGGTTGCGGCTGCTATCTACCGGGGTTGGCACGCAGATAATATAAATGCTGGCGTCAGTCAGTAGCTCCTGTTGGCTGGTGGCCTCGAAGTTACCACTTTGCATGGCTTCACTGAACAAGAGTTCAGCATTTTTGTCCCGGAAGTGGCATTGGCCGCTATTGATACTGTCTATGACAGAATGTTTTTTATCGAACCCCAATACCCGGTATCCACGCACGGCGCAGAGTGAAGCGAGCGGCAGTCCGACATAGCCAAGCCCTATTACAGCCACGTGTTTCATGATATGAAAACCTCCTTGTATGAACCAAAAAAAGCTGTTGCGGGATCAGCAGCCATTCACAGGGATTCAGTGCCGGCATCGCTCCGGCTGCTGTTGTCGCGGCCCCACTCGTAAGGCTTGGTTCGTCTGTATACGTAATAGGCGCGCAGAAATGATATTGCATTAACAGTGTAATAAACCAAAAAACCCAGGATTGGCGGCCGTAATAGAAAGGTTTTGTGTCTCGACTCTTGATTAGCAGCGCAACCCATCATACCAGACAGCTCTCTTTTCCCCAGCTTCCCCCTTGTTCTTATCTTCAAAAGACTGCCAAGGTCCATGGGGGCAAAAACTCGACTGCAACACTCCTCGCAAACCCTTGTGTATTCCTGGCCCACCGCCTTTCGGACATAGCCATCATCTGACATTACCTTAGGAAATTTTCCGAATTTTTTTCGGGCTGAGAAATTCATCGCGTAAACGCCAGAGCCAAACCCCTCCTGGATAAAGAAGCGGGTCTTACGCCATGTTGCATAGAACCTCTTTACAGGCCAGCTCGATCTAGACAACTCAATGCTCGCCCGTGGCGCAACAAGTATTGGCTGGTCGCTGCTCGACGCAATGGATATGAGTTTGTGAATTGAGGGCTTGTCTATGACAATGTCGGCATCGACATATACACGGGGGTATCCCAACCCGAGGTTTTCTGCAGCATTTATCGCATTAATTTTTGAGGCTTCGTCCAGTTCAAGGCAGATAACCTCCGGAAATCTACCGCGCACGATTTTGGCGGTGTTGTCGGTGCAGCCGTTACAGGCCACAACTACCGAGTAGTCGGCCGGTTCATCGTCAGGAAGAATTTCGCTAAGTAGGCGGGCTATACCTCTGGCCTCATTAAAAGCCGGTATGATTACGCTCGGTTTTATTTTGCAATCCATGCTGCGTTTTCGATCCTGCAGTCACTTGCCGCTAAAAGACGGCTTCCGGCGTTCGAGAAAGTGCGCAACACGCACTACTGATCTCGTCCATTTGTTGTTTTGCGGTTTCGAGAAGCTTCGGTAAGGTCGCACAAATCTGCTTGCGTATAGATTCTCTTTCGGAAAATCTACGAACGGCGAGCTCGATGAGCTCTTCTGTTTGCAGGAGTCTGGGATCGACGACATTGTGTCCTTGCGCGCATGTTTCGAACACACCCAGCGTTTTTTTGCTATAGGCGATTGCGAGCGTCGGCACCCCACTGGACAAGCTGGCTATGGTGGAGTGCATGCGCGTCCCGCAAAACCAGCTTGTTCGCGCGATCATCCACTTGGCCTCCTGGTCGTTATAGTTAGCGTCCGGGATGAAAATTCGATCCGAATAGGACTTCCCGACCTGCCTGCACACGTCCAGACAGGCGTCCAGGTCTGACTCGGGGTGCCCCGTGGGTGTCAGCACGTGCGGGAGCAGCATAATGGTGCAGTTACTTTCACGTAAAATTTGCCGCACTATCTCAACTACGGCGCGCCTATAATCCGCCATGAGCCCAAAGTTCTGTTTTGCACCAACCGGGTCGTTATAGATTAGGCCGTTGATGTTTATGCCAACCACTTCCCGGGTTGGTTCGGTAAGGCATTCAGGAATAGCCCGTGGTTTTTTAGGCGGCAGCAGAAATGCCACGTCTACACCCCGTCGATGCCGCCGCGGATCGTATTCGCCCTGTAGCAGTTCCTTCAAATATTCAAAACTGCGAGCGTCACGCGCCCATGCATAGTCTGCCGCCCTTACGATTTCGGATGACGTCTTCCGGTTGCTAATGTTGGCGAATGGACCGTAGGTTTGCGGCAACAGGATCAGTGGGCGCCGCAGGCGCAGCAAGAGCTGTTTTGTCCTGGTAATTGTCTGGAATCGATGGGCGCCATAAAGATCCGTAAAACTGTCGCCGCCACTGATATCCAGGGCCACGTCAAGATTTTTCAATGCGTTAAGGTTGGCATTGCCTGTCCCTCCCAGCATTGCCGTGAGCTGCATATTGATCATGCTGTCATGTTGGTAGATCCTGCGTGAATTCCGCATGCCGCAATGGGAAACCGGCCTGGTCAGGCGAAGTCTCTGGTAATCACGCATCCGCAGGCCGCGGCCATTGTCAAAGACGGTCAGGGCGGCATCGTTGATACGGCCTCCCAGGCCACTCAATACTGAGTGGCATAATGCACTGACGCCAAGGTTGCCGGTATCCGGGGCGGCACCAAAAATGCCAAGACGCAGGGGTGTCTCTGTGGCTTTTGGAGTCAACATCACGCTTTCCTGTCTTCGACTACACCAGGTGGTTGGGTTTCTGCGGCCGTAATATGATCTGCCATCTCAGAAATTCTTTCAGAGTGGATAAATTCGCGAACAAAATTGACCAGACTGCTGGTGTTCGAATTTTTTGCGCAGTCAGGCGATTCCAGCGAGTCCGCTCGTCCAAGCAAAAGGTTAAGTTGGGGTTCGTCATCGGCAACGTGGATACCTTTGGCGCTGCGGAAACACTGCGCTGTAGCGAGTTGGTGGGCATTGCGCACTTCCCCCAGCAGGTGAGATCGGGGGAAGAGAATGATTGGCTTTCGCCATTCTATTGCAGCCAATATTGACCCCATCCCGGCATGAGAAATGATCAGGTCAGATTTTTTTACAAGGCGCTGGTATTCGCCGCCTTCGATGTAGGCGCGGCTTTCGAAATTCTCCGGCGCGTAGGCGTTTTCGCCAACCTGTGCTAGAAACTCGATGTCACTATGGGTTTGCGCCCACTTGTCGACTGCGCGTACCAGGCGATCAAATGGAAGCTGGGTACCAGTTGTAATCAATGCAAAGGTCATATAATCGAGCCTATGTAAAAAACCGATTTCCCGTCACTTAGCTGTCGCCACTGGGAAAGGGTAGTATGGGCGAGGCGCCTGGCAGCGCGACCGCACATGGAGAGTTCCTGTGCGTTGGCAATACTGTCGATCCATAGTGTGCGCGCGCCAAGCAACCTGCCGGCGACTATGCTGGCGAGCCCGGGTAGCGCACCCGTTGAAATTACGACATCCGGGCGTTCACACCACATGATCCACAGGGATTTGCAGGCAAGCTCGATTGCCCGAAAAGGGCTGTGTCGACTGGCGTCCGGGACAAGATAATAACGGCCTGGAATAGCGGAAATTTCCGGGTTGTCTTTCGCAGTTATAAAAACTGTTTCTGCGCCCTCGAATGCAGGAGAGAGTAACAGCAGTTGTTTCCAGTGACCGCCTGGTGAAGCAGAAGCGAGGATTTTTTTCCGTGAAGCGGTCATAGATCTGGACCCGGAATATTTATAAAAGTTATTTGCGCTTTGGCAGTGGCGTGGGGACTGCCAGACTGTACATTTGAAGGTAGACAAGAGCGGTCTGCATGGCCATTTCTAGAGGGTTTTTTGTCATTTTGGTTTTCTTTTTTCGGTTCCTACAGTTCCTGTACGCCAGGTACGCAGAAAAAATCGGGAGGGTTATTCAGTAATTGGCATCTGTACTTTCGCTGGAGTCTTGTCACGGTCGCGCAGAAATTCTGGGTGACCATGGATGTAGTGCAGTTGGGCTTTCATGTAACCGATTTTGCTGCCGCAATCGAAACTTTTTCCTGCGAGCCGGAACGCGTCGAGTCGCGATTCCTTTACGAGAGGCAGCATGGCATCGGTTAGTTGGATTTCACCGGAATTGTCCGGTTGTGTGCTCGCGAGGAGCGGCCAGATATCAGCCGGGAAAATGTAGCGTCCAACTATCGCCATATTTGACGGTGCGGCATCTATCGACGGTTTCTCAATCACGCCCGAAACCCTGGTTGTTCCGCGTTCCGCCAGCTGTGAGTCCAGACAGTCTACGATGCCGTAATGCGCCACGTCTTTCCATGGAACCGGATCCACCATTACCTGCGCGCGACCGCTCGATTGATAGTTATAAAGCATTTCGGTTAGGTTATTGCCTGCAGAGTCTGCAGGCTGGTCGTGGATCAGTACATCCGGTAACAATACGGCGAAGGGATTTTCTCCAATTACCGGCCTGGCGCAGAGGATCGCGTGACCTAGGCCTTTCGCCTCGGCCTGACGTACCGAAATTACTGTGACACCGGGCGGTATGATCGATCGCACCTCATTGAGCAGCTGGCGCTTCTGGCGCTTGTCGAGTTGCGCCTCCAGCTCAAAGGAGGTGTCGAAGTGGTTCTCGATCGCATTTTTGCTGGCATGGGTGACCAGTACGATTTCGTTAATGCCTGCAGACACTGCTTCATTGACCACATACTGGATCAGAGGCTTATCAACCACAGGAAGCATTTCCTTTGGAATTGCCTTCGTGGCAGGAAGCATACGCGTGCCAAGCCCGGCGACGGGGATGACTGCTTTTTTCACCGGTAGCATGGATTCTGCCTGTTTTAGTTATCGGATTTCGGTCTTGAAAGATGCTTTCTGGAGTGGTTCTCCCACAAATTTTGGCAAACAGTTCTCAGTGTCACTTCGAGTAAGGAAAATCGATTGGCCTGCCGCTGTCGTATTCGGTATACGGTGGCGCTGTGTTCCAGGTCTTGCCGAAGCGCCAGGTCAGGGAAAGCTGGATGTTCTCCATCTTGTCCATGGTGTAGTCGCCGACCCGGCCAACATTGTGGTGGTTGTATTCGATTGCGGTAATCAGGCGGTCAGTCCACTTGTATTGGAAGCCGATGCCCCAGCTGAACCAGTCATCGTTTTCACTCTCGCCGAGGAGGTCGACATATCGCTGTCCTATTTCCTCATCGGTCACCTCGAAGTCATCGGGTAATGCTGATAGCCGGACGCGATCGAGGTCAAAATCTCCATAGTTCCAGCCCATCTTGAGGTAGAGGCACATGATGTCGCAATCGGGCGCCAGGTCGAAATTGAAGTCGACGGAGTACTGGTCCAGATCGCCAAAGTCGCCGTCAGCGGTGAGGTACTTGAACGCCACCTCGAAGCCTGACCATGCCTCCTGAACGCCGAAGCTGATAAAGGCGTCATCGAAGCTTTGTCCCCAGCCGCCATCAATCTCACCCACGCCGCCACCGACTCTGGTGGTCAGGAAGTATTCACCGCGACAGAATCCATCGAGGGGATTGTTCCAGTCGGCAAGGACGTTGCCGGAAGCGAGTGCGGACAGCGCGGCGCAAAATGCGATGGTTCTTTTCATGGTGACTCCGGGGTGTTTTTCCTATTCGTTCCCTGGTCATTAGCCGAATGCTGCTTGGAATGGCTGTAACTGAACGGGTCTCTGCTGGTTGCTTTCAGGTTGTGTCAGGTTCTCAGGTTGAAGGCTGGGTGTGGACGATATCGACAATCGCCCAGATGCCATCCTTGAAGGCCGGATTATTGCGATAGTGATCGATGGTTGCGGGGGCAGGGATGGGCTCGCCCAGTGCCTGCAGCTCGTCCAATCGATCGACGATGGTCTCTGCCATTTTCTGCAGGGTTTCGTCGAGTGTTTCGCCATGCACATGGCAGTGGGGCAGGTCCGGGGCGATTGCGCCGAAGCCGGAATACTGAAAATTATGTACGACCACCGGGTACCGCATAAGTTTGAGCTCTTATTGACGAAATGCACAAACGAAAGGGTAGCCAGAAAAAAAATCTAGGTAGGAAAGTTGGCGCCGCAAACTTGTGAAGTGAAGCGGGAAAACATTTTATATGACGCGGCTTTACGGAATATTTACCGGTGTGCCGGTTAGGCGGCGCCTTTTGGATTTAGAGGCTGGGCAATGGCATTGCCAGCCAGTGTCGACGCGGCACCAAAAATCAGCGCCCGCGGATTTCAGTGAGCATCTGCTTGCGACTGAAAATCATTTCCTTGTAAGTCTGCAGCAGGGCGAAGTCCAGTTTCTCTTCTGTGCCATGCAGTTCACTGACCTGGCGTTCGAGCCAGTCGATTTCATGCTCCAGTTGCCCCGCCAGTTTTCGGGAGGCCAAGTAATTGAGGTGAGCACTGCGGGGATTGGCCATGGCATTACATCTCCAGCTTTTCCTTTGAGTGCGAAAAATCGCGCCGTATTGATAAAGCTTAGGACGTATAGCGGGATTTTGCGCGCCGCGCCACGGTATCTGGCACGGCGGCAATCAGGAGGGGGCGGGGATTAGCCCAGCAGCAGTGGCTTCCAGTCGTAGGAAGGATCGCCGATCACATAGAAGAACGGGTTGAGGATGTCTTCCTTGGTGTTGTAGCGCATCAGCTGGAACTTGTCGTCCACGACGATGCCTCCCGCGGCCTCCACGACCGCCTGCGCCGCAGCGGTATCCCACTCGCTGGTCAGTGCCAGGCGCGGATACAGGTCTGCGGCGCCCTCGGCGACCAGGCATAGCTTGAGCGAGCTGCCCATGTTTTTGGTGTCTACCGGCCCGAGAGCGCCCTGGATCCGGTTCATCAGGGCATCGACGGCGTCGGCGCCGTGACTGCGGCTGGCCACAACCTCGACCGGCTTGCCGCTGTCGATGTGCTGCGCCAGCTTGCGGCTGCTGATCGCTGTACGGGTGCCGTCTGCAATCTTGAAGGCGCCCAGGTCGCGACCGCCGGCGTAGGTGATATTCAGTACAGGCACGTGTACCACGCCCATGACCGGGATGCCGTCCTCAACCAGCGCGATGTTGACGGTAAATTCGCCATTGCGTTTGATGAATTCCTTGGTGCCGTCCAGTGGGTCGATAATCCAGTAGCTTTGCCATTGGCCGCGCACGTCGAAAGGCGGCAGCTTGGACTCCTCGCTGAGTACCGGCACGCCGTCCAGCAGTGCCGCGAGTGCGGGTTCCATGATTGCGTGGGCTGCCAGGTCCGCTGCGGTCACCGGCGAATCATCCTGCTTGGTCTGGATGTCCATCCCTTCGCTGCGCTGGTAAACCTCAAGAATGGCCTCACCGGCCTGTTGTGCGATTGTGATGACCTGTTCCAGAAGCGCCTTGTCCATACCCTATCCCGGTTGAGTTTTACGATAAAGGCGGGGATTATAGGCCGCCTGCGACTGCACCGATAGGGTATGCGGAAATTCCTGAAAACGCCGGTCGGTGGCAGGGCGAGACACATAACGATGAATATGGGAAATACGATGACAACAGCACTGACGCGGAACCAGACTCTACTGTTCGTGGCAATGGGCTGTGTGTTTATTGTGCTGCGTGCAATGTCAGTAGAGGGGCTCCTGCCGGTCCTGCTGAAGCCGCTGCCAATCCTGCTGCTGGCCTGGGTGGCCTGGCGCAACCTGCGCGGGCGCTTGCGCGCGGGTATTACAGCGGCGTTATTGTTTTCGGCCCTGGGCGATGTGCTGCTTGCACTGCAATTCCCGGGGCAGTTTGTCTCCGGCCTCGGCGCTTTCCTGATCGCACAGCTGATTTATACCTACAATTTCCTGCGCGAGGCCGAGTGGCGCGCGGGCATCTTCAGTCGCCGTATTGCCCCGCTAATTGCAGCCGCAGTGGCGTTGGCTGTCATCATCCTGCCGCTGGCGGCCGGCATGCAGGCGCCGGTTGCGGTGTACCTGTGCGCCATCACCGCCATGGCGGTCTGCGCTGCCGCGGTAAGCCCGCCCTCCGGGGTACTGTTCGCCGGCGCGCTGGCGTTTATGTTGTCGGACAGTCTGATCGCCATCAATAAATTCGTGCAGCCGTTCGTTGGGTCTGATGTTGCCATCATGGTCACTTATTATCTGGCCCAGCTGTTGATTGTCAGCGGCCTGCTCCGGCGTCAGGCTGCGCAGCAGGCGGGGAGTACACAGGAGTGAACCCGGTGGACTGGAAGAATGTTGATACGGTGCTGCTGGACATGGACGGCACCCTGCTGGATCTGCACTTCGATAATTATTTCTGGCTGGAGCACCTGCCGAATCGCTACGCAGAGCAACGCGGTGTGGGGCCGGATGAGGTACGTGAACAGCTACTGGCAGACATGGATGCGATCCGCGGCCAACTGGACTGGTACTGCCTGGCCTACTGGTCGGAACGGCTGGATATGGACATGCTGACGCTCAAGGAGGAGATTCGCCACAAGATTGCGATTCGTCCCCATACCGAGGCGTTTCTGGAGGGGCTGCTCGGTGCCGGCAAGCGCGTGATCCTCGCCACCAATGCGCACCGGGATGCGCTGGGGCTAAAGCTGCGTGAGACTGCCATCGACCAGTGGCTGCATAGCGTGGTCTCCTCGCATGATTTCCGCCATCCGAAAGAGGCGCAGGATTTCTGGGTGGCGTTGCAGGAGAGTGAGCCCTTTGACCCGGCGCGCACCCTGTTCGTGGACGACAGCCTGCCGGTGCTGCGCTCCGCGCACAAATACGGCATCCGCCACCTGCTCTGCGTGCGCCAGCCGGACAGCCGCGGACCGGTGCGGGAGATCGATGAATTCCCGGCCATTACCCACTTCGATGAAGTGATGCCAATCGAAAGCGCGCAAGATGTCAATGGATAAAGTCCGTATCGACAAGTGGCTCTGGGCCGCACGTTTTTTCAAGACCCGCAGCATCGCCAAGCAGGCGATCGAGGGCGGCAAGGTGCACTGCGATGGCCAGCGCGTGAAAGCGAGCAAGGAAATTGTGGTGGGCACCCTGCTGGTGGTGCGCCAGGGTTGGGATGAGAAAACCGTCGAGGTGCTGGCGTTGTCAGACCAGCGTCGCGGTGCGCCCGAGGCGCAGAAACTCTATCGAGAGACCGAGGACAGCGCGCAGAAACGCGCCGAACAGGAAGCCGCGCGCAAGGCCGGTGCGGTGCCGCGTGCGGGCGAGGGCCGCCCCACCAAGAAGCAGCGGCGCCAGATCCATCGCTTCCGTGAGGATATGGACAAGTAGCCTGAAAAAGTAAACAGGAAGCAATTTCGGTCATCTTCACAGGGAACTGCTAAATTGACGAAACCGACGGCGTGTTTGCCGGTCCAAATATCGTCAATAAAAATTTTAAGGAAGAAGAGTACGAAATGGCGCGTAAAATTCTCGCGGTCCTGGCCCTGGGGCTGTTCCTCGTCCCCCTTGCCCACGCCGACACGGCAGAGATCGAGCGCATCAAGCGTTCGATCATCAAGATATATACCACTGCGGCAGCGCCGGATTACTTCAACCCGTGGGCGCTTCTGAATGCCAAGCAGCTCAACGGCTCCGGTGCCGTCATTGCCGATAACCGCATCCTCACCAACGCCCATGTCGTTGCCAATGGCAGCTATATACAGGTACAGCGCCACGGCGACGCCAAGAAATACCGTGCGCGCGTGGACGTGATTTCACACGAGGCGGACCTCGCTGTGCTTTCCGTCGACGACGAGAGCTTTTTCGAGGGCACGCGTGCCCTGCGCATCGGCGACCTGCCGGAGCTGCAACAGGAAGTTACGGTGTACGGCTACCCCATTGGCGGCAAGTCGCTGTCCATTACCCGCGGCGTGCTGTCGCGGGTCGAGCACCAGTACTACGCCCACGCTGACAGTTACCTGATGGCCGGCCAGATCGATGCCGCCATCAACCCGGGCAACAGCGGTGGCCCGGTAATTTCCGGTGGGCGTATTGTCGGTGTGGTGATGCAGGCCAATACCAGCCAGCGCGCAGAAAACCTTGGTTACTTCGTGCCGCCCATCGTGATTCGGCATGTACTGGAAGACGCCGGTGACGGCAGCCACGATGGTTTCCCGGAACTCGGCGCGGTAACCCAGAACATGGAGAGCCCCTCGATGCGCGCCATTGCAGGGTTGGAGGACGACCAGGAAGGTGCGCTGGTGGTCAGGGTATTCGAGGACTCCAAGGCTGCCGGGGTACTCAAGCTCGGCGATGTGATTCTCGAGGTCGATGGTATGGAGGTTGCCGAGGACCGGACCGTGGAATGGCGCCCGAATCAGCGCACCAACTACCATTTCGCCATCGACCGACACCATGTCGGTGACAAGATCAAGGTGAAGGTTGCGCGCGATGGCGAGGAGCAGACACTGGAGGTAGAGCTGGGCAAACCGCCGCTGTCTCGCACCCTGGTACTCGCCGAACAGTACGACGAGCTGCCGCAATACTACATCTATGGGGGTGTGGTGTTTGTGCCGCTCAATATGAACCTGATCAAGCGCTGGGGCAGCAGCTGGCACTCCAAGGCGCCGGTGGATTTCCTGCACGCGCGCAGCCAGTGGGCCGACGCCGATCGCAAGGAGCTGGTGGTCGCACTCAAGGTCCTGCCCGCGGCGATCAACCTGGGTTATCACGACTGGAAGAACTGGATCGTGGAACAGGTGAACGGCAAGCCCGTACGGGATTTCCTGTCGTTTGCGCGGATGCTGGAAGACAACAGCGAGGCATTCGTTCGAATGGAGGATGATGCGGGATACATGATGGTGCTGGAACACGAGGAGGCCAGCAGGCAACAGCCGCTGATCCTGGAAACCTACCATATCCCCGCACGCCATTCGCCGGGGCTGTTCGATTCCAGCGCAGCGGCGGGCAAGGGGCGCACACCGCATACTTCCGCGCTGTGACCTGATATCAGTCACCCTTCACCAGTTGCAGAACACCAGGGCCGCCAGTGAGTCGCTGGCGCGACCCGCCTTCGGCGTACTCCGCCAGCGACTCGATGGATTGCGCTGCACGGTCGTCGAGGCGAAGTACCACACGTTGCGTTACAGTGGCGGCCACGCTGATACCTAGCCGCTGGGCAGGACATCGGCTCTGCGGCCTGGCGCGAAGTGGCTGATGCCGTTCCCGCTACCAAATAAATTGCAAGCCGATGCTGGAGAAATACAGCAGATCCGTTTCTGCCGCACCCGGGTAAGCATCCAGATTCAGGCCAAACCTCAAAGGACCCTTGCCAAGTTCAGCCCCGAAGCCTAGCAGTGGTACCACCCCGCTGGAGCTGTCTCCCCCACCGAGAAAAGCACCGCCGGACCGGGATTCCTCCCAGTACCCCAGGCCACCTTTCGCATGCCATTGCACCCAGTCATTGATGGGGCTTCGCCATAACAGTGCGGCATCAGTAATACTCGAGCTTACACTGGGGGCGTTAAAAATCGGGTCGACATCATCCGTCAAGCGAACATCGAAAAAAGTGCTGCCCAGCCGGAGTTCAAACTGTTCCGAGACCCTTAGACCGTAAAAAAGACGGAAGGCCTGATCGCTATCATCACAATCATAGTTCGTGGAAAAGTTGGCACATGGGCTGCCGGAGGTGCCTGCGGGGCCGATCTCAATTCCAAGGGCATGATCGACCGCATGGGCAGATGCCGGAAGCGTTAAAACGAAGCCGAATACCAGAACCCCAAATCGCATGATAAATCTCCTTGATCGAGAATCGAATCAGACGCTGGAGCGATAGTGTCAAGCGGATGGCCCCAGGTTTTGCGGGCTGCTAAAAAAGAATCACAAAATCTGACAGGAGCTACAAGCCAACCCTGCCCGTACCCTCTCACAAATGCCGCGGCCAGTACAGTCGCCCGCCGGGTATATTTTCTGACTACGGGAAGGCGAGTCACATGCTCATCGTCGGGATCAGGTACTCTGGTTTAAACATGCCCCATACGACCTCCTCGGACAATTGGCGCCATATCCGCAATGGGCCTCCCGCAACTTGGGCGCTGGCGGCACCGAAGCGTACGCCGCGGAAGATGCCGGCGAGGAGGGTCACATAGTTGTCCATCAACTCGCCTTCGGCGATCTCACCCTTATCGTGCAGGCGGGTCACCTTTTGCCGCTGCACGCTATGCTCTAGAATGCGCGCATTTTTCAACCGGCGATCGACATGTCAGACCAGCTTCAACGCTTTATATTCTCCGGTCACGATATTCGTGGCCAGGTAGTCACCCTGGGTGACGCCTATCGCGACATCCTCTCCAACAACAGCCTGCCGGCGCCCGCGGCACACCTGCTGGGCGAGTTTCTGGCGGCGGCCTGCCTGCTGTCCACCACCCTCAAGTTTGAGGGCATCCTGACGCTGCAGGCGCGCGGCGATGGCAACATGCCACTGATCATGGCGGAGTGTACCCACCACAGTGACCTGCGCGGTATTGCGCGGCTGGAGGCGGATGCGGTCATTCCGGAGGGCGCCGGCCTGCGCGAGCTGCTGGGGGAAAATGCGGTGCTCAGCATCACCATCGACCCGGCCAAAGGGTCGCGTTACCAGGGCATGGTGCCGATGGAAGCCGATACCCTGGCGGGCTGCCTGGAGCACTACTTCGAGCGCTCCGAACAGCTAGCCACCCGCTTCTGGCTGGAGGCGGCGGCAGATACCGTCGGTGGCATCATGTTGCAGATCATGCCCGGTAATAACGCCGCCACCGCCGAGGAAAATGCCCAGGCCTGGGATGATGCCGTTGCCATGGCGGCAACCGTCACCGCAGAGGAACTGCACAACCTGCCGCATGACCAGCTGGTGTACCGGCTGTTCCACGAGCTGGCACCGGCCGATATGGGCATGTCGGATATCCGTTTCCGCTGCAGCTGCTCGCGCGAGCGCAGTGAGCAGGCGCTGGTGGCGATGGGTGAGGAAGAGGTGCGCGAATTGTTGCAGGAATCCGCAGGCGAAATCGCGGCCGACTGCCAGTTTTGCAACCAGCAATATCGTTTCGACAGTAACGATATTGACGCCCTGTTTGGTTCGCCGACGCAGACCCTGCACTGACCAAAAGTTAGTAAAAAACGGGCGATATTTTTTGTAGGAAAACTACAGAAAAACCCTTTTTTTGTAGTATTTGTCGTATTTGCAATCTCTATCCTGAATATTCAGGAGAATTGGGCTTTCATTGCGCAAAAATCGCCGGACTTCGGTATTAACCCGCATTGAACTTTGCCATAATGGCGCCCCCAAAAATCCGGGTGGCGCCTGCTGCGCTGCACGGATGCAGATGCAGGATCAGATTAAAGGTATTCGACGAATGGCACGATTGGACGAAGCGACGGTAGTACTGAAGGACCTGGCTTCCGCTCGACTGGTTGAAGAAGCAATCACCCGCGGTGAAGGCAAGCTGACCGCCACTGGCGCGCTGCTGGCCACCACCGGCGCCCGCACCGGCCGCTCCCCGGCAGATCGCTTTGTGGTGGAAGAGCCTTCCACTGCCGACAGCATTGCCTGGGGCAACGTCAATCGCCCGTTCCCGCAGGACAAGTTCGATGCGCTGTGGAGCCGTGTCGAGAGCTTCGTCGCTGCCAGCGATTCTTTCGTGCAGCACCTGCACGTTGGCCAGGACGAAGACCACTACCTGCCGGTCAAGGTCACCACCCAGACCGCGTGGCACAACCTGTTCGGCCGCAATATGTTTATCCGTCCGGAGAAGTACAACCCGCAGGCGAAGGAAGAGTGGCGCATCCTGCACGCCGCCAACTTCGAATGTGACCCGGAGCGCGACGGCACCAATTCTGAAGGCGTCGTGATCATCAATTTCGCCCAGCGCAAGGTCCTGCTGGCCGGCATGCGCTATGCCGGTGAGATGAAGAAGGCCATGTTCTCCGTGCAGAACTTCCTGCTGCCGGAGAAAGACGTGATGCCGATGCACTGTGCCGCCAACGTTGGCAAAGACGGCGATACCTGCCTGTTCTTCGGCCTTTCCGGCACCGGCAAGACCACCCTGTCTGCAGATCCTGAGCGTTACCTGATCGGCGATGACGAGCACGGCTGGGCCAAGGGCGCGGTGTTCAATATGGAAGGCGGCTGTTACGCCAAGACCATCAACCTGAGCCAGAAAAACGAGCCGGTAATCTGGGACGCGATCCGTTTCGGTGCCATCGTTGAAAACGTGGTGACCGACGAAGCCGGCGTGCCGGACTACGACGATACCTCCCTGACCGAGAACGGTCGTTGTTCTTACCCGCTGGAGCACGTCGAAATGCGCCAGCTGGAAAACCGCGCGGGCGAGCCGAAGAACGTGATTTTCCTGACCTGTGATGTGTCTGGTGTACTGCCGCCGGTTTCCATCCTGTCAAAGGAAGCGGCCGCGTATCACTTCCTGTCCGGTTACACCGCCCGTGTTGGCTCAACCGAGTTGGGCGCCGAGGCCGGTATCCACCCGACCTTCTCCACCTGCTTCGGTGCGCCGTTCATGCCGCGCGCACCGCGCGAGTATGCGGACCTGCTGATGAAGCGTATCGAGGAGTTCGGCTCCAACGTGTACCTGGTGAACACCGGCTGGACCGGTGGCTCCGGTGGCTCTTCTCAACATCAGGGCAAGCGCTTCCCGATTCCGGTCACCCGCGCGGTGGTTGCGGCCATCCAGAGCGGTGCCCTCGAAGGTGTGGCCACCGAGCACCTGGATATCCTCAACCTGGATATCCCTGTGGAAGTACCGGGTGTGGACAAGTCCTACCTGAACCCGCGTGAAGCCTGGGCGGACAAGGGCGCCTACGATGCGGCGGCGACCAAGCTGGCCAAGCTGTTTGCTGAGAACATCAAGAAGTTCGAAGTGGGTAGCGGCATCGAGAACGCCGGCCCGCAGGGCTAAGTGCTCCCTACTCTCTGAAGGCGGCCACCTGGCCGCCCGCGAAAGCCGGCTTAATAGCCGGCTTTTTTGTCCGCTGGCAATGTGTCGCAGGTTGCATTTCAAAAATGTATGACGACTTCCCTAAAGAAATCACGTTTCGTGCCATCGGGCGCACCGGTACTGAGCTAACCCTATCTAATTACTGAGCCACAAGTTGCGATAAGCTCTGTCCGGATCGTAATTTTCTGCCTGTCGCTCGATATTAAACCTGCGGTCTCGCGAGTCATTACCCACGCCACTGTTATACATCCAGTTTCCATAGTTACTGTGTACGTCATAGTCGATGAGCTGACTCTCAAACCAGGCGGCGCCGGCGCGCCAGTCCTGCTGCAGTTCCTTCGCCCAGTAGCTCGCTACATTTTGCCGCCCGCGGTTGCTCATCCAGCCTGTAGTGGCGAATTCGCGCATATTGGCGTTGACGAAATCGTAGGGTGTGCGCCCTTCTATCCATGCCACAAGCTTTTTCTCATCCAGCTGCCACGTGTAATCCCGCGCGCGAATACCGCTCAGGACGAATAGGCGATCACCGTGCTTGAGTGATATGTATTTGAAGTAGTCGCGCCACAGCAGTTCAAACTGCAGCCAATAGGTGTCTTCGTTGGCCTGTACTTCCCGTTCGAAACGTTTCAATTCTGCATGCACCTCTCGTGGCGACAGGCTGCCATTCGCCAGCCAGGCGGAGAGTTTGCTACTGTATTCGGTGCCTATCAGGCCGTTGCGGGTTTGTTTGTAGCGGGTAATGTTTTCGCTGCGCCAGAAATATTCCTCTATACGTTGCTTGCCCGCGGCACTACCACCGGTGAAGGGAAAAGCACTGCGAGGGTCTGCTACCGGTTGCTCCAGTCCAAGCTCTTCAAGTGTCGGCAATGGCGAGCTGCCACCTGCTGCTGTGAGATTTCTTCCGGATCGCGGTGTGGGGGTGGGCAGCGGCGTGCGTATGGGTAACTGTCGCTCAACCACCTTGCGGAACTGGGTAAACACTTCCGGTAACTCTGCGACTTCCGCAAACGGTAGGTCGTCTGGATGGATGAGAAACTGGTCGTAATCCATGTGGATGTGCACTGCGTCCATAGCAGGTGCCGCGCGCAGGGACGCCAGCGCAGTGCGTTCATCTCGCGTCCACTCATATTGCAAAAACAGCTCGGTTATACCGTGTTCGGCGACAAGCTCTGGAATAATCTGTGCGGGTGTACCCAAGCGTATCAGTAGCGGAATATTGAGGTCGGATAGCTGCTGTTGTAAATCTTCCAGGCTCTGCAGGAGAAACTGCGCGCGAAACTTTTCGGTGCGCGGGAATCCGAACTCATCACTGTTGAAAAATTGCGGATCAAAACAGTAGAGGGCGACAACTGGTTCATTACCATGCTCCGGATCGCAGGCCCGATTCAGTGGCCGATTGTCATGGCTGCGCAGATTATTGAGAAACCAGACCAGCTTCATTTTGCCTTCGCCGTCAGGTGAAAGGTTGCCCGCATGCCGGGCAGGATTTTTTGGTAACGCGTTTTTCCGAGTCACTGTTTACTTAGAGAAGCTAAACAGCGCTGCAAGGTCAAGAGCTATTCCCAGAATGCAAAACCCGCCGATGGCGCAAAACTCGACTATCGTTAGGGACTGAGGCAGTCGCCAGGAGCGACGGGGAGCAGTCCTATCAATCGCATGGTCGTGGTCGTGATCGTATCGTTACTGGTATTCTGCGGTGCGCGCCTCTGGTGGCTCACCAACTGCGAGCGAATGGACCCGCCGGCCGCATCCTGCAGCACTGCGCAGAAGTACTGGTGAAGCATGTCGATAGAAGCTGAAAAGTCAGACTACATCGAGTTCCGGATCAAGCGTCGTACCGCCAGCTGGCTGGCTACGCTGGCGGCGGCCCTGCTGTCACTGGTGATCTATCTGCTGATTCGGGAACCGGTACCGGTCAGCGCGCCGGATGAAATCCCCACGGCGCTGCCGGCGATCAGTGTGCTACAGGGTTACAATACGCCGTCGCGCACCATGTTTTCCGCCTACCTGTTCGAAACAGAGGAGAGTAATCGTTTCGACAAACTGCGCAATTTCCTGTCCAGTGAGGGCGTGGAGGGCGTGGTGCCACCGTTCGAACTGCTGCGTCAGGGCACTGACTGGTTGATGGTAGAGGAGCCGCCGTTTGCCATGCCGCCGGAAAGTAAGTGGCCGTCCATGGTACGGACCCTGCAGGCGATCCGCGACGAAGTGGTGCCGGTGGTGGGGCCTGTGCACGTGCTGTCCGGTTGGCGGACCCCTGAATACAACCGCAAGGCCGGCGGATCCCGGCGCAGCAAGCACATGCATTTCTGCGGTGTCGACCTGATTCCGCAAAACCCCACCTCACGCAAGAAGCTGGTATCGCGCCTGCGCAAGATGCACGGCAAGGCCGGGCGTGACTGGAATATGGGGCTGGGTATCTACAGCGGCATACGGTTCCATATCGATACCTGCGGCTTTAGGCGGTGGTAGGGCTAATTTACTCGGCCTGGCGGTGTAGGAAAGCGTGGCGCAAAAAGCCTTCTATACTCTGGAGAGGAAATAAGTAGTATCCGGGGTGTATCGTGCAATTCAAAAGTATTCTGATCGGAGCTGGTGTGTGCAGCCTGCTGTTGCTGCAGTCACCGCAAAGCGCGGAAGCGCGCGGTAGCTGGGACGCGTGGAAGGCGGACCTGAAACGCGAAGTGGTGGCCAGCGGTATCCCGCCAAGCCTGTTCGACCGGGCCATGGCATCAGCCAGGCAGCCGGATCGCAAGGTCAAGAAACTCAACAAGAGCCAGCCGGAGCGACGCCTGTCGTTCCTAAAATATCGCAGCTCCCGCGCAGATGCCGCGCGTATCCGCATCGGTCGGCAGAAGTACGCAAAGTACAAATCTACATTGAGCAGCGTCGAACGCCGCTACGGCGTGGACTCCTGTGTGATCGCATCCATCTGGGGGCTGGAGACTGCCTATGGCGGCTTCAAGGGCAGCTTCCCGGTGATCCCGTCCCTGGCAACGCTTGCGTACGATTCCAATCGCAAGGCCTTCTTCCGCAAGCAGTTGATCCAGGCCTTCCATATCGTCCACTCGGGCCAGGTATCCCTTGGCCAGTTTGTGGGTGAGTGGGCCGGTGCCTCCGGCCATCCGCAATTCCTGCCCACCAGCTGGAAGAACTATGCGGTGGATTACAATGGCGACGGCCGCAAGGATATCTGGAACAGCATTCCGGATGCGCTCGGCTCCATTGCCAACTACCTGCGCAGCAATGGCTGGCAGGCGGGTCAGCCCTGGGCCGTTGAAGTGCGCCTGCCGCGCAACTTCAGCCGCTCCCACGTGGACCGCAAGACCCGCAAGAGCGCCGCGGAGTGGAAGGCCATGGGCGTGCAGGTGCCGGGCGGCGTGCCGTCCTCACTGAGTGGTCGCATCGTGACGCCGGACGGCGGGCCTGCGTTCCTCGCGTTCCGCAACTTCGACACCATCATGACCTACAACAACTCTACCTACTACGCCGGCACCGTCGGCTGGATGGCGGACCAGATCTGCCGCCGTTGATTCGGCGACAGTGGTGGGCCGGGGGATTGGCATGCAGGAAAAACTGGAACAGGTATTTTTCCTCGCACTGTTATTGTTGATCACCCTGGCCTTCGGCTGGTTGCTGAAGCCATTCTTCTTTGCCATCTTCTGGGCGGGTGTGGTTACGGTCCTGTTCCACCCGCTACACAAAAAACTGCTGCTGAAGTACCCCCAGCGACAAAACCTGGTGGCACTGGCGGTGCTGTTGCTGAGTATCGTGCTTGCGGTCCTGCCGGTGTTGCTGATATCCGCATCGGTCGTAAATGAAGCGGTCAGTTTCTATCAGAAAATTCAGGCCGGAGAGATAGACCTTGGAAAGATCCTGCACAGTATCCGCTCGGCGATTCCCGGTCTTCCCGGGCTGGTCGAGCGCCTCGATGTCGACCTGGATGAGCTGCAAAAACAGACGCTGGAAGGGGCGGTGAACGCGAGCCGCTTTGTCGGCAAGCACGCTATCAGCTTCGGTCAGAACACGGCGCAGTTTTTCGTCGGCCTTGCGTTGATGCTGTATCTCACGTTCTTCCTGCTCCGTGATGGCCAGGCGCTGCTGGAGAAATTCAAGCGTGCGCTGCCGATGGGGGATGCGCGCGAACATCTGCTGTTTGACAAGGTGGCCGAAGTGACCCGCGCGACCATCAAGGGCAACCTGCTGGTGGCCGTGGTGCAGGGGGCTCTCGGCGGCCTGATTTTCTGGATTCTCGATATTCCCGGTGCAATGCTGTGGGCGGTTTTGATGGCGGTACTGTCACTGGTGCCTGCCATGGGGCCGCCGCTGGTATGGGTGCCGGTGGCCATTTACCTGTTTGCGACGGGCGAACTGATCAGTGCGACCGTGCTGGTGGCTTATGGAGTGCTGGTCATTGGTCTCGCTGACAACCTGCTGCGCCCGATCCTTGTGGGCCGCGACACGCAGCTGCCAGATTACCTGGTGCTGTTCTCCACCCTCGGTGGTTTTGTGTTGTTTGGGGTCTCCGGTTTTGTGATGGGGCCCCTGCTGGCGGCACTGTTCGTGGCGTTCTGGGAAATCTTTGCGCGTGAATTCAACCCTGTGCGCGGCCGCGGTTCGAGGGTGGGGGCGGAGCACGACGATAATGGTTCTGATGAGGCAGGCTAGCGGGTAACTGCAAGCCGGGCGCGCAGGCCGGCCTCAGTGGTAATGCCGGACGTCACCCAGGCGATCTCGCGCTGGCTGTCGATAATGGCGATAGTGGGGGTGACACGTACGCCCCACTGTGAAGAGAGGATGCCGCTGTTGTCGTTGATGGTCGGGAAGGCCAGCTCCTTGTCATGCAGATACTGGCGGACTTCATCAGCGCTGCCGGACTGCAGTGCAACTGAAATAACCTGATGGTCTTCTGCAATCCCATCTACTGCCGGCGAAACCACGCGGCAGTATCCGCACCAGGTCGCCCAGAAGTAAACCAGCACCGGGCCGTCCTCAGCCATGCGATGCAGGTCCAGCTCTGCCTGCTGCGATGCGGCTGCGGTAATGTCGGGACCGCGCAGGTGCAGCGCTTTTCCGCTTGGCATATCCCGCTGCTGGTACCAGCTGATCGCGCCGGCGACGACGGCTAATAGCAACAGGGTTTTCAGCCAGCTGAATGCTTTCTTCATGAAAGTCGTTTCCTGCATGTCAGCTTGTCCGTCTCGCATCGCTAAATACTATTGCTTTGATTCAACCGGGTTAGCCAGTATATCTTCAATGAGTGCATCGACCTGTGCACGCGTCACGTTGGGCATGCAGATTACATGGCTCTGGCCGTTGGCGGTGGCCAGCTGCCACTTCTGCTTCACGCACTCGGCCACCTGCGGGAACACCACGGTAATCGCGCCGGGGTTGCGCCACGCCTCGATGCCCGCATGGCGCATGGCGGTTTCCGCATAACCGGCATTATCCAGCGCGTGGTCTATCCGCGCCTTGAGACCGTCGACACCCAGGCTCTTGATCGTGTGCCAGAGCACCAATGGTGTGAAGCCATTGCGCGACCCGGTAATGGTGGTATCCAGGTTGCCAATGTAGGAGATCGAGCGTGCGATGCGGTCCACGTTGCACTTGCGCGCGAGCACGATGCCGCAGGGAATCGGCGAGCCGAAGGACTTGTGCCCGCTGATGGAGATACTGTCGGCGCCGTCGGCAAAATCGAAAGCGGGGCGCGGTTCCATAAATGGCGCCATGCCGCCGCACAGTGCGGCATCGCTGTGGATGTAGCGCTGGCTGAAGGCCATTTCATCGAGGATGCCCTTGATCTTTTTCAGGTCGTCCTTGGCCTCGGTCATGGTGGTGCCGATATTGGCGAAGATGATCGGCGGAATGTCGCGCCGTGCGCGCAGGGTCTCGCGCAGATCGTCGTAGTCGATCTCGCCATTTGCCTGCGAGCGGATCATGATGTGGCGCATGCCGAGGAAATGCAGGTTCTTGGCCACGCTGTAATGCGTGTCCTGCGAGTAATACACAATCCCCTTGGGTAGCAGTTCCCGCGCGAGGTAAAGGCCGTAGAGGTTGCCCTCGGTACCGCCATTGGTGACATAGCCCCACCAGTCGTTGGCGGGCGCGCGCAGGTGTTCGGCGAAGAAGGTGATCACCTCGCGCTCGAATGCGCGGCTGTCGACGCGCCAGGTGGAATCACTGAAGGGGTCGCCCAGGTTGTTGAGCGGGTACTTGAGGAATTCCATCAGGTCTTCGAACGCGAAGTCCTTGGAGACCGGGTAACCGAGAAAAGACTCGGTATTTTCCCGCGTGGCGTCGAGGAATTCCTGCAGGCGTTTTTTGTCTGGAGCTGATAAAGCCATTGGCTGAACCGGTGCTGGGTCCGCGGCAGCATCGCCGTATCCTCCGCCCAAAACTGCCTGCTCGGCAAATGTTTTGGGCAGAGGATACCGCACTGCTACGCAGAAAATGTTGTTTTCAAAGGCATCCGCTCGCTGGTGTGAGCCAGGGTGCGAGTGCGGTATTCTGTTTCCGAAACATTTTCGCCCCTGCGAAGTTTCGGAAACAGAATACGGCGATCGTACCCGGATCAGTTATTGCCGCACTCGTCGACCTGTCCGTGCAAAGTCAGCCTGGCACTACTTCTTCTTCGCCATCGCTGCTTTCAGCAGGTCGCCCATGGAGCCCATGCCGCCATTACCACCCTGGCTGCCGCGGCCGCCACGCTGGTTGCTTTGCTTGTTGTTCTGACTATTGTAGCGCTGGGCCTGGCGTGACTCGCGATGGTTGCCCTTGGCAACGCCCTTGTCGCCGGCTTCGCCCGGCTCATCAGTGAGACGCATGGACAGGCCGATACGCTTGCGCGCCACGTCCACTTCCATCACCTTCACTTTCACGATATCGCCGGCCTTGACCACTTCGCTCGGATCCTTGATGAACTTGTCGCTCATCGCAGAGATATGCACCAGGCCATCCTGGTGTACGCCGATGTCCACGAACGCACCGAAGTTGGTGACGTTGGTGGCGGTACCTTCCAGGATCATGCCCGGGCGCAGGTCCTTGATCTCCTCGACGCCGTCCTCGAACTTCGCTGTCTTGAACTCCGGGCGCGGGTCGCGGCCGGGTTTGTCCAGCTCGGAAATAATGTCCTTCACAGTCGGGATACCGAACTTGTCGCAGGTGTAGTCGGCAGGGTTCAGCTTGCGCAGGAAACCGCTGTCGCCCACCAGTGAGTTGATTTCGCGGCCATTCTTCACTGCGATGCGCTTCACCACCTCATAGGCTTCCGGGTGTACACCGGAAGCGTCGAGCGGGTTCTCCGCGCCGTGGATGCGCAGGAAGCCGGCGGCCTGCTCGAAAGCCTTGGGCCCGAGGCGCGGCACGTCTTTCAGTTGCTTGCGGCTGGTAAAGGCACCGTTGGCGTCGCGGAACGTGACGATGTTGTTGGCGATGGACTGGTTCAGGCCGGATACGCGCGCCAATAGCGGCGCCGAGGCGGAGTTGAGTTCGGCACCAACGCCGTTTACACAGTCTTCCACCACCGCATCCAGCTGGCGCGCCAGCTCGGTCTGGGACACATCGTGCTGGTACTGGCCCACGCCGATGGACTTTGGCTCGATCTTCACCAGCTCCGCCAGCGGGTCCTGCAGGCGGCGCGCGATGGAGATGGCGCCGCGAATGGTAACATCCAGGTCCGGGAATTCGCGCGCGGCGAATTCCGAGGCGGAGTAAATGGAAGCGCCGGATTCGTTCACCATGACCTTCTGCGCGGGCAGCTTGTAGGTCTTGAGGGTATCGCCGACAAACTTGTCGGTTTCGCGGCTGGCGGTGCCGTTGCCGATGGCAATCAGCTCCACATTGTATTTGGCGCACAGCGCCGCCAGTACCTGCGCGGATTCACGCGTGCGGTTCTGCGGCGGGTTCGGGTAGATGGCGGTGTGGTCCAGCACCTTGCCGGTGGAATCCACTACCGCAACCTTGACCCCGGTGCGCAGGCCCGGATCCAGGCCGATGGTGGCTTTCTGGCCAGCCGGCGCAGCCAGCAGCAGGTCTTTCAGGTTGCGCGCAAATACCGAGATGGCTTCTTCCTCGGCGCGCTCGCGCAGGTTGCCGAGCAGGTCGGTTTCCAGGCTGGTCAGCAGCTTGATACGCCAGGTCCAGCGCACCACTTCGCGCAGCCATTTGTCTGCGGCACGGCCCTGGTCTTCGATTTTGAAGTGGCTGGCCACCATGGATTCGCACGGGTGGCTGTCTAGCGGAGAGGCGTCTTCCGGCTGCTCAATGCCGACGCCCATGCTCAGGATGCCCTCGTTGCGGCCGCGGAAAATCGCCAGCGCGCGGTGGGACGGCATGTTGCTCCAGTCCTCGTTGTGTTCGAAGTAGTCGCGGAACTTTGCGCCTTCCTCTTCCTTGCCGTTCATGACCTTGGCCTGCACCTGGCCTTCCTTCTGCAGGAAGTCGCGCAGCTTGCCGAGCAGTTCGGCGTCCTCGGCGAAGCGCTCCATCAGGATGAACTTGGCACCGTCGAGGGCAGCCTTGGTGTCCTTGATGTCGTGCTCGTCGTTGAAGTACTTCTGCGCTTCCTCTTCCGGGTTCAGGCCCGGGTTCTCGAACAGCGCGTCTGCCAGCGGCTCGAGGCCGGCTTCAATGGCAATCTGACCCTTGGTGCGGCGCTTGGGCTTGTAGGGCAGGTAGAGGTCCTCGAGGCGGTTCTTGGTGTCGGCCTCGTTGATCTGCCCGGCCAGCTCTGGGGTGAGCTTGCCCTGCTCGTCGATGCTTTTCAGAATCGCCGCGCGGCGGTCTTCCATCTCCCGCAGGTAGCGCAGACGCTCTTCCAGGTTGCGGAGCTGGGAGTCGTCCAGCTCTCCGGTCACTTCCTTCCGGTAGCGAGCGATAAACGGTACCGTGGCGCCCTCGTCGAGCAGGCCTACGGCGGCGGTGACTTGTTGCGGGCGGACGCCCAGTTCCTCGGCAATGCGATTGTTGATGTCGAGCATAGGTTACTTCAACTGCTTATTTTTCTTGCTGATGTGGCAGCCAGGCTACCGCTTTTTCCGGCCGCCATTATGCGCCAAGCGCCGCCCTGAACCAATCGCCAATGCCGGGTCGGGTGTGACCTACAGGGCAGTTTGCGACCAACAGCAATTCTTTACGATAGACAGCCGTTTCAGGCAGATCTTTTGTCTTTTTATTCGGGTAGAATGCGCCACTAGTCAAAAATTGAACAGTGGGAAGTTCCGTGGAAATCTCCAGTAAAAACAAGCTGCTTGGGGTTGTTGTGCTCGCCGGAGCACTTCTGGTTGCAGGTCTGTTGCTCATGGCGCCAAAGCCGGAGAAAAAAGTGCCTGAAGTGGCGCTGCCGCCTGTGGCCGATGTGCTCTATGCGGAGCCGGGTCAGCGCACCCTGCTGGTGCCGAGCCAGGGTACGGTGCGCGCGCGCCACGAGATCGATGTGGTGGCCCGGGTTGGCGGGGCTATCGAGAGCGTGAGCGATGCTTTTGTGGCCGGCGGCTTTTTCACCGATGGCGATGCGCTGCTGCAGATCGAGGCCGCGGACTACCAGTTCCAGCTGACCCGTGCGGAGTCGCAGCTGGCCAATGCCCAGTCCACCCTTTCCCAGGAAGAGGGGCGTGCGCGCCAGGCCAAGCGTGAGTGGCGTGAACTTGGAAGCCAATCGGCCAATGACCTTTTCCTGCGCAAGCCTCAGCTGAGCGCTGCCAAGGCGGCCGTGGAAGCTGCCCGCGCCGATCGTGACCAGGCCAGGCTGAATCTGGCGCGTACCAGCGTCAAGGCACCATTTGCCGGCCGTGTGGTGGAAACCTATGTCGACCTGGGCCAGTTCATTCCCGCCGGCACCCGGCTGGCACGCATTCATAGCACCGGGGTGGCCGAAGTACGGTTGCCACTCACCGATCGCCAGTTGGCCCTGCTGGACCTGCCGCTCGGGCAGTCCATCGAGAACGGTCCCGCGGTTCGGCTGACCGCAGAAGTGGCCGGTGAACCGCGCGAGTGGCGCGGTGTCCTGGTGCGCACCGAGGCCAACATCGATTCCAGCAGTCGCTTTGTCTATGCCGTAGCCCGGGTCCAGGAACCGTATAAAGGTGCCGTACCGCTGGCAAACGGCCTGTTCGTGGAAGCGGATATTGCCGGTAAGACGCTGGATAACGTCACCCGCCTTCCGCGCCAGGCCCTGCATGAAGGCAGCCATGTGCTGGTGCTGGATGCGGAGAATAAACTGCGCACCCGCTCTGTGGAGCTTCTGCAGGCTGTCGATAGTGAAGTCTGGGTGCGTGGCGATATTGCAAGCGGTGAGCGTGTGGTGGTATCCAGCCTGGGTTACCAGCGTGACGGCATGGTGATTACGCCGAATCCCGTGAATGAAAATCCTGCAGGTATTCAGATCGGTGCAGGCGAAGCCGATACAGCCGAGCCCGTCAACTCTGAAACGGCGGCAACCGATCCGTCATCAGGCGGTGCCGCTGGCGCAGCGGGAGTACATTGAGCATGAACGGCATTATCGGTTGGTTTGTTCGCAACAGTAAGGCCGCCAACCTGCTGATGATCATGATTCTCATCGGCGGTATTTTCGGTATCCAGAGTGTCGGTCGCCAGGTTTTCCCGTCTGCCACCTCCGATACGGTCTCGGTCGACATTTCCTATCCAGGCGCGGGGCCGGCGGAAGTCGAGCAGCAGGTGACGCTCAGGGTCGAGCAGGCCATTGCTGAGGTTAAGGGCATCAAGGAGATCAATTCCTTCTCCCGCCGCAGCCATTCGACGGTGAATGTGGAGGCCGAGGAGGGCTATGACCAGCTACGCCTGCTGAACGATATCAAGGTGAAGGTCGATAGCATCAACACCTTCCCCGGCGGCATCGAGCGCCCGGTTGTTGGTGTGCGAGAGCGGGAAATGCAGATGATGCATATCGCCGTGGGTGGTGACGTTTCCGAGCGCCAGCTTAAGGATATTGCCGTCGACCTGCGTGATCGCCTGGTGCTCCTGACCGGCGTACGCCGGGTGGATATCTGGGGTGAGCGCGCGGATGAGATGTCCATCGAGGTCTCTGAAGTAGACCTGCGCCGTTACAACCTGAGCTTTGACGATGTCGCCAATGCGGTGAGCCGCTCTTCGCTGGATCTGCCCGCGGGCATGATCCGCTCGGATCGTGGGGATATCCAGGTACAGACCCGTGGCCAGGCTTACACCGCTGAAGATTTCGCCCGTATCCCCGTGCTCAGCCGCGCCGATGGAACAGTGTTGCTGCTCCGTGACGTTGCCACGATCACCGATGGTTTCGAGGAGGAAAGCGGGGCTATTCGCTTCAACGGCAAGCGTGCGATGAACCTGCGCGTGCTGCAGGGTGAGCCGCTGGATGTTGTTGCCACTGCCGAGCGCGTTCGGAAATTTATTGACGAGGCGCGCGAGGAATTGCCGCCGGGCATGCAGCTGGAAATCTGGTCCGACATGTCAGACATGTACTCAGACCGGATGAACCTGCTGTTGAAGAACGCGCTGGGTGGTCTGACCCTGGTGTTCATTCTGCTGATGCTGTTCCTGCGCCCGGCCCTTGCTGCCTGGGTAACCATCGGGATCGCCACCGCGTTTATGGGGGCTCTTTGGCTGCTGCCCGCAGTCGGGGTGACGCTGAACATGCTGTCCCTGTTTGCGTTCCTGTTGATCCTGGGGATTGTGGTGGATGATGCCATTATCGTGGGAGAGGCTGTGCATGCGGCCCACGATCGCGGAATGAGTGGACTGGAGGCCGCGGACCTGGGTGTGAGCCAGGTGGCGAAGCCCGTCATATTTGCTGTGGTCTCCACCATGGTTTTCTTCATCCCGTTCCTGTTGCTGCCGGGGGGTACCGCGCAGATCGCTTTGTCGCTGGCGGCCGTGGTGTTGTTGTGTTTGGTATTTTCGCTGGTGGAGTCGCTGCTGATCCTGCCGGCACACCTCGTCGGGATGAAGCCGGAGAAACCGGCGACATCCGGTTTCGGTAAGAAACTGCAGGCTGTGCGTGGCCGCTTTGCCGGAGCGCTCAGGGTTGCTAATGAGCGCCACTACGCGCCGTTGCTGGAGAAATCCCTGCGCAGCAGTCGCGTTACCGTCATGATATTTTTTGTCGCACTCATTGCTGCTATTGCGCTGTACGGCAAGGGCTACCTGAAGACCAGCTTTATGCCGGAAGTCACGTCGGACATGCTGCAGCTGAACGCCAGCCTGGCTGCCGGTGAGCCCTTCCAGGAGGCAGAGCGGGTCATGAACCAGTTTGTCGTTGCCGCCGACAGGCTTGGGCAAGATGAGGAGATGCTGGCCAAGAATAATGGCGAGCCGTTTGTCAAAAGCAGCATGATGTTCCTCTGGCGCGGTAATATTTATGTGAACCTGCAGCTCATGCCAGGTGAGGACCGGGATGTCGACCCGAGCGAGCTTGCCCAACGCTGGCGCGAGTACGTCGGTGAGTTACCGGGCAGTGTTGAGGATATGCGGATTACCGGCAGCATTAATGATTCCGGGCCTGGCATGTCACTGCATCTCAGCACGGGTTCGGGAGACATGGCCGAGCTGCGCCGCGCTGCAGATGACGTCAAGAAAAGGCTTGCCGATTACGAGGGCCTTTACGATGTACGCGACAACCTGAGTAGTGCGCGTCAGGACATCGAGATTCAGCTGAAGCCCTATGCGGAGAATATGGGTGTCAACCTCACCAGTATTGCGCGCCAGGTGCGTCAGGGCTTTTACGGCCAGGAAGTGCAACGCATTCCGCGCGGCAGTGAGGACGTACGCGTAATGGTGCGCTACCCGCAGGAAGAGCGGGCCAGCGAAGACCAGATAGATCGCGTGCGCATCCGTACCAGCCAGGGTGAAGTGCCGTTCAGCGCGGTGGCAGAAGCTGTCTATGTGCCCGGGTACGCCACCATTCGCCGCAACGACCGCGAGCGCGCGGTACGTATTTCCGCGGAAATCGAGCCGGGTACAACGGAATCCTTCAAGGTGCTGGAAGACCTGCGTGAGACTGCATTCCCCGAGTGGGAAAGCCGTTATCCGGGCTTCAGCCTGAAGACATCCGGGCAAATGCAGGAAGAGCAGGAATTCAACAGTGCGATGACAGCATTCTTTGTGCTGGCCCTGTTCACCATTTATGCACTGCTGGCGATTGCCTTCCGCTCCTATGCGCAGCCCCTGTTGATCCTGACGGCAGTGCCGTTCGGCTTCTTCGGCGCAGTGGTGGGGCACCTGATTACCGGGCACAATATCAGCATGATGTCGCTACTGGGTTTCCTTGCCGCGGCCGGTGTTGTTGTGAATGACAACCTGGTACTGATGGATCGGATCAATCAGCTGCGTCACCAGGGCATGGCCGTTGTCGATGCGGTGACCCAGGCAGGGCGGGACCGCTTCCGCCCGATCATCCTGACCTCCGTTACCACATTTATTGGCTTGGTACCGATCATGTTCGAGCGCTCTATCCAGGCGCAGTTCCTGATTCCGATGGTGGTCAGTCTGGCGTTTGGTGTCCTGTTCGCCACCGCGGTGACCCTGATCCTGGTGCCCAACCTCTACAAGATCATGGAGGTTCTGCGTGGCAAGGCTCATGGACGTCGCAGCGATGCCGCATTACCGGGGGGTGTTGAAAGCGCCTAGTTGAAAGCGTTTAAAAAGCGCCTAGAATGCTCTCGCGAGCCAGTCAATTGGAAAAGGGTCCGCAATGCGGGCCCTTTTTTGTGAGCCACTTATTTTATGAGAATCCCGAGAATCTATTCCCCCGTGCCATTATCGGGCCTTGCCGAGGTTGAGCTGGATGAAAGCGCCAGCCGTCACCTGGTCAAGGCGCTGCGCTTTGATGCTGGCCGGGAAATCATCCTGTTCGACGGTTTTGGCGGCGAGTACCGGGCAACGCTGACGGAGGCGGGCAAGCGCGCCAGAGCCCGCTTGGACGAATTCGCGGAGGGCGACCGCCAGTCGCCGCTGGCGATAGAGCTGGCGATCGGCATATCGCGCGGTGAGCGATTCGACTGGGTTGTGCAGAAGGCCACCGAGCTGGGGGTGCACAGCATCCGTCCGCTGTTCACCGAGCGCTGCGAGGTGCGCCTCAAGGGCGATCGGCTGGCGAAAAAGGTACAGCACTGGCAGAAAATTGCGATCAGCGCCTGCGAGCAGTGCGCGCGAAATCTGGTGCCAGCGATCGAGCAACCACAATCCCTGCGGGAATACCTCCAGTCAGGAACCGCTGGTGAAACAGGGCGTGTCAGCCTTGTCCTGCATCATCGCACGGCGCAGACGCTTGCGGAGATCCAGCAGGTGAGGGGGGCTCCCGCTTCCGCTACCCTGTTAGTTGGCCCTGAGGGCGGTCTGTCGGCAGAGGAAATCGGTAGTGCGGAGTCTGCGGGTTTTCAGGCGCTTGCGTTAGGCCCCCGGGTATTGAGGACTGAGACGGCGCCGGTTGCGGCGCTCTCTGTCTTGCAGTTTTTCTGGGGCGACTTTTGATCGCGCGCCGACGTTTGATAGGGCATGGAGAGCGGATTTGAATTACGAACTGGTGATTTTCGACTGTGACGGCGTCCTGGTAGATAGTGAGTCCATCGTCTGCCGTGTGATTGCCGAGGAAATGCAGGCCATTGGTCTTGAGACCACTGTCGAGGAAGTGGATCGCCGCTTCACCGGGCGCACTGCCGAAGATTGCCTGCTCGAAATAGAAAAGGAATTTGGCGGCCCTTTGCCCGCGAATTACTTTGATAATTGCGAACGCAGGATTCGCGAGCTTTTTCACCGGGACCTGGAGCCGGTTGCCGGTATTCAGGAGTTGCTGGAGCACCTGACGGAGACAGCGACTCCGGTTTGCGTTGCGTCTTCTGGCAGCCATGAAAAAATGCGTTTGACGCTTGGCAAGACCAACCTGTTGCCCTATTTCAACGGGCATGTTTTTTCTGCAGAGGATGTGGGGCGTGGCAAGCCCTGGCCGGACCTTTTTCTTTTCGCCGCAAAAAAATTCCATGTGGAACCTTCCCGCTGCCTTGTTATCGAAGACTCCGTGCCCGGTGTGAAAGCGGCTGTTGCTGCAGGTATGAAAGTAATTGGCTATGCCGCAGACCAGTATCGCGTCAAGCCGCTGGAAAATGCCGGCGCAAAAGTGGTGTTGGATCTGTCCTCGATCAGCGCCTTGCTTTGAAATTCGCACAATGCGAATCAAAAAACATAAAAAATAAATATTCCGACGGAATAAATACAAGTCAGAAAAACTGCCTTCACGCCGAATATTAAAACCCCACAAAATACATGGTGCGTTTTTCAAAAAAGTGGCGCTATTGCTTACCGGAATTGAGTAAAAAGTTCCTGTAAGGCGTGTGCTTGCGAAAAAAATCAGCCATATTTTCTGCAGTCTTTTGTTCCAAGGATTTTGCAAGGGCAAGGAGTGCAGGCAATGAGGAAAAACATACTGGCAGCTGCAATTAGTGCCGCCACCCTGGCAGCGATGCAGCCGCTGTGGGCTCAGGATGCAGACGATGACACCGCAGGTGAGCAAATCGTCGAGGAATTGATGGTAACGGGTTCCCGTCTTGTGTCGACAAACGCTGTCAGCGCCAGTCCGGTAACCGCGGTCGATGCATCTGATTTCCGCGCAACCGGTAATGTGCGGGTTGAAGACTTGATCAACGACCTGCCCCAGGTGAAGCCAACCCAGACCGCGGGCCAGGCCAATGGCGCAACCGGTACCGCTACGGTTGACCTGCGTGGCCTGGGTGCCGTGCGAACCCTTGTGCTGATGAATGGCCGGCGCCTGCCGCCGGGCTCACCGCTCGCAGGCGGTTCATCATCGGACCTTAACCAGATACCCGGCCTGCTGATTGAGCGCACCGAGATCCTGACCGGTGGTGCGTCTTCCACCTACGGTTCCGATGCAGTAGCGGGTGTTGTCAACTTCATCATGATCGATGATTTTGAAGGCTTCCAGATCGACGTGCAGCACAGCCGCTACCAGCACGACAACAGTCGCAGCTGGATGCAGCGTTTGATCACGGAGAACGGTTTCCCTGTAGAAGACGGTAACGTCTGGGACGGCGATGCGGACGATGTATCCCTTGTCTGGGGTGCGAACTTCGCAGACAACGAGGGTAACGTAACGGCCTACGCAAGCTGGCGTAAGATCGATTCGGTACTGCAGGCCGACCGCGATTACAGTGGTTGTGCCCTGGGCGGCGAGCCCGGTGCATGGCGCTGTGGTGGTTCGTCTACCATCCCGACCGGCCGCTTCACCGACTTCGGCACCAGTGATCTTGGCCCGTTCGATTTCACGATTGACCAGACCGATCCAAACGGTGCCTTCGTGGATCGCGATGGGCTCGTTTACAACTACGGTCCGCTGAACTATTTCCAGCGCCCGGACGAGCGCTTTATGCTCGGTGCATTCGCCAATTATGAAATCAATGAATACTTCAACCTTTACGGTGAAGTGAATTTCATGGACGACCGCAGTGTCGCCCAGATTGCACCTTCTGGTGCCTTCTTCGTCACCGATACGCTGAACTGTGACAACCCGCTGCTTAGTCCGGACCAGGCCGCAGCGATCTGTGGTGGCGATGCGGGTGGGGACGTTGATGCAAATGTCTTTATCGGCCGTCGTAATGTGGAGGGTGGTCCGCGCCAGAACGACCTGCGCCATACCTCGTTCCGCTATGTGTTCGGTATGAACGGTTCCATTGACGAAGTATGGTCGTACGATATTTATGGCCTGCATTCGGAAGTGGCCCTGGCGGAGACCTATCTGAATGACCTGTCCACGTCGCGCATCTCGCGCGCACTGGATGTGGTAACAGATCCGGAGACCGGCGATCCCGTCTGTCGTTCAGCACTGGATGGCACCGACCCGGCCTGTGTACCTTGGAATATCTTCCGTCCGAACGGCATTGTCGACGACGTGAATGACGGGGTAACCCAGGAAGCACTGGATTACCTGGTTCTGCCACTGTTCGCACGCGGCACCACCGAGCTGGATGTGATTTCCGGTTACGTGAAAGGGGATCTTGGTCCCTGCGGCTGGATCCTGCCATGTGCCGATGAGCCAGTGTCCGTGCTGATCGGTTATGAGCATCGCCGTGAGGCCATCGACTATGATCCGGACAACGGCTACATCACCGGTGACGGTGCCGGCCAGGGTGGTCCGACCGATCCGGTTGAAGGCTCTGTGAGTGTCGATGAAATCTTCATGGAAGCCAATGTGCCGATCTGGGAAGGCCAGTCCTGGGCGGATTACTTCGGCCTGGAGCTGGGCTATCGCTACTCCGACTATGACAATGGTGTTGATGCCAATACCTGGAAAGTCGGCATGAAGTGGAACTGGTTCGAGGGCCTCGGGTTCCGCGCCAGCTTCAACCGCGCCATCCGTGCACCGAATGTGCGTGAGCTGTTCGCGCCTCAGAGTGTCGGCCTCTATGACATGACAGAGGATCCCTGTTCCCCGACCGCAGAAGACCCGGCTACCAATGCCGAGTGTGTGAATACTGGCACTACCCTGGGCACGCCTCCGGATAACCCGGCCGGCCAGTACAACGCGCTGTTCGGCGGCAACCTGGAGCTGCAGGAGGAAGAGGGCGAGACCTGGTCTGTCGGCATGATCTGGGAGCCAATGTTCTGGGAGTGGCTGGAAGGTTCCACAATCAGTATCGACTACTTCGATATCGAAGTGGAAGATGCGATTGCGCCGCTGGATCCAACCAATACCTTTATGAACTGTCTGGCTACCGGCGACCCGACCTTCTGTGACCTGGTCCAGCGTGACCCGGCGGCAGAAAGCCTCTGGCTGACCGGCGCGCAGGTAATCGCAACCAACCAGAATATCGGCCTACTCTCAACCGAGGGTGTCGACCTGACGGTGGATTACAGTTTCGAGATTGGCGAGTGGGGCGGTGTTGACCTGCTGTATGTCGGTACCTTCGTGACCGAGTACGATATCCAGAACGACCCGACTGCTGCGATTGATGAGTGTGAGGGTTACTGGGGTGGCATCTGCGGTGCGCCTTCACCGGAGTACTCACACTTTGCACGGGCCAGCTGGAGCTCCCCATGGTGTGTCGACTTCAGCCTCGGCTGGCGCCACATTGGATCGGTTGACCAGTATGATACCGAGAACGGTGCGGACTTCGATCACCAGGATTACCTGGACCTGTCGGCCAGCTTCGACCTGTTCGAAACCGGCCACACCATCCGCGCCGGTGTGAATAATGTGCTGGACCGTGATCCGCCGCTGAGTGGTGACGCAGGTGCAGGCATCTTCGGTAACGGTAACACCTTCCCGGGTGTGTACGATGCGCTGGGCCGCTACTTCTTCGTAGGTGCGACCTTCACTTTCTGATCTTTCTTAAACAAAGCTGAGAGAGCCACCGGTTAACGCCGGTGGCTTTTTTTTGGCTGGCGTTTTTAGGCGTGCTTAGGGGTGCTTAGCGGGTGAGATCGATCAGTACCGATGCACTGCGCTGGCTCTTGTCACCCGCTGTGAAGGTGCGGTTGTAACGTACCTGCTGGATGCCCTGATTCAGCCAGGCCTGCACCACGCCCTGTGGCAGGCGCACTTCCTCGCGCAGTTGCGCGGTGTTGCTGCCATTCACTGTGAGCTTGCGTTGCACGTCGTAAACGACCTGGTCACCCACCAGGAACTGGCCCGCCTCTGAACTGGTATCGAGCTGGCCGAGATCGGTATCCAGCTGCCAGTCCAGCATAAAAGCCTTGCTGTTCATGCTCAGGGTCTGGCGAGCCGGGCTGCCGCTGATGCTGGCGACGGCGCCGCTGCCAGTCAGGTTGAACTGCAGCTGGCCGCTGATACGGCCGCTGTCGTTGCCGAAGGTGCGGCGGTAGGCGACGCGGCGCACACCATCGGCATACCAGCGCGCTGCGGTTGCGGCGTCGATGCGGATCTGCTCTGAAGCGCTGCTATTGTCACCGGTGATGGTGAGGCTGGTACCCTCGCTGCTGAGCGGCTCGCCGGTTGCCATATCCACGAAGGTGCCAGAGCCGGAAACAACACTGGTAGTGGTCAGTACCTTCCAGGCGAGTGGGGTCTGGTAGCCAACGCTGGTGTTGACCAGCGCCTCGGACGGGCTGACGGAAATCATTTGCTGGGCGCAGGCGTTACCGGCAGCAACGGCCAGGGTAAGCGCGATAGCTGTACGAATTTTGAACGACATGGATGACCTCGGAAAACCGGGAAGGGCGCATTGCGGCGCCCGTTCTTATTTTGTTTGGGTATTGCGAAAAGGCAATACTGCCGCCAAATGTCCCGGATTGCCAGCCCCTGTTCAGGCATCTAGAGGCTTTGCACGTTTGCGAGTGCTTACTGCGCGGTCTCGCTTTCGTCGCTGACAGCAGCCACCTCCATGCCCAGCTGGTCCAGGATGCGCGAAGTGGGGCCAGCCAGGTTCATGGTGTAGAAGTGCAGGCCCGGTGCGCCGCCCTCCAGCAGGGTTTCGCACAGGTCCGTGACCACCTCTTCGCCCAGTTTGCGCTGATCGGCGGGGTCTGTGAAGGCTTCCATGCGCTGCACCAGCCAGCGCGGGATCTCGGCGCCGCAGTTGCGCGAGAAGCGCAGCAGGTTGGTGAAATTGGTGATCGGCATGATCCCCGGGTAGATGGGGGCTTCTATGCCGGCCTTTTCGCACTGGTCAATGTAATAGAAGTAGGCATCCGGGTTATAGAAGTACTGGGTCAGGCCGCTGTTGGCGCCCGCGTCGAATTTACCCTTCAGATAGCGGATGTCCTCGGTGTAGCTGGTGGATTCCGGGTGAATCTCCGGGTAGGCAGCGACCTCAAGGTGGAACTGCTGGCCGAAATGCTTGCGGATAAAGGCGACCAGTTCATTGGCATACACCAGCTGTGCAATGGCACCCATGCCGGACGGCATGTCGCCGCGGAGGGCCACGATACGATCGATACCTGCATCGGCGTAACGCTGCAGCAGGGCGAGTACGGTGGCCTCGTCGTCACCGCCAAACGACAGGTGCGGTGCCATGGAGACACCCTGTCCCTTCAGGCCGGTGACGATGCCGGCAGTGGTGTCGCGGGTGGTACCGCCGGCGCCGTAGGTGACAGAGAAAAACGCAGGGTCGAAACGCTGCAGCGCCTCGCGGGTTGCGTACAGTTTCTGCTTGCCGTCTTCGGTCTTGGGCGGGAAAAATTCGAAGCTGATGCGGGGTGCCATTTTTATAAATCCTTTATTTCAGCTTTTGGACGCACTACCTGTGGGCAGTGCGTCCAAAGCTTATGCGGCAAGTGCTCTTTAGTATTTGTAAGAGTCCGGCTTGAACGGACCTTCCACCGGCACACTAATGTAGTCGGCCTGGGTCTTGGTCAGTTTGGTGATGACACCACCAAAGCCTTCCACCATGTAGCGTGCCACTTCCTCGTCGAGCTTCTTCGGCAGCACTTTTACGTACAGGTTTTCTTTTTTCAGGTCCGCCGGCAAGTCGGCAAATTTGCCGGTGTACAGGTGGATCTGGGCCAGTACCTGGTTGGCGAAGGAGCCGTCCATGATGCGGCTCGGGTGTCCGGTGGCGTTGCCCAGGTTTACCAGGCGGCCTTCGGACAGCAGGATCAGGTGGTCATCGGCACCGCGGTCGCGATAGATCTTGTGGACCTGCGGCTTGACCTCGTCCCACTGCCAGTTTTCGCGCATGTAGGCGGTATCAATTTCATTGTCGAAGTGACCGATGTTGCACACCACGGCACCGTTCTTCAGGGCGCGCAGCATCGGCGCGTCACAGACATTGGTGTTGCCGGTGGTGGTCACGATCAGGTCGGTAGTACCGAGCAGTTCCGCGTTGATACCGGCATCGTTACCGGCGTTGACGCCGTTCTTGTACGGGGAAACGACTTCGAAGCCATCCATGCAGGCCTGCATGGCGCAGATCGGGTCGATCTCGGTCACCTTGACGATCATGCCTTCCTGGCGCAGGGAGGCAGCGGAGCCCTTGCCCACGTCACCGTAGCCGATGACCAGCGCTTTTTTGCCGGCCAGCAGGTGGTCGGTACCGCGCTTGATCGCATCGTTGAGGCTGTGACGACAGCCGTACTTGTTGTCGTTTTTGCTCTTGGTAACAGCATCGTTGACGTTGATTGCCGGAACCTTGAGGGTTCCCTCCTTGAGCATGTCCTGCAGGCGATGCACGCCGGTGGTGGTTTCCTCGGAGATGCCGTGGCAGTTGTCGAGGATTTCCGGGTGCTTGTCGTGCAACAGTGCAGTCAGGTCGCCGCCGTCGTCGAGAATCATGTTCGGCGTCCAGCCGTCCACGTCTGCGCCGATGGTGCGCTCCAGGCACCAGTCGTACTCTTCTTCAGTCTCGCCTTTCCAGGCAAATACCGGGATGCCGGCAGCGGCGATCGCCGCCGCGGCGTGATCCTGGGTGGAGAAAATGTTGCACGAGGACCAGCGCACTTCCGCGCCCAGCGCCACCAGGGTTTCGATCAGCACAGCGGTCTGGATCGTCATATGGATACAGCCCATGATGCGCGCACCGGCGAGCGGCTGCTCGGCGTGGTACTTGGCGCGCATCGCCATCAGGGCGGGCATTTCGCCTTCGGCGATGGCGATTTCCTTGCGGCCCCAGTCGGCCAGGGTGATGTCCGCTACTTTGTAATCGGTAAATTCAGTCATGATTAAATCCCCGCTGCATCTTTCAGCGCTGCAGCCTTGTCAGTTTTTTCCCACGGGAAGGCGATAAAGGTTTCGCTCTGCTTGAGGCCGTCCTGGTTGGTCCACTCGTAGGTGTGCTCAAACGGCTCGCGGCCAAAGTGGCCGTAGGCGGCGGTGAGCTGGTACATCGGGTGCAGCAGGTCCAATGCCCTGGTAATTGCATACGGGCGCAGGTCGAAGTGCTCGCGTACCAGTGCAACCAGTTTTTCGTCGCTGACCTTGCCTGTGCCGAAGGTGTTGACGGCCACGGAGGTGGGCTCGGCCACACCGATGGCGTAGGACACCTGGATCTCGCAGCGGTCGGCGAGGCCGGCGGCAACAATATTTTTCGCCACATAACGGCCTGCATAGGCCGCGGAGCGGTCTACCTTGGACGGATCCTTGCCGGAGAAGGCGCCGCCGCCGTGACGAGCACTGCCGCCGTAGGTATCGACGATGATCTTGCGTCCGGTCAGGCCGCAGTCACCCACAGGGCCGCCGATTACGAACTTGCCGGTAGGGTTGATGTGATACTTGGTGTCTGCGTGCAGCCACTCTTCCGGCAACTCGTGCTTGATGATCAGGTCCAGTACCGCTTCGCGCAGGTCTTCCTGGCTGACATCCGGGTTGTGCTGGGTGGAGAGAACCACCGCATCGATCGCTACCGGCTTGCCGTCTTCATAGCGGAAGGTCACCTGGCTCTTGGCATCCGGGCGCAGCCACGGCAGCAGGCCGGAGCGACGTGCTTCCGCCTGGCGCTCCACCAGGCGGTGTGCGTAGTAGATCGGTGCCGGCATGAAGGTCGGGGTTTCATTGGTGGCATAGCCGAACATCAGGCCCTGGTCGCCCGCGCCCTGGTCTTCGGGTTTTACCCGGTCGACGCCCTGCGCGATATCCACGGACTGCTTGCCGATGATGTTGACCACGCCGCAGGTGCTGCCGTCATAGCCGACATCGGAGGAGGTGTAGCCGATATCGTTGATCACCTTGCGCACCAGGTCTTCCAGGTCCACCCAGGCGGAGGTGGTGACTTCGCCGGCGATGATGGCGATACCGGTCTTCACCAGTGTTTCACAGGCCACGCGGGCGTGCTTGTCGCGCGCGATCATCGCATCGAGGATCGCATCAGAAATCTGGTCTGCGATTTTATCCGGGTGCCCCTCGGATACCGATTCGGACGTAAATAAAGTGTATTCAGACATGGTTTCTCTAGTCTCTCCGTGAATCCTTCAATCCGCTTTCAGGAACTCCCTGATCTGGATCTGAAAGCCGTTGCGCAAAGCGCTGTAAATACTTCTGCCGGGCTGCAGGCCGGCACTGGTTGCATACTGCTGCAGCTGTTCCGGTTCGAACCCGAGCCACAGGTCGCCGCAGGCGTCGCGCGCCCAGTCCTGCTGGTGCTGCTGCAGCTCGGTGACCAGCAGTTGCCCGCCCGGGTTCAGCGCCCCGGCCAGGTCGCTGAGGATCAGGGCCGGGTCCGGCGTATGGTGTAACACCATATTGACCACCACTACATCGGCAAGCAGCTTGCGCGTCGCCACTTCGCTGGTATCTCCCAGCACAAATTCGATATTGCCGAGCCCGTGTTTATCGGCAAATGCGCGCGAGCGCTCGAGCATCGCCTCGGCCAGGTCCAGCGCTACGACTTTCTCAAAGCGCGGGGCCAGCTCGGCGAGGAACTGGCCTTCGCCCGGGCCGACTTCCAGCGCGCACTGGCCCGGCTGCAGCAGTTCTGCCACCTGGGGCCCATACACGCCATAGTCCGCAATCAGTTCCTGCTGTTCGCGGAACCTGTTGCTGTAGTCCGCGAAAAAACGCCGCGAGGCCTGTTCCCGTTCGCTGGCGACGGCCTCAAGCCCGGGCAGGTGCTCGGGTTTGATCGGCAGGGCATCGATTTCTGCGAACAGCTGTTGCTGCAATGGCCCACCAGCCTGGCGCCGGTAAAACAGGCTATTGCCTTCGCGCCGCCGGGTTACCAGTTCCGCATTCGCCAGCACCTTCAGGTGGTGGCTCAGCGCGGGCTGGCGCATATCAAAGATGCGGCACAGCTCCAGTACCCCGTAAGAGCCCTGGCTCAGTACCCGCAGGACTTCCAGCCGCAGCGGGTCCCCGGCGGCTTTGAGTAGCGCCGACAGTGTGCTGTAGCGGTCTGTCGCCTGTTCCTCTTGCGGTCGGGTCATGGTCTTGCGGCTATCTTAGGTTGCGGCGCAGTCTAGCAGCATGCGGCAGCTATATCAAAACATTTTGATATAGCTTTGCAGCGTGTGTTGGACTGATGGGTCGAGGATTTGGGAGCCTATCATTGCCCTGCAGCGGCGCTTGGGGGAAAATACGCCCCCTATTTCAGGCCGATCCTCCCCGATTCGGGCGGAGGCCGCTTGGATCCGTCACCGCGCAGGCGCGCGGCAGCTGGTCCGTTTCTTCCTGTCATTCAAGACCAAGAACCCGAGAGAGAGTCCTATGCCGTCCCGCAATCAACTCGCCAACGCCGTACGCGCCCTGTCCATGGACGCCGTCCAGAAAGCCAATAGTGGCCACCCAGGCGCCCCGATGGGCATGGCAGATATCGCCGAAGTGTTGTGGAACGACTACCTGAAGCACAATCCGGCCAACCCGAACTGGGCAGACCGCGATCGCTTCGTGCTGTCCAACGGCCACGGCTCCATGCTGATTTACTCGCTGCTGCACCTGAGCGGCTACGAGCTCTCCCTCGACGACTTGAAAAATTTCCGCCAGCTGCACTCGAAGACGCCAGGCCACCCGGAATACGGCTATGCACCGGGTATTGAAACCACTACCGGCCCGCTCGGCCAGGGCATCACCAATGCGGTTGGTATGGCGCTGGCAGAAAAGGTTATGGCGGCGCAGTTCAACCGCGATGGCTATGAACTGGTGGACCACCACACTTACTGCTTCCTGGGCGATGGCTGCCTGATGGAAGGTATTTCCCACGAGGCCTGCTCGCTCGCGGGCACGCTGGGCCTGGGCAAGCTGGTGGCGTTCTACGATGACAACGGCATCTCCATCGATGGCGAAGTGGAAGGCTGGTTTACCGACGACACCCCGAAGCGCTTCGAGTCTTATGGCTGGCACGTGATCCCGAATGTGGATGGCCACGATCCGGTCGCGATCAAGGCGGCCATCGAGGAAGCCCGTGCGGAAACCGACAAGCCCACCATCATCTGCTGCAAGACCATCATCGGCTTCGGCTCCCCTAACAAGCAGGGCCGCGAGGAGTGCCACGGTGCACCGCTGGGCGACGAGGAAATCGCACTGGTGCGCAAGACCCTGAGCTGGGAGCACGGTCCTTTTGAAATTCCGGCAGATATCTACGAGGGCTGGGACGCGAAAGAAAAGGGCGCGGAGCAGGAAGACGAGTGGAACACCATCTTCGAGGATTACGCTGCGGAACACCCGGAGCTGGCTGCAGAATTTACCCGTCGCATGAATGGCGACCTGCCGGCTGACTTCTCTGAGAAAGCCGCGGCTTATATCAAGGAGTGCCAGGAGAAGGGCGACAAGATTGCCTCGCGCAAGGCGAGCCAGAACGCCATCAATGCGTTCGGCCCGCTGCTGCCGGAATTCCTCGGCGGCTCCGCGGACCTGGCCGGTTCCAACCTGACTTTGTGGAGCGGTGCCAAGGGTGTCGATGCCAAGGATGCCAGCGGTAACTATGTTTACTACGGCGTGCGCGAATTCGGCATGAGCGCCATTATGAACGGCGTTGCCTTGCACGGTGGCTTCGTACCTTACGGCGCAACCTTCCTGATGTTTATGGAATATGCGCGCAACGCTGTGCGCATGGCTGCACTGATGAAGCAGCGTGTGCTGTTCGTCTACACCCATGATTCCATTGGCCTGGGCGAAGACGGCCCGACCCACCAGCCGGTGGAGCAGCTGACTTCCCTGCGCAGCACACCGAACCTGCATACCTGGCGTCCGTGTGACGCGACCGAATCCGCGGTTGCCTGGAAGGCGGCGGTTGAGCGCGCCGAAGGCCCGTCTGCACTGATCTTCAGCCGTCAGGGCCTGGCCCCGCAGGCGCGCAACGATGAGCAGCTGGCAAACGTCGCCAAGGGTGGTTACGTACTGGCAGACTGCGACGGTACCCCGGACGCAATCATTATTGCTACCGGCTCCGAAGTGGAGCTGGCAATGGCCGCCAAGGCCGAGCTGACCAATCACAAGGTACGCGTGGTTTCCATGCCGTGTGCCGAAGCCTTTATGGCGCAGGACGAAAGCTACCGCGAGTCCGTGTTGCCTTCCGCAGTGCGTGCACGCGTTGCAGTAGAGGCAGGCCATAAGGATTACTGGTACAAGTTCACCGGCTTCGACGGTGCCATTATCGGTATGGAGAGCTTCGGTGAGTCTGCGCCGGGTGGCGTACTGATGGAAGAATTTGGCTTTACTGTGCGCAATGTGGTTGCTGCGGTAAAAGACGTCGCCAAATAAATTGAGGGCGGCCGCGTAGCGGTCGTTCCGGTAACCCGGGGCGCCTTCCAGAATGGCAGTGGATTGCCAGATGCCTGGAAGGCGCTTTTTGTTTTCGGGTAAGGAAGTTTAATGCTCAAAATTGCTATCAATGGCTATGGTCGAATCGGTCGCTGCGTCCTGCGCGCCCTCTATGAGGGTGGTGCCCGCGATGGCATGCAGATTGTCGCCATCAATGAGCTGGCGGACTGCGCCACGATTGCGCACCTGACCAAGTACGATTCCACCCATGGCCGATTTGCGGGTGTTGTATCCGCGGCGAATGATCGGCTGACCGTCAACGGCGATGAAATTGCGGTGAGCCACCATGAAGCGATTGAATCGCTCGATTGGTCCGGTGTGGATGTGGTGCTTGAATGCACCGGCAGTTTTTCCGATCGCGTCACCGCGGAGAAACACCTGCGCATGGGTGCGGGCAAGGTCCTGTTCTCGCAGCCGGCCCAGCGCGATGTGGACGCCACCATTGTCTACGGTGTCAATCACGACACGCTGCGCGGCGACGAGACCATTGTCTCCGCAGCCTCCTGCACCACCAACTGCAGTGTGCCCGTAATTGCAGCGCTGGATGAAGCCTTCGGCGTGGAAGCCGGTGTGATTACCACCATTCACTCGGCCATGAACGACCAGCCGGTGATCGATGCTTATCACCATACCGACCTGCGCAAGACCCGCTCGGTGATGTCATCCATCATCCCGGTGGATACCGGCCTTGCCCGGGGTATAGAACGCATTCTGCCGCACATGGCTGGCCGCTTCGAGGCACAAGCCATGCGCGTGCCGACCGTCAATGTCTCTGCGATCGACCTCTCCGTGCAGGTACAGAGTGATGTGGATATGGCCGCGGTCAACAGTGTCCTGCAGCGCGCCGCGGCGGAGCAGTTCAATGGCGTGCTCGGTTACAGTGCGGAGCCGCTGGCATCCATCGATTACCTGCACGACAGCCGTTCCGGTATTGTGGATGCCAGCCAGACCCGCGTCGCGGGCAAGCGCCTGGTCAAGGTGCTGATCTGGTTCGACAATGAGTGGGGCTTTGCCAACCGCATGCTGGATGTGGCCAGGCTTCTGCAGCGGCGCTAAATTTGTAAAAACAAAAAATTCCGAAACACTTAAAACGATAATAAATCCATGGGGGAACTATGTTGCAACTGACACAGCGTTTGCTGGTGCTGACTTTGTTCGTTCTGTTCAGTACGGGCTTGCAGGCAAAAACCATTGCCGAATACACCGCCGGCATGCAGAAGCAGGCGGGCTTCTTCGATTTCTACTGGGATGACAAGACCGGCCGGGTTTTACTGGAAGTGTCGGACTTCGAGCGCGAATTCCTGTTCATGACCGGCCTGGCGCAGGGGCTTGGTTCCAACCCGGTCGGGCTCGACCGCAACCAGGGGAGCGACCCGCGCCTGGTCCGGTTCGAGCGCGTTGGCAACAAGGCGCTGCTCTACCAGCAGAACCTCAAGTACCGCGCACTTTCCGACAATGCCGCCGAGCGACGTGCGGTAGAGGAGGCCTTTGCCTCTTCGGTGTTGTGGGGCTTTGAAGCCGTGGCGCGCGACGGAGACCGGCTGCTGCTGGACCTGACCCCGTTCCTGCTCAGTGACCAGCACGGTATCGGCCAGCGCCTGCAGGACACCAAACAGGGGGCCTATCGTGTCGATAGTGGCAAGTCCGCCGTCTATCTAAAGCGCACCAAAAGCTTTCCCCTCAACAGCGAGTTCGAGGCGCGCCTCACCTTCGCCGGCAGCAAACCGGGCAATCATGTCAGGCAGGTAACACCAACGCCGGAACTGGTATCGCTGCGCCAGCATGTGTCATTTGTTGCGCTGCCAGAGGCCGGTTACCAGCCGCGTCGCTTCCACAGCAACAGCGGCTACTTCGCGTTCCAGTATCGCGATTATGCCGCGCCTATTGACCAGCCCCTGGACCAGCGCTTTATCTACCGTCATCGCCTGCAGAAAAAAGCGGGCAGTGATGAAGCGGTAGAGCCGATTGTGTATTACGTCGATCCCGGCGTGCCGGAACCTGTGCGCAGCGCGCTGGTTGAGGGCGCACGCTGGTGGGCGGATGCCTTTGAGGCGGCGGGCTTCAAGGACGCTTACCGGGTAGAGATATTGCCGGAAGACGCGGACCCGATGGATGTGCGTTACAACGTGATCAGCTGGGTGCATCGCTCTACCCGCGGCTGGTCCTATGGTCATGCACTTGCCGATCCGCGCACCGGGGAAATCATCAAGGGTAACGTTACCCTGGGTTCCCTGCGGGTGCGCCAGGATTTCCTGATTGCGCAGGGCCTGCTGCAGCCCTACGGCACGGAGAATGTGGATACTTCAAAGCTGAAGGAGATGGCGCTGGCGCGTATCCGCCAGCTGAGTGCGCACGAAGTGGGGCATACCCTGGGTATTGCGCACAACTTTGCTGCAAGCCCGAAAAACCGGGCTTCGGTAATGGACTACCCGGCGCCGCTGGTGACGCTTGAGAACGGCGAGCTGGATATTGCCCAGGCCTACGACACCGGCATTGGTGGCTGGGACAAGCTGGCGGTCAAGTACGGCTACGGCGAATCCGCAGCTGATGAGGCTGGATTCCTGGCGGCGGTCCTCGATGAAGCGAAACAGGCCGGGCACCGTTTCATCTCAGACCCGGATTCGCGCGCGATCAACAATGCCCATGCCACCTCCCACTTGTGGGATAACGGCGCCGAGCCGCTGTCGGAATTTGAGCGTATGCTGGCATTGCGCCAGCATGCACTGCAGAATTTTTCTGCCGCTGCCAATGCGCCGGAGAGCCCGCGTTCTGCTCTGGAAGAGACCCTGGTCCCGGTTTATTACGGGCATCGCTACCAGGCTGAGGCGGTTGGCAAGCTGATCGGTGGCCTGGACTATGACTACGAATATAACGGCGCTGATGCGCAGGGCTTTTCGATGGTGCCGGCTGCGCGGCAGCAAAAGGCGCTGGATCTGCTGCAGCAGACGCTGTCACCGGAATTCCTGACGCTGCCAGAGTCCGTACTGGCGCTGATGCCGCCAAAGTCCTACGGCTACCAGCGTACGCCAGAGAGCTTCCCTGCCTACACCGGTGTGGCGTTCGATGGCATCGCGCTGGCGGAGGCCGGTGCGGGGCATACCCTGGCGATCCTGCTGCACCCTGAGCGTGCTGCGCGCCTGACCGAGCAGCGGGCCCGGCGTGGCGAGGGCCCGGGTTTTGGCGACCTGCTGGATCAGCTGACCCGCAATGCGATGGATGAAGGTGCCTATTCAGGGCTGCAGGCTGCTATTCACCAGCGGGTAAACCATGTGTATTTTCACCAGCTGATGTTGCTGGCCCACAACAGCAAGGCCGCAGAGCCGGTTCGGGCCAGGGCGTCCATGGAGCTGGCGAAAATCCAGCACGCCATCGGCCTGATGAAGCTGTTTGGTGACGATGCTGAAGGGTACAAGGCGCATTATTACTACCAGGTGCAACGGATTGCCGCGTTCCTGGCCGGCGACCTGAAAGTGGAGGCTTCCGAAATCAAGCCGATGCCACCCGGCTCACCGATCTAGGTTTCACTAGCCCCGCCTGTGGCTCTGATTATGGCGGCTAAGCTTAAGAAGATCTCTTGTCTTGAGTTAGTCGCCAGATGTCAGCTTTTCGTCCTTACCTTTTCATCGCCATTCTTATATTGGCACCTTTTTCGGCACAAGCCGATTCCATTGACCTGATTGATCGCGGCGAAGAAGGCTGGCGTTTCGACATCACCCCCTACGCATTCCTGCCTGCAAGCATCGAGGGTACTTCTGTCGTCGCTGGCAGTGAACTGAAACTCGACCTGGATTTCCAGGATGCCCTGGACTTGCTGGATTTCGCATTCTCTGCGAGAACAGAAGGCTGGAAAGGCAACTTCGGCGTGATATCCGATCTTTATTACATCGATCTGGGGGTCGATGCCGAGCTGGAAATCCCGCCGCCACCCCCCGGCGAGGCAACGCTCTTTATTGACGCCGATATTCGCCAGGCCTGGTTGAGCGCACTGGGTGCCTACCGCTTCGCCCATGGAGAATATGGCTCTAACGGTTATCGCTACGCCTGGGATGTGTCACTGGGCGCTCGCTGGAATTATCTCAAGCAGGAAATCCGGACGCGGCTGGGTACGGATATTGGTATTGCCGATGGTCAGCAGCAGAAACTGGGTGGTTCGGAGAGCTGGTGGGAGCCGGTTATAGGCCTGCGCGGCATGGCCGAAATCTCGCCGTGCCTGGCAATGGCGATCCGCCTGGAGGCCGGCGGATTCGGCGTCAATGATGACGAACGGCAGTGGATTGGGCTGATAGGGCTAGACTGGCGCCCATGGGAGCATACATCGCTCAAGTTTGGCGCACAGGCCTATGGCATTGATTATGAGACGCGCAAATCCGATGGTGAATTTGCCTACGACATCGAGCAGTACGGGCCCTACTTGGGGGTGACCCTGCGCTTCTAGTTTGCCAGCGCTGCGGTGCGCGTGGCACCGCAGCCCGATCAAAAGGCTCTGTCTGCCGACCTCAGTCGAGGTAGAAATCTCCCGCCGGCCCCGGGAACACCACCGGGCTTTCGAAACCCTCCTTGCTCACTGCGGCCACGCCGAAGAAATAATTGTCGATCACGATATTTTCCAGCGTGTGTTCACTGACGTTGCCGACAAAAACACTGTGGGTCCAGGTGGCGTCGGTAGTCAGGCGCCAGTAAACCTTGTAGCCGGCGATCAGGTCATTCTCGCGGGTATCCGCCGGTTGCCACTTGAGTGTGGTGTTGGCGGACACTGCACCGGAAATTTCAACGCCAGCTGGTGGTGCAGGAGCGCGGGATAGTGCGGCCATGGTCAGGGCATTGAGTGAGGTGAGCTTGGCGGCGTAATCGAAGTTGACGCCGTCCAGGGTATCGCCGTATTTGACCCCGCCTTCGGTACGCAGGTCCTGGTGCTGACGATCGTAATGCTCGTTGGTCTCCATAATACGCACACCGGCATAGCCTGCATCATTGAACGGACGGTGGTGGCCGCCACGACCGAAGCGATCGAGGCGGTAGATCATCATCACATCCAGGTTGGGGATATGGTCTTCCGCAATCTTGTGTACATAGCGGCCCAGGTTACGCGAGGGAGAATCTACCTCGCCGCCCCGGAAGCGTCGTGCAGTTGCCTGCTGCGGCGTTTCATTCATGCGTGTGCCTTCCATGAAAACCCGCGCCGTGGTGTTATTGATCACCCCATTGATGCCCTCGATATTTCCGATCATATCGTTATTGAGCACGCCGGTGATGCGCCAGCCATCCTTCTTTGCGGCCGCCGCCATGATCTTGCCACCGAACAAGCCCTGTTCCTCACCGGAGAGGCCCGCATAGACGATACTGCCCGCAAATTTATGCTTGCTCAGCACCCGTGCCGCTTCCAGTGCACCGGCCAGCCCAGAGGCGTTGTCATTGGCACCGGGAGAGTCGTCGGTAAAGTTCATCGGGTCGGTCACGCGCGAGTCGATATCTCCAGACATGATCACGTAGCGGCCGGGATCCACGGTGCCTTTCTGTACAGCGATGACATTCACCACTTCCGTACGGTTGGGGATGCGGCGCTCACCCTCCACAAAGTCCGACTGATAATAGACCTCCAGGCAGTCTCCGCATTCTGCGCTGATACGCTTGAACTCGTCGTAGACCCAGCGCCGGGCGGCGCCAATGCCCCGGGTTTCCGATTTGGTATCGGACAGAGTGTGGCGGGTACCAAAGCCCACCAGCCTGGTAATGTCTTTCTCGATTCGTTCGGCGGAGACGTCCTGGCGGATATTCTCGAGTAGGGCGGCGTCAGTTCCGGGTTCGGCAAGCGCTGCTGTTGGCAGCGTGGCGACCATCAGCACTGCGACACGCAATGTGCGGAATACGGGCATGGTTTTTTCTCACTATTGTCGTGTAAACAAACCAGCCCATGCTAGCGTAATTGGCGGCTCTAGGTCGAATGCGAGCCGATTCCGAGGCCAGCCAGGCCACTCGCCGCATTTTGCTTTTGTGCAAGCACGAGCTCTTCCGGCGTTGCATATTTCTCATCCCATTCAATCAGCTTCTGGGTCATCAACCTGTGCCATACCGGTGGAACCAGTGTTAACAGCAAGGTAGAGAGGTATCCGCCAACCATGGTCGGCGCATCCGGCATCGGCAGCAGGTCCTCGTAGGGTATCTCGCCTTGCGCGTGATGGTGGGAGTGACGGCTGAGATTGAACATGGACCAGCTTGTCAGGCGCGCATTGGTGTTCCAGGAGTGGCGCGGTTGCACCGGCTGATCCTCCAGCCGCACCATACCGTAGTGCTCCATATAGTTGACGACTTCCAGCAGGGCCTTGCCGAAGAATGCGAGTGCCAGAAAGTAGAGCGCGCCGACAGGTCCGCCGATCAGGTAGGCAAGCACAAGCAGCGTTACGCTCATCATCTGTCCCCGCAGGTAGGCATTTCGGTGGGAAAAAACACAGTGTTTTTTACGCTGCAACCGTTCTCTTTCAATTTTCCAGGCGCTGATATTGCCTTCCACAGTGGAGGCGAGAATATGGTGGTATACGTTGCGTCCGCGCGGTGCCGTGGCGGGGTCGCGGGCGGTGGAGACATAGCGGTGATGGCCGTAGACATGCTCGATTGAAAAGGCCGTGTCAAAGCTGAATGCCAGCAGCCAGCGTCCGATGCGCATGGATACCGGGTCCCAGGTCCTGTGGGTCAATTCATGTGCCGGAATGGTGCCGACCATACCGATCATCAGCCCGGTCAGCAGGAACACCGATAGCGCGTGCGGGCCGGTGGTTTGCCCCTTGGCTTCTAGCAGGTCGTAGCCGGACAGGCCTGAGAGCCACGCCCCGTAACCGAGCGGGTCCCCGGGGGAAAAACTCCAGACGGCATTGAATACGATGAGCGCCAGTAGCGGTAGCGCAAGCCATAATTGCGCGGTCAATAGCATCCTGTGTTTGAACCTGGGCGTGCGTAGGTCGTCTCCCGCCAGGGCGTCACCAAAGACATAGAAAGCCAGCACCGCGGCAAAGCCGAATGATGCGTTGGCGCCACCCGCCAGAATAGCCAGTGCACTGAACAGGCCGATTAGGTGGAACAGGCCGAACTTGAGGTAGTCACCCAGGTTGGCGGCAGGCCGGTCAACCCTGGGTACGGCTACATCGCCGGAAAAACCGGTTTCGGTCGTGGGGTTCTGCGTGAGGAAACGGTCTGCATGGATACGCTCCGCTGCGATTCCCTTGTCGATCAAGCGGCGCTCGGCAGCATCGACCATTGGCGGCGGGCCACATAAATAAGCGGACGTCGCACCGTGAAGGTGCTCATCAATAAAGTCAGTCACAAGACCGTGTGCGCCGCTCCAGTCTTTGTCGCACTCATCTTCACTGTCAGTATTTGATAAAACCGGTACAAACGTGAAGGCTGGCCAGGTTTTTTCCAGGGCCCGCAGTTCCTCCAGATAGTAGAGGTCACGACATTGCCGTGCCCCGAACAGCAGGGTTACCGGCCGCGATTCGCCGCGTTGCCAGGCCTCCTGCAGCATGGCGTAGATGGGGGCGAGGCCGCTGCCGCCGGCAATCATGATGACCGGCTCGGTGCCCGGTCTAAGCCAGAAGTCCCCGCCCGGTCCGCGCACGGATAGCTTTTCCCCCACGACATCCTCATCGACAATCCGTGTTGAGAAGGTGCCACCGGGAACGCGGCGCACGGCAAAACGCACGCGCTTCTCGTCACTGGGTGGGGATGAGAAAGAATAACTGCGTGTCGCCTGAGGCAGGGTCGCCAGCGTGAGCTGCGCAAACTGCCCGGCGCGATAATCGATTTTGTCTTCCAGCTGCACGTCGATCTGGGCGATGTCATGCGTCAGCATCTGCTTCTGCACGATGTGCCCGTCAATGCGCGTGCCCTGCACATCCGCTGCGAGCTCGGCCGCGATCCTGACATCGGAGCGCGGCCGGCTCTGGCAGGCGAGGATATAGCCAGCGGCGATTTGTTCCTCTGTGAGGAGATAGCCGGTTTCGGTCATCTCGGTCACTTCCCCCTGCAGAAGCCGGCATTTGCAGGTGCCGCAGCCACCAACCCGGCACAGGTTAGGCAGCTCGATACCGTCCCGCAGCGCGGCCTCAAGGATAGTTTCGCCGGGGTTTACCTCGACGGCCTGATCATTGATGGTCGCCGTGACTGTTGCTTGGTGCCGGGTGCCGAACATGCGCGCTCTCCTCTTTTATAACCGAACCTTAAGCAATTTCCGGTATGCGTCGGAGCGCATTACTTGACAAAAAGGGGTCATTAGTTGACAAAGGAGGCATGACTGAAAAATTGATCTCCCTTCCGGCCCTGTACCTGCGCGAAGTTGCCAACGTGGTGGGCGACTATGGTGTGGACAGTTCTGGCTGGCTCGATGCTCTGGGTATTGCACTGCCGGAGGACGGAGAGCAACCGGTAGAGTTGCCTTTGCGCGACCTCCGGAGGGTGGTGGTCGAAGGCAAGGCGCTGACAGATCCCGCGTCATTTGGCCTGCAGGTCGGGCAACGCCTGCTGGTGAACAGCCACGGCATGCTCGGCTATGCGGCGATGAACAGTGCCAGCCTGCGCCAGGTTACGGAGCTGATCGAACAGTTCCTGCTGTTGCGCACAAATCTGTTCACGTTAACGCATGAAATTGCGGGTGCTGAATTCCGGGTGGTAATACATGAGGTGGGAGATCTGGGGGAGGCCCGCCTGTGGGTGCTGGAGACCATCGTTCTGGCGGTCAAGAATATCTATGATTTTATTGCCATGGGCGATTGCCCCGTCCGCTATGCCACTTTTGCGATAGATGCGCCCCGGAACGCGCAGCGGATACAGAGTTTCCTGAAAAGCGAAGTCCGCTTCAATGCCTCCTGGACAGGATTTGCCCTGCCTCTGAGCGATATTGATCGCCCCCTGAAAATGGCCAACGCCAGTGGTTTTGCCGAAGCGACCAGGCTCTGCCTTCGCGAGCTCGATGAAAAGCATGGCAGCAGTAAGCTCAGTGACCGTATCCGGCGCATGCTGCTCAACAGTGTCGGTAATTTCCCTTCGCTGGAAACGACAGCCAGTAACCTGAACCTGACCCCGCGCACTATGCACCGCCGCCTGCTCAGTGAGGGCACCTCGTTCAAGGAGTTGCAGGAGGAAACGCGGCATATGCTGGCGTTGCGTTACCTGCAGGCGCGGGAGATGTCGGTACAGGAAATTGCCTACATGCTCGGCTATTCCGATGTGGCGAATTTTCGTAGGGCATTCAAGCGCTGGGAGGGTGTCGCTCCGAAAACGTATCGAGAGAACATCGCGGGCTAGACCAGGGCATTTGGTGTGTGCCCGAACGGTCCTTTAGGGAAAGGCTCGGTCCTGTGGACGTGAGTGCGGTTGCTACAATTCCGGGGGGCAGTGAAAACCGTCGCTGGCCGCTTTTCACGTAGCTTCTCTTTATCTCATGACAGAAATCCACGGCAGGACTCTGGTAATGCTTATTCGGGCTTTCATCACGCTATTTCTCTCCATATTTCTGTCCCTGTTATGTATTGGCTCAGTACTCGGGCAGGGCCACGCAGGCGAAGTCGCGATTGATCGTGACGACGTAAAGCTCGGAAACAAGCATTACTCGCCGTTTGTCGGCAAGTCTTACCCCAATCGGGTGTACTGGGGCGATACGCACCTGCATACGTCTTATTCCACAGACGCAGGCATGATCGGTAATGTGCTCGGTCCAGAGGAGGCTTTCCGCTTTGCCCGCGGGCAAAAAGTCCGCGCCTCCCTCGGTGAATTTGCGCAGCTGGTGCGGCCACTGGACTTTCTTGTGGTGGCCGACCATGCCGAGAACCTTGGGCTCGCACCGATGATTGCCGAGTCCAACCCGCAGCTGCTTGCGAGCCCATGGGGCCGGGAGATCCATGACCTCGTTCGCAAGGGAGATTCGCTCGCCGCGTTCGTCAAGTGGGGCGAATCCATGCAAGAAAACATTGACCCGCTCGATGATGACGATCTTACACGCACCTTCTGGAACCGCATCGTCGAGAGTGCTGAAAGGTACAACGAGCCCGGGGTATTCACGACCCTGCATGGCTTCGAGTGGACCTCGGCCAGGGATGCCAACAACCTGCACCGGGTTGTCATGTTTCGCGACGGTGCGGACAGGGTGAAGGATATGGTGCCGTTCTCAAATTACGATAGTTCCGACCCCGAGGACCTGTGGAGCTGGATGAAAGGCTACGAGACGCGGACGGGTGGGAAAATCATGGCCTTTCCCCACAACGGTAACCTTTCCAACGGGCTGATGTTCAATGATGTTCGGGAGAACGGCAAGCCGATTGATGCTGCCTATGCCGAGCGCCGGATGCGTTGGGAACCGCTTTACGAGGTCACCCAGATCAAGGGTGATGGGGAAACACATCCAGCACTTTCACCAAATGACGAGTTTGCGGACTACTACACGTGGGATCGAGGTAACTTCGGTACGGAGCTCAAGACGCCGGACATGCTGCCGCGAGAGTATGCGCGAACGGCGCTTGCTCGCGGCCTGAAATATGAGGCGGAGATCGGCGTCAATCCATTCAAGTTTGGCATGATCGGGTCTACAGACAGCCATACCTCGCTGGCGACCGCTCGCGAAGACAATTTCTTCGGCAAGGCGACGCTCGGGGAGCCCGGTGGCGGTAAGGAGCGTTACGAGGAAAATATCATCCAGCCCGATTACCTGGGCGAGGAGATCGCCGTCAGGCACTATGAATCCCTGGCCTCTGGTCTGGCTGCTGCTTGGGCGCGGGAAAATACCCGCGAGGCAATCTGGGACGCCTTCAAACGCAAGGAAGTCTATGCGACAACGGGACCGCGGATGACCGTAAGGGTGTTCGCCGGCTGGGACTTCAAAGAGGACGAAATCCATCGGCCGGACTTCGCTGCGGAGGGTTACGCGCGGGGTGTGCCTATGGGGGGCGATCTGTTGAAGGGCCCGGATGGAGTCGCGCCTCGCTTTATGGTGCGGGCATTGCGTGATCCGGATGGCGCCAACCTTGATCGTATACAGGTCATCAAGGGCTGGGTGGATGCCGGCGGCAAGCCGCAAACCCGGGTGTTTGATATAGCCGGGTCAGGTGAACGACAGCTGGATGCGGATGGCAAGTTGCCGCCCGTGGGGAGCACCGTGAGTGGGGCAGACTACACCAACACTATTGGTGCCGCCGCCATTGCCGCGCATTGGGTGGATCCGGAATTCGACCCGAAGCAGCGGGCCTATTACTACGTGCGTGTTCTGGAGATACCGACGCCGTCATGGTTGGCATACGACAAGGCACATTACGGCAATATCGACCTTCCCGATGACGCCGTGCTGGTTCAGCAGGAGCGCGCCTACACTTCGCCGATTTGGTACACGCCTTAATGGGCTGGCCCCTGCCGGATCACCGGTTTTAACTAGCTACTTTTTATCGCCTTGCTGTGGAAAGTGGCGAGCGGAACCAGCTATATAGCGACCCGCAGTTTTAGCTGCGGAATCACCATGGAATTCTCATCCTGGTTCAACGCCGGCTGTAAAATCAGGTGTACACCTGGCGTTACCCAGATGTTGTTGGTGAAGCGTATTCTCCAGTACAACTCCAGACCATGTTGGTCGCGTACAGGCTCTTCAAAGATACTTTCAATGGGTTTCATATAGAGAAAGCTGAAAGCGGCCTCGCCCTGTATGTCAAACGGATCCAGATAGGCCGCCCCGGCAGCTAGCGTGTGTTTGGCGACCGTTCCGCTAACACCGCCGCCCTCCGCAGTGTTGTAGGTATAACCTCCGAAACCCACCCAGCGGTTCCACTGCTTTGCGCCATAGAGCCTGACGCCACCGCCGGCCTTGTTAGGCAGGATGTCCGGTGAGCGGGTGCTGCGCTCGTCCGCATAGAACAGCAGCAGGTGCACATGGTCATAGTCATCTTTGGCTCGTTCCCAGTCGTAACCTACCTCGAGCCCGTAGAAGAATTCTCCGCGATCAACGGTGCCCCAGTCGAACCCTTGCAGGTTCGGGTCACCATTCAGGTCATTGAGGGATCCGGCGATATACAGGCCGGATCCCTTTTCTTTGTCTGGCCACCACTTGAACCCCGCGCCGAAACCAAAAGTTGGATAGGGGACGCTTTCGTGAAAAGCCCAGGGGCCGGTGGTAAACGATACCCGGGAATCCTTGAAACGCATCGGATTCAGCAATGTGGTTACCACCTGGTTGCCAACCCGCAGCATCACTTTGTCGTCCCCCGGGCTCAGGTGTTGCTCCCAGTAGAGGTTCTCAATGGCGAAGTCCCAGGTGGTGAACTCAACGTTTCCAGTGAGGCTGCCGACTTGGGCCTGCCCGAAAGTGGCGGGGGCGGCATTACTGCCGACGGGCCCCCGTTCAAACATGCTGAAGACAAGGGTGCCCTCGCTGTCAGAGCCTCTGTTCAGCAGGGTCCATTTGCCGAGGAAGCCCCACCAATCGCCGAGTGCGGTGTCATAGGTAGCGTCCGGCAGTACCTCAGAAGCGCGTTGGCCGAGTATCTGGTAACTGAACCCGAATCTCAGCCCGTGCTTTTCGTAGATGTCGTCTTTGGCATCGAACCAGGATTGCGGGATACCGAAAGGGATCAAGGCACCGGGCGTGGGTGCGATGTCGTCCAGTACGTTTCCGGCTTCGATCGGATTATTGTCGCGGCGCTGGGCCTGGCAGTGTTGCGCGAAGCTGGCCAGCAGTACAGCGGCAAGCACAAACCTGCAAAGAACATGCGCGGCCGATGAGGTCACAGGCGCACCCTCCTGGCAATTGTGGCTGTCAGGCAATGGCTGTAGGGTGGCAATTTGAACGCAGCCGCTCGGCCCGTGCATCAACCGACTTCAACCGTGCCATCTTCTTGGACGGAAATCGGGTCGCCCATCTTGACCACTTCGAGAAACTCGTCGCCGAGCATATCGATGGTTACGATGCGCTGTTCCTTCCAGATGTCTGCCATGAGTACGCCGGCCGCGGCGAGGGTATCGATGGGTTTGGAAAACAACAGGGCCTCAGGGCCGACCCCAATCGCCTTCATCCCCATCAGGCACATGCCGCCCATGGTCGAACCAACTGTCGTCGGCGTGCACAGGATCGCGCCCGCCAGGTCCTTGCCGAACAGTTCTTTGTTGCTGGCGTCGGTACAGGGTGCGGCATCGGTGCGGCCCGCGAACATGTTCTCCGTGTAGGAGCCGCTGGTATTGAACGCCTGCTTGGATACTGTCGCTTTGCCTGTGACCTTGCCCGGTAATACCACCCGGCCCTTGAATGTCTTTTTTGCCATGCTCTTCGTGCTCTCTAGCGTTTACTTCCAGTATTTTTTGCAGCGCTCATACGAGGCCGGCTTCAAGCGGGTAATTTTCCGGTCATGGCAATCTGCAGGAGATCGTCATCACCGAAAAGTCGCAGTCTCGAATAGAAGCGGGCTTTGTTTGAATTGGTCACGCCGCGGTCAATATCCGCCATGCCCTTGAGCCCCTGGTAAGCAGGGGTGCAGATGGTAGTAAAATGTATGCCGGCGCGGAGTACGTCCCGCAGCAGGATCGGGTGCTGGTCCAGCAGTTTATTCCTGACCACGATGGGGCAGGCCATGATCACCGGAATTGCAACCTTGTCCTGCCCCGCCTCTTTGAGGGCCCCGTCGAGCTTCTTGCTCCAATAGAGGATCTCTTCATAGGTATTGTGCGGGCAGCCGAGGTACACGGCGGTCGGATCGCCCTCCGGGTCTTTCCACAGGTTCTGGAAAGTGCCCATGACCCGCTCCAGTTCTGCGTCGTCAATGACATAGGTCTGGTAATCATCAGTGAGGAGATCGCGGCCCTGGGCTTTTGCTTCGGGGGTGATATTTTCCACGTGATACAGGCCGACCGCACCGCTGGAAGCCGTGGAAGAGCCAAACGCTTTCAGTTTGCCCATTGAGACCAGGTCAGGCGCGCCGTCCTTCATGCCGATCCACTGATCGATGCCGGTGACATAAGGGATTTGTTCGACAACCTTGGTGCCGACCGCACCGCCGAGAGCACCCCAATGGGGTTCCTTGGACAGCCTGACATCTATATGCCACTTGGCTTTGCGGCCTTCGTCGACCAGCACCCCAAAGGCAGGAACCTTGCCGGCAATCGCGCACAGGACTTCCATACCGGTTGCCATGCGGTTGATACGCAGCCCCAGTACCGAATTGCCGTAATTCACTGCCGAGGACTCGGCCCACGACACCACCGAGCCGGTTTCGGGAATATTGCCGACTTCCGGCAGATAGCAGGCGCAGCTCCAAACATCCAGCGGCCTCGCACCCAGGCGAGTGTGGACCTGGATGAGACGCCCCTGCATCGGGTAGCTGTCCAGCATCATGTTTCTCTTTACCGGGTCCTGCCCCACGGTGTAGAGATCCAGTGGCATCGGGTTGACGGTGTAGGGCGCATGCGCCTTGAGGCCGGCATCCGCAATTTCCTCAAACATCTCCAGCACCGGCTCGACCCAGGGCCCGCCGGTGTAGAGAGATGAGTGCGGTGCGCCGTTACAATCTACAAGCCGCTCGGCACCGAAGAGTTCGCCATGCTTGACGATTGTCTTCAGAACCTTGGCCATGGTTTCGCCCTTGCTGCCATTGAGGATGTCCTGCTCCTCCTGGGTCAGGGTCATCTTGTGGGGCTTGTCGGGATCGTGCTGTTTCAGGCCCGCATCTGAACCGGTGCCGGTCAGATTGTCAGCGATGGGCTTGCCCTCGGGGTCGATGCCGAACTGGTCACAGTGAACTACATCGTTAGCACCGGGATCCTTGAAAGACCGGTTGGAAATGCTGAAACCTTTACGCTTATCGGTCGATGATTGGGTGTCTGGCGTGGGTGGCGCAGTGGTTGTGCTTGCGGGTACCGCTGCATCCTGCTTGCCGCACCCGGTGGCCGAGGCAAGAGCGACTGTGGGGATTAGCTTCACGAAATCTCTGCGTTTCACAGCGTACCTCTTGTGCCAGTGTGGCTCGTCTGTTTGTCGGTTTTCCGGCCGACGTTTTAGGGTTTCTGAATTTTTGATTTGGCGACAGCGACTACATAAAGCTCCAGCCGCCATCGATCGGGAAGAATTGGGCGGTCATCCCGGTGGCAGAGCCATCGATCAGTGTGGCGACGAAACTTGCCGCGTCCTCCGGCTCTATAAGCCGGCGTATTGGCAACAGGTCCTCCTGCTCCTTGCGTTTGGCCGGGTCTTTGTCCGCGCCAACCATATGCAGGAAACTGGGATAGGCCATGCCGTAGGTGCCGGTACCATTTACAGTGACACCGTGCGGCGCAGCTTCCAGTCCGGTAGCGCGAATGAGCGCATTGGCTGCCGCGCGTGTGGCGCAATAAAGTGCGACTTCAGGCTGAGGTCGCATGGCGCCGGCGCTAGTGTTAATCACCACCTGTCCGGATTTTTGTGCAACCAGCGGCGGGACCACGGCTCGCAGTGCGTTGAATACGGTCCTGATGTTTCCGTCGTAAACAGTATCGAGGTCCTTTCCCTCGGCGGTCAGGACACTGCCATTCACGTGGATGCCGGTGCGGATACAGGCGGAATCGAAACCACCAAAAGCGTCTTTGGCATGTTCCACTAGCTTCTGGAAGGTATCGGGTTTGGTTTGGTCCTCGGTATCCGGGACAACTTCTACTTTTGCACCGAGACTGCGTAATTCCTTGACCAGCTTTTCATCCCGCGCGTCACCGAGGACGAGGTCGTGATTGCGGCGCACCATTTCACGGGCAAGCGCCGGCATCATATGGTTCCAGGAGTCGAAAAGAATGGCGACACGTTTTTTTTCAGAGCGAGGTGTCTGGGCACGTGCTTCGCCGGATGGCATACCCAGTGCAGCTGTTCCCGCGAGGCCGGCAAGACCCATGGCGCCCTTTTTTAGAAAGTCGCGCCGGGAGCTCTGGTTAAACTGTGTATCTTTGGGTTCTTTTTCTTGCTCGACAGGGTGTTTGTTTTTGTTCGATTCCTCTTTCATGGTTTTCGAGGCAACTCCGATTTACGCTCACATATATAAAATGATGGTAGACCATCATGCTGTATGGAATAGCATAGCGTTAGACGCAAAGAGCGGAGTAAGATTTTGAGGTCGCCAGATATTAATTAACTTGATGATGTCGCCGTTTTTTGGGTAAAGGATGTTCGAAACCATCGCTGGCAGTTGCAACTGATCGCAAGGGCCCTCACAGTTAATTTGCTGCTTTATTGACGAAAACGATCAGGGAAGAGCCTTAATATGTTATCTCCGTATGTAAAAACAATGTGGCGGTTGGCCCTGGTTTCCTTATTGTTGTTTGTGGTGTCTTGCGCTAATGCCCCTGAGCGGCAGCCATTACCTCCCAAATATGCCTTTGCAGCGGAAATTCCCGGGGTGTCGGAGGCAAGGTTCTGGGGTAAGAAGTGGCCGACATTTGCGAGAGAAAAATTCGAGAAGTTCACGGTAAATCAGCTCGATGAGAGTTTTTCAGGAATCTATAACCGGCCGCATAACTATCTTGCGATTTCCGGCGGTGGCGCAAACGGTGCTTTTGGCGTCGGGGTACTGATTGGGTGGACTGCAGCAGGCAATCGCCCGGAGTTCACCATGGTTACCGGTGTCAGCACTGGCGCATTGACGGCGCCGTTTGCTTTTCTCGGTTCTGATTATGATGAAGAGATGCGGGAGGTATATACGACTATCAATACCGAAGATATTGCCAGGCAGCGTAATTTGCTGTCTGCCATATTCGGGGACTCGGTAGCAGATACAGAACCGCTGCAGACATTAATCGAAAAATATATCGATAAAGCAAAGATTGAGGCGATTGCGCGCGAGCATCAAAAAGGTCGGCGTCTTTTTATCGGCACGGTAAACCTTGATGCGGGTCGCTCTGTTGTCTGGAATATCGGTGAAATAGCGGTCAGCGATTATCCGCATAAGATGGCATTGATCCATCAGGTGCTGCGGGCATCTGCTTCGATACCTGTCGCCTTTCCGCCTGTCGTCATCCCTGTGGAAGCCGCGGGGCAGCGCTATGATGAATTGCATGTGGATGGTGGCACCGGGTCACAGGTGTTTGTGTATCCGGCAGACGCCGACTGGCGCGCGGTCACAGAGCAACTAAAGGTGCAGGGTACGCCCCAGGTCTATGTCATACGAAACTCGTTCCTTGACCCGGAATACCAGGAGGTAAGGCGTAATATTGTTCCCATCGCATCGCGCACAATTGAGTCGCTTATCCGGACACAGGGGCTTGGTGATTTATACCAGATCTATGCGCTGTGCAAACGCGACGGGAACGACTTCAATCTGGCGTACATTCCGAAGGAATTTTCTGAGGAACCGGCTGAGAGCTTCGACCCTGTTTACATGAAAAAGCTTTTGGATTTCGGTTATCAGATGGCCGTGGATGGGTACCCCTGGGAGCAAGCGCCGCCGGTATCATTGGATGGTAGCGGGGTGGAAAATACTACCCAGTAAATTCCGGCCTGATTACTGGCAAGGAGAGTATCGTTCTCTTCAGGCGATTTTTTGACCCGCACTTCTTTTGTTGGGCGGGCGTATGTTCATCATTTTTTGGGGTGCCCATTTTAAATTCCCGCAGGATATCCAGCCATATCAACCGAAAGCCTGAGAATTTCTCGGCCCTGACGATTGTCTTTACTTGATAAAGCCCGTAGTAATCCTCCTGCACGGATTTCTGCGGGTAGTGGGCTGGTCTAGCACAGTGTGATACTTCGACAGACCTGGTTGCGTTGAATTCGTCTTGCCAGAGCTTCGCCGATAACGCTTTTCGTCTAAACGGGGATATATGAAGAGGGAAAGTTGGTAGCGGGGGCCGGATTTATGACCTTCGAACGCCTGTGGCGGCATAAGAGTTGAGCCCGACCGGGCGAATAGGAAATTTCTTCAGAAGGAAAATTGGTAGCGGGGGCCGGATTTGCGACCTTCGAACGCCTGTGGCGTATAAGAGCTGAGCCCGACCGGGCGAATAGGAAATTTCTTCAGAAGGAAAATTGGTAGCGGGGGCCGGATTTGAACCGACGACCTTCGGGTTATGAGCCCGACGAGCTACCAGGCTGCTCCACCCCGCACCAGCAGGCGATTGTCGGTTTGTGTTGCTGCCCTGGTAGTGCAGCCCGTCAATCGAGGGCGCACTATATTGACTGGGCCGATGTCCGTCAAGCGGAAGTGCCTGTTTTTATTAAAAAAATTTTCTGCCTTCAAAATGACAGCGTTATCACCCTGCATGTAACGCCGCTACACGAATTTGCCCTGATATAATCCCGCGCCATTGAATGGTGGTCCACATTCTGGTGGTCCACATTCTGGTGGTCCGGTTTGTAGGCAGTGCGCTGCTGCAAAGATGTTGCAAAGGGGAAAGACATGGCAGTGAAATTGATGGCGGACCTGGATCTCGCGGGCAAGCGTGTCCTGATTCGTGAAGACCTGAATGTGCCGGTAAAGGACGGCGCGGTAACTTCAGACGCGCGCATTCGTGCGGCACTGCCCACTATCCGCAAGGCACTGGATGCCGGCGCCAGGGTCATCGTCATGTCTCACCTGGGCCGCCCCACTGAAGGCGAATTCGCCGAGGAGTTTTCCATGGCGCCGGTAGCGGCGCACCTGGGCAAGCTGCTGGAGCGCGATGTACCGGTAATCCGTGAATGGCAGGACGGCGTCGAGCTTGCTGATGGCGAGCTGGCACTGCTGGAGAATGTGCGTTTTAACAAGGGCGAGAAGAAAGACGACGAAGCCCTCGCCAAGGCCTACGCAAGCCTGTGCGACGTATTCGTGATGGATGCCTTCGGCACCGCGCACCGCGCCCAGGCCTCTACCCACGGTGTGGCGAAGTTTGCCCCGGTTGCCTGCGCCGGCCCGCTGCTGGCCGGTGAGCTGGATGCGCTGGAAAAGGCACTGGCCAATCCGGCGCGGCCGATGGTGGCGATTGTCGGCGGCTCCAAGGTGTCCACCAAGCTGACCGTGCTGGAAACCCTGTCTGATAAGGTGGACCAGCTGATCGTCGGTGGTGGTATCGCCAACACTTTCCTTGCTGCCAGCGGCAAGCCGGTGGGCAAGTCCCTGTACGAGCAAGACCTCATTACTAATGCCAAGGCGCTGATGGCCAAGTGTGATATCCCGGTGCCCACCGATGTGGTAACCGGCAAAGAATTCTCCGAAAGCACCGCTGCGGAACTGAAGTCTGCAGACGACGTTGCTGACGATGACATGATCTTCGACATAGGTCCGGACTCCGCCAAGGCGCTGGCCAAGGTGCTGGAAGAGGCCAAAACCATCATCTGGAATGGCCCGGTGGGCGTATTCGAATTCGACCAGTTTGGCGAGGGCACCAAAGCGCTGTCCATGGCCATCGCCAACAGTGAAGGTTTCTCCATTGCTGGCGGCGGCGACACCCTGGCGGCGGTAGACAAGTATGCAATCGCAGATAAAGTCTCCTACATTTCCACAGGCGGTGGTGCCTTCCTGGAATACGTAGAGGGCAAGACTTTGCCAGCCGTAGCGATGCTTGAATCGCGTGGCGAGTAAAAATAATAAGAATGATAACTGCGGCCAACCGCAGACCTGACACCCAACGAGAACATAAGGAATTTTGAATGGCACTGATTAGCATGCGCCAGATGCTGGACCACGCCGCAGAGCATGGTTACGGCGTGCCGGCTTTCAATGTGAACAACCTCGAGCAGATGCGCGCCATTATGGAGGCTGCGGATGCAACGGACTCCCCGGTGATCGTGCAGGCATCTGCGGGCGCACGCAAATACGCGGGCGCGCCTTTCCTGCGTCACCTGATCCTTGCTGCGATCGAGGAATTTCCGCACATCCCGGTAGTGATGCACCAGGATCACGGCACCAGCCCGGCGGTGTGCCAGCGTTCTATCCAGCTGGGTTTCAGCTCAGTGATGATGGATGGTTCCCTCGAGGCGGACGGCAAGACCCCGGCGTCGTACGAGTACAATGTGCGCGTGACCCAGGAAGCGGTGGCCATGGCACATGCATGTGGTGTCTCCGTGGAAGGTGAGCTGGGCTGCCTCGGCTCTCTGGAAACCGGCCAGGCCGGCGAGGAAGACGGCGTGGGTGCGGAAGGTACCCTGAGCCACGACCAGCTGCTGACCGATCCGGAAGAAGCGGCGGACTTTGTTGCCAAGACCAGGGTGGATGCGCTGGCAATCGCCTGCGGTACCAGCCACGGCGCCTACAAGTTCACCCGCCCGCCGACAGGCGATATCCTGGCGATCGATCGCATCAAGGAAATCAACGCGCGTATCCCGAACACCCACCTGGTGATGCACGGTTCTTCTTCCGTGCCGCAGGAGTGGCTGAAGGTGATCAACGAGTTTGGCGGTGAGATCCCGGAAACCTACGGTGTGCCGGTTGAGCAGATCTGCGAGGGCATCAAGCATGGCGTGCGCAAGGTCAATATCGACACCGACCTGCGTCTGGCCTCGACCGGTGCGGTGCGTCGTTTCCTTGCTCACAACAAGGCCGAGTTTGATCCGCGCAAGTTTCTGGCGGAAACCACCAAGGCTATGAAGGAAATCGTGGTTGCGCGCTACGAGGCCTTCGGCACTGCGGGCAATGCCAGCAAGATCAAGCCGGTCAGCCTGGAAACCATGTTCCAGCGTTACGAGTCCGGCGAGCTGGACCCGAAGATCAGCTGATCGGCCACGCCTGAACCAGACTTAAAGCCCTCCCCGCGGAGGGCTTTTTCATTTCTGGCGCGCGTGCGTTTGCCCGGTACCTGCGCGCCAATTTTATTTCTGTCATCTGCATGCAGTAGACTGGCTTTATGGAATTCAGCCAGGCCCCCTCTATCAGCTTCCATCCCAGCCCCCTGATCCGGCGGCCGGATTACTCCGCCCTGCGGGAGGCGCTGCCACAGCTGGATTTCGAGAACGATCGACGCATACTGCCGGAGCTGGTGGATTACCGCAGTTTTTATCACCTGAACTTCCCCCAGGCTGCCGCCACCGGGGTCGGTACTTTTACTGCCGCCGGCTTCGACCTGGTGGCGCAGTACTGGCTCGCGCAGGATGCCCGCGGCACTCTGTTCGTTTGCCACGGTTACTTTGACCACACGGGTATTTATGGTGCGGCGGTGCGTTTCGGGCTGGAGCGCGGCCTGAATGTCGTAATTTTCGATATGCCCGGGCACGGTATCTCTTCCGGCGAACCGGTAGCGATCGATACTTTCCTGCAGTACCGGCAGTGCTTTGAGGTCCTGTTACGCATTGCCGAAGGCAGGCTGCCGGGCCCGTGGCATGCGCTGGGGCAGAGTACCGGCGGTGCCACCATTCTCAACTTCCTGCAGTTCGGTGACTGGCAGCCGTTCGACAAGATCATGTTGCTCGCGCCGCTGGTGCGGCCGGCGGGTTGGCACTGGCGCAAGTGGATCTACCATCTGGGCCGCTTCCTGATTCCGCAGCCCAGCCGCGGCTTCAATATCAATACCCACGATGCCGAATTCGCGCGGCGCCAGGCGCACAGGGACCCGCTGCAATCGCCGGTGATTTCCATGCGCTGGCTGGGGGCTATGGTGGACTGGTTGCAGGTGTTCCCGGATTTGCCGCGTAACTGGGCGCCGCTGCTGGTGGTGCAGGGGACGGGCGATGGTACCGTGGACTGGCGCTACAACATGCATGCCATCGCCGATCGCTTCCCCAACAGCAAACGCGTGATTATTGAGGGGGCCCGTCACCAAATGATCAATGAGACCCAGCCCTATCGCCAGGAAATTCTGGATGCCATGGATCGCTGGTTGAACGACTAAATATTTGATACCTGGGAAAGGATGTGCGTCTCAATTGTTGTGTGCACTGGGTCCTTGCCGGTCATCTTTATTCCGCTACTCTAGACGGCTCAAATAACAGAAGCTGTATCTCTGGAAGACTAATAATGAATCGATCAATTTTTGCGCTGCTGCTGGCGGCAGCCGCAACCAACGCTCAGGCGGATGAGTGGAAATACACTGTCGGCGCGGACGTCAGCAGTGGTGAATATGGCTCCACCAGCGAGACGGAAATCACTGCGCTGCCGTTCTCAATGACCTGGTCGCCGTCTGACAAGTGGTCATTCAAGGCTTCTGTGCCGTGGATCAGCATCGAGGGTGATGGCAGTGTGGTGGCCGGTGGCGACGGTGGTTTTGTTGTTGGTCGCGGCAACGGAAACGGTAACGGTGGTAACCAGGGGGTAGAGGAAACCGTCGAACGCAGCAGCGAGAGCGGCCTGGGTGATATCTGGCTGACCTCTACCTACAGCCTGGAACCACTGGCTGCCAACAGTATTTACGTGGACCTGTCGGCCAAGCTGAAAATGCCCACCGGGGATGAGGCCAAGGGTCTCGGTACCGGCGAGGTGGACTACAGCCTGCAGATGGAAGCTTTTGCGCCGATGGGCAAGTGGATGCCGTTCGTCACCGTGGCGCGCAAGTTCAAGGGTGATATGCCGGAAACCGAGCTGAACGATGTGTGGTACACCTCTGTCGGTAGCGCATATCAGCTGTCGGGCAATACCAGTTTCGGCGCCTCGCTGGACTACCAGCAGGCCACTACCGCGGAAAGCGACCCGACCAACGAAATTTTCAGCTATGTTAGCCACAAGATCACCCCGCGCCTGACGGGCATGCTGTACGGCTATGTAGGTCTTGCCGATGGCGGCCCGGACAATGGTTTTGGTGTCCAGTTCAGCTACCGCCCTGGCGCTAACTGATTTTTATAAAAACAGGAGAAAAAAATGCAATTCCCGTTTAAGAAAAGCATGCTCGCCGCGGTGCTGGCTGGCCTGATGGGTTCCGGCTATGCGCTGGCCCAAACCGATGATGTCGATGTCGAAACTGAAGTTGAAGAAACCGGTGTCCAGGTTGATCGCATTGCCGGTCAGTTCGCCGATTTTGTCGGTAGCGAAGAAGAAGCTGCCAATGTCGTCAATGGTCTGCGCGATGGCAGCATTCGTTACGAAGCCGAAACTGACGGCTCTGAAGCGGAAGCCGAGACAGATACCACTGCAGAAGTCGACACCGTCGAGGGCGAAGGTGGCGAGCAGGGCATGGGCTACGGCAATGTCTTTATCACCATGGCACTGGCGGAGCAGCTGGCGGGGCAGATGGCAGATGAGCTGGCGGCGGCTGAAAGCGAATCTGAAACCGGCACTGAGGCAACTGTCAGCTACAACGATGCTCTGAATAAGATTCTGTTTATGCGTCAGGAAGAAGGCATGGGCTGGGGTCAGATTGCCAAGGATCTGGGCCTGAATCTTGGCCATGTAATGAGCGACCTGCGTTCCAATCGCCCGGAGAAGGTCAGCGAGAAGTTGAGCCAGGGCAAGCCGGAAAAAATGGCACGCGTTGCCAAGGCGGAGAAAATGGAACGTCCTGCGAAGCCTGAAAAAATGGAGCGCCCGGAAAAACCGGAAAAACCAGAGCGTCCGGAAAAGCCGCAGCGTCCTGAGCGTTAATCGCGCCAGCGTACAGCACAAAAAAACGGGGCCATGCCCCGTTTTTTTGTGTCCGCGCTACTTTCGCCAGCACTAGGAGGCTGGCTTTCTCAGTCGTCGCTGGCGCCAGATGCTTTCGGCGGTAAAGAGCGCAATCCCGGTCCATACCAGGCCAAAGGTCACCAGCTTGCGCGGCTCGAAGTCGGAATCGAAGTAAAACAGCGCCAGCATAAACATCAGGGTGGGACCGATGTACTGCAGCTGGCCGAGCGTGGACAGTTTCAGGCGGCGCGCCGCCACGGTAAACAGCAGCAGGGGCACCAGGGTAATGGGGCCGGCGGCCATCAGAAGGGCATTGGTGCTGGCGCTGTTCTCCGCCAGGTTACTGGTTGGCGAGGTGGAGAAAAACAGGAATCCCAGTGCCAGTGGCACCAGCATCAGGGTCTCGATTGCGAGGCCGGTGAGGCTGTCCACCGGCGCCTGCTTGCGGATCAGGCCGTAGAGGCCGAAAGTGCCGGCAAGGGCCAGGGCAACCAGCGGTACCCGGCCGAAGCCGATAATCTCATAGGCAACGCCGCAGGCTGCAATGATGACCGCCAGCCACTGCAGCGGCCGCATCCGTTCCCCCAGCACCAGCACGCCCAGCACCACATTGAACAGCGGGTTGATGTAGTAGCCGAGGCTCGCGTCCAGGATCTTGTTACTGGTTACGGCCCAGATGAAGATCAGCCAGTTGACGGTGATCAATACCGTGGAAACCGCCAGCCAGCCCATGGTGCTGTGCTTGCGTAGGGTGGCGATCATGGTGGGGGCTTTTTTCAGCGCGAGCACCAGGATGATCGCCAGCAAAGCGGACCAGATCACCCGGTGGGCGAGGATTTCCGGCGCGGAGATACCTTTCAGCAGGTAAAAATACAGCGGAGCCAGCCCCCAGATGGTGTAGGCGGCGACGCCGGCCGCGAGGCCCTGGGGGGAGGATTCCTGTTGCATATTAATACCGGGTGGTCTGATTGGGTGGTTTGGCCCTGGTCTGGTGAGTTTCCCGTCTGACGCGCGTGGAATTGATCTAGCGCAGGTCCTGCGGCCGGATTCGGCAGGACAATTCCAGTCAGATTAGCGGGAGCGCGATTATGCAAGCTTTGAAAGATTTATTCACCAGTTTTCCGGGATTGCTCACCGTGGGCATCATCGTTTTCATGCTGGTGATGATGGGCTATCTGACCCATAAGATGCTGCGGAACATGAACGAGAACAAGTAACTGCAATTCCCGGCAGGCCCTTTTCATAGACGCCGTCCGGGTTAAACGAAAAAAGGCCCGCTGGGGGCCTTTTCGGTGAGTTGCGCTGGAGGCGGGTCTAGAACAGGACGCGGCAGCGCAGGGTGCCGTCGATGTTCTTGAGCTTTTCCAGTGCCACGTCCGAGTAGTCGGCGTCGACGTCAATTACCACATAACCGATCTTGTTGTTGGTCTGCAGGTACTGCGCCGAGATATTGATGTTGTTCTCGGAGAATACGGCGTTGATCGCGCTCAGTACACCCGGCACGTTGCGATGGATGTGCAGCAGGCGGTGGCAGCCCTCGTGTGTCGGTAGCGCCACTTCCGGGAAGTTCACGGAACTTGTGGTGGTGCCGTTATCAGAGTACTTGGCCAGCTTCTCGGCCACTTCCATGCCGATGTTTTCCTGAGCCTCAACAGTGGATCCACCGATATGCGGGGTCAGGATAGCCTTGTCGATGCCGCGCAGCGGGGAAACGAACTCCTCCTGATTGCCGCGTGGCTCTACCGGGAATACGTCAATTGCGGTGCCGGCGAGGTGGCCGCTGTTCAGGGCGTCCGCCAGGGCCTCGATATCAACCACGGTGCCACGCGATGCATTCAGCAGGATCGCACCCTTCTTCATCCGCGCGATCTGCTCCCGCCCCATCATATCCCGGGTAGATTCCAGTTCCGGCACGTGCAGGGAAACCACATCCGCCTGTGCCAGCAGGTCCTCCAGCGCGCGGATCTGGGTGGCATTGCCGAGTGGCAACTTGGTGATCACATCATAGAAAATGACCCGCATACCGAGGCTTTCCGCCAGTACGGAAACCTGTGAGCCGATCGCGCCGTATCCCACGATGCCCAGGGTCTTGCCGCGCGCCTCATATGAGCCCGACGCGGACTTGAGCCAGCCACCGCGATGGCTGATGGCATTCTTTTCCGGGATGCCGCGCAGCAGCAGGATGGTCTCCGCGATGACCAGTTCTGCCACACTGCGGGTATTGGAGTAGGGCGCGTTGAAGACGCTGATACCGAACTCGGTGGCCGCTTCCAGGTCCACCTGGTTCGTGCCGATGCAGAAGCAGCCAATGCCGATCAGCTTGGGCGCGTTTTCCAGCACCTTGCGGGTCAATTGGGTACGGGAGCGAATACCGATAAAATGCGCATCGGCTATTTTCTCGATGAGCTGGTCTTCCGGCAGGGAAGTTTTCAGGTACTCCACGTTCGCATAACCCTGTGCCTGCAACAGTTCCAGTGCGGACTGGTGCACCCCTTCGAGCAACAGGATGCGGATCTTGCCTTTTTCCAGTGAAATTTGTGGCGCCATTTGGTGATCGACCTCGGGAAAATGGAAACACTCGGTGCTGGGTGGCGGCTTATTCATGGGCCGTCCCGGCGAGGCGCGATATGTTACCACAACAAAGCTGCCTGGCAGCGCAATAGTTTGAGTGGCCGGGGTTATTCCGGATATAGCTCTGACTGATCTGTCAGGTTGGCATAAAGGGAATTCAAAGTGAGCAGATTTCATTACAGTAACGGCGCCGATGTGCCCTGGGCACCGGGCAAGGCCGTATGTGTGGGACGCAACTACGCCGAGCACGCCCGCGAGCTGGACAACCCGGTGCCGGCGGAGCCGTTGCTGTTTATCAAGCCGGCCACCGCCATGGTGCCGATGGAAGGCGGTTTTCACCTGCCGCGCGGGCGCGGGTCCTGCCATTTCGAGACCGAGCTGTCGCTGCTGATCGGTGCGCCGCTGACCAACGCCGCGGTGACTGAGGTGGCGCCGGCGATCGCGGGCCTGGGGCTGGCGCTGGACCTGACCCTTCGTGACCTGCAGGCCGAACTGAAAAAGAACGGCCACCCGTGGGAAAAAGCCAAGGCCTTTGACGGCTCCTGCCCGGTATCGCCGTTTGTGGCGCTGGACTGGTTGCCGGACTGGAACAACCTGTCGTTTGCCATGCAGCTGAACGGCGAGGTGCGCCAGCAGGGCAATTCCAGCCAGATGCTGACCCCCCTGATGGAACTGGTGAGCTATGTCAGTAGCCATTTCACCCTCTTGCCCGGGGATCTGGTTCTCACCGGAACCCCCGCCGGCGTCGGGCCCCTGCACCCGGGGGATCGACTGGCGCTGAGCCTGGAAGACTGGCTCGGGGTTGAAGCCGAGGCCCGTTGATACCAATTACAGGTCGCGCCGCCATTACCTGTGACCGGGGCGGGTGGGCAGCCTATACCTACAACCTGAACCAGAATTTTTGTATGACACCATGAACCCAGACAACAGCACCCAGACCATCCGCATCCTGACCACTGGTGGCACCATCGAAAAAAGCTACTGCGAGTCCGATGGCACCCTGATGAACCGCGCCTCCACCATTCGTGAGGGCATCATCCAGAGTCTGCGCCTGCCCTACACGGAACTCGAGCTGGAGAGCGTGCTCAACAAGGACTCACTGGAGATGGACGATGCCGATCGGGACAAAATCGCCCAGGCCATTGCAGCCTGCGGTGACGCACAGCCGATTGTGGTTTTGCACGGCACCGATACCATGTCCGTAACGGCCGAATACTGCCATGCCAGGCTGGGCCAGCCCGGGGTGGCGGTAGTGTTTACCGGCGCCATGAAGCCGATGGGTTTTATCGACTCTGATGCCCGCCAGAACGTGACCGAGGCGTTGCTGGCCGCCAAGTTGCTGCCGCCCGGCTTCTATATCGCATTCCATAACCGGGTGTTTGCGGTGCCGGGGGTAAGGAAGAATCTGGATACCGGCACCTTTGAAGCCTGTTGAAAGCTGCTGCGCTAGGCAATCCGTCGTTAAATCTCGGCTCTTAATGCTCATTTACTCCCGGTAAACTCCGCTTATTCGCCGAAATTTGCCTTGACTTGCCGTCGCTCACGACGCTTTCAAGGGATTCCCCCTTTAAATGTGATCACATTTTAGGTAAAGTCGAATTATTGTTCGGTTAGCGGGTTGTCTGCCGGCCGATGAACGTTTTTTGTGGAGGCAATATGACTTCTCTCGCCCACTGGCAGCAGCGCGCTGCAGAACTCAAGATCGAGGGCCGTGCATTTATCGACGGCGCCTATGTGGATGCCAAGTCCGGCGCTACCCGCGCCACGGTTAACCCGGCCGACGGTGTGGAAATCGCGCAAATTGCCAGCTGTGGTCCCGAGGACGCCGAGCTGGCGGTGCAGGTCGCACGCCGCACCTACGAATCCGGCGTCTGGTCCGAAATGGCACCGGCCGAGCGCAAGAAGGTGCTGGTGCGTTTTGCCGACCTGATCGAGCAGAACCTGGAAGAGATTGCCCTGCTCGAGAGTATCGACGCCGGCAAGCCGATCAGCGATACCCTGCATGTGGACGTACCGAGCGCGGTCAATACCATCCGCTGGAACGGCGAGGCCATCGACAAGGTTTATGATGAAATCGCCCCGACCGCGGAGCACGAGCTGGGCCTCGTAACCCGTATGGCGCTGGGTGTTGTGGTCGCCATCGTGCCCTGGAACTTCCCGCTTTCCACCACTGCGTGGAAACTGGGCCCATCCCTGGCCGCGGGCAACAGTGTGATCCTGAAGCCGGCGTCCAACACGCCGCTGACCGCGATCCGCCTCGCCGGGCTCGCAAAGGAAGCGGGTCTGCCTGACGGTGTCCTGAATGTCCTGCCGGGACCGGGCGGCAGCCTGGGATCGGCGCTGGCGCTGCACATGGATGTGGACTGCCTGACGTTTACCGGCTCCACCGAGGTAGGCAAGACCCTGACCGAGTACTCCGGCCAGTCCAACCTGAAGCGTACCTTCCTGGAGCTGGGCGGCAAGAGCCCGAACATCGTGTTTGCCGACGCGGACCTGGACAAGGCTGCCGAGGCGGCGGCGCTGGCGATCTACTACAACCAGGGTGAAACCTGCACCGCCGGCTCGCGCCTGCTGGTGGAGAAGTCCATCGCTGATGAATTTATCGCGAAGGTGAAGGCCGCGGCAGCAGTGTTCAAGCCGGGCCATCCGCAGGACCCGGCAACGCGCATGGGCGCACTGATCGATGCGGCGCAGCTGCGTACGGTCGAGCACTATGTGGCGAAGGGCCTGGAAGAGGGCGGCGAACTGGTTTGTGGCGGCAAGACCAGTGCCGTGGCAGATGGCGGCCACTACTATGAGCCCACCATTATCCGCAACGTCAAAAACAGCGACACCATCGCGCAGGAGGAAATCTTCGGCCCGGTACTCGCGGTCATCGAGTTCGATGGCGAAGACGAAGCGGTGCAGATCGCCAATGATTCCATCTATGGCCTGGCGGCAGGCATCTGGACCAACAACTTCGGTCGTGCTCACCGCATGGCGAAGAAAGTACGCGCCGGCTCTGTATGGGTGAACAACTACTTCGGTGGCGACATCACTGTACCGTTCGGTGGTTTCAAGCAGTCCGGCAATGGCCGCGACAAGTCCCTGCACGCGCTGGACAAGTACAGCGAGCTGAAATCCAGCTGGTTTGATCTTTCCTGATCCAAACTGGTTGCCTGATTTTTATAGCGCCTGGCCCGCATCTGCGGGCCTTTTTTTGTCCAGTGGAAAGTGGCAGTGCGCGCTAGTCCTGTCGATATGTGGTAGATGAAGCGCCACAAGTACTCATCGGGCCCATCCCCGGCTGAAAATTTCCATACACTGATTGCTCTGCGGTACAGCTCCCGGTGTATGGATGTCAGATAAATTCTTTTCCGCCCTGCAAGGCACAATCTTCCTGTCTCTCGGAATGGCTTCCGGCTTGAGTCTCGCCGATGAAGAGGCTGCAGATCCGCAGGATTCCCCCGAAGTTACCCAGCTGGAGGCGTTGCCGGCGCAGGTTCAGACTCTCGCAGACCTCGCCAGGATGTTGCCGGGTGCTGCCTGGCAGTGGCGCGATTTCAGCGGAGAAAGCAGTGGCACGGGCCTGTCCTTGCGCGGTGCCGGCGCGACGAGCGGGGTGCCGATCGTTTTTGCCGGTGTTCGCCTGCCGGTGACGGTCAGCCTTGAGGATGTCGAAGCTGCCGCATTAATGAATGGTGCCCAGGGTGTGACGCTGGGTGCCGGCGCGACTGCCGGCGCGCTACGCCTGTCGCCGGCCGAGCCGCAACTCGGCGAGACCTTGGGTCTGCTGCAGGGCCATGTGTCACAGCAATCCGTTGCATTTGAAGGCGGCGAGAACCACCAGGTGACCGGGGTAATCAACCTGCCGGTTGGCGAGCAGTTTGCCGTGCGGTTTGCGACCGGCAATGGCAAACGCCGTGGGGTAACCGACTATACCGGCCTGTATGAGGTCAATCGATTCAATGAGCCGGCTCTGCTGGAGCCGCGCCGCCGGTTGGAAAGCGCGGCCGTGATCGCACCGAGTGAAGGGCCGGATGAAGCGGGAGTGGACTTTGCCCGTCTTGGTATGCTCTGGCAGCCATCGAACCAGCTGAGATCAACTTTCTTTTATCACGCCGAGAGCGGGCTTGCAGATGCCCGCAGCTACAGTACGCCGGGTTCCAGTGGAGCCCAGCCGGAAGTCAGGGTGCGCGAAGAAGCTTCCCGAGACCTCGACCTGGCGTCGTTCGATATAGAGTGGCAGCTGCAGGGGGGCGTGCTCAGCGCGTGCACGGGATGGCTGAATACCCGCTCTGCATCACTGGATGACAGCACTGGCCTGTTCGCAACGGGCCAACAGCTTGCGCCCGGTTGGCCGCGGCCGCTGGTGCTGGAGACGCGCCGTGGTGCCGCGATGTCACTGGTTCAGGATATCGGCTTCGAATCTGCCGCGAGTGAAGGTCTGGCCTACAGGCTGGGCGTGCGCTATGAGCGCCAGCGGGCGGATTACGAAAGTGCACTCAGCCTGCCGGGTTATGCGCAATGGTTGCAGGCGGGCGGTGACGGGGTTCCGTTACAGGAGCTGCCTGGCTCGCTGTTGCCCTCCACATTGAAACCGGAATCACGGGACATATCCGTCGCCGCGGCGCTCGATTGGGCGCCGGCAGAGCGCTGGCGTTTCGGTGCCGGTGCACGCCTGGTCGATACCCGGGTAACGGCAGAGTTTTCTGCGCTGGATGCGCGTCGGATTCTGTTTGAGGCGGATGCGGTATACGAGGCCGCAAACAAAACGGAATGGTTTGCACGTCTTGCCCAGGGTTATGGGCCGGGGCTGGCAACGCGCATGGTGACGCTGCCGCCTGCGCCGGTAGGAAGGAGGCCGGTAATGTCGCAGGCCAGCGGCATACTGGGCGGCAGGGCAGTAAGCCTGCAGGAGTGGTCTGATACGCTCGAGCTGGGAACCGAGGGGGGTATCACGTTGCCGGCAGGACGGTCTTACGAACTCACCTATCGGGCGACAGTTTTCGCGACACAGCGCGAGGCCGATTTCCTGGTCGTAGAAGAGCTTGGTGGGGGTATAGATGACCTGGCAGAAAAGGTGGTCGGTATCGATATTCAGGCCGGACTTGTTGCGGGGCCTTTTGCATTGACGGCAGGCCTGATGCTTGCCGATCGTGATACGGCTGGCGAACCGCTCTGGGCCGCACCCGGGCAGGTCGCAAACCTGGGCGGGGAATATCGTCGATCGGTATTTGAGGATAAGTCCCTGGTGATGACGCTGTCGGGATACTTTCAGTCAGGAAGCGATATGCCGCTCGCGGGTGGGCAGGATACCGGGGATTACCAGCTGTGGGATTTTGGTGTCGAACTGCAGGCGCAGGGGTGGGAGGTAAACCTGTTCCTGAAAAACCTGGCAAATGCCGACGCGATCACCGGTGCTGAAAACGGCCAGTTGTTCCGCCTGCTGCCGCGCACATTGGGCGTAGGCGTTGCCTATCGTTTCTGATTAGCGAGTTACGCCAGAGACAAAAAAGCGCGGCCGGGGCCGCGCTAACAGGTCAAGCAATTACACCAGGGAAGAATCTCAATTACACAGGCTGCGAATGCTGTGGGCTTCCTGCGCGGCGTCCATCCACAGGTATTCGTCGTCATCGGCGAAGTAGTAGTAGACAGTGTCATTCGACAGGATCAGTACAGTGATGCCGCCGTAGCCCGACATGAACGGCAGCCACAAAGGCGCGCTACAGCCGGCGATATCCGCAGAAATCTCGTGCGCCCAGAAGCCGTTGTTGTACTTGTAGTCTGACAGTGGGTCCAGGCCACGATCACTGGCATCCTTCTGTAGGGCCGCATCCATCTCCGATTGCTTGAGGCCGGGCTGACTGCCTGATGCATAGAAACTGCCTATCTTGGCGATGTCGTCACCCAGGAACATCAGGCCCCAGCCGGTAAATGGCTGCTGCTCGCTGTCATAGGTGCGTCGGCTGAACTGCGCGGTGGGACTGACACCCAGCGGGCCGAGAACTTCACCAATCAGCAGATCACTGTAGATATCCTTGCTGCTGCCTTCCAGGCCCTGCAGGTACTCGTTCATGGCCCGGCCGAGTATGTAGGTATCCGAAGTATGATAAATCCACTTGGTGCCCGGGGATGCCTTGCGGGGATATTCCGTACAGCTGTAACTGATCTTGCTGGCATGGCTCTCCGGCAGGAACAGGTCATTGGTGTGCGATGCCCCTTCGTCCGACATATAGCCGGCCAGTTTGTAGTTCCCGGTACCCATATCTGCGGTGTTGTTGAAGGTCACGTCATCCCAATTGCCGTTTGCCGCACACTCAGGCACGTAGTTGGAGATCGCCTGGTTCATGGTGCCAGGGTATTTCTGTTCCAGTCGCATCAGCGCGGTACCTGCAAAGATGGATTTAGCACTGGAATAGGACGGTACCGGCAAGACCTCACAATAGGGGTAGTCACCCTGCCGGGTTGTGCAGCCTCCCGTGTAGTGGGTACCGTCGATGACAAAACCCACGAGCGATATTGCGGACGGTGACTTGCCGTTGGGTGTGGCGAACTTCGTGTAGTCAGTGCCCGGGTAGTCGCTGTTCAGGGCGCTGAGCGGCTTGGTGGGCATGCGGCCGTTCACTTCAGCCTGGTATTCGGCAACGAGCGTGGTCGCATTGGAAACGGCCGCTGGTATATAGGTCGCATCAAGCTGTCCCCACATGTCGAACTGGAAGTAGAGGCAGGTTTCGCTGGCGATCTGGTAGGCCACATCTGTCACCGAGCCATCATCCTTGAATGCAAACATCATCATGCCGTTGTGAATACAGTTGGCATTCTTCTGTTGCAGCGCGAATGGCAGTGCGACGCGGGAGTAACCACTGTCCCCGTTCTCGTCCCATACCCGGCCGGGCAGAAGGATGTATTCCCATTCGGGGTGACTGCTGGCGATAGAACCGCGTTCTTTGGGTACCAGGTGGCTGCCAGTCTGGACAAACTCGAAGTCGAATTCCGGCAGATGCTTGCGGGTGGTATCGCTGTTGCCGGTGTAGCGGAAGCTGTCCTTCTGTTCATCGAAGCTGCCGCTGGTGGCTTCGCCAAACAGTTCCAGGCTGCCTTCGAAGGTGTTACCCGGGTTCGCGGCCTCCGCCGGCAATGCGTAGCCGCTCATATTGACCAGTGAGCCCGAGCCATTACCGGTGAGCGTGTTATAAGTCAGCAGGCTGCGGCTCACGTTGCCGCTACCGGAAAGCGGGTCGAAATTGCTGGTGGTGCCGCCACTGTCGCTGGCGCTACCCGAAAGGCTGATACTGATATTGCTCTCGTCCGGATCGTTGGAGCTGATGCCCAGGCTGTCGCTGTAGCTGCCGGCGCTGGTGGGATTGAAGTCCACAGTGACCTGGCAACTGTTACCCGGGGCGATATTGCCTCCGGTACAGGTCTCCGCGCTGATACTGAACGGGGCGCTGACGCTACCGACACTGTTTATCGAGAGATCTGCGCTGCCCTGATTGCTGATCACTGCATTGACGGTCTTGCTACCGCCAATGGTGATATTGCCAAAGCCGAGGCTGGCAGGCGCATCGATGTCCGGGTCGGTCTGTGCGCCGCTGGTGCCGGTCACCGCCACTGACTGGCCGTAACAATAGTCGCCAGTGGTCGCGCCGTCACCGCGGAAACGAACCTGCATCTGCGGGTTGTTGTCCACGCCGGAGGGGGCTGCGCTGGCAGAAAAGTGGCTGCCGTTGTCCTGGCCATTGTCCAGTTGCAGGATGGTTGTCCAGTTGCTGCCGCTGTTGACCGACACCTCTGCATAGCAGTGATCGGCATTCTCGAGTGAGGATGCGGACATCACCATGCTGACTGAAACGGCGGAGAAGCCGGCTGTTGATATTGTCCGCCAGGCGCTGGATGGGCCGCGCAGACGGATGGACTCGTTGTTATGGGCATTCACAGTACCGCTGGTGCTCCAGTCTGAAATATTTCCGTCGGAAAAATCGTCGGAGAAGATGGTGTCCGCACTGGCCCCGGAAGACTGGGTCAGTAAAGCCGCGAAAACCACCGCGCATGATAGTGTTCTCATGGGGGTGCCTTTCTTGTTCTTGAGGCTTGTCGCCTGGGAGGTTCTGCTGCCGGTGATGCGGGCAAGAGTCATCAGAATCGGCCAGGGGCGCGTGATTGGTTAGAGCCAGATGCCGGCTCAAAGTAGAGCCAGAGAGGTTCTGGCTCCGGATCTGAAAGAATCAGGCGTCAGCCAGTTCTGTTGCGGAATCGAGATGACGTGCGGCCGGGAGGGAGAGCAGGCACAGTGCGAGCAATGCGGCCGCAATCACGATCATCTGTGTATAGGTACCGCCGCCGGAAATAAAGTAACCGGCAACCAGAGGGCCACAGGCCAGCCCGGTTTTGGACGCGAATCCGCCGAAAGCGGCCATCTGGCCCGCCTTGTCGAAGCGTGATGCCATGGTAAGAAAGTAGGGCACGCAGAAAGCCCAGGTAATGCCGGTGGCAATATTGGCAAACACAAAGATAGCCTTGTTGCCGCTATAAACGAACAGCAGGATGCCCAGTACCGTCATCACCAGTGCGAGTACCAGCGGGCCGGTAATCGGGTACCGGGTGCTGGTCCAGGCGGCGAGTATTGCACCACTGATTGCAATAAAGTTTGCTGCAAACAGTGTTTCACTCATAAAGGCCTGCTCGAGGCCAAAGGACTTGCCGAGATCAAAGATAAAAGCGAACAGGGCCATGTTGGCAAACTGGAAAAGGAATAGCGCAAACAGGGTGACCAGAAGCGGGTGCCATTCGATTCTCTCTGCGGGCTGAGAGGGTCTTTGTACGTTTTCTGCCGGGGGTTCCGGCAGCGGGTAATCTCCGATAAACGGCAGCATCAGCAGGGTAATGCTGCTGAAAACCAGCAGTGCGTAGAAGGGTACATAGGTGCCATGCTGGGATACCAGGGCCGGTAGCACCAGCATCCCGAAGGCCCCGCCGGTGTACTGCACGATCAGCACCATGCTGTAACAGCGACCCGGTGCAGCACTGCGTGCTATCACCGCAAAGCCGATGCCCACCAGGGCACCGCCCAATACGCCGTGTACGAACCGCAGCGGAATCAAAAGGTCTATCTGCGCGAGGCTGATGGTGGCGAGATCCATGCTCATCGACAGGCACAGAAGCCATGCAGCGGCAGTTTTCCAGCGGTGGATCTTCTTGACTACCCAGGAAATGGCAAAAGCCCCTACCACCGCGCCGATGGTATTGGCAAAAGTAATCTCGCCGGCCTGTGCATTACTGAGTCCCGCACCTTCCATCAATGCACTGACAATCACCGGGAAGATATTGACGTAATAGAGACCTGCGGAAGACAGGAACGCGAGCAGCAGGCTCGCTGCCCAGCTGTCATCTGTAACTGTCGGCAGGGCTGAATGCTTGCCTGGTGTACCCGTCGTGACAGTATTCTGGTTTAGGCTTTCGGCCGGGTTGCTCATGGCTGCAGTTTCCCTGAGAGTCCACATTAACCTCCCACGCTATCGAAACACGGAACCAAAACTAGGTCCAGATTTCATTTTGTTATGGTGCCAGTTATGATCAAGGCTCCAAGTGACGGCACAAATGCCGTAAAAGGGTTGCAGTAGTACCACGTTAACCTCCCACTGCCTGAGACAGACGGGTTACGCATGCCTGAAGCCTTGATCGTACTGGATCCGGACACTGACAAGAGCCTGCAGCAGCAGATTCGCGAAAAGATCGTGCACGGCATCCTGCAGGGATCCATTCCCCCTGGGCACCGGATGCCCTCTTCGCGCAAGCTTGCCCAGCAACTGAGCGTTGCGCGCAATACAGTGGTGCTAGCGTACCAGCAACTGGTGGATGACGGTTTCCTGGTGACACGCCAGCGCAGCGGTTTTTTCGTGCGCGACTCAATCCCGACACAGGGCGGAATCGGGGATCCGCGTACCCAGAGCACGCGGGAGGACTTTCAGAGAGAATTCTGGCTGCAGCGTTTCAATAGCACCAGCGTGAACACCGGTTACGGCAGCCTGCGTAATCGCCTCAGTGCGCGGCCGCAGAACTGGCTGCAGTACCCCTATCCGTTTGTCAGCGGCGAATATGATCCAAGACTTTACCCCAGTGCGGAGTGGCGCGAGTGCGCGCGTGATATTTTCAGTACGCGTGAGGTCAACCAGTGGGCCACGCTTGGGGCTAACGATGATGACAAGCAGCTGATCGAGCAGATCTGCACACGTATCCTGCCGCGTCGCGGCATCTATGTGGATCCGGCCCAGGTGATGCTGACCTGTGGCATCCAGCAATCCTGTTACCTGCTGAGCCAGCTGTTCGTTAACAAGCGCACGCGCCTGGCCATGGTGCGCCCCGCATGCCCAGAGACGGAGGAAATGTTCAGCCGCTCCGGAGCCTCGATTACGCCGCTGGAACAGGACCCGGACGGCCCGCGGGCGACAGACAATCTGTTGCACTGCAATCTGTGGTATCTCGAGCCTAATGCGCAAATGCCGACAGGGGTTACCACCAGTCTGCAGCGCCGCCGGCAGTTGCTGGAGCAGCTCGAGCGGGCGGAAGGCATCCTGGTCGAGAACGACTGTGATCACGATTTTTTCTACCACGGTAATGCGCTGCCGCCGATGAAAAGCATGAATGGTGGCGAGCGGGTGGTTTACCTGTACGAATTCCCAAAAGTAATCGATCCGGGCCAGCAGCTCGGTATCGTGGTGGCATCACGGACGGTAATCAAGCGTCTGCGCGGATTGCGCTTTGCGGTACGAGAAAGACTGCCGGCGATGAACCAGCGCCTGCTGGCCAAGTTCATTGCGGCTGGCTACCTGGATGTCGCCGGCTTCCGAATCACCCAGGCCTTGAAGCGACGCTGGCAGGCAGTTGGCGAAGCGCTGATGTATCACCTGACCAAGTGCAATGTCAGGCGCTCTGTATGCGGCACAGCATGCCTGCTGGAGCTGCCTGCCGAGCTATCCGCGCGCGAGCTGGTACGCCGTGCAGAAAAGCAGGGCATCCTGATCGAAGCTGTCAGTGGTAAGGATAACTGCGTACGTATCGGCTATGCCGCGATCGGCGAAGAAAAGATCGAGCCGGGAATCCGGGCGCTGGCGGCCATCATCAAGGATTCGGCGGGTGATCGCGAGGAAACGCTTGAATCGGCCATCGGCACGCGCCTGGATGCCGGCGCGCTGCGCAAGCGGCTCTGTGACGCGGTCATGATGGGTACCAATGCGCTCGGGGAATCCTATCGCATAGAGCTGCATGCCGATGGGACCATGCTGGGGTACTCGCGCAATGATGTGGATATGGACGAGACCGATACTGGCCGCTGGTGGCTGGATGGTGACCAATGGGTGCGCCAGTGGCGCAACTGGTCCTACGGCCGCAAGGCTGCATTTCACGTGGTCGCAGAGGGAAGCAGGCTGAAACTGTTTGGCACCGGGGGCAATTTGATCGATACCGCGTTCCTTGCCGCGCAGGCCGTTGAAGAGCCAGCCTGACTCCTCCCTCTCGATTCGTATTGGAACCATATCCCGCCTGCATCTGGACCTATGGCGCCCCCGATGCATGCGCCAACATGGTGCCACTGAATCAACATGCGGCAGGCTCATGTGTCCTTGTGGGACGCGGCGCCACACCGCAATAGAGTGGGAATAGCCATGAGCAATTTTGGAATTGCAGCGTTGCAGCTCAGCCTGGAAGAGGCCGACAATCTGGAGTTGCTGCTGTTACGCATACAGAAAACCAAGCTGCGTTTCCCTTGGGTCAAAATGATCGTGCTCAGTGAGCTGGCGCTGCGTGGCGTGGGCGTCCAGCACGCGAGGGAGTTACCCTCACCTGAGGAGCAGGCGTTCTGCCGCACGGCCAGGGAGCTGGGGATCTGGCTGGTTCCGGGCTCCATGTATGAAAAGTGCGGCGCTCACGTATTCAACACCACGCCAGTGATCAACCCGGATGGCGAGGTGGTCGAACGCTACCGCAAGATCTACCCGTTCCTGCCTTACGAGAAAGGTGTTTCCTGCGGTGACCGTTTCGTGGTTTTCGATGTACCGGAGGTTGGCCGCTTCGGGCTATCCATCTGTTACGACATCTGGTTTCCGGAAACCGTGCGTGCCCTGGCATGGATGGGGGCGGAGGTCATTTTGCAGCCCACCAAGACGGATACCATCGATCGTGTCGATGAACTCTCCATGATCCGCGCCAACGCCATTATGAACCAGTGCTACATCGTCGGCGTGAATGCCTCGGGCGCGCAAGGTGTGGGCCGTTCAATGGTGGCTGGCCCGGAAGGGGAAATTGTCCATGAGGCTTCGGTGGAAGAGGAAATCATCGCGCTGGAGCTGGACCTTTCCCGGGTCCGGCACGTACGCGAGCGCGGGATGAAGGGCCTCGGCCAGGTACTCAAAAGTTTCCGTGACAACCCGGTGCGCTTCCCGCAGTACGAAGACGGCGCGCGCTCGGAAATACTGGATGCGATGGGGCCACTGGCGGTACCGGACTAGTTACCAGGTTTCGGCAACTGGACTCATGTCTGGCTGCGAACTGGACCTAATTGGCACCATCAAGTCCAGATAGGATAAAGATACGGTTTATTAGCGGTTGCGCGTGGTACACGCGCGCCATTCACGGCGGTACCCTTATAAAAAGGTTGGGAAGACCATGGAAAACAAACGCAAACTTGGTTTTAGCAAGACCGCCCTGGCACAGGCGGTGGCCGCTGTATCGGCCGGTTACGTGCTGGCGATGCCTGCTGCTTTCGCACAGGAAGAAGAAATGATGATGGAAGAAATCATCGTTACGGCGACCAGCCGCGAGGCAAGCATTCAGGATATTCCCTACAACATCTCCGCAGTGTCCGGCGATGATATCGAAGCAAAGAATATCGTCAATTCGAACGAGCTCCTCAGAAGTGTCGCAGGGGTTGCAATCCTTGACCGGGGATATCGCAACGGCGGCATGACCAATAATATGATCATCCGCGGTCTCAATGTCGACAACGGTGCGAATGGTGATATCGGGCTATCTACCGTGTCTCCGGTGGCTACTTATGTCGATGCAACGCCGATTTTCGCGAATTTTGTACTGAAAGACGTTGAGCGGGTGGAAGTGCTGCGAGGCCCTCAGGGCACGCTCTACGGATCCGGGGCGATGGGCGGAACGGTACGCTACATCATGAACAAGCCGGACAGTAGCGAGTTCGACGCAAAGATTTCCACCAGCTTAAGCCAGACAGACGGCTCCGATGGGCAGAATTTCAGCGGCGACGTCATGCTCAATATGCCGCTAAGCGATAACGCTGCAGTGCGTGTTTCTGCAGGTAAAATCGATAATGCCGGTGTGGTTGATTACGTCAACCTGTACGAGCTGCAGGATGGCAAGCCTGTAGTGGCCGCCGATGACGGAAGCTGCAGGAGCGTACAGGACGGTAGCCTGAGTGCAGAGGAACTGGTCTTCAACGGTTCTTGCTACACCAGTAAGGACGATGCAGATACCGTTGAGATCGAGCATGCGCGCGCCGCGCTGAAGCTTGATCTTGGTGAAAATGTCAGTGTTCTGGCCAGCTACCAGATGCAGCGCGATGAAGTTGGCTCGCGCCGTAGCGTGACTGAAGGTGCGGATTACCTTGGCAACGCCTATGGCGATTACGAAAACGGATCCACCATGCTGGAGGCCTCGGAGCGCGATGTCGATCTGATGTCTCTGGAAGTTGAAGCCGATCTGGGTTTTGCAACCCTGACCTCGACCACCTCGAGCTACGAGCACAGCGGAAATGGCTGGCGCGACAACACCAGCCTCTGGGTGACGGACCGCGGTGGCTTCGCCAACTGGTTTGACATCCTCTACCCGGGGACGCCACGCCCGGTTGCACATGTGAATGCCGGTTACGAGGAAGAGGCGTTTGTGCAGGAGCTGCGCCTTGTGTCTAACAGCGGTGACAGCAATATAGACTGGGTCGCTGGTGCTTATTACATGGATCAGGATCGCACCACAACCAACGTCAGTTACCTGCTGGGTCTCGACGAATATGCCGCGGCCTGTCTGGAGGTCGGCGCCGCTTGCCCTGCCGATGGAGAGTGGTTCACGTTCTTCGACCTGCAGGAAACGGACTTCGATTATAACCGAAAGGAAACTTTCGAAGACCTGGCGGTTTATGGTGAGCTCACCTTCCATGTTAGCGAGGATGTCCACATCACCGGTGGTGTACGCTGGTTCGACAATAAATTGACCAACAATACTGCTCTGGGCTTCCCGCTGATCGCTGGTGATTCCGTCGACTTTGAGGAATTTGCACCGCAGGAAGAAGATGATATCCAGTACAAACTGAATGCTTCGTGGGACATCAGTGATTCCACTATGGCATACGCGACCTATTCTGAGGGCTTCCGTCGCGGTGGCTCCAACGCCGTACCCTGTTCGGGCTTCTTCTTTGAGCCCAACTGCGAAGTGGCTGGTGTTTACGGTAAAGATACTGCCCAGAACTATGAACTTGGTGTGAAGGGCAGTAGTGAGCGCATGCGCTATTCTGCGAACCTGTTTGTGGTCGACTGGAAAGATCCCCAGCTCAATACCGCGACCGCCTGGTGGGGCTTCTTTATGGCCCAGAATGGTGCGTCCGCTCGCACCAATGGTCTTGAGGTCGAAGCAGAATTCGCCCTGACTGACAGCACGGAATTACATGCCGGTTATACCTACACCGAAGCCGAATTGACCGATGATGTGATCAATGTCCAGGTTGGTGGTGTGATTGCGGAAGACGGAAGCCGTCTGCCGGGCATCCCCGAGAATGTACTGACCCTGAGTTTGACGCATTCCCGGGATCTGGCGAACGGTATAGAAATGGTTGCCCGCTTGGGCAGTTTCTACCAGTCAGATACGATCAACTCGGTGGTTGATAACACCCTGCAGCAAAAGCACGATGGATTCAGCATCTGGAATGCCTCTGCAAACTTTGTTAAAGATAGCTGGGTGATATCTCTCTACGGTAAGAACCTAATGAATGAAGAAGGCGTTACCGGTGCGTATCCTTCAGCATATATGGGAACTGATACAGGCACCTTTGAGAATTACTATGGCAATAACGCTCGCCAGTATATCTCGACACCAAGAACCTTTGGATTGAGTGCCTCATACAATTTCTAAGGTGTCACTGAGCTACTTACTGAGCCGGGCTTAGCCCGGCTTTTTTATTGGATGGCTGCTTGTTCAGTTGTTTTTCCGGAATTATTGTGGGATTTCAATCTTTTTGGATTTGAAAACTTGAGCTTCTTTCAGCTAAATGGTATTTGTCGAGCTCTAAGGGCGTAGGGCCGGGGTAGGATATGCCAGAGTCTATGACTGCGGGTGCCGAGATAAACGATTCGTGTATCGAGCTTTTTCAGCGTGTAAAAGCCCTGTTGGCTTCCAGAAAGTTACCACAAGCCCTTGCTCTGTGCTTGCAGCTGACAGGAGCATTTCCCGGTTATGTCAATGGTTGGCTGATGCTGTGCCGGATTCATTTGCGCGCGGGTAACTCGGATTCGGCGGTTGAAGCTGCAAAGAGGGCGCTCGACCTGGATCCTGAACACGCGGGCTTAAAGATCCACTATTGTGAAACCCTGACCGCTCTGCAACGGCTATCCGAGGCGCGCGCCTGGGTAGCTCCGTTGCTGGATAAAAGCTTTGCTGACCCCTATCTGCACGATCGGCTGGGCCGCCAATTGGCTATCCTGGATATGCACCGGCAAGCGCTGGCGCAGTACAAGAAGGCCATTTCCCTGAATGGTCGTGAGCCCGGTTTTTTCTATAACCTGGCAACGGCCCAGCGCTTTCTGGGTGAGATCGAAAGTGCAGAAGCGTCGCTTGACTGTGCACTCGAAGTAAATCCGCTGGATTCTGAGGCGCAGGCGATGCGTTCAAGCCTGCGCAAGCAGAGTGCGCAGGATAACCATGTGGCGGAGCTGAAATCGCTCCTGGCTAATCCGAAACTGGCCCCCCAGGGCGTGACCCAGATCTGCTATGGCCTGGCGAAAGAACTGGAAGACCTGGGCGAGTACCAGGCCGCATTCTCCTACCTGAAGCAGGGCGCGGATAACCGTCGCCAGCATATGCGCTATGACGTCCGCAATGACCTGCAGACCATGGGGCAGATTGCGAGCATCTTCAGTAAAGCGACAAATCCTGCTCATGGATGCCAGAGCGCAGAGCCGGTTTTCATCCTGGGGATGCCGCGAACGGGTACTACCCTTGCCGAGCGTATATTGGCCAGCCATTCTCGCGTAACTGCCGCTGGCGAATTAAGCAATTTTGGCGCTGAGATGACACGCCTTGTGCATGAGACATCAGGCGGCCGGGTCAAGACGAAAGCTGCACTGATAGAGGCATCTGCGCAGCTCAATTTTAAAAAGCTGGGCGAAGCCTACATTGAAAGTACTCGCCCGGTTAGCGGCCAAACTGCGCACTTCATCGACAAGCTGCCATTCAACTATCTGTACATAGGCTTGATCCGTGCAGCGCTGCCGAATGCAAAGATTATTAATCTGGTCCGCAACCCGATGGATACCTGTTTTTCGGTGTACAAGCAGCTGTTTCGTGATGCGTATCCGTTCTCCTACAACCTGGATGAGCTTGCGGAGTATTACATTAGTTATCGGCGGCTGATGAAGCACTGGCGCCAAGTATTTCCCGCTGCCATTTATGAACTGCATTACGAAAAACTGACGGAAAACCCCAGCGGAGAAACCGAGCGGTTACTTGACTATATGGGGCTGGAGTGGGAAGAACAGTGTCTGGAGTTCTATAAAAACGAGGAGGCTTCTACGACTGCGAGCGCTTCACAAGTGCGCAAGCCGGTATATTCATCTTCTGTGGGGAAATGGAAGCACTATGAGACCCAGCTGGCGCCGCTTGCAGAGAGACTGCAAGCGGCTGGGATAGCGATAGACTGAGGGCTCGCCAATACTTTTGCTATCGTTGAAGCGCCGTGAGCGATAGCTAGGCAAGGCAAGTTCCGGCGAGAAAGCGGAGTTTACTAATGGTAAATGAGCATTTCGAGCAGGAACTAAACGATGCATAGCTGAGCGCAATAGCTTCAACCCCCGATCGCGCGGGCCAGGGACTCCCCCTGTTCTTTCTGCGCCATACACAACTGGATGCGCTCTTCTGCCTGCGACAGTGCGCGCTCGTGGCCCGGAGCCAGTTTCCCATACTCACCAAACAGGTCCTGTAATTCCTTCAGCTTGTCCTTGTCACAGAAACTCAGGGCAAAGTTCGGCATCCTGCGGCGCCACTGGCCCGGCACCTTCTTTGAGATGGCTTCAAAGTTGTCCTGCACCCAGGCCCAGTGCCGGTCCCGCAGCGCCGGTTCTTCGAGCGCATGCTGGATCAGCCCGAATGCCTCGCGTGAGCCCAGCTCCTCGCCCAGTATCAGTGCCTGCAACTGTTTGAGCTGCTCCGGGTTGCGCACAGTACCCAGTGCGTTGGCGCTGGCATTTTCGAACAGCGGGTTGTCCATCTCCTTGCGCACCTTGAGCAGGTGGCCCAGGAAACCGGCATCCAGGTCCTGCAGCGCAACGGTCAGGGCCGGCTGGTACAGGTCGGATGGCAGTGCGGACTCATCTTTTGTCACGCCGTAGCCGGTAAAGGCACGGGCCTTTTCTGCGAGCAGCTTGCGTGCACTCTCGCTGCCAGCGGTTTTTGCCATAAAGGCCAGCAACTGGCTGTACAGCAATTTGTCTTCCGCGTCGGCGCTGCCGGCGAGCTGGGTGAGGCGCTGCCCGTACAGCCTGTCTGCCATGCTTGCCAGGCGTGCGGCAGCATCCTCATCGAAGTAGCGGGTCTTCAGCCTGGCGAGCCGGTTCAGCGGCTGCATCAGCACGTTGCGATTGCGGGATTGCGCGGAGACCTCGACCACCTTGAGCAGAGTGGCGGGTTTGAGCTTGCCGGCCTCGAAAGCGGCGAAGGCGCTGTCGATTACCGCCAGCGCTTCGGTGTGGCTGAGCTTGTCAAAGCCTGCCAGCAGCGCGTCCCACTGGCGCGGCGGCAGGGTCCAGCGGTAATAGCCGCTGCCGCTGGCGTTGGGCAGGATCCACTGCGGGCAGTTGCCGGCCTGCAGGGGGATTTCGGACTGAGCCTCGGTCAGCAGGTGCCGGGCCTCCTTGCCATCGGCAAGGCGCACCACAACGGGGATATTCCAGCGCTGGCCCTTGTCGGCAATTGGCGAGCCCAGTGGGCGATAGCGAGACTGCTTCATGCGTACACTGGCCTTGCCGGGTTCGCAGCGCAGTTCCATCTCCAGCAATGGCACGCCTTTCTGCTCGACAAAGCTGCGGAAGGTTTCGGTCAGTTCCGGGGTGCCGGTTTCCTTTGCGATAATTTCATAAAATTCCGGTGAGTCAGCGATGCCATCCGCAAAGCGCGCGATATAACGGCCCAGTGCCGGGCGGAAGATATCCGGGCCGAAGAACTGGTCCACCATATGAATCACGCCAAGACTCTTGCGGTAGGTGATCGCATCATAGGCGTTGCGGATGTCGTGGTTCTCCGTAATCGGTTCACGGATAGCGCGGGTGGAAGCCAGCGAGTCGAGCACCATGCCGGACAATGCACTCACTGCCGCATTCACATCGTGACCGCCCTCTGGCTCCATAATGGTCAGCGCCAGTGGTGTACCCCAGGTGGCAAAGCCTTCCTTTAACCACAGGTCGTCCCACCAGGGCGGAGTCACCAGGTTACCAAACCACATGTGCGCCAGCTCATGCGCGTGGATACCCACCAGTGACAGGCGTGCGCCTGGCGCCGGGTTGTCGCCCACCAGGATCCGCTGTTCCCGGTAGGTGATTGCGGCGGACAGCTCCGTGGCGCCGCTTGGCCACTGCGGCGCGGCGATGATATCCAGCTTCTTGAACGGGTAGGGGCGCTTCAGCTCCTGCTCGAAAACCTCCAGCATGCGCGGGGTAATGTCGAGGATGTAGTTCATGTCGCCGCCACGGCCCTTGCGCGCAAAACCGCGCAGCGGAATTTCGAAGTCGCGAAATTCGTTGGCAGGGATGGCCGGGCGTTCCACTACATCAAACGGTCCAACCGAGAGTGACAGCAGGTAGGTGGACATGGGGCGGGTGCGCGCGAAGGTCACTTTTTCCATGCCGTTGCCCGCATCCACACGCTCGAGCTCGGCGCCGTTGGAAATGGCGGCGTAGCCCGCGGGCACAGTGAGGGCGATATCGAATGTGGCCTTCATCCCCGGCTCGTCGAATCCCGGCAGGTATTTACGTGCCTGGATCGATTCGGATTTTGCCAGGGCGTAGGCTTCGCCCTGCTCTTCCACCTTGAACAGGCCCGCCAGATTGCGATCGAAGTCTGCCTCGTAATCGATGCGCAGGGTGACCATGCCGGCCGGCAGTTCTTCCGCGAAGCGAATGGCGGCGACGCCGCTGTCCAGGACCTCCTCATAGGTGCCCTGCATGTCATCATCGTCGGCCATCAGTGCCACCACGTTGGACACGCGCAGGTCCTTGCCGTGCAGCCAGATGGTGTCGGACTCTTCCGCCAGCTCGACGTCAATCGCTGCGCGGCCACCGAAGCTGTCCCGGCGCGGGTCCAGGGTGAGGTCCAGACGGTAGGCGACAGGGCGGGCTGCGCCACTCAGGCGCCCGGAGGGTGCTCCGATCGCATTTTCCGGTGTGGCAGCTTCCTGCTCTACGGTATGGGTCTTGGCATCAAGGGAATCAGGCGCCTGCTTGCGCTCACAGGCGGCCAGGGAAATCAGGGACAGTGCCAGCAACAGGTGGAATACGATGTTCTTCATGGGATACGCCGTTGTGGAAATCTCGACGCATTTTACCGCCCCGGGGGTAGGGGTACAGGCTGCCCGGCGGCGTATACCGCCATTTCACCGAAAGCGAGCGACTGTCAGCTGATTGCCGCAGCTTCCGCTACCGCACCGCTGGCGAGAAAATACGCAATTTCCTCTTCACTGTAGCCCAGCCCGGTCAGGATCTGGATGCTGTCGCGGCCGGGCAGGCCGCCGCCGCGGGTGGTGTGCCCGGCGTCCGGGGGGCGGGAGGCGTGGGCACGCGCGCCATCGATCAGGATCGGGTTGCTGATCTGGGGTATGTGGCTGCCGTCATCCAGTGTTGCCCTGGCCAGCATGCCGCGTTCGCGCATCAACTGGCTGTCAGCGGCTTCGCTGAAGGTCTTTACCGGCTCCACACAGGCGTCCACGGCATCGAAAATATCAGTCCAGTAGGCCAGCGGCTGCGCGCCAATGACAGTGGCAATATCGGCCTTGAGCTGGCGCAATGCCTCCGGTACCAGCTCTGCTGTGCGTGCATTCCATTCGGGCTGGCCGATAGCGGCAAAAAAGCGCTGCGCAAACTGGGGTTCTAGGCAGCCAACCGCCAGGTGACGACCATCGGCAGTGCGGTAATAGTCATAGTGCGTACCACCATTGAGCAGCTCTGTGCCCGCGTGCGGTTCCGGCCCGCCGCCGAGTGCACTGGCGCCACAGATGGTATTCAGGGCAAACGCGCAGTCGGTCATGCTGATATCGATGTGCGCACCCCTGCCGCTGCTATGGCGTGCGTTGGCTGCCGCCAGCACGCCCATGACTGCGTGATGGGCGCCGCCGGCAATGTCGGCAATCTGCAGGCCACTGAGTACGGGGCCGGTATCCGCCCGCCCCGAATAACTCGCCAGCCCGGAGGCGGCCAGGTAATTGATGTCGTGACCGGCATCGGCCTGTTTGGGCCCGCTCTGGCCATAGCCGGAAATGGAGCAGTAGATCAGCCGTGGGTTGAACGCGCTCAGGGTTTTGTAACCAAGACCTAACTTGTCCATCACGCCGGGGCGGAACTGCTCCACCAGGATGTCGTACTCGCCGAGCAAGCGTTCGATGATGCCGATTGATTCCGGTTGCTTGAGGTCAAGTGCGAGTGATGCCTTGCCGCGATTGATGCTGGCATGTGCGGCGGAAACGGCCCCGCTACCGCCCACCATGGGCGGAATAAAGCGCAACAGATCCGGGCGGTGCGGTGCCTCGATACGCAGTACCGTTGCTCCCAGGTCTGCCAGCATCATGGTGGCATAGGGCCCCGGCAACAGCGTGGAAAAGTCCAGAACCTTGAGGCCCTCTAGCGGTTTGGTCATGGCAGGTCCGGCTCCGTCGATCAGTCGCGCAGCAGTTCACGCCCGATGATCAGCTTCATGATTTCATTGGTGCCGGCATAGATTCGCTGCACCCTTGAATCCGCCCATGCGCGAGCGATCGGGTACTCCCACATGTAGCCATAGCCACCGTGCAACTGCACGCACTCATCCATGACCTTGCATTGCAGGTCCGTCGAGAGCAGCTTGGTCTTTGCGGCCGTCGCCACATCCAGGGCTTTTTCATAGTGCAGCTCCAGGCAGCGATCGATAAACACCCGCATTGCCGTGACTTCCGCAGAAAGCTCGGCCAGCTTGAACTGGGTGTTCTGGAAACTGGCAACGCTGCGCCCGAAGGCCTTGCGTTCCTTGGTATATTCGACAGTCATTTCCAGTGCAGCCTCGGCGGCGGCCACGGCAGTGAGCGCGACACTGAGGCGCTCTTGCGGCAGCTCCTGCATCAGGTAGATAAAGCCCTGGCCCTCCTGCCCCAGCAGGTTTTCAGCCGGGACGCGGACATTGTCGAAAAACAGCTCCGACGTATCCTGGGATTTCATGCCCACCTTTTCCAGGTTGCGGCCCTTGGAAAAGCCTTCGAGGCCCGCCTCCACCAGTAGCAGGCTAACGCCGGAGGCACCCTCACTCGGGTCGGTCTTGGCGACCACGATGACCAGGTCCGCATGCTGGCCATTGGTGATAAACGTCTTGGAGCCGTTGAGGACATAGTGTTCCCCGTCACGGATGGCGGTGGTGCGTACACCCTGCAGGTCCGAGCCGGCGCCTGGCTCGGACATGGCGATGGCTGTGACAATCTCACCGCTGATGCATGGCGGGATATATTTCTGCTTCAGGTCTTCGCTGCCATAGTTGACGATATAGGGTACCGCGATATCCGAGTGCAGGCCCCAGCCAATCCCCGAAAGCCCCGCGCGGGAAATTTCCTCGGCAATAATGGCGTTGTAGCCAAAATCCAGGGCGAGGCCTCCGTAGGCCTCCGGTGCCTGCGGGCACAGGAAGCCCATTTCGCCGGCCTTGTTCCACAGTTTGCGGTCCACCTGGCCATCCTTTTCCCACTGCGAGTGAAACGGCGCAGCTTCGACCTCCAGGAATTTCCGCACACTGTCGCGAAACATTTCGTGCTCTGAATTGAATACGGTTCTCGGGATCATCGCGCACTCCTTGCCTGATATTGTTGTATTGCTGCGGGTTCGCTCTGCAAATGGTTAATCGGAAAAACGGCGATCGGCTTCTGCATATTCCACCAACATGGCTGGCGGCGTGAAGCGTTCGCCGTATTGTTCTGCCAGTGCTTCCGCACGCTGGCAAAATGCCCGTACACCGTACTGATTGATAAACTGCAATACGCCGCCAGTCCAGGGCGGGTAACCGATGCCGAAGATGGAGCCGATATTGGCGTCACGCACGCTGCGCAAGATGTTTTCCTGCAGGCAGCGCACACTCTCAATCGCCATGATAAACAGCAACCGGTCCTTGATATCCTCGAGTGATGGTTGGGTCGATGCATTTCCAAAACGCGCACCCAGGCCCGGCCAGAGGTGCTTGGGCCCATCTTCCGGATAGTCATAGAAGCCGCCGCCCGCGAGTTTGCCCGCACGGCCTTCTTCCAGCATGCGGTCGATAATCGCATCGGCCGGGTGTGCAGAAAGGGTTTCACCATTTACCTGCAGGTCTGCAATGGTCTGGCTGCGGATCTTGCCCATCAGGATGAGGGAGACTTCGTCGCTGACCGCCAGTGGCCCCACGGGAAAGCCGGCAAGCGCTGCGCCATTTTCGATGGCCGCCGGGCTGACCCCCTCGCCCAGCATGGCTATGCCTTCATTGGTGTAGGTGCCAAATACGCGCGAGGTGAAGAAGCCGCGGCTGTCGTTCACGATGATCGGGGTCTTGCCGATCTGCAGGACGAAATTGAATGCCCGCGCGAGCGTTTCATCCGAGGTCTGCTCGCCGCAAATGATTTCCACCAGGGGCATCTTTTCCGCCGGTGAGAAGAAATGCAGGCCGATAAAATTCGGCGGTCGCGCGCTCGCCTGTGCCAGCCCGGTAATCGGCAGCGTGGAGGTATTGGAGGCGAATATGGTGTCCGCACCGATCTGTGCCTCGGTTTCCCGAGTCACCTGTGCCTTGAGCTCACGTTTCTCGAATACCGCTTCGATCACCAGGCCACAGCCTGCCAGATCCCGAACATCTTCCGTGGGGTGAATACGCTGCAGGATCTGTGCAGCCTTCTCCTCTGTGCTGCGGCCCTTTGCCACGCGCTTCCGCAGGGATTTTTCGGTATAGGCCTTGCCATGCTCCGCCGCTTCCAGCGAGACATCCTTGAGCACTACCTCGCAGCCTTTCATGGCGCAGGCATAGGCAATGCCCGCGCCCATCATGCCGGCGCCAAGCACGGCAACCTTGCCGACCGGTTCTGTAATACCTTTCGCAAGTTCCGCATCCGGTAGCGAGGCGCCCGCCTTGATGGCGTTCAGGCCAGACCAGAAGGTGCCAATCATATTCTTGGCAATCTGGCCGGTCGCCAGCTCGACGAAATAGCGGCTCTCGATGCGCGTTGCCGTATCGAAGTTTACCTGTGCGCCTTCCACCACCGTGGCGAGGATTGCTTCCGGTGCCGGCAGGCAGCCTCTGGTTTTCTGTTTCAGCATGGCCGGTGCCGCCATCAGCACCTGTGCCAGCTTGGGCGATGCCGGGGTGCCGCCCGGCATGCGATAGCCTTTCACATCCCACGGCTGCTGACAGGCCGGGTTGGCGAGGATAAAGGTGCGCGCCGCCTCCAGCATTTCTGCTTCGTTTGCAGCAAGCTGGTGTACCAGCCCCTTGTCCAGCGCTTTCTTCGGAGAAAACTGCTTGCCCTCCAGCAGGTAGGGCAGCGAGGTCTGTATGCCGAGCAGGCGCGGCAACCGAACACAGCCGCCACCGCCGGGCAGGAGCCCAAGCGTTACCTCCGGCAGACCCAGCTTGATCGTACGGTCGTCGATGACGATGCGCTGGTGGCAGGCCAGCGCCAGTTCCCAGCCCCCACCGAGTGCCGCGCCGTTGATGCAGGCCACTACCGGCTTGCCGCGGGTTTCCAGCCAGCGCAGGTTGGCCTTCAGTGATTCACACTGTTCGAACAGCGCTCCGGCTTCCGCCTTGCCAACCCGATACAGGCTGTTGAGGTCGCCGCCGGCAAAAAAAGTCTTTTTGGCGGAGCGCACAATGATCCCGGCGAAGTCCTGTTCCTGCAGCTGCTGGACTGTGTGTGCCAGCGATGCCTGGAAATCCGCGTCCATGACATTGGCGGAGCCATTGGGGTTGTCCAGTATCAGGTGAACGATGTTGTCGCTGTCTTTTTCAATTTGGATGGCATTTTTCATCTTGTTCAGACCCGTTCGATAACCGTTGCGATTCCCATTCCGCCACCGACGCACAGGGTGACCAGGCCGCGGCGCAGTTGCCGCGCTTCCAGTTCGTCCAGCAATGTGCCGATCAGCATTGCGCCGGTGGCGCCGAGCGGGTGCCCCATGGCGATGGCGCCGCCATTTACATTCACTTTTTCGTCCGGTACGCCCAGTTTCCTCTGGAAATGCATCACCACCGAGGCGAAGGCTTCGTTCACCTCGAAAAGGTCGATGTCGTCAACCGATAAGCCCGCCAGTTTCAGCGCCTTGCGAGTCGCCGGTGCCGGGCCGGTCAGCATGATGGTCGGGTCGGTGCCCACTACTGCGGTGGCCAGTACGCGCGCGCGTGGCTGCAGTCCCAGCCGGGTACCGATGGCCTCGCTACCAAGCAGTAATGCCGCGGCACCATCGACGATGCCGGACGAGTTGCCAGCGGTGTGCAGGTGGCGAATTTTCTCTACCTGCGGGTAGCGGGTGCGGGTGACCTGGTCGAAACCCAGGTCGCCAATGAACTCGAATGCCGGCGCCAGTGCGGCAAGGCCGGCGATGCTGGTGTCCGGGCGCACCAGCTCATCGTGCTCGAGAATGGGGAGGCCGTTCTGATCGCGGACCGGCACGATGGAGTTCGCAAAGGCGCCGCGCTGCCAGGCCGCCGCCGCTTTTTGTTGCGAGTGCAGGGCAAAACGGTCAACGTCTTCGCGGCTGAAGCCGTTGAGTGTGGCAATCAGGTCGGCACCGATACCCTGCGGAACAAAGTCCGTATCCAGTGCCGTGCGCGGGTCCATGGCCCAGGCCCCGCCGTCACTGCCCATGGGTACGCGGGACATGGATTCGATGCCACCGGCCACTACCAGGTGCTCCCAGCCGGAACGGACTTTCATGGCGGCCAGGTTGACGGCCTCGGCACCGGAAGCGCAGAAGCGGTTGAGTGTGACGCCGGCTACATCGTCTGCCCAGCCGGCCGCGAGTGCGGCGGTCTTGGCGATATCCGCGCCCTGGTCGCCAACCGGAGTGACGCAACCCATGACAATGTCGTCAACCAGTTCGGTATCCAGGTTGTTGCGTTGCTGCAGGGCCTGCAAAAGGCCGGACAGCAGGCTGACCGGTTTTACCTCGTGCAGTGCGCCGGAGTGTTTGCCCTTGCCGCGGGGGGTGCGGATAGCATCGTAAATAAAGGCTTCGGTGGTCATTGGTGCTGGCCGTCCTGTCTGCGCCTGTTTGGGTTATGCACCTAATGTAAGTGCTGGGCACGGGGCGACAATGACCAAACGGGTCAAGTGCTGTGACATCAGGCGGGCCGCATTGGCGGCCCGGATGTGAGAAGCCGGATGGATATGTTGGGAAAAACTCAGGCGGGCTCGGCACCCACGCGGTACTTGTCGCGATAGGCGCCAGGCGTGAGGCCGGTCCACTTCTTGAACGCGCGGTTGAAGGCGCTGGGCTCGGAGAAACCGAGGCGCTCGGCAATTTCCGCGACAGGCGTGTCGTGCTGGCGCAGCTGGTAGATGGCCACGTCCCGGCGTACGGAGTCCTTGATGTCCTGCCAAGTATTGCCTTCGTCTTTCAGGCGCCGGCGCAGGGTCTGTGGCGAGGTGTACAGGCGGCTGGCAACCTGATCCAGGGCCAGGTTCTCGATGCCATCGTGCTGCAACAGCATGCGCCGGATCTGGCCGGTAAAACTGTTGTCGGATTTGTACTGGGTCAGCAGGCACTCCGGTGCGCGGGCGAGGAAATCCGACAGCTGCTGTTCGTCGCGCACCAGTGGCATCTGCAGGTAGCGGGTGCTGAATACGAGGCAGGTTTCTTCCTGTTCGAAGTAATGCGGGCAGGGGAACATGTCGCTGTAGCCCGCCGCATAAGCCGGCGCGGAAAAACCGAGGTTCACCCGGTCCAGCAGGATAGTGCGGTCGATCATCCAGCTGGCAAAACGCAGCCACAGCACCGCAATGGACTCGAGGAACACCCGGTTGTCGATGCCGGCCCGATTGTCGTGGTGGAAAACGAGGCAGGCCTCCTCGCCGTTCTCGCGCAGTTCGATCTGCAGATCGTCGCTGACCATGCCGATAAAGCGCGCGCTGCGCAACAGGGCGCGGCGCAGGTTGGGGCAGTTGATGGTGGCATGGCACATCATGGCGAAGGTGCCAGGCTGCCAGGGGCGCTGCAGGTAGCCGCCGGATTCATCCGCCATGCTGTTCCACAGGACGCGCAGCAGGGCCGCAAACTTCTCACGCGATACCTGCCCGATGCTATCCAGCAGGTCCGGGTTGATGCCGGCCTCTGCAAGCAGGGCGTGTGTATCGACACCGGCAGCGCGTGCGCCCGCCAGTTGTGCGTCGATTACAATTGTGGGAATGCCGTCCCGAATCTGGGTTAAATCGCTGCTGCTATCTGCCATATCCACGTTATTTGGGCGCCAACAGGTTTGCCAGCGATTGATTATGCGCAAATTACTGCAGAATGTCAGGGCCGGATTCGCGTAGACTTGGTAACGCTGTGCAAGTTTGAACTCCCGCTGTCGCTTTGCAGGACAACAAGGTTGCGCATCATATAGGATTGTTGGAATGAGATCGGGATATTGCCCGACGCGAGGGAAAAGTTATGACCACGCCGGAACAGAAATACCAGGCCATCAAAGGCAAGCAACCGCTTGAAATCCTGTATGAGCGCGAACGCAGCTGCGCGGACCAGGTTTACCTGCGGCAGATGCAGAACCGCGAGTGGCGCGAATATACCTGGGGTGAGGTCATTGGCAATGCGCGTCGCATCGCGAACTTCCTGCGCCAGCGTTTTTCCGAAGGGGACAGGATAGCCATTCACGCCAAGAACTGTGCTGACTGGTTTATCGTGGATTTTGCCATCATGCTCGCTGGCATGATCAGTGTGCCGCTATATCCCGGGCAGTCCCGGGATTCCATGCGTTACGTGCTGGACCACTCTGACAGCAAGCTGATTTTCGTGGGCGCATCGGACAATAACGACAATATCATTGGCGCCTCCACCGGTATCCCGACGGTGGCGATACAGCGGTGTGAAATCGACTGTGAGCAGACTTTACAGGAAATTGTCGATACCACGGAGCCATTCAGTGGCAGCCCCGTCTATGACCTTGATGCGCTGTTTACCATTATGTACACCTCCGGTACCACCGGTAACCCGAAGGGTGTAATGCACCCGTGGAGCACGGTCACCTTCGCGGTACCGAACATGATCCGCGGTTTCGGCTACGACGAGGACGACCGTTTCTTTTCCTACCTGCCGCTTTCCCATGCAGCGGAGCGCATCGTGGTGGAGCTGCATAGCCTCTACTCGGGCACGCCGGTGCATTTTACGGAATCCATCGATACGTTTCTCGAAGACCTGCAGCGTACCCGTCCCACCATGTTTTTCTCAGTGCCACGCCTGTGGGCGAAATTCAAGGAAGGGATCGATGCGAAGATCTCCCCGCCGGTGCAGCGGACACTGCTGCGTATCCCGCTGCTCAATAGCTGGTTCAAGAAAAAGGTGGCAAAGGGGCTGGGGCTGGACCAGGCGCGCATGCTGATCACCGGGGCTTCGCCGATTTCAGAAGACCTGCAGAAGTGGTATCACCGCATGGGCATGATGGTGGCCGATGGTTACGGCATGACCGAGAACTTTATCTACGGCACCATCAACCATATGGGAGACACGCCCGTACCCGGTACCGTGGGCAAGCCGTTCTGGGGTAACGAGGTGAAGATTTCCGATGAGGGAGAGATCCTGTTCAAAAGCGATGCGTTGATGACCGGTTACTATCGCGAGGAAGAGAAAACCGCGGAGGTGCTGCGCAACGGCTATTACCATACCGGCGACGCCGGTTTTGTGGATGACAAGGGGCTGCTGCATGTAACGGGGCGGCTTTCCGATACCTTCAAGACCAGCAAGGGCAAATTTGTGCAACCACCGGACCTGGAGAAGCGCTTTGGTGAAGCGGCGCTGCTGGGGCAGGTGTGCGTGTTCGGGCACGGCATGGACAACCCGGTAATGCTTGCGACCCTGTCGGAGATCGCACAGAAAATGGATAAGGGCGCGATTGCGCAGGAGCTGGGAAAGACCCTGGATGAAGTGAACGGAACGCTGCCGGGCTATTCCCGTATCCGCGCCATTTATATCTCCGCCTACGACTGGACGCCGGACAACGAGCTGGTGACACCCACACTCAAGATCAAGCGCAAGGCGCTGGAAGCGCGTTTCCGCCCCTGGGTAGAGTCGACAGCAGATGAAGGAGAAAAGGTCTACTTCGAGCCGGTCGGGCTGACGGGGGATAGCTAGCGCATGACATTGAACCCGACTATCTGCCGGCGCCTGCTGGTGGCCTACCTGATCGATGCCATGGAGCGGCCAAACAACCCGGCGCTGGAGGCTGCTACTGGCTGGCCGCGCCGCACTATTCAGGACATTATCGCCAAGGGGCTGCCGGGGCACGGTACCCAGGTCGAATTTGTGCAGCAGGGCGTGCGTAATAACGATGGTTATTACCGAATGCTGGACTGGGGGTCGATCGACCGGAGCTGGGTGCAGGAAAACCTGGGCCAGGTGGCTGCCACGCTGGAAGTGCCGCTGGGAAAAATTCAGTAAAAGACGCTTTTCAAATACACAATAAAAGAAAATTTCCCATGAAAAAATTCCTGATTGCCCTGGGGGTGCTGGTTGCCCTTGTTGGTTTTCTGCAGGTCGATGATGAGCTTGACCCGGGCGCCCAGGCGCTGCTGCAGCAGGCGCAGCCACAGAGGGAAAGCCGTGCGTATCTTTATCTGCTGGGCATGGATGCGCCTGTGGGTGAGGACCCCGAGGCGCTGGGACGTGAGCGGCTAGCGAAAATTCGTGAAGCGGAGGCGCGCTTTGAAAAGGCCGGCCAGTATGAGCTGGAACCTTGGAATACATCGGGTCAATTGCCAATGCCCCAGTTGCCGCGGGTATGCGACATAGGCAGTAGCAAATGCCTATGGAAAGAAGAGTATCTTTCTCCTGCACTTGAGGCCGATATATCCGATAACAGGCTGCTATTAGAAAGATATCGAGCTTACGTTGCTTTTGACGATTATAGATTGATGTCGCGGGCGAACCCTAGTGCGCCTTTGCCGTCATTCGCCTACTTGTCGTATGGAAGCAGGTTGCAGGTTGCGGAAGCTATATCGGCTATAAGGTCGAATGAGTTGCAAATGGGTAGCGAGCTTCTTGCTGCGGCATATAAGGAATTGCACGAACAGTTAAGGCAAAGTGACTCCCTGATACACGGAATGGTAATGCTGGCGTTGATCGGCGAGGTGGTGGACGCAGTCGCACTTATTAGCCAAGAGTACCCCGGTTTCCAAATGGATGCCTTGCCAGAGTTGTCAGAAGGTGATGTGCCAGTATCAAAATGGTTGGGGCATGAGCTGGCCCATGTGGAAAGTTTTGGCACCCTGTTGAAGCATCATTCTGAAAAGATTTCTTCGACAGACTGGGAGCTGCCCTCTTGGATTAACTTTGCCCTGATAAAGCCCAACATGTTGCTTAACCAGCACTTTGAGGTAATGAAGGGGTTAATCAGTGATTATGAATCCGGGGATTTGGACTTTAAACCTGGTGCAAGGAGATACTGGGAGCCTTCCATGATGGACTGGGTGCGAAACCTGGGTGGCGTTGCACTTAGTGCGGATATGCCGGAAGAAGCATTGCTCGAATATGTAGCACGCTCCTTCGACGTAAGGACAAAAGTATCGATGGCCAATGCGCTGCTAGGCTCTTCCGATAAAAAGATTAGTCGGCTGATAGTAAAAAACTCCTATACAAGCGAGCCTGAATCTCCCGAAGCTTTTGCTGAAAATTCTAATTGGTATTGCCTTTCCGGACCGCTGGAAGACAAAAACCGCTACCGCTGCCTGCCACAGTTGGCTGGCACTCCCTAGGCCAATCCATTAAAAACCTAGAACAGCCCCAGAAACTTTCTTCTCTTCGGAAATTTGTGTGCGCAGCCCTGCAGCTGCGCATCATAACGTTTGGCCCGCTGTGATACCCCGCGGGCCACATCCTGCAGCCAGGGTTTGTTCCGGTAGGTGCGTCGCTCGAAGCCGCCGTGGCCCTCATGGTAGGCCAGGTACAGGTGGTAGCTGTCATTCCGATCGATGTTATTGCGGCGCACACTGCTCTGGTTGTACCAGCCAATAAAGTCCAGGGCGTCGGCAAAGTCATCGCGGTCAGCGCCGTTATTACCGGAGTTACGCTCGTAAGTTCGCCAGGTGCCAGTGAGTGCCTGGGAGTAGCCGTAGGCATTCGAGGGCCTGGGGCCGGGGATAAAGCCCAGGATCTTGCGCCGCGGCGGGCGGGCGTCGTGTACGAACCGGGATTCCTGGTGGACAAAGGCCATCATGACCGGGATGGAAGCGTTCCAGCGCTTCGAGGCCTGGTAGGCGTCCGCGTACCAGCCCTTTTTCTCTGAAAAAATCTCGCAGACATTTTCCAGGTTTGCCGGCGGTGCCGTGGCGCAGCCACCGAGCAGGGCGCCGGCCGCCAGCAGGGTGCAGGCGGTAGTGACGCGTGCAGTCACTTGCGCCCCTCGCCGGCGCGAATGGTTTCGACCCCGTTGGCGCCGCCAAGCAGCAGCACGTCTGCATTGCGTGCGGCGAACAGGCCGTTGGTGACAACCCCGACGATATTGTTGATCTGTTCTTCCAGCGCAATCGGTGTGCGGATCTGCAGGTTGTGGACATCCAGGATCGCGTTGCCGTTGTCGGTGACCACGCCCTGGCGGTAGACAGGGTCCCCGCCGAGCTTGACCAGCTCGCGCGCTACATGTGAGCGCGCCATCGGAATGACCTCCACCGGTAGCGGGAAGTTGCCGAGCACCGGCACCCACTTGCTCTCATCGGCAATGCACACGAATTCCTGCGCCACCGCCGCCACGATTTTCTCGCGTGTGAGTGCCGCACCGCCGCCCTTGATCAGCGCCAGGTGTGCATCGGTCTCGTCGGCACCGTCTACATACACCAGTACGTCATCGACCGCATTGAGGTCATAGACCGGTATGCCGTGTGCCTTGAGGCGCTCTGCGGAGGCCTCTGAGCTGGCGACAGTGCCGTCGAACTTGCCTTTCAACTCCGCGAGGCAGTCGATAAACAGGTTGGCGGTGGAGCCGGTGCCCACGCCAACGATGGTGTCGCTTTCGAGTTTCGGTGCAATGTAGGCCGCAGCCGCTTCTGCGACGGCGCGCTTGAGTTGGTCCTGGTTCATGGGCTTGCAGTGGGTCCTTTCTGGTGGGCAGTGCAATTGCTGGGTCTGGAATGGCTTTTTCAGGCGATTTTATCGCGTAAAATCCGCGACTGCTTGCCTAATCTGCTGGAAAATACGCCCGCCAAACTTTAGACTGGCGTCCTTCCCGAAGTAAATAAGCAGCAAGTTTGGCATGCCTGAATCCTATATCAAGCGCATTCTGGATGCGCGTATCTACGACGTCGCCAGCGAGACACCGCTGGACGCTGCGCCGGCCCTGTCCAAACGCTTTGGGAACCAGATTCTACTGAAGCGCGAAGACCTGCAACCGGTTTTCTCATTCAAGGTGCGCGGTGCTTACAATCGTCTGCTGCAGCTGAATGCGGCGGAGCGCGCCCAGGGCGTGATTGCGGCCTCGGCCGGCAACCATGCGCAGGGGCTGGCACTGGCCTCGGCGCACCTGGGCATCGATGCCACCATCGTGATGCCAACCACCACCCCGGCGATCAAGGTGAATGCGGTGCGCGCCCGCGGCGCAAAAGTGGTGCTGCACGGCGATACCTTCGATGAAGCTTCCACCCATGCGCAGGCGCTCGTTGCCGAGCGCGGCCTGATCTTTATCCACCCGTTTGACGACCCGGATGTCATTGCCGGCCAGGGCACTGTTGCCATGGAGTTGCTGCGCCAGCACCCCGGCGACCTGGATGCGGTGTTTATCCCGGTAGGTGGCGGTGGGCTGGCGGCAGGCATGGCCGCCTATATCAAGTATGTGCGCCCGGGCATCAAGGTCTATGCGGTGGAGCCGCAGGATGCAGCCTGCCTGGCAGCCGCCATGGAGGCGGGAGAGCCCGCCAACCTGAGCCATGTCGGTATTTTTGCCGACGGTGTGGCGGTGGCGCGCATCGGTAAGGAAACCTTCCGCGTTCTCAGGGACACCATCGACGGGGTTATCACCGTCAGTACCGATGAAATCTGTGCAGCCATCAAGGATATCTTCGAGGATACCCGTTCCATCGCGGAACCAGCGGGTGCGCTCGGGCTCGCCGGGCTGAAAAAATATATCGAACAGCAGGGCGCCCGGGGACAGGCGCTGGCCACTGTGGTCAGCGGAGCCAATACCAATTTTGATCGTCTTCGTTATATCTCCGAGCGCACCGAGATTGGTGAAAAGCGCGAAGCGGTGCTGGCGGTAACGATTCCGGAAGAGGCAGGCAGTTACCTGCGTTTCTGTCGCGACCTCGGTAGCCGAGCCGTAACGGAATTCAATTACCGCTACGCGAATAACGGCGCCGCGCATATTTTCGTGGGCTTGCAGGTGAGTACCGATGCGGACCGCCAGCAGATGCTCGATGAGTTGCGCCAGCGCGATTACCAGGTGGCGGACCTCACCGATAACGAGATGGCCAAGCTGCATATCCGTTACATGGTGGGCGGGCGCGTGCAGGGCCTCGACGATGAGGTGGTGTATCGCTTTGAGTTCCCCGAGCGCCCGGGCGCACTACTGCAGTTCCTCGAGTGTCTGGCGGGGCGCTGGAACATTTCCCTGTTCCACTACCGTAACCACGGCGCCGCCTACGGCCGGGTGCTGGTGGGGCTGCAGGTGCCGGAGGGCGAGCGCGACCTGCTGCGCGAAACCCTGGCGGGGCTGCACTATCCGTTCTGGGAAGAGACGCAAAACCCGGCCTACCAGTTCTTTTTGGGGAACGGTTAGGGTGAATACCCGCTGTGCATGGCACGGCGGTATTGTACAGTTGTTGAATTGAGAAGTGGGTCACGTTCTTGCGGGGGTGAGTCTGTATATAGTTTGAACGTCGTGACTACGCTGTCAAATTTGTTCAGCGGCGTTGCAGACATGCAAAACAGCCTGGGATGTAGCGAAGCAGGCGAAACTTACAGGATGGTCCCATGAAACCCGATGCAATGACGATCGCCGTGATTGTCTTTGTGGCCGGGGTCCTGCTGACCGGCGTTGGCAAATCAGGAGTCTTTGCTTCTGAGCCTCAGTCGCGCGGTGAGTTGCAGCAGGGGGTAGTAACCCGGTAGTAACAGTCCCTACGGCGGAAAACAGCGGAACAAGCAATTGTTCCGCTGTTTTTTTATGTGTGGCTCCCAGGGAGCAGTGCGCAGCTTTTCCCGGGTGGTATTCAGGCGGGGTAGTATTCAGGCAGGGTAGTAGCGCTGTTCTGTGACGATGCCGGCCAGTGGAATATCCCAGCTCTCGGTCGGCAGCGCGTCTACTTTCTGCAACTCGTGCGCGATGCCGATCAATGCAGGCCCGGCACCCGGCAGGCGATGCAGCCTGGCGAAGGTGCGATCGTAGAAACCACCACCCATGCCAAGGCGCGCCCCCAGAGGATCAAATCCCACCAGCGGCATCAGTACCAGATCCAGTTTTAGTGGTTCAATGGCCGGGCCCATGGTTGGTTCGGGAATGGCGTAGTGGTTGGCGTAACGCAATACCTGTCCCTGCCAGGGCAGGAACTGCATCTGGGTGCGCGCGCTGGCCGGCAAGACCGGCAGGTAAAAACACTTGCCTGGCAGGCAGCGCACCAGTTCGCGGGTATCCACTTCACCATCGTTCGGCCAGTAGAGCGCAATGGATCGCGCGCGGATGACGGCGGGCAGGCGACAAAGGCGCTGGACGATTGCGTGACTGGCGCGGCGTTGCTGGTGCCTGCTCAGTGCGCGGCGGGCCTGGCGCAGGCGCCTGCGTAGAACGCGTTTGCGCTCTGCGTTGTCTTGTTGGTGCGGTTCGGTCATGTGCCAGATAATAACGGACTGCGGGTCCGGGCACGAATAGGAAGAGGCGTTGGAATGTTTGCGCGAGGGCGCGGGATTTGATTAAGGCCCCAGGGTGCCGCTGTCGACATAGCCTTGAACCGTAAGGTTCAAGGTGGTGGCTCCCGAGACGCATAAGGCTTTCCGTCTTGCGGACATGCACACAACGCCATCTGGAAGCCCCCGGGATTACAAGTATCGGCTCGAGGACATAGTCAACTGGCCAACACCTCAGGGTTGTAAACAAGTATACCGCTGCGTTTTGCAAAAGGCTAAGGTGCGAAGGGGGTATTCGGGGACGACAGGTCAGGATGGAGTGTGACTGGCGATCGCCTGCTCGACCTTTTCCTGCAGGCGATCGAGCAGTTCGTGCTCCACCGGCAGCCGCGCCAGTTCCGTCTTGGACTGGATCAGTTCATGCGCGATATTCAACGCCGCCATTACCGCAATGCGCTCGAGGCCAATGACGCTGCCGCCGGAGCGGATGTCCGCCATGCGCTCATTCAGTAACTGGGCAGAGGCGAGCAGCTCCAGGCGTTCACCCGGTGCACAGGCCACCCGATACTCCTTGTTGAGTATGGTGACGGTAACGGTTTCTGCATTGTTGGCGCGGGCTGACAAAGTCTCAGGCCTCTTGTGACAGGTCGCGCAGGCGGGTAATCATGGATTCCACGCGGCTGCGAGCCAGTTCATTATTCTTGATCAAACGGGCGCGTTCCTCGGACCAGGATTTTTCCTTCATGCGCAGCTGCTGGTTATCTTCGTCCAGGCGACGGCACTGTTCGATCAGTGCATCGACGGTAGATTCCAGAGACTTGAGCCTTTCCATAGTCCGCCAAATTATTGTTGGTATTTGCCCATATTGGGTATAACCCAGTTACTATATTGCCCCAATATAAACCGGTCAATTGCCGCAGGCCGCCACAGTTCCTGCGATCATAAATTACACACAAGTGTTCAAATAATGTCTGATACCAACCCGACTTACGCAAAAACCTCCGCAATCCTCGCAGGAACCGGGTCCAGCCCCTCGGAACTGCACGGTTTGCTGGCGGGAAAGCTGGCCGGCGGCGCGGCGCTGGATGCGGGGCGCTGGCGCAAGGCCGCACTTACCTATATGGAGATCGATGCGGTGCCGGCGGACCTCAACAGCCTTTTATCGGATCTGCTGGAGCAGACGGTTGCGCAGCTGGGCGGCGACTCATTTGAATTTTCCCTGTTGCTGGACGAGGGCGCGGATGCGTCTGTGAGGACTGGCCAGCTGGCAGAGTGGTGTTCCGGCTTCCTGCACGGCTTCGGCACCAGTGGCATGACCGGTGATGACAAGGTGCCGCCAACCAGCGCAGAGGCGCTGAAGGATATTGCCGCGATTGCGCAGGTGGACGCGGAAGAGGTCGAGGAAGGAGAGGATGCGGAAACCGCATTGTTCGAACTGCTCGAATATGTGCGCGTTGCCGCGATGAACATCTACACCGAGTGCGGTGGCCGTGACGAATCCGAAGTGCACTGATCGGTTGGTCTGCTGATGGGGATCTCACGAAGGGAATACCGGCGCAGGCGCGAGGGGCTGGTCGAGCGCCTTGTCCCGAACAGCCTGGTGATCGTGCCCGCGGCGAGTGAGGTGCAGCGTTCGCGCGCTACCTGCTATCCGTTTCGGCAGGATAGCGATTTCAGTTACCTGTGTGGCTTTCCTGAGCCCGATGCGCTGCTGGTGCTGGTGCCGGGCCGCGCTGCCGGCGAAACCCTGCTTTTCTGTCGTGAACGCGACCCGGATGTGGAGCGGGTAGAAGGCGCTCGCTGCGGTCCGGAGCGCGCCTGCGAGCGCTACGATGTGGATGATGCTTTCCCCATTGCGGACCTGGATGACATCCTGTCAGGGCTGATCGAAGGCCGTGACTGTATTTACTACGCGCTGGGCCGGCAGCCGGCGCTCGATGCGCGTTTGCAATCGATACTCGAATTCCTCGGCAAGGCGCCGGATGCCAGTGACCGGCCGCAGCTGGCGGACCTGGATCATCACCTGCATGACCTGCGCCTTTACAAGAGCGCCGCCGAGCTGCGCCTGTTGCGTGAGGCTGCGGAGATCAGTGCGCGCGCCCATTGTCGCGCGATGCGCTTTTGCCAGCCGGGTGAGCAGGAGTACCGGCTGGAGGCAGAGATACTGCACGAATTTCACAGCGCCGGTGCGCGCCAGCCGGCCTACCCTGCAATTGTCGCCGGTGGAGTCAATGCCTGCACGCTGCATTACACCGCCAACGTATCGGTGCTGCGCAGGGGGGATCTGGTGCTGGTGGATGCCGGTTGCGAATGGCAGGGGTATGCTGCGGATATTACCCGTACCTTCCCAGTGAGCGGTCGCTTCAGCGGACCGCAGCGCGCATTGTATGAAGTCGTGCTGGCAAGCCAGAAGGCCGCGATCGATGCCGCACAGACGGGTAGCCACTGGGATATGCCGCACCAGGCCAGTGTACGGGTGCTGGCGGAAGGACTGCGAGACCTGGGGCTGCTGGAGGGTGCGCTGGACGATATCATTGCCGGGGAATCCTATCGCCGCTTTTACATGCATCGCTCCGGGCACTGGCTGGGCATGGATGTGCACGACGTGGGTGACTACCGTATCGCCGGCGCCTGGCGCCAGCTCGAGCCAGGCATGGTGCTCACCGTGGAGCCTGGGTTGTATATCGCCCCGGACGATGCATCCGTACCGGCACAATTCCGCGGCCTGGGCATTCGGGTGGAGGATACGGTGGCAATTACGCGCGGCGGCAATGAAGTGCTGTCCGCAAATGTTCCGAAGGAAGTGCAGGATATCGAGCACCTGATGCGTGAAACAGCGGCAACCTTTGCCAGCCCGCAACAATTACTGGAAATCTGAACAACATGACGCACGACGCCGGTAAGGCGCAGCAGGCGCTGGAAACGGATATCGCCATAATCGGTGGTGGTATGGCGGGTGCCAGCCTGGCGCTGCTACTCGATAAATATTGCCCGCAATTTTCCGTGACGCTGGTGGAACAGAGGCCGCTGCCACAATCCGGGCCGCTGCAGTTGCCCAGTTTCGATGCGCGGGCTACGGCGTTGTCAGCCGGCGCGATCGATATTTTCAAATCCCTCGATGTATGGCCGGTACTGCAAACACACTGCGCAATGATCGAGCGTGTTCACGTATCGGACCGTGGCCATGCCGGCGGTGCGCAGCTCGGTGAGCGCGACCTGGGCGATGCGCAGTCACTCGGTGCGGTGGTGGAAAATGCCGTGCTGGGGCCGGTACTTCTGGAGGCGGTGCGCAATACCGGGGCCCGGCTGCTGGCACCCGCGACCGTGACAAACCTGGAGATCGGGGCGCGCGGTGCAGAGCTGTTGCTGCAGGTATCCGGCGCGGCAACGACTCTGCGCGCACAGCTGGTGGTGGTCGCCGACGGCGCGGAGTCGAGTCTGCGCAAGCAACTTGGCATCGACCAGCGCTATGTCGATTATCAACAGCAGGCACTGGTCACCACCGTTGAGATCGACCGGTCGCATGACGGCGTCGCCTATGAGCGATTTACCGCGCGCGGCCCAATGGCGCTGTTGCCGCTGCCCGCGCGCGATGGTGCCCAGCGCATGGCGCTGGTCTGGACACGTCCCGATAGAGAATCCTCAGCAGATGAGGCGGTGGGTGTTGAGCGATTGCTGGCGCTACCCGAGCGCGACTTCTGCAAGGCGCTGCAGGACGAATTCGGCTGGCGCGCAGGGCGTATTCTCCGCTGTGGCGAACGCCACCACTACCCGCTCGGCCTGTCGCTCTCTGACGAGCAGGTGCGCAGCCATGTGGTGCTGATGGGCAACGCCGCGCATTTCCTGCACCCGGTGGCGGGGCAGGGGTTCAACCTGACCCTGCGCGATTGTGAGACGCTGGCACAGGTTGTGGCGCGTGGTGTGGCGTCAAACTGCGCACCCGGGGAGCTACACTTGCTGATGGATTATGCGGAATCCAGGCAGCGCGACCAGGCGCTGACGATCGGCTTCAGTGACCGGGTGCCGGGGTTGTTCTCCTCGGCCAATCCCTGGTTGCAAGTGGCGCGTCAGTTCGGGTTGCTGGGGTTGGCACTCGCGCCACCACTGAGATCTGCGTTTGCGCGACAGGCTGCGGGGTTAGGGCTGTGATGGCGAACGGAAATGATAGAAACGCTGTGGGTATCAATAGTACCGACAGTGTTGAAGGTAAAGTGGCGAAAGACCAACAACATCTGCCTGGTGAAACGGACAAGGGCGCGGTGCAGGCCTCAGGCACGGAAGAACCGGAAATGATAAAAAGAAGGCGCGCCGATATCGCTATTATCGGCGCTGGCATGGTGGGGCTCGCGCAGGCGGCGCTGCTGGCCACACGAATGCCAAAGCTCAAGATCGCGTTGCTGGAAGCGGCTGCGGAAATAGCACCGACCACCGAAGGCGACTACGAGGCGCGGGTCGTTGCCCTTACACGCGCATCGCAAAGCCTGCTGGAGGAAGTTGGCGCCTGGGAGGCGATTGCCGCGCAGCGTCTCTGCCCCTACACCGATATGCGGGTATGGGACGCCGATGGCACCGGTCGCATTCACTTTGGCTGTCGCGAGATCGGCGAGCCAAACCTCGGCCATATCGTCGAGAACAGCGTGGTGGTCAATGCCCTGCGGGATGTCGTGGAAAACCTGCCCAATGTGGAACTGGAGCTGGGATTCCGTACCGAGCACTGGTGGCGTGACTGCAAGCTCTGGAACCTGCAACCGCGCAGTGAATTCCCGCGTCTCGACGATGAGTTGCCGCAGATGAGTGAAATCGTGCAGGCGCCGCTGTTGATCGGCGCCGACGGTGCACGCTCACAGGTGCGCGACCAGCTGCAAATCGAGACGGAAGATACCGATTACCAGCAGCAGGCCATCGTGACTGTCGTGCGCACGGAAAAGGATCACGCCAATACCGCCTGGCAGTCTTTCCTGAAGACCGGGCCTGTGGCTTTCCTGCCGCTGGCGGGGCTCGGTGACCTGCAACACAGTGCCATCGTCTGGTCAGCGGATGACGACCTGGCGCAGGAGCTGTTGCTGCTCGATGACAGTGCCTTTGCGCTCTACCTCGAACGCGCCACGGGTGGCCGCCTGGGCACTGTGGAGTGCTCGCGCCCACGCCAGAGCTTCCCCCTGCGTGCGCGCCACGCACAATCCTATATCGGCGATGGCGCCGTTCTGGTGGGCGATGCCGCACACAATATCCACCCGCTTGCGGGGCAGGGTGTGAACCTCGGCCTGCGTGATGTCGCAGTGCTCGCCGAGGAAATCCAGCGCGGGCTCAAGCGCAATCTGCCAGTGGGTGATCCGTCCACGCTCAAACGCTACCAGCGCCGCCGCCGCGCGGACAACATGGCCACCCTGAAAGCGATGAGCAACTTCAAATCCCTGTTTGGCGAGGGCGCCCTGCACTGGCGCTGGTTGCGCAATACCGGCCTGAATATGGTGGATGCCAGCCCATTACTGAAAAAAAGGATTATCATGCGCGCTATGGCCATCTGATGGCGTTGCGACGAGTATGAACCTTTGAGTAACTGGATAAAGGTCGAGAGCTTCTCACTGGATGAGGACCTTGGGGAGCTGGCGGCTTTCCTACAGGCGCACCGGATGCCGTGCCGCTTTTCCGAAGAAAACAACTGCCAGGTGCTTTGGACGTCAGAGCAATCCCTGGCGGAACCGCTGCGCGAGCTAGTGCGCAAGTGGCGCGATGGTGGCGCGCAGCTGGAAATGCCGCAGGCGCAGATACCCACCGCAGTGCGCCAGCCTTTCTGCCCGCTGACCATCCTGCTGATTCTGCTGTCACTCGCCGGCGCGGCGCTGGTTACTTGGGGCCCCGAGTTGCTGGTGGGGCAGTTCACCGCCCAGCCAATCGTCGAACAGGGTGGCGTGCGCTACCTGATGAAACTCTCCTACGCGCTGGAAGCCGGGCAGTGGTGGCGCCTCTGGACGCCCGCATTCCTGCATTTCGGCATCCTGCATATCGTCTTCAACAGCCTTTGGTTGTGGGTGCTTGGCAGGCAGCTGGAGACCGGCACCGGCTGGCGCTGGTTGCTGGGCATTTTCCTGTGGACTGCGCTGGTATCCAACCTGGCGCAGTACTGGTGGGAGCCTGAAAGTATCTTTGGCGGCATGTCCGGTGTAGTGTATGGCTTTATCGGCTTCCTGTTGCCATTGCAGCGCGGTGGTCCGCGTTGGGCCTACCTGCCACCGGGATTGATTATCTTCATGCTCGGCTGGCTGGTGGTCTGCGGGCTCGGCATAGTGGATATCTTTATCGACGGCAGCGTTGCCAACGCGGCGCATACCGGCGGGCTGCTGGCAGGCATCATGGCAGGGTTGCTGTACCGTGCGCTTTATCGCCCGCGCAATGGTCGAAATACAACTGAATAATCAAATCCCGGTTCCATGTTACTGCTCATAATCTATGTCTCCATCGCCCTGGGATTCTCGTTCCTCTGCTCCATTGCGGAAGCGGTCCTGCTGAGTGTCACCACGCCCTATATCAGCCTGCTGGAAAGCGAGGGGCGCAAGGCTGGCCCGGTACTGCGCAAGCTGAAAAGCGATATCAATGCACCGCTGTCGGCCATCCTGACCCTGAACACAATCGCCCATACCGCCGGTGCCGCGGGTGCCGGTGCGCAGGCGGCTGCGGTTTTTGGCAACAACTACCTGGGCATCGCGTCTGCGATCCTGACGCTGCTGATCCTGGTGTTTTCTGAAATCATTCCCAAGACCCTGGGCGCGCACTACTGGCGTGAACTGGCGCCGGTCACTGGCTACGTTTTGCGCGGGCTGGTGTGGCTGCTTTACCCGTTTGTGAAAATGTCCGAGTGGCTGACACGCGGCATGAAACAGGAGACCACCCTTACCGGTTTCTCGCGCGAGGAATTTGCGGTGATGGCGGATATCGGTGAGCAGGAGGGGCAGCTGGAGCAGCGGGAGTCCAATATCCTGCGCAACCTGTTTCGCCTGCGTGACAGGACAGTACGCGAGAGTATGACCCCGCGCACGGTGGTTTTTGCGCTGCCGGAGGACGGCACCGTGGCGGCGCTCTACGACCAGTATGACCGTGAGAATTTTTCCCGCATCCCGATCTTCGAAGAGGGTGACAAGGACAAGGTCACCGGTTTCGTATTGAAACAGGAGTTGCTGCTGGCGATGGCCAGTGGGCAGGGCGAGCGCAGGTTGCGCGAATTCCGCCGCGAGTTGCTGGTGCTGCATGAGTCGGCCAGTGTGTACAAGGCGTTTGAGCAGTTCCTCAAGCGGCGCGTGCAGGTGGCGCTGATTGTCGATGAATATGGTGGTACCGAGGGCCTGCTGACACTGGAAGATGTGCTGGAGAGCATGCTCGGCCACGAGATTGTGGATGAGGGTGACAAGACCGCCAACCGCCAGCGCCTGGCGCGCAGATTGTGGCGTTGGCGTGCTCAGCGCCACGGCCTCAATGTGGATTCCGAGGCGCAGGCTGACGACGCGGAATCCGATGGCGAGGGCGTGGTAGGCATCATCGACGCAGGCGACCCGGATGACGCGACACCGCCTGTGGAGCCCGGTGACCAGGACCCGCCTGACCCGCAGGCGACGGACAAGCGCGAGGACCCCAGGAGCGGTACCTAGCCGGCAGCTGATCCAGATCAATTGTGTTTGTAAATGGGAATCGTTATCATCCTTGCCGAAAAATAATCCCGGAAACGGAGTCCCGCATGAATATGTTTTCCCGCCTGTTGCTGCCCGCTGCGGCCGCAGTTTTCCTCAGTGCCTGTGGCAAGAGTGGTACTGACGCCGCCAGCGAAAAGGCGGCCCCTGAAGCCGCCGGCAGTGATGAAAAGGGTCAGATCACGGTTTACACCGCGCGCAAGGAACACCTGATCAAGCCGTTGTTCGAGCGCTACACCGCGGAAACCGGTATCGAGATCCGCTATATCACGGATAAGGAAGGCCCGCTGATGGCGCGCCTGGAAGCGGAGGGTGAAACCTCGCCGGCGGATATACTGATGACCGTCGATGCGGGCAACCTCTGGCAGGCGGAGGAGCGGGGCCTGTTCCAGCCGCTGAATTCCGATGTCATCAGCAAGGCGATCCCGGCCAACCTGCGCTCAGGCAACGATATGTGGGCGGCGCTGTCCGTACGTGCGCGCACCATCGTCTACGCGACCGACCGGGTGAAGCCGGAAGAACTGTCTACCTACGAAGCGCTCGCCGATGAAGGTTGGAAGGGGCGCCTGTGCCTGCGTACCTCGAAGAAGGTCTACAACCAGTCACTCGTCGCTACCATGATGGATACCCTCGGTGCGGATAAAGCCGAGGAAGTGGTGCGCGGCTGGGTTGCGAACCTGGCGACCGACCCCATGTCGAACGACACCGCTGTACTCAAGGCGATCGCCGCTGGCCAGTGTGATGTTGGCATAGTGAATACTTACTACTTCGGCCGCCTGAAGCAGGAGCAGCCCGACCTGAACCTGGCCCTGTTCTGGCCGAACCAGGAAGACCGGGGTGTACACGTGAATGTTTCCGGCGCGGGCATTACCGCGCATGCGAAGCACCCGCAGGCGGCGCGCGCGCTGCTGGAGTGGCTCGCCAGCGGTGAAGCCCAGGCGCAGTTTGCGGCGGTCAACCAGGAGTATCCGGCCAACCCGTCTGTGCAGCCCAGTGAGGAAGTGCAGTCCTGGGGCAGCTTCAAGGCAGACCAGGTGAGCGTCGAGAAAGCGGGCAGCCTGCAGACAGAAGCCGTGAAATTGATGGATCGCGCGGGTTACCGCTGATCCCTGTGTACGCCGGGTGAACGCCCGGCGCACTTCGTTGTACCTCCCGGAACCCCGTGTGAAACAGTCCAGTACCGCCCCTTCGCGCTTCCTGTTGCGCCTGCCCCTCCTGGCGACCGCTGCGCTGGTACTGCTTCCGCTATCCGTCATCCTGCTGTCCTGGGGCAGTGCCCAGGTCGATGTCTGGCAACACCTGATTGAAACCGGGCTCGGTCGCCTGCTGCGCAACACCGTGACACTGCTGCTGGGCGTTGGGACCGGGGTGATCCTGCTGGGGGTGGGGCTCGCCTGGCTGACGGCGATGTGCGAGTTTCCGGGCCGGCGCTGGCTGGACTGGGCGCTGATGCTGCCACTGGCGATTCCCGCCTATGTGGTGGCATTCGTGGTGCTGGGCCTGTTCGATTACGCGGGGCCGGTACAGACCCAGTGGCGCGAATGGTTTGGCCGCGATGCCTGGTTCCCGAATGCGCGTGGCAGCGGTGCCGTTATCCTGGTGATGACCGCGGTGCTGTACCCGTATGTCTATATGCTGGCGCGCGGTGCGTTCCTCGCGCAGGGGCGCGCGACGCTCGAGGCGGCCCGCAGTCTCGGTTGCTCCGATTGGGGCGGTTTTTTGCGTGTCGCGCTGCCTATGGCGCGCCCGGCAATCGTAGCCGGTGCGGCGCTGGCGCTGATGGAAGTGCTGGCCGACTTTGGCGCGGTCGCAATTTTCAATTTCGATACCTTCACCACCGCGATCTACAAGGCCTGGTTCGGCTTCTTCAACCTTACCGCCGCGGCCCAGCTGGCTTCGCTGTTGCTGCTGTTTGTGGGGGTGTCACTGTTTGCAGAAACCCGTGCGCGCGGGCGCGCGCGCTATCACCAGCAGTCGCGGCGTGATCGCGGCGCCTTCCAGCTGAGTGGCCTGAAGGCGTTTGCGGCCAGCGGGGCCTGTCTGCTGGTGTTCGGGCTGGCGTTTGTATTGCCGGTGGTGCAGCTCGGCTTGTGGGCATGGCAGCGCCGCGGTGATCTGGATGCGCGCTTTGCGGAACTGGTGGGCAACAGTTTTGGCCTGGCCGGGAGCGCCGCGCTCATCGCGGCGTCCCTCGCATTGCTGGTGGCACTGGCGGAGCGCTGGCGCGGCGGCCGCCGCGACAGTGTGGCGCTGCGGATTGCCGGTATGGGCTATGCGTTGCCCGGCTCGGTGCTCGCAGTGGGCATCATGCTCGCGTTCGCCTGGATCGATCGCAACTGGGTCAACCCGCTGCGTGCCCTGTTCGGCCTCGAGCCCACCCAGTTACTGGTGGGTAGCGCGGCGGCATTGCTGGCCGCCTACCTGATCCGCTTCTATTCGGTGGCATTCGGGCCGCTCTCCACCAGTCTTGAGCGGATTCGTCCGGTCCTGCACGAGGCCGCGCAGACCCTCGGTGCCGGTCACCGCCGCATCGTGCGCCGGGTGTACCTACCGCTGATGCTGCCCGGCATCCTGACAGCGCTGTTACTGGTGTTTGTCGATACCCTCAAGGAAATGCCGGCAACCCTGCTGCTGCGCCCGTTTGGCTGGGACACCCTCGCCGTGCGCATCTATGAGCTGACCTCCGAGGGCGAGTGGGAGCGCGCCGCGCTGCCGGCACTGACCCTGGTGCTGGTGGGACTGGTGCCGGTCATCCTGCTGATGCGGCGCAGCCGCCGCTGAGGCTTTTCTTCCTGCCGCCGGGCCGTTCCGGCCGGGCATTGGCTACGCTTGTAAGCGCCGGTGAGAAAACCGGTTTTGGCGGTTGCCCCCGGGGCGCCAACCGTTAGAATACGCCGCCATATTTTCCGGGTACGAGGACATCATGGGAAACAGGACCCAGCTATACGACACCCACGTTGAGATGGGTGGAAAAATGGTCGATTTTGGTGGCTGGGACATGCCATTGCATTACGGCTCGCAGATGGATGAACACCACAAGGTGCGTCAGGAAGCGGGCATGTTCGACGTTTCCCACATGACCGTGGTGGATATCACCGGCGCGGGCGCGCAGGACTTCCTGCGCAAGCTGCTGGCCAACGATGTGGCCAAAATTGCAGCAACGCCGGGCAAGGCACTCTACACCGGTATGCTCAACGAGAATGGCGGCGTGATCGACGACCTGATCGTGTACCAGCGCGAGGGCTGGTTCCGGCTGGTGGTGAACTGCGCCACGCGGGAGAAAGACCTGGCCTGGATCCGCAAGCAGGCCGAGGCCTTTGATGTAGAGATCACCGAGCAGCCGCAGCTGGCTATTATGGCCGTGCAGGGGCCCGAGGCCATCGCCAGGGTGGTCGAGGTACTGGGCATCGAATGGAAAGATGCGATCGAATCCCTGAAGATCTTCCAGGGCACCGCCAAGGGCGACTGGTTTGCCGCGCGCACCGGTTATACCGGTGAGGACGGCCTCGAGATCATGCTGCCTGAGGAAGACGCACCGGGCTTCTGGCGTGCACTGGCGGACAAGGGCGTTGCCCCTTGCGGTCTCGGCGCGCGTGACACCCTGCGCCTGGAGGCAGGCATGAACCTGTACGGCCACGAGATGGATGATGACACCTCACCGCTGTGCGCCAATATGGGCTGGACCATTACCTGGGAGCCGGCGAATCGCGATTTTATTGGCCGCAAGGCACTTGAAGCGCAGAAGGCGGAAGGTGTAAAAGAGAAGCTGGTTGGCCTGGTGCTGGAAGGCAAGGGCGTGCTGCGTGCGGGCCAGAAGGTTGTGGTCGACGGTGTCGACGGCACCGGCATCATCACCAGCGGCACCTTCTCGCCAACCCTTGGGCACTCCATCGCCATGGCGCGGGTGCCGGTTGAAGCTGGCGACAACGCGCAGGTGGAAATGCGCAACAAGCTGGTGGATGTAAAGGTCATCAAGCCGGCATTTGTCCGCAACGGCAAGAAAGTTTTTTAACAGAATTCCCAAAATCCCTATTTGCAGGTGAAATCCATGAGCGATATTCGCAACGAACTCAAATATGTTTCCAGCCATGAGTGGATCCGGCTGGAAGAAGACGGCACTGTGACCATCGGCATTACTGACCACGCGCAGGACAGCCTGGGCGACGTGGTTTATGTCGAAACCCCGGAAGTGGGCACTGCCCTGGCAGAGGGCGATGAGGCCGGTGTGGTCGAGTCCGTGAAGGCAGCGAGCGATATCTACGCGCCGATCTCCGGTGAGGTGGTTGCGGTGAACGAGGTGCTGGAAGACGCCCCCGAAACCGTCAACGAATCCCCATATGACGATGGCTGGTTCTTCCGCATGCAGCCGAGCGATGCGTCCGAACTGGACAAGCTGCTGGATGCAGATGGCTACCGCGAGGTAGTTGATTCCGAATAAGGCATCAACGCGGGCAAGACCCAATCAATGGGGTCAGAGTAAACAGTTTTTCGGTCCGGGTGGCCGAAAAAATTTACTCTGACCCCATTTTTATTTCTGGAACACGAAAAGATGACCACAGCCGAAATCATTCTCAAGCCACAGGCGGACCGTCGCCTCAAGCGCGGCCACCTCTGGATCTATAGCAACGAGGTGGATATTGCGCGCAGCCCGCTCAAGGGTATCGAGCCCGGCGCCCAGTGCCAGATCCTGGACAGCCGTGGCAAGGCACTGGGTACGGCGTTTATCAACCCGAACCAGCTGATCTGTGGGCGCCTCGTCTCGCGCGGTGGTGCGCTCAGCCGCAAGTCGCTGGAAAAACGTATCGGTGCCGCGCTGGCCATGCGCGAGATGTATTTCAGCGATCACAGCTACAGGCTGGTTTACGGCGACTCCGACTGGCTGCCGGGGCTGGTGGTGGACCGTTTCGGCGATTACCTGGTGGTGCAGATCTCCAGCTGGGGTATGGAGCTTCTCAAGGACGACATTGTTGCGGCGCTGGACAAACTGCTGTCGCCAAAGGGCATACTGCTGCGCAACGACCACCAGGGCCGAGGGGTCGAATCCCTGCCGGCCTACAGCGAGGTGGCGGTGGGTGAGGTGCCGGAGCTGGTGCCTTTCATCGAGAACGGCGTACCGCTGCTGGCGCCGGTGCATGCGGGGCAGAAAACCGGCTGGTTTTACGACCACCGTGAAAACCGCGCACGCCTGAATCAGTGGGTGGCGGGCAAGCGCGTGCTCGATCTGTTCTCCTACGCCGGCGGCTGGGGTGTGCAGGCGCTGGCCTGTGGCGCGGCATCGGCGACTTGCGTGGATGTTTCCGAGCAGGCGCTGGACTGGTGCGAGGCAAACGCCCGCAACAATGCTGTCGCCGATGACCTGCAGACGATCCAGGGCAAGGCGGTGGATGTGCTCAAGGCGCTGGTCGCCGAGGGCGAGCAGTACGACATCGTGGTGCTGGACCCGCCGGCCTTTATCAAGCGGCGCAAGGACCAGAAAGCCGGGGAAGCCGCATATCGCCACATCAACGAACTGGCAATGCGCTTGCTCGGCCGCGAGGGGCTGCTGGTCAGCGCTTCCTGCTCAATGCACCTGCCTTCAGACACGTTACTGGAAATCGTACGCGGTGCTGCGAGACATCTGGACCGCCAGGCATTGATCATCGCCAGTGGCGGCCAGGGCGCGGATCATCCGGTGCATCCCGCGATTCTGGAAACCAGTTATCTGAAGGCGCACTTTGCGCACTTGCGGCTACTGAAGTAAGACTTACGGGGTCAGAGCCAGCGGCTCTGACCCCTTCGGTCGGTATTTTTGGGGTCAGAGTCAGAGACTCTGACCCCATTCATCGGAGTTGTTGGCTCCGACCCCTTAAATCAAACTCACGGGGTCAGAGCTGTTCGCTCTGACCCCATAAATCTAGAAAATCTCATCGAGCGTAAAGGTCTCAACACCACTCCCCGCACGGGTGCTGACGCCCAGCATTTTCCGCGCCACCTGTTCCGCTTCGATTGGCCGGTAGCGGTGCAGGCCCGGCAATTTGCACAGTAATGGCAGTACCCAGCTACCCAGTGTTTCACCAAACCGGAAATGGTCGCGCTGTCCGAGCAGCAATGACGGCTGAAAGATACTGATACGCTCAAACGGTAGCTGCGTTACAGCCTCTTCCAGATCCCCCTTCATCTTCAGGTAGGCGCTCCGACTTTTTGCATTGGCACCGCTGGAGGAAACCAGCAGATAGTGCGGCACACCGTTCCGGGCTGCGAGCCTGGCAACCTCAAGCTGGTAGGTAAGGTCGACGGTTCGCTGTGCCTCGACAGATCCCGCCCGCTTGAGTGTGGTGCCGAGGCAGGAAAATAGCCGGTCTCCGCGCAACGATTCTGCACTCTGTGCAAGCTGCTCGAAGTTGATCACCCGGTTTTCCACCTTCGTCGATGGGTGGGGGCTGGCGCGACGCGTCAGGGTAATGATTTTTTCATAGTCCGGAGAGGCGGCAAGCTGGTCGACGAGCGCGCGTCCGACCAGGCCGCTGGCGCCGAGGACGATGGCGGTTAAGGGCATAGCGGTTTCCAAGATAGGTGGGGTCAGAGCCAACGGATTATTGGGGTCAGAGCCATCGGCTCTGACCCCTCAAATTGAACAGGGGCAGAGCCAAGATTATAGGGGTCAGAGCCTGCGGCTCTGACCCCATAGGTCCGGATTAACGGGGTCAGAGTCTACGACTCTGACCCCAATCATCAGTAATCGAATTTATGCTGGTGAAACACCGGGTTGAGCCGCTGCCACAGCTCGCCTGCTTCGCCGCTGGCAACCGGCTCCCCGTCGATGCGGGTCACTGGCGTTACGCCCTTGGTGGAGCTGGTCAGCCACACTTCATCTGCGCTGCGCAGCTCCTGCAGTTGTACCGGGCGTTCCTCTACCGGGATTTCGGTATGTCGGCGCAGAATGTCCAGCAGCATCATGCGCGTGATGCCCGGCAACAGTTGCTGCTCCAGCGGCGGTGTGATGACGGTGCCGTCTTTGACAAGGAATACGTTGGCGGCGCTAGCCTCGGTCACGTTGCCGTTTGCATTGTGGAGAATGGCTTCGTCGCTGCCCGCAGCCTGGCCCTGCTGGAAGTGCATGACGTTGCCAAGCAGCGACGTGGACTTGATATGGCAACGCTGCCAGCGCAGGTCTTCCGCGGTAATCACGCTCAGGGTCTTTTTGATATCCGGGCTGTGCAGGCAGGACTCCTGCAATTCGAACGCGAAGCCGAAAATTGTCGGTTGCAGGCCTTCCGGGTAGGCATGAAAACGGCGCTTGTCCGCGCCGCGGGATACGTGCAGATATATGCCCAGGTTGCTACTGATGCTGGCATCCGTATTTTTCTCGATCAGCGCTTCGCACAGGTTGCGCCAGTCATCCATTGCCCAGGCCGGTTTGATTTCCAGCGCGCGCATACCCTGCAGCAGGCGATGAATGTGCGGCACCAGCGCGATGGCCCGGCCCTGGATTGCCGGGATCACCTCATAAACGCCTTCGCCGAACAGGAAACCCCGGTCGAGGGGGGAGATGCGGGCCTGCTCCAGTGGCAGGTATTCACCGTTCAGGAAGGCGATGTTTTGCATACGCGGAATCCCCGTATCAGCCGCCGGGCTGTAGTAATGTATGCAGCCCGAGTTGCTGCAGTACCAGTTGAACCTTGTGGTAAATACTTTCGCCGCACTCCATCTGCAATACACCGTCGAGGAGGTCTGTCAGTTCGCTGCAGTTGGCCGCGCGCAGGGTGGCTTTGATCCGGGGCAGGTTGGTGGCGTTCATTGACAGTACGTCATAGCCCATTGCCACCAGCAGCAGCGCACCACCCGGGTCACCGGCCAGTTCGCCACAGATGCCGACTTCGGTACCCTCGGCATGGGCGGCATCGACAATTGCCTTGAGTGCGGCCAGCACCGCCGGATGGAACGCATTGTAAAGGCCGGCAACGCGGCTGTTGTTGCGATCCACCGCGAGCAGGTACTGGGTCAGGTCGTTGGTGCCAACGGACAGGAAATCCGCGCGCAGTGCCAGTGCACGTGCCTGGTACACCGCGGAGGGTACTTCAATCATGACACCCAGCGGCGGCAACGCGATATCGTAGCCTTCCTCACGCAGCTCGTCGTGCGCACGCAGGACCAGCTTTCTCGCGGCCTCGAATTCGTTGATGCCACTGATCATTGGCAGCAGGATGCGCAGGTTGTTGAGGCCAAGGCTCGCTTTCATCATGGCGCGCACCTGGCCCAGGAAAATCTCCGGGTGGTCCAGGGTCACACGGATACCGCGCCAGCCGAGGAACGGGTTTTCTTCCTCGATAGGGAAATAACTCAGTGCCTTGTCGCCGCCGATATCCAGCGTGCGCATGGTGACCGGGTTGGGGGAAAAGGCCTCCAGCTGCTCGCGATAGATTGCGCGCTGCTCCTCCTCGGAGGGGAAGCGCTCGCGCATCAGGAACGGCACCTCGGTGCGGTACAGGCCCACACCCTCGGCACCGCGCTCCAGCGAGCGCACCACGTCTGCCATCAGGCCGGTGTTGACCCACAGGCGCACGCGCTTGCCATCAGTGGTGATGCAGGGCTGGTCGGCAAGCAGGTCGAGGCTGGCGGCCAGGGCCTGTTCCTCGCGCACGATGGCTTCATAACGCCGTCGCAGCTGCTGGCTCGGGTGTACGTGGATTTCACCGCGGTAGCCGTCCACCACCAGCTCCGCACCGTCGATACGCTCGAACGGCAGGGCATCGGCACCCATCACCGTGGGGATGCCCATCGCGCGGGCAACGATGGCGACGTGGCTGTTGCTGGAGCCCTTGATGGAAACCAGCCCCTTGAGGTTTTCGCGGGGAATTTCTGCCAGCATGGCGGCGGTCAGTTCCTCCCCCACCAGGATGCTGTTCTCGCCGAAGCTCTGCCGGGTTTTTTTCTGCTGGCGCAGGTGTTGCAGTACCCGCGCGCCGAGGTCGCGTACATCGGCAGCGCGATCACGGAAGTAGCCATCCGACATGGCTTCAAAGCGGTGGACATGCTCGAGCATCACTTCCGACCAGGCCCGTGGCGCGCTGACCATCTGGCGGATGCGCTCACAGACTTCCGCCGCCAGTGATGCGTCGTCGAGCATGCTGACATAGGCGTCGAATAGCGCCTGCTCCTCGCGGTTCAGGTTCGCCTTGAGGCGCTCACCCACGGCACGTATCTCACGTCGTGCGGACGCCAGTGCCTTCTTGAAGAAGGCGATTTCCGCTTCCGGGTCTTCGCAGGGCGAGAAAGGCACCGCGGCGAGGTTGGCGGGCGCGGCAATGATCTGGGCGCGGCCGATGGCGACACCGGGTGCCGCGGCAATACCGTGGAAAGAGGCCTCCCGGTGCTGGCTGCCCATGGACGCCAGGGTGCCGGTGGCCTCGGCGTGGGCAATGACTCCGGCCAGTTGTGCCGACACAGTGACGAGGAAGGCCTCCTCGCCCTCGTCGAAGCGGCGGCTCTCCGCCTGCTGTACCACGATGACGCCCAGCACCTCGCGGTGGTGGATAATCGGTGCGCCGAGGAATGCGCTGTAACGTTCTTCGCCGGTGCTGGGGAAGTACTGGAACGCGGGATGGGTATGGGCCTGGTCCAGGTTGAGCGGCTCTTCGCGCTCCACCACAAGGCCCACCAGGCCTTCGCCGGCGGCGAGGCTGACCTTGCCCACCGACTCCGGGTACAGGCCGTCGGTCGCCATGAGTACGTAACTGCCGGAGGCGCCGTCGCGCAGATAGATGGAGCAGACGCTGGTGCGCATTTCTGCCTTTACCCGGCGCACGATGATTTCCAGCATCGCGTTCAAGTCGCGGGCCGCATTGAGCTCCTGGACAATATTGCGCAGCGACTGCAGCAAAGGCCTTACCTCCGCCCGCCTGTATGCACCGGGTTGCGCATGGTCTCGACTTCCTCTCGTTGTCTTCTGCGTTTTCTGTCCAGGGCCGGCTTCCTCCCGGTCCCGCTCTGCTCAGTCCTGTTTCATGCCGCGTTTCTGCTGCTGGATCTGGTGCGGTGCCAGCTCCAGCAGTGCGCGCCGGTAGACCTCGCGCTTGAAGGACACCACTTTGGTCAGCGGGTGCCAGTAGGTGGCCCAGCGCCAGTGGTCGAATTCCGGCTTGTAGCCATTGTCAAAGCTGATGCTGGATTCCGGCGCCTCCAGGCGCAGCAGGAACCATTTCTGTTTCTGGCCGATGCACCGGGGCTCGGAGTTGCGCCGCACCAGCCTCTTCGGCAGGCGGTAGCGCAGCCAGCCGCGCGTACTTGCCAGTAGCCGCACCTGCTCTTTTTTCAGGCCGACTTCCTCATACAACTCCCGATAAAGTGCCTGCTCCGGTGTTTCACCGAGGTTGATGCCGCCCTGCGGGAACTGCCACGCATCCTTGCCGCCGACCCTGCGTGCCCAGAGTACCTGCCCCTCGTTGTTGATGACGATAATGCCAACATTGGGGCGAAACCCTTCGCTGTCGATCGTGGTCTCGATTTTCTGGGTGGCGGAGCGGAGGCCTCTCTTGTCAGACTGGCCCCTGCCAGACCGGCGCTTCCTGCGGCGCCCGGCCGGTACTGCCTTGCCGTCGCTCAATTCATTTTCCTCAAATCCGGTAGACCGAAGCGGCTGGTCTGGCGCCTGTTTGCACCTCGCGGGCCGAACGGTAGATTCCCAGCATTGTTCCACAGCGCCGCCGGTGCGGCAATCAAGCCGCGCTTAACAGTGTCGTCGCCAGCGGCTATTCTTGTGCGCTTTATTGCAGCCTTGGGGTTGCGGCCTGATTTAAAGGGGGATGCCAATTGGGACTGGCGATTTTTGACCTGGATAACACCCTGATCGGTGGCGATAGCGATCACGCCTGGGGTGAATACCTTGTGCAGCGCGGTTGTGTCGATGGTGAATTGTTCCGTAGCGAGAACGATCGATTTTACCGCGAATACCAGCGGGGCAAGCTCGATATCCGAGCTTACCTCGAATTTGCGCTGGAGCCTCTGGCCCGGATTCCACGCGCCGAGCTGGAAGCACTGCACGCCGATTTCATGCGCGAAGTCATCAGTGACTTCTGGCTGCCGCGCGCAGAAGAGCTGGTGCAGGGGCACCGCGAGCGCGGCCATCACACCATGATCATTACCGCGACAAACCATTTTGTGGTGCACCCGATCGCGCAGAAGCTTGGCGTGGACTCGCTTCTGGCGACCGACCCGGAAAAGCTCGATGGCGCCTATACCGGCCGCGTAGAAGGGACGCCCTGCTTTCGCGAGGGCAAGGTACAGCGTTTGCAGGCCTGGCTGCAGCAACACCCGCAGTTTTCGGCTGTCGAGCACTGGTTCTACAGCGATTCTGCCAACGACCTGCCGCTGCTGGACCAGGTCACCTACCCGGTGGCGGTGGATCCCGATGACGACCTGCGCCAGGCCGCAGGTGAGCGCGGCTGGCCGATCATCAGCCTGCGCGACGGGTAGGCTGGCATGCAGATCAGATACTTTTCCACCCTGGTAGGGGTTTCGCTGGCACTTGTCGCATGCAGTGCCGATCGGCCCGATGGCCGCGACAGGGCCGTACAAGGTGATGCCGGGGCGGCTGCCGTGGCAGTGGACCCCGTTGATCCGCCGGCGCGGGACGCGGCTGGCCAGGCCCAGGCGCTGGCGTTGTGGGGGCGCGGCCAAGCGGCCCTGGAAAATGCCGGCACGGCGGCAGCAGTACTGCAGTCCGCAGTGGAGTCAATGCTGGAACAGCCTGATGCGGCGCGCCTGGATGCGGTGCGCAACGCCTGGGAGAAGTCGCACGAAGCTTATATGCGTGCGTTGCCCTGGTTGCGGCTCGCGTTTGCCGCACCGGAGCATGCGCTCGAGGGCAGGGCGATGCTGCTGCAGATCGACAGCTGGCCGGTGGTGCCGGGTTATCTCGACCGGGTCCCTGGCTATCCCGCCAGTGGCCTGGTGCACGATACGGCACTGGAGCTGACGTCGGGCTCGCTGCGCAAGCAGCACCGTTTGACTGCCGACGAAGAGGCAAGTCTCGGTTTTCACGTGCTGGAGCTGCTGCTCTGGGGCGCGACCGGGGAGCGTCGTGCCGCGGACTTTGTTGCCGGTAGCGGGGGCGAGGCGCCGCAGCAGGCACCGGCGGCGCGCCGGCGCCTGCTGGTGCAGCTGGTTGCAGGTGCCCTGGCGCAGGATTTCGAGCGCCTCGGCAAGCGCTGGCCACCGCTTGCCAATGACCTGTCCCGCCCTTTCCTGGCACTGGATGAGCGTGCGCGCCTGGCGCGGGTACGCAGCAGCGGTGTTGCGCTGCTGGAGCAGGAGTTTATCGCGCGCTTGCCGCAGAGCTCGGAAAGTGATGTGGAGAGCCCCGTGGCCACGGGGACACTGGTGGCGCTGGTGGCAATGCTGGACGGGCTGCGGGATATCTGGTTCGGTGGCGGCGCGGAAGCGCCATCGCTTTTGCTGGAAACCCATCGACAGGAGGCGTTGCAGGCCGGGCTGAACGCACTGGGGGAAAAGCTGGCTTCGCTGCAGAGCCCGATCGAACTGGAACCGGTGGCCCAATTAAACGAAACCCGCCAGCTGGCGAACCAGGTGGCGGGTATCTTGAGAGGAGATCCGCTGGAGGTGGGCAGCGGGGCGCCGCAATAGCGCCTCCCTGATTACCAGCTGCGGACCGGGCCGGTGTCTACGTGCACGAAGTTGCTCTTCGGGTAGTAGCCTACACCGCCAACCTTCAGGCTGCGTGCTGCCTGGCGTACCTTGCTCAGTGCAACACCCGGCATACGGATGTCCATCGCCATGCCGCGGGTGTGGTAGCTGCGCTTGGCCACACCGCCGGAGCGCGCACGCAGTTTCGCGTTGGTCTTCGCGCTGCGGTAGCCGGAGATCACCTCGATGGTGCCCTTGTAGCCCAGCTTCTTCTTGATGTTGTATACCAGGTCCAGCAGTTTCGGATCCATGCGGGTGACCTCGTTCGCACGGTGGTCACGCAGCAGGCGGTTCAGTGACTTCAGGCCTTCGCCACGGTAGTCACCGTTTTCCCAGAACACTGCTTCGACAGTTTCGCCGGTGTGCAGGTTGCGCAGCTTCAGTGAGCGGCGCTGGGCTGAACTCGCAGCCATGGTTGCCGGAGCGGCACCTACAGCCAGAGTAGCAGCGGTCATTGCAAGAAATTGACGTCGTGACGGATACAACATGCCCTAAACCTCTATAAATCTCGTTTGCTTATGGTGCCCTGAAGCACGGGATGAACTGTACAAAAAGTAACCATTTGTAACAAGCAAACTACCTTTCATAGCAAAGGGTTCTAATGACAGCGCTGGAAAAATTTTTCATGGCGGACTACCGGATTTACCGGAATTCGTCAGTTTTCACGGGGTTTTGGGTGGTTCCTGAGGGATGTTTTTTCGCGAAATACGAATAGCGGGGAATTAAAATTTTTGCGTGTCCAGCCGGACTTTTTTGCCGGGAATAGTGGGTCGGGGCAACTGGATCCCCTGTCTACGAGGTCATTTCTCGACGACAGCGATGTCAGAAGGTCCCCGGCGATAAATATCTTCCCGAAACTGGGCTTTGCCTGACTGGTCTATCCAGCTCGTGATATAGGTCAATGCGACAACAGGCCCCTTGCGGACCAGAATCGTGGTGGTGTCCTCCTGCAGCTGCCGGTCGATACTTGCCTCGCTCCAGCCGTCGCTCGAGAGCAGCGCAGATACCAGCCTGCGCGGCTCCTGCAGCCGCACACAGCCGTGACTGAGGTGTCGCTCCCGCAGCCCGAACAGGCTGTGGCCGAGAGTGTCGTGCAGGTAGATCTCTCCGGCGTTGGGCAGCACGAATTTGAACCGCCCGAGGCTGTTATGGGGGCCGCCGCCCTGCTGCAGTGAGGCACCGCCGCGGGCCGCCAGGTCCAGGTTTTCCTCGGTCAGTGGTGCGGTGCGCCGCGAGCGCAGCAGCACTGCGCGGTAGCCGCGCGCGGCCATGGCCTGCGGGTTGCCGCGGGCCTTTGGCAGCAGGTTCTCCACCAGCAGGCTGCGCGGTACCGTCCAGGTGGGGTTGAAAATGATCGAGGCGAGCCGCGTGCGCAGTTCAGGGGTCTGGCTGGATGACCGGCCAACCACAGTCTTCATGCTCAGCACCAGCTCACCCTCGCGGATCAGGTGCAGCCGGTATTCGGGGACGTTCACCAGTAGCAGGTAGGGGTCGTCATTGAACGCGAGGCGCCAGAGCGACAGGCTGTGGCGCAGGTGCGCCGCGCGCCGCGCGGGCGAGAAGTTGAGCCAGCGCAGGGTGGTGGCATCGACGATGCCGGTCGCCTCCAGGCCGTGGCGACGCTGGAACCCGGCTACCGCATCCTTTAATTGCAGGTCGAAAATGGAGGGATCGCGGGACTGTCCGCCTGCCAGCTGCAGGTAGCCCGGCGGCAGGGCGGACGCTGGCTGGAGATCGCCGTACAGGCTAAGCAGCTGTCGCAGGTGGGCCACTCGCGGGTCACGGTTGCCGACCGTCAGCGGCGCGCCGGCAGGCAGCGGGCGCCAGTCGCTGGCGGCCTCCTGATAGTGCCTGAGCTGGGTGCGAATCGCAGCGTCCATTGCGGCAAAGCTGGTAAGCGGCGGTGGTTGTTCGTGGCCCAGTGCGAGGGCGGTGAGCCCGAGCAGACCCAGCAGCCAGCAGCGGCGGGGCTTTTTCGCGCGGGAGTCGCTCCGGTACTCGGCCCCGCTGCGGGGGCCGGTGATCTTCACCATGGCATTACCGAGGTTGGGTTGGCAGTTGGAATTACTCAGTGAACAGGGGTAATTCCGGCGCCGCCCCGCGGCAATGCAAATACTGTCTGTGACCGCCAGACAGGTCAGTTTTCTTCCGGGTGAATCTCCACTTGCGGGTTGGCGTCGCGGCTATCCAGGTTGTAGGGGTCCTGGCGGAAGTGCAGCAGGCCATCCTGGTCTACCCAGGCGGTCCAGTAGGTCACGAAGACCGGTAATGGCTGCTCCAGGCGCACGCGCTTGGTGCGCGATGCCTGAGTCAGCTCCTCAACCCGGGTGGTATCCCATTCGTGCTGCCCCTGGTCGCCCGCCAGTACCATTGCCGCCAGATCGTTGGGGCGGTCCAGGCGGATGCAGCCATGGCTATAGGTGCGGGTTTTCTTGCGGAACAGGGAGCGCGTCTGGGTATCGTGCAGATAGATGTTCTCCCGGTTGGGAATCACGAACTTGAGCCGGCCGAGCACGTTCTGCGGCCCGCCGTCCTGGCGCAGGTGCACCTTGCCGTTGCCGGCCTGGCTCAGGTTGCTGTTGTTGAACGGCATCGGCTGGCCCTCGACGCTGATCAGGCGATAGCCCAGCGCCTGCATGCCGCGCGGGTCCTTGCGCGCCTTCGGGATCAGTTCGCTGACGGCAATGCTGCGCGGCACATACCAGTTCGGATTGAAGACCACGGTGGTCAGCTCGGTGCTGAGCTCAGGCGTCTGGTGAATCGCCTCGCCCACGATCACCCGCATCGACAGCTCGACCCGCTCGTCGCGTACCAGGCGCAGGCGGTATTCCGGCACGTTCACCAGTATGTAATCACTGCCGGGCTCCTTGCCCAGCTTGCGTCGCCGATCCAGATTGGCAGCGATCGTGAAGGCGCGTTGCATGGGGCCCACATTCAGCAGTTCCCGGCACTTCTTGCCCACCACGCCATCCTCGCGCAGTCCGTGGCGCCGCTGGAAACGCTTGACCGCCTTCTCCAGCGCCGGGTCGAACAGGTTCGGGTCTTCCGGCGGGAAGTCCACCACATAGTCGCCGTAGAGCGACAGCATGTCGCGCAGCATGCCCACGTGCTTGTGCTGCGCCCCAACAGTCATGGCAGGGCCCAGCGGCAGCGGCTTCCACAGGCCGCTGCGGGCGATGTTGCGATAGCGGCTGAGTTCCATTTCCAGCTCTGCCAGCGGCCGCTGGAATGGCTGGCTCTCCTCCCGCTGCAGGGCGTCCAGCTCGGCCTGCTCGCGCTTGCCGCGCTTGGACGACATGATCGGTGCTGGGCGAGCGGTGCGTAGTGGCGCTTCGAAGGACACCCTGCGGAACTCGCCGCGCATGCTCTCCACCGGGGTGAGCTCCGGCGGCGGGGCCTGACGCTTGAGGGTGCGCGGCTCCAGTTGCTCCAGATGAGTGTCCTGGGCGTAGGAGATGAATGCGTCGGTCAGCAGGATGTCCAGCAGTGCTGCCATATGCAGTCGCTGTGGCGAATCGCGCAGGGTGCGGTCGAAATAGCCCAGATGGTAACGGTAATCCACCAGGCTGCTGGGGTTACCCGAGCTGGTACTGTTGAGCTGCTTGATCAGGTCCTGCGCGGTATCGCTCAGCATATAGTTGTTGAACCACAGCAGGCGGTAGCCTTCCTGGCGGTAGATGCGCCGCACGGCCAGCCGGTTGAACAGCGGTTCCTGTGCGGGCCAGCTTTCCGGCTGTTCTTCCAGCCAGCGCACCAGGTGCGGGCGCACCGCAATATCCGGAAGTTCCGGCACCGTACTCTTGTTGGCGGTAAATGCCGCGTACAGCACCCATCCGCACAGCGCACCGAGGATAAACACCGGTAGCAGCGGCTTGCGTCGCGGGCGAATGGGGGTGAATTGACGGAAAGCGTGCGTTCTTGATTTTGACATGCTGGCCCTGGGGTAATGACTGGGGAGGCATTCCTGTTCTCCACAGTGCGGGCTTGCGCGCCCGAACCTGTGGCCCGGCGGCAAAACCCCTGCTGCTTGCCTGCACCGCGAACCCTGCGTGTGCAACCTGCAAAGAGCCGGAATCGGCGGAATGGCGCGAATGCTATCCAGGCTCCGTCACTAAGTATGGCATCGAATCCCGATCCTGCCGGTGGCGGCAGATTTTCGCCCGGCTTGGTTTTAGCGCCGGTTTGCGTGGATAATGCGCGCTACTTCAGGCAAATCAGAAAAACCATGCTGAGCTATCCGCAGATCGATCCCGTGGCCCTGGACCTGGGCTTTATTCAAGTGCACTGGTATGGACTCATGTACCTGGCGGGTTTTGCCGCAGGCTTCTGGCTGGCCCTGAGGCGCTCGAGTAAACCCTGGTCACCGGTGCTCAGGACCGAGGTTGAAGACCTGATCCTCTACTGCGCCCTGGGTGTGGTGATCGGCGGGCGCCTGGGTTACGTGCTTTTCTACGGCTTTGACCAGTTCCTGGCAGATCCACTTTGGGCGATCAAGATCAACCAGGGCGGCATGAGCTTCCACGGGGGCCTGCTGGGTGTTATGGGCGCGGCGGCGCTCTATGCGCGCAAGATTGGTGTGCGCTTTATCGATCTGATCGATTTCGTTGCGCCGCTGGTCCCCATCGGCTTGGGTCTCGGCCGCATCGGCAATTTTATCGGTCAGGAGCTGTGGGGTCGTGAGACCGACGGTCCATGGGGTATGGTGTTTCCGGCAGACCCGGACCAGCTGATGCGGCACCCGTCGCAGCTGTACCAGGCCTTCCTGGAAGGGGCGGTCCTGTTTGCGGTCCTGTGGTGGTTCTCCGCCAAACCGCGCCCGCGCTTTGCGGTCAGTGGGCTGTTCGTCACCCTGTATGGCTGTTTCCGTTTCCTGGTGGAATTTGTGCGCGAGCCGGATGTGGGTATCCCGGTGCTGTTCGGCTGGCTCACCCGGGGCCAGTTGCTGTCGCTGCCGATGATCATCGGCGGCATCGCGATCCTGATGTGGGCCTATCGCACCCAGCCGCTGGCAGGCAGCCAGCCGCGTACGGCAACCGCCAGCTGATCACCGAATGAGTAAATAAAGAAGAAATATGAAACAGTATTTAGACCTGATGCGGCATGTGCGCGACCACGGCAGCCGCAAGACCGACCGCACCGGTACCGGCACCATCAGCGTGTTCGGGTACCAGATGCGCTTTGACCTCGAAGAGGGTTTTCCGCTGGTCACCACCAAGAAGTGCCACCTGCGCTCGATCATCCACGAGCTGCTGTGGTTCCTGCAGGGCGATACCAATACCGCGTACCTGCGCGAGCATGGGGTCACTATCTGGGACGAGTGGGCCGATGATAGCGGCGACCTGGGCCCGGTCTATGGCTACCAGTGGCGCAACTGGCCGGCGCCGGATGGCCGCCAGATCGACCAGATCAAGGTAGTGCTGGATCAGCTGCGCAATCGCCCGGACTCCCGCCGGCTGATGGTGTCAGCATGGAACCCGGCCGACCTGCCGGACGAAGGCGTGTCGCCGCAGGACAATGTGGCGCAGGGCCGTATGGCGCTGGCGCCATGCCATACCCTGATCCAGTTCTATGTGGTGGATGGGCGGCTTTCCTGCCAGTTGTACCAGCGCAGCGCCGATATCTTCCTGGGGGTGCCGTTCAATATCGCATCCTACGCGCTGCTGACCATGATGGTGGCCCAGGTAAGCGGTCTGCGCCCGGGTGAGTTCATCCACACTTTTGGCGATGCCCACCTGTACAGCAACCACCTTGAGCAGGTGGAGCAGCAGCTGGCGCGCGAGCCTCGCCCGATGCCGCGCATGGAGCTGAATCCTGCGGTTACCGACCTGTTCGAGTTCCGCTTCGAGGACTTCACCCTGCACGACTACAACCCGCACCCGCATATTTCCGCACCGGTGGCGGTGTAATGGCGGTGCAGGAGCCTGATGCGGCGATGCTGGCCGGAATAAAAGTGGCCATGATTGCGGCCATGGCCAGTAACCGGGTGATCGGTCGCGACAACCAGTTGCCGTGGCACATTCCCGAGGACCTGAAGTTCTTCAAGCGTGTGACCCTGGGTAAGCCTGTGGTCATGGGGCGCAATACTTTCGAATCTATCGGCCGGCCGCTGCCGGGGCGCACCAATATAGTGGTGACCCGCAACCGCAACTGGTCTGCGGAGGGGGTGGAGGTCGTTGCATCCCTCGAAGCAGCGCTGGAAAGTGGCGAGCGCGCTGCCCGGGCCGCCGGGGCGGATGAGGTTATGGTGATTGGCGGTGGGGAGATCTACCGTCAGGCGCTGCCCCTTGCGCAGCGCCTTTACCTGACCGAGGTGCAGGCCGAGTTTCAGGGGGATGCCTGGTTCCCGGAGATCGGTTCCGGGTGGGAGGAGCAGTGGCGTGAAAGTCACCCTGCTACGGACTCAGGTCAGCCCGGCTATGACTTCGCTTGCCTCGAGCGTCTATAAATTAATCGAATAGTGCGCATTGTGGCCGCAAATGGCGGGGAAGGGGCGCAAAAAGCCCTCGCACCGCAATTGTGACCAAGTGTTACCGGTTTGTTACGCGATGTTACCGGACTACACACTATGGATGGCCGTACCTTATTCATTTGAATATTCAAAGGTGCTGTTATTACAATGTGCCGCTCTTAGCTGCCTGCCAGTAGCTGAAGCCGCGTTCTGGCAGCTAGAAACATCGCGACCATGTTGTGAAATTACTGAACCCACTGGGGGGTCTGATGAAAATTAAGCGATTGCAAGCTGTGGCGATGACCACTGCGCTGTCCGCGGGTGCGCTCATGGGCAGCGTTGCTGCTGCGGATACCATTGACTCTGTGCTGTCAGTCGGCCAACAAAAGACGGCCGCCGCACAGTCTTCTCAAAAGCGTATCGACAAGATTGCGGAGGAGACCAACTCCCTGCTGCAAGATTTCAAGGTAGTCAACAAAGAGATTGACGGCCTGCGCGTTTATAACAAGCAGCTGGAAAAGCAGCTGGCCAACCAGCTGGACGTGATCCGCAAGCTGGAGCAGTCCATTGCCAACGTGACTGTGATCGAGCGCCAGATCCAGCCGCTGATCCTCCGCATGGTGACTGCGCTTGAGCAGTTCATCGAGCTGGACGTTCCTTTTGACCTCGACGCCCGTATGGCGAACCTGGAGAAGGTCAAGAGCAACATGGATCGCTCTGACATTACTGTTGCAGAGAAATTCCGCCAGATCCTCGAGCTGTACAACTTCGAATCCGAGTACAGCCGCAAGATCAACAGCTACCGTGACACCCTGGTAGTTGACGGCCAGGAGCGCGAAGTAAACGTGCTGCAGATCGGCCGTATCGCACTGGTTGCCCAGACCACCGATTCCAGCACCACCCTCGCTTACGATAAAGAGCAGAAGGGCTGGGTTGAAGTCGACGCTGGCGAATACCGTCGCGCCGTTATGGAAGGTCTGAAAATCGCCAAGAACCAGGCCACCAAAGCCATTATGACCATGCCGATTCCTGCTCCGGAGGCTGCGCAATGAAAAACACCATAGCCAAAAGCGTTATCGCGGCTGTAGCAGCTGGTATCTTCAGCGTTTCCGCCGTGGCACAGGACAAAGCAGCGAGCATCGATGAGCTGCTGAACCTGGTTAAACAATCCAAGGTTTCCGAAACTGCCGAGCACCGCAAGCGCGAAGCAGACTTCAAACGCCAGAAGGCCAACCAGCAGAACCTGCTGACCCAGGCCCGCAACACCAAGGCTTCCGAAGAAGCGCGTTCCACTCGTCTGGAAAAGCAGTACGAAGACCAGGAACTGCTGGTTAAGGAAAAGCGTGAGCAGCTGGACGAGCGTCTGGGCTCCCTGAAAGAGCTGTTCGGCCACCTGACCTCCACCGCTGGCGACCTGCGCGCCAACCTGGATTCCTCCATCGTTTCTGCCCAGTACCCGGGCCGCGGCGAGTTCCTCGGTCAGCTGATCGAGAAGATGAACTCCGCAACCGAACTGCCGAGCATCGAGGAAATCGAGCGTCTGTGGTACGAGCTGCAGCGTGAAATCGTTGAGTCCGGCAAGGTAGTCAAGTTCAACGGCACTGTACTGCTGCCGGACGGTGAGAAGGCCGAGCGCGAAGTAGTTCGTGTTGGTAACTTCAACCTGGTTTCCGATGGCCAGTACCTGGAAATGACCGATGACTTCCGCATGGCGGAGCTGGTCAAGCAGCCTGGCAAGTTCCAGGGCAAAGCTGAAGACCTGCAGTCTTCCACTACCGGTTTCCAGGCGTTTGGTGTTGACCCGACTGGTCCTACCGGCGGTTCCCTGCTGAAAGCCCTGATCAACACTCCGAGCCTGATCGACAAGTGGCACCAGGGCGGCCTGGTTGGCTACATCATCTCTGCAGTAGGTGTGTTCGCTGCGCTGCTGGCCATCTGGCGCCTGCTGGTGCTGTCCGGCATGAACGCCAAGGTTAACGCTCAGCTGCGTTCCGACACCCCGAACACGAACAACCCGCTGGGCCGTGTGCTGCAGGTTGCTGAAGAGAACAAGGGTATCGATGGTGAAACCCTCGAGCTGAAGATGGAAGAAGCGGTTCTGAAAGAGCGCCCGGGCATCGAGTCTGGCCTCAACCTGCTGAAGATCATCTCCATGGTTGCTCCGCTGCTGGGTCTGCTGGGTACCGTGACCGGTATGATCATCACCTTCCAGGCGATCACCATTTTCGGTGCAGGCGATCCGAAGACCATGGCAGGCGGTATCTCCTCTGCACTGGTAACCACAGTACTGGGTCTGGTTGTAGCCATCCCGACCGTACTGCTGCACACCCTGGTTAACGGCCGTGCCAAGCGCATCCTGCACATCCTGGATGAGCAGAGCGCGGGTATCGTTGCCGAAAGCGCAGAACGCAAATAAGAGAGGGCGGTAGCATGCACGCATTAGTTGACGCATGGGCCGCCGTTGAAGCCTTTATGGCGACGGGCGGACCGGTACTGTTCCTCATTGCCGGTCTGACCTTCTTCATGTGGACTCTGATATTCGAGCGCGTTTTTTACTTCAACGGAGCGTTGAAGACCGATGTGCAAAACGCACTCGACACCTGGGAGGAGCGCGATGAGCGTAAATCCTGGAACGCGCGTCAGATCCGCTATGCATTGATTTCTCGTGTTAAGGAAAAGATCGACAGCAACATCGATATGATCCAGGCCTGCGTAAGCCTGTGTCCGCTGTTCGGTCTCCTCGGTACTGTTTGGGGCATGATCAACGTGTTTGAAGTGCTCGCAATGACCGGGGGCGGTGATGCCAAGCAAATGGCCAGTGGTGTATCCATGGCGACCATCCCGACAATGGCGGGCATGGTGGCAGCACTGTCTGGTGTATTTGCCAACACTTACATCACCCGTAAGGCGGAACGCGAGAATCAACTGCTGGAAGACCATCTGACGATGGACCATTAAGGCTAACGGCGAGCAGTATTCGCTAAGAGAGTTGCCAATGAGCAGAAAACCAAAAGCGGCAGAAGACGAAAACGCGATTGACCTCACGCCCATGCTGGACGTGGTGTTCATCATGCTGATCTTCTTTATCGTCGTCTCCACCTTTATCAAGGAGCCGGGCATTGAGATCACCAAGCCGGAAGCCACTACAGCTGAGCTGAAAGCGGCATCCATCCTGGTGGGTATCAATAGCAAAGACGAGATCTGGATTGCCAAGGAAAAGGTCGACGAGCGTCTGGTGAAGGTTGTCCTTGAGCGCCTGTTTGCTGAGAACCCGAAAGGCTGGCTGATTATTCAGCCGGACGAGGGCGCCAGCATCGAGGCCATTGAAAAGGTCATAGAAGCGGCGAAAAAGGTCGGTATCGCTAAAACTTCGCTAGCAACAGAAGAGGGTTAAGCAGCCGTGAACCTAGGAAGACTTTTAGGGGCTGGCGTGCTGGGTGTAGTGACCACCGTGGCCTTATTTTCACAATGCAGAAGCTGATCGATGCGAACATGAAGGCTCCCGAAGAAGGGGAGAACATCAAGATCGCAGATATCGTGATGCCGAAGCAGGAGCTGGATACCCAGTACGACACGAGCAAGCCGGACAAGCCGGACGAGCCGGAAGAGCCGCCACCGGATATGCCTGAGCCGGAGTTCGACAACCCGGACGTGGACACCGCCATCAACATGGCGCCGCCCACTTCAGGTGTTGACCCGAACATCGGTGGCCTCGGCAACTTCGCGAGTGAAGGTGATTACCTGCCAATCGTGAAGGTGCAGCCGCAGTATCCGCGTCGCGCCATGCAGCGTGGTATCGAAGGCTACGTGATCGTCGAGTACACAGTAACCAAGAACGGATCTGTACGTGACCCGCGTGTGGTGGAAGCATTCACCGCCAAGGGCCAGCCGACTACGGTCTTCAATCGCGCTGCGATGAAGTCCGCGCTGAAGTACAAGTACAAGCCGCGGGTCATCGATGGTGAAGCCATCGAAGTACCGGGTGTACGTACCAAGATCACCTTCAACCTGGCCAAGTAACGGAGGCGACGCAAATGAAAGTGACGACAGCTTTATCCAAGTTCGTCAAACGCTCCGCGTTGGCGTTGCCCCTGGTTGCCGCACCGGCAATCAGTGTGCAGGTTCTTGATGCACTGGGCTTCAATGCGAATGGTTTCGGCCAGGCGTATGCTCAGGAAGAGAAGAAGCCGAGCAAGGTCAAGACACGCAAGACGCCTTCGATCTCTGAAGCCGTTGGCAAGAAGCTGGGCCAGGCCCAGGAACTTGCTGATGCGCAACAGTTCAATGAAGCGCTCGCGGTTCTGCGGGACATGGAAGCGCGTTCTTCCAAGTACTCCGCGTATGAAAAGGCACAGGTTGCCTACTTCATGGCGTATATCTACTTCAGTCTCGAGAACTATGACGGGGCTATCGCCAGCTACAAAAAAGTGCTGTCCGTGCCGAGTGAAAACCTGACCGAGGCGCTGGAAATCGGCTCTCTGCAGGCGGTGTCCCAGCTGTCCTTCGTAAAAGAGGACTACAAGGGTGCATTGCGTTACATCAATCGCTGGATGGATGTTTCCAATATCGTCACCGGCGAGATGTACTACCTGCGTGCGCAGGCGCACTACCAGCTGAAGGACAATGCCAACGCCCTCAAGGACATCAGCAAGGCTGTGTCCATGGTTGAAGGCAACGGCAAGGTTCCAAAGCAGGCCTGGTATGACCTACAGCGTTTCCTGTACTACGACAAGAACGATTACCCGAGTGTCGTGAAGGTACTGGAGAAGCTGGTCAAGCACTATCCGCAGGGCACCTACTACATCCAGCTGGCTGGCATGTACGGCCAACTCGGCCGCGAGAAAGACCAGCTGCACATGATGGAAGCTGCCTACATTGCGGGCGTGCTCAAGAAAGAGAAAGAGCTGCTGAACATGGCCTATCTCTTCATGGGTGCGGAAATGCCATACAAGGGCGCCAAGGTGATCAAGAAGGGCATCGACAACAAGCAGATCGAGCGCACTTCCAAGAACCTGGAAACCCTGGCAGTTGCCTACCAGATGGCGCAGGAGTTGAAGAAGTCTATTCCGGAAATGGAGGCAGCTGCTTCCATGTCGGACAAGGGTGAGCTCTACTCCCGTCTCGCAGGTATCTACCTGGACCTGGACCAGAACAAGGAAGCAATCACTGCAGGCGATAAGGCCCTGAAAAAGGGTGGCCTGAAGCGTGAGGACCAGTTGCGTATTGTCCTCGGGATGGCAAATGCCAACCTGAAGAAATACGAAGCCGCCCTCAAGCACCTTGAAGTGGCCAAGAAAGACAAGCGCTCCAAGAAGTTCGCGGAGCAGTGGATCGCCTACGTTGAAGGCGAGAAGAAACGCGAAGAGCAGCTTGCCATCTGATTCCCGCGGGAATCGGAAAATAAAAACCGCGCCTCAGGGCGCGGTTTTTTTATGCCTGCCGGGTTTGTGCGTACTCACTTTCCAGCAAAACTTGCCTGAAACCAAATGAATGTTCGGAACAAATGACTTGAAATGCCATGATGCGTGGCATTAAATGTTAATTAGCTGATCAGCTTTTCCCTTGCGCCGCGCCCGCCGCGGCGGCCAGACACCTGATAAGAACAAGGAGAGGTGTATTTATGGGTAAAGTTATGGATAAAGTTATGGATAAAGTCAGCCAGCGCATTAACCCGTCTGTTAACCGGACAGCCGCAACCACGCGTAATCTCAGCCTTGCGGCAGTTGCCACCGGCGGCCTGTTGTTCCTGATGAGCCAGCTCATCCACGCCGAGTTCCGTGAGCCGGTGGAAGACCCGCCGCCCAGGATTCCCGAGTTTGTCATGGAGACACCCGAAATCGAGGTGATCCGGGACTTTGCCGAACCGGAGCCGCCGGCGGAGCCCATGCCAACCACTGCGCCACAGCCACAGGAGCGGCTACCGGAGCCAACCACGCTCAAACTGCCCACCGAGTACAAATACCGGCCGCCGGGTAACGAAACGAAAATACCGATCAACAGCGACCCGATCCCCATCGTGAAGAGCAGCCCGCGCTATCCGGTACGGGCACTGCAGAAGGGTATCGAGGGTCATGTGATTGTGGAGTTCACCATCACCCCGAATGGCAGTGTCGCCGACCCGCGCGTGCTGGCAGGTTTTGATCGCGCCGGAAACCCGACCACCCTGTTTAACAGGGAAGCGTTACGGGCGGTGAAGAAATTCAAGTATCGCCCGACCCTGAAAGACGGGGTGCCGGTTGCGCGCCGCGGCGTCCAGAACAGGATTGTCTTTAAACTGCAGTAGGCCGGAACGAAAAAAAGGGCCACTGTCATCCAGTGGGCCCTTTTTGTTTACCTGATAGCGCTGCTGTTACAGCTCGCGAACCGCACCCCGGTCTGCACTGGTGGCCAGCATTGCATAGGCCTTCAGGGCCTTGCTGACCTTGCGCGGACGCTTCTCTGCAGGCTGCCACTGCCCGCCGCTTTTGTCATTGAGCTGGTCACGGCGCTGCTGCAGTTCGGCATCGCTAAGGACCACTTCGATGGTGCGGTTGGGAATATCGATACGGATGGTGTCGCCGTCGCGCACCAGCGCGATATTCCCGCCTGCCGCTGCTTCCGGTGAAACGTGCCCGATGGACAGGCCGGAGGTGCCGCCCGAGAAGCGGCCGTCTGTGATGAGTGCGCAGGATTCGCCCAGGCCCTTGGACTTGATGTAGCTGGTGGGATACAGCATTTCCTGCATACCCGGGCCGCCGCGCGGGCCCTCGTAGCGCACGATGACCGCGTCGCCTGCCTTGACTTTGCCATCGAGGATATTGGCTACCGCAGTATCCTGGCTTTCCACCACATGGGCCGGCCCTTCGAAGTGCCACAGGGCTTCATCGACACCGGAAGTCTTCACCACACAGCCGTTCGGCGCCAGGTTGCCAAACAGCACCGCCAGGCCGCCTTCACTGGAGAAGGCATTTTCAATGGAGCGTATGCAGCCCTTTGCCCGGTCGCTGTCGAGGCTGGACCAGCGGCAGTCCTGACTGAAGGCCTGTTGTGTAGGAATGCCTGCGGGCCCGGCCAGGAAAAACTTACGCACTTCGGGGTTGTCGGTGCGGCGAATGTCCCACGCCTCCAGAGCCTCGCCGAAGGTGCGGCTATGGACTGTCGGCAATGAGGCATCGAACAGGCCTCCGCGCTCCAGTTCGCCGAGCAGGCCGTAGACACCGCCAGCGCGGTGCACATCCTCGATATGGTATTTCTGCGTGTTGGGTGCCACCTTGCACAGCTGCGGCACCTTGCGCGACAGCACATCGATATCCGCCATGGTGAACTCGACTTCCGCTTCCTGCGCAGCAGCGAGCAGGTGCAGGATGGTGTTGGTGGAGCCGCCCATGGCGATATCCAGTGCCATGGCGTTGGAAAATGCCTCGCGGCTGGCAATGGAGCGGGGCAGGGCGCTGAGGTCGTCCTCTTCATAATAGCGCTTGGCCAGCCCGACGATCTCGCGGCCAGCACGCAGGAACAGCTCGCGTCGGTCCGCGTGGGTGGCGAGCATGGTGCCATTGCCCGGCAGTGACAGGCCCAGTGCCTCGGTCAGGCAGTTCATGGAGTTGGCGGTAAACATGCCGGAGCAGGAACCGCAGGTCGGGCAGGCAGAGCGCTCGTATTCGGCCACGGTTTCATCGCTGGCGTCCGTCGCTGCAATGACCATGGCATCGACCAGGTCCAGCTTGTGATCAGCGAGCTTGGTCTTGCCGGCCTCCATCGGCCCGCCGGATACGAAAATCACCGGAATATTGAGGCGCAGTGCCGCCATCAGCATCCCGGGAGTGATCTTGTCGCAGTTCGAGATGCACACCAGCGCGTCGGCGCAGTGCGCATTGGCCATGTACTCCACCGAGTCCGCGATGATCTCGCGGCTGGGCAGGCTGTACAGCATGCCGTCGTGGCCCATGGCGATGCCGTCATCCACGGCGATGGTGTTGAACTCTTTGGCGACGCCGCCGGCTTTCTCGATTTCGCGCGCGACCAGCTGCCCCATGTCTTTCAGGTGGACGTGGCCCGGTACGAACTGGGTAAAGGAGTTGGCCACGGCAATGATGGGCTTGTGGAAGTCGTCATCTTTCATTCCGGTGGCGCGCCACAGTGCGCGCGCGCCCGCCATGTTGCGGCCTGCTGTGGAAGTGCGGGAACGATACTCTGGCATGGTTATCCCTACTGCTGCTCAGTGTAAAAATCTTGCTGCCCGCAATGCGGGCGGCCGGACAGGATAGCAAATTGGGGGCCGGGCGCCATCTATGGTTACAGCTGTAACGGGTTTGCTGCGAGGCCCTCTCCGCTGGGCTGGCGCGCTCGGGTTGGGGCGGGCTGTTTACACTCGAATCACTTCCACAGGGGCTTTTTGCACAGGGACCTGTTACACAAGCGCCTTGCGCATCACCCGCGACTGGCGCAGGTCGTTGTAAAGCGCCTGCCGGGATGCCGGCAAGCTCTCCGGCGCGACCGGTGCGAAGCCCTGTTCGATAAACCAGTGCTCGGTCTGGGTGGTCAGCACGAACAGCTCCTCCACCCCCTGGCTGCGGGCCTGCCGCTCCAGGTGCCGCATCAGGCGCGCGCCGCGGCCACCGCCCCGGAAGTCGGGATGTATCGCAACACAGGCGAGTTCCGCAGCCACGGTGCTGCCGGCCTGGTCGGTGATCGGGTAGAGTGCGGCGCAGGCGACAATGCTGCTGTCCACCTCGAAAATGGTGAAGTGGGAAATTTCCCCTTCCAGTTTCTTGCGCGAGCGGCGCACCAGCACGCCTTCCTTCTCCAGCGGCCGGATCAGCCCCAGAATGCCACCCACATCCTCGATACGCGCGCGTCGCACCGTCTCATAACTGTCGCGGTAAACCATGGTGCCACTGCCGCCGCGGGTGAGGAGTTCCTCAAGCAGGGCGCCATTGGCGCTGTAGCTGACCATCTGTACTCTTGGTACGCCGTGGTTGCAGGCCCTGACGGCAATGCGCAGGCTGCTGCTGTCGCACTGTGCCAGCAGCTTCTCGGCTCGCGCCAGTGGAAGTTCCCGCACACTGTTGCCCTCTACCTGCAACTGGCCATTTTCCCGCAGCAGGATCAGTTTTTCCGCGCGCAGTGATGCAGCGAGTGCTTCCGCCAGCTCCAGGTAGTTGACCGAGAATATCTCGCCTGTGAGGGAAGTTCCCAGCGGCGGTATCAGCACCAGGTTGCCACCGTGCAGCTGGCTGGACAGGCTGTCGCCGTCGATGCGCCGCACGCGCCCGCTCCACTGCAGGTCGACCCCGTCGAGGATGCCGAGTGGCTGTGCGCTGACAAAGTTACCGGATACCACCCGCAGCTGGGCGCCGGCCATTGGCGAATTGGGCAGGCCCTGGGAGATAGCCGCTTCGATATCGAAGCGCAGGCGCCCGACAACGGCCTTTACCACTTCCAGGGTACGCGCATCGGTGATGCGGCTGTCACCGTGGAAAGCGGACTCGATACCCGCGTCGGACAGCGCGCTGGTGATCTGGTCACGCGCGCCGAAAACCAGTACCAGCCGGGTGCCGAGGCTGCTGAGTAGCGCCAGATCGTGTACAAGGTTACGGAAATTTTCATGTGCGAGACCCTCGCCGGGAATCGCGATTACCAGTGTGCGGCCGCGCAGGTCGTTAACGTAAGGGGCAGCGAGGCGAAACCAGTCGATTACGGAGGGCGCGTCGAGCGAGTTCACAGTGGTTTCCGGTCCTTGGTTCCCGAGAGGTATGGTTGCAGATACTGCACTTGAGCAGCTTTTATACCACAGATACTATTCCCGAAACCCGTAGGGAAATGAAATACCACAATGAGAAAATATATCGCCACCGCGGCTGCAGCCGTATTCCTGTCCGCCTGCACGCCAGATGAAAACCCCAAAAACGTCATCCTGATGATCGGTGACGGCATGGGGCCGGCCTACACCAGTGGCTACCGCTACTTCGTCAATGACAACAACCGTGCGGACTTCCGCCCCACCGTATTCACGCAAACGCTGGTGGGCAACGCCAGTACCTTCCCCGCAGACCCGGACTCGGTGACGGATTCCGCCGCTTCTGCCACGGCGATGGCGGCGGGCGTCAAGACCCTGAACGGGGCTGTGGGTGTGGATGCCGATGGCCAGCCGGTGGACTCCGTCCTGAAGCATGCCAAGCAGGCCGGTATGCGTACCGGCCTGGTCGCCACTTCGGAAATCTACCACGCTACGCCGGCCGCTTTTGTCGCGCACAACGCGAATCGTGGGGAGAAGCATGCTATCGCCCAGGATTTCGTCAACCAGCGCCATAACGATATGCCGCTGGTGGATGTGTTCCTGGGTGGCGGGCGCAAGTATTTCGATCATGATGAGACCGCGCTGTGGCAAAAACTGGAGGCGGACGGCTATCACCGGGTCGATGATTTCGGCGCGCTGGAAAACGCCGCGGGCAAGCGCAATCTGGTTGGACTGTTTGCCGACAGCGGCCTGCCCTACGCCATCGACAGCGATGTGCCGGACCGGTTGCAGCGCATGACCCGCGCCGCGCTGGCATCGCTTGCCGGCAGTGACGAGGGCTTCTTCCTGATGGTGGAGGGCAGCCAGATCGACTGGTGTGGCCACAACAATGACATCGCCTGTGCGATGAAAGAGATGGGGGATTTTGCGGCTTCCATTGAAATCGTACTGGAATTCATGAAGGCCAATCCCGATACCCTGCTGGTGGTCACCGCGGACCATGACACCGGTGGCCCGAGTATCGGTCGTGAAGGTAGTTACCGCTGGATGCCGAAGGTCATCCGCCAGGTGCGTGCCTCACAGGGCAAGCTCAAGGAAGTGTTGCTGGAAAGCGAAGATATTGCGGCAGACTGGGCGCGCTTTGTGGACTTCCCGCTCGAAGATGACGAGATCGCGTCCCTGGTGAGCGCGCAGCAGTACTCGCGTGAAACCAAGGCGCGGGATAACGACCCGAAATCCCTGTATGCCAGCATTGCCGATATCATCAATCGCCGTACCGGCACTGGCTGGACCACCCATGGCCATACCGGCGAGGATGTGCAGGTGTTCGCCGCAGGCAAGGGCAGTGAGCAGTTTCGCGGCAACCAGGACAATACGGATATTGGTAAAAAGCTGATCGCGCTCGTCAGGAATTAAGTACAGGCTGTGGGTGATGCGTTGCGGAGCCGCCCGGAAATTGCCCGGGAGCTCCGCCGCAGGGAGAGGCCTTCGGTCCTAGTTGCCGAAGAAAAGTTTTGGGGTGCTCGCCTTGTACGCCTGATAGGCTTCCATCTCGCCCCAGCGCTTGTCGGCCTGCTCTTCCAGCATCGGCACGCCGCTGACCCGGGAAATAAGCAGGTAAACGAACACCGGGCTTATCACCACCAGCCAGAGCCAGCCGCTTAGCAGTGGTACAGACATGATGAACATGCCAAGCCACAGCAGGATTTCCCCGGCGTAATTCGGGTGCCGGCTGAATTTCCACAGCCCGCTGGTGATAAACGGTTTTTCCTTGCTCTTCTGTTCGCGGAACGCGCTTTTCTGGCGATCTGCCACCACTTCTGTTACGAATCCGATAATCCAGATCGCCAGCCCCGCCCAGCCCCAGGGCGTGGCGGTGAGCTCCGCACCATTAAAGACGATCACCAGTGCTGCCAGCAGTGTCAGGAATACCCAGGCGCCCTGCAGCGTCCAGGCCACGAGAAAGCGCGGGGCGGAATGTTTGATCTCCCTGAAGCGGGAGTCCTCACCGGTCTTCATCACACGCAGGAACAGGAAACTGCCGAGGCGCAGGGCCCAGATGGTTACCAGGCCCACCACGAGCAGCTGCCAGGGGTTGGATACGCCGCTCAGGGCTGCCGCGCTCCAGATACAGGCGAGGAAAGTGGTGCTGCCGCAAAGGTCGTAAAATTTTTCTGTTTTGAAAATATAAGACGGGACAAAGGCGACCCACTGCACACCGAACGCGATGGCGAGTATATTCCACCAATTCATATCTCCGCCTGAAATCGCCCAGGCAATAAGCGCGCAGATCGCGACGACGACAACCACCGCTATCAATCTCTTTTTCAACATTTCCGTATTAGTCCTGTTTTTCTGATTGTGGAACCATGGCCTTATGAAACGCGGAATCCGCCGGTCATGCAAGATACGTTACTGCAGGCTCAATCGGGCAGTACGGCAGATTGTCGCAGACTGCGCGCCGTCCGGCTGCGAAGTTTCCGTCAGATCTGCGTGAAGAAAGCGTGAAAAGGCTGCGGGTGATGCCTGTGACTTAGAGGCAGAAGCGCCGCACCAGGCCTTGCAGTACCTCAATCATGGGGGCAATCCTGTCCTGCGGCAGAAATTCGTCCGGCTGGTGAGCCTGGTCGATATCGCCGGGCCCGAGCACCACCGTCTGCATACCTAGTTGCTGCAGGTAGGGTGCCTCCGTGGCAAAGGCTACGCTGTGTGCCGCATGCCCGGTGAGTTTTTCGGTTGCCTGCACCAGTTCGGATTGCTCGCCTTCTGCGAAAGGTGGCACACCGTCAAACAGGGGCTTGTATTCCACCTGGATACGCTCTGCCTGTGGCAGCGCCAGTACGCGGCTGCGGATTTCCTCGCGCACGGCTTCCAGTTCCATACCCGGCACCGGACGGATATCGAACTGCAGCTCAGTGCCTGCACAGATGCGGTTTGGGTTGTCACCGCCGTGAATACAGCCGAGGTTGAGAGTCGGCACCGGCACCAGGAAGCCCGGGTGCTGGTAGCGTGATTCCCAGCCCTTGCGAATGGCCATCAACTCGCCGATGACGGAGTGCATTGCGTCGAGGGCATTGGCGCCCAGCGCCGGGTTGGAGGAGTGGCCCGAGTGGCCTGTCACCCGGATAGATTCCATCATGCAGCCCTTGTGCATGTGCACCGGGCGCATGCCGGTGGGTTCGCCGATCACCGCGTATCGCGCCCTGGGCATCCCCGCGGCCACCAGTGCGCGGGCACCGCCCATGGCAGACTCCTCGTCGGCGGTCGCAAGAATGATCAGCGGCTGCTTGAGCTGTTCAGGTTTCACCGAGGCAGCGGCGGCGAGTGCCAGCGGAAAGAAACCCTTCATATCCGTGGTGCCGAGCCCGTAAAAGCGGTTGTCGCGCTCTTCCAGGCGAAATGGGTCCGTGTGCCAGCGGCCATCGTCATAGGGCACGGTATCGGTGTGTCCCGCCAGCACCAGTCCGCCGGGGCCGCTGCCCATGGTCGCGATCAGGTTGAGCTTGTCCGGGTGGTAGGGAAGCGGTTGCAGCTCGACGGCAAAGCCCATGTCCTCGAGCCAGCCGGCCAGCAGTTCGACCACCGCACGGTTACCCATATCGAGGCGCGGATCCGTTGCGCTGACGCTTGGCGTCGCCACCAGCTGGCGTAACTGTTCGGTAAAATCTGGAAGTATCATCCTGTTTTCCTGTCCGTGGAATCTGGAGCTGTTATTTCGGCGGCTCGCGCCCGGAAGCCTTGCGGCTGCAGGCCTCACTGTAGACTACTGCGCCGGCAATCAATATGCCGCCTGCCAGCAGGCGCGGCAGGTCTGCATCGCGGTTCCAGATTAACAGGTTTACCAGCAGTCCGGCGGGGATCAGCGCATTGTTCATGGCCGCGAGGGTGCCGGCATCCACCTGGGTCGCGCCGCGGTTCCAGAGAAAATAGCCCGCGCCAGAGGCGATGATGCCAAGCCATACCAGCACGCCCCACTGCACACTGGTAGTGGGGTACTGGGGCTTGCCCAGTACCAGCCAGGCGACTGTCGCCACCATCGCGGCACCGAGGTAAAACCAGCCAAAGTCCCGCAGCGCATCGCGTGTTGGCCGGCCGGACATCAGTTGCTTGTAAGCCACCTGGCCGATGGCAAAACACAGGTTGGCGCCCTGCACCACAAGGAAGCCCAGCCAGTAGCCGCTATCGAGCTTTTCCCAGCGGATTACCGCCGCGCCCAGTACGGAAATGGCTGCAGCAATCAGGTGATGCGGTGACAGCCTGCCCTGCAGCCCGTCATAGATCAGCGCGATGTAAACCGGTGTGAAGATGGTGAACAGCAGCACCTCCGGCACACTCAGCAACAGTAAGGACTGGTAGTAGAACAGGTACATCAGGCCCAGCTGGATGGCGCCGATACCCATCAGCTGCAATGCCACGCGGCGTGGCGTCTGCGCTGGCCTGAGCAGGGGCAGGAATACTGCCAGCGCCAGCAGTACACGGGTGAGCACGGAAAAGTACGGGTCCACCTGCCCGGCGAGGTAGACGCCGATCAGGCTGAAGGAGAAGGCCCACAGTAGCGTTACGAGTATCAGCCAGAACATTTTTTATCCCTAAAACAACAAACCCGGCATATGCCGGGTTTGTATTATCTGGTCTGTATGGGCGGTTAGCCAAACAGCCCCTTGAAGAAGTAGAAGAACAGGATCGCGATGCCCGCACCCGCCGGCAGCGTGATGATCCAGGATACGAAGATGGTGCTGATCATGCGCAGGTTGAGCGCGCCGATACCACGCGCCAGGCCAACACCCAGCACCGCGCCCACCAGCGTGTGGGTGGTGGAGATCGGCAGGCCGGTGGCAGAGGCCAGTACCACGGTGGAGGCCGCACCCAGCTCGGCGGCGAAACCGCGGCTCGGGGTCAGTTCGGTGATCTTGCGGCCGATGGTGGCCATTACCTTGAATCCGTAGGTAGCCAGACCGACCACGATACCGGCACCACCAAGCAGCAGGATCCAGCCTGGCATCACGGCTTTGGCGCCAACCACGCCGGACTGGATGGTGCTGACAACTGCGGCCAGCGGGCCAACCGCGTTGGCCACATCGTTGGAACCGTGCGCGAACGCCATGGCACAGGCGGTGAAAATCATCAGGATTGCGAACACGCGCTCCACATTGGCAAAGCGGCCGCCGACAACGCCGGTACCCCTGTCATCGCGGCCCACACGGCGCAGCAGCAGGATACCAATGCCCATCACGACCAGGCCTGCGATCACCGCAATACCCGCATCCTGCAGGAAGGTCAGCTTGATGCCGGCGTCCTTGAATACATGCTTGAGGCCCTTGGTCAGGGTCACCATCGAAATCATCCAGCCAACGGCGAACATGTAGATGGGGATATAGCGTTTGGCGTTGCCGAATGGATCATCAGTGTTGAGGATCAGGCGCTGTACGGAGCGGAACAACAGGAAGGAGATGGTCCCGGCCAGTACCGGGGATACCACCCAGCTCGCCACGATGCTGCCAACCTTGCCCCAGGAAACCGCATCCGGGGAGATGCCCACTGCGGCGAAGCCGACAATAGCGCCGACGATGGAGTGGGTGGTGGAGACCGGCCAGCCCAGCAGGCTTGCGATCAGCAGCCAGGTGCCCGCCGCGAGCAGCGCTGAGAGCATGCCATATACCAGCAGTTCCGGTGCATCGCTGAACACGTCGGAATCGATGATGCCCTTGCGGATGGTGGCGGTTACCTCGCCACCGGCCAGGTAGGCGCCGGCGAATTCGAAAATCATGGCGATGATGATCGCCTGCTTGATGGTCAGTGCACGGGAGCCGACAGAGGTGCCCATGGCGTTGGCGACGTCGTTGGCACCCACACCCCAGGCCATGAAGAAGCCGAAGATGCACGCGAGTACCAGCAGGATCTCGCCATAAGTCGAAAGTATGTCCATGATCTTTCCCCTTTATTCTTCAGTGGGCCAGCAGCAACTGCAGGCGGTTGCCAACGCTGTGGGCGCGATCGGTCAGGTAACCGATCCACTCGACGATGCGATACAGGAAGATCACATCGATGGGGTTAAGATCCTTCTCAAGTTTGAAAATGGCCGCGCGTACCTCGACCTGCAGGTCGTCGGCGTGCTCTTCCATCTGGCCCAGCACCTCGGTGTACTCTTCGGCCAGTTTCATCTCGCGTCCGCCGAAACCGGTTTCGATCAGGTCGTCCAGCTCGTTGATGGCCTTGAGCGCCTGTGCAGAGGTGTCGATGGCGCTCTGGACGTAGGTCTTCACCATGTCCTGGATTTCCGCGGGGATCTGCATCTTGCGGCCCAGCATCAGCCCCGCAATGTCCTCGGCGATATCGGCGATCTCGTCCTGATAGGCCAGCAGCTCCAGCAGGTCGCTGCGTGATACCGGCATAAACAGGCTCTTGGGCAGGTGCAGGCGGATATTCTTTTTCACATCGTCTGCAGCGCTCTCAGCAGCACTGATGCTCTGCTGGATCTTTGCGGCCTTGTCCCAGTCATCGTCGATCACTGCGGCGAAGAAGTCTGCCAGTTGTTCTGAGGCCTTGTGGACCAGCGCCATATGCTCTTCGATCGGTTTGATCGGCGAGCGGCCAAACAGGTTGGCGATATTTGATAAGGGCATTTCGTTGCTCCGTGGTCTTCGCAATTTGCGAATTACGTGCTTCGTCTTGGTTAAAATTTGGCCATTCCAGCCTTCTGTGCGCCACATTCCTCGAAAACCGCGGCGGCGCGGGCTTTATATGACATCTTTATGACATTTTCATTACACCTGATCGCACGCCCGGTACATTAGTGCAAACTGTAGCACTGGTGCTGGCGCCGGTTGCCGGTACAATCGGTAGCAATAACAACCGTTAGCAATGACAACCGCAATTCTTATATCCATAAACAGGTTTCCCCATGGCGGATAATAAATTGGCGGACCGGGTCCTGGAGCTGCGCAGCCTGCTGGACGAACTGGTGCGCACCGGGCTGGTGGACCAGCGCGATGCCAACCGGTTGCTGGGTACCCCCCGCAGCCCTGAGCAGGCCCAGATGCACCCGCTGACCTATATTGCCAGTTGTGAACTGCAGAGTCAGCAGGGAGGGGTGCTCGATGCGGAGACGCTGAATCGCTGGCTGGCCGATGCGGCAGGCGTACCCCTGTTTCATATAGACCCCCTCAAGGTAAATGTAGCTGCCGTCACCGAGGTGATGAGCTTCCAGTTCGCCAAGCGCCACCAGATCCTGTGCGTCGATGCGAGCAAGGACCGCCTGCTGGTCGCCACTTCGCAGCCGTTTGCCGAAGGCTGGGTACAGCAACTGGCGCACACCAGCGGCCGTCGTATCGAGCGTGTGTTGGCGGACCCGGCGGATATCCAGCGTTACTCGGTGGAGTTCTATTCTCTGGCGCAGTCGATTTCCGGCGCCACCGGCCTCAAGGGCAGTTCCTCCGCCGGCAACTTCGAGCAGTTGCTTGAGCTCGGCAGCCTCAAGGACCCGGAAGCGAACGATGCGCATATCGTCAATATCGTCGACTGGCTGCTGCAGTACGCATTCGACCAGCGCGCCTCGGATATCCATATAGAGCCGCGCCGCGGCATGGGTCGCATCCGTTTTCGTATTGATGGTGTGCTGCACCATATCCAGGAACTGCCGGATGCGGTGAACGCGGCGGTTACCAGCCGCCTGAAAATCCTCGGCCGTATGAATGTGGCGGAGAAGCGCAAGCCGCAGGACGGCCGCATCAAGACCAAGCGCCCGGACGGCAGTGAAGTCGAGCTGCGCCTGTCGACCCTGCCCACCGCGTTCGGCGAAAAGCTGGTGATGCGGATCTTTGACCCCGAGGTGCTGCTGCGCAGTTATCGCGAGCTGGGCCTGGCCGGGGATGACCTGCACCGCTGGGATACGATGCTGTCGCGGCCGAACGGCATCGTGCTGGTCACCGGGCCCACCGGTTCGGGCAAGACCACCACGCTCTACACCGCGCTCAAGCAGCTGGCGACGCCGGAAGTCAACGTGTCCACCGTCGAGGACCCGATCGAGATGGTGGAGGAGAGCTTCAACCAGACCCAGGTGCAGCACTCTGTCGGCCTGGATTTCGCGGCCGGCATCCGCACGCTGATGCGACAGGACCCGGACATCATCATGGTGGGCGAGATCCGCGACCTGGAAACCGCGCAGATGGCGATCCAGGCAGCGCTTACCGGCCACCTGGTGATTTCCACGCTGCACACCAACGATGCGCCGACCGCGGTAACGCGCCTGCTTGACCTGGGGGTGCCTGGGTACCTGATCAAATCCACCATTCTCGGGGTCATGGCGCAGCGCCTGGTGCGCACCCTGTGCCCTGCGTGCAAGGCGCCCCATGCGATGGATGATACCGACTGGCAAAGTCTGGTGCGCCCATGGAAGGCTCCCAAACCGGAAACCGTTTACCGGCCGGAGGGGTGCCTCGAATGCCGCAATACCGGCTACCACGGGCGCCAGGGCATATACGAGATACTGCCGTTCACGGAATCGGTGCAGGCCCTGATCGGCTCAGACTGCGACCTGCAGGCGTTGCGTCACCAGGGCATGCGCGAGGGTATGAACAGTTTGCGCCTCGCCGGCGCCAAGAAAGTCGCAGCGGGACTGACCACCGTTGAGGAAGTGCTGCGGGTAGCGCCGCCACCAGATATCAGTTTCTAGATCCGGTTCAGGAATTCATGGACGATTCTCTATCTTTGCCCAAGGCGCTGGAGCCTGTGTGGCAGCACCAGTGGGAGCGCTGGTGCGCCGCTGCCGATGACACGCAGCGGGAAGCGGTCGAAGCGCATCTGAGCGATGAAATTGAGTTGCGCAACCTGCAGCGCGTTTTTGTCGGCTCGGAGTTTATGGTTGAGCAGTGCTGCAAGGACTCCGCCCTGCTGCCCGCGATCCTTGCCTGTGAAAGTTTCGAGTCTTTCTGTGAGTTCTTTTCCGACCCTTCTGCTTCTGTAATTCCCGAGAGTGACGAGACCTTTGACCGGGCGCTGCGCCGGTATCGCAACCGGGCGCTGTGCTGGATCATTTATTCCGACTGGTCCGGGCGGCACACCATCGAGACCTGCTGCGCGCTGATCTCGCAGGTTGCGGAACACACTATTCAAAAAGCGCTGGCCTGGCACAGTGCCGCCATGCACGAGCGTAATGGTGTGCCGCGCAATGCCGACGGCGAGGTGCAGCCGTTGCTGGTGCTGGGCATGGGCAAGCTGGGCGCGGGCGAGCTTAACCTTTCCTCGGACATTGACCTGATCTTTGCCTACCCGGAAAGTGGCGCTTGCGATGGTGATGACGGCCTCGACAACCAGGCTTTCTTTACCCGGCTGGGTCAGAGGCTGATTCGCTCCCTCGATGCGGTGACTGCCGATGGTTTTGTTTTTCGGGTGGATATGCGCCTGCGCCCCTACGGCGACAGCGGCCCGCTGGTAAAAAGCTTTGCCGCGATGGAGGACTATTACCAGACCCAGGGACGGGAGTGGGAGCGCTACGCCATGGTCAAGGCGCGCGTGGTTGCTGATGACAGTGCTGATGACAGCGCTGGTGACGACAGCGATAACGGTGCGGTCGCCGAGTTGATGGAGTTGCTGCGTCCGTTTACCTATCGCCGCTATATCGACTTCAGCGTGATCGAAGCACTGCGTGAGATGAAGTCGCTGATCAATCGCGAAGTGGCACGGCGCAACCTGGGAGACAACATCAAGCTCGGTCGCGGCGGCATTCGCGAAGTGGAGTTTATTGCGCAGGTTTTCCAGCTGATTCGCGGCGGAACCGAGGTGGAGTTGCGCGAGCGCAACCTGCTCAAGGTATTGCCGATGCTGGTCGAGCGCGGCTTTCTGGGCAAGGGCATGGACCGTGCCCTGTCCGATGCCTATCGCCTGCTGCGCCGGGTGGAGCACGCCCTGCAGGCGTTTCGCGATCGCCAGACCCAGACCCTGCCGGCGGAAGAGGATGCACGCGCACGCCTCGCGTTTGTGCTCGGGTTTTTGGATTGGGCGCAGCTGGAGGCGGCCCTGGCTGAGGCGCGCGAGCTGATCCACGCTGAATTCCAGGCGGTGGTCGCGGCACCGGAGGACCAGCAGCAACCCGATCGGGTCGGCGCCTGGCGCGATTTCTGGGCCTCGTTCGCCCAGATGGACCAGGACCTGGAAGAGCCTGCGCGCGCAAGGTGCGCGGTCCTGCAGTTGGCCGGTTATGACAATGTCGATAAGTTGCAGGATCAGTTGCACGACCTGAGCAACGGCCCTACCGCCAGGGCATTGCCGGCCCAGGCACGCGACCGGCTCGACCAGTTTATGCCCATGCTACTGGCCGAGCTGGAGGGCACGCCGGCACCGCATGTGACCCTGGAGCGCATCCTGCCGCTGGTGCGGGCGATATTGCGGCGCAGCGCCTACCTCACCCTGATCAATGAAAATCCTGTGGTGCTGGAGCAACTGGTGCGCCTTTGCGGCGCCAGCCCGTTGATTGCCGCGCAGCTCGCCCGTCACCCGCTACTGCTCGATGAACTGCTCGACGCGCGCCGGCTGTTACGCGCGCCGGATGCGGAGGAGATCGAGGCGGAGTTACGACGTGACCTGCTGCGGGTGCCGGACGATGACCTGGAAGCGCAGATGGAGGCGCTGCGCCACTTCAAGCTCGGGTATGACCTGCGCGTGGCGGCACAGGAAGTCTCCGGTGTGTTGCCGCTGATGAAAGTCTCGGATGCATTGACCTGGCTGGCGGAAGCCATCCTCAAGTATTCACTGCAGATAGCCTGGCAACAGATGGTGGAGAAGTATGGCCTGCCGGCAGGTGCGAGCGAGGACGATGTGCGTTTCTGCATCGTCGCCTACGGCAAGCTCGGCGGCCTGGAGCTGGGCCACGGCTCCGACCTCGACCTGGTGTTTGTGCACGATACCGAACCCTACGCGCAGACAAGCGGCGACCATTCACTGGACAATGCGACCTTTTACACGCGGCTGGGCCAGCGCCTGATCCATATCCTGCAGACCCGCACTTTCAGCGGGCCACTGTATGAAGTGGATACGCGCCTGCGCCCGTCGGGCAACTCCGGTCTGCTGGTGACTTCGCTGGAGGCGTTTGAGCGTTACCAGCGCAAGGACGCCTGGACCTGGGAGCACCAGGCGCTGGTGCGCGCGCGTCCAGTAGCGGGTTCACAAATGTTGTGTGAAAAGTTCGAGTCACTGCGCGCAGATATCCTTTGCCAGCCGCGGGACGAAAAAGAATTGCGCGAAGAGGTGGTTTCCATGCGCAATAAAATGCGCGAGCACCTCGATAAGTCCTTGCCAGATAAGGGTTTTGACCTGAAACAGGGCAGCGGCGGTATTGTCGATATCGAGTTTTTGGTTCAATATTCAGTTCTGGCCGGCGCGCACCAAGCACCGGCCACTGTGCGGTATACAGACAATATCCGCATACTGGGCTGCCTCGAGGAGGCAGGCCTGATGCCGGCCCACCAGGCCGCAGATTTGATCGACGCCTACAAAGCCTTCCGATCCCAGGGTCATCGCCTGGCGCTGCAACAACAGCCGGGGATTGTCGACGATGGCCACTTCACAGCGGAAAAAAAGACCGTTCAAGCGCTCTGGCAGCAGTATCTCGGTGAGTCCCGGGATTGATTTCCCGCAAGGTGCGGGTGTAAAGCGCTGCCATACTGTTTATGAATTTTGAGCAACCGGGCCTGCCGGTTGAATCCTGGAGTTAGGAAAATGTCTTTTGCGGATCGAGACGGCGTAATCTGGTTTGATGGTGAGTTGGTGCCCTGGCGCGATGCCCGGGTCCATGTGCTCACCCACACCCTCCACTACGGCATGGGTGTGTTTGAGGGCGTGCGTGCATACGACGCCGGCGACAATGGCGCCTGTATCTTCCGGTTGCAGGAGCACACCCAGCGCCTGCAACGCTCCGCCAAGATCATGAACATGCCGCTGCCTTATTCGGAAGAAGAGTTGAATGAAGCGCAGCGCATGGTGGTGCGTGAAAACGGACTCAAGGAGGGTTACCTGCGTCCGATGGCGTTTTACGGTTCAGAGGGCATGGGGCTGCGTGCCGACGCCCTTAAAACCCATGTGATCGTTGCCGCCTGGGAATGGCCGTCGTATATGTCACCGGAAGCCATCGAGCTGGGCATCAAGGTCAACACCTCCTCGTACACCCGCCATCACGTCAACATCAGCATGACCAAGGCCAAGGCCAATGGCCAGTACATCAATTCCATGCTCGCGTTGCAGGAAGCGATTCGCAACGGCTGTGACGAGGCGCTGCTACTGGATCCGGAAGGCTATGTTGCCGAGGGATCCGGCGAAAACGTGTTCGTGGTGAGCAATGGCGTCATCTACACACCGGAGCTGACTTCCTGCCTGGACGGTATCACCCGCCAGACAGTGATCCGCCTTGCGGAGGAGTGTGGCTACCAGGTGCGCGAGAAGCGCATCACCCGCGATGAGGTGTATGTGGCAGATGAGGCATTCTTCACCGGTACCGCCGCGGAAGTGTTGCCGATCCGTTCCCTCGACGGGCGCACCATTGGCGAGGGGCGTCGCGGCCCGATCACCACGCGCCTGCAATCCATGTACTTCGATGTGGTGCGCGGCCGCAGCGAGCACCACCTGGAGTGGCTCACGCCGGTCGAGGATGAGGTGGCCATCGCCGCCGCTGTCGGCGCCTGACCCCGCCTTACGGCCCCCCGCGCCTTCCTTGGCGCCGGTCCACTGGTGCCGGCTGTAGCCGCGGTGGGGCGCCAACGTTAAAATGGTGGTTTCGTTCCAGTTTGGCGGAGCCACCGTTTGTCCAGTTCCCAGCAGAAGCACCCCTCCCGCATCCTGATTGTCGGCCCGTCCTGGGTTGGCGATATGGTGATGGCGCAGTCCCTGTTTATCCAGCTGAAGCAGCTGCACCCGGAGGCCCTGATCGATGTGCTGGCGCCTGCCTGGAGCCGGCCATTGCTGGAGCGCATGCCGGAAGTCCACGCCAGCATCGAGATGCCGGTGGGGCATGGCAAGCTTGACCTCGGCAAGCGCCGCCGGCTCGGGCATTGGCTGCGCCAGCACAACTACGACCAGGCAATCCTGCTGCCCAACTCCCTGAAATCCGCACTGGTGCCATTTTTCGCCGGAATCCCGTTGCGTACCGGCTGGCGCGGGGAAATGCGTTATGGCCTGCTCAATGATATCCGCCTGTTGAACAAGCAGCGCTACCCGTTAATGGTGCAGCGTTTTGTCGCGCTGGCCTTGCCGCCGGGAGCGGCCCTGCCGGAGGCGCTGCCGCGCCCGGCGCTGGTGGCGCAGGATCGCTTTGAGGCACTGGCGCAGGAATTCGGCCTGAACCGCGAGCGGCCGGTGCTGGCGCTCTGCCCTGGTGCGGAATTCGGGCCGGCCAAGCGCTGGCCGGAGGCGCATTACGCCGAAGTCGCGGCCAGCAAGATAGCCGAGGGCTGGCAGGTGTGGTTGCTTGGCTCCGGCAAGGACCGCGATGTTTGCGCCGATATTATCGAGCGTCAGTCGGATGAGGCGCGCAGCTACTGTGAGAACCTCGCGGGTCGTACCCAGCTCGCCGATGCCATCGACCTGCTGGCACAGGCGGATGCGGTGGTCAGTAATGATTCCGGTCTGATGCACATCGCCGCTGCACTGGGGCGGCCGCTTGCGGTGGTCTACGGTTCCACATCCCCGGATTTCACGCCGCCGTTGGCAGAGAAGGTCCGCATCCTGTCGATTGAGGTAGAATGCGGGCCCTGCTTCCAGAGAGAGTGTCCGCTCGGACATATGAAATGCCTGCAAGAACTTCCTCCGCAGCGCGCGCTCGATGCGCTCGACGAACTGTGCTCCGATGCGGGCGAGGCGACCAGGGCATGAAGGCGGTAAATTCGTGCGCGTATTAATCGTCAAGACCTCGTCACTCGGTGACGTCGTGCACACGCTGCCGGCGGTCACCGAAGCCAGCCGTGCGATCACGGAGCTGGTGTTTGACTGGGTAGTGGAGGAGAACTTCGCGGAAATCCCGGGGTGGCATCCCGCGGTCGAACGCGTGATCCCCGTGGCGCTGCGCCGCTGGCGCCGCAACCTGCGCGCCATGCGTATCCAGGGTGAATGGCATGCGTTCCGCGAGCAGCTCGATGCGCAGCGCTATGACCTCGTGATTGATGGCCAGGGCCTGCTCAAGAGCGCGTTCGTCTGTTCCCGGGTAAAAGCACCAAGTTACGGTTACGACCGGCATAGCATTCGCGAACCCCTGGCGAGTCTTTTTTACACGCACAAATTTGCGGTCGCGAAAGACCAGCATGCGGTTGCGCGCCTGCGCCAGTTGTTCGGTGCGGCGCTGGGCTACACGCCGTCGTCGAAACCGATCGACTGCGGTATTGACCGCAGTGGTTTCGGTAATACCGTGGCCGCCGAATACAGGCCCTACATTGTCTGCCTGCACGGCACCACGCGTGCCGACAAATACTATCCGGAAGATTACTGGCAGGGCCTGATGCAGAGTGCTGCCGCCGGCGGATACCGGTTGCTGTTGCCCTGGGGCAATGAGGAAGAGCAGGCGCGCGCACAGCGGCTTGCGCAGACCTGTGACAGTGCAACCGTACTGCCGCGCATGAACCTTGCCGAGATAGCCGGCGTACTGGCGGGAGCCGCCGGGGTGGTTGCGGTGGATACCGGACTCGGCCACCTGACCGCCGCACTCGGCACACCCGCGGTTTCCCTTTACGGGCCAACTTCTCCGGGCCTTGTCGGTGCCTATGGCAAGCACCAGCACTATCTTGAAGCTTCGGATTTTGGGGAGGGTTTTTCGGCCCTGACCCCGGAGATCGTGTGGCAGACCCTGCAACAGGCCATGGCGGAGGCGGCGCAATGAAGCTCGCACTGGCGCTCTACAAGTATTTCCCGCACGGCGGACTGCAGCGGGACTTTCGCAAGGTTGCGGAACGTGCGGTGGATGCCGGCCACGAGGTTTCCATTCTGTGCCGTAGCTGGGAGGGCGCGCCGATCGAGGGCGCACGCCTGCTGTGTGCACCTGCCGGCGGCCTGAGTAACCGCAGCAAGGATGCGAACTTCTGTCGCTGGGTGCCCGACGCCATGCTGCACTGCGGAGCCGAAATCCTGTGCGCGTTCAATCGGGTTCCGGGGGCGCATGCGTATTTCGCCGCGGATCCCTGTTACGCTGCCAGCCATGGCGGCACGGCTGCACGTTGGTGGCAGCCGCGACGCAAGCAGTTCCTCAGGTTCGAGCAGGCGATGCTGTCCCCGTCTGCGCGCACCCATATCCTGCACTTGACCGAGCAGCAGAAGGCGGAATTCCAGCATTACTATGCCACCCCGGATGCGCGCTTTACCCTGGTGCCGCCGGAGATCGGCAGTCGGTTTTTTGCCGAGCCGGATCCGGACGAGACCGAAAAACTGCGCGGGCGCCTCGGTATTGCGCCGGGCGACCTGATGCTGCTTCACGTCGGCAGCAATTTTGCGCTCAAGGGTGTCGAGCGCTGCCTGCGGGCAGTGGCTGCGATGCCCGAGCCTGAGCAGGAGCGGCTGCACCTGGTGGTTGCCGGTGAAGGTAATCGCCAGCATTACATCAGGCTCGGTGCGCGGCTCGGCCTGAGCCCACGGCAAATGCATTTTGTCGGGGTGCAGGAGGATATCCATCGATGGATGCACGCTGCGGACCTCCTACTGCATCCCTCCGAACGCGAGTCTGCGGGCATGGTGCTGGTGGAGGCGCTCGCAGCCGGACTCCCGGTCATTGCCACGGAGACCTGCGGCTATGCATTCCATGTCGAGCGCTCCGGTGCCGGCGCGGTGATTCCTCTGTCGCAGGTAGCCCTCAGTGAGGCCCTGGGCGAGGCGGTCCTGAATCCGGAGCGCTGCCGGGAGTGGTCCGCGGCAGCGCGAACCTATGCCGGCAAGGCGCAGCTGCGCGGGCTCGCTGACGCGGTGCTGCAGCAACTTGAAGTGATATCCGGTGGTGAGCATGTTTGATTCCATGCTGGACGAACCATTCCTGGCTGAAAGTTTTCGCGTAATGTGGGAGGGGCAGGATCCGTTCGAACGCCTCTGGCAGATGCCAGGGACCGAATACCGGCGCATGCCGGGGCGGCGCACCTTCCGGTTTGAGATAGATGGTTGCGCCTATTTTGCGAAGCTCCATGCCGGCGAGGGCTGGGGGCCGGTCCTCGGCGACCTGTTGCGCCTGCGCAAACCGGTCCTGGGCGCTGCCACTGAATATCGCGCGCTGCGCATGCTGGAAGTACTGGGCATTGATACCATGCGCCCGGTGGCGTTCGCGGAGCGCGGTCTCAGTCCATCGGCGCGAGAGTCGTTCCTGGTGACCGAAGCGCTGGAGCCTACGGTCAGCCTGGAAACATTCTGCGCGGACTGGAAAGCACTGCCACCACCACTTTCCATCAAGCGCAAGCTGATCCGGCGGGTCGCTGAAATCGCACGTGACCTGCACGAGGGTGGGGTGAACCACCGCGACTTTTATCTCTGCCACTTCCTGTTGCGCCCGGAAACTCTTGAGCAGGAGTCGCTAGTGATCCACCTGATCGACCTGCACCGCGCGCAGATTCGCCATCGGGTGCCAGAGCGCTGGCGCATCAAGGACCTGTCAGGGTTGTGGTTTTCCGCCTGCGATATCGGCCTGACCCGCGCCGACCTGATGCGCTTTGTCGAGATCTACTCCGGGCGACGCCCGAGCGTCGAACTGAGAGCCAACGCAGCGCGCTGGAAAAAGGTGTGGGTGAAAATGGCGCGCGTGCGCGCACGGGAAAAGCGCAAGATTGCAGCGGGCATTCCGCGATAGAAAGTGGGCCTGGACAGGTTCATGTAAATAGTTAATCGAGATTTTTGAGTGACCAACGCCCCCTATCCAACGAATGATATCCCCGAGATAAATGACCTCGAGGAATTGCGGGAGTGGCTGCAGGAGCGGCCGCTTCCCGTGCAGCTGACGGTGATCATCAACGGGCGCCCGCAGGTGGTGACACTGCAGGCCATATCACGCTTCCTGCCAGAGAAGCGTTTTGCCGCACTCGGTACCTGGCAGGAAACCGGTGGCAGGGTGCACCAGGTGCTGTTCAAGATGTTCTTCCACTCGGCCAAGGCCCTGATCCATATTCGCCGGGAGAAAATGCATTCCGAGGCGCTGACCCGCAACGCGGTGCCAACCCCCAGGATCCTTGCCTCCGGCGCGATCAAGGGCGGCGGGCACTTCCTTATGCTCGAGGCACTGCCCGACGTGAGTACTTTTGGCGAGCGCTGGAGCCAGCTGGCTGAGGATGCAAAGCCCGCGGCAATCGGTAACCTGCTGGAACTCCTGGCCGGCATGTACGACTGCGGCTGGCGCCAGACCGACATGCACCTGGGCAACTTCCTGCACGACGGCGATACCCTGTACGTGGTGGATATGGGATCCGTGCGCAAGGTCCCGCTCACGCGCCCGCGCGCCTGGCGGGAAGACCTGGCGATGTTGGTTGCACAGTTCGACTGGCGCGAGCAGGACGCAGTGATCGCGTGGCTACTGGATGCGTGGCAGCGGCTGGCGCAGCAGGGGAAAATTGCCCGCGCACCTTCCGAATCGCGCTTCCGCCTCGCCGTTGCGCGAGCCTGGGGCCAGCGCCTGGAAGACCGGCTGGAGCGCGCCGGCCGCTCTACCAGCGACCAGCGTGTGGAAAAGCGCGGCGATATGGAAATCCGCTGCATGAAACAATGGTGCGACGATTTCTGGCCGACGCTGTGCAGCCCGGCCGAACTGGACCGGTTGATCGCAGACGGTAGAAACCTGAAGGACGGTAACAGCGCAACCGTTGCCGCGATAGAGGTAGCGGGCAGGGATTTTGTGGTAAAGCGCTACAATGTGAAAAGTGCGACTGTTGCCGCCAAACGCCGTTTCGGGCGCTCCCGCGCGGAGCGCAGCTGGGAGGCCGCATACCTGCTGGAGTACCTGGGCATCGGTACTCCGGCCCCGGTCGCGCTGGTTATCGAGCGCAAGTGGCGCGGACGCGCCTATTTTATTTCGGAGCTGGGCAAGGGCGAGTCGCTGCAGGCATACCTGCCAGACATCGATGACGCCTGTCTCGATGCGGTGTGTGACTTCTGGCAAGCACTGGCGCGGGTCGGCGCCAGCCATGGGGACAACAAGGCAAGTAACTTTCTCTGGGACCGGCAATGCGAGACGCTGCAGATCATCGACCTGGATGCACTGCGGCGTCACGGACAGCCGGTTCGCGCGCGCAAGGCGCTGGAGAAGGATATCGAGCGCTTCAGCAGGAACTGGACACAATTGCCGGTCCGGGTTGCCGTACGGCTGGAGCAGGTGCGCCGGCAACTATTCAGCCCCGGCTAGCTTCATGCCCGCGGACGGTGCTGGAAAAGGCAGGGCCGAAGATTATCGGAAAATTTCCACAGAGAATTTTTGAGCGATGAGCACATTACGTAACCTGGCCTGGCGCTGCGTGCCAAAATTCCAACGCCGGTTGTTGCTCGACTTCCTGCCGGAGTATCGGCAGCGGGAGTTTGAGCGAACCCTGGTCGGGAAAATGACCTACCCGGACGTGTTCGATCGCACCCAGTCGATATTCATTCATGTGCCCAAGAATGCCGGCAAGAGTGTGACCAGGGCGTTGTATGGTGTGAAGACAGTGGGTCATACCACCGCCAGCTGGTATCAGCAGGCCGACCCGGAAAAATTCCAGCGCTACTTCAAATGCGCGTTTGTGCGAAACCCCTGGGATCGGGTGGCCTCCACATTTACCTACCTGCGGCAGGGTGGGGCGGAGTCCAGCCCGCAGGACCGCGAGTGGTCCGCCTTCATGCAGAGGTTCGGTTCGTTTGATGAGTTTGTCACCGGTTGGCTGACACCGGACAACGCGCGCCTGCGCACCGTGCTGACGCCGCAGTACCTGTTCCTGGTGAACCGGTTCGGTGTTGTCGAGATGGATTTTATCGGCCGGGTTGAAAATGTTACCGGGGACTTTACGGTTATTGCGGACAAGCTGGGCGTCGCCGCTGAGCTACCGCACCTGAACCGCAGCGCCCGCGAGGATTACCGGGCACTGTACACGGACAGGTCGCGTGAAATCGTCGGCAACATCTATCAGCGCGATATCGAGTTGTTCGGTTACGACTTTGACGGCCCGCTGGCATAGCAGGCCGCCGCTACTTTTACTGCAGGCTGGCGACCGGGGCCCCCGGCTTCGGGATCCGGAACACCAGGACCTGCTCGCGGTTACCGCCCCTGAACTCCCTGACCAGCTCGAATTTTTCCCGGTAACTGGCCAGCACGGGGTTGTCCGCCATGGTGCGGTGCACCCGGATCACCGCATATTCATATTGCCCGGATACCTGTGCGACCTTTGGCAGCCTGCCACTGCGGATCTTGCGCAGGGACGCGGGATCTTCCAGCTTGCCGCTCAGGTAGGCAAGCTGGCCGTCGTTGAACAGCACCCGGCCTTCCTGCGCCAGGTTCTCCTCTACCCAGTTGACCGCTGCAGGCAGGTGTTCCTTGGTGCGCCCGAAAGACACATGGCTGTCGATAAACAGCACCGCCGCCAGGGTGATTGCGACAGGTCTGGCAAAGCGCTGCGGCGCCAGCGCGGGCCATGCGCGAGCCAGGCTGATGGTCACAGGTAAAAGCAGCAGCAGCGCCGCCAGCTGCAGGTAACGCGACTGCAGGAAAAGCATCTGCACGGTGAAGGCCAGTAGTATCAGTATTTGTGCCGCCAGCACCAGGTTGAACAGGCTGGACCGGGGCCAGTAGAACCTGCCCTTCCAGATCAGTACCGCTGCCGCCAGAAGCACCGCCGGGGTCAGGGCTTCCGCGACATTGCCGATAAATATGATGGAAACCGCTGCCGCCGCGATGGCCGGCGCCTGGTCCAGCGAATAGCGGTTGAGGACATGCTCGCGCAGGTTGCCGGTCAGTTCGTTCCAGCTGCCGCCGAGGGTTGCCAGCAGCGCGTTGCTATCGCCCAGGTGCAGGAGTTGCACTATGGCATGCCAGTAGCGAGGTGCCAGCCAGGCGAGCGCGACAAGTCCGGCGCCAACGCTCAGCGCACCTGCAGAAAAAATCAGCAGCTTGCGCCTTGCGGGCCAGTCGCGCTGCAGCAGGATGGCGGCAAAGTAACAGGGGAACAGCACCAGGGCTTCCGGGCGCAGCAGGACGGCCAGCCCTGTTACGGCAAGCGCCAGTGCGAAATACCGTATGTCTGCGGACCTGAGGTAGCACAGCGCCGCGTAGAGTCCCCACAGGCTGGCGGCCCAGTAGAGCGGGTCGCGGATGACATAGTCGAAATAGCTGCTGAGCCCGGGGAACAGGCTGACTGCCACGGCGGCGAACCAGGCGGCGCGGGACTGCTCGGCCGGCGCCATCTCGTGCGCCAGCAGCGCCGCCAGTCGCACGAAGGCGAAGGCTGTCGCTGCGAATGCCAGCGCGTTCAGCCAGAAGGCCGTAACCAGCGCAGACATGCCGGTCAGGCTGGCGAGGCTGCCGAGCAGCGCCGAGAAAAACGGTCTCGGGTAGACCGCCGCCGCCGCGTCCCAGCCCTGTGCGGCGAACACATCCGCCGCAAACAGGTACAGGGTGGCGTCGTCATTCAGGTGACTGCTGCGCCATATTGCCAGCCAGGTCAACAGAAAGGTGGCCGTTGCGGCAGACCAGGCGGGGCCGATACGGGTAAAAATCGATAGTGGGGCGTTCAGTCGGTTCAAGGTGTGCAGCGGGTTGGTTACAGAAAGGTCGAGTGTACAACGGCGCCCGTACCGTTGTTAAGAAACGCCCGGTTAAGAAACGCCCGTTCTGCGCCGGCCCGGAATCGGCGCTACTGCTACCTTGTGCTAATATCGCGCCCACTTTATCCAGGTGAAATAGCTGAAATGACTCTGCCCGTTTTTGATTCCGCCCAGGTGCTGGTTGTCGGTGACCTGATGCTGGACCGCTACTGGTCCGGCGACACCCGTCGTATTTCCCCGGAAGCGCCGGTGCCGGTGGTCAAGGTGGGGCAGGCCGAGGATCGCCCGGGCGGCGCCGGCAATGTGGCCCTGAACCTGGCGTCGCTGGGGGCCGGGGCCTCCACCGTTTGCCTGGTGGGGCGCGACGAGGCGGCCACCGCACTCAAGCAGACTCTGACCGCGGCGGGTATCCACTGTGATTTCGCGGAGTCACCTCTGGCGCCCACCATCACCAAGCTGCGGGTAATGAGTCGCCACCAGCAGCTGTTGCGGCTGGATTTCGAGGAGCCGTTTTCCGCCGAGGATCGCGCTGCCATAGAGCCGCTGGTAAAGGCTGCGATTGGCAATGTCGGCGCGCTGGTGCTGTCGGATTATGCCAAGGGCACCCTGAGTGATTGCGCCAGCCTGATCGCGCTGGCGCGCAAGGCCGGGGTGCCGGTGCTGGTGGACCCCAAGGGCACGGATTTCTCCCGCTACCGCGGCGCCACCCTGATGACCCCCAACCTGCACGAATTCGAGGCCGTAGTGGGCGAGTGCGACAGCGAGCAGGAAATCGTCACACGTGGCGAGGCGCTGATGCGCGAGCTGGAGCTGGAAGCGCTGCTGGTGACCCGCGGCGAGCACGGCATGACCCTGCTGCGCCCGGGTGAGGCGGAGCTGCACCTGCCGGCGCAGGCGCGCGAAGTCTATGACGTAACCGGCGCTGGCGACACCGTGATTGCCACCCTCGCGGCTTCCATTGCCGCCGGTGAATCGCTGCCGCGCGCGGTCGAACTGGCCAATATTGCCGCCGGCATCGTGGTGGGCAAGCTGGGTACGGCGACCATTTCCGGGCCGGAGCTCCGCCGTGCCGTGCAGGCGCAGGGCCACACCGGCCGCGGTGTGATGACCGAAGAACAGCTGCAGATCGCGCTCGAGGATGCGCGCAGCCACGGCGAGAAGATTGTTTTTACCAACGGTTGTTTCGACATCCTGCACGCCGGCCACGTCGGTTACCTGGAGCAGGCGCGTGCACTCGGCGATCGGCTGGTGTTGGCGATCAATTCGGACGCTTCGGTGCACAGGCTCAAGGGTGCGGGACGCCCGATCAATCCGGTCGAGCGCCGCATGGCGGTCCTGGCGGGGCTGGAAGCGGTGGACTGGGTCACCTATTTCGAGGACGACACGCCCGAGCGGCTGCTGGAAAAGCTGCGCCCGGATGTGTTGGTCAAGGGTGGCGATTACACCAAGGAGCAGGTGGTGGGCTGGGAAATCGTGGAGAGCTACGGTGGCTCCGTACAATCCTTGGACTTCCTCGATAATTGCTCAACTACAGCAATCGTGAACAAAATAAAAAGCTAACTTGCTCGCTCTGGTGGCGTTAAAAAACAGCTCAAGGTGCTCATTTATTCCCGATAAACTCCGCTCTTTCGCTGTTTTTTGCCTAACCAGATCTTCGCCGTTGACGCTTTTTAGTGCTAAAAACGAACACCTGTCAGTTTTTGCTTAGAGCCCTGGCCGCCTTGCGGCAATTGTTTTCCAGGTGTTTCGGGTTGATGGTGCCGATAATGGCGCAGCTGGTGCCGGCGTGGCCGAACACGAAATCCATGCTGGCCTGCACCGGGTCGGTGTCGCCCTGCTCGCCGGCGATATGGCCGCTGGCCAGCGCTTTCTTGATGAACACGCCCACGCCGTTGTCGCGGCAGTAATCCAGCACGGCGCGCTCGCCCTGTTCGCGCAGGTTGTAGGTCACCATCATGGCATCGCTGTATTGGGCGGCGAGGATACCGCCCTCCACGGTCTTGCTGGACATGCCGATGGCTCCGATCAGGCCCTGCTGCTTTAGCTCCGCGAGGGTCGCGAGCACTTCCTCATCCTGCACGATGCGGCTGTCGTCGCCGTTGGAGTGTACCAGCACGATATCCAGGAAATCGGTATTGAGGCGTTTCAGGCTGCGCTCGATGCTCATGCGTGTATGCGCTGCAGAAAAATCGAAACTGGACTCGCCGCCGACGAATTCCTCCCCGACCTTGGAGCAAATCAGCCACTGGTCACGCTGGCCGCGCAGCAGCTTGCCCAATCTTTCTTCGCTGTTGCCGTAGGCGGGTGCCGTGTCGATCAGGTTGATGCCCAGGTCCTGTGCCAGTGCGATCAGGTCGGACGCGGCCCGGTCATCGGGAATCTTGAAGGCACCCGGGTACTTCACACCCTGGTCGCGGCCGAGCTTGACGGTGCCGAGTCCCAGTGCGCTGACCTGCATGCCGGTGTTACCGAGCGGCCTTTTCGGCAGGCCGGTGAAATCATCCATTGAATGCGAGCTCCCAGGGTGTCGGCGCGATACCCGGCGCGGCAAGCCGTTCCAGTGCGCCCAGTTGCAAGGGTGTCTTTTGGGTATTCGACTTTTCCAGCATGCCGATGACTTCGTCCGCCAGGTTGGGTGCCAGGGTCAGCTTGGTGGGCCAGGCGGCAATCACATTGGGGCAGCGGTCGGTTGCCATGGCAGCGGCCTTGTCGGGGCGCGCGAAGTTGAGCTGGCGGGGTTCCGCGCGATCGATACGCAATGTGGCCCACTCGGCTCCTGACAGGTCCACCCAGGGCAACAGGTCCGTCAGTTCGCGCTTTGCCGCAGCAATCAGTTCTTCTTCCGACTGCTGTACGCCGTGTTCGGCAAGGGAGCCGCCAAGGTACCAGACCTGGCTGTCGTCCGCGCAGGGATGACTGGAGATGGTCAGGCGCGGGGTCTTTTCTGCACCGAGGCAGTGGCCGTAAAACCGGTAGGGGTAGTGGTGCTTCACCATGGCCTGGTGCAGCGGCCGCCGTTGTGTTTTCGGGCTCTCGCAGCCCAGGGCCTCGAGCATCTGCTCGTTGCCGGCGCCGGCGGTAAGTACGAATTGTCCGGAAGACAGCTGGAGTTCTCGCCCGTCGATCTCAAATAGCAGTGATGCGCGGCCGGAGTCGTCCACCTGCCAGCGGGTCTTGTCCCAGTCGACGTGTTTGCACTGTTCTGCCAGCGGTGCCGCCAGTGCCTCAGTGACGCTGGGTACGTCCAGCACCAGGTCCACCAGGCGGTAGAGACTGCCACTGAACTCCGGATGCTGGAAAAATGCCGGCGCGTCCCTGTGTGCCACATGCTCGACCCGACCGCGGGTCATCTTGCTGGCCAGGAAGGTGGTCATACGCGAGGTGGTGCTGGCGCTGGAGAACAGGTAAAAGTGGTCGCTCAGCAGGCGCGCCCCGCTCAGGTCCAGTGGGCCGGTGCCGGCCATGCATTGGCGCCAGAGTTCTGGCATGTCGGCGATGGCTTCCGAGGCGCCTGAAAGTGCACCGCCGAGGGTGTACTTGATACCGCCGTGAATCATGCCCTGCGACGCAACAGTCTGGGCGCTGCCCAGAGCCTCGGATTCAAGCAGCAGGCAGCTGTAGCCCTTCAGTTTCAATATGTTCGCAAGCCACAGCCCGGCAATGCCGCCGCCGATCACGGTGACATCTACGTTGATAGTTTCGGCTTGTGCCATGATTTACCTGCTCCGCGGTTCAATGGCGCACTGCGTATTGCGCCGACATCTGGTTACAGGCCACATTATAGGGACGCGGGTGCGGTTCGTAACCTGCGAGCTGAGGCTGCTATCTTTTGCGCTGCCCGCGACGCGGCAGTATCCTTGCCCGATAACCACTCTATCCCGGCTCCCATGCGATTGATTTACACCTGGCTGTTGCGCCTCTCCATGCCCTTCATCCTCATGCGCCTGTGGTGGCGCGGTCGCCGTGCGCCAGCGTATCGCGAGCGCTGGCGCGAGCGTCTCGGCGTTGTGCCGGCCAGGCGTGGCCGCGCAAAACTGGTGTGGCTGCATTCTGTATCGGTCGGTGAGACGCTGGCAGCGGTCCCTTTGATTCGAGCATTGCGGTCCCGCAACCCGGACTGGCAGTGGCTGGTGACCACCACCACGCCGACCGGCTCGGAGCGGGTCAGGGATGCGTTCCGCGAGCAGCTCGGGCGCAATATGCTGCATTACTACGCGCCCTATGACCTTCCCGAATGCCTGCGCCGCTTTACCACGCAACTGCGCCCGGACCTGCTGGTGGTCATGGAGACAGAGCTGTGGCCCAACCTGTTGCGCCACTGTGATCGCCGCCAGGTGCCGGCGCTATTGGCCAATGCGCGCCTCAGCGAAAAATCCGCCAGGGGCTACGCCCGTATCGGCGGCATCACCCGGGAAATGCTGCAAAGCCTGGATCGGGTCGTGGCCCAGTACCAGGACGACGGCGACCGCTTTATCCGCCTGGGTTTGCCGCCCGAGCGTTTGAGTATCAGCGGCAACATTAAGTTTGACCTCGAAATTCCTGCGGGCCTGCGCAGCGAGGCACTGGCGCTGGCGGATCGCTGGCGCGGGGGCAGCAAGCGGCCGCTGGTACTGGCGGCCAGCACCCATGCCGGTGAGGAGGAGCAGGTTCTGGACGCTTTTGCGAAGGTGCTGGAAGAGAGGGAGAATGCTTTGCTGATACTGGTGCCGAGGCACCCGGAAAGATTCGGGCCGGTTGCCGAACTGTGCCGGAAGCGCGGCTACGATGTGTGCCGGCGTTCTGAAGGTATCCCCCCAAAGCCCGAACAGCAGGTTTTGCTGGGCGACACCATGGGCGAGCTGCTGAAATTTTTTGGCGCCTCAGACATCGCTTTTGTCGGTGGCAGCCTGGTGCCGGTTGGCGGGCACAATATGATCGAGCCCGCCGCCTGGGGTGTGCCGGTGATCTGCGGCAACCACTTGCACAACTTTGCCCGCGTCAGCGAGATGATGCAGCGCGATGGTGCCATGGCAGTGGTGGAGGATGCGGATGCACTGGCGGAGAAAATCTTGTGGCTGCTTTCCGATGACAATCTGCGCCAGAAGGTGGGGCGGCGTGCGCTGGAGGTGGCGGAGGCCAACCGGGGCGCGTTGCAGCGCCTGATCCATGAAGTGGAGGCACTGGCGGCCCGTTAGGGCCACCGGCTCTGTATTGTTTGCTACTGGATCCCTGTTATTTGCCCAGGTCGTAGCGCATGATGGACGCGGCCTGGTTCAGCTGCGCGTTGAGGTCGATCAGGTCCTGCGGTGACAGTACGCCGGCAACGCGCTTCAGTTCCAGGCTGTTAAGGATGTAGCTTTGGATTGCGGCCGCGTATTCATTGCGGGCCTGGAACAGCGAGCGTTGCGCCAGCAGTACATCCACCAGGTTGCGGGTGCCCACTTCATACCCGGCCTCTGTCGCATCGAGTGCACTCTTGCTGGAAATGATGGCCTGGTTGCGTGCGGCAACCCGCGCCTCATCAGTGGTTACCACCCGGTGCAGGCTACGGGTTTCCTGCACCACATTACGTTCGACGAAATTACGGCTTTCCTCAGCCTGCAGCATGAAGTTGCGGGCCTGGCGGCGGCGCGCGCTGGTGAGGCCACCGGTAAAGATCGGCACGTCCAGGCGCACCGAGTAAACGTCGGAAGCGTCACTGCGGTCAGTCGGGATGGTGATGCCGAAGCCGGTAGATTCGCCGCTAGAGCGGGAATCGCGATACGAATATCCGCCCCTCAGGGTGGGCAGGTGCTCTGCGGCGCGGGCGCGGGCATTCTCGCGCGCAGCTTCGGCGCCAATACGTGCTGCCTGCAAGTCAAAATTGTTGGCCAGGGCGAAATCCACCCACGCGGCACGGTCGCCCGGCTCAGGGGGCACTACCTGGAAAGATGGCAGCAGCGGCTTGACCTCATCGTGGTTGAGGCCGGTCAGCACTGTGAGCTTGTCGAAGGCGATGCTGAGTCGGTCCTCGGCATCCAGGCGGCGCGCCACGGAGGAATCGAACGCTGCCTGCGCCTCGTGTACGTCGGTGATGGCGGTCAGGCCCACCTCGAAACGCTGGCTGGTCTGTTCCAGCTGCTTGGCATTGGCTTCCTGTTCTGCGCGCGCCGTTTCCAGGTCGTCGAACGCCAGCAGGATATCGAAGTAGGTCGTTGCCACGCGGATGATGACATCCTGCTGCGCGGCGCTGAATTCAGCCGCAGCCTGCTCACTCAGTGCCTTGCCCTGCTTGTAATCGAACCAGGAGGAGGCGTCGAAAATGGTCTGGGTCAGGGAAACTCCCCATGAATCCAGGTTGGAGTCGCTTTTACCGGAAATCTTGACGGTTGCGAAGCCGCCATCGGGGTCATCGACGAGCTGGACGTTCTCGAATTCGCTGCTGGTCTCGCGGTAGTCATAGTCACCGCGTACCTGCGGCAACAGCGGGGCGCGGAATATCTTGCGATCCTCAAGTCCTGCCTGGTAGCGGGCCCGGTCCGCGGCGAGCTGTGCATCGTTGTCCAGAGCCAGCAGGTAAATCTGCCAGAGGTCTTCTGCCTGGGCCTGGACACTGCCAAGGCCCAGCACTGCGCTGGCGATTATGGATTTCACCAGGCGCCGGTATCCGCGAGGCTGTTTATTGTTACAGGTCATGCTTATCCCTATTTCCCCATTCCCGAGTGCGGTGCCCAATCAAGTTTGCGGGCCCGCGATCAAGCGGTCTTTGATCCAACTGCCGAGTTTAACGCCGCGCCGCATGGGCGTCGAGGCAACTGCCGCGGCAAAACTGTAAATCTTCGTTAAACTGAGCGATGACATCGGTAAGTGATACCTGGTGCCACTGTGCCGCTCTTGAGTTGGATGCATCTGGCGGCTATTCGGATGCGGGGGTGCGGATACAAATTTCCAAGAGATAACAATGTCAAACGGAGTGGACCCCCGATTGGGATATTCTGCGTCTGCCTGGCAGCGTGCCTGCCACGAGTGCGACCTCCTACTGATCGAGAATACCGCGCCAGTTGGGCATAGGATCCTTTGTCCGCGCTGCGGCGCCCTGCTACATCGCGCTTCAAAGCATAGCATTGGCTATACGGCGGCGATGAGCCTCGCGGGCCTTGTGCTTTTCATTCCCGCCAACCTGCTACCACTTTTGACGTTTTCACTCGCCGGGTACTCTGGTGAGAATGCCCTTTATACCGGTGTGCTGGCACTTTATCGCGAGGGCTTTATCTGGCTGGCGCTGCTGGTCTTCCTCTGCAGCATGCTGGCGCCGTTACTGAAATTGCTGGCGTTGCTTTTCATCTCTGCCGGTAGCAGCTGGCCACCCCTGCGCGATTATGTCGCGGCTGCACTGCGCAAGCTGGAGCATTTCCAGCAGTGGGCCATGCTGGACGTCTATATGCTGGGGGTGCTGGTGGCACTGGTGAAGCTCGGCGACCTCGGTGACCTTGGTATTGCCAATGGCATCTACTGCTATGCGGCGCTGATGCTGTGTTCGACCCTGGCCGCGGCGAACTTCGATGCCGAAGCAATCTGGTTGCGCCTGGACGCCATGTCGCCACAGGAGTTGCCGGCGTGACAGAGACCAGCAGACTGGAAGGGGCCGTGGGTATCGAGCTGGGCAGGCAAACCTGCCTGACCTGCTTTCAGCTGATAGACGGTCTGGAGCCAGGTTATTGCCCCCGTTGCGGGGAGCGCGTCGCAGCGCGAATTCCGGAAGCAATCAGCCGCACCTGGGCGTGGGTCATTACCGGCACGCTGTTGCTGTATCCTGCCAACAAACTCCCCGTCATGTCGGTAACCCGGCTCGGCCAGACTGAGACTGATTCGATCATGGGTGGTGTCTTCACCCTGTACCAGTCCGGGCAACTGGCCATTGCCATACTGGTTTTTGTAGCCAGTGTCGTGGTCCCCGGCATCAAGTTACTGGGGCTTACCTATCTTTGCCTGACAGTGCAGTACGGGCGCAATTTCAATCCGCTCAGGGTCACGCGTCTTTACCGGCTGGTACACCTGATCGGGCGCTGGTCCCTGCTGGACCTGTTCCTGATTTCAATCCTCGTGGCGCTGGTGAATCTCGGCAGCATCGCCCGCATAGAGGCGCAGTCGGGTGCCACGGCATTTGCCACGGTGGTGATTGTGACGATGTTCGCGTCCCACAGTTTTGACCCGCGCCTGATCTGGGATCGCCACAGGAAAGTGCAGGCCGATGGCTGAATCCCCGCCTGTCGCCCTGGTGAAGCCCAATCGCGGACTGCCGCTGGTGTGGGTGATGCCGTTGATCGCCATCTGCGTGGCAGCCTGGCTGGTGTACCAGGAGTTTACCCGCGGGGATATCCGCGTCGCGGTGCAGTTTCCTTCCGGCGAAGGGCTGGTAGTGGGCAAGACCCCGGTCAAGTACTCCGGTGTGGATATCGGCGTGGTGCAGGCCATCGACCTGATTCCGGGGAGCGAAGCGGTGATGGCGAAAATAGACTTCCTGCGCTCGGCCGAGCACCTGCTGGTGGACGGCACCAGCTTCTGGGTGGTCAAGCCAGAGATATCCGTAACCGGTGTGCGCGGGCTGGAAACACTGGTGTCCGGCAAATACATCACCATGGAAGCCGGCAGTGGTCCGCGTAAGCGCACGTTTGTGGCGTTGTCGGAGGCGCCGCTGCACACGGACGAACCGGGCCTGCGCCTGCGCCTGCAGGCGCAGAGCATTGGTTCCCTGACGCGGGGATCGCCGGTGCACTACCGCCGCATGGTGGTGGGCAAGGTGGAGGACTATAAGCTTGCCGGCGGCGACCTCGGTGTCGAGGTGCATGTGTTCATCGAGGAAAAATACCGCCATCTGGTGCGCCGCAGCGCGCGCTTCTGGAACAGTTCCGGGGTGGACTTCGAGGGCAGCCTGCAGGGGGTCAAGCTGCGCATGGACTCGCTGGCGTCGCTGCTCGTCGGTGGCATCAGTTTCAACGATGGACCCGAACCCAGTGAGGAGCGCGCCGGGGATGGCGACCTCTTTATCCTGCACCCGAGCTTCGCGGCAGCGGATGCTGGCGTAGAGATCACGGTCAAGCTGCCACCGCGGACCAAAATCGACCGGGGTGCCGGGGTGCACTTTCGCGGTATTCGGGTGGGCGAGGTCGTCTCGGTACAGGCCAGTCCGTCGCTGGATGGCATGTCGGTGACGGTAATGATGGACCCTGCGACCAAATCCCGGCTGACTGAAAACACCCGCTTCTGGGCGGCAACGCCAACCTTTGCGCTGGGCCGGGTCCGCGAGCTGCTGAACGGCGAGCAGCTCGAGGTGGAGCTGCAGACCGGTAACGAAGCGCGCCGCGAGTTCGAGGCAGCCGCCACACCGCCGGCCTATGACCCGAGCCTGCCGGGCCGGCACCTGGTACTCACTGCAGCAGATCCGGGCTCCCTGACACGGGATGCGCCGGTGTATTACCGTCGCCTGCAGGTGGGTAAGGTGCAGGGGTTTGCGCTGGCCCCGGGCGGGCAATCGGTAGAGATTTACCTGGTGCTGGAGCCGCGCTATGCGAGCCTGGTGCACGCTGACAGTGTGTTCTGGCACACCGGCGGTGTGCGCGCGTCCGCAAGCCTCGACGGCATTGATTTCGAGATGGATTCCCTTGCGAGCCTGTTGCGCGGCGGTATCGCGTTCGCCGATGGCCCGGACGGGGTCGGTGCAGCGGACGGCAGCCGCTACGTGCTTTACCCGAGTCGGGCAGAGGCGCTGCGTGAGGGCGTGCCCATTACCATCGCCGTAGCTTCGGCCGACAATATCCGTGTCGGTGCACCGATTCGTTATCGTGGCGTGTCGGTGGGGGAAGTGACGGGGCTGCATCTCGGCGGCAAGGGCGGCGATGGGGTGGAGCTGTCTGCGCGGTTGAATGAGAATGCGGCGCACTTTGCACGTACGGATACGCTGTTCTGGATAGTGCGGCCGGTCATCAGCCTGAGAAAAACCGAGAATCTGGACACTGTAATCAGGGGCCATTACCTGCGCCTGGAGCCGGGAGGTGGCGGGTATCGCACGCATTTTGTGGCACTGCCGGAGCCACCGCCGGAAGATGAGGGCCTGGGAGCGGGGCTGCACCTGGTGCTGGACGCGGCGAGACTGGGTTCGATCAAGGCGGGCGCGCCAGTCTATTACCGCGAAGTGAAGGTGGGCGAGGTCACCGGGCACGAGCTGGGTGAGCTGGCGGACAGGGTCTACATCTACCTCACGATCGCACCGCAATACGCAACCCTGGTGCGGGAGAACAGTCGTTTCTGGCATGCCAGCGGTGTGCGCTTCGATTTCAACCTGCGGCAGGGCGCGCAGGTGCACACCGAGTCGCTGGAAGCGCTGGTTGCCGGCGGTATTTCCTTCGCGACCCCGGATAATTCGGAAATGGGTCGCGAGGTGCTGTCGGGCAGCCACTATGCGCTCTACCCGAAACCGGAACCCGAATGGCTCCTGTGGAGTCCTAAAATAACATTGTGGACTAACGAAAAGTGACAGCCGCCAGCGGTGTCGCAGTTAACAAGGAAGGATGATGAACCTTTTGCAACGGATTGTTTTGATCGCATTGACCGTGGTACTGGTGGCCTGTAGCGGAACCCAGGTCCAGCCGATCAAGGGCGATGCGAGCATGCTGGCCAGCTACCCGGTCTACGCATGGCGCGATAAACCGCTGGCCCCCGGCGGCGCCAGTGCCAACCTGGTTGAAATGGACGCCCTGTTCCGTGCGGAGGTGAACAAGGAAATGGCCCAGCGTGGTTATCGCCAGGCCGGCCCGACCCAGCAGGCGGATATCCTGGTGGACTATGTGTTTACCGTGATTGAGGAGGATTTTCCGGAGCAGGCGCGGGATCCCAACTGGGACAGCCAGTTCGACAATAATGCCCAGCCGGTAGTGCCGCTGCCGGAGAACAACGTAGGCCGTTTGATCCTGTTCCTGGGCTTTGGCCATACCGCCGAGAAACCTATCTGGGCCACGGAGGCCACCCGGGTGATATCGCGCAGCCTCGAGCCGGAGGCACGCAACCGCCTGTTGCTGGAGACCGTGCGGGCCATGCTGGCCGACGTGCCCGGCGCCCGCACAGCCCCGCCAAACTGAGCGTACGCCCCCGGCGCTGATTTCGGCCGGGGGTTTTGCTAACCTGACCCCCTGTTTGGCTGTAAATTCATCCTGGACCATTTGCCATGACCGATACACCCGGGCGCGGGCCGCTGGTACCGTCATATACAGGCGACGATGCCGAGGTGCTGGAGAAGACCGTTGAGTTCCAGGGGTTTTTCCGGATAGAGCGCCTGCGCGTGCGACACAAACTGTTTGCCGGCGGCTGGAGCCAGCCGCTAGAGCGTGAACTGTTTGTGCGCGGGCCGGCTGTGGGCGTGCTGCTCTATGACCCGCAGGCCGACCTGGTGGGGGTGGTGGAGCAGTTCAGGATCGGTGCGCTGGAAGAAGCCGCGGGCCCCTGGTGCCTGGAAGTGGTGGCCGGGATGGTCGACGCGGGTGAATCGCTGCTGGATGTGGCGCAGCGGGAGCTGGCGGAGGAGACCGGACTCAGTGCAGAGCACTGGGAGTCCATCTGCAGTTACCTGCCAAGCCCTGGCGGCACCAATGAGAAAATGCACCTGTTCTGCGCCTGCACCTCACTGGAGGGGGCAGGCGGTCTGTTCGGCCTCGACACTGAGCACGAGGATATCCGCTTTGCAGTCCTGCCGGCGCAGGAGGTTTTGGACGGTCTTTATGGTGATGCGCTGAATAACGCAGCCAGTATCATCTGCCTGCAGTGGCTGGCCCTGAACAGGGGACGGTTGCGGTCGGCTGGTCAGTAATAGTCACGCGCAAGCGCGGCGTTTTGAGAGGTAATTCACGGCGTGAAAAGTAGCAGTGGGCAAATAATGGCAAAACCGGCGAACAAGGGCGATGCGCTGACGCGCAAGGTGCCGGTCGACCTGACCGGGCATCACGCCGACTGCGATGCCAATTACCTGCGCCTGCTGAAGCTGTTGCCGGACCACGCCGAGCGCAGCCACTGGCGCTATGCAATCGGCAGCGGCAACAGCCAGACCAGTATCGCGTTTGAACTGAGCGCACGTGACCGCTATACGACGACGGTGGAGATGCACCTCGAAGGCAGCGGCGACTGGAACCGGCTGCCGCCGCTCACGCTGCGCCTGTACCACGATGCGCGCATGGCGGAGGTGGTTGCGATCAATCGGCGCCACGGTATCGCCGGGCAGATGCCGCTCGGGCAACAGTACCCGAATGCGCGGATGCAATACGCTGACGAGAAGGCGCAGGTAAACCGCCTGCTGGCAGAGGCCCTGGCGGCTTGCCTGAGCAGCGGTCGCGCTGGCGATGCAGTGATTGGCGTGAACAGGGAAGGGCTGGTCGTCGTGCGCGACGGCAAGTAGTTCTCGCCGGCAAGCTGATAAAAATAAGCAGGTTCCGCCGAGGCAGGGGCCGCAAGGAATTTTGGGACGGGAGCGAGCAGTTTTGCCCAGCCACCGATTGATACAGATTACGGACCCGCACCTGGGTAGTCGCGAGGACTACCAGTTGCTGGGGCTCAATACCCTCGACAGCCTGAACCAGGTTGTCGCCTCCATTTCTGCCTCCGATCTGGTCGTGGCCACCGGTGATATTTCCGCCAATGCCGATGAAGGCGCTTACCAGCAGTTTACCTCAGCCATGCAGGCCAGGGCTGAAGGCTGGTGCTGGCTGCCCGGCAATCACGATGATCCTGCAGCGATGGAGCGTGCGGCGCCGGGCCGGCATATCGGCAAGCGGGATCTCGGTGCGTGGCGCCTGCTGATGCTGGATACCAGTATCGAGGGCAAGGTTTACGGCGGGCTCAGCGAAGCCCAGCTACAACAGTTGCTACAGGACCTGGATGAGGCCGGCGAGCGCCCGGTGCTGATTCTGATGCACCACCAGCCTGTGACAGTAGGCAGCGACTGGATTGACGCACACATGTTGCGCGACGCCGATCGGTTCCTCGATGTCGTAGGCAGGTTTCGCAATGTGCGTGCCATTGCCTGGGGGCATGTGCACCAGGCATATGAAGGCCATTTTCGCCACATCCACCTGTACGCGACGCCGTCCACCTGTGTGCAGTTCAAGCCTGGCAGTGCGCCCTTCGCGGTCGGGGAAGAGCTGCCGGGCTACCGCTGGTTCGAACTGGCGGAGGATGGCACTTTTGCTACCGGGGTGGAGCGCGTGCATGTCGCCGACTACACCGTGGACCTGACTTCCGGGGGTTATTGATTCCCCCTTCCTTTCTCCTTTTGCAGCGTCGCGGTTGCACATCCTTTACGCCATCTCCCTTGTTGCCTGCAGTGCATCCGCATAAGATGGCTTTTTGCGCCGTCTGGCGCGACCGTCATCTACGCTTGGAAAATGACTTCAGGGAGTGGGAATGAAAACCTTTGGCATCAGAACCCGTTCGATCAAGACCGCCTTGGTCGCCTGCCTGGCCGGCCTGCTGGCCTCCTGCGCACAGGCCCCTCAGGCCCCGTCGGAAGCGCACCTCAATAGCGTGCGTGCGTCGGGACTCGATCACGTCGCAACCGTATTCGCCTTTGACCTGGCCGGTGCCAGCGTCTTTGTCGCTGAGCCCGAGCTCGAGTACCGCAGGCGCTCTTCTTCCGATTTCCCGCGTCACAGCCCGGAGGACTTCGAACTGGATGACAGGAATCGGGCGCGCCTGCGCGACGTCATGGAAACGGCCTTCGCCGAATCTTTCCTGGCACCGCGCCGCAGCACCGTCGCGGCATCTGTCGATGAGGCGGACTACCGGATGCAGTTCGGCTTTGAGGATTTCGGTATTGCCGCACCGCTGGATCTCGAGCCCATGACCCGTTATTACGCCCAGTACAGCGCCAGCGGCAAGCTGTATGGCCGGCTCTACGACCGGGAAGGCAACCTGGTCATGGAATTCAATGATCGCCGCGATATCGGTGACAACTGGGGCCGTGGAATGAATGGCGGCAACCTGGACCGCTTCACCCGAATCACCTTCTGGTCCGATATGCGCAATGACATGCGCAAGGCGTTCAAGAGCCTGGACCGCGCCCTGCAGGCCGGCGGCTGAGCGCCGCGCGCAAGCCCGGGAATTCAGGGGTACCCATGCAGAACCTGGTTTACTGCCATGGCTTCCTGAGTTCGCCGGCATCCTTCAAGTGCCAGCTGCTGAAGCGTTACTGCGCCGATACGCTGCCGGCACTGCATTACCTGACCCCGGATATTTCCCCGCATCCGCAGATTGCCGCAGATACCCTGTCTGCACTGGTAGAGCCCCTGCTGGACAGGGGTGAGGCTGTTGGCCTGGTGGGGAGCTCCATGGGGGGCTTCTGGTGTACCTGGCTGGCTGAACGCTATGGCCTGCGCGCAGTGCTGATCAATCCCGCGGTACACCCCGCGCGGCGCATGGCCGCCTACCTTGGGCAACCCCTCAAAGGCTATCACGACGAGCGTGAATACCGGCTTGGTGAGGCCGACCGCGACACGATGGCCGCGCTGGAGCCGAAATTGCCGCTGCGCGGCACCTACTGGCTGCTGGCCCAGACGGGTGACGAGGTGCTCGATTACCGCGAAGCGGAAGCCTTCTATGCAGGCCAGCGAGCTGACATAGAGCCCGGTGGGGACCATGGTTTCCAGGGGTTTGAGCGGTTTTGCGGCGAAATAACCCGCTTTCTGTTTGCCGAATGAGCAGCCAGGCCGCCGGGCGCGGCGTGTTTTGATCCCTGACCGGCTTCGCGCCATAATCGCCGCAGATCATAAGAATGAAGCCGCAGCGGCGGCGGAAGAAGTACGGATTACCCATGGCAAACTATTCCGCGGAAGATATTGAAGTCCTCACGGGGCTTGACCCGGTGCGCAAGCGCCCCGGGATGTACACGGAGACCACGCGCCCCAACCACCTGGCGCAGGAAGTCATCGACAACAGCGTGGACGAGGCCCTTGCCGGCCACGCCAGCCAGATCGAAGTGGTGCTGCACAAGGACCATTCCCTTTCGGTCAGCGATGACGGCCGCGGCATGCCGGTGGATATCCACCCGGAACAGGGCCGCCCCGGTGTGGAGGTGATCCTCACCACGCTGCACGCAGGCGGCAAGTTCTCCAACAAGAACTACCAGTTTTCCGGCGGCCTGCACGGTGTGGGTGTATCGGTGGTGAATGCCCTGTCGAAGGTGGTGGAAGTGACCATCCAGCGCGGTGGTGAAGTGCACCGCATGGGCTTCAAGGATGGAAACAAGGCCTCCGACCTGGAAGTGGTTGGTACCTGTGCCAAGCGCACCACCGGTACCAGCGTGCGCTTCCTGCCAGACCCGAAGTATTTCGATTCCCACAAGTTTTCCGTACCGCGCCTGCGTCACGTACTGCGTGCCAAGGCCGTGCTCTGCCCGGGCCTGCGCGTTACCTTTATCAACGAGCAGGGCGGCGACAAGAATGATACCCGCGAAGTCGACGAGTGGTTCTACGAGGACGGCCTCAAGGACTACCTCGCTTCTGCCAACCAGGGCTGGGAAGTGCTGCCGGCGCAGCCGTTTGTCGGCACTTTTTCCGCGGAAACCGAAGCGGCCGACTGGGCCGTGCAATGGCTGCCGGAAGGCGGCGAAGCCACAACGGAATCCTATGTTAACCTGATTCCCACGGCGCAGGGCGGTACCCATGTTAACGGCCTGCGCTCCGGCCTGCTGGAGGCCATGCGCGAGTACTGTGAAATCCGCAACCTGTTACCGCGCGGGGTCAAATTGAGCCCGGAGGATATCTGGGCCCAGTGCTCCTACGTCCTGTCTTCCAAGCTGGCCGACCCGCAGTTTTCCGGCCAGACCAAGGAAAGGCTGTCCTCGCGCGAGGCTGCTGCGTTCGTTTCAGGCGTGGCCAAGGACGCGTTTGCGCTGTGGCTCAACCAGCACACCGAGGAAGGTGACAAGCTGGCGGAGTACTGCATCAGTAATGCGCAGAAACGCGTGCGTTCCGCCAAGAAAGTGGCGCGCAAGAAAGTTACCCAGGGGCCGGCACTACCGGGCAAACTGGCGGACTGTGCCAGCGGTGATACCAGCCGCTCCGAGTTGTTCCTGGTGGAGGGTGACTCGGCCGGTGGTTCCGCAAAACAGGCACGCGATCGCGAATTCCAGGCCATCATGCCGCTACGCGGCAAGATCCTGAATACCTGGGAAGTAGACAGCTCAGAGATCCTCGCCAGCCAGGAAGTACACGATATTGCCGTGGCGCTGGGGGTGGACCCGGGCAGCGATAACCTGGACGGCCTGCGCTATAACAAGATCTGTATCCTCGCCGATGCGGACTCGGACGGCCTGCACATTGCCACGCTGCTGTGCGCGCTGTTCCTGCGCCACTTCCGCCCACTGGTGGCGCAAGGGCATGTATACGTTGCCATGCCGCCGCTGTTCCGGATCGATATCGGCAAGGAAGTCTTCTACGCGCTGGATGAGCCGGAAAAGCAGGGCATCCTCGACCGTATCCAGGCTGAGAAAAAGAAAGGCAAGATACAGGTCACCCGCTTCAAGGGCCTTGGCGAGATGAACCCGCTACAGTTGCGCGAAACCACCATGGACCCGGACACCCGTCGCCTGGTACAGCTTTATGTCGACGCCGGTGACGATAGCCACCAGTTGCTCGATATGTTGCTGGCGAAAAAGCGCGCCAGCGATCGCAAGAGCTGGCTGGAAGACAAAGGCAACCTGGCGGATGTCTGATTGTTGCGCCTGGCTTTCATTCGATAGATAAACCAAATTGAAACCCCGCAAGCAAGTGCTTATGGGGTTTTTTCTTTGTTCGCCTTACTACCGTAACGGGAATTAAATTATGTCCCTGTTGTTTGAAGAAATTGATAGCCAGGAAACGCCACTTGGTGTTGTTTCCCTGCGGAGGCGCCGAATGCCGGCACTCGGCGACAGGGATATCTATGAGGTGAAACTGGGCGAGGAATTCCTCATGTCCAGTTTGTTTGTCGATGCGGAAGAGGCTTTGTCTACTCTCGGACTGGCTGCGGTGCAGGGTGACAGGCTCAGCGTTGTCGTGGGTGGGTTGGGCCTGGGTTACACTGCCGTTGCTGCGCTCAAAGATCAACGAATCAAGGAGTTACTGGTCGTCGATGCGCTGGATGCCGTGATCGGGTGGCATAAAAAAGAATTGGTGCCGCTGGGCAAGGTGCTCAACGCCGATGCGCGTAACCGCTATGTGCATGGAAGTTTCTTTGACCTGGCAACGGCGCCTGCTGTCGGATTTGATCCGCAATGCCCGGGCAAAAAGTTTGACGCGATCTTGCTGGATATTGACCATTCTCCATCTGAGTATCTTGATGCAGCCAATGCGAGCTTCTATTCAACTGAGCACCTGTCGCTGATGGCAGAGCAAATCAGACCGGGCGGTGTGTTCGCCATGTGGTCACAAAACCTGCCGGACCCGGAATTCGAAAAATTGCTGGGTTCTGTCTTTGAGCGCATCGAGTCGCACGTGATCTCTTTTTACAATCCGTTCCAGAATTGTGAATCGACCAACTCCGTATATGTGTGTGTAAAAGGGGAAGCCTGACTGCATGCGGTCGGCTAGCCACAATCGCTGACATACTTTCCTGAACAGTCGTGCTCAGGAGTGAATCTCTATAGTGACGGCTACTGACTTGTACCCCGGGGTTTTGCTGCGCGGGTCCACCTGAGTGCCGACCAGTGGGTTGGTTTCCGGATAATAGCCGGCGAGACAGCCGCGCGGCAGGTCGAAGCCGAAAACTTCAAAATCCTTTACAGAGCCCTGCTGCGAGCGCACGTCGACTTTCCGGCCGTCTGATAGGTTACGTTCGTGCATGTCTTCGCGGTTCATCAAAATCACCTGCCGGTGTTGCATGCCGCGGTAGCTGTCTTCCTGCTCGTAAATAATCGTATTGAACTGCCCTTCGCTGCGCAGGGTCATCAAGGTGAATTCCCCTGTCTCTGAATGCGACGGTACAGCCGGTACCTGGAACCGCGCGAGCCCGGTTGGCGTGGCGAACTCGGCTTTATGTAGCGCCCGCCCCGGGATGTGGAATTCCTGTTTGCTGTCATCGATTGACTTCAGTGCGCCAAGGCCTTCAATCGTATCGGCGATGGCAGCACGCAGTTCGCGATGCTGCCTAAATGGTGTGAAGCTGAAACTGCCTTGCAGAGGCAGCTGCTCGCCGAGTGTCGCCAGGATATCCACCTCCGAACGCACATTCGTGAGCCGGTCGATACCACCATCACTCAGGCGTACATAGCTGAACATGGACTCCTGTGTAGTTGGCTGCGTTTCCTCGTCGCGCGCCCGCACAGGCAGGATCAGTTGTTCTGAGTGGTCAGCCCCGTGCAGGTGACCGCGGTTCAGGGTCGTTGTCAGGTAGAGCTTGAAGCCGACCATGTCCAGAGCCGTTTTTGCCCAGTCTGTTGCCGGGGCAGCTTCCAGCAGGTTGCCGCCCATTACCAGCGCCATGTCGATATCGCCTGCATGGGCGGCATTGAGGCAGGCCATGGTGTCCATTCCCGTGTCTTCGGGCAGGCTCAGGCCGAGCTGTTTTTCAAAGCGCTCGATCACGTCGCGGGCCAGCACCGGCTTGACGCCGATGGTGCCCATACCCTGGACGTTGCTGTGGCCGCGCAGCGGCAGCAGCCCGGCGCCGGGTTTGCCCACCATGCCGCGCATCAGGCTCAGGTTGGCCAGCGCTTCGAGCGTATCCACACCGTGGCGGTGATGGGTGAGCCCCATGCCCCAGGCGAAAATTGTGTGCGTGGATTGGGCGTAGATTTCTGCAGCTGCCTCTATGCTCTCACGGGACAGGCCGGTAGCCTGCCCGATTGTGTCCCAGCCCGTTTGCTCAATAAATTCCAGGTAGGCGTCGGCGCCTTCTGTGTGATTCTGCATAAACCGCCGGTCTTCTGCACCAGCCGCGACGATAGCCTTGGCGAGGCCGATAAACAGCCACAGGTCGCTGCCGGCTTTGGGCTGCAGGTAGTCGCTGGCAATCTCGTCACCCCCGGCAATCAGGGAGCGCAGGCTCTTGGGACTGGCAAAACGCACCAGACCCGGTTCACGCACGGGATTGATGACCAGAACCTGTCCGCCGCGCTCGCGCACACCGCGCAATTTATGGATCAGGCGCGGGTGATTGGAGGCCGGGTTGGCGCCGACCAGGATGACAAGGTCGCACTGGTCCAGGTCCGCCAGCTGTACGGTGGCGGTGCCGGTGCCAATGGCATTGTGTAGCGCGACCCCGGTGGCCTGGTGGCAAAAGTAGGAACAGTTGTTGACGTTGTTGGTGCCTTTGGCCCTGGCCAGTAGCTGCAATACGAAGCCCGCCTCATTGGAGGAGCGGCCGGAAGCGTAAGCAAAAAAGCGTTTCGGGGCGCAGGCGATAAACCGCTCCGCCGCCAGTGCGAGCGCGGCATCCCAGTCCATTGGCTGCAGCCGATCATCACCAGCGGCTTTGTACAGCGGCGTGTCGAGTCGACCCAGGTGTTCTACGTTGTGGCCATCGAGCTCCTGAAGCTCAGACAGCGGGTGTTCGAAGATCTCATGGGGAATCGGCGCCTGAGTGTCGGTGGACTGGGCCTGCACACTCTTGTTGCATACGGACGGATACTCGCCCAGCTCGTTGGTCATGCCGCCTTTCTGGCCGCCCATGCCGAGCCCGCAGGCCTTGCAGGCATTGTGCGCCGTCAGTGCCTTCGCCGACGCCTTTACGCCTATCCTGCGCGCGGTCTTGAGGGTATACATGACCTTCTCGAGGCCGCCACCCTTGAGTGCCTTTGGTGTTTTCGAAGCCATACCGGCATACCCTGTTATTTCTTTTTATTTTGGAGCGCCAATGCAATTGGGGTTTACGCGTGGCGGGAGGGCCCTAGTCATGGTGCCTCGGCAGAAGGTAACAGACCCAGTAGACCAGTGCCACGAAAACACTGCCACCGACAATATTGCCCAGGGTGACCGGGATCAGGTTGGTGAGGAATTGGTTGATGGTGATGTCGCTGCCCGTAAACATGGCCACCGGAATCAGGTACATGTTGGCAACGGAGTGTTCAAACCCGAGTGCCACGAAGGCCGAGATCGGCAGGATAATGGCTGTGATCTTGCCCTCGACTGTATGCGCGGCAATGGTCAGCCAGACGGCGAGGCAGACCAGCACATTACACAGCAGCCCGCGAAAAAATGCCTGTTGCCAGTCCAGTGCCACCTTACCCTCGGCAATGCCGTGGATGGTACTGAGCAGCTCGCCGGCTCCGAGCCCGGTAGCGCCGGAAAGGCTGTAAAACCAGGCGGTGGCCACGGATCCGATGAAGTTGCCCGTAAACACCAGTATCCAGTTGCGCAGCAAGCGCGGGGTGCTGACATCCCGCTCTGCCCAGGCCACTACAATCAGGTTGTTGCCGGTAAAAAGCTCCGCGCCGGCGACGATGACCAGTACCAGACCGGTGCTGAATACGATGGCGCCGAGCAGGCGCGTGGGGCCAAAGCCCAGTTCACTACCAGTAATCACAAGGGTATAGAACATACCCCCGAATGCGATGAAGGCACCGGCAAGAAAGGCCAGTGTCATGGTCTGCAAGGCTGGCAGCCTGGACTTGGCTATGCCGACGTTTTCCACCAGTTGTGCAATCTGGTCCGGCTTGTAGGCGTCGAAGGGTGAAGACATGGTGTTCCTCCCGCTCAGCAGTGAAAATCTGCGAGCGCACCGGCGCCGGAACTTCTTGCGAGTAGCGGAGCCAGTTTGTCCCAGCGATAGGTGGGTCCATCCTTGCACACATACTGGTGCTCGAGATAACAGTGACCACAGGTGCCGGTTGCGCAGTGCATGCGCCGCTCTATGGACATCCAGATCGCGCTTGCGGGAAGGCCGCGTTGCACGAAAAACTCTGCAACCGTGTGCATCATGATTTCCGGGCCGCACAGGAATACGCGCTCTGGTTCGCCCACCTGATTGAGGACCTCTGGTAGCAGGTCGAGGGGGGTGCCCCGGTACTGGCAGCCGTTGCCCTGCTGCACGATATCGAAAAGAGGCAGCTGGCTCTGCCAGCGCTTGCGCTCGGGATTCAGTACCTGTGCCGCGGCAGTGCGTGCGCCATAGACGAGTGCAACAGGTGGTGTGCCGCTGTTGATCAGGTGCTCAACCAGGCTGACCAGTGGCGCCAGCCCGCAACCGCCACCGACAATCAGGGCCTTTTCGGTCAGGACTTTTTCGGTATCGCCGTCAGTGACAGGCCAGCCGTGCCCAAACGGGCCGCGCGCACCAAGTGTATAGCCCGGTTTTCTTTCGAACAGCGCGCCGGTCACCTGACCCATGCGCCGGACCAGGGCACTGAACTCGCCTTGCGCATTGGGCAGGGTGGTAAATGTAAACGGCGCCTCACCGGCGCCGGGCACCGATAACATGAAAAACTGCCCGGGCCTGGTGCTTTGCCACTTCTTGAGATTGCTATCGCTTTGGCCGCAGAAGCGGAAGCGAAAGTGCCTTGCGGCTTCACCATCCTCGACACCGGAGAGGATCTCGATCGGTTCGGGTACCAGGCTCTGCATATGTGGCAGCCTCGCTTATTCCGTAATTTTTTTCATCATGCTATGTACGCCGATCACACCGGGGCAGGTCACTTCACAGCGTCCGCAACCGACACACCCGTAGCGATCGGCAGGCCCCGGGTTGTCAGAAGCCTGGAAAAATTCCCGGCTGAATTTGTGGTACCAGAAACGGCGTACCCGGTCGCCTGCCGCACCGGCAGGGTTGTTCTGGCTGGCCTCACGCTGGAAACCGTCATACAGGCACGAATCCCAGAAACGCTCGCGTATCATGGTATCGCCTGTTGTGTGGTCTGAAGTGCCGTAGCAGGAACAGGTGGGGCACAGGGTGGTACAGCCAGAGCAGGACAGGCACTGGATGCCCGCCGCATCCCACGTCTCCTGCGCAACGCTGTTACTGTTGATTGCTTCAATGCCGGCATGAATATGGCTGTCGTCAGGAAAGGCTTCGATGCATGCCTCGATCTGATTGTGCCGTTGTGTCTGTGCGGCATCGCCGGCTTTCTCCAGTACAAGCCCCTCCAGTGCCCGGGCACCGGTATCGGTGAGTACCCGCAGCAGCCATTGGTCTTCCTGCAACTGGTGTAACACCAGGTCTGCACTGCCTTCACGCGCGCCGGGCCCAGCGTCCACGCTCGGGCAGAAGCCTTTCGCACAGGGAGACAGGCACTCATATCCCACCAGCAATGCCTGCTGCCGCCTTGCCTGGTAATGCGGGTCATCCCGGAAGAAGTGGTCCTGGTAGGCAATTGCGGTCAGGTCGCAACTACTTACGCCCACCAGGGCAAAGGGTTCTGGCGCGGGCAGGCTTTCCCTGAACTGGTTGCCGTCGAATTGAAAGATATTTTCCCGCGGCGCAAAGAAAAACTGCTTTGCAGATTCCATGGCATCCGGTGAGCGCAGTGCACTGAAAATTTCTGGTGCGCTCAGCTGCCAGCCGCGCTCGCCACTGTCGTTTTCTTTCAGTTGCCACAGGTCGCGACTCTGGCCAATATGCTTTGCCAGTGTGATGGGGCTGTCGATCAGGTAATCAGTCACCGGCCACCTCGCGGGCTTCATCAGCGAGGATTTCGTCCATGGTGCGCGGCTGTGCATCTGCGGGGAGGGGCTCCACGCGCACGGCACAGGCCTTCAGTTCCGGCATCTTGGTGACCGGGTCCATGGCATTGTTGGTGAGCCGGTTGGAAGGCGCTTCCCGAAAGTGATAGGGCATGGTCACCAGTCCTGCCGGCACCTCGTCGCTGATGATGGCGCGGGTCTCGATAAAACCACGGCGCGAACTGACCTTCACCGGGCTGTGCTGGCTTAACGACAGGTTGTGGGCATCGAAGGAATTGATGAAGAGGATGCCGTCCGGTGTTTCCCTTTCCAGTAGTGGTGACTTGCGACTCATTGAGCCGCAACCGTAATGAAAGTGCAGTCGGTTGGTGGTAAGCACCAGTGGGAACTCGTCATCTGCGGGCTCGTCGATTTCGACGTGGTGAACCGGGATCAGGCGCGCGCGCCCAATCGGGAACCGGTCGCTGTGCAGAATCGCAGTGCCCTGGGGCGCTTCCTTGTTACATGGCCACTGCAAGCCATGCTCACGATCGAGCCCAGCGTAAGTCATGCCGCTGTATATCGGCGTCAGCGCGGCAAGCTCATCGAAAATTTCCTCGGCGCTTTCCCAGTCCAGTGCGTCGCTGCCAAGCTCGCGCGCAATGTCGCCCAGCCATTGCCAGTCGGCGCGGGCCTCACCCGGTGGGGGCAGCGCCTTGCGCACCCGCTGTACCCGCCTTTCACAGTTGGTGAAGGTGCCGTCTTTTTCCGCGAAGGATGCCGCCGGCAAAACAAAGTCGGCCTGCTTTGCGGTCTCTGTCATGGTTAGCTCTGCCACCACCAGCAGGTCCAGCTTGTCCAGTGCGCGTCGCTCACGGGTCTGGTCCGGATCTGTCACCACCGGGTCCTCTCCAAACAGGATCAGGCCGCGAAATTTGTCCTCGAGCGTGGCCAGTGTCATCCCCAGGGACGTGAGGCCCGCGTGCTCCGCAACCGACACCTGCCAGGCGCGGGCAAACTTGTTGCGGATTTCCTCTTCCGCCACCGCCTGGTAACCGGGGTAGACATTCGGCAGGCAGCCCATATCGCAGGCACCCTGGACATTGTTCTGTCCGCGTAGCGGATTGACCCCGGTTCCGGGCCTGCCGATCTGACCGCAGGCCAAGGCCAGGTTGGAAAGTGCAATCACATTATTGGTGCCACTGACATACTGGGTCACACCCATGCCATAGAGGATCATGGCTTTTTTTGCCTGGCTGTATTCCCGGGCGGCGCTACGGACGAGTTCGGGGGCGACGCCGGTGACCTCCGCGCCGGCATCGGCGTCTGTTCTGGCTACTGATTTACGCAGTGCATCGAGCCCCTCGCAGCGGGCGTCCAGGAATTGATCGGCCTGCCAGTTGTTGGCGAAGATCTCCGCCAGCAGGGCGTTAACCAACGCGATATTGCTGCCGGGCCTGAGTTGCAGGTGCAGGTCGGCGATGCGTGCCAGTCGCGTCTTGCGCGGGTCCACCACAATCAGGCGGGTGCCCTGTTCACGGGCACGCAGAATGTGGCCGCCGAGGATACTGTGGTTTTCCGTCGGGTCTGCGCCGAAAACGACAATCAGATCGGTCTGCTCGATATCCGACGCGCTGTTGGTCATGGCGCCGGAGCCGAGCGTTTGCTTGAGGCCGGCTACCGTCGGGCTGTGGCAAATGCGGGCGCAGTGATCCACGTTGTTGGTCCTGAGCACTGCGCGGGCGAATTTCTGTGCCGCATAATTGTCCTCATTGGTGGCGCGCGCGCTGCTGATCACGCCCAGTGCCTGTGGGCCATCTTCCTCGAGAATTGTGCGGATACTCTCGCCAATGCTTTTCAGGGCCTCGGCCCAGCTAATGGGCTGAAAGCCACCTGGCGTGCGTCGCAGTGGCGTTTTGATCCGGTCGGCAGCATCAATAGCGAACGGTGTGCTCCAGCCCTTGGCACACAGCTGGCCGCGACTGATCGGGTGGTTGAGCTGAGGTGCAATACCGGAGAGCCGGGTGCCGGCCCCTGACTGCTGTACCTGCAGCGTCATGCCGCAGCCCACGCCGCAGAAAGGGCAGATGGTGGTGATCGCCTGGCTTGTACTGACGTCCATGTCGTGAAGAGCCTGCATTTATTGTCAGACCCTTAAATTAGCACCCGCTTTCCCATACAACGCACCTGAGTTGCCACCTTGGCGTACTCTTCCACGACAACCCGGCACGTTGCGCAGCTGGATCGATCGTACAGCCGGTACGTCTGTGTCTGTGTTTCGCAAACGGATGGCACCGGTATGACAGACGATCAGGCTGAAGTGCAAAATGCGTGCAAAACCGTGGTTGAACTCCTGCATTTTTCCGCTGCAACTTCAGCCTTTGCGCCGGCAGCTCTGCAAATGCGATCACAAATCGGCGATTCTTCGCGCGTTGTTTCATAAAAACTAGAAATTTTTTATCGCACTAGCGGAAGGATTAAGTCGATGAGTCAATTCAAGCGGAATGTTATCGCCGCACAGGTTGCCCTGGTTCTGGGTGCCGGCCTGTCGGGCGTTGCCTATGCGCAGGAAGAAGCGCAGAAGAAAGAAAAAAAGAAGGATGCCGAAATTATTGAGCAGGTGGAAGTCACCGGTATCCGCGGTTCTGTTCAGCGCAGCCTGAATATCAAGCGCATGTCCGACGTGATGGTGGATGCCATTTCTGCCGAGGACGTGGGCAAGTTCCCGGACCAGACGGTTGCAGATGCCCTGCAGCGCGTTGCCGGTGTTTCCGTGGAGAAATCTGAAGGCGAGGCCGACAAGGTCAGCATCCGCGGCACGGCACCTTACCTGAACATGACCCTGTTCAACGGTCAGCACGTGGCGACAGCGCAGGCATCAGCCAGCGTCGGCAACCCGCCAAGCCGCAGCTTCAACTACTCGCTGCTGCCGGTGGAGATCATCGATACCCTGGAGGTGCACAAGTCTGCACAGGCCAAGGTTGAAGAAGGTTCCATCGGTGGCACCGTGATCGTCAAGACCCGTACCCCGCTGGACACGGATGCCAACTACTCGGCTTTCTCCGTAAAAGACTTTTACCAGGAGTCCAGCGGCGAGCACAGCCCGGCGCTATCCGGTTTCTATTCCTGGAAAAACGAAGCCTCCGACTTCGGCTTTAACGTGGGCTATATCGACAAGCAGTACCACAACCAGCGCGACACACAGGGTGTGGGCTATCGCGGTTACACACCAGCTACGCTCGGCCAGAAAGAAGTATTTGTTCCGGACAATGTCCGCGCTACCCGAGCAACCTCTGATCGTGACCTGAGCACCGCAATGGCTACCTTCGAGTGGCAGCCGCTGGCCAACCTGAATATTGTACAGACCAACCTGTTCTCCAAGGTCGACCAGTCCAACCAGTACTTTACCAATGGTGCCTGGAACTCCGGCGCGCTGGGCGGCCTGACGGATATTGAGCTGGTGGGCAACACGGTTGTATCCGCGAGTGCTGCTGACGATGCCGGTAGTGGTACCTGGAGGGAAGAAGTCCTGTACAGCACCAACAACCAGGATGGTGGCTACGAGACTGCAGCCCACAACCTGAAAGTGGAGTACCAGGGCGAAGGCTATACCCTGACTGCACAGCTGGGCCGTACTACTGCGGAAGGTGATGTGGTCGATGACCAGATCGAGTTCCAGGCCAGTGCCGATACCTCCTTTGATGTGACCGGTACGCCGTCTTACAGCATTGAAAGCGACCTGACCCCGGCCGACTACTCCCGTATCTATACCCACCGCAATACCTTTGCGAACGAAGAGGAAGAGACCTACTTCCAGGCCGACCTGAATCTCGAGCTGGATAACGACTGGTTTACCTCCGTCGACGTTGGCATGAAGTACCGGGATCACGTCAAGTCTTCTGACCTGTGGAAGGAAGTCTGGATCGGCAGCGCGACCCTGGACCAGTTCGCCAACGGTGCGCAGTTCGCCGACTTCATGGCGGAAGAGCCGCGCCAGCAGGGCCTGTACCAGTTTGATCACGCGGCGTGGAAGCAGTGGACTGTGGATAACCCGGCGCTGCGCTTTAACTACCGCCCGGATTACAGCTTCGAGATGGAAGAGCAGGTTACTTCTGCCTATGTCCAGGGTAACTTCGAGGTGGAAAAACTCCGCGGTAATGTCGGTCTGCGTTATGCCCAGACTGACGGCACCAGCAAGGGTTACCAGATCGTCAAGGTGGTTTCCTGGAACCCGGATACCTGGAGCCTGCAGCCTGGTGAAATCGAGAATGACTACACCAGCATCCTGCCAAGCCTGAACCTGAACTACGACCTGCGCGATGACACCATCCTGCGCTTTGCTGCTTCGAAGGTTCTTTCCCGTCCGGACTACGACAACCTGGCCATGCGTCGTGCCTACGCCAAGAGCGTCTGGGTGCCGCCGTATGATGGTTTCGGATCCGGTGGTAACCCGGAGCTCGAGCCTTACCGTGCGACCCAGTACGACCTGTCAGCGGAATACTACTTCACCGACTCCTCCATCGTGTCCGTGGCTTACTTCTACAAGGATATCGACTCCTACATCGACACCACCAACGTTGGTGAAGACCTGCCGGACGAGAACGGCGTATTCGGTAACTACCGCATCACCATTCCTGTCAATGGCATTGGTGGCGTGAACCAGGGTGTGGAGCTGGCTGTCCAGCACGATTTCGGTAATGGCTTTGGTGTGCAGGCCAACTACACCTACTCCGATGCGGATATGCTGGAAACCGATGAAGAAAAAGCGCTGGGCATTGAGAAGAAACTGCCTTCCAATTCCCGCGATACCTTCAACGTGGCCGGTTACTATGAGGACCACGGTATCTCTGCACGTCTTGCATACAACTACCGTTCCCACTACTACACCGGAACCAACCGCAATGGCCTGGACCGGTACCAGGATGGCTATGGCCAGATTGATGCGAACCTCTCTTACCAGGTTACCGACAACGTCTCTGTGGTATTGCAGATGTTGAACCTGACTGATGAAGAGCAGGGAAGCTACTGGGGTTCCGATAGCCGCACCGGTGACATCAACCAGTATGGCCGTCGTTACTACATGGGCGTCTCGGCCAAATTCTGATCAATTTGATCGGAATTACCAAAAAACCACCCCTCGGGGTGGTTTTTTTTTGATCGTTTCTCCGGGCCTGTTGATTTAGGTCATCTGTGCAAGCCTTTGAATTCCCGTCCACTTTTTCGTCTGTGATAATTTGCACAAAAAAGACGATAAATATTATTCCGCGCGGCACCAATCCCATTGGTGATTGTCATGCGGCTATAGGAGAATCGAATCACCTACCTGTATCTGGGTTCCACGGTCTTAGGTTTTTGCCAACCGCCTAAGCAGGAGGTGGCAACGTTGTTCCATGGATAACTAAAAAGTAAATCGGGAGCTGATTACTATGTTTAACAAGAAAAAGCTGAGCGAGTCAGTGCGGGGGCACCGACGCGTATCATCCCTGGGGATTTCAGCCAGCGTGCTCGCGGGTGCGCTGCTGTCTGCCTCGGCGATGGCTCAACAGGCCGGTAGTATCGAAGGCCGTGTAACTATGGATGACCCGGCGGAAGCGTCCGGCGTAACTGTTACTGCTAAAAGTAAGGTTATGCCGCGTGCCCGTACCGTCAAGACTGACGCAGATGGCGAGTTCAAGCTGCCGCTGCTGATTCCGGGCACCTATACCCTGACGTTCACAGCCGAAGACGGTACCGAGCGTACTGTCAACGCCGAGGTTCTGCTGGACCAATCCACGATGGTTGTGCTGGATCTGGATGCGGAACTTTCTGCCAATGAGCTCGAAGAAGTGATGGTTTATGGCGAGGTTGTAAGCGCAGCTGGCGAGGCTTCCCTCTCAAATGCCATGGGCGCAGATGTAGTTAAGGGGGTGCCGATCGGGTTGGAGTACCGCGACTTGATGAAGCTGCTGCCGGGCGTTCAGTTTACACAGGACTCTGTTCGTGGTCCGAGCGCCGGGGGTAGTGGCCAGGACAACACTTATGCGTTTGATGGCGTAGACATTACTTTACCGATGTTTGGCACGCTGTCTGCTGAGCCATCAAATCATGATTTGGAGCAAGTAGCTGTTGAACGCGGTGGAGCTGTGGCTAAAGGCTTCAATCGCTCAGGTGGTTTTGCAGTAGATACCAAATCAAAATCTGGCACTAATGAATTTCAATCAGGTGCCACCTACTATTTCCAGCCAAAATCTCTTGTTGGTGACACGAAAGCTGGAACAGAATACGAACTAGACAAGAATTGGGCCCATGTTTATTCCAGCGGCCCAATTATTCCGGAGCGCCTGTTTTACTATGGTTCCTATTATGGGCCGCGCACACACCGTGACAATAAGGAAACTGCTTACGGCCCGGCTAAGGACTATTCTGTCGAGCGTGACGAGTACTTTGGTAAGCTGACTTACGCCCCTACCGATGATATTTTGGTCAATATGAGTTATCGCACTTCCGAAAATATAGGGGAAGGTGCTTCTATCTCATACAATGAGGCCGACTCAGTTTCCATTGGTAGTGAAACGATCCAGGAAATTTTCACTTTGGACGGCTCCTGGGTGATCAATGACAGCACCACATTTACGGCTGAATACAATACCTACGCCCATGAAACGGCCAGCCTACCCGATGTCCTGCTGGGAGTTCAGCCAAGCCTCGCAAATGGTCTGGATGTGAATAATTTGGATCAAATGGGCTACCTGAGCGTACCTAACTTGATTGATGGAGAGGATGCGTACAACGCGTTTGTTGCACCGATTATTCTACAGCACGGGTATCAGGGAGATGATGGATTAATCTATGGTGGTGGCGGCGTTGGTGCATATAGTCTGATCAACGACCAGAACTTTTATCGTGAAAGCTTTGAAATGTCTCTGGATCACGCTCTGGAATGGGGTGACACCAGTCACGAGCTACACGCAGGCTTCCGCTGGTCAGAAGGCCGTGAAGAGTTGGCGCGCAAGTCCAACGGTTGGGGGTCAGTGCAGGTGATCGGTGGTCTCGACCTGGCAGAGTTTAATGGCCAGGATGTCTTCTACCGTGCCTACGTTCAGCAAATGAGTCTGGTGCAGGCTGACGGCACCACTGTTGCTCCGATCGATTCCTACAGCGAGTCTTATAATCTTGAAATTAATGACAAGATTGAGTACGGCGACTTCACCTTTAACGTCGGTTTCCTGATCAGTCAGGACATCCTGTACGGACAGGGTCTGCGTGAAGTAGGTGGAAACTACTCTGGCTTCGAAAATGCGCCAGGCCACAAGTACGAGATGTATAAAGTTGATTGGAAAGACATGATTCAGCCGCGACTGGGTGTAACCTGGGCCTACAATGGCGAAGATACTGTTTTTGCTAACTTCGCTAGTTATAACCCGGAAGCTTCTTCCCTCGCCCGTGCTGCGTCTTGGGACCGTAATACCCGCGCGACCCTGGAAGTCTGGTTCGACGAAAACGGTAACGTAATCCAGTCCGAGCCGAAGGAAGGTTCCTCTGGTAAGGTGTTCCAGGATGACCTGGATCCACGTCGAACTGACGAACTGACTGTTGGCACGACTAAGGGCTTTGATAACGGCTGGAGTATCCGCTCCCATGTGCGATATCGCGAAGGCAGCAACTTTTGGGAAGATACCTGGAACTACTCGCGTCTTTACGGCTGCTATGGTGTAGACGCCAATAACGACGGTGAGGGCGACCAGTGCGTACCGGCTGATATCGCAGCCAAAGGTGCTTACGTGGATGACCTCGAAGATATCCGCGCGGAAATCGGCGGCTCTTCCTACGTCATTGCACAGTTGGACGATGCTTACACCAAGTACTGGGAGTTCAGCCTGGAAGCTAAGTGGGAGGGTGAACGGAGTTACCTGAGTGCGTCATATGTCCGTAGCCGTTATACGGGTAACTTCGACCAGGACAACACTTCTGGCTATAACGATGCCAACCTGTTCATCGGTTCTTCCAATCTGGCGGACGGAAAAGGACGCCAGCTCTGGGATAACAAGGATGGCGTATTGCGTGGTGATCGCCCCCATATCTTTAAGACCTACGGTTATTACACTACGGACTGGAATGCGAACGTAGGTGCTTTCTTCGTGTACCAGTCAGGCCAACCTTGGGAAGCGTGGGACGGCTCCATTTATGGATATTCCAGTGATACTATTCGCTATGCGGAAGCCGCTGGTAGCCGTCGCAGCCCGAGTCACTGGCAGCTGGATCTGAACTATACTCAGGATTTTAAGGTGTTATCCGATTATACGTTGCAGTTCCGCGCAGATCTGTTCAACGTGTTTGATCGTCAAACGGGTTACAACTACGATCCGTATGTTGACAGTCCGCTTTTCGGTACGCCGCGTTCTCGCTATAACTCGCGCCGTGTCCAGCTGTCATTCGGTCTGCACTTCTAAGCTCTATAAAGCTTAAAAAACCCCGGCTTTGCCGGGGTTTTTTTATGTCTGAAGATAAAAGGGGTCAGAGCGCAAGCTCTGACCCCAATAAGTTAGGAAAAGGATTCATGGGGTCAGAGCCAACGGCTCTGACCCCTTTTCGTTTGGATGGCGGGGTCAGAGTTATCACTCTGACTCCATCTGGTCCCGAAGTTAAGGGGTCAGAGCTTCCGCTCTGACCCCATTACACTGCTCTGATCCCTGCGCCTCGACTATGCTCGCCTTGGCTGCCCGGGCAAATATCAATCTGAAAGTTGCGCCGCCAGTACTTTCCAGCAACTCGATATTACCGCCGTGGTTCTTGAGGAGGGTTGCTACGATCGGCAGGCCGAGGCCTGTGCCGCCGCGCGATTCGCCGGTGGTGTAGAAGGGTTTGAAGATTTTCTCGCGGTTTTCTGCCGCGATGCCATCGCCGTTGTCCGAGAAAATCATCTCAACCTGTTTATTGAGTATATGGACACTGATTTCCAGTTTGTCGCCGCCGTACAGCATGGCGTTGTGGAACAGATTGATGATCACGCTGTCCAGCAGTTCTTCCGGCATGTCCACCAGCGCGCCCTTGCGGCTGAAGTAGGCGTGGATGCCCTCGAAGTTGGGTTCGTAGCGCTTGGTCGCGCGCTGGATGGCCGCTGCCAGGTCGGAGCTGGCCGCCGGGCTCTTTACTACATCCGCGCGAGTGAGCATCAGCAGCTGATTGATGAGCTGGTTCATGCGCGTGACGTCTTCGGATATGTTGTGCAGGAACTGTTGGCGCTGTTCAACAGACAGCTCGCCTTCATGGTCCTGCAGAATCGAAACGGCTCCGCTGATCGAGGTGATCGGGGTCTTGAACTCGTGCGAAATGCTGGAGGCAAAGCTCTTGATCTGTCCGGCGCGGCGGGCGAGGGTGTTCGCCAGCTCGCTCATGGTATTCGAGAGGATCTCGAAATCTTTGGTGATCGGGTGCTTGAGTGGTTGCAGGCCTTTCTGGTTACCGCGAATCACGTTTTCCGCCTGCCTTACCAGTGCGCGAATCGGTAGGGAGAGCGACAGAGATGCGAGCATGGCGAGCCCGATGACCAGCGAGAAAATACCGCCGACCACAAATAGCAGGTTGTTTTTTTCGTAGAGGTCTTTGACGGCAGTTTTTGGTGTACGAATGCTATACACGACGCCCACCACCCGATCCTCCCGGATGATCGGGTAGGCCACGTGTACGCGGAAGCGGTTGGAGCGGCTAATCGATGCGAGATCCGGCTTCTCCTCCATATGGTCACGTGAGCGCAGGGCCCGGCCGGTCTGGCCTCGCAGGGCTTCGCTGACTTCCTCCCGGCCGGACAAGTCAGAGCCGACATCAAAACCGGTGCTGGACACCACGATGCCCTGGTAATCCAGTACGCGCAGCCCCGCCAGGGTTTTCATCTGGATGCCGCGCAGAAAGGGGCTGAACTGTTGTCCGGCGGAAAATGCGATGGGGTCTGCGCGCACATTACTGCGCTGGGGTTCAGAGGGGGGCAGAATCGGGGTGTCGGACAGGGAAAGGTTGGCCTCTTCCGGCAACCAGATACCCGGGTTACTGGCCAGGAAAGAGGGCTCAAAGCGCTCGGAAGGGGTGCCGTAATCTGTGCCGATGCCCTGCTCGTTCAGGGCATCGCGGAACGCCGCACCGATGGCTGCAGACTGTGCCAGCAGCTCCCTCTCTGTCTGTCTTACCAGGCCGCTGTCGTAGGTCTTTAGGAAGTAAAAGGCAACGAAGGGCGCGCTCAGCGCGGTCAGGTTCAGCAGCACCAGTAATGTGCTGAGCCTGAGCCTCATACCAGCGCGCTGCAGTCGTTAAGTTTGTAGCCGACACCGTGCACCGTCTCGATTGGCTGGCCGCCGGCTTCCTTCAGTTTGGCCCGCGCGCGTCGCATATGGCTGTCAATGGTGCGGTCGCTGACAACTGTCTGGCGCTGGTATGCGCCCGCGGCCAGGACGTCACGGCTGAAGACATGGCCGGGGCGCTCCATCAGGACCCGCACCATGGAAAATTCGGTTGCGGTGAAGTCCAGCGGCTTGCCGTTCCAGTGGGCGCAGTGCGCACTGGTATCCATGGACAGGTAACCATGTACCAGCTTGCTGTTGGCTTCCTTGCTGGCCAGCTCGCCGCCACTGCGGCGGAACAGGGCCTTGACCCGCGCGATCAGTTCACGGTTGCTGAAGGGTTTGCACACGTAGTCATCGCCGCCGAGCTCCAGCGCCAGCACCCGGTCCAGCTCCTCGTCACGGGCGGACAGGAAGATGATGGGTACATTGCTTTTCTGACGAATCAGTCGGCAGACCTCGGTGCCGTCGATATCCGGCATGCCGATATCGAGGATCACCATGTCGGGCTTGTGCAGCTCGAACTGCTCCAGTGCCCGTTTGCCGTCGGCGGCATCCAGTGGCTGGAAATTGGACTGTGAAAGTGCGAAGCACACGACTTCGCGGATATTACTTGCGTCGTCTACGACCAGGACTTTCTTCTTCATGAGTGTGCTTATTGCATTATTGTTTAGGGCCTATTTAAGCCCATTTAAGAAAAAATTGCGATACGTCAAATTGCGGAATAATTGCACATTTTTATGGGTTTGCTGCTGAAACTTGAAGGCCTAGATGCGGAGCTGTGCGGTATTGTAGGTATCGGAAGCGGCGCAGGGGCCAAAAGCCTGCTTTGTCGTTTCCACGTTGGGTTTGAGTGTCAGGCACTGTCTCCTTCCCCGGGGGCAGTGCCTTTTTAAGATCTGGATATGAAAAAAATTTTCAAGTTGGCCGCTGCTGTGGCAACAATTTCCGTGCTTGCGGGTTGTACCAATACCTCGATCGAGCAGCTGCCTTCCAATAACCACAATGGCCGTGTTGGCTTTTTGGTGATTCACCATACCGCCATTGATTACCAGCATTCGGTCCGCGCACTGACGGCGCCCCACGCGGTCAGCGCGCACTACCTGATTCCCGAGCGGTTTGACGATACCTGGGACGAAGAGGAGCTGCGGGTACAGCAGCTTGTGGATGAATCGCGCCGTGCCTGGCATGCCGGCAGCAGTCACTGGCAGGGTGTGGACAACCTGAACAGCCAGTCCATCGGTATCGAGCTGGTCCAGCAGGTACGCTGCAGGGCGGAGCCGCCGGCGAAAACCGATATTGCGGAACCTGATGAGCCCGAATCCATGGCTCAGGATCCCGCAGCTTACGCCAGAAAGGCCAGGGCATCGCAACTTTGCCGGTACCCCGATTATGACCGTAAGCAGATTGACCTGCTGGTTGAGCTGGTGAAGGACATCCTTGCCAGACACCCGGATATTGGCCCGACCCAGGTTGTCGGCCATGCGGATATCACGCCGATGCGTCGCACCGACCCGGGCCCCCGCTTTCCGTGGGAAGCGCTGGCGAAAGAGGGCATCGGTGCCTGGTATGACAACGACAAGGTTGAGTCCTACTGGGAGCAGCTGCGTGAAGTGCCGGTATCCGTCGGTGTGGTACAGGAGGCACTTGCAGCCTACGGCTATGGGCTGGAGTTGACAGGCGAAATAGATCCGCAGACCTACGCCACCCTGCGCTCCTTCCAGATGCACTTTCGGCCCTGGGACGTGAGCGGTGAGCCGGATCGCAAAAGCCTGGCGACCTTGCTGGCGCTTCTGGAAAAGTACCGTCCACACAAGTTGCAGCCGCTGCTAGATGCGCTGCATGAGAATTTTCCCGAAGAAGACCAGGGCCTGGCCAACACGCAATAGCGATCGGGGCCGGCCCAAAAATCTCCCTGTATACCTGGAGGCAAGATATGAAAATAATGAACCACCTCCGTTTCCTTTCCAGCGCGCTGTTGCTGGTCGGTGCCGCCGCCCAGGCGGCACCGTGGGATACGCCCGACTACTATCTCTGTGGAAACCCGGTGGAGGGTGAGTGGAATTATGGCCGCGTGCCGAAAGGCTGCGACATAGACCCCTGGGGTGATCCGCAGTTCGCCTACGAAAATTTCGGTCCACTGGTCTTCAATGACAGCCTGGACAGAATCAGTGAACGCGCACGCTATATCGACGAAATGCACTCGGTCATCCGCGAGTCCGCGCTCTACTACCTCAGCCAGCGCAAAACACCGGCGGAAGGCGAGGCCGAAGCCTGGGTACATGCCATGCTGGCAGTGGCGCAGCAGGAGACCTTCTGGAGTCATTACCGCGAGGCCGCGGAAGACGCGCGCCTGAAAATGATCCGCGGGGACAGCGGCCACGGTCACGGCATGATGCAGGTCGATGATCGCTGGCATTTCGATGCGCTGGAAAACGGTGCCGGCTGGCAGATTTTTGCCAACCTTTCATACGCAATGGACATTTACTTCACTGCCTGGGAAGACGCAGCGTCGGAAACCTGTGTCAATGATGGCAACTGGCGGGAAAGGGCCCGTTCGGCCTATTCCATGTATAACGGCGGCCCCAGCAAGGGCTGCCGCTGGACGGATCCCAGCGATACCTGGTATCGCAACGATGAAGCCTACATTGAAAAGTATGATAACCAGAGCTGGCTCGACCTGATGTCGAACCCGGATCATGTAACTGCACTGGATATCGTCTGTTTCGTGGAGGCTTCGGAGGGGTGCTCCGGGGTGCAGGCCATTGACCCGGATGACCTCGCGAACTGGAATGGACGCGTTGTGCGGCTGGAGTCCGGCGAGTCGTGCATTTATGACGGCAGTGCACTGGATTGCGTGGAAAAGATGGAGGACTTTATCTGCCTGTCTTTGCAGCATGATGTGGTGGCCATCAGCACGGTTTACCCGAGCGCATCGGTCTCGGATGCTATTAGCCGCTCGGTGCAGGATCGCCACCAGTGCTGGAATGCGGCGCTCGATGGCCTGCAGCAGGTTGGTCAGTCGATCCGCAGTGTACAGGGTATCAATCTGCGGGAAACGCCCGGGGGTACCGACACCAACGTGGATACCACCGTCGATGGCGTCTATCAGGTGCTGGATATGGTGGTGCGGGACCAGGCCGAACTCTACCGTTATTATCGTGTGCGTGTCGGCGATGTCGAGGGCTATATCTATGGTGGCACTGCGGCCAGTGCCGGTGAATGGGCGATCGCGGCAGACCATGCCAGCCTGGAGACTGTGATTGTGCCGCAGGTGGGTGACACCCTGACAGTGTTACGCGCAGACGGTATCAAGATCGAAGATATGCCGGGTGGGAATGAAATCGGCCAGGTGGACGCCGCCAGTGAGCACCTGGTGGATGAAGTGCTCGTGCAGGGCGTGGACAACCATGTCTATTATAAAATCAGTGCCGCGGGCATCATCGGCTATATCTATGGCGGTCAATTACTGGGAGAGAACACCCAGGCTGCCTGGGCGGAGTACAAACCGAAAGCCTCTTCGACTGGCGGCTCCGGAAGCAGTGGCTCGGGAAATAGTGGATCTGGTAGTGGCAGCTCCACAACCGAGCAGCCCAAGAAGTCGGGCGGTGGTGGCGGTACAATCGCCTGGTTGCTGTTGATGCTGGCGGCCGCCAGCGCCCGTCGTCTGCAAGTGCTTCGGAGTGGTGAGAAATGAAGCGTTCGATGGTGGCGCTGGTCGCGCTCGCATCTCTGGTGGGCACCGCAGTCTGGCTTAGTGATTCAGGCAGTATCGAGAGCACGTCAGAACGTAAGCTGGGTGCAGCGCCGTCAGTACCAGACGCCTCAGTCAGGGAGCGGCAGGGCCCTGAAGCCGCTGTCACAGAGGCATCAGCGCTTGCCTCGGTCGACGAAGAAATGGCGGTGCAGCAGCAGAAAGCCGTTTTCGAAATTCGGGCATTGTTATCCTGTCACGAGACTGACAGCTGCCCCCGCGATGACAGTGATCCGCGCGCGAGTTTTTTCCTTCTCGGGGAAATGCTGGTGCAGAAGGTGCGGGATTTCGAAAGCGCGTTTGCGGGTACGCCGGGATTTGACGCGCAGGTGGCAGGCCTGATCGATACATTGCTGGCGCACGAAAACGGCCATGTACAGGCCGAAGCGGTAAACCTGATGTCACGCCAGCCGCCCAGTACACAGAGTGCCAGGGCGCTATTGTCCGCGCTGCAGGGTACCCCGGATGGCAAGCTGCTGGTGAAGTCGCTGCCGGAACTGGCGCGTTACCCGGAGCTGGAATCCGAAACTCGCGCCCTGTTCGAGCACACACTGCGCCTCGGCTCTTTTTCCGCTTCGCGTGCACTGGCGCAGAATCTCGGCCCTTACCTGAATGAAGGCAATGTGGGCTTTTACTCTGGGCTCGCCAGCGAGCTGCCAGGACAGGCGGCCAAGACCCGTTTTCTCAAGGCAACCCTCGAAGCCTACGGGCGAAGCCAGTAGGAGGCCGATAATAGGAAGCCGACGTTAAGAGGAAACCAAAAAGGGGTGCCGATCGGCACCCCTTACTTATTGATTCCGCATCCTTATGACGGGGCACTATGAGCCGGCACGGGACTGCACTGCACGGCGCAGGAAACCCTGCTCCTTGTTCAGCAGTTGCTCGGCTTCTTCAGCCGGCAGGTTGGTCAGGATCATCATGATGGCGAGCTTGGAACTCTCACCGGCATCCACCAGTGCCCGGTCGGCGACCTCCAGCGAGCAACCGGTCGCTTCAATGACAATCCGGCGCGCGCGCGCGCGCAATTTTTCGTTACTCGCGTTCAGGTCAACCATCAGGTTGTGATAGCTCTTGCCCAGCAGGATCATGCTGGCAGTGGTAAGCATGTTCAGTACCAGCTTCTGTGCGGTACCGGACTTCATCCGGGTGGACCCGGTGAGCGCCTCTGGTCCTACCACGGGGGTCAGTTCATGCTTGGCAATTTTGGTGATTTCAGAGCCCGGATTGCAGGTCAGTGAGACCGTTTCGCATCCGAGTTCGTTGGCATAATGCAGTGCGCCCACCACGTAAGGTGTGCGTCCGCTGGCGCTGATGCCAACGAGTACATCCCGCGCGTTGAGGCCGATTTTCTTCAGGTCTGCAACGCCCTGGTCCGGATCGTCCTCTGCGCCCTCCACTGCGTGGAACATGGCAGATTCCCCGCCTGCCATGACCGGCACCACCATGGAGTCCGGCACACTGTAGGTGGGCCGGCACTCAACGGCATCCAGTACCCCGAGACGCCCACTGGTGCCCGCGCCGATGTAGATCAGCCGACCATCCTGGCGGAAAGCGTCCACGACTTTTTCCACAACGGTTGCGATGCTTGGCAGGATTTTTCCTACCGCAGCGGGAACCTTGTGGTCCTCGGCGTTGATGCGCTTGAGGATTTCCTCGGCGGGCAACAGGTCGATGTCCATGGTTTCCGGGTTTCGGCTCTCGGAAACCAGTCCGGACAGGGACTCGATCAGTTTTTTGTGGCTCATAAAATTTTCCTGAACTGAACTATTTATACAGTCGCCATCTTGCCGGTAGTAAGCCGGCGCGCGAGCAGGCAGCAGCCATCCAGTGCGCTGCCTTTGGGTGAACACAGGATGGCCTGCGTTTCATCGGACAAATATGGCACCAGAAATGGTGATAGCCCGCCGAGCAGGGCAACCGGCAGGTCGCTGTTTCCGCGGGCAATGGCAATCTTGCGTTCAACCGCCTGGGCCGCCTGGTCCATGATTTTCTTGGCGCTGCCGCTGTGCGCGGAATGCTCCACCACCAGTGGCGCAAACGACGCAAACTTGGTTGGTGTGGCATTGCGCAGCCACTGCAGTATGTCGCTGCGGTCCGAGCCGATCTGCGCCACCAGTGCGCGTGCCATGGTGCCGAGTTTAGTCGTGTCGCCCTCACAGCGATCAAATTCCCACAGCGCTGCACGAATGGCATCCCGGCCCATTACAGCGCCGCCGCCTTCGTCCGCGATAAAAAAACCCCAGCCGCCATATTGTGCGCTGCTCCCGTCGGGGTTGAGGCGCATGGCGACGGAGCCTGTGCCCAGTGCGACCATGACGATGGGTTCTCCGCCGCCGGCGCCCCAGGTGGATGTGACAGCGTCGCTGGTCAGCAGGAATTGGCGGAACTGGCCTTCGAACGCTTGCCTGAAGCGCGCGGCCTCCGGTTTGTTACTGATTCCGGCGAGGCCGCACACCAGCGTTGTTTGCGCTCTCTCAAAGCCGCTGCTGTGCAGCAGCCCGTCTACAAGCCCCTGTACCACGGCGATGGCGCCGCTGCAGTCATTGTTGACGTGCGCGGGACCGCCGTGCAGCGATCGGCATTCCCCGGTTTCCAGGTTGACGAGACGGGCATCGGTTTTGGTGCCGCCGCCATCAATGCCGATGATGCACTGGCTCATGCTGTGGCACCGCAGGCTTCGTTAGTGTCTTCGACTTTGCACGAAGAGCCCGCGAAACAGACACCGAACGCGATCAGGGTGCCGATGCAAAGCTGGAACGGGAAGGCGATATCCACTTCTGCCAGCGAAGGAAAGATCCCGCTGAGGCTGCTCAGGGTGTACGGCTGCATAGCGAAGGTGGCGACGAAGCCCGCGATCAGGGCCAGCGGCACGCTGGTGGCATTGCCGCGCTTGGTGAAAAGTGCCGTGAAGTAGACGCCGAGCAGGCCGGAGTATGAGAACACCATGACGCTAAGCGCGAAGGCGAGTAGCGGCATATCGGAAAATTTCTGCCAGAAATAACACAGGATCGCCATGCCGCCGAGGAGTAGGGCAAAAAGCAGCATGCCCGCGCGTCCTGCATTGACATAGTGGTGTTCGGGCAGCTTATCACCACGACTCTCCCGCAGCGGCCGATAGAAATCCTGAATCAGCACGGAGGACATGGAATTGAGGCCGGAATTCAGGGTGGACAGTGCGGCTGCGATTACGCCGGCGGTCACCAGGCCGCGCAGGCCGGCCGGCATTTCATTGAGTACGTAGTACATAAAGATGGTGATCTTTTCACCGGAAAACGACTGAACGACTTCGCCGCCGCTGGCGCCGCTCATCAGGTCCGGGCGCTGGTAGAACACGTAAAGTAGTGAGCCGATCAGCATGAATAGCAGCATCACCGGAATTACCATCAGGATGGACCCGATGGCGCTCTTGGCCGCGGCGCTGCTGTCCTTGCAGCTCAGTAGTCGCTGGGTCATGTCCTGGTCAAGGCCGTAGGCCGCGATATTCAGCAGGACAAAGCCTGTGAATACTGCCAACAAGTTGAACGGATGGGCTGAGCCCAGCGAAAGCGTTGTGTCGAACAGGGCCAGTTTCGATCCCTCGCCCGGTGCCGGGTTTTCCAGCACAGCGACGATTTCAGAAAAGTCCGCCGGGATGGAGTAGAGCAGGTAGCCGGCCACCGCGATACCCGCGGCAATATAGACGATGCACTGGATCAGGTCGGACCAGATGACCGCGCGCACACCGCCGACAAAAGTGTAACCGAGGCCCACTGCGCACAGCACCGCGATACCGCCGATGACGCTTCCGGGTTCGATATTGCCGAACAGGATCATGGAAACGGCAATGGCGGCCATGTACAGGCGCGCACCGCTGGCGAATACCCGGCCGAACAGATAGGCAAAGCCGGCCTGCTGTTTGGCCTTCTCGCCGAAGCGGTGCTCCAGCAACTCATAGCTGGTTGCCAGGTTGCGCTGGTAAAACATGGGGATGAGCTTGTAGGCAACGAACAGCGCGGCAATGATTGCGCCTATATTGGTAGATATATAGGCGAGGTTGCCGCGGTAGCCCATATCGGGGCCGCCGAGGAAGGTTGCAGCTGACTGGGTCGTCGCGAGTACCGATACGGCCACCACCCAGGTGGGCATAGCGTTGCCTGCGAGAAAGTAGTCGCGGGTATTCCCTGAGGGGCGGCGGCTGAGCTGCCAGGCAAACACGGAAATCAGGGCGAAGTAACCGCCAAAGATCCACCAGTCGAGGGGGGCGAATTGTAGTTGCATCTTCTCGGGGCCTTTTTATGTTTTTGAATGCACAGGCATGCATCGCCCGGAGGGCGTAGGTACGTTTACTTTACCGTCATTAGGGAAAGTGGATCACGGGAAAAACGCCAGAATAAATTTGCAGAAAGTGTGCAGCGCCAACGTCTTTTGTGCATCCCTGCGGACAATGGGCAAAAGTGCGCTACGCAGCCGGCAAAACTATGGGTAATAATGCCTGCCAGATGTGCCATGGCCGGATTTCGCGGCTGACGATGGAGTGGAAATGGTTTTTGCAAAACGACTGGTTTGCGCCGCCCTTGCCCTGTACCTTTCGGGCTGCGGTATCGGGGAAAAAACTGGCGACCCGGTCCTGAGACAGGCGATCGCCCAGAAATTTATTGTCGACTTCCGCTATTACTGCCCGGAACTGCCGGCAGGGGAAAAGTGTGAGGAGCCGGTCACCGAATTGCAGCCGGAGCTGGCGGACCTGATCGCCGAGTATGGCGCCGGCGGCGTCGTGCTGTTTGCCGACAACCTGGTGGATATCGAGCAGATTGTGCGCCTCAATCATGACCTGCAGGCGGCTGCGCGTCGCTCTCCCGGACAGGTGCCGTTGTTGCTGAGCATTGACCAGGAAGGCGGGCGTGTTGTGCGGTTGCCCCGCGCGCTGGCCACTTCCTTTACCGGCAATATGGCGATCGGCGCGACCTACGAAAACAGTGGTACCCGCTGGGCCAGCAAGAGCGCGGCGATCATCGGCGCGGAGTTGAAGACACTCGGCTTCAATGTGAATTTCGCGCCGACCATGGACGTGAACAGCAATCTCGACAACCCAGTGATCAATACCCGCTCCTTCGGTGAGGATCCGCGGGTGGTTGGTGATCTTGGTGTCGCTGCCGTACGCGCATACCACGCTGCAGGCATTGCTACAGCGGTGAAGCACTTCCCCGGCCACGGCGATACCAGCGTTGACAGCCATACCGGCCTGCCGCTGGTGGAACGCAGCCGTGAAGAGGCTGATGCGCTGGATCTGGCACCTTTCCGGCAGGTATTTGCCGAGGCGCCCCCGGCGCTGGTGATGACTGCACATATCCAGTATCCCGCGCTGGGTAACGATATGCTCAAGGGGCGCGATGGCGAGAAAATGCTCGCGCCCGCGACCCTGTCCCGTACCATTCTCACCGACCTGCTGCGCGAAGAGCTCGGTTACGATGGTGTTGTGGTCAGTGATGCGCTGGATATGGTCGGTATTTCCGGTTACTTCGATGTCGAGGATGCGGTGATCAAATCCTTTGATGCGGGTGCCGACATCGCGCTTATGCCGATCAAGATCCGTAGCCGTGCCGACCTGCAGAAGTGGTCGAAGCTGATTGATCGCGTGGAGATTGCCCTCAACCGCGGTGAATTGAATGAAGAGGAGTTCTGGGCTTCGGTGCAGCGGGTCAAGCGCCTCAAGCAAAGCTTTGTCGACCAGCACTGGAATGTGATGGATGTTGAGACCAAACTCGCCGCTGCAAAGGAAAAGCTTGGCAACCGCGATCATCGCGCTGCCGAGTTTGCGCTCGCACGTGAATCCCTGACACAGGTAATGGCGGTAGAACAGTTGCCTCTGAGCCCGGAAGATGCACGCCATATCCACCTGCTGTTGCCGGAAACCAGCATGGCCGGAGTATTCGAAGCAGAAATTGAGCGTTTGCAGCAGGCTGGCGAAATTTCAGGTGTGCGTATCACTGTCTCTTCGCCGGATGAGCACGACCCTGCGCAGCTCGACGGGGCGCTACTGGAAGCCAGCACCGTAATTGCGGTCACCCTGTATCCGTTTGATGGCTGGCGCGAGATTGGCGGGCCCGAACCCACTGCCGCGCGCATGGTCAACGCGGAGGGCTATCTGGAGCGCCTCGAAAGCCTGCTCGCCGCCTCGCGCGCCGCTGGGAACAAGAACATCCTGGTGAACATGCGCACCCCGCTGGAAAACGGCGCATTCACTGGTGTGGTAGACGCGATGATCGATACCTACGATTACAAGGCATTTGAAGGTAAAGATGGCGCCCTGACCGGGCCGGTCTACCGAGCCTTGCTGCGTTCTTTGCTGCTCGATGGCCAGCTGCAGGGACGTTCCCCGGTGGGCCTTCGGGAGCCCTCGGCAGTCGCGGTTTCCGGAGCCGGACAGGGCGACGGAGCCTGAAAATGGCGCCCTGCGCAGTAGCCATTGTCGGTCCGTCACCGGAACGGATACTGCGCTGGCGTGATGGTCTGGACCGTTGCGCGAAAGAGGCGGGCGAATCTGCACTGGATTTCCTGGCGCACCCGATCGATGCGCTTTCTCACGTGCTCGCGTTGCCGGCGCTCAAGTCGCTGGTGATCGATACGCGCGATTGTTCCTTTGAACTGGTCATGGATGCGCTGCGCTCGGCACAGGTACGCAGCGCGGACCTGGATATCTTCCTCATGGGGCCCGCTGCCCCGGATGCGCCGCGCCAGCAGTTACTGAATGGCTGGCTCGACAGTGACCTGCAGACCATTCCGCAGGCCTATACGCGGCTCAAGTCCGCCCTCGATGAGCGCGCAGAAACCCCCTTTGCCGATGCGTTGCGCCAATATGTCGCACAGGTGCCAAAATCCTGGCATACGCCGGGCCACGCTGGCGGAAACAGTCTCAGGAACAGCCGCTGGGGGCGCGATTTCTACGAAGCCATGGGGGCGCACAGTTTTGAAAGCGACCTGTCGGTGTCGGTGCGTTGCCTGGATTCCCTGCTGGAGCCTACCGCCGTTATCCAGCGGGCGCAGGCCCTGGCAGCGCGGGCGTTCGGCAGCCGAGAGACCTACTTTGTCACCAACGGCACCTCCACCGCCAACAAGGTGGTGATCCAGCACGTGATGACCGGTGGCGGCAAGATGCTGGTGGATCGCAACTGCCACAAGTCTGTTCACCATGCGGCGATCCTGTGCGGTGCAACACCGGTGTACCTGCAGCCTGCGGTCAATGAAAAATACGGAATTTACGGGCCAGTACCGCGTAAGGTATTGCTCGCCGCGATTGCACAGAACCCGGACGCGCGCCTGTTGGTGCTCACCTCATGCACTTATGACGGGCTGCGTTACGACCTGCCGCAGATAGTGGCCGCCGCGCATGCCCGCGGTATCCGGGTGCTGATCGACGAAGCCTGGTATGCCCATGGCCGCTTCCATCCCGAGCTACGCCCGACAGCCCTGGATGCCGGTGCCGACTTTGTGACGCAGAGTACCCACAAGACTCTGTCCGCTTATTCACAGGCGAGTATGGTGCATATCGGCAGCGACAACCTCGACCGGGCCCGTTTTCGCAACGACATCAATATGTACGCCTCCACCAGTCCGCAGTACGGCATCATTGCCAGCCTGGATGTCGCACGCATGCAGATGGAAATGGAAGGTTACGGGTTACTGGACCGCGCCATTTCCCTTGCCAACGGCATCCGTGCGCGCCTGGATGGCAACGGCCCGGTGCGCGCACTGGGGCTGGATGAACTGCTGCCGGCGGAGATCCGCGACGATGGCATACGCCTTGACCCAACCAAGATCACCATCGACCTTTCCGCGCTGCCTGTTAGTGGCACCGAGTTTGAGCGACGGCTGTTCGAGTCGCACAATATCCAGGTGGAAAAGAGCACCGGCAATGCGGTGACGGCACTGGCCACCATCGCTATTGATGAGGAGCGTGCGGACGCTTTCTGTACCGCAGTCGAATCCCTCGCGAACTCGCTTTATAACGGCAAGCCGGCGGCCACCGGCTGTGCGCGCCTGCCACAATTGAGTGAGCAGGTAATGACGCCACGCGAAGCCTACTTCGGTGTGCGGGAACGCGCACCATTGACGCTCGATGATGGCACCCCGAATACCGGGCTGATCGGGCGCATCGCTGCGGATGAGGTGGTGCCCTATCCGCCGGGTATCCCTGTACTTGTGCCCGGCCAGCGTATCAGCGAGGAAATCCTGCATTTCATCTGCGGAGCGATCGAGGAGAGCGGCCTGGAAATGCACGGTATCAGCCGGGAAAACGGCGCGCGGGTTTCTGTGGTTGCGGATACCGGTGAAAAATTTGTTTCGAGAGATAAAAAATGAAAAAAATAATTGCTTCTGTCGCTATCGCCGTACTGGCGAGCGCCTGCGCCGAACCGCAGGTTGCGGACAAGGCCGTGGCCACCGGCGCGGAACAGCCTGACCAGTACCTGCCACAGCTGGCAGGTAAGCGCCTGGGGCTGGTAGTCAACCAGACATCGGTGGTAAAGGACCGGCATCTGGTGGATTTCCTGGTAGCACAGGGCCAGGACGTGCGCATCGTATTTGCACCGGAGCACGGCTACCACGGTAACCACGATGCCGGTGCCCGGGTGGACGATGAGAAAATCCGCGATATCGAGATAGCCTCGCTGTACGGCAAGCGCAAGAAACCGTCGCCGGAACAGATGGCGCGCATCGACCAGCTCGTATTCGATATGCAGGATGTCGGGGTGCGTTTCTACACCTACATCAGCACCCTGCACTATGTGATGGAGGCGTGCGCAGAGACTGATACGCCGCTGATGGTGCTGGACCGGCCGAACCCGAACGGCGACTATTTCGATGGTCCCATTCTGGATCCGGAGTTCCGCTCCTTCGTTGGTATGCACAAAATTCCGCTGGTGCACGGCCTGACGGTGGCGGAGCTGGCCCGGATGATCAATGGCGAAGGCTGGCTGGGAGAGGGCAAGACGTGTGAACTGAGTGTGGTGAAGGTGGCCAACTATCGCGCCGGCGATCGCTACGAGCTGCCGGTATTGCCGTCGCCGAACCTGCCCAACTACCAGTCCGTGCGCTTGTATCCGTCCCTTGCCCTGTTTGAAGCCACCCCGATCAGTATCGGCCGCGGCACCGATTTCCCGTTCCAGGTGATCGGTTACCCGGGTGAGGCCAATGGCGCCTTCAGCTTTACCCCGGAGCCGAAGCCGGGTGCAGCCATGAACCCGAAACTCAATGGTGAGCAGAGCTTCGGGGTCGACCTGCGCGGCATACCCGCACCGAAGTTCTCCCTGAGCTACATCCTGGATTGGCGTGACAAGATGGCGGTACACCAGGTTGAGCTGTTTGAGCGCCCGGGCTTTTTTGACAAGCTTGCTGGAACCGACCAGCTTCGCGAGCAGATACTCGCTGGTAAGAGCGAAGCCGAGATTCGCGAGAGCTGGCGCGAAGGACTGGAAAACTATGCAAAAATGCGGGATAAGTACCGTCTTTACCAACAATAACAACTGCTAACCGGACGGTGGCCCCAGTGCTCCAGACAATTACCCGTTACCTTGATTCCATCACCCGTTCGCTGCCGGCCGGTCGCCTGCAGTCTGTCGATGCGTTCCGCGGCATGGCGGTGATGGGCATGATCCTTGTGAACAATCCCGGCAGCTGGAGTTATGTCTATCCGCCACTGCTGCATGCGGAATGGCATGGCTGGACGGTAACGGACCTGATTTTCCCGTTTTTCCTGTTTATCGTTGGTGTCTCATTGAACCTCTCCCTCGGTGGCCTGCAGGGGCGCGCGCTGCCGGAGGGAATTTACCGCAAAATTGGCGTTCGCGCGCTCAAGCTGTATGGCCTGGGACTGTTCCTGGTGCTGTTCTATTACAATTTTGCCGATCCCAATTTCAACTGGTTTGAAGACAAGCTGGGCAGGGTCCGGATCATGGGCGTGCTGCAGCGTATCGGGCTGGTGTTTTTCCTCGGTGCGTTGCTGGTGCTGCACCTGCGGCGCACACAGCTGGCGGTGACTGCAGTGGGCCTGATGGCGGTTTACTGGGCCTGTATGATGCTGGTGCCCTACACCGATGATGCGGGCAATACCTATGTCGGGCTGCTGGAGAAGGGCAACAGTTTTGCCGCCTGGATGGACCATGTGGTGCTCGGCGCGGACCACAATTACTACCGCTCCACCGAGCCCTTCACCTTTGACCCGGAAGGCCTGTTCTCCACCCTGCCTGCCCTAGCGAGCTGCCTGCTAGGCGCCATCGCCGGGAGCTTCCTGCAGAATACAACCACTGCCGGTATGCGCAACCTCGCCATTGGCGGTGCGGTGCTTGCGATTGTGGGCCAGCTGTCGGCCCACTGGATCCCGATCAACAAGGCACTCTGGACCCCGAGCTTCGTATTGCTGACTGCGGGTCTGGCCGCCATGGCCCTGGCCGCCTGCGTCTGGCTGATCGACCTGCGCGGCTATCGTCGCTGGAGTGCGTTGTTCGTGGTATGCGGCGTAAACGCGATCGCCATTTATATGTTTTCCGGGGTCATGGCGCGCATACTGATGATGGCGCGGGTTGGCGAAACCAGTGCCAAGGGATGGTTCTTCGAGTCCGTCTACGCACCGGCATTCGGCCAGTATTTTGGCTCGCTGCTGTTCGCCCTCTCTTTCCTCGTGATCGGCTACCTTTTGATGGACTGGATGTTCCGCCGCCGCATTTTCTGGAAAGTGTGAGTAGGGAGCGCGGCCAGCCAGGCTCTGGAAAACAGGTAGAAAGCGAGCAGCGATGATTGAGCAGACGGCGCCGATTGCGGAATCCACTTACCGGGAATTACTGTCCGGATTGCAAGCGATACTGGCTGATGAAGAGCTGGTGATCGAGCCGGAACGACTGCGTGTGTTCGAGTGTGATGCCCTCACTGCGTATCGCCGGATGCCGAAGGTCGCAGCCCTGCCGCGCACTGAGGGGCAGGTACAGCGGATCCTAAAGTTGTGTGACCGCCTGCAGGTGCCGGTGGTGACCCGCGGCGCGGGTACCGGGCTTTCCGGCGGCGCACTGCCACATTCCGCCGGCCTGCTGTTGGTGATGAGTCGCTTTGACCGCATCCTGGAAATCGACCCGGTGCGAATGCTGGCGCGGGTGCAGCCGGGTGTGCGCAACGCAGCCGTGAGTGAAGCCGCCGCATCGCACAGGCTGTTCTATGCCCCGGACCCTTCCTCGCAGATCGCCTGCAGCATCGGTGGCAATATTGCCGAAAATGCCGGTGGTATTCACTGCCTCAAGTACGGCCTGACCCATAACAATGTTGCTTCCATACGTGCCCTGACTGTGGAAGGTGAGGTACTCACGCTCGGTACCGAGGCACTGGAAAATGCAGGCCCGGAATACCGTTCCATGTTGATTGGTTCAGAGGGAATGCTCGCGGCAGTGACAGAGATCACCCTGCGCCTGCTGCCGCTGCCGGTAGAAACCCGCACCCTGCTCGCCGGTTTTGACAGTGTCGCTGATGCCAGTGCGGCGGTGAAGGGTATCATCGCCGCAGGCATGGTGCCGGCCGCACTGGAAATGCTGGATGCGACCACGGTCGCGGCGGTTTCGGAATATTGTAATTGCGGTTACCCGCCGACCGCTGCTGCAGTCCTGCTGGCAGACGTCGACGGTGCGCCGGCAGTGGCCACCGCAGACGCGGAGCAGCTGACCGGTATTTTCAGGGATTGTGGCGCAACTTCGGTATCGGTCGCCACCGATGCGAGTGAGCGCGCGCGGCTGTGGCTAGGGCGCAAGAGCGCGTTCCCGGCGCTCGGTCGTATCACCCCGGATTATTACTGTATCGATGGCAGTATCCCGCGTGGCGAAATTGGCGCGGTACTGGCTGATATCGAAAAACTCTCGAAAGACGCCGGCATTCTGGTGGCCAATGTTTTCCATGCCGGCGACGGTAACCTGCACCCGATTATTTTGTTCGACGCAGGCAAGGCGGGGGAGATTGATCGCGTCGAAGCGTTGGCTGGTCGTATCCTGGAGCGCTGTATTGCCGCCGGGGGCTCCATTACAGGCGAACACGGTGTTGGCGTAGAAAAAATCGACCAGATGGCGACCCAGTTCACCGATGCGGAAATCGCGCAGTTCCTGGCGGTCAAGGCCGCACTGGACCCGAACGGTATCCTCAACCCGGGTAAGGGTGTGCCCAGCCTGCGCCGTTGCCAGGAGTATCGCGCACTCAAGAAGCATTCTGAGGGGGCGGCATGATCGAGCTGTCTGCGGTTGAGCAACAACTGGTTGCGCAGGTACAGGAAGCGCATCAGGGCGGCCAGCGCCTGACCGTTGGCGGCGGTGGCACGCGCGCATTTTTGGGTGCGGCGCCGCAGGCGACGCGGATGGATACCCGTGCCAACAGCGGCATCATCGCGCTGCGTGAAAGTGAGCGCACGCTTACGGTGCGGGCCGCGACTTCCCTGATTGAAATTGAGTCGGTGCTGGAACAGGCGGGTCTGCAGATTGCCTGTGGCCTGCCTGCACTGCAGCCGGAGTCCACGGTGGGCGGTGCGGTAAGCGCCGGCATGGCTGGCCCGGGGCGCGTGTCCGGTGGTGATATCAAGGACCAGCTGCTGGGTGCGGTTCTGGTCAACGGTCGCGGCGAGCCACTGCGCTTCGGCGGCGATGTGATGAAAAATGTTGCGGGCTATGACCTGGCCCGCTTGCCGGTGGGCGCCTTTGGTGACCTCGGCCTGCTGCTGCAGCTGACACTCAAGCTGCAGCCCCGCACCCGGGCAGAGACAAGCCTGCACACCGGAATGGGCTGGGAGCAGGGCCAGGAACTGATCCGCAGCCTGCAACTGGAGAATTATCCGTTGCTGGCGAGTGCCTACGAAGACGGAAACTGGATATTGCGCCTTGGCTGCGAACGGGCACAGCTGCCACAGCCGCTTCAGGGGGCAGGCGAGCAGCCCGCGCAATACTGGCGCGACCTGCGTGATCAGCGCACGGCATTCCATAATGGTCCGGGTAACCTGTGGCGTATTGTACTGCCGCAGGGAGCCCCGCTGCTGGCGCATGGTGAGGAGCCGCTCGTCGCCGAGTGGCACGGGGCCCTGCAGTGGCTCCGCAGTGACAGGCCCGCCTCCGAGATCTTTGCCGCGGCCGCCGCCGCCGGTGGCCATGCGCGTCTTTTCCGGAGCGAGCTGGCAGGGCTTTGCTCGCGCCCGGATGCCGGTACACAGACACTGCATCGCAAGATAAAGACGGCCCTCGATCCCCACGGTGTTTTTGTCGCCGGTCCGGGCAACCTGTTTGCGGAAGGCGGGGAGGCTTGAGCCATGTATACCAACTTTGACCCGAAGGGCGACGAGCGTGCATCCGCGGCCAAACGCGCAATCGAATCCTGCGTGCACTGTGGCTTCTGCCTGGCCACCTGCCCAACCTATCGGGCGACTGGCAATGAGCTGGATAGCCCCCGCGGCCGTATCTACCTGATGAAAGCGGCGCTGGAAGGGGAGCAGCCGAGCGAGCTTACCCTGCAGCACCTTGATCGCTGCCTCTCCTGTCGCGCCTGTGAAACGACCTGTCCTTCCGGCGTGCATTACCACAATTTACTGGATCTGGGCCGGGAGCAGGTTGCCGCGGAGGTCGGGCGCCCGGCACCGGAGCGCATCAAGCGCAATATCCTGCGGCGCTTTTTGCTGAGTCCGCGCCTGTTTGCCGCGGCACTGGGCTTCGGTCGCTTCCTGCGGCCACTATTACCGGGCTTTCTGGCGCGGCTGGTGCCGGCATCAAGAGAAACCATTGCAGTTGCCGGGCCACAGTCCGTCCATGCAAGGGCAGTATTGCTGGAAGGCTGTGTGCAGCCGGCACTGGAGCCGCAGATCAACCGCGCCGCACGTTCAGTGCTGGCGAAAGTCGGTGTCGATGCAGTATGTGCCAGGGGCGAGCAGTGTTGCGGTGCCATGAGCGCCCATATGGAGCAGCGCGAGGAAGCGCGGGCGCTGGCACGGCGCAATATCGACACCTGGCTGCCGCTGCTGGATGCAGGTGCTGAAGCGCTGGTCAGCACGGCCAGTGGCTGTGGTGCGTTTGTCAAAGAATATAGTCATCTGCTTGCCGACGATCCCGAATACGCGCAGAAAGCGCAGCGGGTTGCCGGCGCCTGCAAGGATATTGCCGAATATCTCGGCGGCAAAGACGTTGAAGCCCTGCAGGTGGACAGCGCCGTCGCTACCGCCTTCCAGTGCCCGTGCAGCCTGCAGCACGCGCAGGGGCAGGGTGCGGCAACTGAACAGTTATTGCAGCGCCTCGGTTTCGCCCTGGTGCCGGTCGCGGACGCCCATCAGTGCTGCGGCTCTGCCGGGACCTACTCCATCCTGCAGCCAGGGTTATCGCGCGAAGTGCGGGATGCCAAGCTCGATAAACTTCAGGCGCCTGGCCCGGAGCGTATTGCATCGGCCAATATCGGCTGTATCTCGCAATTGCAGCCGCATACACAAAAGCCCGTGCGTCACTGGATCGAGTATGTGGCGATGGACCTTGGCGCCCAGGCGCGTCGCGACTCCTAGCGTGCAGGTTTCCCGCGCCCCCGGGTGGGCACGGGCAACTAGACTAACGGGATCATCGGCAAGGACGCGGGCCTGTGCGCCCGGCACCCCAATCCCCCATGGGCTTTATCATCCTGATCAGCTGCGTGGCCACAATTGGCGGCTTCCTGTTCGGTTTCGACAGTGGTGTCATCAATGGCACGGTCGATGGCCTGCGCAGTGCATTCCAGTCGGACTCCATCGGTACCGGCTTCAACGTCGCATCCATGCTGTTAGGTTGTGCAGCGGGGGCATTTTTTGCCGGTCATCTGGCGGATCTCTGGGGCCGTCGCAGTCTCCTGATGATAGCGGCAGCCCTGTTTGTCATCAGTGCCTGGGGCTCGGGCATCTCCACGTCGTCACTGGAGTTTGTGCACTATCGGATTCTCGGTGGCCTGGCGGTCGGTGCCGCAAGTGTCATGTCACCGGCATATATCAGTGAGGTCGCTCCGGCGGAGTATCGTGGTCGTCTTACCACCATCCAGCAGGTCGCCATTATTTCCGGACTTTTTGTCGCCTTTATTAGTAACTACTTCATTGCGGGCATGGCAGGTTCTTCTGTCTCTGAACTTTGGCTGGGCTACGAAGCCTGGCGCTGGATGTTCTGGATGGAAATGATTCCGGCCACCATATTCCTGGTGACTCTGTTTATGATTCCGGAAAGTCCCCGATTTCTCGTGCTTGCTGGCAAGGAGGCCAAGGCAGCTCAGGTACTGGAACGCTTGTATGGCGTCGAAGCTGAACAGAAGTTTGCTGAAATCAAGGCGTCAGTCGGGCATATGTTCAGTCACCCGAAGCTGGCGGATATGTTCAATAGCCACGGTAGGGTACGCAGGATCATTCTTGTCGGTATTGGTCTTGCGGTATTCCAGCAACTGGTCGGTATCAATGTGGTGTTTTATTACGGCGCCGTGTTGTGGCAGTCGGTCGGTTTTTCAGAGTCGGATGCGTTGCTGATCAATGTACTATCCGGTGGCCTCAGCATTGCGGCGTGCCTGTTGACGATCGGGCTGGTGGATCGCATTGGCCGCAAGCCACTCTTGTGGGCCGGTTCAGTGGCGATGACCGCGATGCTGGCCATTATGGCTTTTGCGTTCTCGACTGCAAATGTAGACGCGCAAGGCGGCATGACGCTCAGTGACAACATGGGTACTCTTGCTTTGGTTGCGGCCAACGCCTATGTATTTGCCTTCAATGCCACCTGGGGGCCGGTGATGTGGGTCATGCTGGGGGAGATGTTCCCCAACCGGATTCGCGGTACCGGACTTGCTGTGGCTGGCCTGTTCCAGTGGGGCGCCAACTTCCTGATCACCCTGACTTTCCCGATGTTACTCGGCGGTATCGGCCTAGCTGGTGCCTATGGCATCTATGCACTGTTTGCATTGTTGTCGATATTTTTTGTCATGAAGCATGTACGTGAGACCCGCGGCCTGGAGCTGGAGCAGATGCAGGGTTGAGGGCAGGACGCGCTCGGCGCTAACCGGGAAAGCGTTTAAACTGCACTTTCGAGCCGGGGCGTGTGTTGCGCCAGGCAGCAAGTGGCCGGGAATATGCCCCAACAGAAATATTTGCTAGCCATCGACAATGGCACCCAGAGCGTGCGCGCAATGGTTTTTGACTGCAATGGCAACCTCGTTGCACGCAGTCAGGTCGCTATAGAGCCTTACTTTTCCCGCGAACCGGGGTGGGCCGAGCAGGCACCTGGCTATTTCTGGGAAAAACTCTGTAAGGCGTGCCAGCTGTTGTGGCCAAAGCTCGACTTCCCCCGCGAGCAGATCGAAGCCGTTACGCTAACCGCCCAGCGTGCAACCGGGATCTACCTCGACAGTGCCTGCAAGCCGCTGCGCCCGGCGATTGTGTGGATGGACCAGCGCAAGCTGGAAAAACTCCCGTCCATGGGTTTCTGGGGGACCCTGATTGGCATGGTCGGTCAGAGTGGCATGCTGCAGTTTTTCCGGCGCCGCGCGGACAGCCTCTGGGTGCAGCAACATGAGCCGGACATCTGGCGCAAGACACACAGGTACCTGTTGCTCTCCGGGTACCACACCTACCGGTTAACCGGCGCGTTTCGTGATGCAGTTTCCTGCCAGGTGGGGTACCTGCCGTTTAACTACCGGCGCCAGCGCTGGGGAGGCTCGCGCGACTGGAAATGGGCCGCGTTACCGCTCCGGCGCGAGCAGTTGCCGGAGTTGGTAGCCGCCGGGGATACCCTTGGCAGTATCACTGCGGGCGCCAGCGGGGAAACCGGTATTCCGGCTGGTTTGCCGCTCATCGCTGCCGGAGCCGATAAGGCCTGTGAGGTACTGGGCGCGGGAGGGCTGCACAGCAGCATCGGAAACCTCAGCTTTGGCACCACCGCTACGTTCAACCAGAACAATACCCGTTACGTATCCTCGCAGTTGGGGGTGCCCGCGTTTCCCGCGGCGGTACCCGGGCATTTCAATACGGAAGTGATGGTACAGCGCGGGTTCTGGATGGTGAGCTGGTTCCTGCAGGAATTCGGTGCGGCGGAAATTGCGCAGGCAAAAGAACAGGGGCTCGCCCCTGAAGCCCTGCTGGATCGCCTGCTGGACCAGGTGCCTGCCGGAGCGGATGGCCTGCTCCTGCTACCGGACTGGCAACCCGGCATCCGCAGTCGCGACGCGCGCGGGGCGATTGTGGGCTTCACCGAGGCCCATACCCGTGCACATATGTATCGTGCACTGGTTGAAGGCATTATGTTTGCGTTGCGACATGGCTGCGAGCAGGTAGTCCGACGCAGCGGGCAGCCGGTCTCCCTGTTGCGCGCGTCCGGTGGCGGTGCGGTTTCCGAGCGGGTGCTGCAGATCTGTGCGGACGTATTCAACCTGCCGGTAGAGCGGGTGCATACCACCGAGGCATCCGGCCTGGGCGCGGCCATCAATGCCGCGGTCGGTGCAGGCCTGCATGCCGACTATCCAAGTGCCGTCCGGGCCATGGTCCGGGTGCGTGACCGGTTCGAGCCGAATCCGGAAAACGCGGCGTTGTACGATGCAATCTACCACCGCGCGTTCCGTCGGCTCGGCTCCGGGCTCAAGCCAGTCAACCGGGCGCTGGGCGCGCTTTTCAAACGCTGACCGCCCGGGCAGCTATCTGGGCCGGGTTCATACTTAGGTCATACAGACCCCCCAACGGGCCACTGCTAACCTCCAAAAAAATGATAAGAATGCCTGGAGTTCAGCAGTGGCAAATAAATCTGAGATTGTCCTCATTACCGGTTCCACCAGTGGCATTGGTCTGGCTGTTGCGCGCCATATGGCTGAGGCGGGGCACACCATTATGCTGCACGGCCTGCTGGAACCGGCCGAGGGTGAGAAGATGGCCTCGGCGCTGGCGGCAGAATTTGATGTGCGCTGCGGGTTCAGCAATGCCGATATCTCTACCGCGGAGGGCGCGCGCCAGCTGGTGAGCGATACCCGTGAGTCGGTGGGCAATCCCAGCGTGCTGGTCAACAACGCCGGCATCCAGTTTACGGCATCGCTGCACGAGTTTCCGGCCGAGCGCTGGGATGCGGTGATGGCGGTCAACCTGTCTGCGCCTTTTCACCTGATGGCGGAATGCATCCCCGCGATGCGCGATGCCAACTGGGGCCGCATTATCAATATTTCCTCCGTACACGGTCTGGTGGCATCTGCGCAGAAGGCGGCCTATTGTGCGGCCAAGCACGGGCTGGTGGGCCTTACCAAGGTGGCGGCGCTGGAAAATGCCGATGCCGGCATCACCGTAAACGCCATCTGCCCGGGTTGGGTGGATACCCCGTTGATAGAACCGCAGATCAAGGCACTCGCCGAGCGCGAGAATATTGCCATTGACGACGCCAAGGCCCGTCTGATCGGTGCAAAACAGCCGATGCCGGTAGCGACCAACCCGGCGGCCATCGGTGCCATGATCGGCTTCCTGACCAGCGAGGCAGCAAAAACCATCAGCGGTGCTTCCCTGCCTGTGGACGGGGCCTGGACTGCGCAGTAAGCTTTGAACATCATTGCGCAATTCAACGGTAACGCCATGGCCTCCGCGGACGCCACCCTGAAGTTTCTTATTGCCGACGATCACCCGCTGTACCGCGCCGCACTGGCCACCACATTGGGCGTCGAGTTTGCCCAGGCAGATATCCTCGAGTCCGAGGATCTGGGTTCCTCCATCACCACTCTGGCCGAGCGTGGCAATGTGGATCTGCTGTTGCTCGACCTGAATATGCCCGGGGCGGACGGATTCAATGGCCTTGCCAGTATCCGCAAGCAGTTCCCGGCCGTGCCGGTTGTAGTGATTTCCGGTAGCGACCAGTCCAAAGTTGTACGCCAGGCTGCCCAGTTCGGTGCATCCGGCTTCCTGTCCAAGACCGCCAAGCCTGCAGAAATCTGCCAGTGCATCGATTCGGTGCTGGCGGGCGACGAGTGGTTCAGCGAAGAGGCGCTGGCGGAAGAGCCCGAGAGCAACCTGCCGGAATTGATGGAGCAGCTCACCCCGCAGCAGCTGCGGATCTTCCAGATGGTGGCCAGCGGCATGCTCAACAAGCAGATTGCCTACGAGCTGGAAATCACTGAGCCTACCGTCAAAAGCCACGTCACTTCCATCCTGCGCAAGACTGGCCTTCGCCACCGCAAGGAACTGATCAAGGAAGCGCAGTCACTCGCGATCGATTGATCGTCAGCTCCTACCTGAAAGCCTTTACCGCTTTACAGTCCCCGGAATGCAGAACGGCGCCCGCAGGCGCCGTTCACGGTAATGTTTTGCTGGAGAGCTGTGTCAGATGAACTGGCGCACATACTCGGCAGTGCGGCTGTATAGCTGTTCACAAGCTTCCGGCACCATGGATTCCAGGTTCAGGAAGGCATGGATCATGTCATCGAAGTGGCAGTGCTGCGCCGCGACACCGGCCTCTTTGAGTTTTTCAACATAAGCGACACCTTCATCGCGCAGCACGCAGTATTCCGCGGTAAACACCAGCGCAGGCGCCAGCGACCCGCTGACTTCACGGTGCAGCGGGGAGGACGCCTTGCGATCCTCGCCCTTCTGGAAGTAGTTATCGAAATACCAGTGCACCTTGTCGGTTTCCAGCAGCAGGCCTTTGCCATTTTCCTGGACCGACTTGCCACCGAGGGTGTAGTCGAGGCTTGGGTAAACGAGTACCTGTGCCAGTACCGGGGAGTTGGCGTGGTGCTGCAGGATCTGCGCAGCCATGGCGCTGATGGCGCCGCCGCCGGAGTCGCCCATCAGAATCGCCTTGCCGTTGTGGCCGATGCCGCGCAGGTCCAGCGCTTCTGCGAAGTGCTTGGCAACACCGACGAGATCCTCAAGTCCTGCCGGGTGTGGGTGCTCCGGGGACAGGCGGTACTCGACGGACAGCACCGTCATATTGCAGGCTTTGGCGATCCGGCGTGCAATCCCGTCGTAAACGGTGACGCTGCCGGCCATATGGCCGCCGCCATGGGAGAAAATGATGGCGGGGCCAGTGTAATCCGCGTCCGGGATGTAGGCGCGTACCGGTACCGGGCGATGCCGGGTCGGAATACAAAATTCTTTTACCTGCGCAAGTTCAGGGCCTGCTTCTACGAAGGCCTTGGTCAGGTTGGCGAGGCCGTCGCGCACACTGATCGGGGTTGGTTCGATGCCGCTGGCCTTCACCGCCGCTGCGGCTTCGTGGACCGCTGGCAGCCAGCTGGCGAGGGCGGGATTAAGCTGTGGCATTTTCCATTTCTCCATCTTCGTTCTTGGTCACAACCTTGCCGGTTTCCGGCAGCGCGAAAGAAAACACAAACAGTGAGGCGGAGCAGATCACCGCAAAGTATGCGGCCATGGCCGGCTGGCCGGTGCTGTCCGCGAGCAGGCCCGCGCCATACATGAGGCCGGTCTCGATCAGGTAGGAGACGGACCAGAACATGGCAAAGATCACGGTGATGCGGGCGGGGGTCATGCCGGGCAGTTCCTGCGGCAGGGTCACCAGTGCGGTCATCGGCAGGAACATGAAGAAGCCGGCCAGTGCCGCTGCGGAATAGGCCAGTACCGGCTCGCGCACCAGCACCATGGCAGCGGCGAACAGGGTCAGTGCCAGACCGGAGTAACGCAGTACCGGGATGCGCCGTGCGAGCTTCTTGGTGGCGATGATGCCGGCTACGGTGCCGAACATGCCCGCCGCGATCATCACCGCAGACAGGTGCGTGCTTTTCACGGCGAAGCCGTCAATCAGCGGGAACAGCGCGAAGATGGCGATGTAGCAAAACAGCACGCCGCAGTACGCCAGCGGCAGCCACCAGTTGACCGGATCCTTGAGGCCGTCCTTGTAACCGTAGTGTTCGGTTTCCTTGTTGTCGGCATTGCGTGACAGCGGAATATTTTCAGAAGCCAACCACCAGAGTACCAGCAGCGCGGCGGTCGCGATGCCGTAGGTGAGCATCAGGTTCTGCCAGCTACCCAGCACTGTCAGCAACACGCCTGTGCTGGTCAGTGCCAGCAGGTTGCCGGTATTGAACGCGGCCGCGTTGATACCGTTGATGGTGGGGCGCTCCTCCGGGGAGAAGTAGTGCAGCACCAGCGGGCTGAAGTAAACGATTACCAGCGCGCCGCCGAGGCCCAGTAACAGGCGGGAGATCACCCAGGTATCGTAGCTGCCTGCAAAGGCGCCAACGCCACCGGCGGCAATCAGGATCAGTGCGATGGAAAACGCAATGCGGGTGCCGAGCTTCATCAGGATGGCTGCAGCAGCCAGGTTGCCGATGATCTTGGCGATGGTGATGGCATTGCTACCCCAGGTTGCGTTCGCGAGGCCCGCCTCACCAAATTCTGCCTGGATCTCTGGGGTGACGATGGCGCCTGAAACCCACGATGCTGCGAACAGCGCGTAGGAGACAAACATCAGGATTTCGATTAGATACTTTTTCATCTTGCCTATCTGTTTATTATTACTAGTTGTACGAGGTGGAGGGGGAACCATGCCAAAACATTTGCCGAAAGGTTTCTAAACTTTGACTTAAAGAGAAACCGTCAGGCAGTTTTGGCATGGATCACCGTCCGCCTCATTTGATCCTGCTAGTTCTTCAGGTGGGTGGTAATCCGCTCCAAAACTGCCTGACGGTTTCTTTTTTATCGTCAGATAGGAAACCTTTCGGCAAATGTTTTGGAGCGGACTCCCACCCACCTTGCTCCCTCCCACATTATTGGGCTGTTCTGTCTCCTGGAGCCTTGTGCTGCTCGTTGGCGGGGGCCGGGGAATCCCTTGAGAAACATTTGCCGAAAGGCTTCGTATTCAAGCCTTGAGAGAAGCCGGCAGGCAGTTTCGCAAGGGATTACCGGGCGCCCGCGTGCTCTGGTAATAACGCAGGTCCCAGGGTCAGGGTACGCACTCCCCATACCCTGCCTATACGACTTAAGTTGTAGCTGCTTCCCGCGTCTGTGTGGAGCGTAGCAGCGCCCGCAGTGCCGCCGGCCGCACCGGCTTCTGCAGGAAGCTGAAACCGCGCGACTGGGCCAGCTTGCGCACCGCATCGGTGTTCTCCGCCGAGATCACCACGCAGGGGCACACCTCATCCCAGTGCTCAAACAGCGCGGACGCCAGGTCGATACCGTTATCGCCGTTATCCAGGTGGTAATCGACCAGCAAAATGTCCGGTGTAGCGTGCCCGAACGCAGTGGAATACCCGGTGCTGGTCGATACCCGGCAGCCCCAGCTTTCCAGCAGGGTCTGCATCGCTTCGAGAACTGATGGCTCGTTGTCGATACTCAGGACTTTGAGGTCCAGTGCCGCCTTGCCGCCGGCGCTACCAGAGCGGTTCACATTGTTGCGGAAGGCTGCTACCGAGCGCTGCAGGCTGAGCGAGAATACGCTGCCGTGGCCGGGGCGCGAGTGTAGCTGCAGCGGTGCCTGCATCAGGCGACAGAGGCGCTCCACAGTGGCCAGACCCAGACCGTAGCCGCCGGCGCTGTTGGAGAAGCGGCTGAACTCACGGAAGACTTCCTGTTGCTGGTCCCTGGCAATACCCACGCCGGTGTCCCATACCTCAATACTGATGCGGCCCTTGCGGCGCCGTGCGGCCAGCAGTACACCACCTGTTTCTGTATACTTGACCGCATTTTCCAGCAGGTTCTGTACCACGCGGCGCAGCATGTTTTCATCGGCGCGCACCCACAGCTTGGGACAGCGTACCCGCAGTTCCAGCCCCTTCTTCTCGGCACGCAGGCCAACTTCCGTGGCGAGTGCCCCCAGCAATTGTTGCAGATCCACCGCAATCGGCGCCGGGCGGATATCGCCAGCATCGATGCGCGCCAGTTGCAGGATATCGGTAATCAGCTGTTCGGCCGCGTGCAACGCACCGCTGGTGCGCTCCACCAGCTTGCGGCTGGCGTCGTCCAGGTCGCGTGCACCCAGCGCGTCCAGGAACAGGCCGCTGGCGTTGAGTGGTTGCACCAGGTCGTGACTGGCGGCGGCGAGGAAGCGGGTCTTGCTGGCAATCGCCTCCTTCAGGTCTTCATTGAGGCTTTCCAGTTCCGCGGTGCGCCCGGCAACCTTCTCCTCCAGGCGTGACTTGATGTCCTCGAGCTCATCCAGGGTATGCACGAATTCGGACACATCGGTGTAGGTGGTTACAAAGCCGCCGTCCGGCAGGGGGTTGCCGCGGATTTCCAGTACCGTGCCATCCTTGCGGTGGCGGCGCACCTTGTAGCAGGTGCCCCGGCGCAGGTGAGCGACCCGCTTGTCGACGCTCTCCTCGATGCTCTCACCGCCGAATTCGCCGCGCAGCGCGTTGAATCGCACCAGTTCAGCCACGGGCTGGCCCACGTAAATCATTTCCTGTGGGTAGTTGAACAACTCGATGTAGCGGCGGTTCCAGGCCACCAGGTTCAGGTTGGCGTCCACCACGCTGATGCCCTGGTCGATATTGTCGATGCTGCTCTGCAGCATGCCGCGGCCGAACTGGTAGATTTCGGAGGCAGCATCCACGCCGAAGCGATCCGCGCCGGGCTCGCCCAGTTGCGCCAGCAGTCGGCGGGCACTGGCGGAGCCGACGATCCCGGCCAGAACCTTTTCCGCCGTGTGCCGGTAGGCTTCGGCCTGCTGGGTCGATGACTGCCCCTGTTCGCGGATCTTGGCAAAGGTACGGCTGGCCGCCTCGGAACCGATAAAGCGGGCCAGCAGCTGGTGCAGGCTGGCGCGGTCGCTGGTAGTGCTGGCATTGCCGTCGGCCTCCGGGCGCCAGCGGCGCTCGGCTACGGAAACCAATAGTGCCACGCCGATATTCACGCTGAGGCCGAAGAAGCCGGTAATCGTCAGGTGATTCCAGCTGGCCAGGGGGAAGGGCAGCAATGCTTCCATGCCGAGTGCGGCAGGCAGCGAGTAGCAGCCCCAGATGGCGGCACCGGTGATGAGGCCGGCAATGATCCCGCAGGCCGTGGGCCGCTTGTGACGCTTGGGCCAGTAACCGGCGGCCAGCATGGCGGGTGCCAGTTGCGCCACCAGCGCCAGCGACAGCAGGCCAAAGGTGCCGAGCCGCACGTCGGGACCGATCAACTCATTGACCAGGAACGCCGCAATCATGATGGCGGCAATGATCAGGCGACGGACCTTGAGCAGGTCCTGGCCGAGCGGTTGCCGGCCGGGCTGGATCTGCAGCTGGCGCAACCACCAGGGCACCACCATGGTGTTGGAGATCATGGTGGACAGGGCGATGGTGGCGATGATCACCATGCTGGAGCCTGCTGACAGGCCGCCGATAAACGCCAGCATCGCCAGCCAGTCCTTGCCGCCCTCGATCGGCAGGGCCAGTACGAACCGCTCCGGGTTGGTATAGCTGCTGGGCAATTCGATCAGGCCGCCGTAGCCAACTGCCAGGATCGCCGCGGCCAGGATGCCCAGGTACAGCGGGATCAGCTTGCGTACGATGCTGATGTCCTTGTCGCTGTCACTTTCAATCATCAGGATATGGAACTGCCGTGGCAGGCAGAACATGGCTGCCATACCCAGCACCACGGCCGCAAGGAACCCGGTGTCAGCGGGGCGCGCAGATCGCAGCGCCTCGACCCGTTCGCTGGACAGCGCTTCCCGGGCCAGCTCGCCCGCACCATTGAAGCCGTTGTAAAGCGCAAACCAGGCGACCGCAACGAAGGCCCCGATCTTGACCAGCGCCTCCAGGGCTACAGCCAAAAGCATGCCGTTGCGGTGCTCGCCGCTGTCGATATGGCGGGTACCGAATAGCAGCGCGAACAGGCCCAGGGTCAGGCTGACCACCGCGGTCAGCATCGGCGCGTGGGTGTCGGGGCTGTCGGCGAGCAGCTGGAAGCTGTCGGCCACCGCGCGCAGCTGCAGTGCGAGGTAGGGCAGTACTGCGACCATCGCGATCAGTGCGACGGATGCGGCCAGTACCGGCGAGCCACCGAACTGGGCGCTGATGAAATCGGCAATGGAAGTGGAGCCCTGCTGCTTGCTCAGGCGCACCAGGCGCTGCAACAGGGGCGCGCCGAACAGCAGCACCAGACAGGCACCCAGAAATGTGGGGGGGATGATCCAGCCTTCTTCCACCGCCTGCGCCGGGGTGCCAAAAAACATCCAGGCACTGGTATAGGTGCCGGCCAGCGCCAGCAGGTAGGGCTTGAAGCGCTTGAGCTTGTGCGGCCGGACCCGGTCGCCCCAGAATGCCACTGCAAACAGCAGCAACAGGTAGGCGAGGGCCACCAGGGCCAGGGAAACGATACTGAACACTCGGTCTGCCTTTATTTATTCTTATCCACCAGGTGGATAGCAGTTCTGCCGCACAGGGTATGCGGTCCACCGAGTCCATTCTATGGCACGCGCCAGCGGCGTGGCGTTTCCCCCTATCATACCTAGGTCTAACAGGCAGCGACAGCCGTAGCGGCTAGAGTCCCGTAGTACAAACCCCCGGAGCCCTGCCGTACGCGTGGCATCGGATATAAAAACCACACCAAAGTGTTGGAGATAATAATGAGAGTTCCCACCTTGAAGGTTAATCCAATTGCCGCCGGCATCATGCTCGCCTGTGGCGCCTCCCTGGCCTACGCTGAGCCCGCACTGGAAGAAGTAACAGTTACCGCTCAGAAGCGTGAGCAATCCCTGCAGGAAGTTCCGGTTGCGGTAACCGCAATTGGCGAAGCTGCGCTGATGGAGAACGGTGTCGTCGATATGACCGACATCCAGAAACTTTCTCCTAACACCACATTGCAGGTCAGCCGTGGCACCAACTCCACCCTGACTGCCTTTATCCGTGGTATCGGCCAGCAGGATCCGCTCTGGGGTTACGAGCCGGGTGTTGGTATTTACATTGATGACGTTTACATCGCACGCCCGCAGGGCGCGGTGATGGATGTGTTCGACGTGGAGCGCATCGAAGTACTGCGCGGCCCGCAGGGCACCCTGTACGGCAAGAACACCATTGGTGGCGCGGTCAAATACGTCACCAAGAAAATGAGCGGTGATACCGACGTTTCTGTTGGTACCAGCCTGGGTAGCTACAACCAGCGCGACTTCAAGATCAAGGCTTCTACCGGCCTGACTGAAAACCTGAATATTGGTGCAGCGGTTGCCAGCTTTAACCGCGACGGCTTCGGTGAAAACATTGTTACCGGCGAAGACCAGTACAACAAGGATATTATGGCTGCGCGTGTGAGCCTGGAATACTCCCCGACCGAAGACCTGTTCTTCCGTTTCGCCGCAGACAAGACCACTGATGATTCCGCTTCCAAGCACGGTCATCGTTTCACCACCGGCTTCGGTGGTGAGGAAGTACTGAGCAGCGTTTACGATACCCAGTCCAACCTGCCGGCCGACAACCTGGTTGAGACCAGCGGCATGTCCCTGACTGCCGAGTGGCAGGTTTCTGACAGCATCACTGTCAAGTCCGTTACTGCCAGCCGCGAAGGCGAGACCGAGACTGTTATCGACTTCGATAGCGTCCAGGCGGCGGGCTTTGATGTTCCGGCCTACTACGACGACGAACAGTTCTCCCAGGAATTCCAGCTGGTCTGGCAGGGTGAAAACGCTGACCTGGTGAGCGGCATCTACTACTACGATGGCACCGCTGCTGGTGGTTACGACGCGGTTCTGGCTGGCAACGGTATTACCGTGAATGTTGAGGGTGCCGTAGACACTGAAAGTCTGTCTGCTTATGCCCACTACAACTGGCAGTTTGCCGACCAGTGGAACCTGAACCTGGGCGGTCGTTACACGCGCGACGAGAAAGCTGCAGACGTATACAACGCAGTATTGCTTGGACTTGGCAGCGATCTGTCACACGACAAGTACTATGCCGATACCCCGGACTCAATCGTTATCGCGGTCCGTACCGACTATACCAACAGCGATTCCTGGGGTGAGTTCTCCCCGCGTGTCGGTCTGGACTATCAGGTTAATGATGACCTGATGATGTACGCGTCCTACAGCACTGGCTTCAAGAGCGGTGGATTCGACATGCGCGGTGTAGCGACAAGCAACCCGCTGACTTCCCAGGGCTATGCACCGGAGACCGTACGTACTGCTGAAATGGGCTGGAAGCTGGACGCCATGGATAACCGCCTGCGTCTGAACGGTGCCATTTTCCGCGCTGACTACACTGACATGCAGCTCACCACCCAGCGTCTGCTGGAAGACGGCACTACCGCTGGTGACGTGCTGAACGCCGGTAAGTCCCGCATCCAGGGTATCGAGCTTGAAGCCTCCCTGGCTCTTACCGATAACCTGACTGCCAACGCCAACCTCGGCTGGGTCGATGCGGAATTTGTTGAGTTCATTTCCGGTGGTGTGGATATCTCCGATACCCGCGACATGCAGAACACTCCGGATACCACCGCCATGGTTCAGCTGAACTGGTCTGTTCCGGTTGGTGCTGGCGAAATGGTTGTTGTACCGTCCGTTTCTTACCGTGCTGACACCCAGATCTTTGAAACTCCGGGGATCCTGGACCAGGAAGCTTACTCCCTGGTTGACCTGACAGCGACTTACTATAGCGCTGACGGCAAATGGAGCCTGGGCCTGCAGGGCAAGAACCTGGCGGATGAGGAATATCGTATCGCTGGCTACACCTTCGGTGGTCCGTTCGATACCGGTTTCTACGGTGCTCCACGGACTGTCGCCCTCACCGGCACATACAACTTCTAAGTTTTGGCCCCGGCGGGGTGCTTGCGCCCCGCAAATCCTCTTCTGGTATTTTCTCGCGATTAGATCGAGTTTTTGCGGTGGCATTGCCACCGCTTTTTTGTGTCTGTCGGTTTTGCCTTTCGCTAGTTGACTTCGAATGCAAAAAGCGGTGTTATGCTGTTTTGGCGTTGGCCGTGCGGCCGCTGCCCGATGACGTATCCCGGAGTAATTTCGATGCAGGATTTTCAACAGGAAAAGGCGCTGGTGCGGCAGTACCTCGCCGATATGGAGAGCGCTTCCGCCGACGCGGTCGAGTCGGTGATGGCCGGCTATGCGGCCGATGACTACCGCTTTTACGGCGTGCACCCGTTCAATGAGCTCAGCGGTGTGGCCGAGGTGGCCGCAAAGGTCTGGCGCCCGCTGAAGCAGGCGCTGACCCGTATGCAGCGTCGCCAGGATGTATTTATGGCGGGCGAGAGTGAGATCGATGGCGATCGCTGGGTCACCAGCATGGGCCACTTTATGGGCCTCCTGGACGGCGACTGGCTCGGCATCCCGGCGAGCCGCAAGCTGGTGATGTTGCGCTACGCCGAGTTCAACTGCGTCAAGGACGGCAAGATCAGCCGTACCGGTTTTTTTGTGGACATCATTGGCCTGATGCACCAGCTCGGCATCAATCCGCTACCGGTGCAGACCGGGGCCTCGTTCGTCTACCCGGGTCCGCGCGATCACGATGGCTTGCTGTTCGATGCGCACCCGCCGGAAGAGGCGGCCCGTACGCTCGAGGTCCTGAACCTGATGATCGACGACCTGAGCGAACTGAACCGCACTGCCAATGACCGCTGCCCGCCGGAGTTACTGGCGCGTCGCTGGAGCGAGGATATGGTCTGGTACGGCCCGGCCGGAATCGGTGCCACCTACACCATCGAGCGTTATCAGCAGCAGCACCAGTATCCGTTCCGGGAAGGCCTCAAGGACAAGGTGTTCAACGGCCATGTGTGCCGTTTTGCCGAGGGCAACTTTGCCTGTTTCTTTGGCTGGCCCAACCTGTCCAATACGCCGACGGGCGGTTTTCTGGGGCTGCCGGGAGGGGAGATCCGCGCGGACATGCGGGTGGTGGATGTCTACCGCCGCGAGGGCGGCAAGCTGGTGGAAAACTGGGTGCTGATCGATATTCCCTACTGGCTCAAGCAGCAGGGATTAGACATCCTCGAGCGCACAAGCTCTATCGTAAATCCGGCCTGACCATTACAGGCCCGGCGCTAGCGCCGGGCCTTGTTGAATTCGCGCATGCGCGCAAACACATCCACGCCCAGCTGCGCGTAAACGTGCAGCAGGTCCACCAGTACCCAGTTCTCACGGATCATGCCGTTCTCGCAGCGCCAGAAGTCCAGGCTGCGCATGGTGATCTTCTGTCCGGCCGGGGCAATCCCGAGCCAGCCATCGCCACTCACGCTCATGTACATGCCCGGCCACGCGGTAAAGCCCACGTAGTCGCCATCGGCAAAGATATGCCCGGCGCCGGCATCGCCTACGCGATCCGGCAGGCCATTCAGGAACGGAATCTGGTGCCAGTTACGAAAGCCCTGGATGCCGCGCCCGGTGCCAATACCCGAGGGCCCGTACCAGCTGCAGCGCGGGTGCCAGTACTTGTCGAGCTGCATGCCTTCCACGCCGCCAGTGGCATAGTTGCCCAGCGCATCGCACATATCGTGCACCAGTTTCTGGCTGCGCGCCGCGCGCGCACGGTCGCCGGAGTCAATACTGAGTCCGTCCTGGGTGGCCGGACCCGGTACATGCCATTCGCGCCCGAGGCTTGGCACCATCGGCCAGGCACCGGCCTGCATCATGACTTCCGGGATATCCCACAGCGCCTGCATCTCCACCACGCGGCCCTGCTCGATCCGATAGAACTCGTGGAAGCGCATGGAGACCTGGTGTCCGGTCGCCGGTATATCCAGCCAGGATTTTTCGAATGAGCCGGTGTAATAACCGCAGCAGCCCACCCAGTTGTGTCCTTCGGGCGTCCCGCCAGCCATGACGATGGTGTCGCGCCGTTCCAGGTCCGGAATGGCGCTGGCCAGTGGCTTAAGCACGCTTTCGAAAAGCGCATCGGGGCCGCTCAGCGTTTCAAAGGGGTGGCAGAGCTGCACCAGCGCGTCCGGTGCGAAGGTTTCCGCGATCGCACTGCGCACCGCGCCCTCGTCGAAGTCGTAAAGTGCCGCACGCAACGGTTGCAGCAGCTGCTTGTTCAGTTCGTGAATGTTCTCGGTCATGGTTTGAGGCCCGTCTTATTGTGCGGTCCAGCCGCCGTCCACCTTGAGGCTGTCGCCGGTGGTCAGGCTGGACAGGTCGCTGGCGAGGTAGAGCACTGCGTTGGCGACTTCCTGGGTGTGGCCAATACGGCCCATCGGGATTTTGCTGATCACTTCGGAGTGGAAGGCCTTGTTCTCGAACATCGGTGCGGTCAGCGGCGTTTCGATAAAGGTCGGGGCCACGGAGTTAACGCGGATGCCCTGTGGTGCCAGCTCCACGGCCAGCGCCTTGGTAAAGCCTTCGATGGCATGTTTGGTCATGCAGTAGGCGGTGCGGTTGGCAGCGCCGATATGCCCCATCTGCGAAGTGATATTGACGATGGAGCCGCGGCCGTTGCGCTGCATCACTTCCGTCGCCGCCTGTGCGGCCAGGAATACGGAGCGCACATTCAGGTTGAGCATCAGGTCGAGGGTCTCCACCGGCAGGTCGGTGATCGGCATCGGCTTGTTAGTGCCGACGTTGTTGACCAGGATATCCAGCCGGTCCAGTTCGCGTATTGCCGTTGGCAGCGCGTCACTGGCGGCATCCATCGCCCAGGTCGTAATGGCCCCCGGCGCCTCGGCTGCCAGGGCGTCCAGGTCCTGCTGGTTGCGCGCTACGGCGATCACGCTCGCGCCGTGCTGCGCCAGTGTGAGTGCGCAGGCGCGGCCAATGCCCTTGCTCGCCCCGGTTACCAGTGCGATCTTGCCCGTCAGGTCCAGAGAGGGTGTCTTTACTTCACTCATGCTTAATCCTTGTCTTGCGCTTGGGCAGTTGTATCGCAGTGAATGGTGTCCGGCTTTTCGCCCGAGAAAAATGCCAGGTCACGCGCGAGCGCGCAGGGGAAGCCTGCAACTGTGCCCTCGGGAGAGTACCACCGGTGCTCACTGATCTTGAGGCTGTGGTTGGTACCCGGATATTCGAATGCGTAGCTGGTCACACCCTGCTGCGACAGTCGTTGCTGCAGGTCGTGATTCCACGCCGGTGGTGAATAGTAATCGCGATCGGAAAAGTGCAGGGCCAGCGGCGTGTGCAGGTGGCGGGTATCGCGATACGCGCTGATTTTTTCCAGCGCGTTTTCAACGCGAGGGTCGTTTTGTACGGTCAGGGTCCCGGATTCGCTTCGGGCAACCGCAAACGTCGGCGCGCTGATGTCCAGCGCATAGCGGTCTATAGCCCGGTACATTTCCTCGTATTTCTGCTGCAGTGCCAGCTCCACACTCTCGATCGGGAAGCTGTCCTTTTGCCAGGTCCATTCCGCCGGGTGTGGTGTTGCGATCCAGTCCTGCGGATAGCCAAATACAAAATCCGGGTTGGTTGCACCGCTGGTACTGGTGGCAGTGCCGGTCCAGCTGCCGTCACCGGACAGGAAAGCCTGTGCGGTCTTGCCCATGGGGCCGAAGAAATTGGCCTGGGTGAATTTGTCGGCGATATTGCCGGCCCAGATGGAAGCGTGGCTGAAGCTGCGCGGCGTGTTCGGGTTGTCACCGGTGATCGCCAGCGCGGTCAGCGCCGCATCCCCGCCCTGTGAGTGTGCTACCAGGGCAATCCGGTCCGTATTGACCGAAGGCGGCTCGATGCCGAAGGTATCCCAGTTGAGTGCCGGGAGCTTGTCCACACCCTGTAACAGGTTGACCAGGTCGATGGCGTAGAAGCTCGGCGCCAGATAGCTGCCATTATCCCAGGCTTGCATGAATTCGATACCGTCCGCCGGTTTACCGGCAACGGTACCGTGACCGCGGTAGCCGGGGGTCAGTACCACGTAGCCACGGCTGGCGAAGTGCTGGACCAGCTCGCCATAAAAATACCCGCTCTTCAGGCCCAGGTGATAATCGGGGGCCTTGTCGATGCCCACCCAGCCATGGCCGAACACCACTACCGGGTAGCCGCCCTCTGGGGCCTCGCCACGGGGCACATCGATCCGCGTATAGACGTTCAGCCCGTCGGAATCGTAGCCAGCCAGCAGGGTATCGAAACTGCCGTCGCTGTCCTCGGCCTCGGCACGTTCGAGCAGTTGCATGTGTGTGCCGTATGTCCGGGCACGCAGCTGCTCGATGCTGATATCGTTGAGGCTGTCGAGGCAGGCGCCAGCTGCAGCTTCGGGGCAGTCTGCTTCCGGTGCAGGGCTGCAGGCTGTGATTGCGGCGGTACAGCTGGCAATGGCCAGTGCCAGCTTCAGCCGGCGGGCGGCCGCGCTACGGCGCATCGGTACTCGGTTCATAGGTATCTTATTCGGGTTATTGAGAGCCGGAATGTGCCACTGGCTGATTTCGAAGTCAAACCGTGACCGGGCCGGTCCCACTATGTGCTGCGGGAGTGGGCGGTTTACTGTCGCGGTGGATTTTGCATCGAGTATTGCATTCGAAGTCAAACGGCGTATACACTCGCCCCGGGAAACAATAAAAATCCATGGGAGGCAATTCATGGCGACATACATCAAGAACGGCATTGACGCCGAAACAGCGCAGACTAACGACAAGAAAGTCCGTGAAATTGTCGAGGGCATCCTCGGCGAAATCGAAAAGCGCGGCGACGCCGCTGTTCGTGATTATTCCGGCCAGTTCGACAACTGGGTGCCGTCGAGCTTCCGCCTCTCCGAGGAGCAGATCAAGGCGTGCTATGACCGACTGGACGAGAAGACTATCGAGGACATCCGCTTCGCGCAGCAGCAAGTGCGCAACTTTGCGCAGGTGCAGCTGGACTCCATGCTGGACGTGGAAAAGGAAACCCTGCCGGGCGTATTCCTGGGGCACAAGCACATCCCGATGAACAGCGTTGGCTGTTACGTGCCGGGCGGCAAGTACCCGCTGGTGGCTTCCGCGCACATGAGTGTTGCAACGGCAAAGGTTGCCGGTGTGAAGCGCGTGATTGCCGCAGCGCCGCCATTCAATGGTGAGCCGAACCCGGCAATCGTGGTGGCCATGGATATGGCTGGCGCGGACGAAATTTACTGCTTTGGCGGTGTGCAGGCGATTGGTGCCATGGCGATCGGCACCGAGACCATTGCGCCGGTAGACATGCTGGTGGGCCCGGGTAACGCGTTTGTGGCGGAGGCCAAGCGCCAGTTGTTTGGCCGTGTGGGTATCGACCTGTTCGCCGGCCCGACCGAAACGCTGGTCATCGCCGACGACACCGTGGATGGCGAACTGTGTGCAACCGACCTGCTGGGGCAGGCTGAGCACGGCGTCAACTCGCCGGCGATCCTGCTCACCAATTCCGAGCAGCTTGCACATGACACCATGGCAGAAATCGAGAAGCAGTTGCAGACCCTGGAGACTGCCGAGGTGGCCGGCCAGGCCTGGCGCGATTACGGCCAGGTGATCCTGTGTGATTCCTACGAGGAGATGGTGCAGGTTGCCGACGAGATCGCTTCCGAGCACGTGCAGGTGATGACCAAGGACCCGAATTACTTCCTCGAGAACATGACCAACTACGGCGCACTGTTCCTGGGCCCGGAGACCAATGTTTCCTATGGCGATAAAGTGATCGGTACCAACCACACTTTGCCAACCAAGAAAGCGGCGCGATATACTGGCGGCCTTTGGGTCGGCAAGTTCATCAAGACTTGCACTTACCAGCGCGTGACCCCCGAAGCTTCCGCCATGGTCGGTGAATACTGTTCACGTCTGTGTGCACTGGAAGGCTTTGCCGGGCACAAGGCGCAAGCAGATATTCGCGTTCGTCGTTATGGCAAAGACAAAACAGGTCAGTAACAAAGCTGTTGAAGCAGAACAGGGAAACGATGCGCATCGTGGTCGCGTAACATCCTATGATGTAGCGGCCCACGCCGGTGTTTCCCAGTCTGCGGTCTCCCGTTGTTTCAAGCCCGGTGCCAGCGTATCCAAAAAGATGCGCGACCGGGTGATGAAAGCGGTGGAGGAGTTGGGATATCGTCCAAACGCCATTGCGCGCGGCCTGATTACGCGGCGCTCCAACATGGTTGGGGTGATCGTATCCAACCTCAATTTCTATCCTGAAGTGCTTTCCGAACTGAACAAGCGGTTTATCAGCCGTGGCGTTCATGTGCTGTTGTTTGCGCTTGACCAGGAAAGTGATGTCGGCTCGATTCTGGAGCAACTCTGGCAGTACCCGGTTGATGGCGTGGTTGCCGCCGCGCACCTGACGCCCGAGCAGATTGCACTGTTCGATGAGCGTGGGGTGCCGCTGGTGTTTTACAACCGCGCTTACCAGGATGTTCCGGTCAGCTCGGTTTGCTGTGACCAGTCCGAAGGCGAGCGCATGCTGGTCAGCCAGCTCGCCGGCAGCGGCAAGCACAAGGACTTCGGCATTATCGCCGGTCCGCGGGATTCCGTGGTGAGTATGCAGCGGACCGAGGGTGCGCTGGCACGGCTGAAAGAGCTCGGCTTCGATCAGGTCAATGTGGTCTCCGGTGACTACACCTATGAGTCTGGCCGCCGTGCCATCGGCAAACTGCTGGAAGCGCGCGGGGAAATGCCGGATGCCATCATCTGCGCCAATGACATGATGGCCATGGGCTGCATGGACGAGCTGCGTTTCAAGCACGACCTTGATGTGCCGGGGGATGTTTCAGTAGTGGGTTTCGATGGCGTAAAGGCAGCAGCCTGGGCCAGTTTCAACCTCACGACAGTGACCCAGCCGGTAGAAAGCATGGCCGAGGCGGTTGTCACCATGCTGCTCGACAGGATCGATAACGACGGCCTGCCGCCAGAGAAGCGCACCTTCTCCGGTGTGCTGCGCTCCGGCGGCTCTATCAGGCAATAATCCAAGAAAAAATTTATGGCAGATTGCATTCGAAGTATGCCGGTGGTCCTGCTGCCGGGCATGCTGTGTGATGCGCGCCTCTGGCGCCATCAGGTTGCTGCACTCAGCGGCACAGCCACGGTCCAGGCAGGTAGCGTGGCCGGGGCCATTACCGTCAATGCGCTGGCACAAACCCTGCTGTCACTGTGCCCGCAGCGTTTCGCCCTCGGCGGTTTCTCCATGGGTGGGATTGTCGCGCTGGAAATGCTGCGCATTGCCCCGGAGCGAATCGCCGGACTCGCGCTGGTGGACACCAATTGCTGGGCCGATACCGCAGAGCGTGCTGCGATGCGAGAGGCGCAGGTGGAACTGGTGCGGGGTGGTGGCTTGTGTGGCCTGGTGCGCGAACAGCTGATGCCCAATTACCTGGCGGACGTGAATGCGGAGAACCCGGGCCTCCAGCAAGAGATTGAATCCATGGCAATGTCTGCCGGTGCGCTCACGTTTGTCCAGCAGGCGCTGGCGCTGGGTACCCGCGCGGACAGCCTTGAATTGCTGCAGAAATTTAAAGGCCCCTCCCTGGTGCTCTGCGGTGCGGAAGACAAGTTGTGCCCGCCTGAAGGGCACAGGGAGATGGCGGCCGCGCTTGAAGATTCGAGTTTGCATATCATCGATGGCGCGGGCCACTTTGCGCCACTGGAGCGGCCGGCAATTGTAAATAGTGCAATGCTCGACTGGGTGCGCCAGGTGCAGCAGAAAGAGAGTGAACAATGAAAAAGATTTCAGAATTGAAAAAGTCGGTGAATGCCGGCGAATTACTTGTCGGCACTTTCCAGAAAACTCCTTCCAGCATGGTGTCCGAGGTGCTCGGCAGTACCGGTCTGGACATGGTGTGCCTGGATGCAGAGCATTCGCCATTCGACCGGGCGCAGCTGGATCAGTGCATTTTTGCGTTACGGGCGATGGATATGCCATCGCTGGTGCGCGTGCCGTCCGCTGCGCCGGAACACCTGCTCAATGCGCTGGATTGCGGTGCGACCGGGGTGGTGGTGCCGCATGTGGTCTCCGCCGAGATGGCGAAAACGGTTGCCGCGCACAGCCACTTTGGTGCTGGCGGCCGCGGCTATGCCGGCTCCACCCGCGCTGCGGCATATACGCGTAAAGCAATGCCGGCGCATCTCGCTGATAGTGCAGCGCAGACTGTGGTGATTGCCCAGATCGAGGATGTTGAGGCGCTGGATCAGATCGATGAGATTGCAGCCGTGGACGGCATAGACTGCCTGTTTGTGGGCCGTATTGATCTTACGGTTGCGCTGGGTGCTGCGTCGCCGAAAGATCCTGTGGTGGTCGAGGCGGTCGAGCGCATCTGCGCAGCGGGCAAGAAAGCGGGCCGCTGTGTCGGCATGTTTGTCGGTGACCTGGATGAGATCCCGCACTGGCGCGAACAGGGTGCTTCCCTGTTCCTGCTCTCGTCGGATCACACCTTTATGCAGCAGGGCGCGGCGTCCCTGGCCGCGCGTGTTGCCAAATAGCGGTTAGCAGTCAATCCGGTAAAACCTGGCGGCGGTGTTGTACAGCATCTGCTGCCGGGTGGCTTCCGGGTAGGTCTCTATCAGTGTGGTATAGGCCTGCCACAGTTCATCATATCCGCGGTACAGCTTGTCCACCGGGAAGTTGGAGCCGAACATCACCCGCTCGGCGCCAAACGCCGAGATCACGCCATCCACAAGCGGGCGCAATGTGTCCGTGGTCCACGCCGGGTTGAACATTCCGAGCCCGGAAATCTTGCAAGACACGTTGGGTAGCCGGGCCAGTTCGCGCAGGCCCTGCGCCCAGTTATTGAGCCCGGCCTCGGTCTGGTCCCAGGGGGAGCCCACGTGGCACAGGGCTACCTGCAAATTCGGGTGCTGCCGCAACGCCTCGAGCGCCTTCGGCATCTGCTCCGGTACCATCTGCAGGTCGAAGCTCATGCCCATCTCCGCCAGCACACCAAGATTGTGTATCCAGCGAGTATTCTCGAGCAGCGCACCGCTGCCGTTTGCGCTGTCCTCCGAGCTGTGTCGACCTACAATCTGGCGCACGCCCCGTACGCGGGGATGTTGTGCCTGCTGCTCCAGCATTTCTATCGCATTGTCGGCAGACAGGTCACAGTGCGCGACTATCGCGCTCGGCAGCGGTTGCTGCTGCTCGAGCCAGCGGGTCTCGGCGATATCGTCCGCAGCCCCAACCTGTACATGCACCGAGTGGCTGGGAGAAAAGCGCGCGGACTCCGCATGAAAGTCCTCGACCAGGTAGTTCTTCTGGATCGGCGTCGGATCGCCGAAAAAGCGTTTCTGGCCCTTTTCCATCAGCCATGGATAGTGCACTGCATCCAGATCCCAGAGGTGGTGGTGTGCGTCGATAAATTTCATGAGCGCCTTACTCCAGCGGTTTCCCGGTCATTTGCAGGGCGATGTTAACGAATACCGAAAAGTTGTTGAATCATTTTTGCATTCGAAGTACATTTTCTCGAGCCGCAGCTCTCAGGGCTGCTTTTAAGAACAATAAAATGGAGTTGGCTCGATATGTCAGAGCATTGGACTGTGGAAAAAATGGCGGCCGAACGACTGGTCCGCTACCGCGATCTCAAGCCTTGCCGGAACGCTTTCGTTGATACCTATACACCCGGAAGCGATCAGAAAGAGAACTTCACGATTATCGGCCCGGGCGTTGCCGAGCATCCTGACCAGCATGTGCATATTGCCGAGCCACACGGCTTCAACATTGGTGGTGCACGCCAGCCCGCCGGCTGCCTGAACTCCCAGCACAGCCACGAGACCGAAGAGGTCTTTATCGTACACTCCGGCCGCTGGGCTTTCCGTTGGGGTGTCGAAGCCGAGGATGGCGAAGCCATCCTGGGCCCGGGCGACTGCATCAGCATTCCGCCGCGTGTATTCCGCGGTTTTGAAAATGTGGGCGACGGCGTTGGCTACCTGTTTGCCGTGCTGGGTCGCGATGATCCGGGCCGTGTTACCTGGGCCCCGGATGTGTTTGAGAAGGCCAGGGACTACGGTCTGGTGCTGCTGGAAAACGGTCAGCTGGTCGATACCACCAAGGGTGAGACGGTTCCGGCGGGCGTTGCGCCAATGCATCCGACTGATCAGCCCATGGTGGATGCGCACCGCCGCATGACCGACGTTGAAATGGCCAGCTGTGTTGTTCTGGAAAACGAGCAGATCCGCTTTGCCGGTTCCGACCTGCAGGACGCCAGCAATGGTGTGAGCGAAAGCCCGATCATCGGCATGTCCAACCCGGAAGAGGGTATTGCTGCGGGCAAGCTGGTATGGCGCCATGGCTTTGGCGTACGTCGCCTGGACTTCGCTACCGATGGCTCCACGCCGATGCACGCACGCGAGGAAGAGGAAGTCGTTTACCTGTTCAGCGGCAAGTTGCTGTTCTCCTGGGAGGGCGGTGAGCTGGCGATGGAGAGCGGCGACGTGCTGACTGTGCCGAAAGGGTTGGCGCGCAAGTTCTCTGCCCAGGGTGCGGAGGCTGTTGCCTACGTGGTGCGCGGTGGCGATTATCCAGAGGCCGCCGCTCTGGTCGAGGAGAAGGCCGCAGCCGCAGCTGTCGTGGCCTGATTCCGATGAAGAGTCTCGTCCAAGAATTTTACTGTGCCATTACCCGCAGTGCGGATGCCGCGCTTGAACAGGTTGCAGGCGGTTTCTTCACGGCTGACGCGCGCGTCAGTGTGGCACACCCAGTTAACGACCTGAGCGGCGTACAGGATGTTGTCGAATCCTATATTCGGCCGCTTCTCAGGGCGTTCCCGGACCTGCAACGCAAGGAGTTTGTTGCGGTTCCGGGATCCTATCAAGAGGGAACCTGGGTCAATGCAACGGGTTACCTGCTGGGTACCTTTGCCGCTGACCTGTTCGGTATCCCCGCGACCAATCGTATTGCCTACCTGCGCTTTACCGAGATGGTGCGTATCGAGGGCGACCGGATTGCCGAGTATTACCTGATTCTCGACTTCCTGGACCTGATGCAGCAGGCCGGCGTGAACCCTTTGCGCGCGAGCCTTGGCCACCCGGGCATGATCATGCCGCCCAGTGACCGAACGCTCGGTATGCAGGAAGGCGATGTGGAGTCCGGCAAGGTCACCATCGACCTTGTGCTTAATATGCTGGATTGCCTCGGTGGCTATGACGGGCGCTCATTGCAGAGTATGGCGCTTGAAGAGTACTGGGCGCCGGACTTCATCTGGTACGGCCCGGCCGGTATCGGCACCACGCGCGGTATTGAAGGCTTCCGTCGTCAGCACCAGGGGCCATTCCTGCAGGGGTTCCCCAACCGGGTAGTGGACCGGAAGACCAATATTCTTGGGTGCGGTGACTACGCCTCCACCGGCGGCTGGCCGCATATGACCGCGACTCACACCGGCAGTGGCTGGCTCGGCCTGGCACCGACTGGTCGCACAATAACCATGCGCGTGATAGACATCTGGCGTCGGCGCGGTAACCTGCTCGAGGAAAACTGGGTCGGCATCGACATCCTCCACATCCTGCACCAGCTCGGGCTGGATGTTTTCTCTCAGATGCACCAGTTGAAAGACCGGGGTTTTGATTATGAATGAATTTGGCCTGCTGAACTGGGTCGTGCTCGGTGCTTACCTTTGCGTCAGCATTGGTATTGGCGCGGCAATGGGACGAAAAGTCCATTCGTCTTCCGACTATTTCCTGGGTGACCGCAGCATTCCGTGGTGGGCCATCGGTATCTCCGTGGTGAGCACCTATGTCAGTGCGCTGACTTTTCTCGGCGGACCTGCGTGGGCCTACTCCGAGGGGCTTTCCGTACTGGCAATCCACCTCAATTATCCGCTGGTCATCTTCTTTGTAAGCTGTTTTTTCCTGCCGTTCTTCTATAACAGTGGCGTGGCTTCGATTTACGATTACCAGGAAAAGCGGTTCGGCCCGGCTTCACGGGTGGTGATGGCCGGTGTATTCCTGGTGTCGCAGACACTGACCACCGCGGCCGTGCTTTATGCCACATCGCTGGTGCTGGAATTTATCACCGGTATCGACGTGACTGTTTGTATTGTGATTGTCACGATTGCGGCCATGCTCTATACATTGATGGGCGGCCTTGCCGCCGTGATCTGGACCGATGTGATCCAGGCGGGCATCCTGTTTGCCGGCGCCTTCGTGATTGTTTACCTGCTGCTGCAGCAGATGCCGGTGCCGCTGGGTGAAGCACTCGCGGACCTCAAGTCGCGTGGCATGACCGATGCGATCAAGACGGATCTGGATATCAACAAAGTGACCACCGTCTGGTCCGGCGTAATCGCGATGACGCTGTTCCACATCACCATCTACGGCGCCAACCAGATGATGGTGCAGCGCACCCTGGCCGCCAAGAGCATCGGCGATGCCAAGAAGTCCATCATGATGATGGGCTATGGTGCATTCTTTATTTACTTCCTGTTTATCCTGCTCGGCATCCTGTTCTATTTCTTCTATCAGGGGCGCGAGTTCGAAAACGGCAATACCATCATCCTGCAGTTTGCTGCCGAATACGGTTTCCCGGGCCTGCTGGGTCTGATTGCCGCGGCAGTGTTGGCAGCCAGTATGTCCAGCATGGACTCCGCGCTGAACTCCATGTCGACGGTTTCGACCATTGATTTCTACAAGCGCTTCTTCCGCAAGGACGCCGACGACAGCCATTACCTGAAAGTATCCCGTGGATTCACGGTGTTCTGGGCGGTGCTGATCATCGTGCCCGCGCTGTTGTTCGCCAAGAGTGAGGGCAGCATCCTGGAAGTGCTGAGCAAGCTGGGTAGCTACTTTGTGGGCGCCAAGCTGAGCATGTTCGGCCTCGGCTTCTTCTCCAAGAACACAACCGAGCGCGGCCTGCTGGTAGGCGTCGCCGCCGGCTTTGCTGTGGTCTGGTGGGTGGCCACCAATACCGACGTGGCCTGGCCCTGGTATGCGGCAATCGGTGCGCTGGTGAATATCCCGGTTTCCTACATTGCCAGCCTGCTGATCGACGGTCGCCAGGAAAAGTATTCCGAGTACACCGTCGCCGGTCAGCGCGAGCTGTTCAGCAACAGCGGCCGCCCGGTGAAGGAAGGTAACTGGTTTGTCATTCCAGGCGCGGTGGACAAGCAATCCTACGGCTTGCTGGTGTTCTTCGTCCTGTCTGTATGCAGCTTGCTGGCATTCAACTACATGATCGGCTAGCGCAAAGTTTAATAAGGGGTTTACCAGATGTATTTTGACAATGCGCCCGCCTCGGGTAATGCGGGCAACATGCGCGGCTTCGACAGTGAGTTCACCGATATCGTGGACTACATCCTGCGCATCACCTACCGGATCTGGGAAGGCAAGCAGGTCGGTCTGTGTTACGACTACTACTCCGAAGACTGCCCGGTATACACCCTCGGCGGTTATGTAGAGGGTTACGAACAGGTGGTGCAGAACACCCTCAAGACCCTGTCCGGCTACCCGGACCGTACCCTGCACGCGGACAATATTGTCTGGGGTGGAGATGCCGAGACCGGTTATCACTCCTCACACCTGATCTGCACCAACATGACCAACCTCGGTCCGAACGAGTTTGGCCCTGCCACCGGCAAACGCGTGCAGATTCAGGTGATTGCGCACTGCGTGTGCAAGGACAACCGCATCGTTGAAGAGTGGCTGGTGCGAGACAACTATTCACTGGCGGAACAGCTGGGTTACGAGCCGGTGGAGATCGCCAGACAGCTGGCGGCCAAGCCGCTGGACCCGCAAAGCGTTTACGCACAGTGGCTGACTACGGAGCACGCGCGTGTATCCGAGCAGCACCGCGAGCGCATTGAGTACCCTTCAGCGGAGGATAACCGCGAGGGCTTTATCCAGGCGGCACTGCAGAACATCTGGAATGCGCGCCTGCTGGGTGAGGCCAATGTGTTGTACGCCGAAAATGCACGCCTGCACGCATCCGCGCGCGATGACATGGAAGGCATCGGCAGCATCCTGCGATTCTACCTGGACATCATGGGCGCAATGCCGGATGCGCGCTTCAGTGCCGACTACGTGTGCAGCAATGCGATGAACCAGGACGGTGACTATGTGGCCGTGCGCTGGACCATTGCCGGCACCCATACCGGTAATGGCCGCTGGGGTGATGCCAGCGGTGCCCCGGTGCTGATCCTGGGCGAGAGCCAGTACAAGCTGCAGAACGGCAAGGTCGTGGAAGAGTGGCTGGTATACGATGAGCTGGCCGTTCTGACCCAGATCGAGCGCGCGCGTCAGGCATAACGCTTTCTTTTATTTTTTGGTCCCTTTGATCGTATTGTTTGCCCGGCCTCTGGCCGGGCTTTTTTGTTTCTATGGTGGGGCTAACCGGCCGCAAGCGCGTCCTGCAACGGCTTGAGTCCATCTCCATAGCGTTTCCACTTGTCGACAGAGGTCCTGTAGATGGGCTGCCTAACCTGTTCTGCACTCGGGGTCAGGACCATGCTGTCGCGGCGATAAAATTCCAGCACTTCAGGTTCGAAGGGCAGGCCGATAAAATCCAGCATCTGTCGCGTGCGCGCTTCCGGATCAGCAACGACTTCCTCATAGCTGGATTCGAGGATCTCGTCCGGATAGAGCGTTTTCCAGAGCGCCATAATGGCCTCATGCTGGCAATAGGATTGTCCCAGCGCAGTCAGGTCATGTGAGTAGCTCTGATTTTCATCGAACGGCAGTTTGAAAATGGACAGGCAGTTGTCCATTGCATTGCGCTTGCAGTAAATGATTGGCGCTTCGGGAAAAATCTGGCGGATAAAACCAATGAAATTGAAATTCATCGGTGTCTTGTCCACCACGAACTCGGCGGCAGGCCAACGCAGCCGGGCGCGCTTCCGGTAGCCCTCTTGCAGCGTTTGCAGTGCCTGTTCATCCAGAAAGCCGCAGCATTGGGGGAAGGGTTGTCCCGTTATTTTACTGGCCTGCATGGCAAGGTCGCTGATAAAACTGACCTCGCCAAGGTTTTCGACCTTCGAGTGGGCTGAGAGAATCTGTGCGGTCAGGGTAGTGCCGGAACGTGGCATGCCAACGACGAAGATGGGTGCCGGTGTCTGATCCTGTTGCCCGCTTGCAGCCCCTGCCGCGGGTGCGGGGAAGGTCTCTTCGCAAAATTTTGCATATTGCCTTTCAATGTCGCGATCGTAGCGGGCGCCTGCCGCGCGTATGCGGTTGCCCTCTTTAAAAAGCTCGAGGCTACGGCTGTAGTCGCCCTGCTTTTCGCAGTGTGTGGCGAGAGCAAACAGCAGTGGTCCGCGCAGTATCGCGTGCAGGCTCTGGTCACCCAACAGGCGTTCTATATTCTCAAGCTCGGACGGACCCAGGCCGTGTTCTTTCAGCTTGGAGAGCTGGTAGTAGGCACTTGCCTGTTTGCCATTGCGGGCAATGGCCTCGCGGAAACTCGCAGCTGCGGCGTCAAACCTGCCGAGCTGCTCCATCAGTACGCCCAGATGGGTGTGTGCCTCCGCGTTGTCGGGTTCCTGTGAGAGCGCGTCACGGAGGAGCTGTTCCGCCTGTTCCGCATCGCCTAGCTGCTTTGCCGCGGTGGACAGGGCAAGTCTTGCCGGGTTGCTGGTTGGGTCCAGTTCCAGGACCTGCTTCAGTGTCGGAAGCGCTTCATCGAAGTGACTTTGTGCAATTTCAGACTCGCCGCGGATACAGAAAAGTTCCGCATTCCTCGGCTGCCGCTGCTCCACGGCGCTGAGTAATTTGTTGACGCCGGTAAAATCACGCAGCTCGATCAGTGTACGGGCGAAGTTGAGCATGCAGTCGGGGTAGTCCGGCTGCATCCTTAATGCCGCCTGAAAACATTCCGCAGCCTTGCGGTGGTCGCCAAGCGCTGCGCGGCTATTGCCAAGGTTGTTGGCGGTAACCGGGTTGGGCTTGAGGGAGAGGGCTTTCTCGAATGCGGTACAGGCCTGTTCGAATTCTCCCTGCTCTTTAAAAGCCAGGCCGAGGTTGCTGAAGGTATCCGGATCGCGGGAGTTGGCCCGGGCAGCGCGTTGCAGGAAGCTTACGGCTTTATCGAATTCTTCACGGCGCAGCGCGACAACACCGAGCAGGTTCAGGGCAAATTCGTTATGGGGATGGGCTGCCAGCACCTTGTGGTAATGCTGTTCGGCAGCGTCGAAATTGCCCTGTTTCTGCAGTGCAAAGCCCTGCTGCAGTAGTTTTACGGCTGCCTGATCCACGGCAGTTACCTCTTGATTATTTCCAGCGAATTAAAGCGTCTAGCCAATAAATTTCAGATAAAAAAAAGGCCTGCACAGGGCAGGCCTTTTCACAACTTCCTGGCTTAGAAGTTGTAGGAAGCGCGAACGCCCCAGTGGCGTGGCGCCTTGTAGTCGGCGGCGGCACGACCACGGCTCATCACTTCCGTATAGGTCATGATCAGCTCGTCGGTGGCGTTGTTCACAAACGCCTTGACGTTGTAGTTGCCGTCAGCGGACTGCCAGCGCATGGACAGGTCCAGCGTGGTGTAGGAAGGCTGCTGCGCAAAGAATAGCGGATCACGCGCGGACTGGTAACCGCTGTTGTGATAAGCGTAAATGTGCGGAGTCAGCGTGCCCATGTCGCCCAGGTCGTATTCGTAGCTCAGGCCCATGGAGATGGTGTAATCCGGGGAGTACGGGGTGTTCTCGCCGTCCACATCAAACCAGCCCTGGCCACCTTCGTCCACGTAGTCTACGCCATCATTGCCGAGGCGGCTCGCAACCGCAAACTCGTTGTACTCGGACATATCCAGGGAGATGCCGAAGTCCAGCACGAGGTTTTCAGAGATGTCCCAGAAGCCCTCGAACTCAGCGCCCTTGCCGATGATGCCGCCGCCCGGTACCTGGGTAGCCAGGATCAGGCCATCACCGCGGGTAACGAATACCGTGGTGGTAAAGCCTTCGTAATCGGCGTGATAGAAGGCACCGTTGAGGCGCAGGGAGCCGTCCAGCAGGGTGCTCTTGAAGCCGACTTCAACGGTGGTGTTTTCCTGCGGGTCGGTCAGCTCGTTGGTGAGCGTGTTGATGGAGCCCGCGATATAGGAAGTTGCCGCATAGCCGTAAACCATCAGGTCATCGTTAACCTGGTAGTCTGCACCGAGGCGCCAGTCTGTATGCTTGTCCACGCCCTTGTCGACAGTAGCGTTGGAGTAGTCGAAAGCCGGAAGCTCGTTAGTGACATTGTTCAGGTTGAACAGGCGCTCGCCTGGGCCGCCCCAGCCGAGCGAGCCGGAGCCATAGCTGATGCGATCGTCTTCCGTATAACGTACGCCCGCTGTCATGCTTAGCTTTTCAGTCAGGTCGTATTCCGCCTGGCCGTAGACGGCGGTGGACTTGGTGCCGCCGTTGCCTTCACTCAGCCAGTAGGCCCAGGAAGGGGTTTGTGGGGTAGCGCCCTGATAGCCGGACCAGGACTCCGCCTGGCTCGCGTAAAGGTAGGCCCACTCGCTGTTGTCCTGGTTGTCGAAGTAGTAGGCGCCCACGGTGTAGTGCAGCGGGCCTTCACCGGTGGAGGTGACAGTCAGGTCAGCCTGCTGGGACTTGGATTTGCTGGCGCTGCCGTCGAAGTTCGTCTGCATGCTGGACAGGTCGCTGTCCGACAGGTTGATCGCAGAGTAGTCGAACATGGCTGCGTTGAAGTTGACGTTATGGCCTGCAACATCCCAGTTCACGTTGGCAGTGAAAGACTGCTCTTCCAGCTCACGCAGTGGCTTGAAGCTGTAGGCGATCTTGTACGGGTCGTCGATGATGCTGGCGGATTCGTCGCCGGCGCAGACGTTACCGGCCCAGTCACGGCCACCGGCGCGGTCGCCGTCGGCACAGCCGATGTAAACGCCCTGACGTGGGTCGAGCCAGCCGTCGAAGCCGTTAAAGCGGGTGTAGTCATCCTTGTCCAGCGGAATACCCAGCGGCTTGTAAGCCCAGTTACCATTGCCGTTGGCGGTATCTTTCCAGGTGGAGGCGGTGATGTTGACGGACAGGTCGTCAGTCGGCTCAAACAGGAACTGCGCGCGGGCATAGGTGTAGTCAGCGTCTTTCAGGCCGGCGCTGGAATTAAATACGTTCTCAACGTACGGATCGCGCTTTTCGTCTGCAGCGGTAACACGCATCGCGATCTTGTCGGTCAGTGGTACGTTGACGAAGCCCTCAATTTTTTGCTGGCCGTAGTCACCCATGGTGACGGCGGTGCCGTAATCGAATTCCTGGGTGTCCGGCTTTTTGGTGATCACGTTGATCAGGCCACCAAAGGTGTTGCGGCCGAACAGGGTGCCTTGCGGGCCGCGCAGGGTTTCGACGCGCTCAACGTCGATATAGGCTGCCAGCGCCTGGCCGTATACCGGGCGGTACATGTTGTCGATATAGATCGGTACGGCGATATCGGAGGTACCTGCAGAGCCGGCACCACGCATGATGGCCTGCGGGTTGTTGCCGTAGCTGGCCAGGGTCAGGCCCGGAACGGCTTTTTCCAGAGAGAGAATGTCGTCGATGCCCAGCTCGATCAGCTGGTCGCCGGATACAGAAGTCACGGCAAGCGGTACTTCCTGCAGATTCTGTACACGCTTGGCTGCGGTTACTTCTACAACCTCAAGTGTCTTTTCGTCCTGCTCGGACTCGGTTTGGGCCAGCGCACTGGCGGCCATGGACTGGGCCACCGCGACTGCGAGCGCCGTTTTTTTCAGGTTATTTTTATAGGTCATACATCCCCTCCTAGGTTTGTAATTATCGCAGTTTTCCTGCATAGACAGTCAGCACTGAAACCGACTGCCAAGGCACAAACGCACGCTGTGGCCAGCATTAGCGTATTGTTCTTTTTATATTCGTGGGCCTGTAAGCCCCCGTTTATGACTCCGGAAACAGCCGTTTCTTTACAGCTATCAGCGCCTCCATGGCACCTGATTCCGGTATTTTTGCGATCAAGCCCGTCAAATTGGATGGTATTTGTTCAATCTGAAGGCTGTATGCAGGGTTGAAGTTATCCCAACATGCATTCGAAGTCAAAACCTCATGCAAGATTTCTATGGGGTGGCGGACGGTTTGATTTTCAGGGGCCGGTCGACGCCTGATGAGGGGCTATCGCCGGGGCTACGCGCGTCTTGCGGGTCTTTACCAGTATGGCGATGGCTATAAGCGTGGCGAGGCAGCAGAGCATGGCAGCGCTGAAAAGGCCGGTCGGGCCCTGCAGGTCCATGGCCAGCGCGCACAGGAGTGGCCCGCAGAAACCACCAACGGCATAGGCCGCCATGATCTTGCCGCCGGGCTGTCCACCGTGGCGCGACCAGAGGCCCAGGCTGAGGGGGTAAAGGGTGGCCACCAGACTGCCGAGTACCAGCATATGCAGGATCGCGGTAGCTGCCACCACCCCTAAAAGCAGCAGGCCGCACTCGGCGACGAGGGCAACCAAAACAATCGCCAGTGGGTTGGCCTGTCCGCAGGTGCGCGCAACAACGGCTGCGGCAGGCTGCAATAACAGCCCCGCGAAAACCAGCAGCGCCATATGCAGGCCGAGCTGGGCTTTTGGCAGGCCCAGCCCGGTCAGGGCCACCGGCAGCATGGCAAAGCAGATTGAAACCATCAGTCCCGCGCAGATAGCGCCGGCCAGACCGGCATAGGCATTGCGCTCGAGGGTCTCGGACCTGGCTGCCGGAAACGGCGGCCACCAGAGCGAGGCCTGCAGCTATGGGAAACAGCCAGGCAATGTTGCCGACGGGCAGTTGCACCAGTAGCTGGCCACAGCCCAGCCCGAGTACCACCAGCCACTGGTACAGGGCGAGCAGGCGGGGCCGCTGCTCCGACTCGGTGGTGAGCACCAGGCTCTCCAGTAGTACCAGTGAGAGCGCGGCCAGGAAACCGGTACCGGCCCTCAGGGCGAACAGTGCTGGCCACCAGTCTGTTACGGCATGGGCTGCAGCGACTGCGCCCGACAACAGGCAGCTGGCCACAAATACCCGCCGGCACGCATAGCGCCTGCGCAGGCGTGGTGCCGCCATACCGCCCAGCAGTAAACCGGCAGAGTAGGCAGCCATCACCAGCCCGATCGGTCCGGAAGCTGTCTCCAGCATATATAGCGGCAGGCTGATGCCGACCAGCCCGGAGGCAGTCATCAGGAAGAATATGGTCAGGTAGGGGGGAAGCGTGACCCCCTTGGGTAGCTGGAACACTGGAACTCACAGGGTGGGCTGGATACTTGCCGCAACCTTAATTGTTCGTGTCAGAGGCGTATTGATTGAGGTCAAGCACAGCAATGTGAACCCTGACCATTTAGAGGTATTGATTTACAACTTTGGTCTAGTGGCCGCACCGCCATGGTGCACTAAGGTGAGAAAGCAAACCTTTGTAGCCCAGCGATGCTATCGGGCGCGCGCATTAATCGTTTGTGCAGTCCGAACATAATTCTAATAATGAAGGTGCTAGTCATGAGCGCATTCCCAACGCCCTCTAGGGGCGCAATCCGCGGTGCCCTGTTTTTCCTGAGTGCACTGTTTACAGTGTGTGCCAATGCCGGCAGCTGGCAGCAGAACCAGTCTGTTGGCGGTTTCAATTCCGTCCATATCTATACGCCGGATTCTGTATCGCCGATCGGTGACGGCAAGGCATTGTTGATCATGCTGCACGGCTGCGCGCAACCCATCAACAACTTCCTCACCGCCAACCTGGAAGTGGCAGCCGAGCAATACGGTATGGTGGTGGCCGTGCCGGACGCCATGAACAAGGCTGGCTTCAGTTGCTGGTCCTACTGGGAGGGCGTTAAGTCACGCACTTCCGCCGATTACAGAAACCTGGTCAACCTGGCCAATACCATGAGCGGCGATGCCAGCCGTAACATCGATCCGGACCAGGTGTATATTGCCGGCCTGTCTTCCGGTGCGGCCTTCGCCAACACTACCGCGTGCCTCGCGCCGGATGTTTTTGCGGGCATGGGCATCAGTGCCGGGCCGAGTGTCGGCACCAGCTCCAATGGTGCACTCGGTCCGTGTGAACAGGCCGATGTCACCACGCGCTGTAACACCTATGCCGGTAGCTACAAGAGTCACTTCGATACCCAGATCGCGTCCATCGCCCACGGTGATGCCGATACCACCGTTAACCTCTGCTACAACGAGCAAAATTCCGACGGTATGGCTGGCGTTTATGGCGTTTCCAAACTTTCTGGAACCAATACTGTCAGCGAAGGTGTCGGCCGCACCGCGGAGGAAACCCTGTGGGAAGATGGTCGCGTTTCTAAACTGCTGTTTAACGGCGTGGATCACGCCTGGTCCGGCGGTGAAGGTGCATCCGGTGGCTACATCAACGGCAATGGCATCAACTATGCCTCGTACCTTGGGCAGTTCTTCACCGCAAACAACCAGCGCGTGGACCGCAATAGCGGTCCTGCTATCAGCAACCTGAGTGCGACTGAAAACAGTGGTGCGTTGGCAATCAGCGGTAATGCGCTGGATGCCGAGGGTAGTGTTGCCGATGTGGCGATTACCATCAGCAACGTCGATGGTGGCGCTCCGGTGGTGGTGGAGACCCTGAACGCAAGCGCCGCGCCGAGTGATGGCTTCTTCAGCGCGACCAGTTCCGCGCTGGCGGACGGTCTGTACGAAGTCAGTGCGGTGGCAACCGATAATGAAAGCGTGCAGGGCGATGCTGCGGCAGTTACCCAGCGGGTCGGACCGGAGCCGCCGGAAAGCGCACCAGTGCTGAGTGATACCGCAACAACTGTTTCCGGTCAGTGTGCCACCGTGACTGGTACCGTGGTGGATGCCAACCAGAACCTCGATTCGGTGGTGGTGGATTTTGCCAACGGTAATGTCAGTGCCGCCATCAGTGGCAGCAGCTATTCCGCTGAAGGCTGTAACCTGCCCGGAGGTAGCAACCAGGCCACCGTCACCGCCACGGATGCGACCCAGCTCTCCAGCACCGATACCATCAGTTTCGATATCGATGCGGGCCAGACCGGCGACTACAACTTCCATATCAGCGCCGGGCACATCACCTGGGGCGTGGGTTACTCAGCCTGCTACCTGGCATTCGGCACATCCGAATTCACCATGCGCGAATACCCCTCGGGTAGCGACTGCCAGTGGATCGCGGATGGCGATAGCAGCTGTGCCGGCCCGGTGCAGGCCTGTTCTGCCGGTGGAGGTAGTGACGGCGGCAGTGGTGGTGGCGGTACGGAACCGACCGACAGCGACGGTGACGGGGTGGAAGATACGCTGGATAACTGTCCGAATGACGTCAATCCCGGTCAGGCAGACAACGACAGCGACGGCATCGGCAATGCCTGTGACAGCACCCCGGACGGTGAGCCGGTAGATGCCGACGGCGATGGCGTGACGGATAGTGTCGATAATTGTCCGAATACCGCGAACCCCGGTCAGGAAGACAGTGATGCCGACGGCATCGGCGATGCCTGTGACAGCACCCCGAATGGTGATGTCACCTGTACCGAGTACACGGCCAACAACTACAACCATGTTCAGGCCGGTCGTGCCACCACCACGGGTGGTTACACCTATGCGGTCGGCTCTGGTGATAACCTCGGTCTTTATAACCTGTTTGTCACCACCACGCTGGCGGAGACCAGCGCCGGGTATTACGAGCTGGGCAACTGCCCCTGACTAAGCTGACAGGAGGCGGCGCCAACGGCGCAGCCTCCTGTGTGAGCACCCGTCCATGTGCTGACTCGCCGGTTCTAAACACCTCCCCGCCTTGTTGTGTCCTCTCGTCCACCAATTGTCCCTCTTAACGACGAATTAACCCGTATTATCCTGTTTGTCGCACCCCTTGATTGATGTACAGCCCGGACCGGGCAATATGCAATGGCGGCGTGAAGCATCGTCAGCCTTTATCCGAACTTCCAGTTTTGGGTTGAGAGGCGATAGTACGCTCACCGTAGTTAAGTAAGGTTTGGACCGGCTTAACTTTGGTACCCAATAGCATTGCTAGGGGTATTGTCGGCAGTGGAATTGATGATGAGCAGTTCCACTTCAGGGGTAATCCGGCGAGAACGATTGCCGACATTAGCAGTGCCCAACAAGACGATTCTAAAAATAAGGGTTGAAGCCAAAATGCACTTCCTCAAAAAACCGTTGACCGTAGCCTTGGCAATTGCAAATCTGGGGGTGGCGACTGCGCTTGCCCAAGAGGCCGAGCCGGCTAAAGAAGAAAAAAGTACTGGCCTGCTGGAAGAAGTTACCGTAACGGCCACCAAGCGTGAAACCGATCTGATGGACACGCCCGTTGCGATCACCGCATTTTCCCAGGCTCAGCTGGAGCGTGCTGGTGCGACCAATGTACGCGATCTTGCAGGTCTGGTACCGAACCTCGATATCGGCTACGAACAGGACCAGGCTTCGCCGGTGATCTCCATGCGCGGTGTGCGCTCGACCAATACTTCAGAGCTTGGTGATCCATCTGTCGGTCTGCATATGGATGGCATTTACTCTCCTCGCCCGCAGGGTGCGATGGCGCTGATGTTTGATGTTGAGCGAGTAGAGGCCCTGCGTGGTCCGCAAGGCACGCTGTTTGGCCGTAACTCCACGGTTGGTGTGGTCAATGTGATCTCCAGGCGCCCGGACACCGAGAGCTTTGAGGCGAATGTTGGCGTTGAGCTGGGCTCTTGGGACAACCAGGTCATGAAAGGTGTAATGAACCTGCCGGTATCGGATACCTTTGCCCTGCGTGCTTCCTTTATTCAGCAGACTCGCGATTCCTACCTTGATGGCTACTACGACCCCAACCAGTGGGACCGCCGTCGTTTGCCGGGATATGCGCAAAATGCTCCTGATCTAGTTGGCGATGCGCAGACCCTGATTCAGGATCGCAACTGGTGGGGTACCAAAAAAGAGTTGGTAAAAGCGGATGGGGAAGATTTCTACAACAATATCGACCAATACGCTTTCCGCTTGGCAGCTCTGTGGGAGCCGACCGAAAAGATTTCCTGGCTGACCAGCATTGAGAAATACCAGGATCAGGGTGCTGGCTCTATCAATACCCTGGACTGCGACAAGCTGGAGCTTGCCGGCAATAGTTGTGAAAACATCTACGGCCCCGGCGCAGACCAGTACACGGTTGCGGTAAATACCCCGGGTGAACTGGATCTTTCCATCGAAAGCTTCCGTTCTTCTTTCCGCTGGGACTTTAGCGATGAAATGGCGTTTATCTACAATGCCGGTTACGCCGTTCAGGATCGCTCGAATCTGGTCGACATCGACGCGGGTGTGACGGACTGGGATATGGAAATCTGGTTTGTTGATACGGAATATGCCTCCCAGTCTCATGAGCTTCAGTTGCAGTCCACCGGCGATGGCAAATTGCAGTGGATTGCGGGCGCATTTTATTTCAAGGAAAAGAACGACATGGATGGGCTGTTCAATGCCCACATGAATGATTCGGCGTTCTGGGATCAGCCAAACCGTACCCTTGAGTCTGAGGCTGTATTTGGCCAGATGACTTATGAATTGACCGAGAAGCTCTTCCTGACAGCGGGTTATCGCTATAGCAAAGATACCAAGCAAGATGTTGGTGGTCGTAACCTGAGCTGTAACCGCGATTGGGGCCTGGGCGAAGGTGATGCTGGCTTCCCGGGTTGTTATCCAGCATGGGTGTGGGCAGATGGCCTGGATGCAGATGATTATTTCAATCAGTACTCTGCAGACCACTTTGCCAACCCGGATATCTATTCCGTTGCAACCAATAACGACAACAAGGGCAGCTGGTCTGATTCCACCTTCCGTCTGGGGCTGGATTATGACCTGACCGACGATGTCATGTTGTATGCATACGTTGCGGATGGCTTCAAGGCCGGCGGTATCGGCGATGTTGTAGTCGAGTACTTGCAGGACCCTCTGACCGCAGAATATGCGACGGACGAAAATGGTGAGCAGATCATCGAACAGGTCTATCAGCAGAATTATGATCCGGAGCGTGTGACAACATTTGAAATTGGTGCGAAAGGCAGCTTCTTTGACGGTAGCCTGAACCTGGCGGCGACCTACTTCCTGTCTGATTACACCGACATGCAGCTGGCTGCACCGGAATCTGTCCACGATGTATATGCCATCGAGCAGAACCCTGATTCCGATAACTTCGGCGAAGTGATCACCAATGGTGTGGTCGTGTACAACACGCGTAATGCTGCCGAATCGATGATTCAGGGTGTTGAGGTGGAATTCCAGTGGGCGCCGATTGAAAACGGTGTGTTCGGTGGTTATGTCACCTGGCTGGATACCGAGATCACTTCCGACTTCGAAACCCGTTGGAATTTCGCAAACCGCGAGCTGTTCGAGATCCCTGACTACGGTCTCGCACACTCCAATGAAAACCCGCTGCTGTATCGCAACCTGAAGGGTAACGAGCTTGCCGCTTCGCCGGAGTTCGCGCTGACCATCAACTATGCGCACACATTCGAACTTGGTAATGGCGACCGGATCATTCCTTTCGTAAACGTGCACTGGGAAGACGACTCCTACCTCAGCTACTGGAATGTCGACAAGCACGACTTCCCGACGCCTACTCCGGAAGCGTTCAGCGATACCCGTGAGGCCTTCACCACTGTGGATGTATCTATTCGTTACGTAACCGCGGACGACAAGATCTCGGCAGAGCTGTTCGGCTACAACGTAACCGATGAAATTATCCCTTACTGGGCTAGTGCCGGTGACGGTGTTGTTCGCGCGCCGATGTCGGTACCGGCTAACTACGGTGTGCGCTTCAACTACACCTTCTGATCGTAAAGGTCCCTAACTACCTGAAAGGCACCAGTAGTTCACTGCTGGTGCCGTCTCCAGGAGTACTAGCCTGTCTCCGGATGGGCTTTTTATCGATTTTTTTGGCTGTCTTGATTGCGGCGTTGTGTCGGACCCAATATCCCATTGGTCTCCGATTAACTCCGGGTCGACCCTGATATGTACCTTCTTATCGAAAAGGCGGTCTGGCGATTTTTAGCTGTGATAAAAGATAACTTGTGTTTTTCTGCGCGTGCCAATCGCTTGGTCGGGCAGTTATAGCCAATTACAAATGACGTCTCGGGAATAACAAATGGCAACACTCGGAACAAATATTGAAGCCGGTGCAGTCGGCTCGGATACGAATACATCCTCCAGCCACCAGTTTGCATTGGTCGCGCTTACCTCGCTGTTTTTCATGTGGGGTTTTATTACGTGTCTCAACGACATTCTTATTCCTCACCTGAAGGCAGTATTTGACCTGAATTACGCACAGGCGATGCTGGTGCAGTTCTGCTTCTTCGGTGCTTATTTCCTCGTTTCCTTACCTGCTGGCAAACTGGTGGGCAGGCTTGGATACCAGCGTGGTATCGTGATTGGCCTGTCCATTGCGGTTGTCGGCTGCCTGCTGTTCATCCCGGCAGCGAGAATGCAGGTTTACGCCGTTTTTCTGTTTGCACTGTTTGTCCTTGCGGCGGGTATTACCGTTCTGCAGGTTTCAGCTAACCCCTATGTGACCGCGCTGGGGTCGGAGTCTACAGCTGCGAGTCGCCTGACTATGACGCAGGCATTTAACTCCCTGGGTACCACTATTGCGCCGTTCTTTGGTGCTTTCCTGATTCTTGCTGTTGCCCATGGTGCTGGCGAGCAGATGACGGCGGCAGAACGCGCCTCAGCGGTGGAGTTGCCGTACCTGATTCTTGCAGCAGCGCTGGCGGCACTGGCGGTAATTTTTGCGAAGCTGAAGCTGCCGGCCATCGACGAGCATATGGCGGAAGCCGATGCTGGTGCTGAAACGACTAAAAGTGATAGTGCGCTCAAGCATTCGCACCTGGTTCTGGGCGCAGTGGCAATTTTCCTATACGTCGGTGCGGAAGTATCGATCGGTAGCTTCCTTGTCAATTTCCTGTCCCAGGAAAGTATCGCGGGCATCACCGAGCAGCAGGCTGCTTTCTACGTCTCCCTATACTGGGGTGGGGCGATGGTCGGTCGCTTTATCGGGGCGGTAGTCATGCGCTACGTCGCTGCGGGTAAAGTACTGGCTTACTGCTCCCTGGGTGCGTGTGCACTGCTGGCCGTGACTATTATGGGTACCGGAAAATTGGCGATGTGGGCCGTACTTGCTATTGGCCTGTGTAACTCTGTTATGTTCCCAACCATCTTCAGCCTAGCACTTACGCGCCTTGGGGCGCTGACGAGTCAGGGCTCTGGCATCCTTTGCCTTGCAATCGTTGGCGGCGCACTGGTGCCTGTCCTTCAGGGGTTGCTGGCAGACCAGATTGGTATCCAGTTGGCGTTTATTCTGCCAGTGCTGTGTTACCTGTACATACTCTTTTACGGAGTTAGCGGACACAAAGTGCGCGAGGGTTGATCCCCGGCTTTTTCCTTATGTTTGCCCGGCCTTGAGCCGGGCTTTTTTTGAAATTAGATAATCACGGGAGCCGGAGTTGTGCGAGCAAGGGGGTCAGTTGGCCGTGCTGGTTTTACGAAAGTCCAGATATTCCTTGATGGGTTTTCTGTAGTTCCGGCTCACTTTCACTTCCGCGCCGCTTGACAGGGTCAACAGGAATTCGCCTTTGGTTAGAGTGGTGATCTGTTCTATATAGTTCAGGTTTACCAGCGTTGACCTGTGGACTCTCTTGAAGGTTTCGGAACACAGCTGTTGCTCGAGTTCTTTCATGGTGCTGCGCATGATATGGGTTGTGCCCCTGGCGTGAACACACATGTAGTCGCCGGCAGCGTCTATCCACTCCACATCGGCCTGGTTCAGCATCGTGATCTTGCCCCGGTCTTTCACTGCGAGTTTGCCGGCAGCAGCACCGCCTGGCGGGGATGCGCTGGCAGTGCCCTGCGGCTCGTTCAGGGCTTCTATGGAGGCTACCAGTCGGGCCTTCTCGTTCTGCAGCGCATCGCCGGCCTGCGCGGCGCCTGGATTGGGCAGCCGCCCGCGAGCACGCTCGATAGCCAGCGCCAGGCGCTCGTTTTCCAGGGGTTTGAGTACGTAATCGACCGCGTGTACTTCGAAAGCCTCAATGGCATATTCATCGAATGCGGTTGTGAAAATCACCAGGGGTATCGTATCGCCCTGCAGCCGGCGTACGACTTCAAAGCCATTCATTCCGGGCATTTGCACGTCCAGGAACAGAATATCCGGTGTGTGTTTTACCACCGCGCTCAATGCTTCGCGGCCATTGCGTCCGGTGGCGACCACTTCGATATCCGAAATCTCTTCCAGAATTGACTGTAGCAGGCGCAGTGCCAGTGGCTCATCGTCTACCAGGACAGCTTTTAAGCGACTCATGTCACTTTCTCCCCGTGAGAGCTTCTGTTATTGGTTTTATTGTTCAGCAGAAAGGGAATGCTGATCGTAACCAGCATACCGCCTTCCTCGGTAATTTTCTGGGTTAGCGTGTAGTCATCTTCGTACAGCGTGGAGAGCCGTTCCCGTACATTGGCCAGTCCCAGCCCAGTGGACTCAGTCGACTGGGTGTCCTTGTCTGTAGAGCCGTTTCTCTGGCCTGAGTCACAAACCTGCAGGAACAGTCTGTCGTCGTTCCGGTAGGCGCGGACTTTGATGACCCCGCCGGACTCCGATACCGCAATCGCATATTTTATTGCATTTTCCGCCAGAGGTTGCAGCAGCATGCTCGGTACCAGGGCGTCACGGGTTCGCTCATCGACCTGAACCTTTACCTGCAGCCTGTCTGCAAAGCGGGTTTTCTCGATCTCCAGGTAGAGCAGCACCGCGTCAATTTCTTTGTGCAAACTGACGGTGTGTGAGGGGTCACCCGTGAGGGAATGTCTCAGGAACTGACTCAGGTGGACGACCATATCCCGGGCTTCACCCGGTTGGTCGAACCTGATCAGGGCGTTGATCGAATTGAGCGTGTTAAACAGAAAGTGCGGGTTCAGCTGATACCGTAGCATCTTGAGCTGGGCTTCTTTTGCGATGGCCTCAGCATGGAGTCTGCGAAGTTGCTCGCGCTCGTGTACCGCGGCAACCTGAAGAACCTTTTCATGTTCCCGTTCCAGCAACAGGAAATACTTTACCCCGCAATACAGGGCGCTCCAGAAAAGGAACACAAAAAGCGAGGCGTAATACCAGCCCCCAAATTCGGACCAGAGCGAATGCTCACCAGTCAGGCGGATGTAGGTCTCCATACGGACAAGCGTCCAGATGCCCGCAATTACGGCGACTGCCACCAGGTAAATGAACGAGCGAAGGGCTGGAGGTGCATCCCAGGCCACATCGAATATGGGTTTCAGCAGGAGCGACAGCAGGAAGCCAACCGTACAGTGGAACAGGGTATTGGCAGGTTCGAAATTCGGTAGCTCTACTGAGGAGTGCCAGAGTGTAAGAGAAAGGAAGGTCGTCGCCAGTATGCCGGTCCAGCTGACTAGCTGTAGTTTCCAGAACCAGTTCGGCGATGCGAGTCCGACAGCACGGTTGTGATAATGCTGGGTATTGGCCGACATATGCCCGGTTTCTTCGAGGTTGCGCTTATTTTTTTACTAATCTTGCGCAATTTTTGATGTTCTGCGCATCGCTGAGCAGATAATAACCTGAGGTGCTGGTTCCCGCTAGCCGCCAACGTGACTGTAAGACCGCCTTATCGCCAGGATGGTCCCTCTTGCCGCGACTGCCCCCAAAAAAGTCCGCCTCATCTTACGGATTGCCTGCTATGTCTTTCGCTGGCGTGTCTCTATGGTAAAGTTGCCCGGTGAAAATAGCCCTTTGCCCTTCGCGGGTATTGCCTTGACGGCTGGCACTAACTCCGTGCTATTCAGGGCTTGGCTCCAGCGGATTCAATGGCAGTAGAACAATGACAATGCCGGTGTTCTCATGAAAGATTTGGCTTCTAAGTCAGGCGCACCGCTGACGTTGCAGGAAGCAATGGGTGACCGGCGGGACATGGATGCGGTTGCAAGCCCGCGCTTCAGCCTGCTGGTGCTCACCTCCCTGTTCTTTATCTGGGGTTTCATTACCAGCCTCAACGATATCCTGCTGCCGCATCTGAAAAACGTTTTTGAACTGAGCTATACAGAAGCGTCGCTGGTCCAATCGAGCTTTTTTGCCGCTTATCTTATCGTTTCCGTACCTGCGGGATTGTTATTAAAGCGAATCGGGTACCAGCTGGGTCTGGTGTTGGGCCTCTTGATTGCCTGTGCCGGTTGTCTGGTTTTCATTCCGGCAGCGCGCATGCAGGTTTACGAAGTGTTTCTGCTGGGCCTGTTCGTCCTCGCGTCAGGCATCACGATCCTTCAGGTTTCGGCAAATCCTTACGTCATCGCCTTGGGCAGTTCGGAGAGCGCGCCGAGCCGGCTCAATATGACCCAGGCATTCAACTCACTGGGGACAATGCTGGCTCCGGTATTCGGTGGTCTGGTCCTGTTCTCTACTGTTCCGACAGTCGCCGATCATGCGTCGGCAGAAGCTATCCGGGCGTTTCGCGCTAGTGAGGCCGCCCTGGTGGAAGCGCCGTATTTCTGGCTTGCGGTAATCCTGCTTCTGATGGTTGCCTTTTTCTCATGGGTGAGGTTGCCTGTCGCTCCAACCAAGCCGCATGAATCTTCAGTCGATACGGTCGATGCCGGGGTATTCCGGATTTTCCGCTTTCCGCGCCTGACCCTTGGCGCAGTCGGGATTTTTGTCTACGTGGGTGCCGAGGTAGCGATTGGCAGTTACCTGGTCAACTTTTTCGGCGAGCCCTCGGTCGCCGGCATGAGTACTTCGCAGGCATCCCGCTATGTTTCCTGGTATTGGGGCGGCGCCATGGTGGGCCGGTTTATCGGGGCGCTGTTGTTGCGCTACGTACGCCCTGGGCTGATGTTGGCAGTGTGCGGGTTCTTTGCCTCTGTCCTGGTTGCCGTCGCCATGCTTTCGACCGGGTTCCAGGCTGTGTGGGCGATACTGGCTGTTGGCCTGTTTAACTCGATCATGTTCCCGACCATCTTCAGCCTGGCGTTGGGTGGCCTCGGGCAATTCGCCAGCCAGGGGGCGGGCGTATTGTGTATGGCGATTGTCGGTGGCGCAGTTGTCCCGTTTGTACAGGGTGTCTTTGCCGACCTGCTGGGTATCCAGATGTCCTTCTTCGTGCCGCTGATTTGCTACTGCTATATCGTTTACTACGGTGCGTTTTCGCCACTCCTGCGCAATCGCACCTGAGGATTCCGTTTCGGCAACAATTCAGTCCCTTCTGCCGACAATCTCTTGCTAGCAAAGTCCATCCGTTGCATGTTTCACGGTTAGGGTTTCCGGGCCTCTGAGGGGCACGCGGCCGCCGAGCCGGCCGGACGACAATAATGACGAGAGGGCTTTATGTTATCGAATAAAAAATTCATGGCTGGTCTCCTGGCCTCGGCAATTACGCTGGTGGGCTGTGATACCGGGGACCAGGCCCATAGTGCAGACTCCGCCTCCGTTGAGGAAAATACAGAGGCGAAGGTGGAGTCCTTCGATATAACGGTATGGCCGGAGCTGCAGCCGGCTCTGGCGGTGGATGCGGCGCTGGAAGCGCGCATCGACGATCTCCTTTCCCGCATGACGCTCGAGGAGAAAGTCGGCCAGATGATCCAGGCCGAGATCAAGTATGTCACGCCCGAGGATGTCAAGAACTACCACCTGGGCTCTGTTTTGAACGGTGGTGGCACCTACCCGAACAATGACAAGTTTGCCACGCCGCAGGACTGGCTGGCGCTCTCAGAAGCATTTTTTGCTGCGTCCATGGATACCGCTGACGGCGGGACGGCGATTCCGATCATCTGGGGCAGCGATGCGGTGCATGGCCACAACAATATCGTCGGTGCAACGCTCTACCCGCATAATATTGGCCTGGGTGCGGCACGGGACCCGGAGTTGATCCGCCGCATTGGTGAAGCCACGGCGCGTGAAGTGGCAGTGACCGGGGTCGACTGGACCTTCGCCCCCACTGTGGCAGTGGTACGTGACGACCGCTGGGGCCGGACTTATGAAAGCTATTCTGAAGACCCGGAAATAGTAAAAGCCTATGCCGAGGAGATGGTCAAAGGCCTCCAGGGCGAAAAGGGCCAAGAGGACTTCCTGCGCGGCAAGAACCTCGTTGCGACCGCCAAACACTTTGTTGGCGATGGTGGCACCGTGCGCGGCATTGATCGCGGCGACAACATCGTGCCGGAAAAGGAGCTCGCAGAGGTCCATGCGGCGGGCTACCTGAGCGCGCTGCCAGCCGGTGTCCAGACCGTCATGGCTTCCTTTAACAGCTGGAATGGCGACCGCCTGCACGGCCACAAGTACCTGCTCACTGACGTTCTCAAAGAGCGCCTGGGCTTCGATGGTTTCGTGGTCGGCGACTGGAACGGCCACCGGTTTGTGCCGGGCTGTACCGTAGACAGCTGTGCGGCGGCGATCAATGCCGGTCTCGATATGTTTATGGTGCCGTCGGACTGGAAGAAGCTGTACGAAAATACGCTGGCTCAAGCCAAAAGTGGTGAAATCGGGGCGGAACGCCTGGAAGATGCGGTACGTCGTATTCTGCGGGTGAAGATCCGTGCAGGACTGTTCGAGCGTAACCGCCCATTGGCGGGCAAGGACGGCATCCTCGGTAACGACGCGCACCGGGCGCTGGCACGTGAGGCCGTGCGTAAATCGCTGGTATTGCTGAAGAACAACGATAACCTGCTGCCGCTGAAGCCTTCCCAGAATATCCTCGTTGCGGGCGACGGTGCCCATAACCTCTCCAAGCAGTCCGGTGGCTGGACCATCTCCTGGCAGGGCACCGGTAATACCCGTGAGGATTTCCCGGGCGCGACCACAATTTTTGAAGGCATTGAGTCTGCGGTGTCCGCCGCAGGTGGCAAGGCCGTATTGAATGAAAATGGTGAAATTGACGGCGAGAAGCCAGATGTTGCCATTGTGGTGTTTGGTGAGGAGCCCTACGCAGAGTGGCATGGCGACATCGCCAGCATCGAATACCAGCTTGGCCACAAGAAAGATCTGGCGCTGCTGAAGAAACTGCGCGAACAGGGTATCCCGGTCGTCAGTGTTTTCCTGTCCGGTCGCCCGCTGTGGGTGAACAAGGAGCTGAATGCCTCTGACGCTTTCGTGGCAGCCTGGTTGCCCGGCTCTGAAGGTGCCGGTATCGCCGATGTGCTGTTTACCGATGCCGATGGGCAGGTGCAACACGACTTTACCGGTACTCTGCCTTTCAGCTGGCCCGAATATGTCCACCAGTCAGTACTGAACCCTTATCACGAAGGCTATGAGCCGCTGTTTGCACTGGGTTACGGCCTTGCTGCCGGCGAAGAATCCCTGGTGAGCAACAGCCTGACCGAGGATGGCGAAACTTACGCTGCCGGCGCCCTGGAAGATGCCTGGTTGATGGTTTCACGCCCGCGTGCACCCTGGGGCCTGGTGATCCAGGATTCTGGCGAGCCGGTTGCCGTGACCGGAAACCGCGCGAGTAGCGGCGAGGACGAAAATATCGTGGTGGCCTCCATCGATATGGAGTCCCAGGAAGACGCTCGCCAGTTCGAATTCAAGGGATTGCGTCCTGGTAAGGTCAGGCTTGGTGCGGAGAAACCGCAGGACCTCAGCCGCTATGTCAACGAAGGCGCTGCCCTGTCATTTGATGTGCGTGTGGATCGCAAGCCGGAGCTTCCTGTCAGCGCTCTGATTGAGTGTGGCGAGGAGTGCGTGGCCGATCTGCCGCTGCAGTCCGAACTTGCCAAACTCGAGCCCGGCAGCTGGGCGAAGATGTCCATTGACCTTCAGTGTTTCGTGGAGCGTGGTGCAGACTTCTCCAGCGTCTCGAGTGCGGTGGCATTTGCCAGTGAAGGCCCTCTGCAGCTTTCTGTAGCCAATGTGAAGTATGTGCCTGATGCTGCCAATGCGGATAGCATCCGGTGTGAAGGCTAGGCCCATGCGCAGAGACGGTGCGTTAGCACGACTATGTGCCGTTGTGCTGTGGGGCATGCAGGCGGGTTTCGCGTACGCGGAACCTGCCCCTGAGGCAGGGCGGGTATTGACCTTGCGCGAGGGTGTGCTGACCGTATCTATTGACCCCGCTCTTGGCGGGCGTGTTACCGGGCTGTCGCTTGGTAATCACGAATTCCTCAGTGGGTCAGATGTGCACGCCAACAATTTTGGCTCAACCTTCTGGCTGAGTCCGCAGACCATCTGGAACTGGCCGCCGGTCGCCGCCCACGATTCGGGCGTATATACAACCCTTGAGGAATCGCCGCGTAAAGTCACCATGGCGAGTCAGGCAGGGGCCGGAGCGATTGTAGAAAAGTCCGTGGATGTACTGGCTCCGGATCTTATACGTCTGGATTACCGGGTTACGGCGCAAAAGCCATTTCCGGAACTCGCAGCCTGGCAAATAAGCCGGGTCGCGAATCGAGGCCTGGCTTTCGCGCCGGTGACGCCGGAGACCGTGCAGGTGGTCCGAGGCGCTATGGACATTAGCGTCGATGATAGCGGCATTATGTGGCTGGCGCTCGATCCCGATGCGCCACTGCGTGAGGGCAAGGTCATCGCAAATGGCAGCGAAGGCTGGCTGGCTTTTGTGGATAGCGGGCATTTGTATCTAAAGATATATCCGCTCGTTAACCCAGCGCATATGGCGACTGGCGAAGGTGACATTGAGTTGTACCTGAGCGGCGAGAAACCCTACCTGGAGCTTGAATTGCAGAGCGCTGCGCAGGCTCTTGCGGAAGGTGAAACCCTCGACTGGTTCACTTACTGGCTAGTGGAGCCAGTCCCGGCAGGGATAGAGCTGACCAGGGGATCTTCCGAACTGATCGCGTATGTTCGGGGCAGGGCACGTCAAATTCAGCAAATGACAAGCGTCGCCTCGCACGCAGAGTGAAATTCCAACAAAAATAACGTTCCCGTTCATGTGGAGAAAATAGTGAAGAATAATCGTGCGGCCCTGTTCGGGCTATCAGCGCTTATCCTGGCTTCTGCCGGGGCTTATATGGTGGTTGAAGCAAATGGTGGGCGTTCGGTGGATGCCCCTGAACAGGCTCAAGTTGATGATCGCGCTGACGATATGCGGTCGGTCGAGAAGCGGGTTGCCGACCTGGTCAGTAAAATGACCCTTGCCGAAAAAGTTGGCCAGATGACACAGGCGGAGCGTCGCCATGCGACACCGGCCGATGTGAAGAAATACTTTCTCGGCTCCGTCCTGAACGGTGGCGGATCTATCCCCGGAGAAAACCGCCGCGAAGATTGGGTCAAGATGGTTCAGGACTTCCAGCAGGCCGCAAAGGACACCCGCCTGGGTATTCCCATGATCTGGGGTACCGATGCCGTCCATGGCCACAGCAATGTGCTGAACGCCACTATCTTTCCCCACAATGTGGGCCTGGGCGCAACGCGCAACCCGGAACTGGTTGGCGAGATCGCCGCGGCTACTGCAAAGGAAGTTGCCGCAACCGGTATTCACTGGACCTTTGCACCAACGCTTTGTGTCGCACGTGACGATCGTTGGGGCCGCGCTTATGAATGTTTTGGTGAGGACCCTGAATTGGTAGCCCAGTTCGCGGGCCCCTTTGTAAAAGGTATGCAGGGTGCCTCCCTTGACGGCAGTACCCTGGCGTCCAGCAAGATTGTTGCGACCGCGAAGCACTGGGTGGGCGATGGTGGCACTACTTACGGTACTGGTGACGAGGGCTACGCCATCGATCGCGGTGACGTACAGCTCAGTGACGAGGCCTTCAGGGAAATCCATATCACGCCCTACCTGCCGGCACTGGAGTCCGGCGTAGGTACCGTGATGGTGTCCTACAGCAGTGTCAACGGTAAGAAAATGCATGAGCACAAGGCACTGGTTACTGATGTACTCAAGGGTGAACTGGGCTTCGATGGCTTCGTGATTTCGGACTGGTCAGCGCTGAGTGAAATTCCGGCTGAGACCAATCGCGAACGGGTAGTACGCTCTATCAATGCCGGCCTTGATATGATCATGGAGCCGGAGAAATGGAAGGAGTTCATTACCGACCTGACAGCGGCGGTCGAAGCGGGCGAGGTTCCAATGAGCCGTATCGATGATGCCGTGAGCCGTATTCTCTCCACCAAATTCCGCGCGGGCCTGTTTGAACACGATTTGCCGGTCCTCGCCGGTGACTCTGCGGCAGGGGGCATGCTGGGGGCAGAGAGCCATCGCGCACTTGCCCGGCAGGCGGTGAGGGAGTCCCTTGTGCTCCTGAAGAACGACAAGAATCTTTTGCCCCTGTCCAAGGATGCGAAGATTTTCGTGGCGGGTGACCATGCCAATGACATCGGCCTGCAGTCTGGTGGCTGGACCATCGAATGGCAGGGCAAGCGGGGTGACATCACCGCAGGAACCACTATTTTTGAAGGTATCAAGGGGCTCGCTGGCGGCGACGTTACCTTCAGTGCAAACGGCGAGGGTGTGGAAGGCCACGATGTCGCTATCGTGGTTGTGGGTGAAGAACCCTACGCTGAAGGCATGGGCGACTATGTCGAAAAGCCGTGTGAGAAGTGCCAGCCGATCACTTTGCCGAAAGAGCAGCAGGAAGTGCTGGCGCGAGTACAGGCAAGCGGGGTGCCGACGGTTGTTGTCGTGGTTTCAGGGCGCCCATTGATGATGAGTGAAGAGTTTTCTTCTGCGCAGGCCGCGGTTGCTGCCTGGCTACCGGGCAGTGAGGGTGCGGGTGTTGCTGACGTATTGTTCGGCGATCACACGCCAAAGGGCAAGCTGCCGGTCACCTGGCCAAGGCATCTCAAGCAGGTGCCAATCAACAAGGGTGACAAGGAATACGATCCGCTGTTCCCGTATGGATTCGGCCTGACGTATCCCTAACAAAATCCGGACTGAGTAATGAGCGCCCCTCCCTGGCCGGACAATGTATGGCTGTGGGGTGGGGCGTTTTTTTATCGGCAGTATTTCTGTGGCCAGCTTTAAGAAAGGGCGGAAAAATGAAATCACTATGGTTTGCTTCTATGTTGGGTTTCGCGCAGCTTTCTGTTGGGCAACCGGTAATAAATACCGAGATTCCGCCAAGCATTGATGGTCGGATGGACGAAGCGGTATGGGCTGCTGCGCCCTGGTATGGGCTGGATCACCATATCCTGGGAGAAGTGCCGATACCGCAGGATTTCAGTGGGCGCTATAAGCTGCTCTGGGGGCAGGACAGACTCTACTTGCTTGCCGAGATTGTGGATGATGTGCTTTACGACAGTCATCCGGATCCATTGAGTTTCTACTGGGATGACGACTGCCTGGAGGTGTTTGTCGATGAAGACGCGTCCGGTGGCCTGCATCAGTATGACTTCAATGCCTTCGCCTACCATATCGCCCTCGATAACCAGGCTGTTGATATCGGCGGCCAGCGTCCGGATGGCTCGCCGGAATTTATCCTGTTGAACGATCATGTCAACAGCGCCTGGCAGCGCTCAGAATCAGACCCGCGCACAATCGTCTGGGAAGTTGCCCTGAAAATTTTTGGTGACAACTACCAGCACGGCGATCCCGGTGCTCAGCCGGTACCGCTAAAGGCCGGGAAAAAAATGGGTTTTATGCTAGCGTACTGCGACAATGATGGCAGTGATGAAAGGGAGCATTTTATGGGCTCCCACGCCATTCAAGCGGTAGATGGCGATAAGAATCGAGGCTATATCGACGCAAGCGTATTCGGAAAAATCATTCTTCAGTAAAACCGTATTTAACTTTCCTTGCCAGGGCGCGGTTATGCCTCAGAGCGAGAATAATTATCAGGAGGATATATGTCAGCTTCTAAGATGTTTCTATTTTTTGCATTGAGCGCTTTTTTATGTAGTTTCAGTGCTGCGTCAGAGCCTGCAAAAGGTGAAAAAAAGCCGCCCGCCGTGCAGGGGGTGATGTTTGCGGGCGGCGCTACCATAGCGCCCTGGCGTTTCTACATTGGCAACCCGAATGAATGGATGAGGCCGGTTAAGACCCAGCAAGCAAAAACCAGGAGCCCCTCCAACGTGAAGATCGAGATGCTCACAGAAGATTCCGGGCTTGCGGTTCTAAAGGCGCAATGGCAAAAGGGCTCCACGGGGCAGATTTTGTGGCAGGGGGATTCCAGTATTAATGCGGCTGCCATTGCCGAGCATGGTGGTGCGTTGAGTCTGGTGTTACGTGTAGATGAGGTGCCGGATAAACCTGTGAGCCTTAGAATGGACTGCGGCTATCCTTGTTCCGGTTCGCTGAAGTTCGGCGATATTCTTTCTGCGCTGCCGAAAGGTGAATGGCTGAGAATCGGCATTCCGCTGGCATGCTTTGAGAATGCCGGTACGGATCTTCGGAAAATAGACTCACCGGCGGTCATCGTCACTTCAGGGAACCTGGGGCTGTCCATTCTTGATCTACGCCTGGCGCTCGATGTGCCAAAGGCATCCATGATCAGTTGTTCCGCATAAAAAGAAAGCCCCGCAAAAGCGGGGCTTTCTTCTTTCACTAAAGCGCTATTTAAAAACAGCGATTAACGCTGGAGCTTTCATCGTAGTTCAGACTCCCGCTGACATCGCTTACACAGAACTCGACTGAAAGGTTGCCGCCGGCGCTGTTGGTGCTCTGCAGTACAGCTACACCGTTTGCATCGGTTACGCCGCTTACGCCAGTCTCAATAATTCCACTGGTGAAGTTGCCGGAAACCGTAGCACCAGAAACAGGGTTGGCGTTGTTGTCCAGTACGGTCACTGTCGCCGTGCCGTACTTCTGGCCGCGACCGGCAGACGCAGTTCCTACCACCACACCGGAAACATACATATCTGTCGCTGGTGCTGGCGGCGGGGCACTGCCTTGCTGGATATCATAACCGATCAGGTTAAAGCCGCCCGCACTGACCATGGTCATGACCTGCACACCGGAAACCAGTTCCACTTCTGTGGAGAAGTTTGCCCAAGTATTCCATGCCCCGGTGTTCGGGGTGGTAAGCGGACCGGTAACGTCCACGCCATCAAACTCAATATGGAAACTGCCACCATCCTGCGCCGAAGCCACTCGGAAAGTCATGGTATAGGTGCCGGCGGTCTGTACGTCGACGGTGTAGTTCAGCCACTCGCCCGGGTCGATCCAGCCCACGTTGGTGGAACCTTCATTAGTGGCCTCGATGTCGACGCCTACATCGAAGCGATACTGGCCGCCCCAGTTTTCATCGTCGATATCGTGGTAGGCCACGCCTTCACCGCCGTGGTCGAAGTCGGCCGCAAACAGCATGGAGCTGGTCGGTATGACGGTGGGGCTGCCAAAGAAGGGGCCGGGTGGTGGTGGCGGTGGCGGGGTAGGCGCTGCGGGTGCATCACCGGCTGCTGTCAGGTAGGCGAGTGTCGCCGGTCCATTCAGGGATGCATTGTCACCATTGGCGGTGATCTTGCCGGCGTGCTGACCGCGGTCAACGGTTCCCCACAGGTGACCACCACCGCCCCATGGGCGCAAGGAAAAATCACCGGATGGTAGCTCAAGCCATTCCCACTTTTCTGCATTACCAATCGTGCTGGCTGATACGGTCATCGGCAGACCGTCACCGGTTGCAGAAACGTAGTTGCCGTTATCTGCACGCAGAGCCACATGGCCGTTGCCTGCATCTACCACGGTAAAGTTTTCACCGCTGGCCTTGCTATAGCTGGCCTTGTTTGCCTTCAGATTGGTGCCGTCCAGGCTTACGAACATGCCCGCGCCACGGCTGAAGATGCCAATTTCGGCGCCCAGCGGGATCGACGGCGCACCACTGGAGGGCCAGGTCGTCTCTGCAAGCTCAGGCTTCCATACGGTACCGGCAACATTCAGTTTATTCTTGAGGTTCTCCAGGTCCATATCATTGGCGCCGAGCCACTGGAACTGTTGCCAGCCGATATGGTAGGTCTCGAATGCTGCGTTGTAGCCATTCTCGGTGTCGCCCGGCCAGAACTCGGTACAGATCAGCGCTGGGTAATCGGTACTGGCGAGGAACGGGGCAATGGTCTTCTCGATATCCGGCAGGTTCCAGTATCCATGGAAGGCGAAAGCCGCGTTGTCCCAGGAAACCCCCTGGGACTTCAGCATATCCGCGCCCTCGATGGCGGCGCTCCCCGGGAAGAACGACATGAAGGAACCGAGCAGGATCATGGTGTCCGGTGCGATGCCACGGATATGATTGTACATGATCAACTGGTTGTCCCAGTCCTGCTGGGTCCAGTTGGACAGCGTGGACGGCGCCGGCTCGTTGTGTGCCTCGAAAATTACATGAGTTTCATTCTTATAGCGCTCTCCATACAGGGACCAGAAATCAAGGGTCTTTTGCATACTGTGGATCGCGCCGTTTTCGCCGTTGTTACCGATTGTAATGATCAGGTACAGGTCGGTGTTTCGGGTGCGCTGTACCAGCTCATCCGCTAGTGCCAGATTGATGCCAACCGGATCCGGGTTCTGGCCAGCATCCCCTTCCAAGTAGAGGTGGACAGTGTTATAGCCATATTCGGTGGAAAGCTTGGTTAGCGATGCCTCCGAGGGCATGACGGCCGGCAGGGTGCCGTAGGGGTCACCACCATCAAAAGAAAGGCTCACGCCACGTAGCGTGGTGCCGCGGTCTGACAGGATTACGTTGTAGCCAAGAGACTGATCGATATAGGGTCTGTCGCGTACTGCCAGGGCATCACTACTTGCCAGCACGAATACCAGTGCGCCTAATAACTTCGCACATCGATCCTTGAGTGAGGCCCGTTCGGGTATGGGTATGGTTGTTATCATCACTGTGTTCCATATTTATTATTTGTTGTGCAGGCATCGAAGAAAGCCCCTAAAAAAGTGGGTTCGAGCGCTTGCATGATGGAAATAACTTTATGAGTACCGCCTGTTATTTCCTGCCTGGCCTCAAAAGAGACTGCGCCAGGGAACCTCTGGGTACATCTTTGCTGGCGTTGGGAAAAAGAGGGGGCGCAACACCCCCCAAGAGACCAGCAACATCTGCCGTTGATAGGCAAACTCGGGACTGCTGATTAGAGAAAGCTTGCGGCCAATAGCTGTGGTAAGGGTTTACGAGCTATGGCCGTCTCTGTTTATTGATAGCGTTGGCTGAAACTGGCCCGCTAGTTACTGTTCCGGAGTTGCAGCCATTTCAGGGCTGCAGCTGTGGGTTTCTGAGCCTGATGCGCCGATGGAAACATTACTGAATGTCAGGTCCAGGCTTGCGGCGCTCGATAGCTCGAACGGTGCACTTACCTTGCTGAAGTCAACATTGTTTGTATTGAAGCAGCCAAGGCTGATGCTGATGCTATTCCACTCTCCGGGCGTGAAACCCTTGATCAGTGGGGCAATGTCGAATGCCGAACTGCAGTTATCTCCGCAGTGCAAATTGGCGAAAACCGGCGCGCCAGAGTTCTGATCGATCTTAAGCTCGATATTCAGTGCTGAATCGGCAGCAAGGTAGTGCGAGAAGTCCAGGCGGTTATTCTCTGCGCGCAGGCGCACGGAGCCGGTTCCGTTGCCGCTCCACACAACGTTGCGAGAATCTTCCTGGGTATTGCGGTCGACCGCAGAAATGCTGACTTCCGGCATTTCATGGCGGTTGCCAGTCATTTCTATTTCGCTGCCCTGGCTGTTGACGATAACCAGGTGCCACGGAGCCAACGGTCGCGCGTCGAACAATTCAGCGGTGGCCGGCGCGGCATTGCTGCCGTTCGGCCGGTCTTCCGGCAGGTTTGCGGCAAGTAGATCCTGCTGACCTGCGCCAAGCCCGTATCCGTAGGCAAACAGCGGTTCGTAGGCGGTATCGTTACGGTTGATGACCTTCTGCTCCAGGGTCATCGGCCAGGTAAAGGAGAGGCGGCCAGTAAAGTCGTGATTGACTTCGCCGTCGGCTTTTCGGAACAGCACATCAGAGACTGCCGCACCCTCGCTGCCCGGCAGCCATGCGACTGCGAACGCATCGGACGCATTGATTTCCGGGTTTACCCAAAGTGGGCGGCCGGTGAGAAATACCGATACAACAGGGATACCTTTTGACTGCAGGCTTTTGAGTACCTTCAGGTCAGCGTGCGAACCTGCCTGGTATTCCAGGGTCTTCAGGTCGCCTTGCATTTCCGCATAGGGGTTTTCCCCGTAGACGACGATCGCCACATCTGGTTTGGCCTCATTTGCGAACGAACCGTCAATACTCAGGCTGGCCTTGCCACCGGCTGACTCGACTGCAGCCCGGATGCCATCGTAAATGGAGGTGGCACCGGGAAAATCTGCATTGGTGTTGCCGGTGCCCTGCCAGGAAATGGTCCAGCCGCCGGCCTGCTTGCCGATGTTGTCTGCACCGTCCCCGGCTACCAGCACTTTGATATCGCGGCTGAGCGGCAGCAGGTTATTTTGGTTTTTCAGCAACACGATGGACTCGCGAACGGCCTGACGCGCGATTTCGCGATGCTCTTCGGAACCGATGATGTCGGTGCTGCCAGCGAGTGCGCGCTCGGCGGGGGGCGCATCGAACAGCCCGGCGCGCAGCTTGACCCGCAAAATACGCGTTACGGCATCATCGAGGCGTGCCATCGGGATTTCACCGCTTTCAACCTGTTTAACCGTGTTGCGGTACAGGCTCTTCCAGTCCTCATTTGAGGCCATGAACATATCGAGCCCGGCATTGATGGTCTGCGGGCAGCTGGTTTCAGAGCAGCCCGGGACAAAACTGTGGCCCAGCCAGTCGCCGACCACGAAGCCATCAAAACCCATCTGCTCCTTCAGCACATTGGTCAGCATATATTCGCTGCCGTGCAGTTTCTCGCCATTCCAGCTGTTGAAGGAGGCCATCACCGTCTGGACGCCAGCTTCAAGCGCCGAAAAATAGCCCTGACCATGAATGTCCCGCAGTTCCTGTTCTGAGACCCGGGTGTCGCCACGATCGATACCCAGGTGGGTGCCGCCGTCGCCGATAAAGTGTTTGGCGGTGGATACCAGTCGCCCGTCGCCAAAGCTGGAATCACCCTGCCCCTGGATACCCCTGACGATTTCGCCCGCGTAAGCCCGGACTAGCTCCGGATCTTCAGAGTAGCCTTCATAGGTGCGACCCCAGTGATCATCGCGTGCAGTGGCGACGGTGGGGGCGAAGATCCAGTCGATACCCGTTACCGCAACTTCCCGTGCAGTTGCTTCACCGATCTTGCGCATCAGGTCCGGATTCTGGGTGGCCCCAAGGCCGATGTTGTGGGGGAATAGCGTCGCGCCGATCACGTTATTGTGGCCGTGGACCGCGTCGGTGCCCCAGATTATGGGAATCCCCAGCTTGCCATCGGAGTTGTCCATTGAGGCGGCATAGTAGGCTTGCGCCAGGTCGATCCATTCCTGGGGGGTGGCGTACTTGTTATTTGCCGGGAAGCTGCCGCCGCCGTTGAGTACAGACCCCAGGTGGAAGTCCCTGACGTCTTCAGGCGTTGTGAACTTGATCTCTGTCTGAATGATCTGGCCGACTTTCTCTTCAATGCTCAACCGGGAGAGTATCTGGCTTACTTCCTCTTCGAGTTTCTGATCCTGCTGAACTTCGCTTTCCATTCTGGGCCAGGTAATGCCCTCCGCAGTGGGCGTCTTGGTAACCTGGTCGGAGTTTTTCCCTTGAAGGTCAGACTCGCAACCTGCGATTGAGAGGAGCGAGATACTGAGCGCGAGCGCGCTGCGCGAGAATATAGTGGCCATGTAAAGGGCGCCTTTGTTCTGCTTTTATTTCGGGTGACTTGCTGGTTTTCGCTTCAGCGTTCCTGTACAGCACGGTATCAAACGCGGGAAGGGCGCTACTACGGCGTTGCGACAAGAGGCGAAAAAGCAGCGATATCAGTAGTGCAGGGGTTCGTGCGCTTGATGTGGTGAGTACTTTGCCGGACGAAAAGGGTGGGATGAATTTGTCTTTGACTTGGGCCCCTGCTTCTGGATACTGCTAGCAATAATAACGGCAAAAAAGGCCTGTCTGGCAGGCTGACAAGAGCATCTGAAATGGATACCTTTAGTCCGATTCTGAGTTCGCCAACGGCATTGAGATTGTTCCGGAGCAAAACGGCCCAGTTCTGGGGGCTCCAGCTGCTCGGCTGGACGGGTTATTTTCTCGTAGTCTACTTTGCGGTCGTGGCGCCGGAATTAAATGAAGACAACTGGCTGGTAAGTCACGCACATGTTTTTGTTGAGAGTGCCAGCGGGCTGCTGCTTTCGGTTTGTCTGCATTATTTTTTGCGGGCAATGGTGCGTAAGCCATTTCACATTGCGGTGGTAGGCAGCGTATTAGGGGCTGCGATCGTTGCTGCGATCTGGAACTTCGTCAAGCTGACAACGTTTAACATACTTTACCAGCAATACTGGCTGGGCTGGGGTTGGTCCGGGTTTGGTGGCTGGTACCTGTTCTCTTTTGCAACCATGCTTTCCTGGATGGGGCTTTACTTCCTGTTCAGGGTTTACCGGCAGCTGGAACAAGAGCATAACAAGGCGCTTGAAGCGGAGAATGCCGCAAAAGAGGCCCAGCTAAAGATGCTGAGGTACCAGCTAAACCCGCATTTCATGTTCAACACCATGAATGCGATCTCGACCCTGGTGTTGAAGCGGGATAATGAAGCCGCGGCCAATATGCTGGATCATCTCTGTCAGTTCCTGCGCACTTCACTGGAAAGCAATCCCTCTATTCAGGCGACCCTGCGATCCGAGCTTGAAGTATTGGATCTGTACCTTTCAATTGAAAAGGCAAGGTTTGGAGCGCGATTAAAGTACCGTACCTGTGTTTCGGATGAAGCCCGAGACGCTCTGGTCCCCAACCTTATTCTGCAACCACTTGTTGAAAATGCGATCAAATATGCGGTTTCCGCAAGCAAAGAGGGCGGAGAGTTGTTACTTGAGGCCGGTAAGGAAGACGGCGAGCTTGTCGTCAGGCTCTCTGATAACGGACCCGGCCTGGAAGGCGCTTCTCATCAGGACTCGGCGAGGGCGGGAATAGGCTTGAAAAATACCTGGACGCGGCTCAAGACACTTTATGACGATGATTATACCTTTCAGTTATTCGACAATGTCCCGCATGGGCTTGTCGTTGAAATCCGGATTCCGTACCAGTCGGGAGCAATTCTAAATGAGCGGGATGAAGTTGCGTACGCTATTGGTTGATGATGAGCCGCTGGCCCTTGAGGGGCTTCGGCTACGGCTGGCCCAGCTTGAAGGGGTTGAGGTCGTTGCGGAATGCGACAGCGGCAAGGAAGCGATAGATGAGTGCGCTCGGCTGGCGCCAGACTTGGTATTTCTGGATATGGACATGCCGGGCCTGAGCGGGCTGGAGGTGGCCGAGGAACTGAAGCAGGGCGCGAATCCAGCCATTATTTTTGTCACTGCCCACCAGGAATATGCGGTGAGTGCCCTCGATCTTGGAGCAGAAGATTACCTTCTGAAGCCGGCGAGCCTCGGCAGGCTGCGTCAGGCGGTTGAGCGTGCCCGTCAGAAGACGGGAGCGTTGGATGACACTGTTCAGGAGCGTTTGCTGACCGCGCTGCATGATGTGTCTGGCATATCCATGCCGGAGCTGCAGGAGTGGCTTGAGACTGATGGTCCGCTGCCGATTCCTTACCCGGAAAAAATTGCGATCAAGAACTCGGATAATGACATTGTCATGGTGCCGGCGCGTTCCATAGACTGGATTGATGCGGCAGGGGATTACATGTGTATCCATGTAGGTGAGCAAACCCACATTCTTCGCATTACCCTGAAAAAACTTCAGCAACTGCTGGACCCGAAACTATTTTTCAGGATCCACAAGTCCACGATCGTCAACGGTGAGCGTGTTCAGAAGATCATCCCGATGCGAAACAACGAGTGTATTCTGGAGCTCGAGGGAGAAATCCGGCTCAAGGCCAGTCGTAATTATAGGGATCAGGTGCAGGCTCTGAAAGAGTCTGCTCGTTAAAAGCCTGAGACTTCCATTTCTCTTGAGCGTTTCATCGCTCAAGAATCTCTTCTTGTCGTAACCAATAGAGCAGAACGCGCGACATCTAGGGGTTATTTCCCCATGCCGTTTTGCCATTGAGGGCATCTTCCAAGCGTCGCAAACTAACTATCGGCGGGCGATTGGTTTTCTCAAAGTACGCTGTTCAAGCAATGGTGAAATTTTCGCATGCCCTGGCTGGAAGTAGCTGCCAATAACCAAAAAACGATCTACAAGAGAGAAACACACCGATGATGCGCTACAAAACATTGGCTGCGGCGATTGCTGCCAGCAACCTCGCGCTTGCGGCACAGACGTTTGCTCAAGCAGAGGATGCCGAGACGACGATAACCAACGATGATGGGGCCATGGAGCAGGTCATCGTGACCGCTACCAAGCGGGAAACTGAATTGATGGATACCCCGATTGCGATTTCTGCATTCACAGAAGAGCACCTGGAAAAGATGGGTATCAAGAATGTAAAAGATTTGAACCACGTGGTGCCCAACCTGAATATCATGGTTGATAACGAGTCTTCCGCGCCAATCATCACCCTTCGCGGCGTGCGTTCAACCAATACAACCGAGTGGGGCGACCCGGCTGTTGGCGTGCACTATGATGGTATTTACTCGCCTCGTCCACAGGGTGCCCTCGCATTGATGTTTGATATTGAGCGAGTGGAAGTCCTGCGTGGTCCCCAGGGAACACTTTTCGGCCGAAACTCCACCGTGGGTAGCATGAACATCATTTCTGCAAAGCCGGATTTCGAAGAGCAGGAAGGCAAGCTGGAGGTGGAAGCGGGCAAGTGGAATGCGCGATCTGTCAAAGGCATGTTTAATCTGCCGGTAACCGATACATTTGCTGTTCGCGCCGCCTACATGAGCTCCAGCAATGATTCTAGTTTTGATGGGTACTGGGACCCGAACCAGTTCGACCCTCGTTACCTGAATCTGGATCCATCAGACCTTGTCCCGGTTGAATCCGCCAGCAGCGATGCGGGCAATAACTGGGATCACACAATGTTTTTCTCCAATGGCCCCTACCAGGAAATTGAAGCAGATCCGGAAGACTTCTACGGTGCTGGAAAACAGTATGCTTTCCGCCTTTCGGCGGCCTGGGATATCAATGAAAATATGCGCTGGAATGGTGGTGTCGAGCGCTTCCGCGACAAGGGCAAGGGATGGATTTCCGGGCGCGACTGTGAGCGTATCGAAGACAGGCCGGTAGTTTATGAATCCTGGGGTGCGCGGATGGATGGCACCGGCTCCTGTACCGATCTCTGGGGGACGGAGGACAACTTTACGGCTTACGTAAACGTCCCGGGCGATACCGATATGACCCTGGATAGCTATCGCTCCCGTTTTGAATGGGATGTTACCGAGGGCCTGCAATTAAGCTATGTATCCGGCTTCCAGAGCCAGGAGCGCAGTGGGCAGATTGACCTGGATCAGGGCCTTTACTATTACGACCAGATGCTGAAATGGGCTGATACCCAGTACGATTCCTGGTCGCATGAAATCATGCTGGCCTCGACCGGTGATAGCAAGCTTCAGTGGCAGGCGGGCTATTTCAACTTCAAAGAAGACAACGACATGAACGGGCACTGGCAGTCCCAGCAATATGGTGCAGCCATCTGGCGCCAGCCCGAGCGTATTATCAAATCCGAGGCCATCTTCGCACAGGGTACCTATGAACTAACCGAAGATTTGTACCTGACTCTGGGGGCGCGCCGTACCTGGGATTCCAAGGAAGATATCGGTGGCCGCAACTACGGCTGCTGGGGTTCATGTTTTATGGCCCAGTACGGGTTTGATCCGGAAACCGGGCCGGGCAGTATCTGGGATGTTGTGCGCTGGGACCTGATTGATTGGGGCTTGCCGGCGTCTGAGCAGTCGCAGGAGTTCAAGGATGCGAAGCAGGCGCTGATGGATGCTTACCAGGCCGCGGGCGCAGATTATTTCGATACCATCCGCGATAGCTATGCGGTTGATACCGAGAATGATGTATTCGAAAAGTGGGCTGCGACCACCTGGCGGGTAGGGCTCGATTACGATATCAGCGATGACACCATGGTGTATGGCTATGTTGCCAATGGCTATAAGGGCGGCGGTATCGGTGATGTCCTGTTTATGGAGTCAACGATCACCCCGGAAAACCCGACAGGGGACCGGTTCGATACCAGTTATGACCCGGAGACAGTCACGACCTACGAGATGGGTATCAAGACGCGCCTGTTTGATGACCGCCTGAACCTGCGCGCCAACCTGTTCTTCAGCGATTACGAAGGCCAGCAGCAGACAGCCTGGACTAACTACGATGCAGTCTTGCGTGATGTTGTGGACGCCCAGACGCAGACGGTTATCCAGGAACTGCAGCCTGTCGGTACCTTCCTGACCCGAAATCTCGATGATTCCACTATTAAAGGTATTGAGCTGGAAGCCGAATTCGCTCCCTGGGATGGCGGTTTTATCGGTGGTTACCTGACCATGCTGGACACAGAAATCAGTTCTGATTACTGGAAGAAGTGGGGCTCCGAGCCTGCCCAGGTATTCGCGAACTTTGAAGATTCCACACCAGATGTCGGTGTGGACCCGGATGAATTTTTTGCGGAGAGACCCTGGTATCGCAACATGAAGGGTAATGACCTTCCTTATGCGCCGAAGTACTCACTGGCGGTGAATATGAGCCATACGTTTACCCTGGGTAATGGCGATACTATTTCCCCCTGGATTAATTTCAGCTGGACAGATGAGTCCTACACAGACATGGATAACCGTGACACCTGGGATATTGCCCAGGAAGACCTGCGTGTCTATGAGGGATTTGATGCAGACGGAAATCCGCTCAGCTATACCGCCAATCCGGACTTTTATACGGATACCCGTGATGCCTACTACATAGTCAATGCAAGCTTGCGCTATGAATCTGCTAACAAGGCATGGTTTGCGGAAGGTTATGTCCACAACCTTACGGACGAGGACGTTAACTGGTCACTGTGGTATGCAGGAAATACGCCGATGGCAAACAAAGCGCGAAAGAGCTGGAGCGTGAAGTTCGGTTATCAATTCTGATTTTTGAACTAGCCTGAATCAAAAAAATCCCCGCTTTTAGCGGGGATTTTTTTATTCGGACCATCAAGTATCACCTTGGTAAGGTGAATAGCTTTCATGCTTGATGAGGCTCATGGGCCGGGATTAAAGTAACCTATTAAAAGCTGTAAACCAGTGATGTCGTATAACTGTGATCCGCCTTCTCCAGGTCTTCAACCGGGTCGCTGTCAAACAGGCTTTCTACACCGACTTCCAGCGAAAGGCTGTCGTTGATCATCGTCTTCAGTGCAAAGCTGTTGGCAATGTAATGGTCGGATGGCTGGCTCAGGCGCGGCTGGTAGTAAATTGTATTGGACAGCTGCGCGTTTGCGCCGAGCCTGACCTTGTAGACACCATAGAATGATGCACGGGCATAATCTTCGCTGACATCCCCGGCCGCAAGGTCGAATTTTTCCTCTGTAAAGTAGGCGCTGGCTCCAAAGGCAATCAGTTGCGAATCGGATTTCTTCAGCGTCCAGCGTGCGCCGGTGCCGACCAGCGCCCGGGAGGCGAGCAGGCGGAATTCGTCCGACTGGTGCTGCACATAGGTTTCCCAGGCGAACTTTTCCGAAAGGTGGGCGATATAGCGTGTGTGCAGAAAGCTGTTGTTGGCATCGCGCACATCGTTACTTTTTGCATACTCTCTTTTGGCTATGGCCAGCCATTCCCGTTCCGGTGTGCCGTAGCGGATATAGGCTCCGCCGCGGGTAGATTCCTTGTCGGAATTGCCGGATTTGCCAGAGAGGGAAAACTTCAGGTTGCCGCTGAGTCCGTCCGCCGCATTCAGGTCACGCTCCGACTCGATGTTGGTAACGGCCAGCGTATTGGCACTGGCGCATAGCGTGAAAACAGCCGCTGCGAGAGAGGAGGTTAGTCTAATTGACGTCATTTGGTACCGCGTGTTCCTGGGGGAATTTCTGTGATCCAGATGAATGATTCTATGCCATCTGAAAATTGAAATACATGGGTTGAAAAATATACAGTAGAGGCTGGTGGTACTGGGAAGCTTGTAACTTCCGCACGACTGCGCTTCTGTAAATTCTTGCCACATCCCATTGATAGGGGGCACACTTGAGGGATAAACATAGCGGGTAGTGGGGCAGGTCCCTCGATCCCACCTTGACCAACAGTGTTCAAGCATATCGTGATGAAAGAAAGCGAGAAATTGATCGTCGGCGCGCTGGAGTGCTGTGATCTCCCTGATCTGGACCTCTTCAATGTGCAAATGCGAGTAGATACCGGTGCGGCCACATCGTCTCTGCATGTAGACAACATTGAGGAATTTGAAAAAGACGGCAAGCGCTGGGTTAACTTCGATATTCATCCCGACGTCCATAATGTGGATACCGCCGTCAATAAAACGCTGCTTTTGAAGGGTAAGAAAGTCGTAAAAAGCTCTTCAGCCGACAAGGAAAAGCGTTTTGTCATTAAGACCGCCATTCGCCTGGGTGGGCAAAGCTGGCCAATCAAGCTGACCCTGACGGATCGCTCTTCCATGAAAAACCTCATGTTGCTTGGCAGGGAAGCAATGGAGGGGCATATCCTGGTGGACCCGGGTCAGGAGTTCCTGGTGTCGGAAGAAGACTGAGGAGTGCCGACTGGCTGGTTATTTTAGGTTTGGGTTTTCAGCAATTTGAGACTCGCGTTTTACGCGCTGGAAGAATTCAGGTAGGAATGGAATGAAATTAGCAATATTGTCATGTGGCCCAAAGGCCTACAGCACGCAGCGGCTCAAAGATGCCGCCCTGCAGCGTGGCCACAAAGTCAAGATTCTGAATACGCTGAAGTTCGCGATAGACCTCCAGCGAGGGGTCCCGGACCTGCACTACCGGCAAAAAGTCCTGAGCGATTATGATGCCGTGCTTCCACGGATTGGTGCATCGATTACTTACTATGGTACGGCTGTGGTGCGACAGTTCCAGGAAATGGATGTGTTCTGCGCGAATACCGCGCACGGCATCAATAATTCTCGCGATAAATTACGTAGCCTGCAGCTTTTGAGCAGGCATCATATCGGTATCCCGAGGACCGCTTTTGTAAGGGACAAAAAAGACGTGCTGCCGGCGATCGAGCGTGTTGGCGGTGCCCCGGTCATTATCAAATTGATCGAAGGTACACAGGGTATCGGCGTTTTGCTTGCTGATACGGTAAAGGGTGCCGAATCGATCATCGAGCTGCTGCAAAGCCAGAAACAGAACGTACTGATTCAGAAGTTCGTAGCGGAAAGCAAGGGCAGGGACATCCGGGCGATCGTGGTTGGCAATCGTGTCGTGGCAGCGATGCGGCGCGTCGCACAGGGGCAGGAATTCAGGAGTAATGTGCACCGCGGTGGCATCGCCGAGGCCGTTGAGCTGTCGGAGGAATATAAGGAAACAGCGGTAAGGGCTGCGCAAATCATGGGCCTGCAGGTCGCAGGCGTTGATATGCTAGAAAGTAATACCGGGCCGCAAGTTATGGAAATAAACTCATCGCCCGGTCTGGAAGGCATCGAGTCTTGTACCGGCCTGGATGTCGCAGGTGCAATTATCGAATACATTGCGGCGCAGGTGGACTTTCCCGAGATCGACGTGAGGCAGCGTCTCACCGTCAGCAAGGGGTATGGTGTCGGCGAAATTTATATCCCTGAAGGTTCAAACTTTGTTGGCAAGACCATTCTGGAAACTCAGCTGCAGGAACAGGATATCAACGTGCTGACGCTCTATCGCGGGTCAAAGGTAATTCCAAATCCAAAGAAGGGGCGTGTTCTGGAGGCCGAGGACAAGCTGCTTTGTTTCGGGAAAATGGAATCCATGCGGGGCATGATCCCTGCCAAAACCCGCAGGCGCAGGAGTCCGGCTATTATGGAGCTGCCGGAGGATTTACCAGAAGGTAACCATCCGGACGAAGAAGCCCAGGGCTAAGCCAGCTGGCTTGCGGTTGTTTCGATGGCCGTCATTACCTCGGCGCAAAGTTTCCTGTCCTTTGCGCTGGGGTGCGGTTCGGCAAAGCGGCCGCTGTCGTTATCAAAGTATTTCCCAGAGGCGCTGGCGAACTCTTCTGAAAGTGCCGCCTTCAGCAGGATGTCGACCCCGATATTGATATCCTTGCCCGCCACTTCAAAACCTTCCTTGACCATCTTGCTGGCCAGCAATGAGCCCGGGTTTACCGCGATTATGGCGGGGCCATTGTCGCCCAGTTGCTGCGCAAGTTCACGCGACCAGATGGTGAGCGCCAGTTTGCTCTGTGCGTAGGCACTGAAGTCGTCAGCAATGTGATTTTTGCCGGCCAGTGCCTGTGGATCAACCGATGCCTGTGCCGCTGACGACAGGTTGATCACGCGCGCATCCGCGTTCAGCAGCGGCATCAGTTTTTTGGTCAGCAGCCAGGGCGCAATGGTGTTGACCATAAAGCGCACATCGAGGCCATTTTCCCCGATTGGTTGCGCGGTCTTGAACACCCCGGCGTTATTGATCAGCACATCGAGGCTTGAATGCCTGTTCGCAATCGTTTCTGCCAGTGCAGTAACGTCGTGGGCACGGGAAAGGTCAGCCTTGTAGGTTTCTACCGGGCCGCCACTGGATATAGTCGACAGGGCTTCTTCGGCAGCGGCGAGTTTGGCCGCGCTGCGGCCGTGCACCAGGACCCGGTGCCCCGCGGCCACTAGCGCGCGGGCTGTCGCCAGGCCGATGCCATCGGTGGCGCCGGTGATCAGGATGGTTTTGTGCACGTATTGCCTCTTGTCTTGAATCGCCTTGGCATTGTTTATCGTAGAACGGAAATAAAAAAGGGCACTTTTCAGTGCCCTTGCGAGTTGCTCAGTTTTCCTAGAACGCGTACTTCAACTGCAGGCTGGCAGTCTCGCTCACCGGCCGGCGCGCGTAGTTGCCGCTCAACTGGAAGTTCTGGGTGATATTCCAGTTCACCCCTAGCAGGGCGCCGACGCCGCCTTCGAACAGGCCGGTATCGACACTGTCGTAGCCGCGCATGGCGTTCATGTTGCCCGCCATGGACTTGATGCCCACTTCCACCTCATCGCTGTCGGTACCTTCGCTGTCCTCATACCAGAGTTCGCCATAGGCACTGAGGCTGCTCCACTGCTTTGCCGCGAAGGCGCCGGCACGGAAGTTGGTGAGGCTGCGCTCCTGCTTGCCGAAGTGCATGCCGAACGGATCGAGCATGCTGCCATTGCTGTCCATGTAGGTCAGTTCGGTAATGGCGTCCTCGGTGTAACCGTCCACATCCACGACCGTGCGGGAGATGCTGAGCAGTGGCCCGGCGTTGACGGTGTCGAACAGCACATCGGCGCCCACGGTCAGGGCATAGGCGCGGGACTCGCCCGCGGTCTCGCCGCCGATCTCGTTCTGGTAGCTGCCGAGGGAAAGCTTGCGCTTGACGCTGTCGTAGTCGGTTTCGGTCTGGGTCATGCTGGCTTCGAAGAAGGCCTTGCCGGCATAGAAGCGGCTGAACAGGCTGACGCTGCTGGAGTCCGAATCCATCATGCTGCGGTTGTCTTCGTAGTCCACGCCGCCGTTACTGACAGCGAGGCCGATTTCCAGCTGGTCGTTGACCGGCAGGCTGCCGCCAATGAAGTTGCCGTCGAACTCGCCGCTGCCACTACCGTTGAAGGCCAGCTGGTAATCCACATCACCAAAGGCGTTGGCGGCGAACAGGCTACGCTCGCGCGCGCCGTAGCGGGAGGCGGCGAGGTTGTTGCTGAGCTTGTTGTCGTGGGTGATGCTGGCACGCAGGCCGATTTCCGGCAGTGCGCCGGCGGTAAAGGATGCGGTGATCACGCCGGCGTAGTAATCCGCGAGCATGGCCTGTGCGGCGACGGTCGGGTGGATACCATCGGCGGAAATCAGCTTGCTCGGGTCGTCCATCGGCATGCCGGCACCGTACTGGGAGTTGTTGCAGGCGCCGCTGTAGCAGCTCTGTGACTGGTCCAGCGGAATACCGGCGCCCGGTACCTGCAGGTCTGTGGCAAAGCCGAACAGGCCGGGGTTCTGTGCGGCAATCTGGGTAATGCCGCGCATATCCATCAGCAGGACGCCGTCGATGTCCTTGGCCAGGCTTATCAGGTTGTTGTTGTAGGTTTCTGCGGCCACGTTGGCCAGGTCAATCGCGTCCTGGCCGCCGGCTGCGGCTGCCGGGCTGCTGCCCACCAGCGGTACCGTAGACAGCACTACGTATTTGGCGCCGGCGTCAGACAGGGCGCCGGCGGCCTGGGACAGCATGGTGGAGGTAGTCAGCATCAGGTTCTGGGTGTCTGCCAGTACCTGGTTGAATACTGCCGGGAACTGGGTCGGGTCGGTAATGGCGCCCAGCGCTGCAGCGGCGCCCTGTACGGCAGCAAACACGTCATTGCCGCCGCCGTTGATGTAGTACAGGGCATCGGCATTGATGCTGCCGCCACTCAGTTCGAGGAAGCCCTGGCCACTCAGGTGCGGCTGGCCGCCCGGTAACAGTGACGAGTACTGGCTGAAGTAGTCGCTGTCCACACCCGGGTGCAGTGCCATAAAGGCATCGCGGCCAATGATGCTGGTGAGGACGTCCGCCGAGCGGGCGCCGCCCATGGCCCAGTTGGTGCCGTTTTCGATTAGTGAAGGTGCCAGGGTGTCGAGACCCAGCTGGTTGGCCAGCTGGTTGATGGCGATATCCTCGCGCTGGCCGCTCTCGGTGGCAACGGACAGGTTGCCGGCATCGGTGAGGCTGTCGCCGAAGGCGTAGATGCCGGAATAGGGGGTATCGTCGCCGGCCAGGCTGCTGCTGGCATAGGTCGCGCCGGTGGTTGCAAGGGCAATGGCCAGGGCCAGATTGCGGGTGCGCATGTTGATGTCTCCGGGTTGTCGGTCGCAACCGCAGACTTGCGGCAGGACCATATCGTTATTCTTCTTTCGATTCGTCCGATTCGTCTCTCAGTACCGCATTGCGACGATTTTGCGTCGCAAGCCCCATGAATACACTAATTCTGCGCGAATTTCACTGTTTGCTGTGTCCATCCCGGGGGGCCGAACCGCTCACGGGATGAACGGCTGGCCCTTGCCCGTGGCGCGCTGTTAGACTCGAGGGCTTTGCTGGTAAAGGGAAAACAGATATGGAGTTCTTCCATCGGATCGAGGCGGCGCTGGCCGCGTTCGCATCGTTTGTATGGGGTACACCGCTACTGGTGCTGCTGGTGGGCGGTGGCCTGTACCTGCTGCTGTACTCGCGCCTCAAGCCTTACCGCCACATGGGCCACGCGGTCGCGATCCTGCGTGGCCGCTACGACGACCAGCGCGATCCGGGCCAGATTTCCCATTCGCGCGCACTTTCCACTGCGCTGTCAGGCACCCTGGGCCTGGGTAATATCTCCGGTGTGGCCATCGCCATTGCCGTGGGTGGCCCGGGCGCGATCTTCTGGATGTGGATCACGGCCATCGTCGGCGTGGCGACCAAATTTTATACAGCCTCCCTGGCCGTGATGTTCCGCGGCAAAGACAGTGCCGGCGAGCTGCAGGGCGGTCCCATGTATGTAATCCGCGAGGGCCTGGGCAAGCGCTGGATGCCGCTGGCGGTGCTGTTCTGCGTGGCCGGTTTGTGCGGCAACCTGCCGGTATTCCAGGCCAATCAGACCGTGCAGCTGCTGCGCGAATCCTTTGCCGTACCCATGGGGCTGGTCGGCGAGGGCGGCAGCCTCGGCTTCGACTTTATTGTGGGATGCCTGATTGCGGCGGCTACAGCCATCGTGATTATCGGGCGCATCCAGCGCATCAGTGCCCTGGCGATCCGCCTGGTGCCGGGTATGGTGCTGTTTTACCTGGGGATTGCGGTATATGTCATCGCTACACACTTCGAGCAGGTGCCGGCAGCGTTCGCGCTGATCTTCACCGATGCCTTTACCGGTGCGGCGGTCGCCGGTGGTGCCCTGGGGCATGTGATCAAGACCGGTGTCAGCCGCGGTGCCTTCTCCAACGAGGCGGGCATCGGAACCGAGTCCATGGCCCACGGTGCGGCCAAGACCCGCGAGCCCATCCGCGAGGGCGTGGTGGCAATGATCGGCCCGGTGGTGGACACCCTGATTGTGTGCACCTGCACGGCGCTGCTGATCATCCTCACCGGCGTCTGGCAGGGCGGTGCCGAGGTGCAGGGCATCACCATGACGGCCACGGCATTCGAGCAGGTATTCCCCGGTGTTGGTCGCTGGCTGCTGTTGTTCATGGTGGTACCGCTGGCCTTCACCACCATCGTTGCCAACTGGTATTACAGTGGCAAGTGCCTGAGCTTCCTCGCCGGTGCGCACACCCAGAAGTACTACACCCCGGTGTATATCGCGCTGGTGGTGATCGGTGCAGTGGCATCCATGGATGCGGTCAACAACATCATTATTGGCATGTACGCGATCATGGCGATCCCCACCATGGTCAGCACACTGATGCTGGCGCCGAAAGTGAATGCCGCGGCGCACGATTACTTCACGGCCCAGGCGCACGAAAGCCAGCCGGAAGCCTCGAAAACCGCCTGATGCGCAAAGCGGATGTCGGGTGCCTCTTCTCTGTGGCGCCCGCCTCCGCGCGACTTGCGTCCACCCCGTCACAATTCCATTTACGCATCTGGCAGATCAGGTGTGACCGTCTAGTGTTATCCCTAGGCCGTGGCCCACGAGGCTGCGTGAGGCGCGCTACGCGCATGAAAACGGGGTGGCACGATGAAAAAAACTCGAACGCTCGGCACCAGCGGTATTGCACCGCGTGACATTACCCTGTTGCGCTCACTGGTGGCGCTGTACAAGGAGCGCCTGCGCGACAACTGGGAGTTTGTCCCGGGCGAGGCGGATGTGCAGTTGCAGGATGCGGAGGAGCGCAGTGCAGGGGCGGGGCCGTTCCGCATTGTGCTGACCTCTCGCACCGATACCCTGGGCCTGTGGGTGCTGCGCCGGCCGGTAAAGGCGCCGCTGTTGCTTACCATGCTGAATCGCATCAGTGTCAGGTTGGACAGTTTGCCGGCCCGCTATCGCCGCGAGCCGGTTGCCCCGGCAGTGCCGAACCAGGCCTGACCGGCTTCACACTTTACCCTTCCAGCACGTCGTACCGGTCCCAGCAAGCACTGCCAGGCTGGTACGCTCTTCCTATTTTCCCGTTCAGGTGATAGTTTTGAATGCTTGCACGGGCGGTTCTTTGTGCGAACAGAATTCCCGGGCGCGTCCCTGTCCTGTCCCCGCCCGGGGAAACCATAAAAACAAATAATCGCGTACTCAACGCGAGGTCCCGGCATATTGGGGGATATCCATGCAAGATATCGTATTGCTGGCTGTACACGGAATGGGTCCGACCTCGGACAATTTTGCCGAGCCGGCTTTTTCTGCACTGCGCAAAGCCATGGGCGATGCCTTCAGTGGTGTGCACACCGCATCCGTCTACTACCAGCCTATCCTGAACGAAAACCAGGAGCGCCTTTTCGATGCCATGAAAAAGCGTGAACTGGACTGTCATCGCGCGCGCAAGTTCCTGCTGCAGGGGCTGTCCACCGGCAGTTGCCTGAACCGCAATATCGAAGAGAAAGGCGGGGTTTACCAGCAGGCACAGGAGCTGCTGTACAGCACGCTGGACACACTGTTCGAAACCTATGGCGACCTGCCGGTGGTCCTGCTCAGCCACTCCAGTGGCTGCGACCTGGTTTCCAACTATATCTGGGACGCACAGAAGCCGGGTTGTAACCATGGTGTCTGGCGCGACGGTGGCCCCGGGAATGTGCACAAGGGTTCGAAAAAGGACCTGTTCCTGCGCCTCAAGACCCTGCGCCACTGGTATACCCTCGGCGCCAACAAGCCGCTGCATACCGCTGGTATGAGTCGAGACCAGATCCAGTCGGTCAAGACCAGCACCTGCGGCTACAACTTCCGCTGGAAGAACTTCTACCACCCGAACGACATCTTTGCCTGGCCGCTAAAGCCGCTGAGCCCCTCCTACAACCAGAGCGTCTACAAGGACCTCGAGACCGTCACCCTGGACCAGTGGACCGAGTCCGACGCCGCCTGGCAGCTGGGGGTGCACAACAGCTACTGGACCAGTGAGACCGTCCTGCAGTCCCTGCTCGAGGATATTGCAGTGCTGCGCGGCGGCTCCCGCGTGGAACTGGCCCGGGCACAGGCGGTGTGACGGGCAGCAGGGCTTGGATCGGGGTATAATCCGTGGCTTTCCTGCCTGAACCCGAGGTTATCCATGGCCCTGCAATTCCACTCCGTTCCCGTTACTCCGTTCCAGCAGAACTGTACCCTGCTGTGGTGCGATGTTTCCGGCAAGGCCGCGGTTGTGGATCCGGGTGGCGATATCGAGCGCATCCTTGCCGCCGTCAGTGAGCGCGGTATTGAACTGGAAAAGATTCTCCTTACCCACGGCCACCTGGACCATGTCGGTGGTACTGCGGCGCTGGTCAAGCAGCTGTCGCTGCCGATCGAGGGCCCGCACCAGGAAGACGCTTTCTGGATCGAGCAACTGCCCACCCAGGCGCAGATGTTCGGTTTTCCCGCCGTTGAGGTGTTCACCCCGGGCCGTTGGCTGCAGGGTGGCGACAGTGTTACCGTGGGCGAGGAAACGCTGGAAGTGCTGCATTGTCCCGGGCATACCCCGGGCCACGTGGTGTTTTTCCACCGGGAAAGCAACCTGGCGCTGGTGGGTGATGTGCTGTTTGCCGGCTCCATCGGCCGCACGGACTTCCCCCGTGGTGACCACGATACGCTGGTGGCTTCCATTCGCGAAAAACTCTGGCCGCTCGGCGACGAGGTGCGCTTTATTCCGGGCCACGGACCCATGTCCACGTTTGGGCATGAACGCGCCAGTAATCCTTTTGTTGCCGACAAGAGATTCGGATAACAGGAAACATCAATGAAAAACCTGACCGGGGTATTTGCTCGCTGTTGCGCTCTGGGACTGCTGCTGGTGCTCGGCGGCTGCGCCACCATTTCTCCAGAGGAGTGCAACGAGGGGCTCTGGTACGAGCGCGGCCTGCACGATGGCAGTCGCGGTGTAACGGAAGGGCATATCTACAAAATCGCCCAGGCCTGCCAGCAGTACGGTGCCCAGGTGGATACCGAGGCCTGGCTGGCCGGGCGCGAGCAGGGCCTGGAGAGTTACTGTACCCCGGAAAATGCGTTCCGTATCGGGCGCGTTGGTGGTGCCTATCACGGCGTCTGCGCATTTTTTGGTGATGATGCATTCCTGCGCGAATTGTATCGCGGCCGCAGTTTTTACGAGCGCGAACACTACGCGCGTGATCCCTATTACGGGTACTCGCGTTATCGCGGCTACGCCGATGGCTACTGGGTTTATGACCCGTTCCTGCGCACACGGGTTTATTACTCCTATTACCCAAACACCCTCTACCGTCGCGGCGATACTGACACCGGTGCCGATGCGAACCAGGGAGCGGAGACACCGCCAACCAATCCAGGCGACGAGCCGCTGCCGGACGACGGCGAGCCGGGCACAGACCAGAGCCGCCCCTGGCCGGGTGAGCGACCAAGGCAGGAGCCGGTGCCCGAACGGAATACGGAAGTGCGCCGCAGCGGCGCGACAGGAACCCGCAGTGTTGAGCCCCGTACGTCCTCTCGCAGCAGTACCCGCTCGCGGCCGAGGATGGAACCGCGTAAGAGCGCTGCCCCTCCGCCGTCACGCCGGCGTGGTAGCAAAGAGTCCGAGTCGCAACTGCGCTAAGCAATCGAATCAGGTAAGTAATGAACGACTGGAAACATCGGCCGGGACTGGAAGTTCTGCAGGCCTCCTGTGATACCTGCATGCCCGGCCACCTGGGTATCCGTATTACCGAACAGGGTGACGACTCCCTCGCTGGTAGCATGCCGGTGGACCAGCGCACACACCAACCTATGGGCATTTTGCACGGCGGCGCGAGTGTGGTGCTGGCGGAAACCCTCGGCAGTATTGCCGCCAACCTGATGGTGGACACAGAACGCTTTTACTGCGTGGGGCAGGAGATCAATGCCAACCACCTGCGCCCGGTCATGTCCGGAGAGGTCACTGGTGTTGCCCGCGCGGTACATGTCGGCCGTCGCAGCCAGGTGTGGGAAATTCGTATCAGCGATGCGGCCGGCAAGCTGGTTTGCATCTCGCGCCTGACCATGGCCGTGGTCGAGATTCCCCAAGCGAATCAGTAGCAGGTCATGACAGGACTGTTCCAGGCGGAGTCCTTTGGGGCCGCACAGCGCGAATTTCATTGCGAGGACATCCGCTATCGCGTGGTGCGTTCCGCGCGACGCAAGCGCGTCGGGCTGGTAATGACTGCCGCTGGCGTTGAAGTGCGCCTGCCCATGCGTTGCGCCGAGCGCCACGGGCATGACTTCCTGCGTGCCAACCTGGCCTGGGTCAGGCGCCAGCTGCAGCAGCGCCAGGCGCGCCAGGATGAAATCCCGCAATATCAATACCGCTTCGGAGCCCACCTGCCATGGCTTGGCGCCATGTTGCCGGTCCAGCGCGCGCCGGCAGCCAGTGCGGGTGCTATTGTTGCCGGAGATGCAATACGGGTGTACACGCGTTCACTGGCGCCGGATGCCGACCAGTTGCAGGATGCCCTCGAGCGCTTGTACAAGCGTGAAGCGCAGGCGTTGCTGGAGCAGAAATCCCGCGCCCATGCGGCGCGCATCGGCGAGCAGATTGCTTCGGTGGCGGTGCGCCGCACGCGCAGCAAGTGGGGCCACTGCACCAGTGATCGCAGGCTGCAGTACAACTGGCTGGTATGCCAGGCACCGGAAGCGGTAGTGGATTATCTGGTGGCGCATGAAGTCAGCCACCTGCGCCATATGAACCATAGCCCGGACTTCTGGGCACTGGTTGGTGCGCACTGCCCGGGTTACCGGGAGCTGCGCTGCTGGCTGAGAAACAACGGCCATCGGCTGGTATTGTAAGCATTAATTTTCAGGCGCCTGTCGTGCGCCATTTCAGGAACTGAAGCGTGAGTAATTCGCAGGAAAATATCGAGCCACTATCCGAAGACGCAGAAGAGAACTTTGCGCGTTTTATTGCCGACGGCCTGGATAACGGCGTGGTCTTTACCCTGGAAGGGGATGAAGGTTTTGCCCTGTGCGCATCGGAGCGTTCGGACAATGCGGACGTAATGCCGTTCTGGTCGCAGCGCGCGTTTGCCGAGGCGCTGGTTGCGGATGACTGGGCGGATTACAAGGTGGTTGCCATCGACATGGAAGAGTTTGTCGATGACTGGCTCACCGGCATGCATGACGATGTCATCATGGTGGGAATCAACTGGACCGAAGACCTGGAGGGGCTGGAGGTGGAACCGCTCGACCTGCTCGAGACCATCGAAGCCAATATCTGAACTTCCAAAACAAACAATAAATAAAAATAACCAGAACCTATTATGCAGGAATCCCGTCGCGTCTGGCGTACGCAGAAAGCCGGTGCCATTCACAATCTCAAACTGGTCGAAGAAAAACTGGCTCCACTGGAAGCGGAAAAAATCCGTATCTCGGTGGCGTCGGTCGGGCTCAATTTTGCCGATATTTTTGCGCTGACCGGCCTCTATTCCGCCACCCCGGATGGCAGTTTTGTTCCCGGGCTTGAATTTTCCGGCACCGTCAGCGCCATCGGTGACTCCGCGAATACGGATCTCAAGGTGGGGGATCGCGTATACGGTTGCATCCGTTTCGGCGGCTATGCGGATACCGTGGATGTGCTGCCACAGCATTGCCGGAGGCTGCCGGATGGCTGGCGTTTCGCCGAGGGCGCGGCATTCCCGGTGCAGAGCCTCACGGCCTATTACGCGCTGACGGATCTCGGCGCGGTCAAACCGGGACAGTTGGTGCTGGTGCAGAGTGCTGCCGGTGGCGTCGGCCTGCAGGCCATGCGTATGCTGCGTGAAATGGGCGCTGTGCCGATCGGCACGGTCAGTTCGGAGAGCAAGAAAGCTTTCCTGCAGGGCCTGGGCTTCGAGGAAGTCATTGTGCGCGACCGCGACTTTGCGTCGCAGCTCAAGGCACAGCTCGGCGGCCGCCCGATGCACGCGGTGCTGGACGGTATTGGCGGTGCGGTGCAGAAGGCCTCGTTTGATGCGCTGGCGCCGACAGGGCGGCTGGTGGTGTTTGGCGCGGCGGAATTTACCCCGGGTGATAAACCCAGCTGGCTGAAGGCGGCGTGGTTGTACCTGAAGCGGCCGCGTTACGATGTGATGGGCATGATCAGCGATAACAAGTCGGTACTGGCTTTCAACCTGATCTGGCTGTGGCAGGAGCAGGCACTGTTCGACAGCTTGTTGGAAGGCTGTGCTGGGATGGGGCTGCCCGCGCCGCACGTCGGGCACGAGTTCCCGTTTGAGCAGGCGCACGAGGCGATTGAGTGTCTGCGCAGCGGCGGGTCTGTGGGGAAGGTGGTGTTAAATCTATAACTGGGGTCAGAGTGTTCACTCTGACCCCACCCATCTGATTTCCGGGGTCAGAGTTTTTACTCTGACCCCATTCATCGTTTTGACTCTGACCCCTCTTGTTCTGCCAGCCAGTCCGCCACCTGTCGCCAGTCCCCCCGGAACAGGCGCTTGCCCTGCTGTTGCTCCAGCTGGTAGCCGTACATGCCGTCGTAGTAGCCGGACAAAAGCACTTCGACCACCGGCACTATGCCGTCCGCAGTACCGTCGGAACAAAAAACGGTGCCCGCCGCTTCCAGCTGCTCGTCCAGTTCCCGATAACGCAATCCACCCAGGCGCCTTTTGATGCGGCCGAGGTTTCCGCGCAGGTCCTCGATCATGCGTGGGCGCGCTTCCTCGCCGAAATACTCTACATACTCCGGCAGCCGGTCGGTGACATAGTCGCGCACGATACGTTGCGCGCGCCGCCCGGGTGGCTCGTCCACCAGCACCGTGGGTGAGGCCTTGAGCTTGTGCAGGAAGTTGGTGGGCAGGGCGCAGCGCCCGATCAGGTGGCTTTCGTCTTCGACAAAAATCGGCCCTTCGCCCAGCTGTTCCAGTTTCAGCAGCGCAATGCTGAGCGCGTTCTCGAACGAAATCTGGCTTGGCTGTGGTGCCAGGTTGCGGCCAAAGGCGGAACCGCGGTGGTTGGCCAGGGACTCCAGGCATACCGCGCGCCTTCTATGGCGCAGCAGGTCGGTCTTGCCGGAACCGGTGGAGCCGGCAATGACGATAAACGAGAGTTTTTCGGTCAGTCGCTCCAGCTGTTCCAGCAGGCAGGTGCGCATGGCCTTGTAGCCGCCGATGACCAGCGGGTAGTCGACGCCAGCCTCGCGCAACATTTTTTGTGTAGTGCGCGAGCGCAGGCCGCCGCGAAAGCAGTAGAGGTAGCCCTCCGGGTTGTCGTGGGTGAATGCGCTCCAGTCCTCCAGGCGCTGGGCGCGGACTTTTTTGGTAGCCAGTTGCCAGCCCAGTTCGATTGCCGCGTCCTGTCCCTGTTCCTTGTAGCGGGTGCCCACCTTGGCCCGCTGGATGTCATCGAGCAGCGGCACGTTGCGCGCACTGGGGAAGGCGCCCTTGTTGAACTCTACCGGGGCACGCACGTCCATCAGCGGTACATCGTTGAGGAACAGTGACAGGTAATCGTCGGTATCAGGGCGCAAGTCAGGCTCCGGCGGTGGCATCGAATTGCCGGGGAGTGTACCGGATTCAGGCGACCTCGTCGTCGATGGGGCTGTAGAGCTCCGCCAGGTGCTTGGCGCAGTAGCGCAGTGCATCCGCCACCGTAACGATGCCCACCAGCTCCCCCTCGCGCATGACCAGCACGCAGCCGATATGGGTATCGGCCATGGCCAGCAGGATCTTATCCAGCGGGTCGTGGATATCGGCAATGTAGGGCCGGCGCGCGCACACATCGCGCACGTACAGGTCCTGCTCCTCGAAGCGGTGACCCGGGCTGTAGGCGCGGTCTATGTCATTGGCGGAAATCACGGTTTCCAGGTCGCCATCGCGGGTGACGGCAAGGTGATGCACTTTGTGTTGCGACATCATCTCCGAGGCCTCAGACAGCGGCGCGTCCACATCGATATGATGGGGGAAGGGCGTGGTCACCGCCGCCAGGGACGGCATATGATTGGGTTTGTGGTTGGAAGTCGCCATAATCACACGCTGTATTGGAAACAGTGAAAGCATAGGGTAGAGCAGCCGCCGCCGTCATCCGCAGTGGCGCCGGTTACCACCAAAAATCCATGGAAATTGTATTTGTCCTGCATTCCCCCAAGGTCCCCGAGAATGTCGGCGCCGCCTGTCGCGCCATCAAGACCATGGGCTTTTCTGAATTACGCATTGTGGCCAGCGATGCACACCTGCAGAAGCCTGCGCGGATCCTCGCCCATGGTGCCGGGGATATTCTGGATAACTGCAGCGCCTTTGACGGGCTGGGTGAGGCGGTGGCGGACTGCGAACTGGTGGCGGCCACCTCGGCCAAGCCGCGGCTGCAGTTCCGCGAACTGCTGGGCCCGGCTGAACTGAGAGATACGCTCAGGCAGCAGCAGGGCGCTGTGGGGCGCGTGGCACTCGTATTCGGCTGTGAGGAATCCGGTCTCAGTAACGCGGATCTGGCCCACTGCCATGTGTTGACCAGCATTCCGCTGGCGACCAGTTTCCCGTCTCTGAACCTTGGCCAGGCGGTCATGCTCTATGCGTGGGAGCTTTCCCGCATACCGGCGGAATCCCCAGAATCCGGCCTGCCAGCTTCGGGGCAGCTTGAGGCGTTGCGGCAAAAGCTGGGGGAGCTGTTGCCGGCGCTTTCATTCGAGCCGGACTCCACCCTGCACCGCTGGGCACTGGAAAAGGTGAATCGTGCCAGTGCCAAGGATATCGGCTTCCTGCATACCCTGGTGGCCAAGATATTAAAAAAGCCCCCCTGATATCCGCGGATATATGTGCTAATTAAATAGTGGGTGCCGATATCTAATTAACGGCGTTGCACTTTTCCAATATGTCGTTATTATGCGCCTCCGGTTTCAATTCCGAACCCGACTGCCGGCCTGTCCATATGGCCGGCTCATAACGCTATGGGAAATATCCGGTCATTTCATTCAATAAAAGGATGGCCGGGTTATTTAGCGCGACACTGTCATAAAAATTAAAACTTGCCGCATATGAATGCGGCCGGTATCGCGATATCCGGAAATGATATTAACGCCCGCCAGCGCAGAGGCTGGTGGCGAATATTGAATAATGAAGGAACGCAGATGCAATTAGATTTCGACAATATTGAGCAGCAGATTGCCGAGCACAAGGCAAAGATTGAATTTCTCGAGGAGCAAAAGCAAAAGGCGGAACTGCGCAAGCAGGGCCTGATTGCCTTTGACAAGGCGCTGGTCAACCTGGCCGCGGAATACAAAATGGAAGAGCACGAATTCTACGATGCCCGCGGTGGCGATATCGTGGAGTGGCTGCTGGGCCAGTTGAACAATGCGGAAGCGCCGGAGTATATCTCCACCCTGAAAGCGCGCGTTGCGCGTGTGGTGAAGCGCGAGGAAGGTGGTGCGCCGAAGCGCGTGAGCAAGGCCAACGGCAAGGCTGCGAAGGCACCGGAGCCGAAACTGGAAGTTGGCTCCTATCGCAACCCCTACACCAAGAACGTTATTGAAAAGAAAAAGCGCAACCCGAAAGAGCTGAACGAGTGGGTCGAAAAGTATGGCCTCAAGATTGTCCAGGGCTGGAAATTCAAGCCTGAAAGCTGATTTGCTCGCGCCGGGGGCGTTAGACCCGGCACTTCGCCGTTGACGCTTTAGAATCAGTAGCAGGGCGTAGCCTTTTTAAAGCCGGTAATCCGCGAGGGTTACCGGCTTTTCTCTTTTCAGCATCACCTTGCCGATAATCGCCGCATGGGAATAACCGGCCGATTTCAGCTCCGCAATACACTGGTCGGCACTGGCCTCTGGCACAGATGCCAGCAGGCCGCCGGCGGTCTGCGGGTCTGCCAGCAGGGCCCAGTGCGGCAGCGCCGCCCAGCGTGCCGCGTTGTTGACCTGTTCGTAGGCCAGCGCATTGTGCGGGTGCAGGCTGGAGAGCCAGCTGTTTTCCGCGCAGCTGGCGGCGCCTGGCAACAGCGGCAGCGGTTCTGACCAGAGTTCGGCGCCCAGTGCCCGGGTATGCTGTGCATCCCGACCGGCGTTGTTCTCGGCCAGCATTTCCAGCAGGTGCCCGAGCAGGCCGAAACCGGTCACATCCGTCAGCGCACTGCTGCCGGCACGGAACAGAATCTCCGCAGCGGGACCATTGCTCAGCAGCATGTTGTCCTGAGCCGCCTGCAGCCAGCGCCCCTTTGCCTCGCCAAAACCCTCGGCGGCAAATACCGCACCGACTCCCAGGGGCTTGGTCAGGATCAGCAGTTCACCCGGCGCCACGCCGCGCTTGGCGACCAGTTGTTCCGCATCGGCAAAACCGTTGACTGTCAGTCCCAGCTGGAACTCGGTGCCTTCGCTGGTGTGACCGCCGCTCAGTACGCTTCCGTGGCGATTCAGCTCCATCACCACCCCGTCCATGACCAGTGCCAGGTCGCGCTCGGTCAGGCGCCCGGCCGCCAGTGGCATGGTGGCAAGCAATTGTGCGCTGGCCGGGGTTGCGTGCATGGCAAACAGGTCCGACAGCGCGTGCAGTGTGGCAATGCGCGCAAAAATCCACGGGTCGCGTACCAGCTGGCGCAGCTGGTCGGAACTCTGCACCAGCAGTTTGCCCGGCGGTACCTGGAGCACCGCCGCATCATCGCCAATACCGGTCAGCAGGTGTTCACTCTCCTGTGCGGGTACGCCCGCCAGCGCACGCTGCAGCGCATCCGCCCCCACCTTGGCGCCGCAACCATTACAGCGCATGCCGTGAAAGGATTCGCCGCCGCGGCTGTCCACCCGTTCCGGCGCATTCTCACGCCGCCACAGGCCCGGTTTGGTTTCCTCGCTTTCCACCATCGGGCGCAGTTCGCGGAAGCGCTGCATAAACTGCTGGTCGATATGGTTCTTCCAGCGCCACATGTGTGGCCCGGCCAGGGCGAAGCCATTGCGGGTAGCCACAGCGCGCTTGTCGCCGCAGGCGAGCATGCTGAGGAAGTCCCGCTGCGGCCGGAATTTTTTCAGCGGTTTACCGAGCAGGGTGGCGCGCAGGTTGTGAAACAGGAACGGTGCCTGGCGCACCGCGTAAACGCCGGCCTTGGGCAAAGTGCGTGGGCTGAATGCGGCGACATCACCGGCGGCAAAGATGCGCTCGTGGCTGCTACGCAGGGTCTCGTCTACGCGCACAAATCCGGCCTCATCCAGCGCGAGTCCCGTGCCTGAAAGCCAGGCCGGTGCTGCCGCCTGGGTGCAGAGGAATACGGCATCCAGCGCCAGGGTTGCGCCGCTGCTGCTGGTCAGGCCGTCGTCATTGATTGCTGCCACATCCCAGGGCGCATGCACGCGGATGCCGAGCCGGCGCAGTTCCCTTGCTGCCAGCTTGCGCGCCATCAGCGGGTAGCCTTCGGGTACGTTTTTGCTGCGGCTTACCAGGTGGATATTCACACGCCCGCTGTGAAGCCCATCCTGCAGGGCGTGCGCCATGGCCATGGCGATTTCACAGCCGCCGGCACCGGCGCCAACCACCGCCAGGTCGAACGCCCTGTGTTCCTCACGGATCTGCTGGCGCAGCGCCTGCCAGTGCGGATAAAAACGACTGATGGGCTTCACCGGGATGGCGTGTTCCGAGCCCGGTAACTGGTGCGCCGGGGTGGCGCCGGTATCGATGGAAAGGAGGTCGAAACCGATGGGCGGGTGCCCGTCCAGTGCAATCTGTCGTGCCTCGCTGTCGATACCGGTGGCGCTGCTGACGATAAAGCGCGCGCCAACGGCGGCGCACAGGCGGGTCAGGTCGATATGGGTCTCGTCGTAGCTGTAGTGGCCGGCAATCAGGCCCGGCAACATGCCGGAGTAGGGTGTCTGCACCTGCGGTGATATGAGTGTCACGCGCACACCGGGCAGCGGCTTCATGGCCCACATCATCAGTGTCAGTGCGTGGGCGTGTCCACCGCCGATCAAGACCAGGTCCTGGTAATTGGGAGAGTCCTGCATGCCTGTTCCGTGTTCCCGTGAAAGTGCATCGTCTGGGTCGCAACAATGATACGCGCAAATGCGCCGGCACAGGAGTGGCGCCTGAACCCAAACGGCTAACGCCTACAATGAAATCATCAGGCGCAACGATCAGTTAGCAGCCCCATAACGGAAGTAGGCGTTGTCACCCGGAAGTCAACCTGAGCAAGTCGGCCATGACCAAGACCGCGGCACCGCGCTGCTGTGGGGCCTTGCCGGTGTTGCGCTGGTGCTGGCGCTTTTTTCGTTTTGCGTGTCGCTGGTTTTACCTGGGGTGGTCGAGCGCTGGCTGCGCGCAGAGGGCATCGAAGCTGAAGTACAGCATGTCGATATCGCACCGCTACCACTGAGGCTGGTGTTGCACGGCGTCAGCGGGCGCAATCGGGACGATCGCGGTTTCAAAGTCGATCACCTGGCGCTGGATTTTAGCTGGTTCGGCCTCCTGCGCCGGCGCCTGCAGCTGCAGCATATACTGCTGGACGGCGTACACCTGGACGTGGCGCGCAAGGCACCGGGTGCAATAAACGGAACGCCTTCAACATCGGAAACGCCGAACACCAAGGGCACAATCGAGGTCGCCGGCTTTACCCTGCCGATCCCCGGGGAGGCCGATGACGGGGATGGCGGTAGCGCCTGGGGGCTTCGGGTCGACAACCTGCGCGCACTGGACACGGCCCTGTGTCTGCACGACCTGGCAACCGGGGAGGCCGCGCAGGCAACGGAATGCGCGCAGCTGTCGCGCCTGCACCTGAAACAGCTGGCATTTCATCCCGGTAGTGATGAGCGCGGCCCCGCATTGCGGGTGGATGACCTGTCGCTGGCATCGCTTGTGTTACGCGAGCCCGGCAGCGGCCGCCGCGATCTTTCCCTGCACAACCTTTCCCTTAGCGGCCTGATGCTGGACGACGGCGCCTTCGATATCGACCAGTTTGCGTTCCAGCGTTTTGCCGGTTGTGCGTCGCCGTTGCTGCAGCAGCTTGCCTCACTGCCGCAAACGGAGCACTGCCTGGAAATTCGTGCGCTGTCGCTGTTCGGACCCCTGGGCATGCGCTGGGGGGATGCCGCAGACTTTCACTGGCAGGGCGCGGAAGTGAGCGGCCTGGCACTGCGCCTGCGCAGTGAGTACCGGCCGCTACTGCAGTTGCAGCAGGCACGCTTTGGCAAGGGCAAGTGGGCCGCCAGCAGCCAGGTGCTGGACCTTTATGACGTCAATCTCAATGGTGCCCGTTGGTGCCCGCCACGGGACCTGGCGCGATGGGCAGAGGCGAGTGGCAGTGCCTGTCTCGGCATTGCGACATTTGGTTTTGATGATTACCTGCGGGTACGACTGCGCGACAATTTCGCGCTGCAGCTGCCGGATATACACCTGCGCGATCTCAGCCTCACAAACCCGGATACGCCGGCGAAAGGCGTGCGGCTCGAGTCTGTGGATCTGGATAGCCTGGACTATGTACAGGCACGCAAGCGGGCCGTATTTGGCAACCTGGCCATCCGCGGCCTGCAGGGATGTTTGCCGGAGGCATGGGCACTGCCGGATGTCGCCTGTATCGAACTGCCGGCGCTCACCTTTAGCGGACGCAGCGAACTGAAACTCGGTATCGCGGAAGCCGATGCGGCGGGTGAAGACAGTTTCGGCATCGCCACCGGTGCGCTGGCACTGGAGCGGTTGGTGCTGCGCAAGAAGGGCGCGGCCGAGCTGCTGGCAGTACAGGGGCTCAACTGGCAGGGCGCCATCTTCCTCGGCCCGGAGACGCCGTTTTCGATGCGCGATGGCAGCCTGGACAAGCTGGACGGCTGCCTGCCGGCGGGCCTGATTGACGACGTCAGCGAGCCACTCTGTGCACGCGCCAGCAACCTGAAGATCGGCGGTCGTCTGCATGTCGCGGTCAGGGAGCTTGCCGTACTTGATAGTGAAGAGGATAGTGGAGGTGACGAAGAATACGCGGTACTGGTGCAGGTAGACCGGCTGCAGGCCGATACGGCCGCATTTGTCAGTCGCGATGGCGGCCCCGGCGCACAGAGCATTGCCCTGACCGGGCTGGATGGTACGGGGTTTGCGCTGCGCCACCAGTGGCAGGGCGATTCGGCGCCGGTGCAGATCGAGGACAATGCCATTGCGCTTGAGCAGCTGCAGCTGGAGACCCTGGCCGGCTGCCTACCGGTTGCCTGGCAGCAGCTGCTGTATGACGAATCCCCTATTCCCGCAGACTGGCCATTGTGCGGCGATGCAAAAGACCTGGTATTCGCGCAGCCGCTGGCTATCTCTTACGACGAAGGTTTCTTTCTGGAGGCTGCCGCAGTGGAGGCGGAGGCCTTCTCACTGCGCGATCGCGACCAGCTCGACATGCTCGATGTTGCCGGGCTGTCGGTGCCCGGGGTACACATGGACTTCACCGCTCCGCAGGGCCCGTACCCGGTGACGCTCGATGGCGTGACGGCACAGCGGCTTTCCGGTTGCCTGCTGCCGGCCTGGCTGCCGGAGGATTTTGCCAGCCTGGGCCTGCCGCGCTGCCTGGCGCTGGACGGCCTGGATGGCGGGCAAAGTACCGCCCTGCAGATCAGCGGGGACAGTAGTGAGTCTGTGGAGGCCAGCGGCAGCGTCACGTTGCGCAAGGTGGCGCTGGGAAATACGGCGCAGATGCCCGCGAATATCGTTGCGGAAGAGTTGTCGTTCCGTGGCCTCGCCTTTGATGCGCAGCGTATAGCGCTGGAAGCGGGCAGCGCCACAGCAATGCGCATTTGTGGTGTGCACTTCTGGCTGGAGCCGGCGGAGCGCTGGATTCCGGATTGTTTTGCCTGGCAATCAATGTCCATCGATGGGCCGGCGGAGCTGCAGTACGACGGCCCATTTGCGCTGCAGTTATCCAGTGGCAGTGTCGGCGGCTTTACTGCCCGCGCCACGCCCAACGCAAATGTGGAATACCGCGTGGACCAGCTGTCTGTTGCCGGCCTGTATATGGATGAAACGCTGCTGTCCTTTGCCAGTGCCAGTACCGCGGGGGTGGCCGGCTGCGCGCCCAAAGCCGGTAAAGGCGAGCTGGCACCCTGCATCACCCTGGATGTCGCGAACCTGGACGCCCCGCACCGGTTTGAGTACGCGCGCACTGGCGAATGGGATTTCTACAACACGTCGCTCGCCGGATTGGAAATGCGGGAGCCGACGTTCCCGGCTTCCACCCCGGGGCCGCTTTTTGCCATCGGCCGTCTGTCACTGACACGGCTGGAGCAAGATGGCGCATATGTGCGCGCTGATGACATGCAGGTACAGGGTTATGCCGGCTGCATGGCGCCCGGTTATGACGAGAATGTACATCATTGCCTGTGGATGGATGAATGGTTTTTCAGTGGCGAGACCACCGACGCGCTGACCGCCAACATGCTGGTGGACTTTCGCGAGTTTCGAGTTGCGAATTTGCGGGTGGAGGATTTACTGGAAACCCGTGAGCGTATCCAGGTCGGCAGTGCCAGACTCGGCGCCGGCAGCTGGGATGAACAGCGACAGCAGTTGTCCACGGACGACTTCTCCCTCAGTGATGTCGACAGCTGCCTGCTGTTCAACGGCGGTCGCGACAAGCAGGTCTGCGTGCGCGCTGGCACAGTGGCGATGCAGGACGCGGTACACCTGGATCTTTCCAGTGACTTCTCCTGGGTTGCCGGTGAGGTAAACATCGACACACTGGAAGTGGTCGACAAAACGGCGGAGCGGGTGACGCTCACGGTATCCGATGCGCGTATGCTCGGGCTGTCGATCCTGCCCGGCCACTGGACATTGCAGGCGGGCGGCGCGCGCGACCTGAAACTGCTCCAGCGGCAGGGTCATGCGCTACTGGTGGCCATGCACCCCTGGCACTTCGATGTGAAGGAAGTGGAACTTGCGGGCCTGGATTACCAGCAGGAACAGAACCGCCTCGTGCTGGACTCACTGCGGGCGCTCGGGCCGAACGGTATGTTGCAGCGCGAACTCGATGGCCAGCTGACCATTGATGAGGAAATCGCTGGTACCCGCGGCATGACTTACGAACAGTACATGGCGGAGCGCGATCGGGAACTGGAGCGCAACCCCTTTACCTACCGGGTTGGCGACGTGCAGATTGCCGACGGCAACTTCAGCTGGATCGACGCCACGGAGCACTACGAGTCGCGCCTGCCGCTGAGCAAAATCAATGTCGCGGCGACAGGGCTGGATACGGCGCCGGAAAGCCCGCCGGGCAAGCTGTTGTTCGGTGCGCAGGTCGGTCGATACGGGGACTTGCAGGTGGCGGGGAATATTGCGCCGCATACCGGCAACGTCAATGCCGACCTGACGGGCTATATCTCCACGGTCAACCTGATTCCCGCAAATCCCTATTCGGTGGACCTGCTGGGCTATACGGTGCAGCAGGGTGAGCTGGATGCCAAGTTCAATATTCACATCGTGGATAACCAGCTCGAGGCACAGAGCCGGGTGGTGCTGAACAAGATCAAGGTACGCCAGGTACGCGACGAGGAATCCCTGGCGGTTCCCATACCCAAGACCCTGATCCCGCTCAGTTGGGCACTGTGGATCATGAAGGACGGGCAGGGCAACGTGAGCTTCAATATGCCGGTGAGCGGCGATATCGAGGACCCGGAATTCAACCCGAGTTTCGTGTTCAGTATCCTGCTCCAGCGCGCCATCATGGAGGGCCTGTTCAGCTACTTCACGCCCGTTGGCTTCTATACGCTGGCGCGCCACGCCTGGCGCCGGATTCGCACCCCGAGTTTCGACCCTTACTATTTCGAGCCGGGCTCATTCGCTGTGCAGCCCGGTGACAGGCAGCTTCAGGAAATGATCGAGGTGCTGCATGAGCACCCGGATGCGCGCCCGGGCATCTGCGGTATTTCGGTAGGGGAGGACTGGCGCCTGCTGTTTCCACAGACGCTGGAGCAAACCCTGGCGGAAACCGACGATGAGGATGCGAAGCTTATGCCGCCGAGGATTACTCGCCTGATGTTGCAGAAGCTGGCGGCGGATCGCTCACGCGCGATCCAGGACGTGCTGGTGGAGGGCGGCATCGAGCCGGATGAGTTTATCGAGTGCCGGCCGGAGTTTCTTTATAGAGATGAAGAGCCCCGGGTCGAGTTTAGCTACTAAAGCTAACTCACTCGCTCTGGCGTTGTTGAAAGTCTGCTCGTGATGCTCATTTATTCCCGATAAACTCCGCTCCCTCGCAGGCTTTCGCCTAGCCAGAGCTTCGCCGTTAACGGTTTAGTGGGTTAGTTTTAGGGAACTAATTTGCTCGTGCTGGCGGCGTTAAAAATTTACTCGGGATACTCATTTATTCCCGTCGAAAAATCGCGAGAAAAATAACAACTGGTAATCGATGGCGTTGTCCCAGTAGGGCCAACTGTGCCCGCCTGGACGCTCGGTGTAGTCGTGCCGCACGCCAGCCTGCAGCAGGGTGCGGTGCAGCTGCCGGTTGGCCTCGATCAGGAAGTCGTCACTGCCGCAGTCCAGTGTAATGGCCATGCCGCTGGCCTTGAGCGCCGCGGCATTGTTGGCGATGGTTTTCCGGTCCCAGAATGCCGCGTTCTTTTGCGGGTCGCCGAACACATCGGTCAGGCCGAATTTGCTCGAATGGCCACGAGGGCCGACCGCACCGCTGATGCTGCCCACCGCGCCGAAGGTATCCGGTGTATTGAGGGCGATATTGAGCGCACCGAAGCCGCCCATACTGAGGCCGGTGATCGCACGCTGCCCCTTTGCCGCGATGGTGCGGAAGTGACTATCGATAAAGTCCACCACCTCGCGGCCAATATAGGTACGGTAACGAAAGTCCCGCTGCACCGGGCTGTCCACATACCACTTGTCATAAGCGCCATCCGGCATCACCAGAATCATCTGCAACCGGTCGGCCTGTTGTTCGATTGCGGTCTTGTCAGTCCAGTTGCTGTGAGCGCCGGACCAGCCATGCAGGGCATAGGTCACCGGGTAACGCTGGCCGGATTCGGCATAACTGTCGGACAGCACCACGGTAGCCTGGTGTGCACGTGCCATGCCTTTGCTGGGGATGGTCACCTCGCGCACTTCATAGGCTGCGCTCGTTGCGCTGGCCAGTAGCGCCAGCAGCAATATGATTGTTCGTTTCAATTCAGAATCCTGATCCCGGTTGTTTCAGAAACTCGATTTCCTCGGCGGTCGATGCGCGCCCGAGGATCGCATTGCGGTGCGGGTAGCGGCCAAACCGGTCGATGATGTCCTTGTGCATCTTTTCGTAAGTGAGGCTGTCTGCCATCCCCGGCTGGTCATACAGACGCACGGCCTGGGCGTGGATCACCGGCGACTCGCTGTGCATATAGGGCATGTAGAAGAATACGCGGCGGCGGGTTTCAAGCTGCTGGTCCGCGCCACAGTGCACGGCTTCCTGCGCCAGTGCCAGTGCCAGCGCATCCTGGGCAAAAGCGCCGGGGGTATCGCGGTGGATATTGCGGGAGAATTGGTCCAGCACGATGATCTCGGCGAGGCGGCCATCCGGGGCCTCGCGCCAGTGTGCCAGTTCGCAGCGGCTTGCCGATTCCAGGGTCCTGCCAAAACGCTGCTGCAAGAGCTGGTCGAAGTCCACACTCTTGCGAAACCAGTAGCTGGGGTCGATTTCGTTAAACCAGAAGTTGATAACGTCCTTGTATTCCATGGCTGCAGCCGGCTGGGAGTTTGTCCTATTCACGCAGACGCTGCCGCAAAAATCAACTGCCATCCCGGCACCTTGTCTACCTTTAATACAGAAATTCGAAATTCTGACCAGGAATGTCATGTCCAGCAACGGCGAGCACGGATTACTTGCGCGTATTCGATCCAGAAGCCAGCTCAGCCTGCCGGTTGCCCTGCCTGCCGCGATCCTGATCGGTGCCTTCGTACTGTTTGGCACCCTGTACACCAAGTCGGCCGCGGGCCTGTTTTCTGCCCTGCAAACCGGCATCGTCGAGCGCTTTGGCTGGTTGTACCTGATTTCCGTGGCCTTCTTCACGGTGTTCTGCATTGTGCTGATGTTCTCCCGCTACGGTGATGTCAAGCTGGGCCTCAATCACGAGGAGCCCGAGTACGGCTTTCGCTCCTGGTTCGCGATGCTGTTCAGTGCCGGCATGGGCATCGGCCTGATTTTTTACGGCGTGGCGGAACCGCTGACACATTATGTGGAGCCGCCACTGCAGGCGGGGTCGACCCCGTCGGCCGCGCGTAACGCCATGGCCATCACTTTTTTTCACTGGGGTATTCACGCCTGGGCGATCTACGCGGTGGTGGGAATGTGCCTCGCCTACTTTTCCTTTCGTCACAAGCTGCCCCTGACGCCGCGCTCGGCGCTCTATCCGTTGCTCGGCGACAAAATCTATGGGCCGATCGGCCACGCCGTCGATGTTTTTGCGGTACTCGGCACCCTGTTTGGCGTGGCGACTTCCCTGGGGCTGGGGGTGATGCAGATCAATGCGGGTATCAGCCACCTGACCGGGGTCGGCCAGAACGTGACGGTGCAGATACTGCTGATCGCGGGGGTCACCGCCATTGCCACGCTTTCGGTGGTGGCGGGGCTGGATGCGGGCATCAAACGGCTCAGTATCGGCAACCTGGTAATGGCGGTGGCGCTGATGCTGTTCATCCTGGTTGTTGGTAATACCGGCGAGCTCCTGAATGCGTTCGTGCAGAATATCGGCACCTACCTCGACAGTGTGCTGCCGCGCACGTTCAATATGTACGCCTATGTGGATTCCGCCGACTGGCTGTCCAAGTGGACCCTGTTCTACTGGGGCTGGTGGATCGCGTGGTCACCGTTTGTGGGGATGTTTATCGCGCGGGTTTCACGTGGGCGCACCATCCGCGAGTTTTTGATGGGGGTGCTGTTCGTGCCAGTGGGGTTTACCTTCCTGTGGATGACGGTGCTGGGTAATTCTGCCCTCGGTATCGAGCAGGCGGACCCGGGCTCCCTGTCCGAGATCGTCAAGGATAACCTGCCAATTTCCCTGTACCAGTTCCTGGAGCAGTTCCCGTGGGCCGCGTTTACTTCGACCCTGGCGACTCTTTTGATCGTGACGTTCTTCGTGACCTCCGCAGATTCCGGTTCACTGGTAATCGACACCATTACCTCCGGTGGCAGGGAGCATCCGCACACCTGGCAGCGGGTGTTCTGGGCGGTCTCGGAGGGTGCGGTGGCCGCCATATTGTTGCTGGCCGGCGGCCTGTCGGCGTTGCAGACGGCATCCATCATGAGTGCACTGCCATTTGCCGCGGTGATGCTGGTGATGTGCTTTGGGCTCTACAAGGGGCTCAGCGATGAAAAGATCCGCATGGATATGCGTGTGCGCCATATGGGGCAGGCGGCATCTGCCGGCGGAGGCGCCTGGCAGGACCGCCTGAAGGCAGTGGTGACCGAGCAGGAGAAGGACGATGCGCACCTGTTCCTGACTACAACTTGCTGGCCGGCCCTGCGCATGGTGTGCGATGAACTGCTGGAGCTGGGCCTGAACGCGAAGGTGGTGCGCGACACCGACAAGGTGGTTTTGACCGTGGACTACGGCGAGGAACCGGACTTTATCTACGGCGTGCACCTGACCCGACACGAGGCCCAGAGCGGTGAAGAGGAGGCGGAAGACACCCATTACTATCGCGCCGATGTGCACTTGCGCAAGGGCGGCCAGGACTATGACATCCTGGGCTATTCACGCGAGCAGGTGATCAATGACCTGCTCGCGCACTACGACCGCCATATCCAGTTCCTGCACGCCACCCGCTAGGCTCTTTCCCACACGGTCAGGTTGGTCAGGTCCTTGCGCGCCGGTAGCAGCCAGCGTCCCGCCGCATAGCCCACGAAGAACATCAGCAGGTTACCGATGATCGCGGTGTAATAGGCATCGAACGGCATCTGCAATGCCGCAGGCAGCAGGCCTTTCTTGTCCAGGATGGTCCACAGGGTAAACAGCATGGTGCAGCCGATGCCGACCCAGGCTGCGCGCGCATCCGCCTGGCGAGTGAAGAAGCCGAGCATAAACAGGCCCAACAGGCCGCCGCCGAGCAGCGACACCAGGATGGTGGCGGTGTCCTGCAGGGTCTTGGTCTCGGATTCGTAGATGTAGATGGCGCCCAGGATCATAAACGCCGCGGCGGCACAGCCCACCAACTTGGCCACCAGCAGGTAGTGGCGATCGTCGCGGCCTTTGGCGATGTGGCGCTTGTAGGCATCGATCACCGACACCGTGGAAATGGCGTTGATGCTGGAATCCAGCGAGGACATGGCAGCCGCCAGCGCTGCGGCGATCACCAGTCCCACCAGCCCCACCGGCAGTTCATTCATGATAAAGAACGGCAGGATCTGCTCGGCCTTGCGCGTGCCGTCGAGCATTTCGGTGGCTTCCACGGCGGGGAACGCCTGGAAATACACGAACAGGGCAGTGCCCAGGAACATATAGAACGCCCAGATTGGCAGGCTCGCAGCGGCGCACACAAACATGCCGCGGCGCGCTTCCTCGGTGGAGCGGGCGGCAACGTAGCGCTGCACGGTGTTCTGGTTGCTGGCGTATTCGGTCAGCCAGGACGTGAGGCCGAGAATCAGCATCATGGTGGCGGTCTTCTCCGCGAAAGAAAGCTCCCAGGTCACCGGGTGCAGCTGCCCGTCCGCACGCAGCTCGGAGAATGACAGCTTGTTGAACTCGCCGGCCACCTCGAATATCTGCCCCATTCCGCCGGGCAGGGCGTGCACGATGATCGCCAGGCAGATCAGGCCGCCGAGGGTCAGCACGATGGTCTGGATCACGTCGGTCCAGATCACCGCGTTGATGCCACCGAGGATGGTGTAGGCCGCCACGAACACGCCGCTCACCACGATGCAGGTGATGGTATCGAGGCCGGTCATTTCGTGCACCAGCAGCGACAGCAGGTACAGGATGGTGCTGATACGCACCAGCTGTGCGAGGACGAAGGCCGCGGCGCCGTAGACGCGCACGCTCGGGCCAAAGCGGTCTTCCAGGTACTGGTAGGCGGTGGTGACATTCTTGCGGCGGAAGAATGGCAGGAATACATAGGCTGCTATCAGTATGCCGATCGGCAGCATCAGGTTTGGCAGGTAGCGCAGCCACGCGGTCTTGTAGGCGTCGGCCGGGTAGGCGAGGAACGTCACGGAACTGATGGAGGTGCCCACCAGGCTGAGGCCGATGACCCAGCCGGAAAAGCGCCGGCTGCCAACAAAGTATTCCTCGGTGGAGGTGTTGCGGCGGGAGAAATACCAGCCCATCCACAGCATGGCGAGCATATAGCCGGCCAGCACGGCCAGGTCGATCCAGTGTAATTGCATAGGGTTCTCGCGATTCTCGTCGGTGGCACCCGGCTTCTTTGCGGCTGTTTAATTGGGCGCCATATCTGCTGCGGCAAAGATATCATATCGCCTCTCCCGCCGGGGGAGGGGGTGGCGCTGGCTGATACGAATTGATACAAAAGGGGCCTGCAGGGCGGGGTCGACCGTTCGTCCATGATGGTAATAAGGTCTCAAACTCAGGATTCAGCAGGTCGCATCATGTCTCTCTCGCCCAGCACACCCCGCTCAGGACTGCTCAACACCGAACAGCGCTGGGGCTCTGCCGCCATCCTGTTCCACTGGATCACCGCACTGGTGATACTCGGCCTGTTCGGGCTCGGCCTGTGGATGGTGGAACTGGATTACTACGACGCCTGGTACCAGCGCGCGCCGGCCATTCACAAGGCGGCGGGCATCCTGCTTGGCCTGTGGCTGCTGTTGCGCCTGGGCTGGCGCCTGCTGACGCCGGACCCGGACCCGGTTTACGCCCATACCCCCATGCAGCGCTTCCTCGCCCATGTGGCCCACGTCGGCATGTACATCCTGATATTCGCGTTGATTGTGACCGGCTACCTGATCTCCACCGCAGACGGGCGCGGCATCGATGTGTTCGGCTGGTTCGAGGCACCCGGGTTCGGCGAGTTCATCGTCAACCAGGAGGATATTGCCGGTGAGGTGCACGAGTGGCTGGCCTATATCCTGATGGCTATAGTGGGGGTGCATGCGGTTGCCGCGATTTATCACCAGTTCATCCAGAAAGACGGAACTCTGGGCAGGATGTGGTTTCAAAGGCCGCGAAGATAAATCAATGGGGTCAGAGCGATAGCTCTGACCCCATTGATTCGGACTTGCGGGGTCAGAGCAGGCGCTCTGACCCCTGTGTTCAGACTTATGGGGTCAGAACTCTGGTTCTGAGTCCATCGGGTCGGATTATTCTTGGGGTCAGAACTTTGGTTCTGACCCCTTCTATCTAAGGGACTAGATAACATGAAAAAACTCCTCGCTTCCGCAGCACTCGCCACAGCGACTCTGGCGATGTCTGCACTGGCAACCGCTGCCGACTACAAGATCGACACCAAGGGCGCGCACGCTTCCATCACCTTCAAGATCCAGCACCTGGGTTACAGCTGGCTGCACGGCCGTTTCAATACCTTTGATGGCGGTTTCAGCTACGATGCCGACAAGCCGGAAGCATCCAGTATCAATGTGGAAATCGATACCGCCAGTGTCGACTCCAACCACGCAGAGCGCGACAAGCACCTGCGCAGCAAGGACTTCCTGAACGTCAGGAAGCACCCCAAGGCTACGTTTGTCAGTACTTCGATCAAGGACAGCGGCAACGGCAAGATGGCGGTTACCGGGGACCTGACCCTGAATGGCGTAACCCGCTCCATCGTGATCGATGCGGAGAAAGTGGGTGAGGGCAAGGACCCGTGGGGTGGTTACCGCGCCGGCTTTACCGGCACCACCAGGCTCAAGCTGAAGGACTTCAATATCGAGAAGAGCCTCGGCCCGGCTGCTACCCATGTGGAAATGGTGCTGGATGTGGAAGGGATTCGTCAGTAATTGAGAAAGCAACTTTGAAAAGGCCGGCCATGCCGGCCTTTTTTGTGCCTGCGGTTTGGTGCAGTATCTGACCTGACTGGAACGTTGCTTTCACGCAAGGAGCGGGCATGAATAACAAGATTCCACCCCCGGTAGTTGGCCTGACGGTTGTGCTGTTAATGTGGGGTACCAGCAGTGCCTTGGCAGAAATAAATTTTAATGCGACGTGGCAGTTGCCGGTAGCAATACTGGTGGGACTGCTCGGGTTCGCTGTGAGTATTGCGGGCTTGCTCGCATTCCGCCGTGTGCAGACCACCGTCAACCCAATGAATCCTGAGGAGGCATCCAGCCTGGTGGACTTCGGTATCTTCCGCTATAGCCGCAATCCTATGTATCTTGGCCTGCTGTTGGTGCTGGCAGGGTTCGCTATCTGGTTCGGCAATCCGCTCAATTTTTTCTGGCTGGTGTTCTTCGTGCTGTTTATCAGTCGCTTCCAGATTGCTCCGGAAGAGCGTGTCCTGCAGGAGAAGTTTCCCGAGGCGTTTGCCGACTACTGTGCGCGGGTGCGGCGCTGGATCTGATCAATGGTGCACAACCGGGAGCGCAGCTGGCGCGAAGTCTTCATCGCATTCCTGAAGCTTGGCCTCACGTCATTCGGCGGGCCCATCGCGCATATCGGCTACTTCCGCACTGAACTGGTGGAGAGGCGCCGCTGGGTCGACGATACCCAGTTCGCGCAGCTGCTGGCGGTGTGCCAGTTCCTGCCGGGGCCGGCCAGTAGCCAGCTGGGCTTCAGTCTGGGACTGTCCCGGGCCGGATGGGCCGGTGCACTCGCGGCATTTATCGCCTTTACCCTGCCTTCCGTCATCCTGCTATTGCTTTTCGCCGCCGCCCTGCCGCAGATGCCGGAGGCGGTGCAACAGCTGCTGGTGCACGCGCTCAAGCTGGTGGCGCTGGCGGTGGTGGCGCAGGCGGTGCTGGCGATGGCGAAGGGGCTGTGCCCGGACTGGCCCAGGCGCCTGCTCGCAGTGGCTGCTGCAGTGTTTATCCTGTGGCAGGACTCCGCCATCGCGCAGCTGCTGGCGGTGCTGGCCGGGGCTGTAATCGGACTGGCGGCGTTCAGGGAGGCAGGCAGGCCTTCTACCGTCGAGCTGGGTTTGCCAGTGTCACCGCGCAGCGGGTTGCTGCTGATTGTCCTGTTTTTCCTGCTGCTGTTTGGCCTGCCGCTGGCGGCAAAGCAGATGGGTGGCCTGGTGGCCGTGGGCGAGGCGTTCTATCGGGCCGGTGCCTTGGTGTTCGGGGGTGGCCATGTGGTGCTGCCGTTGCTAGAGCAGTCGGTGGTCGCACCGGGCTGGTTGTCACAGGAAGATTTCCTCGCCGGTTACGGTGCGGCTCAGGCCATTCCGGGGCCACTCTTTTCCGTAGCCGCGTTCTATGGCGCGCTCCTCGATAGCGGGCTCGGTGGCCTATCCGGTGCCATTACCGCGACCCTGGCCCTGTTCTTGCCGGGCTTCCTGCTGGTCGCGGGGGTCTTGCCGCTGTGGCAGAAGCTGTCCGGCAATCGCTATTCCGCGGGTGCGATCGCCGGCATCAACGCGGCGGTGGTGGGGGTGCTGGCGGCGGCGCTGTATAACCCGGTATTTACCAGTGCCGTTACCGGCATTGCCGACCTGGTGATTGCGCTGGTCGGGTTTGGCCTGCTGCAACTGAAGAAGTCTCCGCTCTGGGTGGTGGCCTGGTGCCTGCTTGCCGTGTTCGGCCTCGCCTCTCTATCTACCCCGTGACCCGGCCTTGTTCCGGCATATTCCCGGATATTGCCTTGTGAATGTGCAGTTTGCGGGCTTTTTGAGCGCTGCGGCCCGGATAAGCTCCCGCCTTTGAACCTTGTGCCTGTTGGCGCCATAATCCGGTGATTATCGTCTTGAAAGACCATCAGGCTATCGCCGTTAACTTGCCATCGAGAAGAATAAGGCATGAATGATGTAATCCCCGCCGAGGCCACAGAACGCCTCGCCCTGAAGGAATATACCGAAAAGGCGTACCTGGATTACTCCATGTACGTGATCCTGGACCGCGCCCTGCCCAATATCGGTGACGGCCTCAAGCCGGTGCAGCGCCGCATCATCTACGCCATGAGCGAGCTGGGCCTCAAGGCCAGCGCCAAGTACAAGAAGTCTGCGCGTACCGTCGGTGACGTGATCGGTAAGTACCACCCGCACGGTGACAGCGCCGTATATGAGGCCATGGTGCTGATGGCGCAGCCGTTCTCCTACCGCTACCCGCTGGTGGATGGCCAGGGCAACTGGGGCGCACCGGATGACCCGAAATCCTTCGCCGCCATGCGTTACACCGAGTCGCGGATGGGCAAGTACGCTGATGCGCTGCTGGCCGAGCTGGGCCAGGGCACGGTCGACTGGCAGCCGAACTTTGACGGCACCATGGACGAGCCCACGGTGCTGCCGGCGCGGGTACCGAATATCCTGATGAATGGCACCACCGGTATTGCCGTGGGTATGGCCACCGACATTCCGCCGCACAACCTGCGCGAAGTGGTGAATGCCACCGTACACCTGCTGGAAAACCCCAAGGCTACCGTGAGTGAGCTGTGCGAGTTTATCCAGGGTCCGGATATGCCCACAGAGGCGGAGATCATTACGCCGCGTGCCGAGCTGCACAAGATGTACGAGAGCGGCAAGGGGTCGCTCAAGATGCGCGCCGTGTGGCGCAAGGAAGATGGCGATATCGTCATTACCGCGCTGCCGCACCAGGTCAGTGGCGCCAAGGTGCTGGAGCAGATCGCTGCGCAGATGCAGGCCAAGAAACTGCCCATGGTCAACGACCTGCGCGACGAATCGGACCATGAAAACCCGACCCGCCTGGTGATCGTGCCCAAGTCCAACCGCGTTGATCTGGACCAGGTCATGGCGCACCTGTTCGCCACCACCGATCTTGAGCGCAACTACCGCGTCAATATGAACATGATCGGTATCGACGGTCGCCCGCAGGTGAAGTCGCTGGACAAGATCCTGGGCGAGTGGCTCAGTTTCCGTACTGTTACTGTGCGCCGCCGCCTGCAGTACCGCCTCGACAAGGTCGAGAAGCGCCTGCACCTGTTGGACGGTTTGCTGGTTGCGTTCCTGAATATCGATGAGGTGATCGAGATCATCCGGACCGAGGATGAGCCAAAAAAAGTGCTGATGAAGCGCTTCGACCTCACCGACGTGCAGGCGGACTACATCCTCGATACCAAGTTACGCCAGTTGGCCCGCCTCGAGGAAATGAAGATCCGCGGCGAGCAGGCCGAGCTGCAGAAAGAGCGCGATACCCTGGAAAAGACCCTCGGCTCCGCGCGCCGTCTCAAGACCCTGATCCGCAAGGAACTGGAAGCCGCCGCGGAAGAATTCGGGGACGAGCGCCGTTCGCCGATAGTCGAACGCGCGGAAGCGAAAGCTTTCAGCGAGACCGAACTGCTGTCTTCCGACCCGATTACCGTGGTGCTGTCCGCGAAGGGCTGGATCCGTGCGGCCAAGGGCCACGAGATCGACCCGACCGCACTGAATTACAAGGCCGGCGACGGCTACAAGTTTGCCGCACGCGGCAAGACCAACCAGAATGCGGTGCTGCTCGACAGTACCGGGCGCAGCTACGCCATCGCGGCACATGGCCTGCCGTCTGCGCGCGGTCAGGGCGAGCCGGTGACCGGCAAGATCAACCCGCCGTCTGGCGCCACTTTCGAAGGCCTGCTGATGGGTGCCGACGATGCGCGCATCCTGCTCGCCTCGGATGCTGGCTACGGATTCGTGGCCAAGCTCGGCGACCTCCAGTCCCGCAACAAGGCGGGCAAGGCCATGCTGACCCTGCCGAAGGGCGCGCGCGTATTGCCGCCGCAGCCGTTTGACGACAAGGAAGCGCTGCTCGCCGCGGTCACCACCGAAGGTCGCATGCTGGTATTCCCGGTCTCTGAACTGCCGGAACTGTCCAAGGGCAAGGGCAACAAGATCATCAATATCCCGTCTGCGCGTGCCGCCAGCCGCGATGAGCTGATGATTGGCCTGGCAGTACTCCAGCAGGGCGATGTGCTGGCGATTCATGCCGGCAAGCGCCACACCAAGATCAAGATCTCCGAGATGGATCACTACCAGGGTGAACGCGGCAGGCGCGGCAATAAGTTGCCACGTGGGTTCCAGAAGGTGGACCGGATCGAAGTGATCAGCAAAGGCTAAATGGAGAAAAATTGGGGTGCGATTTCGCGCCCCTTTTTATTTTCAGGCTCTGCCGGGGATCTGCGGAAAACTGATATATTTCTCCTGATCCAGAAAAATGCATTGGTGTAAGCCATTGTAATTAGGGGGGATATCACAACCTGATACGATACCCCCATGTGAATATGCGTCACTGTGACGCGTTTGATCGCGTCACAGTGCCACCGAATGGGCTTTATGAGCCGATTGGTTTCAATACCTTTTCTTGTGATGGTGATAGCGAGAAAAGGAATTAATACCTCACCAATCTAGTTAGAGAAAGATATGAGCACAGGAACCGTAAAGTGGTTTGATTCAGAAAAAGGCTATGGGTTTATTACTCCGGATGATGGCGGCAAAGATCTATTTGTCCATCATTCAGAAATCCAGAGCGGTGGTGGTTACGCAAGCCTCAACGATGGCCAAAAGGTTGAGTACGTCGTGGGACAGGGTCAGAAAGGCCCGTGTGCAACAAAAGTCGTTCCTCAGTAACGACACATAACCAGTGGCTGCAGTCGACCTGAAAAGCTTTGCTTCGCTTTTTGTGGTCGCTGCGCTTCTTCCATAAAAAGCTGGCAAAGCTACAGCCTCTCGGGCCTCCGCAGGACTCCCAGCATTCTTCGTGTCTTATGCGCGTAGCTTCGCGCTTATTTTCCACAATGAAATCACTCTCAAAATGGCTTATAACGGTTCTTTGCTTATTCGCTGCTATTGCGTGCTATGTCTTTGGGGTTCCTGCAGGAGGTGTTTTTTTCCTGTTTCTCGGTTTCTTCCTCGAGGGCATGTTTTGGCTCCGCGTATTTAAGCGGAGGTCAACGGGCAAGTAGGTGGTTCATTTTTTGCAAAATCGTAAGGAAGCTATATATGAGTAGCCAGCTGAGAGAGTGGTGGAAATCGATAGATAAGTCCGAGAAAAGCGGGCTATTGGTTTTGGGTGTATTCGCCGCTGGAATTTTTCTCTTTATGTCCGGAATCTGGATAGGTCAGGCGTTTGGAAAAGTTGTGTCCTGAGTAAGCTCACGGATAATTAGGACGTGGTGTTAGTTTGGGGTAGCTACGACTTTCATGTAGACGGGGAGTTTTCTCATTGGGGGGTTGGAAGTATTCAATCTCATGAAAGAGAACGATGTCTGGAAGGTTGCAAATATCGCTAATCACACAAGGAGAGTGTCGTAAATGGACGCGCAAATAGAGTATTACCAGAAGAAACTCAATTATGAGATCGATTCCTGGGATCTATATGATTCCCTGGGGGAAGGCGTAAATATAATCGTGATCGATGCGCGGTCACCAGAGGCGTTTCAGCAGCAGCACATACCTGGCGCACTCAATATCCCCCACCGTACGATGAATGCTGACACGATGGCGCACCTCGATAAATCCCTGGATTACGTGACTTACTGCGACGGCATCGGATGCAATGCCTCTACCAAGGCGGCGCTCAATATGGCCCGCCTTGGATTCAGGGTCAGGGAGCTGCTCGGTGGCCTGGATTGGTGGCAGAGAGATGGTTACGCGACCGAGGGCCTCAAGGCCACTTCAGGAAAGGAAGTGGTCTGCGGCTGCTGATTCGCTTCTTCTATCCGTAAGGACGTGCGCCGGCACCTGAACAGACTGACGAGCAGCTAATATTGAATCGTTGTCCGTATTTGCGGCAATCCCTGACATCTGGTGACACGCAGCTGGCAGGGAATTATGTATTTGCACTTGTCACTTGGAAGAAGGGGTACAGGGTCTATGGCGAATGAGGGCTACCACGAGCCGATTAATGAACTCTCGGATGAAACGCGTGACATGCACCGCGCGATAACCTCGCTAATGGAAGAGCTGGAGGCTGTCGACTGGTACAACCAGCGCGTGGATGCGTGTAAGGATGCTGAGCTAAAGGCCATACTCGCCCACAACCGCGACGAAGAGAAAGAGCACGCTGCCATGGTGCTGGAATGGATCAGGCGCACGGACCCGACGTTTGATCATGAGCTGAAGGACTACCTCTTCACCCACAAGCCCATCGCGCATGATTGAGCGCGGATAATATACGGGCGGTCACGGCGGCCCCTTAGTGGGGCCACTCAGGGCAGCCCGGCCGCGAAGGCCTGCGCCTGCTGCAGGTAGGTGCTCAGGTGGGTCTGGGTTTCCTCTTTACGGTTGTTCTCCGAATTGATGTGGACGGACTCAACAATCTCCGCGAGGCTTTTCGCCGACGCTTGCTGTGCCCCCTCCGAATGCTCCACGAAATACGCCAGGCTCTTTTCCAGCGAATAGGTAATCATATGGATGGCCTGCAATTCCGCTGCATCCAGTTTGGTCTTGGTCTGTAACTGCGCGGTTGTCGCCAGGAAAACGCGTTTGGCTTCCTCGTAGGTGGTGATGTCCGCCACCTTCAGGTGCTGGATGGGCTTTTCCTCAGCCAGCGCAGGCGTGCTGCCCGCAACGGTGGTGACAATCAGTAACAGGGCCGCGGTCGCCATCGAACAAGTCTTAATCGCGGCTGTTGCGATGGAAAGGATCTTTTTCACATCGGGTATCTCTTGGGGACTCGATCTGAGAATGATAATCATTGGTCTATGTGGCGGCAATGTGCGCTGACAGGCCTTTCACGAAAGTCTAATCGCTGCCCCGCGCCCGAGGGGGTAGGATGGGGGTAAACCCTGAAGAGACTGAGTGCCATGGCACTGGACCCCAAGCACCCCGAGATACAGGCCGTAGCGGATTTCCTGCGCGAATGCCTGCCGTTTGATGCGTTGCCAGAGCAAGCCCTGCAGGATACCGCACGGCAGATCGAGATTTCCTATCACCGCGCCGGGCACCGCTTCAGCGCCGCCAGCGATGTCTATGCATTGCGCCTGGTGCGCAGTGGTGCAGTTGAGATTCGCGCCAGCAACAACCGTCTGCTCGACCGCCTGGGTGAGGGCGAAAGCTTCAATATCCACGGGCTGGACACGGGGGATGAGGGTGTATCCGCCGTTGCGATTGAGGACAGCCTGATCTACCAGTTGCCGCGCAACCGTTACGAGTCATTGCGCACCCGCTTCCGTGATTTCGATCGTCACTTCCACAGCCAGCGCAGTCGCCGCTTGCGCCGGGCGGCCCGTTACCAGCCAAACGCCAACCTGATGATGCAGCCGATCGATGCGCACGTCAGCCGCGAGCCGCTGACGCTGCCGCCTACAACGCCCATACAGGAAGCCGCCGGGGCCATGTCTGAGCGACGGGTATCCTCGGTACTGGTGATGGACTCGGGGCAGCTTCTTGGCATCCTCACTGACCGTGACCTGCGCAGCCGTGCCCTGGCCAGGGGCCTGCCGCTGGATATGCCCATCGGCGAAATCATGACCCGGCCCTGTTCCAGTATTGAACTGGGTGCGAGTATTTTCGATGCCACCCTGCAGATGACCCAGGAGGGCATCCACCACCTGCCGGTGATGGACTCCAGTAGTGTCGCCGGCATCATTACCTCTTCAGACCTGATGCTGGCGCGCCGTAATGACCCGGTCTATCTGGTGCAACACATCGGTCGCCAGCAGGATACCGCCAGCATGCGCGCAATCGCTGCGGCCCTGCCAAGCCTGATGGTGGACGCGATCGGTGGCGGCATGCGCGCGCACCAGCTGAGCCGTGTGCTTACGGCGATCAGTGATGCAGTGACGCGGCGCCTGATCGAGCTTGCCATCAATGAACTGGGACCTGCGCCGGTGCCGTTCTGCTGGCTGGCATTCGGGTCCCAGGCGCGCGGCGAGCAGTTGATCGGTGCCGACCAGGACAATGGCCTGCTGATCGATGACAGCGCCACCGAGCAGGATATGGACTGGTTCCGGCGACTGGCGCAGATGGTCTGCGACGGGCTGAATGAATGTGGTTACGTGTACTGTCCCGGCAAGGTTATGGCCACGACGGACAAGTGGCGCCAGCGCCTTGCGGGCTGGCAACGCACAGTGGACAGCTGGACCCGCGCACCCAGCCCGGATGCGGTGATGCGGGTTTCGATTTTCTTCGACCTGCGCGCGGTCCATGGCGACAAGGGTTTGTGCCAGCGCCTGCAGAAACACATGCTGGCGCGTACCCGGGAAGACTCCATTTTCCAGGCCGCGCTGGCGGCCAACGTGCTCGAGCATACGCCGCCACTGGGGATATTCCGGCGCTTCCTGCTGGAGCGTAACGGCGAGCATCGCGACGAGTTCGACATCAAGAAGCGCGGGGTCATGCCGATTGTGGACCTGGTGCGCATACACGCACTGGCGAATGGTGTGGAAGCGGTCAATACCCGCGAGCGCCTGCGTGCGCTGATCGATTGCAAGGCGCTTACCATCGGTGATGGACGCAATATGCAGGACGCATTTGATACCATCCAGCAACTGCGCATCGAGAACCAGTGCCGCCAGGTGACCGACGGCGCGCGGGCGAGTAATTACCTCAATCCACGGGACCTGCCGGAACTTGAAAGGAAGCACCTGAAGGATGCCTTCACCGTGGTTAATGATGCGCAAGAGGCTTTGCGCCACCGGTACCGGCAGGGCCTGTAATGCTGCAGAACGCAATGCTCAGGGAGTTGTGGCTGCAATGGCAGCGGCGCAAGTGGCGTGCCAGGGCCACGCATCCGCTGCTGCAACGCCTGTTGGTCGATCCACTGCCCGACGGACATTTCAATGAAAGGCGTTATGTGGTGGCTGATCTGGAAACCACATCCCTGTCTGCGGCGGAAGGTGAGATTGCCAGTATCGGCTGGGTCGCGGTGGAACAGGGCAGGGTGCTGCTGGAAAGTGCGCGCCACTTCCATATCGCGGTGCGCGACGAGGTCGGGCAGAGTGCGGTCTTTCACCAGCTGACGGATACTGACCTCAAACAGGGGGTGGAGCTGCAGGTCGCGCTGGGGCACTTTCTTGGGGCAATCCGGGGTAGCACGCTGGTCTTCCACAACGCGCAACTCGATATGGCGTTCCTGAATGATGCCGTGCAGGCGCTATGGGGGGCGCCGCTACTGGTGCCGGTTGAGGACACCATGCAGTGGCAGCTACAGAGGCTGTCACGGCAGATGGAGGTGATACCGGATGGCGCGCTGCGGCTGTTTCAGTGTCGCGCCCGTTACGGGCTCCCGGACGCACCGGCACACGATGCGCTCGGGGACGCCATAGCCACCGCGGAGCTGTGGCTGGCGATCAACGCGGAATAGCTATGCGGGAAAAGGCTCCTAAGCCTGTTATTGCACCTTCTGCCAGACCTGGGTGCGGTAGAAGGGGCCGATATAGCCGCGTACCTTGAGCATATTGCCCTCGCGCCACATCTTGCAGCCGTAGACCTTGCCTGAGATCGGATCCATGATCTGACCTTCCTCATAGCGCCCGTCCACTTTGCGCATGCGCGTGACTACATCCATACCCACAAGCTTCTTGCCTTTCAGGTCGCCGGGACATTTTTCACAAACGGTGTCCTGTGGCTTCTGCAGCAGGCGCACGACCTTGCCGTACACCAGGCCGTTTTTCTCATAAATCTCGACGATGGATTTCGGCTGGCCGGTTTCATCGTCGATGGTGCGCCACTGGCCGACCACATCAGTGCTGGCAATGGCGGGTGCCGTCACCAGTGCAAGCAGGACAAGTGCGGCGAGCAGGGGGAAATGAACAGGAATATGTAGGCGCATTGACAGGCCTCCCGAGGTTCAGAGATAGGGGTAGGTTAGCGTGCGGACGTACCGGTCGCAAAGCTTTGCGACCGCTCTCAATTAGTTGGGCATACGGGAAGCGCAGATGGACGCTTCAGGGGTTCTCTGCGGCAGCCTCACGTTTCATGCCGGAGACCACATACTCGCGTGTCTGCTCGTAATCCTGCTTCATCAGCTTGTTCAGCGCAGAACTGATCTCGGGAGTGATACGTTCCACTTCCTGCCAGTCGTCAGGGCCGAACACCATTAACAGGTGCGGGAACAGCTCGGCGGTCTCCTGATTGATATGGCTGCGGTACTCGCTGATAAAGGTGCGGGTGCAGCCCACCAGCTGGTCGCGGCCGACAATGCAGCCATTGGCCACTGAGTTGAACAGTTGCCAGCACATCTTGCCCTGGTCCACCAGTGCATTGTGGGCGAGCAGGCTCTCGTCCACGATGTCTTTCTCGGTAGTGCGCTCGCGCAGCTTTTCCAGCAGCAGTGATTCTGACGGGTGGTGCCACTTCTCCGGGTAGGTATTGATGTAATCCAGGCCCGCAAGTAACAGTTCGAGGTTTTCTGCGCCAGACTGGCAATCCTGGAATCGGTCGAGGTAGTGATCCAGTGCGGTCAGTAGTTCCAGTAATTGGGTGTGGTCGCTGTAGAGCTGTGCAAGCAGGGCTGGGATTCCGGCCCGGTTTGAAGTGATCTCGTCCATTTCCCGCATCCCGATATAAGTTGGCCGATTATTGTTGTTGGCCACAAAGCTTAGACCATTGGCTAATGTCGGTTGCGAGGATGGCGTGGACTTCTTCGTGTTGCTGAAACGAGTGCCAGGTGGCCGCAATAAGTCACGCAATTTGTCGCGCATTTAGTCCCGTATTTTCCCGGCGTACCAGCGGGGGATGCAGCGCCAGCAACAGCGCAGTCCGCTTCAGCTGGAGCAGCTGATAGGCAGGTGTTTCTGTGCAGTCCCGGGCAGCGCGGCCCATTCGTCATTGCCGGAGTGCTCGTCAAAAGGCGCCTGCAGCAGGCTCATAAAGCGGTCCAGCGGGGCAAAATCCCCGCCTTCAGCCGCATCAATCACCCGCTGGGCGAGGAAGTTGCGCAGGATGAATTTTGGATTGGTGCGCAACATGGCCTGCTGCCGCTCGGCATCGGGGCGGGGCTCGGCCTTGAGGCGTGTATCGTAGCGCTGTAGCCAGTCTGCCAGCGGCGCCTGCTGCTCTGCACCGAACAGGTCGGAAAATGCCGGTGCACCCTCACCCGGGCTGTAGCGGCTCAGGCGACGGAAGAACGCCGGGTAATCTGCGCTGGCGTCTTCCAGCAGCTTCAGCAGCTGTGCGCACAGCCGGTCGTCGTCGGCGCCGGGTTGCTCAAACCCGAGCCTTGCCCGCATCAGGCCGGAGTAGTGCTGTACCAGCAGCGGCTCGAAGCGCTGCAACGTCTCGACGATGGCTTCGCGCGTCAAGAGGCCCGAAAGCGCATGCCCGAGTGCGTTCAGGTTCCAGAGTACCACGCCCGGCTGGCGCTCAAAGGCATAGCGGCCGGTGTGATCGGAATGATTGCAGATAAAGCCCGGCTCGTAGTCGTCGAGGAAACCGTAAGGGCCGTAATCGAAGGTGTCACCGATAATCGACATGTTATCGGTGTTGAGTACCCCGTGGGCGAAGCCCGCCGCCTGCCACTGCGCCACCAGCCGCGCGCTGCGCTTCATGGCCATTTCCAGGATGGCCGCGGCTTTTTCCGCCACGGACAGGTCTGCGGTTTGCGGCAGCTGTTCCGCACAGGTGAAATGCACCAGCTGCTCCAGCGCCTCATGCTGGCCGGTATAGAAAAAATGTTCGAAGTGGCCGAAACGGATATGGGTACGGGCCAGCCGAATCAACATGGCGCCGCTTTCAATCTTTTCCCGTACCACCGGTTCATCACTGCCGATGATGCACAGTGCCCGGGTGCTGGCAATGCCCAGTGCGTGCATCGCCTCGCTGCACAGGTATTCGCGGATGGTGGAGCGCAATACGGCGCGACCATCGCCAAAGCGCGAGTAAGGGGTCTTGCCGGCGCCCTTCAGGTGCAGGTCCCAGCGCTCGCCGTGAATCCCGCGGGCTTCGCCCAGCAGCAGGCCGCGGCCATCGCCGAGTTCAGGGTTATAGACACCAAACTGGTGCCCGGCATATTTCATGGCGAACGGTCGGCTGCCGCGGAACAGGCGCGCGCCGCAGCCGTACTCCGCCCAGGTCTGGGCGCTGTCGCGGCCGGGATTGAGACCGAGCAGCGCGGCTCCCGCCGGGTTGATATGGACCAGGTGCGGGTGCTCGAAGGGTTTTGGCTGAATGAACTGTCCGAACGGTTCGCCCAGGCTGGCGTACTGGTTACTGAGCTCTAGCTCGGAGAGGCGCATGGTATCCGGCGGGTACCCGTTATCGGCTTAATGGGGACTGAAGCCGATAAGTTTATCGCCCTCAAAGGAGAAGCGGAAGCGCTTGCCGGACTTGAGCTGCGAGGTGCAGCTGCTCTGTACCGTGATGCGCGGGTACTGTGGGGTGACAGCCCAGATGCTCTCCTCACCGGGCTCGGGACCGCGCTCGATCAGCCAGAAGTAATGGCCCTTGTCGCAGGGGACCTCGCTGGTGCAGGGCTCCTTGCCCCAGACATAGGCGATCACATCGTATTTGTCTGGCAGCGAGCGCTTCTCGTCGAAGGGTTGCTGCGGGTCGTCGGTGTACTCGAACAGGTCGTCAAATTTCAGCAGCTTGCTGTTGGCTGCGCCAAGGCCGCAGGCCGCCGGGTCTTCCTGCACACGCAAGGTGAGGGTGCCGGGTGGGCCCTGGGTGAGCCCGCAGCTGGTAAGGCCTGCCAGCGCCAGTAACAGAAGGGTAAGTCTCGGCGCGCGGAGAGGGTCGAGCGACATGTTTTTTTCCGGCAAATAGGAACACTTCAAAAAATATAGACCCGACCGCGCAGACTAAACGCCTGTTTCGGCCGGGCGGCGCTTGAAACGCCATTTGCGCCGGTAGGGGAAAGTGTCCTCGATGTGCCCGGCGCGAATTCTCTCCTGCAGGCCCTGCCAGAAGCGGTAATCGTACAGGTCGCTGTGCTGCGATTCGAACGCCTTGCGCGCAGTGGGGTTACCGGAAAAGAACAGGCGGAACTCTTCCGGGAATACATCCTCTTCCGCCACCGTGTACCAGGGCCGGTCTGCCAGTTCCTGCGCATCATCCCGCGCCTCCGGGATCTTGCGGAAATTGCACTCGGTGAGGTGGCAGATTTCGTCGTAGTCGTAGAACACCACGCGCTTGTGGCGCGTGACGCCAAAGTTCTTGAGCAGCATATCGCCGGGAAAAATATCGGCTGCGGCCAGTTGCTTGATGGCGTTGCCGTATTCTTCCATGGCCTCATAGGTCTGCTTTTCATCAGCGTGCTGCAGGTACAGGTTGAGCGGTTCCATGCGCCGTTCGACATACAGGTGCTTGATGATGATCCACTTGTCGGTGATCACCAGCTTGGAGGGGATGTCGCGCTTGAGTTCTTCCAGCAGTTCTTCACTGAAGCGGTTGCGATAGAAAATGAAATGGCTGTATTCCTGCGTATCTGCCATGCGCCCGACCCGGTCCGAGCGCGATACCAATTTGTAGCGATCGCGTACGATTTCCTCGGTGACGGTCTTGGGCTCGTCGAACTTGTCCTTGATCACCTTGAACACCACCGAATAGGACGGCAGCGTAAACACCGCCATCACCATGCCGCGAATGCCCGGTGCCACCACGAATTTGTCGTGGCTGGTTTTCATGTGCGCGATCATGTGCCGGTAGAACTCGGTCTTGCTGTGCTTGTGGAAGCCGATCGAGTTGTACAGCTCGGAAATGTCTTTCTGCGGCATGATGGTGGAGAGGAAGCGCACAAATCGCGACGGGATCGGCGCATCCACCATAAAGTGCGAGCGGGTGAAACTGAAAATGATACTGGTGCAGTCGCGGTCATAGATGACCGTGTCCACATAGATGCCATTGCCATCGTTGAGGCATGGCAGGATAAACGGCAGTACGCCATCGCCGGTGATCATACGCCCCACCAGGTAGGCGCCCTTGTTGCGATAGAACACCGATTCCAGCATATCGATACGCAGGTCACCGACGCCGGTCTCCACGTTCGCCAGTGGCCCGCGCATGAGGGTATCTGCGATCAGCTCCACATCCCGTGCGGCGTCCTCCCAATGGGTGGAAAACGCGTAATCCTCCATGATCTCCAGCAGCATGCTTTCCAGGCCCTTGCGGTCGCTGTAGCTGATGTAAATACTGTAATCGCGCAGCGGCTTGTCGTCCGGTGCGCGCGAAGGCTTTACGAAGATATTGCTATCATGGATATGCGCATGATCAAAGCATTTACAGAAAATGGAATTGAAGAAGGTCTCTGCAATTTCATAGTTGCGATGGTCCGCAATCAGCTGCGCATAGGTGGCGCGGGATTCTCTCCACAGTTCCAGCTGCGAAGTGTCCTTGGTGGTAACCGACTGCACCAGTTTCACTACCTGTCCGACTTTCAGCTTGTAGTGTTCCAGCCGCTCCTTGTTGGCCTGGCGAACGGCCTGCCAGGCTGCGGTTTCAAAACGCGCCTTGGCCCCCAGGGTGATGTTCTGGAAGTCAGCAAAATAGGCGTCGAAACCATTGAGAATGGTCTTTGCAATGCGCCGGGCCGTCGGTGAGTGATTTGTCATGCGTCTTATACTGCTGTTTCCGTGAAGGAATACTTTTGATAGTAACAGTTAGGGCTGCTCCATAACTGGCACTTCCGCCCGAATTAAATGGCGGAATCGTTTTGACCTCGCTGTGGTTTTTATATTACATAGTGGAGTGCGCCCATATACGACCTAGGACTGGCCAAATGGCGATTCGAGTGTTGCGCCCCTTTCTCTCCCTGATTTTTCTGTTTGTTCTGGCTGCCATGCCGCGCGCATGGGCCGACGGTAGTGTGGTACTGCTGAAGGTCGACGACGCAATTGGCCCGGCCATTGCCGATTACCTGGTGCGCGGTATCGAGGGTGCGCCGCGCAGTGGCGCGGATCTCGTCATTCTGCAGATGGACACCCCCGGCGGCCTCGATAAATCGATGCGGGATATCATCAAGGCTATCCTGGCGAGCCCGGTGCCGGTCGCCACCTTTGTTTATCCCCGCGGTGCGCGCGCCGCCAGCGCCGGCACCTATATCCTGTACGCGAGCCATATCGCGGCCATGTCACCGGCCACCAACCTCGGCGCCGCCACGCCGGTGCAGATCGGCGGCCCGCCAATGCCGGGTGGACAGCCCGGGCAGGATGCGCCCAGGCAGCCGCGCAAGGACCAGGATCGTCCGCAGCAGAGTGAAAGCGGCGACACCAATACCTCCGGAGAAAATGAGCGGGCGCAACAGGATCAGGACAAGGATGCCGGTGACGACAAGAAGTATGAGCCGGATACCGCCATAGAGCGCAAGCAGGTGAATGATGCCGTGGCTTATATCCGCAGCCTGGCTGAACTGCGCGGGCGCAATGCGGAATGGGCAGAGAAGGCCGTACGCGGGGGTGTCAGCCTGTCAGCGCAGGCGGCCCTGAACGAAAGCGTCATCGACCTGATGGCCAACGATGTTTCCGATCTGCTGCAGAAAATCAACGGCCGTACTGTGACCGTGCATGGGGTGGACAAGGTCATGGATACGGCCGCCTCGGAGGTGGTTACGGTGGAGCCGGACTGGCGCAACCGTTTCCTGCAGACCATTACTAACCCGAACATTGCCTACCTGCTGTTGTTGATCGGCTTCTACGGCATCATCCTGGAGTTTTACAGCCCGGGGGTGGGAGTGGCCGGTACCATCGGTGCGCTCGCTTTACTGACGGCTGCCTACGCGCTGCAGATGTTGCCGGTGAATGTGGCGGGGCTCGCGTTTATCGCGCTGGGCATTGGCCTGATGGTGATCGAGATGTTCTCGCCCAGTTTCGGGGTGGTGGGGCTCGGCGGCATTGTGGCGTTCGTGATGGGATCGATCTTCCTGATCGACAGCGAGGTCGAGGCCTTCAAGGTGGCGCGCCCCCTGATCGGCACCATTGCCGCGCTCGGTGGCGCAGGCCTGCTGATGATCATGCACGCACTGACCCGATCGCGGCAGCGCAAGGTGGTAACTGGTGCGGAGGCCATGATCGGACTGGAGGCGATTGCCGAGGAGAGTTTTGAGCATACCGGCCATGTGATGCTGGAGGGGGAGATTTGGCGCGCGCGCTGTGCCAGCCCCGTGAAGAAGGGAGACCGGCTCGAGGTGATCGCGGTAGAAGAGTTATGGTTGCAGGTACGGCATCGCTAGCTCGCTATCCATACAATGGATTTGAATAAGAACTGGAGAACAGGACGTGGAAATTTTTAACTGGATGCCCCTGATCGTCGTCGTACTGGCGCTACTCTTTTATATGTTTCGGATACTGCGTGAATATGAGCGCGGTGTAATTTTTATGCTGGGTCGCTTCTACAAGGTGAAAGGGCCAGGCCTGATCATCGTGATTCCCTTTCTGCAACAGATGGTCAAGGTGGACCTGCGTACCAGGGTGCTTGACGTACCGACGCAGGATGTCATCTCGCGCGATAACGTTTCCGTCAAGGTTTCTGCGGTTATCTATTTCCGTGTGGTCGACGCGCAGAAGGCGATTATCAACGTGGAGGATTTCTTTGAAGCCACCAGCCAGCTGTCACAGACCACTTTGCGTGCCATTCTCGGCCAGCACGAGCTGGACGAAATGCTCGCAGAGCGCAAGCGCCTGAACGACGGCATTCAGACGATTCTTGATGAGCAGAGTGCGGCCTGGGGGATCAAGGTCACCAATGTGGAAATCAAGCACGTCGACCTGGATGAAAGCATGATCCGGGCGATTGCCAAGCAGGCCGAAGCAGAACGGACCCGGCGTGCGAAAGTGATTCACGCCACCGGTGAGCTGGAGGCGTCTGAAAAGCTGCTGACAGCCGCGCAGACGCTGACGCAGCAATCGGAGTCGATGCAACTGCGTTACCTTCAGACCCTGACGGAAATCGCCAGCGATCGCAGTAACACCATCGTGTTCCCACTGCCGATGGATGTGCTGAAAAAGCTGCAGTCTTAGCCGGCTGGCAGCGCACCGGGCGCCTGTGAGGGGTTATCCACAGGCGCATCGGGTGCTTCTTCCGGTGCTATCAGACTGATGATCTGCCAGCCGGGTTTGATGGCAAATTCATGTTCCACCGTGTGCACGTAGAATTTGCCACCGGGATCAATCGCGTAGAGGGGGATCGCGCGATTGCCATAGGTCTCTTCATAATTTTCCAGCGTAAAGGATTCCGTCAGGCCGGTGGTCTTGATGGTGGCCCCCTTGGCGACCATGCTGGCCAGGCGGCCATAGGTCGCGCCCTCTGAAAACAGCGTCAGTTTTTTTGCGTATTCCGTCGAAGTCCTGCGACTCGCGGAATCATCCTTGCTGGCATGGCGCAGGCCGAATACCGAACCCTTGCCCAGTACATGCTCGAAGTGGTGTGCCACCAGCGGGTTCAGTTGCTTGTAGGGAGATATAACCAGCACCGCCCCGATGCCGGACAGGTCCATGGTGATGGTTGCGTGTTCAGAAATAGGGTTGCCGTAGTAGGTTGGGATATTGGCCATGCGGGCCTCGCGCATGGCGTCCCAGTTGGTATCTGCCAGCAGTACGGATACGCCCTTGTCGATCAGGTCGGTGGCCAGCATGCGCGCAAACCTGCCGCCGCCGAATATCAACACACCGGTGGCCGCAGGCCGCTGCACCCCGAGCAGTTTGGCCAGGCGCTTTGAGGTCAGGCTCTGCAGAACCACTGTGGTGATGATTACCAGGAAGACCATAGGCACCAGCATCTCGGACTTGGCCAGGCCCAGGTCCTCCAGCTTGAGTGCGAACAGCGCCGACACGGCCGCAGCCACAATACCGCGCGGCGCGATCCAGCTGAGCATGGCCAGTTCGCGCCGGTTGAGGCCGGAGCCAGGCGAAGACAGCAGCACGGACAGTGGTCGCGCCACGAAAATAATCGCTACCAGCACGACCAGTGCGCCCCAGCCTACTGCCAGCATGGCATTGAACTGGACCCGCGCGGCGAGGATGATGAACAGCGCTGAAATCAGCAGGACACTGAGGGTCTCCTTGAATTCGAGGATGTCGTCGGCCTCGACGTTTTTCATATTCGCGATCCACATGCCCATGACGGTCACCGTGAGCAGGCCGGATTCATGCGTGAGTAGGTCGGAGAAGGCATAGGCGCCCAGCATCAGGGTGAGTACCGCGGTGTTACGCAGGTAGTGCGGCAGCCAGTTGTTGCGCAGGATAGTGCCGACCGCATAACCGAACAGGGAGCCGAGCCCGAAGCCGATGGCGAGTACCTTGCCAAACGTCATCAGCGTGTGGCTCCAGGCGCCACCGGTGGCGACGATATATTCGTAGACCAGTACCGCCAGCAGCGCACCAATAGGGTCGATGACGATGCCTTCCCAGCGCAGGATATTGGAGATTTTGGCGTTGGGGCGCACCGAGCGCAGCATCGGTACGATTACGGTTGGCCCCGTAACAGTGACGATCGCGCCGAACAGCAGCGCAATCTGCCAGGGCATGCCGAGCGCGTAATGTGCCGCCGGTGCGGCGATCAGCCAGGTCACCAGCGCACCAAGGGTGCACAGGTTGCGCACCATGGAACCGTGGCCGGCGATATCGGAGAACTTGAGTGTCAGTGCGCCTTCAAAAAGGATGATCGCGACCGACAGCGACACCAGTGGAAACAGCAGATCGCCAAACAGCGCATCGGGGTCGAGGATACCGAACGTTGGCCCGAGCAAAATACCGCTGATCAGCAGCGGCAGGATCGCCGGCAGGTTGATGCTGTAGGCCAGGTATTGGCAGGCAATGGAAACAAGCCCCACCAGTACCAGCAGGGCCATCGGGTCGGACATGATAGATTCCATAGTGCTCCGGGTTATGCGCGATGGGTATCAGGGTGCCAGTTGGTAGTGTGACACCGTAATGCTCCGTATTGGTCGGGTAACCGGTTTTTTGCTAGCTTGGCCAGTCCGGCGAACTTGAAGACCAGTTTTGGTTGTCGCGGTTACGGTAATCATTTCGCTCTTATAAAGCCCATCCAAAAGAGGAGTGTAAGTGATGTTTATCAAAAAATACGGATTGATCCTGTGGCTGTTACTGGCGCAGGTTTTTCTGGCGTCAAATATATCCGCCGGGGAATCCAGCCCTTCTGCGAAAATGCCGATCACGACCGCATCGAAAGAAGCCCGGGCCCTGTATCTGGAGGGAAGGCAGCTGCAGGAAAACCTCAATGAGGAAAAGGCTGCGGAGAAGTTCCAGCAGGCTATTGCCAAGGACAAAAACTTTGCATTGGCGCACGCCGCACTGGCTTCCAGAATTACTGGCGCGAACGAGGCCCTGGGTCATATTGCCAAGGCGAAGGCCCTGGCAGGGAAGGTTTCGAAGGGAGAGCAGCTTTGGATACAGGCTATTTCCCAGCGTTTTAACGGGAGCCCTGGCGGCAGCATCAAATCCCTGAATGAGCTGGCTAAAATGTATCCGCAAGACAAGCGGGTTACCTTTGCGCTTGGCAATGCAATGCAGTGGGGTGGTGCAGATAAGGAAGAAGCGCTAGCCGTTTACAAGAAAGTGATTGCGCAACACCCTGAATATGCGCCTGTTTATAATTCGATCGGATACCTTTATGTTGATTTGAAACTGCCTGAGCTAGCCGAGGAAGCTTTCAAGAAGTACACGCAGCTTATACCGGAAAACCCGAACCCTTATGACTCTTATGCGGAATTTAAGCTGTCTCAAGGCGACTATCGTGCAGCCATAGAACTTTTCAAAAAGGCACTCGAGAAGGACCCCGGTTTTATCATTTCTGCACGCGGTATCGCCAGTGCGCATGATTATCTTGGTGAGCATAAGGAGGCTCAGGAGTACCTGGATCAGGCCATTGCCAGAACTTCGGGTTATGTGGATCAAAAAGTATTGAAAGAGGCGAAGGTTGTAAGCTTGGTAAACGAAGGGGACTACAAGGGGGCTCTTGGTATTGCCGAATCCATCTTGGCGGATGCAGAGAAGTCCAGGCAGACTCTGGAGGTGGCTGATGCGCACTTCCTGATCGGCAGGCTGCATCTGGAAAATAAGCAGTATGCGAAGGCAAAGGCGTGGTCGGCGAAGGCAGTAAAACTCGTTGATTCAGCGCAGGTCCCGGAACAGCAATCCGCATTGATTCACCTGCGTGCAAAATTCATGAACGCCTGGGTGGCAATCGATCAGGGCAATGATCTTGCCGTGGCCAGAAAAATGGTTGCGGACTATCGTGATGCGGCGTCCGGATTTCCCGGTAATAAATATATGGAAATGGGCGCCCGCGAGATGGATGGCGTGATCGCGATCAAGGACGGTGATTATAAGTCCGCGCTGGCCGCCCTTTCCAAGGCTGACAAGGATAATGCGTATGTGCTCTACTGGACAGCGGTTGCACAGCGCGGGGTCGGTAATGAAAAAGCGGCAGGGGAGTATTTTGCCCGTTCCCGTATGAAGCAAGGGATCAACAATCTGGACCAGGCCTTTGTACACAATCGTGAGCTGATGGCCGTTGCAGCGCAGGAACTCTAAAGGCTGAATAATAAAGGGCCACGTTCGTGGCCCTGTTTCCTCAGAAGCGCATGCTCAATCCAAGCGTGACGGTTTCAAGAGATGTTTCTCCGCCGCTTTCGTCCGAACCAATTCCATCGATCTTTTCAAGGTCCGCGCGCACGGTAATGCTGCGTTGCCAGGTGTACTGCATGCCCGCGGCATACGCGGCGGAAACGCCGTCGCTGGCCTCATTGCTGCGATAGCGAATGGCGCCAAAAAGCGGGTCTATGAAAACGAAGTTGATTTCACGGGTCTGCTGCCACAGTGACGCACCGGCGCGGGCGTACAGACTGAAGCTCTCGTGCAGCGGCAGGTGTCCCACCAGGTAGGCACCAACCATGTGGGTCTCTACTTCGCTGTCGCGGGTGAAGTCCGGCGGTACGAACGCGGGTTCGTTGATATCGGTGATGTGGGTGGCATCCGCAAGGCGGGTGTAGCTTGCCTCAACCGCGAGATTGGGGTGCCAGTGTCGGCCGACAAAAACTTTCCAAAGGTTGCCGCCGTCCTCACAGGACCTGAGCGACGCGCTGGCGGTTGTTGCATCTATCTCAGCGACATTCTGCTCGACGCGGCCGCAGAACTCGTCCTGGGTGGCGTCACCAAAGCTGGCGCCAAAGTAGTTGTGGGAATAGAAGTCGGCCTGCGCGATGCCGGGCGCGGCAGCAAAGCCTGAGAAAAATACCACGTACAACAAGTTGCGCCCTTCCATAGGTCCACCTGTTCTGGTCGTATTGAAATAGTGCTGTTGGCTGGGAAGTTAACCGTCCCTGGGGCGCGCCTAGATCTCCAGGTCGGCACGCAGGGCGGCGAGGCGCTTGGCGTTTTCTTCCCTGGTCAGGGCCTCGCCGGTTTTCTCTTCCAGCTTGGGCAGCTCCGGTACCGGCAGTTCCTCGCCATTGAGGACCCGCTGGCAGAGCTTTTCATAGTGCGCTGCAAAAACCGGGAAGGCAACCTTTTCCGGGTTGCCGGCGAGGAAGAACCAGTTGCTGGCTTTGCCGGCGTGGTAGACCGCAGCGTGGCTCCAGTCGAACGCACTTTTCGGGCTTGGCGCGTTGCAGGCTTCCATATAGGCCGCGCGCGCATCCGGCAGGTTGGAGGCGCCGGCGCACAGTTCCAGCATCTTGTGGATGGTGGGCAGGAACTCGCATTCGCGGATGGCGCGCTGTGCCGCCTGCTGGATGACCTGCGCAGAAAACATCTGCAGGTTGGACAGCCACAGTTTCTTGGCTGTCACCAGCGCCTGCTTGTCCGGGTAGGCCTTGTAATACTGGTTGTGGTAGTTGACGCGAAAGACGGCAAAGGCCTCGTTGATGGCCTCGATCAGTGCGCCGCGCTCCGCATCAGGCCCAGCTTGTGTCTGTGAGGTCCTGGTAGAGGCTACTGGATCTAGTGCTTTTGCCATGTTGGTCAAATTCCGGTTGGATCTCGTTGTGTTTTGCCCAGTGCCAGCGCACATTGCGAAGGAACACTGCATCCCAGTTGCGTTTGGGCTCGCGCGCGGTGCGCCAGTAGAGGATGAATTCCGGTAGCAGTTTCAATGCAAAGTCCCTCGGGATGTCGCACTGGCCGGTGATGTGTTCCATGGTCTCCGGGGTAGGGCGCCAGCTCTGGCTGATGGGCTTGGGCACCGGGTTCTTGTCGATGCCGGCACAGTAAAACGCCCACTCGTTGCGGACATACTGTACGAACTGGTCACCCCAGGCGTCGGAGTAGCCTTCGCGGCTCAGCCAGTGGTGCACGAACTCCGGCAGCACCTCGCGGGCAAAGTCCAGGTCGATGGCGCAGCGGCGCACCAGCTCCCAGTCGTGCTCCTGCGGCTGCCAGCCCTTCTGCATCGGCGTCTTGCGCCGGTTCTTGAACGGCGCATCCAGCCGCTCCCAGTCTTCCAGCACCCACTTGAAGAAGCGCGTATCCCAGGAGCTGGCGGTCTGGCCGCTGGCGAGGAAGTGGCGCTTGAACGGCGGCAGGCACTTGCTCACAAAGGTGGAGGCGATGCCTTCCTCACCGATCTGCTGCAGTATCTCGGCCGATGGCTGCCAGTCTTCCGCCAGGGTCTCGGGGGCCTTGCGCTGGGCTTCGCGGGCCAGGCGTTGCTGGTGCTCCGGCCAGCGACGCCGGACGTGACTGATAAACTTGGCGCCCCAGGCGTGGTGCGCCTGGCCGGTTTCCTGCCAGTAGGCCACGAACTCCGGCAGCATCTCCCGTGCGAAGTGCTCGGGAATGTTCAGCTGTGCCAGCTGGCGCAGGTTGTCCTGGCTCGGCTGCCAGTTACTGGGGATGGTGTTGGCGAAGCGGTTCTGCTGTGGCTTGGGGGCCACGGGCTGCGCGGCCGAGCGGGTTTGCGAGCGCTCATTGACCGCAAACTGCAGTTCGCGGCTCTGGCTATAGGGCGCGCTGCCCAGCAGCAGGATACCGGTATTGCGCAGGCTGGTGGCCAGGCGCTGGATATCCTGCTCGTTCCAGAACGGCGCCAGCTGTTCCAGCAGATGGCTGTCGATCCGGTACCACTGCTGGCTCGCATGCTGTTCCATCTGCAGGAACGGCATGGCGTCGCGCAGCAGCGTCAACAGGGTCGCTTCCTCGAGTCCGAGGGTCGCGGCGAGGTTGACGGGTACTGTGACAGTACGGTCAGGGAACAGGGTTTGCGTCATGCGGGGACTTTACCATTGCCGCCAATGTCGTGAGAAGCGTTATCATAGACCGCTCATTTTATGCCCCGGACTTGGGTCCGGGGCGCCGTCGAACCGGCGGGTCATTGCGAAAGCGCATAAATACATCCATGTAGCTCCGCTGCGCCGTCCATGGCGCAGACGGTTTCGCAATGACGCCGTCAGTTCACCGGCTTAACATCGGCACCTGAAAACGTCCGGTGGTTGTGAAGAACAGGGGAAATTGTGGCGGCGAAAAAGACAAAAACGGCCTTTGTATGTAATGAGTGCGGGGCGGATTACACCAAATGGATGGGGCAGTGCAGCGCCTGCGGGGCCTGGAACAGCCTCAGTGAGGTGCGCCTGGGTCCGGCCCATACCGACAGTCGCGCCGCCAACTTCACCGATGACAGGCTGTCCGCCGGCAAGGGCTATGCCGGTGCGGCGGGCGCCGGACGTGTACAGAAACTGTCCGAGATCGACCTGAGCGAACTGCCGCGTCTCGCCACCGGCACCGGCGAGTTCGATCGCGTGCTGGGCGGTGGCATGGTGCCCGGCTCGGTGGTGCTGATCGGCGGCCACCCCGGTGCCGGCAAGTCCACCATCCTGTTGCAGACCCTGTGTCGCCTGTCCCAGGCCATGCCGGCGCTGTATATCACTGGTGAGGAGTCGTTGCAGCAGGTGGCGATGCGGGCCAGGCGCCTGGGCCTGCCGGCAGACCAGCTGCAGATGCTGAGCGAGACCAATGTGGAGCAGATCTGCCACGCAGCCAAGGAAGTACAGCCCAAGGTAATGGTGATCGACTCCATCCAGGTCATGCACCTGGCGGACGTGTCCTCGGCGCCGGGCTCGGTGTCGCAGGTGCGCGAGAGCGCCGCCTACCTGACCCGCTATGCCAAGCAGACCGGCACGGCGGTTATTATGGTGGGCCATGTCACCAAGGATGGCAGCCTCGCCGGCCCCAAGGTGCTGGAGCACATCATCGATTGCTCCATCCTGCTGGAGGGCTCCCACGATTCCCGTTTCCGCACCCTGCGTGCCAGCAAGAACCGCTTTGGTGCGGTCAATGAGCTCGGTGTGTTCGCCATGACCGAGCAGGGCCTGCGCGAGGTCTCCAACCCGTCGGCGATCTTCCTGCAGCGCACCGATGAAATCTCTTCCGGTTCGGTGGTGATGGTGGTGTGGGAAGGCACCCGCCCGCTACTGGTGGAACTGCAGGCGCTGGTGGATGACAGTCACCTGGGGAACCCGCGCCGCGTTGCGGTGGGCCTGGACCAGAACCGCCTGAACATGTTGCTGGCGGTGCTACACCGTCACGGTGGTGTACTGGTGGGCGACCAGGACGTGTTCGTAAATGTGGTGGGTGGCGTCAAGGTGATGGAGACCAGCGCAGACCTGCCCATACTGCTTTCTATTGTGTCGAGCTTCCGCAACCGGCCGCTACCGCAGGACCTGATGGTGTTTGGCGAGGTAGGCCTGTCCGGTGAGATCCGTCCGGTGCCGTCCGGGCAGGAGCGCCTGCGCGAGGCCGCCAAGCACGGATTTAAGAAGGCCATTGTGCCGATTGCCAACACGAGCCAGGGGCAGGTGGAAGGTATGGAAGTCATCGGGGTGAAAACGCTGGCCGAAGCACTGGCTGCGATTGACTAGGGCGATGCAGTTGATTGGGGCGAGGCCGTTGGTCAGGGCAATGCAAAGCCTGCTGCTGTTTCTGTTTGCGCTGTCGTTCTCGCTCTCGGGCGAAGCGCGCCCGGAACGGATCGCTTCCCTGAACCTGTGTTTGGACCAACTGCTGCTGGAACTGGTGCCCCACGAACACATCGTCTCCCTGACCTGGCTGGCAGCCGATCCGCGCTACGGCAATCGCGATATCCCGGATCACATCCGCCTGAACCACGGCCGCGCCGAGGAGCTTTTGCCACTGCAGCCGGACCTGGTACTGGTGGGCCAGTACGGCGCGGGCCGCGCGGCGCAGTTTCTGAAAGGCCTCGGGGTAAGGGTGGAGGCTATCGCAGATCCCGCAGACATAGACGGCATCTACCGGCAAGTTAACGCGCTCGGTGAATTGACCGGTCGCGCCGCGGCCGCGCAGGCCTATACGCGGGCGCTGCAGAAAACACTGGGGCCGCTAAAAGTAGCCGGGCCGCGGCCGAAGGTCGTGGTCTATTCCCCCAACGGCATCGTGATGGGCAAGGGTATGCTGGAGAACCAGCTGCTGGAGCTGGCGGGATTCGACAATCTTGCGGCGCGTGCAGGCGTGGAGTACGTCAAGCCGGTCAGCCTGGAGTCGGTGCTCGACTGGCAACCGGACGCGCTGATTATTGCCGGTGTCTATCCGCAGTTTTCCCTCGCTAATGTGCCGCTGCGCCATCGCGCTTTGTTGCGGGCCTATCCGGAAGAAAAGCGGTTTTATATGCCGCCGGAACTGGGACAGTGTCCGGCGGCGATTGCGGGGGGTGTGGTGGAAAAGCTGCGCGAATTCCGTCAGCGGATAAAGTAACCCACCACCAGCCAGTTGCCCTCCACATCCATCAGGGTGATGGTTTCCACGGCATTCTTCTTGTTCTCGAACGACGCGTTGAAGGTCAATACCTGATAGGAGCCGTCCGGCGCTCCCGGCAATTCCGAGGCCGCCTTGGCACCGGAGAAGTTGCGGCTCTTGAGTGCGCCCAGTGGTTTGCGCGCCGCGGTGACAGCGGCCTCCCATTTATCTTCGGTGACCGCTTGCTTGAACATGGGCGCGGCTGCCTGCCAGCTGCCCCCGTAGTTACCGGAATCCACGAGTGCCAGCCACGCCCTGGCCGCTTCGGTGTAGTCCTGCGCGATGGCCTGCTGCAGGCCGAGCATCATCATCACCGCAAAAATCCATTTTTTCATCGGTCTTGTTTCCTTTCGCCAAGAAGCCGGTAGCCGGAAAACCAACCATAACACAGTGGTGGCGGGGCATATTACTGCACCGTAGAGACCCAGTTCTACATGTTCGGGATTTGATAACGCGCGAGCCCCGAGCCATGTTAAATTGTCGCGATACTCAATAACGGACCCCGTCAGTGCCCCAAGTGCCCGCCGCCAATTTTCTTGCCCGATGCCTGATGCTTGCTGCGATACCTATCGTGATGCTGGTAGCCATGCAGCTGGGCGATGCAGATATTTCTGTGTGGGAAGGGCTGCTCGGCTTTGTCAGCGGGGATACGTCCGCGCAGGCGATGATTGTTGGGGAGGTGCGCCTGCCACGGGTGCTGCTGGCGCTGTTCGTTGGCGCGGCCCTCGGTGCTGGTGGCGCAGCAATGCAGGGCCTGTTGCGCAACCCGCTGGCGGAGCCCGCACTGTTGGGGGTGAGCAGCGGCGCAGCGCTCGGTGCGATCCTGATGCTGTACCACGGCCTCGCCTGGCAGGCCGGGTTCTGGTTACCCGCCAGCGCCATGCTCGGTGCTTTATTGGCGGTGCTGCTGGTGTGGGGCCTGGCCGGGCGCAAAGCTACAGGCCAGAGTCTGATTCTCTCCGGGGTGGCGATCAATGCATTGCTGTCTGCTGCCATGGCGCTGGCGCTCAACTACGCGCCGAGCCCCTTCGCCATGCAGGAAATCATTTTCTGGTTGCTCGGTTCATTGTCCAACCGCGGTTGGGACCAGCTCGCATTTGCGGTGCCGGCGATCCTGTTGGGTTGGGCGCTGATCTGGAGCGGGCGTCATCTCCTGACGGGGCTGAGCCTGGGTGAGGATTCGGCCACCACACTGGGCGTGTACCGTACCCCGGTTCTGGCAGCGATCCTGCTGGGTCTCGCACTTTCTGTGGGGGCCGCGGTGGCAGTGGCGGGCACCATCGGCTTTGTCGGGCTGGTGGTGCCGCACCTGGTGCGACCGCTGGTGAATTCGCAGCCGGCGCCACTGGTATTGTGGAGCGGTATTGGCGGCGCGCTGTTGCTGTTGCTCGCGGATATGGCGGTGCAGGCGCTCGGTGGCCAGCAGGAGTTGCGCATTGGCGCGGTGACCGCGCTGGTGGGTGGTCCGTTCTTCCTCTGGTTAATCCTGTCCGGACGGGGGCGTTTCTGATGCTGAAAATGCAGAATCTTTCCGTCCAGCTTGGCGGACTCTTGCAGCGTAAGGCGAAGCTGCTCGAGGATATTTCCTGCGAGATTGCGCAGCGGCAGCTGGTGGGCGTGATCGGCCCGAACGGTGCCGGCAAATCGACACTGCTGAAAAGCGTCGCCGGCATACAGGCGTTTACGGGTAGCGTGCGGTTCTTTGACAAGGACCTGGCCAAGCTGCCAGTTGCTGCGAGGGCGAGGCAACTGGCCTATCTGCCCCAGGCGGAAGTGCCGGCGTGGCAGCTGTCGGTGCGGGACCTGGTCAGTATCGGCCGCCTGCCCTGGCGCGGCGAGGCCGAGGACAAATCCGTGGCAAGAGTCGCTGCGGCAATGGACAAGACCGATTCGGCTGCCCTTGCAGAGCGCACGGTAGATACGCTGTCCGGTGGTGAACTGAAGCGCGTGCAGGTGGCACGCCTGCTGGCGAGCAGTGCACCTTTGTTGGTTGCCGACGAACCCATCGCGGCGCTGGACCTGGCGCACCAGTGGCAGGTCATGGAATTGTTACGGCGCGAGGCCCGCGCGGGGCGTACCCTGCTGGTGGCGATTCACGACCTGGCGCTGGCGGCACGCTTCTGTGACCGCTTGCTGTTGCTGGACAGGGGCAGGCTGCACGGCTTTGGCACGCCGCAGCAGATCCTCAATGAGGAGAACCTGGCCAATGTGTTCGGAGTGGATGCAGCACTGCGCAATATCGACGGGGTGCCGGTATTGATGCATCGCGGCCTCCGCAGTGTTTGACTGGTAACTGACCGTCGCCGCGCAAGTCCCCGCAGATAATTTCTCAGGTTCTGGTGGGCAGACGCACGCGGACCAGTAGCAACAGTCCCAGCAGCAGCGCATAGACCATCGGCTCACTGACATCCGACTTGCCACTCGCCATCCACCAATAATGCAGTACACCCAGCAAGGTGGCGATATAGGCCAGCCTGTGCAGCGGCTTCCAGCGCTTGCCCAGCATGCGCATGGCCGGTTTATTGGAAGTCAGCGCCAGTGGTACCAGTAACAGGTAGGCTGCCACGCCAGCCGCGATAAATGGCCGCTCGACAATATCCCGCCAGATTTCTCCCCACTCAAAAAACTGGTCCAGCCACAGGTAGGTAATGAGGTGCAGGGTTGCATAAAAAAATGCAAACAGACCCAGCATGCGGCGAATGTGCGTGGGCCAGCGCCATTTCAAAAACTTCTGTAGTGGCGTCATCAGCAATGCGATTAGCAGGAAGCGCAGGGTCCACTCGCCGGTGCTGTCTGCGATGGCATCGATGGGATTTGCACCGAGCTTGTCCAGCCACAGGCGTATCGCCAGTACCAGTGCCGGCAGCAGGCACAGCAGGAATACGATGGGTTTGATGGATGTATTGAAGTTGCGGCTGTTCATGGGCGCTGCTTGTCAGAAGTTCTTTTTCAGGTCCATGCCGGCATAAAGGGAAGCCACCTGGTCCGCATAGCCGTTGAACATCAGGGTTTTGCGCTTGCGGAACTCGCCGATGCGCCGTTCCCGCGCCTGGCTCCAGCGCGGGTGGGCAACATCCGGGTTCACATTGGAGTAAAAACCATATTCGTCCGGAATCGCTTTCATCCAGGAGCTGGTGGGCTGCTTTTCCACGAAGCGGATGTTGACGATGGACTTGATGCTCTTGAATCCGTATTTCCACGGTACGACCAAGCGTATGGGTGCGCCATTCTGGTTGGGCATTTTCTTGCCGTAAAGGCCGACCGCGAGAATGGTGAGCGGGTGCATCGCCTCGTCCATGCGCAGCCCCTCCACATAGGGCCATTCCAGGATCGGGCGGCGTTGGCCGGGCATCTGTTTGGGATCGTGCAGGGTTTCGAACTCGACATATTTGGCGCTGGAGCGTGGTTCGAAACGCTTGAGGAAATCGCCGAGGGGAAAGCCCACCCAGGGAATCACCATGGACCAGCCCTCGACGCAGCGTAGCCGGTAAATCCTTTCTTCCAGCGTGTGCGGCTTGACCGCGTCCTCGATATCCAGCGTACCCGGCTTGTCGCATTCGCCGGATACCGACAGCGTCCACGGGCTGGTTTTCAGCCGGTGCGCATGTCGTGCCGGATCGTCCTTGCCGGTACCGAATTCATAAAAATTGTTGTAAGTGGTGATGTCCTCATAGGAAGTCTTGTCCTCGTCGGTACTGAACGGGCTCTGCACCAGATCAGGCGACTGTGCATGCGCACGCCGGGGCAGTGCCAGCGGTGCTGTTAGGGCCGCCATAGTGGATGCGCCGAGGATCGCGCCCTGCTGCATAAAGCGGCGTCTATCGCGATAGATATGTTCCGGGGTGACATCCGCTTCGGTCAGGTCGGCTTTTGTCTTGATCAGCATTGTCCTTGTCCTCGCTATTACTCCGGGTTGGTAAGCGCCTGGAAGCCGGCAGAGCCGGGTTTATTCGGCGGAGTAAACCAGCTCTCCGTCAATATATGTTTGCAACACTTCGGTGGTGCAATAAGAGGCGTCATAGTTTTTGTCGCACATGGAGTAGGCGACTTGCTCTCCATCGGCATTGACAGTTTTGCCCACACCCGCTGCCAGCGCGACCAGGTCGTTGTTCAGGATGATGAAATCGGCGCGCTTGCCCGCTTCAAGGGAGCCGGTCAAATGGTCGTGGCGCATCGCAGCCGCTGAATTTATCGTGTACGCATCCAGAATGTCATAGATGGTCATGCGTTCTTCGGCATTCAGCACGGTCCAGCGAGGTGGTGTGGAGTCGGGTTCTACCCAGTCGGCACGCAAGAGTGCAGACATGATGTTGGTAAACGGGCGCGGCCCGTTGAAGTCGACGGGGGCATCGCTGCCGAAAGAGATGGTGGCACCATGCTTGCGGATGGATTCGACCGGATAAACCGCCTGCATGTAGCGGCTTTCGGGGCGGTAGAGCTCGTCAAGATTCTTGATATTGTCGACATTGTCGATATAGGGGATTACCGACAGGTCGTAATCGTACCAGGGCGTGAACCATGCAGGTGAAGGCGTTGCGAACACACCGAGCTCGCCAAATCGCTCGACGTCCTCCTCGCCAACAAGCTGTAGATGAGAAATGTTGTGTGGGATGTCGGAGCCTGATGCGCTTCTGGCCTGCTCGACAGCATCCAGTGCGACAGATACCGCCTGATCACCTATCGCGTGGAAATACATCGCGAGCCCTGCCGCATCTACAGCCGTTACCAGTCGATTGAGCTCCGACGGGGTAAGCTCGAGTTTGCCGCGGTTGTGGCTGGTATCGTTGGGATAGTGGACGTTACCGGAGTCACTGATTTCTGCTTCCAGGTAAGGTTTTGTGAGGGCGGCGGTCTGGGTCGGGTACTCCATTACCCCGTCAACGAAGACCTTTACGGCGCTGATATTGGCTCTGGGGTAGTTCTCGAAGCGCTTGCGCGCCGCATTGAGATCCTGGAAGAATTTCTCCAGGTTAACCATGCCAGCACTGTCCAGATGCTTATCCTTGGCAAGGGCGTAGGCCATCGTAACGCGCGGAGCGAGATGACCATTGCGGATTAGCCCCTCGTAAATCTCCAGGTCTCGCTCACGAGTCCAGGCTTCTGTAAAGGCGGTAATGCCGTTGGACAGAAAGTAATTATTGAACGACTCATGAATAGCCAGGAATCCATCCACCGAGCGCGACTCATATTTGAAAAGATCCCAGGCCGCCTGGCTTTTCAGCTGGCCCGTGGGCAACCCTTGTGCGTTCAATGGGACCAGCGCCTGGTACGCGCTGAGTTCCCCGGCAAGTAATTCGCTTGTTAGCGTTACGGATTCACCGCGGAGGGTGGCGCCATGCTCAAGTGCATAGTGATTGACGGCATGGGCATGGCCATCGATTCCTATGAGGATAATCTTGTGCCTTGTGGAAATCTCATCAAGACCAGTCGCGATATCAGGGTAATCACCGAGGAACTGGGGGCTGTCCGCACCGTATCCGTTGAACTGGGACACCGTGATCCACTCACCGCGGGCAGGCGAGTCGGAACCGAGTTCAGACAGGCACTGCTGGACTTCACGAACAATGTTCGCCAGATCCAGGCTGTTTTGCTGCGGCAGCTGGCAGGTCTCTCCTTCAAGCGCGAGCGATGGGTGAATGTGGGCATCGTGAATGCCCGGCATCAGGAATTTACCCTCCAGGTCAATCCATTCCGCATTGTCAGGGTACCGTTTCTTCGCCTGGTCCACAGTGCCGGCAAAAACAATCGAATCCCCGGCGATCGCCATCGCCTCAACCATTTCCTGTTGGGCGTTTGCGGTATAGATGGTGCCGCCATAGAAGATCTGGGTAGAGGAAGGCTGGGTATCGCTGCAGCCTGAAAGAGCGCCCACAAGGGCGGCGAGTGATAGTAACCGTTTCAAGGGAATCCCCGGCTTTAATTGTTCTTTGAGAGGTGTACGCTGGTGCTTGTCGATAATGCGTGATGCTGCCGCAAAAGGGAACGTTGTCTAACGGCGCCTGAGGCCCAGGGCGCCCAGAATGCCCCGTGCAAGTTCGCGCCCGAACTGCTTTCCAAAGCTGATCGCTGCTTTGTTCAGGCTCTGGACCAGGTTGCTATCGCTCTTCCGGGCTTTTTGACCAGAACGGCCGGGGGAAGTTTCATCAAGCAGCTTCTCGCGCCGGGCCCTGAGGTATTCATAGGCCGACTCGCGATCCAGTTCAGTGCAATATTTGTCGGCGAGGGGACCCTTCTTCAGTGTGCGCTTCTCCGCTTCCGACAGCGGCGACAGGCGGCTTGCCGGTGGCGGGATCAAAACCCGCTGTACCGGTTGTGGCACTGCGTTTTCGTCCAGGCAGGACACCAGCGCTTCGCCGACACCCAGCTTGCCAATGGTGGCAGCGGTATCCAGCTCCGGGTTCTCGCGAAAGCTTTTTGCCACGGCGCCGACCGTACGCTGCTCCTTCGGGGTATAGGCGCGCAGGGCATGCTGCACGCGATTGCCGAGCTGGGCCAGAATGGGCTCTGGGATATCCAGCGGGTTCTGGGTGACAAAGAAAATCCCGACGCCGCGGGAGCGGATCAGGCGCACCACCTGTTCCACTTCGTCCAGTAGCGCGGCGGGCATGTCGTCAAACAGCAGGTGTGCCTCATCGAAAAATACGGCCAGCTTCAGCTCGCCGCCAGCTTCCGGGAGCTGCTCGTAGAGTTCTGCCAGTAGCCACAGGGCCAGGGTGGCGTAGGCCCTGTGGTCCATTGCACTGGCATCGAGCAGGTGCACGGCATCGCCTTTCAGGAGGTCGTTCAGGTCGAGCGCCGGCTCGCCGAACAGCGTGTCCACACCGGCGCGCTCCAGGGCGAGAAACTTGCGCTTGATGGCACCGAGGCTCGCGCTGGAGATGCTGCCGTAGTCATCGGCCAGTTGCCTGCGCGCAGTATCGGCAAAGTTGATCAGTGCTTCGAGGTCTTTCCAGTCCAGCAGGAGTAGGCCCAGCTCGTCCGCGATCTTGAACATCAGGTGCAGCAGCCCGGTCTGGTTGTCGTTCAGGCCCAGGGTTTGCGCCAGCAGCTCGGGTCCCATTTCAGTGGGGGTGGTGCGCAGCGGAATACCGTCCCGGCCCCACAGGTGCAGCGACAGGGCGCGGTAATGGTCCGCGCCAAGCCCGAACAGGGGCAGGCGCTCGGCGACCTTCTTGCTATCCCCGCCGGCCGCGGCGAGCCCGCTCAGGTCACCCTTCACATCGGTGACAAATACCGGGATGTCCCGGGCCGACATCTGCTCAACCAGCACACGCAGGGTCACGGTCTTGCCGGTACCCGTGGCGCCGCACACCAGGCCGTGCCGGCTGATCATGTCCGGCAGCAGCTGCGCCGCGGGGCTGGCAGGTTCAGCGGCCTGCCCGGAATCGCTACCGCGACTGGGGATACCCAGCGCAATGGGGGTCATAAATACTCCTTGGTCATTTGCGGGGCAGTCGTTGACGGCGGGGAAAAATCCGCCTATCGTTGCGCCGCTGTCTGGTGCTCCTGCAAGATGGAGTTAAACGGGAAGTCCGGTGTTCAATCCGGCGCTGCCCCCGCAACGGTGAGACGCGCAAGCGTTAAGCCCGATACCGGCCCGATAGCGACCAGGCCGCCACAGTAGTGGCGAGCAGATAAAGCGGAGGGCTTTGTCATTGGTTGCGCGTCGGACCCGTATGTATTCTCCCCGCCATCCTCTCTTGTCCTCCCTCAATCGCACATAACAACCAGATTGGGGAATAACCATGTCTTTCCAGTTTAACAGGCGCCTGCTGGCCCTGGCCCTTGCCGTGCCATCGCTTGGCTCTGCAAATTCTGACAATAATGAACAGGCCGCAAGCGGCCAGCCCATTGAGCAGCTGGTGGTTACCGCCGGCCGTTTCGAACAGCAGGTATCGGAAGTACTCGCGCCACTCAGTGTCATTAGCCGGGCCGAGATCGAACGCTGGCAGATTACTGAAATGGGTGAGCTGCTGCAGCGCGTGCCGGGCCTGCAGGTTAACCAGAGCGGTGGCCTGGGTGGCACCACAACGCTGTCTATTCGCGGTTCCGAAACCGACCACGCGCTGATTCTGGTTGACGGGGTGCGCATCAACAGCGCCACCACCGGCCTGACAGTATTGGAATACCTGGACCCGGGCCAGATCGAGCGTATTGAAATCGTGCGCGGGCCGCGCTCTGCCCAGTACGGCGCCGACGCCATGGGTGGCGTGGTGAACATCATTACCCGCCGCAGCGGCGGCGGCGTGCAGTACCGTGTGGGCAGCCACGGCGAGCAGGTCAGTGCGGCGCAGGTTTCCACTTCTGGGGCCCTCGGTGATTTTTATGCCGCCGCGCGTCACCAGACCACCGATGGCATCGATCACCTGCTGGATGACAATGCTGGCAATGCGGATGACGACGCCTACCGCAATAGCACACTGCAGCTTGGCTACCGTAAGGCGTTGACGGACGGATGGCAGTTGGGCCTGCAGGCGCAGCAGAACCGTGGCAGCGCGGAATATGATTCCGCCTGGGGCGGCCAGCCGTTCAGCGTCTTCGAAATCACCAAGGCCAACCTGGATCTCTCTGGCGACATCTCCGAAACCTGGCTGACGCAACTGCAGCTTGCTTATAGTGAAGACGACTCCACCTACGACGACGATACATTCAGCTGGCCGTTCAACCTGGTCACCGAACGCGACAGCGCCAGCTGGCAGAACCGGATTGCGGCAGGGGAGCTGGGCACCGTGGTTGCCGGGGTCGATTACTACCGCGACCAGGTCAGCAGCAACCCGGCCACCGGCTACGACGAAGATACCGTGCGCAATCTCGGTGTGTTTGCACAGCAGCAGTGGCAGAGCGGTACCCATTCGGTGCAATGGGGCCTGCGCAGTGACGATCACAGTGGTTATGGCCAGCACACCACTGGCAACATCGCCTACGGTTATGCTTTCTCCGATGCACTGGAACTGATCGCATCTGCCGGTACCGGTTTCAAGGCGCCAACATTCAATGATCTCTACTACCCGGCGAGCCCGTGGTATCAGGGCAACCCGGACCTGAAGCCGGAGGAATCAGAAAATATCGAGCTGTCGCTGCGCGGCCAGGCCGGTGAACTGGGCTGGCGCGCGAGCCTGTTCAACGCAGACTACGACAACCTGATTGTGGATGCCTACACTGCAGACTTTGTCACGACCCGTGCTAACGTGGCTTCGGCAAGCGTGCGCGGCCTGGAGCTGGAAGCGCAGGGCGAGCTGGCAGGCCTGCGATGGGATGCCAATTACACCTACCTTGATGCGGAGGATGGTACGACCGGTGACGATCTGCTGGAGCGTTCGCGTCACAACGCCACCCTGGATATTGAGCGGTTGCTCGCGGGGGTAAACTTTGGTGTGCTGCTTAAAGCGCGCAGCGAACGCGTCAGCGATCCGTTCCAGCGCGTAACCCTGCCGGGTGTTGCGACCATGGATCTGCGTGCGAGTTACGCTTTGCGTGAGGATGTTACGCTGAGCGCGAAGCTGCGCAATGCGCTGGACAATAATTACCAGAGCCAGGCCGGTTACCATGCGGATAGCCGCAACTGGCAGCTGGGTGTGAGCTGGAAATTGTAAAACTGGATTGGGTGGTTTCTCGCTTGCTTTTCGAGACCGTATGCGCACATGGACGTGCGCATTCGAGCGCCCAGGGATGGGCTCGTAGCGTGTCGAGAACAGCAAGCGGGAAAGCACTTGCACGAGCTAGGCGAGAAGCATGACTGATTCGAAAAACGAAAAGCACAAGGCCCGTATGCAGGCGCGCAAGGAAATTGTCGATGCCGGCGTGGCCAAGGCGCAGCAGGAGCGCGGCGTGGTGATTATCCACACCGGTGACGGCAAGGGTAAGACCACTGCCGCCATCGGCACCGTGGCCCGTGCACTTGGATACGGTTATCGCGCGGCGGTGGCGCAGTTCATCAAGGGCACCTGGGAGTGCGGTGAAAAAAATTATCTCGAGTCCTCGCCGTTGCTCGAATGGCAGCAGATGGGTACAGACTTCACCTGGGAAACCCAGGACGATGCCGCAGACAGGGCGGCCGCGGAAAAACTGTGGGCACACTGCAAGCGCTGGCTGGCTGATCCGGAAATCTATCTGGTAGTGCTGGATGAGCTGACCTATGCGCTGAACTACAAGTGGCTCGACAAGCAGGAGGTGCTGGAGGCGATCCAGAACCGGCCGGCGGAGCAGAGTGTGGTGATCACCGGCCGCGGTGCCAAGCAGTACCTGCTGGATGCGGCCGATACCGTCAGTGAAATGACCCTGCAGAAGCACGCGTTCCATGCGGGTGTGGCTGCGCGCAAGGGTATCGAGTGGTAATGTATTGAGCGGGCCCCGGTCTTGCCGGGGCCCGTACTTTCTTACACGTCGTAGTTCACTACCTTATAGCCCAGCGCCTCGAGTTGCGGCTTGAGCGTTTCGGCATCACCCACAACTACCATGATCATGTCATCCGGGTTGAGGTGCTTCTTCGCCAGAGAGTTGATTTCGTCTGCGCTGATGCTTTTGACGATCTCTGTCCTTTTCTCTACGAAGTTCGGGTCCAGGTCATACTCGAGAATCTTTGCCAGAAAGCCGAGTTTTGCGCGCGGTGTTTCGTAACGCAGCGCATCTTTCTGATTGATGGCATTGCGCATAAACGCCAGCTCTTCGGCAGTGATGCCGTTGTCGGCGTAGTTCCTGATTTCCTCCATGAATTCCACGATGGATTTGTCCGTCACATCCGCGCGTACTTCTGCGCTGGCGGTGTAGTTGCCGGACAGCAGGTCGCCATCGAAGAATGAGCGGGCGCCGTAGGTATAGCCCTTGTCTTCCCGCAGGTTCAGGTTGATGCGGCTATTGAAGGCGCCGCCCAGAGGGAAATTCATCAGGTAGGCTTTGTAAAACTCGCCAGTGACATCGTAGGTCAGGCTGCGTTTGCCGATGCGGATGGCTGACTGGGCGGCATCTTCCTTGTTGACCAGATAGATGGTGCCAGCCTCTACTGCCGGAACTGGCAGTTCGATAGCGAGCTCCGGTCCCTTGCCCTCCCACTTGGCAAGACTGGTCAGGTGCGGCTCCAGCGCCTTCTGGTCCAGTTCGGAAACCACAATGAGCTGTGCTTTCGCTGGCAGGAAGTGCTGCTCATAAAAAGCCTTTACGTCGTCCACGGACATTTCTGCCAGTGTCTGCTCCGTGCCACCGCCTGGCAGTGCCGCGATATTATCGTCGTGCAACAATTGGCGATAGGCAGTAGAGGCCAGGTAGGAAGCGTTCTTCTTGTTGTTTTTGATGGACTGGATGGCATTGCTGCGGCGCCTTTCGAACTCATCAGGCAGGAGTGCCGGTTCGAACAGTTTTTCCGCAACCAGGTCCATAGTGGCATCGAGATGCTTGCTCAGGGTGTTGATGCTGACGTTGATATAGTGATTGTCAGCGTAAACAGACACCCGGCTGCCCAGCATTTCAAGTGCCTTGGTCATTTCTTCCGCGCTGCGCTTGCTGGTCGACTCGGATAGCATTTGCGCCAGCAGCGAGGCCATGCCGGCTTTCTGCGGTGATGTGTAATAGTGTCCGGCCGGAATCTTCAGTAAAAGCGAAGTCGTGGGCGTTTCTGTACTTTGGGTACCCAGAACCTTGATGCCGTTGGCCATTTCGTTGCGCCACATTTCTGGGACATCAACGGGGCGGTTGGCGCCGGCGGTGGGAATCACGCTGCGGTCGAAATCCGCCTCTGCCCTACGAAGCTTGAGGTCTTCTTCCTTGACCAGTTTGACGGAGTCAATGCCCTTGCGCTTGCCCTGGGTATAGGTGTCTTTTTTGGCCACCATATCCGCCTGGCCATTGGGGACCACGCTCATGATTACTGCGTGATTACCCTTGATGTACTGGCGGTAAACACGCATGACATCTGCCTTGGTGACATTGTTGTAACGGGCAATATCCTCCTCGATGTAATTCGGGTTGCCGGTGAATGTCTCGTTGGAAGCCAGCTGGCTGACCTTGCCGGAGACGCTTTGCAGGCCGAATACAAAACCGGCTTCCATTTGCGCCTTGGCCTTGGTCAGGTCGTCATCCTGAACGCCGCGTTTTTCAAATTCATCCAGCGTGGCGCGGATGACGGTTTCCATATCCGCCAGTGACTTGCCGGATGCCGGGTGTGGCAGTGCGAGCAGGTTGAAGGTGCATGCCAGTTCCTGGCAGGGGTGGCTGGCCTGGGCCTGTACCGCCATCTGGCTCTTCACCAGGTTTTTGTATAGTAATGACGTTTTGCCGCTACCCAGGATGAAAGAAAGTACATCCAGCGGGGCTTCGTCCTCGTGGCGAATGCGTACCGTAGGGAACGATATATGGATCAGCGGCAGGTGGACATTGTCCTCCATGGAGATGTAGCGGTCTTCCTCCAGGCTGGCTGGTGCCTTTTTCGGCTTTGCCACCTCCGGCCCGCGAGGAATCGCGCCAAAATAACGCTCTACCAGTACCAGGGCTTCCTCGATATCAATATCGCCACCGATAGTGAGTGTGGCGTTATTGGGACCATACCAGCGCAGGAAGAATGCCTTGAGGTCATTCACATCCACCCTGTTGAGATCTTCCATGTAGCCAATTACTGGCCAGGAGTAGGGGTGCCCATCCGGATAAAGCGCGGCGGCAACGCGTTCATAAAGTCGTCCGTAAGGGCGGTTGTCAATGCGCTGTCCGCGCTCATTTTTCACCGTTTCCCGCTGTACCTCGAACTTTTCCTGGGTGACCGCATCCAGCAGGTAGCCCATGCGATCCGATTCCAGCCACAGGACTTTTTCCAGCTGGTTTGCCGGTACCGTCTGGTAATAATTGGTGCGGTCGGAGTTTGTGGTGCCATTCATGGTACCACCGGCTTCCGTGATCAGCTTGAAATGCTGCTCGTCCGCCACATTTTCAGAGCCCTGGAACATCATGTGCTCGAAGAAGTGGGCGAAACCGGACTTGCCTACCTCTTCACGGGCAGAGCCAACGTGATAGGTCACATCCACGTGTACCAGTGGATCCGAGTGATCCTCGTGCAGAATCAGGGTCAGGCCGTTGGAAAGGGTGTACTTGTGGTAGGGAATGACGGTTTTGCCGGCTTGCGAGGCAACCTGCTCCACAAATTCCACGCCTTCCGGGAGGGCCGTCTTAGTGGACGGGGTACTGGATTCTTCGGGTGCACAGCCGGCCAGCAGCAGTGCGGCAAACAGTATGGATAAGCGGTTCAAGGTCCTGCTCCTTTATACTTTTATAAGCCTTGAATGGGGTATTGGCTGCTTGTCATTCTATCGGATATGGCAACGGGGTATGGGGTCAGATCGGCCTGAAATGTATCGGTTTGTCTCAAAAGGCCAGGGTTTGGCGCCTGTATCATTGCCTTGTGTGCGGGTCCTGTCGCGCCTCTGGCAGTCGGGTTTATACCTTGCGTTGCCGTAGCGGGCCTCCAATAATGCGGCTATGTCATATTCCCTCATGTTTGAAAAAGTCTCCTCCGCGCTGGGGCCGCTGATCCTGATTGGCCTGGCGGTACTGGCGTTTTTCAGCCCGGACAATATCCGCGAGCTGCTGATCTATGATCGCGGCAGGATCCTGTCGGGAGAGTTCTGGCGCCTGTTGACGGGGCATTTCCTGCACACCAATCTCAATCACCTGCTGCTGAACTGTGCGGCGGTGGCGGTGTTGTGGGTGCTGCACAGCGATTACTACCGGGCGCTGGGGTATCTTTTACTGGTGGTGCTGCTGGCGCTGCTCACCGGGGCCGGACTGCTGTTCTTTTCCCCGTCGGTCAGCTGGTATGTGGGCCTGTCCGGCCTGCTGCACGGACTGATCGTCTGGGGAGGGATTCACGATATCCAGCGCGGCTGGATGACGGGCTACCTGATCGTGCTGGGTACCGCTGGCAAAGTGGCCTGGGAGCAGTTCGGCGGCGATACCAGCGCCGCTGCCGCGTTGATTGGCGCGCCGGTGGCGATCGACGCGCACCTGTGGGGTGCCGTTGCGGGCGCTCTGGTGCCCGGCCTGTGGCTGGTTTTTGGCGGGGGCTGGCGCAGGAGCGTCCGGCAATATTAGAATGATGCTTCGGTTTTTTGAGGTTGGGATTAGGCAATGAAAATTGGTGTACTGAAAACGGATGATGTGCGCGAGCAGCTGGTAGGTGAGTTCGGGGAATACCCGGCGATGTTTGAGCGCCTGCTCAGGGAACAGGACGAGGCGCTGGAGTTCGTGACCTACGAAGTGCAGCATGGCCAATATCCGGCGGATATCGACGAAGTGGATGCCTACCTGATTACCGGTAGCAAGACCGGCGTCTACGATGACAAGCCCTGGATTCCGCCGCTGATGGAATTCGTGCAGAAGCTCAACCAGCGCCAGAAGCCTACGTTGGGAATCTGTTTTGGCCACCAGATTATTGCCCACGCGCTGGGTGGCAAGACGCGCAAGTCCGCGAAAGGCTGGGGCGTTGGGGTGCACAGCTACGAAATGCAGGAAACGCCGGACTGGATGGGGCACAAACCGGAGGGCTTCTCCCTGCTGGTAAGCCACCAGGACCAGGTGGAAGAGATACCACAGAACACCCGTGTGCTGGCCTCCAGTGACTTCTGCCCCTATGCGCTATTGCAGGTTGGTGAGCACATGCTAACCATGCAGGCGCACCCGGAGTTCACCAAGCCCTATTCCAAGAGCCTGATGGAGCTGCGTCGTGAGGCGTTTGGCGACGAGGTAGTGGAGAAGGGCGTTGCATCGCTCAAGAACGATATTCACGAGCAGGTGGTGGCGCGCTGGATGGTGGAATTCCTGCACAGCGCCACTCGGGCGTGAGATTAATCGTATGCCCGTCCCAATAAGCTAAATTTGCAAGGAGGCTTTCAGCCCGGTTAACGGGGGCAATCTTCAGAGGGATATCGAAGATCATGCCAATCCAGGGACGGCGATTCCTGCTCGCCTGCGCGATTGCGATGCATGTTGCGCCGGCGCTTGCGGCCAACTGTAATTCCGACGGCACCTTGCGGTTTATCGGCAAGACCAATGACCTGCAGCAGACCGTCTGGCTGTCGGCTACGACGGCCGGCAGTTTTGCGCTGGAAGCGGCGCAGCAGAACCTGCGTGTCGATGAGTGGAGCCGAGGTTCACCCGGGCTGCACCTCTCTCTTTCCCCTGTGGTGTCCCAGGGGGGCGGTGGTACCCACCGGCTGTTCGATATATCCGGCGACAGGGACTGTCTGCTCGATACCCAGAACCAGCAGGGCGGGATTATCCTGCCGCCAGAAATCATCTTTCCGCCAATCGATCCGCCGGAAGTCCTGCCCCCGATAGGCATTTTGCCTCCGGTTCCCCCTATTGGCGTGCTTCCTCCGGTGGGTATTATGCCTGAGGTACCTGTGGCGGTTTTGCCGCCTATTGGCACCATCCCGCCTACGGGGATCACGCCCGAGGTCCCGGTCGAGGCACGGCCGCCAATCGCGATCCTGCCACCTGAAGGGATTACGCCGGAGAGACCGGTGAAACCGGAGGTGCCGATTGGTACCTTGCCACCGGAGGGCATTACGCCGGAAAAACCGGTAAAACCGGAAGTGCCGATCGGCACACTGCCGCCGGAGGGTATTACGCCGGACAAACCGGTAAAACCGGAAGTGCCGATCGGCACACTGCCACCGGAGGGCATTACCCCGGACAAACCGGTAAAACCGGAAGTGCCGATCGGCACACTGCCACCGGAGGGCATTACCCCGGACAAACCGGTGAAACCGGAGGTGCCCATTGGGACCCTGCCACCGGAGGGCATCACTCCGGAAAAACCGGTAAAACCGGAAGTGCCGATTGGTACATTGCCACCGGAGGGTATTACGCCCGAGGTGCCGGTGCAGCCAGAGGTGCCCATCGGCACTTTACCTCCGGAAGGCATTACCCCGGTGAGACCGGTCAAGCCGGAAGTACCCATCGGCACATTACCTCCGGAGGGCATCACGCCGGAGAGGCCGGTGAAGCCGGAAGTTCCGATTGGTACCCTGCCGCCTGAAGGCATTACCCCGGAAAGGCCGGTGCAGCCGGAATTGCCTCTGCGCCCGCGGCGGTTCGAGCAGCAGGGTGATTATACCGTCTACCCAAACCTGGTCTGCTTCCAGCCGCAGGAAAACAGGGCCGTCTTCCCGAATTACGAGGGTGGCGAGATCCGCTGCCCTGAAGGCTTTTATCTCGCCCAGTATCAGGAGGACGCGAGCCCGGACGGACGGGTGCCAATCACGCCAGGACGTGAGATGGAATACATCCCGGTGGCCAGTGCGGCGCAGCTTGAGTGGAACAGCTGGGTCGATGTGAGTTACCTGGATATCTCCGAAGACCGCCATGGTCTCGACAATGATGGCCATGCCATGCGCTACACAGTAGGTCTGGACCGACGCATCGATGAGGGTGTCGTCCTGGGGATGCGCTTCTCACTTTACCAGTCAGAGCTGGATCGTTTTTCCGGGACCTGGGAGCAGGAGATCGACCGCTATACGTTCGGCCCTTACCTGGCCTGGCAGGTGGCGGAAAACTGGGTACTGGATGCCGCGCTGCGCTACACGGAAATCGATGTCGCCAACCAGTTGTTGTCCCTGAGTGGTTATCTCGACGGGCGCGAGTGGGCCACCACCGTCAGCGCACACGGGCAGTATCGCTTCGATGATTTCAATTTGCGCCCGGGATTTACCGTTTACTGGCGCGATACCACGAACAACTCGATGAGTCTGCGTGGCCGTGTGCAGGACCAGCCGGTAACTATCCGCTTCCCGGGCGAATCTTTTGAGCAGGGGATTGTTGAAGCGACCTTCGAGGCGAATCGCACCTACAAGCTGCGTTACTGCGGTTACCTGATGCCTTTTGCCGAAGTGGGCGCGCGCTATGAATTTGAGCGCCCGGGCGAAGGCCGTATCCTCGCCGGCGACCTCAGTACCCGTTCGACCTCGCCCAGCAGTGGCCTGATCCGGTTCGGCGGGCGCTGGTTGCCGAACAGCGCCACCATGCTGGATGCCGAAGTGGCCTACCAGAGCCTGGGGCAGAGCGGGCTGGATATCTGGGAAGCACGCCTGCTGTTTTCCCACTCTTTCTGATTATTTACGCCTGCATTGCCGCGGCAGCCTGATATTCGGGCCAGCCGTAGTGTGCGGATTCCTCGTGGCAACTATAGGTGAGCTTGATCCGGTGATCGTTGCTGCTGGCGCAGGCGCCCTGGATGAGCGTATTCCAGCCTGGTAGTTCTTCCCGGTTGAGTTCCGGAGAAACTACGGGTTTCGGCCCGGTACTCAGGTAAGCCACAACCAGGCCTTCCCAGTAGCAGCGCAGCGCGAAGCGGGGGTTGTCGCAAAAGGGCAATAACAGGCGCATGGCATGGCAACTGGTGACCCCGTGCAGGAGGGTAAAATCACCGGTGCCCAGGTAGGCATCCAGGGCAACGCGGGCGATATCTTCCAGGTTTATGTTTTCGGGTTGGACTTTGGTCTGCATCCAGTCTGGCTGCCGTACCACATCCAGCATATGGTCGACGATGATACCCTTGCTGAACTCGATTTTCGGGTAGCGCTCGGTGACATCGGCAATGATACGTGCGCAGTTATGCGGTTTGGTCTCCGCATTTGAGGGAAATTCCTGGTAATCCACGGTCCAGTAAGCCAGCGCTGCGGCAGTTTCCTCCGCATGGCGCGCGTCCACCGCATAGGCGAGGCGGATCATCGCGTGGAACGCCGATGTGGCAATGCTGGGCAGCAGGCGCGGCAAAAACTCGCGGATGGTTTTTTCACGTCCGTGCGCTGCAATCTGTTCCTGGAAGAACTGCTTGGCGGGCAAAAAGTAATGCTCGCCCCGGCCACGCAGGGCAGGAAAGTGCAGGTCGGACGCGCCAGCGCTGGCCTCTATCGGCTGCAGGCGTGTGCTGGCTTTATCGAAGTAACCCTGCAGCTGTGCCTGGGTGGCACCGAGGCGATCGAGGGCGATCAACGCCATGGGAAGATGGTTGGCAAGCCGGTTGCCATACAGGTAGTGGAATTTCTGGCCGGCTTCGAGCAGTTCGGCGCAATGCCGGGTAATGCCCATTTAAACGCTCCGTAACCTTGCGCGGGTCATTTGAGAATTTCGATTTTGTCCCCCAAGGATATGCAGCCGGTCGCGCGGTGTACAAGGTTCTGGCCAAAATAGATCTGTCCGTCGTCCCAGCGCCGGAAATCCGCCAGTGTTTTCAGCGGTTCCGAAGAGGCTTCTGCTGTCAGGGGATCTATGCCGGGAATGGCGCAGCGGGCGCAGGGTTTCACCACATGCATTTCGAGTTTGCCGATTCGGATTTTCTTCCAGTCGTCCTCGGCAAAGGGTTCCGCCCCCTGAACCACGATGTTCGGGCGGAAGCGCAGCATGTTGACCGGCGTTTGCAGCCGGCTGTTGAGATCGTCCAGCGATGCCTGCCCGATCAGTAGCAGTGGCATGCCGTCGGCGAAACTCACCTCGGCGTTGTCCGGGTTGTAGTCAGGCGCGACAGGGCGATGGTGCTCGGGGCCCATCCATACCAGTCGTACCTGCTGTTGCAGGCGTTGCTCTAGCCAGTGGGCGGCTGAATCGCCTGCATCGCGGGCAGTGCAGTGATCGCCCCAGATTTCGATCTGGATAAGTGCTGCTTTGTCATCGGGGTAGGGAACGGAAATTTCGTTGCCGTCGGGATCGGCGAGGGCGAGGCCGAGCGGGGTATTGCTGGCCTGCAGTAGCGCCATCCGGCGCAAGCGGCGCTGGGTCACAAACTTGCCGCTGTGATCCACCAGCATCCAGCGGCGGTCGCCGACCGCGCCGTAGGCGTCCAGCTCCAGTTTCACCGGCGCGTGGCCGCGCAGGGATTTCACCGGGAACTGGTAGAGGGCGGATACCTGCATGCTCAACTTCCTTGTTGTTGAGATTTCTGGGGTCAGAGCGAATGCTCTGCCCCCTTAGGTCAATGGTTGGGGTCAGAGCAAAAGCTCTGACCCCAGGGGTCTGGCTCCAATGGTCGGGGTCAGAGCCAAAGCTCTGTCCCCTTAGGTCAATGGTTGGGGTCAGAGCGAATGCTCTGACCCCATAGATCTTTGGCTCTGACCCCATGTGTCCATCAGGTCTTCAGCTTCTTGTAGTGCATCCGATGCGGCGCGGCTTCCTCGCCCTTGCGCGCTACAAAATCATCGTGGTACTCGGAGTAGTTGCCCTCGAAGAACACCACTTCGCTGTCGCCTTCGTACGCCAGGATGTGGGTTGCCACCCGGTCCAGGAACCAGCGATCGTGGGAGATCACCATCGCACAACCCGGGAAGGTCAGCATGGCTTCTTCCAGTGCGCGCAGGGTCTCGATGTCGAGGTCGTTGGACGGTTCGTCCAGCAGCAGCACGTTGGCGCCCTGCTTGAGGGTATGGGCCAGATGCAGGCGACCGCGCTCACCACCGGACAGCTCGCCCACGCGTTTCTGCTGGTCAGTGCCCTTGAAGTTGAAGCGGCCAACGTAGTTGCGTGAACCCACTTCGTAGTTGTTGATACGGAGGATGTCCTGGCCGTCGGAGATCGCTTCCCACACGGTCTTGTCGTCCGGCAGGGCGTCGCGGCTCTGGTCGACGAAGGCAATCTTGACGGTTTCACCGATCTTGATTTCGCCGGAGTCAGGCTGCTCGCTGCCGGTGATCATGCGGAACAGTGTGGACTTACCCGCGCCGTTGCCGCCGACGATGCCCACGATTGCACCCTTGGGCACGCGGAACGACAGGTCTTCGATCAGCACGCGATCGCCAAAGCTCTTGCTCACATTGCAGAATTCGATGACGTTGTCGCCCAGGCGCTCACCCGGCGGAATGTAGATTTCGTTGGTCTCGTTGCGCTGCTGGAATTCTTCGGACTGCATTTCTTCCAGTCGTGCCAGACGCGCCTTGTTCTTGGAACGGCGGCCTTTCGGGTTCTGCTGGGCCCACTCCAGTTCCTGCTTCATGGCCTTCTGGCGAGCCTGCTCGCCGCGGGATTCCTGCTCCAGACGCTGCTCTTTCTGCTCCAGCCAGGTGGTGTAGTTGCCTTCCCACGGAATGCCGTGGCCGCGGTCCAGTTCCAGGATCCAGCCGGCAACATTGTCGAGGAAGTAACGGTCGTGGGTGATGGCGACCACGGTGCCGGTGAAGTCGTGCAGGAAGCGCTCCAGCCAGAACACGCTTTCCGCATCCAGGTGGTTGGTCGGTTCGTCCAGCAGCAGCATGTCCGGGCGCGACAGCAGCAGGCGGCACAGGGCCACACGGCGCTTCTCACCACCGGAGAGCTTGGTCACGTCAGCATCCCACGGCGGCAGGCGCAGTGCGTCGGCAGCCACTTCCAGCTTGTGCTCCAGGTTGTGGGCGTCCCAGGCCTGGATCACGTCCTCGAAACGCTGCTGCTTCTTGGCCAGCTCGTCAAAGTCGGCATCCGGCTCTGCGTAGGCGGCATAAACGGCTTCCAGGCCCTTGAGTGCGTCGATGGCTTCCTGCATGCCTTCCTCGACATTGCCGCGCACGTCTTTTTCCGGGTTGAGCTTCGGCTCCTGCGGCAGGTAGCCGACCTTGATACCCGGCAGTGCACGCGCCTCACCGTTATAGTCCTGGTCCACGCCGGCCATGATGCGCAGCAGGGTGGATTTACCGGCGCCGTTGAGGCCCAGCACGCCGATCTTGGCGCCCGGGAAGAAGGACAGGGAGATATCCTTGAGGATCTCGCGCTTCGGCGGTACGACCTTGCCGACGCGATTCATCGTATACACATATTGTGCCATTTGGAGTCCTGAATTCTTGTGTCGAAAATTTGGGCGCAAGGTACCGAAAGCGACGCTCGGTTTCAATGCCGATTGCTGTATCCTAGTCCGGTTAGTCATACAGGGAGCCATCCGTGACAGATTTGCTCAAGATCGACAAGCAGGGCCACACCACCGTGGTTACCATGAATAACCCGCCAGCCAATACCTGGACCCCGGATAGCCTTAATGCCTTCCGCGAGCTGGTGCTGGAGCTGGGGTCAGACCCGGACAACCGCGCGCTGGTCCTGGCGAGCGACAATGAGAAGTTCTTCAGCGCCGGCGCAGACCTGAAAAAGTTTGCCTGCAGCAAGGGTGACGGCTTCACGTTTATCAATGCCTTCGGTGCCGCCTTCGAGGCCCTGGCGGACTACCCCGGCGTGTCGGTGGCAGCGATCACCGGCTATGCCATGGGCGGCGGCCTGGAGGGCACGCTGGCGTGCGATTTCCGGGTGGCCGAAAAGCAGGCGCAACTTGCGCTGCCGGAAGCCTCCGTCGGATTGCTGCCCGGTGGCCTCGGCACCCAGCTGTTGCCCTGGCTGGTGGGGGAGAGCTGGGCCAAGCGCATGATCCTGCTGGGTGAGCGCCTGAGTGCGGAGCAGGCGCTGGAGATCGGCCTGGTGCAGGAAGTGGTGGACACCGGCAAGGCGCTGGAAAAAGCACTGGAAATGGTTGCTCGGGCAGCAAAACAGTCACCCTCATCGATACGTGCCTGCAAGCAGCTGATCCAGGCGGCCCGACACCGCTCCATGGCCAGTGCCGCCAGCTGGGAGCGCGAGTTGTTTACCAAGTTGTGGGATACGCAGGATCGCGATGAGGGCGTGAGCGCCTTCCTGGAGAAGCGCAAACCGGAATGGAAGGGGCGATAGCGGGATGCAGGAGTCTGTTATTTTTTCCCGCCGCGGCGGACTGGCCATCGCCACACTGAACGCACCAAAGAGCCTGAACGCGCTGTCGCTGGATATGATTGAGTTGCTGAAGCCGCAGCTGGAGCACTGGGCCAGGGATGACACCGTCGGTGCCGTGTGGATCGAGGGCGCCGGTGACCGCGCACTGTGTGCCGGCGGCGATGTAGTCGCCCTGCATAAAAGTGCAGCAGCCTACGGCGAGGAGTTCGACCCGGCTTACGGTACCGAGTTCTTTGCGCGCGAATATCACCTGGATTACGCCATTCATACCTATTCCAAGCCGATTGTGGTCTGGGGGAGCGGCATCGTGATGGGTGGCGGGCTCGGCATCATGGCGGGCGCGAGCCACCGTCTGGTGACAGAGACCACGCGCATGGCGATGCCGGAGATTACCATCGGCCTGTTCCCGGATGTGGGCGGCAGCTGGTTCCTGAACCGGATGCCCGGGCGCACCGGCCTGTTTCTCGGTCTGACCGGAGCCTCTTTCAACGGGGTTGACGCCATCTTCGCCGGCCTCGCCGACCGCATTGTCGGCAGCGACAGCAGGGAGGCGATCCTCGCCGTGCTGGGCAGCCACGAATTCAGTGGTGACACAGCAACCGATCACGCGGCCGTGCATGAATTGCTGAAGGCGGAAGAGCTGGATGCCGAAGCCCAGCCGTCGGCGAACCTGCAGGCGCATTTCGCGCAGATTCAGGCGATGACCGATTTCCCCTCGCTGGCGGCGATCGTACAGTCCATCACCGGGTACAGTGGTGAGGATCGCTGGCTGCAAAAAGCGGCTGCCGGGTTGGCGTCGGGCTGCCCGGTTACACCCGCGGTGATCTGGGCGCAGTTGCAACGTTCCCGCCACCTGTCGCTTAAAGAGGTGTTCCAGCTGGAGCTGGTGATGGCGGTCAACTGCCTGCGGCTTGGGCACTTCAAGGAAGGTGTGCGGGCGCTGTTGATTGACAAGGACCGCAACCCCGGTTGGCGACCCGCAGAGTTTGACGCGGTGACTGCAGACATGGTGGAAGAGCACTTCGTGCTGCCGTGGCCGCAGAACCCGCTGCAGGACCTGTGACTTTCCCATACAGGGCGGGCCGCGCGGCAACGCAACAGAAGCGATTCAGACAATAAGAACAAAGGTACAGCAATGAAATCTTCTAACTCCATCGCGTTTCTCGGCCTCGGCAATATGGGTGGCCCCATGGCGGCGAACCTGGTCAGGGCAGGCTTTAACGTGCAGGCCTTTGATCCGGTCGAAGTGGCGCTGGAGCAGGCCCGCAAGAACGGTTGCGCTATTGCCGCGAGTGCACGGGAAGCAGTGCAGGGGGCGGATGTGGTCGTCACCATGCTACCCAACGGCGATGCGGTCAAAAGCCTGTTCCTGGGGGTGCACGGCCTGCTGGAACAGCTGCCGCCGGAAGTACTGCTGATCGATTGCTCCACCATCGCCGCGAACGATGCGCGCCAGGTAATTGCCGCAGCCGGACAGAAGGGTATTGCCGCGATTGATGCGCCCGTTTCCGGCGGTACGGCTGCGGCAGCAGCCGGTACGCTCTCATTTATGTGCGGCGGAGATGCTGAAGCGATTGCGCGCGCTCGCCCGGTACTGGAAGCGATGGGGGCCAATATCTTTCACGCGGGCCCTGCCGGTGCCGGCCAGGTGGCCAAGACCTGCAACAATATGCTGCTCGCCATCCAGATGATCGGTACCGCCGAGGCACTGCAGCTGGGGGTGGACAATGGCCTGGACCCGGCGGTGCTATCGGAAATCATGCGGTCCAGTTCCGGCGGCAACTGGACCCTGGAAAAATACAATCCTTACCCCGGGGTGATGGAAGGCGTGCCTGCCAGCAACGGTTACCTCGGCGGTTTCGCGGTGGCACTGATGCTCAAGGACCTGGGCCTCGCCATGGATACCGCCGCCGGCAGCGCATCCTCTACCCCCCTGGGCGCGTTGGCCAGGAACCTGTACCAGCTGCATGGCGGTACGGAGGCCGCAAAACGGCTGGACTTCTCCTCGATACAGAAAATGTTCAGTCGCCCGGTCGGCAAGGAATAGCGCGCCAGATTCAGTTAGCCAGCCCGGGATATCCAACGGCCAGCGGGGCGTGGCCCGATCCGCGCAAAGCCCCGTCCGGCGGCGATTTCACATGCGACCGCATCAGTCACTTGGTGTACAATGCGCGCCTTTCTACACTTCTCACTGGTATTTACCGGGGCTGACGGCCTCGGCCGGTGAAATTTCGTACAAATGCCGAGGGCTGCCATGTTTGATAAATCCGCCACTATCGCCTCGTTTGATCCGGACGTCTGGGATGCCATCCAGAAGGAAGATCGTCGTCAGGAAGAACACATCGAGCTGATTGCTTCTGAGAACTACACCAGCCCGCTGGTGATGGCGGCGCAGGGCAGCAGTATGACCAACAAATACGCCGAGGGTTACCCTGGCAAGCGTTACTACGGTGGCTGCGAGCACGTCGATGTGGTGGAAGACCTGGCCATCGAGCGCGTCAAGAAACTGTTCGGTGCGGACTACGCCAATGTGCAGCCGCACTCAGGCTCCCAGGCCAACGCTGCGGTATACCAGGCGCTGTGTGCGCCGGGCGATACCGTACTGGGCATGAGCCTGGCCCACGGTGGTCACCTGACTCACGGCTCCAAGGTGAATTTCTCCGGCAAGATCTACAATGCGGTGCAGTACGGCCTCAACGCCGAAACCGGCGAGGTGGATTACGATGAGGTCGAGCGCCTGGCGCTGGAGCACAAGCCGAAGATGATCGTCGCAGGCTTTTCCGCATACAGCCGCGTGATGGACTGGGGCAAGTTCCGCGAGATCGCCGACAAGGTTGGCGCTTACCTGTTTGTGGATATGGCCCACGTTGCCGGCCTGATCGCCGCTGGCCTGTACCCGAACCCGGTGCCGCACGCTGACGTGGTGACTTCCACTACCCACAAGACCCTGCGCGGTCCACGCGGCGGTATCATCATTGCCAAGGCCAACGAGGAAATCGAGAAGAAGCTGAATTCTGCGGTATTCCCGGGCGGCCAGGGTGGCCCGCTGATGCACGTGATCGCGGCCAAGGCTGTTGCGTTCAAGGAAGCCATGGGCGATGACTACCGCGCATACCAGCAGCAGGTGCTGGACAACGCGCGCGCCATGGCGGAGACCTTCCTGGATCGCGGTATCAACATTGTGTCCGGTGGTACCGATGATCACCTGATGCTGGTGGACCTGATTGGCAAGCCCTACACCGGTAAGGATGCTGACGAGGCGCTAGGCAATGCCAACATCACCGTGAACAAGAACGCGGTCCCGAACGACCCGCGCTCACCGTTTATCACCAGTGGCCTGCGTGTCGGTACGCCGGCAATCACCACCCGAGGTTTCGGTGTCGAAGAGACCAAGCAGCTCACCCACTGGATCTGCGATGTGCTGGAAAGCCTGGAAAACGGCACTTCCGAGCAGGTCATCGGAGAGGTGAAAGCCAAGGTCCTCGAGATCTGCGGCCGCTATCCGGTTTACGCCTGATCTGATTGCCAGGGCGCCGTGCAATGCGGCGTCCTGATCCCGCCTCCTGATCCCGCCTAACTCTCAGTCTCTCTTGTCCTGCGAGTGTTGCTAACCACTTCCTAACCACTCTCCTACAGCATCGTTAACCCGTATTTCGTGGCACGTTTGCGCCAAAATGTGGCCTATCAGTCATAAATGGAAAGGACTAAAGTTCCAAACTTTGGTTTAATTTGCGTTGTTTATACCAATAAGTTTGTACATTTGTGCCAGTAATAAATGGTGTCTGGCCGGTTATTAGGGGGAAATATGCAGGTTAAAATGGTTCACCTGTACCAGTTTGTCGGAGCCCTGATCGTGGGGCTGGCTGTCGCGGCCGCCGCGAAGGCCCAGGCCCAGCAGCGCGAGCTGAATTTTGCCAACTGGTCCGAATACATCGCCGAGGACACCCTCACCAATTTCGAGCAGCGTACCGGTATCAAGGTCAACTATGTGGAGTTTGACGATATCGAGGAGCTGGAGGAAATGTGGCTGAAGGAGGGGCGCTCCTTTGATGTGATCGTGCCGGGCTCCGATAACATTCCCTACTATATCCAGCGCGGCGCCATCAGTAAGCTGGACCCGGAGCGCATCCGCGGCTGGAAGCGCAATGACCCGGCCTTTATGGAGCGCCTGCGCAACTTCGATCCGGCCAACGAGTACGCCTTCCCGTTCCTCTGGGGCACTGTGGGTATCGGCTACAACGTGGAGAAGGTGCGCGAGGCCTTCGGCGGCACCCTGCCACCGGACAGCTGGGACCTGCTGTTTGACCCGGAAAACCTGGGCAAGCTGGCCTCCTGTGGTGCCACTCTGATGCGCTCGCCGGAGGAGATCTTCGATGTAGGGCTCAAGTATATCGGCAAGGATCCCAATGATTTTGGCCGCGGCGCCCAGCGCCAGGTGGGTAGCCTGCTGGCAAAGGTGCGTCTGCACATCACGGACTTCGATTCCGGTGAATATGTCGAGGAGTTGATCAGCGGCAAGCGCTGTATCGCACACGGCTGGAGCGGCGATATCCTCGAAGCGCAGGAGCGCGCCAAAGAGGCCGGCAAGTCCCACAATATTCGCTACATCATGCCCGAGGAGGGCTTCCCGTTGTGGGTGGATGTGGTTTCCATGCCCACCAATGCGCGCAATGTGGACGAAGCCTACGAGTTCATGAGCTACCTGATGGAGCCCGAGGTCATTGCCGAAATCTCCAACGAGATGCACTACGCCAATGCCAACCTGGAAGCGGAGCCCTTCGTGGCGCCGGAGCTGTTGCGCAACCCGATTGTGTACCCGGATGAGGCGACACTGGCCAATACCTGGATCCCGCTGGCGACCCCGCGGCCCATCAATGACTTGCGCCAGCGCCTGTGGCTGCGCCTGATCGAGCGCGAGAAAATCTTCTGATTGGTTGTGCGCCCCGTTTCGGGGCGCACTTGACTCCAAATGTGGTAATATTCGCGCAATTTTGCAGCGAGTCGCACCATGCACTGTCCATTCTGCAGCGCAGCCGATACCAAAGTGATCGATTCCCGCCTGGTGGCCAATGGCGACCAGGTGCGGCGCCGTCGTGAGTGCCAGCAATGCCGTGACCGGTTTACCACTTACGAGGTGGCGGAACTGGTGCTGCCGCGGGTGGTCAAGGAGAACGGCCGCCGCGAGCCTTTTGACGAGGAGAAGCTCCGCGCTGGCATTCTGCGTGCTGTCGAGAAACGCCCGGTCAGTATGGAAAAGGTGGAAATGGCCGTTGCCCAGATCAAGCACTTCCTGCAGGCGACAGGCGAGCGGGAGCTGCCATCGCGGATTATTGGCGAGCAGGTGATGCAGCAACTGCGCGCACTGGACGAGGTTGCCTATGTGCGCTTTGCTTCCGTGTATCGCCGTTTTGCGGATATCAGCGAGTTCCGCGAAGAGATTGATCGCCTCCAGACCGAATCTACGGACAAGACCGAATCCCAGTGAATCCTGTTGAATTGATATCACGCGCCGTGCAGCTTGCAGGGCGCGGCCTTTACACGACCATGCCGAACCCGCGCGTGGGCTGCGTGATCACCGATGCAGACGGCAATGTGCTGGGCGAAGGCTGGCACGAGCGGGCCGGTGAACCCCATGCGGAAATCAATGCCCTGCGCGCAGCGGGGGACAAGGCCCGGGGCGCCACTGTAGTGGTGACGCTGGAGCCCTGTAGCCATACCGGCAAGACCGGCCCCTGTGCCCAGGCGCTGATTGAAGCGGGCGTATCGCGGGTGATCTTCGGCATGGAAGACCCGAACCCGGAAGTGGCCGGGCGCGGCCTGCAAATGCTGAAAGGTGCCGGTATCGAGGTGGAAGGCCCGGTACTGGAAGAAGAGTGTCGTGCACTGAATCCCGGCTTTATCAAGCGCATGACCCTGGGGCTGCCGTTGGTGCGCTGCAAGACCGCCGTCAGCCTGGATGGCCGCACCGGTATGGCCAGTGGCGAATCCAAGTGGATCACCGGCCCGGCCGCGCGTGCGGATGTGCAATTGTTGCGTGCGCGTTCCTGCGCTGTGGTGACCGGCGTCGAGACGGTATTGCACGACAACCCGTGCATGAATGTGCGTGCCGACGAAATGCCGCTGCCAGCAGAGCAGGCAGAAAACGTTGCCGAAGTGCAGCCGTTGCGGGTAATCGTTGACAGCAAACTCCGCACCCGTACCAGGTCTTTTATCCTGCAGGAACCGGGTGGTGTTCTGATCTGTACGCTGGCGTCTGCGCCAGAAGAAAAACGGGCGGCACTGGCAGCGGCTGGTGCAGAAGTCATCGTGCTGCCGGAGCGTGAGGGCCGGGTTGACCTCGGGGCGCTGTTGCAGGAGCTGGCGCGTCGCCAGTGCAACGAAGTACTGGTGGAGAGTGGCGCAACTCTGGCGGGCGCCTTTATGTATGGCGCCCACGTAGATGAAATTATCTCGTACATCGCGCCGAAGCTGCTGGGCAGCAGCGGCCGGCCGATGTTCGAGCTGCCGATTGCGAAGATGGGTTCGGTGTTGCCGATCACCATCACTGACGTTCGTGCGGTCGGGCATGACTGGCGGATTACCGCCAGCACGGATATAGAAAGGTAACCGAATTATGTTTACCGGGATTATTGAAGCCATCGGCGAGATCGCGGAAATCAAACCGCAGAGCGGCGACCTGCGCCTGCGCATCCGCAGCGGCAAGCTGGATCTTGGAGATGTTGCGCTGGGCGACAGTATTGCTACCAATGGCGTATGTCTGACAGTGGTGGAGTTGCCGGGCGATGGTTACTGGGCCGATGTGTCCTCGGAAACACTCAGTGCGACAACTGTCGGTGACTGGAGTGTGGGCACCAGGGTCAACCTGGAAAAGGCGATGAAGCCGGAGACCCGCTTTGGCGGCCATATTGTCAGTGGCCATGTGGATGGTGTTGGCGAGATTGTCTGGCGCCGCCAGGAGGCAAGGGCAGAGCGGTTCCGTGTACGTGCGCCGGCGGAGTTGGCCAAGTATATCGCCCATAAGGGTTCCATCACCGTAGATGGCACCAGCCTCACGGTAAACGCCGTGGATGGAGCCGAATTTGAACTGACGATTGTGCCGCACACGCTGCAGGAAACCGTGATCGATGGTTACCGTGCCGGCACAAAAATGAACCTTGAGGTGGACGTGATAGCGCGCTACCTCGAGCGGCTATTATTAGGGGATGCCGCCGCCAAGCCGGAAGGGGAAAGCGGGCTGACCATGGAATTCCTGGCGCAGCACGGTTTTAACAAGGCTTGAATATGTGGGGTCAGGTAAATGGGGTCAGAGTGAAGCCAACTCTGACCCCGTCTGTCCCTGACCCCATTTATCCCGGTACAAGCGCAAACAAATGAGACAACATGCAACTTAACAGCATTGAAGAACTGATCGACGATATTCGCCACGGCAAGATGGTCATCCTGATGGATGACGAGGATCGCGAGAACGAGGGCGACCTGGTGATGGCAGCCGAGCAGGTGCGCGCCGAGGACATCAACTTTATGGCGACCCATGCGCGTGGTCTCATCTGCCTGCCGATGACGCGCGAGCGTTGCGAACAGCTGGACCTGCCGCTGATGTCGCGCGATAACGGTGCCCAGTTCAGCACCAACTTTACTGTTTCCATCGAGGCTGCCGAAGGCGTTACCACCGGTATCTCCGCTGCCGACCGCGCGCGCACCGTGCGTGCTGCCGTGGCCCGCAATGCCAAGCCGAAGGATATCGTGCAGCCGGGGCATATCTTCCCGATCATGGCGCAGCCTGGTGGCGTGATGAGCCGCGCTGGCCACACGGAAGCGGGTTGTGATCTGGCACGCCTGGCGGGCTTTGAGCCGGCCGCGGTGATCGTTGAAATCATGAACCAGGACGGCACCATGGCGCGTCGCCCGGACCTGGAAGAGTTTGCGCGCGAGCATAACCTGAAGATCGGCACCATTGCGGACCTGATCAACTACCGCGCGCTTAACGAGAAGACTGTTGAATGCGTGAACGAGCGCATGGTACGCACAGAGTATGGTGAGTTCACCCTGCGTACCTACCTGGACAAGGCGCGTCAGGAGCGTCACTTCGCGTTTTACAAGGGCGACCTGAACCCGGAAGACCCCACGCTGATTCGTGTACATGTTGGCAACACTGCGCGTGATGTGCTGACCATCCAGCGCGCCGAAGATCGACAGTACACCCCGTGGACTTTCCGCCGCGCAATGCAGCGCGTTGAGAAGGAAGGCAAGGGTGCGGTGATCCTGATCTGTCATAACGAGACGACAGAGGAAATCGAGGAAAGCATCGACTGGATGATCGCCGGCAAGCAGGCGCGTCCGAGCCAGGACCTCGTTTACAAGCAGGTGGGCACCGGCTCACAGATCCTCAAGGATCTGAATGTGCGCAAGATGCGCCTGATGAGCGCGCCGTTCAAGTTCAGCGCCATTTCCGGCTTCGACCTGGAAGTGGAAGAGTACCTGAACCCGGAAGACTGATTTTTTACTACGCGGCCATCGATGCCGAGAAAAAACGAAACGGACTGACTATGAGCATCAAGACCATTGAAGGGGATTTCAGCAGCTGCAAGGGCAAGTACGCACTGCTGGTGAGCCGTTGGAACAGCTTTGTGGTAGAGAGCCTGAAAGACGGCGCCCTCGATACCCTGCGTCGCCACGGTATCAAGGAAGATGACATTACCATCTACTACGCACCGGGCGCTTTCGAGTTCCCGCTGGCGGCCCAGAAGCTGGCCGCTACCGGCAAGTTCGATGCAATCATCGCACTCGGTGCAGTGATCCGCGGCGGTACTCCGCACTTCGAATACGTTGCGGGCGAGTGCACCAAGGGCCTGGCCCAGGTGTCCCTCGATGCGGGTATCCCGGTTACCTTCGGTGTGCTGACCGTGGACTCCATTGAGCAGGCCATCGAGCGCTCCGGAACCAAGGCGGGTAACAAGGGTTGTGAAGCGGCGGAAACCGCACTGGAAATGGTTTCCCTGATTTCCAATATTTGACGAGCGATTTATGACAGTCACAGCATCTGCGCGCCGTAAGGCGCGTCACTACGCCATGCAGGCCCTGTACCAGTGGCACATGGCGGGCGCGAACCTCAATGCCATCGAGGCCGAGTTCCATGCCGACAACGACATGGGCAAGGCGGATATCGAATACTTCCGCGATCTCTTTTACGGTGTTGCGCGTAACCTTGGCGAGGTCGAGTCGGCGTTCGAGCCGCACCTGGACCGCCCTGTGGACGATCTGGACCCGGTATCGCGTGCACTTTTACGCATGGCGACCTACGAGCTCAAGAGCCGCATGGATGTGCCGTACAAGGTCGTGATCAATGAGGCGGTTGCGCTGGCCAAAAAATTTGGTCCGGCTGACGCGCACAAGTTTGTAAACGGTATCCTCGACAAGACTGCGGCAGACCTGCGCGCGATTGAAGTTGCGGCTGACCGCAAATAACGCATCGTGCCTGCCAGCAAAGAACATACCCTCGGCGAATTTGACCTGATTCGCCGTTTTTTTGCCTCCGAAACAGATGCAGACGGTGTGGTGCAGGGCATCGGCGATGACTGCGCCATCCTGTTGCCGCCACCGGGACAGTTGCTGGCAACCTCGGTGGATACCCTGGTGAGTGAGGTGCATTTCCCGGCAAATGCGGACCCGGCGGACCTGGCAAACCGCGCCCTGCGCGTGAACCTGAGCGACCTTGCGGCCTGTGCGGCACAGCCGCTCTGGTTCACCCTGGCGTTGACACTGCCGGAGCCTGATACCGTGTGGCTGGAAGGTTTCTCCAGGGGCCTGCGGGAAGCCGCGCAGAAATTCGGTATTGCCCTGGTCGGTGGAGACACCACGCGCGGCCCCCTGTGCATCACCATCCAGGTCACCGGTGCTGCGGAGCGTCCCCTGACCCGAGCAGGTGCCCAGCCGGGCGACCTGGTTTACGTGACGGGAGAACTGGGTGCGGGTGCCGCGGCTCTTCCACTGGTGTTGTCCGGGGATGCGGGTGCATCGCACTGGGTGCAAGCGCGCAACGCCTTTTATTACCCGCAGCCGCAACTCGAAGCGGCGGCTTTGATCGCCCCGTTTGCCAGCGCGGCTCTGGATGTTTCCGATGGCCTGCTGGCGGATCTGGGCCATATCTGTGAGCAGAGCGGCGTCGGCGCCGAGGTGCATGCGGAAAAAGTCCCGGTAGCAGAGCTGGCCGCGCAGACCCTGGATCACGATGCGGCACTGGCAATGGCAGTGTCCGGCGGAGACGATTATCAGTTATGTTTTACAGTGCCGGCTCAATCCCGCTCTGAGCTGGAGCGACTGGTAAGCGCGGGTGTGCTCGAGGCAACGGAAATTGGCCGGGTGATTGAAGGTAATGCAGTGCGCATGCTGAAAAGCGGTGCCGAGTGGCAGCCACCGGCGACCGGCTACACGCATTTCTGAGACAGCTTGCCTATAAAGAGCCCGATACAGGACGTAACAACAATGACAAAACAACAACAATGACCAAGCAGAATACCCCTACGTTCGGCCAGTTACTTCGGGACCCCGTCATGCTACTGGCGTTCGGGTTTGGCTCGGGGCTGGTGCCCAAGGGGCCCGGCACTGCCGGTACCCTGGCGGCCATCCCGCTGTGGCTGCTGATTGCCGGGCTGAATCCCGCCTGGTACCTGCTGGTGCTGGTGGCGACTGCGCTGCTGGGCATCTATCTGTGTGGCGCCGCTTCGCGCAAGCTCGGTGTGCACGACCACGGCGGCATCGTCTGGGACGAGATGGTGGGCTACTGGATCACCATGTTTATGGCGCCTGCCGGCTGGGGCTGGGCGCTGTACGGTTTTGTGCTGTTCCGGATATTCGATATCGCCAAGCCCTGGCCAATCGGCTGGCTCGATCGCCGGGTACATGGCGGTGCTGGTATCATGCTGGACGATATTGTGGCGGCGTTGTTTGCCGCTGGCATACTGCAGCTGACCGCTGCATTTATGCTTTAAGCTGGCCCGCGCTCAGGTGCGGGTGAAAACTTCCGGGTCTGGCCTTAGAATACGCGCCGCCGGATTTGACTGAGGTTTTATTTTGACCGTTCGTTACGTAGAGTCTTCCAAGTTGCCCACCCCCTGGGGCATGTTCGAGATGCACGGATTCGAGGATACCGAATCTGGCAAGGAGCATGTTGTACTGACCATGGGTGATGTGGGCACCGACGAACCGGTCCTGGCGCGCATTCACTCTGAATGCCTGACCGGCGATGCGCTGTTCTCGCTGCGCTGTGACTGCGGTGCACAGCTGCAACACGCGCTGCACCGTATTGCCCTGGAGGGTCGCGGTGCAGTGTTCTACCTGCGTCAGGAAGGCCGTGGTATAGGCCTGCTGAACAAGATCAAGGCCTACCACCTGCAGGATTGCGGTGCCGATACTGTCGAGGCCAATGAGGCCCTCGGTTTCGGGGCCGACATGCGCGATTACACCATTCTCAAGCCGATGCTGGAGCATCTCGGCATCCAGTCCCTCAAGTTGATGACCAACAACCCGCGCAAGGTAAAAGCCCTGGAAGCCATGGGCATCTCTGTTACCGAGCGCCTCGCTCACCAGACCGGGCGCAACCCCCACAACGTCAAGTACCTGGAAACCAAGAAAGGCAAGCTGGGTCACCTGCTTCAGGACGACGGCGGCGAAGACTGACCCGGTCCAGTCCAGTCCAGAGCTGGCAGGGGATGCCTCGTCAGCCGCAGTGATCCGTGGCAAAATTGAGCAACTTTGCAGTCTTGTGTTGTGCGGCTGCACAATTCAGGGGGGCGCATTGCCGGCCCCAGATTGATACAGGATCGCAATGCTGCTCACTTCCAAACTCAGCCTGCCCGACATCCCGGAAACCTTCCTGGAGAGGCAACGCCTGCGTGAGCAGTTATCCAGTTGCAGTTGCGACCAGCTGGTGCTTATCACGGCGCCAGCAGGGTATGGCAAGACCAGCCTTGTGGCAGACTGGGTTGCCACGCTCGAGCACCCGGTGGCCTGGCTGTCACTGGACAAGGCGGACAACGAGCCGAGCCAGTTTTGCCGTTACCTGATTGAAAGTATTCACCTGGCCACCGGCAACGGCGTGCCTGAGTGCCGCAAGATGGTGGCGGCGAACCCCAAGGAAGACCCGACCCTGCTGATGAGCCAGTTGTTCGCGGAGCTGCGCTACCTGAGTAGCGAGTTGCGTATCGTGCTGGACGACTACCACCAGATCGATAACCCCGATGTCCATGAAATCACCCGCTTCCTGCTGCGCCATGCGCCGGCGGGCATTGGCATCGTCATCACCAGCCGCAGCCAGCCGCCGCTCGGGCTCGCATCGCTGCGGCTGCAGGGGCGACTGGCGGAGCTCGACAATCGCGAGCTGGCATTGACCGCAGCGGAAATCGGGGAGATGCTGTCGCAGCGCCTGCCGTTCAGCCTCCGCAGCGACCGGGTCGAACAGGTGTTGCAGATTACCGAGGGCTGGCCGCCGGCGGTACAGTTGCTGGGTCTCACCGTGCGCGATGAGCAGGAGCTGGACAAGACCGTCAAGGACCTCGAGCGCGGTCACAGTCATATCCTCGACTACCTGGCGGAAGAGGTGCTCGAGCGCCTGCCCGAAGACCTGCGCAATTTTCTCGCCAGTACCTGCATCCTTTCCCGAATCAATGCCGACCTTGCCGAATCCCTGAGCGGCCTGCCCAATGGCCAGCAATTGCTGGAGCAGGTAGCCAGCCGCGGCCTGTTCCTGCAGGCGCTGGATTCCAGTCGCGAGTGGTTTCGATACCACCCGGTTTTTGCACGCTTCCTGCAGCGCCAGTTGCTGGACCAGGATAAATCCCGTGCGCTGCACCTGAAGGCCAGTGACAGCTGGCAGGCGGCCGGGCAGCACATGGAAGCCCTGCGTCATGCGCTGCGGGCCGGTGACCCCGAGCGCGTGCAGGAGTTGCTTCAGGCCAGCGGTGAATTGTTGTTACGTGAAGGCCAGCACCGGATGCTGGGTGAGTGTTTCGAGTGGCTGGGGGAGGATGCGCTCAAGCGCAGTGCCCATTTCACCCTGCTGGCGGCCAAGCTGGCGCGCGACCAGTACGAGTATGACAAGGCCGAAAAACTGCTGGCCAGCGCCGAGAGCTGGCTGACCCGGCACGACCGGGAACAGTGGGCCCGGCACGATGGCGCGTTCGCCACGGTGCGGGCCCAGGCCGCCGTGGCCAGGGGCAACACCCTGGCGGCGGTGGAATATGCCAGCGCGGCGCTGGAGCAGTTGCAGCCAGAACAGACGGGTGAGCGTATCAGTGCACTGCTGGTCACAGGCGAGGCGAGTTTCTGCCTCGGTGAACTGGCCCAGGCACAGGCGCACATGGAAGAGGTAGAAGGCCTCGCCCATTCCGAGGCGGATTATCCCAGCGAGGCCTGGGCGCTGTGCCAGCAGACCGAAATCGCCATCGCGAGCGGCAAGCTGAAAAAAGCCACGCTGCTGCAGAAAAAAGCCCACAAGCTGGTGGAAGAACACCATCTGGGCGGCCTGCCGATTGCCGAGTTTATTTCCCGTCTGGCCGCACAATTGCAGTGGGAAAGTTTTGACCTGGAGGCAGCCGGCAACTCTGCGCGTCGCGGCATGCAGATCAATCGTAAGGTGGGCGAGCGCTGGCTGTTGCCGGAATACACGCTGTTGCTGAAGATCGCCTGGGCGCGCGGGGAGAAAGAAGAATGCGAGGAGTGGCTGGCGCGCATAGACCAGCTGCTCAGCAGTGAACGTTACCACCGCGACTGGGTCGCGAACGCCGACTCCACCCGTATGCTGGTATGGCGTGCCCTGCGCGACAATGAGCCCATCGCCGCCTGGCTGGAAAGTGCTGAACCGGTTGCCGACAGTCCCAATAACCACTTTGAGCAGTGCCACGGCCGCAACCATGTACGTGCGCTGGTGGAGCTGGGGCGCTGGTCCGATGCCGGCCGCGTGCTGACCAGGCTGGAGCGCGCCGGCACCCAGTGTGGGCTGGTGACAGACAGCCTGCGCAACAGCATCCTTAGGGCGCAGCTCCAGTGGCTGCAGGAGCAGCGTGACGAGGCGTTGCAAACCCTGCGCGGAGCGCTACAGGTATCGCTGGAAAGCAATTACGTGGCCAGTTTCCTGCAGCTTGGCAAGCTGTTGATCGTCATGCTGAAGGCCCTGTTGCAGGCGGAAGGTGGCGACGTACCGCTGGACGAGGCGCTGCGCGCCCGCGCCGAGCAGCTGGTGAAGGTTGCCCAGCAGATTCCCGAGCTGGATGGTGGGATCAGTATTGAGCTGGACGCGGCGATTATCGAGGAGATCCTGTCCAGCGACGCAGTCCCCGATGTGTTGCGCCACTCGCCGCTGACTCCACGTGAATGGCAGGTTCTCAATGCCATCCACTCCGGCCTGTCGAACGAGCGCATCGCACGGCATTTCAAGGTCGCGCCCAGCACCATCAAGACCCATATCCGCAGCCTCTACCAGAAGCTGGACGTGCGTGACCGGCAGGAGGCGATTGCGCTGGCAGAGCGCATGCTGCGTTCCGTGCAGGACCGCTAGAGAAGCTACCTTGCTCTTCCCCCAATGCTCCTCCCCCCGGGTGGGGGAGGCACGACCCGCCAGTGGTGCCCATAATGTGTACAACTACATTTGTACAAGATCGGCAAGACCCGAATTCAGAGTCGAACATGAGCGGAATCAATCCAGAATGGTGGCGCGCCAGCGTTATCTATCAAGTCTATCCACGCAGTTTTTGTGATGCGAACGGTGACGGCGTCGGTGACCTGCCGGGCATCACCAGCAAACTGGACTATATCCGTTCCCTGGGCGTGGATGCGGTGTGGATTTCGCCGTTTTTCAAGTCGCCGATGGCCGATTTTGGCTACGACGTATCCGATTACCGCGATGTTGACCCGCTGTTCGGCAAGCTCGAGGACTTCGATCGCCTGATCGAGGCCGCCCACGAGCGCGGTATCAAGATCATCATCGACCAGATCCTGAGTCATTCCTCTGACCAGCATCCATGGTTCGAAGAGAGCCGCTCCAGCCGCGACAATGCCAAGGCCGACTGGTACGTGTGGGCCGATCCCAAGCCGGACGGCAGTGTACCGAACAATTGGATGTCCAACTTTGGCGGCAGCGCCTGGCGCTGGTGCACCCGTCGTCGCCAGTACTACCTGACCAACTTCCTGAAAGAGCAGCCGGACCTGAACCTGCACAACCCGGAAGTCCAGGAGCAGCTGCTGGCAGACATGAAATTCTGGCTGGATCGCGGTGTCGACGGTTTCCGCCTGGATGCGATCAACCACGCGTTCCACAACGAGTCGCTGCAGGACAATCCGGCACGCCCCCTGGAGCTGGACAAAAATGGCCAGGTACCGGTGAATACCTACCAGTACCAGTGGCACATTCACGATAAGTCACAGCCGGAAAACCTGGTATTCCTGCAGCGCGTGCGCGAGCTGATGGACCAGTACCCGGATACCGTGACCGTGGGTGAGGTGGGTGACGATAACACCCACAAGATCATGGCCGAGTACACCACGGATAACCGCCTGCACATGGCTTACTCCTTCGACCTGTTGTCCGAGGAATGCAGCGCGGAGTTCCTGCGTGAGACGCTGGCCAAGAACGCAGACGTGATCAACAAGGGCTGGCCCTGTTGGTCCGTGGGCAACCACGATGTGCCGCGCGTGATGTCGCGCTGGAACAAGGGCTTCGAAGGTGAAATGGCGGAGCAGCGCGCGCGCCTGTTCCTGCTGATGCAGCTGGCCCTGCGCGGCAGCGTGTGCCTGTACCAGGGCGATGAGCTGGGCCTGACCGAAGCAGAAATTGCCTTTGAAGACCTGCAGGACCCGTACGGCATCAACCTGTGGCCGGAATTCAAGGGCCGCGACGGTTGCCGCACACCCATGCCGTGGAGCAATGGCGGTGCAGCCAACGCCGGCTTTTCCCCGGTCAAGCCGTGGCTGCCGGTGCCGCAGGAACACGCCGAGAAAGCGGCGAGCCTGCAGCAGGATGACGCCAGTTCCATGCTCAACCAGTTCCGCGCGTTGCTCACGTGGTACAAGCAATACCCCCAGCTGGACGCCGCTGAAATGGAAGTGGTTGAAGAGACCGGCGACCTGCTGGTGTTCTACCGCGAGAATGTGCTCGTGGTACTGAACCTTGGCGCGGACAACTGCAGCTGGACCCTGCCGGAAGGGCAGGTTGTGGCAGAAGATATTACCCCGGCCGGCTTTGCCGGTGTCGTAGACGGTAGCAATGTACAGCTGCCGCCTGCGGGTGCACGCGTGCTGAAGCTCGCGTAACAGTTCCTTTCGTTCTCGTTTGGAATAGGTCGCCTCGCGATCTCTCCCTGGCGATTTCTTTGCCGGCCCACTGGGCCGGCTTTTTTATGCCTGCATGACTTGTAACTAAAGATCGCAAGGTCAGTAGGGAAAAGAAGTACTAATCCACATCGCGGCCGCGGCTGGCTTTGAGGATCTCGAACCAGTGCTCGCGCTCGAGTTCAAAGTTGAGCGCGCCCACCGCTTCCCGCACCCGACTGATCTGGCCGCTGCCGACGATTGGCAGAATTTTCGCCGGGTGGCGCAAGAGCCATGCCAGCGCAATCTGGGACGGGGACGCGTCGTACTCCCGCGCAATACTATCGAGGCAGTCGCGCACGCGTTGCTCCTGCTCCCCCACGCCGGTGAATAGTCGCCCACCACCGAATGGTGACCAGCCCATGGGCACAATCTGGTGCTGCTGGCAGTGGTCCAGCTGGCCGTCGAACAGTGGCTGCGTGTGCAGCACGGAGGCTTCAATCTGGTTGGCCGCCAGCGGACTTTCCAGTCGCGAGGCAAGCAGGTCGGCCTGGTGCGGCAGGAAATTGGACACTCCGATGGCGCGCACCTTGCCGCTTGCCACGAGTCGGTCGAGGATCTCTGCCGTTTCATCCGCGTTCATCAGCGGGTCGGGGCGGTGCAACAGAAGCAGGTCGAGGTAGTCAGTATTGAGTGCGCGCAGGCTGTTCTCAACGCTGTACTCGATGTGCGCGGCACTGGTGTCATAGTGGTTGAGTCTGTGCGGGCGGCCGCTACCGACCAGCTTGATATCGCATTTACTCACCAGCTGGATCTTTTCCCTGAGTGCCGGTGCCTGCTTCAGGACATGGCCGAAAGTGGCCTCGCATTGATAGTCGCCGTAGATGTCGGCGAGATCGAAGCTGGTGATGCCCAGCTCCAGTACTTCTTCTGTGAAACGGAGCCGCGCGTGCGGCTCCATGTTCCAGTCTGTCAGGCGCCACAACCCCATGACCAAGCGGCTGAGGTCCGTATGGCTGCCAGGCAGGCTAATTTTTTCCATTGATACTTCCTGATTCAAGTGTTTCCACGGCGACCGGCGCTCAGGCGGCGAATGCCGCCAAGCCCCGCCAGCAACAGCAGCAGGTGATACAGTGCACCGCCGCCGGAGGATTCCCGCGGGGGCTCTTCCGTTTCGTTGCCGGAGTTGTCGCCACCTGAATTGCTGCCGCCGCTATTACTGCCACCGTTGCTGCCACCCCGAACGACTTCAAATATCGCCGTGGTGCGGGCCGGTACGGTGAAGGTCCCCGTATCCACGGCGTAGGCTGCATTTACGAGGCGGGCGTCAACAGAGTCCTGCTGCAGCGGATGCAACGCATAGTCGCCATTAGCGTAGTCACTGATTGCGATGCTGTGATCCTGCGTGTCGCCATTGAATATGACGACCATTCGCTGTCGTTCGGCGTCGTAGGTGCCGTCAGCATCATCGATCTGCATCACAATCACACCGGGAACCTGGTCCGGTCCGGTATTGAGGAATGATACCGCGTCCTTGATCGCTGTGCCGGTAGGCAGGCGGAAAAGTGCAGAGCTGCTGCGGATTGCCAGGTGTTCGCGGAACATGTCAGACGTAAGCTGCATGGCCTCCTTGCCGGGTACCAGGTCGGGATCTGCTAGCAGCGGCTGCATCATTGTCCAGTTGTCACGGTTCTTGTCAGCGATGGGCAGTCCGCGGCCCCAGCCTGTTTGCTCAAAGCTGAAGTCGAGAATATTGAACCAGTCGCCGGAGTTGTAGCTGTCGCGGTCCATGGATTTGGAGCGCAGGAACTCCTGTCCTGCATGGATAAACGGCACACCCTGTGCGAACAGTACCAGCGAATTGCTGAACGCCTGCATGCGCACGCGTTCCTCCATCGAGGTTTCAGCGGCGGCTTTTATCTGGATACCATCGAACAGTGTCTCGTTGTCGTGCGCGGCGATGTAGTTGATGGACTCCTGCGGGTCATCGACATAGCCGGTGGGCTGGCCGTTGTAGATGAAATCCTTGCCGAGCACCAGATTGCCGCTCGCGTCCTCGAGTTCAAAGTCCTTCAGGTTGCCGGCGAGGGAAATACGCACCTTGTCTGCCAGTGTCAGCAGGGTGGCTTTTTCGTCACCGTTGAACTTGCCGTTCGAGTCCGTAAACAGGCCGTTCCCGAAACCCTGTTCCAGGTAGCCGCCAAACGGGTTACCGCCACGCACCGAGTCGCGGATGCGGTCGTTGAAGGTACCTACGCCGGTACCAGCCATATTGGACTGCCGCGCCTGTACAAAGCGCGCGTCATCGACCACTTCGCCGAAGTTCCAGCCCTCGCCATACAGGTAGATGCTGCTGCCGTCGATACCGTCTGTGGCAGCCGTCAGGGACTGCAGCATGGTCTGTGCGTTCAGGATGTTGGCCTTGGTGTGGTGGCCCATCAGGTCGAAGCGGAAGCCATCCACACGGTAGGCGGTAGCCCAGGTATGCAGGCTGTCCAGCATCAGCTTTTCCATCATGGCGTGTTCGCTGGCGGTGTTCGCACAGCAGCTGCTCATCTCGACGCCGCCGTCTGCATTACGGCGGTGGTAGTAGCCGGGGACGATTTTATCGAGGATGGAGTTGTTCCACTGCCCGAAGGAACTGGTGTGGTTGTACACCACATCCATGACCACGCGCAGGTTGTCCTCTGCCAGTGCCTGCACCATGCCGCGGAACTCGCGAATACGCGTTGGCCCGTTCGGCTGGGTAGAGTAGCTGCCCTCCGGCACGGTGAAGTGCAGCGGGTCATAGCCCCAGTTGAAGCCATCGGCGTCGCGGATCGCGTTGACCTTCTCCTGCTGTATTTCGCTGTCCGGCGCATACACAGAGAGATCCTCGGTCTGGAGTTGGGCGCTGCGGTTTTCATTCACCGTGGCGAAGTCAAATGCCGGCAGCAGGTGGATATGGGTGAGGCCGGCGCCGGCGAGCTGGCGCAGGTGCTGTCGCCCGGTACTTTCCGGGTTCGCAAAGGCTGCGAAGGTGCCCCTCTCCACTTCTGGCACGGCATTGTCGGCAACGCTGAAATCGCGTACGTGCAGTTCGTAGACGGAGATATCTTCGGCCTGTCCCAGTGCGGGCTTCTCTACCGCGTCCCAGCCCTCTGGTTTGAGGTCAGCATCGTTCAGGTTGATCACCTGGCTCAGGCGGCTGTTCTCCGACAGGCTGAGGGAGTAGGGGTCGGTGACGCGGTTGGTTTCCACCTGGCGGCTGAAGTAGGAATACACCTCTACTTCATATTCGTAGTAAGCGCGGTCCCAGCTACTGTCGGTCACTGCCGACCAGGTACCGGTGGCGCCGTCACGTGTGGCTTCGAGTACTGCGTCTGGTATTTCCTGTTGCGGGTCGGTGAACAGGCGCACCTGCACGCGACGCGCGGTGGGTGCCCACAGGCGGAATTCGACATTGCTGTCGCTGACCAGTGCGCCCAGTGGGCCGTCGTCATAGAAGCGGCTGTCCAGCATGCCGGCTAGCTGTAATCCGGTAGCGTCCAGCTGCTTGCCGCTGCCGTCTGCGTGACTGAGCGCCAGCTGATGGCTGGCGACGCTGTTCGCGTCAAAGTCCGCGGGCAGGGCAAAGGCCGAGTAGCCAGCCAGGTGCGGGAACTTGTCGGCAACCGCTTGCGGAATATCGGTCGGGGTGAGCGCGATGCTGCCATCGCTGCTGAGGCCTCCGACGCCAAGAGCGAGGCTGGCGTCTGCACTGTAATGCAGGTGGATCTGGTCGCCGGCACTGGTATCGATATCCCAGAGCAGGGTGTGAGCGTCAACCCAGTGGGCGCGGTCCTTGCTCAGGTCGCCCTTGGGCACGCCATCACCGCTGACTTCGATCGCCTTGCTGGCGGGGTCGAAGGAAAAGTAGACCTCGTCATTGTCGCTCAGGATCGAAAAGGTAATGTTATTGCCATTGTCGCCGTAGCTTTCGTCCCAGCCGCGATTCAGGGCGACCTTGAATTCGTAATTGCCGGCTGGCAACGCGGACGTAGTGAAGGTATAGATGCCATCGCCGTCCGGGTCCTGCATCCAGCTGCGCAGGCACTGCGGCTGCCAGTCACCGGGGCAGCCCAGAAACGCCTGGAAGTTGCCGGCAACGGTGGCGATGGTGCTGTTGCGGCTGTCTGTGATCCAGTGCGTCTCGTGGTCGTAGATGAAGACCACTTCCGCATCGGCACCCAGCTGCAACGGGATATTGTTGCCGTCGCGTACGGCATTAAGGCCGTAGTTCTCGCCCCAGTCGCCATTGAGGGCGGCCTTGTATTCATAATCTCCCGCAACCAGGCTGAATGCCCTGATCCACTTGTCGCTGTCGGCATCGTGGGTAAGCATCGACTCCGCACAATCGGGCTGCCAGTCGCCGCTGCAGCCGAGCTGGCTCTGGATTGTGCCCGGTATGTTTACGCTGGCGGGTGCGGGTGTGTCTGACGCGTTTGCGGTGATTGCGCCGCCGCAAACGAGGGTGAGTGTAAGGATTGAGAGCGCGGATTGCGGTCGCGCGCGAGATGGAAGGTTTTCCACGGTTGGCCCCCAAGGCTGATATCGTTCTGTTTTTATTGGGTTTTTTAGGAAATGAACGCTTTTCCCTGTGTTTGATTAAAATCTCGGGTGCACCAGAGGGGCATCCCACCCTGGCGGGGGGGAGGCATTTAGTTTCAGAGGGGGTAGTCTTGGCGGCGAGAATGGCCGTACCTCTATAACAAAATCAAGGACATCACATGTTGAAACGCCTGTTGTTGCTGTGGACCCTGGCGATTAGCTCCGCCACTGCCGCTACCATCGACCGGGTTGAGCCACCAAGCTGGTGGGTGGGGATGCAGTCTTCGAAACTGCAGTTGCTGGTCAAGGGTGACCAGATCGGATCCCTGGCACCGCAGCTGGATTATCCCGGCGTGACCATCAGCGCCAGCCGCGCAGGCGATGACCGCGATTACCTGTTTATCGACCTGAAAATTTCCGCTTCCGCACAGGCCGGGACCCTACCGCTGCGCTTTATGCAGGGCAATAAAGAGGTGGCCAGCTACGACTACCCGCTGCAGAAACGCGCTGCCGGTTCCGCACAGCGCAAGGGCTTCAGCCCGGCAGATGTGATTTACCTGGTTATGCCGGACCGCTTTGCCAATGGTGACCCGCAGAACGACAAGGTCGATGGCATGCTGGAAGGTCCGGACCGCGATAATATCGGCGGCCGTCACGGCGGCGACCTGCAGGGCATTATCGACCGCCTCGGCTATATCGAGGACATGGGTTTCACCCAGCTGTGGCTGAACCCGGTGCGTGAAAACAACATGCCGGCGTACTCCTACCACGGCTATGCGATGACGGATTTCTACCGCATCGATCCACGCTACGGTAGCAACGAGCTGTATTTCACCCTGTCGCGCGAAGCGCGCAAGCGCGGTATCGGCCTGATCATGGATGTGGTGCTGAACCACTCCGGTTCCGAGCACTGGTGGGCCAGGCAGCCTCCGTTCAAGGATTGGATCAATAACGGCAACCGCTTTGTACCGACCACGCATCGCCGCGAGACCCTGCACGACCCCTACGGCGTGAATGCCGATCGCAGGGGCTTCACCGATGGCTGGTTCGTTAACACCATGCCGGACCTGAACCAGCGCAACCCGTACTTTGCCAACTACCTGATCCAGAACAGTATCTGGTGGGTGGAAAGCGCAGGCCTGAGTGGCATTCGTGTGGACACCTACCCCTACTCGGACAAGCGTTTCCTGGCCGAGTGGAGCCGTCGTGTCATGGCCGAATACCCGCGCCTGAACATTGTCGGTGAAGAGTGGACCACCAACCCGGCGCTGCTGGCCTACTGGCAAAAGGGCAGCCATACGCACGATGGCTATGTTTCCGAGCTGCCGAGCGTGTTCGATTTCCCGCTGCAGGAAGCCGTGGTGAAAGGACTGACCGCAGAGGAAGACCAGTGGAACGGTCTGGTGTACATCTACCGCTCGCTGGTCAACGATTTCCTCTACGGCGACGCCTACAATCTGGTGATTTTCCCGGACAACCACGACAAGAGCCGCATCTATACCCAGCTGGGCGAGGACAAGGCACTGTGGCGCATGGCCATGGCTTTCTTTGCGACCACGCGCGGTATCCCGCAGATCTATTCCGGTACTGAAATCCTGCAGGCAAACCCGGACAGCAACGATCATGGCGTGATCCGCGCGGATTTCCCCGGTGGCTGGGACGGCGACACGGTGGACGCCTTCAGTGGTAAAAATTTGCCACAGGACGTGCGCGAAGCGCAGGAATACCTGCGTGAACTGCTGAACTGGCGCAAGACATCCGCGCCGATTCATAAAGGCAAGCTTGCGCACTACGCACCGGCCGATGGCCTGTACGTGTACTTCCGTTTCCACGGCAAGGAAAAGGTCATGGTCGTGCTCAATAAGAACGACGAGACCACCGAGGTCAACGGCAAGGATTATCCGGAAATGCTGAAAGGCTTCAGCCGCGGCACCGATGCCCTGTCCGGCAAGATTCACAGCCTGAAAAGATTCAGCGTACCGGCCAGGAGCGCGCTGATCCTGGAGCTGGCGCCGTGAGACTGAAAAGCTTTTTCGTGATGCTGGCTTTGGCCACCAGCCTGCCGCTGGTGGCTCAGGATTATGCCGGCCACCAGCTGGACAGCAATGTGCTGCAGATTCGCACGGATGCACCGGATAACACCAGCGTGCGTATCCGCGCGTTGAATGCGCATGCGTTTGAGGTGCATTACAGTGCGGAAGGCGTACGCCAGCTGCCCTCCTATGCGCTCAAGGAAGGCCTGCAAGCCAGCGCTGTGGAACTGCAGGAGCGCGATGACAGGCTGATCGTGGATGCGGGCGCTATCCGTGCGGAAATCCGCAAGGCGCCCCTGCAGATCGCTTTCTACCGCGGTGATGAACTGTTGTTGCGCGAGGAAGCCGGGTTCTTCGCCCACGACACCATGCGCGGTTTCCGCTTTGCACTCTCACCTGGGGAAAAGCTTCTTGGCGGCGGCGAGCGTGTCATGGGTATGGATCGGCGCGGCCAGCGCATGCCGCTCTACAATCGCGCCCACTACGGCTACGAGACCGAATCCGAGCAGATGTATTTCAGCCTGCCGGCGGTGATGTCGGATCGCAAATACCTGCTGCTGTTTGATAATAGCGCCTCGGGTCACCTCGATATCGGCAAGACCGAAGCCGACGTGCTGCAGTTTGAGGCCGTCGCCGGCCGTACCGGTTATGTGGTGGTTGCCGGGGAAAATTATCCGGACCTGATTGGCAATTACACGGCAGTGACCGGCGCCCAGCCGCTGCCGCCGCGCTGGGCGCTCGGCAATTTTGCCTCGCGCTTCGGTTATCGCTCCGAGAAGGAAGTGCGCGAAGTGGTGGCGAAGTTCCGCGAGGAGGACTTCCCGCTCGACGCCGTGGTGCTGGATATTTTCTGGTTCGGTCCCGACATCAAGGGCCATATGGGTACCCTGGACTGGGATCGCAACGCCTTCCCGAATGCGGAGCAGATGATCGCGGACTTCCAGGCCGACGGTATCAATACCATCCTGGTTACCGAGCCGTTCATCCTGACCAGTTCAAAGCGCTGGGATGATGCCGTTGCGGCGGATGTACTGGCGAAGGACCTGGCCGGCAGGCCGAAGACGTTCGACTTCTACTTCGGCAATACCGGTCTGGTGGATGTGTTCGACGAAAAGGCGGCGGACTGGTTCTGGAATATCAACAAGGGCCTGCTTGAGCAGGGTGTGGCCGGTATCTGGGGCGACCTGGGCGAGCCGGAAGTACACCCGTCGGATACCATCCATGCGGTCGGGCCTGCCGATGCCGTTCACAATGCCTACGGGCACAAGTGGGCGCAGCTGCTGTACGAAAACCACGAGCGCGAGTTCGCGGAACAGCGTCCGTTTATCATGATGCGGGCCGGCTTTCCCGGCAGCCAGCGCTTCGGCATGATTCCCTGGACCGGTGACGTAAACCGCACCTGGGGTGGCCTCAAGCCGCAGGTGGAGCTCGCGCTGCAGATGGGCCTGATGGGCTTCGGTTACATCCACTCTGATCTGGGCGGCTTTGCCGGTGGTGAGAAGTTCGATCGCGAACTCTATATTCGCTGGCTGCAGTACGGTGTGTTCCAGCCGGTTTACCGCCCGCATGCGCAGGAGCATATTGCCCCTGAGCCGGTGCTGCATGACCGCAAGACTCGCAATATCCTGCGTGAGTACGTCAAGCTGCGTTACCGTTTGTTGCCCTACAACTACACCCTCGCTTATCAGAATGCTGTCAGCGGCATGCCGCTGATGCGACCGCTGTTTTTCGAGGATGAATCCCTGTTCGACTACACCGATGCCTACCTGTGGGGAGATGCCTTCCTGGTGGCGCCGGTGAAGGAGAGCGGGCTGCGCCGTGTACCGGTCAGACTGCCTGCGGGTGCCTGGTTTGATTTCTGGAGTGGTGAGCGTTACGAAGGCGACCGTGAAATCAGCGTTCGCGTGAAACTCGATACCATTCCGGTGCTGGTTCGTGCAGGCTCGCTGGTGCCGATGGTGGATGCGGTCCGCACGACCCGTGACTACTCCACGGAAAAACTGCAGCTGCACTACTGGGCGGATGAGTCCATGACCGAGTCCAGCGCTGAGCTGTTCGATGACGACGGTCGCACGCACAAGAGCATCGACAAGGGCGAATTTGAACTGCTCACGTTTGGGGCGGATCGCAAAGGTGCCGCGTTGACCCTGTCCATGAAGAAAAGCGGCAAGGGTTTCTCGGGCGCACCGCAGCAGCGCGAAATCTCTGTGACGGTGCATAACTGGCCGCAGGTTCCGGGTGCTGTCCAGTTGGAGGGCGAGCCGGTCGAGTTCGAATACGATCGCAAGCTACGCACCCTGACCTTTACCGTGCAGTGGCAGGGTGGGGCACAGGACATAAAAATTTCGCCGGCAGAATAACAGCGAATAAAAGATTCAGGCTGATAGACAGTAGAACAATATGATCAAGAAAAAACTTTCCCTTTTACTGGGCGCGCTGGTGCTGGCGTCCTGCTCCGGCGATGAACGCGCGCAGAAAAGCGTTCAGGTACAGCCGGCAGAAACAGAGGCGTCTCAGGCTGCCGTCGTGCAAAAGCCGGTGGTTTACCAGGTGTTTACCCGCCTGTTCGGCAATACCAATACCACCAACAAGCAGTGGGGTACCAGGGAAGAAAACGGTGTTGGCAAGTTTGCCGACTTTACCGACAAGGCGCTGCAGGAAATCCGGGCGATGGGTGTGACCCATATCTGGTACACCGGCGTGCCGCACCATGCGTTGGTGGGGGACTATACCGAGTTTGGTATCGACCAGGATGATCCGGATGTGGTCAAGGGCCGCGCTGGTTCTCCTTATGCCGTACGTGATTACTACAGTGTGAACCCGGACCTGGCCCAGGATCCGGCCCGGCGTCTCGAAGAGTTTGAAGCACTGATCGAGCGCAGCCACAAGCACGGCCTCAAGGTGGTGATCGATATCGTGCCGAACCATGTTGCACGGAACTATCGTTCGCTGGCCAAGCCGGAAGGCGTGGAAGATTTCGGTGCGAATGACGATACGTCCGTCGAGTATGCGCCCAACAATGATTTCTATTACGTGGTGGGCCAGGATTTCCGCGTGCCGGAGCCCGAGGGTGGTTACCAGCCTATTGGTGGCGAAGCGCACCCGCTGGCGGACGGCGTGTTTGATGAGAGCCCGGCCAAGTGGACCGGCAACGGTGCCCGCGCGGCACAGCCGGGTTTCCACGACTGGTATGAAACCGTAAAGATCAACTACGGTGTGCGCCCGGACGGTAGCTTCGACTTCCCGAAGCTGCCGGCGGAATATGCGCAGAAAGACCTGGCCGAGCACTTTGCTTTCTGGCAGGGCAAGGACGTACCGCCGAGCTGGAAAAAATTCCGCGATATCACCCAGTACTGGCTGGAGAAGGGTGTGGATGGTTTCCGCTATGACATGGCCGAGATGGTACCGGTGGAGTTCTGGAGCTACCTGAACTCGGCGATCAAGGCGACCAATCCGGACGCCTTCCTGCTGGCAGAGGTTTATAACCCGGATCTGTACCGCGATTACCTTTACCAGGGCAAGATGGATTACCTGTACGACAAGGTCGGCCTGTACGACACGCTGAAGCCGATCATGCAGGGCCGTGAGAGCACCGATGCCATTGTCGAGCGCCAGCGCGAAGTGGCGGACATCGATCGCTATATGCTGCGCTTCCTGGAAAACCATGACGAGCAGCGTATCGCGAGCCCGGACTTCGCCGGCGATGCGGAGAAGGCCCGCCCGGCCATGGTGGTTTCAGCAACCATCGGTACCTCTGCGACCATGCTCTACTTCGGCCAGGATGTTGGCGAGAAAGGCGAGGGCGACGCCGGTTTTGGTGACCCGACCCGCACCACCATCTTCGATTACTGGGGCGTGCCCGCGCACCAGCGCTGGATGAACGGTGGCGCCTTCGATGGCGGCCAGCTGAGTGAACAGGAGAAAGCGCTGCGCGACTTCTACAAGCGCGTGCTGAACCTGTCCAAGGACAGCGTGGCACTGCGTGGCGAGTATATCGACCTGCACCAGTACAATCGCGAGAACACCGAAGGTTATAGCGAGAAGGTGTTCGCCTTTGCCCGTGCCGCTGGCGGCAATGGCAAGGATGAAAAGCTGGTGATCGTTGCAAACTTCGATAGCGAACAGGGCGCGGCGTTTGAGCTGCAGTTGCCTGCGCAGGTGCAGGGTGCATGGGAGCTGGCAGACGGTAGTTACCCGATGGCAGAGCAGCTCTACGGCGAACTCAACAGCACTTTGCAGGTGGAAGCCGGCAAGGCCACCGTGGCAATCAAGCTGCAGCCGCTGGAGTCCGTGGTGCTGAAACTGGAAGCTGCCGGTGAATAAACTCGCGCTGTTGCTGCTCGGGATGGTGGTTGCCTGCGGTGCTGCAGGCAATACGTCTCCGTCCACTTCCACCTCCGCCTCCACCTCTACGGCCAGCAACAATGTCACGGTACTGGATGAGGCGTTTACCATTCCCGCGTTGGAGCGTCAGCGTACCGTGCGTCTTTACCTGCCGCCGGGCTATGCAACCTCGGGCAAGCGCTATCCGGTGCTGTATATGCACGATGGGCAGAACCTGTTCGACGATACGACCGCCTATGCCGGTGAGTGGGGCGTGGATGAGGCGCTGGATCAACTTGCCAGTGAAAACGCACTGGAGCTGATCGTGGTCGGCATCGATCACGGCAATGACAAACGCATCAATGAGTTGAACCCCTTTGCCAATGAGCGCTTCGGTGCCGGTGAGGGGGAAGACTACCTGGCTTTTCTGGTCGGGACCCTGAAGCCGTATATCGACCGCAACTACCGCACCCTGGGCGACCGGGAACATACCGCCATCATGGGCAGTTCCATGGGCGGGCATATTTCCCACTATGCGATTCACCGCTATCCGCAGGTGTTCAGCAAGGCCGGTATTTTTTCTCCGGCTTACTGGACCGGCCCGCAGATCTTCGAGCATTCCCGTACAGCCCAGGTACCGGAAGATGCCCGCCTGTACCTGCTGATGGGCAGTGAGGAAGGCGAGGAGATGGTGGAGAATATGCAGCGTATGACGGCACAGCTGCGCAGTAATGGGCACGCGGATGACGTCCTGGTTTCGCGTGTTGTGGCCGGTGCGGGCCATAACGAAGGTTTCTGGCGGGCCGAGTTTCCCGCTGCGGTGCAGTGGCTCTTTCAGGACTGATGAACTTATGGGGTCAGAGCTATCGCTCTGACCCCAGTAATTGCAGCCAAACGCTATTATTATCTGCAACGCTAAAAGAAGCAGGTAAGCGTTATGTTGACTCACCCCAGATCCGGGGCCACCTTCCAGTGGAAAGATCTCCTCAAATCCGGCGATCGCATCTTTATCGGCTCCAATGCCGCTGTCCCCTCTGCCCTGGTCGATGACCTGATCACGCATCGCGGCGAACTGCGGGATATAGAAGCGACCCACATCCTCACGCTGGAAGATCACTGGGCCAGGCGTGAATACGACGACCTGTTCAAGGTCAATTCGCTGTTTATTGGCGGCGACAACGTGCGCCAGGCCATCGCGGAAGGGCGTGCAGATTACACCCCGAGTTTCCTGTCCGAAGTGCCGCGCCTGTTCAGTGACCGGATCCTGCCGCTGGACGCCGCGCTGGTGATGGTCACGCCGCCGGACGAGTTCGGCTACTGCTCGCTGGGTGTCAGTGTCGATGTGGTATCGGCAGCGGTGAAGAATGCGCGTCATGTGGTAGCGCTGGTCAACCCCAATATGCCGCGCACCAATGGTCACAGCTTTATCCATATCGACCAGATATCGGCCTGGATGGATTCGGACAAGCCGATTCCGGAACTGGCGCCGCCGCAGCTCGACCAGGTGACAGAGCAGATCGGCCAGTATGTCTCTCTGTTGATTGAGGATGGCGCCACCCTGCAGCTGGGGATCGGCAAAATACCGGATGCCGTGTTGCGCTACCTTGGCAACCACAAGGACCTCGGCCTGCACAGCGAGATGATCTCCGACGGAGTGATCGACCTGATCCGCAAGGGTGTGATCAACAATCGGCGCAAGACATTCCACAAGGGCAAGACCATTGCCACTTTCTGCATGGGTACCCGCGACCTGTACGATTTTGTGGACGGCAACCCCCATGTGGAGTTCTATCCTGCAGAGCATGTCAATTCGCCGGTCAAGATCGCGCGCAATGACAATATGGTGTCGATTAACAGTGCGATTGAAGTGGATCTTACTGGCCAGGTTGTGGCCGACTCCATCGGCTACAAGTTTTACAGCGGTATTGGCGGCCAGGTGGACTTTATCCGCGGTGCAGCGCTGAGTAAGGGCGGTAAGCCGATCATCGCACTGCCCTCGACCACAAAGGACGGTAAAATTTCCAAGATCGTCGCCCAGGTTACCGAAGGCGGCGGGGTGGTGACCTCGCGCGGGCATGTGCACTATGTCGTGACCGAATACGGCATTGCTTCCCTGCGTGGCAAGAGTATTCGCGAGCGTGCGCTGGAGCTGATCCGGATTGCGCACCCCAGGTTCCGTCGTGAATTGCTGAATGAAGTGCGCAAGTATTACTGGGTACCGGAATACCAGGAGCAGATGCCAACGCCTGTGCCGGAGCTGGGGCCGGTGGAAATGAAAAAGTACACGTTCGATGGCATTGAGTATACGTTGCGGCCGCTGCACCCGGCGGATGAGCGCAAGCTGCAGGAGTTCTTTTATACCCACAACAAGGAGACCCTGATGATGCGTTACAATCACCACGTAACGCATATGTCCCGGGAAAAATCCTGTAGTCTGGTGAGTGTCGACCAGGAAAAGGACCTGGCTCTTTGCTTTACCGACCAGGAGGAAGGTGAAGTGATCCAGGGGGTTGGCCGCTACTACTATATCGAGGCCAACAACAGTTGTGAGGTGGCGTTTGTGATCAAGGAAAGCCGGCGCGGCAAGGGTATCGCCTCAACACTGCTCAAGGAGATGGAGCAGGTGGCGCGCATGCGCGGCATTGACAAGATGATCGCCGCGGTGCGTCGCGACAACAAGCCGATGCTGGCGGTGTTCGAGAACCGGGGTTTTGTGAGTAAGCCCGGTGATGATATGGGTGAGGTTTACCTGGAGCTGGATTTGAAAAGCAAGGGGTCAGAGCGTGAGCTCTGACCCCTTAAATCGGCTGGAGTCAGAGCCAAAGCTCTGACCCCTAAAGTCCAACAACGATAAATGGGGTCAGAGCCAAAGCTCTGACCCCAAGGAATAGATATGACAATCGGAATAGTCAGCCACCCCGCCTGCGCCGGCCATGAAATGGGTGATTACCACCCGGAATCGCCAGCGCGCCTCGGCGCCATCGAGGATCGCCTGATCAGCACGGGACTCGATTTTGTCCTGCGTCACTTCGAGCCGGAGCCGGTGGATCCGGCACTGCTGGAACTGGTACATAACAAGGACTATATCGAATCCATTTTCGCGCAGGCGCCGCAGGAGGGCACGGTGGTGCTCGATGGCGATACCTCAATGTGCCCGAAGACGCTGAACGCCGCACTGCTGGCCGCTGGCAGCGCGGTGCTGGCTGTGGACAAGGTGGTTGCGAAAGAAGTCTCGGCGGCATTCTGCGAGGTGCGCCCGCCGGGCCACCACGCCGAGCGCGACAAGGCCATGGGGTTCTGCCTTTTCAATAATGTCGCGGTGGGGGCGGCTTACGCCCGCCAGCAGTATGGGATCGAGCGGATCGCGATCCTGGATTTCGATGTGCACCACGGCAACGGTACCCAGGACTTTGTTTCGGACAAGGACGGCTATCTGTTTTGTTCCACCTTTCAGCACCCGCTGTTCCCGTTCAGCGGCACCGAGCCGCATCCCGACCACATCATCAACACGCCTCTGGAAGCGACCGCAAGCAGTACCGAGTTCCGCGAAGCGGTTGAGCGGGACTGGCTGCCGGCACTGCACCGGTTCCAGCCGCAGATGGTCTTTATCTCCGCAGGATTCGATGCCCATGCCGAGGACGATATGTCCCAGGTCCGTCTGTATGAAAGTGATTACCTGTGGGTCACGCAGCAGATCAGGGCGATTGCGGACCAGTATGCGGAAGGGCGTATCGTTTCAGTGCTGGAGGGCGGTTATTCGCTGGATGCGCTGGGGCGGAGTGTGGTGGCGCATCTGAATGGCTTGATTGGTAAATGAAGGGGTCAGAGCCAGATGATTCGGGTCAGAGCTTACGCTCTGACCCCTTGGGTCCGAATTAATGGGGTCAGAGCCAATGCTCTGACCCCATAAGTCCATCCCCCCTGCAGGGGGAGGATGGGCCTTCCCGCATCCGCTGGCATCATGCATGCTCAAAATAATAAGGCCTGGATGGGGTCAGAGCAAAAGCTCTGACCCCATAAATCCCGCTCTGACCCCATTCAGGCCACCGAGAACGAGCAGCGAAACGATGAAACAACCAAAACTCCCATTCTGGCAGGTATGGAACCTCAGCCTCGGCTTTCTGGGCGTGCAGTTCGGCTTTGCCCTGCAGAACGCCAATGCCAGTCGCATCCTGTCGGACCTGGGTGCAGACCTGCATTCCCTGTCCCTGTTCTGGATCGTGGCGCCGCTGATGGGCCTGATTGTGCAGCCGATCGTGGGCTCCGCCTCGGACCGGACCTGGAATCGTTTCGGTCGCCGTAACCCCTATATCCTGTTCGGTGCCATTGCCGCCGCCATTGGTATGGCGTTTATGCCCAATGCCAGCATTGCGGTCGCCTTTCTCGCGCCGATGATCTTCGGCGGCATCATGCTGGCGCTGATGGATGCCGCATTCAATGTCACCATGCAGCCGTTCCGGGCGCTGGTTTCGGATATGGTGCCGTCCGAGCAACGTACCCTCGGTTACTCGATCCAGTCGCTGCTGATCAATATCGGCGCGGTGATGGGCTCCATGCTGCCGTTTATCCTGACCAATGTGATTGGCCTGGAAAACACCGCCAAGGCTGGCGAAGTGGCGCCTTCCGTGATCTGGGCGTTCTATATCGGCGGTACCGTACTGCTTGGCTCGGTGCTGTGGACGGTGATTCGCACCAAAGAATACGCGCCCAAAGAATACAACGCGTACAAGAATATCGACGCAGCCGAGCTGGCCCGAGAGCAGGCCGAGCAGAAGTCCCTGTGGCAGCGCCTGCAGGGCTTCGGCAAGTTGCTGGTGACCATGCCGCGTACCATGCGTCAGCTGGCGGTGGTGCAGTTTTTCTCCTGGTTTGCGCTGTTTATCATGTGGGTCTACACCACCCCGGCGATTACCCAGCACGTCTGGGGCGTGGGCGCTGAGTGGTTCGACCCGCATCACCTGGAATCTGTCGGTGAAGTGCCGGCACATATTGCTGCGGCCAAGGGCGCTGCCGGTGACTGGGTGGGCATCCTGTTTGCGGCCTACTCCCTGTTTGCCGCGCTGTTCTCCATCGCCCTGACCAAAATTGCCAATACCTTCGGACGCAAGCCGACCTATGCGCTGTCCCTGCTGTTGGGCGGCCTGGGCTACCTGAGCTTTATCCTGTTCCAGGGTGGCGAGCCGACCCAGGTCAACCTGCTGGTTACCGAAGTCACGGTCCCGGCGGGCGCGCTGGGCCTGTTGATCCCGATGATCGGTGTGGGCATCGCCTGGGCGGCAATCCTGGCCATGCCGTACGCGATCCTTTCTGACTCACTGCCGGCGAGCAAGACCGGTGTCTATATGGGTATTTTCAATTTCACCATCGCCGCACCGCAGATCGTTTCCGCACTGCTGGCGGGCCTGATCCTGAAAGAGGTGTTCGACAACGAAGCCATCTACATCATCGCGCTGGCGGGTGCCTGCATGGTGCTGGGTGCGATCTCTGTGCTGTTCGTGAAGGAGAGCGCGGAGCAGGGTAACGGTAACGGCGCGCCGATCGCCGCTTAAGTTGTTACCGATTCGGCGGCTTGAATGGCCGCTGAATAAAGGAAACGCCCAAAAGAAAGCCCCTCGGTGAGGGGCTTTTTTTACATCTTCAAAAACTGCTCATGCTCAGGCAGTCCCTTCACCGTGCCGTCGATCAGCGTCTTCAGGCTCTTGAACAGGTCTGCCAGCTGAGCATCGGACAGGCCGTCGGCAATGGTGTGGTAGTCCTCGGGTACTACGCCCTGGCCGATCAACACCTGCTGCCAGGCGACCTCGGTAAACAGGTCGTCGTAATCGCGGAATACCTTGCCCGTGCGGCGGAACAGTTCCATCTTGCGCTGCAGGGTTTCCGGCACATCGCGGTTTTCACACTCGCGCCAGAAGTCGCTGTCGCGGCGCTGGTTGGCCTTGTAGTGCAGGATGATGAAGTCGCGGATGCGCTCGAATTCCACCTGTGACTGGCGGTTGAACTCGGCCACTTCCTCGGGCTTGATGCCCTGGTGGGGGAAGGATTTGATCAGGCGCGTGGCCGCAGACTGGATCAGGTGGATACTGGTGGATTCCAGTGGTTCCAGGAAGCCGCTGGACAGGCCGATGCTGACCACGTTCTTGTGCCACTGCTTGCGCCGGCGCCCGGTGCGGAAGCGGATAACACGCGGCTCTGCCAGTGCTTCACCATCGAGGTTGTTCATCAACACGCCCTGAGCCTGCTCATCGGTCCAGTGACGGCTTGAATAGACGATGCCGTTGCCGGTGCGGTGCTGCAGCGGGATGCGCCACTGCCAGCCGCACTCGTGGGCGATGGAGCGGGTGTAGGGCACGATAGGCTTGCTGCCGGTACTTGGCACAGCGATGGCACGGTCGCAGGGCAGCCAGTGGGACCAGTCTTCGAAGCCAGTGCCAAGTGCCTTCTCGATCAGCAAGGCCGCTAGGCCGGTGCAGTCCACAAACAGGTCGCCATTGATGACCTTGCCACTCTCCAGCAGCAGTTCCTGTACTTCGCCGCTATCCGGGCAGAGCTTTACTTCCTTTACGGTGCCTTCGACACGCTTCACACCCTTGCTCTCGCTGTACTTGCGCAGGTACTGCGCGTACAGGCCGGCATCGAAATGGTAGGCGTAGGAGAGGCCCTGCAGGTTGGTGCCCTTGATCTGGGGCAGCGGGGCGAACTTGTTGTTGATTGCCGCCTGGTAGTTCAGGGAGAAATCCCAGTAATCGGTATCGCCGCCTTTGAGGCGATCACGCACCCAGAAGTGGTGGAAGTCGCAGAACGGAAAATTCTTGCCGATGGTGCCAAACGCGTGCATGTAGCTCTGGCCCTGCCTGAACCAGTTTTCAAACTGGATGCCGAGCTTGATCGTGCCTTTGGTTTCCCTGAGAAATTCCTTTTCATCCAGGCCGAGCGCCTGGTTGAAGTTGATGATCGGTGGAATGGTAGCTTCACCCACGCCGACGGTGCCGATTTTGTCGGACTCCACCAGCGTGATACCGATGTTCTTGCCCAGCACCTTGATCATCAGGGAGGCAGTCATCCAGCCGGCAGTGCCGCCGCCGAGGATAATCACGTTTTTAATGGTGTTGTTGTTCACTTTGGTTACCCGGTTACTGGCAGCAAATTATAGAGTGACGAAAGTTAAAGCGTGCAGAAAGAAAAAAGCCCCTGCAACCATGGATTGCAGGGGCTTTCCAGCTAGAGCCAACCGAAAGGTCGGCTCAGGATCTCACTGCCTGGATTACAGCTTGTAGCTGAAGCCCAGCAGGTAGGTCTTGCCGTAGCTCTGGTAGTCACGAACCTGCAGAGCGTTGTCACCACTCAGGGAGGTGAACGGCTCGTCGGTGAGGTTCTGGCCCTGCAGGAAGACGCTCAGGCCTTCCAGGCTGCTGATGCCAGACTCGCCGAAGTCGTAACCGATCTGCGCGTCTACGATGGTTTCGCCCAGGATATCAACCTGCTGGGTGTCGAAGCCGATGCCGTATACGTCGCCCTTGAAGTCGGAGCGCTTGCGCAGGCTGGTACGCAGCTGCAGACCGTGGTTCTCGTAGTACAGGGTCATGGTCTGGATCTTGTCAGACAGGCCTTCCAGCTCGTAGTCATTGCCATTGATATCTTCAATGTCCTGACTTACGCCAGTGTGGCTCGCCAGCAGGCCGAAACCATCCAGCTGCTCGCTGAACAGGTTGAACGGCAGGGCAACAGACAGCTCGTAACCGTGCAGGGTACCGCCGCCGCCATTTTGCATGCCGCTCTGGGTAGCAGTCTGCTCTACCGGAACAATACCGGTTTCCGGATCGGCAATGCCACCAAGGTCAACAGCGAAAGAGTTGTTGAAGTGCCACTCGCTCAGGTCCTTCCAGAAGTAGGCTACGGAGAAGTAACCCTCTTCGCTGAAGTAGTTCTCGTAGCTCAGGTCAACGCCAACCGCTTCTTTCGGCTTCAGCTGGGTGTTACCGCCGCTGATGCTCCAGAAGTTGCCGTTGTCGTCCGGACGACAGCTGTCCGGATCTTCCGGGCAACCGAAGTAGTTAACGGAAACAGAAGCGTTCATCTGGTCCATGCGTGCACGGGAGATGGTCTTGGCTGCACCGAAACGAACAGTCTGCTGGTCGTCGATCGCCAGCGCCATGTTCAGGCTCGGCAGCAGGTGATTGTAGCTGTCAGTTTCCTTGATCGGCTGAGCGACGATCAGTCCGCCTACGTTCTGGCCCGCGAAACCGTTGGAGGTCATGTCGGTGCGTACGTAGCGCAGGCCGGCGTTACCGGTCAGGGGCATACCAGCGACTTCGGTCTCGAAGTCTGCCTGGGCGAACAGTGCGGTAACTTCTTCGCTGACGTCGTAGGACTTGGTCAGGTGGTCGATCTTGGTCAGTGCTTCACTGGTCAGCTCGTAGTAACCGTCGGCCAGCAGTGCCGCGGCGTCATAGGCAATCATGTCGCCCATGCCGATAAAGTCCAGGGACGCGGAACCCAGGCGGTACTGCTCCGGCACTTCCAGCATGCCCGGGAAGTTGCTCAGGGTCATGAAGTAGCCGTTGGACTCTTTGGTCTTCTGGCGATCGCGGTAGGAAACACCGTAGGTCACTTCGTTGACGATGCCCGCTTCAACCATCTGGGTTGCAGCCAGCTTCAGGGAAGTCAGCTCGTCGTCGATTTCCGGCGCATTGATAAAGCCGTCCTGTGCGGAGTTTTCCCACTCGGTGCCGGAGATGCCGAACTTGTCATTCAGCGCCTGGCTCCAGCCCCAGGTCAGCGGGCCGCCCAGCTGAATCAGGCCGAAGTCGCTGTAGTCTAGGCCGTGGGTAAAGGTTGCGCCGGTGTTGCCGCCGTCAAAGGTGTAGCCGATATCATCAGCAACGCCATTGTCGTTACCACGGCCAGTACCTGCGTAGCTCTCGAAGCTCCAGATGTCACGCTTTACGCCGGAGTGGCTAGCGTCGAACTCGACGATCAGGGAGTCGCTGACATCCCACTCGGCGTTGAAGCCGAAGGACTTCAGCTTGGCTTCGCGGCTTTCCAGGTCGTTACGTACAACAACGCGCTGACCCTGGGTTACGGCGCTGGTAACAAAGCCGGTGTTCGGGTCAACAACGGCAGTGCTGCCGTCGATGCTGCCCTGGCCCCAGGCAAACGGAATTTCAATACCGCGCAGGATCTTCTCGTCTGCGAAGTCTACGTACAGGGCGTCAAAAGTAGTGCGCAGGCTCTCGGTCGGCTGGGCGTCGATCACCAGCATGGTGCTGTCGCGGTCCAGTACGGAGGAGCGTACAAACGGCTTGGCGCCGCCGAGGATGGAGTAATCCTGGCCATCAACGGTGAAGCCCGGGTAGCCCCAGGAGTTCCAGCGCTCTTCCTGATTCGGGGAGCTCATGGAGTTCACGGCGAGGGCGAGGCCCAGCTTGCCGTCAGCGAACTGATCGATGTAGGAGAAGGTAGCGCGGTGGCCCTGGTCTTCGCCGTCCGGGTTCAGCTTGTCGAAGCTGGTCTGTTCAACCTGACCGTTGAACTGCAGTACGCGGCCGTTGCGATCCAGCGGCTTGACGGTCTGCATGTCGATCACGCCGGCAATGCCTTCTGCGTCGATGCTGGCCTGCGGGGTCTTGTAAACAGTTACGCCGCTCATGATTTCAGACGGGTAGAGGTCAAACTCTACACCGCGGTTGTCGCCGATGGAGACCTGCTCGCGACCGTTAAAGGTGGTAGCAGACTCGTTCTCGCCAAAACCACGGATGGAGACGCGGCTTGCGCGGCCGTCCAGGCGCTGGGAGGCGAGGCCCGGCAGGCGGGAGATGGCTTCAGCGATAGAGGAATCCGGCAGCTTGCCGATATCTTCTGCGGAAATGGCTTCAACAACAGCCTTGGCGTCACGCTTGGTGCCGATGGAATCCATCACACTCTTACGGAAACCGGTTACTTCAACTTCTTCAATAGTGGACGCTGCTTCCGGTTCCGCTTCCTGAGCTACCAGACCGGTGGAGGCAGACAGTGTTGCAGCAACGGCAACGGACAAAAGCGTAGGCTTGAACAGCGGCATACCCGCTTTCTGCCCGATGTTGGCTGATCTCATCATGATCCCCTTCTCTTATAGTTTTGGTGAGAGCCTGCATCCTAGGCAGCCCACCAGTCCAGAGCATCCCCCCCCGCTGGGGGGGAGGTACGAAAAAGTGGCGCGATTGTACCAGAAGGGGATTAAACGTTAAGCAAAATGTACAAAAATCATTCCGAAAGTTTTGCGGCCGCGCCGACCAGTGCCTGCTGCCCGGCTTCGAGCAGCTGCACCGGCACATCGGCAAGCAGCTCGCGCATTTTGCCCTTGTGTTCGAAGCGCGAAACAAAATTACTTTCGGGAAGCAGTTGGCGAATACGCGGGACTATGCCACCGCCAATAAAGACACCACCCGTTGCGAGCAGGGTCAGTGCGAGGTCGCCGGCGAGGCCGCCGAGCAGGTTCAGGAAGTCGATCACGGTTGCCCGGCAGATCGGGTCGCTGTTATCCAGCGCGCGTTCTGTAATAACTGCCGGAGACAGGTTTTCCGGCTGCACACCTTCCAGTTCTGCCACCGCGCGGTAAAGATTTACCAGGCCGCTGCCGCACAGCAGGTGTTCGGCATCGATGCCGCGCTCGCCTTGTCTGCCTCCCGGCAGGTTGGCCATCAGGATTTTGAGGAGTTCCAGCTCGCGCAGGCTTGCCGGCGCCAGAGAGCGGTGGCCGCCTTCACCGGTGACGGCAATGTGGCCGCTGGCGTTCGGTACCAGGCCGGCAACGCCGAGGCCGGTGCCCGGCCCCACTACGGCCATATTGCCGTGCGGCAGGGCCTTGCCTGGCTTGATCTGGCTGGTGTCTGCCTTGTCCAGGTGCGGCAAAGACAGGGCCAGTGCCTCAAAATCGTTGAGGATCTCCACCCGCTCAAACCCGAATTGCTTCTGCAGGGCACGGTTGTCGATGCACCAGCCGAGGTTGGTCATGGTGATGGAGCGGCCCTGGTTCTCGCCTTCGCCATCGAGCATTACCGGGCCGGCGCCAGCGAAGCAGGCCTGGTTGGGTACGCGGTCGATTTCCTGCAGCCAGTTGTCCAGGGCCGCGCCGAAGGAGTCAAAGTCCGCGGTGGGCTTGACGCTCAGGTGGGAGAGTTCAAAACCGTGGGTTTTCTGGGTGGCGAGGGCGAAGCGCGCATTGGTGCCGCCGATGTCTGCGACGATGACAGTCATTGTCGATCCTTGTTATTGATAAGCAGATGCTTGCCAAGCCGCGGGCGGTAAAGCTTTTTCGGAACCGTCGCGCACAGGGAGGTGCGCGCCGGAGCTACAGGGATGTATTTATGCGTTTCCGAAAAAGCGTACGGACCGTGGCCGCAACAGTATTGTCAGCCCTTGACCGCCCCGGCCGACAGGCCGGAGACGAGGAATCTTTGCAGCCCGAGGAACAGTATCACGACCGGCAGGGATACCAAGACCGATCCGGCGGCAAAATAGCCCCACTGGGCGGAAAAATCGCTGACGAAGAAGCGCAGGCCCACCGGAACGGTGTAAAGCGCTTCCTCATCCATAAAGATGGAGGCGAGGATAAACTCGTTCCACGCGGTCAAAAACGAAAACAGGGCGGTCACCGCAATTGCCGGCTTGGCCAGTGGCAGGGCGATGCGCCAGAAGATCGCAACAGGAGAGGCGCCTTCCATCAGCGCGGCCTCCTCGATATCCACCGGCAGGCTGTCGAAATAGCCCTTGAGCATCCACACGCAGAAAGGCAGTGCGGTAATGGAGTAGACCGCGATCAGGCCGAGCCAGGTGTTACCCAGCTGTAGCCACTCGACGATGATCACGTACAGCGGGATCAGCATCAACGTGGCCGGGAACATCTGTGAAACGAGCAGCAGCATCAGGCCGCGCTCGCGCCCCGGAAAACGGAAGCGCGACAGCGCATAAGCGGCGCTGCAGGCGAGCAGCACACCCACGATGGTGGTCGCGGCGGCAATTATTAGCGAGTTGAGCAGCCAGCGGCCAAACGGTTGCTCTGTCAGCAGCCCTTCAAAGTTAGCGAGTGACCACTGCTGCGGCAGTGGCAGGAGCGCGCGCAGCGCCTCGAAGAAGGAGGCCCCCTCCGGCACGCTGACCAGCGCCAGCGACTGACCGCCGGAAAATGCGAGGCTCACGACCCACAGTACCGGGTACAGGACGATGGCCACCATCACGAGGATAAACAGGCCACGCAGCCAGTTCAGGATTGTCATTTTGCGGCCTCCGTCATGCGGGTCACCCGGGTCTGCCAAATCGCGTACGCCAGCAGGAGCAGCAGTACGATGGTGGAGTAGGCAGACGCATAGGCGTACTGGTATTTCTCAAAGCCGATGCGGAACGCCTTGGTGATCAGGATATCGTTGGCCCCGGCCGGTGCCCCGTCGCTTACCAGGTAGATCACGTTGAACATGTTGAATGTCCAGATCACGGACATCACCACCGCCGGCAACAGGGTCGGGCGCAGCATCGGCAGGGTGATCCTGCGGAATTGCTGCCAGCGTGAGGCGCCTTCCATACGTGCCGCCTCATACAGATCGGACGGAATGGTCTGCAGGCCGCCAAGGATCACCAGCATCATGAACGGGAAGCCCAGCCACACATTGGTGATGACGCCGGTGAAGAAGCTGGCGGTGACAGTATCGAACCAGGCCACCGGGTCGCCGCCGAGCAGCACCACGAACTGGTTGATGGCACCAAACTGCGGATGGAACAGGCCTTTCCAGATCAGTGCGGTAATGTAGTTGGGGATGGCCCACGGCAGGATCAGCAGTACGCGCACCAGGTTGCGGCCGCGGAACGGCTTGTTCAGGGCCAGCGCCAGGCCGAGGCCCAGCAGCACGGTCAGCGCCAGGTTCACCAGGGTCCAGGCAATGGTGATGCCGAGGGTCCAGTAGAAATTGTCGAAGCGCACCCCGGATTCGTTCCAGATGCGCCAGTCCGAGAGGATGGCCACGTAGTTATCGAGGCCAGCCCAGCGCGATGACAGCGGCGTGTGCTCATTGAACATGGTGGTGTCGGTAAACGACAGCAGCAGGCCGTAAGCGAGCGGGAAAAAGACCAGCACCAGCATGCCGATGGCCGCCGGGCCGACAAAGCTGGCGGCGGTACGGTGCTCCTGCAGGCCTGCGGCAATGCGGCGACGGCGGGTGCCGGTCAGCAGAAACGCAATCAGTCCGGCCGGGATCAGCAGCCACGGCCACAGCGGCGCCGCCTGGGTGTTTTGCTGGTTGGTGAGTGCCTGCTGCTGTGCGCGCAGGGTATCGATGTCTTGCTGTACGCCCGCCTGCAGCTCACGGGCGGCCTCTTCGGGGGTGGCGGTGCCCTTGACCGTGCGCTGCAACGCGGTGCGCAGCGGCGTCCACAACAGGGTCATCTCGGCTAGGTTCGGGATCGGCTGCGCGGTATCCAGCTGCTTGCGGAAGGCCATGGCGACCGGGTTCTGCTGTACCTCGGGGAAGCTGAACGCGGCGCTGTTTGCCGGCAGCTGCTTGCCGGTGGTGGCCATTTCCAGTGCGGCTTCGTCCGAGGTCAGGAACTCCACCAGCGCCCAGGCAGCCTGCGGGTGCTTGCTCGCCGGGGACAGGAACAGGCCTTCCACAGCCGCCCAGGGGCTCAGGGGCTCGCCGTTGTCGAGCAGCGGCAGCGGTGCCACGCCGTAGTCGATGGTCGGGTCGATCTCGCTCAGCATCCACGGACCATTGATCACCATGGCCGCGCGGCCCTGGTTAAACAAGCCACTGACCAGCGCTGACGTAGGCTCGCTCGGCAGTGCACCGGTGGCGAGCCACTCGCGCAGGGTGTGCAGTGCACCAACGGCACCGCTGGAATCCACCTGCAGTTCACCGTCGGCACTAAAGGCGCCGCCGCCGGCATTCAGCAGGGCGCCGTGGTAAAAGGGTTCGGTGTACTCAAAGGCGAGACCAAAGTGGCCGCGGGCCTGGTCGGTGTGTCTTTTGGCCAGTGCCAGCATATCGGCGGCGGTTGCCGGGGGCTCTGGCACCAGGTCGCGGTTGTAGATCAGCGCCACACTCTTGAAGTTGAACGGCAGGCCGTAAAGCTTGCCCTCGAAACTCATGGCGTCACGCAGCGGCTGCGGGAAGCGCTCCAGAATGGCAGCGCTGGCAAAATCGTCCACGGCGGCGATGGTATTGCCGGACAGCGCCCAGCCGCCGATGCGGTCGTGAGCAAAGATAAACAGGTCGGGGCCACGTCCCCGCGGCAGGGCAGCGCTCAGTTTGTCGGCATAGCTGTCGAACGGGATCGCCAGCGGGATAACCGTGTGGCCGGAATTGTGGCCTACAGTCGCATTGAAGCGCTCCAGCAGGTTTTCCAGCGCGGCCTTTTCCTCGCCGCGGTAGGCGTGCCACAGGCGGATTTCCTCGGCGCTGGCCGGTCCCGCCAGCAATGCACTGGCGCCCAGCAGCCAGAGCGCGGCTATCTGCAAATACTTGCGAAGATCAGGCACCAGCAGTCTCCAGTGCTGTGCCCGCGGGCTCTACAGAGGTCGCAGCAATGCGCTCGCCATTGGTGTCAAAGAAATACAGGTCCGCCGGGTTGAAGCGGAGGACGGCGTCGGTACCGGTCTGCGGCAGCTGCTCCATTGCCAGCTTGGCGCGCAGCTGTGTATCGCCTGCGGCCAGGTAGGCAAGGCCCTCATGGCCGAGGCACTCGATCATCTCCACGCGGCCGTTCAGTGTCGCGGCCGTGCCTGTTGTGGACAGGCACTCTGGCCTCAGGCCCACCTGCAGTTCTGTGGGCAGTGCCGCGGCGGTCGCCGTCGGCAGTTCAATTTCGAAGAAAGCGGTGCGCAGGCGGGTGCCGTCGCGCTGGCCGCTGAAAATGTTCATTGGTGGTGAACCCATAAACTGGGCCACGAAGGTGTTGTCCGGCGCTGAGTAGAGCTCCGCCGGGGTACCCACCTGCATCAGGCGACCGCCGTTCATGATGGCGATGCGATCGCCAAGGGTCATCGCCTCTACCTGGTCGTGGGTCACGTATACCGAAGTGGTGCCCTGGGTGCGGTGCAGGCGCGCGATTTCGGCGCGCATCTGGGTGCGCAGTTCCGCGTCCAGGTTGGACAGGGGTTCATCGAACAGGAACACATCGGGATTGCGCACCAGCGCACGCCCCAGGGCCACCCGCTGGCGCTGGCCGCCGGACAGTTCACCGGGTTTGCGCTGCAGCAGGGGCTCGAGGCCGAGTGCGCGCGCGGTCGCCTCTACCTGCTCGCGGACTTTGGCATCGGGGGTTTTGCGCACCCGCAGGCCGAATGCCATGTTCTCGAACACGGTCATGTGTGGGTAGAGCGCGTAGCTCTGGAACACCATGGCGATGTTGCGCTCGCCCGCAGCCACATCATTGACCAGCCGCTCGCCGATACGCAGTTCACCGTCGCTGACGGACTCCAGCCCGGCAATCATGCGCAGGGTGGTGGACTTGCCGCAGCCGGAAGGGCCAACCAGCACCATGAACTCGCCGTCGCGTATCTCCAGGTCCAGGCCCGGGATGGTCGCGGCTTGCTGTCCGTACTGCTTGACGATCTTTTTCAGTGAGATAGAGGCCATAGTTGCGCTCGGTTGTCCTGGTCTTGCTTCGCGGCTGTAGCCGCTGACGGATTCTTGTCCACGCTGATTGTCCGCGAGGCCGCCGTCGCTCTCATCATCCCGCCGGTGGGCGTAGGCGTCACAATCTGCTCAGGTGCGCCGCCCGGACAGGCATGCCCTGGCCAAAAAATAGCCGGGCGCGCAATTATCCATATTTTTGCCTGTTCAAAAAAGCGTCATCTGTCATTCATTTTTCTGTCACATGCGGCGGTTAACTTGTGCATCGAGGGAGCGCGATTGCAAGAACAGGGATGGTTCTGAGGTCACAATGCGCTTTTTCTTGAATAAAAGAGGAAAAAAGGGTCTTTTGGGTGTATTTGCCGGCAGTTTTGTCGCGCAAGTGCCAGACTTGATGGGCGGAGTGGTGTGTGCCGGGAAAGGTGATGTGCACACACGGCTTCGCTTTTTTATGTCCGGCGGTTTTTCGGCTGATTTGCCCGCCAGGGCAGCAAGGTGCCGCCCGGCAGAATTGACTGAATAGTCTAAGGCTTGGGGCTCAGGAGGCCGCGCTGCGGGAATCGTTGGCTGCCATCAGGGCGAGGCGCTCCAGAATGCGGCGCTCGATACCGGCGGCGTCCAGGCCTATGGCGGCCAGTAATTCCTCGTGCTTGCCGTGTTCGATGGTCTGGTCGGGCAGGCCGAGGTTCAGCAGCGGCATGACGGTGCCGCGATTGACCAGGTATTCATTGACTGCGCTGCCGGCGCCGCCGGCAACGGTATTTTCTTCCAGGGTTACCAGCAGCTGGTGGCTCGCCGCCATTTCGTCAACGAGGGCGGTATCCAGTGGCTTGACCCAGCGCATATCGCATACGGTCGCGCCGAGTCTTTCCGCTACTTCCATGGCCGGCGCGAGCAGGGTGCCGAAGCTCAGGATCGCCACGCCCTTGCCGCGTTTGCGGATTTCACCCTTGCCGATGGGCAGCTCTGTCATGGCCTGCTCGATCTGCGCACCGGTGCCGGTCCCGCGGGGATAGCGTACAGCGGCCGGCCCCTGGTGCCGGTAGGTGGTGTAAAGCATCTGGCGGCACTGGTTTTCGTCGCTCGGCGCTGCGATCACCATGTTCGGTATACAGCGCATAAATGTCAGGTCGAAGCTGCCGGCGTGGGTCTGGCCATCCTCGCCCACAAGGCCGGCGCGGTCGATGGCAAACAGTACATCCAGGTCCTGGATGGCCACATCGTGTACCAGCTGGTCGTAGCCGCGCTGCAGGAAAGTGGAGTAGATGGCCACCACGGGCTTCTGGCCCTCGCAGGCCATGCCGGCGGCAACCGTCACTGCGTGCTGTTCGGCAATGGCGACATCGTGGAAGCGCTCCGGGAAGCGTTCGGAGAACTCGACCATGCCGGAGCCTTCACACATGGCAGGGGTGATGGCAATCAGGCGCTCGTCCTGTTCCGCCATGTCGCACAGCCACCGGCCAAACACGTCCTGGTATTTTGGTGATTTGGGCTTGGCAGGCACGGCAACCTGCACCCGTGGCTCGGGTTCGAGCTTGTTCAGGGCGTGGTAGCCCACCGGGTCGGCCTCTGCCGGGGCAAAGCCCTTGCCCTTCTTGGTCACCACGTGCAGCAGCTGCGGGCCGGGCTGGCTGTGCAGGTTGCGCAGGGTGTGGACCAGGTCGTGCAGGTTGTGGCCGTCGATCGGGCCAACGTAGTTGAAGCCGAGTTCCTCGAACAGGGTGCCGGGCATGATCATGCCCTTCACATGCTCCTCGGTGCGGCGCGCCAGCTGCCACATCTTGGGGATATTCGACAGCAGCTTGCGGCTGCCCTCGCGCGCGCTCAGGTAGGGCTTGCTGGCAATGATCTTGGCGAAGTAGGTGGCCAGGCCACCGACGTTGCGGGAGATCGACATATTGTTGTCATTGAGCACTACCAGCATGTCGCGGCCGGAATGGGCGGCGTGATTGAGCGCCTCGAATGCCATACCGGCAGTCATGGCGCCATCGCCGATCACGGCCACGGCCTTGCGCTCCTCGCCACCGGCATGGGCGCCGAGTGCCATACCCAGCGCGGCGCTGATGGAAGTGCTGGAGTGGCCCACACCGAAGGTGTCGAAGTCACTCTCGCTGCGCTTCGGGAAGCCGGACAGGCCGCCTTTCTGGCGCATGCTGAGCATCTGCTCGCGGCGCCCGGTCAGGATCTTGTGCGGGTAGGTCTGGTGGCCGACATCCCACACCAGCCGGTCTTCCGGGGTGTTGTAGATGTAGTGCAGGGCAATGGTCAGTTCGACCACGCCGAGGCCGGCACCAAAGTGACCGCCGGTCTGGCCCACGCAATACAGAAGGTACTCACGCAGCTCGAGTGCCACCTGCTCCAGCTGACGCTCTTCTAGCGCGCGCAGCTGGGCTGGCTCGTCAATCGAATCGAGCAGCGGGGTATTCGGGCGGGTGCGTGGGATTTCCTGGAACATCTGAATCTATTAAGTTTTTGTCCTGTCGGCCCTGCGGCCAAGCCAAGAAGACGATTGTATGCGCCTTGGCCCCGCATTCAAAGCGGGGCCGGCCCCTTAATGGTCGCGGTGGACAATGTAGTCTGCCAGGTCACGCAGCGGCGCAGCCCGTTCGTCCAGATGCGCAAGGGCAGCGTGTGCGGCACTGTGCAGCTCTGTTGCCTTCCGGCGTGCGCCTTCAAGGCCCAGCAGGCTGACGTAGGTCGGCTTGTTCAGGGCGATATCGGCGCCCTGCGCCTTGCCCAGGGTCTCGGTGTCTGCCACTACGTCTAGGATATCGTCCTGTACCTGGAAGGCGAGGCCGATGGCGTCGGCGTAGCGGCTCAGGTCTTCGAGCTGGGCGTCGCTGGCACCGGCAGCCAGTGCGCCAATGCGGACGCTGGCGCGGATCAGGGCGCCGGTTTTGAGGCGGTGCATGCGCTCGAGGCTCGGCAGGTCCAACTGCCGGTCCACCGATGCCAGGTCGATGGCCTGGCCGGCCACCATGCCCGCGGCACCGCCGGCCCGGGCCAGCTCAGAAAGCATCGCCACGCGTGTCTCGGCGGCAAGATCGCCGTTTACTATGAGTTCGAAGGCCAGTGTCTGCAGTGCGTCACCGGCCAGGATTGCGTTGGCCTCACCAAAACGGATGTGACAGGTGGGTTGGCCGCGGCGCAGATCGTCGTCGTCCATCGACGGCAGGTCATCGTGGATCAGGGAGTAGGCATGGATCGCTTCGACCGCCGCCGCCGCGCCGTCACAGCGTGAGGCAGGCGTGCCGAGGGCACCGGCGGTGGCGTAGACGAGCATCGGTCGCACGCGTTTGCCACCGTTGAGCGTGGAGTAGCGCATGGCTTCCAGCAGGGTCTGCGCCTCTGCCGGATACTGTGACAGCGCGCCGGACAGCGTTGCCTCTACCCTGGCGCTGCACTCCTGCAGGAACTGCTTGAGGGACAGGGGCATCATTCGCTGTCAGGATCCTCGAACGGCTGCTCGCTGATTTCGCCGTTGCGTTCAAGCAGGATCTTGACCTTCTGTTCCGCGGCCTGCAGCTTCTGCTGACACTCCCGCGTTAGTTTGACGCCTTTTTCGAAGTCCACGAGGGCTTCTTCCAGGGGGAGTTCACCGGATTCCAGTCGTTCTACCAGTTGTTCGAGCTGGGCGAGGGAATCCTCGAAACTCAGCGCTTTCTTGCCTGCCATACGGCCTCCGTCATAGATCAGGCGCCACCATAGCGACTAATAAAGAAGGCGACAAGCGGGGTAGGGGTGGATATTTGGCGCGTAAAATTTCCGACTAAGGTCGGAATTCTGCTGTAGGGGTTGACCGGTGAACCGGAAGGTCTTAAATTCCCGACCGAGCCCATGGATTATGTCGAATAAGAATTCGGATCCGGCGCCTCCTTCCTCCTGAACAGACCTGTTGTTCATTTGTGCGACATTTCCTACAAACGTAAGAGAAATCTCGCGCTAAAAAGCGAACTTTCCCACTACCCTTTCCGTGCCCGATGTCCATAATTGAAATTGCAAGGACGCAATAGGGAATACCTACTGGCAAGGGATAAAGGGATTGTGCCGCCGGCGAAGGATAAATGGATTGCGCCGACTACCCTAAGGACATGGGTAACATCCTGTGAGACACGCC
>NZ_BSYJ01000005.1 GCF_030270605.1 Biformimicrobium ophioploci
GTGGCTATGTGGCATTCCGCCATTTCTGGAACAGTGAGTGGCGCAGTAACCTGGTGCTTTCCGCCATTACCGCGGATAACCCGGATTACCTGTCCGACAACACCGCTGCCGACTACACCAGCACCCACGTGAACCTGCTGTATTCGCCCACGCCGAAGATGACCCTCGGTGGGGAATATATCCTGGCGAGCAAGCAGGTCGAGAACTTCAGCGGCCTGCTGCTGGATGACGAGGGCGAGATGCGTCGCCTGCAGTTCTCAGTCAAATATGTTTTCTAACCCGGAGTCCCGAGGAATAATGGCCCATGACAATAATAAACACGGACTTGGATAGCCAAGGACAAAGTAAACACGGACAAAGTAATCACGGAGAATGCCCATGAGCTTTGAAAGCGAAAATCATGCAGAAGCCTACTGGAAAGAGAACCTGCGCCTCATGTTCACATTGTTGAGCATCTGGGCCCTGGTCTCGTTCGGCTGTGGAATTCTGTTTGTGGATGAACTGAATGCAATCCGGGTAGGCGGTTTCAAACTGGGCTTCTGGTTTGCCCAGCAGGGTGCCATCTACGTATTCCTGGTACTGATCGCGGTTTATGCCTACAAGATGAACCAGCTCGATCGCAAGTACAACGTTCACGAGGACCACGACGAGGCTGAAGAAGCCGAGCCGGTGCTCGAAGAAAAGTTCGGCCAGTAGGAGTAGATCATGGATATCCAAACGCTAACCTTTATCATCGTCGGCATGACGTTCGCGCTGTATATCGGCATCGCGATCTGGTCCCGTGCCGGTTCCACCAATGACTTCTACGTGGCCGGTGGCGGTGTACATCCGCTGGCGAACGGCATGGCCACGGCCGCTGACTGGATGTCGGCTGCGTCCTTCATCTCCATGGCTGGCCTGATCAGCTTCATGGGTTACGACGGTGCGGTATACCTGATGGGCTGGACCGGCGGCTACGTGCTGCTGGCACTGTGCCTCGCACCTTACCTGCGCAAGTTTGGCAAGTTCACGGTGCCGGCCTTTATTGGCGACCGCTACTACTCGCAGACGGCGCGCACCGTAGCGGTGATCTGTGCGATCTTCGTGTCCTTTACCTATGTAGCGGGCCAGATGCGCGGTGTTGGTGTGGTGTTCTCGCGCTTCCTGGAAGTTGACGTGACCACCGGTGTAATCATCGGCATGGGCATTGTGTTTTTCTACGCGGTACTCGGCGGCATGAAGGGCATCACCTACACCCAGGTTGCGCAGTACTGCGTACTGATCTTCGCCTACCTGGTGCCGGCAATCTTCATCTCCGTGATGATGACTGGCAACGTGATCCCGCAGATCGGCTTCGGTTCCGAACTGGCGGACGGCAGTGGCACCTACCTGCTCGACAAGCTAGACGGGCTCTCGGCTGAGCTAGGGTTTACGGAATATACATCGGGGACCAAAAGCACCATCGATGTATTCTTCATCACCGCAGCCCTGATGGTGGGTACTGCAGGCCTGCCGCATGTGATCGTACGCTTCTTCACCGTGCCGAAGGTACGTGACGCGCGTAAATCCGCGGGCTGGGCGCTGCTGTTCATCGCGCTGCTGTACACCACTGCACCGGCGATCGCTTCCTTTGCCCGTGTGAACATGATCGACACCATCAATGGTCCGGATGCACAGGGTACTGCCTATACGGAAGCCCCGAGCTGGATCACCAACTGGGAAAAAACCGGTCTGATCAGCTGGGAAGACAAGAACGAAGACGGCAAGATGTTCTACTCGGGCGATGACCGCAACGAGATGAAGATCGACCGCGACATCATGGTACTGGCCAACCCGGAAATTGCCGACCTGCCAGCCTGGGTAATCGCGCTGGTGGCAGCGGGCGGTATTGCTGCAGCCCTGTCGACCTCCGCGGGCCTGCTGTTGGTGATTTCGACCTCGGTCTCGCACGACCTGTTGAAGCGCAACCTGATGCCCAACATCAGTGAGAAGCAGGAGCTGACCTACGCCCGGATTGCCTCGGCGGTGGCAGTGTGTGTTGCCGGCTACCTCGGAATCAATCCACCAGGGTTTGTGGCACAGGTGGTGGCGTTCGCCTTCGGCCTGGCAGCGTCGTCCTTCTTCCCGGCCATCATCATGGGTATCTTCAGCAAGCGCATGAACAAGGAAGGCGCAATCGCGGGTATGCTGTCTGGCATCACCTTCACCGCGGCCTACATCATCTACTTCAAGTTCATCAATCCGGCTGGCAATGTGCCTGAGAACTGGCTGTTCGGCATCTCTCCGGAGGGCATTGGTACACTCGGTATGGTGATCAACTTTGTAGTGGCCATGGCGGTAGCGCGTGTCACCACTGAATCTCCGCAGGATGTACAGGAGATGGTGGCGAACATCCGCTTCCCGAAAGGCGCCGGTGAGGCCACTGCCCACTAGGACCCGCAGACGGGCGGGGGTAACTCCGCCTGTACTGTGTGACAGATATGTAGTCGTTATTTTTGTTGTGAATTGCTCTCGGTGAGCACTGTTGGCGGAAACCCCGGACGCCTGGGGGATTCCGCCTTTTTTGTTTTTTCTTTCCTCCTTTTTCTGCATTGCTAACCTGATCTTTCTGTCGGGTGACCCCGGCGGGGCTGTGGGTTAACCTTTTGCACGACTCAGGACATTTTCACAGTAGGTGCGGGTATTTCATGACACATCCAGAATCCCATCGCGTGCATCGGTCAGGCTGGCTGCGCGCTGCGGTGCTTGGTGCAAATGACGGTATCGTCTCCACCGCCAGCCTGGTGATTGGGGTGGCCGCCGCGGGCACCAGCCAGGAAAGTATCCTGCTCGCCGGGGTTGCGGGTCTGGTGGCGGGTGCCATGTCGATGGCGGCGGGGGAGTATGTATCCGTAAGCTCGCAGGCCGATATCGAACAGGCGGACCTGGAAATCGAAAGGCAAGCGCTGCGCGACAATTATGCTGGTGAGGTACGGGAACTGGCAGAAATCTACGTGGCGCGCGGCCTGAGTGCCGAGCTGGCAACACAGGTGGCAAGGCAGTTGATGGAAAAAGATGCGCTGGCTGCCCATGCGCGGGATGAGATCGGTATTTCCGACAATGTGCGCGCGCAACCCATCCTCGCGGCGCTGTCATCTGCGCTGACTTTTGTCATTGGCGCTGCTGTGCCATTGTTGGTGGCCTGGCTGGTGCCGCTGCAGGGCGTTATCTTCAGCGTCGCTACTGCCTCGCTGCTGTGCCTGGGGGTACTGGGGGCGATGGCTGCCCGCGCGGGCGGTGCGCCAATGATGCGCGGTGCGCTGCGGGTGTTGTTCTGGGGCAGCGCCGCGATGCTGGCGACGGCGGCGGTGGGCCGCCTGTTCGGGGTGGTGGTCTAGCGGCAGACGTACAATTAGAGCGTGGAATCCGGCTGGTTTTCCGGGCGCGCCTGTTCGAACGCCGGCAGGGCTGAGCATGCTTCAGCGATTGCCTGTAGTTTTGGGAAAGCGCTCATCTCCACTCCGAAGCGCTCTGCATTGTAAATCTGCGGCATCAGGCAAACCTCAAATAGCCCCGGCGTAGCACCGGAGGCAAAAGGTATGGCGGACATCTGTTGCTCGAGGGCTGCAAAGCCCTGGTCGATCCAGTGCCTGACCCACGCCGCTTTCTGTTCGTCGCTGATGCCGTATTCGGTCTGGAGAAACTTCAGTACCCTGAGGTTCTGTATGGGCTGGATATCACAGGCGACGTTGTAGGCCAGGGCGCGAATGCGGGCGCGCTCGAAGCTGTCCGCCGGTAGCAGCGCCGGCTGGGGGTGCTGCTCCTCCAGCCACTCGATGATGGCCAGCGACTGGGTCAGTGACTTGTCCCCATAAGCAAGCGTGGGCACCAGCCCCTGAGGGTTTCGCGCCCGGTACGCCTCTCCTTTCTGTTCGCCTTTCAGCAGGTTCACCGGGCAGTAATCGTACTGCAGGCCCTTCAGGTTGAGGGCGATACGCACGCGGTAGCTGGCAGAAGAGCGAAAGTATCCGTGCAGTTCCATCGGGAGCTTCATTCCTTTTCGGGCGGCGCAATCTGCCGCGCTGGCTGCTGGTTAAAACCTGTACGGTTGGTGTGAGAAACATCCACTGTGCCTGCGGCCGTCACACAGCTGGTAAATTTCTGGCCGATTTGCGTGGTTTTATTGCCGCAAATTACAAAATAAATCACAAAAATGGCGGACATAGGGCATATAATGCGCGGTCGCATTTCTTCGTGATGTGCTCTTCGGCTGATGCATTCCGGTGTGGCTGTGGGCGCTGCCTCTGTACGTGTACCGCACGTATGCTGCTTCCCGCCGCCGCAACTATCGAGGCCACACAGGTTACATTTGAAACCAATGTTAGATACATTTGTAATCGTGAACAAGGCCGCGCCCGGGAGTTTTCCGCAGGTGCGCTGGCTAAAAAGTAGCCTCAGTCGGTAACTGGAAATGAGTGAAACAAAAGGACCGGAAGCAACCACTGGCGAGAGCCCGGAAAGCAGGACGGCGGAGCTGCGGCTGGAGAAATTCCTGCCGTATCGACTGTCTGTGCTTTCCAACCGGGTCAGTAATGCCATTGCCGGTGCCTACGGTGCCAAGTTTGGCCTGACGTTGCCGGCCTGGCGCGTGATGGCGATCCTCGGGCGTTATCCGGGCCTTTCCGCGGCGGAGCTGGTTGAGCAGACCGCGATGGACAAGGTTGCGATCAGTCGTGCAGTTTCTGCACTGCTGAAGAGTGAATACCTTGAGCGCAAGGAAGACCAGGTCGACCGGCGCCGGCAGATGCTGTACCTGTCGGAGTCCGGCAAGGGCGTATATAACCGCATCGTGCCACTGGCCAAGCGTTATGAGAACGACCTGATGGCTTCCCTGACCGAGGAGGAGCGCGTTCAGCTGGATGTCATCCTGGAGAAACTGATGAGCCGTGCATTGGAGTGGGGGATGCATGGCCTCGCGTCGCACGAAGACTAGGGCCGCGAAGTTTAATTCCACGTTGTTTGTTGTTTTGTGTTTTGGGGATTACGTAAATGTTCGAACAATTTTCCGCGTTGCCTGCGGACCCGATTCTTGGCTTGCTCGCGGAATTCCGCGCGGATGACAATCCGAACAAGATTGACCTGGGCGTAGGTGTATACAAGGACGAGGCTGGCCACACTGCAATCCTGCAGGCGGTCAAAGAAGCGGAAACCCGTCTGCTTCGCACCGAAGAATCCAAGGTCTATGTCGGTCCTGCTGGTACACCGGGCTTCTTCTCTACCATGTCCGAGCTGGTGCTTGGTGCAGGCCATCCCGCGCTGACCGACAACCGCGTACGTGGTGCACAGACCCCGGGTGGCTGTGGTGCGCTGCGGGTGCTGGCAGAGTTTGCCAATCGTGCCAAGCAGGGTGCGACCATCTGGGTGAGTGACCCGACCTGGGCCAACCATGTACCGCTGCTGGGTTACGCGGGCCTCAATATCGAGACCTATCCCTATTATGATCGCGCCACCAGCAGCCTGCGTTTCGACGAGATGTACGAAGCCCTGAAAAAGGTGCCGGCTGGCGACCTGGTGCTTCTGCACGGTTGCTGTCACAACCCCTGCGGTGCGGACCTGACCCGCGAGCAGTGGGACCTGGTCACTGAGCTGGCGCTGGAGCGCGGCTTTACCCCGTTCATCGATATGGCCTACCAGGGCTTCGGTGAAGGCCTGGCGGAAGACGCCTACGGTGCACGCGTGATGGCGAGCAAGCTGCCGGAAGTGATTATCGCGGCTTCCTGCTCCAAGAATTTTGGCCTCTATCGCGAGCGTGTGGGTCTTGCGATGGTGGTATATGCGAACTCCGCCCAGGCAGACGTGGGCCAGAGCCAGCTGCTGAGTGTGATCCGTGGCAACTACTCGATGCCGCCGAACCACGGCGGTGCCATTGTTGAAACCATCCTCACGGATGCGGGCCTGCGCGCCAACTGGGAGTCTGAGCTCTCCGATATGCGCGAGCGTATCAACAGCCTGCGTACCGGGCTGGTGGAAAACCTGGTGTCCAATGGTGCGGACGGCGACTTCAGCTTCATCCAGCGCCAGCGCGGTATGTTTTCCTTCCTGGGCATCAGCCCGGAGCAGGTGGCACGCCTGAAAAAGGAGTACTCTATCTATATCGTGGACTCCAGCCGCATCAATGTGGCGGGCGTGAGCCAGGCGAACATGCAGTACCTGACCAGTGCAATTGCCTCAGTGATCTAGGTCTGGTTTGCCTTTCTGGCATTGACCAGTGGAGAGCAGGGCGGCTTTAAGCCGCCTTGTGCATTTTTAAAGAAGTAAGGATTTTGTTTTGTCACCGGTAAAGGACTGGCGCCCGGATAGCTGGCGCGCACACCCGGCCCACCAGCAGCCGATTTATCCCTCAGCAGATGCGGTACTCGACGCGGAAAAGATCCTGCGTGCGCAGCCGCCGCTGGTGTTTGCGCAGGAGGCGCGGGACCTGCGCCGTCAGCTGGCGAATGCGGCGGAGGGGCGGGCGTTCCTGTTGCAGGGTGGTGATTGCGCGGAAACCTTTGCCGACTTTGGTGCCGTGCGCATCAAGGACACTTTCCGGGTGATCCTGCAGATGGCGGTGGTGTTGACGTTTGCAGGCAATATGCCGGTGGTCAAGGTCGCGCGTATGGCGGGTCAGTTCGCCAAGCCGCGTTCTTCTGCCGAGGAAAGCCAGGGCGGCATCAGCCTGCCCAGTTACCGTGGTGATATCATCAATGACATCGGTTTTAATGCCGCGGCGCGCACGCCCGATCCCGCACGCATGGTACAGGCCTACCACCAGGCGGCGTCCACGCTCAACCTGCTGCGTGCGTTTGCGCAGGGTGGCCTTGCAGACTTGCATCAGGTGCACCAGTGGAACCTGGCCTTCCTGGACGGCAACCCGCTGCGCGGCAAGTACGAGCAGCTGGCCGCACGCCTGCAGGAGGCGCTGGAATTTATGGCCGTGTGTGGAGTCAATTCCGACAATACCCCCGCAATCCGTGAAACCACGCTCTATACCTCGCATGAAGCCCTGTTGTTGAATTACGAGGAGGCCCTGACCCGTATCGATAGCCAGACCGGCGACTGGTATGACTGTTCCGCGCATATGCTGTGGATCGGTGAGCGCACGCGACAGCTGGATGGCGCGCATATCGAGTATCTTTCCGGTGTGCACAACCCGATTGGGGTGAAGGTGGGGCCGGGCATGGAAGGGGACGACCTGATCCGCATGATCGACAAGCTCAACCCGGAAAATGCCCCGGGACGCCTGACCCTGATCACGCGGATGGGTGCCGGTGTGCTAGGTGATAAGCTGCCTGCACTGGCGCGCCGTGTACAGCAGGAAGGCCGCAGTGTGCTGTGGAGTACAGACCCGATGCACGGCAACACGGTCAAGGCCAGCAGCGGTTACAAGACGCGCAACTTCGACAAGATTCTACAGGAGATTCGCGAGTTCTTTGCGGTGCATGCGGCAGAGGGTAGCCATGCCGGCGGGGTGCACCTGGAAATGACGGGTGAGCATGTCACCGAGTGTACCGGTGGCGCCTGGGAGATTTCCGATGCAGACCTGGCCACCTGTTACCGTACCCAGTGCGACCCTCGCCTCAATGCCGACCAGGTTCTGGAACTGGCATTCTGCGTGGCGGAAATGCTGCGCGAAGGTCGCGCCTGAGTGTTTCCCTGAACCCCCTGGCTTTTCTGTCAGGGGGTGACGATTGCAAAGTTGCCATCCGGTTTGTCGAGCAGGCCCAGGAATTCCACCAGCCGCAGTATTCTGCCTTCCACGCTGGCCTCATCAGAGGTCAGTGCTTCTCCCAGCCCCACTGATCCCGTCAGTATCCGAATGAAGAAGTCGTGCGATACGCGCAGCGTTGCGTCTGCGGGTGCAGATTCGCTGGTAACGCGGTGGTGTAGTACCCCGTTGGCAACCTCGATCAGGTAGCGTTCTTTGCGATCAGCAATTACCAGCTTGATCGTCAGGTGCCTGTCCGCGGCTTTGGGCCCGTTCAGCCGGGTTGCGAGGCTGTCGAGAAAGCGCGGCACCGGTGTCTGCCGCAGAAGTTCGGTGGCACCTTGCAGTGGTGACACCGCCGCCATGACCCCGTGCCGCAACTCCTGTGCGGCGCTCAGGTACGTGTCCCGCCATGGACCGGACTCGGCCTGGAAGCCGAGTTGTTCGTAAACCCCGGCCAGCAGATCGCGGGCCTGTTCATGGTCGGGCTGGTCGAACACCACATGGTTGAGGATTTCTGCAGCCCATCGATATTCGCCTGCTTCAAAGGCCTCGGATGCGCGCTGGATCACTGTCTCCGCACCACCCATCAATGCCACATAGCGGGATGCAGATTCCGCAGGGGGCAGGGGGTTGAGGTTGGCGGGGTTGCCGTCGTACCAGCCAAAGTAGTGCTGGTAAACCGCTTTTACATTGTGGCTGACGGTGCCGTAATACCCGCGATTGGCGAAACGGCTTTGCAGTGCATCGGGCAGGCGGATCTGCTCGGCAATTTCTGCTGCGGTCGCACCCTGGTTGGCAAGCCGCAGGGTCTGGTCGTGGATGTATTTGTAGGTGTCCCGTTGCCCGGCCAGAAAAGATTGAATGGCCGCATTGTCCCATACCGGCCAGTGATGGCTTGCAAAGAGTACTTCGGCCTCGCCGGCGTGTTGCTTCATCCTGTCGATATGGCGGCTCCAGGCCAGTGCGTCCCTGACCTTGGCGCCGCGCAGGGTGTACACATTGTGCAGGTTGCGGGAAACCACTTCTGCACCACAGAAAGCTTTGTGTTGTGGCAGGTAAAAGACCAGCTCCGCCGGGGCCTCCGAACCCGAGACATCGAAAAACTCAAACTGGACGCCGTCGATCCGCGTCTGCAGCCCCTCGCGCGGCACTGTTTCCGTAGGTTGCTTCAGGCCGAACTGCCCGAGCGCGGGTTCCTTGCCGAGCCCGGTGTCTATATGCCCGGTTGGGGAGCGCTCGAGGTGGCGTCCGTACATGTAGCTCGCGCGACGTCCCATGGCGATACCGGCAAGGATATTTTCGCTGGTGGCCTCTGCCATGAATCCCTGTGGGGCGATTACCCGGAGACTGTTGTCATCGAGCGACATTCCGCTCGTCACGCCGAGCGTCCCGCCGAAGTGGTCGATATGGCTGTGGGTATAGATCAGCGCGGTTACGGGTTTGCGAGGCAGGTGCTTGAAGGCGAAATCCAGCGCGGCGCGGGCGGTTTCTGTTGAGGTGAGGGGGTCGACAACGATCCAGCCTGTCTCGCCCTGGATCAGGGTCATATTGGCGAGGTCGAACCCACGAAGCTGGTAAATTCCCGGCGCGACCTCAAACAGGCCGTGAATATTGTTCAGTGCGGCCTGCCGCCACAGGCTGGGATTGACGGTATCCGGTGACTCGCCCCGGATAAAGCGGTAGTCGTCCTGGCTCCAGATACGCCTTCCGTCAGAGCTCTCCACAATCAGGGAGGGCGGGGTGGCGATCAGCCCCCGGCGGGCCTGTTCAAAGTCTCTTTGGTCCTCGAGTGCCAGCTGCTGCGTCAATGAGTGGTTGCGTTGCAGGGTGTGCTGGCTGGCAGCGGAAAAATAATCCGTCTGCGGTGGTTCCTGCCTGGGGGTGCAGGCTGAGATAAGCAAGATGAGCGGTAGGGCAAGCAATCGTAGATTGTTCGCGAGGGTCGGGCTGCGCTTGGATGGCACCATCTTCCGTCCTGTCGAGGTTCTTGTCTGGTTGCTTTGCCGTCGGCTTTGGTGCTGAGAATGCACTGTCGCGCCGGCGGATCTGGTACCGCTTTGCCGTTCAATGTTGCCGGGTTCGGGCGGGGATGCAAGTATTGCTGGCAGATCGGGACCGGCACGGGTGTGCGGTCTGGGCGGTAATCGGCCGCGATATCAGGAAATTTCCGGCCGGTGATTTCGCATTTGAAAATGTATATACGTAAAAAGCCGTTATCTAGCCTGGGCAGCAAAAAAGCCCGCCAAATCCGACCGGAGTTCCGCCGGAAAGTGCTGCGGGGTTATCAGTGGTGGTTAGTCCGGTGCGTCGACCTGGTCCAGCGGTAGCTCGGTGCGGTAGCGCACCTGCTTCAGCGAGAAGCTGCTCTTGATGTGGTCGATACCCTGGACTTCGGTGAGTTTCTTGTCGAGAAAGCGCTGGTAAGACTGCAGGTCAGGAACGACCACGCGTAACAGGTAGTCGAAATCCCCCGTCATCAGGTAGCACTCCATCACTTCTGGCCACTGCTCGATGGTCTCCTCGAACCGGGTAATTTCTTTCTTTACCTGGTGGTTCAGGGTCACCTGGATGAACACGCTGACCGGCAAACCGACTTTCTCGGCCTCGAGCAGCGTAACCGAGCGATTGATAAACCCCTGTTCGTGCAGGTTTTTGACCCGGCGCGAGCAGGGTGAAGGAGACAGGCAAACGCGCTCCGCCAGCTCGATGTTGGGGATGGTCGCATCTGTCTGCAGGATTTCGAGGATCTTCTTGTCGATGCTGTCGAGTTGGTAGGCGGCCATGTGTCCCATCCTTCTGTTGGAAATTTGACCGGTCGGACCTGCTGGTGATTGGTACAAATTTCGTTCGCGCGGTCATTTGCGCTATTTGTTCTCAAAAATATAGCCGACAGTATACATTCCTGTCACGCAGTACGGTGGATTACACAAAAATTGGTAGGACTAGCTATCGGGCGCGGTGGTAGTTTTAGCGTTTGTTTTTCCGGCAACTTTTTCCGGCAACTTTTTCCGGCAACTTTTTCCGGCTGATTTTTCCAGCTACTGATTCCAGCTAGTTAGATGGTGTATTGCGATGGCGATGGTAAGTGTTGACCAGGAACTCGGTTTCGATAGCGAATATTCGCTCAAGGCTGCGTTCACGCGTGAAGAAGGCAGGGTATTCCTGACCGGTATAGATGCTTTGGTCAGATTGCCGCTAATGCAGAAAGCGCTGGACCTTGAAGCCGGGCTAAACACCGCCGGCTTCATTTCCGGTTACCGGGGTTCCCCATTGGGCGGTTTTGACCAGGCCCTGTGGCGCAACAAAAAAATTCTGGCCGAGCGTGATATTCATTTCGAGCCGGGCATCAACGAGGACATGGGCGCCACCAATATCTGGGGCACGCAGCTACTGGAGCACTACCGTAATACCGCTAACAAGGACGGGGTCTTCTCCATCTGGTATGGCAAGGGGCACGGCGTGGATCGCTCGGCGGACGTATTCCGTCAGGCCAACGTGCAGGGCACCGCGCGTAACGGTGGTGTGCTCGCACTGGGGGGTGACGATCACACGGCAGAATCTTCCATGTTTTCCCACAACACGGACGGCATTTTCGAGTCCGTGCAGATGCCGTTGCTGTTTCCTGCGGATGTAGAGGAATACCTCACCCTTGGTTTGGCCGGCATTGCCATGTCCCGTTTCAGTGGCCTGTGGGTGGGCTTCAAGGCAATTACCGAGACCGTCGAAAGTGGCGCCTCCATCATTCTGCCCGGCATGCCGCAATTCAGGCTGCCCGCTGACTTCCCGATTCCGGCGCACGGCCTCAATTACGACCCGCACCTGAACTGGCCTGCCGAGCGCCTCGAGTACGAGCGCCGTATGGTGGAGGAACGCATTCCCGCTGCACAGGCGTTTGCCCGCGAGAACCGCCTCGATCGCATCATTGTGGATGCGCCGCAAAAGCGCTTCGGTATCGTCACCGTCGGCAAGGCCCACGGCGACCTGATCGAAGCGTTGCGCCTGCTGAATATTTCCGAGGCAGCGCTGGAGCAGCAGGGTATTTCCATATACAAGGTCGCGATGACCTGGCCGCTTGAGCCAAAAGGTATGCTGGGCTTTGCGGCCGGTATGGAACGCGTTCTCGTGGTCGAGGAAAAGCGACCCATGGTCGAGGACCAGATCAAGACCCTGATGTACCAGCTGGAGTCCGCGCAGCGCCCGGCGATCGTCGGCAAGAAGGACCTCGATGGTAACTGGCTGCTGCCGGAGATCTGGGGCTTTGGCCCGGACAAGGTTGCCGAGGCGATTGTACGCTGGCTCGGTGACACCGAATTCGGTAAATCCCTGGTGCCTGCGCTCGAGGCATTGCCGCGCGCGCCGGAAGCCTGCCGCGAAAAGCTGCTGCGTCGCGAGCCGGTGTTCTGTGCCGGTTGCCCGCACAACAGCTCCACTAAACTGCCGGAAGGCAGCACTGGTAGCGCCGGTATTGGTTGCCACATCATGGCGCTGGGCAAGGGCCTGCGTACCGATACCTATTCGCACATGGGAGGCGAAGGTGCGCAATGGGTGGGCATGCATCGCTTCACCACCATGAACCATATTTTTCAGAATATGGGAGATGGTACCTACAACCACTCCGGCATCCTCGCGATCCGGCAGGCGGTCGCCAGTAAGGTCAATATTACATACAAAGTGCTGCTGAATGATGCGGTGGCCATGACCGGTGGCCAGCCGGCGGAAGGCGAGGTGACGGCACCGAGCCTGTCGAGGCAGCTGCTCGCGGAAGGCGTCGGGCGCGTGGTGCTGTTAAGCGAAAATATCGATTACTGGCGCGCCAATCGCAACCTGTTGCCAGCGGACGTCGAGTTAATGGAGCGCGACCAGCTGGATGCCGTGCAGCGTGAGCTGCGTGAAGTGCCCGGCGTGACGGCAATTATTTTTGAGCAGGTTTGTGCCGCGGAGAAGCGTCGCCGCCGGAAGAAAGGCCTGATGGAGGATCCCCAGGAGCGTCTGCTGATCAACCAGCGTGTCTGTGAAGGTTGTGGTGATTGCAGCGCGCAGTCCAGCTGTATTGCGGTTGAGCCGGTAGAGACGCCGTTCGGGCGCAAGCGCAAGGTCAACCAGTCCAGCTGTAACAAGGACATGCGCTGTGCCGACGGTTTTTGCCCGAGCTTTGTCAGCGTCGTCGGCGGTAGCCTGAAGAAGCCGGATACCACAACACTGGCCAGGGCTCTGGACGAGGCCATCGCGGGTCTGCCTGGCGCAAGCCAGCCAGAGATCCCTGCGGTACAAGGCACCTGGAATATCCTCGTCGGCGGTATTGGCGGTAGCGGCGTGCTTACCGTGGCGGCGCTGCTGGGTATGGCGGCACATCTGGAGCAGAAGGGCAGTACTACGCTTTACTTCACCGGGCTTTCGCAAAAGAACGGCTCCGTGGTGGCACACGTGAAGGTTGGTGCGACGCCAGCTGATATCACCACCGCGCGTATTCGTGATGCATCCACAGACCTGCTACTCGCCTGCGACATGGTGACCGGTGCCGCGCAACGGGCCAAGTTCAATGCCGGTAATACACGCGCTGTGGTGAATACCGTGGAAGTGCCAGTGGCCGCCTTTATCAAGGATCAGGACCTGGCATTCCCGGCGGATGCGACCAAACAATCCCTGCGCGAAGTCTGTGGTGAGGAAAATTATTTTGGCTTTGATGCCAGCCGCTATGCCGAAGCACTGTTTGGCGATGCAGTGGCGGCGAACCTGATGGTGATGGGTTATGCCGCGCAGAGTGGTTTGATCCCGATTGCCATTTCTGCGCTGGAGCGAGCCATCGAACTGAATGGCGTTTCAGTGGAAACCAACCTGCGCGCATTCCGTGCCGGTCGACTGTTGAAGGCCAACCCCTCGGCGATTGAGGTGCTGCTTACGCCGGCACAACCCATCACCCTGCAACCCGCCAGCGAAACCCCGGAGGCGCTGATCAAGCGATTCACGTCGGAGCTGGAGGCTTACCAGAACCGCGCCTACGCTGCGCACTTTGAGCGTGCAGTTGGGGCAATCGCGCAGGCAGAAAAACGGGTCTCAGGTTCAATGGGCGCCCTGACCGCCAACGCCGCGCGCAGCCTTTACAAGGCCATGGCCTACAAGGATGAATATGAAGTAGCGCGCCTGTATTCCGGTGAGGACTTCCAGCGCCAGCTGCAGGAAACCTTCAGCGGTGACTATAAACTCGAATTCCACATGGCGCCGCCATTGCTGGCGCGTCCTGATGCCGGTGGAAAAATTCGCAAAATGCGAATTGGCGGCTGGTTGGCGAAACTCATGCCGGTACTCGCGAAAGGCAAGGTGTTGCGTGGCACGCCGATGGATATATTCGGCTACACCACCGAGCGCCGCGCCGAGCGCGCCTGGGCGCGGGAAGTGGAAGCAGAGATCCTGCACATCGCGTCCGTGTTGGAGGAAGCCAACCTGGATGAGGCACTGGAAATGCTGGGATTGCCGCTGGATATCCGTGGCTACGGACATGTGCGGGATGCGAAAGTTGCGACAGTTATGCCGCGCTGGAGCGAACTGAAAGCGTTTTTCGGTCACAAAGCAGGCGGTGCAAAACTGGCGGTCCATTAGACCGACGTCTAAACATGTAGAATCCCGCGACAACTTTTTGGGGTTTCTATGAAAGTGCGAATTTGTATTGCAGCTGCAGCGTCGGTGTTAGTGCTGGCCGGCTGTGCCACTCAACCAGAGCAGGTGCCCGGCGCAGGCAATGTCATGATCGATACCCGTGGCGTGAATATGGCGAGTTACCAGCGCGATCTGGCAGACTGCCGGATGTACGCCTATAACGCGCGCCGCAGTCAGGGTGGCCGCGCAGCCGGTGGTGCCATTGGTGGTGCGTTGGCAGGTGGCGCCCTCGGTGCCATTGTCGGTAACAGCGGTACCGCCAAGCGGGCTGCCGGTGCCGGTGCATTAATCGGCGGTATTTCCGGGGCAGGCAGCGCGGTCCGGGATGAGAATGTGATCGTGCGCCGCTGTCTCGCGGGTCGCGGATATCGTGTACTAAATTGACGTAAATTGGAACTTACCCGAGGGACGGGTATCTAATTCAGCAGAATCGAGGTCTCACAGGCCAACCAGAAGCCGGGCAATGCCCGGCTTCACTCTTTCTGGCTTTTTAGAACCAGAGGGACCAGTAGAGGCGGATCACATTGCTGGCAAATTTGTAGCTGGGCTCTTCACCCGCGCCAAGGGTGTTGGTCTCGCGTTCATGCACCCGTACATCGCTGAAATTATCGTAATCGAACATCATGTAATCCCAGTAGAGATTGATGGTGTTGCGATCGGACAGCAGTGACCAGTTGCCGGGCAAGCGATAGGTAACACCTAGGCCTAATGTGGACGTGGTGTAATCACTCAGCTCCTTGTCCCGGGCGCGGAAGTTGGTGGCTTCAGAGTAATCAAACAGGTCGCTGTAAAAATCCGCCCCGTTTTGCTGATACTGGCGCAACTTGGCCTCGAGTAACAGGCTTTCGCGCAGCGGGTGCGTATAGCGCAGCTCGAAATTGCGGGCCGATATTCCCCAGCTGTCTGCGTAGGTGCGCGCTTCGCCCTTCAGTGCAGCGCGGTAGGGTAGTCGGTAGATGGCGCGCAGTGCGAGTGCATCGCTGTTGCGTGTGGTGGGGTAGAGCTCGGGTTCATAGCTGAAACCCTTCTCAACCGTCGGATCCAGGTAGCGCACGCTGCGATAGGGATTGTTCAGGAAGCCTTCGTCAGAAACCGTCTCGATACTCAGAGCGGCCATCAGCTTTGGCGTGAGTACCTGGTTCCAGGTGAGCCCGTAGCGCCGGTGGGTCGCCTCCGCGGCGAAATTCTCATCGCCGTTGCGGCCAACATCGTCGTTACCGAAGCTGACCCGCATGGACAGTGTGCTCAGGTCGCCGAAGAAATCCTGGCTGACGGAAAAACTGGTGGTCTCGGCCTGGTAGTCGTCCTCATTGCTGTTGGTGTAGCCGACGCTGAGGCGGGTTTTATCCACCAGGTAATCCGCCCCGAGGGAGTACTCCTTGCGCTCTTCCGAATAGGCACTTGCGGTGGCTTCCACATCGATGGACGCACCGGAGATCATATCCACGTAATAGTTTGCAGACAGTGATACGGTCTCGCCGATATTCTTGCGCACCAGGATAGACGGGCCGTCGATGGTTACACCACCACCGTCATAGGAATGGTAGAGGCTGTCGACTCGCTCTTCCGGTAATACCGCTGCCTGCGCTGGCAAGCAGAGTACCACCAGCAAACCGGTCAGCAGATTGCGCAAACGCGCCGGAGTGAGATAGCTGCGCAACTCAGTTACAGCCACAGCCACCTCCGGTACCGCCTTCTGCGCCCCGGGCCGATTCACGCGCTTCGTAAACGTGGTTCATATAGCCCGCCGCGACCGGATCCCGGTCAAACTGCATGATCGGGTCGGCCAGGTAGTGGCGCTCGTATGGCGCCACCCAGGGGGTTGTGCTGCAGCCGGCGAGAACCGGCAACATCAGACTCAGGATGATCTTTTTCATTCGCGAATCAGGGTCTTGATCCATTTCTTGTAGCTGGCATCGTCGCCGTCACGATAGCCGCGGTGAATATGGCGTACCTTGCCGTCTCGGTCGATAAATACGGTGCTGGGCATGGCATCGATGCCAAACTGCTGGCTTACGCTGCTGTCGCTATCGAACAGGACGGCGAAGTCCACCGGGATTTTCTCCAGCATTGCCTCGGCGTCCGCGCGATTGGCGTCCACGTTGACACCCCATACCTTGAAGCCGGCCGGCTTGTAGCGCTTGTCCAGCTCATTGAGCAGTGGCATTTCCTTGCGGCACGGGCCGCACCAGGAGGCCCAGAAGTTGATCATGATGACTTCACCACGCTGCTCGGAAAGCCGCAGGTTTTCGCCCTGGTTTGAGGCGAGGGTGAAGTCCGGCTTGTCCGGGGCTGCCATCGCAACTGTGCTGGCTGCAAGCAAAACGGCGGATAAAAAATAACGAATCACATGAATCTCCTAGAAATAAATCGAGGCGCCCAGTTGCGCAGACAGGTTGTTGGTCCGAATTGTCTCACCAAACAGGTCATGTTCAAAAATGTGGTCACGAAATTCAAGTCGCACTGAAATCCAGTCGGTTGGCAGCAACCGGAGGCCCGCGCCCAGATTGAAGGTGAAGTGCTTCTCGTTTGCAAACAGTGTGTTGCCCACACCGCCGAGCAGGTAGAAGGTGCTGTTAAACGCATAATCGCTGCCGGCGAAAAATTCACCGGGCAGGAAGTTGTAGCCGAGCGATGCGCTGTAATAGGAGAGCTCACGTTCTTCGTCAGTCATCAATGGCGCAGAGCCGCTGAGTCGTTCGTAACTGGATTCCGCCATGTCGGTCATGCCGTAGGCAGCTTCCACGAAGAAGTCTTCACTCAGGTGGTAATTGATGCTGAGACTGGTGACGCCATTGGACCCGAAATCTTCGATGTTCATGATGCCGCCGAGCAGGGAGACCTCGAAATTCTCGCTGTCGATATTGGCTTCACGGATTTCCCGGCGCTCAATATCCGGCGCGATGATGTCCTCGATGGTGTCATCGGCAAAAGCAGCGGGGGCAAGCAGGGTGGTTAGAAAACCGGCCGCCGCTAGAAAAAGACGTCGATTCCCAGTTTCCATTCGTTCACCTCTTGGTTTTCTTCTCTGCTGGTCAGCAGGTAGTGGTTGGTGTATTCCGCGCGCAATACAAAGCGCCGGGACAGGTACATGGATGCGCCGACTGCGGCAAGCATTGCGGTATCGTTGCGGTCTTCCGCAGCAATGATCGTGGCATTGGGCGCAGTGCTATTGATGCCCGCGCCCATGGCGAAATACGGGGAAATTTTCCAGTCCGGGAAGGGCTGGTGTTTCGCTGCTACCTGGAAAGTCTGGCTGTTGGAATAGTCGCCCACCGCCTGTGTTGCGCGTACCTCCGCCGAGAGGTTGGCAGTAAAGCGATAGCCGAGGGTCAGCCCCAGCGTGCTGGCGCCACCAAACTGGCCGGTACTGAAACCGAGGTGGACCCGCGAAGCCCTGAAGTCGCGTGCATCGGGCTGCCGGATTGCAATCGTTTCACCGCTCTGGGTTTCGAGGCGGTCGAGATCAGAAATGCGCACCCAGCCCTGCTTGCCGCGCCCGGTTTCGATTTTTACCCAGCCTGTGCGGCGCTTGATCAGCTTGAGTGTCTGGCCAAACTCGACGACGTGGAAGACGGGATAGCCCCGGCCCGGACCGGTGTGAACGTCCACATAGGGCGCGCTGACGATGACTTCGGTTACGGGCTCGTTCTCCAGAAAAGGGGGTATGGCGCGCGCAGGAGAGGTAAGCATGCTTAGGACTGTCAGCACGGCGGTTACCAGAAAAATACGGGTGCGAGGGGAGGGTCTTGAAGCGTGCGCAATATTCACTTAATTCACCGGCGCCTCGAACGGGTTGTTGTAATACTGTGCGCCGATGTCCAGCCACTCGGAAATAAGTTTCAGCTCCTCGGCGGTCAGGTACCCGGCGTGGCTGCCTCCAGCCTCAAATTTCTCAAAAAAACGACTGGCGACTGCGGCGCCGGCACGCATGGACGCGCCCTGAGGTACAGGCTCCAGTAACGGAATCGGGTCGCCGTTGATGTCGAGCAGCGGATCGCCGTTGCCGTCCAGCTGGAACAACGGGTTGCCGTCGTCATCTGTGGCCTGTCTTGTCAGGTCGCGCAGCGCGCCGTCAACCAGCTCCTGCTGGCCATCTTCCAGCAGCAACTCTGCATAGGCAGTCATCCAGTCAGGGTTGACGTCCGACTGGCCGGCGGTCAGTTCCAGCTGGCCGGCGGGCACCTGGGTCATGCTGTTTGCATCGCGGTTGGTATGGCAGCCGGTACAGGTGTGGTCGGCAATAAGCATGTCATTTGCATCGAAAACCGGGCGCGGTAGCTCCCAGATTGGCTGGATATGGGTGGGATAATGGATGATCGCCTTGCAGCGATCCTGCCACGTTGTTTCGCAGCCGGGTGCTGCCGGAATCGCGGTGGTCAGGTCGCGATAAAAAATGTCCCAGCTCGGATCTTTTGGGCGAACCAGCGGATCGGTCCAGACATCAATGAAACCGAGGTCGCCGGAAAGTGAAGCCTCGCCAGCGATCCTCGACAGCAACTGTGCCATGGTTTCCCCCATCTGTGCCTTGAGGGCCGGCTCGGTATTGGGGAAGGCCAGGTCGCTGGTGCTCGCACCGGGCCAGGCAGATTGTGGCTCCTTGTCGGCACGGCCATGCGGTACTTCGCTGCCGCGCTCATGACAGCCGGTACAGCTGCGGATCTCACCCGGGCGCAACTGTAGCCAGTTCTGGTGTGGGCCAAAAATTCGGCGGCCGTCCCGGTCAACCACAGAGATAGCAAACGGAATATTGGCCGGAATCCGTACCCGGACGGAACCGTCTGGCTGTATCGGGGTGTAGCCGACAATCTCGCGCATCAGCTGGGAGCGGTTGACACCGAATGCGGACGGGTTGAATTCGCGGACGTTTTCGTCCGGGATCGGAACGGCCTTGACGATGCGCAGGAAGCGCGCGGGCCTGTCTTCAGCGGTTGCGAGTACGGGGTCCGCGATGGCAGCGATGCCGCCTTCGACGATGTCGGTTCCATCGATATCGTAAACGCTGCGGATATCCAGGATGCCGGCGTTCTCGTCGACCAGTGTCTGCTCAAGGTCTGCGCCGGCAATCGGATCTGCAATAAACCCGGTCGTGAAGGAAGGTTCCAGGGCCACTGCCTCGGAGATCATGATGCCTTCCTCGGCGACTACCACGGGGCGCTGGGTGCCGTCGCTGTAATCGTATATCCACAGGCCGTAGAGTGGATCTGCCGGGACCGGGTCGGGCTGGGCGAGGTTCTCGTCGGTACAGGGCTGCGGCAGCATCGTGGACTGGTCGATGATGCGGCAATCGCTCCAGCTGACCAGCAGGCGTCCGGAGCCGTCCCGCAATGGGTAGGCCGAGGCGAAGTGGCCGTGCGGAGAGAGTTCACTGTTGGTCAGGACTTCAAAGACCGAAACAGTGTTCTGGCCCACCAGTGTGCCGGACTGGTTCGGTTCGCTGTAGGCCTCCGTGAAGTTTTCGCCATCGACGATTACCAGGTCACCGCCGAAGCGATTACTCTCTCGTGCGCGCAGGATCACCAGGGTCTGGCCGTTTTCCAGCATCCATGGGCGCGCATGCAGGGCGGCACTGTTGTCGCTGCCTGTGGCCTGGCTGTGATATCCGTAGTAGGGCTGGATATTGCGGCCATCCGGAGTTGTCGTATACAGGCTGACACTGTCGCTGCGCCCCATATTGTCCCAGCGGCTGAACAGGATGCGCCCGTCTGGCATGACGGCCGGGGCCAGGTCGTGGCTCTGGTTGAACGTGACCTGCTTGATGTTGCTGCCGTCCTCATCCATGACGTGGAGCGTGAAGGCTTCGTTATCCAGGTCTTCTTCCAGACCAGAGTATTGCGGCTTGTTGTCATCGAGCAGCTGTGCACGCCCGCGGCGCTGGCGGGTGGATGAGAAGATAATGCGGCCGTCCGGCAGGTAGGCGGGGTAGAGGTCCTGGCCCGCTTCAGCGCTGATGTCGGTGGCGATGATCCGGCGCAGGTCGCCGCTCTCGAGTGCGTACTCCCAGATATCCCAGGTAGGCTGCTCATCTTCATCGGCGCCCGGGATTTCCGGTTCGCGCAGGGAGAAGATCAGCTTTTCTCCATCCGGGGACACGTTGAGGTGCTGGATGTCAATGTCGCCCTCAAACAGTCCTTCGGTCAGGACTGTTTCCGGCGCATCGCCGCTGGCGCGGTCTTTCAGAATCAGCGAGGCCCCGGGGCGAAATTCCTGCGGTGCCAGCACGTCGTCCGTTGCCAGCATGCCTTCCTCATCCAACGGTAGCGGGCGACGCACGAAAACGATCGGGTAATCGACTACGACGGGATCTGCTTTCTGGTCCCCGCTGATGCTGCTGTCGCTCCCGGAGCCGCCGCTACAGGCGGTTAAAAATCCGGCAAAAAACAATGCCCAAAACTTGTTCAATGCTGGTTTTCCCCAAGTCGGTCTTTTTCCGCACAAAGCAGTTGATGGCCGCACACTCAGGCCGGCGCTCGAAGCGGAAACAATTGGTCAAAATATTGAAATAATTCAGATGCTTGCATGCTCTCAGTAAACGGGGTGAGGCTCAACAAATCTTTTCGAAAAAGAGGGACTGTTCGACACTTCCGCAAACTATCTCTGGCCTGTAACACAGGAATCCTTAGTATTCGTCAGTATTCGGTAAACGTCGCTTGGTATTCAATGGCTGCAGGCCTGTTCGACGGTATTTTGGAATCGGGATGAAGAAACTTTTTCTTGCTTATATTTTGACCGGATTTATGCTCCAGTCTGCCCAGGCGGGGCCGCTGGAGCAGGCCGAGCGTATCCACAGTCGTATCACCGGGATCCAGCCATCCGAGCAGGTGTTGCTGGATATGGCAGACCAGATTGCATCCGGAGATACGCAGGGTGCTGCATGGTTGGCGATGCAGAACGAGGCATTTTACAGCGTGACGCTGAAGGACCTGGCGACGCCCTGGACCAACCGGGATTTCGATGTATTTGTGCCGCTGAATGATTACGTTGCGACAGTGATAGGTGCTGTGCGCGACGACAGGGATTTTCGCGAGCTGTTGTCGGCCGATCTTGTGTACACAGCAGACTCTGCACTTGGCCTGCCTGCATACAGCGCTTCGAACAATGATCACTACGCGGCGCTGGAGTCAGGAGGCTTCAGCCTGCGGGACAACCTTGTCGCCACCACGCAGTCGTCTGTCAGTGGTCTGCCAGTTTCTGCAACGGCCGGCCTGATGACCACGCGGGCCGCGGCAAAGTCGTTCTTCATTGCCGGCACCAATCGCGCAATGTTCCGTTTCACGATGCTGAACCACCTTTGCCGGGATATGGAGCAGTTGGCCGATACCTCGCGTGTGCCGGACCGGGTCAGGCAGGATGTCAGTCGCAGCCCCGGTGGTGATAGTCGCGTTTACCAGAACAATTGCGTGGGCTGCCACAGCGGCATGGACCCCATGGCCCAGGCATTTGCTTACTACGATTTCTCCTATAACCCGGACAATGACCCTCAGGGTGATAACGGGCGCATCGATTTCAACACCTCGGGCAATACGGACCCGGCTACGGGTACCCGGGTGAAGGCGAAATACCATATCAATAGCAGCACCTTCGCCCTGGGTTTTATCACGCCGGATGATCGCTGGGACAACTACTGGCGCGAGGGGCCCAATATGCATTTGGGCTGGAGTGCTGCGCTGCCAGGTGGAGGCAATGGTGCCAAGTCTCTGGGAGAGGAGTTGGCCAACAGCGAGGCGTTCGCCCAGTGCCAGGTTACCAAGGTGTTTGAGCAGGTCTGTATTCGCAAGCCGGAAGACGCGGCGGACCGGACGCGGATCGCGCAGATGACTGACAGTTTCAAAACAAGCGGCTATCGCCTGAAGCAGGTATACGCCGACTCCGCAGTTTACTGTGCAGGGGAGTAGGTATTTATGAAGTTACTCAATGCACTAACTATATTGGCCTCGCTCTCATTGGCGGCATGCAGCGGCGGCAGCGGCCAGGAAACCACCAGCCAGCCAAATACCGATACGGGCAGCAGTGCGCCCTCCACCTATACCGGCCCGGCGCCGCAGTCTGATGATGTGCAGCAGTACAAGATCAATATCTGGGATAACCTGCGCGCGGACAATCGCTGTGGAAGCTGCCACAACGAAAGCCAGAGTCCGCGCTTTGTCCGCTTTGACGATATCAATCTCGCCTACAGTGAGGGGCGGCCCCTGGTTGACCTCAATACCCCGGCGGAATCCCGTCTGGTGACCAAGGTTGCCGAAGGGCACAACTGTTGGCTGGACAGCGCCGACGCCTGCGCCTCGATCATCACCAATTACATCGAAGCCTGGGCGAAAGAAGCGGGTAGCCTCAGTACCGAGATCGTCCTGACGGCGCCACCAATTCGTGAGATCGGCACCAGCAAGACCTTTCCTGCAGACGGCGGTAATTTTTCCACCACGGTTTACCCGCTGCTGACGACCTATTGTGCGAGCTGCCACAGTGAGAGTGCCCGTTTTGCTCAGCAGCCATACTTCGCAAGTGCCGACGTGGAGCAGGCTTACGAGGCGGCCAAGACCAAGATGGACCTGGTAACGCCGGAAAACTCCCGCTTCAGCATTCGCCTTGGGGCGGAATTCCATAACTGCTGGAGCGATTGCGCGGCCAATGAAGACGAAATGACCGCGGCAATCACAAGCTTTGCCAATGCGATCCCCCTGGCGCAGGTGGATCCTGCGTGGGTCACCAGTAAGGCGCTGTACCTGCCCGACGGTATTGTCGCCAGCGGTGGTGGACGCGTGGAAAATCACCTGGTTGCACTGTATGAATTCAAGACCGGGAGCGGTACCACGGCCTACGACACCTCTGGTGTTGAGCCGGCAATGGACCTTGCCCTGAGTGGCAACTATGAGTGGCTTGGCTCCTGGGGCGTTCGCTTTAACGAGGGCAAGGCGCAGGCGGCCACAGTCACCAGCAAGAAACTGTTTGATCTGCTGAGTGTAACCGGTGAGTACACCCTGGAAGCCTGGGTCGCGCCGGCCAATGTCGTTCAGGATGGCCCGGTGCGCATCGTCAGTTACGCCGGTGGTAATGAAGCGCGGAACTTTGCCCTTGGCCAGAATATGTACAACTACGTGTACAGCAACCGGGCAGCGAATACGGACGCGGACGGAATGCCGGCGCTGATCACCAACGATGCCGATGAGGTGGCACAGGCTACGTTGCAGCATGTGGTGGCCAGCTACGACCCGCTGAACGGTCGTCGCCTGTATGTGAATGGCGAGCTCGTGGTTTCAACAGATCCACTGCCGGCCGATACCCTTTCCAACTGGGATGATACCTTTGCATTTGCGCTGGGCAACGAGGTTTCCGGGGAGTACCCGTGGCAGGGTTCGGTGCGTATGGTTGCTGTTCATTCCCGTGCGCTGACGCCCGAGGATATTACTGCGAATTTTGAGGCGGGTGTCGGCGAGAAATATTTCCTGCTGTTCAGCGTTGAGGAGCATACCGGTGTAGCAGAAAGCTATGTACTGGTGGAGGTGCAGCAGTTTGATAATTACGGTTACCTGTTCAGCCTGCCGAAACTGATGAGCCTTGATCCAGATGCCGACCTGTCCGGTGTTGTGGTGGAGGGTATGCGTATTGGTATCAACGGGCGCGAAGCGGAGGTCGGTCAGGCCTATGCCAATCTCGATGTCTCCGTTGAGACCGGCACGGTAGCGACAGAGGGGCTGCAGTTGTCTCCGCTGGGTACCATTATTGGCCTGGAGCTGGGGGCGGAGAACGATGAGTTTTTCCTGACGTTCGAACGGTTGGGGAGCAGTGAGTTCGTGCGTGTTGAGCCGGTACCAGCGGCGCCCGCACCGGCCGCCGACCTGCCTGAACAGCCGCGTTTGGGATTGAGGCGCTTTGCGCAGATCAATGCATCACTTTCCCGGGCAACGGGTATCAGTACAACCGACCCGGATATTGCCGCTACTTATGACAAGGTCCGGCAGCAGCTGCCGATTGACCCTGCCATTGATGGGTTCGTAGCCGCGCACCAGATGGGTATCACTCAGCTGGCGGTCAAGTATTGCAGCGTGTTGGTGGACTCTCCTGAGCGTGCCGGGTTTTTCCCGGGCTTTGATTTTACCGCGCCGGCGGATTCCGCGTTTGCCGGCGGCAATGACAGCCTGATTGTGGATCCGCTATTGAAGGCGCTGCTGGTCGAGCAGGTCAGCGGGCCGGCTGGTATGGCCCATATTGGCAGTGCCCCGGAAGCGGGAGCCATGCGCGCCGAGCTGCAATCCCTGATTGGCAAGATGACGGCATGTGTTGCCGGCTGTGACGCGAACCGGACAGCGACTACGGTCAAGGCTGCCTGTGCGGCGGCCATGGGTAGCGCAGCGATCCTGGTCCACTAACGGATCGGTGAAGGTAAGGAACTATGAAAAAGAAAAGTTTTCAGCCGGACGAGCCGCTCGTCTACCCCGATCATCACAGGCCTGTAACCCGTCGAGATTTTGTCTCGATGGGGTTGCGAGCGGGCCTTGGCACCATGTTCGGAGGTTCTGTATTTTCCCTGTTCGCCAATCCGAACAAGGCATACGCCGGCCTTTCCAGTGATCTGGAGGCTCTGCGCAGCCAGTGTGGTGTTAGCGCCACCGGTGCTGGCAAGATTCCGTTTATCTGTTTTGATCTCGCCGGTGGGGCCAATATTGCCGGCTCAAATGTGCTGGTGGGGCAGGGCGGTGGCCAACTCGATTTCCTCAGCGCCAGTGGCTACTCCAAGCAGGGGCTCCCGGGCGATATGTTGCCCTCGATTGCCAATGTCGACGGAGGCAGTGACTTTGTCGATACCACACTCGGACTCGCCTTCCACAGTGACAGCAGTATGTTGCAGGGGATCCTGGACAAGGTTGCGGGGGGCACGGCCCTGGCGACCAACGGCGCGGTGATTCCCGCTCGTTCGGAAAATGACACCGGTAATAATCCGCACAATCCGATGTATGGCATCAACAGGGCCGGTGCCAACGGCTCTCTGCTGGCGCTTTGTGGTTCTCGTACCAGTGATTCCGGTGGCAATTCCATGGCGCCCGCGGCAATGATCAACCCGGAGGTGCGTCCGACCAAGGTCGACAGGCCCAGTGACGTGACCGGCCTGGTGGATGTTGGCGATCTGGTAGGGCTGCTCAGCCAGGACGATACCGTTGCAGTGATGGAGTCCATGTATCGTATCTCCAATAACAAGTTGGGGCGGGTAAATACCCAGGTGACGCGCGATGCGGTGATCAAGGATCTGGTGAAGTGCGGTTACATGAAGAGTGCCGATCTTGCCGATCGGTTCGGTGATCCATCGGCGCTGGATCCGGTACTGGATCCCGATATTGTGGGTCCATCCGGGATCTTCACCATCGATGAATTCGATAATGACAGTGAGTTCCGAAAGACTGCTTCCATGATGAAGCTTGTGGTCAACGGCTATGCCGGGGCGGGCACTGTCACCATGGGTGGTTATGATTACCACACCGGCGACCGCGCCACCGGCGAGCGCCGCGACCTGCGTGCCGGCCGCTGTATTGGTGCCTGCCTCGAATATGCAGCGCGTATCGGGCGCCCGCTGATGATTTATGTCTTCAGCGACGGCTCGGTATTCTCCAATGGCATGACAGATGATTCGGTTGACGGGCGCGGGAAGGGTGTCTGGACCGGAGATAACCAGCAGACTGCAGCCTCGTTCTTCCTCGTGTACAACCCTGCCGGGCGGCCGCAGTTACTGGGTGGTACACCGGAGCAGCAGGCGCGTCACCAGCAGCTGGGATACATGCGCGCCTCGGGTGATGTGGAAACGGGCTCCAGTCCGGCCGCGAACAACGTCAACCTGCTGGTGGAAACCCTGGTGCTCAACTATATGGCGCTGCACGGCGAGCAGGGCAACTTTGCCAGCCTGTTCCCGGGGCATGGTCTCGGGAATGCCGCGACCATGGATGCCATGACGGCGTTTGCCCCGATCGTGTAGGTTCTTACGATGAAGCTGTATCCCTCAAGAATTGTTGCGGCAGCCTGCCTGATATTACATAGCCTGGTTGCATCGGCTGAGTGGCATTACGACAGTCAGCCAGTCATGGGCACAGAGGTGACAGTGCAGTTCTGGCTTGAGGATAGCGGCAGTGGCGGACAAGCCGCGGCCGCGCTGGTGGATGCGGCAATGGCAGAATTCCGTCGTATCGACAGGCGTTACTCGCCTTATCGGGAAGACAGCGAGCTGTCCCGTGTCAACCGCGAGGCGGCGTCAGGCCCGGTAGAGATCAGTGCGGAATTCGTACAAATAATCGACAAGGCGCTCTGGTTCAGTGCGCAGACCGAAGGTGCATTTGATATTACGTTTGCCTCCGTAGGGCGGCACTACGATTTCCGCGAGGGCAGCAAGCCCGATACTGAAACCACCGCTGCCGCGCGTGGTGGCTTTGATTTCCGGAATTTGCAGTTGGACCGCGCTGCGCGCACTCTCCGATTTGCCCACCCCTCAACCCGTATCGACCTCGGGGGCATTGCCAAGGGCTATGCCGTTGATCGCGTCGTTGATCTGCTGGCGACCGCGGGGGTGAAGCACGCGCGCGTGAGCGCCGGCGGGGACAGTCGCCTGATTGGTGACAAGCGCGGTGAGCCATGGGTAGTTGGTGTGCGTCACCCCCGAGACAAGTCAAAGAACGTGGTGCTGCTGCCACTGGAAAATACTGCGATCTCCACTTCCGGCGATTACGAGCGCTATTTCATTCTGGAAGGCAGGCGCCTGCATCATATCTTCGACCCCGAAACTGCAGAGCCCACGGAAGAGGGCGACGATAAATTGATCGCTGTGACAGTACTTGGCGAAAAAGCATTCGATACAGATCCGTTGTCGACCTCGCTGTTTGTGCTTGGCAGGGAAAAGGGGCTGGCCCTGGTTAATCGACTTGACGGCGTAGAAGCGATGGTAATCGGCAGCGATCGCAAAGTTTATTTCAGTCGTGGACTTGAGCAATTACCTGCGAGTAAGCAATAATTTTTGGTTGTTGAGTTTATCGACTTTTTTTGGGGCCCATACGAAGTATTCATTGCGCCACAGCGTGTGACAAACTATTGGCGACACAAGAGTATTTTAGTAGGAATGTAATGCGGACATTAATTAAGCTGTTGTCTGTTTTCGCGCTGGTATCCGCTAGTGCGATTACATATGCGAACGAAAATAATACAGGTGAGCAGGTTGAAGCACTGAAGCGAGAGGTGCTCAAGCTCAACCGCGATCTGCTGATCCTTGAAGAAGACCTGCTGTATCCGGCGCAAACCCAGGTTTCTGTCTATGTCTCCATGGACGTCGGCACCTTCTTTGAGCTGGAAGGCATCAAGTTGCATATCAACAACAAGCTTGTTGCATCACACCTCTACACCAATCACCAGCTCACGGCGCTCGCTCGTGGCGGTATGCACCCGTTTTTCAAGGGCAACCTTCCGCGTGGCAAGCACGAGGTAACGGCCTATTTCACCGGCAAGGGCCCCGAGGGGCGCGACTACAAGCGCGCGGCAACCTTGGTGGTGGATAAAAACGATGAGCCGGCGGTAATCGAACTTCGCATCGCGGACTCGGCAAGCAAAGAGCAGACCCATTTCTCTGTGGTCAAATGGCAAACCCCTTAAGTTACCAGGCGAATTAAACGTGCGGTTTTTCGGTTTTGTAATATCCCTGGCCGCCCTGGTGCTCCCTTCGGCTGCCCTGCAGGCGGCAGAGAAGAATGAGAAGTACACTGCGGCACAGGACCTGTGGTACGGGGCGAGCCTGTTCGAGTACTACCAGGGCAACCACTTCAATGCACTGAGTAAACTGATGGTGGCCCAGGAGCGCGGCCAGCTTCCGGTGCACGGGGAGAGTGCCGAGCTGATCGAGGGTGGTCTCAGTCTCGAGTTTGGCCTTGACCGGCGTGCTGCGGAGCTTTTTCAGAAGCAGTTCGAAATTTCCTCCCGTCAGTCAGCACTGCTTTCCAGGTTTACTGATAATGCCTGGCTGAATATCGCAGATCACACCTATCGCGAGGGCCTGTTCGGGGAAAGCTACCAGTTCCTGGAGCGCATCAGCGGTCGTGCACTGGATGACCCGGAACGGCGTGAAGTGCAAATCCGCCTCAATCTGCTCCTGAAAGAAGGCAAGCTGGAAACCGCCGAACGATTGATCCAGACCGCGCTGCTGCCCAATGAGGCCGGCGCGCTGGCCTACATCAACCTGGGCGGCGCTCGGGCACGGGTCGGCAACTTTGCTGCGGCAACCATTAGTTATCGCAAGGCACTGGATATTGTTGCCGAACTGGATTCCGCCGAGGCGCGGGTGCTCCAGGACAAGGCGAATATGGGTAATGGCTTTGCGCTGGCGCTCATGCAGCAATATATGCCTGCTGTACAGGCATTTCAGGCAGTGCGCCTGAATACGCCGTGGTCAGAAAAGGCCATGCTTGGCCTCGCGTGGGCAGCCGCGAGTGACGGCGAGTACCTGCAGGCGGCGGGCGTACTCAAGCACCTGACGGAGCGGGAGGCCCTTTCGGTTCAGGTTCAGGAGGCGCTTTTTGCACTGCCATACAGTTATGAGAAGCTCAAGCGACCCAACCTGGCACTCGCGGCGTACAGGCGCGCTGCGGAAAAATATTCGCAAGGGTTGCGAGAGCTGGAGCAACTGGAGGCTGGCCTGCGAGAGGCCGAGTTTGAATATGCCACAGGCCCGGATGGCTCTACGCAGACACTTTCATTCCCGTCCGTCATTGTCAAAAATCACTTTTACCTGTCGCCCGTCCTGCTGAGCGATACGTTCCGTCTTCAATACCGCGAGTTGCAGAATCTGTTGCAGATGCAGGCCGTAGTACAGGACTGGCAGGAGAAGTTACCGTTTTTTGCAGACAACCTGCGAGAGCGTGAAGCCCGCCGCGAACGGACCCTGAAGACTTACGAGAGTGCCCAGTTCGATGCGGTCCTGGATATTCAGGAGAAAACACTGAAGACGGTGCTCGCCGAAATAAAGCGCATCAATGAAAGCCGCGATTACTTTGCGCTGGTGGACGACGTTGAGATGCTTGAGCTGTTGTCCATGGTGGATGAAGCCGAGGCGAGATATGAAAAGCTGGCCGGGCAGGGTGCTGCCTCGGAAGAGCAGCTGCTGACTATTCGCCGCGCGCGTGGCATTCTGCTCTGGAATGCGAGCGAAGCGTTCAGCGAGAGAAGCTGGCAGGCACGCAAACAGGCCGCGGCCTTAATCTCATCCGTTCAGGAAGGGCGCGAGCTTTATCGATCCGTAAAGAAGATCGCCGAAACTGCCCCCAGCATTCAACAAAAGCGTACCCAGATCCAGCAGGCTGAATCCACACTTCGGACACAGGAAGAGGCGTTGGCCCAGGCCATTGGCCAGCATGAAAAGCGGGTGCGAGCGGCACTGGTGGGCGAGGTGCAATCCCAGGCAAAAAAATTACGTGACTATCTCGGCCAGTCACAGCTTGCCATAGCGAGAATCTATGATGCGTCGCAGGCCGGAGGTATGCAGTGAGCAAGAGTGTGAATAAGGATTTTGAAGGCACGCCCCAGTTGAAAGAGTCGATGGTGTTTAGTCGCACCGCTAGCGGCCGCTGCGTGTTGGCAGTTGCAATTGGAGCGGTCACCCTCGCCCTCGCGGGCTGTCCGTCCCAACAGGTACAGACCCTGGCGGATCTCGCAATCGTGGAGCTGCCGGAGGAGCCGGAGGTTCAGCTGCCCACGCTGGATGTTTCCAGCCTGCAGGACAGTTATCAAACCGCGCTTGCAAACACCACGGATCCTGCGGCCAGGCGCCTGATCAACCTGCGCCTCGCGGACTTGGAGGCGGAGCGGCTGGAGCAGTTGCAGGCCGATAACCCGGGGCAAATTGTAAAATTTGACAGTGCCATCGAGAAATATCGCGCGGTGCTAGGTGAAACCGCTCAAGCGGGTGGCTCCGAGTCTGACCTTGCCTACCTGAACTACCAGCTGGCCAAGGCCTATGCAATGCAGGGTGACCAGGAGCGCTCACTGGATGCGCTTGGCCAGGTGCAGCAAGTGGAAAAAGCGTCGCCATTCTTTGTCGAGACGCTATTCCGGCGTGCGGAAGCCGATTTCAATGCAAAGAATTATCGCGCGGCCGCACAGGGCTACTGGTCTGTTCTATCCCAGGGGAACTCCGTCTTTCGTACTAACGCGGAGTACATGTTTGCCTGGTCCCAGTTCAAATCCCAGAATTATCGTCCGGCTGCGCAGGGATTTGTTCGCCTGCTGGACTATCTGGCAGAAGGCGGTTCCTTTGAAGAGCTGGAAAGCGGTAAGCAGCGCCTGGTAGACGACAGCCTCAGGGTACTGGCCATGAGCCTCAACTATCTGGGAGGCTGGGAGCAGCTTGAGGGTATTGCGAAAAACGGTAGCCAGAGAAAATTCCATTCCCTCCTGTACAAGACGCTGGGTGACTGGTATCTGGAGAAAGAGCGCTACGAAGACAGCGCCAATACCTACCTGGCCTACGTGAATCACTATCCTGTTTCTGAAGCGGCCCCGGGCCTGCACCTTGCCGCCATTGAAGTGTATCGGCGCGGGAACTTCCCTTCCAAACTGATTCCGGCCAAGAAAACCTACGTAGAAAATTACGGTATTCATAGCCCGTACTGGGCTGCAGCAACAGCGGATGCGCGTTCGGGCCTGCAGGCCACACTGCACGCATTCCTGCAGGAGCTGGCGAAGTTCGAGCATGCGCGTGCGCAGTCACTCAGTGGCGCGGGCGGCAAACGACAAGGTGCCGACGCCAGGATCAAAGCCGGCGCACGTACCGCCTACCTGGCTGCGGCAGGCTATTACGAGCAGTTTGCCGAGACGTTCCCGGCAGATACGCTTACGCCAGAAATGGTTTTCCTGAGTGCGGAAGCACTGCAGCAGGCAGGTGACCACGGTCGCGCCTACAAGGCATACGACCGAGTCGCCTACGAATTTGGCAAGCAGGGGGCAGAACAGCGGGCCGCTGAGGCCGGATATGCCGCCATTCTTGCGGCCGACAGGATGGCGGCATCAGATGCGGCTGCCCAGGCGTCGCTCTGGCAGGACATCAAGACCGAGGCCAGCCTGAAGTTTGCGGATACCTTCCCGGAAGACGCCAGGGCGCTGGCGGTGCTGATCGGTGCTGCGGACAACCTGTTCCGAAAAAATGCCTATGAGCCGGCGCTGCAGGCTGCCGGTAAAGCACTTGATTGGCAGCCGGCGCCGCGTGCAGGCCAGAAAGAAACACTGTACCTGATTGTCGGGCACAGCCATTTCGAATTGCAGTCCTTCGCCGAAGCCGAAGCGGCGTACAGTAATGTACTGGCGCTGCCGAACCTGAAGGCCACGAAGAGGGCGGATATCGTAGAGCGCCTCCAGGTTGCCATTTACCAGCAGGCACAGGAATTGCTGGCCGCGGGCAACAAGCAAGAGTCGATTGCTGAACTGTTGCGGGTGCGGCAGGCAGGCAATAGTCCGACCGCGTCCGCAGCGCAGTACGATGCTATCAACCTGTTGTTGGAGCTCGAGGACTGGGGACGTGTGATTGCCGAAGTGGCAGATTTCCGCATGCGCTATCCAAAACACAAGCTGGTTGCCACGCTGATGCCAAAGATGATCCTTGCCCACGAAGGCAGCGGTGACTGGGTTGCGGCGGCCGGTGAACTGGTGCGCTATGCAGACAGCGATGTCGATGAGGAAACCCGTCGAGGAGCACGTCTGGTTGCGGCCGAGCACCTGGAGAAGGCAGGGGAGATCAAGCGCGCGATCGCCCTGTATCGTGATTACAGCCATGCCTACCCGCAGCCGATGGACCAGCAACTGGAGGTCCAGTTCAAGCTGGTTAATCTTTACGAGGCCGAGGGAGATGTGTACAAGCGCAATTTCTGGCTGAAAAAGCTTGGGGCCAACAAGGGTGAGGGAGATCGTGCGCAGTACCTGAAAGCCTATGCCCTAAGTGACCTGGCGGCGCAAAGCTACGAGAAGTTCCGGGCTATCAAGCTGACACTGCCATTGCAGAAGAGCCTCAAAGACAAGAAGCGCGCGATGGAAGTAGCAGTGGCCGATAACCGCAAGGTCATGGACTCCGGTATCCAGGCGTTTGCAACACGCGCAAACTTCGAAATTGCCGAAATTTACCAGCAGTTGAGTCGGGACCTCCTCGATAGCGAGCGCCCCGGTAACCTGTCCGACCTGGAGCTGGAACAGTATGAAATCCTGCTCGAGGAGCAGGCCTATCCCTTCGAGGAGTCTGCCATCGAGCTGCACCAGGTTAATGCGCTGCGTACTGCCGAGGGTGTGTACGACGAGTGGGTGAAGCGTAGCCTGGCGTCTTTGCGTGAGCTGCTGCCGGTCCGTTACAACAAGCAGGAAAAAGCACTGGAGTGGAGCGATGAAGTTTACTAGGTTTTTATTGCTTTGCACCGCAGGTGTTCTGGTGAGCGCCTGTGGCCAGGTTGCCACCAAGCCCCAGGCGCCTGCCGAGTTTTCAACAGTCAAGGTGGCCAACCCGTACCTGCAGTCGCAAGTGGCGGTGCCGGAAGCTGTACTGGCGCGAATGGCTGAGGCCAAGACCGCCAAGGAGTCTGGAGAGCTTGTGCGAGTGCTGGAAATCCTTGATGGGGTCAGCACTGAATACCCGAACCTTTCCGGTCCCTACCTCAATGCCGCGATTGTGCACGGCTTGCTGGAGCAACCACAGGAAGCCGAACAGAAGCTGCGTAAGGCAATTTCGGTAAACCCGAAGAATGTATTTGCCTATAACCAGCTTGCAGTCCTGCAGACAGAAAATGGCCGATTCGAAGATGCGGAAAAGAGTTACCAGGCGGCACTGGCCATCTGGCCGTCTTACGCTGATGCGCATCGCAACCTGGGCATTCTGTATGACCTGTACCTGAATCAACCCGCTAAAGCGCTCAATCACTTCCGCACCGCCAAGGCGCAGGCGGAGGATGAAGACAAGCAGCTAAACAACTGGATTGTCGAAGTCGAGAGGCGGGTGCAGCAATGAGATCGGAACTGAAATTCTTGCAGTCGGCGCGTCGGCACACGTTGTTGCTGGGTATTGCTCTTTGCGCAGCTGCCCCGGCGTTCGCACAAGACAAGGTTGTGACGATGGAGTCCACGATCACGGGCAATGTCGAGCAACCCAAGATTCTCTACATAGTGCCGTGGCAGAAATCGACGAGCCTGGAAAAGATCCCCAGCAGCCTGGCTGTGACTGCGGAAGAGGTCTTTGGTCATCAGGAATATGGAGAGTTCCAGCGCGAAGTCCAATACCGGACAGAGATCACGGCGACGGCCGCGCAGGCAGTGCTAAATAAAGACAAAGACAGCGCTGAGTAGTTGCAGGCATTTACTGCAAACATTTACTCAAGTAGCTAACAACCAATAACGCTTAATCCACAACATACAACCAATAACTCAAGAGCTAGGAAGTTATGAATACAATCTTGCGTTTTTTCCAGGACGGTGGCCTGTTTATGTACCCGATCGCGCTGGTCCTAGTCATCGGGCTTGCGATCGTCATCGAGCGCTGGATTTTCCTGAATGCCTCGCAGCGTAAGAATCGTCGTGCCTATGAAGCGATCATGCCGATGCTGCAGAAGAAAAATTTCTCCGGCGTCCTCAAAGTCGCCAGGGATGACACCTCATCCATGAGTGCGGTGCTTGCTTCGGGTGTGGAGAGCATGCAGTACTCCCGCCGTCGCGAGGACATCGAGCACGTGATGGAGGAGGGCGTGATGGAGAGCATGACGCGCCTTGAAAAGCGCACCGGCTACCTTGCTACCCTTGCGAATATCGCGACCCTGCTGGGCCTTCTGGGTACCATTATCGGCCTCATTGCGGCATTTACTGCGGTAGCGAATGCCGATCCTACGGAAAAGGCTTCGCTGTTGTCTGCCAGTATTTCCGTGGCAATGAACACCACTGCATTCGGCCTGACTTCAGCGATTCCGCTGTTGCTGTTCCACACCATGCTGCAAACCAAGACCAATGAGATTGTTGATGGTCTGGAAATGGCCGGTGTGAAGTGTCTGAACCTGCTGTCCCGTATCGGTGCCGCAACCAGCAATGCCGCACCTGCACCCTCAGGTGCCACCGCGACAGCCTGATTGGGTGCGATATGAGAATCCGACGTCGATTTAATGCTGAGGCCGACCTGGATATCACATCCTTTATGAACCTGATGATTATTCTGGTTCCGGTGCTGCTGCTGAGCATGGTTTTTTCGCACACTTCGATCCTCAAATTGAACCTGCCGCCGCTTTCCGATGGCAGCTCCAGTGATGAGGAAAGCAAATTGCTGGAGGTGGTGTTGCGGGATGAACATATCGATGTGAACTACCCGGCCGGCCTGCGTGTGCGTCGAATCGAGCACGTAGAGGGCGAGCCCCAGTTCAAGGCACTGTCGCTGGTACTTCAGGAAGTGAAGCGCCAGTTAAGGGAAAAGGGCGTAGACAAGAAAGATGTGATGTTGCTGTCCGAACCTGATACCAGCTACCAGACACTGGTGTCCGCGATGGACACAGTACGCAGCTATCAGGCGGTCGTGGTAACGAGCGTTGTGGAAGCCGAGCTTTTCCCGGAAGTGTCACTGGGTGACGCCCCTGAGCCAGCCGCCCCCGAGCAGTAAGCGGAGAATAGATTTTGAACACGGAATTGCGCGCGAAGCGTGCCCAGAGAAGAGCGAGGCGAGGTGGGAATTCCAAACTCAACCTGGTTTCCCTGATGGATATCTTTACCATCCTCGTGTTCTTCCTGTTGTTTAATTCTTCAGATGTGGAAATCCTGCAGACGGACAAGTCCATCAAGCTGCCAGATTCGGTGGCTACCGAGAAGCCCGATGTGACTGTCGTTGTGAGGGTCAGTGCGGACCACCTGTTTGTGGGTGACCGTGCGATTGCCGAAATCAGCAAGCTGCCGCAGGATGCCGATGAGATCGAGCCGCTCTCAGCTGAGCTGAAGTATCTGGCGAGCCGTGCGGGGAAGCCTTCGGCAACAGTCCAGGAAAAAGGCCGCAGTATCACCATCATGGGCGACAAGGAGCTGCCGTATGCGCTGCTCAAGCAGATCATGAATACCTGTGCGAATGCCGACTATCGTGATATCGCCTTTGCAGTCAGTCAGACCAAAGCGCAGGTTATCGAGGGCGAATCGCCGGTGACTGAGCTGGAGGCCGGATAATGCAGTCTGTTTATCCGCAAGGCGGCTACGCTTCACTGGCGTGGCCTGGCTCTCACGAGGAGGACTCGCGTTTTCAGCGTATCCTTCGTGGCAGCCTGATCGCATTTGCGTTGCTGGCGGTTGTAATTTCCTTCGTACCGGTACCGGAATTGAGTCGGGAGCAGGCAGAAAAGCTGCCGCCGCAACTGGCCAAAGTGGTGCTGGAGAAGAAGGAGTTGCCCAAGCCAAAGCCCGCGCCCAAGCCGAAGGTGGAAAAGCCGAAGGAAGAGAAAAAGCCTGAGGAAAAGAAACCGGAGGAGAAAAAGCCTGACCCCAAGGTGGAAAAGCCGAAGCCAAAACCGGCCAAAGTGGAACTGGCACGGGAAAAGGCCAAAAAGAGCGGCGTCCTGCAGTTCCAGGATGACCTGCTGGCGATGCGCGACGCAGTCAATGTCAGTGATATTGCGAGCAAGAGCCTGACCCGTGGCGATGCCACGGCTAAGAAGCTCAACCGCAATATGATCAGTGACAAGTCACGCACCGTCAGTGGCGGCGTCAATACCGGTGGTCTCAGCACTGATACCGGTGGCGTGGCGCTGGCCGGCAGGGAGACGACGGTGGTTGAGAGCGATCTCGCCAGTGGCGTCGCTGCAGAGCAGGTCAAGAAAGCCCGCAAGCAGCAGTCTGCCCGTACGGATGAATCCATTCGTCAGGTGATCGAGCGGAACAAGGGTGCGATCTTCGCGATCTACAATCGCGCGCTGCGCAGGAATCCGGCCCTGGCTGGCAAGCTTACAGTGCAGATGGTAATCCAGCCGGATGGCTCCCTGTCGGGTGTGAAGGTTGTGCAGAGTGAGCTGGGTGATTCAGGCGTTGAGCGCAAGTTGCTGGCGCGTATCCGCCTCATCAACTTCGGTGCAATGGATGTTGGCGTGACAACGCTGAATTATTCGTTCGACTTCCTGCCTTCCTGAGGAATTTTCCTGGCAGCAATAAAAAAAGCCCGGCAGTGCCGGGCTTTTTTTGTTTGGGCGCTGATGCCCTTGAGTGGAGCTACTGTCCGAGGGTAAACAGCTGGGTGTTACCCCCGGTGGCCACAGTGTTGACCGTCTTGGTTTTCTCCGTGGCGAAGCGGAACAGGTAGTGCGGGCCGCCGGCTTTCGGGCCGGTTCCCGACAGGCCCTGGCCGCCAAACGGGTTGGCCCCGACCACCGCACCTACCATGTTGCGGTTCACGTAACAGTTGCCGACTTTCACACGCTTGAAGACGGCGTCAGCACGGCCTTCGATACGCGAGTGCAGACCGAAGGTGAGGCCGTAGCCAGTATCGTTGATCCGCTGGATCAGGCTTTCCAGATCCTTCGCCCTGAAGCGCACCACATGCAGGATCGGGCCGAACACTTCGCGCTCCAGCACGTTCAGGTCCGCAATCTCGAACACGTGCGGGCCGACGAAAGTACCTTGCGAAGGGATCTTGTCGCCATCTAGGGCGAATACGGTCTTGGCTTCGCGCTTCATGCGGTCAATGTGGCGGAACAGCATTTGCTGTGCGTCGCTGTCGATGACCGGACCAATGTCTGTCGCCAGTTTGGCAGGATCACCAACGACCAGCTCCTGGCAGGCACCTTCCAGCATCTTCAGCAGGTTATCCGCGATTTCCTCCTGCACACACAGGATGCGCAGGGCAGAGCAGCGCTGGCCGGCACTCAGGAACGCAGAGTTGATGACATCGTCCACCACCTGTTCGGGCAGGGCAGTGGAGTCCACGATCATCACGTTCTGGCCGCCGGTTTCTGCAATCAACGGCACTATCTGGCCATCGCGCGCGGCAAGCTGCATGTTGATGACTTTTGCGGTTTCGGTGGAGCCGGTAAAGGCCACGCCACTCACACGCAGGTCGTCCAGCAGGGGTTTACCCACGGCAGCGCCTTCGCCGGTCAGCAGGTGCAGCACATCTGTCGGTATGCCGGCCTTGTGCATCAATTCCACGGCGCGCGCGGCAATCAGCGGCGTCTGCTCCGCCGGCTTGGCGATAACGGCGTTGCCCGCGGCAAGGGCGGCGGCAACCTGGCCGGTAAAGATCGCCAGCGGGAAGTTCCACGGGCTGATGGCAACGAATACGCCGCGCCCATGCAGGCTTAGCTGGTTGGCTTCGCCGGTCGGCCCCGGCAGCTCGATCGGTTTGGCGAAGTGCTGGCGCGCCAGATTGGCATAGTAGCGGCAGAAATCCACCGCCTCCCGTACCTCGCTGATGCCGTCGTTCAGGATACGACCTGCCTCGCGGGAGACCAGGGCAATCAGTTCGTCGGTGTGGGCTTCGTACAGGTCGGCAACGGCATCTAAAATTGCAGCCCGTGCCTCTCCGCCGCGACGGTCCCAGGTAACCTGGGCGGAGTTCGCGGCCTTGAGCGCCAGGTCGATCTGTTCTTTGCTGGCATTGCCAGTTTCGCCGACCAGCTCGCCGGTGGCGGGGCTGCGTACTTCGGTATCACCCCCCTGCTGCACGCCATTGATAATGGACGCGCCCTTGTAGGTTTTGCCCGCATTCTTCTCGACATAGGCGAGCAGCGGATCCGAGTCGCGTTCGTCGGTCAGTTCCAGGCCTTTTGCATTCTTGCGCGGAAGCGGCTCGTGGCCGATATAGATATCCGCCGGTACCGGGATCTGCGGGTGGCGGTACGGGTCGCAGGCCTCGCTCAGCTTGATGGTGTCCTGGACCAGTTCGTCCACCGGAGTCTTCTCGTCCATGAAGCGATTCACGAATGAGCTGTTGGCGCCATTCTCGAGCAGGCGACGTACCAGGTACGGCAGCAGGTCCTTGTGGGCACCAACCGGTGCATACACGCGCACCGGAAGCTGGCGACCCTGGACGGCCTCGATCTGGGCATAGAGCAGGTGGCCCATGCCGTGCAGGCGCTGGAATTCAAAGTCGTCCCGATTGCCCGCCAGTTCGAGGATCAGGCCCACGGTATAGGCGTTGTGGGTTGCGAACTGCGGATAGATTGCGTCCGGCGCTTCCAGCAGGATCTGTGCACAGACCTGGTAAGAAAGGTCTGTGTGGCACTTGCGGGTATACACGGGGTAGTCGGTCAGGCCCATTTCCTGGGCATGCTTGATCTCGCTGTCCCAGTAGGCGCCTTTCACCAGTCGTACCATGAGTTTGCGCTGGGTTTCGCGGCCCAGTGCAATCAGCCATTCCGCCACACGCGGCGCACGTTTCTGGTAGGCCTGCAGTACAAAGCCCAGGCCCTGCCAGCCGGCAAGGTCATTGTCACGGGCGAGTGCTTCAAATATGTCGAGGGAGATGTCCAGGCGATCTGCTTCCTCGGCATCGATATTCAGGCCCATGTCATGGCGGGCCGCCGCTGCGCAGAGCGCTTTCACCATCGGCAGCAATTCAACCATGACGCGCTCACGCTGCAGGTAGCTGTAGCGCGGGTGCAGGGCGGAAAGCTTGATGGAGATGCCGTTGGCATCGGCGACATTGGATTTGTTGTTGCTCTTGCCAATGACTTCGATCGCATCCATATAGGCGTCAAAGTAGCGTTTGGCGTCTGCCATGGTGCGCGCGCCTTCGCCCAGCATGTCGAAGGAGAAGCGGGTGCCCGGTACATTCTCTGCCGGCCCGCGCTTCAGTGCCTCTTCGATGGTACGGCCCAGTACGTACTGGCCGCCCATGATTTTCATGGCCTGCATCATGGATGTGCGCACCATGGGTTCGCCCATGCGGCTGACCAGGCGCTTCATCCAGTGGGATGGGGTTTCCGTGATGTCCGGGTCGAGTTCCACGATGCCGCCGGTGAGCATCAGGCCCCAGGTGGAGGCGTTCACGAACAGGGAATCGGACTGGCCACGGTGGCTGCTCCAGTCACCGGAGTGGACTTTTTCGGCGATCAGCTTGTCAGCCGTATCGGCGTCTGGCACGCGCAGGAGTGACTCTGCCAGGCACATCAGGGCAACCCCCTCTTTATTGGAGAGCCCGAACTGTTGCAGGAACGCGTCCAGCATGCCGCGCTTGCTGCGGTGCTCACGCGACTTGTGTACAAGGTCACGCGACTTTTTCAGGATCTCGCTACGCTGGCTGTCTGAGGGCCTGCGGGTGGTCAGGAGTTCTGAAACGCACTGGTTTTCATCGGCGTGCAGGTAATCGCGCACGCGCTCCCTCAGGTCATTCAGATTCGGTACTTTTGCATCGAAGATGGATTCTTTCTGGGACTGCACTTGACGCTCACTCTTGATGATGACATTTGCTGACTGGTAGGGCATTTCACGCTCCGTGTGGCAAAACCTGAAAACACAAACAGGATTTTGGTCTGGATTATGCCGTATCAGCCTCAGAATTAATCCCCATAATGGGAAAAAGTGTGGTTAAATATAGTGCTCATGTTCCTAAAGGCCAGCAGGGTATATTGCTATGTCGAGAGCTTTGGAAGACCTGGACCGGATAGACCGGCAAATTCTGCGCATCCTGCAAAAGGAAGGGCGCATGGCAAATGTAGAACTGGCGCGCAGGGTAAACCTGAGTCCCACGCCGTGCCTTGAGCGCGTCAAGCGCCTCGAGAGAGAGGGCTTTATCCGTGACTATGCGGCCATTCTGGATCCTGTCAAGGTCCACGCTGGCCTCGTAGTGTATATCCAGGTGACGCTGACCAACACTGATACCGCCTCCCTGGAAGAGTACAACCGGCGTATCTCCGAGCTCGACGAGGTCCAGGAATGTCATATGGTGGCGGGCGGTTTTGACTACCTGGTGAAGATTCGCATCAAGGACATGATGGGGTACCGGCGTTTCCTCGGTGAAAAGCTGGGGTCCATCCCCGGCGTGCGGGAGACCCATACCTACGTTGTAATCCAGGAAGTGAAGAGTGAGACCTCTGTCGCTGTACCGGATCCGGAGCCACGCAAGAGCAAGCGCTAGTCATAGTGCGATCTCGCCAATTGACTGACGAACAGGAAAGGTTGCTATGGCAGTTTCGCCGGTGAGTAGTGCTGCAGCAGAGGCGGGCGGCAGGGACCGCGAGCGCAGGGCTCTGATCTATGGCCTGGCGGCTGTGCTGGGCTGGTCGACGGTGGCGAGTGCATTCAAGGTCGCGCTCGGCTACCAGTCACCGTTGCAGCTGGTGGCCGTCGCATCGCTGGTCTCCACGCTGGTGCTGGCCTTTGCGGTGATGCGCAAGGGGCTACTGCCAAATGTGCGCGTGGCCTGGCAGAAAAACTGGCGGTTCTACCTGGTGCTGGGTTTCGTCAACCCGTTTCTTTATTATTTCGTCCTTTTTTCCGCATACGAATTATTGCCCGCGCAACAGGCCATGGCCCTGAACTATTCCTGGGGTGTCACCATGGCACTGCTGGCGGTGCCGGTGCTCGGCAACCGATTGCTCGGGCGTGACCTTGCCGCCTGCCTGATCAGTTATTTTGGTGTACTGGTAATTGCAACGGGCGGCGATCTGCTGGGGCTGAAGTTCGATGCACCTGTCGGCGTTGCACTTGCGCTGGCCAGTACTGTGCTGTGGGCCTCTTACTGGCTTTTGAACACGCGGATGGGGGGTGTGCCGGCGGTAAACCTGTTGCTATGTTTCCTGTGTGGCCTGCCATGGCTCGTGTTAGCGCTTACCGTCACCGGTGACTGGAGCTGGATGCCGCTACAAGGCTGGCTCGCTGCGGTTTACGTTGGTCTGTTCGAGATGGGCATTTCTTTCCTGCTCTGGCAGGCGGCGCTGGCCAATACATCACATGTGGCCAGGATCAGTAACCTGATTTACCTGTCGCCGCCGATTTCCCTGGTGCTTATCGCGTTGATCGTGGGTGAGCAAATCAAGGCCTCCACTGGCGTGGGGCTGATATTCATTCTTGCCGGTGTGGCGCTGCAGCAGCTTCGCCGGAGAAATAAATAGGCAGTTGGTATTGTTATGGATTTTGCGCTTACAGAAGAACAACAGCTGATTCAGGATACTGCACGGCAGTTTGCTGACAATGAGCTGAAGCCGATCGCGGCCGAGCTGGACAAGACTGGTAATCGAGAGTTATTGCTGGACCGCCTGAATCAGCTGGCAGAGCTTGGCTTTATGGGGCTCAATATCGATCCGCAATACGGCGGCACCGGTGCGGGTACGCTGGCCTTCAGCCTGGCAATTACCGAACTGGCCCGCGGCTGCGCGTCGACGGCAACCACCACTTCGGTGACCAATATGGTTGCGGAAGTAATTCAGGCGACTGGCTCGGATGCGTTGAAAGAGTATTTCCTGCCGAAGATCTGCAGTGGCGAATATGCCGCCGGTGCCTTTTGCCTGACTGAGCCTGGTTCCGGATCCGATGCCGCGGCGATGCGCACCCGTGCAGTCCGCGATGGTGACGACTACATACTGAATGGCAGCAAGCTGTATATCAGTAGCGGTGAATACGCCGGGTGTTTTGTGGTCTGGGCCGTGACCGACAGCAGTGCGCCCAAAGGCAAGGGTATTTCCTGTTTCGTGGTGGAAGCGGGTAGCCCGGGCCTGATCATCGGCAAGGCTGAGGACAAGATGGGGCAGAAAGCTTCGGTAACCAACTTCGTGGCTTTTGAGGATTGCCGGGTTCCGGCCGCCAATATGCTGGGCGGTGAAAACCAGGGCTTCCGTATCGCCGCTGGTGAACTGGCCGGCGGTCGTATCGGCATTGGCTCCCTTGCCCTGGGTATTGGCCTCGAGGCTATGGATGTAGCGCGGGCCTACATGCTGGAGCGCGAGCAGTTCGGCAAGACACTGGCCCAGTTCCAGGGCTTACAGTGGCAAGTTGCTGATAAATACACCGAGCTCGAGTCAGCGCGGCTGTTGCTGTTGAAGGCTGCATGGGAAAAGGATGCGGGCCTGCCATTCGGGCCTACCGCCTCAATGGGTAAGTTGTTTGCCAGTGAGAAAGCCAATGAGGCTTGCTACCTCGCATTGCAGATCCATGGTGGTGCCGGGTATACCAAGGAGTATCCGCTGGAGCGTATGGCGCGTGACGTGCGTATTACCACCATCTACGAAGGCACCAGTGAGATCCAGCGTTTGATCATTGCCCGTCACCTGCTGCAGGGTGTGCGCTGATCTGTTGAATTGTCCTGCAGTGAGCAGGACCAGGGCATTGACCAGGAGCCCGTCAGGAGTGGCGGGCACCTGTGCATTCCTCTTTTAGAATTCGAGCATGAATATCAGTTTCCAGAGCCGGTCCGGTGTCTCCTGGTCCATGCCGAAGATCACTCCGAACTGCCACTCAACTGCGGTGCTTTCGGATACGTCATATTCCCCCAGCAGGACAGGGCCCGCGCCTTTCTGGTCCTTGGCGAAATAGACCTCCAGCGCTGGTTTGAAGTGTTTGCTGTATTGGTGTCGTAGCTGCCCGGCGAACCCCGCTTCCCATTCGTTTTCAATGCCGCTGCCCCAGGCATACTCCAGCGACAGGTTGGCAACCGCTGCCCAGTGGTGGGTCTCATGCATGGCGAGCAGGGCAGTACGCTGCTCCCATTCGTTTTCCTCGGTGTTGCGACCCAGTTCGAACAGTACGCCCCAGTTGGTCCCCGGGCCCTCATGTTCCGTCAGCTGCCAGATCAACTCCGCCTCGAATCCGGTCAGGTCGAGCCCATCGCCCTTGGTATCCATACCAATGGCATAGAACTCAAACAGGAAGTCATCATTCAGGGCGTGGCCATAGCCCAGTTTGTGGAAGGCCTGCTCCTCGGCATCTGCGTCATCGTCAAAGACAAGGCGGTATTCAATCTCACGCTCGTCTGCCTCTACATGGGGGGTATAGATCTTGTCGACATCGGTGATATCGGCGATACAGTGCTCGTGCCAGAAGAGGAGGGGGATCGTGCAGGCACAGACGCAGGCACAGGCGCGGGACAATCCTTGTCGCATACTACTTCGCCAGTTTACTTCTCAACAAATAACTAAAAAACTATAGGAGAGTTTAACCCGGCGTGTTTTCACGCCGGGTCAGGCTTCCGGGTAGCGTATATCGGCGATGAAATATTCCTGTGTAGACTCTTCCGTACGCACAACAATGTCATCATCGACCTGTTTGCCGAGGAGTGCGCGCGCGAGCGGTGAGTCCATGGAGATAAGGCCCCTGGCGACGTCGAATTCGTCGGGGCCGACGATGCGGTACTCGACGAGAGAGCCGTCTTCTTTTTCCAGTTTTACCCAGGCGCCAAAATAGATTTTGCTGGTGTCCTCAGGGGGGCGGTCCACCACATTCAGCTCTTCCAGGCGCTTGTTGAGAAAGCGAACCCGGGAATCAATCTCGCGAAGACGCTTCTTGCCATAGATGTAATCGCCGTTTTCCGAACGGTCCCCGTTTTTTGCGGCCTCGTGGACCGTCTGCGTGACCTTGGGGCGTTCCACTTTCCACAGCTGAACCAGTTCGTGCTGCATGCGCGCTGCACCTTCGGGAGTGATGTAGGGAGAGCCGCGCCTGCGCGGCGGGCGCCACCTACCCACGGAGAAACTCCGCATTCTGTATTTCTATATCCGGCTTTGGGCCAGTGTACGGAAAGTCGAACAGGTTGCTGTAAAAATAAAGCTCACCTTCGAGCGCCGCCTTGATGTTCTGGCCCTGCCGGAATCCGTGGCCTTCCTCCGCGAAGGGTACGTAGGCAACCGGAATCCGCTTTGCGCGCAGTGCTTCCACCATCGTCTGTGCCTGTGCCGGCGGGACAACCTTGTCTTCCAGTCCCTGGAAGAAAATCACCGGGCAGTCCAGTTTTTCAATGTGGTGGATCGGCGAGCGCGCCCGGTAGGTTTCCTCAGCCGCGGGCCAGGGGCCAACCAGTTTGTCCAGGTAGCGTGACTCGAACTTGTGCGTGTCCTGCGCAAGTGCGGAAAGGTCTCCGATGCCGTAAAGCACTGTGCCGGCGTTAAAGGTGTCGTGGAAAGTCAGGGCGGCCAGTACGGTGTAGCCGCCGGCACTCGAGCCCTTGATCGCAAGCTGCGACGGGTTCGCCAGGCCTCGCTCAACCAGCATCCTGGCGGCAGCGCAGACCTCCTCCACATCGAGGATGCCCCAGTTGCCGGCGAGGCGCTCCCGGTAGGCGCGGCCGTAACCGGTGCTGCCCGAGTAATTCACATCGAAAACGGCGAAACCCCGGCTAGTCCAGTACTGGATTTTCAGGTTCAAACCAGTCTCGGTTGCACCGGTGGGGCCGCCATGACTCAGGACGATGAGCGGAGGTGCCTGGTCTTGGCGGATGCGGTAATCCCGGTTTGTTGGCGGGTAATGGAAACCGTGCACTTTGCGCCCGTTGCAGTCGAACGTTTCGGGCTCGGCGACGGAAATGTAACCGGGATCTATCTCGAAGCGTGCACTGGAATGAATCGGCTGCGGTTGTTGTGGCGTGTCACGGTGCAGCCGGTAAATGGCAGGTGCGCTGGTTGCGCTACCGCCGATAAACGCACCATTGGCGTGACTGCAGCTGACCGACTGTATGTCGCGGCAATCGCTTTCGATCATGGCATGGCTGCCATCGCGCAGGTTCAGCCGGGCCAGTGACCAGCTGCCATCCTCGGTAAAGCAACACAGGATTTCGTTCTCACCTGTAAACCCGTAGGTGCGCATGCCGAATACCCACTGCGGTGTGGCAAACTCTGCCGGGCGTTCCCACAGGCAGGAACACTCACCATTGCGCCAGGCGTACAGGTTCCACCAGTCATTGCGGTCCGATACGAAAATCAGCTCCCCCCGTGGCGACCATTCCGGCTGGAAAATGGACTCGTTACTGTCTCCGGCAATGACCTGTTCACTCTTGATGGCGCCTTTGGCGTCCAGCGTTGCGAGAACAAGTTCGGTTCCGTCCCATGGCATATTGGGGTGATACCAGCGCAAAAAAGCAAAATGCATACCGTCCGGCGAAATGCGCGGCGTGGAATAGAAGTCGGCGCCGCTTGCAAGCACCTCCGGTGCGCTTTGCGGCCTGGCAAGGTCGATGGCAACGAGCCGCGCTTTTTCTTCTGTATGTGCGGTATCTCCGGCAAGTTCCTGCACGGCAAGTAAACGGTTGCGGTGCGGATCCAGGGTAAGGTCCGCATAGCGGCACTCGAGCTCCGGCGTTAGCACTTCCGGAACGGCGCCCGGTACCAGTGCCAGGCGGTAAATGCGCTGGTCTTCACCCGCGACAAAGAAAACCTCCCCGGCAGTTGCCAGGTAGCTTCCACCGCCGTATTCGTGTGCGCGCGAGCGGATGCTGATGGGCGCCGGATTGATGTCGCGAAACTCGCCATCACGAAACTCTACAAGCACGCAGCGCCCCTTTTCGGCGGGGCGGGTTTCCAGCCAGTAGACCCGGTCTTCCACCATCTGGGTCTCTGCGAGGCGGACCTGTGCGCCGGCGAGCAGGTCCGCGGAGACAGGGGACTGCCAGCTGCCGTAAGGCGCATCGGATGGGTTGCTTTCGAGCTTTGCCATAAGTGTACTTTGATTCAGGCACGGATTCTGTCCGGCTATTTTGCCCGTCCGCCGGCAGGGGCTCAATCCCCCTGCGGCGGGCTGCTAGGCTAAGGTTTATAGCGCGCCAGTTAATTGCGCCGCAGTCCTATCGACTGCTGTACGTGTGATAGTCATGTTGCGTGCGTTTACGCAACAGGGCGTGCGCCTGCCTGTCAGGTGCGCGCCACAGGGGCCTGGAGACCAAGATGGAAACACTCTCGCATATTGTCCAATGGGGCAACTCCATTACCTGGGGCGGGATCGGTGGCATCTGGTGGCTGGGTATCCTGATTGTGGCGCTGTTGCCCATCGGTTTCTACTTCACCGTCAAGACGCGTTTTATCCAGTTGCGTTCCTTCGGGCACCTGATGCATGTGATGCGCCAGAGCTTCAAGGCAGAGAATGAGGGGGGAGTGTCCTCATTCCAGGCGTTCGCGACCAGCGCTGCGGCGCGAATCGGCACCGGTAATATCGCAGGTGTGGCCGTAGCAATCACCGCGGGTGGGCCGGGCGCCATCTTCTGGATGTGGATGGTTGCCATTGTCGGCATGGCCACTAGCTTTATCGAAAATACGCTCGGCCAGGCATTCAAGGAAAAGGGTGAGGTCGACGGCACCTTCCGGGGTGGGCCGGCCTATTACATCGACAAGGGGCTGGGACACCAGTGGAAATGGCTATCGGTACTCTTCTCGATCTTCCTGGTCATCAGCTTCGGGTTTTTCTTCAACGCGATCCAGTCAAATTCCATGTCGGACGCGATCAACGAGGCATGGGGCACAGACCCCATGTGGGTAGGTGTCATTATCGCGGTTCTCGCTTCGCTGATCGTGTTTGGCGGGATCAAGTCCATCGGCAAGTTTGCCGGCCTGGTAGTGCCGGTAATGGCGCTGAGCTACCTGGCTATCGCCTTTCTGGTCATCATCCTGAATATCGGAAAGCTGCCGGGGGTACTTGCGGAGATTGTCACCAATGCATTCGGCATTCGGGAAGCGGGGGCGGGCACCTTTGGCGCGGTGATTGCGAGCGGGATCAAGCGCGGGCTGTTTTCCAATGAGGCCGGCATGGGCAGTTCCCCCAATGCGGGGGCAGCGGCGGATGTCAAGCATCCTGCGGTGCAGGGCTATGTGCAGATGGCTTCGGTATTTCTGGATACGCTGATGATCTGTACAGCTACGGCGGCGATCATACTGCTCTCTGACGCCTACCTAACCAGCGAAGTGGCGGGTGTCACCCTGACACAGCAGTCGCTGAGTGATGCGGTCGGTGGCTGGGGTGCAGATTTTATCGCGCTGGCACTGATCTTCTTCGCCTTCACTTCCATCATCGCCAATTACTATTACGCCGAAACCAATATCTACTTCATCTGGCACAGCAAGGCGTCGATCTGGATCTACCGTGCGTTGTTTATCGGGTTCATCCTGTTTGGCGCCTACGTTGCAGACACGGGCACCAGTGCCAACTTCGCATTGCTGTGGAACATGGCCGATATGTCCATGGGGTTCATGGCCTCCCTGAATATCTTCGCGGTTACGTTGCTGTCCGGGGTCGCCTTCAAGCTGTTGAAGGACTATGAAGAGCAACTGGCGCAGGGGATCGATCAGCCGTCGTTCGATGCCAGCAAATACAATATCAAGGGCATCGATACGGAAGTCTGGAACGGTGGCCGCAAGTAGCGTCGGTTCCAGAGTCGGTTCCAGAGCCGCGTTCGGATTGGTTGCGGGTATCAGATACCGAGCTGACGCACCGCAAGGTCCCGCATGATCTCCTCGGAACCACCCCCGATGGCGTTGACTCGGACCTCCCGGTAGATACGCTCGACGCGGCAGCCCCGGATATAGCTGGCACCGCCAATTACCTGCATGGCTTCGCGCGCACAATATTCCATGGTCTGCGTAGCCTGTACCTTTAGCAGTGCGACATCGGCCGGCTTGAGCTGCAGGTGCATGTCTTGCCAAGCGCAGAGCTCAAGGTAGGCCTGGCTCGCATTGATACGTTGCAGCATCTCTGCGAATTTGTGCCGGATAACCTGGCGTTTGGAAAGTGGGCGACCGAATGTTACGCGTTCAGCTGCCCAGTCGATTGCGTCCTGCAGGCAGACCCGGGCATATTCAATACAGGAAGCCGCGATGGCGAGCCTCTCATGATTGAAGTTGTGCACGATGGGTATGAAGCCGCGGTTTACCTCGCCGACCAGGTTGGTGGCGGGCACCCGGACTTCATCGAAGTGAATAGTGGCCGTATCGGAGCACCACCAGCCCTGTTTCTTGTCGAGTGGCGTGCGGCTGACGCCGTTTGCGTCAGCGGGAATCAGGAGCAGGGAAATGCCCTCCAGGCCATCCTCGCCCGTTCGCACTGCTGTGGTAAACCAGTTCGCGCGCATGCCACCGGTGATATAGGTTTTTTCACCACTCACTATCCAGTCGTCACCATCCGCGACCGCGCGGGTGCGCAGGTTGGCCACGTCAGAACCGCCCCCGGGTTCGGTGATCGCAAGTGAGATATGCGCGCGGCCATCGAGCACCGCAGGGATGACGGCATCCCTGGTGGCGTCACTCGCGTAGTGCACCACCGGTGGCAGGGCGATGCCGTGCACCAGCAGGGTTGCATAGAGCCCGCCGGCGCCACAGCGGGCGAGTTCCTGCGCGGTCACGATCATGTGGAAGTTGTCGATGCCCTCAGAAATGCCGCCAAAGGCTTCCGGGTAGCCTTGCTGCAGTAGCCCCATGTCGGCGGCTTTATGCCAGAGACTATCCGGCAGCTCCCCTGACTCTTCCCAGTCATTGATGTGCGGCATGATTTCCCGATCGACGAACTTGCGCAACTGTTCGCGCCATTGCTGGTGGGATTCCTGATAGAAAGGACTTGCCGGGCGTGTTGCGTCTATGTCGAACATGTTCAGTCCCGGCGCTTGCGCGGCAGTATGCCCATGAGCTTGCAGATGATCCCGAGCATGATTTCGTCCGCGCCGCCACCAACCGGCGTCAGGCGGAAATCGCGGTAGCGCCGGTTCACCAGGGTATCGTTCATATAGCCCATGCCGCCCCAGTACTGCAGGCACTGATCCGGTATCGTGCGCGCGAGTCGGCCAGCCTTGAGTTTCGCCATGGAGGCGAGGGTGGTGACATCCTGGCCATTGGTATAGGCCTCGATAGCACTGTATGTCAGTGCGCGCAGAGCCTCCACTTCCATCTGCTGCTCGGCCAGCGTGAAGTGGATGGACTGGTTATCCAGCAGCGGAGCGCCAAAGGTTTTTCGTTCGCGCGTGTATTCGATGGTCTCACTGATGCAGGACTCAAGGCCCTTGATTGAGATGGCGGCACCTGCGAGCCGCTCTTCCTGGAATTGCAGCATCTGCAGCAGGAAGCCCGCACCTTCATCACCGATGCGATACGCCTGGGGTACGCGCACATCATCGAAGTAGACCGGCGCTGTCTCGGAGCTGCGCATGCCGAGCTTATCCAGTTTTTCCCCGATGCTGAGCCCGGGCGTCTTTGCTGGAACCACGATCAGGGATTTGTTCTCATGGGGTTTGCCTTCACCAGTGTTGGCAAGCACGCAGAAGAAATCGGCGCAGGGTGCATTGGTGATCCACATTTTGCTGCCGTTGATGACATAGTCATCACCGTCCTTGCGGGCCCGGGTCTGGATGGCGGCGACATCCGATCCCGCGCCCGGTTCGGAAACCGCAATCGCGGCCACCATTTCACCGCGAATTGCCGGCGCGAGAAATGCGTCTTTCAGGGCGTCGCTGGCGTAATTGGCCAGTGCCGGGGTTGCCATGGAGGTTTGCACCGCGATGGAAAGCGGAACACCGCCGCACCAGGCCGCACCGAGCTCTTCGAGGAATACCGCCTCAAAACTGAAGTTCAGCCCGAGTCCGCCATAGGCCTCGGGCTTGGAAATGCCGAGCAGGCCAAGCTCACCCAGCTTGCGGAATAGCTCATGCGCAGGGAAGCGGCCTGCGCGCTCCCATTCCTCGACATGGGGATTGATTTCCTGTTCCACAAACTGCCTGACGGTGCGTCGCAGCTGTTCGTGCTCATTGGTAAACAACATGGTTTTCCCTCTTGTCTTTGGGAGACTTGTAGCGTGGTTTGATTCTAGAGGCGGGCTACCCCGAACGTATTTTTCCTGCCCGCGGGTATTTCAGTGCTTTGCCTGCAAACCGAAAGCAGCATGCCCAGAATCTTGCGCGTATCCCGGGGGTCGATAATGCCGTCGTCCCAGAGTCGCGCGGAGCAGGCGAGTGCGGTGGCACTGCTGTCAAGGAAGGCTGCGGTATCGGCTTCGAGTTTGGACAATGCGGCCTCGTCTACCTGGCCTGCCTTCTCCATCTTCTGCTCGGTGACAATGCGCATCACCTTGCCAGCCTGAGCGCCACCCATGACAGCGGTGCGGGCGTTGGGCCAGGCCAGGATAAAGCGCGGGTCAAAACCCCGGCCACACATCGCATAATTGCCAGCGCCGTATGAGCCGCCAATGACAATGCTCAGCTTGGGTACACTGGCATTGGCAACGGCTTGGATCATCTTGGATCCATGCTTGATGATGCCGGACTGTTCCGCCTCGGTGCCGACCATAAACCCGGTGGTGTTATGCAGGAACAGCAGCGGAATATCACTCTGTTCGCACAACTGGATGAACTGTGCGGCTTTGGTGGCGCCCGCGGATGTGATTGGTCCGTTATTGCCAATCACCCCCAGCGGTGCACCGAACAGGTGAATATGGCCACACACGGTTTGGCGGTCGTATTCGGGTTTGAAGTCCAGGTAACGGGAGCCATCGGCGATACGCGCAATGATTTCCCTGACATCGTAAGGCTGTTTGGTGTCCGCCGGGACAATGCCGAGCAGGTCCTCTGCAGGGTAGAGCGGCGGGTCCTCGACAGGGGCAGGGGCTGCTGCCGACAATGGCGCGAGGCTTGCCAGGATTTCCCGCGCGATACGGATGCCATCGGCATCATCTTCGGCAAGGTATTCTCCTGTGCCGGCGATACTCGCATGCATCTCCGCGCCGCCCAGCGCCTCACTGGTGGCTTCCTCTCCGGTTGCTGCTTTGAGCAGTGGAGGGCCTGCCAGGAACATGGTGGCCTGCTGTCGCACCAGTACGACATAATCCGAGAGCCCGGGCTGGTAGGCGCCACCGGCCGTGGCGCTGCCGTGTACTACGGTAACCTGGGGGATACCGGCGGCAGACATGCGTGCCTGGTTTGCGAAACCCCTCCCTCCCGGGGCAAAGGTTTCATTGGCATACATCAGGTTGGCACCGCCACTTTGCGCGAGGGTAACGAACGGCAAGCGGTTTTCCATCGCAATCTGCTGCATGCGTAACGCCTTGTCCATGCCGGTCGGCGTGATGGTGCCACCCTTGATTGCATAGTTGTCCACCCGCACCAGGCAACGCCGACCGCTCACGGTACCGATGCCGCAGATTGCCCCACCGGCGGCGCTGCCGTCCTCATCGCCATAGCTGCCGTAGCCGGCAAAGGCACAGAGTTCCAGGAAAGGGGTGCCTGGGTCCAGTAACCTTGCGAGGCGCTCCTGTGGCAACAGCCAGCCCCTGTTCCGGTAGCGCTGCGCGCGCTGTTCTTCGTTCTTGGTGCGGTTTTGCTGAAGTGAAACGATCGCTCCCAGCGCATCTGACATGGCCGCGCGGTTAGAGGCGAACTCCGCCGATTCGGCGTTGATCTGGCTTTCGAATGGCTGCACGAATTGCCCCTTTACAGTTTTCCTTCGGCTTCCAGCTCGGCAACTGCCTCGGGGCGTTTGCTTCTGTGGAAACCGTTAAAGGTATTGCGCCGGATAGCGGGGCCGACGCGCCATGCGGGAGATGCCACATTGAGGGATGAGCCACCGTCCACGCGCAGTGTCTGCCCGGTAATATAGGCCGCTGCGGGAGACAGCAGGAAGCACACCGCAGCACTCACCTCTGCCTCCTCGCCGAGGCGGTAGAGGGGGATGGTCTCCTTGAACCCCGGGAGCAGGGCCTTGAGAAATTCAGGGTCGTAGGTATCGAATCCGCTGGACAGGATATAGCCCGGGGCGACGGCATTGACCCGCACCGCGTGCGGCGCCCATTCAATGGCTGCGGTCTGGGTGAAATTCTCCATGCCGGCGCGGGCGGCACCCGAATGCCCCATGGAGGGCATGCCGCCGACATTGTCGGCACTGATATTGACGATACTGCCGCCGTTATCCTTCATGGCCTGGATAAACGCTTCGCGGGCCATCAGGAAACCGCCGACGAGATTGGAGCGCACCACGGCCTCGAAACCTTTTGCGCTGGTGAGCTCCAGCGGCGCGGGGAATTGTCCCCCGGCGTTATTCACCAGCCCATCGATCCGGTCGTAGCATTCGAGTACTTCCGAGATCAGTTGCTTTACCCGGTCCTCATCCCGTATGTCGCCGATGTGGCAACTGGCCTGGCCGCCATCTTCCTGGATCTCCTGGCGTACCTGTTCCAGTTTTTCCGCCTTGCGCCCAACCAGGGCGACTCTGGCGCCGAGGCCTGACAGTTCGTGCGCGATACAGCGTCCGATACCGCTCCCGCCGCCAGTGACGATGATCACCTGGTCTAGGAAGCTGTCTTTACGTAGTTGGCTCTGGTAGCCCATGGAAATCCTTCATCCGTGTGTGCATTTTCCACTCAACACTAACAGCGCGAGGGCCGCCAGTAGTTGCCTAATCCTCCCAGCAGACTTGGCTGAACGTCCCAGTTGGCAATGGTATTTTCTGCAGATTTGCAGTGGGAGCCGCTGAGCCTGTGCTGGTGGCGCGGAGCGACAGCCATGCAGTGGGTACGCTTGCGCTCAATTGGGTGAAAACTGTCCAGGAAGCACTCCAATGAACCGGCGGTTTCGCGCACCTGAGAACCAGTGCGCTTTCCCGCCACTGCAAAATGATTAAGCTCGAAAGCTACCTAAACACCCACCTCAACGAATGATGTGTCTCGTCCAATGAATGCTGAAGTGAAAATGGCAACAGAGTCCCAAGCAGGCAAGCCGGTAGCGGCCGCAGCTGCGACGGCAGCTACGGCCACCGCTCCGACCAAAGCGATGACCAAAGCTATAAAAAGCCCGCTCAATCGCATTGAGCAGCTTTTCACCAGTACTCGCCTGACGCATCAGCAAGAGACCGGGCTGGAGAAGGCGCTCATCGTGGGGCGGATCCTCGTCGCGTCCGCTACTGCGGGCCTGACCGCGCGGCCCTTCTGGCGGGCCAAACCGCAGAAGCAGGTATTCCAGGCCCTGGACTCGGGTAACGCCCCGGGCCTGAACCTGCTTGTTTCCGTGCTTGCGGACCGCGCGGATCTGGTGGTTCCTGCAGAGATTCGCATGGTGAATGGCTCCCGGGTTTTCTGTGAGCGCTCGGCGGGCAGTGGCGTCCGGAGTGGTGATATCTGCCTGTATGTGGGTGCGGCGTTTCTCGGGGTCGCCACGGGCAAGGAGTTCTGTACGGCGGTTGCCGCCGCGCTGGCGCCCTGGAGCGGTAGGGTACGGCCGGTGCTGGCCGCGGCGCTGCAGCATAGGAACGGTAAGACCGGACGCCACACCGAATTTTTGCAGCGCCTTGCAGCGGTGGATGGTCGAACTTGTGAGGCCATGGCTACCAGCCTGCATCGATATCAGGGCGCTATTGCTGCGCGGGTCGCAGGCGCGGAGGTGCTTGCAGCGATGCCGGCAAAATTCGCCATGCTAAAGCGCTGTGAATCCGACATTCTGGCAGAGAACGCCCAGCACCTGGGCGAGGGACGCCTCTATGCAAACCTGCCGCAGGCGGTGTTGACCCGATTTAACAAAAAGTGGCAGCAACCTGCCGCGAAGGATGCTTTGCAGAATGGTGCAGATGACAGCGGGATCGCCTGGCTGGATGCTGCGATGCAGGGCAAAGCGGTTTCCGGAAAAGAAAAAAATGGCGAGTCGCTTCTGCTTGGCGATTTTGCGCCGGCACGACTGGTTTCGGACTTTGCTGGCCTCTGTGCCGCATTGACCCTAGCGGAGTACAGAGCGCAGGGCGTGTACCGCGAGGGCCTGGACCTGGTGGATCACCAGCAGATGGCCAGGGGTGATGCTCAGCTCGACAAAGCGCGAAAAATCCTCGATGTATTCTTCAACAAGGAAACCCCGGAGCGTTTCCTGCTGATGGATCTCCCCTCAGATGCAGATATGCGCTCGATGGGGTTGCAGCCCGCAATCGACTGGCTGCGCAACAAGCTCGTTGACCTGCGCGAGCTCGAGCGTCTCCTTGCCAAGGAGCGCAGCGTGTCCGAGTTGCGCCGGCTGGGACGGCGCCTGTTGCTGGCTCAGGTCAGCATCGATCCGGCGGTTTTCCGGTTGCGCTCCATTGTCCCGGACGAGGCGCGTGAACTTGCCCTGGACAGTACGCGCAATACGGATGAGCTGGGCATCCAGATTGAAAAGATCCACCGGATGTTCTTTCTCAGGATCTGGCGTGCACTGGCGCTGGAGTCCGGTGAGACCAGGGCTCGCGGCGAGCGCCTCGTTAAGCTTGTCAGGGCTTATGGGCTGCTGGAAAAATCGGAAGCAAGGCTCGGAGACTTCGGCCGTACCGCGCTGTTGATGGCGCGCGTGGCGGAAGGCGGCATCGCGAAGGACGATGAAAAAGCGATGTTGGGCCTTGCCGACAAGCAGGCAAGGGCAGTGCAATACGAAATCGGCCAGATGATACAAGTTGGCGCCAGACTCCCGATTCTCACCCGAGGCTCTCACCAGAATCTGGCGGGACTGCTCTCCGAACAGAATGACCAGCTCAAGGTGATGAGCCAGGCGCTGTCAACCAAAAGCCTGGGCGGTTTTCTCCGGGACCTGTCGGGGCGCTGCGAAGCGGTGCGGGCAATTGTCTGGAAGCAGTACAGCTTGGCGCTCGCAGAGCTGGCCGGCCTGTGTATGGGGGTTGAAAAGGCACACGGTATCAAGCCCCTGCGCCTCGTTAGCTACGCCGCTGAAAACTAGGGGCGAGCCAGGAGCAAACTGGAGAAAACGCGGCTCAGCCGCCGGCAAGTTTTACCTTCATGCCCTTGGCTTCCAGTAGCGCCTGAATTTCGGCGCGTTTGTCTCCCTGTATTTCAATCACACCATCTTTCAGGGCGCCGCCACAGCCGCAGCGTTTTTTCAGTTCTGCCAGCATCAGCTTCAATTCCGCGTCGGTACCCTCGAGTCCACGCACGCAGGTGACGCCCTTGCCCTTGCGGCCCTTTGTCTCGCGCTGGATGCGAACAATACCGTCGCCCTTGTGTCGGGCCGGAGCGGCTTTTTCTTCTTTTACCCGGCCACCGTCGGTGGAATATACGAGCCTGGTATCTTTTGCCATGGGGTCTGCTTAAATTTCAGTCAGATAGGGGTTGCTGGATGCCAGCGCGCATTCTTGCGCTCAGGTGCGCACTTGTCCAGCAGGGGGTTACAGGTACCCGAAAAATCTCTAAGCTTGGCGCTGCGATAGTGATACCGGTGAAGTGATATGCCGCAGAAGGGAATGCGCGAAACCCTCAACACGATTATTTTCGGGACGAAGACGCCTGCCGGTAAGTTTTTTGATCTCGCGCTGATCTGGGCGATCGTGATCAGCGTGGTCCTGATCCTGCTCGCCACAATCGACGCTATTTCCGAGGAATACCGCCGCGGCCTCTATATGGCCGAATGGGTATTCACCATTCTTTTCACGATTGAATACGCGCTCAGGATCTATAGCGCCCGCGATCGCAAGCAGTATATTTTCAGTTTCTATGGTGTGGTCGACCTGTTGTCGATACTGCCGCTGTATATTTCGCTGATCTTCCCGCAGGCGAGCTACCTGCTGGTGATTCGCCTCCTGCGCGTGCTGCGTATTTTCCGGGTCCTCAAGTTATTGCGCTATATGAAGGACGCCAATTTACTGTTGCGCTCGCTGTGGCATTCGCGTCGAAAAATCATGGTCTTCTTCGGCACGGTACTGATTATGTGCGTCATTATCGGTTCGGTGATGTACGCGGTGGAGGGGCCGGAAAACGGCTTTACCAGCATTCCGAAGAGCATTTACTGGACGATTGTGACCATTACTACGGTCGGCTACGGGGACATCACGCCACAGACCAATTTTGGTCAGGGACTGGCAGCGGCAACAATGCTGTTGGGTTATTCCATCATTGCGGTTCCCACCGGGATCATAACCTCGCAGATGGCCTCAGAACTGAGACGTGACACCATGCTCCTCAATTGCCTGGCCTGTGGCAGGGGCAACCATGAGACGGAAGCGCGCTTTTGCCTGAAGTGTGGTGCGGAGTTGCCCAACGATCTGGCAGAGCCGGAAGACGATGTGAGCTAGTCGCAGCCCGAATCCGCTGAGCAGGAATATTCATTGGAAATATACGGATTTTGCGCCCCCGGACTGGAGGCGTTGTACAGCACTTTTGCAGAAAACTTTGCCCAGAGAGGCGATACCGGCGCCTCGTTTGCCGCGGTTCACCATGGTGAGCTGATCGTGTCCCTGGCGGCGGGGACACGCGACCGCGACGGCAGCCTGCCGTATTCGGAAGAGACACTGGTGAATGTGTTTTCCGCCAGCAAGGGGGTGCTGGCCGCACTGGTATTGCAGCAAGTGGCGCAGGGGAACCTGTCACTGGATGCGCCGGTGTGCGCCTACTGGCCGGAGTTTGCGGCTGGCGGCAAGCAGGAAATCACTGTCGGGCAGCTTTTGTCACATCGCTCGGGGCTGAATGCGTTCCAGCGCAAGGTGCCAGATGGTCTGATCTACAGTTGGGCGGACGCCGTCAGGGAGATAGAGCAGACCGCACCTTACTGGGAGCCCGGCAGGGTACAGGGTTATTCACCGTTCCTCTATGGCTGGAGCCTGGGCGAATTGTTGCAACGGGTGACAGGCAGGCGCCTGGAAGCCCTGTACAGGGCGAGCATGGCGGAGCCCCTGGAGCTAGATGGCGGTTTTGGTGCTGTCGGCCACAGCTCGACACTTGTGGCGGATGTGCAGCCTCTGAAAGTTGCGCTGGGGCAGGGTGGTGGCCTGGTTGCCGAAGCCATCAGGGCGGACAGGAAGGGGATGGTGGCAAAGGCTTTTACCAACCCGGTATCCCTGATGCTTGGCACAAACTCCCGCGCCTGGCGAGAAGCCCTGATCCCGGCGGCCAATGGGCATTTCAGTGCGCGCGACCTGGCCCGCATCTATGGCGATATGGCCAGCAGTGGTGAGGTGCTCGGCGCACGCGGGCTGGAGCTCGCGTTGACACCGCAATCGAGCGCAAAAGATGCAACCCTGCAGGCGGAACTGGCCTTCAGTTACGGCTTTATGCTGCAGGGTGAACGACCGGATCTCGATTACGGCTCTGCACTGTCTTTCGGGCATCCAGGCGCTGGTGGCAGTGTCGGTTTCGCGGACCCGGAACAGGGGCTGGGTATTGGGTACACTACCGCCCGGTTGGGGCAGAGTTTGCTGATGGATGAGCGCGCGATGCAGCTCGTGCGCCAGCTACGAGGCCTGATATAGCCGGGATTGAAAAAGCAGTATAAATGGAGCAGCAATAATGACCGAGAGCAAAGCTGAGCAACTGGAGGCGCGGGTGGCCGAACTGGAGACCCGGCTGCTGTTCCAGGAGGATACCCTGCAGGCGCTGGATGATGTGGTTACCAGGCAAGATGGTGAGGTGGCGCTCTTGCGGGCACAGGTCCAGCATCTCTCCGAAAAGCTCAAGGAGCTTCAGCTTGGCAGTGGTGGAGAGGGAGGCGGCGGCCAGGAGGAGCGCCCGCCACACTATTGATCGGTCTAATTCGCGCCTGAGAAGAGGTTTGGATCCAAAAGCGCCGTTATTCCATTCGTAGTGCGTATTGAATTTTTTTATCTAAAAACCTTATAAAAAATTCGGATGCTGCCCGTAATCGAGGCTTGACATTATTTTTCCACACCTGAGGCACTATTCTGGCGCGTTTTTCCCGTACGGAATGCTGAAGTTTTGAACGTCCGTGGGGAGCCATAACTCCTTGTTTTTTAGGTGTTTTATTTTGTGTTGAATTTCTGCGCAATCCGCTGGATGCCACGTATTGCGTGGCGTATGGGGATTTTTTCGGGAATCATGCACAGAGTTATCCACAGAAGCTGTGAATAGCCGTAGCGCGTCTTGCCACGTGTTTTCCGGCAGGCACTGCGGCAGCTGTCTATGTTTGTATTTTTGCGATGCGGGGTTTGCATTTTGCGTCGCATACGCTGGTATTCAAATGGAAGAAGCAATACTCTTGCCGGCAATTGGGCCGTTCAGCCCCGGTACATCTTGCCGGGCTTAGCATGCGGCCCGGTACTCCAAATAATCCATAAATGAAGTGTTAGGAGAGACACGGATGAAGAAACTGGTCCTGATTGCCGCTTTGAGCACCATTGCCGGCTGTACCACCATGGATCCGTATACCGGCCAGACCAAGACAAGCAACGCTACCAAGGGCGCCGGTATTGGCGCTGTGGCGGGTGCCGTCATTGGCGCAGCAACTGCCAGTGACAAGGATCGCAAGAAGGGCGCTGTGACCGGTGCCCTTGGCGGCGCCGCGATTGGTGGCGGTATCGGCTACTACATGGACAGGCAGGAGATGCTGCTGCGCGAGCGCCTGCAGGGTTCCGGTGTCCAGGTTGAGCGTGAGGGTGACAACATCCGCCTGATCATGCCGGGTAACATTACCTTTGCCACTGGTCGTCACGAGATTCGTTCTGACTTCCACGGCACCCTGGATTCAGTGGCTGTGGTCCTGAACGAATTTGATCGCACTGCCATCCGGGTTGGTGGCCACACTGACAGCACCGGCTCTGACGTCACCAACCAGGCGCTGAGCGAGCGACGCGCAGGCGCGGTAGCGGACTTCTTTATGGCACGCAATATCAGCGCTGGCCGTATTCAGGCTGTTGGTTATGGCGAACGTTACCCGGTAGAGCAGAACAATACCGATGCTGGCCGGCAGGCGAATCGCCGCGTAGAGCTGGAACTGCTTCCCCTGTAAAGGCGGCTTGCATTAAAACTAAGGGCGGTGCAGGCGCGATGCCTGCGCCGTACCGTTTCGGGCGCTGTAGAGCAGCTGAGCGCAGCCAACACGCCCGCAAAGCAAAAAAGAATTCATTGAAGAGCCGGTTCCCCGGCATGTAGTACTTCGACAATCTCTGGAAAGCTGGCATTGGACGCCGGATACAGGTGGCACAGATATGAAGAACTACCTCGCGACACCTCTTGCCTTACTCGTCGGCAGTGCGGCCTTGCTCGCGCGCGCCGAGCCCGCTCCCGGCTACTTTGACAGCGCAGCGCTGGTTGCCCAGGTCAGGATTGCTGAAATTCACCGGGAACGGAATGAGGGGCTCTCCCAGCCGGGAATCACCGCGGTTCAGGGATATATATACGCCGCTGAAACCAGGAAAGTGTGGAAGGGCAGTGCCGGCGAAACTGTCGCTTTCCGTATCACCCTCAGCGATTGCCACCGCAAGCTGGAAGCGGGTGGTGAATACCTGATTTTCGCAACCCATGACGGCCTGGGCAGGCTCGAGGTCAAGAGCTGTGAAGCTGTTGTGCCCGAGGCCCAGTGGACACCCGTGCTCGCCAGTTTTACCCCGCGCGATTGAGTTGCCAGCCCGGTCGTTGCCGGTAGCGCAATACCATCAGGCTGATCAGGGCCAGCGGTGCGAGGCTGACGATCACCATGCCCTGCCATCCTATCGCATTCAGGACCAGCCCGGCGCTGAGCGACGCCACGGCCTGGGTGGAGAAAATCGTAAATTCATTGATGGTCTGTGCCCGGTAAGGGTCGCCATTGCCATAGGTTCGCGGGAGCAGAGTGGTGCCTGCGACGAACATGAAATTCCAGCCGACACCAAGCAGCACAAGCGCGGTCCAGAAGCCGGCGCCAGAAGTATCGAGCGCAGCAACCGCGGTACTCAGGACGTAGGCGACAACGCCGAGCAGGATCAGGCCACGGATGCCAAGCCGGCCAATCAGCCAGCCGGAAAACAGGGACGGCAGGTACATGGCGGCAATATGGCTCTGGATGGTGAACTTTGTCGTCTCCAGGCTGTGGCCATGGATGTGATGCATGCTGATCGGGGTGGCCGTCATGACGAAGGACATCACGCTGTAGCCGATGGCCCCGGAAGCAACGGCGCACCAGAACAGGGGCTCGTGCAGGAAGCTGCGACCCTCGGTATTGGATTCGGCGGGGGTGGACTCCGCGTTGGCGGCGGGGACAAAGAACTGCAGGCCGATAAGGACCACGATGTAGCAAAACCCGATGAGCAGGAAGCTGCCGACGTAGCGGGTGCCTGTCAGCTCCTGGCCGGCGACTGCCAGCTCAGGTCCCACGAAGGCGGCGCCAATGCCGGCCAGCAGTACCAGGGAAGCGGCCTGTGCCTGCTGGTGCAGCGGCACCTGTTCCATTGCGGCGAAGCGATAATGCTGTACCACCGCGGCAGACATGCCGAGCACCACGCTCCCACACAGGAAAAGGGGGAAGGAAGCGGACTGCACTGCGAACGCGAGCAGTGCGCAGTTGAGCAGCCCGGCAGTGGCGGTAAATACAAACACCGCTTTGCGGCCGAAGCGCCGCATCAGGGATGGCACTATGCCCGCGGCCAGCGCGGTGCCAACCACCATTACTGCAATCGGCGCAGTGGCCAGAGTCGGGTCCGGAGCAAGCTCTGCACCAATCAGGGCGCCGAGAAATACCATGAGTGGTATCGCGGCGTTACTCATGACCTGCAAAAATCCGATCAGCCATACCTGGCCAGGCAATTTCCACATAATTTAAAGCGTCCGCGATAAATTCGCCCATGTTAGGGATATATTGAAGTAAAGGCCAGTGCGCTTATTTCGGATATGAATAAAGGCGTAGAAAAATTTTACTGGTTAGCAATTCAGTGCTTGGATGTTATTAATTGCAGGTTATAGTTTCTCTATTGAATGGATCCTGGGAAGGAATTGATTATGCGCAAGTTACTTTTACCCCTGATAATTCTCCTGATCATCGCCGGCTACTTCATGATGACGCGCGAGAATACCAAGGTGTCAGAACCGGTGCAGCCGGAGCCGCAGAAAGAGCAGCCCGCCACCGAGCTTGAAGGCGCTGTCGACCAGATGCAGGAAGATGTGAAGGATGCGGCAGAGTCTACCGGTGACGTAATCGAGGAAGGCGCTGAAGCAGCGAAAGACGCGGCAGACGACGCAATGGACAAGGCCAAGGAGGCCGCTGAGGACGCCGGTGAAGCGGTGGAGGATGCCGTTGACAAGGTACGCGGCAACGTGAACGAGGCGGCGGAAGAACTGGAGAAGAAAACCGAAGACCCTCAGTCCTGAGGTCTCCAGCGCGCTTCGGATAATATTGATGTAAGCAGGGGCCGCGGATGACCGCGGCCTTTTGCGTTCTGGCTTGGAAAATGATTATTCATCACTGGCACCGGGATAACAGTATTCTCGAAGTCGCCCCGCAGGGTCCGCTGCAGGCCGCGGACTTTCGGTCGCTGGCGTCCATGGTGGATCCCCATATCCTTGACGAAGGCAATCTCAAGGGGCTGATGATCAGCGCGGAGCAGTTCGATGGCTGGGAGAGTTTCGCCGCACTGATCGATCACCTCAATTTTGTCAGGGATCACCATCGTTCCATTCGACGCATCGCACTGCTCTCGGACAGTCCTGTTTTCGGGGTGCTACCGCGGATTCTCGATCACTTTGTCAGTGCGGAGGTGCGCCCGTTTGCCCTGGCCGAGCGCAACGACGCGCTTGAATGGCTGGCGGGAGCCTGATTGATTGGGACGGGCCGGGAAGGCCGCAAGTCGCTGAATTGCGCTAGAATCCAGTCCCGCGCATAAACCGAGATCTGGTGTGAAGGACTCCCTCGCAGTATTGACCGACTCTGCCGGATGGCTTGCCACTTTTGCCGCGGAGCACAGCCTGGAACCGCTCCCGGGTGTATCCCCTGACGACGTTACGGCGTTTCCCTTTGTGCTCGCAGTCATCGACGGCAAACTGTCCCTCAAACAGACCGGCGCAGGTTCTGCGGGGCCGGTATATGTAGATTTTACCGCGGGCGCATCCGATCACAGGCGCAAGTTTGGCGGCGGCAAGGGTCAGCAGATAGCCAAGGCGGTTGGAGTCCGCGGCAGTTTTCTGCCTCATGTGGTAGATGCCACAGCGGGGCTCGGCCGCGATGCCTTTGTCTTTGCCTCCCTGGGGTGCCGGGTAACCATGCTGGAGCGCAACCCGGTGGTGCATCGATTGCTGGCTGATGGGTTACAGCGTCTGCAGCAGTGCGACGATCCGGAACTGGCCGCCATTGGCGCGCGTATGACTCTGGAACAGGGTGGGGAACAGGGTGGGGAACAGGGTGGGGAACAGGGGGGCGCGCGGGACTGGCTTGAGTCCTGTGCGGCGGACTCCTGTGATGTGATCTACCTGGATCCGATGTTCCCGAGCCGTGAAAAGAGCGCCAAGGTAAAAAAAGACATGGTGGCTTTCCACCATGTGGTGGGCATGGACGAAGATGCGGATGACCTGTTGCCGGCGGCATTGCAGGCCTGCATCTATCGCGTGGTGGTGAAGCGACCGAAAGGCGCGCCCCACCTGGCGGGCAAGGCGCCTGCGCTGGAACTCAAGGGCAAGTCCAACCGCTTTGATATTTATACAAAGAAGGCTCTGCCGAAGGGTTGATCAGCAGTTGATCTCGTTCACTGCAAGGCCACCCTGGGATGTTTCCTTGTACTTGCTCTGCATATCGATGCCGGTCTGGCGCATGGTCTCGATCACGCTGTCGAGCGGCACCACGTGCGAGCCGTCGCCGCGCAGCGCCAGCCGCGCAGCATTGATCGCCTTCACCGCGCCCATGGTGTTGCGCTCGATGCAGGGAATCTGTACCAGGCCGCCAATCGGGTCGCAGGTCAGGCCCAGATTGTGCTCCATGCCGATCTCCGCGGCATTTTCGATCTGCAGGGTATTTGCCCCGAGTACTGCGGCAAGGCCCGCCGCAGCCATGGAGCAGGCCACACCGATTTCGCCCTGGCAGCCCACTTCCGCAGCCGAGATCGAAGCGTTCTTCTTGAACAGCATGCCGATAGCGCCGGCTGTCAGCAGGAAGGTGCATACCGCATCCTGGGCGCTGCCGTGCAGCTTGTCGTCGTGTACAAAGCGCATGTAATAGGCGATGACCGCCGGGATAACGCCGGCCGCGCCATTGGTGGGGGCAGTGACGACCTTGCCCCGTGCGGCATTTTCTTCATTGACCGCAAGCGCAAACAGGCTCACCCAGTCCAGTACCGCGAGGCCCTGGGCCGGTTCACCCGCCAGCTGGCGCTTGAGGTCCGCAAACAGGCTTGCTGCGCGGCGCTTGACGTTCAGCCCACCCGGCAACACGCCATGCTGTGCGCAGCCGCGGTCAATACACGCATCCATCACCTGCCAGATATTCCACAGGCCTTCGTAGATGCGTTTTTCCGGGCGGAACGCCCTTTCGTTGGCCAGCGCCAGTTCCGCGATGGTCATGTTGTGTTTCTGGCACAGGGAAATCAGTTCCGCGCCGGAATTGAAGTCGTAGGGCAGGGGGCGCAGTTTCTGCGCCTTGTTCTCGAACTCGTCTTCTGCCAGTACAAAGCCGCCGCCGATGGAGAAGTAGCTGCGACGCAGCAACTCCTCATTGCCGCGCATTGCCACGCAGGTCATGCCGTTGGAATGCTGCGGCAGGAACTCGTTCATGTGGAACACCAGGTCCCGGTCGCGGACAAACGGGATATCCCGCACACCACCGAGGCGCAGCTGCTCGCTCTGGCCGATGGATTCGAGGCGGGTGTCGATCTGGTCCACATCGATACGGTCCGGCTGCTGGCCTTCCAGACCCATCTGAACCGCCATATCGGTACCATGGCCAACGCCGGTCAGGGCGAGTGAACCGTAGAGGTGCACCTGGACCCGGTCCAGCTCGTGCAGCAGGCCCTGGTCAACCAGTTCCTGCACAAAACGGTAGGCCGCCACCATGGGGCCGACGGTGTGGGAGCTGGACGGGCCTACGCCCACTTTGAAGAGTTCGAAAACACTGAGGCTCATACATACATCCTGGAAACTCGTTCTCGTGCGTCCCGGCTGTCCGTATGGTCATGGTTTGCCGGGCTAGGGCAGCAGGCTGCGCAGCTGCTCCGCGGGCGGAGCATACCAGTAAGCGCCGCTCTCAGGGTGACTGAATTCGGTCAGTCTGTCATGAATGCCATCGCCGCTGAGCCCGAACATGCGGCGCAGGATCACCTCGAAGCGCCGCTGTTCGCAGGCGAAGGCCAGGAAATACAGGCCGTGCCTGGCGCTGTCACCGAACGGCATGCTCTTGCGGAAGATTGCCATCGCCTGACCATCCACTTCCACATCGGTACGGCTTACGTGGGAGTCGACCGGCATGGCGTCGCCCCTGAGCTGGATGCTGTCCGGCTTGGTGCGGCCGATGACCTCCTCCTGCTCCGAGACCCGCATTGCGTGGAACGCGTGAAGGTTGTGCAGCCAGCGCTGGCTCAGTACCACGCTGCCACCGGCAGCGGGGCCTTCGCTGATGACCGCCGCCTGCAGGGCCTCTTCGCCCACGGGGTTTTCGGTGCCGTCGATAAAACCGGTCAGGTCGCGATTGTCACGGTAGCGGAAACAGCGCTGCTCCAGGTTGAACTTGACGAACTTGTCCAGGCGGTCGCGGACGGCCAGTGCCGAGTCGAAAACCTCGTCCACGCCATTGCCCTGGATCCACAGCATCAAGTCGCCCTGGGAGGCCGGCGCGGTAGCGCTGCCGATAACCGGGTGGAAGTCTTCCAGTGGCGGCTGCATGCCGAGCGCTGCACTCATGCTTTTACCGAACGCGACCAGCACCCGCTCCGGAAACTGCTCGTGCAGCCCGGCCGCGATGGCCGCAACCTCGTGTGCGCTGCCGGCGTCCCGCAGTACGCCTTCGAAAGCATGGGCTATGGGCGGGTTGACGTTGAATATGGCCGCTTGCGGTGTACTCACGATTACTCCTCGATTTTTATTTTAATGTTGCTGTTTTGCTTTGTACGCGGTTGGTGTAACGCGCCACTAGTCGGCGTAGGCCGTGATCACGGCGCGCAGCGGCGCCGGATGGCCTTCGAGCGTAAGGTCCGGGTCGTCTTTGGACAGGAATTCCTGCAGGGAGTCGAACGTCATCCAGTCCGTGCGGCGTTGTTCACTGGTGGTGGTCTTGCACAGGTCTACGGTGCGGGTATTGCTGAATCCACATTTGCGCAACCAGCTTTCCAGGGTCGCGCAGCTTGGCAGCGCCCATACATTCCGCATCTGTGCGTAGCGGCCCTCCGGTATCAGGCACTCCCCGAGGTCGCCCTCTATCACAAGGGTTTCAAGCACCAGCTGGCCGCCGCGGCGCAGGGTGCCGCGCAGCTCGCGCAGGTGGTCCATGGGGGAGCGGCGGTGGTACAGCACGCCCATGGAAAAAGTGGTGTCGAATGCACGCAGTTCCGGTGTGACATCCTCGATGCCGAGCGGCAGCAGGTCAACCGGCGCGTGCGCGCCGAGGTATCGTTTCAATGCGTAAAACTGGGCCACGAACTTCGGGCTCGGATCTATGCCGATAACCTGGCGTGCGCCCGCACCAAAGGTGCGCCAGCAGTGGTAGCCGTTGCCGCAACCGACATCCAGGACCAGCCTTTCGTCCAGCGGATCGAGATGCGGCAGCACCCGGTCCCACTTCCAGTCGGAGCGCCACTCGGTATCGATAAACACATCGAAAATCTGCCAGGGCCCCTTGCGCCAGGGGTGCAGCTCGCGCAGGATTGTTTCAAGCTGGCGGTTCTGTTCCTCGCTCAAATTGCCGGCACAGCGCACGGCATCCTTGAGCTCGACCTCAGTGGCCTCGAGCCGGGGCAGCGAGGCCAGGGTGGATTCCCATGCGGGCAGGTCACCCCAGCGGTCGGGGCTGAAGCCCTCCGCGATCTGTGCCGGCAGGTGGGCCAGCCAGGGCCGCAGCGCCGGGGTATGGGCGAAAAAGCGGTAGAGGTCGCTGTAGTCGATCATTTGATGGCAATCATCGAGGCGAAATTGAAGCACTGGAACCAGACATCGACGCTGCTGAAGCCGATCTCGCGCAGCCTGTCGCGATGCTGGCCGAGTGTCTCGGGGATCAGCACGTTCTCCAGTGCGGTACGCTTCTGGGCGATTTCCAGAGCACTGTAACCATTGGCAGCCTTGAAGGCATGGTGCAGGTCGATCATCAGCTCGCCATGTGCCGCGTCTTCAAAAATGACCTTCTCGGAAATAATGAGCACACCACCAGGCCTGAGTCCCTCGAAGATTTTTTGCAGGATTGCCTTGCGCTGTTCGACGGCGATGAACTGCAGGGTGAAGTTCAGGACCACGACCGAAGCATTCTCAATGCGGGCATCCTGGATATCCTGGCAAAGCAGTTCCACTGGTACCGGGGCTGAGTCCGCCGCAATTACGGTCTGGCAGCGCTCCACCATGGCTTCGGAGTTGTCCACCGCGATGATTTTGCAGTCGGCAGCCGGGATGCGGTGGCGCATGGCCAGGGTCGCAGCGCCGAGGGACGCGCCCAGGTCATAACACTGGCTGCCTGACTGCGCATAGCGCTCCGCCAGAGTGCCTATCATCGCCACGATGGTGGTGTAACCCGGTACAGACCGCTGGATCATGTCCGGGAAGACGTCCACAACCTTGTTATCGAACTGGAACCCGGTGACATCCCCCAGCGGGTTCGAGTAGATATTGTCCTTGTTGCCCCTGGCCATCTGCCCTAGTCCTGTAGCGCCAGCACTTGCGGCGCAAGCCCGAGCACCTCGCCGGCGCTGCGGCCTGCGGTGCCGGTTACTACGGCCGTGTTAGCGCGTTCCGGTTGCAGGTAGGTTTTTGCCACGCGCTGCAGGTCCTCTACCGTTGTACCGATCACGCGGGAGCGGAACTCCGTGCGCAGCGCATGGGTGCGCCCGAACAGCTCGGAGTGGAAGTGGCGCTTGGCTTCGCCGGCCGGGGAGCCCGGCTTGTCGATCCCGCCGATTACTCCAAGAATCGCCTCTTCTACCTGGCTTTCGTTGTGTTTCGTTTCTTGCAGCCATTCCAGCGAGGCATCGAAGTCGGCAAGGGTTTCCGCCATGCGTGGGTCGCGATAGGAATAGAAGCGGAATGCGCCGATATTGCTGTCATGGCTCGCGCCACCACCGTAGGCGCCACCCTGCTCGCGAATGGTCCGGTGCAGGTAGCCGTTGCGCAGGAAGCCGGCCAGCACCGCCAGCGGCGCTGCATCCGGGTGTGACATGGGCACGGTGGCGTAGGCGCGCGAGCAGAAGTTGACCTGGCTGTTGGCTACCCACACCTCATTGACCGTGCGCGGCTCGAACGAAAGATTGAATCCGCCTTCGTTACTGCCGTCTGCACGAATCTTTTCCAGGCTGCGGCTGTATTCATCCAGCTTTTCCTGTTCGCCGATGAGCAGGAACTGGCGTTTGGCGCCGAGAATTTTGTTGTGGATCGATTGGTAGGTAGCGGCGATGTCCTCCAGGTTCTTCTGCTCGGTGAGCCCGGCAACAATCTGCTTGAGGTTCTTCAGGCCCTTGAGGCCGCCACTTTCATGGCCGAGTGCGGCAACGCTGTTCATGCCCGCGCAGGCCGCTGCCATGGCGAGGGCGTGGCCATTGCCGACCACGGACTGCTCGCGCCCGGCCAGGGTCTGCAGCAGCAGTTCGCGGATGCGGGGCAGTTCATCAAAGCGCACATCGTGCAGGGTCGCATCCATCAGTTCTGACAGCGCGGTCTGGTTACTGCCCAGTGCCTTGCCGGAAAAAATGAAATTGCCGAGGATTTCGCTGGTGTCGGTTACACCGCCGCGGGTAGTGGAAAAGCCGTGCAGGCCACCGCAGACCGCCGCCTGCCAGTGTTGCACCGCCAGGTAATCCTTGCTGCCAACGCCGAGCTCTGTCAGCGCTGCGGAATAGAACGGGAACAGCTGGCGCTCGCGTTCGGTCAGGTCGGGCAGGGCGCAAACCATCTGCTGGTAGACAAGCCCGTTGGTGCCCGTGGGGTAGCGCGCCAGTTTGCCGTTTGGCAGTTCAACATTCTCTGCTTCCGGGTCATGGGTTTCCGGGCGCACGTCCTCGACACCGACCTTGGGCAGGATTTCCGGGTCATCCACCTGCTGCTGGCGCTCCGCCAGTGCCCTGGCGCGTTCGATGATCTGTTCCTTCTGCGCGTCATCGAGCGTGCCTTTGATCTGCGCGAGCTGCGCCGCTTCCGCATCTTCCTTGCGTTGCGCGATTTGCTTGTCCGGCACCATCACCAGCCTGACCCGGTGCTGGTTGTCCACCAGCAGTTCCCGAGCCTTCTGGGCGATAAACGTGGGATCCTTGATTTTCTCGCGCAGGTCCGCAAGGACCGGATCGATATTCAGCAGGCCGATGGCATCACCGCGGTGCGTTGCCCCGGTCAGGGCGGTAAGGATCAGCTGCAGGCCATAGGGGTAGCTGTCGCCACCCACTTCGCGTTGTTGTAACTCCAGCTGGTGCAGGCTGGCTTCCAGCTGCTCATAGGGCACGCCCTCGCGTGCAATCTTGCCGAGCAGTGCCAGCACTTCCTGCTCGAACTGGTCTGCACGATCCCGCTCGCTGCCCTCGATGCCGCAGACAAACAGCAATTCGCGCTGGGAGTCGTCCAGCCCGCACAGGGGAGACGGTGCCGTGCCCAGTGGTGTGGTCTCCAGGTAGTGCTGCAGCGGAGAAGCGCTGTTGTCCAGCAGTACGCCGGAGAGCAGGTGCGCCGTCAGGGTGTTTTCCAGGCTGGTGCCGTCACCGAGCAGCCAGCCGAGTACGATATGGGTCTTTTCCTCGGAATCCTCGTGTTCGCCCAGCGGATAGGCTTCCTGCACAGAAACCGGCGCCTGGTAGCGTTTCTCGAGGCCGACGGAAATGGTCTTGTCGAGGCGCTCGAAACGATGCAGCGCGCGCTCCTCGAAGGCTTGCTGGTGCTCAGCCGCAGGGATATCGCCGAACGTCATGAAGATGGCATTGCTCGGGTGATAGTGGGTGCGATAGAAGTGCACCAGCTGCTCGTAAGTGAGGTCGACGATGGACTCAGGATCGCCACCGGAATTGTGGTGGTAGGTGGTGGTCGGGAACAGGTATTTACACAGCGTGTGCCAGAGCTGGGATGCCACCGAGCTCATGGCGCCTTTCATCTCGTTGAAGACCACGCCTTTGTATTTCAGTTCACTGTCCGGGTTGTCGGTTTCCGCAAACTCCAGGCGATGACCCTCCTGGGCAAAATCCAATTCGTCCAGGCGGGAGAAAAATACGGCATCCAGGTAGACATCGAGCAGGTTGTCGAAGTCCTTGCGGTTCTGGCTGGCGAACGGGTACGCGGTCCAGTCGCTGCTGGTAAAGGCGTTCATAAAGGTATTCAGGGAACGCCGGATCATCATGAAAAAGGGATCGCGCACCGGATATTTTTCGCTGCCACAGAGCGCGGTGTGTTCAAGGATATGGGCAACCCCGGTGGAGTCGGAGGGCACGGTACGGAGCGCAACGAGGAATACGTTTTCGTCGTTGTCCGCGGCTATGTGCAGGTGCTGGGCGCCGGTTACCTTGTGGCGGTATTCTTCGACATCGACGCCGAGGGATTCAATCTGGGCTTTGCGTACAAACTCAAAAGCGTTATGGGGTGTCATTCAGACGGTCTCCGGGGGCGGCTCCGCGGGGCCTTTCACTTTCTTTATTTGCGCGGATTGCCGTGTATTTTAGCGGTTATGGGCAGGCGAGGGGAGGTGTCTGCCGGGCGGGATACAAAACGGGCACTGTTGGGTGAAAAAGCGGCGACTCAACCGCGTTGCTCCAGCAGGTGTGCCTGCCAGTCGTCAAAAGCTTTCAGCAGGCGCGCCGCATCAAATTGCGGCTCCAGCTGCGCAATTGCCAGGGCGCAGGCCTCGAGGGTGCTCAGCTGGTGTGGATCGCTTGCCTTGCGGATGCGATAACGCCCACATTGAGGTGAGCGCAGCTGCAGCCGCGGCAGGGCGGCGGTTGTAGGGTTTTCATACAGCATGCGCCGGGTCTTGCGCCAGGTGCCATCGAGAACCAGCAGGTGGATGTCCGTGGTCCGTTGGGGCGCTGAGGGGGGAGCAGGCTGGTCCGGGGTCTCAGGGTACAGCAGTGCCAGGGACCTTTCCGGATAGCGCGCACCTATTTCGCCGAGCAGGTCGTCGGGGCGCTCGCCGGCGACTACGCGACAATGCGTCAGGCTGCGCCAGAGCAGGGCGACCGAATTTTTCGGGTGCTTTGCCTCCGCCGGGTGCTGGATGATGGTGATGGGGACTGTGTGCTCAAGTTGCAGCACAAAGCGGCACAGGCAAACATTGAGTGGCTTGCCGCATTCTATGCAGGTCGGCCTGGCCACGATCAACGGTTGAGGTAATCGAGCAGGACGCGCTTGGCTTCGTTGATTCGCGCCGCGAGGTAATCGTTACCGCCGCGGTCCGGGTGCAGTTTCTGCATCAGGCGGCGGTGCGCGGCTATGACAGCGTCTTTGTCTGCATTTTCGTCAACCCCGAGCACCTTGCGCGCTTCCGCAAGGTCCATGCTGCCGGCAGGCGGGTGCTGGGGTTTTGTTGTGTCTTCACTGGCCTTTGCACGTTTGGCCAGCCAGGGGGCAAGCCAAGGGGCCACCTGCACCAGCAGTTGCATACCACGCCCAAGAAGCGGCAACAGCGCGGCAATGACCGCCCCAATCCAGTGGATACGACCGGTTGCGGCCGCCAGCACGATCAATCCGGCGAACGCGATCAGCAGCCACTGCAGCAGCATTTTCTTGCGCATGGCCGGTGGCGAGGCCTTGAATTTCTGTACCGCCATCCACACCAGCAGCGCCACCGCTGCAACAAAAATAATCCTGATCACACAATTGCCTCTCTAAACCGGTTCCGGCAGTGTAGCGAGGTGCGCCGGCGGGTCAATAGCGGCCCGCGCTTGTCCGGATCAGATATCTATGCGCATGCCCAGTGAAATGATGTCGCCCGGGGTGTTGGCGAGGGTATTGCTGTCGTCGAGCACGTATTCCAGGAACAGGGCCGCGCGCTTGTTCCAGTTGTAATTCACACCGGCGATGTAGATTTCCAGTTCGTAGCCGTTCGAAACATCCTCCAGTTCGCTGTCGTCCGATTGCAGCAGGTTGTGTCCCAGGTAGGCGCTCCAGCAATCATCCCAGCCGTAACTGAACATGCTCTCGGAAAAAGTCGCATCGAAAATATTGCTGGCATCATCGACAACGCGCCCGGTCAGCTCATGGTTCTTGCTTTCACCGAATACAATGGCACCAAAGAACCCCTTCTGGAAGGGCTCACTGTTGTACATAGCCCCGAAGATGAGCGAGGTATCGTCGCGGTCGAAGGAGAATGCGACGGGAATTTCGATGATATTGTCGGGATCGGTGAAGTCGATAAACCTGCCACGATCCGAGGTCAGGTCGATTTCTGCCTCATTGTAGGCCACGCCGAAGTAGAGCCCATCCCAGCAGTCCAGGCTGTAGCCAATTGAAATGGCCTTGACCGAGGCAAACTCACATTCTCCTTCGCCGCAGATCAAGCGGGTCTGGCGCAGGCTTTCCTCCAGACCTTCGATTTCGATATCGAGTATCTCGATATCAAAATCGATCTCCGCGGTGTGGCTGGCGTACATCAGGCCTAGGTGCAGCTGCCCGTCCGGCAGTACATCGAATGACTGGCGCCAGGTAATGGCGCTGTCTGCCCGTCCGGTACCGGATGCGCCGCCGTCAGCGCCAAAATTGTACACACCGGCTGCAAGGCCGCCGGACGCGCGGAACCAGTCCGTGATGCCCGCCACGTCGTAGTAGACACCCCATTGCTTGCCGATGCGGAAATCGCCCCACTTGTCGTGCTGGGCGAAGAAGTTGCCCTGACGCAAAAAGATTGGGTCATTGCCGGCGTCGACTGATGCCTGCGCGGCACCCTGCAGCGCCACGGTACGGTTGGCAGAGAGTAACCGCGTACCCCATTCGATGTAGGCACCCGCATGCCAGTCGTTCCAGGTATCGACACTGAGGCGCCAGCCAATCCGGGAGGGGCCATCGGCCAGGAACTGGTCGCCTTCCGCCCATGAGCTCTGGCCGCTGAACCAGCCGGTGACATCAAAGGTCACACTTTCCTCATCGTTTTCGAACAGCCGCAGTTCGGCGTGTGCAGCGTTGCAGGCAAGCAGGAGGGCAGGAGCTAAAAGTAGGGGATTGCGCAAGGGCCTGGATGACATCTTCGGGGTTACCTCTCAACTGCGACGTTGTTGCCCTCGTGATGCTGTACCACCAGCCTTTCGTGCCCGAGGAGCTTCGATTATCATCGCCTATGTATTGGGAACAGCATGCTAAAAAATAGCTGACTTTGTGCTGCTACTGCGGGTTTGGCGTAGTGCTCCTTGGCATTGGCAGCCCATGCCTTCAGCACAATAAAATACTTCAAGGAAAGGGGCAGGGACGTCGTGGATGCACACACCCGAAAAATTTTTGGGCTGACCGTCAGGAAAAATTCCCACCCGGATATGCGTCGGCTCAGGCGTGAATCCGGCGATCCAAGCCTGCATGGCAACAAGTTCTGGAAAAGCTCCTGTATCACTATGGACTATTTCAGGGAGTTTCCCCTACCGAAGGGTGTGCGGGTGCTGGACCTTGGTTGTGGCTGGGGGCTGGGCGGTATCTACTGCGCGAAAAACTTTGATGCGGAGGTTGTGTCGCTGGATGCCGATGCGAGCGTGTTTCCCTTCGCGGAGTACCACGCCGAATTGAACGGGGTGGAAATACAGACCTGGCAGCGCCGCTATGAGCAGCTGCGCAAAGAGGACCTGGCGGCGTTCGATGTGATCATCGGCACCGATATCTGCTTCTGGGACAAGATGACTGCGCCACTGTTCAACCTGACCCGCAGAGCCTTGCAGGCGGGTGTGGAACTGATTGTGCTGGTGGACCCGGGCCGGGACCCGTTCCGGGCACTGGCGGCGCGGGCGGAGAAAAAGCTCGATGCGGTATACGAAGAATGGTCAGTCCCGCATCCCTGGAATGCTTCAGGATGCCTTATGATTGCGGCGCAATAACAGCGGGTTACTGCAGCAGATATTGACTGGAGAGTTTTAGACGATGCATTTCGACAAGCAGGTCATGCCCACCGCAGCCGAGGCCCTGCCGGGCCGGGCTACACCGATGAATATTTCCGGAAAGCACTTTATCAACGGTCATTCGATGGTGGCGCCATTTCCCGAAGGCATGGAAACGGCGATCTTTGGTATGGGCTGTTTCTGGGGGGCGGAGCGCCTGTTCTGGCAGCAGCCGGGCGTTTATGTAACTGCGGTTGGCTATGCCGGCGGCTTCACCCCGAATCCGGGTTATCACGAGGTCTGCAGCGGCGGAACCGGGCATGCGGAAGTGGTGCTGGTGGTATTTGACCCGAACCAGGTTACCTACAAGGATCTGCTAAAGCTGTTCTGGGAGCAGCACGACCCGACCCAGGGAATGCGTCAGGGCGGCGACCTGGGGACGCAGTACCGATCCTGTATTTTTTCCGCGTCAGTTGCGCAACAGGATGCGGCAACCGAGAGCCTGGCGCAGTTTCAGGAGGCGCTGGGTGGTGAGGGCTTCGGTCAGATTACAACCGAGATTTTGCCGGCACCGACTTTCTTTTACGCGGAAGAAGACCACCAGCAGTATCTCGGCAAAAACCCTGAAGGTTACTGCGGTCTTGCGGGCACCGGCGCCTGCTACCGTCCGGACTGATCTGGCTCTGCGGGGTTGTCCGGTTTTTCCGGAGAGGTGGGGTAGAGAATGTGAGCGCACCAGTCGCTCCAGCTGCCCGGATACAAGCGGGCCTCCCGCCCGATCAGGTGCAGCGCCAGCAGGTTCACGCAGGCGCTGACACCGGAGCCACAGTAGCAAACGATTTCTCTCCGCGGTGGAATCTCCTCCCACGATGATTCAAGCGCCGCCTTGTCCTTCATAAATCCCTGCTCATCGACCATGGCCTGCCACGGCCGGTTGACCGCAGTGGGAATATGTCCCGCCAGTGGATCCATGGGCTCCTCGAGCCCCTCGAACCTGCGCGGCTCGCGCGCGTCCACCAGCTGCCATGGCGGATTATCGATATGGGCCTGAATATGATCGTGTGCCAGGGTCCAGCCCTGTTGCGGCAGCGCGCGGAAACTACCTGCCGGCGTTGGGTGCTCCTGGCCGCTCTGGACAGGGAGCCCGGCCTCCTGCCATGCGCTGTAGCCACCATCGAGTAGCATGACCCGGTTGTGGCCGAAATAGCGCAGCAGCCACCAGGCCCGACTTGCGAATACCTGACGCTGATCGTCGTAAACCACAACGGTAGTGTTCTCGCCTGCGCCGGCTGTGCGCATGAAGCGCTCGAAGTCGCCGGGTTCTGGCAGGGGGTGGCGACCGCCATAGCGCGCGGCCGGTGCCGACAGGTCACGCTCAAGATCCGCGAAGCGGGCACCGGGGATATGATCTTGCAGAAACGCCTGCCGTCCGACGATCGGGTCCTGCAAATTGAATCGGCAGTCCAGCACCAGCACATCGCTGTTCGTGTCGTCGAGCATCAGGGCGAGCTGTGCGCTAGTGACCAGAGTGGACTGTTCCATGCTTGCGGGCCTGTCTTGTGGCTGTTTTGTGTTTGTCAGTTACTGCCAGCGGCGTCTGTGCCGCTTTTCCCGAGTTCTTTAAGCCGGCATGCCAGGGTCTTTTCAGCGCTGACACTTTCGGGGTCGTCGAGAAACTCGGCCGCTGCGGTCTCGGCACAGTCGCTTACCGAAATCACGTCGTGGGCGAGTTTCGGGAACCGGATCCAGGTGTGCCGGGAGAGTTGATCACGTACATCCTCCACAGCCTCAATGGCGAGTACCGGGTCGAGCGCGCCGTGCATCAGCAGGGTGGGTACGTCTGTTTGCACCGGCTTTGATTCCTGCAGGGAGGCAGTGGGAATGGCCCAGATACGGCACTGCAGCTGCATCAGGTGCAGGTCACTGGCGGCGACGCTGCCGAGGCTGCCGCTCGATGCCGCGTTTTCGGCAGCCATCTCGAAATCGATAAAGGGTGCTTCCTCGAAACAGAAATGGCTAACGCCTGCAGCATCACCGAAGGTAGGGTCGAGGATCAGTTGCATAAAACTGCGCACCATGGGCTCGGCCGGATCGGCTTCACGCTTTTCCAGGGCCGCGATGACAGTTGGCAGGCTGCGGTAGAAGCGCTCGTCGTAAAAGGCCTGGAACATGACCCGCAGCAGTCGCTGTCCGGTCAGCACAAAATCGAAATTGTCGCTGTGCTCTTCGAGGCTGGTGCGCACGGTGAGCGGGTTTTCATCCAGCTCCGCCACCAGTGATTCGAGTCGGGACTGCAGGTTCGTCCCTGCCTTGCGGCATTCCGCATCGTCGTCGCAATACTTGAATGCGCGCTTGAACGCATTGGCAAAATCTTCCGCGGAGCGCTGCACGTAACGGATGTCGGGAAATACAGCGCTGTTCAGAATCATGGAGGCTACGGTGTCGGGGTAATCCCGGGCGATGGTCAGGGCATAGCGTGTTGCGTAGGACACGCCGTAGAGATGCCATTGCTCAATGTCGAATTCGCGCCGGAGGGCCTCCATGTCCTGTGCCACGGCCTTGCTGTGGTAGTGGCTCAGGTCCGCGCTCTTGCTGAGGCGCTGGTAGCAGCGATCCAGGCTCTGGGCAAAGACCCGGTTCTCTTCATCCGGCTTGAGCGGGCTGGCAAAAGCGGTGCGTGCATCCTTGATGAACTCATCGCAGGTGAGGCGCGGCTCTGCCATGCCGGTACCGCGCGGATCGATCACGATCAGGTCGCGGCCGCGGTCGGTGGTCATTTCGGCATAATTGATCCACAGCCAGTCGCTGGCGTTCTGGGGCTCCATGCCCATGCCGGAGCCGGGTCCGCCGGCGCCCAGGTGCAACAGCGGCAGTTTATTCGGGTCTGGCCGGTCGGCAACGAAACGCACTACGGGAAAACGGATACTGCGGCCCCCGGGGTTCAGGTGATCCTCTGGCACCTGCATGGTGTAGCAGCGCGTTTCCGGCCAGCTGCTGGCGGTGGCGAACCAGCAGTTCTCGGCTTCCAGCTCACCGGCGGGGGCGGGATCCCGGGCAGAGGTACTGCTATCCGGCGCCGCGGCAGGCGGTGTTTCCACGGCAGGCCGGGCTTCCTCGGTGACGGGCGGAGCTGGCATTTCGGGCGGCGGCGTATCTGCCTGGCAACCCAGTAACAGTGCCACAGACGCGACTGTCAGAACTCTAAAAACCTGCACTTGCTGCACTCCCTCGACAAAATCACGGCCGGAAAACCACTTCCGCTCCATCTATGGCGGAGTTTATCACGCCCGCTGCGCCGGGCTAGTTATCGCGGTTGTGACCGAAACGGGCAGTTGGCGCCGAGAGGTCCCAGCGCATGGCGGCGAGCCGGATACTGAGCGTAACGGCCATGGCAAGGGCGACAATGATGGGCCCGGGCACACTGGTATAGAGGTCCAGCCATACCATGACGGCGGCGCCGAGCAGGGCAGCAGTGGCATAGATCTCGCGGCGCAGAAGCAGCGGTATCTCACCGGACAGCAGGTCCCGGATCAGGCCACCGAAGGTGGCGGTAACCATACCCATGACGACTGCAATAAGGGGGGAGGCGCCAAGACTCAGGGCCTTTTCCGCGCCGATAACCACGAAAACCGCAAGCCCCATGGCGTCGGCAATGGCGAGGACCCTTCGCGGGATGTTGAAATAGCGGATCAGGTAGAAGCTCACCAGGGCGGTGATACCGGAGATCCAGAGGTAAATATTGTTGTGCACCCAGAAGACCGGGGCATCCAGCAATATATCGCGAATAGTGCCACCGCCGGTGGCGGTGACACAGGCAAGCACGACTGCGCCGAACAGGTCCATTCTCTTGTGACCGGCCGCCAGCACCCCGGAAAAGGCGAATACCGCGGTGCCGACCAGGTCGGACCAGAAGATCAGCGCATCCATGCTGTTTCCGGGGCTTAGAAGAACGCCTGCAGGCCGGTCTGTGCACGGCCCAGAATCAGGGCGTGTACATCGTGTGTACCTTCGTAGGTATTAACGGCCTCGAGGTTCATCACGTGACGGATTACGTGGAACTCGTCGGCAATACCATTGCCGCCGTGCATGTCACGGGAAACGCGCGCAATATCCAGTGCCTTGCCGCAGTTGTTGCGCTTGACCAGGGATATCATGGTCGGGTCCCACTCGTGGTCATCCATCAGGCGGCCAACGCGCAGCGAGCCCTGCAGGCCCAGGGCGATTTCGGTCTGCATGTCTGCCAGCTTCTTCTGGAACAGCTGGGTCTGTGCCAGTGGGCGGCCGAACTGTTTGCGGTCCAGGCCGTACTGGCGTGCGGCGTGCCAGCAGGCTTCTGCAGCGCCCATGGCACCCCAGGAGATGCCGTAGCGCGCTCGGTTCAGGCATCCGAACGGGCCGCGCAGCCCCTTGATGTCCGGGAAGCGGTTTTCTTCCGGTACAAAGACGTTATCCATCACGATCTCGCCGGTGATAGAGGCGCGCAGGGAGAACTTGCCCTCGATCTTGGGTGCGCTCAGGCCTTCCATGCCTTTTTCCAGGACAAAGCCGCGGATGTCACCCTCGTCGTCTTTCGCCCACACGACAAAGACGTCGGCGATCGGGCTGTTGGTGATCCACATCTTGGAGCCGCTGATGCGGTAACCGCCATCGACCTTGCGTGCGCGGGTCTTCATGCCGGCCGGGTCTGAACCGGCGTCTGGCTCTGTGAGGCCGAAACAGCCGACCCACTCACCGGTCGCAAGCTTGGGCAGGAACTTCTCTTTCTGCGCTTCGCTGCCGTAGGCAGAAATCGGGAACATGACGAGGCTGGACTGTACGCTCATGGCGGAGCGGTAACCGGAATCCACGCGCTCCACCTCGCGTGCAACCAGGCCGTAGGAAACGTAGTTCAGGCCGGCACAGCCGTAGCCCTCGATGGTGGAGCCCAGCAGGCCCAGCTCGCCCATCTCGCTCATGATCTCGCGGTGGAAGATCTCGTCGCGGTTCGCTTCCAGGATACGCGGCATCAGTTTGCTCTGGCAGTATTCATGTGCGGCATCGCGCACCATACGCTCTTCGTCGGTCAGTTGCTTGTCGAGCAACAGCAGGTCGTCCCAGTGGGCCAGGGGCTGGTTCTTACTCATCTATCTCTCTACTCACTCAAACGGCAGATCACGGGTATTTCGGGAGCTAATGATACCCTTTCGCCGTGGGGCTGGCAGCGATTCTTTACGCGAATGCCCTGTCGTGTGGCATAAACCCACCCTGTTGCGGGCTTTCTCCTGTTTTTCTGCATTTTTTCCGCAGAAATTTGCGGGTCAGGCCAAAACTTCCTCGAGGAAACGGTCAATGGAGGCCATTGCGCGCGCCTCCGCGCACTGGTTATAGACAGTGCCAAAGTCCGGGTTGTTGGCGGCGGGATTGGTGAAGGCGTGCATGGTGCCGCCGTAGATATGCATCTGCCAGTCGGCGCCGGAATCGGACATCTCCTGCTGGAATGCAGATACCTGTTCAGGTGGCACCATGGGATCGTCATTACCGTGCAGGCACAGAACACTGCTGCTCACCGTTTCTGTCTTAACCCCGTCACCCTGACCGAGCAGGCCGTGTACCGAAATGGCGCCATTGAACTGCGCACCGCTGCGGGCCAGCTCGAGCACGCACATGCCGCCGAAGCAGAATCCGATGGCGGCAACACGACCGTCATCCACGCCGTCCAGAGCTTTTGCCATCTGCAGCGCGGCCTGCGCGCGGTCGCGTATCAGTTGCCGGTCTTCCACCAGTGGCGTCATCAAACTGCTGTTGCGCTCCACGTCCCCGTCTGCACCGAAAATCCCCTTGCCATAAAAATCTATGGCGATGCCCACGAAGCCACGTTCGGCGAAGTATTCCGCTTTTTCGCAGGCAAACGCGCGGCGGCCACTCCAGTCGTGGGCAATCAGTACTGCCGGGTGCGGGCCCTGGCCGGCGGCAGGGCGTGCGATAAAAGCCTCCAGCGTGGTGTCGCCGGCGATGTATTCCTTCAGCTCTGACGTTGCCATTATTTTCTCCGTTGGTGCTAACAGGGGTCAGTCCCGGCGCAGGGATTCCTTGATTGCAATCGGGTTGGGGAAGTTGAATACAACAATGTAGGACGAAATCAGGAATGTAATGATCGCCGTTGCCTGGATGAGGTGGGACGCCTCGCTGCCGATGAGGTTGCTGGTGGTGGCGAGGTAGGCGATGAGTAGGGAGAACTCGCTGATCTGCCCGAGGCGGAAGCCGATATCCCATGCCAGTAACGGCCGCTCGCTCTGGTGGCCGAGCAGGAATCGATAGGTCACTGGCTTGATCACCAGTACCAGCGCCGCGGTGACCAGGGCGGGCACGATGATCTCTGGCAGCATGCCAAGATTGAATTGTGCGCCGAGACTGAAGAAAAACAGGACCAGGAAGAAGTCCCGGAGCGGCTTCAGGTTGAGGGCTATGTACTGGGAAATCGGGCTGGTGGCGAGGGAGATGCCGGCGATAAAGGCGCCGATCTCCTTGGACAGGCCGATCACTTCGGCAAGTTCCGCCATGCCCATACACCAGCCGATAGCGACCAGAAAAACGTACTCGTGAAAGCGGTCAAAACGGCTGAGCAGCGGCAACAGCAGGTACTGGACCAGCAGCCAGGCGCCGATGCACAGCAAAGGCAGTGCGCCGACGGCAGCGGAAAGCTGGCGCAGGTTTAGGGCATCGCCGCCGCCGCTGATCAGTATCATCAGGCAGAGGATTGCGATGAAGTCCTGCAGCAGGAGCAGGCCCACCATCATTTCCCCCAGGTGCTTGTGATGCAGCACCGTGGTAGGCAGCAGCTTGATGCCGATGATGGTGCTGGAAAACATCATGGCCGCACCGATAATCCAGCATTCTGCCTCAGAGAAACCGAACGCTTTCCCCACCAGATAGCCCATGGCCAGGAAAACGATGCTGCTGATGGTGCCGACCACAAGCGCCTTGCGCAGTACCGACATCAGCGCCTGCGGTTGCATGTCGAGACCGAGCAGGAACAGCAGGAAAATGATGCCTACATGAGACATCTCGGACATCAGTTCGACGTTGTCGATGGCGCCAACACCGTACGGGCCAAGCAATGCGCCCAGCGCAATGTAAGCAACGAGCAGCGGCTGGCGGCTAAACAACGCGATGGTCGCGAGTAGCGCGGCACCTGTAAAAATCAGGAAAAAAGAAGTGAATAGAGAGGCTTCGAGCAAAGGGCTTCCTTTCCTTTACTGACTGCTGGATAGGGAAATTTTATGCGCAATGCCCGAGGATTAACAGCCCCGCAGAGCGTCCGGCGAAGGACGCGACGCGGGAGCTGAGTTACGAGGCTTACCAGTTGAACCAGCGCAGGTCCTCGCCGTTGCCGGAGAGGCGTGGTTGCGTGCAGGGTTCTCCCTGTGGGTCGAGCATCAGCTGCTCTGCCTCCGCGAGTAGCTGGCTGTAGGTCATGTCGTTGCGGCCTGCAGTGACTTCATTGAACAGGTCCAGGCTGACTGCCGGGCTGGCTTCCTGTCCCTGGTAGCGCCACACGCCAGTGCCGGTATCGAACTGGTAGTAGGGCAGCAGGCGCCAGCCATGTTGTGCGATCAGGTCAATGGCCTGGACCAGGTAATCGACAGTGGCTTCATCGAAGAAATAGTTGAAGTTCAGGCGTACCCAGCCCGGCTTCAGGATGGCGTCGCCATTGCGTACGGCCTCCTCGATCGCGGCGCTCTGTGCCGGTGTGAGATGCAGCAGCTGGTGGCCGTAGGGGCCCGCGCAGGAGCACCCACCACGCACCTGGATGCCGAACAGGTCATTCAGCAATGCCACCACAAAACCGTAATGGAGTGGCTTGCCGTCCCTCAAGATGTGCATCGATATGATACTGACGCGCTTGAGTTCGGTTCCGCCAAGGATTTCTATGTTTGGGTTGTTGCGCCATTTGTCGAGCGCATAAGCCAGCCAGCGCGCTTCCAGCTCTTCGATATTGTGCGCCCCAACCCGGTCTTTCAGCTGGAACACCAGGCCCGCGCGGATGGATTCCACAATACCCGGGGTGCCCGCTTCCTCGCGTCTTTCGCCGGGGGGCAGGTAGGTATGTGAGCCGGGAGATACCCAGGAAACCGTGCCGCCGCCGGGCATCGCTGGCATGTCCTCGCGCAACAGGGATTTTTTCACAATCAGCAGGCCCGGGGTGCCGGGGCCACCAATGAACTTGTGCGGGGAGATAAACAGTGCGTCCTTGCAGGTGCTGTCACCGTTGCCCCGGGCATCGATTTGCACATAGGGTGCCGCAGCGGCGTAGTCCCAGAAGGACAGGGCGCCGTGCTTGCGCAGAAGCTCCGTAATGCTGTCCACGTCGGTGCGAATCCCCGTGACGTTGGAGGCCGCGGAAAAGCTGCCAATCTTCAGCGGCCGGTCATCGTACTGCAAAAGCGCGGCTTCGAGCGCGGCCTTGTCCAGCTCGCCAACCGCATTCAAGGGAATACTGACGACTTCGGCAATCGATTCACGCCAGGGGAGTTCATTGGAGTGGTGTTCGTAGGGGCCGATAAAGACGACAGGGCGCCGCTCTTCCGGAATCTGTTCTGGGGTGCCGCCGAAGCGCTCCACACTACTGCCGCGCAGGCCGAGATTGTCGATCAGGCGGTTGATGGCTGCTGTTGCACCGGAGCCGCAGAAGATTACCGCATGCTCATCGCCGGCATTGACCGATTTACGAATGGCCATGCGCGCCTGCTCGCGGAAGCTCGTGCTCTGGCGACCGGTCGCGGAAGTCTCGGTGTGGGTGTTGGCGTACCAGGGGAGCACCTGGTTCTGGATAAATGATTCGATAAAGCTGAGCCCACGTCCGGACGCGGTGTAATCGGCATAAATAAGCGGGCGTTCGCCAAAAGGGGTGTTTACCGGGAGTCTTTCACCAATGACAGAGGATCGGATCTTCCCGAGTAACGCGTCCAGGTCTTGCATAACTACCTCAAGCTTGCAGCGGCCATTCAGGCGGCCTGCATTATTTTTGTGTTTTCAGGGCTTGTTGTGCGAGCTAGTCCCCGTCGCGCGGGATTGGTAATTCCGTGGTGCTCTTGATTTGCTCCATGGAAAAATTGGATACGACGTCGGTGATGCCATTGAGGCGAATCAGGCGCTTGTAAAAATTGTCGTACGCCTGGATGTCGGCAACAACGATACGCAGAAGGTAATCGTATTCGCCCGCCATGCGATAGCACTCAACAACTTCCGGCAGTTCGGCCACAGCCCTGGAAAAGGATTCCGCCCATTCGGCATTGTGCTGGTTAGTCCTGACCTGGGCGAAGACCGATACCGGCAGGCCCAGGATTTCCGCATCCAGCAGCGCTACCTTGCGCCGGATGACGCCGCTCTTTTCCAGCTTTTGTACCCGGCGCCAGCAGGGTGTTTTGGTCAGCCCGACGCGTTCCGCTAGCTCTTCGATGGAGAGGCTAACATCTGACTGTAGGATGGCAAGAAGTTCTATATCGATAGCGTCGAGTGAGGACATCGTTCTACAAATCTCGTTACAGCGGGAGTTTTGCCTCAAATAGCCCAATTCAAGGCGCATTTTTAGAACAGGGTTTCACCTGTATTTCAGTGTAGTGAAGTTATCCGAGATTGGAGTACCAATTTCCTTCCCAGTGGATGCGGGGAGGGAAGAAGTTTTGTCAGGGGGCGAGGGATGGCCTGTGGAGGTCTGTAAATAGAAGTAGTGGATAGCGCCGGCGCGGGGAAATCGCGCCGGGGCCAGGGTTCGGTCAGGTTTCTGGATCAGTGCCTGGCATCAGGCAGATTTGGCCTGGGGCTTGGGCTCAAACATTGGCGGGAACAGGCCAAGCTCCATGGCCTGGTGTACCAGCACCATCAGGTCAATGCGGGTCAGTTCCTGCAGCTGCTGCATGTCCTGGAGCTTGTAGTAGATCGGCTGCAGGATATCGATGCGGTAGGGGGTCCGGAGGGCATCGATTGCGTTGAAGGGCTTCACTACAGGTTCGCCACTCAGGGCATAGACCGTTTCCTTGGGTGAGGACAGGATGCCGCCGCCATAGATGCGCAGGCCGGCATCGGTATCGATCAGGCCGAACTCCACAGTGAGCCAGTACAGGCGAGCCAGGTAGGCACGCTCCTTGGGGCTCGCGCGCAGGCCGAGTTCTCCATAGGTCTGGGTGAAGTCTGCAAATGCCTGATTGGTGAGCATCGGGCAGTGACCGAAAATTTCATGGAAAATATCGGGTTCCTGCAGGTAATCAAACTCTTCCGGGGTGCGTATAAAGGTGGCGACCGGGAAGCGCTTGTTGGCCAGCAACCGGAAGAAGGTTTCAAAACCGATCAGGGCCGGTACACGTTCTACCTGCCAGCCGGTATGCCGGCTGAGTACCGCGCTGATTTCATTCAGCTGCGGAATACGGTCGATCGGAAGCTTCAGCAGGTCCAGACCATGGATGAATTCGTCACAGGCGCGGCCTTCCACCACTTTCAACTGATTGGTGATCAGGCGCTCCCAGGTGTGGTGCTCGACGGCGGAATAGTGGATCTCGCCACTGTCATCCGGTGTGCGGGCAACATATTTGCTGAGTTTACCTTTCTCGGCGGTTTTGCCGCCGCTGACATTCGCATTCATGACTGATGTGGCCATTTCCGAATTCTCCGTACTGCCGGTACCTGCCAGCGGCACCTTTTGAGTGCTACCTGGTGGAACCTGTTTATCGTTATCTCCCTTTCATTTTTAGCCCGATGCGGGCTGATGGGGGAGTGAAAAGGTGTCCGGTTTGACGGTCGCAGGGCGCACTTCGTAGACTGCTTGTAACGAAAACGTGCCGGAGTGTCTATGCGTGTAGAGGTTTCCTGTCAAAATCGGGTAGGTATCCTGCAAGAGATTATGGCGATATTTGCCGATTTTCGGATAAACGTCACGTCTGGAGAGTTGGGCGGCGAGGACGGCAGCACTATATATCTTCACGCGCCGGGCCTGCTGCAGGCGCAGTTCCGCAGTATCGAGCGGGCGGTTCTGGGGCTTGAAGGTGTGCGGGCTATGCGCCGGGTCACACTGATGCCCAGTGAGCGACGCGCTTTCGAGCTCAATACCTTGCTGGACAACCTGGAAGATCCGGTGCTTTCGGTAAACCGCAGTGGCCAGGTGCTGGCCGCCAATCTCGCAGCGGCAAGGGCTTTCGGATTCAGTCTCGATAAGGTGGCGGGTATTGGGTTGGAGCGGTTCCTGCCGGGCGTTGAGGTGCGCAGGATGCTGAAAAGCCTGGATGGCCCCCGGTTCGGTATGCCGGTTTCCCTGCGCGGCCATGCCTTCATCATGAGCTGGACTCCTATCGGGCTGCCCTCCGGGCAGGGAGCGAGTGACGGATCGAGTGAGGGCGCAGCGGGCGCGGTGATTACCCTGCGCCGCAGGCACGGGGAGCCCGCAGATTTCGTGGAACAGGCACCGCAGCGGTTGTGGTCTTTTGGTGATCGGCGCACCTGTTGTGAGTCGCTCGTAAGGCACGCCCGCGAAGGTGGCCCTGTGTTGATCATCGGTGAGCCGGGCAGCGGGCGCACGGTGCTTGCAAGGCAGATGTTCTACCTTAACCCGGCCCACAGTCGATCGGGCGCGCGCCTGTTCTACCTGAACCTGGCGGAGGGCGAAATGGCATTGCCGCGCGGCAGTCTGGCGCGTGGCGCAGCCGGGGTTCTGGTGCTCGACAATGCCGGCCCACTCTCCGATGCCGCGCAGGCGGCGCTGCTGGCGCAGCTGGATAAGGTCGCCCGGGGTATCTCGATTATCACCACGTCTGCGCTCCCCCTGACACAACAGGAGTATTCGCCGGCCCTGATGGCGAGACTGGAAGGGCGGGTGGTGGAGCTGCCGGCGCTGCGTTTCTGTCGCAGCGCGATTATCCCCTGTGTCGAGGCGATGCTGGATGACAGGGGTGGTGGCTTTGTATTGTCCGCTGCTGCGGCGGAGCTCGTCCGGTCGTATGACTGGCCCGGTAATTTTACCCAGCTGCAGGCGGTGGTAGATGCGGCGATCGAGGCTGCGCATGGGGAAATAAGCGGAGGGGGCGTCGCTGTGGAGATATTGCCACGTCATCTATCCCTGCCACGGCAGCAGGCGGACTTTCCCTGGCTCAAGTGGCTGGAAGGCAGGAGCCTGAAGGCGGTGATCGAGCAGGTCGAGTGCAGTGTGCTCAGGGCGCTGCAACCGCAGTTTTCCAGCACCCGCGCGCTGGCCGAGCGACTCGGTACTTCCCACACCGCGATCGCAAAGCGACTGAAAAAGTATAAATTGTGAGCAGTCTCGCGATTATTGCCGTGTGCTGCTTGCCAGCGCTGGGTCAGCGTCGATAATAGCCCGGTCAATTAATAAAAGAACCGCCATGACGTCGTACCAGTTCGTTGTTGCCAGCCTGTTTCTGCTGGTTATCGGGGCCCTGATATTCAGCCGCTTTCGCCCGTCCATGATTTTCGCGGTCGCGTTGCTGGGCAGCTACCTGAGTGGCGCTGTCTCGACGGAGGAGATGCTGGGCAAGGCGGTGAACCCGGGGCTGGTTACTCTGCTGGTGTTGATCATGGTTTCGGTCGGGCTGGAAAAGGCCAGCTGGATCAAGTCCATATCCGACAAGCTACTCGCCGGCGGCTATTACCCGAGCCTGTTGAAGTTGACCGGTGTTACGGCACTCGGGTCGGCCTTCCTGAACAACACCGCCATCGTCGCCGCACTTTCGGGCGCTGTGCGCAAACAGAAACGCTATCCTGCGTCACGCCTGCTGATTCCGCTTTCCTACGCGGCGATTCTCGGCGGTACCATGACCCTTATTGGTACCTCGACCAACCTGATCGTTAACAGCTTTGTACTGGATCAGGGGGAGCCCGGGCTTTCTTTCTTTGCTTTTCTACCGATAGGTCTCGCGGCCGTGGTGTGCGGCATCCTGGTGGTGCTGCTGACCAACCGGCTGCTGCCCACACTGGCGACTGAAGAAGAAGCCGAGCAGGATTATTTGATCGAGGCCAAGATCAGTCGCGGTTCCACTCTGCACGGCAAGACCGTTACGGAAGCGGGTCTTCGCAACCTGGAAACCCTGTTCCTGGTGGAGTTGATTCGTTCGGGCCATTGCCTGAGCCCGGTTTCCCCGGCGGAAATCATAGAAGAGGGGGATCGGCTGATATTCAGCGGCGATATCCAGCACCTGGAGAGGCTGCGCCAGCTGGACGGGATCGAGTTGTTCGCCGAGAAGGAAGACCTGGATACCCTGAATCTCACGGAAGTCGTGGTGCGCCCGAACGCCGGTATCGAGGGCAAAACCCTGCGCGAAACCAATTTCCGTTCGCAGTTCGATGCGGCGGTGATTGCGATTCGCCGCGGCGGTGACAGGCTCTATACCAAGCTCGGGGAGCTTGCGCTCAGGCCCGGCGACGGCTTGTTGCTGGCGGTAGGGCCGGACTTCATCAAGCACGGCAATATCGACAAGAATTTCTACATCATCAGCGGTACCCAGTTACCGCAGGACCTGTCGCGCAAGCAAAACCTCTGGCTGGGTATCGGTTTCCTGTTTGTGATTCTCGGCGCGGCGCTGGAATGGTTTCCATTGCTGAAAGGGCTGGTTGGCCTGCTCGGGCTAATGGTGGGTACCGGCATGGTGTCCACTTCAGAGATCAAGCGGCGTTTCCCGTTTCAGTTGTGGCTGATTATCGCGGGTGCGCTGGTTATCGCGCAGGCGCTGACCAATAGCGGCCTGGTGCAGCTGGTTGCGGACAGCCTGCATTCCAGCTTTGCCGGGTGGGGCCCGGTGGCCGCACTTGTCGGCGTGTTTCTGGCAACTCTGGTGCTGACTGAAATTATGACGAACAACGCCGCAGCGGCGTTGATGTTCCCGCTGGCCTGGAGCCTGGCGGAAAGTTTCGGGGTGAGCTGGATGCCATTTGTCATGGCGGTGGCGTACGGAGCCAGCGCGAGCTTCCTGACGCCCTTCGGCTACCAGACGAACCTGATGGTGCAGAACATCGGTGGCTACCACACCCGGGATTTTGCCCGGGCGGGCATTTTTGTTTCCATCACCTATGCGTTGGTGGTGCTGACATTACTGCCGGTGGTGTTTCCTTTCTGACGCGCTGAGGTGCGGCGGTTGCCGGTTTAGCGCTCGATCTTTCCGACCAGGATGTCCTTGAACATAACGAAGTCGGCCCAGAGGCTATACAGCGGGTACTTGAAGGTAGCAGGGCGGTTCTTCTCAAAGAAGAAGTGTCCGCTCCAGGCAAACCCGTAGCCTGCCAGCGGCAGTGCAATCAGGAGTTTCAGGTTGCCCGTCACAGCGATGGTCACCATCAGTGTGATGACAATGGCGGTACCGATGAAGTGCAGGCGGCGGCAGGTCAGATTGCTGTGTTCCTGCAGGTAGTAAGGGTAGAAGTCCGCAAATGTGCGGAATCCCTGCTCGGTCTTGCTGTTGGCCATGGTCGATGCCCGCTCCGTGATATCGGTTGTTGTGGTTATTTCGATCATGGAATTGTACCGATATTCCGGGGATGCGCCAGCAGGGTGCTGGAGCGCTGCTATCGGAAATATAGACTGCGGGATTGGCAGACTGAAATCGCCAGATATGGCGAAAACAGGAAACAAAAATTCAAAAAAATATGGATCTGAGAGGTTGATATGGCTGGGCCACTGTCCCATCTGCGCGTACTGGATATGAGTCGTATTCTTGCCGGGCCCTGGGCGGGGCAGGTGTTCGCAGACCTTGGTGCAACGGTCATCAAGGTCGAGCGCCCCGGCACCGGCGACGATACGCGCCGCTGGGGCCCCCCTTACCTGAAGGACCGCGACGGTCAGGATTCCGCGGACGCTGCCTATTACCTTGCCGCCAATCGCGGCAAGCACTCCGTGACCATCGACATTACCCAGCCAGAAGGGCAGGAGATTATTCGCAGGCTTGCGGCTGAAAGCGATGTGCTGCTGGAGAACTACAAGGTGGGTGGGCTGAAAAAATACGGGCTGGACTATGCCAGCCTGTGCGAGGTCAGTCCGGCAATCATCTATTGTTCTGTGACCGGTTTTGGCCAGGATGGGCCCTATGCAAGCAGGGCAGGTTACGATGCCATGATCCAGGGGATGGGTGGCCTGATGAGCATCACTGGCGTGCCGGAAGGTGATCCCGGTTCCGGTCCGCAGAAAGTAGGGGTCGCTGTGGCGGACCTGATGACGGGGATGTATGCCGCATCGTCAGTTTTGGCAGCGGTCGTACATCGTGAGCGTACCGGTATCGGCCAGCATATCGACCTCGCCCTGCTGGATACTCAGGTGGCCTGGTTGGCAAACCAGGCACAGAACTACCTGACCGGGGGCATCGTGCCTGAGCGGCAGGGTACGGCGCATCCGAATATCGTGCCCTACCAGGCGGTGCCCAGTGCGGATGGCTATTTTATGCTGGCGGTGGGCAATGATGGCCAGTTTGAGAAGTTCTGTGCGATTGCCGGCGTCGAGGCACTGGCCGAGGACGACCGGTTTGCGACCAACGCCAGCCGCGTGCAGCACCGGGATATCCTGGTTCCGCTTGTGGAGGCTGCGACCCGGCGCCAGTCGTCAGAGTGGTGGCTGGAAAAACTGAGTGAGGCACATGTCCCCTGTGGGCCCATCAACCGGATCGACGAAGTCTTCGCGGATCCGCAGGTGCAGTCCCGGGACATGGTTGTCGAGCAGCCCCATCAGGTGGCGGGTACCGTGCGCACGGTGGCCAACCCCGCGCGTTTTTCTGAAACGCCGCTGCAATACGACAAGGCCCCTCCGACCCTCGGCGAGGATACGCAGAAAATACTGACGGAGGTGCTGGGGATGGATTCCGCGGAGATTGAAGCGTTACGAGCCCGCTCGGTGGTGTGAGCGAGCTTCCGGACTGCGTGCGGCGGCGGAGCAGGGGTCAGTTTGTTTTGAAGCGCTGCCGGAACAGCGGGCCGGCCCCGTCCGCGGCATCCTGGTAGAACACGGTAAAATCCTGCATGGATCCGCACCATTCCGCGAGCAGCTCTGCCGTTGGTGGTTGTTCAGCAGTCGGAGCAAAAGCATCGAAGCCGCAGCGCACCAAATAGCTTAACTGGTCCCGGATAAAGGCACCGGTGGCGAGCAGTTGGCCGGCATAGCCGTACTGCTCCCGCAGCATGCGTGCCACGCTGAAGCCGCGTCCGTCGGTGAAAGCATTGAATTGGATCGCGATCACCGGGCACTCCAGCAACCGGTTCTTCAGCTGAATATTTTCCTCAAGCATGGCCGGGGCAATAGCTTCATCCAACCAAACCCCCTTGCTGTTTCCGTCAAAAAGGTGACTGTGGCTTTCCAGGCTTTGGACGGGTAGCAGTTCCGGGCGCGCAGGCTCTGAAGCCTGCAGACCTTCCTGGTCCAGCAGTACCCAGTCAAAGTGGCCGACCTTGCCGCCGACAATCGCAAATTCAGCCTGCAGCATAGATGCGCTCCTTGAACGGCGCGTGGCCGATGCGGTGATAGGTATCCGCGAAAAGCTCTTCCGGCTGGCGCTTCTCGATGTAGAGGTCGAGGATTTTTTCGATTACATCCGGTACATCTTCCCGGAAGAAGCTGGGGCCCAGGACCTTGCCAAGCTTTGAGTCATTGCCGGAATCGCCGCCGAGCTGGATCTGGTAATACTCCTCCCCCTTTTTGTCTACGCCGAGAATGCCGATATTGCCAACATGATGATGGCCGCAGGCATTCATACAACCGGAAATGTTCAGTGAGAGATCTCCGAGGTCGTAGAGGTAATCCATGTCGTCAAAGCGCTGCTGGATTGCTTCGGCAACGGGAATGGACTTGGCATTTGCCAGTGCGCAGTAGTCACCACCGGGGCAGCAAATGATGTCGGTCAGGGTGCCAATATTCGGGGTGGCAAATCCTTTTGCCCGGGCTGCTTCCCAGAGGGAGAACAGCGATTCCTGTGCAACGTCGGAGAGCACGGCATTCTGCTCGTGGGTAATGCGCGCCTCCCCAAAACTGAATTGCTCTGCCAGGTCCGCGATGGCTTCGAGCTGGCTGTCGGTCACGTCGCCTGGCGGAACCCCGGTCGGTTTTGTCGACAGGGTGACGGCGCGGTAACCCGGCTTTTTGTGCGGTACCGTGTTGCGCTCCAGCCAGCGCGCAAAAGCCTTGTTGTCATTCGCGAGTAGCGCGAGCTCGGCATCACTTTGCTCGCGGTTATATGCCCGGTAGTCGGGATCGGTGAAGAAGTCGTGCGCCCATTCTATGGCTTCGGGCGTCAACTGCTGTACGCCATCGCGGGTCTTCTCCCACTCGGCGTTGACCTTTTCCGCAAATTTCTCAGGCCCCATCGCGCGCACCAAAATCTTGATACGTGCCTTGTACTTGTTATCGCGGCGGCCGAGCAGGTTGTAGACCCGCACGATCGCTTCGAGGTACGAAAGCAGGTGTTTTTCCGGCAGGAAGCTATTGATCTCGCTCGCGATGACAGGGGTGCGGCCCAGGCCACCGCCGACAAATACGCGGAAACCGGTCTGGTTATCCCTGCGCGCCAGCTGCAGACCGATGTCGTGCACCTGAATGGCCGCGCGATCGGTCTCTGAGCCACTGACCGCGATTTTGAACTTGCGCGGCAGGAATGCGAATTCCGGGTGGAAGGTCGACCACTGGCGAATGAGTTCACAGTAGGGGCGCGGATCCCCAATCTCATCCTGTGCTACGCCGGCAAACGGATCGGTTGTCGTATTGCGGATACAGTTGCCGCTGGTTTGCACTGCGTGCATTTCCACTTCGGCAAGCTCTGCAAGAATATCCGGGACTTTCTCAAGTTTCGGCCAGTTCAGCTGCAGGTTCTGGCGAGTGGTGAAGTGGGCATAATTCTTGTCGTAATCACGGGTGATGCGCGCCAGGCGGCGCAGCTGCCGACTGTTGATCAGTCCATAGGGCACGGCAATGCGCAGCATGGGCGCATGGCGCTGAATATAAAGGCCGTTTTGCAGGCGCAGAGGCAGGTACTCTTCTTCCGCCAGCTGGCCGGCGAGAAAACGGCTGGTCTGGTCCCTGAATTGTGCTACGCGCTCGGTGACCAGCTTGCGGTCGTAATCATCGTAAACATACATAGATGCTGGTTTCCCTGGTAAAGCTCCGGGTCGGGCCGCCGCCGTCGCTCCTCAGGGCGCACGTCAGGTACAGCTCGACGCCGCATAACATACCAGCACCCTTATGCTAGAAATACTATCTTTTTTCGATAGTGTAATTCCTAAAGGTTATAAGGGGGCGAGGGCGCGCTGCCACGGGCGGGCTGATGCCGAAGTGCCCGGATTTTTGCGTGATTTCTGTGCGGATTTGCGTGGAGTTCGCTTGCGCGCCACGCCGGTATTTGATTCACTTAGGAGGTCGTTGTGGCCCCTGGCCCCGCGGCGAGAGCCCGAAAATATAAAAATAAGCGATATAGGGAGTGCTCAAATGAGTGAAGATGTAACTTTGCCAACTGCGAGTGATAACTTTGCCGATGCGGTGGCCGCGGTCACGCTGGTAGCGGTTTTTGTAGTGACCTGCATTTACTGGGTGGCTTCCCAGTAAGCGCCTCGCGTAACTCACGGCTTGCAGGTGATGTGTTGCCTGGCTGAGCCGCCGCCCGGTTGGCTGGCTGTAACAGGTCTGGGGTCCCGGGCGCTTTCCCTGCCTGCCCAATTCTTTTCCGCGTTTCTTTTTCGTGCTTCTTTTCCGTGTTTCTGCGACGGCCTAGCCGGCCATGGACGACAGCACAAAGCGAACCAGCAGCACCAGACCGGTTACGAATAGTGCGGTAAATACGATGCCGGCGATGACAAAGGTTTTGATATTGCCGCTTTCAAAATCCCTTTGTCGGTTGCGGTCTGACTGAACACCGATTGCAGCGGCCAGGACGCTGCCGACCAGCGCCCAGAATCCGCGTTTACCGTTCCCTTTTTCCGTCATGCTGCCTGTCGTCTGTGTTTGGTTAGTAATTCAGGTTTGGCCTGATCCACTTCTCGACTTCTTCGGCGGTAAGGCCCTGGCGCTGTGCGAGACTCTCAACCTGATCGCGTCCAATCTTGCCGACATTGATATAGCGGGCATCCGGGTGCGCGAAGTACCAGCCGCTTACGGAAGCTGCCGGTGTCATCGCGAAATGCTCGGTCAGGTCGATACCTGTGTGCTCGTGAGCCTCCAGCAATTCGAAGAGTTTTGCTTTCTGGGAGTGATCCGGGCAGGCGGGGTAGCCGGGCGCAGGCCGGATACCGCGGTATTTCTCCCGGATCAGTGCGTCATTATCCAGTGATTCTTCCGCGGCGTAGCCCCACAGGTGCTTGCGCACCTCACGGTGCAGGTACTCAGCGAAGGACTCCGCCAGCCGGTCCGCAAGCGCCTTCACCATGATGCTGTTGTAATCATCGTGCTTCCGTTCGAACTCGCGCGCAAGCTCCTCTGCGCCGATGCCAGCCGTCACCGCGAATCCGCCGATATAGTCCGCAACGCCGGATTCGACCGGCGCAATATAGTCCGCCAGCGAGCGGCAGAACCCGTCGCCACCGCGCTTTTGTATCTGCTGGCGGATGCAGGGAATTCTCGCCTTCTCAACGCTGCGACTTTCGTCCTCGTAAATCACGATGTCATCGCCATCGGAGTTGGCCGGCCACAGTCCGACGACAGCGCGCGCCTTGATGCGCTTCTGTTCGATCATGTCGCGCAGCATCTGTTCTGCATTTTCGAACAGCTCGGTCGCGGCAGTACCAATCACGGCATCGTCGAGGATGGCGGGGTACTTGCCAGCCAAATCCCAGGATATGAAGAATGGGGTCCAGTCGATGGTGTCGATGAGCCGCTCCAGGGGCAGGTCGTCGATCACGGTGAGTCCCGGCTTTGCGGGCAGGGGAGGCTGGTAACCGGTCCAGTTGAAGGCCGGTTGCGCTTCCACTGCTTCGGGGTAGGCCAGTTCGGTACCACTCGCGCTGCGATTGGCGGAGCGTACGCGAACTTTCTCGTACTCGGCACGCACATCGCCGACAAATTCCTCGCGGTGCGTGTCCGACAGCAGATTGGAGGCCACGCTTACTGCGCGTGACGCGTCGGCAACATACACAGTCTGGTTCAGGTTGAATTGCGGATCAATCTTTACCGCGGTGTGTGCCTTGGAGGTAGTGGCGCCGCCAATCATCAGAGGCAGGTCGATATTCTGGCGCTGCATTTCCGCAGCAACGTGCACCATTTCATCCAGAGAGGGGGTGATAAGGCCGGACAGGCCGATCAGGTCGCAGTCCTGTTCACGCGCGGTCTTGAGGATTTCCTCGCAGGAAACCATCACACCCAGATCGATAACCTCGTAATTGTTGCATTGCAGCACTACGCCCACGATATTCTTGCCAATATCGTGGACGTCACCTTTTACGGTTGCCATGACGATGCGGCCGTTGCTCTGGCTGCCCTCGCTCTTTTCCGCTTCGATATAGGGTTGCAGGTAGGCGACCGCCTGCTTCATCACGCGAGCGGATTTGACCACCTGCGGCAGGAACATTTTGCCGGACCCGAACAGGTTGCCAACCACGTTCATGCCGTCCATCAGCGGGCCTTCGATCACGTCCAGAGGCCTGTCGGCATTGGCCCGTGCAGCTTCCGTATCCTCGGTGATATAGGTTGTAATGCCTTTTACGAGTGCGTATTCCAGACGTTTTTCCACTGGCAGCTCGCGCCACGCCAGGTCTTCCTTGCGGGTACTGCTGCTGCCATCGCCGCGGTACTTTTCCGCAATATCCAGCAGCGCCTCGGTGGCGTCCGGACTGGTATTCAGTACGACGGCTTCCACCTGTTTGCGCAATTCTTCGGGCAGTTCGTCGTAAACCGCCAGCTGGCCGGCATTGACGATGCCCATATTGAGGCCAGCGCGAATCGCGTGGTAGAGGAAGACAGAATGGATTGCCTCCCGCACCGGATTGTTGCCGCGGAAAGAGAAGGAAACATTGGAAACGCCGCCGGAAACCTGCGCACCCGGGAGGTTTGTTCGGATCCAGCGTGTGGCCTCAATGAAATCGACCGCGTAATTGTTGTGTTCCTCGATGCCGGTGCCAATGGCAAAAATGTTCGGGTCGAAGATTATGTCCTGCGGGGCGAAGCCGACTGTTTCCACCAGAAGCCGGTAGGAGCGCTCACAGATTTCGATCTTGCGGGCGAGGGTGTCCGCCTGGCCAGTCTCATCGAAGGCCATCACCACCACGGCGGCGCCGTAGCGCAGGCAGAGGCGGGCCTTCTCAAGGAAATCCGCTTCGCCTTCCTTCAGGCTTATGGAATTGACCACCGGCTTGCCCTGGATGCACTTGAGGCCGGCCTCAATGGCTTCCCACTTGGAGGAGTCCACCATGATGGGCACCCGGGCGATATCGGGCTCGGAGGCAATCAGCTTCAGGAAGCGCTCCATCGCGGCAGGCCCGTCGAGCATGCCTTCGTCCATGTTGACGTCGATGATCTGAGCGCCATCCTCGACCTGTGCGGCGGCAACTTCGAGGGCGGTGGTGTAATCCTCTTCCAGGATCAGGCGCTTGAAGCGTGCAGAGCCGGTGACGTTGCAGCGCTCGCCGACATTGATAAACAGCGACTCCTTACCCGCAACAAATGGCTCCAGCCCGGCCAGGCGCAGCGCCTGCGGTAATTCCTGCGGTACGCGGGCTTTCTCCGATGCCACGCGTTCTGCAATTTTCTCAATGTGTTCAGGGGTGGTGCCGCAGCAGCCGCCGACAATATTCAGAAAGCCGCTGGTTGCGAACTCACCAACGATCTGTGCTGTCTCTTCCGGGGTTTCATCGTATTCGCCGAATTCGTTCGGCAGGCCGGCGTTCGGGTGCGCGGACACATGGCATTCTGCGACGCGGGAAAGGGCCTCAACGTAAGGGCGCAGTTCGCTCGCGCCAAGGGCGCAATTCAGGCCAACGGAAATGGGCTTGGCATGCGCCACCGAGTAATAGAAGGCCTCGACCGTCTGCCCGGAAAGGGTACGGCCGCTTGCGTCTGTGATGGTGCCGGAGATCATGATTGGCAGCTCGAACCCCAGTGACTCGAAAAGGCCCTGCACCGCAAAAATCGCGGCCTTCGCGTTCAGGGTATCAAAGATCGTCTCGATCAGGATGATGTCGGCACCGCCCTCAATCAGGCCGCGGGTCGCCTCTTCGTAGTTGCTGACCAGCTCATCGAAACTGACGTTGCGGGCGCCGGGGTCGTTGACGTCGGGAGAGATGCTGGCGGTGCGGGAAGTCGGCCCAAGTACCCCGGCGACCCAGCGCGGCCGCTCGGGGGTCGATTTTGCGTCTGCCGCTTCACGGGCGAGGCGGGCAGATTCCACGTTCAGCTCGTAGACAATGTCTTCGAGCGCATAATCCGACTGGGACAGTCGGGTGGCGTTAAAAGTATTGGTTTCGATCAGGTCTGCGCCGGCATCGAGGTAAGCCGCGTGAATATCGCGGATAATGTCCGGGCGGGTAAGGCTCAGCAGGTCGTTGTTGCCCTTGAGGTCAATGCCATGGGCGCCAAAACGCTCGCCACGGTAGTCCTCTTCCTGAAGCCCGCAGCGCTGGATCATGGTACCCATGGCGCCGTCCAGCATGATAATGCGCTGCTCGAGGGACGTCTTTAACTGGGCCAGGCGCTGCTCGCGGTGCTTCATGGGCAATTTCCTTGTAACTATCCGGTTCCCGGCACGCCGCCGGGCGCGCTATGTTAGCAAAAATGCGCCACAGGGCCAGCAGATCACGCCAAATATTGCACGGTCGCGCAGTTTCGGCGGTTCGCGCAGTGAATCCTTGCCGGGATCGCCCTTTTCTCAGGGCAGTTTAATTTGGCCGCGAAGGGGCGTAGAATACCCGACTAAATTAATCGGGTTTTACCCAGTAGCAGAGCTTTGTATGACCGAAGTAAATGTAACCATTACTGAATCCGCGCAGGAGTATCTGCGGGACCTGCTGGAAAAGCAGGATTGTGAAGGTATTGCGATCCGTATGTTCGTTTCCAATCCGGGTACGCCAAGCGCGGAAACCTGCATTGCGTACTGTCGCCCGGGCGAGGAAAAGGAAGACGATGTAGTCATGGAGCTGGACGGCATGCGTGCCTATTTCGAGGGTCGCAGCGTGCCTTACCTGGACGAAGCGCGCGTGGACTACGCCTCAGACAAGATGGGTGGCCAGCTGACCATTCGGGCGCCGAATTCCCGTATGCCCAAGATCACCGATGACAGCCCCATCGAGGATCGCATCAATTATGTGCTGTACAACGATGTGAATCCTGGCCTCGCGGCCCATGGCGGCAACGTCAGCCTGGTGGAGCTGACGGAAGACAACTTCGCGGTGTTGAAGTTTGGTGGTGGCTGCCAGGGCTGCGGCATGGTCGACATGACCCTGAAAGAGGGCGTGGAGAAAACCCTGAAGGAAAAGATTCCTGAGCTGGCCGGTGTCCGCGACATTACCGATCACACCGATAAGTCACAGGCTTATTACTGATCAGTAAGTGCTGAACACGATATACGAAAAAGGCGGACCAATGGTCCGCCTTTTTCGTTGCCGGTGTTTACGGCCGCTTCCGGGTGGCGCGCTGCTATTTTCGTGTGGGCAGCACTTCTTTCAGTTGCTCGTTCATGTACTTGAGCGTCTTTTCCGTGGTTTCCCAGTCGATGCACTTGTCGGTAACGGACACGCCGTACTCAAGCTTGGAAAGGTCGTCGGGAATACTCTGGTTACCCGCCTTCAGGTTACTCTCAACCATGATGCCAATGATGGACTGGTTACCGTCCAGGATCTGGTGGGTTACGTTGTCCATTACCAGCGGCTGCAGCTCGTGGTTCTTGTTGGAGTTGGCGTGACTGCAGTCGATCATGATATTCGGGACGATACCCGCTTTGTGCAATGACTGCTCACAGACGGCGACACTGACGGAATCGTAATTGGGCTTGTTGTCACCGCCGCGCAATACGACGTGGCCGTAGGCGTTACCGGAGGTATGAATGACGGCAACCTGTCCCAGCTTGTTGATACCGAGGAAGCGGTGCGGATTGGCCACAGACTGCAAGGCGTTGATGGCCACGGTCAGGCTGCCATCGGTGCCATTCTTGAAGCCGACCGCGGAGGAAAGGCCACTGGCCATTTCACGGTGCGTCTGGGATTCCGTGGTGCGGGCACCAATTGCAGACCAGCTGATCAGGTCCTGCAGGTACTGCGGGGAGATCGGGTCCAGTGCCTCGGTTGCGATTGGCAGCCCCATTTCTGCGATATCCAGCAAAAGCTTGCGGCCGATGTGCAGGCCCTCTGAAATCTTGAATGAGTCGTTCAGGTGCGGGTCATTGATCAGGCCTTTCCATCCAACCGTGGTGCGCGGTTTCTCGAAATAGGCGCGCATCACGATCAGCAGGGAGTCGCTGACTTCATCGGCGAGTTGGCGCAGGCGGCGGGCATAGTCCAGTGCTGCTTCGGGGCAATGGATGGAGCAGGGGCCCACCACCACCATGATCCGCTTGTCTTCGCGATCCAGAATTCGCCGAATGGCATTGCGCCCTGCTGCGACCGAGGCCTCCGCTTTTTCACTCAGCGGCAGCTCGGCCCTGAGATCCGCGGGACTGACAAGAACTTCCTGTGATACGACATTAATGTCGTCATACTGCTGCGTGGACATCTTCTAATTCCGTTTCTTACTCTTAAATCAGCCGCTTGCGGCGGCACAGGATCTATCCTAGCGGATCGACTGTGGGCTCTGCGAGTGTTTCTTTTGTAACTACTTCCCCGCTGGCTCTTTCCCCGCTGACTCTTTCCCCGCTGACTCTTTCCCCGCTGACTCTGGGCACGAGTCTTTACGCACGACGCGCTATGGTTCCAGCAGCTGCCCCAGCAGCGGGAAGTATAGTGCGCAGCGTATCTGTTTCTCACCAAGCCCGGCGAACAGGCGCCGGTACCTCTCCAGTTGCGGGCTGTACTCCTGGAGTTCAGCAGCGAAGAAATCTCCTGGTTCCTGACCGCTGCCGGGCTCGGTAACCTTGTAGTCAATGATCCAGCGGGTGCCATCGCTGCGGTCGATAAATGTCCGGTCGATAACGGACCTCCGCAGCTGTCTGCCGCCGGCATAGATCGCCAGCTCATTCCGCGCGTCCTGGTGGCTTGGGTCAAGAATCCAGCGTCCGCGATCGCACCCGAGAATCCCGAAAACCGCGCGTTGCACCCGTTTGTGCGCGTTCATGAGGTCCTGGCCGCTTAAACCACACTGTCGCAGCCGGATCTTGCCGAGTGCAAGCAAGGGCTCGACTGCCTGCTCCTGCCACTCGTTAGCCGGGCGGGCCGCAAGAATTTCAAAGAGGCTGTGGGCAACGGTTCCCGCATGGCGGATCCATTCCTGCCTGATGGAGCCAAGGGGCGGCAGGTTCTCTGGGTTCTCGGGCTCCCGATCCCCGGTAAAGCTGTTCCGGTGTGCAGCGAGCAGATCACTCTGTGGGAATTCCGGAGGTTTCCATGTGGCCTTCAGCCGGAACAGGTTATTCTGGTGCTCCACCAGGCTTTGCTCCGTCTGGCTGCTGGCGTCCATCAGTTCGCAATACTGCGTGAACGTATTCCCATCCTCGCCGGCGAGCGTTGGCCAGATGGCGTGTAATAGCGATTTGTTGCCGGGTGCTTTGGTGCGGGTTTCGCCGGTTTTCTTGTCTACATCCATTTCGAGGCAGGCGAACAGGTGCAGTTTCTTGATCGCACGGGTGCAGCCAACGTAGAGCACCCGTGTTGCCTCGAGCCGTTCGCGTTCTGCAGCATCGTATCCGAGGTAGCGGAACAGCGGGTCTTCATCACCCTTTGCCGCTTTCGGTGCCAGCAGGAACTGGGCCGCACCGTCACTCCCGATGCGTTCGCCCCAGCGCAACAGGTCGTCCTTACTGCCGCCGCCACCGAGGTCCAGCCCCGGAATAAAGACATGGTCGAATTCCAGCCCCTTGGACTTGTGGATGGTCATGACCTGGAGTTGCGGGTCTGCATTGACGGCGGGGCGCGCGTACAGTTTCTCGAGTGCGCGCTCGAACTTCTTCCATTCCGGAATGACGCCGCCCTGATCGTGCTTCTCCAGTAACTGGAAAAAGTCTCCGGCGTTTTCCAGCTCATCCCGGTTCAGGGTGGCCGCAGGTCCGCCAAGCGCAACCCACAACCCCTCAATGGTCTGGCGCAGCGGTTTGCGCTGCCGTTCGTTCCAGGCTTGCAGTATCAGCGGCAGGCATCGCTGGATGGACTGCCGGCCATGCTCGCTCAGCCTGTCGAGACGCGCCTGATCCTGCAATGCCAGCAGGATGGGGCGGGCATCGGGATCCAATGGGTGCGCTTCCTGTTGCTGGCTTCCGGCAATGCAATGCAGATCTGCCAGCGTTAGCCCACACCATGGCGCTCGCAGGATCGCCAGCCAACTAATCCGGTCAGCGGGATCCTGCAGCGCACGGGTCAGGCTGAGCAGGTCCTGGATCAGCATCCTGCTGGCAAGCGGTGCAAGATCGGCTGCGTAGTAGTTGAGTCCGGCGGCGGTCAGTGAGGCGAGGATCGTGCGCAAGTGAGGACGATTGCGGGCCAATATGGCGATGGTGTCGTCAGGGTGATCCGTGCGCGCCTGCTGCACGAGCTCAACCAGTTTTTGCGCCTCCCCAAGCCGCTCACTGTCATTGTATTGCCCGTGAAAACGGACCGGGTTCCCTTCGCCGGGGGGCCTGAATGCAACGGAGTCGGAGTAGCGCACGGCGCCGCGACCGATATTGTTCCGAGGCGGAAAAGCATGGCGGAAGCACTCGTTCACCCAGTCGACGATTCCGCGCTGGGAGCGGAAGTTCACGGTCAGGTCGAGGGCGTTCAGCGGCAGCTCGCCGACACCATTTTCCCGTGCGTTCAGGAATATGCCGACATTGGCATTGCGGAAGCCGTAGCAGGACTGCATACCGTCCCCGACAATAAACAGGCTGCGGCCGTCACCCGGCTGCCACCCGGCGGTCAGGCGGTGCAGTAATTCGAGCTGGCTACTCGAGGTATCCTGGAATTCATCGACGAGTATATGGCGGATATTGGCGTCGAGCTTGAGGGTCAGGTCAGTGGGTGCGTCGGGGTCTCCAAGCGACTGGAGCGCACCCTGGGCGACCTGGATAAAATCGGTTGCACCCAGCTGCCTGAAAACCAGGGTGAGTTTGGCCACCAGCCGTGGCAGTATTTCTGTCAGCGCCTGTAATACCTGCCACTGTTCTTCCAGGATTTCCCGGGGCAGTGCTCTGACTTCTTGCATCAATGCAGGCAGTGCGTCAATCACGCCGAGGTGGCCGAGCAACTCCTTGAATGCGGCCTTGCGCTCCTTGTCGGTTGCAGGGAAACCGATACCGACATTGACACCACCGGGCTTGCGCATTTCTCCGCTTGTGGTTGATATCAGCCTGATGAGTGCATGCCAGAGGGGCAGGGCCGAGGCTTCGCAAGCGGGCAGCGCAACCATTCCGGCACACAGCGTTATGGGATCTTCTTTTTTCTTTTCGTTGTCATTCAGGGTATTGCCGGCAAAATCTGCGCTCAGGGCGAGCTCGCTTGCAAAGGGCGCCAGCACATCCGCAAAACTGGTGAGCGCTTCGCTTGCCATATCCTCGATCACGGCCTGGAAATAGGCCCTGGCGTCCTCGTGCCTCGCTGCCATCAGGGTTGGCAGCCATTGATCGCGATTGGCCAGCAGTTTTACCAGCAGGGCGGAAAGCTGGGGCAGGTCGTTGTCCACATGCTCAAGCAGGCGCCGGAGCGGGCCATCTTCCTCTTCATCGCGGAGGTCATCGTACAGTGACATCACGGCCTGTTCGTAAGCGGACTCCGGTTGTTCGAGTGGTTCGCCCGGCGCGCCCATCCCGCTCTCGACGGGCAGTTGCGAAGCCAGTGCGCGACACAGGCCATCAATTGTCTGCAGGCGCAGGCGATGCGGGGATTTTATCAGCTGCCAGTTGAATTTCCGGTCCCGGGCGAGCGCATTCGAGGCGAGTTCCCAGGTGATTGCAGCATGCGGGTCCTGCGGTTTTTCCGAAGTGCTGGCCGCTTCCTGTAAAGCACCGATGATGCGCTCCCGCATCTCGCCGGCGGCTTTGCGCGTAAAAGTGATCGCGAGCACTTCTTCCGGTGCCTCGCAGGCGGACAGCAACTTCAGTACACGTTGTGTCAGGAGTCCGGTCTTGCCGGAGCCTGCGGGCGCTGAGACCGCGAAGCTGCTGCTGATATCGAGTGCCGCTTCGCGGGCGAGAAAGTCCGCTGGTTTAGTCATTGCTGCTACCTCCAGCGGCGATCGTGTCCCGCTCAGGGAATCGGTTCAGGGCCCAGAGTTCTGTCTGTTTTTTCTCATCGGCGGGATTCGGGAAGTGTACCGAAGCCTCGCCGTGCGCAAACGCTGTAGCGAGGGTCTCCAGCTGGGCGTGCCAGCGGCCCTTGACCTCCTGCCAACTTGACAGGGACTTGTCCCGAGCGGCTTTTTCCGGTTCATCGATCCCGTCGATCGGCTCGCTGAGGTCGCCAGTGCCGGTGAAACTGCAGTGCCCGGGCTTCAGGCGCGCAAATGCAATGGCGGAAGCGTTCGGCTGCACCGCCGCATAGAGCGGCAGCTGCGGATCGCGCAGTGGATCACTGAACCAGGCCGAGCGTGTGGGTGAGCCGGTCTTGTAATCGATAATGAGCTGGCTGCCGTCCCCGAGCGTATCGACACGGTCGAGCCGCACACTGAACCTGAGGCCTGCGATGGAAAGACTGTCCCGCTCCTCGACCTTGGCGATGGAAAACACCGGGCGCTGCTTCTCGATCTGTATCCATTCATCCAGCACACGCAACAGCCTGCCGCATTCGATTTCCCAGAAGGGTTCGGCAAGCTGCGGTAGTTTCGGGCGTAGTGCGGTAATGGCGCCCTCGGCTGCTTCCCGCATTTGCTGCTGTAACTGCTCCGGCGAAAGTGCCATGAGTGCATTGTAGGAGTGTGTGTTTGCCCAGAAGTGCGCGAGCATCTCATGCACCATGTTGCCCCGGTCAGCGGGTCCGAGGCCCGGTTGTGGCTCAGGGTGGCGCTGTGCACCCAGCCGGTAATGAACCTGGGCATTGAACGGGCAGACCGCCTGCGCCTTGAGTACACCTGCCCCCCCGCGCACCGGATCTTTCTCGGATTGGGGCAATGCCGGCATCTGTGCATCGTTCAGGGTTTCGTAGGCAGCGCCTCTGCTAATTTCGGCTGAGAACTCCGAGATGGCATTACGGTGTTTTCCGCTGGTGATGCACTCGATCCCGCCAAAAAGCGGACTCAACTGCTGGTGTTGCTCGTCTTTGATTGCGCAGAAACTCAGCCGGATATCTGGTGCCGCGCCCAGATAACCATCTGTCAGGTCCTCCGCGAGCTGGAGTTCACGTTCCTGGCTGGCACGGGGCAAGCCGTTTTCTGCCTGCCACTCGATGGGAATGAGCGGGTTGGGAGAGGGCGGAACGGGCCAGTCGTTCTGGCCAAAGCCGGCCAGCCACAGGTGGTCGAAATGCAGCGAAGCCCCCTCGAGGACACCGAGCACCTGGACCGGGCTATCCGCGGTCTCGGCCTGGAAAGGGGTACGGTTGCATAGCTGGCGCAGCTGGTTGAGTGCGGTTTCCAGTGAGACCGGGGTAGGCGTTGCCTGGCTCGCGCTGAAGTCGGCCAGTACCGATTCCCACAGCTGTAATTGCTGGTACTCCTCACTGTCCGCGACTCTCTGCCCGGGCCAGCCCAGGGCCAGGAGTGTGTCACTGAAACGCGACGCCCACTGCGCAAGGGGAGCCCCTTTCCAGTTAGTTTGCAGGGTGTAAATGCGGTTTAGCCTGGCCGGGAGGTCACTGTCGTTCCCCAGCTTTTCCGCTACCCTCTGCGCCTCGTAGCGCAGCTGTGAGCCGGTGACCTGCACCTGCTGGGACCTGGCGAGGGTGTTGCACAGGGTGGTTGCCAGGTGCAGATCGGCATCACCGGTGCAGATTGCCGGGCTGTAAAGTGTGCTCATGAGCGAGTCGGGTTGCCAGCGCTCGCGCAACAGCTCGAGGCATTGCAGGGTTTGCTGGCCAATGCCCGTGCGGGCAAAGGGTACACCGGCCGAAAAGTTGAAAGGGAGGGTGTAGCGTTGCTGGGCGGGATTGAAGCTTTGTGGCTCCAGTACGCCGGCAAATATCCGCGCGACCTGGTCCCTTTTCTGCCCCAGATTATTGACCACGATTCCAACGCTGGCAGATGGGTTTTGCGTAAGAGCGTCGGAAGCCCAGCAGGCTGCGGCTTCAAGCTCCTCTTCTTCGCTGTTGAACCCCTGGGCGGTAATGCTTTCCGGTATAAGCCGAACCGGCTCAGCATGCTCCACCTTGTCGGCGGCGGCCTCGAGGATGGCGCTGTGTAGCGGGGAAATCTGGTCGAACCCCAGCAGCGTAATACCTGATTGCAGGGGTAGCAGTTTTTGCTCAAACGCTTCGAGGATGAGTGTATCTCTCTGGTCCGGGGTGCAGCCCTGCAGTGCATTTGCACTTTCCGCAAACGACTGGTACCAACCCCCGAGGGGCAGTTCACCATGGGTCTGGGCCGGGAACACAGTTGAAAGCCGGGCAGGATCAAACCGCCATTGCAGCAGTGCGGCAGTCGCGTCGTCGGCGTTTTTACAAATTGCACTGCTGTTGAGGAGGCTGGACAGGGCTTGCGGAAGCGTGTCCTGCCAGAGCTGGAGGCGCTGTTCGCGATTGAGGACCTGTTTCAATGCCGGCCCCCACATCTGGTTTTGCAGCATTTGCCAGCCGTTTTCCAGCCACTCCTGCAGGGAAAAGACCGGCGCCGGGTACCAGGCACTTTTCTGCTGGCGCGAACCGACATACTGCTGGCACCGGTTGCGCAAACGATTGGTCGCGGTGATCACGATGCAGTCGCTGCTGCTGGAGCCGGGGATAAGTCTTTGCAGGTCAAAAGCGGGGCGTACCATCGAGCTGGTGAATCCTCTTCCTTTCAATTTTATCGTTGTTGTCTATCGATACAGGCGGTGCGAGCGGGGCTCAGGCTACAGTAATCAACTGGTGTTCGCGGCAATCAAACTCCCGGAATAGGGCCAGCGCGTCCTGCGTGTTATCGAGCGTACTCAGCAGCAGGCCATGGTTGCGCTTGTTCGTACTCACGACCTGGGTCAGCCACCATTCTACCCTGCGTGCGATCGCCTGGCCGGAATCCATCCAGCATACCGGCCTCGGTGCCAGTGCGGCGAGGTCTTCGCGAAGCAGGGGGAAATGGGTGCAGGCCAACACCACTGTATCTATTCGGGTGCCTTCGGTGTTGTTGAAAATCCGATCGATGACGGGCGCAATGGCTGACTTGTCGACAGGGATGCCGCGCAATTTCTGTTCGGCCAGTTGCACCAGCTCAGGCGCTGCAACGTTAACAACAGTGGTGTCTGCTGCGAATTCCCGGATCAGGTTTTTGGTGTAGTCCCGGCTGACGGTTCCCTGGGTGGCGACCAGGGCGATAGCCTTGTTGTGGCTCGCTGCAGCGGCGGGCTTGATGGCGGGGACAACGCCAACCACCGGGCAGGACAGTTCCGCCCGCAGCGCATCCAGCGCCACGGTGCTGGCGGTATTGCAGCCAATCACCAGGATGTCCGGAGTTACGTGGGCAACCATCGCGGAAGCGACGGTAACGATTCGCTCGGTCAAAAGCCCTTGAGGCTTGTCGCCGTAGGGAAAGAACGCCGGATCGGTTCCAAAATGCAAAACCACATCCGGAAGGCGTTGCCTGATCTCCCGGCCGATGCTGATGGCGCCAACGCCGGAATCGAAGATCAGGATGCTCGCCGGTGGCGCCTTGCCCTGATTGGCCTGTGTCATTGAAAACCTGCCACTGAAACACGTCTGCTGGCATCCACTGCCTACATGTCAAGAATACCGCAAGCTTGGTAGAATAGCGCGATACTTTAAATGCTGTGGAATTTTTATGCAGGAACTGCTGCTGAGCCTCGAATTTCAATACCCGCTGTCAATCCTGGTGGTCGGGGTGGCGCTGCTTGCCCTGATGGTGACAATAACCCTCTGGGTGTTTCTGGTTAAAAAAAATACAGCAAATGAAGGGCTCCGCCGGGACCTTGAATCCCTGACTGCGACCCTGGACGGGGCTGAAACTCGCGCTGCAGGTGCTGAAGTGGAGGGCAGCCGGCTGCGTGAGAAGCTGCAAGTGGCATTACAGGACCTCGCCCGTGCGCAGGTGACGGCGGACCGGGCCGCGGAACTCGGTGTGACAGTCGAGAAGCAGCAGCGCCAGCTGGCAGAGAATCTGGCGGAAAAACGTGCGCTCGAGGCGCGCTTCGAGCAGCAGGAGATTCGCCTCAGGGAGCAGCACCAGTTGCTGGAGCAGGCAAGGGTCTCCATGGGTGAGCAGTTCGAGAACCTGGCCAACCGGATTTTCACAGAGAAGCAACAGGCGTTTAACCGCAGCAGTGAGGCCAACCTGCGCAAGACGATAGACCCGCTTGAGCGCCAGTTACAGGATTTCCGCAAGCGGGTGGAGCACGTTTACGATCGTGAAAACACGGAGCGCAACACCCTGGTCGGGCAGATAAAGGCGCTGCGGGAGCAGACCGAAAAGATCAGTAACGATGCGCTCAGTCTGGCAACGGCCCTGAAGGGAGACAACAAGGTCCAGGGTAACTGGGGTGAAGTGGTGCTCGAGCGAATCCTGGAGGACTCCGGCCTGCAGAAAGGGCGCGAATACGAAACCCAACTGTCGGTCAGTGAAGGTGGTGCCCGCAAGCAGCCGGATGTGGTGGTGCGCCTGCCCGGCGAGAAAGATATCGTGATTGACGCAAAGGTCTCGCTGGTAGATTACGAGCGCTACTGTAATGCCGAGTCGGAAGAAGAGCGCCAGATTGCGCTCAAGCAGCACCTGACTTCCGTGCGCAACCACATCGCCGGTCTCAGCAAGAAAGGCTACGAGCAGCTGGAGGCCATTCGCAGCCTGGATTTCGTTTTCATTTTCGTGCCCATCGAGGCGGCCTATATGCTGGCGCTCCAAAAGGACCCGACGCTGTTCCGCGACGGCCATGAAAAGAATGTGATTCTGGTCAGCCCGACTACCTTGATGGCGAGCTTGCGTATGGTGGAAAACATCTGGCGCAATGAAAAACAGAATCGCAATGCGGAAAAAATTGCGAGTGAAGCAGGCAAGCTGCACGACCAGTTTGTGATGGTGCTACAGGCGTTTGATGAAATCGGCGGGCGCCTGGATGCGGCGCAGGCAGCTTACGATACGGCGCGCAAGCGCATGGAAACGAGCCCCGGGAATGTACTGAAACGCGTCGATAACCTCAAAAAGCTGGGGGCCAAGGCGCACAGGGCACACAAGGCGCTGGAGCAGGCGCCGGTGACAGCGGAAGAAGAGTTGACCCTGCCGGAGCCCGCAGAATAGATTCACTTATCGCCCGGGCAGGTATTTTTCCAACCAACAATTTTGAAATTCTATGAACCAGATACCCGATAGCCTGTTAATCGTTGCGGCCGCAATCATTTTTGTGTTGAGTGCAGTCGCCGGTTATTACCTGTGGAAGCTGCATAAATTGCGCCGGCTGCAGGCAGTCAAGCTCAAGGCCATCGAGGAAGCGGCTGAGGCCCAGCGCGAGCGGGTCAACAACAGTATCCAGATCCTGGCCGCGGCGATTCTTTCAGAGGAAGTCGGTCTCACTGAAGGGGCAATTCGCATCAGTACGCTGATGGCCAGCCTGCAAGTGACCGAAGCAGAAAAAAGCGAGTTTGTCGCGATGTTTACCCTCGCGGAAAAAACCGGGCACATCCCGATTCTCGAGGAATGGAAGAAACTCAAAACCCGCAAGAAGCTTGAATATCTCAAGGAGATGGATGCGTTGGAGGCCGAGTATGGAGACTTTGTGCGCGATGCTGCCGAGCGCCTGCGCGGGCGGGTCTTCTAGCCGTTAGCCGTCCGAGTCCGGCAACTCCAGTAACACCCGGAAGCCCACGTCTTTCTGGCGTGCTTCGGCGTCGAGGCCCTTGCGGTAGTCCGCGCTGATATTGCGCAGGGGGTCGCGCATGGACCCGCCTTTCACCGCCCGAAGGCGACAGTCCCGGATCTCTACTGGCGCGCCGTTACCGGGGTTTCGGTCGTGGCCGCTCCAGTAGCAATCCTGTACCCACTCAGCGACATTGCCGGCGGTATCGTAAAGGCCGAACGGATTGGCCGAGAAAGAGCCGACAGGTGCTGTTTTTGCGCCGAAAAGCGTGATGAAGTCGCTGTCACAGCCGCGCCTGCAATTCGCCTTGCCGCGTGCATCACGCTCTCCCCACCAGAAAATTGATTGCCGCCCGGCGCGGGCGGCGTATTCCCACTCTGCCTCCGACGGCAGGCGATAGTTGCGCCCGGTCTCGTTCGACAGCCACTCTGTGTAGGCTTTTGCGTCTTCCCAGCTGACGTTGATCACCGGGCGGTCGTCGCCAGCCCAGTTGGCATTTGCCGGCAGCGGCCGGCCGGTGGCCTCGGCAAAGCGGCGGTAGTCCGCAAAGCGCACTTCGGTTTTTGACAGGGCAAAAGGTTGCTGGATCTTTACCGGCTTCTGCGGCGATGCCGGTGCGCGGCGCTCGTTGCCGAGTTCAAACGCGCCCGGTTGGATGACGATCATCTCAGGGCCGCGGCCACCACTGGCCAGGCGGGATTGAATTTGCTTGCCGTGCCGGGCTTCCGGTTCGAGATTCACTGGGAGTTGCAGGTTGTCGTCGGACAGGGTGACCCACTTGCGGGTGGTGCGGAACAGGTCTGCCGACACCTCGATCTCGTAGCGTCCGGGCGCAAGCGCCATGCCGGGCTGGTAACGCTCGCGAATGTTCATGATGCGAACGCGCGCGCCTGCAGGTGTCGGCTTGACGGTGAGGCGGTAGGTCGGGTCTGCCGCGGCCTCGGCAGGCGCTGTGACTATCTTGTCTCTTGCGGCCTCGTTGCTTGCAACCTCGTCTCTGCCAGTTTCGTCGTTTGCGGCGCTACCGTCGCCTGAGGGGGTAGCGGCCAATGTTTCAGCGGCCGCAGGGTCTGTGTCTTCAGGGCGAGTTTCTTCAGTGGTCGCTGCAATTTGCGCTTTGATAGCGGGGTCCGGCGCGGTTGCCACGCGGTTCGCCGGTTGGGCTGTATCCGGGATTGAGGGTGCACGCACCACGACGCCGCTGAGGTCGGTGCTTTCCGCCTGGTTGTCTGGCGTGCCTTCAACTGCTGCGCCCGCGGATGGACTTTCGAGGGGAGTTACGCCCGCGGCGAGCATGCTGTCTTGCGGCTCGCCATTCACAGGGCCCACGGCGGATACCGGGGTTGCCTGGCCCGGGGGCGGGATTTCTGCGCCACCCAAAGTGCTCTCGTCGCCGTATAGCCAGTCACCGGTTTGCGCCAGATGGCGGTCCAGAACTTCCGGGCCGCCGGGCTGCCAGCCGAAAAAGTATTTTGCGGAACTCAGCAATAGCCAGACAGATGCCACCACGGCAACGGAGGTGAGGGCGACCCTCAGGCGACTCCTTTTGCGCGGGGCGTGGCGGATGATTTCCTGAATCCGCATCAGGGTTTCCTGCTCCGCCCGTTGCGGTTGCTGGTCCTGGGGGTCTTTCGCCAGGTAGCTGAAAGCGCCGCGCATACGTTCGGTTACGGTTGCCAGCAAGGTCAGTAGCAGGGCGCGCACCAGGCTGGACAGGCCGATCGAGGTGTTGTTGAGGTGGCTGACCTGGCTCGGTGCTTTGCCGGCCATTGCCGCGATCAGCTGATCGATTGCATCCACGACCTCCAGTCCGCGCTGGAATCTCTTTTCCGGGTCTTTCGCCAGGAACCGGTTGATCAGGTTCTGGTAGAGCGCAAAGCGCGCGGGAAGCCGTGGAACCGGGTCGGTAAGGTGTTTGATCGCAATTGCTACGGCCTCGTCCGCCTGGAAAGGCACCGTGCCGGTAAGCATTTCGTAGAAAACCACGCCTAGGCTGTACAGGTCGGCACGTCCGTCCACTGCGACTCCGCGTGCCTGCTCGGGGCTCATGTAATGCGGGGTGCCCACGACCATACCGGTGGTTGTGTTACGGGTGGTCTTGGCGATAGCCCGTGCCACGCCAAAATCGGTCAGGACTGTGGAGCCGTCCTCGCGGAACAGGATGTTTTCGGGCTTCAGGTCGCGGTGCACGTAACCCTTGCTGTGCGCGTGGTCGAGTGCCATGGCGACTTCACGGGTGTACTGCAGCGCTTCAAGTGGCTCGATGATTGCGGTAGCGAGCTTGTCGGAGATGGAGCCGCCGGACAGGTAGTCCATGGCGATGTAATTCAGGCTCCGGTAGCGGCCGATGTCATGGATGCCGACAATGTTCGGGTGCGACAGCTGCCCGACAATATTGGCCTCGCGCTGGAAGCGTTCGCCAAAAACCGGGTCGGCATTGAGTACCGGTGACATCACCTTGAGAGCGACCTGCCGCCCAACGCTGCGCTGGATGGCAAGGTAGACGGTAGACATGCCGCCCTGATTGATCTTCTTGAGGATGCGATATCCGGGGATTTCCAGCGTACCGGAGCTGGGCGGCGCCTCGTAATCCATCACAGGCTCCCGGCGACCAGCCATGCGGCAAGCGCGGCCAGCAGGAGAATCACCAGAAAGCCTTTCACTGCACTGTGGTGTCGTTGGTTGCCGGGCGTATCAGTGGGTTCCGGTATGTTCGCCGGGGCATCAACCAGCTGTATGCTGATGTTGTCCCGGCCGCCGGTATCCAGTGCGGCCTGGAGAAGCCTGGTGACAGCACCTGCATTGTCCTTCGCATCCGCGATGGCGGTGCAGATCAATTCATCCGGCACATCGCTGGTGAGGCCGTCGCTGCACAAGAGTATTTTATCGCCTTGCTGCCAGCGGCCCCGGACCGAATCGACCTCGAGGGACCGGCCGCCAACCCCGCCAACACAGCGGGTGATGACATTGCGGTTGGGGTGGTGGGCGGCCTCGGAGGCGGGGATGGCGCCGGAAGCAACCAGCATCTGTACATAGGAGTGGTCTGTCGTGAGTTGCTGTAGCAGGGGGCCGTCTTCGTTGATTCGCCATAGGTAGGCGCGGCTGTCCCCGACCCAGTCGATCCTGTAGTCAGGGCCCGATTCGCTGAGAACAACTGCGGTTGAGCCCATGGCGTTTTCGGACTCGTCCCGTTCAAGCAGCTGGTCGTGTACAGCCTTCAGGGCCGGTATAAAGCCTGATTCTTCGGCCGATGCCACGCGGATGGAATCGACCACCATGGCGCTGGCGACTTCGCCGGCCTGATGGCCCCCGAGACCGTCTGCAACGACCCACACGGCACGCTGGTCATCGTGCCAGATTGCGTCCTCGTTGTGGTCGCGCAGGTAACCGGGGTGGGTGATGCCTGCGGAACGCTGGTTCTGTTCTACCTGCGCGCTGCTCACGTTGCTGTAGTCTTGTTCTTCGGCGTCCTGCGCCTCGCTAGCAATCACGATTGTGTGTCACCCAAATATCCTGCTTCCATGGTATACCCGCCGGACAGCGCAAACCGCCAACAACTTCACAGGACCGTGCATATCTGCGTGTTAGACTGGGTTTGACCATAACTATAAAGTAGCTACCAACAATGCTAAAGCTTTGCGATATGAACGATGCAAGCCAGAGCGTCTGGCTTGTAGCCCCCAAGGTGACGATCGGCCGGGCGACTGGTTGTGATTTGACCATCGCTGACGACTCTGTAGACAAGGTACATGCCGAGATTCTGGTAGATGATAGTCGCCTTATCCTGCGGAAGGTGAGCCCTACTGGCAATATCGCCATCAATGGCAAGCCGGTGATCAAGGCGAAGGAGATCCGTCTCGGTGACGAGGTACAACTCGGCAAGCGTGTTCTGTCGGTAGTCGACCCGCAGTCAATCAAGAAGGACCTCAAGGGCATCGTTGCCCCCAAGCCCTGGGCACTGCGCGCAAATCACCGGGCGATTGCTGGCAAGGTTTTCCCGATCCGGGATCAGTCGGTTATCGGCCGCGCCAGTGACTGTGATCTGGTTTTCTCCACCTCACATCTTTCCAGGCGCCACGCGCGTTTCGAGTTCAAGGGCGGGCTGCTTTTTGTCGTGGACCTGGGTTCTTCCAACGGAACCTACGTCAATGGACGCCGGGTGACCGAGGCGCGCCTGCGTCGCGGTGACGAGGTGCGCTTTGACACGCTCTCGTTTTCCATGGTTGGGCCCGCGGATGACCTGGATAAAACCACGGTGCGCCCGCTCGGTGCTGAAATGGCAGAGTTGAAGGTACAGACAGTGAAGGGCGCCAAGAATGCGGCAAGGGTGGCCGAAAAGGGTGCCCCCAGCCCGCAACCTGTGAAGCCTGCTTTAGTGGAGGCCGCGCGGCAAACTGCAGCTGCGGCTGGTACCAATAGCGCCGTGTCGGCGCAGGAGCCAGCGCCCCGTAGTGGCGCCTTCCTGTTGATCACAACACTACTGGTGGTCGGCGGTGCGGCCGCCTATTACTACGCGCGAACCAAGGGCCTGCTGCCCTGATTCCAGCTGATATTTCCTCGATGCCTGCCGGCTGCCTGTTGGCGCCGGCCAGGCAACTCCTCCTTATCCGGAAGTCGTTGTCTAATGATCGGTAAAAAGAAAAAGCTTGTCCTGTACACAACGCTGGGTTGTTCCCTGTGTGAAAAGGCAAAACTGGAAATCTGGCCGGCTATTGAAAACCATGGCCTGGCCCTGCAGGAAGTGGATATCGCGGAGGACCCGGAGCTTTTTACCGCGTTTGGTACGCGAATTCCGGTGGTGGGCCTCGGTGACAAGAGGGACGTCCTGGGCTGGCCTTTTACCGCCCAGGAGCTTGGCGATTGGATTGGGGTTCGCCTCTGATTTCTGAGTGTCTCGATTCCCAGGTGTCTCGATCTCTATGTGTCTCTGGAAGATTACATCGAGGTCCGGGTCTCGTGCTTGTTTAGCAGCGGTTTCTTCTCCCCGTTTCGATAGGCGTAAATGACGGAATACGTGAGCACATTCTGGACGTAGTTGCGTGTCTCGTTGAACGGTATCGTTTCAATCCATATGTCGTAGGGCAGTTTGCTGTCACTTTGCGCCAGCCAGCGTTTGACGCGTGTCGGCCCAGCATTGTAGGCCGCAGCCGCAAGGAAGCGGTTGTTGTCGAAGCGCTTCAGCAGGCCGCCGAGGTAGTGAGATCCCAGCGTAATGTTGGTGTGTGGCTTCAGCAGGTCATAACTGCGCCGGTAGGGCACACCATGGATTTTTGCTGTCTGTTTGGCTGTGGAAGGCAATAGCTGCATCAGGCCCATGGCGCCGGCGCTCGATTTCGCGTCCATGGCGAAGTGGCTTTCCTGACGTGTTATCGCGTAGACAAAGTATTCATCCAGGGCATTTTTCTGGCCCGCCTTACGGGTAGCCTCATCGACAATGCCCGGGTATGCAAGCGGGAAGCGCAGCTCCAGATCGTCCTCGTGGCGCGCTCTCATGACTGACTGGATCGCCTTCCTGTACCAGCCCCACTCATTGGCAAGCCTGCCAGCTGCAAGAAGTTCTGGAGCTTCCATCTCGCGCGTCCCGTAACGCCATTCGCGCCGGGCATGGAAGAGTTCGTTAATGGCCTTCAGCTCACGTGCACGCACCAGCTCTGGCTTCGTGGCGATATCGGCCACCTGCTGCTTGTCGACGGGTGCAGGGTTGTCCTGGAAGTTGTACTCCCGGGATACCTTGTCCGCGGAGAGAAAGCCGTAAAAGCTTCGTTTGCTGGCCAGTTTTTCGTAGATTGCTTTTGCTGCGGCTTCGCGCGGCTCTCCACGCTTTTCCATTGCGCGTGCGGCCCAGTATTGCCAGCGGTCATCGGCCTTGCGCTCTTCCGGGAGACGCTCGATCCAGGCCTCTACCTGGGGCCAGTTCTGATCGCGCAGGGAGCGTCGAATCATCCACTCAATGGCGCCGGGATCTTTGAAGTTTTCCGTTTTTGCAAGCAGGCTTTCAATGCCTTCCTTGTCATTTTTGCGGGCCAGTCCTGTGGCAATACGCTGCAGCAATGCGTTGCGCTCATCGTCAGGGAACAGATAGCTGGCTTCATACCGGTACCAGGCCTGCAGGGCATCCGAGGGCTGAGAGCGTGCCAGTCGCTTGAGTCCGTGCAAAACGATGTCGCGATACTCCATGTCAGCGTTGATAAAGCGGTCGAAATTCATGAGCAGGGCGGGGCTGCGATGCACTTCGCGCATCAGCTGCGCGTGTTTCTGCTGCTCCGCGGTCATCTTGCGTGCAATGTAGCTGGCGAGTGACAGGTTTCCCTTCTCGACTGCAAGGGTATGCCGCTTCCAGGCCAGCTCTGGGGTGAGCTGGCCGGCTTTCTCCCAGTTTGCAAACAGGGTGTCACAGGCCTCAGGCTGGGACTGGCCCACGCCCCAGAGCTCCGCGGCTTCGGCCCAGGCCTCTTCCTCCTTGCCCTGACGCGAAATCGCGTCGGCATGGAAACATTTCAGGCGGGTATCAGCCAGTTCAGGGCGGTAATACTCCAGAAATTTGTCGAAGCGGCCGCGTTCCCCCAGTTCACGTAACAGCCGTATCCGGGTCCAGTCACCAATCGCTGTATTCGCATACTTGTCGAGAAAGGCATTGACCTTGCTGAGGTGTAACTTCTCGAGCGCGCTCTCGAGCTGCCAGTATTCGAGGTAGGGCGCAAGCGGGTAGTTTTTCAGCTCACGCTGTATCCGGCTGAAGGCGCGGGTGTCGCCCCGTGCCATCGCATTACGGGCCTGCTGCATTTTCGCCCGCTCTTTTGCGAATAGTTGGTCAGTATTTTTTTGTGCGACTGCCCAGCCAGATCCGGTGAGGATGGCAAGCGATAACAAGGCTGTCAGCCACGGGCGGACAGACGACATAGTCAGGGTGTCTTTGCAGCCGATAGGGTGCATGCGGTTGGGCCTGGTGTGTTGTTGTCGTGGTTGGTTAAAAAACTGAAACAATTTCCGTTTTGAGCTTAAAATGCGCCTGCGATTTTTTTCGCACACAGTTTTGACACTCATCCAGTTTAGTTAGATCCATCAATGTTACTTCAGCTCGACGGCGTAGGTTTACGCTACGGAACTCAGGTTTTAGCGGAAAATGTTTGTGTCCGCGTGGACAAGGGTGACCGAATTTGCCTGGTTGGACGCAATGGCGAGGGTAAATCCAGCCTTCTGCGCCTTTTGCAAAGTGGGAATGAGCCGGACGAAGGTGAAGTCATCTTGCGGCCGGGAACCGTTCTGGCAACGCTCGAACAGGAATTGCCGGACCAGCCGGGTGTTTCCGTATATGAATTTGTCGCCTCAGGCCTGGGCCCGAAGGGAGACCTCCTTGCAGGATACCGCAGCGCGACAGAAAAGGGCGATGCCGACCGCCAGCAGCAGCTTCACGTGGAGGTTGATGCAGCCCATGCGTGGGAACTGATGCCGCGTATCGATATGGTCATCGACCGCCTCGAGCTCGATGCGGACGCGGAGATCGCAAGTCTGTCTGGCGGTTGGCAGCGGCGCGCGGCGCTGGGCAAGGCGCTGGTTGGCGACCCCGATCTACTGATCCTGGATGAGCCCACAAACCACCTGGACATTTCCGCAGTCGAATGGCTTGAAAACTTTCTTTCCAGTTTTCGTGGCGCGCTGCTGTTCGTGACCCACGACCGGGCACTTGCGGAACGGCTGGCAACTCAGGTCTGGGACCTGGACAGGGGCAGGTTGCGGGTTTTTCGCTGCGGATTCAATCGCTACCTGGCTGACAAACAGAAGGTCCTGGAAGAAGAGCAGCGCCACGAAGCACTGTTCGACAAAAAACTTGCGGAAGAAGAAACCTGGATTCGCCAGGGCATCAAGGCCCGCCGTACACGGAATGAAGGGCGCGTGCGAGCCCTGCATGCGCTGCGGCGAGAGCGGCAGGCCCGCCGCACCCGGCAGGGCACTGCAAAACTGCAGATCGACGCGGGAGAGAGCTCCGGCAAGCTGGTAGCTGAGGTCACGGATCTCTCGTTTGGCTACCCGGGTGCAGAGCCTTTGATCCGGGATTTCAGCTGCACCTTGATGCGCGGCGACAAGGTGGGGTTGATCGGGCCCAACGGTGTCGGCAAGAGTACCCTGATCCAGTTGTTGCTGGGGCAGCTGAAACCGGATAGCGGCACGCTGCGCCTGGGTACCAAGCAGCAGATCGCCTATTTCGACCAGCGCCGTAACGCGCTGGAGGAAGACCAGACTGTGCTGGACAACATTGCCCAGGGGCGCGAGTCACTGGAAGTGGGCGGCAAGACGCGTCATGTCATGTCCTATCTTGCAGACTTTCTCTTCACTGGCCCCAAGGCCCATACCAGGGTTTCTGCCCTTAGCGGGGGCGAGCGCAATCGCGCGCTACTGGCAAAGCTGTTCAGTCAGCCGGCCAATATCCTCGTGCTGGATGAGCCCACCAACGACCTCGATGTGGAAACGCTCGAGTTGCTGGAAGAACTCCTGAGCGGCTTCAAGGGCACGGTGCTGTTGGTCAGTCACGATCGTGTATTTCTCGACAACGTCGTTGACAGCTGTATCGCATTTGAAGGTGACGGTCGCGTGCGGGAGTACGTCGGTGGCTATTCCGATTTTGTGCGCCAGGCCGGTGGCTTCCAGGTACGCGAGCGTGCCGGAACTGGCAGCCCGTCGGAGCCCTCAGGCGGGCAGTCGGCTTCCCCGGCCACAAAGACGCAAAAGGCTTCCAGCGAAACGCCAAAGCGTAAAAAGCTGAGCTACAAGCTGCAAAGGGAGCTGGATGCATTGCCGGCCCAGATTGAGAGCCTGGAAAAGGAAATTTCAGATCTGGAAGCGCGGGTGTCAGATCCCGATTTCTACCAGCAGGACGCCCAGTCGGTTGAGGATCAGTTGGCAGCGCTGACAGACAAGCAGGCCGCACTGGAGGCGGCCTTTGAGCGCTGGAGCGAGCTAGACGAAATGTCCTAGACGCGCACCGCCAGTACGTCGCAATTGGCACCGTGCAGTACGCCGTTTGCAGTGGAACCGAGCAGCAGCGCAATGCCGTGGCGGCCGTGGCTACCCACGACAATCAGGTCGGCATCCACCTCGCCGGCAAGGCGGTGAATTTCCGCTGAGGGCTGCCCGATAATGACGTGGTTCTGCTCTTCTGCAAGACCGAGCCCGGATCCGATCTTCGCCAGTTGATCTGTTGCCTGTTGCTGCAGTTGCTCCTGAACCTCTGTGAGGTCCATGGGTATATCCCCGCCGTAGGCAAAGGTCAGCGGCTCTATCACGTGCGCAAGGCTGAGCTCGGCGCCAGTGGCACCGGCCAGTGCCTTTGCACGCTCAACTACAGTGTTTGAGTCCTCTGACAGGTCCAGCGCAACCAGCAAGTGTTTATAGATTGTCATGACTCTGTTTCCCCTTATGAGTATGCTCAGTCACCAGTCTACTTTAAACAGAAAATTTGCGCAGCGGCAGTCCCTGGGGTTTTATTCGTTGATCGCTGTTGCTGTCCCATCGAGGAGCATTGAATGGATTCCTGGATACCCCTGATATTTATTGTCCTCGCGGTGACGCTGGTGATTGGCCCCGTCATGTGGCTGCGTCCCAGCAAACGACAGGTAGCACTGGCAAAGCTCCGCCAGAAGGCCGCCAGCGATGGCTTGTCTGTGCGTATGGCGGCAATTCCCGAGCCGGAAGGCAGTGGTACAGCCGCTGTATATTATTTGCCCTGGAAAAAGTCATCCGGGTTGTCGCTCGGCTGGGGGCTAGAGAGGCGCAGTATCAGCCACGATCTGCACTTCAGTGGTCAGTGGGACTGGCAGGGTAGTGCCAGACCACCGCAATCCGCCCAGCCCTATATAAAGGAGGCGATTGCCGACATGCCTGACGGTTATCTGGCGCTGTTTGCGAATCCTGCGGGGCTGGGTATCCAGTGGCGGGAAACTGGTGGTGATGCCGCGTACAGCAAGCTGCTGTCTCTGCTGCGGTCAACGCGGTCGAAGATCGAGCCGGAGTTGCGTACTTCAGCTTTCTGAAAGGCGCAAAAAGCGTATAAAAAGTGTACGAAAATCCTGCTCAGTTCCGGCTGTTCAGGTGTGCAACAAGAAAAAAAATTACACGGGTTTCTTGACCCCTCGGGATGGGCGACTTATATATCGCGCTAACCGGAACGGTCCATGAGCGGCCCTTCGTCCTTTGGAAGTGTAGTAAAACAGGTTTTAAAACAAGGACTTATGAGTAAATCCCTGGTCATAGTGGAGTCCCCGGCGAAGGCCAAGACAATCAATAAGTACCTCGGAAAGGACTTTATTGTTAAGTCGAGCGTTGGCCACATTCGCGACCTGCCCACCAGTGGCGGCGCCAAGAAACCCGTCGACGCCAAAGAACGGGCACGACGTGCGGCAGAAACGCGCAAAATGTCACCTGAGCAGAAGGCGGCGCACAAGGCGAAAAAGAATCGCGAGCAGCTGATCAATCGCATGGGCATCGACCCGGGAAATGATTGGCGTGCCCATTATGAAATCCTGCCCGGCAAGGAAAAGGTGGTCCAGGAGCTGAAAAAGCTCGCTGCGGACGCCGACCACATCTTCCTCGCGACGGACCTTGACCGCGAGGGAGAGGCCATTGCCTGGCACCTGCGCGAAGCAATCGGCGGTGAGCCTGATCGTTATCGGCGCGTGGTATTCAATGAAATTACCAAGTCTGCGATCCAGGAGGCGTTCAAGGATCCCGGCATGGTCGATGAAAACCGGGTCAATGCGCAGCAGACCCGCCGCTTCCTTGACCGCATCGTGGGCTATATGGTGTCCCCGCTCCTGTGGGAAAAGGTCGCGCGGGGATTGTCTGCGGGCCGCGTCCAATCGGTTGCGGTGCGCCTCGTAGTCGAGCGCGAACGGGAGATCCGTGCATTCATCCCTGAAGAGTACTGGACCCTTTTTGCCAATACGGAAACCGGTGCCGGCGCCGCACTGCGCATTGAGACCAAGAAGCAGGGCGGCAAGGCTTTCCGGCCAACAAACCAGGAGCAGGCCGAGGCCGCAGTAAAGGCGCTTGGCGAGAGTGCTTTCTCGGTTGCCGCGCGGGAAGACAAGCCGACCCGTTCCAAGCCGGGTGCCCCTTTCATAACCTCGACCCTTCAGCAGGCCGCAAGCACGCGTCTTGGCTTCAGCGTCAAGAAAACCATGGTACTGGCGCAACGGCTCTACGAGGCGGGACACATCACCTACATGCGTACCGACTCCACCAACCTGAGTGCAGAGGCGGTGTCGGCGGCGCGGGACTTTATCGGCGACAAGTTCGGACCCAGGTACCTTCCGGAAAACCCGATTTCCTACAGCAGCAAGGAGGGGGCACAGGAGGCGCACGAGGCGATTCGCCCCTCAGACGTCCGCATACAGCCAAACATGCTGCAGGGCGCAGAGCGCGATGCAGAGCGCCTCTACAACCTGATCTGGCAACAATTCGTAGCCTGCCAGATGACGGACGCGGAATTTACATCCAGCTCAATCACTGTCAAAGCCGGTGACTTCGAGTTGCGTACCCGAGGCCGGGTTATCCGTTTTGACGGTTTCCTCAAGGTGGCGCCGCAGGTCGCGAAAAAAGATGAAGATGTGGTGTTGCCCGATGTGAAGGTCGGGGACAAGCTGAACCTGAAAAAGCTTGAACCCAAGCAGCATTTTACCAAGCCGCCGGCACGCTTCAGTGAAGCTGCGCTGGTAAAGGAGCTGGAAAAGCGGGGAATTGGTCGCCCGTCTACCTATGCGTCCATCATTTCCACCATTCAGGATCGCGGTTATGTGCGCCTGGAAAACCGCCGATTCTATGCGGAAAAAATGGGTGACATCGTTACTGAGCGCCTGACAGAAAGTTTCACCGACTTGATGGACTACGGCTTTACCGCCAACCTCGAGCAAGCGCTGGATGAAGTCGCGGAAGGTGATAAAAACTGGAAGGATGTGCTCAACCGCTTCTATGAAGAGTTTGAGGGCCTGCTGCAGAAAGCGCAGGCGCCCGAGGGTGGGATGCGCCGTAACAATCCCACCGACACCGACATTAACTGTGACAAGTGCGGCCGGCACATGCAGATTCGTACCGGCAGTACCGGTGTGTTTCTCGGCTGCTCTGGCTATGCACTGCCGCCGAAAGAGCGCTGCACCAATACCATGAACCTGGTTTCAGGTGACGAGGCGGTGGATGCTGACAAGGACGACGAGGCGGAATCCCGTCAGTTGATCGACAAGCGCCGTTGCAAGATCTGTAACACCGCGATGGATAGTTATCTGGTGGATGAGCAGCGCAAGCTGCATATCTGCGGTAACAACCCGGACTGTGCCGGTTTTGAAGTTGAGGCAGGGACGTTCAAGATCAAGGGTTATGACGGCCCGACGATCGAGTGCGACAAGTGTGGCAGTGAGATGCAGCTCAAGTCCGGTCGTTTCGGAAAATACTTCGGCTGTACCAATGAGAACTGCAAGAATACTCGCAAGCTGTTGAAGAGTGGTGAACCTGCGCCACCGAAAATGGATCCGGTTCCGATGCCGGAGCTTGCCTGCGAGAAAGTCGACGACACCTATATTTTGCGCGATGGCGCTTCCGGGTTGTTCCTGGCGGCAAGCCAATTTCCCAAGAACCGTGAAACGCGGGCGCCGCTGGTGCAGGAGCTGCTACCGCACAAGGATGAAATCGATCCGAAATATGCACACATTTTTGCTGCACCGACAGAGGATCCGGACGGCGTACCTACGGTTGTGCGCTTCAGCCGCAAAACCCAGGAGCAGTATGTCCAGTCTGAGGTTGAGGGCAAGGCCACCGGCTGGCGTGCGTATTTTGACGGTGGCAAGTGGGTAGCTGAAGACAAGCGCAAGAAAGGCGCAGCTGCGAAGGCTGCACCCAAGAAAAAAGCCGCTCCGAAGAAAAAAGCTGCAGCCAAGAAGAAGCCGGCCGGTAAGAAATCGTGAGTGGTGCCGAAACAGTCCAGTTTCTGCGCAAGGCGGAATACCTGCTGAAGCGGGTTCAGAGCGAAGGACTGCAGGGTGACGAATTTGCTTCCCTGGCCCTGTGCGAGTCGGCCACGCTTCAGCTTCAGCGAGCCTACAGGGCACACCTCGGTGCACTTGCCGATATATACCGGCTGGGCGCGCCCGACCCCCAGTCGCCGCAGGAGCTGGCCGAACGCGTAGGTGCCAAAGGGCAGGTCTGCAGGGAGGCAGGGGAGCTTACTGAATTACTGGAAGACCGCGGATCCTGGCTCGCCAAACTCGCGGGCGCCTGGGCAGCTTTATGGGTGCGTGAGTCTGCGGAAAAACCGGTAGCCTTGATTGGTAGTTCGGCTGCACCTGCGCAGGCAGAGTTGCTGGACGTTATTCAGCTCGCCCAGATCCACGAAGAGTTTACGCGATTGGCCGCGCGCCAGCTGGAACAGCTGCAGGAGTGGTGACCCCCGGGACAAGTCCGCCCCGGGGCAGTGACGGCACGCTGAGCACCAGTGTGATACCATGGCTTTTTTCATGTGGCAGGGAGTGGTAAATGACCACGGAGACTTTTGAAATTATCGAATTGACTGACGGCGATATTGCACTGCGCAGGGCAGGGCATGATGAGGCGCCGCTTGTTCGTATTCGTTTCTCAAGTCAGAGCCTTAACTTTCTGCAGGATCACAAGATTTCGGTTGCCAAGGCGATGATGGAAGCCGGTATCCAGGCGGTCCAGGAAATTCATGAGGATTCGGTCCTCGACGAGGAGGAGCAGCAGGCGGGCGCATTCGATGAGGATGCCGAGCTTGATGAGATCGCGTTGGAGTCTCGGACCCTGCACTGACAGATTCAGTCAGATACCGAACATGCACAAAGCCCGGCAATCGCCGGGCTTTGTGCATCTGGAGCCGGTTAGGCCTGGATAGGTTTGTTGCTATCAGGTGGTCTGCCGGATCACGCCGACCGCCAGGCCTTCGATGGCAAAATCCTGCTCGCGGAGGTCCACCTTGATTACCTCAAAGTCTTCGTTTTCAGGGAAAAGCTGTACCTCTGCCTGGCCGCCTTTACGCTGGAACCGTTTCACCGTGACTTCGTCATCAATGCGGGCAACGACGATCTGTCCGTTGTGGGCCTGCTCGGCCTTTTTTACCGCGAGCAGGTCACCATCGAGGATGCCCGCGTCCTTCATGCTCATACCGTGCACACGCAGAAGAAAATCTGCCGGCGGGTGGAAAAAGCTCGGGGTGATATCACAGTAATCTTCGATATTCTCTGCAGCGAGAATGGGGTTGCCCGCGGCAACGCGGCCCACAATGGGCATACCGCTGTGGTGATCCGGAATGCGTATCCCGCGGGATGCGCCTGCAACCATTTCAATCGCGCCTTTACGTGCGAGGGCCTTCAGGTGCTCTTCGGCGGCATTGGCCGACCTGAAGCCAAGTTCCTTGGCAATTTCGGCGCGTGTAGGCGGGTATCCGGTGTCGTCCAGATAGCGTTTTATCAGCTCCAGGACTTCTTGCTGGCGGGGCGTGAGGTTGGTCATACGGGCACCATTCAGGTATCTGTTTTTTTGTACAGGTGCTGTGATTATATACAGATCGAGTGGTGTGGCAAGCTTTCGACGCCAAAGTCATTCAAGGGCGCCTAAGAGAATATCGCATGTGATACTGAACCCGAGGCTGGTCGGGCTCGGGATGGAGTCGGGCGCCGGGCTAGTACTCGTCGGTGCCCTGAAAGTTCTCTCCCTCGATTAGCGAGAGTGGATTGTGCGGTGCTGGTGCGGCGCCGTCGCTGTCGGTGATGCGCTCTTCGCTGGCGACCTCGTAGCCCGCGTTCGCATCTTCCGGGGGAGCGGCCTCTTCCATCGGCATGTGTCGCCACGCCTCCCAGTCGACTTCACCAAGGGAGCCGTCGAGAAACTGGATTTCGATGGTATTGTTCAGTTCGTCGAGTGCGACTATCTCGAAATAATCACCGGTTTCCTTATCCTGAAACCAGTTGCCGATTTCCGGCCGAAAGAACCGCATAGATCACCCCTTCATTTCAATGCCGGTGCCGGGTGGGCTCGCTGTAATTCGCAAGACCGGTCACGCGGCTTTCAAACACAGTTAATTGATAATGTCTCCGGCGCAGTGACAGTAGGCAGTGTGCCGGCATGGGACGACCATCCCGCTTTGTGCTAACCTCCGGCCAGATTGTAAACATTTGTTTTAATCGGGGGTTTAAAACAGCCATGAGTCACTCCGATACTGCAGACAGAATTCTGGATGCCGCCGAGATACTCTTTGCGGAGCGGGGCTTCGCGGAGACTTCCCTGCGGACGATTACCAGCACCGCCGGTGTCAACCTGGCAGCGGTGAACTATCACTTCGGGTCCAAGAAAGAGCTGATACAGGCGGTTTTCGAGCGGTTTCTGACGCCCTTTACCGACTGTCTGGAAACAGCGCTGACACAGCGTATCGCCGACGAAGGCGGCGCAGCCAGCGCAGACGATCTCCTCGAAAGCCTCTATACCGTCAGTCTCGGCGGCCTCAAGGCCCAGGGCAGGGATCCGCAGCGGTTTATGCGACTGCTGGGGCTTGCCTATTCGCAATCCCAGGGGCACCTGCGGCGGTTTATCGTCGCTCGGTACGGGCAGACCTACCGTCGTTTTATTGATCTGCTCAAGCAGGCCCTGCCGGAAATCGATCCGGTCACCTTCTACTGGCGCCTCTATTTCATGCTGGGTGCGACTATTTTCACGCTGTCGAGTTTCGATGCCATTGAGGCTATCTTGAAGGAAGACTTTGGGGCGGAAACCACGTTACAGGACACTATCGATCGCTTCGTGCCTTCTGCCTCGGCCATGCTCCGGGCGACCGGGTAGGCCTGCCATGTTGATCGTCTGCAATATCCCCGGTTGAGGAGAAGAAAGGAATGACTAGCAAGCTTGGCCAGGTGATGATCGATATTGCCGGGCAAGAACTCGATGCGGAGGATCGCCAGCTGTTGCGGCATCCTCAGGTTGGCGGGCTCATTTTCTTCGCGCGTAATTATTCTGACCGTGCCCAGTTGCAGCAGCTGGTTCAGGACATTCGTTCCGTGCGGCCGGGGATACTGCTCGCGGTGGACCAGGAAGGCGGCCGGGTACAGCGATTTCGTGAGGAGTTCACGCGCCTGCCGAGCATGCAGGCATTAAGTGAGCATGCCGCGGCCGATCAGGACCCGGCGCAAAGACTTGCAGACGTGGGCTGGCTGATGGCGGCGGAGCTGCTTGCCAGCGGAATAGACTTTAGTTTTGCGCCGGTACTCGATGCGGATAGTAACCAGAGCAGGGTGATCGGCGACCGCAGTTTCAGCCCGGATCCCGCAGCGGTCTCCGAACGGGTCAGCCCTTTTATTGCGGGTATGCACGAGGCCGGAATGAGCACGACAGGCAAGCATTTCCCGGGCCATGGCTTTGTTGTGGAGGACAGCCATGTTGAGCTGCCGGTTGACGACCGGACGCTGGAGCAAGTGCTCTGCCGGGATTGCCAGCCGTTTACTGCCTTGATGGCAGCAGGCAGCCTTGAGGCCGTCATGCCCGCGCATATCCGGTTCCCCAAAGTGGATGGGGCCGCTGTGGGCTTTTCCCGTTACTGGCTGCAGGATATCCTGCGCGCCCGGCTTGGCTTCGACGGCGTCATTTTCAGTGACGACCTGTCGATGGAGGGGGCGAGTGTTGGTGGCGATTATGGTGGTCGTATTCATGCGGCCCTGGATGCGGGCTGTGATATGGGTATCGTGTGCAATAATCGCGAGGGCGCAGTTGCGATCCTGGATGCGCTTCAGGGCAGGGAAGTTTCTGCGGAATCTGCCGCGCGCCTCGAGGCAATGCGTGGCCGGCCCGCAGTCGCCAATTGGGATGCACTGATGGCGCACCCACGCTGGCGTGCAACACGCGAATGGCTATCTGGCTGGATGCCCGTGTAACAGTACTTTTGTTGGCTTTAAAAGAATAAGGAATGCATCAGGTGGAGTTTCTAAGGGAAAAGCTGAAGCTTTTCAGTGGATGGGTAGGCGAGGGCAATAGCTGGATTGTCGAAATCTTCGTTATCGTTTTCCTCACACTGTTGGCTGCCTGGTTCCTGCAACGCTTTATTGACCGTTTGGCAAGGCGGGCCGAGGGAACGGCAAATCCCTGGGATGACGCCCTTGTTGGGGCGATCGAAGCGCCCGGAAGAGTGCTTGTATGGCTGCTCGGGCTTTCCGTTGCCGCGGGCATCGCCGGCGAGCAAACGGGCGTTTCCATATTCGACTATGTGGCAGAGTTCCGTGAGGTCGGTGTCATCCTGGTGCTGGCCTGGTTTGCGGTGCGTTTTGTCCGTAATGCGGAAGAAAACCTGCGCGATCCACGTTATACATCGAAGCCGGTGGATGTCACGACGGTTCGTGCGATAGGTAAGCTGGTCCGGATTTCCATCCTTATCACCGCGGCGATGGTGGTGATGCAGAAGCTGGGTTATAGCATTAGCGGGGTGCTTGCGTTTGGTGGTATCGGCGGCCTTGCGGTCGGTTTCGCAGCGAAGGACCTGCTCGCCAATTTTTTCGGTGGCCTGATGATCTACCTGGACAGGCCTTTTGCGGTGGGGGACTGGATACGCTCCCCGGACAAGGAAATAGAGGGCACGGTAGAGGATATTGGCTGGCGCCTGACCCGTATACGTACTTTTGATAAACGTCCGCTTTATATACCCAATGCGACCTTTACCCAGATCTCTGTTGAAAACCCGTCGCGCATGTTGAACCGGCGCATCTATGAAACGATTGGTGTTCGTTACGATGATGCAGCCGCGATTCCGGGGATAATCAGCTCAGTAAAGGAAATGCTGAAACAGCACCCGGAGATCGATACGCAGCAAACGCTCATTGTAAATTTCAATGCATTTGCAGCATCGTCTCTGGATTTCTTTATCTATACATTTACCAAGACAACGGACTGGATTCGATATCATGAAATTAAACAGGACGTATTGTTGCGTGTATTACAGATCATTGATGAACACGGTGCTTCCTGTGCCTTCCCGACACGAACCGTGCATATGCCGGACAATCTGCGCCTTGAAACCATACAGGCGGCCGGAGTCCGCGAATAAAATTGTATGAAAGTACAACAACTGGGAGAGCGGTCCTGGACTGATGGTTTGTCAGGTAAGGCATTTCGGTCTGGGTGTTTCCAGGTTTTCGTTTTGATTTGGCGATTTATTGTCCAATCTACGCAGATGTTGAAATATTATTTGCGTTGAAAACTGGACAGTGGCGCTTTTTTAACTAAAAATCAGTATTAGCTCCAAGGGTCTTAGGGGTTTAATTGCCCTGGAGCGCTATAAGAATAAGGCTGAAAGGCCAGGCGGTTTAAGCGCTAGGTTTTTAGCTGCACCAATTATTTTGATTAGTGGTTAGCGCTATAACAATAATGAGGTTGGCTCAATGAGTGATCGCGTAACAGGCACAGTGAAGTGGTTTAATAATGCTCGCGGATACGGTTTTATTACCCGTGGTGAAGGGACCGACGATATCTTCGTCCATTACCGCAGCATTCGTGGCGATGGCTACAAAACACTGAACGAAGGGCAGTCTGTAGAATTTGAAATGCAGAATGGTGACAAGGGGTTGCTGGCGGAAGACGTCATTCCCTGCTGACCCGGGTCAATCGCCCTGGTTGCCGCTGTTAACGCGGTTGAAGGCCTTTACATCACCGTGTAACAAACCCGTGTTGCACGCGGGTTTCATGTGGATATAAAAGCCAGAGAAAGAAAAAAGCGAGCACAGCTCGCTTTTTTTTGTGCCTGTAACACAGGCGTGCCGGAGCTTCACAGGGCCCGAACCCGAGCCCCGCCTACTGGCTACTGGTCGGCGCCTGCCTCCGTCTCGGTTTCTATCGGGCGGACTTCAATCAGGACGTTCAGGAGCGGGTGGTCAATGTAGTGCAGCTCCTTGCTGCGCATACGCCTTTTCTCCTGCAGTAACGCAACGCGGGTTGCGAGCAGCGGGTTTGTGGTTTCCTCTTCAGTCACCGGTTCCGGAATAGAAGGGGGCCAGTCGGCCATCACTGTGCTGCCGACCTCTTGTACGGTATTCACAACCAAGCCACTCTCCAGCTGCTCGGCCAGTGCGGCCCGTGCCATTTCCGCATTCTGGATCGCGCGGGGGGAAATCGGTACCTGAATGGGAGGGTTCCCCGGGGTGGCGCTCGCCTGCTGGGTCGATAGCTCATCGGTATACCAGAGGTTGGTGGTGAGATTCAGGTACCGCGAAACGCTGACGGTGATGCCGCCGCCGAGCTGGTATTGGTTGCCCTCCAGGGCATCTCCGCCCTTGATCAGAATCTGGGGCGCTTCATCATGTTCCTGCAGTACCTGGCGCCAGGCCTTGTGGAACAATACCTGGTAATTCGGATCACGGGTAAGTGCCGCAACCACATTCTGTAATGTGCCATCCACGGGCTTTAGCAGTGGTGGAATCATGGCCTGATTCGGCGTGTCTTCCTGAGCTTCCAGGGATCCTTGCTCGCGATCGACTGTAACTGCGGGCAGCAGGTCAAGCTGCTCCTCAGTGTTTTCGAGCGAAGCATCATTTGCTCCGATCGAAAGTGGTTCGGCGCGCTCGATTGCAGGCGGGTTCGGATCCGGGGTCTCAAAGTCGATCCAGTTGCGCTCGTAGCGCAGCTGTGGCTTCTGCGGCCAGGTTTCCTGGCTGATCCGGTAGCCGGGATTGCGCTTGAGCACGATGACCTCAATTTCAAATTCGGTCCCGGCATAGCTGCCATTGCGATCCTGGGCCGACAGGCCGAAAGGGACAGCGACGAGTGCCGCCAGTGCAAATTTTATCAGTGTGGGGTTTCTGGCCATTCTGCTCATCAAATGCTCGTGTTGGACCCTGTATTATGACGCGCTGCCGGATCGCTTCAACTTCTGCAGCAGCTCATTCACTTCGCGAATGCGACTGTCTGGTGTTGAATCGTCATCCAGCTCAAAGCGCAGCTGGTTTGCCCCCTGCAGCTGATAGCGACCGGGTTGCGCCTGCACCAGCTTGACGATGGTAAACGGATCCACCTGGGTGGAGTCCGCAAATTCCATACGCCCGCGCTCCGCGTTGGCCTCCAGTTTACTGATCCCCAGTTCGCCTGCCGTGAGCTTGATCTCAGTGACCCGGAAAAGGTTCTTGGTCGCTTCCGGTAGCAGGCCGAAGCGGTCAATCATTTCGACCTGAAGTTCACGCAGCGCCTCGGAGGATTCGGCGTTGGCGATTCGCTTGTACATCAGCAGGCGGCTGTGAACGTCAGGCAGGTAGTCGTCGGGAATCAGCGCGGGGATGCGCAGGTTGACGTCAATGGCCGGTGATTCCAGCGGGTCATCGATGTTCGGGGTCTTGCCGGAGCGGATTGCCTTGACGGCGCGATCCAGCATTTCCATGTAAAGGGTAAAGCCTACGCCCTGGATCTGTCCGCTCTGTTCGTCGCCGAGCAGTTCGCCCGCGCCGCGGATTTCCATGTCATGGGTGGCGAGGGTAAAGCCGGCCCCGAGATCCTGCGCTTCGGCGATGGCCTCCAGACGCTTGACGGCATCGGAGGTCATGTTGCGCTTGCCCGGGGTTAGCAGGTAGGCGTAGGCCTGGTGGTGTGACCGGCCAACCCGGCCGCGCAGCTGGTGCAGCTGGGCAAGGCCAAACTTGTCTGCGCGTTCGATGATGATGGTATTGGCATTGGGTACGTCGATGCCCGTCTCGATAATGGTGGTGCACACCAGCACGTTGAAGCGCTTGTGGTAGAAGTCACTCATGACCTGTTCGAGCTCGCGTTCGCGCATCTGGCCGTGGCCAGTCACCACGCGCGCCTCCGGAACCAGCTCGCGCACCTCCTGCGCCAGTCTCTCGATACTCTTCACTTCGTTGTGCAGGAAATAAACCTGGCCGCCGCGCAGTATCTCCCGGAGGATGGCTTCCTTGATCAGGTTGTCGTCACGCACGCGTACAAAGGTCTTCACCGACAGGCGTCGCGATGGCGGTGTCGCGATCACAGAGAGGTCGCGGATACCCGACATCGCCATATTGAGAGTGCGCGGGATGGGCGTGGCGGTGAGGGCGAGGATGTCGACTTCCGCACGCAGGCTCTTGATGCGCTCTTTCTGGCGCACCCCGAAGCGGTGCTCCTCGTCGATCATCAGCAGGCCCAGCTGCTTGAAGTTCATATCGGTCTGCAACAGCTTGTGTGTGCCGACGAGGATATCCACCTTGCCGTCCTCCACGCGCCGCTTGATTGACTCCACTTCCTTGGCGGAGCGGAAGCGTGACAGAACCTCGATCGACACGGGCCAGTCCGCAAAGCGATCCTGGAATGTCTGGTAATGCTGCTGCGCGAGCAGGGTGGTTGGTACCAGCATTGCCACCTGCCGGCCGCTGTGCACAGCGATAAATGCCGCGCGCATTGCAACTTCCGTCTTGCCGAAGCCGACGTCGCCGCAAACCAGTCGGTCCATGGGCTTTGCAGTGAGCATATCGGCGCGCACCGCATCGATCGCCAGCTGCTGGTCCGGGGTCTCCTCGAACGGGAAGGCCGCGCAGAAAGCACGGTAGGAGTCGCTGGGGTCGGCGAAGGCATGTCCCACGCGGGCTTCGCGCCGGGCGTAGATGTCCAGCAGCTCTGCCGCCACATCTCGCACTTTCTCTGCAGCCTTGCGTTTGGCCTTCTGCCACTGTTCACTGCCCAGCCGGTGCATGGGCGCAAGTGCCTCATCCGCACCGGTGTAGCGGCTAATCAGGTGTAAATTGGCTACAGGAACGTAGAGTTTGGCAGCGTCTGCGTACTCAAGCAGCAGGAATTCGGCCTGCTGGTTATCGATGTCCAGTGTCTCCAGACCGCGATATCTGCCCACACCATGATCAATATGGACAACGGGTGCGCCTGTTTTCAACTCCGCCAGATTGCGCACAACCTGTTCGCTGTCGTCGCGCGCCTTCTTGCGCCGGCGACTCTGGATGACCCGGTCACCAAAGAGCTGCGATTCGGCAATCAGGCTGATATGGGGCTCAATCACCACCAGCCCTGCGGCGAGCGGCGCCACAGTAATGCAGTACTGCTCACTTGAGGCAAGGAAGTCGTGCCAGCCCTTGACCACGTGCGGGCGCAGGTTGATCTTGCCCAGCAGCTCCAGAAGCGATTCCCTGCGCCCCGGGCTGTCAGCGCAGAGCAGTACCCGCCCGTCGAACTCCATCAGGTAGGCTTCCACTGCGGTAAGGGGTGTTTCTGATTGGCCCTGCACCGGCAGGGCGGGTGGTGGCGCACTGTCAAAGAGGTAGCTACCAGCGCTGTCTGTTTCCGTGGTCTCGGATACGATGGCGCGGCGCCTCGGCTTCAGTGCGCTGAACAGTTCATCCGGCGGTAGCAGGATATCGGTCGGCGGTAGCAGTGGCCGGGTGGGGTCCACGCGGCGGCTTTCGTAACGGCTGTTGACCTCATTCCAGAAGCGATCGATGCCGGTATGCAGGTCTCCGGCAATAAAAAGGCAGCTTTCCGGCGGCAGGTAATCAAAGAGGCTGGCGCAGTCATTGAAAAACAGTTTCAGGTAGTACTCGATGCCTGCGGGCGCGATGCCGTCCTGTATGTCGGTGTACAGGGGCACAATGCTCGGGTCGCCCTCAAAAACGCTGTGCCAGTTGTCGAGGAACCGGTCTATCCCGACCTTATTCAGCGGGAATTCACGCGCTGGCAGGAGGTTGATCTGGTCGACGGTTTCGATGGTGCGCTGGGTTTCCGGGTCAAAGGTGCGCAGCGAGTCTACCTCGTCATCGAACAGGTCGATGCGGTAGGGCAGTTTGCTGCCCATCGGGTAGATGTCCATCAGTGCCCCGCGCACCGCGAACTCCCCATGTTCGTACACGGTATCCACGCAGATGTAGCCGGCCTGCTCGAGCAGCTTGCGGGTTTCGATCGGATTGAACGAGTCTCCCTGTGACACCATCAGCGAATTGCCGCCAACGTAAGAGACAGGGGGAAGGCGGTGCATCAGAGTGGTGAGTGGTACCACGACAATCCCGCGACCCATGCGCGGGAGCCGGTACAGGATTGAGAGGCGTTCGGAAATGATGTCCTGGTGGGGTGAGAAGCTGTCGTAAGGCAGGATCTCCCAGTCCGGGAAAAGCAGCACCGGGATGGCATCGTTCTCGTCGGCGAAAAAGCGCAGTTCCTGCTCGAGCCGGGCGGCTTCGGTGCTGTCTGCGGCAATGACCAGTACGGGCCTGTCTTCGCTGCGGGCGCGATTGTATATCGCGAGTGGCGCTGCTGCGCCCTGAAGCTGGCACCAGAACTGCCTGTCGTTGTCCTGCCTGAATTCCGGTGGCGTAAATGGGCTGTATTTGGTCATCCCTGTCCTGAAGGCACTACTAAAATAAGGGCGCTATTGTAGCGATGATTCCCTCGCGGTACAGGCGACATTATAAGATTCGGGTTGAAACTGGCTCTTCAGGTGAGGGGAGGGGAGCTGTTGCGAAGATGAGAAACCACGGTTTGTTTTTGTAGTTAAATTACAGGAAAACCCCCTAAATTCAGTAGCTTGCGTAGTGACTTTGTTGCCCCGATAATACGCGCCAAATTCCAAGGCCCCGGCAAAAAGGGGCTGTCTCCCTAAGTCAGCAAAGGTATGAAACTGTGACCCAGCAGCGTCCAAAGCCCGCGGATTTCTTCAAAGACTGGAAGGCTCGTGAAGCCCTGGCCGAATCCATGATCCCGATGATCGGCAAGCTCAACCGTGAGCGCAATGTCGGTATCTACATGTATGGACAGAACCTCGTGAACAAGTCTGTACTGCAGCTGATGAAGGCGCACCGTTTTGTTCGCCAGGTGGAAGAGAATGAGCTCAGTGAGTTTGAGACCTTCCCGGTGCTGGAAGCAATTGCGGCGATGAACCTGGGCCCGGTACATATCGACCTGGGCACCCTGACCAACAAATACATGCGCGACGATCGCGGCCTGTCCGTGGCGGATTTCGTTGGTGAAGAGCTGGCCACTGCTGAAGGCAGCTCCAAGCCGATCCCGCAGTCGCAGGATGTCGTCCTGTACGGCTTTGGCCGAATTGGCCGCCTGGTCACGCGCCTTATGGTTGAGAAGGCGGGCAGCGGTGACGTCATGCGCCTGCGTGCAATCGTCCTGCGCAAGGGCAAAGCCCCGAACGATCTGGTCAAGCGCGCCAGCCTGCTGCGTCGTGATTCCGTGCACGGTTCCTTTAATGGCACCATTCGCGTAGATGAAGAGACCAACTCCCTGATCTGTAACGGCAATGAGATCAAGGTGATCTATGCCAACTCACCGGCAGAAGTGGATTACACCGCGCACGGCATCAATAACGCTATCGTCGTGGACAGCACCGGTATCTGGCGTGATGAGGAAGCACTGTCCCAGCACCTTGCGTGCCCGGGCGCCAGCAAGGTGATCCTGACTGCGCCGGCCAAGGGCGACATCAAGAATATCGTTTATGGTATCAACAATGGTGAGATCAAGCCGGAAGACAAAATCCTGTCCGCCGCCTCCTGTACCACCAATGCGATCGTGCCTGTCCTGAAAGCAATGATGGACAAGTTCGGTGTGAAGCACGGCCACGTGGAAACCGTCCACGCCTATACCAATGACCAGAACCTGATCGACAACTACCACAAGGGCGAGCGTCGCGGCCGCTCTGCGGCGCTGAATATGGTTCTGACCGAAACCGGCGCAGCCAAGGCGGTGGCCAAGGCGCTGCCGGAGCTGAAAGGTAAGCTGACTGGTAATGCGATCCGGGTTCCTACTCCGAACGTATCCATGGCAATCCTGAACCTGCAACTGGGCCAGGAGACCAACAAGGACGAGCTCAACGAGTACATTCGCGAAGTGGCACTGCACTCCGCGCTGCGCCAGCAGATCGGCTTCTCCAATTCGCCGGAAGCTGTTTCCACAGACTTCGTGGGCTCGCGCAAGGCATGTGTGTTTGACTCACTGGCCACCATTGTGGAAGGTAACAGTGCAGTGCTCTACTGCTGGTACGACAATGAGTTCGGCTACTCCTGTCAGGTGGTGCGGTGCCTCGAAGATATGGCCGGCGTACGCTACGACGTGTACCCGAAGAAGGACTGAGCTGCTCGCTAACGCCTGACTGGACAGGCGAAAAGTGACTGAAGGCCCGCCGGTGCACTGCCCGCGGGCCTTTTTCGTACACAGGCGTTGCAATCCACCTGCAGAAAATCCGAGCGATCACTCATCTTTTGGTCGTAACTGCCCCCTAAAACGCTGATTTACAACATTGTTGGTCTGGTCATTCGGGGGGTGCATCTTTATAATGCGCGCGGCTTTGCTGGGGCAGTTGCGCGCCACGTAGCGGTTTTTACCGTCAGCTATCATTGATATAGCATTTTCGGCGCCAACGGAAAGTAGCGGTAGTGCGATTGTGAATCGCCGTTCTAGCGAAAGAGATGGGCCTGGAGCCCAGTCCACCCAGTGCGCACGCTCTGTGTGCAAGCGTTAAGAATTCCGAGAAAATTCTACAAGTAATTAGGCAGAGACGTATGAGAAAGATCCGTCGGGGCTTGGATTTACCCATATCCGGTGCTCCCGAGCAGGCCATCACAGATGGCCCGAAGATCACTTCCGTTGCCGTAGTTGGCCCCGATTATCACGGGATGAAGCCGACTATGGCCGTTCAGGTTGGGGATCGGGTCAAGCTTGGGCAGTTACTGTTCACGGACAAGAAAACAGAGGGTGTGCGCTATACAGCGCCTGCCGCAGGTACAGTTTCCGCCATCAACCGCGGCGCCAGGCGCGTGCTGCAGTCGGTGGTAATTGATATCGACGGGGAAGAAGCGGAATCTTTCGCCCAGTATTCCGACGCGGAAATCGGCGGTCTGACTGGCGAACAGGTGCGCGATAACCTGGTCAATTCCGGTCTCTGGACCGCGCTGCGCACCCGCCCGTACAGCAAGGTGCCTGCACTGGATGTCGAAGCGGCTGCAGTCTTCATCAACGCGATGGATACCAATCCGCTCGCGGCGGACCCGGCAGTAATCATTACCGAGCAGCGTGATGCATTCGAGCGCGGTGTGACCATCCTGTCGAAGCTGGCTCCGGAAACTTACGTCTGTACTGCCCCGGATGCCGATATTCCGGTTCCGGCGAATGACAGCATTCGCCGCGAGACTTTTTCCGGCCCGCACCCGGCTGGCCTCACAGGTACGCACATTCATTACCTCAAGCCTGCAGTTGGCGGCCGTGTGGTACTGAGTATTTCCTATCAGGACGTGATTGCAGTTGGCCACCTGTTCAGCACCGGCAAGCTGTATACCGATCGCGTCGTTGCGCTGGCGGGACCGCAGGTATCCAACCCGCGCCTGCTGCGCACCCGCCTCGGTGCCTGCATGAACCAGCTGACCGCTGGTGAGCTCAAGGACGGCGAGAATCGCGTGATCTCAGGTTCCGTGTTCGGTGGCCGTACTTCCTCGGAAGGTCTGTGCTACCTGGGTCGCTATGCCAACCAGGTTACTGTGCTGCAGGAAGGCCGCGAGCGCCCGTTCCTTCACTACATTGGGCTGGGCAAGGAGCGTCACTCGGCAATGCCGATTTACCTGTCGCGCCTGTTCAAGAGCAAGCTGTTCCCGATGACAACCAGCTGTAACGGTTCCGAGCGTGCCATGGTGCCGATTGGTGCTTATGAGAAAGTCATGCCGCTGGACGTACTGCCGACCCAGCTGCTGCGTTCGCTCATCGTTGGCGATACCGCTACGGCACAACAACTTGGCGCACTGGAGCTGGATGAAGAAGATCTGGCGCTTTGTACCTATGTGTGCCCGGGCAAGTACGAGTACGGCCCGATTCTGCGGGACAACCTGACCCGTATCGAGAAGGAGGGGTAAGGGATGTTGCGCAAGTTTTTAGATTCAATTGAGCCGCACTTCCATAAGGGCGGTAAGTGGGAAAAGCACTACGCGCTTTACGAAGCGATCGATACCGGTCTGTTCCAGCCCGCTGATCGCACCAAGGGCACCGCGCACGTTCGTGACGGTATCGACCTGAAGCGCATCATGATCACTGTGTGGTTTGCCGCGCTGATCCCGATGTTCTACGGCATGTGGAACGTCGGCTTCCAGGCCAACACCATCATGGCCGACATGGGCATGACCGATGCAGAAGGCTGGCGCCACTGGTTCATCCAGCTGCTGGCTGGCTACGACGCCAACAGCTTCTGGGACAACCTGGTGCACGGCGCCATGTACTTCCTGCCGATTTACGCTGTGACGTTCATCGTCGGCGGTATCTGGGAAGTGCTGTTCGCGACTATTCGTGGCCACGAAGTCAACGAAGGCTTCTTCGTGACCTCCATCCTGTTTGCGCTGACCTGTCCGCCGGACCTGCCCCTGTGGATGGTTGCCATGGGTATCAGCTTCGGTGTGGTGATCGGCAAGGAAGTCTTCGGTGGTACCGGTAAGAACTTCCTGAACCCGGCACTGACTGGCCGTGCATTCCTGTTCTTTGCCTACCCGGCTTCCATGTCCGGTGACGGTGTCTGGACTGCCGTAGACGGTTACTCCGGTGCGACCGCACTGAGTGGCCTGGCTTCTGACGGCCTGCAGAACGGTGCGGTACTGCTGCCGACTGGCCAGCTTACCTGGCTGGATGCATTCCTCGGCAACATGCATGGCTCAATCGGTGAAGTTTCCACCCTGGCCATCCTGCTCGCCGGTGCGATCCTGCTGATCACGAAAATCGCCAGCTGGCGCATCATTGCGGGCACGCTGCTCGGCATGATTGCCATGTCCACGCTGTTCAATTTCATCGATGCAGAAAACCCGATGTTCGCCATGCCCTGGTACTGGCACCTGGTTGTCGGTGGTTTTGCGTTTGGCCTGATCTTCATGACCACTGACCCGGTATCCGCCGCCATGACCAATGTTGGTCGCTGGTGGTACGGCATCCTCATTGGCGTGATGGTTGTACTGATCCGCGTTGTGAACCCGGCCTTCCCGGAAGGCATGATGCTGGCGATCCTGTTCGCCAACCTGTTCGCGCCGCTGTTCGACCACTTTGTGATCCAGAAGCACATCAAGCGGAGGCAGGCACGTGTTTAATAAAGATTCCGTAAAAGGCACCTTACTGGTCGCACTGGTAGTGTGTCTGGTCTGTGCTGTGCTGGTTTCCGGTGCAGCGGTAGGCCTCAAGAAGCGCCAGGTGGAAAACGTTGAGCTGGACATCAAGCGCAACGTACTGCTGGCCGGTGGCCTCATCGATGCCGAAGAGAAGAACCGCAAGGTTATCGAGGAGAAGTTCTCCTCGGTTGAGACCCGTGTAGTCGATCTCAAGACCGGTGAATTTACCGATGCAGTAGATGCTGCGACATTTAACGGTCGTGCTGCTGCCAAAGATCCGGCCCTGTCTGAAAAGCTTTCCAGCGATGCTGACCTGGCCAAGATCATCCGCCAGGAAAAGTACTCCCAGGTTTACCTGGTAAAAGGTGAGTCCGGTCTGGAAAAGGTCATCCTGCCTGTTCGTGGCTACGGCCTGTGGGGCACCCTGTTCGGCTTCCTCGCTGTTGAAAGCGACGGCCAGACCATCGCGGGCCTGGGCTTCTACGAGCACAAGGAGACCCCGGGACTCGGTGGCGAAGTCGACAATCCGAACTGGAAAAACCTCTGGGTTGGCAAGAAGGTCTACGACGAGGACGGCGAAGTCGGCATCGACGTCGTGAAGGGCTCTGCTGACCCGAAGGGCAGCAAGTTTGCTTACCAGGTGGACGGCCTTTCCGGCGCGACCCTGACCAGCGTCGGTGTGGAAAATCTCGTTCGCTTCTGGCTGGGCGACAACGGTTTTGGTCCGTTCCTCAAGAAATTGCAGGCGGGTGAAGTATGACAATGAAGATCAAAGATACCCTGATCGAACCGGTTATCAACAACAACCCGATCGCCCTGCAAATTCTGGGTCTGTGTTCGGCGCTGGCGGTAACCAGTTCTCTTAAAGTCACCGTGGTTATGTGTATTGCACTGACCGTCGTTGTGGCGTGTTCCAACGTTGCGGTTTCCCTGATCCGCAACTACATCCCGAACAGCATCCGAATCATCGTACAGATGACCGTGATTGCCTCGTTGGTAATTGTGGTTGACCAGGTGTTGAAGGCTGTTGCTTACGATATTTCCAAGCAGCTGTCTGTATTCGTGGGCCTGATTATCACCAACTGTATCGTGATGGGGCGTGCTGAAGCCTTTGCGATGAAGAACGGTCCCAAGGCCAGCTTCTTCGACGGTATCGGCAACGGACTCGGCTACAGCGTAATCCTGCTTGCGCTCGCGTTCATTCGTGAGCTGTTCGGTGCGGGCAAGCTGTTTGGTATCGAGCTGCTGGAAACCGTAAACAATGGTGGCTGGTATGTGCCGAACGGCATGCTGCTGCTGCCGCCGAGTGCATTCTTCCTGATTGGCCTGATCATCTGGGGCATCCGCACCTGGAAGCCTGAGCAGGTAGAACAGGATGAGTTCAAGATCTCCCACAACAGTAAAGCGGCGGAGGCGTAAAGATGGAACATTATATTTCCCTGATCGTCCGCGCCGTTTTCGTCGAGAACATGGCGCTGGCGTTCTTCCTTGGCATGTGTACCTTCCTGGCGGTGTCCAAGAAGGTGGACGCTGCCCTGGGTCTCGGTGTTGCGGTGATCGCGGTACTGACCATTACCGTACCGGTTAACAATCTGCTGTACACCTATCTGCTGAAGCCGGGTGCACTGGCCTGGGCGGGTTTCCCGGATGTAGACCTGAGCTTCCTTGGCCTGCTTACCTATATCGGCGTAATTGCCGCGCTGGTGCAGATACTGGAGATGGTGCTCGATAAGTACATGCCGGCTCTGTACAACGCGCTGGGCGTGTTCCTGCCCCTGATTACCGTGAACTGCGCCATCATGGGTGCGTCCCTGTTCATGGTTGAGCGTGAGTACAGCTTTGGTGAATCCGTTGCCTATGGTTTCGGTGCTGGCCTCGGCTGGGCACTGGCGATCGTGGCTCTGGCGGGTATTCGCGAGAAGCTGAAGTACAGCGATGTGCCGGATGGCCTCAAGGGCCTGGGCATCACCTTTATCACCGTTGGTCTGATGTCGCTCGGCTTCATGTCCTTCGGCGGCATCGACATCTGATCCGGGGGAAGCAGTCAGTATGAATATTGAAATTATCCTCGGCGTGTTGATGTTTACCCTGATCGTGCTTGCACTGGTCGCGGTAATTCTGGTGGCACGCTCCAAGCTGGTGAATACCGGCGACGTAAACATTGTGGTTAACGGTGAGAAGACCCTCACTGTACCGGCAGGCGGCAAGCTGCTGCAGACGCTGGCAGCCAACAACCTGTTCCTGGCCTCCGCCTGTGGTGGTGGCGGTAGCTGCGCCCAGTGTGTGTGTAAGATTAATTCCGGCGGTGGCGATATGCTGCCGACCGAAGCCGCGCACTTCACCCCGCGCGAGGCAAAGGCCGGCAAGCGCCTGTCCTGTCAGGTTGCGGTCAAGCAGGACATGGAAATCGAGGTGCCTGAAGAGGTCTTCGGTGTTAAGCAGTGGGACTGCACCGTTGAGTCCAACCCGAACGTTGCGACCTTCATCAAGGAGCTGACCCTGCGTCTGCCGGAAGGTGAAAATGTCGACTTCCGTGCTGGTGGTTATGTGCAGCTGGAAGCGCCACCGCACCATGTCAAATTCAAGGACTTCGACATCGAAGACCAGTACCGTGGCGACTGGGAGCACTTTGGCTTCTTCAATCTGGAATCCAAGGTAACCGAGCCGGTGGTACGTGCCTACTCCATGGCGAACTACCCGGAAGAGAAGGGCGTTGTTAAGTTCAACATCCGTATCGCGACGCCGCCGCCGCGTACTGAAGGCCTGCCACCAGGGCAGATGTCTTCTTATGTGTTCAGCCTGAAGCCAGGTGATACCGTACGTGTATACGGACCGTTCGGTGAGTTCTTCGCCAAGGATACCGATAACGAAATGGTATTCATTGGTGGCGGTGCGGGCATGGCGCCGATGCGCTCCCATATCTTCGACCAGCTGAAGCGCCTGAATTCAAAGCGCAAGATCAGCTTCTGGTATGGCGCGCGCTCCCTGCGTGAGCTCTTCTACGAAGACGATTACAACGGCCTGGCCGCGGAATTCGATAACTTCGAATGGCATGTGGCACTGTCTGATCCGCAGCCGGAAGACAACTGGACTGGCCTGACTGGTTTCATTCACAACGTGGTGTATGAAAACCACCTGAAGGATCACCCTGCGCCGGAAGACTGTGAGTTCTACATGTGTGGGCCTCCGATGATGAACGCCGCAGTGATCAACATGCTGAAGGACCTCGGGGTTGAGGACGAAAATATCCTCCTCGACGACTTCGGCGGTTAATCAAGGGGTGGCTGATTTGGCTGCGACTTGGCCAGATGCCCGTAAGGGTTGCTGCCCACATGCGAAGACAGGGTCCCGTTTCGGGGCCCTGTTTTTGCTTATTCTGGGGCTGCTAAATATTGCCGGTTGCGAACGCGAGCCGGTGGCCTGGAAGATCTCCGGGCAAACCATGGGGACAACTTACAACGTTACCCTGGTGAACCCGCCGGAGATGGCCGCGCGGGATGAGGTACAGTCCGCGCTCCGGCGCGAGCTGGATGAGGTAAACCGGCAGATGTCTACCTACATCCCGGATTCCGAGCTTTCCGTTTTCAATGATTCCATGGTCGACGTACCGATGGCGGTTTCTGCAGATCTCGCCGGTGTGGTTGCGCTGTCACTGGAAATCCATGAAAAGAGTGGCGGGGCTTTCGATGCGACAGTCGGACCGCTGGTGGACCTGTGGGGATTCGGTGCCGTAGAGACCGAAGACCGGGTTCCGCTGGAAGCTGAAGTGCAGTCTGCGCGGGAGGCCACTGGCTCCGAAGCCATTGTGGTGCTCGAAAAACCGGCGCGGCTACAGAAGCTTGGACAGCGCCGGCTGGATCTTTCCGCGATTGCGAAAGGCCACGGCGTAGACCGGCTGGCGGAACTGCTGCTCGAGCGGGGCTTTACCGATTTTCTGGTGGAAATCGGTGGGGAGATCCGGGTTGAGGGGAATAATCCGCAGGGTCTTCCGTGGGCGATTGGTGTTGAATCCCCTGGCGAAGGGCGCATGGTTCAGCGGCCAATCTTTTTATCAGGTGTCGCACTGGCGACGTCAGGGGATTATCGGAACTATTTTGAGCGTGAGGGCGTTCGCTACTCCCATACGATTGATCCGAGAACCGGTTACCCGATTACCCACAGCCTGGCCTCGGTTACGGTAGTCGCAGGCAGTGCGGCGATTGCAGATGGCTATGCCACGGCAATGAATGTGCTTGGTCAGCATGCGGCACTGGAATTGGCAGAAAAGGAAAATTTGGCAGTGTACCTTTTGATCAGGGATGGCGATTCGTTCCGGGAAATATATAACCCGGCCTTTGAGAAGTATCTGGAGAGGGCAGAACAATGAGCACTTTTCTGTTTGTATTTGGCCTGATGCTGCTGGTCGTTGCCGGCATGGCGGTCGGTGCGATTTTTGCGAACAAGCCACTGAAGGGTTCCTGTGGTGGCCTGAATAAACTGGGCCTGAAGAAGGATTGCCCGGTTTGTGGCGGCGACGATGACGAATGCAAGAAAGAGCAGGAGCGCAAGGCCGGTGAGAATACCGATCTTGCCTATGACGCCACAAAGAAAGACCGGTAAGCGTATAGAACCAGTGGGGTCAGAGTCAATGACTCAATTTATGGGGTCAGAGTCGAAGACTCTGACCCCTCTCGGCGAAGACTCTGACCCCTGGGGTCGGAATTTGGAATTACTGGGGTCAGAGTCAACGACTCTGGCCCCGCGGGGTGACTGCCCCGGAAACCTGGGATATCGATAGAGGGAATATGGCAGACCATCAGTACGATCTGGTAGTTATCGGGTCCGGTCCGGCGGGCGAGGCTGCGGCGATGAGTGCCGCAAAAAAAGGCCTGCGTGCGGCGGTGATCGAAAAGCGCAATGTGGTTGGGGGTAACTGCACCCACAAGGGTACCATTCCGTCCAAAGCGCTGCGTCACGCGGTAAAACAACTGATGCGTTACAACACCCAGCACCTGTTCCGTGCGCTCGGTGAGCCACGCAGGCTGACGTTCCCGCAAGTGATGTCCGAGGTGAACCGGGTCATTCCGCGGCAGGTGGAAATGCATACCAGTTTCTATGCGCGCAATCGTGTGGATCTGCATATCGGCGAAGCGCGGTTCGTTGAGGCTGGCAAGCTGGAAGTGCACCTTCTGGATGGCGCTGTGGAAACTATCAGTGCCGAGAAGGTTGTCATTGCCACCGGTTCACGCCCGTACCGTCCGGAAGACGTGGATTTCTCGCACCCGCGTGTCTATGACAGTGACACCATCCTGGATATGCAACACACCCCGAAGAACCTCATCATTTACGGTGCGGGTGTAATCGGCTGTGAGTATGCCTCCATTTTTGCGGGTCTCGGCGTAAAGGTCGACCTGATCAATAGCCGCGGCAGTTTGCTCGAATTCCTTGATGATGAAATCTCCGATGCCCTGAGTTACCACCTGCGGGACATCGGCGTTAACGTCCGTCATCGCGAAGAATATGCCAAGGTAATTCCTGATGGTCGCGGCGTCACTATTGAGATGAAAAGCGGCAAGCGCATCCATGGCGACGCGCTGCTTTGGTGTAATGGTCGTACCGGTAACACCCAATACCTGGGGCTCGAGGAAATTGGTCTGGAGGCGAACCACCGTGGCCAGTTGAGCGTGGATGAGCACTACATGTCGGCCGTAGAAGGTGTTTATGCGGTGGGCGATGTGATCGGTTGGCCGAGCCTCGCGAGCGCTTCCTACGACCAGGGCAGGGCAGTCGCGAATGCTGTGATTGGCAAGGGCCACCGTATCATCAAGGATGCGCCCACCGGCATCTATACGCTTCCCGAGATTTCCTCCGTCGGCAAGACAGAGTCCGAGCTGACTGCGGCAAAAGTACCTTACGAAGTTGGGCGTGCTTTCTTCAAGCACACCGCAAGGGCGCAGATCTCCGGTGAGAAGGTGGGGATGCTCAAGATCCTGTTCCATATCGACACCCTGGAGATTCTGGGCATTCACTGTTTCGGTGCCGAGGCGGCGGAGATCGTGCATATCGGGCAGGCGGTGATGAACCAGCCTGCACCCAATAATTCGATCGAGTTCTTTGTGAATACCACGTTCAATTACCCGACCATGGCCGAGGCGTACCGCAGTGCGGCACTTGAGGGCCTGAACCGGGTTACCCGGCTCTGACTCCTGTGCGGAAGCGCGCCTGCGCTTCCGCATTCATTGCCTGTCAACTCGGTAAATTTTGCCTACCGCTTTCATTGCCCAATAAGCAGAATCAGAGCTGTGATTCCCAACCTGTTGTACCGAGCATGACCGAACCTTCCCCTGACGAACTCCGCGCCCTGATCGGCAAAGCGTTCAATGACATTCCGTTCAACAAGCATATTGGCCTGGCGCTCGAGGATATCGAAAGCGACACCCTGAGTGCCCGCTTCGAGTTCAAACCCGAGCTGGTCGGTAATGTCTGGCAAAAGATTCTGCACGGAGGGGTTACAGCGAGCGTACTGGATGCTGTTGGCGGTATGACGGCCATGTACGCGGCTTATATGCGCCTTGGGGATATCAGTTGGCAGGAGAAGGTAAAGCGCCTCGGCAAGCTTGGCACCATTGATATGCGGATCGATTACCTGAAACCGGGGAGAGGGGAGTGGTTCAGGGGCGTTGGCAGTATTTTACGTACAGGTAACAAACTGGTTGTAACGCGGATGGAGCTTTCGAATAGTGAAGGCGAGCTGATCGCGGTAGGTACCGCAACTTACCTGTACTAGGCCGCAGAAAGAAAGGTGGCGAGCTGGTAGCGAGCAGGGAAGTGTATCTTGCGGGTTCGGCCGTCTGGTGCGGCCGAACCGATGCCAAAAACCTTATTGGTCTTCAGTCTTCGGGCGGAACTTCATCACTGTGTGAAGTACGGTACGGTGCTCAAAATACACGTAGAATTCCTGGTACTCCCAGCGGCTGATTGGCGGTTCACCAACCGGACCTTCTTTTGCGAGTGGTTCACCGAGACGGTTGATAATGTCATCCATGGACAGGCCGCGCATCTGTACTTCCTGATAAAGGCTGCCCTGGGAGCCCACGGGAACCTTCACTTCCTCAGCAACGGCAGGCATACCGGCTAGAAGGCTGGCGGCAATGAGTGGCATCAGGATTTTACGGTGCAAGATACTGAACATCATTATTCTCCGAGGTGTTTATTATTTATACGGCGGCGCCTGAGTTGCCACCAGCGTAGCATGGCTGTGCTGGGTTGACTATTCGGCCGGCGTGAATTCCCGTGTTCCACCAAGTATATGCCTGCACGGCGGCTAAACGCTTGGATTTCTTCACGTTTTTCAGCTTTAATCGCCTGATGATAAAGCCTGTTCCTCTGTATGTTGGATTGAAGTACGTCGCTGCCAGGCGGCGCCAGCAGTTCATCTCCTTTATTAACGGTTTCTCCTTGCTCGGCATGGCCCTCGGTGTCATGGCGCTTATTGTTGTGAGCTCGGTAATGAACGGTTTTGACCGGGAGTTGAAAACCCGCATTCTCAGCGTTGTGCCGCATGGCTTTGTCGAGAAAACGGGCGGTATTTCGGACTGGCGTACTGCTCGAGCGGAACTCGAGGGGTTGCCGGGTGTTGTCGCTGCAAGCCCATTTGTGAAAGGTTTTGGTCTGCTCGCTGCCAATGCGCACAGCCAGGGCGTTGAATTCCAGGGTGTGTTACCGGCAGACCTGGGCCGGGTTTCCGTTGTCGGTGAGCATATGCTGCTGGGTGACCTGGAAACGCTGCAGCCCCGCAGCTATTCGATTGTATTGGGGCGTTTACTGGCGCTCAGCCTTGGCGTAACACCCGGAGATCAGGTGTTGTTAACACTGCCGGACGTAACTGTTACGCCCGCGGGCATTTTCCCCAGGACCAAACGCTTCACCGTAACCGGGGTCTTTTCCGTTGGCGCCCAGGTTGACCAGAGCCTGGCGTTGATCAATATCGAGGATGCGGCGCGACTGGTCCGCATGCGCGGCAAGGTTCAGGGCCTGCAGCTCAAGTTCGCAGATATGAATGACGCTGTTGGAACCGTATCAAGGTACGCAGACGGTCTTGGTGAGGGTTTTGTCGGCACAGACTGGAGCAAGACACAGGGGAGCCTGTTTGCTGCGGTCAAGATGGAAAAAACCGTAGTCATGGTGATGTTGATGATCATCGTCGCGGTTGCCGCATTCAATATTGTGTCCGCCCTGGTATTGATGGTGGCGGACAAGCGTGCAGATATTGCCGTATTGCGCACGCTGGGTTTGACGTCCCGCCAGATCATGGGCGTTTTTGTCGTGCAGGGGAGTGCCATCGGCGTGCTGGGTGCGCTGGCCGGTGCAGTGTTGGGTATTTTGCTGGCACTGAATATCAGCGACATCGTGCGCTGGTTCGAAGAGCTCACCGGTACCTACCTGTTTGATCCCAGTGTTTTTTTCGTCAGCTACCTGCCGAGTGAGCTGCGTGGAGATGATGTACTGGTGGTTCTGGTTGCGGCCCTTTTGATGAGCTTTGCTGCGACACTGTACCCGGCATGGCGTGCGTCCCAAGTGGAGCCTGCCGAAGCGCTCCGATACGAATGAGGCATTCTAAGGAATGGCACAAGTAACAGTTTATTTGGACACGGGATTGGCAGTATGGAAGTGATCGGTGAGCGTATGCAGCAAAAAGCGTCTGCCCAAGGCGCCGGCAACCCCACGGCCGTCTTGCTCTGTGAAGACCTGCACAAGAGTTACTCGCAGGCAGGCAACCAATTGCCGGTTCTCAAAGGGGTTTCTTTCAGCGTCATGCCTGGCGAAAGGGTCGCGATTATTGGTGCGTCGGGCTCCGGCAAGTCAACCTTGCTGAACCTGCTAGGCGGGCTGGATACACCTACCTCTGGCAGTGTCAGTATCGCCGGGGAAAACCTCGATAACCTGGATGCCAATGCCCGGGGGCTATTGCGAAATTCGAGCCTTGGGTTCGTCTACCAGTTTCACCATCTGCTGGATGAGTTTACCGCGCTGGAGAATGTGGCCATGCCAATGTTGATTGGCAAGGCTGGCGTCGCTGAGGCGCGGGAACGGGCCGCCAGTATGCTGGAAGCCGTTGGTCTTGGTGCGCGGACCAGCCATAAACCGGCGCAGTTGTCCGGTGGTGAGCGGCAGCGTGTTGCCATCGCGCGTGCGCTGGTCAATTACCCGCAGTGCGTACTGATGGACGAGCCTACCGGCAACCTCGATCGCGCGACTGCAGAGGAAGTTCAGGCGCTGATGGCACAGCTAAACCGCGACATGGGCATCAGTTTTGTCATCGTCACGCACGACCAGCAGTTGGCGGCCTCCCTCGACCGATGCCTGGAGTTGCGCGATGGCGAGATCTACAAGGGCGCCGATGTTTAGGCCGCTTCCGGCCTACATAGGCCTGCGCTACGCGAGCGGTCGTCGCGGTGATGACAGTGGTGCGCTGGTGTCATTCATTTCCGGACTGTCGATGGTGGGGCTGATCCTCGGTGTGGCATTGATGATCGTGGTGATGTCCATCATGAATGGCTTTGACCGGGAACTGCGCGAGCGCATTCTCGGCATCATGCCCCATGCAACCATCTATAACCGCACCGACGACGTAGATTGGCCAGACCTGCGTCAAGTAATGCTGGCAAAATCCGCAATCACCGGTGCCGCAGAGGTCTGGCAAGTGAATGCGCTTGCGCGCAAGGGGCGCGAGGTCACGCCCCTGCTGGTGCAAGGCGTAAACCCCGAGACCATCACTACCGTTTCCAGTATTGCCGAGCACCTGCCGGGCGGAGCCCTCGCCGGACTCTCGGCCGATGGGGCCGAGGCACAGATCATCCTGGGTAAGGGGCTGGCAGATGCGTTGGGTATCAATGCGGGAGAGCGGCTGACCATCGTGGTGCCGGACACCAGTCGCACTGGCGGTCGCGCAGCGGCCCGCCTGGCGGGTTTTCGGGTACTGGAAGTATTCCACTCCGGAACCGCGCTCGACCAGAGCCTGGCCCTGGTCGCCTGGGGTGAGGCAAGGGCACTTGCCGGTGGGCAGGGTGGCGCCGGAATGCAGTTGCGGTTCGATGAAATGCTGCAGGCAAATCAGCTGTTGCGTGAAGCGTTGCGCGACTACAGCGGCACCGGCTTCTATGGTGCCGACTGGACCCGTACGCACGGCAACCTCTACCAGGCCATCCAGATGTCCCGCAACCTGGTCAGCTTGCTGGTGCTGCTGATTATCGGTATCGCTGCCTTCAACGTCGTTTCAACGCTGGTAATGGTGGTAATCGACAAGCAGGGCGATATTGCCATCTTGCGCACCATGGGTGTAACCACCTCCCAGATACTGAAAACTTTTGTCGTTCAGGGCGCGCTGGTTGGCGCTGTGGGTAGCGTGATCGGGGCAGTGCTGGGAGTCATCGCGTCTCTCGGGGTTACCGATCTGGTGGCGCTGGTAGAGCGCATGCTTTCGGTCAAGTTCCTGACCTCGGACGTCTATCCGGTGGACTATCTGCCCGCGGAGTTGCACTGGGCAGATGTGCTGCTGGTGACGGTAGCCGGGTTCCTGCTCAGTCTTGTCGCGACCATCTATCCCGCCACCAAGGCGAGCCGCGTGGAGCCCGCTGTCGCGCTGCGTCACGAGTGAATGTTTCTTGAAGGGACCTTCGAGCCTAATTCTAAGGGGCGAGCGCTACGCCTCTTTCAGGCGCCGCTGGGCCAGGCGGTGTTTCCAGCGCTTCAACACGTGCCAGCGCCAGAATGCGCGCATACCGAAGTATGCCGTAGTTGCTAATACCAACCCGCAGAGAATGGAGCCGAGTAGCAGGGGTGCCCAGATCTTTTGCAGTTCGGTGCTGATCCATTCCCATGACAGTTCAATGGTGAAATTGATCGGTGGTGTACCCAGTAGCCAGGCCCCGAATTTATACGTGGCGTAAAAGATTGCCGGTATGGTGACCGGGTTACTGATCCAGACCAGGATGACCGAAATGGGCAGGTTGCAGCGCAGCAACAGGGCGAGCAGCGCCGCCACCGGCATCTGGCCGGGGATGGGCAGGAACGCGACAAAAATGCCCACGGCGATGGCCATGGATACGGACTGCCGGTTGAGGTGGAACAGATTGGGCTCGTGGAGTATTTCGCCGAGAAACCCGAGCGCGTTGAGGCTGCGGATTTTTTCCGGTGAGGGCAGCCAGCGTTTGATCGTCCGTTTGGGCATCAGTAGCCGCCTGTGGTGGTATAGCTTATCGCGGGTGCGGTAGATTCCTCGCCACCCGACGTGGCAATATCCAAAGCGCGCCGCGCCCAGGATGTTGCCTGCCTGAATTCCATTCGCTTACCAACAATGGCCATCCGTAAATCTCGTAAACCCCACGCCCCGCGATTATAGGGAAGGGCGCTTAGGCAGTGTAGAACCCTTCGCTTCCGGTCCTTCCCTCAGCGTGGGATCCCGCGCCATTTCCGCGCGCGCATTATGCCTCGGCCAGTCTGCAAACTCTAGTTTTGAGTTCGGTCACAGGACCTTGGAAGGTCTATCGGTGCCTTAAAAGTGTCGACAATAGCGACCTTCGGCTACTTGACCTCCCCATTTTGTGGCTATATCGTTGCTGCCAAGAAAAACATTGTCGACAATGTCGCCCGGATTCAACTTATGTCGTCTGTATCCACTCCCGCTTACGCAAATGGCGGCCAAAGCCTCGCTGACCGGTTGTTCGAGTCCCTTCGCGGGGAGATCGTCGAGGGCAATATTGCAGCCGGCTCCAAAATCAGCGAGCCCGAGCTGGCGAAGCGCTTCCAGACCAGCCGGGGTTCCCTGCGCGAGGCGCTGATGCGACTGGAATCGCTGGGGTTACTGGAGCGCCGGGTCAACGTGGGTGCACGAGTGGTGGAGCTGGATGGTCGCGGACTGCTGGAGCTCTACGAGGTGCGCGAGGCCCTGGAGGGCATGGCGTGCAGGCTCGCCGCTGAAAATATGAACCAGGCCGAGATAGATGGCCTGCGCGCGGTGATGGAAGAGCATGAGCAGCAGTCAGAGCTGCAGGCCGGTACGGCCTACTTCCAGCCAGAGGGTGACTTCGACTTCCACTTCCGGATCGTACAGGGCTCGGGGAACCAGCTGCTGATCGATACGCTGTGCAACCGGCTCTATTACCGGGTGCGCATGTATCGCTACCAGCTTGGCATGGCCAGCCCGCGCGCCAAAAGGGCGTTCCGGGAACATATGCACATCATCGACGCCATCGAAGCCAGAGATGGCGAATTGGCAGAAATTCTTATGCGCCGCCACATTCGTGCGTCGCGCAACAATATTCAAGCAAAGATAGGGTAATACTTATGTCCACACTGGTTTCCCCCGGCGCGCGCTTTCGCCAGGCAATCGTCGATAACAAGCCTCTGCAGGTAGTGGGTACCGTCAATGCCTATTGCGCAATGATGGCTGAGCGAATCGGCCACAAGGCGATTTACCTCTCCGGCGCCGGTGTTGCCAACGCGTCCTACGGGATGCCGGATCTTGGCATGACCAGCCTTGAAAACGTCATCGAAGACGCTCGCCGCATCACCGCCGCCAGCGAACTTCCGCTGCTGGTCGATATCGATACCGGTTGGGGTGGTGCATTCAACATTGCACGCACTGTAAAGGAAATGGTGCGTGCGGGTGTTGCTGCGGTGCACATCGAAGATCAGGTCGCACAAAAGCGCTGTGGCCACCGCCCGAACAAGGAGATCGTGTCCAAGCAGGAAATGGTGGACCGGATCAAAGCTGCTGTGGATGCACGCACCGATGACAATTTCTTTGTGATGGCACGCACGGATTCCTTCGCGCAGGAGGGCCTGGAGGCTGCAATTGATCGTGCGCAGGCATGCATTGAAGCCGGCGCAGACGGTATCTTCGCGGAAGCCGTTACCCAGCTCGAACACTATCGCGCATTCAAGGGCGCCCTGAATGTACCGATCCTTGCCAATATCACCGAGTTCGGCAAGACCGAACTGTTTAACAAGGCAGAGCTGATGGAGTCCGGTGCGGACATCGTGCTTTACCCGCTGTCTGCGTTCCGTGCCATGAACAAGGCTGCGGAGAATGTCTACGGCTCAATCCTCGAGAATGGCGACCAGAAGGCGGTGGTGGACACCATGCAGACTCGTGCAGAGCTCTACGACTACCTGAACTACCACGCCTTCGAGGACAAACTCGACGCGCTGTTTGCAGTGAGCAAGAAGTAAGAATTTCAAACGTTAAAAACATAATGGTTAGGATGGGAGATTAAGGAAATGGCAGAGAAAAAACTGGGTGGTGCCGGCCTGCGTGGCCAGGTAGCGGGCAAGACCGCGCTTTCGACAGTGGGTGTATCCGGGTCCGGCCTCACTTACCGTGGCTATGATGTCAAGGATCTCGCGGAATGCTGCACGTTCGAAGAAGTGGCTTACCTGATTCTCAAGGGTGAGTTGCCGAACCAGGCGCAGCTTGACGAATACAAGGCTGCACTGAAAGGCATGCGCGGCTTGCCGCAGGCGCTGAAGGAAGTGCTTGAGCGTATCCCGGCCGATGCGCACCCGATGGATGTCATGCGCACCGGGTGCTCAATGTTGGGTAACCTTGAAGGCGAGGACGATTTCTCCCAGCAGGAGGCCAAGGCTGATCGCCTGCTAGCTGCCTTCCCGTCAATTATCTGCTACTGGTACCGATACAGCCATGATGGCGTGCGTATCGAGACAGAGACCGACGATGATTCCATGGGAGCGCACTTCCTCCACATGCTGCGTGGTGAAAAGCCAAATGCCCTGCATGAGCAGGTGATGAATGTTTCCCTGATCCTGTACGCGGAGCATGAGTTCAACGCCTCTACTTTTACTGCGCGTGTTTGCGCCTCCACGCTGTCCGACCTGTTCAGCTGCGTGACCGGTGCCATTGGCTCCCTGCGCGGACCGCTGCACGGCGGCGCCAACGAAGCGGCCATGGAGCTGATCGAACGCTTCAGTAATGCCGATGAAGCGGAAAAAGAACTGCTGGGCATGCTGGAGCGCAAGGAAAAGATCATGGGCTTCGGCCACGCGATCTACCGCGAATCCGACCCACGTAACGTGATCATCAAGGCGTGGTCAGAAAAGCTGGCCGCTGACGTGGGTGATACGGCTCTTTACCCGGTCTCCGTACGTTGTGAGGAAGTCATGTGGCGTGAGAAAAAGCTGTTCTGCAACGCAGACTTCTTCCACGCATCGGCTTACCACTTCATGGGGATTCCTACCAAGCTGTTTACCCCGATCTTTGTGATGTCACGCCTCACTGGCTGGGCCGCACACGTGTTCGAGCAGCGTGCAGACAATCGGATTATTCGCCCGAGTGCGGAATACACCGGCCCCGAGCCGCGTCATGTAACGCCGATCGAACAGCGTTGATTTCGGCCGCAATCCTTCGCGGCTGTCGATACAAAGGGGGGCGCCCGCCGGTGGGTGCCCATTCCTGTTTTCCAAATTCCAGCGATATCTATTCATGAATACCGAATACCGCAAGCCCTTGCCGGGCACCTCTCTCGATTTTTACGATACCCGTGCGGCGGTCGATGCGATTGCCCCCGGTGCATTTGAAAAGCTGCCCTACACCTCGAGGATCCTGGCGGAAAACCTCGTTCGCCGCTGCGAGCCGGAAAAGCTCACTGGCAGCCTCAGGCAGATTATTGAGCGCAAGCGAGAGATGGACTTCCCATGGTTTCCTGCGCGTGTCGTGTGTCATGACATCCTGGGCCAGACGGCCCTGGTGGACCTCGCCGGTTTGCGCGATGCAATTGCTGACAAGGGTGGCGACCCCGCCATGGTCAATCCCGTGGTGCCCACGCAGCTGATCGTGGACCACTCGCTTGCGGTGGAACACCCCGGTTTTGAAAAGGATGCGTTTGAGAAGAACCGGGCGGTAGAGGAGCGACGCAACGAAGATCGCTTCCACTTTATCAACTGGACCAAGACGGCGTTCAAGAACGTCGACGTGATCCCGCCGGGTAACGGCATCATGCACCAGATCAATCTGGAAAAAATGTCTCCGGTCGTGCAGGTGCGCGACGGTGTGGCCTTCCCGGATACCTGTGTCGGCACCGACAGCCACACGCCCATGGTGGATGCGCTGGGTGTAATCTCCGTTGGCGTTGGTGGGCTCGAGGCAGAGAGCGTGATGCTGGGCCGCGCGTCCTACATGCGCCTGCCAGACATCGTCGGTGTCGAGCTTACCGGCAAGCTGCAGCCGGGTATCACCGGTACGGACCTGGTACTTGCGCTGACGGAATTCCTGCGACGGGAGCGGGTCGTTGGCGCCTACCTCGAGTTCTTTGGTGAGGGTGCTGCCAACCTTTCCCTCGGCGACCGTGCGACCATTTCCAATATGACGCCTGAGTACGGCGCAACCGCGGCGATGTTCGCGATTGACCAGCAGACAATCGATTATCTGCGCCTGACCGGGCGCGAGGACGACCAGATCGCGCTGGTCGAGTGCTATGCAAAGGAAACTGGCCTGTGGGCAGAGTCGCTGGAACACGCAGAATACGAGCGGGTGCTCAAGTTTGACCTGGACAGCGTCGGCCGCAACCTCGCCGGCCCGTCCAACCCGCACGCGCTGCTGCCCGCCGCAGAACTGGCAAGCCGCGGCATCGCGCGTGACTATGAGCAACCGGAAGGCCTGATGCCCGACGGTGCTGTGATTATCGCGGCAATCACCAGCTGTACCAACACCAGCAATCCGCGCAACATGATTGCCGCCGGCCTGATTGCCCGCAATGCAAACCGCCTCGGACTTGCCCGTAAGCCGTGGGTAAAATCCTCCCTGGCTCCGGGATCTAAAACGGTCAAGACCTACCTGACGGAGGCCAACCTGTTGCCGGAACTCGAGCAACTGGGCTTCGGCGTGGTCGCGTTTGCCTGCACCACCTGTAACGGCATGAGTGGTGCGCTGGACCCGGTGATCCAGAAGGAAGTGGTAGAGCGCGACCTGTATGCAACTGCGGTCCTGTCCGGCAATCGCAACTTCGATGGCCGCATTCACCCGTTTGCAAAGCAGGCATTCCTCGCTTCACCGCCGCTGGTGGTGGCCTACGCTATTGCCGGCAGCATCCGTTTCGATATTGAAAAGGATGCACTGGGGTACGATGCCGATGGCAACCCGATCATGCTGAAGGACATCTGGCCGAGCGATGAGGAGATCGATGCGATCGTGAAGGCCAGCGTCAAACCAGAACAGTTCCGCGATGTCTATATCCCCATGTTCGAATTGAAGGACGAGAGCGAGCAGGGCAACCCGCTGTATGACTGGCGCCCGCAGAGCACCTATATTCGTCGTCCACCTTACTGGGAAGGTGCTCTTGCTGGCGAGCGCGCCCTGAAAGGCATGCGCCCATTGGCGGTGCTGGGTGACAATATCACCACTGACCACCTGTCACCCTCCAATGCGATTCTGGCCAGCAGTGCAGCCGGCGAATACCTCGCAAAGATGGGGCTGCCCGAAGAAGACTTCAACTCCTATGCGACCCACCGTGGCGACCACCTGACGGCACAGCGTGCCACTTTTGCCAATCCGAAACTCTTCAATGAAATGATTCGTGAGGATGGCGAGGTCAGGCAGGGGTCCCTCGCACGCGTCGAGCCGGAGGGCAAGGTTACGCGGATGTGGGAAGCGATTGAAACCTATATGGACCGCAAGCAGCCGCTGATCATCGTCGCCGGTGCCGATTACGGTCAGGGCTCGTCGCGGGACTGGGCTGCAAAGGGTGTTCGGCTGGCGGGCGTTGAAGCGATCGTCGCGGAAGGTTTCGAGCGCATTCATCGCACCAACCTGATTGGTATGGGTGTGCTGCCGCTCGAGTTCCTGCCCGGCACAACCCGCAAGACGCTTGGTATCGACGGCACCGAAACTTTCGATGTGCTGGGCGAGCGTACACCGGGTGCGTCCCTGACGCTGGTAATACAGCGCAGCAGCGGTGAGTCCGTGGAGGTCCCGGTCAAGTGCCGCCTGGACACCGCGGAAGAGGTTTCAATCTACGAGGCGGGTGGTGTATTGCAGCGCTTTGCCAAGGATTTCCTCGAGCAGGCGAATGCCTGACGCGCCCAACTGAGGAACAGGATAACTATACGTATGGCGTTTTCTCCACAGATCAAGATTCCCGCAACCTATATGCGCGGCGGGACCAGCAAGGGTGTGTTCTTCAGCCTGGAGCAATTGCCCCAGGCGCTGCAGGAGGCTGGCCCGGCGCGCGACGCAATGCTGCTGCGCGTAATCGGCAGTCCCGATCCCTATGGCAAGCAGACCGATGGCATGGGTGGGGCCACCTCAAGCACCAGCAAGACGGTGATCCTGTCCAGAAGTTCGAAGGATGATCACGAAGTGGACTACCTTTTCGGGCAGGTCGCGATCGACAGGCCATTTGTGGATTGGAGTGGTAACTGCGGTAACCTGACCGCTGCGGTGGGTGCTTTTGCGATCAGTAATGGCCTGGTCGATGCGGAGCGGATACCACAAGATGGCATCGCCGAAGTTCGTATCTGGCAGGCCAATATTGGCAAGACGATTATCGCGCATGTGCCGATGAGCAGCGGGCAGGTTCAGGAAACCGGTGATTTCGAGCTCGACGGGGTCACATTCCCGGCGGCGGAAGTGCGGATCGACTTCCTGGAACCGGCGGACGGTGAGGGTGATATGTTTCCTACCGGAAACCTGGTGGATACCCTGGCGGTCCCGGGTGTCGGGAGCCTGCAGGCGACCATGATCAATGCCGGTATACCGACCATCTTCCTGAATGCGGCGGAGATCGGTTACAGCGGGACCGAGCTGCAGGACGACATCAACGCGGATGCGAAGGCACTGGCGATGTTCGAAACCATCCGCGCGCATGGTGCCGTGCGTATGGGCTTGATCGGATCTGTGGAGCAGGCAGCTGCACGGCAGCATACGCCTAAAGTCGCATTTGTCGCCCCTGCTTCAGCTTACCAAGCTTCCAGTGGCAAGCAGGTAGAGGCTGCGGATATTGACCTCAATGTACGCGCACTCTCCATGGGCAAGCTGCACCATGCCATGATGGGTACAGCTGCCGTTGCGATCGGTACTGCAGCGGCAATTCCCGGTACACTGGTGAACCTGGCCGCGGGCGGTGGTGAACGCTCTGCAGTGAATTTCGGGCATCCTTCGGGGACCCTGCGTGTCGGCGCAGAAGCTGAACAGCAGGGGGATAAGTGGATTGCTAAAAAGGTTTCCATGAGTCGCAGCGCGCGCGTTCTGATGGAAGGTTGGGTACGCGTGCCGGGCGATACGTTCTAGACGAAGTCAAAAAGCAGTTTGCGGCAAGAATAAAGAAAAAACCAATGAAAAAAAGACCAATGAAAAGAAGAGACCGCAGTTATGGCAACCGCATTGCAATGGGGGCAGTCTCGATAGCGTTCATACAGCCTGCTTTTGCTTCCGAGTTCAGCACCGGGCCTGTCATCAAGGCTTACGGGCCTGTAGTTTCTGTCGAGCAGAGTCGTCCGCTGTCTGGTTCAGAAGAATTCAAGGTTGCCTTTGATGCGACGGACAGCGGCGGGCAGGAAAGTCCGAACCGGAAGTTCGTCAGCCTGGCGCGGTTTATCAATATGCAGGCGCTTGCCGGCGTACCGCCAGAGCAGATTGACCTGGCGCTGGTGGTGCATGGCAAGGCGGGCTTCGACCTGCTGAATACCAGGGCATACCAGGCAAAATACAGCGCGGAGAACCCGAATGCCGAATTGCTTGCCGAATTGCAGAAGCAGGGGGTGAGGGTAATCATCTGTGGCCAGTCCGCAGCTTACCAGGGAATTGCCGCGGGTGACCTGCTGCCGGGAGTGGAGGTGGCTGTGTCAGCGATGACCGCGCACGCCCTGCTTCAGCAGGCGGGGTATACCGTAAATCCGTTCTAATGGGGCGGGGGTTTCAGGCTGTGCTCGATGCTCTGTTTGCACCCGGCTGTGCGCCCTGTTGCAGGGGCGCCAGCACTTCCCTGGCAAACTTGAAGTACACGGTGTAAACATCGTGCCTACCATCTCTACCTTCAACGACGAAGAACGGGGCCTTGTCCACGCCCAGCTGGCGCGCCAGCTGCGTGCCCTCACTTGAGGTATCGCCTTCCTCTGCGATCAGTACACGGTCGATAAACTTCAATTGATCGTTGTCTTGCAGGCGTGCATGCACATCGCGGCACTTGCTGCAAAGGTTGCCGTCGCTCAGGCGTTTCTTAACCAGCGTGATACGCATAATTCTGCCGGGTCTTTTTCACGATTGCGGGCAATTTACCAAAGCGCCAGAAATCCTGGAAATACCAAAATGGGATAGCGTTATAACCATTTGCTACGCGAAAGTGGTAAATGCCGTGGCAGAGCCTGTTCAGCGGCTGGTTGAAAGGAAGCTTTCCAGGGTGGTCATAAGTTTGCGCACCTTGATGAGCGACTCCTGATACTCGGATTCCTCGTCTGAGTCTGCCACTATGCCGCCACCGCCCCAGCAATGCACCTGGCCGTCCGCGCAGGTCAATGTGCGTATGGCGATACTGGTATCACTGCGCCCACAGACACTTACATAACCGATGCTGCCACAGTAGACGCCGCGCGGCCCGGACTCGAGTTCGCGAATAATTTCCATTGCCCGGCGCTTGGGGGCACCGGTGATGGAACCACCGGGAAAACAGGCATCCAGAAGGTCGGTAGGGTACTGGTCCTCGCCCATGCGACCGGTAACGATGCTCACCAGGTGATGTACATTGGCGTAGCTCTCAACCCCAAACAGTTGCGGTACCTGGACACTGCCCTTGCGGCAGATCTTGCCGATGTCGTTGCGCAGCAGGTCAACAATCATCAGGTTCTCGGCGCGGTCCTTGATACTCGCCTGAAGGTCCGCGGCGAGCCGCGCATCCTCAATTGCAGACGCCCCGCGTGGCGCAGTCCCCTTGATCGGCCGGCTTTCCACCTGCTCGCCGTCCGTAAGGACGAATCGCTCGGGGGACACGCTCAGAATCTGCCCCGTGGGCAGGTCGATATAGGCTGAAAAGGGCGCTGGCGTGGCCTCCCGTAATGCCAGGTAGGCACTGAAGGGATTGCCGCTGAAGGCGGCCCGGAATTCCTGGGTAAGGTTTGCCTGATAAATGTCTCCAGCATGTATGTATTGCTGCAATTTCCGGAAGGCATGACCGTAGGCGCCGCGATCGAATACCGGCGCAAACTGGCTGCGCAGCTGGAAGCCCCCCAGGTGCATGCGGGGATCGGTTTGCCAGTCTATTGTCGCCACCCGTGCCTGGATATCGCTGACCTGAACTGGCGTCGCGGCCGGGTGAATGACCAGGTGGCTGCTGCGCAATTGATGGTCGACAATCACCGCCCACAGATACAGGCCGAAATAGGTTGTCGGCAGGGGGGTCGCGCGTGTGTCCGGCGAAAGGTGGTTCAATGGCGCGCCGGTTTCGTAGCCCGCAAAACCGATGATGCCACCGCTGAACGGGAGCTGCGGTGTCGCGTCCAGTGGCTGCAGCTCACATAGCAAGTCATCTACCGGGCTGAACGAGGCGGCCGCATCCGCATCCAGCGCGACCTGGTTGACCGGGTCTGCGGCAATGATATCGAAGCGCCCGCTCGGTGAACCGGGTTTGGCGCTGTCGAGCCAGACAGGGCAGGGCATATCGGAAAACGCATGGAATACAGGCGCACTGTTCTCATGATAAGGCAGGCTGAAAATTTTCAGTGACTTCATAAGTTCCCGCCCGGCTCAATGCAAATTGCGATAAAAACCGTATCTGGATGCGGATTCAAAGTTTTACCCAAGTGCACGGCGCGCTCAGCCAACACGGCGCTCAATCCCGGCCTGGGACATAAGCTGCGTCGCAAGCTCCTCAATGGAAAGGTGCGTTGCGTTCAGGAATGGAATGCTTGCACGGCGCATCATCGCCTCGACTTGCCTTACCTCGAATTCACACTGGTCTATAGAAGCATAGCGACTATTTGCGCGACGCTGTTGGCGGATTGCCATCAGGCGGTGTGGCTCGATGGTGAGTCCAAACAGCTTGTGGCGGTAAGGGCGCAGTATTTTCGGCAGGCTTATCTGGTCGAGGTCTTCCTCTGTGATCGGGTAGTTTGCGGCGCGCAAACCAAATTGCAACGCAAGATAGAGGCAGGTGGGTGTTTTTCCGGAGCGGGACACGCCGAGCAGAATGATATCCGCCTGGTCAAATTCCCGGGTGCGACGACCGTCATCGTTGTCCATTGCAAAGTGCACAGCGTCGATGCGGTCGTTGTAGCGCGCATCAAAGTCGATACCGTGTGAGGTGCCTACGACTTGCGACGGCCCTGAGCCAAATTCACGCGCGAGAGGATCCAGGTAACTGTCAAAAACATCAAGCATCATCGCCGGGCTGACGCGCAGTGCCGCGCGAATCTCCGGATCGACAATACTGCTGATCAGAATCGGACGGGTACCGCTGTCCCGGGCGGCGTTACTGATGCGTTCAACGGCGAGGTCTGCCTTTTCCCTGGTGTTGATATAGGGCAGGGTTACCTGTTCGACATGCTGATCGCGAAACTGGGCCAGCAGGCTGTGGCCGATTGCCTCCACTGTGAGGCCGGTTCCGTCTGAAATAAAAAAGGCCGTTCTTTTGGCTGTCAACGTCGTTTTCTCCCTTGAAGACCCGCGCAGTTTGGCGCTACTTTAGCGATGCGGCAAGTTTACGATAACTGATTGATTTTGTAACAAAATTACAAAACGTACGATTTTTTTGTAGTCGCTGCCGGGCGCTATCTTTTGCAAAACGTTACCGTATAATCGACCGCCGTAACCAACCAAAGAGTGTGGCAATAGGGGCAAATTACGTGACAGATTTTACCTTGGAATTCCAGCAGCTGGGGATGTCGGATGTCGATCGTGTCGGTGGCAAGAATGCCTCTCTGGGGGAAATGATCAGCTCACTCGCCGGTGCCGGTGTCCAGGTTCCCGGTGGCTTTGCCACTACTGCTTTCGCGTTCAACCAGTTTCTGGCCCAGGATGCGCTGGAAAGTCGAATCCATGAAAAGCTGGGTAAGCTCGATGTAGAAGACGTCGTGGCACTGGCCGCAGCAGGCAAGGAAATTCGCCAGTGGGTAATGGATACCCCTTTCCCGCCAGAGCTTGAGCAGCAGATTCGCGCCGGCTACGAAAAGCTCGGTGGGGGCATGACCCCGGTTGCGGTTCGCTCATCCGCGACGGCTGAAGACCTGCCAGATGCTTCATTTGCGGGTCAGCAGGAAACCTTCCTGAATATTCGTGGCATCGATGCGGTCATCAAGGCCGTCCATGAGGTCTTCGCTTCACTCTACAACGACCGCGCCATCGCCTACCGCGTACACCAGGGCTTCGAGCACGAGGGCGTGGCCCTTTCTGCCGGTATCCAGCACATGGTGCGCAGTGAAACCGGCGCATCGGGCGTGATGTTCACGCTCGATACGGAAAGCGGCTTCCGCGATGTGATTTTTGTCACTTCTTCCTATGGGCTCGGGGAAACGGTCGTCCAGGGCGCAGTAAACCCGGACGAGTTCTACGTGTACAAGCCGGCGCTGGAAGCCGGGCGTCCGGCTGTCCTGCGCCGCAATCGCGGCAGCAAGGCCATCAAGATGGTTTACGACCCGGAAGGCGTGGGCGCCCGTGCGGTCAAGACAGTCGAAGTGGATCCGGAGGAGCGACTCAACTTCTCTCTCACTGATGATGAACTTACCCGCCTCGCAGAGCAGGCCGTGTTGATTGAAAAGCACTATGGCCGGCCGATGGATATCGAATGGGGCAAGGATGGTGATACCGGCGAGATCTACATCCTGCAGGCACGCCCGGAAACGGTCCAGGCGCAGGAGCGCCGGGGCAGTATCGAGCGCTACCTGTTACGTGAGCGAGGTGAAATTCTGTGTGAAGGACGCAGCATCGGCCAGCGTATTGGCGCGGGCAAGGTGCGCGTGATGAACAGCATCGATGACATGGCGCTGATGCAGGGCGGCGAAGTGCTGGTAACGGACATGACCGACCCGGATTGGGAGCCAGTACTGAAGAAGGCAAGCGCCATCGTCACCAACCGTGGCGGTCGCACCTGTCATGCGGCAATCATTGCGCGGGAGCTTGGCATACCGGCAGTAGTAGGCTGTGGCGACGCGACGGATATACTCAAGAGCGGAATGCCAGTGACAGTTTCCTGTGCGGAAGGTGATACCGGTTTCGTGATGGCCGGCGAGCTTGAATTCGATCGTGAGGAGACCGAGGTGTCCTCCATGCCGGAACTGCCATTCAAGATCATGCTCAATGTCGGTAATCCTGATCGCGCATTCGCGTTCAGCGGCATACCAAACCAGGGGGTTGGCCTGGCGCGCCTGGAATTCATCCTTAACCGGATGATCGGTATTCATCCCAAGGCCTTGCTCGAGATCGACAAGCTCCCATCGGACCTGCAAAGCCGAATCCAGCAGCGTATCGGCGGCTATGCCAGTGGCGAGGATTTCATCGTGCAGAAGCTGGTGGAGGGCATCTCCACCCTGGGTGCCGCGTTCGCGCCCAACCGTGTCATCGTGCGGCTTTCTGATTTCAAGTCCAATGAATATGCACACCTGCTCGGTGGCCATCTTTATGAGCCGACCGAAGAGAACCCGATGCTCGGCTTTCGGGGCGCGTCCCGATACCGCTCCGAGGACTTCCGCGAGTGCTTCGCGCTGGAATGTCGTGCACTGAAGAAGGTGCGCGACGAAATGGGGCTTACCAATATCGAGATCATGGTGCCGTTTGTACGCACTCCGCAGGAAGCGGCAGAGGTGCTGGCGCTGCTGGAGGAGAATGGCCTCAAGCGTGGAGAGAATGGCCTGAAAGTGATCATGATGTGCGAGCTACCCTCCAATGCGCTGCTGGCAGATGAGTTCCTCGAGCACTTCGATGGCTTCTCGATCGGATCCAACGACCTCACCCAGCTCACCCTGGGGCTGGATCGTGATTCCGGCCTGGTGGCGGAGCTGTTTGATGAGCGCAATGCGGCAGTCAAGTCGCTGCTGTCCATGGCGATCCGCGCCTGCAAGAAGCAGGGCAAATATATTGGTATTTGCGGCCAGGGACCCTCCGACCACAAGGACTTCGCGCTGTGGCTGATGCAGGAGGGCATTGACAGCGTATCCCTGAACCCGGATACCGCCGTTGATACCTGGCTCTACCTGGCCCACGAAACCGCGGCGCAATAGCCGGCCGGGACGACACCGGAGCTGTGTGATCGGCCTCAATAGGCCTTGGCCGTTCATGTGCTACCGCGCGGAAGTCATCGAAGGCAGGCGTGGCTGATTGGTCAACGGCTGTTTTTAACTGCTACCTTGCTATAATCGCGCAGGTTTTTCGCCCTGCGCGGGCGCCTCGTCAATAAAAGATCCCGCGGCTTGATCAGTCGCGGGACCAGATAATCGAGCACACAATGCAAGTTTCATCGATTTCCAGCATTCTCAAAGGTACCCCGGAAAGCGGCCAGAAAGTCCGCGTCCAGGGGTGGATCCGCACCCGCCGCGACTCCAAGGCGGGCCTCTCTTTCCTCGCAGTCCACGACGGCAGCTGCTTCGACCCGATACAGGTGGTCGTGGAGTCGTCCATCGAGCACTACGAGTCCCAGGTGCTCAAGCTCACCACCGGCTGTTCTGTGGATATCGAGGGTGAACTGAAGCCTTCCGAAGGCAAGGGGCAATCAGTCGAGATCCTGGCTTCCCGCCTCGAGGTAGTGGGCTGGGTGGATGACCCGGAAACCTACCCGATGTCTCCCAAGCGCCATACCTTCGAATACCTGCGCGAGCATGCACACCTGCGCCCGCGCACGAATGTATCCGGGGCGGTAGCGCGGGTGCGCAACTGCCTGGCGCATGCCATTCACCGCTTTTTCTACGAGCGCGAGTTCCTTTATGTGCACACACCACTGATAACGGCATCCGACTGTGAAGGGGCGGGAGAGCTGTTCCGGGTTAGCACGCTGGATATGCAGAACCTGCCACGGAATGACAAAGGCGCAGTGGATTACAGCAAGGACTTCTTCGGCGAAGAGACATTCCTGACGGTATCCGGTCAGCTTAACGTCGAGTCCTACTGCCAGTCCATGAGCAGGGTTTACACCTTCGGCCCTACTTTCCGCGCCGAAAACTCCAACACCAGTCGCCACTTGGCCGAGTTCTGGATGGTCGAGCCGGAAATCGCATTCGCAGACCTGAGCGATTGCGCAGACCTGGCCGAAGAGATGCTCAAGTATGTGTTCAAGGCTGTGCTGGAAGAGCGCGCGGACGATATGGCGTTCTTCGCCCAGCGGGTCGACAAGGAGGCAATCAGCCGCCTGGAAAGTATCATCAACGCCAGTTTTGTGCGCGTGGATTACACCGATGCCATCAGGATCCTGGAAGAGTGCGGTGAGAAGTTTGAATTTCCTGTTTCCTGGGGAATCGATATGGCGTCGGAGCACGAACGCTACCTCGCAGAGAAGCACTTCAAGAAGCCAGTGATCGTGATGAACTACCCGAAGGACATCAAGGCGTTCTACATGCGCCAGAACGACGATGGCAAGACGGTCGCGGCGATGGATATTCTGGCGCCGGGCATCGGTGAGATTGTCGGTGGTTCACAGCGTGAGGAGCGCCTGGACAGGCTCGATCAGCGCATGGATGAAATGGATATCCCGAAGGAGCACCTGGACTGGTATCGTGACCTGCGCCGTTACGGCACCGTGCCGCACGGTGGTTTCGGGCTCGGCTTTGACCGCCTTGTTACCTATGTCACCGGCATGGCCAATATCCGCGATGTAATCCCGTTCCCGCGTACCCCGAAGAACGTCGCTTTCTGACGCGCGTAGGATGTTTACATAGACCCGGCCCCGCGCCGGGTTTTTTGTGCCTGTTCAATACGGGCTGGAAAATAGCGCCGGGCGAACCTTTAGTTAATAGGGAGCGGTAAAGGGCTTGATGGGGCGATGCTGGCGTATACGTTTGTTTTCCTACGCGAATTTCTACAGGCGATTCTGTATGTGGTTCCCATCCTTGTGATGCTTGGGTTGACCATTATTGCGCTCGGAGAGATAGTCGGGCGGATTGAGGGCTGGAATCGTTTCGACGCTGCCTACTGGGCCTTTATTACCGCGTTGACGGTCGGTTATGGCGATATCAGGCCGCTCAGGCGATCCTCCAAGGCACTCTCTATCGTTATCGCCATGGTAGGTTTTATGGTGACCGGGATATTTGTGGCGATCACGGTGGAGGCGACTGGCTCGGCGATCGAGAAACACCTGGGAAGTCATTTGACTGGCAGTGAGCGCCCAACTGAATCGCAGGGCCCTGTGCGGGAGCACAAAAAAGCCGCTCCGGAGAGCGGCACAAAAAACAGAACAACGAGCGTGAATCTCTCCTGAGACCCTGTTTGGCGGGATCCCTCCCGCCAGAATTTCCATATAACCGGACCTCATCCTGAGGCAAATTTCGTTTGAGTTAACTCAGCTCTCGTCAATCTCAACCGAACTGGTTCATGGTGTTGTCTTTACCGCCAGCCTTCAGCGCGGCCTCACCGGCAAAGTATTCCTTGTGATCGTCACCCATGTCGGAACCGGCCATGTTCTGGTGCTTCACACAGGCGATACCCTCACGGATTTCCTTGCGCTGGACATTTTTCACGTAGCCCAGCATGCCTTCAGCACCGAAGTATTCCTTCGCCAGGTTGTCGGTAGACAGCGCCGCAGTGTGGTAGGTGGGCAGGGTGATCAGATGGTGGAAGATGCCTGCTTCACGGGCCGCATCGGCCTGGAACGCCTGAATCTTCTCATCAGCCGCTACGGCCAGTTCAGAGGTGTCGTACTCGACGCTCATCAGGTTGGCGCGGTCATAGGCGGATACATCCTTGCCTGCTTCTGCCCAGGCATCGAACACCTGCTGGCGGAAGTTCAGCGTCCAGTTGAAGGACGGTGAATTGTTGTAGACGAGCTTCGCATCCGGAACGACCTGACGGATACGGTTTACCATGCCGGCGATCTGGCCAACGTGTGGCTTCTCGGTTTCAATCCACAAGAGGTCTGCGCCATTCTGCAGGGAGGTGATGCAGTCGAGTACAACGCGGTCCTCACCGGTGCCCTTGCGGAACTGGAACAGGTTGGAAGGCAGGCGCTTCGGGCGCAGCAGCTTGCCATTGCGGTTCAGGACCACGTCACCATTGTTCAGCTGGGACGCTTCCAGCTCTTCACAGTCGAGGAAGCTGTTGTACTGGTCGCCCAGGTCACCCGGCTCAGCGGTAACCGCGATCTGCTTGGTCAGGCCGGCACCGAGTGAGTCGGTACGGGCGACGATAACACCGTCTTCAACACCCAGCTCCAGGAACGCGTAGCGCACGGCGCGGATCTTGGCGAGGAAGTCCTCGTGGGGGACCGTTACCTTGCCGTCCTGGTGTCCGCACTGCTTCTCGTCGGAGACCTGGTTTTCGATCTGGATGGCACAGGCACCCGCCTCAATCATCTTCTTGGCGAGCAGGTAAGTTGCTTCCTCGTTACCAAAGCCGGCGTCGATATCGGCAATGATCGGCACCACGTGGGTCTGGAAGTTGTCAATTTTGGCCTGGATTTCATCCTGTTTGACGGTGTCGCCCGCTTCGCGTACAGCGTCGAGATCGCGGAACAGACCACCCATTTCGCGCGCGTCTGCCTGGCGCAGGAAGGTGTACAGCTCCTCGATCAGGCCCGGTACGGAAGTCTTTTCGTGCATGGACTGGTCGGGCAAGGGGCCGAACTCTGAGCGCAGTGCAGCGATCATCCATCCGGAGAGGTACAGGTAGCGGCGATCGGTGCTGTTGAAGTGCTTCTTGATGGAGATCATCTTCTGCTGGCCGATAAAGCCGTGCCAGCAGCCCAGGGACTGGGTGTACTGGCTGGTGTCCCTGTCATAGCGAGCCATGTCGTCGCGCATGATCTTCGCGGTATAGCGCGCGATGTCCAGTCCGGTCTGGAAGCGGTTCTGGGCCCTCATACGCGCAGCGTATTCAGGATTGATGGCGTTCCAGCTGTCGCCTTTGGATTTAATCAGGCCGTCCAGCGTGTCGATATCAGAGCGGTATGCTGACATGGCTAATCCCCTTTATGTCGATTATTGCGGTTTAAAAGCCCGTTAATTCGCCTTCGTGAAATAACGGTTTACAAGGATCCTATCCTTCGTGGCATAATTTGCCCAATTTATTGCCACGATTTTCAGTATTAGTCATATGAATATAGAGCGCGTCGACCTGAATCTGCTGGTGTACCTGGATGTGTTGCTGCGGGAGCGAAATGTCACTCGCGCGGCCAACTATCTTGGCCTTTCCCAGCCCGCCATGAGTAATGGGCTCAAGCGCCTGCGAGACCTGTTTGATGACCCGCTGTTGGTGCGCACACGGGAGGGCATGATGCCGACGGAGCGCGCGGCGGAATTGCAGCCGATGGTTCGGGAGGCGTTGTCTGCGGTGGATCGCGTGGTACAGCCCAACCGGCCATTCGAGCCCGAAAACGGCGCCAGGTTGTTCCGGATAATGGCGAGCGATTATGCGGAGTCAACCCTGATGCCTCCTCTGCTCAAGCGCCTGCGTACCGAAGCGCCGGGTATCAGTCTGGACATAATGACACCCAGTGATGTGAGCTTTATTGATGTAGAGCAGGGCAAGGTGGATATGGTGATAAACCGCTTTAACTCTATGCCACAAAGCTTTCATCAGGCCACGGTCTGGCGCGACAGCTTTTCCTGCGTATTGAATGCGGACAACCCGGTGCTGGAAGACTTCAATCTTGAAAATTATTTACATGGGCAGCACGTATGGGTCAGCAAGACCGGCATGGGCGTTGGCGTGGGCGTGAACCCCGGGGACGTGCAGCGCCTCGGCTGGGTGGATGAGGCGCTCGCGCGCCTCGGCAAGCGACGGGAGATTGCCGTGTTCACGCGGCACTACCAGGCAGCAATGCTGCTTGCGGAAACAGAGGATCTGATAGTAACCGTGCCCTCCAGAATGGCGCATCTGGCGGATAACAATCCTCGTCTGGTCGTGAAGGAACCGCCCATGGAGATACCGCCGCTGGAGCTGAAGATGGCCTGGAGTCCGCTGCTTCAGCAGAGCGCGGCGCATCGCTGGATGCGCCGGCTGATTCTTGAAGTGGGGCGTGCCTTGTAATTTTACTCCATGGATTTGATTTATACCCATAATCACCAATATTGATTCGCTAAATTATGGTGGTTCGTTTTAGACTCCAGCAGGTAACAGGTGGCGGCAGCTTCGCCATAGAGGACGGCCGCGCATCAAGACGCGGAATAAGTACAGCGGAGAGACATCAGGCATGACGGAACGTATCCGAATTGGCGGCTTGCAGGTCGCAGGGGTAATCCAGGAATTGCTGGAGCAGGAAATCCTGCCGGGGACGGGAATCGAATCCTCGGAGTTCTGGCGGGGTTTCGAGGGCATTCTGGAAGAACTTGGACCGCGCAATGCTGCGCTACTCGCCAAACGCGATGCGCTGCAGGAAAAGATCGATGCCTGGCACCGCGCCAATCCCGCCGTGGATGCGGAGGCCTATAAAGCTTTCCTTACAGAGATCGGCTACCTGGTCGAGGAGCCGGCCGCGTTTTTAATCGGTACCAACAATGTAGATGCCGAGATAGCCCGGCTGGCAGGGCCGCAACTGGTGGTGCCGGTGATGAATGCGCGTTACGCCCTGAACGCCGCAAATGCCCGCTGGGGTAGTTTGTATGACTCGCTGTATGGCACCGATGTGATTAGCGATGCCGGCGGTGCCGAAAAGGGCAGCGTTTACAACCCGGTACGTGGTGCCAGGGTTGTCGAATACGCGCGTGACTTCCTCGACCTGACGCTGCCGCTTGCCAGCGGCTCGCACAGTGATGCCGTTCGCTATGCGGTTTCAGGCGCCCATCTTGAGGTGGAGCTCGAGGGCGGTGAAAAGAGTGGCCTGCAAGACCCCTCCGCTTTCAAGGGTTATCGCGGTGACGCTGCTGCGCCAGAGAGTGTATTGCTTGCGCACAACAACTTGCACGTGGAAATCCAGATAGACCGGGAACACCCAATCGGCAAGACCGACAAGGCCGGGGTGAAGGATCTTCTGGTAGAGTCTGCGCTGACAACCATCATGGACTGCGAAGACTCCGTGGCGGCGGTTGACGCAGAAGACAAGGCGCTGGTCTACAAAAACTGGCTTGGCCTGATGAAAGGTGACCTCGCGGAGGAGGTCAGTAAAGGCGGCAAGACGTTCAGCCGTCAGCTGAATGCCGATCGCACTTATACGGCAGCCAACGGGGACTCCTTCTCCCTGCCTGGCCGCAGCCTGATGTTCGTCCGCAATGTCGGCCACCTGATGAAGAACGATGCGGTACTGGATGCTGACGGCAATGAGGTTCCTGAAGGCATGCTGGATGCGATGTTTACAGCAACTATTGCACTGCACGACCTCTACAAGAAGGAAGGCCCACGTAATTCCCGTACCGGCAGTGTCTATATCGTGAAACCGAAGATGCATGGCCCGGAGGAAGTGACGCTGACCAATGACCTCTTCGACCGCGTTGAAGATGCGATCGGTCTGCCGCGCAACACGCTGAAGGTCGGCATCATGGATGAAGAGCGCCGCACCACGGTCAACCTGAAAGCCTGTATTCATGCCGCCAAGGATCGGGTGGTGTTTATCAATACCGGTTTCCTCGATCGTACCGGAGATGAAATCCACACTTCGATGCGCGCGGGACCGATGGTGCCTAAGGCAGAGATGAAGCAGTGCCCGTGGCTCTCTGCATACGAGGACTGGAACGTGGACTGCGGCCTTGCCAGCGGGTTCAGTGGTCGGGCCCAGATTGGCAAGGGTATGTGGCCAATCCCCGACAACATGGCTGACATGATGGCGGCCAAGATTGGCCACCCGCAGGCGGGTGCGAATACTGCATGGGTACCGTCCCCGACAGCGGCAACGCTGCATGCGTTGCATTATCACAAGGTGGATGTGGCGAGCGTGCAGCAATCGCTTGCAGGCAGGCAGCCCGCTTCCCTTGACGACATCCTGACAATCCCGGTTGCAACCAGGCCCGAATGGTCAGAAGAGCAGATCACGCGGGAGCTGGAAAACAATGCCCAGGGCATCCTGGGGTATGTGGTGCGCTGGGTGGAGCATGGAGTCGGCTGTTCAAAGGTGCCGGACATCAACGATGTTGGTCTGATGGAAGATCGCGCAACACTGCGTATTTCGTCCCAGCATATCGCAAACTGGCTCGCGCACGGCATCTGCAGCGAGTCACAGGTGCGCGAAGTGATGGCGCGCATGGCAAAGGTTGTAGACGGACAGAATGCTGGCGACCCGAGCTATCGCCCGATGGCCGCGGACCTCGATGGCAGCATTGCGTATCAGGCCGCGTGTGAACTGGTGTTCAGGGGTTGTGAGCAGCCGAGTGGTTACACAGAGCCGGTGTTGCATGCACGTCGTCGTCAGTTTAAGGCGTTGAACGGCTGAGGCCGCTCAGGGTTGCGCGGGCTTTAGAGCTCGCGTGACATCGGCAGGTGGTCGATACCTGCCTCCACAAATCCGGGTCCATCTATTTGGAACCCGGATTTTTCGTAAAAGGCGGTGGCACCGCTCTGTGCATGGAGGTGTACCTGCCTGTGGCCATGTTCCCGCGCGAAGTCGCAGATGTGGTCGAGTATTCTGCGGCCAATGCCGCTGCCGCGGTATTGCGGTAGTACCGCCATGCGACCGATCTTGCCGGCGGGTGAGAGTCTGCCGGTTGCAATGGGGCGCTCGCCGTCATAGGCGATAAAATGCTGGCAACTCGGCTCCAGCGAATCCCATTCTATTGCCGGATCAATGGACTGCTCCTCGACGAACACTTTCTGGCGTACGGTGCGCAATGGTGCCTCATCGTCCGGCCAGGTTGCATCTTCAATACGGATATTTGCCACCACAGTTATTCTTCTTGGTATTCATCATCTATCGGAAAATGCAATGCGCCGTGATTCACCAGCTGGTCCACCAGGCCGTTGGCCTCCATCAGAAACGGCCATTTTTCCAGGGTATCACGGTCGATCAACTGGCCTGCGCAGAATACCTCACAGAAATCCACAGGGGCAGGGTAGCTGTCTCCGTCGACAAACAGGAAACCGGGCTCGCGCGTGAAAGCGCAGCGCGAACTGCTGTTCAATACCAGTGGATGCTCCGCGACCTGCTCACGCCAGTTTTCCGCCAGGCCCGCTTCCGCGGCGACGACTTCAGGATATTTTACTTCGGTCATCAGCTCGCCGAACCACCGCGAAATAAAGGCCGGGTTATCCATTTGCCGGATAATCAGGTTACGCACCTGCGAGACCGCATCCGGAAGGATCTCTCCCTGTGCCTGCTTCGGGTCTATGGCAGCATCGGTAAAGCGCGTGGAGTCCGGTATCTGCTGTGCAAGATCGCCACTCAGATCCTCGAGTAGCATCTTTGCGGATGGCGCGCGGAATCCCACAGAGATCGTCGTACAGGGACCAACAGCGGTACCCCAGTGGCTGACCTGTGGAGGCAGGTAGAGCATGTCACCCGGTTCCAGCGCCCAATCCTGCAGCGGCTCAAACTCGCGCAGGATGTTCAGCGGCGTACCCTCTACCCGGGGGCTGTCAGCATCCACCAGTCTGCCCACCTGCCAGCGTCGTTTACCCTCCGCCTGCAGCAGGAAAACATCGTAGAAATCGAAATGCGGCCCGACACTACCTTTATCGGAGGCGTAGCTGATCATGATGTCGTCGAGTCGCCAGGAGGGCAGGAAGCGGAAGGGCTCCAGAAGCTGCGCAATTTCCGGGACCCACTGATCCACCGCCTGAACGAGTAGCGTCCAGTGAGACTCCGGTGTCTGCAGGAATTCCTCTTCCGTAAAGGGGCCGTTTTTCAGTTGCCACGGGCCGTCTTCTCCATGCTCTAACACAAGCCTGGATTCGACAGCTTCTTCCATTGCAAGGCCGGCAAGTTCCTCCGGGGAGAGTGGTGACCGAAAACCCGGAAACGCATTGCGAACCAGTAATGGCTTCTTTTGCCAGTATTCACTCAGGAATTGCTCAACTGGAATGTCGCCAAGCATTGTGAGTGGCTGTAACGGGGTGGCGTTCATGCTGGTACTTCCATAAAAAAGGGCGGCAAATTTGCCGCCCCAGATTGCCGGATCAGAATTTCGAGGCCTGTTCGACCGCGTTGCCGATATAGCTGGACGGTGTCATCTCCCGCAAGCGCTGTTTGGCCTCTTCAGGGATTTCCAGGGTCTCGATGAAGTTGAGCATGGTTTCCTTTGTCATGCCGTGGCCGCGGGTCAGGGCCTTCAGCTTCTCGTAGGGCTCTTCTACATTGTAGCGGCGCATCACGGTCTGGATTGGCTCTGCAAGGACTTCCCAGGCATTGTCCAGGTCTTCCGCGAGGCGAGCCTCATTGAGTTCCAGCTTGCCCAGGCCTTTCATGGTGGCGGCATAGGCAATTGCCGAGTAGCCAACGCCCACGCCCATGTTGCGCAGTACGGTGGAGTCGGTCAGGTCCCGCTGCCAGCGGGAAACCGGCAGCTTCGCAGCCAGGTGCTGGAACACAGCATTGGCCAGGCCAAGGTTGCCCTCCGAGTTTTCGAAGTCGATCGGGTTTACCTTGTGCGGCATGGTGGAGGATCCGACCTCGCCAGCGACGGTTTTCTGCTTGAAATAGCCGAGCGAGATATAGCCCCATACATCACGATCGAAGTCGATCAGGATGGTGTTGAAGCGTGCCATGGCATCGAACAGTTCAGCGATGTAATCGTGCGGTTCAATCTGGGTAGTGTAGGGATTCCAGGTCAGGCCCAGGCCGGTGATAAAATCTTCCGCGTTCTGTTCCCAGTCTACGTCCGGGTAAGCCGACAGGTGTGCGTTGTAGTTGCCGACCGCGCCATTGATCTTGCCGAGGAGTTCAACTTTGTTGACCTGCTCGATCTGGCGGCGCATCCGCGCTGCTACATTGGCGAATTCCTTACCCACAGTGGTCGGGCTGGCGGTCTGGCCATGGGTGCGCGAGAGCATAGGTACGCTGGCAAATGTACGGCCCATCGCTGCAATGCTATCTGCGATTTCCTGCATGGCCGGCACTACGACCTGGTCGCGACCTTCGCGCAGCATCAGCGCGTGGGAGAGGTTGTTGATGTCTTCGGACGTGCAGGCAAAGTGTACGAACTCATTGATTGCGTTCAGGGATTCATCCGCAGAAATCTTTTCCTTGATGAAGTACTCGACCGCTTTTACATCATGGTTGGTGGTGCCTTCGATTTCCTTGATGCGCGCTGCATCCGTCTCATTGAAGTTGTCGACGATGCTATTGAGCAGGGCGTTTGAGGCATCGTTAAAGGGTGCCACTTCGCTGATCTGGGTGTGCGCCGCGAGCTTCTGCAGCCAGCGGATTTCCACGGTGACGCGGGCCCGGATCAATCCGTATTCACTGAAAATTCCCCGCAGCGGTGCCGTTTTGCTGCCATAACGGCCATCGATAGGGGAAACCGCTGTCAGCGCGGAAAGCTCGAAATTCATAATGACTCTCTCCAGAGTACCAGGTCAAAAAGTACGAAATTAAAGTGTGTGAAATTCTTCCAGCAGTCGGTCCGCTGCGGCAACCAGTTTCTTGCGCTTGAACACCAGATGCATTCGGGAGCCACCGGTCTGCCGCCAGAGCATGGCGGCGCGCACGCCGGAAAACAGCAGTGTTCGGATCTGGTTTGCGATCCTCTGCTGTTGCAGATAATTGAAATCCCCGAGCACCTGAATACGGAAACGGAAGGTGCTGAGCGTGTCGGTATAGATTCCAGCGAGGGCCGCAAACAGGTTGTCGTGGTTCGGGCCAAAGTGCTCCAGTTGGCTCTTTGCCTTGTCCAGGCGGCTGCCGACAATCTCCATCACTGCCTGGTTCTTGCCAAGCTGTCGTTGCAGGTAAAGGATGGAGAGTACGTAACGCAGGCTGTCAGTGAACTCCGGGTGCTGGCGCTTGGCCAGGAACTGCCTGAGGATCTTGAGGCCAAATTCGATATTTTCCGCACCCCCAAAAACATCCTCCACGGATTCGGGGTTCTGCTTGAACAGGCTTTCCACGCAGGTCGTGCATTCTGCCTCCGGTGCAGTACCTGTCTTGGCCAGACGCTCCACAAGCGCTGCCGCCTGGAAGACCCCTGCCAGGGCGATAATCTGGTTGCGCGGCGATGAGTTCAATGCTTGTTCCCGCCTCAGTAGTTGGAAGTGTCTACGGTGCCGGTTCCGGTCGCTTCTTCGATCACGGCGCCGCCGAGGCATACTTCGCCGTCATAAAAGACAATCGATTGACCGGGTGTTATGGCGCGCTGGGGCGTATCGAATTCGATCGCCAGGCGACCCTTGTCGCCGACAAAAATCCGGCAGGCCTGATCTTCCTGGCGGTAGCGTGTCTTCGCCTTGCAGGTGAGCTCCGCGGCCGTCGGTGCGCCGTTGATCCAGTGTGCCTGGGTTGCGATCAGGCCTGTGCTGTAAAGCAGTGGATGGTGCTTGCCCTGGCCAACCAGCAATACGTTGCGCTCGAGGTCCTTGCCGACCACAAACCAGGGGGCGTTGTCGCTGCCTTTGACGCCGCCGATGTGCAAACCCTGGCGCTGGCCGATGGTGTGGTACATCAGGCCCTGATGGTGACCCATTTTTTCGCCTTCCGGGGTCTCCATGTGACCCGGCTGCGCGGGCAGGTATTGCTCAAGAAAGTCCTTGAAGCGGCGCTCACCAATAAAGCAGATGCCAGTGCTGTCTTTCTTGTTGTGGGTGATGAGGTCGTGCTCCTCGGCGATCCTGCGGACTTCCGGCTTCTCCAGCTCGCCTACAGGGAACAACGAGCGCGCAAATTCCCGCTCGCCAACGGCATGCAGGAAGTAGCTCTGGTCCTTGTTGTTGTCGAGTCCCTTCAGCAGGTAGGTATGCCCATCCTTATCAAGGCGGCGAGTGTAATGACCTGTCGCGATATAGTCTGCCCCGAGTATCTGGGCATATTCCAGAAAGACCTTGAACTTGATTTCCCGGTTGCAGAGGATGTCCGGGTTTGGCGTGCGTCCTGCACGATACTCGGACAGAAAGTACTCGAATACATTGTCCCAGTATTCCGCCGCAAAATTCACGGTATTCAGCTTGATGCCGAGCTTGTCGCAGACTGCCTGCGCGTCAGCGAGGTCTTCCTTGGCGGTACAGTATTCGGTGCCGTCATCTTCATCCCAGTTCTTCATGAACAGGCCCTCCACCTCGTAACCCTGCTGCATCAACAGGAGAGCGGAGACGGAGGAATCGACGCCGCCGGACATGCCGACGATAACGCGAGCCGATTTGGAAGCTGGATTCATCAGGATCGGATACCGGTGTTTGTTCAGGGTTCTGGATCAAGTCGCTTCGGGTGCCTTGGACCGTATCGGTGCCCGAAGCGCCAAAAAGGGGGCGTAATTCTACCCGTGTTGTTCGGGAAGGCCAATATTTCCCAATTTTGCCGTGAATCCTGAACCTTAGCGCCGCTGGCGGTGCTTCCGTACTGGTTTCTGCCGCGCGCTGGTGGGCAGGTGCACGGTTTCCTCACGGTATTCCCCGGGCTGAAGTGACCCAAGGGTCCAGTGGCCAATCCCGGCCCGTACCAGACGCAGGGTAGGGTGGCCCACCGCCGCTGTCATCCGCCGGACCTGGCGATTGCGACCTTCCGTAATAGTGAGCTCAATCCAGCAGGTGGGTGTGTCACGGCGCTCGCGGATCGGCGGCTTGCGCGGCCAGATGGCAGGTGGCGCCATTTCTGCGGCCTTCGCTGGCGCGGTGGGGCCGTCTTTCAGGAGAACGCCCTGGCGAAGCTGGCGAAGGGCGGCCTCGTCAGGCAGGCCTTCCACCTGCACCCAGTAAGTTTTTGGCAGTTTGTTGCGAGGATTGCTGATGCGCTGTTGTAGCTGGCCGTCATCGGTCAGGATCAGCAGGCCTTCAGAGTCGTAGTCAAGGCGCCCGGCCGCATAGTACCCGGGCCGACTGATGAACTCGGCCAGGGTGCGCCGGGCGCTGCCATCGGCGCGCTCATCAGTGAACTGGCTGAGAACGTTGTAAGGCTTGTTGAACAGCAGGACCTTGCTCATTGATGATATTGATTCCGGACTATTTGGCCACAATTCTGTAAGCCAGCTACAAAAAAAAGTGGGTTCTGCTATAATCGCGCCGATTTTTTGGGCCAGTGATCCCTCTTTCGGTAGTAAACGTTCAAATCCTGGGGATTTCGACGCAGATATGTACTGTCAGTGTTCTGGCAGCGCTACTGACTGACCGGGGGTTCTCTTATTTATGCCAGCCCGCAATCATTACACTGTGCTGCAGCCGCGTAAGCTGAATGCAGCGGAATTGTACAGATTGTGTGGCTGAAACCAATTCGGAGTATGGAGTTTCACCAATATGGGTTACCAGCATATCCAGGTGCCGGCTGACGGCGAAAAGATTACGGTCAACGCGGACAATTCCCTGAATGTCCCGAACCGCCCGATCATCCCTTTCATCGAGGGTGACGGCATCGGCGTTGATATTACCCCGGTCATGCGCAAGGTGACCGATGCGGCCATCGAGAAAGCGTACGGTGGAGACAAGTCCATCGCGTGGATGGAAGTCTACTGCGGCGAGAAGGCTGCTGAAACCTACGCTGGCGACTGGTTCCCGGCTGAAACCCTGGAAGCCGTACGTGAATACGTTGTCGGCATCAAGGGCCCGCTGACCACGCCTGTGGGTGGCGGTTTCCGTTCCCTGAACGTTGCCCTGCGCCAGGAAATGGACCTGTACGTGTGCCAGCGCCCGGTGCGCTGGTTCCAGGGCGTGCCTTCTCCGGTTAAAGAGCCGAACAAGGTAGACATGGTGATCTTCCGTGAAAACTCCGAAGACATTTACGCGGGTATCGAGTGGAAAGCTGGTACCGATGAGGCGAACAAGGTCATCAAGTTCCTGAAGGAAGAAATGGATGTTAAGAAGATCCGCTTCCCGGAGAACTGCGGTATCGGCATCAAGCCGGTTTCCGAAGAAGGCACCAAGCGTCTGGTTCGCCAGGCGATCCAGTACGCTGTTGACCAGGACCGCGACTCCGTAACGCTGGTTCACAAGGGCAACATCATGAAGTTCACCGAAGGTTCCTTCTGTGACTGGGGCTATGAACTGGCTCGTGACGAGTTTGGTGCGCAGCCGCTGGACGGCGGCCCGTGGCACTCCTTCAAGAACCCGAAGACCGGCAAGGAAATCGTGGTCAAGGACGTTATCGCCGATGCGATGCTGCAGCAGATCATCCTGCGCCCGGCAGAGTACAGCGTAATCGCCACCCTGAACCTGAACGGTGACTACCTGTCTGACGCACTGGCCGCACAGGTTGGTGGTATCGGTATCGCGCCGGGTGCAAACCTGTCTGACGCCGTTGCCCTGTTCGAGGCGACCCACGGTACTGCACCGAAGTACGCTGGCCAGGACAAGGTAAACCCAGGCTCCCTGATCCTGTCTGCGGAGATGATGCTGCGCCACCTGGGTTGGAACGAAGCGGCAGACATGGTTGTTAAGGGCGTGGAAGGTGCAATCAGCGCCAAGACCGTCACTTACGACTTCGAGCGCCTGATGGATGATGCAGAGCTGAAGTCCTGCTCTGCATTCGGTGAGGAAGTCATCAAGCACATGGGCTGATGACGGCGCGCCGGTTTCCCGGCGCACTTGCCAGCTTCCGGGCAATTCCGGAAACAGAAAACCCCGGTCTTACCGGGGTTTTTTATGCCTGCTGGAATTAGCCCAGCGCTTCCTCGGCCGGTTCCGCCGATTCTGTCTTTTCAGTGGCAGGCGCCTTGGCCTGGACGGCGGTCACGGGGCCGATATTGGTCGCGTGGAGGCCCTTGTCGCCCTTGATAACGTCAAACGTTACCTGCTGGCCGGCCTTGAGTGTGCGGTAGCCATCCATAAGGATGGAGGAGTAGTGCGCGAAGAGGTCTTCGCCACCCTCGTCGGAGAGGATAAAACCGTACCCCTTGGCATTGTTGAACCACTTGACGGTGCCTGTTGGCATGACGAAATCCCTCTATTGCCAAGACGTGCCCGGGTCACAATCAGGTTGGACGGGCCCGCCCTTATTACAAACTTTATTAATGTAATTCGTTTTTATTACTATTTTTTAGCCAAGATCCCTATCGGCATGTCCTCTTGTATCGAAACGCGAAATATAAGTCAAGCCGACGCCAGGCGACCTAAAATGGGGCGGCCCGCCATAACCGGTGAGTCTCAGATAACCGGGATTGCTCGTTGTTTTGAGAGGATCACAGCAAGTAACATTGGCGATGAAGGTGTAATGCAATTTGCACGGTAACGGTTATGCTGTTGCTGTTGCCGAAATAAAATGGGAAATAATTCGGGCTAATGAAGAAATTTGGTGAATTCTCGGCTATTCGTATGCAGTCCGGTGACGATGACCCGCTGCTGCCATTCGGTGACGGCGAAACGGCCGTACAGGAAGCGAAGCCCCAACTCAAGCGTCCGCCCATGTACAAGGTGGTGATGCTCAACGACGACTACACGCCGATGGATTTTGTCGTCGAAGTACTGGAGTTGTTTTTTTCGATTGGGCGCGAGCGTGCTACTCAGATCATGTTGCGTGTACACACCAAAGGGAAAGCGGTGTGTGGTGTCTATACTCGAGATATAGCGGAAACAAAGGCCGCCCAGGTCAACCAGTATGCTCGCGATAATCAACATCCGCTGCTTTGCGAGATTGAGGCTGACGAGGGTGAAGAAGATTAGCAAATACTTGTTTGCGGTGGGGTGCGAGGTTGTAGCAAATGCTTAGTAAGGATCTGGAAGTTACGCTGAACTTGGCATTTAAGGGAGCCCGCGCCAAGCGTCATGAATTTATGACGGTCGAGCACCTGTTGCTCGCACTGTTGGACAACGAATCTGCAGCGGAAGTTCTGCGTGCGTGTGGTGCTGACCTGAGTACCCTGCGCCGTGAATTGCTCGAGTTTGTCGATTCCACCACCCCCCTGATTCCGGAAGCTGATGCCGAGCGCGAAACCCAGCCGACCCTGGGGTTCCAGCGCGTGCTGCAGCGCGCCGTTTTTCACGTGCAGTCCTCCGGCAAGAAAGAGGTTACCGGTGCAAATGTGCTGGTCGCTATTTTCTGTGAGCAGGAAAGCCAAGCCGTCTATTACCTGAAGCAGCAGAGCGTTGCGCGTATCGATGTGGTGAATTACATCACCCATGGTATTTCACGGGTGAGTTCCGGCAACAATCATGGCAACGTGGACCCTGCGCCGGAACACAATGTCGACGAAGATCTCAACACCGGTAATGAATCCGGCGGCAGCGATCCGCTGGAAGCCTACGCGACCAATCTAAACCAGGAAGCAATTCTGGGTCGTATCGACCCGCTGGTGGGGCGCGCGCCTGAAGTAGAGCGCGTTACCCAGGTGCTGGCGCGCCGCCGCAAGAACAACCCGTTACTTGTGGGCGAGTCCGGTGTCGGTAAGACCGCCATCGCCGAGGGCCTAGCGCGCCGCATTGTCGATGAGGAAGTGCCGGAGCCGCTGCTCGATGCAATCATCTATTCGCTGGACCTAGGCTCCCTGCTGGCGGGTACCAAGTACCGCGGTGATTTCGAGAAGCGCTTCAAGGCGCTGCTTGCGGAGCTGAAGAAACGCCAGCACGCCGTTCTGTTTATCGATGAAATTCATACCATCATTGGCGCAGGTGCCGCTTCCGGTGGTGTGATGGATGCGTCCAACCTGCTGAAGCCCTTGCTGAGCAGCGGTGAACTGCGCTGTATCGGGTCGACCACGTTTCAGGAATACCGTGGGATTTTCGAGAAGGACAGGGCGCTTTCTCGCCGTTTCCAGAAAATCGATGTGAACGAGCCTTCGGTGGATGAGACCTACGAGATCCTCAAGGGTCTGAAAACCTGTTTCGAGGATCACCACAAGGTGCAGTTTACGGATGCGGCACTGCTCGCAGCCGCCCAGTTGGCCAATCGCCATATCACCGAGCGGTTCCTGCCAGACAAGGCGATCGACGTGATTGATGAGGCGGGTGCGTTCCAGGTGCTGTTGCCGGAAGCAGACCGGACCGACATCATCGGCGTGACCCACATTGAAAATGTGGTTGCCAAGATGGCCCGGATTCCGGCAAAGAGCGTGTCCGCGTCTGACAAAAAGCAGCTGGCGGACCTCGACAAAAATCTGAAGATGCTGGTTTTCGGGCAGGACGAAGCCATCGGTGCACTGTCCACGGCTATCAAGCTGAGCCGTGCGGGCCTCGGTTCGGAAGAAAAACCGATCGGATCCTTCCTGTTCTCCGGCCCTACCGGTGTCGGCAAGACCGAACTCTGCCGACAGCTGGCAGAAGTGATGGGTATCGAGCTGATTCGCTTCGATATGTCCGAATACATGGAGCGCCACACGGTTTCCCGCCTGATTGGCGCGCCACCGGGATATGTGGGTTTCGACCAGGGCGGCCTGCTGACGGATGCGGTTACCAAGCACCCGCACAGTGTGGTGCTGCTCGATGAGATCGAGAAGGCCCACCCGGAAGTCTTCAACCTGCTCCTGCAGGTGATGGATCACGGCACCCTGACGGACAACAACGGGCGCAAGGCCGATTTCCGCAATGTCATCCTGATCATGACCACCAACGCCGGTGCTGAAGTCATGAGCCGCCGTTCAATTGGCTTTACCCATCAGGATCACACCAGCGATGGGATGGAAGAGATCAAGAAACTGTTTACCCCGGAATTCAGGAATCGCCTGGACAGCATTATCCAGTTCGGTGCGCTGGATATGGACACCGTTAAGACTGTGGTGGACAAGTTCCTGGTCGAGTTGCAGGCGCAACTGGACGATCGCGGTGTTGTTCTACATGTGTCCGAGGAGGCACGGGTCTGGCTGGCAGAGAACGGTTACGACGAGCGAATGGGCGCGCGCCCGATGGCTCGCCTGATCAAGGAAAAACTGAAGAAGCCCCTGGCCGAAATGGTGCTCTTTGGCGATATGGCAGCCGAGGGTGGGCATGTGCATGTCACAATCGAGGATGGGGAGCTCAAGCTCGGCGCCGCAGTCCCGGCCTGACACCTACCATCCGGCACGTAAAAGAAAAGGCCGCCCGATTATTCGGGCGGCCTTTTTTGCGTTTCATGCAAGGAGCCTGATGACAGGCTTGCCTTTAGCGGGCGCGATAGGTGATGCGGCCCTTGGACAGGTCGTAAGGTGTCATTTCAACCTTGACCTTGTCGCCAGTCAGGATGCGGATGTAGTTCTTGCGCATCTTTCCTGAAATGTGGGCGGTGATGACGTGGCCGTTTTCCAGCTTTACGCGAAAAGTGGTATTCGGCAGGGTGTCGATGACCTCACCTTCCATTTCAATCTGATCGTCTTTTGCCATGCGGCATAAACCTCGGTATTGCTTTAATCCTGTTAGTGCGCTTCACCAGCCGCCTACATCCGGGCTGTGAGCTTGTTCGGCACCTGAAATTGTATACCGCGGTACCGACGGGCGTGCATTTTGCCCGAAAAAGCGCTTCAGGCCAATAGCCACGGGGATATTAGGGGATATGTTGGCGCCATTCCATGTCGCGGAAGAGTTCGAGCGGCTGGAACTGCTGTTTATAGGCCATTTTGCGGCACTCCTCGATCCAGTAACCCAGGTAGACCGCGGGCAGGCCCAGCTCCCGCGCCCACTCGACCTGGTAAAGTATGGAGAAGGTACCGAGACTGCGTCGAACTTCGAGCGGGTCGTAGAACGTATACACGGCCGACAGGCCAGCCGGGGTGATATCGGTAACTGCCACGCAGACCAGGCGCCCGTCCTTTCGGAACTCGACAAACGCAGCTGTCCCCCAGCCGCTGGTTGCGAGGAAGTTATCAAACTGCTCGCGTGAGGGCGGGTACATCTCCCCGTCCTTGTGGCGACCCTCAATATATCGCGCATACAGGCCGTAGTGTTCATCCGTGACGATATCGTCGAGCACCGTTGGTACCAGGTCGCGGTTGCGCTTGAGGGTCTTGCGCTGTTGCCGGCTCGGCTGGAACCTGCCCACAGGAATGCGCGATGGCACGCAGGCGGAGCAGTCCGCACAATGCGGGCGATACAGGTATTCACCGCTGCGCCGAAAGCCCAGGGTGGTGAGATGGCCGTAGGTGCGCGCTTCGATATCGAACGATGGATCGACAAACACGGTCGTGGACTCGCGACCATCGAGGTAGCCGCAAGGGTGGGGGAGGGTTGCCAGCAACCTGATCGAGTCGAGCGGGGAAATTTTACTCATAGTGCCATTCCAGCTGCCAGGGCTGGGGAAACGACGGCTCCGGCAAATGCTCTCTGAGTAGCGCTTCAAATTCCGACCTGCGAATCTCGCACGCGCCGAGGCTCAGCAGGTGATCGTTTGTCACCTGGCAGTCAATCAGGTGGTATTCCCATAATTTTAGCTGCTCCACCAGATGCACAAAGGCTACTTTGGACGCGTCGGTCATACGGTGAAACATCGACTCGCCGAAGAACACACGCCCGATGGCCAGTCCGTAAATGCCGCCAACCAGCGCCCCCTGGTGCCAGCATTCCACCGAATGGGCGACCCCCATCTCGTGCAACCGGTTATAGGCAGTGCGCATATCCGGCGTGATCCAGGTTTCGCTCTCATAGCTGCGCGGCTCCTGGCATGCGGCCATGACCGCATCAAATGCCCGGTCGAACGTGACGGTAAACAGGCCCTTGCGGAGGACTTTGCGCAAACTGCGTCGGATCCTGAAATCTTGCGGGATAACAACACAGCGTGGATCGGGAGACCACCACAGGATTGGCTGGCCGTCACAATACCAGGGAAAAATGCCACGTTTGTAGGCGTTGATCAGGCGAGTCGGGGAGAGGTCACCACCGACGGCCAGCAGGCCGTTGGGGTCGTCCAGCGCATGCTCGGATGGGGGGAAATAGGCCGGGTCATCGGGATCGAGCAGCTCAAGCATCGGCGATACCCGTGTCCCGGCCTAAAGGCGTTACTCGCCTTCTGCGTCGAGGAAACGCTCGGCGTCCAGTGCTGCCATACAGCCAGAGCCCGCAGAGGTAACTGCCTGGCGGTAGATGTGGTCGCCCACGTCACCTGCGGCAAATACGCCCGGCACCGAAGTGGCGGTTGCATTACCTTCAATGCCGCTCTTGACGATGATGTAGCCACCGTTCATTTCCAGCTGTCCTTCAAAGATATCGGTGTTCGGCTTGTGGCCGATGGCAATGAATACGCCGGAGACGTCCAGTTCACGGGTGCTCTCATCCTTGGTGCTGCGCACGCGCACACCGGTCACGCCAGCTTCGTCACCGAGTACCTCGTCCAGGGTGGCGTTCCAGCAAAGCTTGATATTGCCGTTTTCTGCCTTGTCGAGCAGGCGCTGCTGCAGGATCTTTTCCGCACGCAACTCCTCGCGGCGATGGATCAGGGTCACTTCGCTACAGATATTGGACAGGTAAAGCGCTTCTTCCACGGCAGTGTTACCGCCGCCTACTACAGCCACCTTCTGGTCGCGGTAGAAGAAGCCATCGCAGGTTGCGCAGGCTGAAACCCCGCGACCCTGGAAAGCCTCCTCGGAAGCCAGTCCGAGGTATTGCGCGGATGCACCGGTGCAGATAATCAGAGCATCACAAGTGTAGGTTTCGTTCCCTTTCAGGGTGAAGGGACGCTGCTTGAGATCCACCTCATGGATGTGATCGAAAATGACATTGGTATCGAAGCGCTCGGCATGTTGCTGCATCTGTACCATCAGGTCCGGACCCTGCAGGTCGGCAACGCCACCTGGCCAGTTTTCCACCTCGGTGGTGGTGGTCAGCTGGCCACCCTGCTGCATACCGGTGATGACCACCGGGTTCAGGTTGGCGCGCGCTGCGTAGATGGCGGCGGTATATCCGGCGGGGCCGGAACCGAGAATAATCAGGCGGTGATGGTTCGCGTTGCTCATTTAGACCTCGATACCTAAAACTCTTGTGAAACCCGGAACATAATCCGGCGCTACAGATCGAAATTAGGGCGGTATGATAGGGGATGCGTGGATATCCACCAAATAGTTTCCCTTTATCGTCCTGTTTGCCGGCTGCTATGGCGGCCGGGCGCATTGTGGGGCCCCGCTTTCCGGGGTTGTCTAGTTTTTGACCTCGTAGTCCGCATGAGGAAAGACTGGTAAGCTGCTGATTCGGCGCGGAAAAGACAGTTAAAGTGGATTCTGCGCAGGGCACAGAGGCTGCGCCGCCAGCCATTTCGAGCCCTGGATTCAAGAATAACAATGGGGTGCCGCGTGAAGGCCGAAGATACCGCAGGGACAACTGAAGCCCGTACAACCGTCAATCGCATAGCGACGGAAGGCAGCCTGATCGCGCTGATTGCCGGTGCAGTCCTGCTTGGCATCAGTCTCGGCAGTTACTCCGCGGCCGATCCCGGCTGGTCTCATACCGGCACCGGCGCTGAGGTGATGAATGCCGTCGGTCCGATGGGGGCCTGGTTGGCTGATGTCTGCCTGTCGTTGTTCGGCTGGATGGCGTACTTTTTCCCCGCCCTCATCATCATGCGCGCGGCAAGCCTCCTGCGTGCGCAGGTGTCCGGCTTCAACGGCCTGATGTTCTCAATTCGCGTGAGCGGTCTGGTGCTGCTGATGACCGCTGGCGCCGGGCTTAGCACCCTCTGCTTTGCAGAAGCCGCCGCGCCACTGCCTTTCTCCAATGGCGGGATTCTCGGGGCCGCGGTTGCGACCGCGCTCGAAACCAATATGGGCTATGTCGGCGGCACTGTGATATTGCTGGCCGGTGTACTGATCGGCATCACTGTGTTTACCGGCCTGTCCTGGCTGCGCCTCATGGACCGGATCGGCGCACTGACCCTGGCCCTCGCTGGCTGGGTAGCCAGTCGAATCCGGCGCGCGCGCCAGCGCCGCCAGGAGCGCCAGGTTGCTGAGAGTGCGCGTATCGAACGTACCGTGGTGGTTGAGAAGGAGAAGAAGCGGGTCGCCGAGCGCAAGCCGCCAACCATCAAGCCTGTCGCCCCCAAACCGAAAATCAGCCCGCGCGCGGCACGGGAAAAACAGAAAGAACTGTTTGCGCCGCCCGCCGAGGTGACGGGCACTCTGCCGCCCATCGCACTGTTGGACGAGCCGGATGCCAACCAGAAAGCCGGTTTTTCGCGCGAGTCGCTGGAGGCGTTGTCGCGCCTGCTCGAACTGAAGCTCAAGGACTTTGGCGTAATCGCCGAAGTGGTTTCCGTGCTGCCTGGCCCTGTGGTTACGCGTTTTGAAATCCAGCCGGCGGCGGGGGTCAAAGTCAGCCGAATTACCAACCTGGCCAAGGACCTGGCACGTTCACTCGCCGTGATCAGCGTGCGGGTGGTGGAGGTCATCCCCGGCAAGTCCGTTGTGGGGATCGAGATCCCGAATGAAAACCGCCAGATGGTGAGGCTGTCCGAAGTCCTCTCCGCAGAAGCTTTCGATCGCGCCGCCTCGCCGCTGACATTGGCGCTGGGGCACGATATCTCCGGTCAGCCGGTGGTGGCAGATCTTGCCAAGATGCCGCACCTGCTGGTGGCGGGGACCACAGGCTCTGGTAAATCTGTCGGTATCAATGTGATGCTGCTGAGCCTGCTCTACAAGTCCACGCCGGAAGAGGTTCGACTGATCCTGGTGGACCCGAAAATGCTGGAGCTTTCGGTCTACGAGGGTATCCCGCACCTGCTGACCCCGGTCATCACCGATATGAACGATGCCGCCAACGGCCTGCGCTGGTGCGTGGGGGAAATGGAGCGGCGCTACAAGCTGATGGCGGCGATGGGTGTGCGCAACCTCGCCGGCTTCAACCGCAAGGTGAAGGACGCGGCCTCGAAAGGCGAGCACCTCAAGGACCCGATCTGGCAACCCAATGTGGACCTGCTGGAGCCGGAAACCGAAGAAGACCGCCCGGAGCTGCAACCGTTACCCGCCATTGTGGTGGTGATCGACGAATTTGCCGACATGATGATGATTGTCGGCAAGAAAGTGGAGCAGCTGATTGCGCGGATCGCGCAGAAGGCTCGTGCGGCGGGTATCCACCTGATTCTCGCCACCCAGCGCCCGTCCGTGGATGTCATCACCGGCCTGATCAAGGCCAATGTGCCGACCCGAATCGGTTTCCAGGTGTCGTCCAAGGTGGACTCGCGCACCATCCTCGACCAGGGCGGGGCAGAGCAGCTGCTCGGCCACGGCGACATGCTCTACCTGCCCCCGGGAACGGCGGTACCGGTGCGGGTCCATGGCGCCTTTGTTGATGACCACGAAGTCCACAAGGTTGTGGCGGACTGGCAGGTCCGGGCCAAGCCAGATTACATCGATGGCATCATCGACGATTCGAACAATTCCATTCCGGTTCCGGGCATCCAGTCCGAGGGCGGCGAAGGGGATGACCCCGAGGGCGACGCCCTGTATGACGAGGCCGTGACATTCGTGACCAAGACCCGCAAGGCCTCCATTTCCTCCGTGCAGCGTAAACTGCGCATCGGCTATAACCGCGCAGCCCGCATGATTGAGGCGATGGAGTCGGCGGGCGTCGTCTCTGAGCCGGGCATCAACGGCAACCGGGAGGTACTGGCACCGCCGCCGGCCTGACCCGCACGCTCAGGCCGCCTGTAACGCAAGGGCGGAGGTGGACCGGCGGACTCCCGGTGAAAGCGGCCCTGCAAAATGATAGGATTCGCGCCAAATCAACTGGCGTTTAGATAATCGATTATGCAGGCGTATCGCAGGGATATTGAGGGGCTGAGAGCAATCGCAGTCCTGCTGGTGGTGTTTTACCATCTGGGCTTTCCCGGGATATCCGGGGGCTTTGTCGGGGTCGATGTCTTCTTTGTCATCTCCGGTTTTGTCATCACGCGCCTGCTGGATCGCAGTATCAGCAACGGTACCTTCACGTTTTCTGATTTCTACGGGCGGCGGGTCAAGCGGCTGGTCCCGGTTTTCCTGCTGGTTTCCTTTGCCAGTTTCCTGATGATCTCGCCGTTCTATATGGACGACGACTACTACATCTTTGCCAAGAGCTGGGTTTATTCCCTGTTCGGGCTGAGCAATTTCTACTACTACGCGGAACTGAGCCGCTATTTTGCCCCGGATACCCAGGCCATCACGCTCCTGCACACCTGGTCGCTGGCGGTCGAGGAGCAGTTTTACCTGCTCTGGCCGGCGCTGATGCTTGCGCTGTATCGATGGGTGCCGCGGGCACGCCAGGTCAGCTGCCTCGTTGTCGGCTGGCTGGTGCTGTTCGCACTTTCCGTTCACCTAGCCGAGCAAAATCCGTCCGCAGCCTACTACCTGCTGCCGGCGCGGGCGTTCGAGCTGCTGCTCGGTGCCGGTTTGGCGCTTTCAATGGCGCGCGGGCGCCTGCCGGCGGTATCGCCTCGGGCAGGGCAGTGGCTGGTCGCCGCAGGACTGGTGTTGATCGGCGTATCGGCGTTTTCCCTGACCAGTGCGGATCACTTCCCGGGCTACAATGCGCTCTGGCCAACGCTCGGTACCGCGCTCGCAATTTTTGGTGGCCAATCGGCCAGTACTACCCATCTCGGCAGGCTACTCGGCAGCCGGCCCATGGTGTTCCTCGGCGGCATTTCTTATTCACTCTATCTGTGGCACTGGCCGCCTGTCGCGCTGCTGAACTATCAGCTCGTGGAACTGACGCTGATACAGAAGCTGCTCCTCGTCGCCGTGCTGATCGGCCTGTCCTGGGCCAGCTACCACTTGGTGGAGAACCGGTTCCGTTACCGCAGCTGGAGCCTGCGCCGGTCTGTGGTGTGGCTACTCGCGATTCCGTTCGTCTTTATCTGGTCAGTCCAGACGACCATCCGCGTTGCCGACGACCTGAGTTTCCGGATACCGGAGGCAAAGCGCGAGCTGTATGCGGCGATTTCCCAGAGCAATGCCGGCGCGCTGTTCAAGCCGTGTTTTCGCGGGGATTTCTATGCCTTTGAGCGCGGTGACGCCTGTCGCTTTGGCGTGGCGCGGCAGGGTGTACCGGAAAACAGTGTGCTGATCGGTGACTCCCATGCCACTGCGGCAATGGGTTTTGTGGACCAGCTGCTGGAAGATGCGGACCTGTCCCTGTTGTTGGTTACGCAGGCATCAACACCGTTTATCACGGAAGACGACACCCGGCGCGCCTACCCGGGCAATGAGGAGAAGCGCCTGCGCAACCTGGCGTTGATGGAATACCTCTCCGGCCCACCGAAGACTGTGTTCGTGGGCGCCTGGTGGAACTCCTATCTGCGCAACCCGGCATTTGAAGGCTATTTCCACAATGCGATTGCATGGCTCCTTTCCAAAGGGCACAGGGTCATTGTGCTTGAGGCCATCCCCGAGTTACCCACTGCGTCTTTCGCACATTGCGTACTTAAGGGAAAAAGTGATTGTTCTCTGCCGGTCAACGGGGTTAAATCTGCGGTCGAACCGTTCAGTCAGTTCAAGCAGCGGACAGCCGCCAGGTTCCCGCAGCTCGAGTGGCTGAGCCCCGCACTGGCCATGTGCGACAGCGACCGCTGCCAGACGGTGCTGAACGGCGTCCCGCTCTACCGCGATGACAGCCACCTCAATCATCGCGGCGCGATGGAACTCGGGCGAGCGTTTGTCGCCCAATATGGCAACCCGCTGGTGCCGGTAAGCGCTGCAGTTCAGGGGACCAGCGGGGATACGGCAGGCGAATAACAGGCTTAAGGAAAGATGATGGCCTTGCGGCCAGAGGGCAGGTCGTTCAGCGCCGCTTCAGCCTGGCTGGACCAGACTGGGCACGGTAAAAGGAAAACGCAAGAGGGAACAGTATGTCGTATTCAAGCCGCGTAATTGCAATCCTGGCGCTCTTACTGCCTTTCAGTCTGCCGGTGGTCGCCAAGGATGCGGTCTCAGAACTCAGTGCGCTGCTGGGGCCACTGGCCAGCCTCGAGGGTAGTTTCCGGCAGCAGATCTTTGACGAGTCCGGCGAAGAGCTGCAGTCCAGCAATGGCAAGTTCCATGTGCAGCGGCCCGGCAGAATACGCTGGGAGAGCAATGAGCCGTTTCCGCAGTTGCTGGTGACCAATAACAGCACCATCTGGCTGTACGACCCGGATCTGGAGCAGGTAACGGTTCGCAAGACGGACCGGGGCTTGCATGAAACGCCGGCACTGTTGCTGGGTGGCAATCCGGCGGAAATTGCCAGCGCGTTCCACGTTGGCAAGGCTGGCAAGCGTTTCCAGCTGAGTCCGAAGAAATCCGGTTCTCCCTTCCGTTTTCTCGAAATCGAGTTTGACAAGAAGGGCCTGCCAAAGAATATGTCCGTGCGCGACTCCATGGGGCAGACCACGAAGATCCGCTTCAGCCGGGTAAAGGCGAACCCCTCCCTCAATGCCGGCCTGTTTCAGTTTACACCGCCGCCCGGTACAGACATCATCAAAGAATAATGCCTGACCTGTTTGAGCCAAAGCCACGCTATCAACCGCTTGCGGCCCGTATGCGCCCGACCACACTGGCCGACTATGTCGGCCAGTCGCATTTGGTAGGGCCCGGAAAACCCCTGCGGGAAGCGGTCGAGCGCGGCCAGCTGCACTCCATGGTGCTATGGGGCCCGCCCGGGGTGGGCAAAACCACCTTCGCCCGGCTTCTGGCTGAGGAGTGCGACGCGCGCTTTGCGACGCTTTCCGCAGTACTTTCCGGGGTCAAAGACATTCGCCAGGCGATCGCCGAAGCACAGCAGCACCAGGCGCAGACCGGTCGCAGCAGCATCCTGTTCGTGGATGAAGTGCACCGGTTCAACAAGTCGCAACAGGATGCCTTTCTGCCATTTGTGGAAGACGGCACCATCACCTTTATCGGTGCCACTACCGAGAATCCGGCATTCGAACTGAATAATGCATTGCTGTCGCGCTGCCGGGTTTATGTGCTGCGCAAGATCGAGTCCGGGGCGCTGGTCAATCTGCTGCAGCGTGCAGTGCAGCAGGATCAGTCACTGAAAGATGCGAACATCTCCGTCACCGAGGAAACGCTGGAGCGCATAGCGAATGCGGCAGACGGTGATGCCCGCACAGCACTGAACTTGTTGGAGATCGCTTCGGATCTCGCGCCTGCGTCAGGCGACAAGCGTGTCATTGACGAGGCCGTACTCTCCGAAGTGATGCAGGCGGATGTGCGGCGCTTCGACAAGGGTGGAGATTATTTTTACGACCAGATATCCGCCATGCACAAGGCGGTCAGGGGCTCCAGTCCGGATGGTGCCCTGTACTGGTTTGCGCGCATGCTCGATGGCGGCTGTGATCCGCTCTACATCGCTCGTCGTGTGGTACGCATGGCCACGGAGGACATCGGCAATGCAGACCCGCGCGCATTGCAGCTGGCTCTGAATGCCTGGGAGTGCCAGGAGCGCCTGGGCAGCCCGGAGGGTGAACTGGCTATTGCGCAGGCGCTGGCATACATCGCCGTCGCTCCCAAGAGCAATGCCGTCTACTCAGCCTACAAAAGTCTGCGGGCGGATGTGGCCAGCATGCCCGGTTATGATGTGCCGGAGCACCTGCGCAATGCGCCCACCAAGCTGGCGAAGTCCCTCGGTCACGGTGCCGAGTACCGCTATGCGCACGATGAACCGGAAGCCTACGCCGCGGGCGAATGCTACCTGCCAGAAGAGATTGCCGGGCAACGCTGGTACGAGCCTGTGCCGCGGGGCCTGGAGATCAAGATCCGCGAGAAGCTGGCGCACCTGGCGGAGCTGGATGCTGCGAGTACCCAGCGGCGCTACGAGGATGAGGGGTAGGGTATGCAGCTGCTTGCAATCGCATTGGGTGGTGCGCTGGGAGCCCTGTTACGACACGCCGTTACGGTCTGGTCCTATGGCGTGTGGGGGGCCAAGTTCCCGCTTGGCACCCTGCTGGTTAATACTGTCGGGTCATTTTTTATAGGGCTGTGCTATGTCCTGATTGTCGAAAAGGGACTGCTCCCGCAGGAACTGCGGTTGATACTAATGACCGGCTTTTTTGGCGCCCTGACAACTTTCTCCACCTATTCCCTAGAAACCCTGCTTCTGTGGCACAATGGCCAACCTTATCTGGCCTTGGCCTACCTGATACTGACCCTGATACTTTGCCTGGCGGCCACTGGTCTGGCGCTATGGCTGGGGTTCAAATATTTCTAACGTTGTAAAGAGACTGACATGCTCGATCCCAAGCTCATCCGCAACCAACTGGACGACGTTGCAGAAGCCTTGAAGAAACGCGGTGTTACCCTTGATACCGCACGCCTGCACGCCCTGGAAGAACGCCGCAAGGAGATTCAGATCCGTACTGAAACCCTGCAGAGCGAACGCAACAGCAAGTCGAAGAATATCGGTAAGGCCAAGGCAGCCGGCCAGGATATCGCGCCGCTGCTGAAGGAGGTCGAAAACCTTGGCAGTGAGCTCTCCGCCGCCTCTGCGGAGCTGCACAACCTGCAGGCGGAGCTTGAGGACATATTGTTCGGCATCCCGAACCTGCCCGCGGATGACGTACCGGAAGGTGCGGATGAGGATGACAACGTCGAGGTGCGCAAGTGGGGCGAGCCGCGCAGTTTTGATTTTGAGGTCAAGGACCATGTCGACCTCGGCGCATCCCTCGGCGGACTGGATTTTGATACCGCCAGCAAAATTACCGGTTCCCGTTTTGCAGTGATGAGTGGCGGCGTCGCGCGCCTGCACCGTGCGCTGTCACAGTTCATGCTGGACGTGCATACGCTGGAACACGGCTATACCGAGATCAACGTGCCGGTCATCGTCAACAAGGATTCCCTGTTCGGTACCTCGCAGCTGCCGAAATTCGAGGACGATCTGTTCAAGCTGACAGATGAGCGCGGTTTCTACCTGATACCGACTGCTGAAGTACCGGTTACCAACCTGTACCGCAATGAAATTGTGGAAGACGCGGAGAGCCTGCCGCACAAGTTTGCCGGCCACACCTGCTGCTTCCGTTCCGAGGCGGGCTCCCACGGTCGCGATACCCGCGGCATGATTCGCCAGCACCAGTTCGAGAAGGTCGAGCTGGTCTGGTTTGCGCGGCCGGATCAATCCGGGGAGGCGCTGGATACGCTCACCGGACACGCTGAGAAGATCCTGGAGAAGCTCGGCCTGCCGTATCGCACAGTCGTACTGTGCGGTGGCGATATGGGCTTTGGTGCACGCAAGACTTACGATATCGAAGTGTGGATTCCGTCCCAGGATAAATATCGTGAGATTTCTTCCTGCTCGCTGATGGGCGATTTCCAGGCTCGCCGGATGAAAGCGCGTTTCCGCAACGCGGAAAGCGGCAAACCGGAGCTGCTGCACACCCTGAATGGTTCCGGACTTGCGGTTGGTCGCACGCTGATCGCTGTGCTGGAAAACTACCAGCAGGCGGATGGCAGCATTCTGGTGCCGGAAGTCCTGCGTAATTATATGGGCGGTATTGAGCGGATCGCCTGAACCGCCCAAAGAAGAATACCCCTGAGCAGGCCGGGACACGCAGCGCCCGGCCGCCTCTCTCCTTGTACGGCAGGAAGCCTGAATGCGTTATCTCCCCATTGCCTTTGATGTTGCCGGCAGGAAGTGCCTGATTGTCGGTGGTGGCTCGACGGCCCTGCGCAAGGCTCGGCTGCTGCAGAAAGCCTCGGCCGCGATCCACGTGGTCGCCCCGGAAGTTAAGACCGAACTCGCGGATATCGCAGCATCCTCCGGGGGTGGCGTTGCAGTGCGCACGTATCGCAGCGCAGACCTCGCAGACTCAACCCTGGTCATTGCAGCTACGGCAGATACCGCGCTGAATGAGCAGGTGGCTGTAGAAGCCAAACGTGCCGGCACTCCCGTCAATGTGGTTGACCAACCCGCACTCTGTACCTTTACCTTTCCTTCGATGGTAGAGCGCGGGCCGCTGGCCGTTGGTATCAGTAGCGGTGGCAGTGCGCCGGTGTTGGCGCGCAAGATCCGCGCAGAACTGGAGACACAGCTATCACCATCGCTCGGGGAGCTGGCCGAGCTATGCGACCGTTACCGCCCCGAAGTAAAAGCCCGCTTGCCGGAAAACGCGCGCCGCGCATTCTGGGAAGCCGTGATCCATGGCGAGGTCGCGGCGCTGGTGGAGCGCGGCGATTCAGTCGCTGCCAGCGCGCAACTGGAACGCATGCTTGAGCAGGCGGCATCCGGTGCGCCCAACCCTGGCGAGGTATACCTTGTAGGCGCGGGACCCGGCGACCCGGACCTGTTGACGTTCCGTGCGCTGCGGTTGATGCAGCAGGCAGATGTGGTGCTCTATGATCGGCTCGTGTCCGATCAAGTCATGGAGCTTGTGCGACGCGACGCGGACCGAATCTACGTGGGCAAGAAAAAAGCCTTTCACGCTGTGCCGCAGGACGACATCAACCAGTTGCTTGTGGACCTGGCGAAAGAGGGCAAGCGGGTACTCCGGCTCAAGGGCGGCGATCCGTTTATCTTCGGCCGTGGCGGCGAGGAAATCGACAAGCTGGCGCAGGCCGGCATCCCGTTCCAGGTTGTGCCCGGCATCACTGCAGCAGCCGGCTGTGCCAGCTACGCCGGCATTCCCCTGACACATCGCGACCACGCGCAATCAGTACGTTTTATCACGGGGCACCTGAAGGAAGGTGAGCTGGCACTGCCATGGGTAGAGCTGGCGAGTCCCGGTCAGACCCTGGTGTTCTATATGGGCCTGACTGGTCTCGAAATTATCTGCGGCCAGCTGATTGAGCACGGTATGCCGGCGCATACCCCGATTGCAGTTATCGAAAAGGGCACCACACGACAGCAGCGGGTGGTCATAGGGACGCTCGCGGACATGCCCCGGCGGGTAGTCGAAGAAGAGGTTTCCGCGCCAGCCCTGACTATTATCGGTGGCGTGGTACGCCTCCACGATACTCTCAACTGGTATTCGCCGGCCCTGGACTGAAGCCGCCCCTGTACCACTGACATGCGCTCAACAGGGGTGAGCGCGCTCGCCTTACTATAATTGCCTCTACGGCCGTTGCTTGGTGGAGGTGAGGATGTTTTTGGCGCTTATCCGGTTTTACGTCTCGGCACTGCCGTGTTTTTTTCGCCCGTTGGCAGGCGAGATTGTCCTACCCGATGACACCGACCCCCACCTGCGTCGCTATGGCGCCATCTACCGTACGCGCCGGCGCTGGGTTGGCCAGATCTGGCTCTTTGCCGCCATTCCGCTCCTGATGATCCCCGTGTTGCCGTTGCTGGTGGCCGCGTTGCTGGGGCTGACATTCCTTAGTCTCACTATCCTGGACGAGAGCGGGCAATAGCCCCTGACATACAGAAAGGGCGCCCGCAGGCGCCCTGTATCCAAATACTGAGTGACTTATCGTTCCGGTTTGAACACCAGTGTGTATGTCGCCTCCTGCTCCTTCAGCGGCGATGGCTTGCCCGCCGCCCAGTCTTCATGACCATTGCCAAAAAACGGTGACAGCGGGTTGGCGCTCTGGCCGGTAGCCATGTGGAAGATGGCACTGTCTTCGCGCCCGGGTGAAACCACCATGCGCTGCGAGGCTCCGTGTTTCGGGGACTGGAAGCGAGGCATGTGGCTGTCGCCCGGGAGCGGGTCGGCAGGCATTGCTGTGAGCCAGTTGACCGGTGCAATTACCCGGCCGAGCGGGTGCTGGATCTGGGCAGTGTTCTGGACGCCCCAGGTACCCTGGGCCAGGGATCCATCCCTGGTGCGGATCTTGTCCAGGGCCTTGTCGAGTGCGGCCAGCTGCAGGGTTTCCCAGCTTTCGAAATCCGGATTGAGCAGGTGTGCCGGGCGCTGGGTGATCAGGTCCCAGACCGGGTACTCCATCTGCCGTTTCACTGAGCCGAACTCGAAGTCCGGAAGCTGCTTGCGCATATAGGTGACCACCGGTGCGGTGGCCATTTCGATCACCTCCAGGCGGAAGTTGCGCACAATACGGTAACCTGCGGAATCGCTCGATGCGCGGCTACCCCAGTTGGCAACCAGCTCGCGCGCCTCTGCGTAATTGTCACTCGATTGCGCATCCAGGAGCGACAACAGGTGCGCCTGCCAGCGCTGCAGGAACACAGCCCGGTCATCCAGCTGGATATCCAGCAGGCCCTGTTCATCAAAGCGCTCGCGCGCGAACAGGCCATCCCGGATTTGCTGCTGGCGCGCACCCAGTGCGTAACCGTGATCGCCCATCTTCCGCAGGAACTCGCCATCCATGGTCCGCGCATTGGCTGTCCAAATGCGGTGCGAGGGTGGGTTGTAGACGCGTGGCTGCTCGGATACATCGAGGTAACCGTCCCAGTACTTGTCTCCGTCCGCCCAGGATGTGCTGCGTGCACCGTCGAAACCGGCGCGTTTGGGGATGGCTCCGCCTACTGTCCAGCCGATGTTGCCGTTGGCATCACCGACAACGAGGTTCTGGTGAGGGATGCCGAGCGTCGGCCCCAAATCCAGTGCTTCGCGGGTGCTTGAGACCTTTTCAAGGTTCAGCAGGTTGAGGTTTGCCCCGCGGCTGTCGTGCGCAACCCAGCGAAGCGCCAGCAGTTCACCGCGATGGTTCTCAGCAACCACCGGACCCCAGATGGTCTTTTTCACCGTGAGGGTCTCGGCATCCTGGCCCTTGACGGCAAGCTGCTCCTGTTCGAGTTCAAAAGGCCGGAAGCCGTCTGGTGTGCGGTATGTTTTGCCGTCGTCGCTCACCTCGAGCACAACCAGGTCTCCCCAGTCACCCATGGTGTTGGTGAAACCCCAGGCCACTTTACTGTTGGACCCAACCACCATGATCGGGCCGCCGGGCAGGGTGGCACCGCGCATTTCATTGGTGGTTCCGGGCACTGTCCAGCCGGCGCGATACCAGATGTTCGGTACGTTCAGCTCCAGGTGCATGTCGTCTGCGAGAATGGCGCCGCCGTGGTCGGTTAAGGCGCCGCCGACAACCCAGTTATTGCTCCCGTAGACCTTGTCGTCGTTACCAAACGGTATATAGGCAATGTCATCACCATCCTGCAGCAGCGCGGCAATCGGCGTGTCGGGCAGCGGCGCACCGGTGCGGGCATCACCGATCAGCGGTGCATCCCAGCGACCGCCCTCACGAAAGAAAAACTGGTACAGATCTGTCGGCAACAGGTCCTCCAGCGCGGTATCGCGGAATTCATAGCTGGCCGTGGGGCTCTGCAGTGCCAGATACATACTGAAAATGGCCAGGCTGCTGTCCGCTTCGGTCCAGGGCGCTGGATCCTGTCCGAGCAGGGTGTACTCCCATGGCGCGCTGTCGAGGTCCGTCAGCCCCTGATTCACACCCTTCACGTAAGACTTGAGGATCTTGCGCTGTATCGCCGGCATGGCGTCCAGATTGCGCTCCGCCCGCGCACGGAACTGGTGAACCCGAATCTTGCGGTCGTGGGGCAGGGCGGCGGCGCCGACCAGCGCCGAAAGCTCCCCGGCCGAATTGCGGCGCAACAGGTCCATCTGGAAGAAGCGTTCCTGTGCGTGCAGGTATCCCAGGGCGAACGCACTGCTGTTGCGGTCTTCAGACTCAATGAAAGCGATACCCTGCGCATCGCGGGTAACTGTTGCCTCTGCCGGAATATCGGCGCTGGTAATTTCCCCGTTCAGTTGGGGCAGGGAGCCGTGCAGGATGCTGTAGCCAGTGATCCCGACCAGCAAGAGGGCAGAAATAGTCACGAGGAGCAGGTAGGCCGGAAGCCGGCGTTTTTTCAGGACGGGCATGGACGGGTTCCTTTATTGTCGGCGATGCCTTCTAATACGGTTTGCGCAGTGAGGATATCAACTGGAGTACCATTAAGTTGGTTAATTCGGGACGGCGCTCTGGTCCTTTATTAACCGGCTAAATAGAGTTTTGCGCCAGTAGACCTGACTAATGTGACAATGCGCATTTTATTATGACCACAGGGTGGCCAAAGGTCACCGTCTGTGCTTTTATTCGTACCAAATTGCGAATACTATGCCGCCATCCGGCGTAACCTAAAACAACATAAATACGCAGTGATATAACAACAAATACGCGAGGAAGCGATGATGCAAGACGCCAAGTTTGCCGGCGTGAGCCGCAACTTTTCCAAGACCACACTCTCCATGGCCATTGGCTTCGCCACCGCCATCAGTGGATCCGCCTACGCCGCAGAAATCGAAGAAGTGGTGGTAACCGCCCAGAAACGTGCGGAAAACCTGCAGGAAGTACCGATCGCTATTTCCGCCTTCACCGGTGAAGGCATTCAGGATATGGGCGCTCAGAACCTCACCGACCTGGGTAAATTCACCCCGGGCGTTGAGATGAACAATGACACTCCGCTGCAGCCGACCTACAGCATCCGTGGTATTGAGACCGGTGACTTCACCGTTGGTTCCGACCCGGCTGTTGCTGTTTACGTTGACGGCGTATACGCCGGTCGTGGCGCAGGTGCAGAAGTACCGCTGGCTGACCTCGAGCGTGTTGAAATCCTGAAGGGCCCGCAGGGCACCCTGTTTGGCCGTAACGCTACCGGTGGCGCGATCCACCTGATCAGCAAAAAGCCGCAGGACGAGAATTCTTTTGAGTCCACAGTTTCCGTTGGTAACTATGGCCGTGTTAACACCGACATCATCGCCAACTCCGCGCTGACTGATAACGCTTTCCTGCGCCTGAGCGCCAGCACCAAGAAGCGTGACAGCTGGGCTGACAATGTTGCGAACGATTTCACCGTTGGTAACCACGACACCCAGACCTACCGTGCAAGCCTGCTGTTCGAACCGACCCAGGACACCGAAGTTCTTTGGCGTGCCTATTACGGCGTAATGGACCAGGGCAGCGCGCTGCGCAGCGTAGTGGTTCCTGAACTCCAGGCCATCGACGGCTCCGATCCGATGGGCGACTACGCACTGGACAGCCCGACTGTAGAAGATCGTGACAGCTTCGGCACCTCCCTGAGCGTAACGCACGACTTCGAGAACGTGACCTTCACCTCCATCACGTCCTTCAGCAAGTTTGACGCTGTGCTGGAGCAGGATGAAGACGGTACCGCAAACCCGGACTACTACTTCTGGTCTTCCAATACTGACGAGCAGGAGCAGTTCTCCCAGGAATTCCGCCTGAATGGTGCGACCGATTCCCTCAAGTGGACCCTCGGCGCTTCTTACTCCCAGGAAGAGCTGGAACACACCACTTTTGCCGAGTTTACTTCCGGCTCCCTGGAATCCTTCGCAGTTTACGAAGGTATCAAGGCTGCAACCGCTGGCATGGGTCTGACCCAGTCCCAGCAGGAGTCCATGGCCGTTCAGCAGCGTGAGCTGATGAAGATGGCAGGCCTCGAAGGTGCCGCGATCTCCACCTTTGTTTACGACCTGCTGGCGAGCTCCGGCATCCTGGATGCAGCGATCAACCCGACTCTGGCTGCCAATGGCCTGGGCATGCTGACCGCATCCGGCAACCTGAGCCGCGACGACATGATTGCCGTACTGATGCAGGGCATCCAGCCGTGGGTCCAGTCTGACGCCAAGTGGAAAGAAGACGTATTCAACGCGGGCGACTACCGCTCTACCGCTGTGTACGGTGACTTCACCTGGTCTGTAACCGAGGCCATGGATATCACCTTCGGTGCGCGTTACACCTACGACGAAAAAGACTTCAGCGTTGTTACCGCCTACCAGAACGCACTGCCGCTGATGGGCATGGGCAACGTTGGCCTGACCGGCAACGTCACCCTGGCTGATGGTTCCGTGGTTCCTGTTTCCGCTCTGGTTGCAGGTGGCATGCTGCCGCCGGCTATCCCGATGGGCCTGAACACCCAGCTGCCGATGGGCCTGGCGTTCTTCAATAATGGCAACCCGTCCCTGAACTCTGACGCCGATGGCGGCATCAGTGACAGCTGGGAAGACCTGTCCGGTCGTCTGGTTGTTGACTACCGTTGGAACGATGACGTAATGACTTACGCATCTGTTTCCACTGGCTTCAAGGCAGGCGGTTTCAACTCCCTGAACTTTGGTCCGGGTGTTGACCAGTCCTTCGACCAGGAAAACGTCACCAACTACGAAGCCGGTATCAAGTCCAGCCTGTTTGACAACAGTGTTCGCCTGAACGCGTCTGTGTACTTCTACGAGTACGAGAACCTGCAGACCCTGGACCTGGTTGGTACCCCGATCCCGAGCTACAACCTGCGTAACGGTGATGCCGAAGGCCTGGGTGGTGAAATCGAAATGCAGTGGGCTGTAACCGATAACTTCTTCGTTGCCGGTAACTACTCCTACCTGGACACCGAGTTCACCCGTTACCAGATCATCGAAGCGATCGGTGAAACCGAAGCTGACTCCAAGGTTGGTCAGCCGCGTGTAGGTACGCCGGAGCACAAGTTCAACATCATGGGTGAATACACCGTTGACCTGGCTTCTGGCGATATGCTGAAACTGCGTGCGGATTACAACTGGACTGACGAGCGTGTTGGCTCCATCACTGACGCTGCGCGTATCATCGAGGACTACCAGCTGCTGAACCTGCGTGCTGGCTGGACTTCCGCGAGCGATCGCTACTCTGCTTCCCTGTGGGTACAGAACGCGACCGACGAGGAAATCTACGGTGGCATCGGCGGCACAGGCGCTGCAATCGGTTCCTCCCCGGCATGGCGCTACATGCCACGCACCTACGGTGCAGACTTCACTGTTCGCTTCTAAGCAAGCAGCCTGAAGAAGAAAAAGGTCGGCCTGGTGCCGGCCTTTTTTTTGCGCCGCGAAAATGTATCAGGCGGCAACTGGCGCCAGAATTAGTGCGCCAGCACCCGGAGGCCGGGGCAGGGCGCGCACCCTTGCGTTATGCTGCGGAGATCATTGAAAGCTTTCAGGTTTACCAGATGACCAGACTCTTTCCCGGGCTCCTCTTGCTACTGACCACTCTCTTTGTCGCACCTGCTTTTGCGCAGGACGAAGTTGAGGGCCCTGGCCGGAGTGGTGCGACTGCCACGCAGGGTGAGGGCGTCGGCGAGGGCATGGAGAAGAACGAGGGCGAGGAAAAGAGGGCGGAGCAGCGCACCTTTCCGCAAGACGAGAAAATCCTGGTCTACAAGGGACTTTTCTGCGGGTGCTGTGGAGGCTGGATTGATCACCTGGAAAAGCAGGGTCTGGACGCAGAGGGAAAAAGCACACGAAAGCTTGCGCAAATCAAAGGCCAGCACCTGATTCCGAATGGCTACCAGAGCTGCCACACCGGTGTGTCACGAGAGGGGTTTGTATTTGAGGGGCATGTGCCGCCGAGAATGGTGCGCGAATTTCTCGCGAATCCACCCCAAGACGCGAAGGGCCTGATTGTTCCGGGCATGCCAATCGGCAGCGCCGGCATGGAGCGGGGAGAGAAGTTTGATCCTTACCGGGTCTTCATCCTCAAGAACGACGGCAGTATCCGCACCTACGAAAAAATAGAGACTTACCAGCAGCAATTCTGAAAGGAAAGAGCAGGGCATGTTCACGTCCATGATTCTGCTCGCGATCTTCCTGATCCAGTTGCTCTTTGTTGGTCGGGCACTATTGCGGAAGAGACGCGAGCCGGCTTCGCGCATGGCGTGGGCCATTGTCATTCTTGCGGTCCCCATTGTGGGAGTCGGAGCCTACCTGCTTTTCGGTGAAACCTACATCAACCGCAAGCGCTTCCGGCGCATGCGCGACGTTCAGCAGGTAATCGGGACTCTACCGAAGCCCTCAACCCTCGCAGGCACCTTCGAGCGCGATGTATCGGGTTTACCCAGCCGCTATGCCGCGATGTTTCGCCTCGGTGAAAAGGTCAATGGCTTCCGGCCCATTGGCGGCAACACCGGTCATTTGACGAAGGACTCGAACGACACGATCGAGTCGTTGATTGCCGATCTCGACGCCGCCAAACACCATGTCCACGTCAGTTTCTATATCTGGCTGTCCGACAACAGTGGCCTCGCCCTGATCGAGGCATTAAAGCGCGCGGTGGCGCGGGGCGTGTCATGTCGCGCGATGACTGACAATCTCGGCTCCCATGCCCTGATCAAATCAAGACACTGGAAGGTGATGCGAGAGAGCGGGGTGGATACAGCGGTTTCGCTGCCTATCGGCCCGGCAATTATGGGACCACTGAATGGCCGAATCGACCTGCGTAACCACCGTAAAATCGTAGTGATTGACGACTGGATTACTTATTGCGGCAGCCAGAATTGCGCGGATCCGGAGTTCAGGGTTAAACCAAAGTACGCGCCCTGGGTCGACGCGGTGATGCGGTTTGAGGGGCCTGTAGCGCGTCAAAACCAGTTCATATTCCTGAGCGACTGGATGACCTATACGGACGAGGACCTGAGCGCAATGCTGAGGCGCCCGCTACCGTTCAAGGCGTCTGGCAGGAGTGTCCCGGGCATTATTGCGCAGGTGCTTGCAAGCGGCCCGGAGACCGCAACATTTTCGCCTTCGCAGATTTTTGAGGCACTGATCTATACCGCACGGGAAAAACTGACGATCACAACGCCGTACTATGTCCCGAACGAATCGTTACAGGCCGCGCTATGTGCTGCTGCAAGACGAGGAGTCCATACCGAGATCATTTTCCCGTCCAGGAACGATTCTTTCGTAGTCGCCGCCGCCAGCAGGAGCTACTACCTGGAATTGCTGGAAGCCGGTGTTCGCATCTATGAATACAGGGACGGTCTACTGCATACCAAATCCATCACAGTGGACGGCGCAATGACATTGATTGGCTCGGCCAATATGGACAGGCGCAGTTTCGACCTGAACTATGAAAGTAACGTACTGCTATACGATGCCGAGCTCACACGCGATATGGAGGCGCGGCAGCAGGTCTATCTGGACAGTTCGGATCTGGTTGAACTCAGTGATGTCGAAGGCTGGTCCACGGGGCAGCGCCTCTGGAACAACACCATTGCCATGCTGGGGCCGCTGCTATGAGGGCCCCGGGAGCCAGATATCCTATTTAACATAATCTATATTATGCGAACTTCTATATCCAAAGGGTGCGTGGCCGGGCCAACATTTCGCTCTACCCACCAAGGCCTCCATACCCGCGCGAACAAGCCCGCAAACGATAGCTGGCTGGATAATATCCATGACACGCGTAATTAGGCGCATTTTAGTGGCATATGCGTAACGCTTGGGCGCAATTCATATCTAAGGGATAAATCAGCCCTTATACTTGTCAAAACTTGGGGCTCGCGGAATTACGCGAACTTCGGATCGGAACGGATTTTTCCGGACCGTCGGTCAGACGTTGAATAGAGATTCATTATGATAAATATGCGGTACGGCAGATTCTCCAACAGCCTGCTTTTGTTGGCCTCCCTTACCATGGGTACTCTGGGTATTTCCTTCGGCGCGGCGAGCGTCCTTGCCGAGACTGAGGAAAAACTGCGCCCGACCAAGGAACAAGCCAGCACGGCGCGAGAGATCGTCGCCAAGCTTGAAGTCCTGCATTACAACAAACTCAACCTGAACGATGACATGTCCACCAAGCTGTGGCATGAATATATTGAATCCCTGGATCCCACCAAGAGCTATTTCACAGCAGCGGATATCGGTGAATTCAAGGGTTGGCGCACCACCCTGGATGACGCGATACGCGCAGGCAATATCGACCACGGTTTCGCAATCTTTAACCGTTATCGCGAACGCGTTGAACATCGCCTGGAGCGTCTTCTGGGTGAACTGCGCAACGGTCTGCCAAATTATGACTATACCGTCGATGAATCTCTCGACCTGGACCGCAAGGATAATCGCTGGCCGGCAAACAGTGCCGAAGCCGACGAGCTCTGGCGCAAGCGCCTGAAGTCCAGCGTTCTCAACCTGAAGCTTGCGGACAAGACCGACGAGGAAATCCGTGACCTGCTTGAGAAGCGTTATTCCGGTCAGCTGAAAAGCCTGCGCCAGCAGGACGGTGACGATGCGTTCGAAGTCTACATGAACTCCCTCACCCGCCTGTACGACCCGCACAGCAACTACCTGTCACCGCGTACCCTGGAAAACTTCAATATCAACATGTCGCTATCCCTCGAGGGTATCGGCGCTGTGCTGCAGACCGAAGATGAATACACCAAGATCGTCCGCCTGGTCGCGGGTGGCCCTGCGGATCGCAGCGGCGAGGTGAAGCCGGCAGACAAGATTGTCGCAGTCGGTGAAGGTAAATCCGGTGAGCTGGTCGATGTTGTTGGGTGGCGCCTTGACGACGTGGTAGAACTGATTCGCGGCGATGCCGACAGCTATGTGCGCCTGGAAGTCATTCCTGCCGGGGGCGATGGCAAGCAGAAGCAGGTCACTATCCAGCGCAAGAAAGTAAAGCTGGAAGACCAGGCGGCAAAGAAAGAGGTATTTGAATACTCCGATGGCGACAAGCTTTACAAGGTTGGGGTAATTAACCTACCTACTTTCTATATCGATTTTGAAGCCTATCGTCGCCGCGATCCGAACTACAAGAGCACCACTCGCGATGTACATCGTCTCCTCAAGGAGCTGCAGGAGGAAAACGTAGACGGTATCGTGCTCGATTTACGCAACAATGGCGGTGGCTCCCTGCAGGAAGCCACCATGCTGACGGACCTGTTTATTGACCAGGGACCGGTTGTGCAGATTCGCCATGCCAATGAAAAGATTTCCCGGCATAGCCGCTCGCGTTCGCGCGCAGTCTATCGCGGGCCTCTGGTGGTGCTGATCAACCGCCTTTCCGCCTCGGCTTCTGAAATTTTCGCGGGCGCTATCCAGGACTACAATCGCGGCCTGATCGTCGGCACACAGTCTTTTGGCAAAGGCACGGTGCAGACCATGGCCCCGCTGAAAGAAGGCCAGCTGAAGATCACCCAGTCGAAGTTCTACCGGGTTTCCGGTGAGAGTACGCAGCATGCGGGCGTGACACCAGACATCTATATGCCGCCGATGGTGGACAAGGAGATGGTAGGTGAGAGTGCCTATGACACTGCCCTGCCCTGGGATCGTATCCACGAGGTACAGCATGCCAAGTATTTCAACCTCAAGGCGATACTTCCCGCACTCCTCAGTAATCATGAGCAGCGGCTGAACAAGGACCCGGATCTTGTTTACCTCAAGGAGCAGTTCGATTACGACCTGAGCCGTTCGAAAAACAAGACCCTGTCACTCAATGAAGAGGAACGCCTGGCTGAACGTGAGGAATACAAGAATCGCACGCTCGAGATCGAAAACGCGCGTCGCACGGCCAAAGGGCTGCCACCCTACCTGACGTTTGAGGAGCTGGAGAAGTCGGACAGCGAGGATACGGCTCCGGTTGGTGGCCCGGTGGATATCAGTCTCGATGATGATCCGATCCTGTCGGAGACCGGCAATATCCTGGTGGACCTGATCAATATGTCCAGCCGCCTGGAAAACGCCCCGCAAGTGGCAAACTTCTAACGTTCACAACATGATTGTGCGGGCCTCAACGCGGGGCCCGTGCTGTCGCCCACCCCACTTCCTTCCCCATTCATCTTCGCCCTTACCCAATTGTGATTTCCAGATAGGGTCTTGTGCTATTGGCCGGCGTTCATTGCGCGTATAATTTGGCGCAACATGCCGGGGCGGCCTGTGCCCGCCCATCAAAAGCGAAGTGCATAGAGGGGAATCCAGTGAAAGTTGTCTCTTTTAACGTCAATAGCGTGCGCCAGCGTATGCATCAACTTCAGGCCCTGGTTGACCGCGAGGCGCCAGATATTATTGGCCTGCAGGAAACCAAGGTGACAGACGAAGATTTTCCGCTGGAAGATATCAAGGCGCTGGGTTACGAGGTCATCTACTTTGGCCAGAAAACGCACTACGGTGTGGCCATGCTTTCCCGCCTGCCATTTCTTGAAAAGGAGTATGGCTTTCCCGGGGATACCGCTGACGCCCAGCGCCGAATTGTAATCGGGCGTTTCGATATTGGCTGGGAGCAACCATTGACCGTCATCAACGGTTACTTTCCTCAGGGTGAAAATCGTGAGCACCCGGTGAAGTTCCCGGCCAAAACCCGGTTCTATGCGGACCTGTCCAGCTACCTGGACATGCATTGCAGCCCGGATGCGCCAGTGCTGGTGATCGGTGATATGAACATCTCCCCGACCGACCTGGATATCGGCATTGGTGATAGCAATCGCAAACGCTGGCTGCGCGACGGCAAGTGCTCGTTCCTGCCCGAGGAGCGCGAGTGGCTGCAGAAAGTCGAAGGCTGGGGCCTGGAAGATACTTTCCGCAAGCTTTACCCGGAAGAGAACAACCTGTTCAGCTGGTTTGACTACCGCAGCCGCGGTTTCGACCGTGACCCCAAGCGTGGGCTGAGGATCGACCTGGTGATGGCAACAAAGTGCCTGGCCGATGTATGTACCGGTGCCGGCATCGACTATGAGATTCGTGGGATGGAGAAGCCTTCAGATCACGCGCCAGTCTGGTCCAGCTTCGATATCAGCAGGTAAGCAAACGAATTTCTTCCGGGCCCGGTGTCAGTGCAGTGCCTATGCAAGCAGCATTCACTGCACCGATCCGAGCCAGCGCTCCAGGGTCGCCTTCAGGTCCGCCTGGGTTAACGGCTTGGTAAGGTAGTCGTCCATGCCGGCGGCCAGACAGGTTCCTTCGAAGCGTTCGTCGGTTGTGCTGGTAAGCGCAACGATAGGCAGGTGGTCGGTCGGGTCATTGACGGATTGCCACTGACGCACCGCCTCGATAATTTCCGCACTGTTGCTGGCGTTCTGCTGGCAGTCCACCAGCACCAGGTCGTACTCCTTATGCGAGAGCGCGGCCAGCGCAGACTCGGTATTTTCACAAATCTGCAGCTGGTAACCGAGCGAATGCAGCATCTCCTCGGTTACCTCGTGGTGCTCGTGCGATTCCTCGATGAGCAAAATACGACGGATCCTCTCCATCACTGATTCATGCTCACGTTCGACCCGGCGACTGGCTTTTTTGGATTCCCCGAAAAGCGCTTCCAGGACCTGATCATGAAAGGCTACGATATTCAGCGGGCGTTTGCTGAAAAACGCGGTCAGCGACGGGATCTGGGAAAACCCTTCCAGCTGGTCCGCATGCTCGGGCGTACCGATAATGCCGAGGTAACCGCCCTCGCCAAAATCCAGCCGGATTACAGACAGTTTTTCCAGGGCAGACTCCAGCATGGCCTGGTCGCCCAGTGCCGGCGCTAGCAGCACGACGTCGCCCTTGAGTAGAGGCGTTACCAGTGGGTCCGAATCCAGCACAAGGGTGCCGTCCTCCCGCGACGCCGAATAGGTCTCCACATCCGCGCCAAGGGAGGTCAGTGCCTGCACCATGCCGTTGACGTAGAGCCCGCGCTGATGAATCAGTGAAAAGCGCATACCGCGCAGGCGCGGGTCTGGCTTGAAATAGGCGCGCTGGTTGTGGTCGACCTCGTACTTGATCGCGATCTTGTAGTGGTTGCCGTCTTCACCGGAATTGACCTGCAGGTAGCCGCCCATGGCTTCAGCCAGACCCTTGGCGATGGAGAGACCGAGCCCGGTATTGACCTGGGTGGTGCTCACCCTGGTGAAGGCCTTGAACAGCTCGGACTCATCCGGAAGAATCTCGCCCTTACCGTCGTCCTCGAGGATCAGTTCAACGAGACCTTCGCCATCGCTGCCGATGTTGTAACGTACCTGCCCCCAAATTTCCCCCTGCCCTGCAATGGTTATTACCGAGCGTGTGAGGTTTCTGAGCAGGTGCGCCGTTTTTTGTTTGTCACCAACAACGGCGCGCGGCAGGTCCTCATCGAGCAGGAAATTGAATTCGATGCCCTGTTGCTGCGCCACTTCTGCGGCGGCATTCAGGGTTTTCTGGATCTTCTTGACCAGGTTGAATTGGCTGTGGCGCAAGCGTATATCCTTGCGCGCGACCCGGGTAAACAGTCCCACGTTGTCCACCAGCTGCAGCTGCGTGTCACTGGCATCCCTGGCGAGTTTTACCCACTCCTCCTGCCGTTGGGTAAGGCTGTCATCCTGCAGCAGCGCCAGGGCACCAAGGGTATCCGACAGCTGGCTGCGGAATTCCTGCCCGACATTGGAAATAAATTCATTGGTCAGTTCTACGGCCGCCTCGGATTTCCGGTGCGCGGCTGCGAGGGTACTGGCACGCTGCTTCAGCTCCTGCATCGCGGATATGCGATCCCAGTAATTTTCCGATTCACGTCGCCCCTGGTGGGCTAGCAACCAGATGAAGGCGAGCGTCGAAAGCCCGTAAATGTACCCAATCAAATTGCCAGACAGGCAACCGACCACCGCTGCCGGGCCTGCGGCGGCAGTGATATAGATACCGGGGTATCGATGATATGGCGCAAATACCGATGCTACGCTGGAGCAGAAAATGACGGTATACAGCCAGAGGAAGTGGGTTTCCGGTGAGAAGCCGACAAAGTAAGCGTGTGCGGCAACGATCAGCCCCCACCAGAGCGCACCCAATGTGGAGACAGTAAAGTACCGACTGCGCCACCGGTGCGGTCCGGTGGCATACATGCTATTGAAGCGAAACAGATAATAGCCACGCAGTACGGTCAGCAACACGAGGCCCAGCCCCAGTACCAGCGAGAGCTTGGGAACGACGTCTCTCAGGCCGCCGATCCCGATGGCCAGCAGAAACGCAACAATAGAGATGAGCAGCCCGCGACGGCTATATTTTGCGATTCGCGAGTCGGTAGCACGACATACCCGGCGGTCTTTTTGTACTTTTAACTCCGGGCGATCAAACACGCGCATTCAGATTTTTCCTGACGTTCTGTCCGGGCCGAATCTTCAGGATCCGGTCAGGAACTCCACCATGACGGTCTTGATAAGGAATCCCAGCAAGCCAAGACCCAGTGCGGTAAACAGGATGATGGTTCCGAATTTACCGGCATTGGACTCCTTTGCCAGGTTCCACATGATAAAGACCATGAAGGCGATGAGACCGCCTACACCGATGTAAAGCCCCAGGGTCTCGAATTGTTCAAATGTCACAGCGTCAATAATACCTTTTGAAGTGGCGCGTATTCTAAAGCAGCGCCCCGGGTGACGCTAGCTGCGCACTGAACAGAGAAATCAGGCGCCGTGATAATACTCGCTGTCGTCGGCACGGGTACCACATTTGAGCCGGCGCACCTCGCGCTGGCGGTAACTGCTGTCCAGCCAGCATCTCGGCAGGGCCTCACCAGAGAGGAAAGTGAGCTGGCTCTTCTCGAAAACCTCCGGTTCCTGCACCTCCTCGCCCCACAGGAATCGCCCGATCACGGTCAATTCATAGGGGTTCGCGAGTGTGGCGATATCCGCAACCTCGACGATATGACCAACTTCGGCGTCTTTGAATAACATGCACGGCCTCCCCGGCGCATTGGCAACTCACCCAAAAAGTATAGATAGGCGCCAGCGCCAATAACAGCGACCATAAGCGGTTATTGGGTCGGGAGGGTTCTGTGACTAGCGGTCCAGGGTAAGGCGGGCAGACACCATGCCTTCTTTGGGCAGTGCGTCCAGATTCATGCTCTGCACATTGAAGCCCTCCTTGAGAAGACCGTCCAGCCAGTGATTCAGCGCGTCATAGCGTGCTTCTTCAACCCAAAGGCGGATACGATTGTCGCCCTCCGGTTCGAAGCGCTTGATGGTGAGATTGTGCAGCTTGGCGGCCTGAGTGACGCGCTGGAGCATGGTACCGTCTGCAGTCGGGTTGGCACTGCCGCTGGCACTCGCTGCCTTTTTCAGAACAGCTTCGTTACTGCGCATAAAGCTGATCAGCGCCTTCTGATCATCCAGGGATTCGTGTGCACTGAGGAAGAAGCCCCTTGCCGGCAACAGGACCCCGTATACAGCGATTATGCCGCCCAGAAACAATGAGAGCAGCATCAGCGCCCTGCGATCGCTATCAGAGATTGCATGCCACTTGTTCAGCATTTGTTGTCGGAAATCTTTCATCTACCGGATTCCTGTCAACGAATACGGATGCGACCGAGCACACCGCGTTCCAATTCATTTGCCGCCATCAGCTCAACCTGGTGCGACCCCTGCCCCAGCCTGCTCACCACCTTATCCAGGTCTGACAGGCTTTTTGCCTTCAACTGGATGACCATCTCGTTGCGATTCGCATCATAACGCAGGGATTCCAGTACGAGGCCCGGCACAGAATTCCAGCTGCTGGAGAGCAATTGTATTTTTGCCTGATAACCGGATTCACCAGAGCCGCCCTGGTTCAGGTAACCTTTCAGCTGACGCTGCAGGTCCGCCTGCTGTCGCGTACCCGGGAATATTTCCTGGAACAAAGCATTGACCTGTTTCTCCTGCTGCGCGGCCTGGAAGCTGAACCAGGCACCGCCGGCTACGTAGAAAAGCACCTGCAGGCTGAACAGGATCGCAGCCGCTACCGCGAGCCCGGTCTTCCAGTCCGCAGACTTGCCCCGTTTTTTTACAGCGTAATCGCGGCAAAGCAGGTTAAGATTTGCGAAATCCCGCACCGCGCTCTCCATCGAATCGCCAGCATCGCGTCTGGTGCGTTCCAGCGCGACACCGGGCAGGCTTTCCAGCTGCCCTGCAAGCAAATCGAACGTATCGCTTTCTCCGGTAAGCCGCACCTGCAGCGGTTCTTCCGGTGCCACGCTGACCGCGACAAGGGTCGGCACTTCGGAGGCCTGGACAGTTACCCACTTACCTGTCTGTGTGCACACATGTGCACGCTCCCCCTCAAGATGCACCGAGAACACACCATCTTCGTGGTCGGCCAGAAAGTATTCCGGAAGCAGAACGTCAGGGTTTACCTGTTTTTCTTGCAGGTAGGCAATGATGGACTGGAGCTGGCTATGCGCAATCGCCAGCAAGCGACACTGGCTCCCCGAAAGGCCATGCCAGGTAAGGTGCAGGTCTTCGACATCCCCCGCAATCAGGTCCTCTGCAGCGTAGGCCACAGCCGCCGGTTGTTTGCGGATGGCTTTGGGAATCTCCAGCACGCCGTTCCACACCAGGTGGCCGGGCACGAAAACACATACCTCTGTTACGTCATCATGTTCGACCCGGTCAAAGTCGACCCATGACCCGTTCCCCTCACTGAATTGCTCCAGTGAGAAAGAGAAATCGGTACCTTGCCTAAGACGCAGGTAAATCCGCTCTGTCGTCACCTACTCCTCCAGGAGTTCCTTGAAAAGATCACCGGCAAATTCCACACGTTGCCTGTGAACAATTGTTACCCGGCCGGTAGTCGTCTGCAGGGCAAGCAGTGTTTTCCAATATTGCCGGTGTGCGAGCTCATCCCCGAGTTCGACGGCAATGAGTGCTTCGAAGTAGCGGCTCTCGACGCCGAGCACCCCTGCCATTTCCTGCTTTATGCCCAGGCCCTGGTCCTGCAGCAGTTCATCAAAGGTATTGAAACCCCCGAATTCCCGCGCATAGCCAATAGCAGCACCGTCCACCGACGGGGCGATTGCAGAAAGCAATGACTCTGGCGCCGAGTTTACATTAATCAGGGTTTGTTGTGCGCCCGGCAGTGCACAAAGGAGCCCGTCCAGTTTCTCCCAGGCTTCCTCGGTCATGCCTTTGACATGCCGGAGCTCTGAAACATCGGTGATAAAGGTGTCCGGGGTCCGGTATGGAATATCCATACCCAGGTAGCCGTCATCCTCGGTATCCAGACCGCGTGGCGTGTCGTCTTGATCAACCCAGTCCGCAATGGCATTTGCAAGATTCGGGTCCACCTGATTGCGGGTCAGGTAGTTCCTGAGAATCTGAAACTGGTCGGCATTGGTAGCCCCGTTGCCGCCACCATCGCCAGCGTCCGATGCACCACTTCCGTTTCCGCCCCCGTTTCCGCCGCTGTTGCCGGTGCCGGTGCCGGTGCCGGTGCCGACAGCCAGGTTGTTAACGTTGAAACAGGCCTGCATGTCGCGCAGGTGGATACGGATCCTGCCGTTGTCTGGATTGAAGGTTCGTTGAACCTGCGCCCAGGGTTCCTGCGCATGGTCGCCCTGGGCATTGCGATCCTGATCAGACTGGAAATCATTTTGCAGTGCCACGATGCTCCATGCCTCAGCCCCGGCAACGAAGCCGCGCAGCTGGCTGTTTGCAAGCAGGGCGTTGGTACGCGCGATAGTCAGGTGGCTGCGGGTCAGCACCTGGGTCGCGATAGTGACCGCGATAAAGAAAACCAGCATCACGGTAATCAGCGCGACGCCCTGCTGGCGTTGCAGCGGTGTGGCCCGCCTGCGGCGGCTCACTGCTCACCTCCCGCGAGGTGGTAGACACGCACTACCTCGCCAAAGCTTGCAAGGCGTAACGAGACCTCCACGGCCTTTGGTAATTTGTACCTGCCCGCCTTCGCTTCCTCCCCTGTAGCCAGCGGGGGCCACTGCGACAGCCAGACATCGTTGGCGTTCATATAGCGGAAACGCAAAGCGTCCACGCCACCGAGCAGGTTTTCGTTCTGGAAGGCACTGTCCGGACCGCGGTCCAGCGACTGCCAGCGGACGCGCTTCAGAACGGCGCCGATCTCCTGATCATAATCCACGCCATAGTCCAGGCGTTGCAATACGCCGCGGGGCTCACCCTGAAAATTGCTGTAACCCAGACGGGTGAAGCTGACACGGTCCGAATCCCCCTGCAGGGCCGGCAATTCAAAGCCGTATTCATCGCGGATGGCCCGTGCACTCACCTGGCTGAAGTCATCGGTCATGCGATAGAAGGCGAGTGAAAGGCGCCGGGATTCATCTGCGCGCTCTTCGAGCACGGTGTTGGCCGTTGCGAAGCGGTCGAGAAACTGGCTGGCATAGATCCCGATGACTGCCACGATCATGACTACCACGATCAATTCCAGCAGCGTGAACCCGGCCTGCTTCTTGATTACGCGAGGTGCGAGCGAGGCCGCCATTATTGCTTTACCTCGGCAAGCCAGGTCTCCAGGGTACGGATGACATCGCCACTTTGTGCACGCGCCACCTTAACCGTGAGTTTACGCATGGCGGGCTCCGCGGTGGATTCCACAGTAGCCGTCACCTGCCAGTCGCGCCCGCCCAAAGTCACCCGCTCCGTGCGCTGGCCTACCGGAGGCCATGGCGCCGCCACGCGCACCTGGTCGACTGCTGCTTCCGCCACAATATTCGCGGTAAGGCGCTCCTCCAGCGATGTCTGGGTGCGGATACTCTCAGCCATTACCTGGCTAAGCGAAACAGCGATTACACTGAAAATAACCAGTGCAACCAGGACCTCGATCAGGGTGAAGCCAGCGGATCGAGTAAAAGCAATCTTTGCCTGAACCGTGTTATCAAACGGGCATTCCGACGTCTGGAAGCGAATCCCGTATCTGCGCCAGCTGCTACCGCGCATCGACATCTCCCCAGCTGATCAGGAAACCAGTCAGGTTGTTGTAGGTGACTACGGCGGAGCTGGTGGCGTTGCCACTATCCAGCAGTTGCACAGAAACCTCTACCGGCAATACCTCACCGCTGGCAAGCGCAACAAAATCCGGCGTATAGGCGGGGAGGGAATTTTCTTCTTCCTCTTCGTCGCGCGCCGCTTCTTCATCTTCATCATCCCTGTTGCCGGGTAACAGCTGGGCTTTGGAAATGACGTCGAGGGAAATATTGGGTGGGACACTGTAAGGCAGGAAAATCTCTCTTACATTGCCTGGCTCTGAGCCGGCCTCGGCCGCAAGGAAGGCAACCGAGGGAAAATCAATCCAGCGCTCGGCGGATCGATCGAAAATCACTACTGTGTAACCTGTTTCGGAAATGGCCACGCCGTAGTTCTGGTTGTCGATCAGGGCGCGGTCCGCGACGAGTTCCATAACCCGTCGCAGGCGCTCGGTCTCATTGGCCCAGCCCCGTGAGGCAGTCGCGCCGAGGGACAATACGGCCATGGATGCCAGGGTCGCAATGATCAATACGACCGCCAGCAGCTCGATAAGGGTAAAGCCCCTTTGAGTCTGCATCAGGAAAAATCAGAGTTCCGCTACACTGATATCCTTGGCTTCGCCTTCCCCGCCAGGCTTGCCGTCAGCACCCAGTGAAAACAGGTCGTAGGCACCGTTGCTACCCGGGCTGATGTACTGGTACTCATTCCCCCACGGATCCTTTGGCATCTTGCCCAGGTAGCCATCCGGTGACCAGTTCTTGGCCTCCGGGAAACCACTCGGGCGGGAAACCAGCGCCTGCAGCCCCTGGTCGCTACTCGGATAGACAAAGTTGTCCATTTTGTACATCTTCAATGCAGTATCGATTGCACTGAGGTCGGCCATGGCAGCCTTTACACGCGCCTCTCCAGCGCGCCCCATCACATTGGGCACGACCAGCGCGGCGAGCACGCCAAGAATGACGATAACCACCATGATTTCGATCAGGGTAAAGCCCTGACTGTTCTTAATATTCCGCATAACGTTCACTTCCTGAGTAACTTTCCAGCAATACGGGCCAGCAGTACGGGGATTACCCTACCATCTGGTTCATGCCCATGATAGGCAACATGATTGCCATCACGATGAATAATACAATGGCTGCCATCACCAGCAGCATAGCGGGTTCGAACAGGCTCACAAACGCGCTGACCGCAGACTCCAGGTCCTGCTCCTGGCTCTCTGCGGCCCGTGCAAGCATTTCATCCAGGCTTCCCGACGATTCACCACTGGCGATCATATAGACCATCATCGGCGGAAAATAGCCGGCGTCTTCCAGTGCCTTGCGAAGGCTGCCACCCTCGCGCACATGACGTTGGGCTTCGGTCAGCTTGCCCTTGAGGTAATCATTGGAGGTCACGCCATTGGCGATACCCATAGCCTCAACCAGCGGCACACTGCTGCCGGTCAGGATGGCCAGGGTGCTGACGTAGCGGGCGCTCTGGGTGCCCCGTGCCAGCCAGCCAATGACCGGCATATCCAGAAGTTTATGGTGTACCCGCACACGAAAGCCGGGCTTTTTGTAGAGCAGCGAGAACACCCCTGCCAGAGCCGCGATCACCAGCGGCACAAGCCAGCCCCAGTTAGCGATGAAATCACTCATGCCGACCAGTATCTGCGTAGGCAGAGGCAATACCTGCCCGGTGCCCGTAAATACCTCAATGACGTCCGGGACGACGAATACCATCAACCCGGTTACGACGAGTATGCAGACGAAAACCAGTACCAGCGGGTAAATCAAAGCGAGCAGTACTTTCTGTCGGAACGCCTGTTGCTTCTCGGTGTAGTCCGCCAATCGGTCCAGCACGGAGTCCAGGAAGCCGGAATGCTCACCGGCCTCGACCGTCGCAAGATAGAGTTTTGGGAAAGCACGGGGATAGCTGCCAAGTGCCTGGGCAAGACTGTTACCTTCCAGAATCCTGGCGCGGATCGACAACACGATGCCGCGCACGCGGTTGTTGCGCGACTGGTTGGCAATCGCGGAGAGAGATTCTTCCAGCGGCAGGCCAGAGCGCAACAGTGTTGCCAGTTGTCGGGTGAAGAGTGCGAGCTCTTTTACGCTCAGGCCGGGAGAGGAAAAGAGCCCCTGCTTTCTGGTGGCTTCGGCCGCGACTTCGACCTCAACCGGCATCAGCCCCTTTGCGCGCAATAACTGCCTGGCACTCCGTGCGCTGTCCGCCTCGATGGTGCCAGAGCTCTTCTTACCGTTGCCATCCAGTGCCAGGTAGTCAAAAGCCGCCATCCGTTACGACTCCTGGGTAACGCGCAGCACTTCTTCGATTGAGGTCACGCCAGCGATAATCTTCTGCATGCCGTCATCGCTGATGCCCGGGCCGCGTTTACGCGCTGCCTTGACCAGGGCGGATTCGGATGCCCTGTCATGAATCAGTTCGCGCAGCTCTTCATCGATCTCCACGAGCTCATAAATGCCCACGCGGCCGACATATCCGGTGTGGTTGCACTTGGCACAGCCGCCCGGGCGATAGATCACCTGGTCTGCATCGGGCGCCACGCCCAGCAGGCGCTTTTCACCCGCATCGGCACTGTGCGGCACCTTGCATTCGTCACAGAGAACGCGTACCAGGCGCTGTGCAAGCACGCCGACCAGGCTGGATGACAACAGGAACGGCTCAATGCCCATATCCGCAAGACGCGTCACTGCGCCCAGCGCGGTATTGGTATGGAGCGTGGAGAGCACCAGGTGACCGGTCAAACTGGCCTGGATTGCGATCTGCATGGTTTCCAGGTCGCGGATTTCACCAACCATGACCACATCAGGGTCCTGACGCAAAATCGCGCGTAGCCCGCGTGCAAACGTCATATCGGCCTTGGTGTTCACCTGGGTCTGGCCAATGCCCTCCAGGTTGTATTCCACCGGATCCTCCACAGTCAGGATATTCTTTTCCTTACTGTTGATACTGCCGAGGCCCGCATACAGGGTGGTCGTCTTACCGGAGCCCGTCGGACCCGTCACCAGCAGAATGCCATGTGGACGGTTCAGCAGGTTGGAAATCAGCCGGTAATCACGCTCATTCATGCCAAGGTGACGCAGATCGAGCCTGCCGGCCTGCTTGTCGAGCAGACGCAGCACAACGCGCTCACCGGCGCTGGAAGGCATGGTCGACACACGCACATCGACCTCACGGCCGCCAATACGCAGTGAAATACGGCCGTCCTGCGGTACCCGCTTCTCTGCGATATCCAGCTTCGCCATGACCTTGATTCGCGACACCAGCAGCGGTGCCAGCTCCCTGCGCGGCGCAAGCACTTCGCGCAGTACGCCGTCGATGCGGAAGCGCACTACCAGACGCTTCTCAAAAGTCTCGATATGGATATCCGAAGCACCCTGCTTCAGGGATTCAGACAGGATTGCGTTGATGAGCTTGACGATGGGGGCATCGTCTTCCTGCTCCAGCAGGTCTTCGGTTTGCGGCAGGGAATCCGCGATTGCCGCGAGGTCGAGCTCTTCGCCGATGCTCTCCGCACCCTCGAGATTATTTCCGTCGCGGTTTTCGTAAAACACCTGCAAAGCCTGCTGGAAGGTGTCGTCGTCAGCCTGCTCAAATTTGAGCAGGCGACCTGAAATACGCTGCACTTCCACCAGCACGCTGGGATCCAGCGGCGCGACAAACAGGCAAATCAGCTCGCCATCGGCCTCCTGCAAGAGCACCTTGTGACGTTTTGCAAAGGCGTAAGGCAAACGCACGACGGATTCCGCTTCCGTCATTTGGTGTTTTCCTCGATGACACGCACTGGCAGGTCTTCCTTGCCTTTTGGTGGCACCAGGTCTGGAATCACCGCGCCCTTCTCCCAGTCCCAGAGCGGGCTGGTATTGTCGCGGAAGCGGATCTGGCTGTCCTGCACGTCGTAGTAGCGACGGCGGGTTTCCTCGTATCCAGCGTACTGGGTACTGAGGATTTTCGGTCGGATGAAGACCATCAGGTTTTTCTTGACCGTATCTTTCTTGGTACTGCGGAAAGCGCGGCCGATGCCCGGGATATCGCCCAGCAGCGGTACCTTGGATTTGCTCTCAGTCACCTGGTCTTCGATCAGACCGCCCAGCACCAGCACCTCACCGTCATCGATCAGGACCTTGGTCTTGATCTCGCGCTTGGCGGTCACGATGTCACTGGCGTCGCCACTGCTGGCCTTCACATTCTCGACTTTCTGCTCAATGTCGAGTGTCACCGAGTTGTTGTTGTTCACACGCGGTGTAACTTTCAGCGAGATACCAATGTCTTCACGCTGAATAGTGGTGAAGGGATCACGGGCAGCGCCGTTGGTCAGCTGCGAGCCGGTAATGAACGGAACGTTTTCACCGACCAGGATTTCTGCCTCTTCGTTGTCGAGAGCCATAATGGTCGGCGTAGACAGGATATTGCTGTTGCCCTCCGTCGCGATCGCACGGATGGCAGCGCGCAGGTTTTCGCCTTCGATGTAGCCGATAGACAAGCCTTTACCGATGAAATTCAGCGGGTTCAAGCCAAAGTCCAGACTGCCGTTTGAGCCGCCGTTGTCGTCGCCGTTGTCCCCGTTATTCGTCAAGGCCCGCGGATCTATAGATGTATCAAAGCCGGCAGCGACATTACCTTTGTCACCACCAAACCAGCTAATACCCAATTCATTGCCAAAGCCATTAGCGACCTCAACAATCATTGCCTCTACCAGAACTTGAGCACGGCGCACATCGAGTTTGGCGATCACGCCTTTCATGGTGTCGGTGAGCGCAGGTGGCGCGGTGATGACGATTGCGTTCAGCGCCTCATTCACCTGAATACTCACTTCGACATCCGCAACCTGCTGGTCTTTTTCCGACTTCTGGATGCTCCCGCTCATCCCTTCAAGGATAGGTTTGATATCGGAGGCGTTGGCGTACTGAACGTATACCACTGCAGTGTTACCGTCACCCTGCAGGGGCTGGTCCAGACGTCGAATCACGTTCTTGAGCTGCTGGCGCGTCACCGGGTCTCCGGTGAGCAGAATGCTATTGGAACGCTCGTCGACGGCTATTTTCAAAGGATGCGCATCGCTCCCGGCCGTCTTGCCGCCGCTCTGCAGCAGCTCGTTAACGATCTGCTTCACTTCCTTGGCGCTCGCGAACATCAGCGGCACCACCTCGATATCGATCGCACCAGCCTTGTCCAGCTGCTTGATCAGCCGTGTAATCTGATCAATGTTGGCCGCGCGGTCGGCAATGATCAGAGTGTTGGTATCGGCATAGGCAGCCAGATGCCCAGTCTGCGGAATGAGCGGACGCAACATGGCAATCAACTGCGCCGCGGAAATGTTTTCAACACGTACGGTACGGACCACCAGCTCTTCACCACGCTTGTGGCTTTCGCCATTGATCACAGGAATAGCCTGCTGCTTGGCGAGAGAGTCCGGCACCACTTTCCAGGTCTCATTGGATTCCACAAGCGTGAAACCGTTGACCTGTAGCACGGACATGAAGACTTCAAAGGCTTCGTCCGGCGACATCGGGTCACCGGCGACCACAGTGACCTTACCCTTTACATTCGGGTGCACAATGATGTTTTTGCCCGTGAAGTCGGCAGCCCAATTGATCAGGTCCCGGATATCTGCATTATCCAGAGACAGGGTGACCTGGTCGGCACCCTGGACATCTTGCTGGGCGTTGATATGCGGAGCGCCAAGAAGCGCGACGGAGATCAACAGCGTCGCACAACCACGCTTGAAAAAATGCTGCATTGAAACTGCTCGTTTTGATTGACTACCGCGTTACGCAGTGTTCTTTCTAGTTTTCAGGTCCGTCTACAGGTCCGGTTGCCGATTTCCTTTCATTCGTTCTTGCGCAGCGGCCTGGCGCTGCTTCAGCCGTTCCCTCATGGACTGGCGGCGCTGCTCGGGGCTCAGGACGGCCGAGTTAGCGCCAGTATCTATACGGCGCGCGGTACGCGGCGCACTGCTTGTATTCGTGTTTTGTGGCAAGCTAGCTCGCCCACTGTAATCCGGATAGTTCAAGCGCTCCAGTCGGTCAGCGCGCTGCAAAACCACATGATTGACATCGACCGAGTGCAACTGCACACCACCCGGTATGGCATCGCCGACAAAGTAGCGTTTCGCGGCCTTGCCCTTTTCTGCGATCAGCGCACTCGCGCGATCGGCCTGTGTATGGCTGAGCACGCCGCTCAGAACCAGGTTCAGGCGCGTAACCGGCAGGTCTTCTGCTACTGGTGCGGGCACTTTAGGCTTCTTACTCTGCTCAACCTTCGCTGTGCCGAAGAAAGACGTGCGCGGGAGGTTGCTATTGGATTGGGGCAGCACAGCCTTGCGTGTCACCAGCAAGCCGCTGTCTTCCTTACCGCCTGTAAACAGGTCGCCATAAGCGAGCACATTGGCGCCCACGAATAGCAGGCCTGCCACAGCGAGCAAACCCCAGCGACCGGTTTTGGTATTGTTTATTCTCTCGAACCAGACGGTCATCAGGCTTTGCGACTCTCTTTGTCCGTTGCGTCAATTTCTCAGTGGCGCATATTTTCATGCCTGAGTAGCGGAAACGCAACGTTTTATTGGTTAAAAAAACAACAAAGGGCGGTATGAACCGCCCTTTGTAACCCGTGAATGCCCCTAAATCAGAGCTTTCCATCTAGCTCTGGCACGGCCTCGAACAGGTCGGCTACCAGCCCGTAATCCGCCACCTGGAAGATGGGGGCCTCCTCGTCCTTGTTGATGGCAACAATGACCTTGGAATCCTTCATCCCGGCCAGGTGCTGGATAGCGCCGGAAATCCCTACTGCGATGTACAGCTCCGGTGCGACGATCTTGCCCGTCTGGCCTACCTGCATGTCGTTTGGTACGAAGCCGGCATCGACGGCCGCGCGGGAGGCACCAACCGCTGCACCCAGCTTGTCCGCAATCTTGTACAGCATCTCGAAGTTTTCGCCATTCTGCATGCCGCGGCCACCAGATATGACCACCTTCGCGGCGGTGAGTTCCGGGCGGTCCGACTTGGCCAGTTCTTCACCGACAAAGGAAGAGACTCCACTGTCGTGGGCGGTGTCTACGGCTTCTACTGCAGCTGAGCCACCTTCACCGGCGGCCGCATCGAACGCGGTACCGCGCACGGTGATGACCTTGGTTACATCGGCGCTCTGTACAGTGGCAATCACGTTGCCCGCATATACCGGGCGCTTGAAGGTATCAGCGGATTCGACCGAGATGATGTCGGAGATCGGCTGTACATCGAGCAGCGCGGCGGCGCGCGGCATGATGTTCTTGCCTGTGGTGGTTGCCGGCGCAAGGATGTGGGTGTACGCCTTGCCGATTTCAGCGATCAGCGGCGCAACGTTTTCCGCCAGCTGGTGTCCGTAGGCCGCGTTGTCCGCAACCAGAACCTTGTTCACACCGGAAATCTTGGCTGCAGCTTCCGCAGCAGCGCCACAACCGGCACCGGCTACCAGGACGTCGATGTCACCACCGATGGACTGGGCGGCAGTCACGGTATTCAGGGTTGCGCCCTTGAGGCTAGCGTTGTCGTGTTCAGCAATTACCAGGATGCTCATCAGATTACCTTCGCCTCGTTTTTCAGTTTTTCTACCAGCTCTGACACATCAGAGACCTTGATTCCAGCCTGACGCTGCGCCGGCGGCTCGACTTTGAGGGTCTTGGTGCGTGGCGCAACATCCACGCCCAGGTCTTCCGGAGACACATTCTCAACCGGCTTGCGCTTGGCCTTCATGATGTCAGGCAGCTTGGCATAGCGCGGCTCGTTCAGGCGCAGGTCCGTGGTGACAATCGCCGGCAGGCTGAGAGATACGGTCTGCAGGCCACCGTCGACTTCGCGGGTCACGGCAACCTTGCCATCAGCAACATTGACCTCAGAGGCAAAAGTACCCTGCGGCAGGCCGGACAGTGCGCCGAGCATCTGGCCAGTCTGGTTGTTGTCGCCGTCAATGGACTGCTTGCCCATGATGACCAGTTCAGGGCTCTCCTTGGCAACCAGTGCATTCAGGCACTTGGCTACGGCCAGCGGCTGCAGCTCTGCATCGGTCTCAACGTGGATGCCGCGATCGGCACCCAGCGCGAGTGCGGTGCGGATCTGCTCCTGGCACTGCTTCGGGCCCATGGAGACCACCACGATTTCAGAGGCGACGCCTTTCTCTTTCAGGCGTACCGCTTCCTCGACCGCGATTTCACAGAAGGGGTTGATGGACATTTTGACGTTTGCGATATCAACGTCGGAACCGTCCGCCTTCGGGCGAACCTTGACGTTGTAGTCCACAACGCGCTTTACAGCTACTAGAACTTTCATGGAATTCCCGTCTCAGCAATTCTGGATTTGAGCACTATTACGACCCTGATCTGAGGTTCAGTCACGAGCACAGGCTGTACTGTGACCGTTTCAGAAGTCACGCAGGACGCTGGGCCGTGCCTGACCGGTCGAAAAATTCGAACAGTTGTTCGAGCGGGTGGTATGGTGCAGGCTCACCCCACCAAAATCAATAGCAAAAGCGGCCGTGAATAGCGGTTCATTGGTAGTACGGGCCAGCCAGGGCGTCCGCCAAAGCGCCGCTCCGGTAGGCTTATTTGCCAACATATCTGGGTCAAACTGCAATTGGTGGCTAAACAGAAAGGTAATTATAATCCGTGCCAATATAAGGAAACGGTCGTATTAAATTTGGTCAGCGCCTGCCGCTGCACCGACTTTAACACCACACACCCCGAATAACCTGCCTCCCATGAGTTGCAGCAAACAGAAGGAGCGCGCCGTGGAACGCGATTCAATGGAATACGACGTAGTCATTGTTGGTGCAGGCCCGGCTGGCCTGGCCGCAGCCTGCCGTATTCGCCAGTTAAACCCTGAAGTTTCTGTTTGTGTCATTGAGAAGGGGTCCGAAGTGGGCGCCCATATCCTCTCTGGCGCGGTGCTGGAACCCTCGGCCCTGAACGAGCTCTTTCCCGACTGGAAAGAGCGCGGAGCGCCGCTGCACACAGAAGTAAAAGGCGACGACATCTACGTACTCAAGGATGCCGAAAAAGCCTCCAGGGTGCCCAATCTGTTCGTGCCGGAAACCATGCACAATGATGGCAACTACATCATCAGCCTTGGCAACCTCTGTCGCTGGCTCGCCGAGCAGGCGGAAGCCCTCGAAGTCGAGATCTTCCCGGGCTTTGCTGCCTCGGAAGTGCTCTACCACGAAGACGGCTCAGTAAAAGGTATCGCAACCGGTGACATGGGCATCGGGCTTAATGGCGAGCAGAAAGACAGCTACACCCCGGGCATGGAACTGCACGCTCGCTACACGCTGTTCGCTGAAGGCTGTCGCGGACACCTTGGCAAGCAGCTGATCGAAAAATTCCGTCTGGACGAAGGCAAGGATCCACAGCATTACGGTATCGGTATCAAAGAGCTGTGGAAGATTCCGGCCGACAAACACCAACAGGGCCTGGTCGTGCATAGCGCCGGCTGGCCGCTGGATGAAAGCGGATCTTTCGGCGGTGGCTTCCTGTACCACCTGGAGGATAACCAGGTTGCCGTAGGCCTGGTCACCGACCTCTCCTACTCCAATCCGCATGTGAGCCCGTTTGACGAGTTCCAGCGCTACAAGCACCACCCGGTAATCAGCCAGTATCTGGAAGGCGGCGAGCGCATATCCTATGGCGCACGTGCAATTGTCAAAGGCGGCCTGCAATCGCAGCCGAAAATGACCTTCCCGGGCGGCATGCTTATCGGCGATGACGCAGGCACACTGAACTTCGCCAAGATCAAGGGCACTCACACGGCGATGAAGTCCGGCATGATCGCTGCCGAGACTGTGGTGGATGCAATTGCTGCAGACCGTTCCAGCGACGAGCTGAGCGATTACGCTGAACGCTACCGTGCCAGCTGGGCCTGGAAAGAGCTGCACAAGCAGCGCAACTTTGGCCCGGCGCAGCACAAGTGGGGCAACATCCTGGGCTCCGCCTATGCGTTTATCGATATCAACATTTTCAAGGGCAAGCTGCCCTGGACCCTGTCCGACAAGACGCCCGACCACGCCACGCTGAAGCCGGCTGCGGACTGCAAGAAAATCGACTATCCCAAGCCGGATGGCAAGCTGAGTTTCGACAAGCTTTCTTCCGTGTTCATCTCCAACACGAACCACGAGGAAGACCAGCCTGTACACCTCACCCTGAAGGACAGTGAGGTGCCGATCAATCACAACCTGCCGGTTTACGATGAGCCAGCACAGCGCTACTGCCCTGCGGGCGTGTATGAAGTGATTGAAGCGGAAGATGGCAAGCGGTTCCAGATCAACGCGCAGAACTGTGTGCACTGTAAGACCTGTGACATCAAGGATCCGACCCAAAATATTGTCTGGGTGACCCCGGAAGGTGCTGGCGGCCCCAACTACCCGAACATGTAAGGTTGCCGCGTTATAGCAAGAAGGCCCGCATTATGCGGGCCTTCTTTTTGCTCATGAGAAAATCAGAGCTTTCCCAGTAAAAAGCGGTTGCCCGCGCTGTGGATCACGAGCTTATCCAGCCCACCATTTTGCTCACGCTCCGCCCAGTCCACGAGTTCATAAAAAGCGGCGCGCTGTATTTTTCCGTCCAATCCATCGCGTACGTGGATATAAGGAGCTGGCTCTCCGTCTTCGGCAAACTCTACCCGCAACGGATGCTCGGCATCGACCTGCACCACATCGCCGGTTGTGGTGCTGGCAAGGATAACCTGGGTGGCGCCCTCACCTTTACGCGCGACCCCGCCGATAGACAGCGGCGCATCGTCCACCTGAATGCGCCATTTTTCGACTGGCGTCACCAGAAAGAAGTCGTCGCCTTCCCGTTTCAGGATGGACGCAAAAAGGTCGACAAGGGGTTGCCGCTCAAAGCGTGTTCCCTCGTGATACCACTGTCCGTCGCGGCCGACACGAATATCGATATCGCCACACAGGGGCGGGTTCCACTCCGACACGGGTCGGGCGGAACCTTCGAGTTGAGACTTGAGGTCTTCGAGCTGTTTAAAAAGGTCTTGGGCCATTGGCACTCATCGGCGGGGTCTCCGGCGCAGACTGCTTCGCCGACACATTACCGATATTGACGCCGATATCCATGATGAACTCCATGAGTCCATCCATGTCCTCAATCACCTCGGAGAAGGAGCGAGAGTGATAAAGCTCGACGGCGCCCTGCACTATGGCCCAGTAGGAGGAATAGTAAAAATATGCCGGCACGCGCTTGAGCACACCCTGCTCCATGCGACGTTCGAAAATCCTGTTCAGGGCCGTCACGTTGGAATTACGGATGCCGTGCAATTCCTCCACCATCTCTGGCGCGAGGTTGAGGGCGATAACCTTTTCCTCTAGCCGCTGGAACAGCCGGTCTTTGGAAGGGTCCGCCATACGGGATTCAAAATAAGCCCGCGCAGGCGCGGTAATATCGCCCTTCTCTGCTTCAGAGAGCGCGACCTTCAGGCGCTCCGTCAGCTGCTTTTCGTAATCCATCAACAGTCGCATGTAAATCTCTGTCTTGGAAACGAAATGCTTGTAAATTGTGCCCTTGCCGATGTCGACGCGCTCAGCAATCTGCTCGACAGTGACTTTCTCCTCGCCGTGTTCGAGCAGGAGCTCCAACGCCGCATCGAGAATACGTTGCTCACGAGCGCGGAAGCGCTGGACTTTTTCCTTTGCCTTATCCATTCTACGAACCTTAATTTCGGGTCTACCGATTGACTACTCGTTCATAAATTGTAGGCAGTATCGCGCATGTTGGAAAAGTTGATCAAGCTCTTGGACGTTGAGCAACTCGATTCGAACCTCTTCCGAAGCCAGCAACATGTCGAGAACCACCGCAAAACCCTGTTTGGCGGGCAAGTACTTGGGCAGGCTTTAATGGCCGCTACTAGAACTGTAGTCCAACGATTACCACATTCGCTACATGCGTACTTCCTCAGGCCGGGAAGCAGCGAAATGCCGGTCATCTACGATGTCGATCCCATTCGCGATGGCGGCAGCTTTACCACACGACGGGTGGTGGCACGGCAGAAGGGCCGCGCCATTTTCAACATGTCTGTTTCCTTCCAGGTGGAAGAACAGGGTTTTGAGCACCAGTCCGAGATGGTCAGGGGCCTGCCGGATCCCGAATCCCTGAAAAACACCCAGGAGGTGCTGGAGCAGGCCGGTCTCGCGACCAAACAGAACGACCAGCGCCGTTTTATGGTGGATTTCCGCCCGGTGGACCCGAACAGCTACTTCGCGCCCAACACGCGTGAGCCCAAGTGCTACTTCTGGCTGCGCTGCCTGGGCTCTTTCTCGGACGACCCGGTAGAACATCGCTGCGCCCTCTCCTACGCGTCGGATATGGGCCTGCTGGGCACCAGCCTGCAGCCACATCCGATCACCCTGTTCGACCCGAAGATGATGGCGGCAAGCCTTGACCACGCCATGTGGTTCCACCGGAATTTCCGCGCGGATGACTGGTTACTGTACGAAACCGACAGCCCCACTGCGATTGGTGCCAGAGGCTTCAATCGCGGCCAGTTTTTCACTCGCGACGGTATTCTGGTGGCCTCAACGGCACAGGAAGGACTGGTGCGACGGCTTCCATAAGCCATTAAAATTTTTACAGTTTTCTTTGTTTTGAGCGGTTTACACAGCGGAAAAGATCGTTATAATTCCCGCCCGTCAAAGCACTGACGAACTTTCGGGTATTAGCGCAGCCTGGTAGCGCACTTCGTTCGGGACGAAGGGGTCGCAGGTTCAAATCCTGCATACCCGACCAATTTCAAGAAAGCCTGCAGATTCTGCAGGCTTTTTTTGTGTCCGGTCGTTGGATTTTTGGGTCGTTCTGGGTAGTTTTGGGCAGCCAAAAAAAAACCCTGACGACGGGGGGGAGAGCGTCAGGGCCAAGACCATTAGGAGTGATTCGAGAGGGCTGAGAAACACTGCAGCCGTTTCGGGGTGACTCGACCCCGTTGGCCAGTGTTGCGACCGGCCGGTTACTTCAAGTATTAGCCACCATTCGCAAAATGCCAGTGGCGCAAACCACATTGTTAGATCAATTTGGGATAACCAACTGACTTTTATTGGCGCTAGTTATAACCAGAGCCCGGGTAGCGGGCTCAGCGTGCGCCGACCCGCCTGCTCCAGCCCACCCCATCGACGATCTCCCCCTCATCGTCCAGGGGCGGATACTCGAGCCCCCGCATATCGCAGTAACGCGCAACCACGGGCTGACAGCCCCGGAACATCAGGTAGTCAAAGCGCTCCTTTGGCAGGCGCGGCTGATTCTCGTCGTAGAGTCCCTTCTCCCAGCGCTGGCGCTGCGCCTCCATCAGGATCAAAGCGCACGCAACGGAAACGTTGAACGACTCCACCATGCCCATGATCGGGATAATCACGTGGCTGTCGACCAGGCGATCGGCCTCATCACTGACCCCCTCCAGTTCCCCACCCAGTAGCACCGCGGTTGGCTGGGTGTAGTCAAACGATTTGAAATCGACCGCCTTATCCGAGAGGTGCGCCGCCACCACGTGAAACCCCCGCTCCTTGAGCTGGGTGACGGGCGTCCCGATGTCGTCATACAGACGCGTGTTGACCCACTTGTGGCTGCCCATGGTTCCCCGGTGGGTACGGAAGCCGGTGTCAGGCCGCACACAGTGGATTTCATCGACCCCGGCCGCATCGCAGGTGCGGATAACCGCGGAGAGGTTCTGGGTCTTGTGGACACCATCGGTAATGACAGTAAGGTCAGGCTGGCGCCAGGAAAGCACCTGGCGTATTCGGGCATATCGTTCCGGGGTCATATCGAATCGCTTCTGAATTGATCAGTCGCGTATTTTAGACGCACGTTTCTGGAAATCTACGCTTGACTAATTATGTCGCGTGCCTAGAATACGCAACTTCCCTGCGCGACGGTGTTCACCTAAGTGCAGGATTTTCTGGGATTTTTTCCGCTTCTTAGGTAGAATCCCGCACCTGAAGGCACCGTGGCAGAGTGGTTATGCCCGCGACTGCAACTCGCGTGACATCGGTTCGATTCCGGTCGGTGCCTCCATCTCCCCCTCTTCTGGTTCTGCTACCGGAAGCACCTGCGCCCGGGTGGTGAAATTGGTAGACACAGGAGACTTAAAATCTCCCGCTCGTTAGAGCGTGCCGGTTCGAGTCCGGCCCCGGGCACCAATTATTACCCGGCTATTAACCGCCCCGGATAATCAACCCTGAATTTTTCGCGCCAATCCGCGACACACCGCTATTTCCCGCTGTCACCATCTCCCTCCAGCACCCAGGCCATCGTTGGTCTGCTGCGGATTCTGCCATCGGTCTCAACAATTGGCATATCGACCCGACTGCCGGCAAAACGGGCATTGGCCATGCGCTGAAACAGCATGGCCGCGTTAGCTTCGTCGCTGATATTGCGGTACTCGTAGTCAACGCCCTGCTTGTCCAGTGCCGCCATCAGGCCCGTGGTGGCACCACAGGAGTTCTTCCCGTACACCACCAGATAGTGGTCGGGGCGCTCAGGTTTTATCTGGCCATCGAGGGGCGTTGCCGCGCAGCCGGCAAGCAAAAACGCCAGAGCGATCAGCGCAATAGGATAGGTACAAGGCTTCATGGGCTTCCGTGCGTTTGGTATTGGTTACGGAACAGCACCTGAATCCATTCAGGCCGGGTAAATGTAGACGCGGGCACGCGGCCTGTACAGACGGTACAGGCGGTGCGGACGATAGGCTCAGAGCTTGGCGTTGGGGTTCAGCATTGGCCAGGCCGCTTTCAGATAGGCGAACATGGACCAGATAGTGAGGATCGCTGCGATATACAGCAATACGTAGCCGAGCGTCTCTGCCCAGGGGTAGAGGTCAAAATCGAAGGCCAGCAATACGATAATCGAAACGATCTGCGCGGTCGTCTTGAGCTTCCCAATAATTGAAACCGCAACGCTGGCGCGCTCTCCCAGCTCCGCCATCCATTCGCGCAATGCTGAAATGACAATCTCCCGACCGATGATCACCGCTGCGGGAATTGTGAACCAGACGTTATTGATGACGCCGACGAGCAGCACCAGCGCGGTGGCTACCATCAATTTGTCGGCAACAGGGTCCAGGAAGGCCCCGAAAGGCGTGCTCTGGTTGTATTTGCGGGCAATATAACCGTCGAGCCAGTCGGTCGCGCCTGCCGCTGCGAAAATGACAGCGGACGCGAAATAACTCCAGCCGTACGGCAGGTAAAAGACGATCACGAAGACAGGAATCAGCACAATACGCCCCAGGGTGATCATATTGGCCAGATTCAAATTCTTCATCCTAAAGTCCTGCTTTGCTCGGTAGTGGCCGCCCGATTCAAACCCGGGTGGCGGCGCGCTATGTGGCTGCCGCTAAGTTACTGATTGTGCAGCGCGCTGTAAATATCTTCTGCCAATTTCCTGCTAATCCCGGGCACCTGGGCCAACTCGCTGACGGTGGCACGCTGCAATTCCTGGAGCCCGCCAAATTGACGCAGCAATTCCTTCCGTCGTTTGGGTCCGACGCCCGGAATATCCTCCAGTGTTGAGCGTTTTCGCTTTTTGTCCCGGCGCTGTTTGTGGCCTGTTATTGCAAATCGGTGCGCCTCATCCCTAACCTGTTGAATCAGGTGGAGTGCGGGCGAATCGGCAGAGAGCACGGTCTCGCGCCCTTCGTCGACAATATGCAGTGTTTCGAATCCGGCTTTGCGGGTGGTCCCTTTCGCCACACCCACAATCTGCACCCCGACAACACCCAGCTCACCCAGCACCGAGACCGCCTGGGAAACCTGGCCCTTGCCGCCGTCAATCAACAGTACACCGGGAAACTTGCCCTCGCCTTTCTGCAGGCGCGTATAGCGCCGTTTCAGTGCCTGCGCCATGGCCGCGAAATCATCGCCCGGAGTAATGTCCTTGATATTGAAGCGCCGGTAATCTGATTTCACCGCACCGCCAGTATCGAACACTACGCAGGAGGCCACTGTCTCCTCACCGGCGCTGTGGCTGATATCAAAACATTCGAGTCTGTCCGGCAGCTCTTCAAGGTTGAGGACCTTCTGCAGATCCAGGAAACGGTCCAGCAACTTCTTGCGAGTGGCAACGCGGCTCTGCAGGTTCTGGTCCGCAGCCTGGCTGGCCATCTCCACCCAGGTGGATCGATGACCGCGCAGGTTGTGACGCAGGCGTACCTCGTGACCTGACTTTTCCGCCAGCGCGCCTTCAAGTAGCTCGGTATCTTCAACCGGCGCAGCACAGAGCACCTCGCGCGGTATTTCCCTGTCACCGGCGAGATAAAACTGCGGCACGAATGCGGACAGCAGCTGCACTTCGTCGATGCCCAGTTTTTCAGTTGGGTAATAGCTGCGACTACCCAGGATTCGTCCCTGCCGGATAAACAGTACGTGCACGCAGGTAATGCCCGCACTCGTGGAAATACCCAGCACGTCCACATTACCGCTGGTACCCTCAGCTACCTGATCAGCCTGCAGCCGGCGCAACGCCGCAATCTGGTCCCGCAAAATGGCCGCACGCTCAAAATCGAGGGCGGCGGAAGCGGCTTCCATCTCATCGGCCAGTTCCGTGATCACCGCATTGCCTTTGCCCTTCAGGAACATCTCGGTGTGGCGCACGTCTTCCGCGTACTCCTCCGGAGATATCAGGTTGACACAGGGGCCGCTACAACGCTGGATCTGATATTGCAGGCAGGGCCGTGACCGATTCTGGAAGACACTGTCTTCACACTGTCGGATACGGAAAGTCTTCTGGAGGAAGTTCAGGCTGTCACGCACCGAGGAGGCGTTCGGGTATGGCCCGAAATACATACCCTTGAGTTTCTTGGCGCCGCGATGGAACGCGATTCTGGGGTACGCATCCGCGGTGGAGACAAATATGTAGGGGTAGCCTTTGTCATCTTTCAGCAGCACGTTATAGGGTGGCCGCTGGGACTTGATCAGACTTTGCTCGAGAATCAGCGCTTCCGTCTCGCTGCGCGTGACAGTGACTTCGATATTGACGATGCGCTGGACCAGCGCCATGGTCTTTGTGGTGAGACCACTGGCCCGGAAGTAACTGGAGAGGCGCGCCCTCAGGTTCTTGGCCTTACCGACGTAAAGGATCCGCCCTTCAGCGTCGAACATCTGGTAGACACCGGGCTTGCGCGTAACCGTCTGCAGGAATCGCTTGTAGTTGAACGCACCGGATTCGGCATCAGGCGCGGCTTCCGGTTTGCTCAACAGAACCTCGGCATACCTACAGCACCTAGACGACGGATTCCGGATCCAGTAGCTGGTGCTTGATGGCCAGTAGCGTGAGTTCGACATCACTGCTGATGTCGAGCTTTTCAAAAATGCGGTAGCGATAACTATTGACGGTTTTGGGGCTCACCGAAAGCGTATCGGCAATCTCGGCCACCTTGTGGCTGTTCACGATCATCATGGCCGTCTGCAGCTCACGCTCCGACAAACTGTCGAATGGTGAGGATTTTGGCGCATGGCCCGGTATGACCCGCAAGGCGATACGTTTGGCGATCTGTGCGCTCAGGTAGATTTCGCCCTTGAATACAGTGCGAATTGCCGTGGCAATTTCATCGATATCTGCGCCCTTGGTGACGTACCCCTTGGCGCCGGCGCCCATCAGGCGGCCAGGGTAAAGGTCGTCTTCAAGCGCGCTGACCGCGACAACGCGGCATTCAGGGTTGCGCAACAGGAGCTTACGGGTAGCCTCAAGGCCGCCCATGCCCGGCATCTTCACATCCATAAGGATGACGTGCGGCTCGTGGTCCCTCGCTCTATCGAGCGCTTCTTCGCCGCTTTTTGCCTCGGCCACGACATCGATATCCGGGATATCCGCAAGCATGCGCACGATACCGGTTCTTACCAAGTCGTGATCGTCGACTACCAGTACATTAATCACAATTCACCCGACCCGTTCAATGGAATGCTTTTCTGATTTTTCTTACTACAGCCCAAACCCGCCGGCGTAAGCAGCCAGCGGAGATCCATTTCAGAGCCCTCTCAGAAACATACCAAACAATAGGTACTCTGCCTAGTCACAGAAATACGCGAGGTTTATGCCAAATATGTGACATTGGGTCGGATTAGTGGGGTCAGAGCCAAGGCTCTGACCCCCGGAATCGATTTGCAAGGGTCAGAGCACTAGCTCTGACCCCCAGGGCTCGGATTAAAGGGGTCAGAGCTGGCGCTCTGACCCCTACTGGCAGATATATCGAAAAGTCAGGCTTATCCGCGGATCCCCCACCCTCTTGCGCCGTGGCAACTCATGCTTCCAGGCCTGCTGCACCAGCCCGGAGGTGAGCAGCAGTGACCCATGATCCAGATCCAGGTCGAGATAACGGCTACCGTCGGCCGTTCGCCCGGCGCCTGAAGCTGAGGGGTTTGGCCGGAAACGCAGTGGCCTGGCCGCACCAAGGCTGACGGTGGCCACAACCGGAGATGCGCCCAGCTCCGGCTCGTTATCCGCATGCAGCCCCATGCTATCTACACCGTCCCGGTAGAGGTTCAGGAGCACAGCATTGAACTGGAATCCGGCTGCCTGAAGCCTGCTACGAAGCGGAACCAGCGCTGCCGGCCAGGGCTGTGCGCGCTGGACCAACCCGGACCATCGGTAACTGACGCCCTGATCGCCCACAAACGCATGCAGCCTGGGGATTGGGTGGGACTTGCCAAACAGGCGGAGCTCGGGCTGACTCCACTCAGGACCAGATGCACCGGGCTGCAGATGGGATTGCAACAGGGCATGGAGCAGCACCCCGGCTTCATGGGGCGAAACCCAGTGCGGGATATAGAGGGCCTTACCGGGGCTCAGGCCCGGCGTGGTCGCCCCCTCATGACATGCCGCCAGACCACTGATGGCATCGCCAAAAGCTACTTCATCCACGGCTGTTCGGGATAAAACCGCGGTTCCGGCTCCAGCCTCACGCCAAAGCGCGCATCGATATCTGCGGCCACTTCTGCAGCAAGCGCCGCAACTTCTGCCCCGGGAGCATGCCCCGGGTTAACCAGCACCAGCGCCTGCGCCTCGTGCACACCTACCCCGTCGCGCCGGCGACCACGCCATCCGGCCCGGTCGATCAGCCAGCCCGCGGCAAGCTTCCAGCCGTTTTCCTGCTGGTAGGCGACAAGATCCGGCCAGGATTCTTTCAGGGCCCTGTACTTAGTGTCCGACACCACCGGGTTTTTGAAGAAACTGCCGCTATTTGGCAAGGTGGCAGGGTCCGGCAGCTTGCTCTGGCGGACCTTGATAACCGCCTGCGCCACGGCTGCAGGGGAAATATCCTCTGCAACACCGCTAACGGCTTCCTGCAGTGCGGGGTAACCGAGCCGCGGCACCCACTGATCCGGCAAATGCATTTCGACTTCAGTGATGATATAGCGATCACGCGCAGCGTTTTTGAAGACGCTATCGCGATAACCAAAGTCGCAATCATTGCGCGAGAAGGTCACCATTTCACCGGTCCTTACTTCCATCGCGCGCAGGGAGCTGAAAACCGACTCCAGCTCAACGCCGTAGGCGCCTATGTTCTGGATGGGGGCCGCGCCGATATTACCGGGAATCAACGCCAGATTTTCCAGGCCACCGATACCAGCCTCGACAGTCTCCATCACCAGGCTGTGCCAGTTTTCACCGGCGGATGCGGTTACCCGCCAGCCGGAGGCATCCCGCACCTGCTTCACGCCTGCGTTGGCAACCTGTACGACCAGCCCGGGGAAATCCTCGCATAGCAGCATATTACTGCCGCCACCCAGGACAAGCAGCGGCAAATCGCGCTGGTGTGCAAAGGCCAGTGCCTCGGACAGGGACTCCAGGTCTGTCGCCCGGACGAACCAGCGCGCCCTCGCGGGCACCGCCATGGTGTTCAGCGGCGCGAGGTTCACATTTTCCTGGACCAAAAATGGCATGCGTTATGGTGCCTCGCCGGCACTGATCAGGTTGCGTGCCATCTCCAGGTCCGCCTGGGTGTCAACACCGCCGGGCACTTCCGCGCAGGCATCGTCCACATGGATCTGCTCACCTTCATAAAGAACGCGCAGCTGCTCCAGGGCTTCCATTTTCTCGATGGGGGCCATGTCCCAGGTAACAAAGCGGTTCAGGAGTGCGACGCGGTAGGCATAGATGCCGATATGTCGCCTCGGGTGCAATCCCGCTGGCATGAGTGCATGCTCGACCGCAAATGCATCGCGCGGCCAGGGTACCGGCGCCCGTGAGAAATACCTGGCCATGCCATGCCGATCACAGACCACCTTCACCACATTCGGGTTGATGAAGTCCTCTGTATGCAGTATTTCCTCAGCCAGTGTTGCCACACTCGCAGTGGGGTTGGCGGCAAGGTTGGCAGCCACCTGGTTGATTACCTGTGGCGGGATGAAGGGTTCATCACCTTGCACATTTACGACGATTGCCTCGGGTGCCAGGCCCAGCTGTTGTACAACCTCCTGCAGCCGGTCCGTGCCGGATGCGTGATCCGGCGATGTCAGGCAGACCTCACCACCAAATGCTTTTACAGCTTCTTCCACACGCGCGTCATCGGTTGCAACGATGACAGAGCGCGCCGCGCTCTTGCCGGCCTGTTCGTACACACGCTGGATCATCGGCTTGCCGGCTATATCCGCAAGCGGTTTGCCCGGCAGACGCGTGGAGCTGAAACGCGCCGGGATAATTACATCAAACTGGTTATTGCTCATCGCTTTCTTTCGTAATCCCAATGGCGGCCATCAATTCCTCCAGCAGGGCATCCGGCAATTCCGCCTTGATCTCCAGCGCCCACCAGTGCGGCTGCCAGAAAGCACGGCACTTCACCGCATCTTTCATTGTCATAATTACAGGGTAGTCGTCGCCGAACTTCAGGTCGTTGGCGGTGAATTCATGGTGATCGTCAAACGGATGGGGTATTACCTCGAAGCCCATCTGCTCTACCGTACGGAAAACCCGCCCGGGGTTCGCGATGCCCGCAACCACATGACAGCGCCCGGGGCGTGGGCCCTCTTCAATCTCGATGTCACTTTCCCGGTCGAGCCTGAACTGATGCCAGCGCGCCGGCGCGACATGCATTTCGTGGGTTTCCCTGCCACTGAGCTGCGCAGCGACTGAGGCTTCCGGGGCACCATTGACCACAATGAAGTCGACGCTGTCCAGGCGCTCCAGTGGTTCCCGCAACGGTCCCTGGGGAATCAGCTTGCCATTCCCGAAACCGCGACTGCCATCGACAACACAAACCTCAACCGAACGCCACAGGCCGTAATGTTGCAGGCCGTCATCGGCGACCAGAACATCGCACTGACTGTGCGCGATGGCCGCTTCCGCCGCGCGAGCCCGCTCGGGGTCCACGTACACCGGCGCACTGGTAACGACCCGGAGGAGTAGCGGTTCATCACCGGATTCCAGCGGGTGGGATTGCTCTGTAACGGCATAAGGGTAACTCGGCGCCTTGCCGCCGTAGCCCCTGCTGATGATTGCCGGGCGGTGTCCACGGGCCTGCAACTGTCGGGTAATTTCCGCCACCAGCGGTGTCTTGCCTGCGCCCCCGGCAGTGAGGTTCCCAACCACAACCACCGGCACCCGCAATGGCAGGGGCGGGTTCTCCAGATACTGTGCGCGCTTCTTGTTCACTACCTTGCGATATAGCGCGGCGAGCGGCGTCATCCAGCGAACGCCACTTTTGCTCTCATACCACTGCCTGTTGATCCAGCTCTCTAGTGACACCGTGGCATGCTTCCGTTCAATGGCTCTGCTGCTGGTGCAAGGCAGCATAGCGCCCGCCCTTTTCCAGCAGCTCTGTATGGGTACCGGATTCGACAATGGCGCCCTGCTCCATGACCAGGATGCGATCCGCTTTTTCGATGGTGCTGAGGCGATGGGCAATCACAAAGGTTGTGCGCCCTTTCATCACCTCATCCAGCGCCGCCTGTATGTGGCGCTCTGATTCATTATCCAGAGCGGAAGTCGCTTCATCCAGAATCAGGATTGGCGAATCCTTGAGGAGCGCCCGCGCAATGGCAAGGCGCTGACGCTGGCCGCCAGACAGCAACTGTCCGTTATCGCCCAGCTCAGTCCGGTAACCGTCCGGCAATGCCTCAATAAACCGGTCCGCATGCGCGAGGCGCGCTGCATTCTCTACCGCCTCATCACTGGCATCACACAATTCGCCGTAGGCAATGTTCCTGCGTACTGTGTCGTTAAACAGGATCACATTCTGCGAGACCAGGCTGATATTGCGGCGATAATCCTTCACCGGCATACGACTGATGTCCTTGCCGTCCACCAGGATACGACCAGCATCGGGCTCATAGAAACGCGCGAGTAAACCCGCCAGAGTCGATTTCCCGGAACCTGAGGCGCCGACCAGTGCAATCGTTTCACCGGCGTTCACCTTCAGGTCGACATCCCTCAATACCGGCTCGCCCTCTGACTCATATCTGAATGTGAGCGATTGTATTTCCACCTTGCCGGTGAGGCGCCCCGCTTCAATGTCACCGCCGGCCTTTTCCATGGGTTCATCAAAGATATCGAAAACACTTTCCGCAGCAGCGATGCCCTTCTGGATCTCCGCGTAGACCTCGGAAAGGCTGCGAATCGGCTTTGCCAGCGAAGCTGCGGCGCCAATAAACGAGGCAAACAGGCCGGGGGTCATGGCCTCAACAATACCCGGCGCCAGCGCGAGCCAAACGATAATGGCAATGGCGAGGCTCACCAGAATCTGGATAACAGATACGCTGGCGTTATCGGCAACGACCAGCTTCATAAATTGTCTGCGATTGTTGTTGCTGGCCTGCTCGAAGCGCTTGTTTTCGTATGCCTGGCCGCCGTACATCCGCACAACCTGGTAACCGTTGATCGCTTCCTGGGTTACGTGCGTCACATCTCCCATGCTGTTCTGGATACGATGGCTCAATTTCCGGAAGCGCTTGCCAACCACGTTAACAATCAGCGCGATAATCGGTGCAAAAAGGAAGAACGTCAGCGTAAGCTTCCAGTTCACCATCAGCAGGTAAGCCAGCAATCCGATGGTAAAGAAAGATTCCCGGATCAGTACTTTTACCGCCTTGGTAATGGCACTGGTAATCTGTTCGACGTTATAGGAAATCTTTGAAATCAGGTGTGCGCCGGTATAACGGTCGTAAAAGCTGCTGGGGAGTCTCCCGATGTAGGTAAACAACTCTGTGCGCAGGTCGTGAATGACCGAACGTGAAACATAGGCGAGGCCGTAGCTGCCGGCGAAGTTACCGATGCCCCGGAATACAGCAATCATCACCATGATCGAGGGGATCAGCCACCGCGCGGTATCCCGGGGAATAACCCCCCCCTCAAAGAAGACGGCGATGTACCTGGAGAGAAACCCTTCCTCGCTGCTGATGCCGGCGGCGCCAACAGTATCGAGAAGCAGCTCCGTGACCGCGATCAGGCTGACCTGCATTGTGGAGAACAGCAGGAAACCGAGAATGGCAACGAGAAAGATTGCCCAGTAGGGCCGCGCGTAGCCCAGCAGACGCCGATAAGTACTGGCACCGCTTGGGCTTGAGCTGACTGGAGATTTATCCATAAAAATGGGGGCGCCTTCCGCTTCCCTGCCGGGGAACTGCTGAACGCCGGCAATCCTTGCCTGTATTGCCGGCAATCAGCTGGAACTCAGTTTTCTGGCTGTCTAGTCGTGATGCTCAGCTGGACAAAGCCCAGCTGACCGGCTGCATCCATCGCCCGGACCACCGACTGGTGCTCCGCCTTGGCGTCGGCCGTGATTACAAGCGGACGATTGTACTCACCTGCCGCGACTTCAGAAAGCGCCTTCTTGACGGTATCCAGCTGCTTGTTGACCAGGCTGCGACCGTCGATGGCGTAAGATCCATCTGCGGCAATCACGATTTCCAGCACCTGCGACTCGGTAGAGGCCTGCGGGCCGTCTGCTTCAGGCAGGTCGAGCTGCAGGTGTGTTTCCTTAGTAAAGGTGGTGGAAACCATAAAGAAGATCAATAGCAGGAACACCACATCAATCAGTGGCGTCAGGTTGACCCCTTCCTGGTCCCGGGACTGGCGTCGAAACTTCACCGCGCCCCCTACTTCGCCGCAATCATGTCGATCCGGCGCTCGCTGTGCAGTACGTCCACAAGCTTGACCGCTTCCTGTTCCATGGTAACCACCAGGTCGTCGACCCGGCGCTGGAAGTAGCGGTGCGCCATCATGGCGGGAATTGCAACGGTCAGGCCTGCGGCAGTGGTCACCAGCGCCTGGGAGATACCCCCGGCCAGTACGCCAGCATTGCCCGTGCCTTCAACCATGATCGCGGTGAACACCTGGATCATACCCAGCACCGTACCGAGCAGGCCGATCAACGGGGCTACTGCGGCGATGGTGCCCAGTGCGCCAAGGAATCGCTCCAGCTCGTGTACGACCTGGGATGCGGCTTCCTCGATGCTGTCTTTCATGACATCGCGGCCGTGTTTTGAATTGGACAGGCCAGCGGCAAAGATGCGGCCGAGATGGCTGGTGTCGCGCATACTTTTCAGTTTGCCGGCATCCAGCTGATTGTTTTTTATCCAGCCCCAGACCTCGCCGAGCAGTGGGCGTGGCGCGATCTTGGCGGGATTCAGGGTCCAGAGGCGCTCGATCGTGATTGCAATCACCGCGACCGAGCAAAGCAGGATTGGCAGCATCAACCAGCCGCCGGATTTTATTATTTCTAGCACTTTTATAGCTCCCTACTTCGGAGACCGAACACTCTACCACAGCTTTAGGCGCCAGCTAAGAGGATTGTCATGACATCCGGGGTAGCAATTAAAGGCTGTGAAGTGTGTACCAGAAACGCTTCTGTGACCGACGCGCCTCCTCCACCTCCAGCATGCCATCGGGGTGCCAGTTGAAGCTCAAAGCACCTGACAGCGCAGTACTGTACACCGAACTCCCCACTGCCCGGGCACGCTCGACGCTGTTTGGGTGCGGGTGGCGGAAACGGTGTCGGTATCCAGCACTGTAAACCGTATACCGAGGTCGAGTTTTCTGCAGCAAGCCCCAGGAGCTCGAGTAGCGCGACCCGTGGTGCGCGGCCACCAGCAGATCAACCTCCCCAAGCCCGCCCAGCTTCAGCTCCACGTCCCGGTCGATATCCCCCGGCAACAGGATTTCCGCTGAACGGTATTGCAGCAGCCCCACACAACTGTGGGCATTATCGGTGCCTGGCGAATCAACGGACGCTGGCCACAGCCACTCAATCGACAGGCTGCCATAGCCCAAGTTGGGCGCACTGCTGTGGCAGGCCCCTACAGCCAGTCCCGGGTAGCGGCGGGCATACTTTGCGGCGAGCCCGCCCGGGGCCAGAAGTTTTGTTACCGGAAAGGCCCGGAGCAGGTAATCGCTACCGCCCGCATGATCACTGTCGTCATGGCTGACAACAAGCAGATCGATTGTGCGAACGCCCTGATGCCGGAGAAACGGTTCGATCACCGCTTCGGCAGAATTGAAGCCACCCGGAAAGCGCACGCCAGTATCCCATACCAGGGTTTTACCCGCAGTGCGGATAACCATGGCGAGTCCCTGCCCCACATCCAGCACGTCAAGCTGCAACCCCTCGCGCACAGGTCGGTCCACCAACAACCAGCAAAGGAGACCCAGGGCCATAACAGAGATTGCGGGCTTTGCCGGAAAGCGCGGCGGGAGAAAGCCGAGTACGGCAACTGCAGTCAGTCCGCACAGGACCACCGGGAGACCAAGAAGGTCCTCCGGCACCGCCATCCAGCCCGTGCTTAGATTGCCTGCCAGGCTGTCGACCTGCCGAAGGCCTGCCATCAGAAAACCCAACAGGGAATCCGTGACGGCAAGGCATCGGGCCGCGGCGAACTCTACCCACGCGAACGGCAGCGCCGCAGTCACTACCGAGAGGAACAGCATCGGCATAATCAACAGGGACACCAGGGGTATCGCGAACAGATTTGCCACAAACCCCGACGTACTGATACCGGAAAAATACATCAGGGAAAGCGGCAGAAGGCCCAGGCCAATCGCCCATTGCGCACGAAGCAGTTGCAAACTGGCAGTCAGCAAACGATTGTGGGCTCCTGCGCCTCGATCTGCACCCTGGCCTGTTCCGGCGGGCGCGCGCCTGCCGGCGAAACGTGCGAGCAAGATGGCAACGGCACAAAATGACAGCCAGAAACCGGGGTCGAAAACAGACAACGGCTCCAGCAGTAATACCACGCATGCCGCAAACCAGAATGCGCTCCAGCCATCCGTACGGCGCCGGCTCATCAGGAAGAGCACTCCCATGCTGGCCATAAGCCAGGCTCGCTGGGCCGATAACGGCGCCCCAGCCAGCAAGGCATAGGCACCCGCTGCACTGATCGCGGAGAACCCGGCTAGCCAGTGGCCGCGACTGGGGCCGCATGGCAACACCGCCAGTAATCTCCCGGGCATGCCCGCCACAAACCAGGCAAGTCCTGCTACGAGGCCGATATGCATGCCGGAGATCGCCAGTAAATGGCTGGTTCCGGTGCGCCTCAGCAGAGCCGTCGCATCCTCAGGAACATTGTCCCTGATACCCAGCAGCAGCGCGGCAATCAGGCCGGATCTCTCGAGCGCTGCATTATTCGGGCCGCTGATCCATTCATAAACATCCTGTCGCAGGACGTTCAGCTGGCGCGATATGGAGTCCGGGCCCTGGCCCTTCCGGGGAGTGAATTCTTTCGTACGAATGTAGCCGGTAGCCACGATATTTTTGCGCAGTAACCAGCCGTCATAGTCAAACACGCCCGGGTTCACGGTTCCCCGGGGTGGCTTCAGGCGGACGGTCGCCTGCAGGACGTTACCGGCTCGCAACAGCTGTCGGTTTTCCTGCTCAATGCGGTACCACGCAAGACGAATCCTGTCTCCGGTACTCAGTATTCTGCCGGCATCAGGTACAACAACCCGTGCCGTGAAGACCGGATCCGGCGCATCCATGGCGACAACAGAAGTAATCTCGAATGTGAAATGGAGGTCATTGCCGTGATGTGCGGCCGGCAGGCGTGCCGACACACGCTGTGCGAGGTCTCCGGATGAGAGCACAAAACCGACCAGCAGTGCTGCGATCAGGCCACCACCGTGTAACAGGCGCGACGACGACACGGTATTGGAAGCTCTTATGAGCAGGGCGTACAGCGCAGGCAACAGGGCTAGCGCGAGCAGCAGCGGACGCAACCGATGAATGAAATCCGGAATATCCGGCAGTAGCGCCGCCAGGGAAAGCCCCAGGCAGAAAAAGACGAAATAGAGTTTTCTCGGCGCGCCCCCGCGGGGCGCGTCCCCCCGCGCTGCTTCCATGCCACCTGGACCTGCAAAATATGGCGAATTTTACAGGTCCAGTCCGGGGGCGATGATGAGTATTTCTAATCTTGGGCTTTCTAATCTTGCGCCTGATAGACGCGCTCACCCTCGACCCAGGTTTCCAGTACCCGTGCCTCCCAGATTTGCTCTGCGGGAACCTTGAATATATCCCGGTCCAGCAACACAAAATCGGCATATTTTCCTGGCATCAAGTTGCCGATAACCGACTCCTGATGTGATGCGTAAGCGGCATCCAGAGTGAATGCACGGAGCGCCTCTTCGCGGGTCATCGCATCTTTCATGCGCCAGCCTCCGTTCGGCTGATTGGCACGGTTCTGGCGGGTCACCGCCGCGTGTATGCCGTAGAGGGGATTTACCGGCTCTACCGGAAAATCCGAGCCACCGGCAATACGGGTGCCCTGCTCCAGGAACTTACGCCACGCATAGGCACCTTCGAGACGTTGCTCACCGACACGATCCGCAGCCATATTCATATCACTGGTCGCATGCGTGGGCTGCATGGAGGCAATCAGGTCGAGCCGGGGGAAGCGCGGGATATCGGCAGGCTTCAATACCTGGGCATGCTCGACGCGGTGCCTGAAGGGTTTCTGATCTTTGGATTTGTGCAAGGTTTCGAGGTGGTTGAGTACAATATGGTTTGCGCGATCCCCGATGGCATGCACATTGACCTGGAACGCCTTGTCCGTCGCAAGGCGTAGCAAGTCCAGCATTTCCTTTTCCGGGTGCAGCAACAGGCCTCGCTCATCGGGGCGATCGTGATAAGGCTCGATGAGCGCGGCACCGCGGCTGCCCAGCGCGCCGTCCGCAGAAAGTTTGATGCTGCGAACAAACAGGCGTTCATCCGCCTGGCCAATCCAGCCCTCCGACAGCAGCGCTTCGATATCCTTGCTCTCGATAGCTACCATTGGATACATGCGTAGCGGGATCCGGTTCTCTGCGGCCAGTTCACGATAGGCTTTCAGGCCCTGGCGCGCGACGCCGGCATCGTGCACACCAGTAAGGCCGAGGGAAAGTGCGATCCGGAACGCCGCCTCCAGCGAGGCCTTGTCGTCCGCCAGCGTGGGTGCGGGTATTGCGTTTGCCATCAGGTTCATGGCGTTATCGATTAGCACCCCGGTGGGTTCGCCCTGCTCGTCAAGGATGATTTCGCCACCTTCAGGAGAGCGGGTGTCACGCGTAATCCCTGCCAGCTCAAGTGCCTGCGAGTTTGCCCAGCCGGCATGCCCGTCGATCCGGCTGAGCCATACGGGGTTATCGATCTCGAGCGCATCCAGTTGCTGGCGAGTGGGAAATTCCTTTCCCGGCCACACCACCTGGTTCCATCCCCGACCAAGCAGCCATTGCCCGGGCTGCAGCTCAGCACTGCGCGCCCGGATTGCCGCAAGTGTCTGATCCAGACCGAGATCACGCAGTTCCAGCTGTTGCTGGAGGCGGCCCAGCCCGAGCATATGGCCATGGGCGTCAATCAGACCGGGAATCAGAGTACGGCCGCCACCGTCCAGCAACTTCGCCTGAGGGAAGCGCTTTTTTAATTCAGTGAGACTATCGGTTGCCTGAACCACGCCCTCGTCGTAGGCAATTGCGGTGAATTCCAGCAGCTCCTTATCCGAAACGTGGTATCCCGCGATATTGTGTAAAAGCACCGTTGCGTGGCTGTTACAAGACAGAACCGTGAAAATGATTGAAACCAGAAGACGCCTCAGAGGCATTTTATCCACCTTTTTGTGACCAGTTATTCTTATACTGCATCGCTGTACTGCCAGATTATTCTGCTGCCATTACGCCAATACAAGAGTTAAAGCGCAAGTAGCGTGCGCCATCAAGCCAAATATCCTCTTTAGCCCGGGCCTGATGCCGGAAAAGCACCATTTTGGTACCTTAAGGCACCAGGCAGGCCAGCTATTTATCCGCCGGAAATAGTTTTTTTACTGCGCTGTAACATTCCTGAAATGTTGGCTTGGAAGAATGCGCGCATCCCGAAAATGAAGAGGTACCCGGGACGGGTCCAACGCACTTAACTACAGAGAAATTGTGATGAAAAAAACAGTTCTTTCCATGGCTCTCGTAGCGGCAGTTCCGGCATTCGCACAGGAAGAATCCGCAGCGCCAACCCTGTACGGCAAGGCAAATGTTGCCTGGCAGTCCACCGACGAGAACGGCGAGTCATTCAGCGAGCTGGTTTCCAATGCTTCCCGCATCGGCGTCAAGGGCAGCCTGGATCTGGACAACGGTATCAAGGGTGTCTACCAGGCGGAATTCGGTGTCGAGTACGATGACAGCGACACTTTTAGCCAGCGCAATATCTTCGCCGGCCTCGAAGGCAACTTCGGCCAGGTGATCGCCGGTAAGTTCGACACGCCGTTCAAGAAAGCACAGAAGAAAGTTGACCTGTTCAACGACCTCGAAGGTGATATCAAGAGCGTTATTAGCAACAGCGACAACCGCCCGAGCAACAGTGTCCAGTACACTTCTCCGAATTACTACGGCCTCCAATTTATCGCGGACGTTGTTAACTCCGAACAGGACGACGTAGACAACGCCTACTCTATGGCCGTCACCTGGTCCGGTGAAAACGCCTACGTGGCGTACGCGCAGGACACCGATATAGAGGGCCTGGACGTTACCGCTTCACGCCTGGCTGCGCAGTACAACATCGGCGCATTCCAGCTGGGTGCACTGGTTGAAAACGAGCAGGACGATATGGCCGGGACCGACAACGACGGTTATATGGCCTCACTTGCGTATAAGGTAAATGCCTGGACCCTGAAAGCACAGGGTGGCAAATCCGATATTGTCGCAGAAGGCGGCAAGACCTACAGCCTGGGTGCAGATTACAAAATGTCGTCCAAGGCCAAGGTTTACGCTTACCTGACCGACGAAAGCTTCGATTTGCTGGAAGATCGCCAGTACGTTGGCATCGGTACCGAGTTTAAGTTCTAAATCGAACTGATCGGTAAAAAAGAAAGGCAGCCATCCGGCTGCCTTCTTTCGTATTGGGGCGGGGATAGATCAGTAGGTCGGCAACTCGAGACTGGAGAAAAGCTCGTCCAGCTCGCCACGGGAACTGGCCTGGGACGCCTGCTCCACCAGTTCTCTTGTCAGGTGCGGCGCAAAAGACTCGATAAAGTCATACATAAAGCCCCGCAGGAAGATACCCTTTCGGAAACCGATCTTGGTAATGCTGGGCTCGAACAGCTCGCTCGCATCGAGCGCGACAAGATCGTCGTCCAGTTCGTCATCAACGGCCATCCGCGCAACGATTCCGATTCCAAGCCCCAGCCGTACATAGGTCTTGATCACATCCGCATCCGCGGCAGTGAAGACCACTTTGGGGGCAAGCCCCTTCTCGAGAAACGCTTCATCCAGCTTGGAGCGACCGGTAAAGCCAAACACATAGGTGACAATGGGGAACTCGGCTACATCCTCCAGGCTCAGTTTGGATACCTGGCACAATGGGTGCCCCTTTGGCACGATCACGCAGCGGTTCCAGCGATAACTCGGCATCATTACCAGATCGCTGAACAGTTCCAGTGCCTCGGTGGCAATGGCAAAATCCACGGTGCCATCAGCGGCCATTTCCGAAATCTGCATCGGCGTGCCCTGATGCATGTGCAGGGAAACATCCGGGTATTTGTCGATGAATTTCTGGATGACTGCAGGCAGCGCGTAACGAGCCTGGGTGTGGGTAGTCGCTATGGAAAGGCTGCCCTTTTTATCGTTGCTGAATTCCTGCGCGACCTGCTTGATGTTCTCAACTTTTCGGAGAATCTCACCAGCTGTTTTCAGAATTGCTTCACCGGCAGGCGTAACCCTTGTCAGATGTTTTCCGCTCCGCGCAAAAATTTCCACACCCAGCTCATCTTCCAGCAGGCGGATCTGCTTGCTGATACCCGGCTGTGATGTATAAAGGCTTTGCGCCGTGGCTGATACGTTCAGTTCGTGATGCGCGACTTCCCATATATACCGCAGCTGCTGCAGCTTCATGGCCTCTCCTGCAATCTTATTAGGTGTTATTGATCGCCAATAACCCGGGCACCCGGGGCGCAAATTTCTATTCGGGTTATAAAAAACAGATAGCTTATGCTGCAAGAGAATAGCAGTAGTTTTATTGGCTGGCCAACCCCGGTGCCTCTATTCGATGACAGGTGCTGGGTCAGCCCATAGAGCGATTGCCGAAATGAGAATTGATCGCATATGAAGCAGGTGCTGTCGGCACCGGCATGACGAAAACCGGTACGCGACTTTTACTGAGTACGGATGCTGCTACAGAGCCCAACCCGGTGGATAGCTGCGCCCGGCGCCCGCGCTGGCCGAGCACCAACATATCTGCACTGACATCTTGCGCAAAGCCGAGGATCGTTCCAGTCGGTTCCCCCCACCGCACTGCCACATTCCCGATGTTCCCGAGCTCACCAGGCGCGCACTGATCCGGCAGGTCGCATTCAATTTCGGCCTGGATACTGGCGGCGAGTTCCACGGCCCTGGCCGGGTTGGCTTTGACACTTCGGAGAATTGCACGGACGCGGGTATCGGAGTGATCTCCCTCCAGCACATGCAGGATCGTCAGCACGACCCGCTCCTTGCGGGACGCCTGTTCCGCCAGTTGCAGCGCGTAACCGAGCATACAGGGCCACTGCGGCCCCAGGTCCGTCGCACAGAGAATGCGTGAAAACATAACGCCCTCCCGGTACGAAGGCTAAAAGGCTTATGGACGGGAATGGAAACGACTGACCGTTTGCATGACTTGCGGATTGCAAAACCCGTATAAAACAAAGCATAGCAGCGCTGTTGAAAGAACCGCCGGTCCTGAATGACCAGCGGACCTGAACAGGCACGCGGATGTCCCCTGCTCCCGGTTGGCGACGCTATTCCTCGTTGGCGACGCCGTGGGGCACGTGACCGGTCGCGACATGTTCCGCAGCGGAGTCGCAGTGCTGACGCTGGTCATCAAAGAATACGTCGGCACCATAGGCTTTCAGGAATGGCCCCTTGGGCATACCACCCAGGAATATCGATTCATCAATGCGGATATCCCAGTCCCTGAGGGTTCGAATAACGCGTTCATGTGCAGGGGCGGAGCGCGCTGTCACCAGCGCTGTGCGAATCGGACAGGCATCTTCCGGCAGTGCCCGCTGCAGGTTGTGCAGCGCGTGCAGGAAACCTTTGAAAGGGCCCCCGGCGAGTGGCAGCTGCGCAGAGGCGCGCTCGTTTTCTGCAAACGCAGCGAGCCCGTGCTGCTTGTAAATTCTCTCGGACTCATCGGAAAAAATTACCGCGTCGCCATCAAATGCGAAACGTAGCGTGTCGTCTTCCGCACTACCCTGGCTCCCCGCTACGAGGGTTGCAGCGGCTACGCCGTTTTGCAGGGCATGGCGAACATCCCCACCTTCCGTCGAGAGGAACAGGTGGCAACCAAATGCCGTTACATATCGGTAAGGGCTGGCGCCACCGCAAAAAGCGGCACGGGTGATTTTGAGACCGTAATGCTCAATGGAATTGAATACCCGCAGGCCGGTGTCGGCGCTATTGCGTGATAACAAAATGACCTCTACAGCCTGCTCGCCCCCGAATCGGTCGTTCACACGCAGCAGTTTTTCCACCAACGGGAAAGCATCACCCTTGCGCAGAACATCGTTTTCATGCGCCTTCTGATATTCAGAAAAAGCCTCTACGCCCTGCTCCACGAATACCCGGTGGCTGTCGTTGAGATCGAACAACGCTCGCGAAGAAATCGCAATAACCAGACGATTATTTCCCGGAGCGTCTACAGCGGTGCTACTCAATTGTGGTTCCCGTCCATCGAATTAATAAAAGGCTTCACGGCGCTTCAATATCATCGAGGCCGTCCGGCGCTGCATCAGCTCGACGGGCATCCATGACAGCCAGCAACATCCGGTGCAGGTCCTCGCGTGTACGCCTGGCGCGGTGTCCCTGTTGCTGCGTTATTGTTACCAGCACCGTATGCATGGTCTCGAGCATCAGCCGGGCAATCCGGCTCTTCTCATTGGGGGGGCAAGCGAAACCAAGCCGTTCGAACATCTTGCACAGGTAGGTGATGACCAGCTGATCGTGGCGCTCATCAATCTCGGAAAGCTCGGGAATACCCCACATGGCCTGCACCAGGGGCAATACACCTTCCTGCTCCTGATAGACCTTTGCAAGCTTATCCAGCAAAACCTCGACGAATTCATCGAGCGTGCACTCCTCGAGGGCGGATTCCGAGACCTCCTCTAGCGCGGCTGTCATGCTGGCAAGCCAGTCTTCTGCGAGGGCATACAGGATGGCGTGTTTGTTGGGAAAATAGTGGTACAGAGAGCCCACTGAGATGCCAAGCTCCTTGGCAATCAGGATCGTGGTGAGATCATCCAGGCCAACCTTGTCCAGCAGGCGAGCAGTGACCTCCAGGATCTGGCGGGCCCGCTCACGCGCCCTCGCCTGCACCGGAGCGCGCCTTGGGGCAAGCTGATTCTTGCGTTTTTCCTGTTTACTGGTGGTCAAGCTTCGGCCTCCATGAAACTGCTGTTCCTTAGCGGGTATCGCCACTTTGAGTCTAAATCTACCACTAGGATGGCGCGACTCCTACCCGCATACAAAAAAACCGGCGCAAACGGGCCCGCAAGGACCAATTTGCACCGGTTTCTGGCGAAGCGCCTCGCCTGGAGGCCCCTGAATCAGAAGCGGTAGTTGACGTCCACCCCGATAACACGGCCGCGGGCCGGGTCGGTCATGGTGGCCGGCAGGTTGTACAGTGCCGCCGGGTAGCCCCAGTGGTAGTACTCTTCGCCAAGCGCATTCTGAACGTAGATACCGGTTGTCCAGGCCTCGTCCAGGGCGCTCACGGAGGCGCGCAGGTTCAGCACACCGCGGGCATCCAGAGCCACCTCTTCCACATTCTCCAGCTCGGAGTACTGCTTGCCGGTGTAGCTGTACTCGGAAGACAGCGCCAGCTCACCAAAGCGGATCTCACGGGTGTAGGTCAGCGCTGCTGCACCGGAAAACTCCGGCGCGAAGGCCATGGTGTTGCCATCGCAGTCCTCACACAGGTCCGCCGGTGCACCGGAGAATTCGGTATCCAGCCAGGCAGCGCCCAGGAACAGGTCCAGATTGTCGGTCAGCAGCCAGCGTGCATCGACCTCGAGGCCGCGGCCATCTACTTCACCGACGTTGCGGGTTACCGCTGCGGAGCCGATAAAGAAGGACTGCTGCAGATCTTCGTAGTTGTAGCTGAAGGCCGCTGCGTTCAATGCAAGGCGGTTATCCAGCAGGCGCGACTTCAGGCCAATCTCGTAGGAGAGGACGGTTTCCTCATCGAAGCTGTTGGGCTCAGCGTTGGAGGCATCAACAGTCCACTCGTACTCTTCCATCCACGCGTCAGGGTCCGCATCGAAGGCCGGGTCAGTAACCAGGTAGGTCAGGTAATCAAAACCGCCGGACTTGTAACCGGTTGCCGCGCTGGCGTACACAGTGACATCGTCGTTGAGGTCGTGATTCAGCGTTACCCGGCCAGTGACATTGCTCCAGGTCTTTTCACCGCTGATCGGGCCGTCGGTGAACATACCCTGGTAGTTCCAGCCACCAGTCCAGCTTTCCGGCCACTCCGCGTTCACGGAGTAGTCCTTGGTGTCCTCTGTGTAGCGCACACCGAAGCCCAGGTTGGTCTTCTCGGTCAGGTCGTAACCGAAGTTACCGAACACGCCCCAGCCAGTGTACTTGCCCTTGGTCAGGGAATTTTCAACAGACAGCTTGTCAGTCGCGTACTCAAATACGTCGCCACCGGCATGGTCGGTACCGAAGAAATCATCCATCGCCTCGGAAGTAGAGCCGTAACCGGAGTCTGGTAGCACCGCAACCAGGTTATTGGACAGCGCTTCACAGGTCTCGAACACAGCTGTTTCAGCAATGATGCCCTCGTCAGTGAAAATGCCATCACACAGGGAATCTTCGTTCGCGATACCCTGGAAGTCTGCGTCCAGCTTTTCGCTGTACCAGCTCACACCGGCAACCCAGGTAAACGGACCGGCATCAGTGGAGGTCAGGCGGAATTCCTGGCTCAGGAACTCACCGCTCTGGTCGCGGGTGTAGATATCGTTGGCGAAACCGGTACCGTCGAAGTCCTCAACGTAGCTATAGTTGTGGGTCTTGTAGCCGGTGATGGAGCTTAAAGTGGCTGCCTCGAGATCGCGCTCGATGGTCAGGATGACGTCCGCAATTTCGGACTCGTCCTTGCCCTGGGTGTCATTGAACACCTCATCCCAGTCGCCATCGGTATCGAGGGCACGGTAGACGGTGCCATCCCCGAGGCGATCCTCGTACTGGGTCAACAGGGTCACAGTGGTGGCGTCGCCAGCCCATACGGAAGTCACGCGGGCAGCGGTCACTTCACTCGCACCCAGATCGCGGCCGCCAGCCAGGTTCTTGATGTGACCGTCCTGCGACTCGTGCATTGCAGCAACGCGGAATGCCAGGTTATCGGTGGCCGGCAGGTCGTAAGTCAGTGCGTAATTTTTCTGGCCGAACTGGCCAGCGCCCACGGTGATGTCCCCGGCAAAGGTATCGCCAGGCTTGTTGCTGACCATGGCAATTGCGCCGGATGCAGTGTTACGACCGAACAGGGTACCCTGCGGGCCTTTCACGATTTCCACGCGCTCCATGTCGAACATGGTCGGGTTGGCACCGGTGCGACTCTGGTAAACGCCGTCCAGGAACAGACCCATGGCCGGGTCACTACCACTGCCAAAGCCGTTGTTGTTCACACCACGGACGGAAACGGAATCAAAGAATGAATCCTGGGTCTCACCAGAGATACCCGGGGTAATGGAAAACAGTTCCTTGAAGTCGGTGCGGTTGCCGGCTTTCAGTTCATCACCGCTAAATGCGCTGACGGACATTGGCACGTCCTTCAGGGTCTCGGCACGCATTTGCGATGTTACCACCACCTCTTCCAGCTCTGCTGCTGATACAGACGAGACAGTGACTGCAGCCGCACCGGACACGGCCAGGGCCAGCGCACGTTTGCGGAAAACATTTTTAGTGAGCACAGACATCTTTGGGTCCTCGATGCTTATTGTTTATTTGGGTAACCACCACACCCGGCTTGAACAAGCAAACCTCACTGCGCATTGCACGTCCATGAACAATAAGCGCTGGAAATTCATCTCGGCCGGGTGACTGTGTTAATGCTCTATCGAATTAAACTTCGAATATGATTCGAACTATTCTTCGAAATATCCTTGATATCACCTACCTGCCGAGCTTATCCAGAAGCCCGTAGTACAACATACCCGCTACAAGTCCTGGCCAGCGTAACAGCGTGCCGCCTGGGAACGATTTCGTCGGAAGCGCGGACATTACATCAAACTTTTCCGCAGTACCAGCAATTGCTTCAGCAATCAACTTACCGGCAAATGTGGCACTCGGGACGCCGTGCCCGGAATAGCCGTGGGCATAAAAAATATTTTTATCAATGCGCCCGTAATCCGGCATCCGGTTCAGGGTAATGGCCAAAGTACCGCCCCAGCCGAAATCGATTTTTGTATTTTCCAGCTGCGGATAAACACGCAGCATATATTTCCGAACAAATGCTCGGATATCCTGAGGGAAACGCGAGGTATAGTTTTCACCGCCGCCAAATATCAGGCGATTATCACCGGACAATTTCCAGTAATTGATAACAAACAACGTATCCTGAACCGCATGATCGTTGGAGATCAGTTCGTGGGCCAGCTCATCAGACAGCGGCTCGGTCGCCAGTACGAAATTGTTGATCGGCATCATGTGGCCGGCAAACGGCGCCTTTAGCTTGCCCAGATAGCCGTTACAGGCCATCACCACATAGCGGGCATTGACCTTGCCGAGTGCAGTATGCACCTCCGGCTTGTCACCGCCGTGGTAATCGGTCACGCGACTGTTCTCGAAGATCTTTACCCCGGCCTTATCGGCTGCGGCGGCGAGGCCGAGCGCATAATTGAGCGGGTGCAGGTGCAGGGAGGCGCTGTCGATCACGCCAGCATGGTAACGCTCGGAACCAACCAGTCCACGCACCTCTTCCTCGGGCATGTAGCGAATCTGATCGTATCCGTATTCCTTCTGCAGGTGATCAGCCTCCTCTTTCAGCCAGGCATTGTGGCTGGGCTTGGCCGCGAGATGCATGATGCCGCGCTTCAGGTCGCACGGTATCTCATGCTTCTTGATCAGGGACTCCACCAACTCAACGGCTTCCAGCCCATACTGCCAGAGGGTCTGGGCGATCTCCTTGCCCACCATCTTCTCCAGGTCATCCTGCCCCTTGCGCTGGCCGACCCCCACATGACCGCCGTTGCGCCCTGAAGCGCCCCACCCTACACGCTCACCTTCGAGCAGAACTACGGAATAGCCCTGCTCTGCCAGATGCAGTGCCGCGGAAAGGCCGGTGTAGCCTGCCCCGACCACGCAAACATCCGCCTCGACAGCCTCTTCGAGGCGCGGAAATTCGCGTATCGGCATCGCCGAGGCGGCATAATAAGAATCTGCGTGGCCCAACAGCTTGGAAACCTGCCCTGCGGACATAGTGAACTCCAGAAATCCGAATTATCATTCATGTTTAATTTGAATAATACTTCGGCTTTCTGTAATAATCAAAGCCTTCCTGCCCCAGGGGTGGGCCGTACAGGAGCCAATCCCGGCGGCGCACTAAAATAGCAATGCTCGCAAACGGGGATGCGTGCACCCAAAACCACATTAATAGGTGTCCCATGGAAACGATTCGGCAATGGCTAAAAGAAAACCGTATAACGGAGGTCGAATGCATTGTGCCGGATATGGCAGGTAACGCCCGCGGCAAGTTCACGCCGACGGATAAGTACCTGTCTCAGAATAACCGTCTGCCCGAGAGTATCCTCGTTCAGACCGTAACCGGCGACTATGTCGACGAACATGACGAGCTGGTCAATCCGGCCGATACCGACATGATCCTGGTGCCGGACCCGAATGCAGTCCGCATCAACCCGTGGGCAAATGAGCCCACGGCCCAGATCATCCATGACTGCTATACGCGTGACGGCGATCCACACCCCATCAGCTCGCGAAACATCCTCAAGCTTGTACTGGAGAAGTACAAGGAGAAAGGCTGGAAGCCCGTTATTGCACCGGAAGTAGAGTTTTACCTGGTGCAGCGCAACCTCGACCCGGACGAGCGACTGAAACCGCCAGTGGGACGTTCAGGGCGCTCCGAGCGTACGCGCCAGTCCTACAGCATTGACGCGGCCAACGAATACGAAAACTTCGTCGAGCTGATGTACGACTACTGCGAGAAGATGAACCTGGATGTCGACACGCTGATCCATGAAAGCGGCTCGGCACAGATGGAAATCAACTTCCTGCACGGTGACCCGCTGGATCTGGCCGACCAAGTATTCACCTTCAAACGCACCGTTCGCGAAGCTGCGCTGCGCCAGAATATCTATGCGACCTTTATGGCAAAGCCGATGGCAGATGAGCCCGGTAGCGCACTCCACTTGCACCAGAGCCTGGTCGACATCGAAACCGGCCGTAATATCTTCGTCGACGAAAATGGCCAGGAAAACGACACTTTCCGCCACTTTATCGGCGGCATGCAGGAATACATCCCGGGATTTATTTCGTTCTTCGCGCCGAATGTAAACTCCTATAGGCGCTTCACGCCGGACATAGCGGCGCCAACCAGCCTGCACTGGGGTTACGACAACCGCACTACCGGCCTGCGGGTTCCTGACAGCTCACCGGAAGCCAAGCGCCTGGAGAATCGCTTCCCTGGCGCGGACTGTAATCCCTACATTGCCATCGCGGCCTCCCTCGCCTGTGGTTATCTGGGTATCGTCAACAAGGTCAACCCGACAGCGCCTTATGAAGGAAGCTGTGCGCACGAGCCTATCTCACTGCCCCGCTCCCAGGAGCATGCATTGAGGCTACTCGCGGATTGCCCGGAAGCAACGGAAATGTTCGGAGATGTATTCGTGCGTGCATGGCACGCCATCAAGCGAGACGAGTACGAGGAATTCAATCGTGTGATCAGCCCGTGGGAGCGCGAGTACCTGCTCCTCAGTGTCTAAAGCCCTTTCCCTCTGGCAATAAAAAAGCGCGGCACCGCTAGGGTGACCGCGCTTTTTTTGTGACTGGCCGCAACTACTTGTGATTGCAGCCAGCGCCTCCGATTTCGAATCTTACTCGGCTTTATGCGCAGCAGCTGCCATCTTGGCCTTTTCGGATTTCTGCGCATCGCTTAGGTACGCTTCTGTTTCCCAGTACTTGTTCACTGTGGACTTCATTTCCCTGTGAAGCACGGAGATACCGAACAGGTTCGGCAGCGTCATCACCACAATCGCAACTGCAGACAGATTCCAGATCACGGTGGTGTCCTCAATGGCGGCCCAGAAAAACGCAATCACGTACACCAGGCGATACGGCATCACCGCGCGCGGACCAAACAGGTAGGTCATGGAGCGGTCACCGTAGTAGGACCAGGCGATCGCAGTAGAGAACGCAAACAGCAGGATGCCAAAGGTCACGATCAGGCTGCCATACTCACCAAACAGGCCGCGCTGGAATGCGCGATTGGTCAGTGCGACCGAGTGCACCAGGGAATCACCCCAGACCTCGATATTCTGGTTTACCAGCTGGCCGCCCCTGACTTCCAGATTGCCGGTGAACAGATCTTCGCCCACCTGATAACGGACATTTTCTGCCACAGAGCGGGCGTGGATCACGGTGAATTCTTCATCGCTGATCGCCGAGCCGTTGTAAACAAAAATAGTGCCGTCGAACGGCTCTACCTTGGAGTCGCCATTGCTCAGGAAGCCGAACAGTTCCTGCACATGCTCATCATTGCCGTCGGTGTACTGGCCAGCAACAATTTTCATGTCCGCACTCTGGAACAGGTTCTCATGCTTTTCAGTCCAGACGCCGGAAGAAAGGATTACCAGGCCGGTCAGGGTACAGATAATAATGGTATCGATGAACGGCTCGAGGATGGACACCATACCCTCGGATACGGGCTCGTTAGCGCGGGCTGCGGCGTGTGCGATCGGCGCAGAGCCCTGCCCCGCCTCGTTGGAGAAGAGGCCACGGTTCACGCCGCGATTGAATGCATAGGCAAAGCTGGCACCGAGGAATCCACCTGCTGCAGCGGAACCGGTAAAGGCGTCACTGAAGACAGACAGGAAAGACGGAACGATATTTTCGAGGTTGGCAAAGATTACCGCCAGCGCACCAATGATATAGAGCACCGCCATTACCGGCACAATGGTGGAAGTGACCTTGGCAATCCGGCTGATGCCGCCGATGATCACCATGCCAAGCAGCACCGCCAGCACGCCACCGGTTACCGCCTTACTCAGGCCGAAGGTATCGTGCATCGCCTGGGCGATGTTGTTGACCTGCGGCAGGCTGCCCGTGCCAAACGAGCTGATTACGGTGGCGATGGCGAACAGTACCGCAAGCCACTTCATGTTCAGGCGCTTTTCCATGTAATACATGGGGCCGCCCGCCATGGTGCCGTCTTCGGTTCTTTCGCGATACTTGTGAGAAAGCGTCACTTCCACAAACTTCGTTGTCATGCCGAGAAAGGCAGTAACCCACATCCAGAACAGCGCGGCCGGGCCGCCGAGGAAGATAGCAAGGCCTACACCGCCGATATTACCGGTACCCACGGTACCGGAAAGCGCGGTACTCAATGCCTGGAAGTGCGAGGTATCACCCGGTGCACTGGAATGGTCGTACTTACCACGTACCACCTTCAGCGCATGGCCGAAATAACGAATCTGGGGGAAGCCCAGGTAGAGCGTAAAAAACAGGCCGACGCCCAGCAGGACCCACGGAAACCAGGGCGCTGAGCCCAGCATCCCATCCATGGTCAAAAGTAGATTATTGAACGACTCCAAAACGTCCCCCTCAACTTGATCAATTATTATCTTTATCCGGTCGGGCCCGGACGAAGGATTCCGGTGATATAAGGCGGCAGATTATCAGTTTACGCACTGCCTGACCATCTGCTCGCGCTGCGGGAAAAGCCCGAACAGCCCGCCTGTATGAATAAAGACCAGGTCCCTGCACCCCTCGTATCGGCCGAGCTCTATATCCCGCAACAGGCCATGGAACGCCTTGCCGGTATATACCGGATCAAGAACAATGCCCTCGAGCGCTGCCAGCTCCCGGATTGTTGAAAAAACATCCTCTCCAGCAACGCCGTAGCCGGGGCCGATATAGTCTGCGTTCACGTTGACCTGCATACCACACAGGTCCGCTGAAACACTGTAAAGGCTCTGCCAGTGTTCGACATCCTCAGCGACCTTATCCAGGAAATACTGCTCATCATCACACACCGCATAACCCGTAACCTGCGTATCACTGCCGGCCAGATGGAAACCGAGTGTGAGTCCCGCCTGGGTACCGCCACTGCCAGTGGCGCAGACAATATGTTGCGGTGCGATACCCGCAGCGGCGAAGTCCCGCTCCAGTTCTTCCACAGCATTGAGGTAACCCCAGATGCCATAACCGTCGCTGGCACCGGTAGGAATGACGAAGGCCTTGCTACCCCGCTCCCCGTAAAAGGTCTTCCACTGCTCCAGTAACTGCGGTAATTCAGCGATATATTTGCCAGGTGGATAAGTTGAAACCTCCGCACCGGCCACGTGATCCAGCAACAGGTTGCCGTCAGCTACCGGCCCGGGCTCACCCCGGAGTACCAGGTGTACCTTGAGCCCGAGCCTTGCCCCAAGCAGGGCTGTAGCGCGGCAATGGTTGGACTGAAGGCCGCCGCAGGTAATCAAGGTGTCGCACCCACTGGCCTGTGCGGCTGCAACAACAAATTCCAGCTTGCGGATCTTGTTGCCGGACAGCGCCATTTCCGTCAGGTCATCCCGCTTGATCCATATTCTCGGGCCGGTATCCGGATCACGGCAGTATTTCTCGGTAATTCTGTCGAGCGGCTGCAGGGGCGTGGGCAGCTGCGCAATGGCGGTTCTTTTCGGGAATGGGATATTGAGCGGCATTCTATGTCCTTGTGAGAATAGTTTTTCTACGGACTCGGTCTGATTTTTCGCAAGTGATGCTACACGGAAGCGCGCATCTGCAGGCTTTCTGAGTGCATAAAAAAAGCCCGGATTCAGCCGGGCTTTTTCTTCAGGAATACACGATCAAATCTTTTTGATGGTGCCCTTGGGCAGTACTGCGTGTACCGCAACTTTCTGGAACTTCAGCTCCATGTTGTCGGAAACTTCCAGTACCACATAGTTATCGTCGACCTTGGTAATGCGACCCAGCATACCACTGGTCATTACGACTTCGTCACCCTTCTGCAGGGCAGACACCAGTTCCTGGTGCTCTTTCTGACGCTTGCGCTGCGGACGAATAATAAACAGGTACATAAATACGAACAGGCCGACAAACATGATGACAGTAATCATCGGGTTGGCCTGGGGAGCAGGTGCAGTACCCTGCGCCATCGCAGCGGGGATAAAGAAATCCATTAGGAAAACCTCAAAGGTAGCCAAGAATAAATTCGTGGCCAACTCTAACCGGTTTGACAGAGGTAGGCAATAAAGTCACAGGGCCCTCAGCGGGCCCTGCAGAACAGTCTCAAATTCCCGCCGGAATATCGATCAGTAGCGCTGGCGCACCTGACGGCGATAACCGGTTGGCGACATGCCAGTCCAGCGCTTGAAGGCACTGGTAAAACTGGTCCTGTCGGAGAAATCGAGGATTCGTGAAATGCCGTCGACGCTGAGTGCCGTATCCTTGAGGAAATGCACCGCATGACGGAAGCGCACATGATCGCGCAGGTTTGCAAAGCTCAGGTTGTGTTCCTGAAGCCTGCGCTGCAACGTACGTGTCGACATACTCAGGTCAGAGGCAACGGGTCGGATCGCGAGGGATGCCTTACCGATTCTCTGCTCGAGCACATCTATAACACGCGCGGCGATGCCATAGCTGGTTGCTTCCGGCGGAGCCAAAAGCTGTTCGAGGATATTGGAACCACCTGCTTCTCTAGCCTGCTGTAACGGCTTATCGTTAGACAGGGAGGTGTGGTCTGGCTGTACATGGGTCATTGAGCTGCTCCTTTAAATTTCCTTGAGCGGCGGTTTTTGTTCTACGCCCGCATCCTGCGGGAACCCGTCTACCTCAACCTACGGAGACTACCGATTCGGTTACTACCTGGGTGCCGGGGCGCACCTGGAAAACACAAAGTCCTTTTTTATTAAAAAATGCTCCGATCCGTTGTGAATTTCCCTTAGTGGCCGGCGCACCTTTACACGTAGTATAGACCAACCTGCCGAAATGCAAGCCACGACAGGTATTTTTTACACAATTTTTCTGCGCGAATATTGCACGCCTTCCGCACAGGCGTACCACTTTACTGAAGGTTATCCTTTATCCATCCCGCGACGTCGTCGTGGTGGGTCTTTGTCTTCACCTTGTCGATGACATGCTTGAGCCGGCCGTCCTTACCAATAATAAAGGTGGTGCGGAGAATACCCATGAACTCCCGGCCCATGAATTTCTTCAGGCCCCAGCAACCGTATTTATCGGCGATCGCGTGATCTTCATCCGACAACAGGTCGAAGTTCAGCTCATATTTGTCGATGAACTTTTGCAGTCGCGCTTCCGGATCCGGGCTGATACCCAGAACCACAGTATCCAGCGCATCCATCTCCGCGCGTGCATCACGTAGGCCACAGGCCTGGGTGGTACAACCCGGGGTCATGGCTTTGGGATAGAAATAAACCACGACGTTTTTCTTATCCCGAAAGTCTTTCAGGGAGACCTTTTCTCCTTTCTGGTTCTTCAGGCTAAAGGCTGGCGCGAGATTACCAATCTTGGGAAATGCCACTCTTACCCCCTCGTAAGTCGATTCAACATGGCGTCAATGTGAAAACAATCTACGCGCCATTATAGAAGAAAACGGTGGCCGATGGGTCAAAATATGTCGCGGCGCGCCTCGCCGTATCAAGGCATCAAAAGCTCTTTATTTTCAGTGACTTATCAGACCTTGTTAATATTCCGAGTGAAGTGAGTTTGCGCAGTAACGCGTGGCGTTCTTCGTTTGTCAGGAAGCTTCCGATCTCGATATAGCCCTCCGGGCCTACGAGGCTAAGGGTTTGCGGCTCATTCCCCCCTGCCGATTCACGCACAACCACAGCGAGGCTCGAACGATCAAAACGGCATTGATACAGAGGCTTCTGGTGCAGGCCACCACGCTGCTCCAGTACAAGGCTCGCTGCCGTGACCTGCAGCAGCTCCCGCCGGTTGCATTGCAGGTATACCCATATCAACAGCACCGCAAGTAGTGCGGCTTCGAGTCCGGCGAACGGCAGGATCATCCAGGCACCGGCCAGCGCAAATGCAATGCTCACGCCGAGGCTCGCAGCCACCAGTGAAACAATCAGCCACAGGTTGCCGCGGAAAGTGAGGGAGCTGTTCGGCTCCAACAACAGGCAGGAAGTGGCTCTGGACGTACCCCTGACTTCAGTAACCATGACGGTCAGCTCCCGGTGTCGATCTTCTGAGCCTAGCAGTCTGCTTGGCGCACAATCTCGTATGGTAGGGAGTCAGGTGCCAGAAAATGTGTGGTCAGGGAGGATTTTGAGGAGCGGGGAGAAAAGTGGCGCCCCGGTCAGGCACTTCCGGGAAGGCTGAGACCTCAGGGCGCGGAGGTAGCACGGGCCGCTCAGTGTATTGCGGCCCGGACGCCGTATTACGGCAGCAGGTGCGCGACAGCGTCACGCTCTTCGGCCAGCTCCTGCTCGGTAGCGGCCATTTTCGCACGGGAGAACTCGTTGAGCTCAACACCCTGAACGATCTGCCAGTCACCGTCTTTGCAGGTGCACGGGAAGGAATAAATCAGACCTTCCTGAATACCGTAGGAACCATCGCTGTAAACAGCCATGCTGGTCCAGTCACCTTCTGCAGTGCCCAGTGCCCAGTCACGCATGTGATCAATCGCTGCGTTAGCAGCAGAGGCTGCAGAAGAAGCACCGCGAGCCTTGATGATTGCGGCACCGCGCTGCTGAACGGTCGGGATGAAATCATTTTCAAACCAGTCCTGCTCGATCAGGCCCATGGCATCAGCGCCCTTGACCTGGGTCTTGTGCAGGTCCGGGTACTGTGTGGAAGAGTGATTACCCCAGATGGTCATGTGGGTAATATCGTTCACAGTAGATTCGGTCTTGCCTGCCAGCTGGGACAGCGCACGGTTGTGGTCCAGGCGGGTCATGGCAGTGAAGTTGCGCGGATCCAGATCCGGCGCATTGCGCTGGGCGATCAGTGCGTTGGTATTAGCCGGGTTACCGACAACCAGTACTTTTACGCTGCGAGCGGCAACGTCATTCAGCGCCTTACCCTGCGCAGAGAAGATCGCGGCATTGGCTTCCAGGAGATCCTTGCGCTCCATACCCGGTCCACGCGGACGAGCGCCAACCAGCAGTGCGTATTCGGCATCCTTGAACGCAACATTCGGGTCGTCGCTCTGAACGATGCCTGCAAGCAGCGGGAATGCACAATCTTCCAGTTCCATGGCAACGCCATTCAGCGCTTCCAGTGCCGGGGTGATTTCCAGCAGTTGCAGGATAACCGGCTGGTCTTTGCCCAACATTTCGCCAGAGGCAATGCGGAAAAGAAGCGAATAGCTAATCTGACCGGCGGCACCGGTAACAGCAACACGAACAGGTGCTTTCACAATTGATCTCCATTATTAAACGAGCGGCCGACGTAGCGGCCGCAAAGGCACATAGGCGGGCCGCATTATAGAGAATCGGCAGAAAATTTCATCCGCACCTTTGGTATTAGCCCCCGCACACCAACTGGCTACCTCTTAACCAGTGTGGCGCTATTCAGGCGGCCTGGCCGGCCGGGTATCTCGCCTGCAGCGCCTGGTACACCTGATCCTTGAAGTCGGCTGCACCGGCATCCAGTGAGTCGCAAACTTCCGCCAGGTGCTCATTGTCTTCCCTGCCCTGCCAGTTTTTGATGTAGGTACCAGTCTGGTAGCCATGGTCCTGACGGAACCGGTTCAGGACATTCTTGCCAACGTAGCGGCGGTACAGTTCGTCGAAATCCATCTCGACATCACACATCAACTGCGCAAAGCCGGGCAGATCGAACGCTTTGGCCTGCAGTGTTGCGAGGGTGAAAGCTTCGAGGTTTTCCCTGAAATCTCCAGGCGCCAGGGCCAGATCGCTCAGCTTTGCATCCATCTCAGCCGCAACATGACCAGCATCGCCCTTCTGCAACTCCAGGCTAAGACCAAAGTGCCAGATATCTACCAACTCGAGCTTCACCTGATCCATTTCAGGCTGCTGTTTTTTCCACCACTTCCAGCCGTAGTGGTCGAGAAGCTCAGCGGATTCAACCCAGATCGCGCGGTACCAGGCAAAGCCCTGGGCACGCCAGTCTGCGTTCACCACAGTGTTAATCTCGTCCTGCAGTGCCAACATTGTGGTCAGTTGCTGCTTCATGGCATCCCCCAATTGAAATTATTGCGCCCGTGGAAACAGGCGATGGAAATTTTCGGTTGTTATTTCGGCAAGCGCCTCTGGAGAGAGGCCGCGCAATTCCGCTACAAACTCTGCAACCTCTTTGACATAGGCCGGTATATTCGCCTTGCCACGGTACGGCACGGGCGCAAGGTAAGGGGAATCCGTTTCCACCAACAGACGCTCGAGCGGCAGCTTTCGCACCACATCGCGCAGGGATTCGGCATTCCTGAAAGTGACAATCCCGGAAATGGAAATGTAGAAGTTCAGGTCCAGCGCAGCCTGCGCCATTTCCCAGGTTTCAGTAAAGCAGTGCAGTACACCGGCGGACTCTGGATCGGCATGTTCACGCAACAGTCTCAGCGTATCATCCCGGGCATCGCGGGTGTGCACGATGACCGGCAGCTTTGTGCGCTTGCCGGCTTCCAGGTGGGCCCGAAAACTTTCCTGCTGAACCTCAACGGTATCCTTGCTGTAGTAATAATCCAGCCCGGTCTCGCCCAATGCGACGACCTTTGGCGCTTCCGCCATGGCGATCAGCTCATCACAGGTCGCGGTACCATCGCCTACATCCAGCGGATGGATCCCGACGGAACAGTAAACATCCTTGTGTTCGGCGGCGATCTGCTTCACCGGCTCAATATTTTTGAGGCCCGTACTGATCGTAAGGAATTTGCCGATACCCCGTTCGCGGGCCAATGCGAGCACGTCCGGCAGTTCGCCATCGAATTTATCGAGGCGCAGTGCATCGAGGTGACAGTGTGTATCTACGAGCATAACGTTACGTTCGGGTATCTCTGTATTTCTGAATCAGCATCCCGGAGGATGCAAAAAGGGCTGCATCAGCAGCCCTTCGGGTATTTCGGATGTCGGAAATGCAAGCCTGCCGGTCTTGACGCGATGCAGTCAGTCGCGCATCCGGCCATCACATGGTGTGAGTGGGCCTGTCAGACTCCAGGCTGCCAGCGAGCACGGTTTCAATCTTGTTCAGGGCCGCTGTATCCTTGGCATCGAATTGTACACCAATACCAGGTGTACGGTTGGCCTGGGAGCCCTCCGGGGTAATCCAGATGACCTTGCCCGCAATTGGGATTTTTTCCGGCTCATCCATCAGGCTCAGCAACAAAAACACCTCATCGCCGAGCTTATATGGCTTATCTGTTCCAATAAACAGTCCGCCGTTCTTCACGAACGGCATATAGGCCGCATAGAGCATGCCCTTGTCCTGAATCTTCAAGGAAAGGATGCCGTTTCTGGCGCCGCCACCGATACCGCGCATAATGCTACCCCGGACAGTTATCGTCTTATTTACCGTAGTTCCCGTAAGTTAGCGAAGCAGACCGCCAGTGTCCAGCATCCCGCTCACAGGTTTGAACAAGGCCCGCCAACGGAGCAGCAGGTCCTCGAGTAGCAGTTGCCGGTTCGGGTTCGCGCCTGACGCTTGCTGGCGCGCCGCTTCAGCAAGCGCTGTATCAAATTCGTACAGATGGACATCCCCTGCACCACCGCATTCGCGCCACTGCCGGGCGATGGGCTGCACCATACCGGACACCTCTTGCTCCGCGCCCGCCTTCGCCAGCCCGTGTACAACGCCCTGCCAGTTACGCAGGAGCTCTGCGAGATCCAGGTCTTTCCAGCCTTCGGCGATCTTGCTCGGCAGGCCCTCACCCCGCGCCAGCGCAAGCAGGTCCCGCGCGAACAATGCACGGGCCTCCCGTCTGTCAGGCTCATTCAACGCCTGCGCCAGCAGCGGTGCGCCTCCTGCGAGGGCGAGACAGTCGCCGGCTTCCGGCTCTTCAATACCAAATTCTGCCAGCCAGCGGGTGGCCGACTCGGTAGAGGGCACCGGAAAGGTCAGGACCTGGCAGCGGCTTCTAATGGTGGGCAGCAGGCTACCCAGCTTGTCCGTCACCAGCAGGAAGTACACACCGGCAGCCGGCTCTTCGAGGTTCTTGAGCAGGGCATTTGCCGCGTTGATGTTCATCGCATCAGCTGGCCCCAGGACAACCACCCGGCGGCCACCGCGGGATGCGGTATGGCTGACGAACTCGCCCAGAGCCCGGACCTGGTCGACCTTGAGCGCCTTCCCTTCTTCTTCCGGCTCCACCATCATGAAATCCGGGTGGGTGCCAGCAGACAAGAGCTCACAATCCCTGCATTCACCACAGGCCACACCCGCCTCAGGACGGCTGCACAACGCAAATGCGGCAAAGGCCCGGGCAAAGCGAACCTTGCCGAGCCCTTGCTGCCCGGCAAGCAATAAGGAGTGCGGGCAGCGCGCCGCCAGGAATTGGGCGGTCAAGCGCGACCAGTGCTGCTGGTGCCACGGCAATGGCGTCGGCATCGCCCTCACAACCTGGCCTCCAGCGTAGCGGCCAGATCGGCCTGGACTTTATCCAGAGGCTGCCCGGCATCAATCACGGCAAATCGGTTATTGGACGTTTCCGCACGCTCACGGTAGCCAGCGCGCACGCGCTCGAAGAAGGCAATTTTTTCGTTTTCGAAACGATCAGCCTTACTGCGTGCCGCTGCACGTTCCAGACCAGTGCGAGGGTCGATGTCGAGCAGTACGGTCAGATCCGGCTGCAGCTGCCCCTGCACCTGCTGCTCCAGCAGCCGCACCAGGGACTTGTCCAGGCCGCGACCGGCGCCCTGGTAGGCATAGGTGGCGTCGGTAAAACGATCGCAAACAACGGTTTTACCAGACTCGAGAGCAGGCCTGATCACCTGCGCAAGATGCTGCGCGCGCGCTGCGAACACGGTTAATAGTTCGGCCGTCGGATCGAATGGTTCTGCACGGTTCGCCAGCAGAAGCTGTCGCAACTCTTCCGCGAGCGGTGTACCGCCCGGCTCACGTGTCTCGATAAATTCGATATCGCGGGACCTGAGCCACTCGCAAATGAAGGCGAGGTTCGTAGATTTACCTACCCCCTCCGTACCCTCGAGCGTAATAAAATATCCGCGTTTGTTTTCCATTGGCGCCGCTTTCTGAAATTGAAACGTCATTTTTTATCCGGGGCCGGACTGGAGCGATAATCTTCCCTGCGCTTGAGCTGATACTCTCTCACCGCCCGATTGTGCTCAGCCAGCGTCGCGGAAAATTTGTGCGAACCATCACCGCGTGCAACAAAGTAGAGGCTCTCCCCCTCCTTCGGATTCAGCGCCGCATGAATTGCCTCCCTTCCCGGAAGGGCTATGGGTGTTGGCGGCAACCCCTTGATGACATAGGTATTGTAGGGCGTGGACTCACGCAGGTCCCGATAGGTGATGTTGCCACGATAGCGCTCGCCCATGCCGTAAATTACGGTGGGATCCGTTTGCAGGCGCATCCCCCGTTTCAGGCGCCGTACAAAAACGCCGGCAATCTCACCGCGCTCGGAGGGCACACCGGTTTCCCGCTCAACGATGGATGCCATCGTCAACGCCTCCTCTGGCGAGCCGTATGGCAGGCGCTCTGCACGGCCCTGCCACTCCTCCGCAAGCACTTTTTTCATGCGCTGGAAAGCCTGGCGAACGATATCGGAATCCTGCGTGCCTGACTTGTATACGTAGGTGTCCGGGAAGAGCCACCCTTCGGGGTTGGGTGCCGGTAGCTGCATGGCACGCACCGCGGCTTCCACACTCTCGGTTTCCGGGGAAACCACAATTTTTTCTGCACCGCGAATGGCTTCAAGTGCAAGCGCGAACGTCCAACCCTCCACCAGGGTCACACGGTACTGGGTAACCTGCCCCAGGTTCAGTTTGCGCAGGAATTCCAGCTGCGTGATCCCGGGCTCCAGTAGATACTCACCGGCATAGATTGCAGTCTTGCCCTCATAGCGCGCATAGAGCCGGGCCGGCAGCGCATGCTTGATCAGGCCCCTTTGTTTCAGGTCAAGAAGTACACGGGAAAGACTGCTGCCCTTAGGGACGTCGATGGTCATTTCCACCGCATGCGGCATGGGCCTGTGGAGGGTCTGATATCCGTAGAAGAATGCTCCGGACAGCAGAATCAGCCCAAGAGCGCACAGAAACAGGAATACCCGCAGCATGCCGAGGCCTGTTTGCTTTTTCTTTTTTGTTTTCCTGCTTGCTGTCTTTTTCTGGCGGGCCACTTCTGCTACCACAATTTTTGTTTAATCAGGGACTGTAGAGCCTTCGTATTTGCTCCGCAGTCAAAGCCATGAGATCCAATGGCACTCACCGGAAGCACACCCCGGAGTGCGTTACAGACTGCCACTTCCTGCGCACTGCTCATCAGGTCTGCCAACATCAGTCGAACCGGCGTAACTGAGATTTGCTCAGTAAGCCATTGCAGCATAACACCGCGGACGCCGAATTCTGACAAATCTGGTGTACACCATTTACCGTCAATATAAAGCAATAGGTTGGTTCGGCAACCCTCGATCACGAACCCGCTCGGGTCGCACAAAATTCCATCAAAATATGGGTCCTGGCACGCACTGAACTCTGACCGCGCAGCATGATAGCGCGCTCTCTGTAGCGCTTTGCGCCCATCCGAAGCATCCTGCCAGGTGAACCGGGTTTTGCAGGGATACAATCGCACACCGGGCACAGTAAGGCTTGCAGGCAAACTGTCCAGTGGAGAAACGGAAAGATCGAGTTGCGAACCCGCGCCAGCTCTACCTGCCCTCAAGCGCCAGACCAGTGGCCCGGCCCGGCTGCGGGAAAAGTTGTCGGCTTCCTGCAGGGCTTTGCTGAGTTCCCGCTCATCAACATGAACATACTTGCGAAGCCGCGCGAGGTGCCATGGCAACAGCGGTACCCTGCCGCCATCAAAGCGCATGGTCTCAAGGACACCGTCGCTGAACAACGAATCAGTGGGCAGTTTTTCAACTGCCCGCCCGTTGGCGACGGAAAATAGCGGTTTGAATTCAGCCAAGCGCTTGCGATCGTTCGAGAGGTCGCCTGCTGCCGGAGCACTGCGGTACCGGCGGCATGCGATCAAGTGGTTTGTTGGTGATTAGATTTTCTGGAAGACCAGAGAACCATTGGTACCACCGAAACCGAAGGAGTTCGACAGCACCGAGTCGATACGACGCTCCTGCGCGGTATGCGGCACAAGGTTCACACCTTCACAAACCTCATCGGGGTTTTCGAGGTTAATTGTCGGCGGAGCCACCTGGTCCCGAATGGCCAACACGGAGAAAATTGCTTCTACGGCACCGGCCGCACCGAGCAGGTGCCCGATCATGGACTTGGTCGAGCTGACCGCAAGATTTTCGACATGTGAGCCAAATACAGAGCGTACGGCCAGGCATTCGGCTTTGTCACCAAGCGGGGTCGAGGTTCCGTGTGCATTGATATAATCGACGGCTTCGAGTTTTGCGTCATTGAGTGCGTTGCGCATCGACAGCGCAGCACCGGCACCATCTTCCGGCGGCGAGGTCATATGGTGGGCATCGCCGCTCATCCCAAAGCCGGACAATTCAGCGTAGATTTTTGCACCGCGCGCTTTTGCATGCTCGTACTCTTCAAGTACCAGCACACCGGCACCTTCGCCAAGCACGAAACCGTCGCGGTCCCGATCCCACGGGCGACTTGCTGCCTGCGGGTCATCGTTACGGGTGGAGAGCGCCCGCGCCGCTGCGAATCCGCCCAGCCCGACAGGGGTGGTTGCCATTTCCGCACCACCACAGACCATCACATCGGCGTCGCCATATTGGATCAGGCGCGCGCCCAGGCCAATACTGTGGGTGCCGGTCGTACATGCGGTGGTTGCCGCGATATTGGGGCCACGCAGGCCATATTTGATCGACAGGTTACCGGCGACCATATTGATAATGGCGCCCGGTACAAAGAAAGGTGAAATGCGGCGAGCGCCCTTCTCCACCAGTGTGATCTTGGTGTCTTCGATAGAGCCAACACCACCGATGCCCGAACCAATGGAACAACCAATACGCGGTGCATTAGCGTCTGTCACCTCCAGGCCGGAGTCTTCCATGGCCTGGATGCCCGCAGCGAGCCCGTAGCGAATAAACGGGTCCATCTTGCGCGCTTCCTTGAGGGGCATGAACTGCGAAGGGTCGAAGTCTTTCACCGTCGCCGCGAAAGTGGTTGAAAAGCCCGAGGCATCAAAAGCGGTAATCGGCGCTGCGCCGCTTTTACCCTGCAGAATCCCTTGCCAGGAATCCGCTACAGAATTACCCAGTGGGCTCACCAGACCTAGCCCAGTTACGACGACTCTTCTTCGCGACACGACTGCCTCCCTAAAGTGACGAAAAAAGCGCGTTAGTCATTTTATTAATGCGCTAAAACAACAAAAGCCGGACTATGTGACATAGAACGGCTTTAGGGTGCGGGCATCAGGCAATTTGAGAATCGCCCGGCGCCCCAAATACAGTAAGCTGATTACGCCAGGTTATTGTTGATGTAATCAATAGCCAGCTGTACGGTAGTGATCTTCTCAGCTTCCTCGTCCGGAATCTCGGTCTCAAACTCTTCTTCCAGAGCCATTACCAGCTCAACGGTATCGAGAGAATCGGCGCCCAGATCTTCGACAAAAGATGCTTCAGGTTTTACATCCTCTTCCTTCACACCCAGTTGCTCAGCGACGATCTTTTTTACGCGCTCTTCAATGCTGCTCATGATTCAATTTAACTCCCAGTGGATCAAAATCTGTGTGACCGCTTTCAACAGCCCGATTTCTCGGATCGGAATCCGCTTCAGCGGCCGGCTTGTTTGCGCCATTTAAGTGCGCGAAAAGCTTTCCTAGTACAGCGAGTCGCGGCATTGTACCCTGATTTTTTGACAATGTAATGTGCCGCGGCCCTTTCCTAAAACCAAAATCAATAATGGCTTAAGAATCAAAGCGTTAGCGCTCGCACATTAGGCGAACACCAACAAAAATCAGCCCATATACATGCCGCCATTTACGTGAATGGTCTCTCCAGTCACGTATCCGCCCGCATCGCCGGCCAAAAATGCAACAACTGCCGCAATCTCTTCCGGCTTGCCCAGACGCGCCAGCGGAATCTTGCTCATCAGTGCTTCGCGCTGCTCGTCCGGTAGAACCTTGGTCATATCAGTATCGATAAAGCCCGGTGCAACCGTATTCACTGTAATGGCGCGAGAGCCTACTTCTGCAGCCAGTGAACGACTGAAACCAGCGACACCAGCCTTAGTTGCAGAGTAGTTGGACTGGCCTGCATTCCCCATGCTGCCAACAACAGAACTGATGTTGATGATGCGGCCCCAGCGTGCTTTGGTCATGCCGCGCAGGCATGCCTTGGTTACCCGGTATACGGCAGTGAGATTGGTGCTTACCACGTCGTCCCACTCTTCATCCTTCATTCGCATGAGGATGTTGTCCTTGGTGATACCGGCGTTGTTAACCAGAATGGTCACAGGGCCGATTTCGGACTGAATTTCGGCGACAACGCTTGCCACGGATTCGGCATCGCACACGTTGAGGACTTTTCCGCAGCCACCGCTTGCAGAAAGACGCTCAGAAATTTTCTCTGCACCTGCAGCGCTGGTGGCAGTGCCTACTACTTTTGCGCCCTGCGCGGCCAGCATGTCTGCGATGGCTGCGCCGATACCACGGCTGGCGCCCGTAACTAGTGCGACCTTACCTTCAAGGGACATATTTTTTTCCTTTATTTAGCAGCTAATTAGCAGCGCTATAGGTCAAGCCAGCGCTTCGCCGGTTGCCTTCATTTGCTCAGGTGTCTCGACGTTGTACGCAGAGAGCCCTTTGTCGATTCGTTTTGCCAGGCCCGCCAGTACCTTGCCTGGCCCGCACTCAACCAGCTGGCTCACTCCAGCTCCCGCCATTTTTTGCACACACGACGTCCAGCGCACGGGCTTGAAAATCTGCTCGATCATGATTGCCTTGATTGCGGCAGGATCGGTCTCGGTTTCAGCGTGCACATTGTGAACGATCGGGGTCTTCGGCGTTTTGAACTCAACCGCTTCGAGTTCCAGCGCGAGCCTGTCCGCCGCGGGACGCATCAGATCCGTGTGGAACGGCGCACTGACCGGCAGCGGCATGGCGCGCTTGGCACCTGCAGCCTTGCACGCCTCAATGGCACGCTCGACCGCAGCCGCGCGACCGGCAATAACAACCTGTCCCGGTGAGTTGTAGTTCACCGCGGTAACGATGTCATCACCCTCAGAAGATTCGCTGCAGGCTTTTTCGATTGCCTCATCCGCGAGGCCGATAATCGCCGCCATTGCACCCTGCCCGGCCGGGACTGCTTCCTGCATGAAACGGCCGCGTAACTGAACCAGTCGCACTGCGTCCGAAAAGGAAACCACGCCGGCGCAAACCAGTGCCGACCACTCACCAAGGCTGTGGCCTGCCATATAGGCCGGTTCTGCACCGCCCTGCTCGCACCAGGCACGGTAGAGCGCGACGCTGGCTGTCAGCAGCAGCGGCTGGGTACGTTCTGTGAGGTTGATTTCTTCCTGAGTGCCATTCTGGACCAGGTCCCAGAGATCGTAACCGAGGACAGCGGATGCTTCTGCGAAGGTGGACTTGATAACCGGGTTGGCCGCGGCCATTTCGGCAAGCATACCAATCTTCTGGGAGCCCTGGCCCGGAAAGACCAGCGCGAGCGCGCTATTTGTCATGCGAATTCCTCTTTACCCGAAAGGTAGCGGGTCAGCTCAGCGCGCGATCGACGCGCCCCGCGAGGTCGGCCTCCGCACAATGGACCGCAGTCACAATCGCCTGGAAAAATGCCGCACTGCTGGCGCCACCGTGACTTTTGATCACATTGCCGCTGAGGCCCAAAAAACTGGCGCCATTATAGCGAGCGGGTTCCAGTTGTGACCGCCATTTTCGCAACAATTTTATGGCCATTTGGCCAAAAAAACTTTTGAAGGCGTTTTTCTGATCAAACCGGAACACTTTTTGCCCCATCAGTCGGATCACACCTTCTGCAGACTTCATCGCGATATTGCCGAGCATACCGTCGCACACCACGACATCCACGCAACCGGTGAACAAATCGTGACCCTCGATGAAGCCGTAGTACTCGATATCAGGCGCCTCGCGGAAGAGTTCCGCGGCGCGGCGGATCTCTTCGGTGCCCTTGTGGGCCTCGGATCCAATATTGAGCAGCGCGACCTTGAGCGGACGCTGGTCGGTATAGAGCTTCTGCGCCTCGACACCCATGCGCGCAAACTGCAGCAGGTCTTCGGCACAGACACCAATGTTTGCCCCGAGATCCAGCAGGAAGCAGGAACCGGTTTCGGTCGGCAGCGACTTGCCAATCGCGGGCCGTCGCACACCGTTGACCTTGCCCACAAAGTGGCAGCTCAGCGCCATCAATGCACCGGTATTACCGCCACTTACCATGCCATCAACACGGCCATCGGCCAGCGCCTGCAGGGCACACCCCATGGATGAATCACGCTTGTGACGCAGTGCAAATGCAGGGGCATCTTCCTGGGTGACGTGGGACTCACATTCAACAAGCGTCAGGCGCGCATGGTGGGAAGAATGCAGCTCGGCAGAGATTTCAGCTGGGTCGCCGAAAAGAGTGAGCTCGAGAGAGGGAAATTTTTCCAGCGCGCGGACGCACGCCGGAACGACAGAGCGGGGACCTAGATCCCCGCCCATCGCATCAATGGCCAATCGAATTGGACCAGACAATGCTTATTCGTCGTCAGATTTGCCGGTAGAGACTACCTTGCTACCACGGTAGAAACCGTCGGCGGTAACATGGTGACGACGGTGCTTTTCACCGGAAGTCGGATCTACGGACAGGGTCGGACCAGTCAGCGCATCGTGTGAACGACGCATGCCGCGACGGGAACGGGTTTTCTTGTTTTGTTGAACAGCCATGGGTTGCTCCTACATTACTAATTTAACCGGGGCCGGGGCGCCTCAATCGGCGAGCCCAAAAAGCAAACTGTGCATATTTACCCGTGAGGGTTATTTGCCCTGCTTGCCCTTCAACTGCTCCAGCACTTTAAAAGGGTTTTCCCGATCTTCATCGGGCGCGGCCTCCGCCTCATCTCCAAACACCAGGTTTTCCCGCGGAACGCAGTCTTCCTCGTGATAGGTGACGAAAGGCAGATGCAGCAAAATTTCGTCTTCCAATGCCGCATACAGGTCCAGCTTTTCCTCGCCCTGTATTACCGGGTCGAGACTTTTCGGCAAGTTCTTTGCCTGCTCTTCCGACCTGATGATCCCCCATTGGAACTCGGCATCAATTGCATGGGGTATAGGCCCCAGGCAGCGCTGACAGAGGATTTCCACCTCGCAGCGAATGTGCCCGTCCAGTGTGAAGTTACCGAGTTCATCCCTGCCGCAGGCGATTTCCACCTGGGCATTTTCCGAGCTCGACTGCACAGCGTCCTGTAACCGGGCAAGACCCGCCAAGGGAACCTGGCCCTCGAGTGTCTCCTGCCGGACAGCGCATTTGCGCGCATCCACTTTCGGTGGAAGTCCTGCCGACTGTTGCGTCACACTGGTGTCCTTTACAGGGGGTACCGACATAAGCGCGCAATTCTAGGGAGAAGCCCTGCCCTTGTCAAAACAATTAAAGCCCCTCGATAATCGCTAAGTTATTCATTTTGACGGAAAAACCGGACTGCACATGCGCGAGCTCGTACTGGCCTCATCTTCCCCCTATCGGGCCGCCCTGCTGGAAAAGCTGGGCCTCCCCTTCATCACCAGCGCGCCCTATATAAATGAAGCAAGAATCGGCGCCGAATCTGCGCCGCAGCTCGCAGAGCGCCTGGCCCTGGAAAAGGCCTTTGCGCTGGCGCAGGATCACCCGGACGCACTGATCATCGGCTCGGACCAGGTTGCGGAGCTGGACGGCACCCAACTGACCAAACCCGGCAGCTTCGACCGCGCCGTCGATCAGTTGCAGCGCTGCAGCGGTCGCGGTGTGATTTTCCACACAGGCCTTTGCCTGCTCGACCCCCGGTCCGGCACACACCAGAAGGCGGTCGAGCCATTTGAAGTGGCGTTTCGCGAGCTGGAGCCGGACGAAATCGAAAATTACCTGCGCCGCGAGGAACCCTACGACTGCGCCGGCAGCTTCAAGTGCGAAGGGCTGGGCATCACCCTCTTCCGCGGCCTGAACGGTCGCGACTTCAACAGCCTGATTGGTCTGCCGCTGATCCGCCTGTGCGAGATGCTGCGAGTGAAGGGTGTAAACCCCCTGCTTCCGGAAGCCTGACCTAAAAAGCCTAGCGCAAGCGCTCCCAGGCAAGCAGTTCGGCAAAGCTGTCGAGAATTAGTGCCGGACCATGCTCAACGAGCCGGTCACGGTGATGCACGCCATAAGTGACCCCGGCAGACGCCATATTGATCCGCGCAGCCATGGCGAGGTCGTACTCCGTATCGCCCACCATCAGCGCCTCCTCAACCGGACTGCCCGTCTCCTGCAACAACTGCTGCAACATCAGCGGATCTGGTTTTGATGCGGTTTCATCGGCACAGCGGGTCGCGACGAAAAGGTCCGCAACCCCCATCTGCTCCAGCTGCCCCGACAATCCGCGACGACTCTTGCCGGTAGCCACCGCAAGCTGGTGCCCCGTGGCGCGGAGTTCTTCCAGGGTCTCCAGTACTCCCTCGAAGAATGAAAGCGGCTCATCGTGCAGCGCCCACCAGGCCTCTACGTAGTTGAGGCGCAGCTTCTCACGGGCACCCTCGGACGCTTCCGGATACAGTACCCGGGAGGCTTCAGGCAAACCGAGCCCGATGATATTCCGGCCGGCTTCGTAGGCCAGTTCTGGCAGGCCGGCACGCTGCGCGGCAACCTGCAGGCAGCGCACAATCCGCGCCTCCGAATTTACCAGCGTTCCGTCCCAGTCAAGTATCACCAGCATCTGTACTACCTAAATCATTGGTTGCGGAGGCGCTCGAGCACGCCAGCCAGATCCTCAGGCAGTGGCGCCTCCACCGAGACACGCTCGCCATCTGGCAGTGTGCAGCCCACCCTTGCCGAATGCAGGAACAGCCGCTTCAGGCCCAGTGCGCGAAACTGTGCATTGTCCTCGTCGCTGGTGTATTTGGGGTCTCCTGCGAGCGGGCAGCCAACAAACTGTGCGTGCACCCGAATCTGGTGGGTACGCCCCGTAACCGGTGTCGCATCCACAAGCGTTGCACCCTTGAAGCGCTCAGCCACGCGGAAAGTCGTGAGCGAAGGCTTGCCCTGGGCGTCCACGCGCACCATCCGCTCACCGCTCTTCAGGGTGAATTTGTGCAGCGGCGCATCGACTTCACGGCGACCACGCGGCCACTTGCCCACGGTCAGGGCCTGATAGTGCTTGTCGATCCCGCCGGACCGCAGGGTTTTCTGCACGTGTAGCAACACGCTGCGCTTGCGCGCCACCATGATTGCGCCACTGGTGTCCCTGTCCAGGCGGTGCACCAGCTCCAGGAACGGGCTTTGCGGGTACATCTGACGCAGAATTTCAATGAGGCCAAGCTTGATACCGCTGCCGCCATGCACGGCAACGCCGGCCGGCTTGTTGACAATCAGAAGGCCGTCGCGATCGAACAAAATCGCATTTTCGATCTCGCGGCGGAGTGACTCACCGGCCACAGGCGCAGGCGCCTGCTCCGACATGCGGATCGGCGGTACTCGCACCACATCGCCCGCAACCAGACGGTATTCCGCCTTTACCCGCTTTTTGTTGACGCGCACCTCGCCCTTGCGCAGGATCCGGTACACCCGCGACTTGGGGACGCCCTTCAGCCGCGCCATCAGGAAGTTGTCAATGCGCTGGCCTTCCAACTCGCCCGGCACCTCAAGGAACTGCACGGTCAGACGGGAATCAGGGTGGGAATCAGGTTTGGTATCACTCATGGCGCGCATAATACCGCCAATCATTGCTTCCCACAGCATAATCCCATGCCATTGGGGCAAATTCACAAATTGCTGCACCGCCCAGCCCATGCTATATTCGGCGATTCTAACCGGCTGGTTTCCGGCGGCGTATGGTTCCCTGACAAGGAACCAGTGATTCAGGCGCCGAACAGAGGAAATACCGCGGCTAGAGGGGGTCGGCCAAACGCCCGCCCTGACAAGCAAAATTCAAGGCCTTATATATCGGCCATAAAACGGATCCCACGCGTTACCAGCGTGGCATTTGAAACGCGAAGATGTAAGACGGGCTGATGCCCGCAGCGCTTTACTGACAACGTTACTGAGTGTGCCCACGCTCTTTCCTGTGAGACGCCGGCGATCGAACTGGCGGTGACCACCCCAACTGGTGGTACAAAAGAAGAAAGCGCCGGTCGAATACCGGCGGATGTAAACGAGGAAACAAGCGAAAACAACTGGGCCACTTTATCGCCAGCGGCTGTATCGAACATTCAGCGCGCGGCAAACAACCCGGCAGGGAAATTGCCGGGGAATAACGGAGTTACATGGCAAGACGCCCGAAAATACTACCCATGCCCGCCGCCGGCACCTGCCCGCGGCGTGTTTTTGGTTATTCGTAGGATTTTCGGCGAACCATTGCCCAGCCGTTACCAGGATCATTGATGAAGCCTGGTAAACCGAGGCTGACGTAAGACTGCGGCCCTCAGCGACTCTTCACCTTCGCCTGCAAGGAAAAGAGAATCGCATGAAAAGAATGCTGATCAACGCAACCCAACCAGAAGAGTTGCGTGTTGCCCTGGTAGATGGCCAGTGGCTGTATGACCTCGATATCGAGAATCGCAGCCGCGAACAAAAGAAAGCCAACATCTACAAAGGCAAAATCACCCGTATTGAACCCTCCCTGGAAGCTGCCTTTGTCGACTACGGCGCAGAAAGGCATGGCTTCCTTCCCCTCAAGGAGATCTCCAGAGAATACTTCCGCAAGTCTTCCGGCGATGGCCGCGTCAAAATCAAAGACGTCTTGAAGGAAGGCCAGGAAGTCATTGTCCAGGTCGAAAAGGAAGAGCGTGGCAACAAGGGCGCAGCCCTCACCACCTTCATCAGCCTCGCCGGCCGTTACATGGTGCTGATGCCAAACAACCCGCGTGCCGGTGGCATTTCCCGCCGCATCGAGGGCGAGGATCGCTCCCAGTTGCGCGACGCGCTGTCCAAGGTCGACGTACCTTCCGGCATGGGCATCATCGTCCGCACCGCAGGCGTGGGCCGCAGTTCCGAAGAATTGCAGTGGGACCTCAACTACCTGCTGCAGCTTTGGGACGCCATCAAGACAGAGTCTGACGATAGTCGCGCACCGCACTTCCTGTTCCGCGAGAGCAACGTGATCATCCGTGCGATTCGCGATTACCTGCGTGATGACATCGGCGAGATCATCGTCGACAACCGTGAAAGCTTCATGCTGGCACAGGAATTCATCCGCCAGGTGCTGCCCTCCTTCGTCAACAAGGTTAAGTACTACGACGACAACATTCCGCTGTTCAATCGCTACCAGATTGAAGGCCAGATCGAGTCTGCATTCGAGCGCGAAGCAACGCTGCCGTCCGGTGGCTCCATTGTGATCGACGTGACCGAAGCCCTGATCTCCATCGATATTAACTCCTCTCGCGCAACCAAGGGCGGCGACATCGAGGAAACTGCTCGACAGACCAACCTCGAGGCAGCCGATGAAATCGCTCGCCAGCTGCGTCTGCGCGATATGGGCGGACTGGTGGTCATCGACTTTATCGACATGCAGCGCAAGGAAAACCAGCGCGAAGTTGAGCGCCGCATGGAAAAAGCTCTGTCCATGGACCGCGCCCGCGTACAGGTCGGCCGCATCTCACGCTTTGGCCTGCTGGAAATGTCCCGCCAGCGCCTGCGCCCGTCCCTGGGTGAAACCACTTTCCGTGTCTGCCCGCGCTGTAGCGGCCAGGGCACTATCCGTGGCACCAAGTCCCTGTCCCTTTCCATCCTGCGCCTGGTAGAGGAAGAGGCGAAGAAGGAACGCAGTGCAGAGATTCGCGCGATCGCGCCGGTAAATGTTTCCACCTACCTGCTAAACGAAAAGCGCGAAAGCATCTCCGCGATTGAAAAGCGCAACAATACCCGCGTGGTGATTGTTCCGAATCCGGAAATGGAAACACCGCACTTCGAGGTTCAGCGCCTGCGTGATGACGATTCCAATACCCTGGTGACCAGCTACAAGATCACCGGCGTAACCGCCGAAGAATCCGCCGAGAAAGCGGAAACTTCGGCCCGTGAAGCGGCTCGCCCGCAGCCTGCGGTAGAGCAGCTGGCGCCAACCCAACCTGCGCCAGTGCCTGTTGAAACCCCGGAGCCGAGCATGTTCAGCAAGCTGTTTGGCGCGCTGAAGTCCCTCTTCTCCAGTGACGACAAGAAGAAGGACAAGAAAGGCAAAGGTGGCAAGGACAAGCGTCGCCAGCAGCGTGGTCGCGGCCAGCAGCGTCGCACGGATAATCGGGATAACCGCGGCCAGCGCAACCGTAAGCGTCGCGACGATGACCGCAAGGATACGCCCAAGCAGAAGGACCAGCGCCGCAAGGAGCGCAAGGAAGAGAAGACTTCCGAGCGCCAGGAGCAGCGCCGCCGCAAGGATTCTGCAAAGCAGAAGTCCGCACCGGAAGCCGTAGTCGAGAAGACGGAAGACGCATCCACGGATCGTCCGTCAGCGGAGCGCCCGTCCAAGCGCCCGAGCAACGTGCGCGGCCGTCCGCAGCCACGTCGCCGTGGCCGTCGTGAAGACCACGTAGCCACGGCAGAAGCCGCCGAAGCCGCTATGGTTTCCACTGAAGCCAAGGCCGATACAAAGGTCGCAACTGAAGCAACCGACGCAGCAAAGGAAACTGCACCTGAGAAGGTTGCACAAAAACCAGCTACCGAAGTGGTTCAGGAAACTGACGCGAAGGAAGTAGCGACCAAAGCGACCGACAGCAAAGCAGTGGCACCTGAAGCTGAGGAAGTAATAACCTCATCTACGGATGTCGCAGCGGAAGTTCAGGAAGAAGTGCCAGCAGAACCGCACCCCTTCCTGGAAGACCCCAAGGCCCAGCAGGCCGTCGCCGTTCTGGAAGCGGCAGTTGCCCGCGCAGAAGCAGCGAAAGCGGAGCGCGCCGCCAAGCGTGCTGCCGCAGAGGCCGAAGCTGCAGAAGCTGAAGCTGCTGCAGAGGAACCCTCAGAGGGCGCTACTGAAGTAGCAACCGCCGAGGAAGAGGCAAGCTCTGAGGAAGAGCCGAAGGCCGAAGAAGCTCCGGCAGAGGCTGAGCCAGCAGCAGAAGTGGCAGACACCGCAGCGGAAGCAACCGAAGCTACTGCAACGGCCGAGCCGACTGAAGTGCCTGCCGAGCCGGTTGCCGAAGCGCAAGCTGAGGCCTCCGAAACCCAGGAGCCGCAGGTAGAGGAAGCCAAAGCTGTGGAAGCCCAGGCAGAAGCCACTCCTGTGGAAGCCACTCCTGTGGAAGCCGCAGAGGTGGAACCTGTTGAGGCGGAAACTGTTGAAGCAGAGGCCGTTGAGCCTGCCGCAGCGGAAGAAGTTCAGGGCGAAGCCCCGGTTACCGAGCAAGCAGCGCCGGGACGTGCGGCAAATGACCCGCGCGTAAACCCGCGTCCGCTGAGTGCCGTGGCCGTTGCCACTTCCCGCCCGGAAGTGAGCCACGACCGCCCTCTGGATACGGACCAGCCAGCAGACATCCAACACCAACCGCGCGAGCTTTCGCGTCCGGCTAATGACCCGCGCCAGGCGCGTAAAGTTGCCGGCGACAGCAGCGAGACGATGGAAGGTTAAGCGGCAACTTAACTAAAAATTCGGCGGGCTGTGCACTAAAAAAGCAGCTCGCCGAAGTCTCCTGATAATTTGCCATGGCACACTTGTACGCTGTTTTTCAGCCTGTATAATGCGCCAATCGCTTTGGAGGGGTGGCTGAGTGGCCGAAAGCGGCGGTCTTGAAAACCGTTGGGTGTAACAGCCCCGGGGGTTCGAATCCCTCCCCCTCCGCCATATAAAGAAACCCGGCTCCTGCCGGGTTTTTTTATATCCGCCGGAGGCGGGATGAGAACCATAGGGTTCGAGTCGCAGCGCGAAGCGCGTAGACCAGCGAGCGCAGCGAAGCTAATCCCGACCCCGGCCGTCTAAGAACCCCACGGCTCGAGTCGACAAATTCGTGCAAACGAATTTGGGCGCCGGAGCCTGCGACGGCGGGGCATCGCCCCGAGCACGAAGTGCGAGTCCACCGCGAAGCGCGCAGACCAGCGAGCGCAGCGAAGCTATTTCCGACCCGCTCAATCCACTGCGCGCGCTAACTCCAAATCCTCTTCCGCGCAGGCGGCAACCTGAAATCCACCTCAAACTCGGCCCACAGAGGGCAATGGTCTGAGAGCCGGCGCCAGCGACGATGATCCAGCCTGCCGGCATCGGTCAGTTCCATACCACGAAAGTAGATCCGGTCGACTCGTAGCAACGGCTGCACCGCAGGGAATGTCCGCGCCGGCTTTCCCTGCAATTGCGCCAGCGCTTCCCGAACTGACAGCGCGCCCTTGATGGCTGGATGGAGTTTCAGGTTCCAGTCGTTGAAGTCACCAGCCAGAATAAAAGGTGCGCCGCCTGCTACCCGCTGCTCAATCGCCTTGCAGGCCAACTCCCACTGCTTGTTTCTTTCCGCCTTGAACAGGCCAAGATGCACATTGAATATATGCAGCTGATCCAGGATGCAGGTGTGTAGCAAACCACGGCTGGATACGCGCCAGACACTGATATTGACATTGGCCCAGCGCAAGATCGGATAGCGGGAAAGAATGGCATTACCGTGATGCCCGTGACTGTATACAGAATTTTTGCCATATGCGTAATGCGGCCAGAGGGACTCGGCAAGATACTCAAACTGCCCGTCCTGCCAGCTGGAGATTGCCTTGCGCTTCCACTCGTTTTCGCCAACGACCTCCTGCAAAAGCACCAGGTCCGCATTGACACTGCGAATCGCGTCCTTGATATCCGCGAGTAGGAATCGCGCACCGCTGGCACTGAAACCTTTATGGATATTGTACGAAAGGACGCGTAATCGCGGCATCTCAACTCCAGTAGCGGAAAACCCTGAGTATCCAGTTACGAAGGCCCGGCCGCTCCCCGACCGCAGGGCTCCATTCACGGCTCAGGGACATGTCGTTCAGCAGCGCCGACTCAACACTGGAGACCGCATCCGCGGAATGCAATAGAACGTCGATTTCCAGGTCGTGGAGAAAACTGCGGTGGTTAAAGTTGGTGCTGCCCACGATTGCCTGGTCATCCGCCAGAAGGACCTTCCCATGCAACATGGAAGGCAGGTATTCGTAAATTCTGGCACCGAAACTTTGCAGCGTTTCGTAATAGGATACTGCCAACGACTTGAAGAATGGCACATCTGAGCCGGCCGGAACAATAATGCGAACGTCGACGCCGCGCTCGCAGGCAGTGCGTATGGCGCGCAACATCCGCCGCGACGGAGAAAAATACGCACTGCAAAGCCATACGCGGGATTTCGCCTGCGAAATCTTTGCCAGATAGCGTCTGTTCTTGCGTCGCCGGCTACGGAGTGAAAGCGAGCTCCAGAAGTTTCCGATCAGTTTCTGGCGCCACTTTTTGTGGGTGTAACCCCAGAGCGTGTTGAAGCTTTCACGCAATGCCGCAACCGAGTCACCAGTCACCCGCACCGCAAAGTCATGCCAGCCTTTGCCGCCGGCCTCACAGGAAAGGTGGTCAGCAGTGATGTTTGGGCTTCCGGCCCACCCGGTAACATCATCGACCAGATACAGTTTGCGGTGGTCCCGGTTATTGATTTCGCTGATCAAAACCCGGAGCCTCACGAAGAAGCCGCCCGGGTTCAGCGCCAGATGGAACCTTTCCCAGTGCCACGGTAAAGGATGGTATATGCGGACCTGCACACCTCCCTCGCGCAACTCCTCTGCGATCGAAAAACCATGACGGAAAGAGCCTGCACCATCCATGATCACGCGAACATCGACATCGCGCGCAGCCGCAGCCTTGAGCGCTTCGATAAAGCGTTCACCCAGATGATCCCTTTCGAAAATGAACACCTCGATACAGACCGACTTTTTTGCCTTTTCTATCTCCGCAAGAATGTTGGCAAAATAGGCGTCATTGTCGGTAAAGAAGCTCTCGGTTTCCCACCGGTTGTTGAATGGAGCACGCGGCTTTTCCTGCTCGGCCGGGTTCGCTGACAAGTTCACACTCCCGCAAATGGCGTTGTATTGTTTATCGGCGATTTCCGTGGAACATTCAAGGGTCGCGCTGGCTCAAGTGCGCATAACTATAATAACAATGACTCGCCGATACCGTTCCCGCCACCGAGACAGTCAATGACCGAGAAATCCGGTGAAACCGCCCGCAGGAAAATGACCGCCGTGATTCAGGTCTATGTCGAGGGTTACGCCGGTGAGCAGATCGAGACCATCCTCAACCCCATGGTGGAAAGCCCCGACGAATGGACCGGCTCCGGTTTTTTTGTGGAGTGCGAATACGGCAAGGACATCATCGTCACCAATGCCCATGTGATCCGCAACAGCAAGTCCATCGAAATTGTCTCGATGCTGACCTCAGAGGAGAAGTTCAAGTGCGAAGCGATAGGCCTGGTGGATACACTGGAGCCGGACATCGCCATTATTCGCCTGTGCGATGGAGAGCGCGCGCGTTTCGAGGAGGTTGCGGGCTGCGCTATCCCCTGCCTCCGCATCGACAGCCGGTTTGCCATCAACCGCGGGACCCCGGTGAGGGCCATCGGTTATCCGCTGGGTATGGAGGAGCCAAATATCACCGCGGGTGAAGTTACGAACTTTATTGGGGGGGATCGGGTGTCCGCAGATCGGTTCGTAACCGATGCCGCAATTAACCCCGGCAACTCCGGTGGCCCCGCGCTGAACCAGCACGGCGATGTCATTGGAATCAATACCTCTATCGCCCGCGAAGCGGATAATATCGGCTTCATAACGCCCGCAGTATTCATCGACATCATTCTGAAGAACCTGTTCGAGCAATCCTGTCTCGACCTGGGCGATATTGGTGGCTCTTTACAGAAAAATTCAGATATCGTCGCGGCCCAACTTTCACAGGAAAAAGCAACCGGGGTAGTCGTTATCGAGGTTGAGCCTGGCGGCCTGCTGGAGTCCGCCGGCGCGCAACACGGCGACGTTCTCCTTGCAATCAATGGCATTGAGCTGGATCGCCACGGCATCTGCAAAGACGAACATCACTATCACCGATTCAATCTGTTCGACAAGATCAAGACCCTCCCGCTGGGTAGCGCGATCGAACTGGATGTCCTGCGCGACGGTAACCAATTCAAGGCGAGCGGTATCGTTGCCGCGAGGCCGCAGACCAAATTGAACAGCCACCCCGCCCTGTCCCAGAGACGCTTTCTGTTCGTCTGGGGGCTATTGATCCAACCCCTCTCCTACGAAATCCTGGCGGCCCTCTCCATCACGGAGCAGTACACTACCGGGGATATCTTTCGCCATTTCAACGAAAACAAGGAACGGCTTGTCATCACCCACATAGAAAGCGAGGGGCCGGCGCACGAGCAGGAGTGGATAATGGGAGAGGTACTCTATGCGTTTGACGGAACCCCGATTACGGACCTGGAGGACCTTGCCGCGAGAATCAGCGCCAGTGATGGACTTGCGAAGCTGCAGTGCGAATCCGGAGTGATCGGATTCTTCGACTGCAAGGATACCCGCGCCGACATCAATACCGCGCTCGAATTCATTGCGGCCAAGCACAAGGCCTGACCGCCATGGCCGGCCTGCGCGTCAGTGGCCGATATCGAAGCGGTAGTGCTCGTAATCGGTCGGCTTGTAGGCTTCGAGCTTATATGAAGACTGCACGAAAGCCACGAGGTCGATGAGCTGCGACACGGTCATTACATCGTTGTAATTGCGCATGCGGGATACCCCGTTAACCGACACCAGCTCTTCCGCATACTTTTTTGCCAGCTTGTGACTGGGGTTGACGATGGACGTCACCAGCTCACCGTAGGTCTGGATTCGGCTTGTCTCTCCACCCAGCGCGACCTTCAGCTCTGGCGCCTCAGGCTGAGCCACCCCTTTTATCGTATGGCAGGAGCTGCACTGGAATGCGGTAAACAGCAGCTTACCGGTATTTGGGTCGCCATCCGGTAGGGTAAAGCCCATCGAGCCCTTCGGCCCGGTGCCGCAACCCGCGAGCAGTAACAGGCACGCCATCACTGGTACAAATTTATTCATTACAAATCCCTCGTCGTGAATGTTTGACCTGACAAAAACCGATTCCACCGTACACAAAGTAACCGATCAGTCACCCATCGGCCAGTGACTTGATGGTCCTAAGTTCACCCTTTATGATCTGCGTCAGGAACCTGGGTTCTATAAAGCAATCTAAGCACAAACGACCCGACATATTTGGAGCAAAAAATGCAGGAAGTTTATTCTCAGTCCACGGTCCTTCAGGATCGCCAGCAGGCGGCCAAGGTATTGCGCAATACCTACGCACTCCTTGCCATGACTGTCCTATTCAGTGCCATTACTGCCGGCATCTCCATGGCCATCGGCATGGGACGCGGCGTGGGCATCATCTGCTCAATTGCCGCACTGGGCCTGATCTGGTTCGTACTTCCGCGAACTGCAAACTCCGGCGCCGGCATTGGCGTAGTCTTCGCCTTCACAGGCCTGCTTGGCGCCTCCCTGGGCCCGATCCTGAACCATTACCTGCAGTCCGCTGCCGGCGGCCAGGTTGTTATGCAGGCACTGGGCACCACCGCCCTCATTTTCTTCGCCCTCTCTGCCTATGTCCTCACAACGCGTAAGGACTTCAGCTTTATGGGTGGCTTCCTGTTTGTGGGCCTGATCGGCGCCCTGGTATGTGCGCTCGGCTTTATCATCGCGGGCTTCTTTGGCATCCATATGCCCCTGGCCAGCGTGGCTCTGAGTGGCGTGATTGCACTGATCTTCTCCGGCTTCATCCTGTACGACACCAGCCGCATCGTGCACGGTGGTGAGACCAACTACATCATGGCGACCACCTCCCTGTACCTGAGCATCCTGAACCTGTTCACCAGCCTGCTGCACATCTTCGGCTTCGCATCCGACGATTAATCAGACCATTATTTCCGGGCGCCCAGACCATCAAGGGCGCCCGAATCCCCTCGCCTCCTACCCAATATGATTTTCTCTCTCGCGATCTACGGCGCCCCCTACTCTTCGCAAGCGGCCTATTCCGCGCTGCGTTTCGCTGAGGCAGTCATTCGCCAGGGACACAGCATTCATCGGTTGTTTTTCTATACCGACGGTGTCCACTGTGGCACAGCACTGGCCTGCCCACCCCAGGACGAGCTGAACCTGCAGCAATCCTGGCAGCAGTTGATCGAGAGGCACAAACTGGACGCCGTGGTCTGTATTGCCGCCGGCCAGAAGCGCGGTGTGATCTCGGAAGGTGAGGCAAAACGCTTTGGCAAGCCGGCCTTTAACCTTGCGCCAGGGTTCGAGCTGGCCGGCCTCGGGCAACTGGCGGATGCCGTCGCCCATTCAGACCGCGTGATTACGTTCGGAGGCTAGTGATGGAGCAAAAACAGAGCCTGTATATCTGCCGCCACACCCCCCTCCAGAGCAGCCTCGCACGCGATGCGCTGGATGCAATTCTGGCCGCGGCGGTTTACGACCAGCCACTGGAGATCCTGTTTTCCGGTGAAGGCGTACTTCAGCTGGCCAAAAACCTGTCCGCCCCAAGCGTCCAGCAAAAGGACCTGCGTAAGAATCTGATGGCGTTACCAATGTTCGATATCACGCGTGTACACGTCTGCACACGGAGCCTGGCGGAACGCAATCTCAGCCTGGAGCAGCTCGGCGTGGACGGTCTTGAGATCGAACCCAGCGATGCCGCCGCCTGCCAGCAGCTGATTGCCAGCGCTCATACGGTGTTGAGCTTCTGATGGCGCTGCATATCGTCAACCAGTCCCCGTTCCGCAACACTGCACTCGCGGAATGCGCCGCCGTATTCGCCGAGAGCGACACCCTTCTGCTGACGGAGGACGGTGTCTATGCCCTGCTGGCAATGGATAAGCTGGCGCCCTTCAGCAGCATCTATGTACTGGAATCCGATGCCGTCGCCAGGGGCATCGACGTGCAATCTCCAGCGAAAACCACCGACTACGATGGCTGGGTCAACCTCTGCACCAACCATATGCCGATCGTCAGCTGGTTCGGGTAAAATTGTGTCCTGACGACTCAAGTTGCAGTGTGGGGAGCGTACTTTGGCAGACCTGGTGGTAAACGGCGAAGAAATCGAACTGGATGAAGAGGGGTACCTGGTGCATCTCTCAGACTGGTCGCCCGACGCTGCCCGACTGCTGGCAGACCGCGAAGAGATCGCCCTGAGCGACGCCCACTGGGAGATCATCGAGCTGCTGCGCGACTTCTACCAGACTTACGACCTTTCTCCCGCCATGCGTCCGCTGGTCAAGTGGATCGGCAAACACCTGGGCCCGGACAAGGGCCGCAGTATCTACCTGATGCAGCTGTTCCCGCCCAGCCCGGCCAAGATTGCCAGCAAAATTGCCGGCCTGCCCAAACCAACTAACTGTTTATAAACAGGGCTCAAGGCTGACGGTTACCGTTCTCCGGCTCGAGTGGCTATAATCCGCCCCGCTGTAAATTACCGGACCAGGGCTCCCGATGGGCATACACCACGTAGAAACACATACCTATGAAGACCAGCTAAGCGACAAGGTTGCCGAGCTGAAAACCGCGTATGCACCCTTTACAGACCTGCAGCCGGAAGTGTTCCGCTCACCACCGAGCCATTATCGCTTGCGCGCGGAGTTCAAGGTATGGCATGAGGGCGACAAGGCCCACTACGCCATGTATCGCCAGGGCGAATACAAGCAGGCGGTATTTGTCGATTCATTCACTGTTGGCTCGCAGCTCATCAACCACCTGATGCCCAAAGTACTGGACGCGGTCAACGCCAGTGAAATTCTTAAGCGCAAGCTGTTCTGCGCAGAATTCCTTACTACCCTGAGTGGCGACGCGCTGGTGACGCTGATCTACCACAAGAAACTTGCAGAGGAATGGAATGAGGCCGCAGTGGCCCTGCAGGAGTCACTTGGATTCCCGGTGATCGGGCGCTCGCGCAAACAGAAGGTGGTGCTGGAGCGCGACTACGTCAATGAAACGCTGGAGATCTCCGGCAAAAAATACCATTACAAGCAGGTAGAAAGCAGCTTCACCCAGCCGAATGGGGCAATCTGCGAACAGATGATTGGCTGGGCAAAAAGCGCCTGCGGCCACGATGTAGCGGAGAACGGCGATTTGCTGGAGCTTTATTGCGGCAACGGCAACTTCACGATTCCACTGGCAGAACATTTCAACAAGGCACTCGCCACGGAAATCTCGAAGGTGTCCGTCGCTTCCGCGCAGGAGAACATTGCCCGTAACAAGGTGGAAAACCTGCAGATCGTGCGCATGTCCAGTGAGGAATTCACCCAGGCGATGGATGGCGTGCGCGAGTTCCGGCGCCTGCGTGGCATCGACCTCGGCGACTACGACTTCCGCACTATCCTTGTGGACCCGCCGCGCGCCGGTCTGGACCCGGATACCTGCAGTATGATCGCACGCTTTCCGAGAATCCTGTACATCTCTTGCAACCCGGAGACCCAGCTGGAAAACCTGCAGGCGCTTTCCAAAACCCATCGCATAGAGCGCTTCGCGATCTTCGACCAGTTCCCCTACACGCACCACAGTGAATGCGGGCTGTTGCTGGTACGCAAGTAAAACGTCCTAGCGGTGCCGCACCAGCCAGCAGTTATGGATCTTCTGGTTGCGCTGGAAATCCCGGTCGATGGATTCGCGGGTAATATCCTGCACATCGAAATTGTCCGTGATTTCCGCATCCATCTTGAAACTGCGCAGGTTGTTGGAAAACACCAGGGTGCCGCCCTTCGATAGCAGTTTCATCGCCTGCCCGATCAAACGCGGATGGTCGCGCTGGATATCGAGCACATCGCGCATGCGGGCAGAGTTCGAGAAAGTCGGCGGATCCATAAAGATCAGGTCATAGTCCCCTGCGCGGTTCCCCGCCGCAGCTTCCAGCCACTGCAGGCAGTCTGCAGCCACAAACTGGTGCTTCCACGCATCGCCAATGGCATTGTGGTCAAAGTTCCGCTGTGCCCACGCCAGGTACGTCTTGGACATATCCACACTGGTCGTAGTGGCCGCACCACCCAGTGCTGCCTGCACACTGGCCGCGCCGGTGTAGCAGAACAAATTGAGGAATCGCTTGCCGGCGGAATGTTCGCGCAACCACTTGCGGATCGGCCGATGGTCCAGGAACAGGCCGGTATCCAGGTAAGTCCACAGGTCCACTTCCAGGCGGGCAGGCCCCTCCTGCACATTGAACGGCTGCGCGCCTCGGCGCGGCCGCGCCTGCTGCTTCTGGTATTGGGCGCCCTTGTCCTTGTGCGAGTGGCGGCGGCGCTCCTTCACACTGATACGCGCCGGCTCCAGCTCCAATACATGCCGTGTTGCCGCAATGGCCTCGCGTAGCCGTTCTTTTGCCTTTTGCTCACTGATGGATGATGGTGCGCGGTACTCCTGCAGGTGCACGTACTGGCCGGCCTTGCCGCCGTCATACAAATCGATAGCCACCGCGTATTCCGGCAGGTCTGCATCGTACAGACGATAACAGTGCACATCATTCTGCTTACGCCACTTGGCCAGGTTCTTCAGGTTTTTACGCAGCCGGTTGGCCAGCATCTCAGCGCCTTCGGTTAGGCGCACCGGCTTGGCTTCACGCGCCCCGCTCTCCTCACCTTCTGCACGGGCGTGAACGGAAAACAACATCAGCTCCGACGGAATCGTTCCATTGAACAGCTTGTACTTCTTGTGTGACTTGAGGCCGGTATCAAAGCAGAGATCCGGATTACCCGTGAAGATGCCCACCTGCCAGCCGCCGAAATGCTTTTTCAGCTGGTTGCCCAGTTCGGCATAGGTTTCGCGCAGGTCTTCCTGCTCGCCCAGACGCTCACCATAGGGGGGGTTGGTCAACACCAGTCCCGGCTTGATTTCCCGGTGCGTCGGCGGCTTGAATTCCCCCACTGCGCGCCAGCTGACACGCACATGACGCTCCAGGCCCGCAAGCTCGATATTGTGCTCGGCGGCACGCAGGACCTTCGCGTCCGAGTCATAGCCACGGATTTCCGGCAGCTCTCCTGCGAGCCCTTCCCGCCTCAGAGAAAGCGCCTCCTCGCGCAGATCCAGCCAGACGTCATTCTGATGGTTGAGCCAGCGCTCAAAGCCGAAGGATTCGCGGAAGATACCCGGTGCGACATTCGCCGCCATCAACGCACCCTCCAGCAGGATAGTGCCGGATCCGCACATGGGATCGAGTAACGCGCCCCCTTCCGCCGCAATTTTGTCCCAGCCGCTGCGCATCAGCAGTGCCGCCGCGAGGTTTTCTTTCAGCGGGGCGGCGCCCTGCCACTGGCGGTAGCCACGACGGTGCAGGCTGTCACCACTGATATCGATGGTGATCGCCAGCTGGTTCCGGTGCAGGCGCGCAGCAATACTCAGGTCCGGATGCTCGCGATTGATGTCCGGCCGTGCGCCAGTTTTTGAGCGCAACCGGTCCACCACCGCATCCTTGAGTTTCATGGCGCCAAACTGGCTGTTGCGAATCTGGTCGTTGGTGCCGGAGAACTGCACCCACAGGCGCCCGCTCGGGGAGATCTGGTCCTCCCAGGCAACGTCGGCAGCGACGCGGTACAGATCATCGGCATCGTTGATCTTTGCGTTTGCAACCTGCAACAGTACGCGGTTCGCAAGGCGACTCCAGAGACAAACCCGGTACGCCATCTCCAGCGGCGCGACAAATTCGACGCTGGCTACACGCTCTTTCGCCCCCGTAACACCCAGTTGTTGCAGCTCGTTGAAAAGCAGATTTTCCAGGCCCTTGGGGCACGTAGCAATCCAGTTCATATCAGTACCGCCAGTCACAGCGTCTTCGCAGTGCGACCAGCATAAATTCCTTAAAGTGATAAAAACGGTGAAAAATGATTCCGAAGATTATGATGAAATCAAATAACGACTGTTTTTTTGAGAAGTAATAATTCGTTCACATGCCGGATCAAGTTTGTTCTACTGTCTCGCAGCATCCGCACTTCCCGAGACCAGGTGCCACCCTATAATGAGCACAGAAATGAAACAGCTCGGGAGAACGGCCCGTCAAATCACATCCTCAATCATAGATATTGGAGGTGCTGCGCACAATGAAAGCTCACAAGCGTAATCCGTCTGACCGCGCCTATAAGAAAGGCTATATAGCCGGTTCTGGGGGCAGGTCCCGCTCCGGTTGCCCCCATGCCAACGGTGAAAAACACCAGGAATGGATTAACGGATGGAGGGATGGACGCGAAGACCACTGGAACGGATTCGGGCGCTCAGCGCAGGCGCAGAGACTCAGTAACCTTTGACGTAATTTTCCTACAAGAAATAATCAAAAAGAGCCCTTACCTGGGCTCTTTTTGATTGTGCAGTCTGTTGGCCGGGATCGGGGACAGGCTGCATTTAAGCGGCCTTCAAGCAGCCTTCAAGCAGCCATTCAGCACGGTTTAAGCACCCCTGCGCACAGAGGCGATCGCATCCGCCGCCTCGCGGATCAATTCCGGCCCCTCGTAGATAAACCCGCTGTAAAACTGGATCGCGGTGGCACCGGCGCGGATTTTCTCGGCGGCAGACTTGCCGTCGTGAATGCCGCCAACACCAATGATCGGCAGCGCGCCTTTTAACTCTGACGCCAGTTGTGCAACCACTTCCGTAGAGCGCTCCTGCAATGGTTCGCCAGACAGGCCTCCCTCTTCGTTACCGTGCGGCTGGTTGGCCACCGCAGTCTTGTCGATGGTGGTATTGGTGGCAATCACGCCATCGATGTTGTGCTGTACAAAGGATTCGGCGATCTGCTTGATCCCCTCCCTGTCCACATCCGGCGCGATCTTGACCGCCAGTGGCACGTAACGATCGTATTGCTGGGACAGTTTGTCCTGCTGCTCCTTAATCGCAACCAGCAGGTCGTCGAGGCTCTTGCCGAACTGCAGGTCCCGGAGGCCCTTGGTGTTCGGTGAGGACACATTGGCGGTAATGTAATCGGCGTAGGGGTATACCGCCTTCATGCAGTAGCAGTAGTCATCCGCTGCGTTCTCCACCGGGGTGTCGAAATTTTTGCCAACATTGACGCCCAGTACACCGCCATAGCGCCGGTGCTTGAGGCGGTCGACCATGTAATGGACGCCCTTGTTGTTGAACCCCATGCGGTTAATGATGCCGCCGGATTCCACCAGGCGAAACAGACGCGGTTTCGGATTACCCGGCTGCGGACGCGGCGTTACCGTGCCGACCTCAACAAAACCGAAGCCCATGGCGCCGAAGCCGTTATAGGCCTCGCCATTCTTATCCAGGCCGGCTGCCAACCCAACCGGGTTTGGCAGGGTCAACCCCATCAGTTCGACAGGATCGTCGGGCACCTTCTGCGCGAACAGCCGCATCAAGCCTGACCGCTCCGCCGCACCGATCGCGTCGATGGCGATGTTATGGGCGGTTTCCGCGTCGAGTTGGAAGAATGCCTTGCGCGCGTACTTATACATACCTACTCCATTGGGTGTCCGGGCGAAGCATAAACAAAGCCGCTGCCTGAGTCGACCTGCGCGGCCTGCCTATATAGAGAACCTCACTCCTCTACAGGCACCTGCAGGCTCTCCATATCACTGGTCGCATTCACCAGGTACTGCAGCTCCCTCAGCGCCACGGTAAACATGGCAAAGTCGCCGCCAGTGACGGACTTGAGCTCTGCCAGGATCGCCGACCAGCGGTTGATGAGCAGCTGTTGCTGGTCCGCCCAGGCCTGGATCGCGGCTTCGAGCTCCATGTCCGCATCGCCAGCCAGTCGCATCAGGTTGCAGGACAGCGTACGCATCTGGTTGTCCAGGTCGTCCATGCAGGTTTCCTTGGCCTGCGAGTGCCAGAAGTTCTCCGTGGTGATGTCGGTGATCTGGCTGCCAAACCAGTGTAGCTGCAACAGGTCTGCGGTGAGGAAATGCGCGCGCGCCACGTCCTCCACTTCCCAGCCGCTATCACGCGAGGACTCCGCGATACTCAGCGCGGAATACAGGTACGGTGGCGCTGCGGCAAGCATTGCCATCTCACTGGGTACCTGCGCCGCTACCAGGGCCTGGTAGCGGTCTTCCCAATCGCGCTGGGGCTCACCAATAAGCACATCCGGCAACGCATTGATCACCCGACGCAGTGCCGACTGGAAGAATTCCACTTCCACCGCCGGGTCGATATCGCCGCGGCGATTGCGGATAAACCAGCGTGTGGCCCGGCGCACGCGGCTGATCATGGTATTGAGCAGCTCGGTCTGCAGCTCGGACGGCACCTGGTGATCCAGGGCGTGCACGCCCTCGCGGAAGCGTGCCACCCCGTACACATCACGCGCGGTCATGTAGGCACTGGCGATGGTGTTGATATCCGCCCCCGTGGCCTCGTTAATGCGGTGATAGAAGGTGATGCCCATATTGTTCACCATATCGTTGGCGACCTGGGTACTCACAATTTCGCGTTGCAGGCGGTGCGAATACAGCTGCTCGCTGTAACGCTGGCGCATGACTTTCGGGAAGGCCGTTTCCACCGCCGAAACAAAGCTCGGCTGGCTGATCACCTGCGACCTCGCCAGTTCATCCTTGAGCTTCACCTTCACGTATGCAATCAGAACCGCCAGCTCCGGCCGCGTCAGGGACTGCCCCCTGGCCACACGCTCCATGATCTGCTCGTTATCCGGCAGGAATTCCAGCGAGCGATCAAGGCGCCCCTCATTTTCCAGTGCGATCATCAGGCGGCGGTATTCATCAATGCGGTTGCCGAGCATGAACTCCGCAACGCTCAGTGCCTGGGTCTGCAGGTAGTTGTTCTTCAACACCAGCTCGGCGACGTCTTCGGTCATCTCCTCCAGCAGGATATTGCGCTGCTTGTTGGTGAGGTCACCATCGCTCACCAGCTGGTTCAGCAGAATCTTGATATTTACCTCATGGTCCGAACAGTCGACCCCGGCAGAGTTATCGATAAAGTCTGTATTACAGCGCCCGCCAACGAGGGAGAACTCGATACGGCCACGCTGGGTCATGCCCAGGTTGCCGCCCTCGCCAAAGACCTTGCAGCGCAGGTCCGCGCCGTTGACGCGCAATACATCATTGGCCTTGTCGCCGACGGACGCATTGGACTCTCCCCGGGCCTTCACATAGGTGCCGATACCACCATTCCAGATCAGGTCCACCTCGGATTTGAGCATCGCGGAGATCAGTTCGTTGGGCGTCAGCTGGTTCTCTTCAATACCAAACGCATTCTTCATTTCCGGGCTGATACGGATGGACTTGGCGCGGCGCTCAAAAATGCCGCCGCCTGCAGAGATCAGCGACTGGTCGTAATCCGCCCAGCTCGAGCGAGGTAGTGCGAACAGGCGCTGGCGCTCGGCGAAGCTCGAAGCGGCATCCGGCGTCGGGTCGACGAAGATATGCATATGGTTAAAGGCACCGACCAGGCAGATATGCTCCGACAGCAGCATACCGTTACCGAACACATCGCCCGCCATATCGCCGATACCGATCACGCTGAAATGCTCGGACTGGATATCGGTACCCAGCTCGCGGAAATGCCGTTGCACGGAGACCCAGGCACCACGCGCGGTAATGCCCATTTTCTTGTGGTCGTAACCGTTTGAGCCACCGGACGCAAAGGCGTCACCGAGCCAGAAGCCGTATTCACCGGCAATTTCATTGGCGATATCGGAGAAGGTTGCGGTGCCCTTGTCTGCTGCGACCACCAGGTAGGGGTCATCGCCATCGCGGCGGATCACCCGGTCCGGGGCCACCAGTTCGCCTGAGACCAGGTTGTCGGTGACATCGAGCAGGCCGCGGATAAACGTCTTGTAGCAGGCAATGCCCTCGGCCATGAAGGCCTCGCGACTGTCGTCCTGTGGCGGCCTGCGCATCACGAAGCCGCCCTTGGCGCCGCTTGGCACGATGACGGCATTCTTGACGTTCTGCGCCTTCACCAGACCCAGTACCTCGGTACGGTAGTCTTCCAGCCGGTCCGACCAGCGCAGCCCGCCACGGGCGACCTTGCCCCCGCGCAGGTGCACACCTTCGACCCTTGGTGAGTAGACAAAGATTTCGTATTCCGGCGCCGGCTTGGGCAGGCCCGGGATTTTCTTCGGCGCAAACTTGACCGAGATGTAGTCCTTCGGCTCGCCGTCAGCATCCAGCTGGAAACAGTTGGTACGCAGCGTAGCCAGAATCAGATTGAGGTAACGCCGGATGACCTGGTCTTCGTTGAGGTTGTCGACGGTCTCGAGGCCGTCGTAGATTTTCTTGGTCAGGCGCTCGATACGTACGCTGTCGGACTCGGTGCCACTGGCAATGCGCGGGTCAAATAGCCCGCGGAACAGTGCCACCAGGTTGCGGGTGATCTCCACGTGGTTGGCCAGGGTCATGGCAATAAACGACTGGCTGGAGCTGAACTTGGTCTGCTTCAGGTAACGGGCATACACACGCAGCATGGCGACTTCGCGCCAGTTGAGGCGCGCCGCCAGTACCAGGCGGTTGAAGCCATCGCTCTCCGCCACCCCATTCCAGATCGCTCCAAACGCATCCTGGAACAGCCCCTTGGACGCCTGCGCGTCCACTTTAGTGGACAGGCCAAATTCCAGGTTGAAGTCGTGCAGCCAGATATCCTCACCGCTGGCGCAACGCATGCGGTACGGGCTCTCGCCCAGTACCTTGAGGCCGAGGTGCTCGAGCACCGGGATCACGTCAGACAGCGTCAGCCCCCCGCCCCAATTGAATACCTTGAAGCGCATATTGCGCGGACCCGCACCAATCGGCTGGTAAAAGCTCATCGCCACCTTGTTGTCGGGCCCAAGCTCACGGATAAACGCGATATCGTTCACTGCTACGCGCGCATCAAAATCCTCGCGGTAACCCGCCGGAAACGCATTGCCGTACTCGTGGAACAGGCGGCTACCGGTTTCTTCGCCGTGCCTTTCAGTCAGCGTCTCAAGTAACTGGTCTTCCCAACTGCGGGTAATATTCACGATCTGCGCCTCCAGCCGCGCTATGTCGTAGTCCGGTGAAGCGTCCGGCGCCAGCTTGAATACGATGTGGCAGCGCGCGAGAACCGATTCAGAGAAATAGGTGGTGAAGTCCCAGTCTTCCGCGCCCAGGGCATCACCCAGCACGCGACTGATCTGCAGCCTGATGCGGGTACTGAAAATATCCCGCGGCACATACACAATGGCCGAGGCGAATTTGCCGAATGGGTCGCGGCGCATAAACAGGCGCACCTGACGTCGCTCGTTGATACTGAGCACACCCATGACGGTATCGAAGAGCTCATGGGTGCTGCTCTGGAACAGTTCGTCGCGGGGAAAGGTATCCAGAATCCGGCGCAGCGCCTTGCCGTCGTGGCTCATGGGCTCAAGGCCGCTGTATTCCAGGATCGACGCCAGTTTGCGCCGGATAATGGGGATACTCATCGGGCTCTCGGTATACACCGGAGAGGTATACAGGCCGAGGAATGCAGATTCGCCAATCACTTCGCCTTCTGCGTTGTAGCGTTTGACGATGACGTAATCCGAATAGGCATCGCGATGGACCCGGGATTTGACCCAGGACTTGCCAAACGCCAGGTAATTGGGGCCCTGGTAAAAGCGCTGTTTGCCGGCGCTGAAATTGCCTTCCGGCATGGATTCCGCTGGGACTTTCAGGGTCTTGAAAACGCCAAGGCGGCGCTCTTCATTTTCACAGAGAACCCGCTTACCACTCTTGTCACAGAAGTCATATTCGCGGTAGCCGAGGAAGGTGAAATTGCCATCGCGCATCCACTGCAGGAAATCACAGGCCTCATCGAGGTTCGCTTCCTGCTTTGACACGCCGGCGCGCAACTCATCCTCAAGTGCGGCGCACAGGTCCAGCATCGGCAGGTAACCGTCCACCACCAGCTCCACATCACCCAGCACCTGCACCAGGGTCTTTGCCAGGTCGGCACAGTTCGCACTATTGGTATCGAGGTTGATCTCCAGGTAGATCAGTGCCTCATTTGGATCGTGGTCATTGGCGAGCCCCGGGTGTGCCGGCTTGGGGGTGAGTGTGCGCAGCTGGCCGTTGCCATCGCGCAGTACCTGCAGCCGGGTACTCTTGATGGAGTGCAGCATGATGTCGCGGCGATTGACTTCCATCCGCACCGAGTCCACCAGAAATGGCATGTCCCGCTGCAACACACCGACGATCGTGTGGCTGCACTCCCAGCCATCCTGCTCCAGGTTCGGGTTGTAGACCTTTACCTTGGGGCGGTCCGGGTCGCGCTTCTGGATAAAATCCCACCAGCTGTACACACAGCCGTAAACGTCGGCTACCCGCCTGCCCGCCAGGTCCTCCAGTGCATACTGGTCAAAAAACTGGCGCGCGAACTCCACCACCGGCTCGGCACTTTCGCCCAGCTTTGTACGGATGTAGCTTGTGATCTGGTCAATAAACGCGTCACGGCTTTCCGTGTCGACCATTGCCATGTTCAAACTGTTTCTCCTCAAACACCGCCTGTCGGTTGCAGGATCACTGCATGCCCGCCACAGCCGGTCAATCAATCAGCAAAACGATGGAACTTCACACGTTTTCACCACTCTGAATAGCGGTGAGAATGAAATTCGCGCCGACTTGTCTCAGCGGCGATGGTCGTTAAAATCAACCATCGGGGCCACCTATGATTTGGCCATCTAATTTAGCTATTTGCCGGATATCGGGCACGCTCGGACTTCAGTTTATATCTAGTTGTACGCTTGCCCCGGCGCTGTGGTGATACCACCCGTCGCAAATTCCGGCAGAAGCCCGCAAAGCTATGGCTAGGCCACACACAAGCCGCATAAAATAAGCAGAACCATATAAAAGGTATTACAAAAACGCGTTATGGATATTCGCAACCAGTTCCAGACCCTGCAGGAATGGCTCAGCAGTCAAATCATCGGCCAGGAAGCCCTGGTAAACCGCATCCTGATCGCCCTGCTTGCCGACGGCCACCTGCTGGTGGAAGGCGCGCCCGGCCTGGCAAAAACCAAGGCCATCAAGGCACTGTCCGAAGCTATTGAAGGCAACTTCCAACGCATTCAGTTCACGCCCGACCTGCTCCCTGCGGACGTTACCGGCACCGATGTATATCGTCCGGAAACAGCCGAATTCCAGTTCCAGCCAGGCCCCGTATTCCACAACCTGGTACTCGCGGATGAAATCAACCGCGCGCCGGCCAAGGTCCAGTCCGCCCTGCTCGAAGCCATGGCGGAGCGCCAGGTCAGTGTTGGTCGCAACACCTACAAGCTGCCGCAACTCTTCCTGGTGATGGCGACCCAGAACCCCATCGAGCAGGAAGGGACCTACCCGCTGCCCGAGGCCCAGCTCGATCGCTTCCTGATGCACGTCAACGTGCCCTACCCCCAGGCCGATGCCGAAGCAAAAATCCTGCGCCTCGTGCGCGGCGAAGCCAGTGGCACCGAAGCAGCACCTCGCGCAATCATCGCGCAGGAGGCAATTTTCGCAGCACGCAAACAGGTGCTCGATCTACATATGGTTGAGGCGGTAGAGAATTATGTTGTGCAGCTAGTGGTAGCGACCCGAAACGGCGCGAAGTATGACAGCGAGTTAGGCAGCTGGCTAGACTTTGGTGCCAGTCCCAGGGCCACAATTGCACTGGACCGATGCGCGCGTGCAAACGCCTGGCTCGCCGGGCGCGATTACGTCACACCGGATGATGTCATGCAGGTCGCCCCGGACGTTCTGCGCCACCGCCTGATCCTCAGTTTCGCCGCCGAGGCGGAAGGCATTGATGCGGACGCGGTAACCCAGCGCCTGCTGCAAAAAGTGCCAGCGGTTTAAGCGGAACCATGGCTGTAACGCAGGACCAAAACAGCAACGCCCTTGGACTGGACCAGTCCGGGCCCTACCCGTCTTCCGACACCCTGGTTAGATTGCGCTCCGTCGGGCGTGATCTGCAACTGTTTGCGCCGCGGACTCCCAGTACATCGGAACAGGCCGGCAATCTGCGCACCCGCTACAAGGGCCGCGGCATGGACTTTGCGGAAGTGCGTGGCTATCAGGCCGGTGACGATGTACGTACCATCGACTGGCGCGTAACCGCCAAAACCGGTGAGACCCATACCAAGCTTTATACCGAGGAGCGGGAGCGCCCGGTACTGCTGCTGGTGGACCTGCGCAGCCCCATGTTTTTTGGCAGCAAGCGGGCATTCAAGTCAGTGACCGCCTGCCATGTTGCAGCTTCCCTTGCCTGGGCCGGCCTGCAACATGGCGATCGGGTTGGCGCGCTGGTGTTTGGCGACCACGGCCTCGAGACCGTGCGCCCGAAGCGTAGCCACCACGCGGTGCTGGCGCTGATAAACGAAATGGTGCGCGTGGCCGGCGCGCTGGATTCGCCGGTTGCCGCCGCGGACGCACCGCGACTCAGTACCCTGCTGGAAGAAGCTCGGCGTATCGCCCGTCCCGGCAGCGCAATTATGCTGGCGAGCGATTGCCACGACCTGGATGAAGACTGCGAGCACCCACTGTACCTGTTACAGCGTCACGCCGATGTGCAGATCCTGCGCATACTCGACCCACTAGATAGAGCACTGCCCCGCGACTCCATTACCCTGAGCGACGGCAATAAACGCTGCTTCGCGGACAAACACGATACGCAGCTGCGCAACGCTTTCGAGAATAGCCAGCTCGCCGTCCGCCAGACTACAGACCGCTTGTGCCGCCAGTTTGGATTACCGCTGATCGACATCGATAACACCCAGCCGGTGGTGCAACAGCTGCGTCAGGTCTATCGCGCCAAACAGACACGACGGCCAGTGGGGGTGAGCGCGTGATCAAAACCCAAGCTGCTCAAGCCGCTCCAGCACCCCAGCTTTCGCCGAAAGCCATGGAGCTGCTGGCACAGCTGCGTGACATCCGCGAGCCGGACCCGGTGGGCTTCTGGCCGCTAGCGCCAGGCTGGTGGATCCTGATCGCACTGCTGCTCTGCGCCCTGATTGCACTCAGCATCTGGCTTTACAGGCGCAAGCAGCAACATCGGCGTAATGCCTACCGGCGCGAGGCCGCCGCTCTGCTGGACCAGATCGACCTGCAATCAAGTACCGCAGCGCAGGAGATCAACACCCTGCTCAAGCGCGTCGCCACCCATGTATATGGCCGCGACCGTTGCGCGGCGCTGACAGGACCCGAGTGGCTGGCCTTCCTGCAATCAACCGCCGACCTGAAGATTCCCGAAGCGACCGTCAGGCTGCTGAGCGCGGGCATTTACGCCGCCGGCACCGAACGCGGCGAAATCGCAAGTACCGAAATCGAAAGCACCCTGAACTACGCGAGAGTTTGGATACATCTGCACCGGGCTGAGGAAGCACAGAGCCAGCAGCAAGAGCCGCAGCAACAGCAGCACGAACCCACTCAAAAAGAGGTGCCAGCAGATGTTTGAGTTTGGCAACCTCTGGGCCTGGCTGATGCTGCCACTACCGATTCTGTTTGCGCTTGGCCTGCGGCCAGCGAAGCTGCAACAGAGCGCACTCAAGGTCCCCTATTTTGATGCCATCAAAGGGGGGAGCGAGCGCAGCACACGCAGGGGTCGCAATCTTGTACTTCTCTCCCTGATCTGGCTACTGCTGGTCGCCGCCGCTGCCAGGCCACAGTGGTATGGGGAAGTCATCAGCCAGCCGGCATCAGCCCGGGACCTGCTGCTGGCTGTGGATATTTCCGGCAGCATGGAATCACCGGATATGGTGGTCAACAACCGCCAGGTTACCCGCATTGCGGTGGTTAAAGCCGTTGTGGATCAGTTCATTCAGCGCCGCACTGGCGACCGCCTAGGGCTGGTCCTGTTCGGCAGCCGCGCCTATATGCAGTCTCCACTGACGTTCGATCGCAAGACCGTTGGCACCCTGTTACGCGAGGCCCAGATTGGCTTCGCCGGCCAGGGTACCGCGATCGGGGATGCCATCGGACTCGCGACCAAACGCCTGCTGAAAAGGCCGGCGGAACAACGCGTGCTCATACTTCTGACTGACGGTGCCAACTCTGCCGGCGAAGTCCCGCCCCTCAAGGCGGCGGAACTGGCGAAGCAAAGCGGCGTCAAGGTTTATACCATTGGCGTCGGCGCGGAAGAGTTTTCCCGTCCCGGACTGTTTGGCAGTAATTATATGTCTCGCCGGATCAACCCCTCCGCAGACCTGGATGAGGAAACCCTGCGCAAGATTGCCGACATAACCGGCGGCCAGTATTTCCGTGCGCGGGACCCGCAGGAACTGCAGCAGATCTACCTGGAGCTGGACAAACTGGAGCCCATGGAGCAGGAGGCGGCACAATTCCGCCCGGTAGTTTCCCTCTACTGGTATCCACTTGCTGCAGCTCTGCTGCTGGCTATCGCGTGGCTGGTGTCGCCACTACTACGCAGCCGGCTCAGCGCCTGGCAAAACCCGGCCGACAGGAAGGTAGGAAGACAGGAGGTAGCCAATGGCTAACGAATGGCTTACCGCCTTTGCCGATTTCCACTTCCTGCGGCCAGCCTGGCTTTGGCTGGTGCCTGTCACTCTCATCGCGGGCCTGCTCCTGGCGAAGCACCGCTTTACAGCGCCCGCGCTGGAAAACCTGATCGACAGCGACCTTCTACCGCACCTGATGCAGGGCAGCGACCAGAATCACCGCCGCCTGTTTTACCTGCTGACAGCAGGATTGATGACGCTGGCAATCATTCTTGCCGGCCCTACCTGGAAGAAACTACCGGCACCGGTCTTCAGCAACCAGGACGCGCTGGTGATCCTGCTGGACCTGTCACCCTCCATGCGCGCAGAAGATCTTAAGCCAGACCGCCTGACCCGGGCCCGCATGAAAACCCTGGACCTGCTGAATGCGCGCAAAGACGGCCTGACTGCACTGGTTGCCTACTCCGGTGAGGCACATGTGGTAACGCCGCTGACCGAAGACACGGAAACCATCGCCAACCTTCTGCCCGCCCTCGCCCCTGAGATGATGCCGGTCCCTGGAAGCAACCCGGAAATGGCAACCCAGGTCGCCCTGCAGTTACTGCAGGATAGCGGCCACGTCAGTGGCAACCTTCTGTTTGTCACTGACGATATTGCCCCGGAAGCCATCCGGGATATCAGCAGCCAGGTACCAACAGGTGTACGCGTATCGGCAATTGCTGTGGCGACAAAAGACGGCGCGCCCATTCCCGTAGGTCGCGGCGGTTTTGCCAAAGAGCAGGATGGCTCCATTGTTGTGGCCCGGTATTCGCCACAGGATTTACGCAAGCTCACCAGCGCGCATGACGGCGTTTATCGCGAGATCAGTATCGACGACAGCGACATCGAGGCGGTACTGGACACTATGACCGATATCTCTGAGGCCAAGACCAGCGAGCGCGAATTCGACCAGTGGCATGAATCCGGGCCCACCATTCTGTTGCTTCTCCTGCCCCTGCTCGCCATCGCGTTCCGGCGCGGCTGGCTAATCGCGCTGGTCGCGGTTCCCATGCTGCTGCCGCAGCCATCCCTGGCCCAGGACTGGTCATCGCTATGGAAGAACAAGGACCAGCAAGCTGCGGAATTGCTGGAATCGGAGAAACCGGCAGAAGCCGCCGAGAAATTCCAGCGCGAGGACTGGCGAGCGACGGCAAAATACCGTGCCGGTGAGTACGCCGAAGCCGAAAATGGTTTTGCGGATAACCCCTACAACCTGGGCAATACCCTGACACAGCAAGGCCAGTACGATCAGGCGATTGAGTCCTATAATGCCGCTCTGGCCCGTAATCCCGACGACGAGGATGCGGTACACAACCGGGATATCGCGCAAAAACTGAAAGAACTGCAGGAACAGCAATCACAGCAGAGCCAGCAGCAGGGTGACGAGTCCGAGCAAAGCGATTCGGATCAGCAACAGGACCAGCAGCAGGATCAAGACCAGTCCCAACAAGAGGACCAGCAGCAGGAGCAAGGCCAGAGCCAACAGCAGGACCAAGAGCAAGACCAGCAACAGGGCCAGCAGGACCAGAGCCAGGCTCAGCAAAACCAGCAGGCAGGCCAACAGGCGGAGCCTGACGAGCAACAAAGTCAGGATCAGTCAGCCCAACCACAGGCAGAACCGGAGCAGCCCGAGCAGGAGCAGTCCCCGGAGGAGCAAAAAGCCGAAGCAACTCGGGACCCAAAAGACCCACAAGAGCAACAGGAACAAGCGGAGGCTCAGCCAGGTCAACTGGACGACAGCGAACTCGACCCGGATGAGCAGCAACGACTCGAGCAGTGGTTGCGGGAAGTCCCGGACGATCCATCCGGCTTACTGCGCGCAAAATTCAAGTATGAAAGCCGCAAGCGCAGGCAGGAACTGCGCACCGGCCAGTGGCAGGCCCCGGAGAATGGAGCGGCCAAAAGATGGTGAAACCTTTGATAGCGTTTGATACCCCAATGACAACCATAATATTTCGAACCACGCGACTACTGTTGGCCGCATTCGCAGCAGCCCTGCTCTTCATCGGAAAAGCCAGTGCTCAAGGGCAATTGACGGCCACCATCGATCGGAGCGAGATCACCATTGAGGAAACCCTGACCCTGCGACTGCGCTATTACGGCGACACGGCTGGAGAGCCGGATATTTCGGCACTCAAGGTCGGCTTTGAGGTACTCGGCAACCGCCGCTCCAGCCAGTACCGCAACTACAACGGCCAGGTGGAAAGCTTCACCGAGTGGCTGTTGACGCTCGCGCCCAAGCGTGAAGGCAAGCTCACCATCCCGCCCATTTCATATGCGGGTCACAAGACCCCACCACTGGATGTGCAGGTCAATCCGCCCGGCGCCCTGCCGGAAGGCGCCAACCGCGAGGCATTCCTGGAGGTTGAAACGGACAAAGAGCAGGTGCGCGTCGGCGAGCAGTTGCTGGTCAAGGTACGCCTGTATACCTCTGTCAGCCTGCACAGCCTGGACCCGTCTCCGCTGGATATCCCCAATGCACAGGTCGAAAAAGTGACAGAAAACCGCTACGACCGGCACATCAATAATGTCGGTTATGCGGTGTATGAAATAGTTTTTGCGGTGTTCCCGGAAAAACCGGGTCCGATCACAATACCCGCCCTCACCTACCACGCACTGACAGGCGACCGGGACCCTTTCTCCATCTTCAATCGCAGTAGCAAGCGTATGCGCCTGCGCTCGACGTCCAAAAACGTCATGGTGATGCCAAGACCGGACAGCTATTCCGGCGAGCACTGGCTACCTGCGCGTAGCCTTGGCATTGCCCAGGCCTGGAGCAAGGACCCGAAGGAGTTCAAGGTCGGGGAGCCCATTACCCGCATCCTGACCGTTACCGGTGAGGGGCTAAAGGCTTCCCAGCTACCCCCGATCCCGCGACTGAGTGTGGATGGCCTAAAAACCTACCCGGATCAGCCACAGAAGGAAGATACCACCAGCATGCAGGGCATCACGGGTGTGCGTACGGAGACCACGGCCATCGTTGCCAGCCAGCCAGGAGACTACGCCCTGCCCGCGGTCACCATTACCTGGTGGGACACTGAGGCCCAGCAGCAACGTGCCGCTTACCTACCGCCGTTCACCTTCACCGTCACCGGTGGGCAAACAATCGCCCCAGCAGAAGGGGCTGCAGCTGAAACCGGTCCGCTAACCACTGCGCAGCAGGAAATCGCAACAGCAGACAACAACTGGCTATGGCGGGCACTCGCGATTGGTTCTCTGATCGCCAACCTGGCGCTTGCCGGGCTGATTATTTGGTTGTGGAGAGGTCGAATCCGAACAAATTTCGACCAGGCGACTACAGAAGAGCCAGAGCCGGCTGCATTACCTGACCTGGAAACCGCTGCCGCCAGCGGCGATGCCGCAAACCTGCAGCCCGCCCTGCTGGCCTGGGCCCAGCGACAGCCGGGAGTACAAACCGGAGACTCCTTGAGCAAAGCTGCACAAAGATCGAACAATCCAGACTTCTCGAAGCTTGTTGTGCTTCTAGAGCAGGCGTTGTTCGCGGAGCCTGCGCGGCCACTGAATTCACATCAAGTACAAATATTAATCAGCAGGCTTGAGAAAGATAAATCCAACGTAGCCGGCGAGTATAAAAACAAACCGACGCTGAGCGAGCTTTATCAGTAGGAGTACAGTATAGAGGCGAAAATATAATCAAATTCCGCAATTTGCATCGAATTTGATTTATGTCAGGTTGTTCCTCCAAGAGAACTATTGGTACTATTACCGATTAGTTTTATTGAGTCCAAGCCCTTCTTTTTCTTGGACTTTCTCGGGGGAGAGGTAATGGATACCATTTTTGTCACCGGTGGTGCCGGCTTCATCGGCAGCGCGGTCGTTCGCCATATTGTTCAAAATACAACCTGCAAAGTTGTCAATATCGACAAACTGACTTACGCAGGCAACCTGCAGAGCCTATCGTCAATTGACGGATCAGAGCGATACTTTTTTGAGCAGGTGGACATCTGCGATAAGAAGGCGCTAGACAAGCTTTTTGCCCATTACTCCCCAGCCGCTGTAATGCACCTTGCTGCAGAGTCCCACGTTGACCGTTCGATCGACGGGCCGGGTGCATTTATTGAAACCAATATTACCGGCACCTATACGTTGCTCGAATCAGCACGTGAATATTGGCTGAGCCTGGAAGAGAGCAAACAGATAGCCTTCCGCTTCCACCAAATCTCAACTGACGAAGTGTATGGAGACCTGGAAGGCACCACAGACCTCTTTACCGAAGAGACCCCTTACGCACCCAGCTCACCCTATTCCGCCAGCAAGGCCGCCTCGGACCATCTCGTCCGCGCATGGGGCCGAACTTATGGCTTACCGATCGTCGTCACTAACTGCTCCAATAACTACGGTCCATTCCATTTCCCGGAGAAGCTGATCCCGCACGTTATTCTGAACGCTCTCGCTGGCAAACCACTACCCATCTATGGCGATGGCTCTCAGATCCGGGACTGGCTCTATGTAGAAGACCATGCGCGCGCCCTCTTCAAGGTAGTTACTGAAGGTGAAGTCGGTGAAACCTACAACATCGGCGGCCACAACGAAAAGAAAAACATTGAAGTAGTGGAGACCATCTGTGCACTGCTTGAAGAACTGGCACCCAGAAAGCCAGACGGTGTCGAGAAATATACTGACCTGATCACCTTCGTGAAAGATCGCCCTGGCCACGATGCCCGCTACGCAATCGACGCAGCCAAAATACAGAAGGAACTTGGCTGGACCCCAGACGAGTCGTTCGAAACCGGCATCCGGAAGACCGTTGAGTGGTACCTGAATAACACAGACTGGTGGCAAAACGTCCTTAACGGAAATTACAAACTAGAGCGAATTGGCCAGGAAAAGCAGGAAGGAACAAAGGAAGTAATCGCATGAGCAACGGATACAAAGGGATAGTACTCGCCGGTGGTTCCGGCACTCGCCTGCACCCAATTACACTGGCGACTTCGAAGCAGTTACTCCCTGTTTATGACAAGCCGATGATCTACTACCCGATTTCCACATTGATGCTGGCCGGCATTCGGGAGATCCTGATCATCTCGACGCCCCGCGACCTCCCCGCCTTCAAGGAACTGCTTGGCGATGGCAGCAACTTCGGCGTTGAGTTTACTTACGCAGAGCAACCCTCACCGGATGGCCTTGCCCAAGCCTTCATCATCGGTGAAGAATTTATCGGCGACTCAAATGTCGCTCTTGTCCTAGGTGACAATATCTTTTATGGGCAACACTTTACCGAAAAGCTGAAAAATGCTGCTGCAAAAGCATCCGGAGCATCGGTTTTTGCGTACCATGTGTCCGACCCAGAAAGATTCGGCGTTGTTGATTTTGATAGCAACCATAAAGCTATCTCAATTGAAGAAAAGCCCCAAAAACCCAAATCAAATTTCGCTGTGACAGGGCTCTATTTCTACGACAATCAAGTCGTAGAAATAGCCAAAGCCATCAAGCCGTCACCACGAGGTGAGCTGGAGATAACAGACATAAACTCCATCTATTTGAAAGAGAACCAGCTTAATGTCGAGCTATTGAGCCGAGGGTTCGCCTGGCTCGATACAGGGACACATGACTCCCTAATGGAGGCCAGCCAGTTTATCCAAACGCTGGAGCAGCGCCAAGGCCTAAAGGTTGCCTGCCTGGAAGAAATCGCGATGAACCACGGATGGATAACCAAGCAGAGTGTCGCCGCGGGCGCCAAGTCACTTTCAAAAACGACCTACGGCTCCTATTTGGAGTCAATCTCCAAGAACGCTTAGGATGCTCCTGTGAATTTTATTGAAACAGACATACCCGACGTTAAGATAATCGAACCTATAGCACATGGGGATGATAGAGGCTATTTCATGGAAACATTTCGCGAAAATGTCTTTCATAGGGCCTGCGGAAAAACAAGATTCGTTCAAGAAAATCAATCTCTGTCCCAGCAAGGGGTATTGCGCGGACTGCACTACCAACTTAATTCTCCACAAGGAAAACTCGTAAGAGCGATATCAGGAAAAATTTTTGACGTCGCTATCGACTTACGGAGGTCTTCATCATCATATGGGAGCTGGGTGGGCACTGTGCTTAGCGATGAGAACCGACACCAACTCTGGATTCCAGAAGGTTTCGCACATGGTTTTTTTACATTAAGCCAAAGCGCCTTAATATCCTACAAATGCACAAATTATTATCATCCAGAATCTGATCGCTGCATTAGATGGGACGACCAAACAATTGCTATTTCGTGGCCAATCCCAAAAAAGGCAATACCGAAAATATCCGAAAAAGATGAAAATGGCTTAAGTTTCCTTCACGCTGAAACATTTGCATAACAAACAATTTATTTACGGACCAAAAAAAACGCGATTTTTAATGCCCCAGGGGGGGGGTGGGAATGATTGGAGTGATAGGTGCAAACGGTTTTGTAGGTAGAGCCCTTCTAGCTCACTATGAAACCACTGGCGTAGATTTTTACACAGTTACAAGAGCAGGAAACAAGCATCAGCGGAAGGCACTTTCCCAAGATGAATTTTTAGGCTCTGGTTCAACCGAACTGTTAAAAAAAACGGACACAATAGTTTATCTAGCAAGCGCCACAAAACCGCGCGAAAATATCGATGTTCGAGATGAAATTCAGCTTTCTGTAATTCCATTTCTGAACTATTTACGTCGAGCCATGGAGACCAATAACAAAGTCAAACTAGTCTATCTCTCATCAGGCGGCCAAGTATATGGCACCGATCACAAAAAGAATATTGTAGAGTCCACTCTTCTCAGTCCAGAAACTCCATACGGGTGGGGCAAGGAAGCGGTCGAAAAAACGATTGAATATTACTCAAGAACAAACGGCTTAAGGTACGCAATTTTAAGACCGAGCAATCCAATTGGCGCTCACCAAGTGTTCCATAGCTTCGGCGTCTTACCAAAGTTAATAGAATGTGCGTACAACCGCAGGCAGTTTGAGATAATCGGCTCAGGAAACTCATCCAGGGACTATTTAGATGTGGAAGACTTGTGCTCGGCTATCGAATTGGCTGCCAAGCACCCTGCATCCGGAGTCTGGAATGTAGGATCCGGACATGAAACCAGCATTTATGACCTCATCCAACTTGTGGAGCGAATTACCAAAAAAAATATCAAAGTTGCAATCAACACCTCACAGGAGCAACTGGAAAACGCCAAACAAGATCGAACACCCCTGGATATAACAAAAATTCGAGCCGATTTAGGTTGGGAGCCAAAAATCGACCTAGACACTTCAATTCGACGCATCGCCAATTTCTATCAAGATTTACAAAGCGGGAAAATTGCCTGATGGATATAAAGCCCTTGGAACGGACATCACTGAAGAAGCTAATATCAGAACCCCTAAACGACAATGAAAAATATCTGATAAAAAGTTTTTCACCAGACATATACGTTGCATTACAAGGTGGTAAGTCGCAGGAAAATGTCGCATCTGGTGATATCCAGCTCCCATTCTTTAATCGCGCGACATATATTGAAAAGTCATCTGCGCCAGGGTTAGACAAGCTCAACAAAAGTGAGCTTTTTCTTCATTGGGTTAGATTTGGCTTTAATGAGAAAATCATTCCGACGAATTTTTTTGACGAAAATTTTTATCTCTCGAAATATAATGATATCAAGAAGTCAAAGCTCTGGTCATTCAAACACTACCTAACGAATGGGTACGGCGAATATCGAACCCCGCATAATGCATTGCAGGATGCTGGCCCGAGAAATCACGTTGAAAAACGATACAGAAACTTAGTATTGTCCGAAGAAGATTTTCTTTTTCTGAGATCAATCATCAACCTTTTTAAGGGAACAGCCTTAGAGAAGGCGATCACAAAGCGGGAATCGAATACAACAATACAACTTCTAGAGAAAAATAACCCCCTAGCACAAATTTTTTCAGAGGAAATATATCGATTTTCTTTATCTGCAGAACATGAAGAGCTCTGGTGCCCTGAGGGCAAAGCCCTTTTACACTGGCTGAGAAACGGAAGAAAATTGGACTTGGATTTCTCAGCATTTTTCTGCTCAAAAACATATCGAAGCTGCAATCGGGACATAGCTTCGCTGCCAAGCGAAAGGCGTTTGCAGCACTTTTTGAATCATGGAATCTTTGAAAACAGGAAAGCGTGTCGCGTTTTCGATGCCCCGAAATATGCAAAAAATCGTAGAATCCCACGTGGAAAATCTGCACTATTACAAGCATTTATCGAAAAGGATATCGGGGTCGCCGATGCATCAAACAACGTACTTCTATCGCAACGAAAATCCTGCCCAACAGAACTGACCGATACAGCGCTTGAACTTAAGAAAGTAGAGGCAAAAATAAGTTCCGAAACGATCCAGAGCCAACTGAGAAAGGCCCAGGAAATTGAACCACGAATTGACTTCGATACCCGGGGGCGCTCTATATTTATCCCCGGAGCTTACTCGCCCCATAGTCAGCTGTACAACTCCATGGGGGAAATTCAGCACAGCTTACAAAAAAAGCACTACGAAAATGTTGTTTTGATTCCCCATTGCCGCATGAGCGGAGCGGGACGTGTTGCAGGCTCATTAACGTCTGCACTATCAACCTTATTCCACTCTACGAACACTTGCATAATTGTGACGGACGGGGAGTCATTCGATTATCCAAACTGGTTCCCAGAAGGCACAGACCTACTGCACTTTTTTAGACCAACACAGCATCTATCGCCTGGAGAAAAAAACCTAGCGCTCACGACACTAATTAGAGCCTTGCAAGCGAAACGTGTTTTCAATGTTAACAGCCGACGAGGCTGGACCACATTCAGCCAATACGGAGCGCAACTCTCCACAATTTGCGACCTATATTCCTATTTGTTTTGTTCGGACCTGACCGCTGAGAATCTTCGCACAGGCTATCCACAAGAATTTTTTCGTGACACATTTCAGTATCACAAGAAAATCTTCTTGGATAATGAAACAATTAAAAGGGAGCTTGAACAGGATCATTTATTAAGCGAAACACAGCTTGCAAAATTAGAGGTTCTCCTTTCGCCAACGACTGTTAAAAAAACTATTCAGGTTCAGAGGAGGCTTCAAAAGCTGAAGAACATACTCCCCTCCAAACCAAAGGTATTCTGGGCTGGCCGATTCGACCGTCAAAAGAATTTTCGCCTGCTGACAGAGATCGCAAGAAGAACCCCCCAAGTTGAATATTGGGTTTGGGGAAAGGCAGTCTTAAATGATACCAATATCGAAAGCCACCCTAAAAATATTGTTTTTAAAGGGGTGTACGGCGATTTTTCTGAACTACCGCTAGATCAATGTACGGCGTGGCTATACACGAGCTTATGGGATGGTTTGCCGACAATTCTAATCGATGTCGCCGCAACAGGAACGCCAATAATCGCAAGCAATGTTGGGGGAATCCCAACTCTTCTAGAAGGATTTGGCGGCAGTCTAGTTGATAGCTACGCTAATGCAGATGCCTATATCAGCCGCATACAAGAACTACTTCAAAATATCGAGGCCTTCAGAGAAAATGCAAATACACTGGCAAACCTAGTGGAATCCAAGTATTCGATCGAAAATTACAACGAATCTATTAAGATTGCACTGGACACGTAAATGAGTACAACAAGTAAAAAGGCAGCACGCCCCCTGTGCACCCTTATAATCACCGCGCATAAAGAAGGCCTCCTTTTAGGTGCGACCATCAAGAGTTTGCTGGCATGTGAAAAATTTGCCGGCCCTGAGAACTATAGCTTTCACAAAGTGATTTACCTTGACAACGCTGACCAGGAAACTAAAGACATCGCGTACAATGCAGAAAAATGCTTCGGCTTTTCTATCGTCGAAACGGAATATGCAGATCAAGGAAAAGTAAGAAATCAAGCCGCATCCGAAGCGCAAGACGGCTTCATCGCATTTCTAGACGGCGATGACATATGGAGCGAAAACTGGCTTTCAAAAGCACTTGCCACTGCATCACAAAATAAGAACTACATCGTGCATCCAGAGTTCAACTGGTTTTTTGGCGGAAGCAATAATATTCTCCACAAGATTGATCAGGATAGCCAACTATTCAGCAAAAATTTTCTACGCACCGGAAACTACTGGGACGCGTTATGCTTGGCTCATAGAGACATATTTACTCATGTGCCCTACTCTGCGAGGGACATTGCCACTGGTTTTGCATTTGAAGATTGGCATTGGAATTGCGAAACAATACAAATGGGCTACAAACATAAAATCGCTGAGGATACGATTCACTTCAAACGCAGAAGAGCCAATAGCCAGACAATTGCCGCTTCAAAGCGTAAAGTGCTGATGCGAGATACCAATCTAATACATTTCGATAACGCTGACTAGAAAGCACCGACTCAACAACCAGAATAAGACGGAAACCTGAATGAGCACTGATAGGATATCAACTCTTAACAAGGCCTTTGCACAGAATAAGGACCTGCTGCATTTAGTAGAGGAAGTTTTACAAGAATTTAGCAAACCAATATTTACAACTAGCTTCGGTTATGACTCAGGCGTATTGCTTTCCGTGATTGCCAGAGTAGCAAGAGAAGTACCCGTCCTTTGGATTGATACTGGATTTACTCATAGAGATACATACGCTTTTATAAAAAGCATCGTGCGCAATTCGGGAATTAACCTAAAAGTATATTCGCCTACCTACAATTCCAACTATCTATCGAATGTTCTAGGTATTGACCCACTTGGAGGACCTGATAGTCGGGAGAAGTTCAATTTTCACACCAAGGTTGAACCAATGCAGAGGGCTTTGGCTGAACACAAGCCCGACCTGTGGGTAAGCGGCGTGAGAGCTGAGGAAACAGATCATAGAAAGAATCTTGAAATGTTTGTAAAATCCGGCGACCTAATTAAATTTTCGCCCTTAATTCACTGGAGTCACAAGGAAGTCAGAGAGTTTAAATCAAAAAACAGCATCCCATCTCCGGGTGGCTACTTTGACCCCACAAAAACTGAAGACCGCGAAGAGTGCGGCATTCATTTAATTTGAAAACGAAGGAGTTCGATATGAAAAAGATTCTTGTACTTGGTGGCGACGGCTTTTGCGGATGGCCGACGGCACTTCATTTGTCCAAGCATGGCCACGAGGTGGTTATCGTAGACAACCTTTCTCGCCGAAATATTGACAACGAGCTTGGCGTCTCATCTCTTACGCCTATTGCCTCAATGGAACGTCGTCTGGATTGCTGGAAGGAGGTCTCCGGTAAAACCATCCGCTTCCACAATATTGATCTTGCACATGAATATAGGGATTTTCTTGACCTGGTACTCGCTTACGAACCGCATACAATAATTCACTTTGCGGAACAACGCGCAGCGCCCTATTCGATGAAATCCGCAAAGCATAAAATCTATACTGTAGACAACAATCTGAACGCAACACACAATGTGCTAGCTGCAATTGTTGAGAGCGGCCTGGATATTCACCTGGTACATTTGGGAACTATGGGTGTTTATGGCTACGGCACTGCCGGCATGAAAATCCCTGAAGGCTACTTAACTGTCAAGATTGAAAACGATTCCGGCGCTGAGGTAGAAAAAGAAATTCTGTATCCGGTAAATCCAGGCAGTATTTACCATATGACCAAGACGCAGGACCAACTGTTCTTCGCCTATTACAATAAGAATGACGGTCTTCGCATCACCGACCTCCACCAAGGCATTGTATGGGGCACCAACTCGGAAGAAACAAGCCTACATGACGACCTGGTGAACCGGTTCGACTATGATGGTGACTACGGTACGGTTCTTAATCGATTCGTAATGCAAGCTGCCGTAGACCACCCCCTCACAGTGCATGGTACCGGAGGTCAAACAAGGGCATTTATTCACATTAAGGACACCGTACAGTGTCTGCGACTGGCAGTCGAAAACGAACCTGAGAAAGGCGAAAAAGTCCGAATCTTCAACCAGATGACAGAGACGCACCGTGTACGGGATCTCGCGAAGCTCGTTGCCGACGCATCCGGCGCAGAAGTGAACTTTGTTAACAACCCCAGAAATGAAGCCGACGAAAACGACCTATTCGTGGCGAACGACTGCTTCCTACAGATGGGACTCAAGCCGACTTATCTTTCGGAGGGCCTGTTAGCCGAAGTTAATGAAATCGCCAAGAAATATGAATCGCGTTGCGACCACTCGAAAATCCCCTGCGTTTCCTATTGGACCAACGAACAAAAACAAGGGAAAACTAACGAAGAGAAGGATAATACAAATCTCTCATTAACCTCTTAATAGATATCTGTATTGGGCTGAGTATCACTCAGCCCTGATCCTCGAGTATATATTCCTATGAACAAGTCATTTACTTTTCAGCAAGAAATTAATTGGTACTGTCATCCCGCGCGTAAGGCAAAGCTCCTATATTGGCAAAATCCAAAAGTTGGATGCTCAAGCATAAAAAAATCTCTATGGAAGAACGAGAGTGGTAGCGCACCCGGCAACGCCCACATACGAGGCCAGTCTCCCTTCCCGCTAATGTCGAGTGAAAACAGCTGTGAGTTTAAAGATTTTAAGCTGTTTACATATGTTCGAAACCCCTTTAGCCGCATACTATCAGCCTATCTTGATAAAATCGGCAAAGGATCCGACAGACATATCTGGCGACCATTTTGCCAACAATTTTCACTACCACGCGCTACAACCAAAGAACAATTTTCATTCAAGGATTTTCTAAAAAAAATAAGATCTACACATCCAAGCAATTTAGACCCACACTTCAGGCCTCAATTCAATGGATTGCTCCCACATGTTCTTTCATATGACTTTATCGGCTTTTTGGAAACAAAAGGTAGCATTGAAGAATTTCTATCCTCTCACTCGGTGGACTATGTTCATAGTGCACCTCACTCAAGAGGAAGCAATAAAAAAATAGGCGATTACTACAGCCAAGAAGAGGTAGACCTTGTGCTGGACATCTATGAGAAAGACTTCGATCATTTTGGTTATTCTACAGCTCTATCAGACTACGCCTCACCAGGAAAATTGACAAGCCTCGCCAATAGTGGCCTCGTCCATCCCTCACAAATCTTCGAGGACTTTGAAGGGTTCCTGAATCGTGATGCCATCGAGCCTCACTCAAGCTCCTTTCATAAATTAAGTAGTTTCGACAGTGATCGCCGAAAGGTGGAGTTCTTAAAAGGATTCATAAAAAATTGTGGCGCTATCAATAGTAGCGTATTCATAAAGGAAGCGATAAACATACTTAACGCTAACCACGAACTAGCCACAATGAAGCTACTCTTAGAACGAGTCGACTAATTGCTGCCGTCTGCATCAGGCCCTACACTGGTTGACGCACTTTTCGGGTGGCAAAAAACTAAATTTCTGGTTTACACATAAACATCAGTCATTCATTGGCGAGCACATGCCCGCCAATGAGCCCTGAAATTTGGCAGGCCCCTAGTATCCTAGACACTCTTTAGCGTTACAATAACGCCAAAAGAGGCGT
>NZ_BSYJ01000006.1 GCF_030270605.1 Biformimicrobium ophioploci
TACCGAGCCTGCCGCCGGGCTTTCCGCCCTCAGTTTTGGATATAAGTCCTCAAAAACCCTTTTCAAGGGCACGAACAAAAAATGCAAAAAAAATCTGGCGGACAACTTCGCCTGTTTGTCGCTTTGGAATTACCCGGCTCGCTGCACACCTACCTCGATGCCGTATGCAGTGCATTGCGGGCCAGCATCGGTCACAGCAAGGACATACGCTGGAGCAAGCAGGCCAACCAGCATCTGACCATGTGTTTTCTGGGTGAAACGGAGCCCGGCTTGTTACCGGGCCTTTGCGGAGAACTGGACGCGATTGCATCGCAGCATGATTGCTTCGGAGGAGAGATTTTCCGGGTTTGCAGTTTTCCGGATGCCAAGTCACCCATCATCGCGGCCGAACTGGAAAGCAATCCGGATATGGAAAGGCTACACATGGATTGCGGGCGCCTCCTCTCCTTGGTTGGCAGGCCACCTGAAAGGCGGCGCTTTCGGCCACACATCACCCTGGCCCGGTGCCGGCGACGCCTGCGCGAGCCGCCGCTACTGCCGGCGGCCCAGAACGTATATTTCGATCAGCTGGTTCTGGTGGCCAGTGAACTGACTCCGGGCGGCAGTATCTACACGCCCATAGAGCGCTGGCCGCTGGGGCCAGCCACCCCCAATTAGGGGGCGGTTACCGGCCCGACCGATGTCTCTACATATTCGGGGTAGACCACCAGCCTTGGGCGGTCGAGCCTGCGCGCGTCAAAGATAAAGACATAGCGCTGGCCGGCGTCACGCTCAGGAATGGTGCGCTGGAAACGGCCACCGTTCACCCGGAAAGACTGGGTGCCCGGCACCACTTCCATCACTGCACGGTACTGGTCCTGGCCGAGAAACTCGAATTCTGCGCTGCCGCGAATACTGGAATTCAGCGAAAGGTGCTTGAACGTATGGCGCCCCGCCCTGTCACTGCCCAGCAGCTCGTCAATGCGAGCTTTTTCCCGCTGTACATAGGCAAGCATTTCCGGCGCGATTTCCCGGGCAGCCTCTGATGCGGTTTCCACCTCGGAGGCCTGTACCTCAGCGACAGGCTCCGCAACCTCGGTTGCAGCCTCCGCGGGCTGTACAGCAGTCTCCGGCATACCTGCGGCCACTTGCGTGGTCCCGGTATCCGCGGATGCCAGTACCAGCGGCATTTCGGGCCTTTCAGGCCTATCCGGTGGAGTAATCGCCGGCGCTACCGGCGGTTTTGCCGCACGCGCCCGCGCCTGAGCGGCTTCGCGCCGCGCCGTGGCCGCCAGCTTGCGCTCACCGGCGGCAATGGCGCCTTCAATTTTCTTTACCTGCTCCCGCGCCTGTTCCAGCGCAGTCTGTTGTTCGGATACATTACCCAGCAGGAACTCGACCCGACGGGTACGGCTGTCGATCGCACGCTCTGCCATTGCCAGACGGTGTTCTGCCCTGCGTGCCTCGCGCTGGTGGACATCGGAATCCTCCAGCTTGATCGCCGCCCGCGCCTCCAGCGCAGCATTGCGCGCTTCAGCAAAATCTGACTCCGCTTTCACAAGGGATTTGCGCGCCCTTTCTACACGGCTATCGAAAGAAAGGATATCGTTCTCAATCTGCTCGATTTCAACCAGCTGAATATCGAGTAACTGCCGCTGGCTGTCCAACCTGGCCTTTTCCTTCGCAACATCTGCGTGAGCCACGCCGGCAACTCCAAGCCCTGCCAGCAAAATGGCAATGAGAGCGCCCTTACGTGTACCACCCCGACGTGCGCTAGCCCACTTCACTTCACTTTCCCCTGTACCTTTTCGACCCGATCCCATCAACGACAATCCTTTCAACTCGATAGCCCCGAAAATCCGCATCCCGGTCACGCCCAATCCAGCGCCATGGTGCAAACGTGCAATTTAGCCGGCAATTACACCGAAACGCAATGACCTAAATTGGGGATTCTGGTTGTCAAACCGCGCAGCCCCGCTTGTATGGCCTGGGAGCCGCGCCCCTTCAAAACCGGGCACCACCGAGGGACCCAGCGCACACTCCCCCTGATACCCAATTCAGGTAATAACGAATTACCCATTTCATTCCGAAATAGCCCTTGATTTTTTTTCGGGGATCCGCATTATGGAAATCGAGGAAAGACGAAAAAAACATTCCTCGAGGGCGCCCTCCCTAGTTAGATCAAGCATGAAGGCATCCTTCTTTATTGAAGGTTTGCAGGCATCCTACTAATCGGAGGTATTTGCCAATGAAATCAGCGCCCTACGATAAAATCTTCTTTCGCGATCTCGACAAGTCTCCCACCCTTGCTGGCCTCGTCGCCAAAAAACTTGAGAAACTGGAACGATTCAGTGATGACATCCTGAGTAGTCGGGTCGTACTGGAAGCCCCCCACCAGCACAAGCACAAGGGCAAGAATTTCAAGGCATCCATTGAACTCGGGTTGCGCGGCGACTCCGTCACCATCAGCAACGAAGACGAATCGATTCACAAGGCCGTTATCAGCGCATTTGAATCTGCCGAGCGACGGGTCAAGGCACGACGCAGCAAGAAAATCGCGAAGCGCCACCAACCCCTCCCGCACCAGCTGGAGCCGGCCGAATCCGAGGCGTGAGCCCGGGACCTGAGCAAACAACAACCTGCCAAAAACCAAAAGCCGGGCATCGCCCGGCTTCGCTACATGTTGCCGGTTTCCCGGCCCATGGGACAATCCGCCCCAGTTAAACCTAACTGCTTTCTGTCCGCATGGTGACGAATTCTTCCGCGGCTGTCGGGTGGATTCCGATGGTGCTGTCGAACTCTGCCTTGGTCGCACCCGCCTTGATTGCTACCGCAATGCCCTGAATGATTTCCCCTGCGTCCGGCCCTACCATATGTGCACCGATCACACGGTCGCTGGCGCTCTCCACAATCAGCTTCATAAACGAGCGCTCGTTGCGCCCACTGACCGTGAACTTCATCGGTTTGAAGCTGGACTTGAAGATCCTTAACTGCGTTCCCGCAGCACGCGCCTCCTCTTCCGTCAGGCCCACCGTTGCAATATTGGGCTGGCAGAACACTGCGGTGGGTATGTTCTGGTAATCGGGGCCGCTCGCAGCCCCTTCCTCCAGGTAACGCACAAAGGACATGGCTTCGGCGGTTGCGACCGGGGTCAATTGCGGCCCGCCAGTGACATCCCCCAATGCAAAGATGGACGGCACACTGGTCTGGAAATTTTCATTCACTGGAATGGTCCCGTCATCGCGCAGCTGCACACCCGCCTTTTCCAGACCCAGCCCGCTGGTGTTTGCAACCCGTCCGGTGGCGGTCAATACACAGTCGACTTCCAGGGTCGTACCATCCGTCGCAGTCACATGCAATGTGCCATCGCCCCTGCGATCAATCCGGGCCACGTCCGCATTGAAGTGCAGGTCGACACCCTTCTCCAGCATCTGGTCGCGGACAAAATGGCGCACGTCCATGTCAAAGCCGCGCAGGAACAGATCCCGGCGGTAGAAAAGATGTGATTCACAGCCGAGACCATTGAAGATACCGGCGAACTCCACCGCAATATAACCACCGCCGACCACCAGCACCCGGCGCGGCAGTGTTTCCATTGAGAACACCTCGTTGGAGGTGATGACATGCTCGTTGCCGGGAAAGTCCGGGATAAACGGCCAGGCACCAGTAGCGACGAGAATCCGTTCGGCGCTGTAACTTTTGCCATCAACCTCGACCTGCTGCGGACCGGTGACTGTAGCCCTGCCATCGATGGTGGTGACTCCAGCATTGTCCAGCAGATTGCGATAGATGCCATTCAGGCGGGTAATCTCTGCCGCATTGTTATCGCGCAGGGTTGGCCAGGCAAAACCCTCGCCGCTCTGTGACCCGGACCATCCATAGGCGAGTGCATCCTGGAAGGATTCGCTGTATTCGCTGGCATAGACAAACAACTTCTTGGGTACGCAGCCGACGTTCACACAGGTACCACCCATGTAGCGGTCTTCCGCGACTGCCACACGAAACCCTTTGGAGGCCGCCATACGACTAGCCCGCACACCGCCGGACCCCGCCCCAACCACAAACAAATCAAAATCGAAATCAGACACCTGTTTTCCAACCTAATCGTGAGTCATGTCACAAGCGGACCAGCTTACACCGACGGCTCCTTGCCAGGAATGAAATTCCTCCCATTCGTGACATCGCTAGCCCGAATTACTAAAAATGTACTATTTACGCATTGACACCCAGAAATTTATCCGATATTTCTGAGAATGCGATCACACTACAAAGCCTTAACGATAAAAAAGCCACAAGAATAAAAGGGCGAATACCATGAAAAAGCAGAGCCATGCCTTCGCGGCAATCACCATCAGCCTGCTGCTGGGTTTTGTATGCAGCCCCGGCCACGCCAACACAGGCAACTATCCCGCCTACCTCAACGAGGCCTATTGTACCGACCTGACGGACCAGTTTATCGACTCCGGCATGCGCAGCCTCGAAAAGTACGTCAACGACCACTTCCGCCCGGATCGCCGGCGCGGCATCAGCAATACGATCTCCTTTCTCGACAAGCGCGGTGAGTGGCTGGGCGAATGCAATGCCTACCTGCTGGACGTCAAGAAATCCAACGTCTTCTACAACGAACAGACCACGGACGAAATTTTCATGGCTATGCAGGCGCTGGCGCGTGAGCTCAAGCACGTAAAGGACGGCGTTGAGTACCCGGATGCCCTCGGCCAGAACAACCCGCAACCCCATATCAAAAGCCGCTTCCAGGTACTGGCCAAGGCGGTGGACAAGCACCACACCGTGCGCCTGATGCAGAAGCAGTTCCAGTAACGCCACGCCCCTGAATCAAGCCAGAATCAAGCCCGAGCGCCCCGGTAAATCCGGGGCGTTTTTATTCCGGCGCCTGCCGGGAGAGATAGGCCTCCAGATTACCCAGTTGCTGCGCGAGCATATTTTACCCTTTGTTTTGGCTACTTCTTCCCGCCCTCAGGCTTCGCCTCACCTGTCCCGGTCCGCTCATTCTCTCGCCTGGCTTGCTCCAGCAGTTGTTTAAGCAGGTCGTTGTCTTTGCCATTGCGGAAACTCTTGCCAATCTGCAGCATCACGCTGCGCAATTTGGGCCGCCGCTCCTCCGAGAAGGGCACCGGGCGACAGCTGTCGATGGTGGCCAAGCCAATCCGCGCCATAAACAGGCTCGCCCCCAGGCCCTGCCCCAGCCCACCCGCCGACCGGCTTAGGAAGCTGTGCCCTACCAGGTCGGGCCAGAATTCATTGAGCGCATACTGGGAAGCGCCGCTATAGGCAACCAGCGCCAGCGCTTTCTTGAACAGCCGCCAACGCACCACAATGGAAGGCTGCACGCCGTAAATCTGCGCAATATCGTCTACCAGCCTGAGTGACTGGCGCAATGCGATAAGCACATCGAGGGTCGCAAACGGGCTCAGGCCAACCAGCGCCCCGGAGGTACTGGCATGGCGTACCACCCGCCGCATCGCTTCCTGGTCCAGCGCTTCAAAGAACACCTTTTCCAGGTGCTGGACGTGCTCGGAGTCGTCGAAATAGTCCGGGCAATCCTTCAGCACACCGGAGAGCAGCGCGCCCTGCTGTTTCTTGCGGTACAGCGCCTTGAGCTGGCTGTTGATATCGGAAACATGCTCGCGCCGCCGCGTACCGCGCGCCGCCTCGGTGCTCTCCTGGATTTTCTCGAGCTGCCGCAACGGCTTGCCCGCGGAGAAATACTCAACGATGGCACCAGCGCAGAGGGCACTGAAGCCCGCCAGCACCAGCCCGCTCACAAGTCCCAGCGACCAGTGGATGGAGGATGCCCAGTTGTAGAGCCCCACCAGTTCCCAAGCGATGGCAACGCCGGTCAATACGAGGCCGGTAATCACCAGGGGTTTGAGCAGGCGCAATCTCCTGGTCGGCAGGCGCAGCTCGGAGAACGCCGTGGTGTTCGGCAGTGCCTCACCGGCGGTAATGGATTCCGGTTTGGCCTCCCCGGCCTCTGCCGCGCCGAGCTCCTCGATGCGGGTGCTGCCGCGCCCCGTTACCGGGCCGGCGCTTGATTCCAGAGAGGTCACGCGGGTCTGGCGCGGGCCATTGTTTGTGCTTCCGTTATCCACCGGTTTTGTCTCCCAGCAACAGGTTCAACAGCACATCGACACGGATATGCGGGATTTCCGCATGGGCGGAAAGCCCGGTCGGTGGGCGCAGCTTGGGTGGGGCGGCATCGCGATAATGCTGCCAGCCGCCGGAGGCCGGCAGGTCCGGCAGTATCTCTGCATTCTCGAAGCCGAGGTGCCGCCCCTGCATATCAAACCCGGCTAGAATCCGGCGTCCGCCCCGCACTATCTCGCTGGACGAGCGCACTGCAGAGATTGCCTCACAATAGAGCGGTAAACCGGATATCCGGGCGCTGTTAAAGGCCTGCCGCAACTGCTGGCCAAGCAATTGCCTCAGGGCATCGTGGTCGGCTGCCAGCACCTGATCCGACTTGGTCGCGGCAAAGATCAGTTTTTCGATACGTGGCCGGAACAGCTTGGTGAGGAAATTGCCCTTGCCGTATTCGAACGCATTGGCGATATGCCGGAATGCCATGCGCATATCCCGAACCGCCGCTTCCCCCGCATAGAGGGTACCGATCAGGTCCACCAGGATCAGCTGCCGGTCGATATGGCGGAACTGGCGCTCGACAAAGGGGGTTACGTGATCCCTGCAATAGTCGTTGTAGGCCGCCTGCATCACCGCATGCCAGCTGCCCGGGCGCGGCGCTTCTTCCGCGAAATTCGCAGCTAGCGCCGGCAACGGGAACAGCGCAGGGATTTCGTCACTGCCCGCCGGAGGCATCAGTACCTGCCCTGGCTGCAGGTAGCTCAGGCGCGCCTGCTCGCGGCATTGCTGCAGGAACACACGGTAGCGCTCAGCCAGCTGCGCCAGAGCCACCGGGTCGCAATCCGCGGAGGGATCCAGTGCGCCGAGCTCCTGCAACAGGTCACCCGCCAGCCCCTTGCGCGGCTCCTCATGCAGCAATTCATTTTGCTGTCGACACCAGTGCTGGAAATCCATGGAAAGCAGCGGAATGTCCATCAGCCACTCGCCGGGATAATCACGCAACTCCACCGCCAGGTGCATCTTGTTACGCCAGGCGCGCGGCCTTTTGATGTGCAGGTGCATCTCAACCGCGGATTCCTCCTTGGTCGATTCCGGCCAATTCGGGGGTTCCGCACTCAGCGCCTGTATGGAGGCGTCGAACGGAAACGGCGGCAGGCCGGAATCCAGCAGAGGCAGGATATCCGTACCCAGCAGCCCTCCGCTCAGTGCCGGGGAAAACCCGGGCAACTGGGCAACTTCGGGGTTGTGCAGCTGGTGCAGGATACTGGTTACAAGCGTTGTCTTGCCGCTGCCACTCAGGCCGGTGACACCGATACACACGCGCCTGTCCAGTACACGCTCCATCGCCCAGGTGGCTTTTTCAGCGCCATCCTTGAGTTCACGTTGCAAGGACTTGCGCAGCGCCCTGATCCTGTCGCTGGTTTTTCCCATCTCAATACTCTGCCAATGCAATGCCGGACATCATAACCAAAAAAGGCACAACATTTCTGTTGTGCCTTTTCAACTGCGGTTTTTTAGCCGCTTATTCAATCACCGCGATATCGCCGGAGCCCATGACCCTGAAAGACTGGCTCTGCGGCTTGCGGATGACAACATCGCCGGAGCCCATCACGGTGCCGCTCGCGGTGGTGCTTTGCAGGTTGCGCCCGTGGAAGTCGCCAGAGCCCATTACGCTAACGGCCAGGGTATCCACCTTACCGGCCACCATGATGTCGCCGGAGCCTGCGATGTCGGCACCCATGGTTTCACCGGCGAAATTCTTGACGCTCAGGTCGCCATTGCCCTTCACCTCCATGCCCATGGTACCGGCGAGGACCGTATCGATAACCAGATCACCGGAGCCCATTACACTCAGGCTCAGTTTTTCCGCGGCAATCCGGTCAGCCTGGATCAGGCCACTGCCCATAACCGACAGCGCCAGATTCTCGCTCTCCAGGTTTTTGGCGATGGCCTCACCGGATCCTTTCACCTCCAGCGCCTCGAGCTTCGGAAGGCTGACGCGGAAAATCACTTCATCATCGTTGGATACAGTCACCGCACCAAAAAACAGTTTCTTTTCTTTCTCTACAGACAGCTCCAGGGTATCCCCACTCGTTTCCACACGGACAAACTCCATCAGTTCGGCCGGCCCCTCGGCCACCACGGAAAACGTATTAGCCTGAGTGATCTCGAGGCGCGGACCGCCTTTCAGCTCCAGGCTGTCAAAGCCGCGCACGTCGAAAGTCCGGGTGGCCATTTCCTCAGCCAGGGCCGCTGGGAGTTGCGCCAAGCTGGCCAATGCCAGTGCCAGGCCGGCAACTGTGGATCTTGCTAGGTTCATCATTTGAGCACTCCTTAACTTTACTTTTGCGTGCCGAAATTACTGCTGTTGTCTAAATGACGACGCAACCCCGCCCGTTGGATGCAGCCGAGGTAAAATTTTTCGGTCAGACGTCCAATCCGGCCAATATTAGCATGACCTAAATTAGCGATGACCGACAAGTTACCTTACAATCTTTGCGCATTCGCGGGCTTCCCGCCCCGAAAGCCCGGCCACCCGGCCATTTTTTGTGCAACCAGGACGATTTCAGCATGCCAGGCCCGGAAATCATCGCCGTTTTGATCTTGCTGGCCGTCCTTATCGGGCTGCTGATCCTGGAGCCCTTTACCCCGGATGTCAGCGCCATGCTGATACTGATGGCGTTGGGGGCCACCTGCTACCTGCCGTTCCTGCCGAAGCTTCTGGAGCCCGACCTCCTGTTCAGCGGCTTTTCGAGCCAGGCGGTGGTTGCCCTGGTGGGGATAATGGTGATTGCCAGCGCCATAGACCGGACCGGCATACTGCACCCCCTCGCCCTGTGGATCAGCCGCCTGGGCAAGCAGTCTGCCGCCGCCAAAACCGCACTGCTGAGCCTGGCCACAGGTAGTATTTCCGCCATTATCCAGAACCTGGGCGCAGCCGCACTGTGCATGCCGCTGGCTAACCGTATAGCCGCACACGGCAAGATCCCGCTGCAGCAACTCCTGATGCCGATGGGGTTTGCTGCCATTCTCGGTGGCAGTATCACCATGATTGGTGCCGGCCCGCTGATCCTCCTCAATGATCTGATCCCGCGGGGCATGGAGCCATTCCACCTGCTCGATGTCGCACCGCTCGGCCTGACCCTGCTACTGAGCGGGCTGGCTTACTGGGCGCTGTTCCACAAATGGCTACTGCCGGAAAAATTGGCCAGCGAAACCAGCGAGGACATCTATCGGGAAACCTACGGCGTGGACCCCACCTATTCTTACTGGCGCTGGCCGGCGGAGCTGGACCAGATGCCGGTTGGCGAGCTGGAGAACCGCTTTGGCTGCCATGTCATCGCTATCGCCACACCACAGATTCGGCTCTCCCCGCACCGTGAAGTATGCATCCCCGGGCGCGCCACCATCGCAGTTCTCAGCACACCGCAAGAGCTGAAAAAATTGCAGGAACACACCAGCGCTGTGCGACTGAGCGAGCACCTGGAACTGGAAGAGGCACTCTCGCCCGCCAACGCGGGCTTTGCTGAACTGGTGGTACCACCGGCATCACCACTGATCGGCAACACCATCCGCGAGATCCGTATCCGTCGCAGTTACGGCATCACCCCGCTGGCCATTCACCGCGGCGACACGGTGATCAAGTCCAACCTGCGTGACTGCAGCCTGGGGGCCGGCGACAGCATCCTCTGCCACATCCAGTGGATGGACCTGGCCAACCTCGAGGAAAGCCGCAACTTTACCGTAATTACTCGCGACTTCCCGCACATTACCAAAATGCCCGAGAAGGCCGGGCTGGCGTGGCTGTGGCTGGCCATTGGCTTCGGGGCAACGCTGTTTGGGATTGCACCGACAGGCTATGCCCTGTTACTGGCGGCAATTGGCATGGTGGCCAGTGGTATCCTGTCGATGGAAGATGCCTACCGCGCGATCAGCTGGAAAACCGTCTTTCTCCTGGCCGCCCTGATTCCATTGGGGGTCGCGGTTGCCGACACCGGCACCGCGGAATGGATCGCCAACCAGGGCCTCGCACTGCTTGGCAGCGAACCGGCACCCGTACTGATATTCAGCCTGGTGGCATTTGTTGGCGCGGCCCTGGGATTGATGATGTCCAACCTCGGGGCTGCGGTGGTGCTGGTGCCCCTGGCGGCCCAGCTCGGGGTTTCCAGTGGCGTGGACGCGCGCCTGCTGGTGCTGGTGGCCGCCGTATCCGTTTCGCACGTATTTGCCCTGCCCACGCAGCAGGTCAACGCACTGATCATGGGCCCCGGCGGCTTTTCTACCCGGGACTTCATCCGTGCCGGCAGTGGACTCACGCTGTTGGCGATCGTAATAACGATCGCCTTCGGTGTTGCCTGGGTCTGAACACGGCCGTGCCCGGAATAGCTGAACTAAAACTCTGCTTCTGAATAACCACTTTCTGCAAGTGCGGCGCGGATGCGCTGCGCTTCAGCCGCAAGTGTTTCAGAATCCGTCTGTTTCTGCAGGGCAAAGTCCAGGTCCGCGATCTCGTTGATCGGCACCAGATGATAATGGGTGTGCGGCACCTCGATCCCCGCCACCATCACCCCCACCCGCTTCGGCTTGTAGACCGCTTTAAGCGCCTTTGCGATCTTCTGCGCGACAAGGGTCAGGTGCGTGGCCGTGGCCTCCGGCACATCGTCCCAGTGATCCACCTCTTCCTTCGGGATCACCAGGCAGTGTCCCGGCTTGATCGGCGCGATCGTCATGAAAGCGACAACCTTGTCATCTTTCCAGATAAAATGCCCCGGCAAATCGCCATTGATGATTTGGGTAAAAATAGACGCCATTAAAACTTCCCGTTTTCGTGTAGTTACATGCTGGCCAATAGTATCTACTTCCGGCGTACAGGCAATCCCCACGATTTTGCACTGACGGATACCGCGGCATATGTCGCGTCATGTCACATTCAAGCGTGCAATTTCTGTGGGAAATTTCTGCAGCCCTGTGCGAAAGCAGTCGGAAACTGGCGTATGAATAGACCAATTGGCCTAAAGTCGTGGAAGTTTGTGTCAAAGTCACTTCGGCGCCATTGGCAGCCACTGCAACTTGACCTAATCTCCTCGCAACCGAAGCGGCATCGGTGCAAACGCACCAAATCAGCCGCGAAGGCCATAACTATAAATCTATGCATCTTCGGGGGAAGATAAATGGAAAGCCTGCTGGAAAACGTCGGCGGCCCGGAAGCCATCGACCAGACCGTTGGAAAATTCTATCAAGCTGTTGGCCGCCACCTGTGCGAGGAAGACACAACTGAACACTCAAAACAGCAGTCGCGCCAGTCCAAGTTCCTGATTCACGCACTGTCACCTCCGTCCGACAAACTGCACCGTGAACGCGCAGGTTTTCTCGCCAGAGGCCTGAACCCTTTCCTGTTCGATGCGCTTCTGGAATACCTGGAGGGCTTCTTCATCGAGCGCGGCGTATGCGCCGACAGGAGCAGCCGCATTATCGACAGGATCACTGCACTTTTCTACGCGGAGGAACAGCGCCTCGCCATGGCCTCCTGACGGAGGCCGGTTTAACAGACTAGTCCCTCAGGTCTGGCTCGAAAAAGAGCCAGGCCACCTCCGGAAAGCGGCCCTTGAATGCCTTTTCTATTTCATTGATCGATTCGATCATCGAAACATCATCCGGGTGCCTGGCCATCCTCGCCTTGATCGCCACCATGACATCCGTGCCCATGTGCAAGGTTCTCAGGTTTAACACCGCATCCACCTGCTGCTGCGCCTGCAGGAACGCCAGCATTTCCTTGCGTACCGGTTTTTCGACCCCCTGCCCAACAAGCAGGTCCTTGACCTCCTTCGCGAGGAATACCGCCACCAGTACCAGCACTGTGCCGATTGCGATACTGCCCATGGCATCGTAGCGCGGCTCGCCGGTAATCCAGCTGGCCGCCACCGCGATGATCGCCAGGGAAAGCCCCAGCAATGCCGCGAGGTCTTCGGCAAAGATCACAATCAACTCACTCTGGCGCGATTCCCGAAACCAGCGTAACAGGCTCCGTTCACCGCGCACCTTATTGATTTCCCGGATACAGCCAAACAGCGCAGCGCCCTCCGCGAAGAGCGCGAATACCAGTACCCCGAGCGCCAGTGCAGGCATACGCAATGGCTCATGCGCCTGAAGCTTGTGTATGCCTTCATTTATGGAGAACAGGCCGCCCATAGAAAACAGCAGGATCGCGACGATAAAGGACCAGAAATAAATCTCCTTGCCCGAGCCCAAGGGAAACTCATCGGAGGGGGGATGTTTGGCTTTACTGAGCCCCAGCAACAGCAGCGCCTGATTGCCGCAATCTGCCAGCGAATGAACCGCCTCGGCCAGCAGGGATCCAGACCCGGTCACGAACGCGGCAACGGCCTTGACCACGGTAATGGCCCCATTGGCCGACAGGGCATAGAAAATACTCTTCTTGGAATCTGCTCCCGCCACCAGCGCACCTTCAATAACAGACCAGAGGTTCAACCATCAATTAACTATAGCCAGCAGGTAGCGGCTCAGTTTGACTGCCCCACCGCCAACCATGGTCCCGCAGGCCGTGGCTGACCGGCCCTCCCTTGCCCGCAACACTGAGACTGATACAATGCACGGCCTTTCGGTCAAAAAACGCCCACAGAATCAATGACTTTTCCCGGGCAGGCCAGCTATTTAACAGGAACCCTGATACATGAATATTGCCGATAACAGCGTCGTTGAAATCCACTACACCCTGACCGATTCCGAGGGCGAGAAGATCGATTCCTCCGAGGGCGGTGAGCCGCTCAAGTTCCTGCAGGGTGCCGGCAACATCATTCCGGGCCTGGAGCGCGAAATGCTGGGCAAGGCCGTTGGCGACAAATTCCAGGTTGTGATCGCCCCGCAGGATGGCTACGGAGAGACTAACCCGCAGTTGATCCAACAGATGCCAGCCTCCGCCTTCCAGGGCGTTGACAAGCTGGAAGTGGGCATGGTTTTCCACGCCCAGAACAGCGGCGGCCAGCCAATCCAGGTGGAAATCATTGATATTGAAGGCGACAACGTCACTATCAACGGCAACCACCCGCTGGCCGGCGTAGAGCTGCACTTCAGCATCGAAGTGGTTTCCGTGCGCGAAGCCAGTGACGACGAAGTCAGCCACGGCCACGCACACTAAGTTGTGGCCCCTGTCAGGGCTGCTCTGCCGGCCCTGACACACTCGCCTTTTTCCGCTCCGCTCTCTCCGCTCCGTTTTTGTACCTTCCGCCCCCCGCCACGCGCCATCCGCCGCATGCCCCTTGGCAGCCCGTTAAAAGTCCGTAGACTGTGTCGCGAATAACGACATTTGTTGTGACCAATTTCTTCACGACAGTCGCCGACTACGAGAGACGAAACATGAAAAAAACATTACTGGCCAGTGCAGTCAGCGCCTTTGTGCTGCTCGGCTGTACAGAAAAGAACCAGAGCCCAGAGGCCGGCCTTTCCGATGCCAAGCCGGAAATCCAGGAGATCGAGAGTGCCACCGCTGCCGAGGTTAACCCGCTGCTGACCGAGTGGAAGACCGATTTCGGCGTACCGCCGTTCAACCTGATCCAGGACAGCCATTACGAGCCGGCGTTCGAGGCCGCCTTTGAAGCGCACAAGGCGGAAATTGCAGAAATTCTCGCCGATACGGCCGAACCGACCTTCGCCAATACCATCGAGGCACTGGAACGGTCCGGCAGCAGCCTGACCCGCGTCAGCAACGTCTTCTACGCAGTAAACGGCGCCCACAGTAACGATGTGATCCGCGACGTGGCCAAGCGTATCGCACCGAAAATGTCAGCGCACCTCAGCGACATCACCCTGAATGAAGCGCTGTTCAAGCGAGTCAACGCCGTCTACCAGCAGTCGAAAGACCTGGGCCTGAACGCAGAGCAGACCCGCCTGCTGGAAAACACCTATAAGCAGTTCGTGCGCGCCGGTGCCAATCTGTCCGAAACCGACAAGCAGCGTGTGCGGGAAATCGATTCCCGCCTCTCTGAACTGTCACAGCAGTTCGGCCAGAACGTGCTCAAGGAAACCAACGAATTTATTGTGATCGTTGACAAGCTCGAGGATATCGAAGATCTGCCGCAGAGCCTGATCAATGCCGCTGCCGACCTCGCGGCCAAGAACGACGCCGAGGGCAAGTGGGCATTCAACCTGGCCCGCCCGAGCATCAACCCGGTGCTGCAGTATTCCTCCAACCGCGAGCTGCGCAAGAAGCTGTTTGAAGGCTACGCAATGCGCGGCAACAACGGCAATGCAGAAGACAACAAGGCCATCGCCAGTGAGATGGCAGCGCTGCGTGTCGAACGCGCCAACATCATGGGCCACGACAACCACGCATCCTTTGTTCTCGAGCGCAACGTAGCCGAGAACCCGGAGAACGTGATGGGCCTGCTGGACAAGATCTGGCCGGCCGCGCTGCAGAAGGCCGAGCTGGAAGCCGCTGACCTGCAAGCTGCGCTCAAGGCCGACACGGGTGAAACCGACCTGCAGGGCTGGGACTGGCGCTACTACACCGAGAAGGTGCGCAAGGCCAAGTACGACCTGGACGAGAACGAGCTGCGTCCGTACTTTGAGGTCAACATCGTTCGCGATGGTGTATTCGATACCGCCAACAAACTGTTCGGCCTGACCTTTACCGAGCGCAACGACCTGCCCAAGTGGCACGAGTCCCAGCAGGTATTTGAGGTCAAGGAAGCCAACGGTGACCACATCGGCATCGTGTACTTCGATTACTTTGCCCGTGACTCCAAGCGCGGCGGGGCCTGGATGAATCACCTGCGCAAGCAGTCCAACCTGGACGGCTACGTGCACCCGATCGTCACCAACAACTTCAACTACCCGCCGGCGAGCGAGGGTTCCCCGTCACTGCTCAGCCTGTCGGAAGCGGAGACCTTCTTCCACGAGTTCGGCCACGCCCTGCACGGCCTCCTGTCTGACGTTACCTACGAATCCCTGTCTGGCACATCAACGCCGCGTGACTTCGTGGAGTTCCCGTCCCAGGTGTTCGAAAACTGGATGACCAAACCGGAAGTACTGAAAGGTTTTGCCAAGCACTACGAGACCGGCGAGCCGATCCCGGATGCGCTGATCGAGAAGATCAACAAGGCAAGTCAGTTCAACCAGGGCTTTGCCACGGTCGAGTACCTCGGCGCGGCACTGCTGGACATGTCCTGGCACACACTGGAATCCACCGACAAGCCGGATGCACTGGCACTGGAAGAAGCGGCGATGGCCCGTATCGGCATGATTGACGAGATCATCCCGCGCTATCGCAGCACCTACTTTAACCACATCTTCGCCGGTGGTTATAGCTCGGGTTACTACTCCTACATCTGGTCCGAGATCATGGATGCCGACGCATTCGCGGCTTTCGAGGAAACCAGCCTTTTCGACCAGGAAACCGCGCAGAAGTACCGCGAGCATATCCTGAGCAAGGGTGGCACCAAGCCGGGTATGGACCTGTATATTGATTTCCGAGGGCGCAAGCCGGAAATCAAGCCGCTGCTGGTCAAGCGCGGCCTGGAGTAATTATTCCGGACCGGACAAAAAACGGGGGCTCGTAGCCCCCGTTTTTTTTGATTGATAGCAGCGCGGTTACTCCGGTGCCGGGGTTGGCCCGCCATGCACCTTTTCCCGCAACGCCTGCACCATCTTGAAGAAGATCGGCACCAGTAGCGTGCCCGCAATACAGGCCATGATGGTACCGCCAAATACCGCAAGGCCCAGCGACACCCGACTGGCGGCACCTGCCCCACTGGCAATCACCAGCGGCAATACACCCACCACAAAACTGATACTGGTCATTACCACCGGCCGGAAGCGCAGCTTGGCCGCGGTAACGGTGGCATCGTGCAGGGATTGCTTCTGCACCTCCCGCTGGGACTTGCCGAATTCAACAATGAGAATCGCCGTCTTGGACGCAAGCCCGATCAATAGCACCAGCCCGATCTGCCCGTACAGGCTCAGGGGCTCCACCCCCACCTGCAGCGCGATAAGTGCCCCGACAATCGCGATCGGCACGGAAAGAATGATCGCAAACGGTGTCAAGAAGGACTCGTACAGTGCCGCCAGGAACAGGTAGGTAAATATCAGTGACAGGAATAGCGCAATCACCGCCGCATTGCCGGCCTTGCGCTCCTCAAAGCTGGAGTTGGACCACTCATACTTGTAGCCCTCCGGCAGCGTGGTACCCGCAACCCGTTCCAATGCCGCCATGGCATCACCCGAACTGTAGCCGCCTGCCATATTGGGACCGCCGCGAATCATCGCTGCGTCATAGGTATTATGCCGGTCCAGTATGTCCGAGCCACGGCTCGCTTCGGTTGTCAGCACCGCACTGATCGGTACCTGCTCGCCCTTGGCATTGGTTACATAGATGCTGTTCAGATCATCCTCATCCTGGCGGAAACGGGAGTCTGCCTGCACCATTACCTTGAAAGTCTTGTTGTAGAGGTTGAAGTCATTGACATAGAGGGCGCCCAGGTGAGTCTGTAGCGCCAGGAAAATGTCGGAAATACTGACACCCAGGGTCTTGGCCTTTACCCGATCGATATTCAGCTGTATCTGCGGAGAACTCGCCCTGAAGGTAGAAAATGCCCGCGTAATCTCGGGCTGACGCGAAGCTTCCGCGCTGAATAACTCAACCACTTCCGCCAGGCTCTGCGCCCCCCTTCCCTGTGTATCTTCCAGCATGAAGGAGAAACCAGCCATCGCACCCAACCCGGGGATGGCAGGCGCGCCGAATACCAGCATCTGCGCTTCCGGCATCTGCGCGAACTGTGCCTGGTATTTTTTCTGTAGCGCAAACTGGTGCGTCTCCGGCGATTTGCGCTCGTGCCAGTGTTTCAATTTTGCAATCACCATGCCGGCATTTGGCAAAATTGCACCACTGATCAAGCCGACCCCGTTAACGGAAATGACCTTATCGATCGCCGGATCTGCTTTCAATGCATCGGCTATCTCATCCATGACCTTTTCGGTCCGATTCAGCGAGGCTGCCTCCGGCAGGGTTACATCCACCATGAAGAACCCTTTGTCCTCGTCCGGAATAAAACTGGCGGGTGTCATCTTGAACAGGAATACCAATGCTGCGAAAAGCGCAACAATGATCGCGAAACTTATCACAAGGTGCCGCGCCATCCAGTCCACCAGGCTCACGTAACCCGACGCCACCCGGTTGAACACCGCATTGAAACCGCGGATGACCAGGTTGGGCTTGTGATGGCCGGGTTTCAGGATAATGGATGCAAGTGCCGGGCTCAGCGTCAGCGCATTGACCATCGAGATCAGCACCGAAACCACCAGCGTGGTACCAAACTGGCCAAACATCCTGCCGGTCATACCCGGCAGTAACATCGTCGGCCCGAATACAGCGGCGAGGACCATGGAAGTGGCAAAGATCGGCCCGGCCACTTCCTTCATCGCCTTCGAAGTCGCCTCCCGTGGAGATAGCCCCTCCTCTTCCATGATGCGTTCGACATTTTCCACCACGATGATCGCATCATCCACCACCACACCAATTGCCAGAATAAGGGCAAACAGCGTTACAGTGTTCACCGTCATACCAAGGGCATAAAGTACCGCAAGGGTACCGATGATCGACACCGGTACTGCAATCGTCGGTATCAGGGCGGCTCTGGCATTCCCGAGGAACAGATAGGTAACAAACACCACCAGTGCAATTGTGAAGAACAGCGTGTGTACGGTTTCTTCCAGCGAAGCAGAGATAAACTCCGTTGTATCATGACCGATGTCATACTCGAGGCCTTCAGGAAAGTACTGGGACAATTCCTGCATTTTCTCCTTGACGGCCTCTGCCACGTTCAACGCATTCGCATCGGAAAGCTTGTAGATCGCCAGTACAACACCGGGCCGGTTATTGTATTCACCGAATCCTCTATAGGAAAAAGCACCCAGCTCTATCCGCGCCACGTCGCGCATGCGGATGACCGCACCGCCCTCCCCTGCACGCAGAACGATGTCTCCGAACTCTTCCTCAGTTACCAGGCGGCCTTTGGTCCTGAGCACGTACTGGAACTGGGTATCCTCTGGTGCCGGCTGACCGCCAAGCTGGCCCACCGCCGCCTGGACATTCTGCTCCTTGATTGCCGCGATGACCTGGTTGACCGATATTTCCCGCTTGGCCATTTTTATCGGGTCAAGCCACACGCGCATACCGTAATCCAGCGCACCGATAACTCGCGCCTCACCAACCCCGGCAACCCGCGCCAGCTCATTCTTCACATTCAGGGAGGCGTAATTGGAAAGGAAAATACCGTCGTAACGATCATCCGGGGAAAGCAGGTTGACAACCATCAACATATCGGACGAGCGCTTTCTTACCTTGATACCGCGTTTCACAACCTCTGGCGGCAGCAGCGGCTCCGCCAGTGCCACGCGGTTCTGGACGTCGACCTGCGCCATGTCATCATCAACGCCGATGTCAAAGGTAACTGTGAGGTTATAGCTGCCATCACTGGACGACTTCGAGGTCATGTAAACCATGCCCTCAGCACCGTTGACCTGATCCTCAATGGGTGTAGCGATCGCATCCTTTACGGTCTGGGCGTCCGCACCGGGATAAACGGCACGCACATTGATCTTGGGAGAGGCGATGTCAGGGTACTGGTCCACCGGCATAACGAACAGCGACAGCAGGCCAATAATCGTAATCAGGATCGATATGACAAACGCGAACTTTGGTCGCTTGATAAAAAACTCGGGGCTCATGGTGCTTACCTCAGTCCATTGACGTCGCTACTTGCCGCGCTCCTGCGTATCGTCTCCTTCAGGCTGCTGCCCCTGTTGCATTGTCTGGCCGTTTTCATCCTGCAAGGTAATTTTTCCCGCGCGGTTGATATCCGTGGAAGTGTCCGGCTCCTGGAACGGTACATGCTCTACCTGGACAGCCTCCCCGGCCCTGATCTTCTGCAAGCCCTCTACGATCACCTGTTCGCCGGGCTCCAGACCCTGCGACACTGCCCAATCCGGTCCAACCCGGATGCCAACCTCGATGTTCTTGCGCTCAACCTTGCCCTCGCTGTTCACCACGAAAACATAATGTCCCTGCTGGTCCTGCAAGACAGACTTTTGCGGGACCATCACCCGTTCTATCTCTTCCAGAAAATTGCCCTTGAGAGTGACATTTTCCTCAGGTAACAGAGTGCCCTCGGGATTAGGGAATGAAACCCGCCCTGCGATAGTACCCTTGCTCGATGCAGCTGTTGCATCCCACTCCAGAAACTTTCCTTCATAGGGATACTGCTTGCCGCCGGGCGTCAGCAAGGAGATATGCATTTCCGGAATTTGAATGCCGCGTTCGCGTAAATCTGATCTTTTCTCAATGAACTCGGTGTAGCTCTTCTGGTCTACATGCGCGACAGCATACACAGGATCCAGCTTGACCAGCGAAACAATGGGAACAAACGGTGATTGCGGCGCAACGATGTCACCCACTGCATAGGCGGGCTTGGATACCTTGCCGCGGAATGGCGCCCGGACTTCCGTATAGTCGAGATTCAGGCGCGCTCGCTTGACCAGGGTTTCCATTTTCGCAACTTTGGCATCCGCGGCCAGCGCCAGTGCTTTAGCCTTGTCAAAATCCTGCGCGGAGATGTATCCCTTCGGCCGCAATTCCTGTGCCCTGCTGTAATTCCCCTTTGCCTGCTCGGCAGAGGCGACGGCTTCCCTTAACCCGGCCTCAGCTTCCTCCAGCGCCTGCTGGAATTCATCCGCATCGAGACGAGCGACCACATCCCCTTTCTCGACTGTCGCGCCGGGCAGGACATTCACTTCACGCAAGATCCCCTTCACGCGCGGGTACAGCTGCGCGGTTTCTACCGCTTCCACAACAGCCGGCAGCTCAAATGTGGGCCGGAACTTTCTGCGTTCCGTCTTCACGGCCAGCACTGTCTTGGCCTGTGGTGCAGTAGCCTGCTCCGTCTCCGACTTTCTGTCGCAACCAAAAGACATAGCCAGGCCAAAAGAAAGCAGAGTTATTGCAGCAGTTCGAAAGGACATCACATTCCAGACCATAACCAGCGCCAGAAAAAAGGAGTTACTCAGAGAAACTTTAGTACTGCAAAGCAGACTTAGTGGCAGATTTTTTCCTATCCCAATGATGCGATATGCAAATCGTCGGAATCGCTAAAATTGGAGATTCAAAATAGTAGCTTTCGCATCAGGGAATAGATCGACGGGATTGTCTTGCTAATTTCGCGAGCGGTTATTCTGCTAAAGTTTTTACAAGGGATGGACAGCTAAACCGGATCCGGGAAGGGAGTTCTCATGAAGCACCAATTGGACAGCAGAACGCTGGTTACCCATGTGGCGGCCTGGACGCTGACGACACTACTTACCGGACCCGCTTTCGCCCAGAACCCCGGAGAAGACACCGCAGGAGTGCGGGAAGAAGTCCAGAGCAGTGGCGCCGTCAGCGCGGAGGAAGCGGCCAAGAAACTGGCAAACCCCATCGCCTCGCTGATCAGCGTGCCCTTCCAGTTCAATTATGATGAAAACATCGGCCCTAACGACAGTGGCGACCGCTGGCAGCTTAATATCCAGCCGGTGATTCCTATTTCCATCAACGAAGACTGGAACCTGATCATTCGCTCGATCCTGCCGGTCATCGACCAATCCGGAATCTTCCCCGGCGCCGGCAGCCAGCAGGCGCTAGGTGATAACCTCACCAGCATGTTTTTCTCTCCCAAGGAACCCTCGGAATCGGGTTGGACCTGGGGCGCCGGTCCGGTTTTCCTGCTGCCCACCGCCACAGATGACCTGACCGGCCTCGACACCTTCGGCATGGGGCCAACAGGGGTTGCCTTGCGCCAGTCCGGTCCCTGGACGTATGGCTCCCTTGTCAACCACATCACGACGTTTGGAAACAGTGTGGACCTCAACAACACTTTCCTGCAGCCGTTTGTCGCCTATACGACCAAGAGTGCCTGGACATTCTCCATGAATTCAGAGAGCACCTATAGCTGGACAGATGAGGAATGGTCTGTGCCGATAAACATGCAGGTTACAAAAGTCCTTACGGTTGGTGGGCAGATGATCCAGGTTGGCGGGGGTGCACGCTATTGGGTGGATGACACCACCGGCTCGCCAGAGGGCTGGGGTGGCCGCCTGATTTTTACCCTGCTGTTTCCCCGCTAATCCGCCATTAGAAGGGCCATGCTTCGGGAAACCATCCGGTTCGCCTTACTGGTGTCGCCGCTATGCGTTTTTGCGCAGCAGCTGGACAGGCCCGGGGAATGGATAGACCTTACCCACCCTTTCAATAGCGACAGCATCTATTGGCCAACCTCGCCGGAATTCAGGAAGTCCACTATTGCGGAAGGCCATACCGACGGCGGCTGGTACTACACGGCCTATGAATTCAGTACCGCCGAGCACGGCGGCACACACCTGGATGCACCGGTGCACTTTGCCGAGGGCCGGCACACAACCGACCAGATACCCATCACGCGCCTGACCGGCCCGGCCGTAGTGATTCGGGTGGGTGACAGGGCCGCCGGAAACCGTGATTACCTGATCAGCGTGGCGGATATCAGGGCATGGGAGAAAAAACATGGCCGGATAGCAACCGGTGCGATAGTACTCTTCGATACGGGCTCGGCACCTCTGTACGGCGACAAAGTCGCCTATATGGGCACCGACAGGCGTGGCAAGGCTGCAGTGGACGCGCTGCACTTCCCCGGCCTGCATCCGGACGCGGCACGTTTCCTCGCTGATGAGCGGGACATCGACGCAGTCGGGCTCGATACCCCAAGCATCGACTACGGACAGTCAAAGGACTTCATGGCCCACCGGATCCTCTTCGAAAAGAACATCCCGGCCTTTGAAAATCTTGCCAATCTGGATAAGCTCCCAGACAAAGGCGCCTATGTGATCGCCTTGCCGATGAAAATTGAAGGCGGCAGTGGCGGCCCTTTGCGCATCGTCGCCTTCCTGAATCACCAGACTACGGATAAAAAATGAAAAAGGTCCTCCTTCTTGCTTTCTTGACCCTGTCAGCACCCGCCTGGGCAGCCAAATTTGGCCTGGTCCTGCACGGTGGTGCCGGTACCATCTCAAAAGCGAACCTGAGCAAAGAGCAGGAGGCCGCCTTTCGGGAGAAACTGGCTGAGGCCCGGGACGCTGGGTACCATGTACTGGAGACCGGTGGCTCAGCAATCGACGCGGTCACAAAGGCCATTCTGATTCTGGAGGATTCGCCGCTGTTCAATGCCGGCAAGGGTGCTGTATACACCTTCGATGCCGAACACGAACTCGATGCCTCCATCATGAGCGGTAAGGACCGCAATGCGGGCGCAGTTGCCGGCGTTAAAAGTGTCAAAAACCCGATTCTCGCGGCCCGTGCGGTAATGGACAGGTCCCCGCATGTCATGCTTTCAGGGGCCGGAGCGGATGCTTTTGCGAAAGACGCGGGCCTTGAGACTGTCGACAACAACTATTTCAATACCGATTTCCGGCGCAAGCAACTGGACAAGGCAAAAGCCTCCCTGGAAACCAGCGGCACCCTGACAGACCCGGACTACAAGTTTGGCACCGTTGGCGTGGCGGCACTGGACAAGAAAGGTAACCTCGCAGCCGGTACTTCCACTGGCGGCATGACGGCCAAGCGCTGGGGGCGGGTTGGCGATTCGCCGGTAATCGGCGCCGGTACCTGGGCGGATAACAAGAGCTGCGCGGTCTCCGCGACCGGGCACGGCGAATACTTCATCCGCTACCATGTTGCCGCCGATGTCTGCAGCCGCATCCTCTACCGCAAGCAGGACCTGAGTGTTGCCGCCAAAACCGTGATTCAGGATGTGTTACTGCCGGCCGGCGGCACCGGCGGTATCGTCGCCATTGACCATATGGGCAACATTGCGCTGGAGTTCAATACCGAGGGGATGTACCGGGCGTGGCGCCTCTCCAATGGCAAACAGGGTGTTGCCATCTTCAAGGACAAGGACGAGCAATAATTGTCGGCCCCGGGCGGGGCCCATGTCCCGCCCACTGGCCTGTGTCAGGTGAAGATCAGTCTTCCCAGAAGCGCCACCACTTCTTGCGGTTCTCTTCCCGGGCTTTCTTGCCCTGTTCCGAGCCTTTATCCAGCTCTTTCATTTCCTGCTCGGCCTTTATCTTGGCCTGTTTTTCCTGCGCTTTCAGCTGCTTTTCCTTCTGCTTGCGCTGTTCTTCTGCCTGCTCCCTGGCCTCCTCTGCACGCTCTTCCGCCTGTTCCTCCGCACGCTCGCGCTGTCGCTCCGCCTCTTTGGCAGCTTCCTTTTCTGCGTGTTCTCGCGCCTTCATGGCTTCTTTCTGCTCTTTTCTCGCCTGCTTTTCCAGCTCTTTCGCTTCCTTCTTTTCCATGCCGGGTTTGGCTTTCTCCGGTACATCCGGAGCTTGCTGCGCCAACGCCGGGCCAGACAGCAACATGGCAGTCATGACAACTGGTACTATATTTTTCATTAGTATTTCCCTGTAGTCCCGATAGATAGTGTCCTGCGCCGAATGGCGAAAAACTTCCGCAACGAGTCAGCTTTTTATTGAGTTGTGAGGGCCGGCAACCGACCCTGGTATCACCGGAGAGTATGGCGAGTAGTGTTTGGAGAGTCAAAAACGAATAGGGAGTAGCTGCAGTCCTTCAGGGGGCGCCTGAATCCTCCCAGAAACGCCACCAATCCTTTTCCTTGTCTTTTTGTTTCTGTTCTTTCTGTCCGCGGGAGGGTTCGGTCGGTTTCTTGGCCTTTTCCTTTTGCTGTCCGTCCAGCTTCTTTTTACCTTCTCTGGCCTTCTCCTGCTGCTTGCGCTCTGCTTCAGCTTTCTTTCGCGCAGCTTCTGCCTGGGCTTCCGCCTGCTTGCGCTGCTCTTGCGCGCGTTCTGCTTCTTTTTCAGCGCGCTCGCGCTGCTCCTCTTTCAACGCTTCCTGCTTTTCTTGCTGCTTTTCTTGTTGCTTTTCCAGCTGCGCTTCACGCTCTTTTACGTCCTGCTTTTTGGCGGCCGAGCTGCCAGCATCCGGCACATCACTCGCCTGCTGGGCGAATGCCGGATTGGCCAGCAACACGGTAGCCGCAGCAATACTCAAAAATTTTCTCATCGGTCCAACCCTGCTTTCAGTTCATTTTTTCTGCCGCTCAATGTCATACAGCAACCCGCGACGGGAAGAGTAGTAATACCAGGTGAGCAACAGGCAGACGATATAGAAGACCAGGAAGCACCACAGTGCGGCGAGCGGACTGCCTGTCAGCTCGATCGATGTACCGTAGGACTTCGGAATGAAGAAGGCTCCGTAAGCCGCAATCGCACTGGTAAACGCAATAATGGCCGCACTCTCGCGCTCCACCTGGCGCATCAGGTCCTCGCCGCGCAGATTCGGCATCAAGCGGGGAATTTCACTGCCCATGATATTGGGGATCATCTGGAACGTAGACGCGTTGCCCACACCTGTGAGGAAGAACAAGGCCAGGAAAGACGCAAAGAATCCCCAGAAGGCCCCGGGCTGGTCGCTATTGGTAACGAAATGAATCACACAGTATACCGCGGCGATCATGCCAGCAAAGGTCCAGAAAGTAACACGCGCGCCGCCATACTTGTCCGAGATCCAGCCGGTTGCCGCCCGGCTGAGTGCACCCACCAGCGGCCCCAGGAATGCCAGCTTGAGCGCATTCACCTCGGGAAACTGCAGCCGCGCCAGCAACGGGAACGCTGCAGAGTAGCCGATAAAGCTGCCGAAAGTGCCCGTGTAGAGGATACACATCAGCCAGTTATGCTTGCGCTTAAAGATTACCGCCTGCTCGCTGAAACTGGATTTTGCTTCCGCAATATCATTCATGCCGAACCAGGCTGCCGCGGCAGAGAGCGCGATAAACGGCACCCAGACAAAGCCCGCGTTCTGCATCCACATCAGTGTGCCATCGTCGGCCTTCTGGGGTTCACCGCCAATGGCCCCGAATACACTGACCGTGATCACCAGCGGCACCACAAACTGCATTACGGAAACACCGAGGTTACCCAGCCCCGCATTCAGCGCCAATGCGTTGCCCTTCTCATCCTTCGGGAAGAAGAATGCGATATTGGCCATGGAGGATGCGAAGTTACCGCCACCCAGGCCACACAGCAATGCGAGGATCAGGAACACGATAAACGGCGTGTCCGGGTTCTGCACGGCATAGCCCATACCGATTGCGGGCAACAACAACGAGGCAGTGGAGAGTGTGGTCCACAGACGCCCGCCGAAGATCGGCACCATAAAGCTGTAAAAAATTCTGAAGGTGGCGCCCGACAAACCGGGTAACGCAGCCAGCCAGAAAAGCTGCGACGGATTGAAGTCGAAACCGATCGATGGCAGCTTCGCCACAACGATGGACCAGACCATCCACACGGAGAAAGCCAGCAAAAGCGCGGGAATCGAGATCCAGAGATTGCGGCGCGCGATCTTGTGACCGGTATCCCGCCAGAACTCTGGTTCCTCGGGACGCCAGTCGGTCAGCACCCGGGAATCTGCTTCAGCTGTAGCGGCCATCCGCTGTTCCGCAGCCAGCTCCTGGTCACGCTCCGGCCCGCCCGCTGCAATCAGTTTCTCTTCCTTGCCAATTGCATAATGCATCCAGACCAGCGAGCCAAGCACAACGGCAAAGAGAACGGCAAAGCAGCTGGTATAGATATGGGTAAGGTCCATCATCACCCCGAAGATGATGGGAAGGACAAAGCCACCGAGGCCACCAATCATGCCGACAAGTCCGCCCACCGAACCGACGTGGTGCGGGTAGTAGACCGGGATATGTTTATAGACAGCAGCCTTGCCCAGGCTCATGAAGAAACCGAGCACAAACAGGGTAACCACGAATGGCCACAGTCCCATCTCGGTGGCGAAGGTCAGCGGCCCTTCCTTGGTTTCAATGATGTACTGCGTGGGCGGGTAGGAGAGCATGAACAGCATCACAAGGGAAAAACCGAACGTCCAGTACATCACCGAACGCGCACCGAAGCGATCCGACAGGTGCCCGCCATAGGCACGGAACAGCGACGCCGACAATGAAAATGCCGCGGCGGCCATACCGGCAGTCTTCAGGTCTACCTCATACACTTCCACCAGGTAATTGGGTAACCACAGCGCCAGCGCAACGAAACCACCGAACACAAAGAAGTAATAGAGGGAGAAGCGCCACACCCGGATATCATTGAGTGGCTTGAATTGCTCGGCAAAGGATATGGGTTTCTTGCCTGCGGCCTTGTCTTCCACCAGTTTTGGATGATCCTTGGCGGAAAAATAGAAAATCACTGCCATCAATACCAGTGCCGCCGCCCAGACATAAGCAACTGCATGCCAGCCGAACGCGACCAGAACGAAAGGCGCCAGAAATTTGGTAACTGCCGCACCAACGTTACCCGCACCAAAAATGCCAAGCGCAGTACCCTGCATCTCCGGTTCATACCAGCTCGATACGTAGGTCACGCCGATGATGAAGGAACCGCCGGCCAGGCCGATACCAAGCGCGGCCAGCAGGTACATCGGGTAAGTACTGGCCAGGGTCAATAGCCAGGTGGCCAGTGCCGTCAGGAGCATCTGCAGGGTGAACACCAGCCTGCCGCCGTAACGCTCGGTCCATACACCCAGAATCAGGCGGGTCAATGAACCCGTCAGCACCGGCGTCGCCACCAGAACCCCGAACTGGAAGTCGCTCAGGTCCAGTTCTTCCTTGATCGCCACCCCGATGATGGAGAATATCGTCCACACCGCGAAACACGCGGTAAACGCGATGGTACTGAGCGTCAGCGCGCGGTTCTGGTCGGACCGGGTTACATTAGCAGGTAGAGTCATGGCGTCCTTCAACCATTCCGGTTAAACGTCAGGGGAGCATCAGGTAAATCGTGATCAGGATGCAGGCGATGGCCACAATGCCCCAGATCCACGGCCACGCACGGCCTTCCTTCCGGGACTTCACCGATACGCTGTCCATCGGGTCGTGGCCTTCCTGGTCAGGCCCGTAGGTTTCGTCCCGGACAATGTGCAGGTCCGGATTCAGACCCGGGTCTAAGTTAGCATCCTGGTCAGGGCTCTTGGCGCCCCTCGATGGGTCTTTGTCACTGGTCATCAGGCGATGCCTCTCACTCCGTTGCAGCCGGATCGATTTGTATGCCTTCGACGCGGCCCTTGCGGGCCAGCGCCACGATATAGTCGGATGCACTGTTTACCCAGGCCCTGGCCTCGAGCATGTCAGTGATCTTTTCCTGCGCCAGCTCGAACGGCAGTGTCTGCCCGGGAATCTTGTGCAGCAGACGCACGACGTGCCAGCCATAACGGCTGCGCACCGGATGGGAGGCCGTGCAGCCTTCCCGGAGTTGTTCCAGCACATCCTGCAGGGATTGAGTCAGCTCGCCGCGGCGAACCTGCCCCAGCACCCCACCCTGCTGCCCGGTGGGGCAGCCCGAATGTTTTTTTGCAGCTTCCGCAAACTGCGACTGGTCATGGCCAACTTCGCCAATCAGCTGTTGTGCCTGCATCTTCGCCGCTTGCCAGCCATCCTCGCTGTCCTCCGCCGGCTCAATCAGAATGTGTGCGGCCTCGAACAGGTCCGGCGTCCGGAACCTGTGCGTATTCTGATCGTAGTACCTCTGGCAGGCTTCCTCCGGTACCTCAGCTGCCGCAAGCTGATCCTCCAGCAACGCGCGGATATCTGCGTCTGTTTCGGTTTCAACCCGCTCGACGGAGTCGCTCTCCGGGCGCCCGGATATGCCCAGCCGGGCAGCCTCCTGTAGCAGTAGCTCACGGATGGCAAGGGCACGCGCCGCACTGACCCATGCAGATTGCGCATCTTCGGCGCGATGATTCTGCATCTCCCGTGCGATCTGGTCGGGAGATATTTCAATTTTGTTAACCCGCACCGGCCCGGAGATATCAATCTCCTGCTGCTGTGGTGGCGACCCGCCGCCGCAGCCGCCCGCCTGACACGCGGACGGCATCACCGGCTCAGAAAAGGAGACCGGATCCTGATAGCCGACCTCTTCCGGCGAGGCCTTGAGCTCTACATAACGAATAGCGTCATCTTTTGACATTGCAGACCTTTACTTCGGGGGTTCCGGGCGGGCAATCGGCCCCGCGTCCGGTGCCGCGTGACCGGGCACATTGGGCCGTGCCTCCCTGCCGAGACGACGGGAGCGAACCACCTGGTACCCCGGGCGCAACAGGTACCCGATGGGCGCACTCCAGATGTGTACCAGGCGGGAAAACGGTGTAACCAGGAACAGGGTCAGCCCCAGGACTATGTGCAGCTTGTATACCAGCTGTGCATCGATGATCAGGTCGGCCGCCTTGGGATCGAACGTCAGCACACCCTGCGCCCAGCCCATGAAGAGCACCATCGCACTGCCATCCATATGGTCGATGGTCCACAAAGTCGTGGCCAGTCCCAGGACAATCTGTAGCCACAGCAACAGCAGGATAAGGATGTCCCCGGTAGAGGAACTGCGCCGAATCCTCGGGTCGAACAGGCGCCGGTGGAGCAGCATGCTACAGCCGATAAATGCCAGCACGCCGGCGATACCCCCGACCACCAGAGCCATCAGCTGCTTGAAACCATGGCTGATACCGAAGTAGTCGAAAACGCCGATCGGCGTCAGCAACCCGACGAAATGACCGAACAGCAGAATCAGCACGCCGAGATGGAACAGGTTGGAACCGACCATCAACTGCTTGCGACGCAGGAACTGCGAAGACTGGGAACGCCAGGAATACTGCCCCTTGTCAAACCGGATGATACTGCCCAGGATCAGAACCGTGAGCGCGACGTAGGGATACCAGCCAAACAACAGGTAATTGATGACATCAGCCATCGGTGCACCTCTTAATTATCACTCGAACTTACGATCAACTTGCCGGCCGCCTTCAACCTGGAAACCAGGCCGCTTTCCGGCTGCATGGTGGGCGGCGCAGAGAAAGTGACAGGCTTCTCCTCCCACTCCTCGTCTGCCGTGGGCGTGTCAGCGGTCCGCTCGCGTTGCAGCAACTCCTGCACCGCTTCCATATCCGGCTTGTCCCCGGCCAGGTAGGTAAGCAGCTGGAACACTCCGGCATAGTCAGAGTCCCGCTGCTTCAACCGCTCCTCCAGCGCCACAAAAACATGCGCCGGATGCGACAACCAGTCCCGCCCTTGCTCGATGGGCAGGCAGGAAACAAACTCCAGGAACAGCGGGATAAAGTCCGGCAGTTCTTCTGTAACCATGTAAAAACCGTGCTCGGCATACTCCTCGCCCAGGTTGATCATGGCCTGGCCTCGCTCACGGCTTTCGCCATGGATGTGCTCGAAGACATGCAGGGACAGAGCCCTGGAACTGTCGAACAACCCGGAATATTCGATTTGCAGGTCCAGCAGTGAAGACTGCTCTATCCGCTGCAGCAGCGGCATAATCGCAGCGCGGTCACGCTTTTTCAGCAGCGGCTCGGTCTCGATGACCTGCCGCAACTCGGCGATATGGGTTTTCAGCGGTCCGCCGGGGTAGCTCAGCAGCATCGCCAGCGCACGCAAAGTACTTTTCATCAGGAAACGTCCGTGTAGGGTTTGGGCGGCATGCGTTTGGGGCCGCCGAAAATGTCCTTGTGCTTGCTCTTGCCATTGTGAGGCTCGGTAAAGGCAAAGCCCGCGTTCCCCCGGAGGTTGTAGGCGTTCTCATCCCACTCGCGGTGGTTGGTGGGGATCACATAGCGATCCTCATACGCCGCCAACGCCATATAGCGATACATTTCCTCGATGGCATCGCTGTCGAGGCCCACCGCCGTGGCAATCGCTTCGTTGGTTACGCCGTCCACAGTCTTGCTGCGCATATAGGCGCGCATGGCCAGCATTCTTTCCAGCGCCTTCGCAACCGGTGCTTCATCTCCCGCCGTCAGCAGGTTGGCGAGATAGCGCAACGGAATCCGCAGGGATTGCACATCGGGCATGCCGTGGTTGACAGCAATCTTGCCAGCCTCTGCGGCGGACTGTATTGGTGACAGTGGCGGGATATACCAGACCATGGGTAGGGTGCGGTATTCCGGATGCAGCGGGAAAGCCACCTCCCAGTCCATCACCATCTTGTAGACCGGGGACTCTTGCGCTGCGTCCAGCCATGCACGGGGTACCCCATCCCGGTAGGCCTGCGCCTGCACTTCCGGGTCACTCGGATCCAGGAAAATTTTGCGCTGCGCTTCGTACAGATCCTTCTCGTTCTCGACCGATGCAGCTTCCTCGATCCGGTCTGCGTCATACAACATCACACCAAGATAGCGGATCCGCCCAACACAGGTTTCCGAACAGACCGTCGGCATGCCGGCCTCGATGCGTGGATAACAGAAAATACACTTCTCGGACTTTCCGCTGGACCAGTTGTAGTAGATTTTCTTGTAGGGGCAACCGGAAACGCACATGCGCCAGCCCCGGCACTTGTCTTGGTCGATCAGTACAATGCCATCCTCTTCGCGCTTGTAGATGGCGCCCGACGGGCAGGACGCGACACAGGACGGGTTCAGGCAGTGCTCGCACAGGCGCGGCAGATACATGAGAAAGGTCTTCTCAAACTGCCCGTAAATCTCTTTCTCTATGCCGGAAAAGTTATAGTCCTGGGAACGCTTCCTGAACTCACCGCCAAGATCATCTTCCCAGTTACCACTCCATTCGATTTTCTTAAGGACCTCCCCGGTCACGAGAGAGCGTGGCTTCGCCGAGGGCTGCGCCTGCAGTTCCGGTGCTTTCTGTAACCAGTCGTACTCGAACGTGTAAGGCTCGTAGAAATCGTCGATTTCCGGCAGATCCGGATTGGCGAAGATATTTGCCAGGAAGCGCCACTTGGAGCCCCCTTTTGGCTGAATTTTGCCGTTCTTTTTGCGGATCCAGCCGCCGTTCCAGCGCTCCTGGTTTTCCCAGTCTTTCGGATAGCCTACGCCTGGCTTGGACTCGACATTGTTAAACCATGCGTATTCGACCCCCTCACGGTTTGTCCATACGTTCTTGCACGTAATTGAACAGGTGTGGCAACCAATACACTTGTCGAGATTCAACACCATCCCGATCTGCGCTCGGACCTTCATCGCACCTTCCTGTGCCGCTGTGGCTCGAAACCTATTTCCATTTTTGCCAGAACCGTTTACTGGAAAACGGCCTGGCGCTACCGGCAGGGCTCACTTTTCGAGCGCCTGCACTTCCTTGTCAAACCAGTTGATTTCATTCATTTTCCGTACAATGACAAACTGGTCCCGGTTGGCACCGACGGTGCCGTAGTAATTAAAACCCCACGCCATCTGGCAATAGCCGCCGATCATATGGGTCGGCTTCATATTGACCCGCGTCACTGAGTTATGGATACCGCCGCGCTGCCCGGTCACTTCCGAGCCCACGGTATTCACGATTTTTTCCTGTGCGTGGTACATGATGGCGGAGCCGGGCATGATCCTTTGCGATACGATGGCGCGGGCTGTCAGGGAGCCGTTGATATTGAAGGCTTCGATCCAGTCGTTGTCTTCGATACCGGCTTCCGCCGCGTCATCCTCACTGATCCAGACAACCGGCCCGCCCCTGCTGAGGCTCAGCATGATCAGGTTTTCCGTGTAGGTGGAGTGAATCCCCCACTTCTGGTGTGGCGTCAGGATATTCAGCTGGATTTCAGGGTTGCCGTTGGACAGCTTGCCCATTACCTGCTTCACAGAGCGCGTGTCGATGGGCGGGCGCCAGGTGACAAAGCCCTCACCGAAAGCCAGCATCCAGGCATGATCCATATACAGGTGCTGGCGTCCCGTCAGGGTCCGCCAAGGAATCAACTCATGCACATTGGTCCAATTGGAGGTATAGGAAACATGCTCGCTTTCTATACCGGACCAGGTCGGCGAGGAGATGATCTTGCGCGGCTGCGCAACCACATCACGGAAGCGGATCTTTTCCTCCTCCTTGCCTTCCGCCAGATGATGGTGATCCCGGCCTGTACTCTTGCCCAGGGCTTCCCATGCCTTGACGGCCACCTCGCCGTTGGTTTCCGGGGCCAGCATCAGGATGGCTTCGCAGGCTTCAATATCAGTCTCGATTTTGGGGCGCCCGGCAAAGACGCCGTCCTTGTGCACGCCATTCAGTTCGCGAAGGTTCTTGACCTCGGTTTCCGTATTCCAGCTAAGGCCCTTGCCGCCATTACCCTTGCTTTCCAGTTCCGGCCCCAGGCTGATAAAGCGCTCATAAGTCTGCGGGAAGTTGCGCTCCACCACCGCGATATTTGCCATGGTGCGCCCCGGTACCGGCTCGCACTCGCCGCGCTTCCAGTCCAGTGGCTGGTAAGGCTGGGCGATCTCCCCCGGCGTGTCGTGCAGGATCGGTGTCATCACCACATCCTCCTCCACGCCAAGGATTTCCGGGCAAACTTCGGAGAATTTCTCGGCAATGCTCTTGAAAATTTCCCAGTCGCTGCGACATTCCCACACTGGTTCAACCGCTGCAGTCAGCGGGTGAATAAACGGATGCATGTCAGAGGTGTTGAGGTCATGCTTTTCATACCAGGTTGCCGTTGGCAGCACGATGTCGCAGTAGAGACTGGTGGTCGACATCCTGAAATCGATATTGACCATCAGATCCAGCTTGCCGCTGGGCGCCTCTTCATGCCAGGCCACCTCTTCCGGCCGGCCCGCCTCGTCGCTGTTTTCCGTACCCACCACACCGTGCAGAGAACCCACGAAGTGCTTCAGGAAATATTCATGCCCCTTACCACTGGCCCCCAGCACATTGGAGCGCCAGAAGAACATGTTGCGCGGCCAGTTTTCCGGGCTGTCCGGGTCTTCGCAGGCAAATGACAGTTCGCCGGATTTGAGCATCTCCGGGATGGCCTCCGCGGCCTTGACGCCGGCTGCTTTAAGCTTCTTCGCCAGCGCGATCGGGTTTTCCTTTAGTTGCGGCGCCGAGGGTAGCCAGCCCATCCTCTCGGCGCGCACGTTGTAGTCGATGATGGATTGATGCCAGTCCCCCTCCGGCGCGAGCGGGGAGAGAATGTCCGAGACCTTAAGAGATTCGTAACGCCACTGGTCAGTGTGGGCATAGAAGAACGAGGTACCGTTCATCTGCCGTGGCGGGCGATTCCAGTCCAATGCAAATGCCAATGGCAGCCATCCGGTCTGAGGGCGCAGCTTTTCCTGGCCAACATAGTGGGCCCATCCGCCACCGGACTTACCGCAACAGCCGCACATCACCAGCAGGGAGATGATGCCGCGATAATTCATATCCATGTGATACCAGTGATTCAGGCCGGCCCCCAGAATCACCATGGAGCGTCCTTCCGTCACCTCCGCATTGGTCGCGAATTCCCGCGCGACATGGACGATGTCGTCGCGGCGCACACCACAGACGGATTCCGCCCAGGCAGGCGAGAAGGGCACGTCATCGTCAAACGTAGTCGCGACATTGTCGCCACCAAAACCGCGATCCACACCGTAATTCGCCAGAAACAGGTCAAAGGTGGAAGCGACTCGGCAGGGGCCCTCTTTCAGATCCACCGTCATCACAGGAATCCTGCGTTCCAGTACCTCATCATGCGCGGTGCTGTTGAAGGTCTCCGGTGCCTCACCCCCGAAGTACGGAAAGGCCACCGCTTCCCGTGCGTCGGTAACCGCGTCCAGGCTCAGGCGCAGGCGCGTATCGTTGCCGGCGCCGTCTTTCTCCTCGAGATTCCACTTACCCTGCTCTCCCCAGCGAAAACCGGCACTGCCGGCAGGACAGACGATCTTTCCGCTCTTTTCATCGAACGCCACCGGCTTCCAGTCCGGGTTGTTGCTTTCGCCCAGCGCGCCATCGAAATCGGCTGCGCGCAACAGCCGGTCTGGCACCAGCCGCCCGTCGCGTTCCACCAGCTTGACCAGGAATGGCATGTCCGTATAGCGGCGGGCATAGTCGTCAAAGTACGGCACCTGGCGCTTCACATAGAACTCGGTAAGCACTACATGACCCATGGCCAGCGCCAGCGCAGCATCAGTGCCCTGCTTGGGGTGCAGCCAGATGTCCGCAAACTTGGACGCCTCGCTGTAGTCCGGCGACACCACCACGCTCTTGGTGCCCTTGTAACGCACCTCGGTATAGAAATGCGCGTCCGGTGAACGGGTCTGCGGAATATTGGAACCCCACACCAACAGGTAACCGGAGTTGTACCAATCGGCGCTTTCCGGGACGTCGGTCTGCTCGCCCCAGGTCTGCGGTGACGACGGCGGCAGGTCGCAATACCAGTCATAGAAACTGAGCAGCACGCCACCGATCAGGGACAGGTAACGGCTGCCTGCGGCATACGACACCATCGACATGGCCGGAATCGGGGAGAAGCCCGCAACCCGGTCCGGGCCGTATTTTTCGATGGTATAGGCGTTTGCAGCGGCAATCAGTTCGGTGATCTCACTCCAGCAAGCACGCACGAATCCACCGCGCCCGCGCCGGGAAATCCAACTATCCCTCGCCGGCGATTCGACGATACTGCGCCACGCAGCCACCGGCGACATTGATTTGCGCGCTTCGCGCCACGCCTCGATCATCTGCGCACGAACCAGCGGATACTTGACCCGGGTGCCGGAATACAGATACCAGCTGTAACTGGCGCCGCGCGGGCAGCCCCTTGGCTCGTGGTTGGGAAGATCGGGGCGTGTGCGCGGGTAGTCCGTCTGCTGGGTTTCCCAGGTAACGATTCCGCCCTTTACATAGATTTTCCAGGAACAGGAACCGGTGCAATTTACGCCGTGGGTAGAGCGGACGATCTTGTCGGCTGCCCAGCGCTTGCGATAGGCGTCTTCCCAATCGCGCGATTCATCGGTTGCGATGCCATGTCCGCCAGAGAAGGATTCGTTTTTTTGACGAAAGAACGTTAGACGATCGAGGAAGTGACTCATCGGCGGCCTGTCCGTGGAAATTTGTTTTAAATAGTCAACAAAAAACCTAGTTAGGCACTTTAGTACTGTCAAAGCGGATCGGGGTCGAAATAAAAAAATGCACCGGAAGCAACCACAGCCGCGATATCCCGGGCCAGCAACACTGCCACTTCAGTGTTTCAGCGATGGGTAGACTGCCGATACATTGAGGGCGCCAGTCCTGTCGTCTTTTTAAAGAGTCGCGAAAAATACAAGGGGTCATCGTAACCCAACTGGTCGGAAATCTGCCCGACACTCAGGCCAGTACTGTCCAGCAGGTAGCAGGCGTGCTCGATCTTCAGATGCGCAAAGTGCTGCAACGGCGTATATCCGGTCAGCTCCTTGTATTTGCGGGCGAAGTGATACTTCGAGAGGTTCCCCACAGCAGCCAGTTCATCCAGGGTCAGGACCTGATCAACGTTCTCCAGCATGTAGCTGCGAATGGCCTCGAAATCGAAATTCTTCTGCATCCTGACGCGTTTCTTTCTCAGACGCGCCAGCAGGGTCAGGATCTGTCGAAGCTGGTTCGCGCAATGCACGAATGCGGTCTTGCCATAACCGGTTCTGGCGATACTGAGCAGGGACTTGAAACTGGAAACCAGAGCCGGATCAGCAGTCCCCTTGAGTACAGGCAGGTTATCCAGCAGACCGATGTGGCGAACAAATTCTTCAGCAAGCTGTCCCCTGAAATGACACCAGAAGATACTCCACGGCTCAGAGCTATCCGCATGATACTTATGCGCCATTCCGCGTGGCAGCAACAGAATATCCCCCTGCCCCACCGATCCCCTGAAGTGGTCGGTGATGACCTCACCCGAGCCTTTCTCGCAATAGATCAACAGAAAGTCATCATGGCTTGCGCGACTCATTGCATGCCCTTCTGCCCTTGGGTAGTACCCGATTGCTGTCGGGTAGCACTCCCGTGTCAATACATGCCTGTCGAGGTGGTCGAGGATGAATCGGGGCACCAAAAAGCGCAGTCCCTGTTCCGGTAGCGGCCATGCCGATGGCTTACTCATAGCGTGTCGTTCTTTTTGTTGAGCTAACAGCAATATAATCCATATATCGCGCAATTTATTCAATGGCTGCCTCAACCAGGTTCGATAAAGTGCTGGTAAAACCATTCAAATAAATGAGGCAAGTCATGACCGCACAGGTGCCAATGCTGATTGATGGAGAGTTCATCCAGAGTGCGTCAGCCGATAAACAGGATGTTGTAAACCCCGCCACCCAGGCGGTGATCGCACAGGTCCCTTTTTCAACGCCTGAAGAGATAGATGCTGCCGTCGCCGGTGCGAAGGCCGCTTTTATGGAATGGCGCAACACACCCGTACCACAACGCGCGCGACTGATGCTTCGCTACCAGCAGCTGCTCAAGGAACACCAGAAGGAAATTGCCGAAATTCTTGCGGAAGATAACGGCAAGAACCTCGAGGATGCCATGGGGGACGTCTGGCGCGGCATAGAAGTGGTTGAACACGCCTGTAATGTACCGTCTCTGCTGATGGGCGAAACCGTGGAGAATGTTGCGAACGGCGTAGACACCTACAGCCTGGTTCAGCCCCTGGGTGTCACCCTGGGTATCACCCCGTTTAATTTCCCGGCCATGATCCCACTGTGGATGTACCCGATGGCGGTGGCCTGCGGCAACGCCATGATATTGAAACCTTCGGAACAGGTACCCATGGCCACAGTCAGGCTGCTGGAGCTGTTCCAACAGGCTGGCGCGCCCAAGGGCATCGTGCAGATGGTGCATGGCGGCAAGGCGCAGGTGGATCAACTGATCAACCATCCGGATATCGTCGCCACATCGTTTGTGGGCTCCGTCCCGGTCGCCGAACACGTTTACCGCAGCACCACCAACCTGTTGAAGCGCTCGCAGTGTTTCGCCGGCGCCAAGAACCATATGGTGGTCATGCCCGATGCCGATAAGGAAACGGTGATGAATACACTGGTGGGCGCCACTGTTGGCGCGGCGGGCCAGCGCTGCATGGCGATCAGCGTAATTGTCTTTGTCGGGGAAACCATAGAATGGGCAGGCGAACTGGCGGAGCGTCTCAAATCAATCCGCCCCGGGGTCTGGAACGATCCGGATGCTGCCTACGGCCCCCTTGTCAGCAAGGCGGCCAAGGCTCGGGTCGAACAACTGATCCAGAGCGGCATCGACCAGGGCGCAACCTGTGTGCTCGATGGTCGCGACATCAGAATCGAGGGATATCCTGACGGCAACTGGGTGGGCCCCACCCTGTTTACCGACGTCAACACCGAAATGGATATCTACCGCGAAGAAATTTTTGGGCCGGTGGTCTGTTGTGTAAGCGCGGATAGCCTCGACCATGCTTTACAGATCGTGAATGACAGCCCCTACGGCAACGGTACCTCCATATTCACCACTTCCGGCGTCAATGCACGGCGCTATCAGCACGATGTCCAGGTTGGCCAGGTGGGCGTAAACATCCCGATCCCGGTCCCCCTACCCTTCTTCTCCTTTACCGGGTGGAAAAAGTCTTTTATGGGCGACCTGCATGCCTACGGAAAACAGGCGGTACGCTTCTATACGGAAACGAAAACCGTGACCGCTGCCTGGAAAGAAACAAAGGTTTCTGCACCGAATATGAGTATCGCACTGAAGTAATGCTCCGGTTTCGGCTTGATACAGCGTACCCGACGAGGAATACATGGACTACGAACTGAATGAAGACCAGAGGGCCTTTCAGGAAACCGCACGCAGGTTCGCGGAGAGCCAGATGGCACCCCACGCGGCCAGGTGGGATGCAGAGCATATTTTCCCGAAAGAGCTGTTTATCGAGGCGGGCGCACTGGGCTTTATGTCTCTGTATGTGCCGGAGCAAGACTGTGGCATTGGCCTGAGCCGACTGGACAGTGCGCTGATCATCGAGGAACTGGCCGCGGCCTGTACCTCTACTGCGGCCTTTATCAGCATTCACAATATGGCGCTCAATATGCTCGCGCGCTATGGAAAGCCTGAGCTGAAAGCACAGTGGTGTGAGGTACTGGCAACCGGCCAGCAACTGGCAAGCTACTGCCTGACCGAGCCGGGCGCCGGATCCGATGCCGCTTCACTGGCCACAAAGGCTGAACGCGATGGCGACGACTATATCGTCAACGGCAGCAAGTGCTTTATCTCCGGCGCCGGAGAGACCGATATCCTGGTCACCATGGTGCGTACCGGCGAACCCGGCCCCAAGGGGATAAGCTGCGTCGCGATACCCGCAGATTCTGCAGGCATTCACTTCGGCAAGCCCGAGGAAAAACTGGGCTGGAACAGCCAGCCCACATGCACCATCACTTTCGAAAACGTGAGGGTACCGGCCGATAACCTGCTGGCAGAGGAAGGCGCAGGCTTTGGCCTTGCCATGGAAGCCCTCGATGGCGGCAGGATCAATATCGCCGCCTGCTCCGTGGGTGCAGCCCGGGCCTGCCTGGAAATGACCGCGGCCTATGTGCAGGAACGGAAGCAGTTCCGCCAGGCAATCGCCGATTTCCAGAATACGCAGTTCAAACTGGCTGACATGGCCACTGACCTGGTGGCCTCCCGCCAGATGATCCGCCTGGCCGCTTCCAAGCTAGACCGCAAACTGCCGGACAAGACCGCTGTCTGCGCCATGGCAAAGCGTTTTGCTACCGATGCCTGCTTCCGCATATGCGATGACGCGATTCAGTTGCACGGCGGCTACGGTTATGTCCGCGAATACCCGATCGAACGCTACTTCCGCGATACGCGCGTGCACCGGATCCTGGAAGGCACCAATGAAATCATGCGCCTGGTGATTGCGCGTCGATTGCTCTCCGAGCACCGCGACGCGCTGATCAGCTAACAACCAGAGAAACGAAAAACCATGGACAGCATAAGCCCTACCGAAAAAGTTCTTGTCGAGCTTCGTGAGCACATTGCAGTAATCACCATCAACAACCCGCCAGCGAACACCTGGGACGTCGAAAGTCTCAGCGGTCTCAAGACGATCATCAATAACCTGAATGCCCTACCGCAGATCAGCGCACTGGTCATACATGGCCAGGGCCAAAAGTTCTTCTCTGCGGGTGCGGACCTGAAACAGTTTGCCGAGGGCGACAAGGTCCTGTCCGCGGAAGTCGCGCGCCTGTTCGGGGAGGCTTTTGAAACCCTGGCTGAGTTTCAGGGTGTCTCCATTGCCGCGGTCAACGGCTATGCGATGGGCGGCGGCCTGGAATGCGCGCTGGCCTGCGATATCCGGATCTTCGAGGAGCACGCCCAGGTCGCCCTGCCCGAAGCCAAGGTCGGGCTACTGCCCTGCGCCGGCGGCACGCAACGGCTGGGCTGGCTGGTGGGGGAAGCCTGGGCTGCACGCCTGATCCTGTGCGGGGAACGCATCGACGCTGCCACAGCGGAAAAAATCGGCCTGACCCAACAGGCGGTGTCCAGTGGACAGGCACTGGAAACGGCACTGGTCCTCGCACAGGGCGTCGCGCAACAGAGCCCGGATGCGGTAAAAGCCTGCAAACGCCTGCTCTCGCAGGCGCGGGAAAACGCGCTCGCGGCAGGATTGAAGTCGGAACGGACGAATTTCGTCGACCTGATCGGCGGCGCCAACCAGCGCGAAGGTACCCTCGCTTTCCTGGAAAAGCGCAAACCCGATTGGAAACAGGGCTGATACATGATGGAGAACGTCATTACCGAAGTGAGAGTCGCAGATCAGGGGGCAGTCGGGGTTATCACGCTCAACTCGGAAAAAACCCTGAACAGCCTGACCCTGGATATGGTCCGCGAATTCACTTCCTGCCTGAACGACTGGCAGACAGACGACAACATCGCCGCTGTGTTTCTGCAGGGCGCCGGTGAAAAAGCGCTTTGCGCAGGTGGCGATATCCAGGAACTGTATCGCTCTGCCTCCGGCACTACCAGCGGCCCCTGCGTTTACGCAGAAACCTTCTTTGAGGAAGAATACCGCCTCGACTACCTGATCCATACCTACACCAAACCGCTGATTTGCTGGGGTCATGGCATTGTCATGGGCGGTGGCCTCGGGCTGATGGCAGGCGCAAGCCACCGCGTTGGCACTGAGAAAACCCGTATTGCAATGCCGGAGATCACCATCGGGCTGTATCCCGATGTCGGCGGTACCTATTTCCTCAATCGCATGCCGCACCGCATTGGTTTGTTCCTCGGTCTGACCGCCTCCTCCATCAACCTGACAGACGCCCTTTACACCGGACTTGTCAGCCACGCAGCCCATGCGGCACAGCGCGAGGCATTTCTCACATCGCTGTGCCAGCAGGCATGGCGCCCCGGCAACCAGAAGGAAGCCAATTCGTCCATCATTGACGAGGTGCTGTCAGCCCATGCACTGACCGAATTGCCGCAGGGCAACCTCGAAGGCATGGCAGTGGCCATCGAAGCGGCCTGCAGCCAGCAAACGCTCGAGGAAATCATTGACGCGATCGACGCGCTTGAGGGCGACTCTCCCTGGCTGGACAAGGCCAAGGCCGCACTCAAGGCTGGTTCGCCACTATCCGCGAGGCTGATCCACGAGCAGCTGGAACGCTGTCAGGGCCTGGACCTGGCCGCGGTCTTCAAGGCCGAAATGCTGTTATCGACGCGTATTGTACGTAACCGGGAGTTTTCCGAGGGTGTGCGCGCACTGTTGATCGACAAGGACAACCAGCCCAATTGGCAATTCCAACGGATCGCTGATATTCCCGAAGAACTTGTCGAACAATTTTTCACGCCGCCGTGGGCAACCAATCCGCTTTACGACCTATAACCGGGACCTGCAAAAGGAAGTCAATATGAAAACAATCGCATTTATCGGCCTGGGCAACATGGGCGGACCTATGGCGGCCAACCTGCTCAAGGCCGGTTACACCGTTCAGGTCTTCGACCTGGTACCCGAGGCATTGCAGACCCTGCAGGATCAGGGGGCCAGTGCAGCCAGCAGCCCGGAGCAGGCCGTTGCGGGGGCCGACGTCGTGATTTCCATGCTACCCGCGGGCAAACACGTTGCCGGCCTGTATCTGGGCAATGGCGGCCAACCGGGCCTGCTTGAATCCGTGGCACCGGGCACTCTGATCCTGGACTGCTCGACTATCGATGGCGAAACGGTGCAGCAAGTTGCGGGTGCCTGCGCCGAAATCGGGCTGGATATGCTCGATGCGCCGGTTTCCGGCGGCGTCGCCGCGGCCCAGGCCGGTACCCTGACCTTTATGTGTGGCGGCAGTGCGGATGCATTCCTGCGCGCAGAACCCATTCTGTCAGCCATGGGTAAGCGCATCTTCCACGCAGGCAATCACGGGGCGGGTCAGGTCGCGAAAATGTGCAACAACATGCTGCTGGCGATCCATATGATCGGCACCAGTGAAGCGTTGAAGATGGGGGCAAACTGTGGCCTTGATCCCAAGATCCTGTCGGAAATCATGCTGAACAGTTCAGGCCGAAACTGGTCACTGGAACTCTACAACCCTTTTCCGGGCGTCATGGACAGCCCGGCATCGCGCGGCTATGCGCCGGGGTTTATGGTGGACCTGATGGCAAAGGACCTCGGCCTGGCTGTCGATAATGCAAAGACTACCGGCAGCCGAATTCCGCTCGGGGAACTGGCCGCGGCGCTCTATCAGGAAAAGCAGGCTGTGGGAGATGGCAGGAAGGACTTCTCCAGTATTCTGGAACTGTTTGAGCCCGCCTGACGCATGACCGGACAACTGAGCTAAGGATGCCCCCGCTGACTGTCGTCACAGGGGGCATTTGCGAAATCTGAGCGAAGATGCCTATCTCAGCTATGCCAGCACTTCGTTCAGTGTGCGATGCATATTCTGAACACCGGGCTCATTGCGACCGATAATCACCTTGCGCTCGATGCCGGCCTGCAGGCCCCGATGTACCTTGTCGACGAGCCCATAATCCTCGGCAACCGCCACATCGTTGATCATCTGGAAGTAATCCTCGAACGCCTTCTGCTCTTCTTCATTGGCCGGCTTTTTCGGGATAAACATGCTGTGGTATACCACCGACTTGTCAGTGCTGATCGGATAGACACGCCAGGTCTGGAAGTGGTCATTGACTACAAAAATCACTGTGTTGGGGAAAATATAGTTCACATAGGAACTGTATTCCCGCGGCAACCACTGCTCTTCAGGAATATCCTTCAAGTCGTTGATTTGCAGCGTTGCCGAGCTCATCGAGTGGTTGCGCCCATACTGCACGTAATTGGCGGTGTTGCCGTATGCCATGGCACCGATACTTTCCGGATGCAGGAAATCAAAATGGTAAAACTCATGGAAGGTATCCATATTGAGTTTCCAGCTGAAATCGGTATAGACCTGCTTCACCCCAAGGTAGTGATGATCCTCAAAGCCGAAACCTGACATGCGCTCCTGAATACCGCCCAACACTTCATCAATGTCAAAGCGCAATTCCGGGTTCGGCATCACAAAGATCATGCCGTATTTTTCTTCCACCTGCAGCGTCTTCAAGCCGAGCTTGCTGCGGTCGATATCCGGGAACCCTTCCTTGCCAAAGGGAATACCCACCAGTTCACCATCCAGGTTGTAACTCCAGCCATGGTACGGGCAGGAAAACATCTTGCCGCGCTTGGCCTGGCCACTGGCACATTCAGTGAGTGGTGCCCCCCGGTGGGAACAGATATTGACAAAAGCATTGAGGGATCCATCCGCAGCACGAACAATCAGGATGGGGACACCGGTATCGTCAAAAGCGTAGTAATCGCCCGGATTGGGCAACAGGCAGCTGGGACCGACAAACTGGGGATAGTTCCGAAACAACTCAATCTTTTCTTTCTCGAACTGCTCGGGATTTGTATATTCCCGCACATCGATTTCCATGACACTGTCTGCCAGGGTGGTCGCCTTGCGCTCCACCAGATCCAACAATGTCTTTATCTCCCGAACAAGACCCTCGTGCTGCATGGCTCTTCCCCTTCCGCATCCACAAAAAATATAGCGCTCCAGCGCTAAAGAAAATTATCGGTGGCTAAAGCTTAACTACCCGCAGGCTAAAGCCCCAATACCATTTTCGCAACAATATTTCTCTGCACCTCCAGAGAACCACCAAATATCGAGGCTGCCCTGCTATTCAGGTAACGGGGTACAACCGAGCTGATATAATCCGGGCGCAGGCCACTATCATCTTCCTGCGGATCCATGGCGATACCCTGATAACCGATCACAGCCGCTGCTAATTCATTCACATCCTGTTCAACGCGCGTGTAGATCAGCTTCATAATGGATGATTCAGGCCCCGGGTTGCCCCCATCACTTACCGAGGAAAGGATGCGCAACTCCGTAATCTCAAGCGACTTCAGGTCGATCTCCAGCCTGGCGACTTTTCTCGCAAGCACGCCGCCTTTATCGAACCCGGCTGTACGCGCCTTTTCTTCCCGCATCAGCTCTTTGAGGTGATTTAGCTCATGTCGAATCCGGTCACCGCTGAAGCCACCACCGCGCTCGAATTCCAGCAGATACTTGGCGTAGGTCCAGCCTTTGTTTTCTTCTCCAATACGGTTGCTTTTAGGTACCCGTACATTTTCAAAAAATACCTGGTTGACCTCGTGATCGCCGGCCATGGTGATAATGGGGTCGACCGTAATCCCCGGCGAATCCATATCCACCAACAGGAAGCTGATTCCGTGCTGCGGCTTGCAATCATTGTCTGTGCGAACCAGACAGAAAATCTGATCCGCCAGATGGGCGTGGGTGGTCCAGATCTTGGAGCCATTCAGGACATAATCGTCTCCGTCTGATTCAGCCTTTAATTTGAGGCTGGCAAGATCCGAACCAGCACCGGGCTCGGAATACCCCTGACACCAGTACTGTTCACCACTGAGAATTTTCGGTAAAAGTTCCGCTTTTTGCTGCTCAGTGCCAAACGCCATAATCACGGGCGCAAGCATCAGCAGGCCCATTGGGATCAGCATGGGCGCACCGGCGAGGTAACACTCCTTGCTAAACAGGTATTTCTGCGCGGCGGTCCAGTCTGTGCCGCCATGCTCGCTTGGCCACTGCGGCACCGCCCAGCCCTTCTCCAGGAGAATGGCCTGCCATTCCAGCGCTATCTCCTTTTCAACAAAGACACTGCTATTGTTCTTCGTTGCTTCAACGATATGAGCAGGCAGGTTTTCCTTAAGGAACTGACGCACCTCCAACTGGAATTGCAGTTCTTCCGGGCTGAAAGATAGATCCATTTACCTTCCCCTTAGGCTTCGCTGCTTTCGGCAATTGGTTCGGGCTGCGTCTGGCCAGCGGCGGCCGGAATCGGATCCATCGCCCAGCCAATACCGCGACGCAGCAGTTCGTAAAATTCCTCGGTACGCCATGCGCCCTCTTCAGGAACGGGGTACTCCTCGATATCCGGCTGCATGTCATATTTTCCACGACAGTGACCGAGAGTCAGGTAAAGTACCTGGCCCTTGCCGTACGGGTGGATATACAGCACCGGCTGTATGTCATCTTTCTTCACCCACTGATCGCTGGTGAAGTTCTCCACCGGATCGGACCAGTGCGTATGCAACAGTGTCTGGTACTCGCCGTGGAACTTGCTGAGATACAGCTCGTCGTCCACCTTGAACGCTGGGATGCCTTTTACCAGCGGGTGCTCCGGTTCGGTCGCGACAACTTCATATTCATGAATTGGTGGATGCGCCATAAACTGGCTACCGAGCAACTCCATAAACGGCACATTGTCTTCGGGGCAATCCACAATGAAATTGCCATCATTCACCAGGAAGCGAAGAATCGAATTGGTGCCGTGTAGCGCAAACCATTTCTTACCGCTGCGGACATATTCGCACAGGCGCCTGGTTTGCGCCTCGGTGGGAATCACATCGCAGGTATAGGTAATAATGAAATCCGACGCGCAAATCGCGTCGATATCGCTGTAGTCCGCACCGACCTTGACCTTGATGCGTGGCTGTTCCGCCAACAGCTTCAGGATCTCAAGGCGGGCATGGTCAATATTATGGTATTTGCCACCCGCTACCAGATAGACATCAATTCGATCACTTTTACCCATAACCTGTACCAGTGTTCCATTTCCTATTGCAAAAAAGGCCGACAGCTGATTGTCATGCAGCAGCGTGCAATTCAGCTGCCGGCCCGACCGTTACGCGCAAAAAAATGCCGTATCAGAGCTGTACCCGCTTGGTAAAGCCGCCGTCGGCCACAAGGTTGGTACCGGTAATCAGGCTGGCAGCTGGGCTGGCAAGGAATGCAACCGCATTGGCAATTTCACCGGCGCTACCCATGCGACCCTGCGGAATCTGTGCAAGGGTGCCCTCGTAAAGGTCCGACATGTGTTCCTTGATATATTCCCAGGCACCGCCCTCTATATAGACCGGCCCGGGGGATACGCAGTTGACCCGAATGCCCTGCGGCGCCAGGGCCTGGCTCAGCTGCTTGGCATGGATCACCAATGCCCCTTTCAGGGCGTTGTAGGGCTGGGGCCCCATAAAGGTTTCGACACCTGCGGTACTGGAGATAACCACAATAGAAGCCGCGGAGGACTGCTCCAGGAATGGCATCGCCGCCTCAATCCCCCGGGTAGTACCGAGCACATCGACATTCAGGTTGTTGATCCAGCCCTCGTCAGACATGTTGCCACCGCCGGCACTGACGTTAGGCACAAAGATATCGATACCGCCCAGCTCGTCGCCGGCCCTGGCAATCCAGGCCTGATAGGACTCCTTGTCGGCAACATCAACCACTTCACCGGTAACTTTCACCCCTTTCTCACTCAGGGCGGCAACCGCTGTATCCACTTCTTCCTGATTACGTGAACAGATGGCAAGGTCTACACCCTCGTTTGCCAGCAGTTCCGCAATCGCGCGGCCGATACCGCGGGTAGAACCAGTAATTACCGCCTTTTTTCCAGAAAGCCCGAGGTCCATATTGATCTCCCAGTGTGGCTGTGGCCGCCCTGTAATCCGCTCTCAGTGCGGAGCCTGGCAACCTGTTTTTTATTGATCGAACACCTGAAAAACACCGTATCAAACCTCAAAAATAAAAACAATCAGATTTGACTGTTTGTTTTTGTTCGGATAGTGTGAGGACATCTATATGGCGAGGGTGTCACTATGAAGGCAGCTGTATTCAAAGAGGTAGGACAACCACTGAGTATCGAAACCGTTGCAGACCCTGTACCGGCGGCCTCTGAACTGGTGATGAAAGTTGCCTATTGCGGTATTTGCGGCACCGATCTGCACGCCACCCGCGAAGGCCTGACCACCGCTTGCTGCGGCCAGATACTGGGGCATGAGTTTGTCGGCGAAATTGCTGAGGTCGGCAGAGAAGCCGTTGGTGACTGGAAAGTCGGTGACCGCGTCTGCGCCCTGCCCTTTATTGGCTGCGGTAAATGCGTGGCCTGCGCCACCGGTCAGTTCTTTCAGTGCACCAACAAGAAAGTATCCGGTGTCGACGACCAGGGCGGCTTTGCCGATTACGTAACTTCCGGCTGCCGTGAAACCATCCTCCTGCCTGATGAGCTGGATCTGGAAACAGCCGCACTGGTGGAACCACTGGCGGTAAGCCTGCACGCTGTGCGCGTCGCAGGGCTCAAAGCCGGACAGCGCGTGCTGGTTATGGGCGCGGGCCCCATCGGCCTGACCGTCGCGCTTTGGGCAAAGTTCTTCGGCGCACGGGATGTAGTGGTCAGCGAACTGGCGGATACCCGTGCGGCGCTGGCCAGGAAAATGGGCGCGACCCACGTGATCAAACCCGATCTCACGGCAGGATCAGCCGGCCTGCTGGAGCAGTTCAGTGACCTGACCGGGGGCGCACCAGACATCATCTTTGAATGTGTCGGCGCACCCGGGCTACTGCAACAATGTATGGAAATCGCACCCTACGGCGGCAAGATTATCCCCGTCGGCGTGTGCGAACAGCCGGACAGCGTCATGCCGTTTCTGGGCCTGATTAAAGAACTGAATGTCCAGTTCGCGATAGCCTATACCAAGGATGATTTCGAAACTTCCATTGCGATGCTGGCAGAAAAACGAATCGATATCAGCCCGATGATTACCGACGTGATCGCCCTGGACGATCTGCCGGGTGTCTTCGAGGCACTGCGCACACCCAGCCACCAATGCAAGGTGCTGGCCAAGATAGACTGATTCACATCAGCAAAAAAAAAGCCCGCATCGCTGCGGGCTTTTACATATCTGGGGGCCACCCCATCAGGCCGTGACAATCAGGCCCTGGTCCAGCTCAACCTGAGAACGAACCAGTACCGGCTTCGGCGTATCACTACATTTTTTGCGGTCGATCGCGGTATTCACTACCGGTATCAGTGGTGCCGCAGAAAAAGACGCACTAACCCGTTCTTCCGCCACCTGGCCATAGATCGTCGTGCGCTGTGCAGGCGGCCGCCCAATATCACGAATCAGCTGCTCCAGTTGCGCGGGTGTTTTTTCCTGGCCATGGGAAGCACCGGCGGACCGGGTAATGGTCTCGTTCATCAGCGTTCCGCCCAAATCATTGGCACCGCTATTCAGGCATGCCGCAGTACCGGCCTCCCCCATCTTGACCCAGGAAGTCTGGATATTGTCGATGACGGCGTGCAGCGCCAACCGCGCAACTGCATGCATCAGCAGTGTTTCCCGAAACGTAGGCCCCTTGCGCGCATTGCCTTTCAGGTACATTGGCGATTCCTGTGCAACAAACGGCAAGGGTACAAATTCGGTAATGCCATTAGTGCGCTGCTGCAACGCACGGATTCTGGAAATATGACGCGCCCAATGAATCGGCCTGTCGACATGCCCAAACATAATTGTCGCCGTGGTGCGCAAGCCAACTTCATGCGCGGTCTCAATGACTTCAAGCCACTGGCGGGTATTGATCTTGTCGGGGCAGATCTGCGCACGCACTTCATCGTCCAGCACTTCCGCCGCAGTTCCGGGCAAACTGCTCAGGCCCGCGTCTTTCAATTGCTGCAGAAATTTCCGAACCGGCAGGCCCAGCGTCTCTGCACCCTGCCACACTTCGAGCGGTGAAAATGCATGTACGTGCATATCCGGCGTAACCGACTTTATCGCAGCAAGAATGTCCAGGTAAGTCTGACCGGTGTACTCCGGATGTATGCCACCCTGCATGCAGACTTCAGTGGCACCACGCTGCCATGCTTCCAGGGAACGCCGCTTGATTTCCTCAAGGTCCAAATCATAGGGGCGACCCCGCAGGTTCTCACTCAGCTTGCCCTTGGAAAAAGCGCAGAATTGGCACTTGAAGTAGCACACGTTGGTATAGTTAATGTTGCGGTTAACCACATAGCGCACGGTCTCGCCGCTTACTTCACGGCGGAGCTGATCCGCCTCGGCGCACAGGTACGCCACTTCCGGCCCCCGCGCCTGAAATAGCCGTTCAATTTCGCGCTCGGATAAACTTTTGCCGTTTTTCGCCCGCTCAACGATTGCAGTCAGTTCAGGACTCAACCCACTGCCTTCCACCGGTACCGTTAGCTCTTGCACCAAATTTTGTGGCACATCCTTACTTTGCCCCGTCACCCAGTCATCGGTGCGCGGATAGCCCTCTGCATCCAGCATGCGCAGTACCGGACTGCGCAGGCCAGGATCCAGCCAGCTTGCGGCATCGAGTGCATATTCCGGGTAAATCGTCAGGCGTTGCTGTAGGTGCTTGCCAGCCAGCGCCGATTCCCTCGCCAGCTTTTCCACGTGCGGCCAGGGTGCTTCCGGATTGACAAAGTCCGGGGTCACCGGTGAAACGCCACCCCAGTCATTGATACCTGCGTCGATCAACCGGGGCAATACACCCGGACTCAGGTTAGGCGGGGCCTGAATACTCATCTCGGGCCCGAAAATTATCCGCGCGACGGCTATGGTCCACAGCAGGTCTTCCAGATCAGGTTCCGGTGACTCTGCCATGCGCGTGCCGGGTTTGGCTCGGAAATTCTGGATGATGACTTCCTGGATATGACCATACTCCTGGTGCACATCCCGAATCGCCAGCAGTGATTCGATGCGCTCACGCCGGGTCTCGCCGATGCCAATCAGGATGCCGGTGGTAAAGGGTACTTTCTCCTGGCCCGCTACACGTAAAGTATCCAGCCTGCGCTCGGGGTCCTTATCCGGCGAGCCATAGTGCGGCATGCCTTTTTCACACAACCGTGAAGAAGAGGATTCAAGCATGATGCCCATGGATGCCGAGACCGGCCGCAGCATGCGAATTTCTTCCCGGCTCATGCAGCCGGCATTGATGTGCGGCAGTACACCGGTTTGCTCCAGCACTGCACCAGCTACGTGGGCGACGTATTCAAGAGTTGAGCCAAACCCCATCTCATCCAGTGCCCGGCGGGCCGCACTATAACGATCTTCCGGCCGCTCCCCCAGGGTAAACAGCGCTTCCTTGCAGCCCATCGCCTCGGCCTCACGCACTGTACTCAACACCTGCTCCAGCGGCATATATGCCTGCTCAACACGTTTCGGCGTCTGCGCAAATGTGCAATAGTGACAGACATCGCGGCACAGCTGGGTTAGCGGAATAAAAACCTTGCGGGAATAGGTCACAAGGTCGCGAAAACCCCTATCACGAAGCGTGCGTGCGGCCGCCATCAAATCCGCCGTGTCGGTTTTTTCAGCCAGTTGCAAGGCTTGCTGATGAGTCGGCAGAGCAGAAGCATGATTATTGCAGTTCATGGTAACTCCCGGCTCTATCCCGCCTGACTCAGAAGAAAGTCAGCTCTATAAGTAGAGCTGCCAACGGTTAGCAAACGCTCGGCCAGGGCAAATTGCGCAACGACACTCAAAGAGTGCTTTGCTTTACTGCCCTCTAGCCGTTTTAGTAGGGTGAGGAGGTCTGTTGGGGCATCGATGTCACAGCCAAATCCCGGTAACGGAACCACCCGCGCGTCAAGGCCGATACGGGCCGCAGCATCAAGATGTGCAGCAAGACTATTAGGCCCGAAACTATACTGCATCTCGATTGCGGTATTGCAGATCAGGCAGTTTGTGCCCTCACCTGCTGTATCAGACACCAGGGTCAGGGCTTTCTCACTCATTCCTGAACCCTCAGAATCATCCGCCTTCTTACCAAAGCCATTGCCAAAATGGGCACGAACAAGCTCATCGATCTCCGCAGCGGAAATTAGCGGCAGATCACCATGCACCACCATGACATTATCTACCCCCCGCTCTGCCAGCACCTGTACACCAGCCTTCACGGCCTGGTTGAGACCGCGCGCATGCAGGCCAGACTCACTCAGAAATTCTGCGCCGAATTGCCTCGCTAACTGCCGGCCTGACGGTTCATTTGAGACCAGCAGGATATTCTCGATTGCCGGGTGATCCCGCAATTCCGCAAGCACATCTTCGGCCATTGCCTGTGCAAGCGCAGCCCGCTCGCGCTGGCTCAAAACCGGTGAAAGTCGCTGCTTGGCGGCCGCGAATTCCTTCAGTGGTAATAATGCCCACATAAGTAGTACTCTCTACCCCGCTTCGGGTTAACTTCACAACTACATCAGCGAATGCGAAAACTCCAAGACCTGCTCTGCCAGTTCAATCCGGCCCTGCAGGCTGTTCATGATGGTAGGCACCACCAGAACGGATATACCCAGACGCTCGATCGCTTCGGCCTGAGCCCAGTCACGTTCATCGATCACAAACCCGTCAAGCAAATTGCCGTAGTATTCCGCTACGGCGAGCGCACTGCTGGGCATGGACAGCTCCTGCATCATCTTTGCCGCTGGGCCCTTGATGGCCATTCCCGCAACTATTGGGGATACGGCAATGACAGGAGCTTGGCTTGACGCCATCCCCTCCCGAATACCCGGAAGGGAGATTATCGGCTCGACACTCACGAAGGGGTTAGACGGGCAAATAATGATGGCCCGGAGCGCACTGTCCTCAACCGTTCGAAGAAATTCCGGTTGCGGCCTCGCTTTTTCCAGCCCATCGAACCGAAACCCGGAAACTTCCGGGGCGCAACGCTCCCGCACAAAATACTCCTGGAAAGGCAACTCGCCGCCGGCGGTCTGGACCATTGTTCTCACTGGATCATCGCTCATGGGCAGAAGACTGACGTTCAACCCAAGCTGTTTACACAGCTTTGCAGTTGCTTCGCTGAGACTCCTGCCAGCGTTCATCATCCCCGTACGGACCAAATGCGTGGCGATATCCTTGTCACCCAGCAGAAACCAGGTTTCACCTCCGGCTGCCTCAAGGGCAGAAAGACAATTCCAGCTCTCTCCGGCCAATCCCCAACCCTTTTCCCTGTCGCTAAGTCCCGCAAGGGTATACATGACAGTGTCCAGGTCCGGACAAATATTCAGCCCCAGGTGCTCGAAGTCATCCGCGGTATTGGCAACGATGCACAACTGTTCACCAGCGAGGCAATGCGCCAGGCCGAGGCAGAGCTTTGCGCCTCCGACACCACCGGTCAGAGCCAGCACTCTGGATTCAGAAGAAAACTGCATTGATAGCTTCCAAAACTAACTGCGTAGAAGTTCTTACCATCCCGGGTTACCGGAACAGGTCCTGGCTCTTTTCCCGAACCAGGCTGCCAGAGCCGTGTTCGGACTTTCTCAGCTTCGCCCCGCGAATCAAAACAACTGGCACAGATTCATCCGCCTGGCCCATGAGGAAAGAGGCAGCCGCAGCCAATTCATCCCCAACTGCGACCGAGGTAGTCTCCAGAGGACGCCCAAACAGATCAGTTTCCCCAACCATATCGACAACCGGCTCAAAGCCTGCTGTACCTATGGCAAATCCCAGGGTGCCATTGCGCCAGGCACGACCGGCGCTATCATTGATAATGACCGAGATCTCAGCGCCACTCGATGCAAAAAATTCCTCGCGTAACCTAGCCGCACTCTGATCGGCATCAGTCGGCAACAAGAGTACTCGCGGGCTATCCAATTCCGAGAAAATATTGGATTGGTCTATACCCGCATTCGCATGCACATACCCCAATCGGTGCTCGACGATGACTACACCGGGTCGGTGTCTTATCACCTCCACCGACTCATCCAGAATCAGCTGTACCAGACGCGGGTCCTTATCCACCTTTTCTGCAAGATCCAGCGCCTCCTGGCTAACCCGAACATCCTTCAGATAGGCGTAACGATTTTCTGATTTGGAAACAATTTTCTGTGCGATAACAAGAACATCCCCCTGCTGCAGCACGTAGCCGCTCCGGTGCAGGGAGTCCAAAATCATTTTCGCAAGATCATCGCCAGGCTCGACCAATGGAAAGTCAGGGAGGGCGAGGAGTTCAAGACGCTGCGCCATGGCTATTCCTGGCCTGTTAAATATCAGGTATCAACACCGGTAATTCTTACACCGGCATGCGACTTATACTGCTTATTGATAAATATCAATACAGAGGTCATGGCCTCCACTGCCGCCGCGTTCTGGATCGGCCCGGCATGAAAAGCGCGCATACCTGCGGCTTCTGCCAGTTCGATTACCGCTGCCCGCGCTTCCTTGTTATTACCACAAACCAGGACATCACAGTCCAGAGGACCGTCTTCCTTCAGATGCGGTGCGGGTACATTCTGAAAGGCGGAAACAACATCAACGCCATCCCCCAGCAGCAATTGAGCAATCTGCCCGGCGGAACCCTGGTCCGGCAACTGCACCCGCGCAACCTTGGGCGGCACCAGTGGCACCGTCACGTCAATAAGGATCTTTCCTTCCAGCATTGCCTTGACTGACTGCAGGGTCGACTCCTGATGACTAAACGGCACACAGAGCGTAACTATGGACGCACACTCCGCTGCACTGCAGTTATCCATCGCCTGTACGTCAGCCGAGCTAATGCCGCGCTCCGCCAGGACATTTCTTAAATCGGCAACGGCCTGCTCCGCTTTTTCAAGATCGCGAGAGCCAATAATCAGGGTGTAGCCGGCCTGAAGCCAACGCCGTGCGAGGCCTGTCCCGAGCTGGCCGGTACCACCGAGTATTGCAATAACAGGTTTGGAATTGTTCATGTTGAACCTCTGTAAAACTCCATTTACTCAGATACAACTGTTGGGTCGGTTGCGGTAGCGATCCTGATAAAACCGCCCTATGCAAACCTGCCGCCGCGCCGGGCGTAAGGCCTGTGCGCAACGAATCCAACCGAGTTCAAAAGTATCAGATTTATCAGCAGGAATCATCTATATGTACCACTTTAATTCATTAAATTCAGATAACTTTTCCCGGCACATTAAAAAAGGGCGGGAAGCATCGCTTCCCGCCCTTTTTATCCCAATTTACTCCGCCGTATTGATGTTGTACACACGGGTATAGTGCTGCCCGTTGCCATTAATACTCGCCGCATAGTTATTATTAAACATCGCATGCAGCGTGGTTTCGGTGACATTGATGAACTGTGTCCAATTAGTGCCATCGGCTACATTTTTCATCTTCAGGCGCATGTTATGCATGGGGAAGGTCTCACCCCGGACACCGGCATTTAGCCACTTCGGATCCTCAAAGGTCCAGGCACTGTCATTTACCATGCTCAATACCCCACCGGTACAGCCCGGCGCATTGTAGGTGACTGTCTTATTGACCCGAATACCATCGCGCATCATCACCAGCTCTTTGGTGTTCTGTGCGGTGCAGTAGTCGTTGAGCCACAGACCGTTCAGTCCCGGGTAATCAGTACGCTGTCGGATAAACAGGCCGCGGGGCTCCGGATCACCTTCCTCCGCATTGGCGAGCTGATCGCCCTCGATGGCAACCACATCGTCCGCAGTGGTGCCGTCCGGCTTGGTATAGGTGACGTTATGGGATAGGTAGCCGCGGGAGTTGATGAATTCGGAACCGACTTCCATTTCCCACGAGAGGCCATGGCCGGGATTCTTGACCCGATCCGTGTCGAATACCTGGCAGTTTGCGTCGGAATAGTGCTTCACCAGCAGGTCCATCCGCTTGCCCTTGGTGAACGTTATATTGAGAATCTGGGATTTTCCGTTACTCAAGGTGGAACATACCCCATCCCACTGGCCGTTATAGCGGTTACCCGCGTTGCGGTTGGTGGCGAAAGTCTGGATGAACGCTTTCAGGTCCGCCTTATCGCCGGCGCTGAAGTAACAGCCGAATTCATGCCCCTGGTTGGAGAACTGGATATCGGACTGTGTCGCGTCGCTAATTCTGTTAGGAGCACAAGTCAGCAACTCATCCAAACCACGCACTGATCCATTATGCAGCAGACGCTCGTTATCCCACATCGCTATGAAACGAGGACCCTTGATCCCCCGGGTATAAGTAGCGGTTTCGCCCGCCGGGAACCTATCCCGAATGGTCGTCACATTGGTTTCCCAACCACCGGCGCCACCAAACAGAGCACCGTCCCAATAGAGATCCATAAAGCCCAAATGCCCATTTTCGACATCGAGCTCGGCATGATCATAGGCTCTGCTTGTTTCACCTCCTGGTCCGTTATGGCAACTTGTACAATTATTGTCAAATAATGCCTCGCCACGATTTGCTGCAACAACATCAAACGTCCGATCAACGGGGAGCGCAGGTTCTTTCAAAGAGTGCAGGTACGTTACCAGCGGCATGTAGCGATATTCATTCACCCAGTAATTATAGTCGTCACTCAACTCCGGGTTTTCGAGGTCACTGGCAGTCAGCGTAATAAACGAACGAATGAAGTTTATTGTATCGTACGAGCCACCATGCCATCCGAGTCCTTCTTTATTTTTGAACCCATGCTGCTTCTGCACATTTGGATCAGCAACAATACCCGCCAAATTCAGAATCCGCGTAATGGTAAAAGCATTGTCGTTTTGGCTAGGCTGAACCATGAAATCCATCACGCCGGACCAAGTTGCCCAATTCAACCTTTGCTGATCGAGCGTGTATTCAATTGAAGAACGATCCTCTTGCGTCGACCCTTCATTCATCAATGCATCCAGTGCATTCCACTCATCAATGGCGCCAGGGATAGATCTAGCAGTTGAAACCGGGCCGGAAAGCTCTGTCTGAACCTCCGGAATCACGTAGGCATTAAGCAATGTCTGCGCGACTTCATCAGTTGCACCCATGAGATTTGGCGCCTGGAAAAGAAATGCATAGGGCAGCTGACCCTGTGTAGAGATCATCTTTCCATATTCATACTCTGTATTGCCAATGCCAATCGCAAAGTTTCCGTCATCCATTTCTTTGAAGTGACAGGAAGCACAGGAAAACGCATAGACAGGTACAGATGATCCAAAATCACCGGTGCTATCAACAATTCCCACAGGGAGTTGCTTTGGTCCGATATTTGGATTGAATGGGGAGGCCGGAATAGTAGCGACCGGGTTCGGATCCGCGATCATACCGTAGTTTTCGAAACCGGGTCCGTAATAGTCCTCGAAATTCCTGAGCATCCAGTGAACCATTACCTTTGGAACGCCGGTGGTATCGAACGCACCATAGAAAAATAAATACTTACCACACTTCAAGGTCGTCGCTTCGTCATAGGTATTGACAAAGTCATCGACGATATACTGCTCGTGCTCAGACAAAACGGCCATGCTGGTTTCCACATCACTGAGCTGGCTGAGTACCGCATCATTATCAATAAGGTACTGATCGAGATCCGCCTGATACTGGTCGCAGGCTGCCTTGGTGGCATCGTATTCAATGACGGTTGCCAGGTCTGGTCCTACGTCATTGGTCACCCCATTGTAAGATTGGTACCCAGGCAATGGCTGTGCCTGTACCGTACTCGCTAATAGCATTGCTCCCAAATTCAATAGGAGGGTAATTCTTTTTATCATTCTCTCACCCAATCCTTTTCGCTAGATTAACTTGAGTTGATCAATATCTTTTTACCTATTCACCAATTCACCTATTCACCTATTCACAACCATATTTTTTATTTGAATTCTCACCTCCTTTGTTCGCTACATGCCTTTTATCTTGCAAAAAATTTTGTAAATGAGAACGGGAAGCTATCGCTTCCCGCCTCGCTTACATCAATAGTTAAAAGTCAGACATTACTCTGCAGTATTGATGTTATAGACCCGGGTATAATGCTCCCCGTTACCATTGACACTGGCCGCAAAGTAGTTATTGAACATCGCATGCAGTGTGGTTTCGGTAACGTTGACCCATTGAGTCCAGTTGCCAGCGCCCTCAAGCGACTGCATCTTCAATACCATATTGTATTTGGGCGACGACTGACTCCAGGTATCGTGAGTACCCACCAGGGTCCACTTTGGATCCTCGAAGCTCCAGGCACTGTCATTCACCATACTCAACACGCCGCCGGTACAACCCGGCGCGTTGTAAGTGACGGTCTTGTTCACCCGAACACCGTCACGAATCGACAGTAATTCCCGGGTATTTTCAGCCGTGCAGTAGTCGTTGAGCCAAAGGCCATTCAGCCCCGGGTAATCAGTCCGCTCACGAACAAACAACCCTCTGGGTTCCGGATCGCCCTCTTCCGCATTGGCAAGCTGATCACCCTCGATGGCAATTACATCTTCCGCGATAGTGCCATCCGGCTTGGTGTAGGTGACGTTATGGGAAAGATAACCGCGGGAGTTGATGAACTCAGAACCGACTTCCATTTCCCAGGAAAGACCATGACTTGGGTTCTTCACCAGGCCCGTGTCATATACCTGGCAATTATCATCGGAGTAGTGCTTGGCCAGCAGATCCATCCGCTTACCATTGGTAAACGTCAGGTTGATAACCTGGGAGCCGCCGTTATTTTTTGGATGACAAACTGAATCCCACTGGCCGTTATAGCGGTTGCCCACATCACGGCTCGTCCTGAAGGTTTCGATAAACGCAATCAAATCCGCCTTATCCTGCGCACTGAAAGAACAGCCGAATTCATGCCCCTTGTTGTCGAAGAAGGGGTTGTCCGCAAAGTGCTCTTCCAGGGTTGGGATAACCGTGGCTCCGGTTGCCTCATCTACGTAAGGGATCACCTCCGCGTAGCTGCTCCGCTCACTGGTGCAGGTGAGCAGTTCTTCCAGGCCACCAACAGCGCCATTGTGCAGCAACCTGTCGTTATCCCACATGGCGATAAAACGCGGCGCCTTTACCTGCCGGGTAACCTCGCCGGTCACACCCGCCGGGAATCGTTCTGCAACCACAGAAATCCCGTTTTCCCAACCACCGGCGCCGCCGAACGCTGTGGGATCCCAAAACGGAGCCATGATGTCCGCGTGGGAAGTTTCAACGCCGACTTCCGCGTGATCGTAGGGACGACTGGTCTCTCCGCCAGGGCCGTTGTGACAGCTGGTGCAGTTGTGATCAAAAATCGCTTCGCCACGTTTTGCTGCGGCAGCGTCAAAGACCCTGTCTATCGGCAGATCTGGTTCATCCAGGGATTCGATATACCGCACCAATGGCATATAGCGATACTCTTTCACCCAGTAGTTATATTCCTCGCGATTTTCCGGAACCTCCGGATCACTCGGGGTGATAGTAATAAAGCCACGGACAAACTGAATCAGGTCATAGGCCCCGCCATTCCAGCTCAGGCCCTGGCGTTGCTGTAAGCCGTGTTGCTTGTGCACAACCTCGTCAATCGGAATACCGTTGGTATTCATGATTCGCGTGTTGGAATGAACACCATCGTCCTGCATCGGCCGAATCAGGAAGTCCAACACACCGCTCCAGGTTGCCCAAAACCGCTTTTGCTCCTCAGCGGTGAACTGTATTGAAGTAAGTTCGTCAGGCTGAGAGCCAGCCTCGATAACCCCATTGACACTATCAGGGCCATCGAGGAATGCGTCTCTCGCAGCGTTCAGACCGTACTTCTGGTCAGACACAGCGATCGCGTCTGCCAGCGTCCCGAGCAGTCCATCCGGGTCGTGCGCTTCGGCAGGCAAACCGAAAATCACTGACAGAGGCAGTTGTGCCTGCGCGCCTGTCATTTTCGCGTAGTCGTATTCGGTGTTTCCGATACCCACCGCGTAGTTGCCATCAGTCATTTTCTTGAAGTGACAGGCACTACAGGTAAAGGAATACACTTCGATAGGCCCACCGTTAGGCTGCGTTACCGGATCCCAGGTTCCGAAATCGCCACTACTATGGGCGATACCGACCGGCAGTTGGCGGGGACCAATACTCGGGTCAGAAGCAGGGGCGGGAATAGTGGCAATAGGATTCGGATCTTCGTACATTCCGAATTTGGACATGCCCGGCCCAAAGAAATCATCGAAATACTGCAGCATCCAGTTAAACATCACTTTCGGAGCACCAGTCGTATCGAAGTGGCCGTAAAAATACAGGTACTTACCGCACCTCAGGACGGTGGCCTCATCATAAACATCTACGAAGTTGTCGACGATATATTGCTCGCGATCCGACATAACGCCGAGGTTATCCTCGATATCACTGAGCTGACTCAGGGTGGCATCGTTATCAATCAGGTACTGGTCAAGGTCGGATTGGTATTGGTCACAGGCTGCCTTGGTGGCATCGTATTCAATGACAGTGGCGAGATCCGGGCCTACGTCATTGGTCACACCATTGTAGGATTGGTATCCGGGTAAAGGTTGGGAATGGGTCGTCATCGCAAATAGCGTGGCGAGAGCGGCACCCAATATAGGCGTATGTGTTCTTATCATTATTCACATCCCTCATTTGGATTTTCTATGTTGAACTAATCATCTTTAACTACCTTTGTTGATTTACTAAAAACTGCTCCCGATTTCGCGGGAGCAGACTGCCGTAAAAACTCTAGAAAACCAGATTGCCTCAGAAGTTGGCTGTAAACGAAACGCCGTAATGCCTTGGCGGTGTATACTGGCCAAAATTCGAGACAGGTGGTATCAGGATCACGCGCGCATAGCGCTCGTCGGTGAGGTTTCGACCATAAATACTGACTTCGTATTTATCTTCGATATTCAGGTTAAGGCTCAGGTTGTGGAACGCTGTGGTATCCACCAGGCCCAGCGGATCATTACCAAAGATAGTCTGGTATTCATCGCGCCAGCGATAATTATAGTTCGCAGAGAATTCGCCAAAGGTAAGCTGCTTGACGTAGTCCGCACCGATGCCAAGTGTACGCTCCGGTGCGTTTCGGATTACAAGCCCGGAATTGTCCGTGGCAATGCCATCACCGGAAATATCGGCCATAAAGTCCTTGTACTCGGTGTCCAGCAAACCAAGATTCATGAAGACATTCAGGTTTGCAGTTACGGCTGCGGTAAGCTCAATCTCTAGCCCCTGAATATCAACATCCGCAGCGTTGCGAACTACAGTTCCAACGGACCCGGTGGAGTCCGGAACAATCACGTCTTCCTGCTTATCGGTATATTCACTGAAGAACGCTGTTGCATTAAAACGAACGCGATTATCAAACCACTCGCTTTTCATGCCCAGCTCCAGCGTATCCACGTATTCTGGATCGTAGGACTCCATACCATATACGTCCTGGGTACGAGCGAAGAAACCACCGCTCTTGAAGCCTTTTGCGTAAGAACCGAAAACCATCAGGTCGCCATCAACGGTGTATTGCAGGGCGATCTTCGGAGAAAACTCGGTCCAATCGTCTTTGAGCTTATTGACTGGCCCGGAAGGAACAATGTCGATCCCGAGGGGCACATAAGTGAACGGGCCGCTACCACCTGTAAAGGTTTTTTCTTCCTGCGTGTAGCGTCCACCAAGATTGAGAAGCAGATCGTCTGTCAACTCCCAGTCGACACTGGCAAACAGGGAGTATGCGGTGTTGTCACCTTCGCCAGTCAGGCCCTGAGAGATATCACCCTCATTGAAACCGCCCTCAGGACCAAACCCAACACCAAAGAAGTACCACATGTCGTATGAAGTTTGGGTCTGCCAGTAATCAGAACTCCAATAGTAAATACCGGATGTCATGGTCGCTTTATCATTCAGCGGACCACTTACACGAAATTCCTGACTGGTTTGCGAATAGCGGTGAGCCGCATCCACGTGTACGAACGGATTGCGGTTTGCATCGTACTCGACACGAAAGTCTTCTTCTCGATCAACATAGCCGGTTACCGCAGTTAGTTGCCAGTCTCCCAGCGCCCAGTTTACGGTCAGGTTGCGATAGTCATTGGTGACTTCGGAGCTGTTCGGCTCATTTACCGAACTCTTGCCTTCCCCGCTTTCATCGTCAAACTCCATGCAACCAGAGCCGAACGGCACATTCGCGGTAGTAATACCCGGCACAGCACCGCCAAGCGTAGACCAGCAGGCGATACTATCCGTGGTCCGACTGAAATTGGACCAGGCGCCGACCTCCGAATCGTCATTAATCCGCTCGAGTGTCAATGCCACATCAAGATTTTCAGTGAGGTCGAAAGCAACCATGGCGCCAAGTTGCTCATAATCGACATCACCCAGATCTTCGCCAATGATGTTGTTTTCAATATAGCCGTCGTGCTCCAGGCGGTTCGCATAGAACTTCACGCCACCACTTTCACCGAGAGGCGCATTGACCACGGCATTGATTTCACGCTTGCCCCAATCGCCAGCACCGACACGAATCTTTGCATCAAATTGCTTGGTGGGCGCAGTACGGATTACATTGATCGCACCAGCGGTTGTGTTCTTACCAAACAGTGTGCCCTGTGGGCCGCGCAGCACTTCCACCCTTTCCAGATCGAAATTGTTCAGCAGTGCACCAGCCGCAACACCCAGGTACACGCCGTCAAGGATCACACCAGCAGGTGGATCGAGGCTCTTATCGGTTTCCTGGAAACTGATACCGCGAATAGAGATGGAAGCACCGTTGTTACCGGGAATACGGTCGATGGAGACATTGGGTACGTAGTTCTGCATATCCTGCAGGTTCTGCACCGTAGGATTGTCCAGCTGGGCAGAAATAGCAGTTACGGAGACGGGCACATCCTGGAGCGATTCCGCCTTCTTGCGCGCGGTAACGGTAATCTCCTCCAGCGCGACGGTTTCATCCTGGGAAAATGCGACCTGCGGAAGGGAGGAAATAGTACAGGCCATGCCAGCAGCCGCCATTCCAGCGCTGATCTTGTTTATTTTTATCATTGGTCTCTCCATCGATTTTTGATGCGAGCCAACCATTTTTTAAGTTAAAGCACCGTTCCATGGCGGTTCCCCGTAAGGCAACACATACACCTGCCGCGCACGTTTTCGTACTTATGTAGGTAATCGGCTGACCCGGTTCTGCCCCACAAAAACAATCAGGACATACGGTTTATAATAAATGCGGAACTCTGCGGGCTGCAACCGACTTTTCTTTGAAATGTGAAAAATCCCGCCAGTACTTTTCAATCGGGGATCAGAGTCGCAGAAAACATTTTCCCTGCGCACACAAAAAAAGCCCCCGCTTTCACGGGAGCAACAGCAGCAACGAACTTTTGAGAGAAGGCCCGCTTACGCGGGCACTAATCGATTAGAACTCAGCAGTAAACTGCACACCATAGGTGCGCGGCGGGTTGTACATTCCCATCTGGGAAAGCCCGCCGATCTTGACGAGACGGGCATAGCGCTCATCTGTCAGGTTGCGACCGTAAAGGCTGACACGATAATTTTCGTCAATCGTAAGATTCACACTGGCGTTGTGCATTCCCATGGCATCTACGTGGCCGCGCGGATCGTTAAAGAACTCGCTCTCATACTCGTCCGACCAACGGTAACTGTAGTTGATGGAGAACTCACCCAGAGTAGTCTGGCGATAGTAATCAAAACCCGCACCGATTGTGGTATCAGGAGTATTGCGCAGCGACAGGTAGGTATTATCCGTTGGAATAGATCCTTCACCAGGGAAAACTTCACCATCAACATCGGCGAAAAACTCCTTGTATTCAGCGTCCAACAGGCCGGCCATCATGTAGAAGCTCAATTCACTGGTAATTGCCGCTTGCATCTCGAGCTCCAGGCCGGAAATTTCCACATCGCCAGCATTGCGAACGATAGTATTGACCTGACCACCTTCTGCCGGCACCAGGATCTCCTCCTGCTTGTCGGTGTAATCCGTCATGAAAGCGGTAGCATTGAAGCGAACGCGGTTGTCCATCCACTCGCTCTTCATGCCTACTTCAAAGGTATCCACGTATTCCGGATCAAAAGAGGCGATTGCTTCCACATTCTGGGTGCGGGCAAAGAAGCCTCCGCTCTTGAAGCCTTTGGCAAATGACGCAAACGTCATTACGTCATCGCTAATATTGTATTGCAGCGCGACTTTAGGAGAAAACTCCTTCCAATCATCCTTGAGCTTACGAGTAGGCCCAGGTGGGATAATATTTGCACCGAAAAGCTGGGAGTCCCAACCGCCGGCACCACCCTCAAAGGTTTTCTCCTCCCATGTATAGCGACCGCCGAGGTTCAGGGAGAGGTCATCAGTCAGCGCCCAATCCATGCTGGCAAACACCGCACTGGCTTCACTTGTCACGAAACCGTCCAGATTTGCACTGATATCGCCATGCGGCAGCGCATTCAGTCCAGGTACATCAGCAAAGATGTAGTACCACATATCGTAACTGACCTGGTGCTGACGAGCATCGGATTCGAAATAATACACACCGGCTGTGAGGTTTACGTCCTCATTGAACTGGCCGTTGATCCGCAGTTCCTGACTGAACTGGGTGTACTCATGCCCACCCTTCACATTCAGCAAACTTACAGCGCTGGAATCCCATTCGTAGTCGTACTCTTCTTCCCGATCCTGATGAGCGGTGACAGAGGTCAACTGCCAGTCACCAACTGCCCAGTTCATGGTCAGGGCAATCAGGTCATTCTGAATCGCCCCTTCATTCGGACCATTGGTGGAAACATGGTCTTCATCGCTGCCCTGGTCCAGGCTCATACATCCGGATCCAAGGGGTGGGTTGGTCGGATCGGCCGGAATATTGACGATACCGGGAATGACCAGGCCACCCACACTGACCAGACATGCGAGACTGTCATCAGCATTGAAGTTGGCAAAGGCGCCGCGCTCGGAATCATCATCAATGCGGTCATAGCTCAGCAAGATGTCGAAATTTTCGCTCACATCAAAGGCAACGGCTGCGCCCAGCTGCAGGGAATCCTTGCCGCCGGCGTCTTTCCCGGTCGTGGTGTTCTTGATGTAACCGTCCGACTGGACCTTATTAACGGAAAGCTTAAGGCCGCCAATCTCTGAAAGGGGCGTGTTCACTACGGCCTTGGTTTCGAGTAAGCCGAAATCCCCCATGTTCACCTGGATTTTCGAACCCAGCTCTTTGGTGGGCTTGGAGCGAACCACATTGAGCGCGCCACCGGTAGTATTCTTGCCATACAGCGTGCCCTGCGGGCCGCGAAGCACTTCGATACGCTCCAGGTCGAAACTATCCATCAACTGCCCGGCGGTAGTCCCCATGAACACCCCATCCAGGATTACACCAACCGGTGCTTCCATGCTTTTGTCAGGGTCCTGGTGGCTAATACCGCGAATCGAGATGACCGCACCGTTGGCGCTTGCGGGGCCGAAGTCAAAATTCACATTGGGCGCGTAATTGTTGACATCTTGCAGGCTCTTGACCGCAGCATTATCCAGTTGCGCCGAGATTGCGGTAACCGAAAGGGCAACATCCTGCAGGGATTCCGCGCGCTTCCGCGCGGTAACGGTAATTTCTTCCAGGCCGATGACCTCGTCCTGAGCGAAGCTGACCGAAGGCACTGCGGAAACCGCACCCGCCACAATCATACCAGCCGTTATCTTATTTATTTTTATCATAGCTCTCTCCATAGATGCGCTTTGAGGACCGGCTGGCAACCTACTTCAGGCCAAAAACCACGGGCACTTATCCCACCGGGTTTTATTATCTTGGATCGACCGGAATTCTGTTTTTCTCTCCGGACAATTGTAAAGCCCTACAACAAAACAATCAGGACATACTGTTTATCATATAGTTAAGAATCTCCTGCTTGCAACAGGGAATTCCGCTTTTTTTAGGAAAGTTTTGACTGGTCAAGTGACGGACAAGCGGTCTCTCTGGCCGGGCATTTGCCGAGCCAGAGAGACTTGTAACACACTGATTTTTATCGGATTTATCACCAGTGCATTAATGCTTGCACTGGCGTACAGATTCGAGTAGCGCTATTGCAGCTCCGGGTTGCACTCAAAAACATGGCCGCTGGTATCCGCCGGCGACCAGGGCGAGGCCGCGCTCCCCCAGCAGCTGGATTCCACCTTGAGCCAGCTGGTATCGTCCAGCGAGCCCGCCTTAACCATGCGCATGGTTGGCAGCTCCTCTACATGGCTGAGCACCTGGGACCCGCAATTCGGGCAAAAACCACGGGAAACATGTGCACCTTCGGAACCGGTTACGGTATAGGTTTTCAGTTCGCCCTCTGTCTCAAGCGCAGCGGTGGGGACGAGCACAATTGTAGCCTTGCCGCTACCCGTGGTCTTCTGGCAGTCCTTGCAATGACAATGCATTGCGGAGACAACATGACTCCTATCGAATTGGTAACTAAAACCACCGCACAGGCACCCACCACGCTCTTTTTCACTCATAACTCCCTCCACTTTATTTTTTGCCTATCCACAATGGAATGCACCGATATCCGACGAACAAGCAGACGCAATCTAAAGCGTCATACCGTTCATCCAATTTGCATGGAAACCATTTGGAACTCTTGCCGGAATATGAATCTTGGCCAGCGGCCCACGGTCCACGTGTCCGGCACTGAGGATAGAGAGATAGGCGCCCTCTTCCGGGTTGTAGACGTAACACATAAGGTAGCCGTCTTCTTCTTTTTCACTGTCCGGATTGGGGATGTGCACCGGCTCTCCAGCGTTTGATCCCTCTCCGTAATCCCACACCTGTGATTTGCCATTTTCCATATCGTAGGCAATGGTGGCGTTGTAACCATGATTCTGGCTATCTTCCCAGGTCTGGGTCGCGGCGGCAGCAAAACCATAGCGGTAACGCTGCCCGCAGCGCCTTTCATCTGCGCGGGAAAACTCGCAATAGGTTGTTCCTACTTTGTCATTGGTCACTGAACCCGTCTTCAGATCCAGCACCAGACGATGCATGTTGCGCATCTGCGACTCGACCCCGGTTCCCAGCTCATTGGAAATGGGCATGCTGTTCATCCAGACATAGTCGACATATAACTTGTTGCCGCTCTGGAATCCGTTGCAGAAATGCCAGCTAAAAAAAGTGGGCGCTTCGAACCAGATCGGTTCACCGCCATCGCGATGCACGGCAAAAATCCGGGTCGGCCTTTCCCCCTGCCATAGGAACGGGTTTTCCCCCTTCATTGCAGCCTCAATATCCGGGAAAGCTGGCGCGAAGAAGCCAACGATGTAATCACCACAAATCTGGATATCATGGATCATCGCCCGCCTGTGCATGCCGTACACGGGGATAGAACGCTTGTGGCGTCCGGTCTTGTCGAAAATTTGCAGCGTGAGATAGGGCTCGGCAAACCTCTGGGTATTCGAAACCAGGTCACCGGTTCTCCCGCAAATCTTGGGGTGTGCCGTCAGGCCGTCACCCGGCTGCAGCAGGCCCTCATAGTCGTACTCACCAACAGTTGAAAGATCGCTGTCCATTACATGAGGGAACCCCGCCTCGAACAGTGCGAAGAGTTTGTCCCCATGAAAAAGTACACTGGTATTGGCCGGGTTCTTCATCGGGTTTGGAGAACCGCCCGCAGCGATTGCTTCAGGATCAACCGGATGCGGTTTGCCGTGACTGCCCCAGCAAGCACGTTGCAGCTTCTCTTCTACCTGAAAAGATTTTGTCCGCACCCAGCGATTGCGGTAGTGCACACGGCCGTCCTTGAAATAGACCGCGTGGATCATGCCATCTCCATCTACCGGGTAGACGTAATGCTCTGGCTGCCAGGCGACATTGGGCCCATTGCGCATAAATGCACCGGTAATATTCTCCGGCACTTTCCCCTCAACGCGGAGCCCACCTTCACCCTCATCAAACGTGGACTCTTCCAGCACCGGTGCGTAGTTTCCCTGCAAATACGGAAAACGTCCCAGGTCCATTTCAGGTCGTGTAGCCATCTCTCCCTCTGCCTCAACTTGAAGAAAATTGAACGAGGTTATTCATGCCTGCATGTAAATCCGGGCAGGCAGTTTTCCGCCCCGCACCACAAAATCAGAATCTTAAATTACCGGCTCTTCCAGTTTTGTTACCCGTTTGAGCGCTTCTGCGAACAAATCGATGTTTCCGGTAGACCAATGAATATCAAGCCTGGAGCGGAAAATTTTCCACTCGCCACTAACCTGCCTGTAGTGATTGGTATATTCACCGATCACGGTGGCAACATCATCGGGCCCGGTAATAGGCATTGCCGGGTCCTTGAACATTATATGATCGGCAATCAAATAGGCCTTACAGCTGAAAGAATCACCTTCGACACTCACGCGGTGATTGGTGATCGTATGCCTGGTCAGGTCAAAGCCACCAATATTCAGGTGCAATTGCTTCACCCATTCATCTGCTGACCTGGGCCTGTCCGGGGAGCCCGTCGGATCAATAATGGGGCCGTAATCCAGATAAACATCATCTGCAAAACAGGTGCGGACTTTCGCCCAGTCCTTGCTATCCAGTCCCTCGGCATATGCGTTATAGCTGGCCCTGAAGTCGGACTCCAACTGTAAAAAATCCATTTTAGACATTTTTATCACGCCCCTTTTTGTCATTAACCACCACCCAAACCGCCATCCCCATTTTTTAGAATGGCGCTGCCGACGCTAGCAATCCCGCAGTATCAGCCATGCCTGGGGACAGCCCCCTCTGTAATTGTGGCCGTATTATCGACCACCATTGCCGCACCGTTTACCGATACAGATTCGTCAGATGCGAGGAAAAGCACCATATTGGCAACATCCACAGGATTCCCCACCCACATTTTGTCCATTTCTGCCGCTGTCTCCGGATCATACTCCAGAACAATGTTGTACATGGCGTCCAGCATAGGCGTAGACATGTTGCCGGGGTGCACAGAGTTGCAGCGCACACCATAACCCTGCTGCGTGCTCAGGCAGGCGATGGACTTGGTCATGCCGCGGATCGCACTCTTGGATGCGGCGTAGGCGAAGATGTTCGGTCCGCCCTGGATACTGGCAGTCGAGCACATATTGATGATCGAACCACTGGCCTGCTGCTTCATTACTCGCAAGGCATGTTTGCAACCAAAAAAGGTTCCATCGGTGCCTACAGCGTTAATTTTTCTCCACAGCTCTTCCGACGTATCTTCGATGCTGGCTAACTGGACGATACCAGCACAGTTCAACAGGATATCGAGCGTACCGTAATCAGACACTACATTATCGACCAGAGCCTCCCAGGCCTGTTCGCTGGTGACATCGTGCTTAACAAAAACGGCCCCTTCAATTTTCGCCGCCTCTGCGGGACCGGACTCAGCGTTGATATCCGCCATAATCACTTTTGCACCCTCTTCGGCGAGGCGCTTTGCCGTCGCCAGGCCCAGACCGGATGCCGCACCCGTTATAATTGCAACTTTATTTTCAACACGTCCCATAAGCATTTCCCGAGCAAATTTAATCAAACACTAAAATACTGATTAACCTCAGTTACACACCCGTCTAGCAGTACCATATTTTGCTCCGGGCCGTCCACGCCTAGTAACTCCAGGACAGGCCCCTGGAACACTTCCCGTGAGCCTACCTTTTCTACTCCGGGTGTCGAAAATGGCCCGCTCACCAAAGCCGTGATTGCCTGGATCCCAGCTACCGACAGCGGCAAACAAACCCAAGCCCCGCTATCTTTTTGATTTCATTGAATTTTCCCTACAGGCAATATCCGCCGCGGGAGAAAGTTTCTAGCGAACAGCCACAGGCAAGAACCCTCTACTCCAGACCATACCAAATAAAAAAATCATTCTGTACTGTTTTTTTGGGTTTTATTCGATAAATTCCCGTTACGGCCCATATCAACAGCGTGCCTCCCGTAGATACAACCGCAGGCGCCGCCGCGCAGAGTGATCGCCATAGTCCCGTTTTGTAAGGCCGGCAATTGAGAAGGGGTCGCTTTACGGGAAGTCTGGTACAGTAAGGTCAGGCACCCGAAGTGGGATGCAGGTAACTTCGGAATATCTATTTGCCAGGGGTACGATGTAGCGCAAGCAGAAAAAATTAATCGCCTTATAAGGAGAATAATAATGAGTGAAGATCACGTAAAAAATTATGATGACGTGACCATGTATGGGCTGACCGAAGAGAAAGAAAAAGAGCTGCTGCTGAAGCAGAATGAACTTACCTTCATTTGGACCAATAAAGACGGCCACGGACTGGGGGTTACCATGAGCTATATCTGGCGCAAGGGCCGAATCTGGTGTACCGCAACCTCACAGCGGGCGCGCATGAAAGCCCTGGCCCGGGACAACCGGTGCAGCGTAGTGATTTCGAGTGCGGGCACGGATATTGATGTCAGCCAGTCGATTACTTTCAAGGGTTACGCCATTTTGCATACCGACCAGGAAACCAAAGACTGGTTCTACCCCGACTTCGCGCGGCACTCCAACAATCCCGCCCCAACCCCTGAACAATTTGTTCAATTTTTGGACACTGAAGAGCGCATCATCATCGAAGTTGTACCGGAAAAATCAATAAAGTTTGACGGCGCCATCATGCGCGACATGACGAATGCGGCCATCGCCGCTGGCGCATGAATTAGTATTCCCAGCAACATGCTGTGCGAATGACGGTGCCAGGGCATAATTGCCTGGCACCGTCACTGACACAAAAAAAAGACCTCTCCTCCAAACAGGCCCCATCGCGGCCATCCGCCCTATCGCAACCTTCTGCCCTATTCCGAGCCTACCGCTCCTGCTCACTTGACCTAGATCATTTTTACCTCAAAAAGAAACCGGACGTCCTGTCTTTTTAATGCTCAATTGCTAGTATCCGTTGAGATCACCGCTCGAGACTGAGCAGCGCGCATAGCTATCACCAATGCTTCTTTGCACCAGAGACATCCAGGCAAGCACCAATACAATAAGGACAAGACCATGGACACAGAAGTCACCACGCTGACCGCTGAGCAAATCGCCGCCAGGTCCCCCGGCACCTCTTACCAGGAGCTACTGGACAAGGAGGTAAACCCGGTGCCGGATTGCCTGAGAGACAATACCAATCCCTACCTGGGCTCTGAAAATATTTCCGTAGATCGCTACCTGTCGCGTGAGTTTCACCAGCTGGAGGTAGAACATGTCTGGAAGCGCACCTGGCAGGCCGTATGCCGGGAAACCGAAGTCTGTGAGCCGGGAGACACCTTTGTCTATGACATCGTGAACATGTCCGTGATTGTCACGCGCACCGAACAGGGCGAGCTGAAAGCGTTCAGGAATGCCTGCCTGCACCGGGGCAGACAACTTGTAGACAAGAATGGTAATTACAAGGACTTGCGCTGCCCCTACCATGCGTTCACCTGGAGTCTCGACGGGGGCTTTAAAGGCGCGCCGTGCAAGTGGGACTTCCAGCACATCAACGAAGAGGAAATTTCGTTACCGGAAGTCAAAGTTGGCACCTGGGGCGGCTGGGTCTTCATCAACATGGACAGGGATGCACAACCCCTGAGTGACTACCTTGGAATTTTACCCAGTCACTTCGAGCGCTGGAAGCCTGAGAATGCCTACAAAATGATTCACGTGGAAAAGGTTATTCCCTGCAACTGGAAAGTCGGATGGGAAGCGTTTATCGAGTCCTACCATGCGGTCGCGACCCATCCGCAGATCCTCCCTTACACCGCCGATGCCGATTCACAATACGATGTGTGGGGCGATCATATCAGTCGCACCATTACGGCACTGGGTGTTCCCAGCCATCATCTGAAGGCCCTGACGGACCAGGATGTGGTGGATAACATGCTCGGGGTCTCTGCCATGGTCGCTGGACAGAACGGCGCAAGAGTGCCCGAAGGGATGACAGCCCGCGAGTACATCGCCCACCTCAACTCACAGGAGTTCAGCGGAAACCACGACCGGGAACTGGCCAGCTTCGCCACCAACAGCGAGCGTATGGATTCGATCCTGTACTCCATTTTCCCGAACTTCGCTCCCTGGGCCGGATTCCATCCCAATATTACCTATCGTTTCCGCCCGAACGGGAATGACCATACGACGGCGCTGATGGAGATCATCGTCTTGTGTCAGCTACCTTCGAATGGCGAACGCCCGAAGGACACGCCAGTACGCCGCCTGGGAGAAAATGAACTGTTTTCAGAAGCACCGGAACTTGGCGAGAGCCTCGGCACCATCTTTGATCAGGACCTTGTGAACATGCCGATGGTGCAGAAAGGCATGGAAAATGTTGAATCCGGGGAACTCATTCTGGCGAACTACCACGAAGTCAGGATACGACATTTCCACCAGACGATTGACAAGTATATCAACGGCGAACTTTAGCAATTCAGTAGGTACATCCTACTTACCTCGGTCCGGCAAGAAAACTTAAGATCCGGGAGAAGATCATGAAAAAGTGCCCTGCAGACTTCGATTTTTTCAATGAAGAAACCTTAAACTGCCCCTACGAATTCTATAGAACGCTCCAGGAGCAGGCCCCCGTATACCAGCTCCCTGACACCAATATATTTATGGTTTCCCGCCACGCTGACGTCAAACAGTTACTGAAGGATACAGAAACCTATTCGAATAACTTTAATGAGTTGCTGAAGGGCCCGGAGCCAGCCCCTGAGGTAACTGCAATCTATGCCAGGGCATGGCAGCCGGTCGACACCATGATTACGGCAGATCCCCCCCGACACCGGGCCTACCGGACCCTCGTCAACAAGGTATTCAATGCCAAACGTGTCAATGCGATGGAATCCTACATGAGGACGATTGTCCATGAGCTGATCGACAGTTTCATCGACAACGGCAAGTGCGACTTTATCCGCGAGTTCACTACGCCCCTGCCCGTCTATGTGATCGCCGACCAATTGGGCGTACCAAGAAAGGACCTGAAAGACTTCAAACGCTGGTCGGACTCGTTCGCGCGCCGGCTGAGCCAGCTGGCGACGCCGGAAGAACAGGTCGAAGATGCGGAAAATATTGTCGCCTTCCAGTTTTATTTTGCCGATATGATTGCCGAGCGAAGAGAGCATCCGCGGGACGACATGATCAGCGACCTGGTATCCACAACGATTGTGGACCCGGACAATGGCGAAACCCGCCCACTCAATATGGAGGAGCTGCAAAGCCTTCTGCAACAGCTGATGGTCGCAGGTAACGAAACCACAACCTCCGCGATAACCGGTGGCATGGTCAGCCTGATCCAAAACCCGGAACAGCTGCGAGCGCTCCAGGAAGATCCGGGCAAGATTCCCAATGCAGTGGAGGAAATTCTGAGAATGGAATCCCCCAGTGCCGGTATGTGGCGCGTGGTCAAGAAAGACAGTGAGGTACACGGTGTAAGGATACCGCAAGGCTCCCTGCTGATGTTGCGGTACCATGCCGCCAACAGGGACCGGGCCTTGTTTCAGGATCCGAACGCGATAGATGTCGATCGGGGTAATGCCGACGATCACATCGCCTTTGGTCAGGGTATTCACTACTGTCCCGGTGCGATGCTTGCGCGCAAGGAGATGAATGTTGCGTTCGAAGCTTTGCTATCCCGACTCACGGACTTCGCGATAGATATGGAAAAATCGGATCTCACCTATTGGCCTAATGTAGTGCTGCGTGGCATGAAGGAACTGCACATCACTTTTCACAAGCGCGAGCATCACTTAGACTCGAATTTGCAAGCGGAGCAACTGGCTGAAGCGTGATCCGAATATGTGGTTTGAAATCCACTCACTGTCGCTCCAATATTTTACATAGCAAGCCCATACCGAGGAAGAAATGGACAGACTAAAAGGACAGTGTGTGGTGGTCACCGGCGGTGCCAGCGGTATTGGCGAGGCAACGGTCAGAGCAATCATCAGGGAAGGTGGCAGCGCCGTTATTGCCGATATCCAGCAAGATAGGGGCGAAGAACTCGCCAGAGAATTGGGGTCCAACGCGCTTTTTCGAAAAACCGATGTCACACAAGAAGCAGACATCATTGCGGCGATAGTATCCGCCGAAGAAGCCTTTGGCCCACTGACTGGCATGGTCAATAACGCGGGAATCATTGGGGCAGTCGGGTCGATTACAGAAACAACCAGCGACGCCTTTGACCACACCATGTCCATCCTTTCACGCTCGGTTTTCCTCGGGATCAAGAATGCTGCAAAAGTCATGAAAGAGCATGGCAAGGGCGCGATCGTATCCGTCACCAGTTCTGCAGGCTTGATGGGAGGCCTCGGGCCACATTGCTATACCATGGCCAAGCACGCCGTTATAGGCTTGACCAAATCAGCCGCCAGTGAACTCAGTGCAAACGGGATACGCGTAAATACGGTAGCACCGGGTGGCACTGTTACGCCTCTGACCGCAGCTCTGACGGACGGCGACACAGCGCTTATCACTGAAGCGATAAAGGCGGCGTCACCATTGGGCATTGCCTGCATGCCCGATGATATCGCCGATGGCATACTCTATTTGCTGAGCGATGAGGCGCGCTATGTTACCGGGCATACACTGGTAATTGATGCCGGTATCACCACCAGCCAGCTGCAGACAGACTTCCACAGCAATGAACCGGGGTTGCTGCAGAAAAAATAGACACTTAACCAGAGCCCATCATGACGACCGCCCCTCTTGCGAGTGAAACACTCTAGCATGGGGCGGGCTTCCCCCACCCCACACCATCCCGCCCCGCCCGCCCGGAATAAGCCGCTGTATACGGCCCCAGACGATCAATTTAAGGTGGTCAAAAAAACAAACAGTCAGTGTTGACTGTTTTATTTGTATCGCGCATTATTAGAAGAATTATTAAGGAGAGCCGATATGACCGAAGCAACCCTGGAAGAGAAACAAGCATTGGACGGTATGTCACTGCTTGATAATGAAACTCTCAAATGCCCGTATCATTACGATAAGACACTTCGTGAGAATGCGCCCGTATATCAGGATCCCACTTCGGGTGTCTATGTCGTCTCCACCTATGAACTGGTTCGGGAAGCACACAGGAACCCGAAGGTATTTACCAATGATTTTGCCCTTGCAAAAGGCGCCGATGAGTCGATTGATCCGGATATCGCTGCAGCGATGTCGAACACCTACGATCTGGGCAAAGGCACTCTGCTCACCATCGACGACCCCCAACACAAGATTTATCGAGATGAATTAAAGGATTTCTTCCTCGCCAAGAACCTGGCCAAATATCGCCCGTGGATTACGGAATTCGCCAGCAAACTGGTTGCAGACCTCCCCAGGGGTGAAGCTTTCAACTTTGTAGAGAAGTTCACCCGGACATTGCCGCTGTCCGTCATAATGCATGTGCTGGGCATGCCTCTGGAAATGCGTGATCTGGCGTTCAAATGGACCGTTGATAATGTCACCGTTTTCTCCAAGCTGGGCGATAAAGAAACCCTGCTGGCCGCCCATGCCGGACTCAAGGATGAATATGACTGGTTTGTTCAGGCACTCGACGAGCGCCGCGCGAACCCTCGCGATGACCTACTGAGCCTGATCGCCCACGCGACTTACGAGGGGCGACCCCTCACCATCGAGGAACAACTGTCCCACTGCACCCAGTTCCTGGTAGCTGGCAACGAAACAACCACGGCAACGCTCGCCGAAGGTATGCGCCAGCTATGCCTGAATCCGGACCAGCAGAGACTGATCCGGGAAGATCGTTCTCTGATTCCCAATCTGGTTGAAGAATCACTCCGTATCGCTTCGCCAACATCCAACATGTGGCGCGTTGTGAAGGAGGACTACAACCTGGGCGGTACCGTCATTCCGAAAGACAGTATGGTGTTGCTGAAATACTTCTCATCGAACCACGATGAAGACATGTTTGAAAACCCAATGCGGTTCGATATAACCCGTAAGAACGTGAATCGCCACATCGCCTTTGGGTTTGGTTCACACGTCTGTATTGGCCAGCATCTTTCCAAACTGGAAATGATCGTTGCCTGGGAGATCCTGCTAGAGAACAGCAACAACTTCAGGCTTGGATGCAATGCGGATGATCTGGAGTATATGCCACACCTTCTCTTGCGTGGACTCGAGGAAATTCCGGTAATCATCGAATAGACGATGCTCTCAGCACCATAACGCTGCTTCGCGGCTTTTTCTCTCGGGGGAAAGCCGCTTTTTTGTGTCTGGGCGGCGGTATTCTGAAAGGTTTTTTTTAACACCAGCCCCTGGAACAGGGGCTGGCATCGCAAGATGGAACTGGATTTTACCGGTGCGGTTTACTTTTCGTGCCCCGGCACCTTGCCATCATAGGATGTCTTGGACAGGCTGTCTCCGTCGAACCGAATCGTCTTCTCAGGAATCAGTTCGATAATCACGCGAAGCGGTGTATCCAGGTGCGCAATAGCTGCCTCGACGGTTGGTGCCGGGTATGGCGAGATGATCTTTGCCATTTCCGGGTAGAACCAGTCTTTGGTTGCCTGATCGTCATGGATCTTGACACGCCCCTTATAAGTAATGGTCTTGCCAGGCCCCATATCCGTACCCATGCTTGAAATAACGATAGAGGCGCGCGGGTCGCGACGCAGAGCCTTTACACGCGGGCGCTGGCTGGTGGCAGTAACCCACAGTGAACCATTCCTCGCAACGAAATTCATGATAACGCCCAGACCATGGCCGTCCTTATTGGTCCAGATGAAGTTACATTCGATCTGCTTGCTGAGCAACTCCTTCTCTCTTTCCTCAGAGAGCCCATAAACCGTTACATCTTCATAGCCTTGTGTTTCAGTAGTCATCTCTATTTCCTATTCTACTTTTTCCAGCGATCAGTAAACTCGCAAAATTTCAATAAACCCGGTCAGAATCTCGGCAGATGTCCCATTTGCTGCCCGCCGGACAAATCCAGGACCTGCCCGTTGATAAAACCGGAACGGGATTCATCAGCAAGAAACAATGCCGCTTCTGCCATATCGTTGACAGTGCCCATTCGACCAGCTGGCGTATCATTCAGATGCGCATCAATAATCGCATCAAGCGCGAAAAATCCATCTGTCATGTCGGTCTGTATCAGGCCGGCTGCAATTGAGTTAAATCGGATCTTCTTTTCTGCGTACTCAAGTGCGGCGACTTTTATCGAATAGTCGATTCCCGCGCGAGCGCCGGCATAAACTGCCAACTGCGGACCCGGGATACGCGCGGTAAGTGAAGATATCGTTATTACTGAACCGCCATTCTGCATTGCGGCTGCAGCGTGCTTGAAGTAGAGGAGCGCCCCGATAAAGCTGATCTCAAGGGTCGGACGTATCTTTTCTGCAGACAGCTCAGATATGGGATCACCAGACAGGATGCCTGCAGAATTAACCGCAATATCGACATTTCCATATTTTGCACTGGCGGCCTCAAATAGCCCCGCGATCTCTGCCTCTTCGGTTACATCGCAAGCAACGGCAAGTCCACCGATTTCCTCTGCCAAAGCCTCCAGAGGTTCTCTGCGGCGCGCCGCTACTACAACATTTGCGCCCTCTTTTGCCAGCCGCCTTGCAATAACCGAACCGAAGTTACTGGACCCAGAAGCGCCCAGGACTACCGCCGTTTTATTGGTTAAAGTTTCCATAGTATGCACCTGTTATGATTAGACGGTTTCCGCTTCCAGCTTTTCCGCGATTTGCTTTCGCAAAATATCTTTCTTGACCTTACCACTGGCAGTACGAGGAAGGTCTGTGACGAGCTCAATGTGCTCAGGTATTTTTTGCCTGGCCAGGGATGCCCGGTCCGCAAACATCGCAACTTCTGCCAGATCCAGACCATGATTATCGGATGACGGAATGATGTAAGCACAAACTCCCTCCCCCAGTCTCTGGTGCGGCATGGCCACAACTGCCGCTTCCTTTATCTGCGGGTGGTCATGCAACACATCCTCGATTTCCTTGGCACTCAGATTTTCGCCGCCGCGAATAATGATGTCTTTCTTCCGGTCGGTGATCAGGATTGCGTCGTCCTTTGTTCTCACGCCGATGTCACCGGTGTAGAAATATCCTTCCGTATCGTGCGCGGCTGCGTTCTGTTCCGCATCTGCATAGCCCAGCATCATTCCGGCACCCCGGGCGACGATCTCGCCCTCGCTGCCGATCGGGAGCGCTTTGCCATGGTCGTCAACAATTTTTACGTCGTAGCCGTATATCTTCCCATCTGTTTCTGCAGCAAGTTCCTGCTCGCCATCGTGTACAAAGCCCTGTGTAATGACCGGCGCTTCCGTACTGCCGTAAACACGAAATGCTCGACAATTCTCCAACTCTTCGTAGCACTGGTGGATTAGCTGTGGCGGTACCGCTGCACCACCGCAGGCGAACAGGCGCATGGTCGGAAGGCGAGTGTTATTGCGTTTGGCAGCGGCAAGAAGTTCCACTAGGAAAGGCGTTGCTCCCACGCTCGCAGTAGCACCGGTTTCCTGGATAAACGCAACCGCTGCGTCGGCATCCCAGCGCGCCATCAAAGCTGACTTGACCGGCGTAATAAATGGCAAAACCATACCCGAGCCGTAGCCGGTGATATGGGTGACGGGCGACGGCATCAGCATGATGTCTTTTCCATCCATCTCCCAGTGATCGAGAGAGTTCTGGATCACGCGACTAAGGGTGTTATGGCTGTGCAATACAGCCTTGGGGTTCCCCGTGGTACCCGACGTATAAAGAATGGTCTTAACGGAATTCGGATCAATCTCCGGCAGGCGGTTCAGGTCAGCGGGCTCATTATCCAGCAGATCCTCAAAGCGCAGCATCCCCTCATAGTCATCCTCTGCTCGCACGGTAACTATGTGCTGCAGATCCGGCAAATCGAACTTCAAGCTTGCCAGCATGGAGGGAAACTCCAGGCTACGGATTTTCTCCGGAATATAGATAAGTTTAGTGCGTGCATCCTTGAGGATGAAACGAAGTTCCCGATCGCGATAGATCGGAATGACCGGATTCACGATCAAGCCCATCGCAGATGCAGCAATATCCAGCACTACCGCTTCGCGCCAGTTAGGCAGCTGGAAACTAATGACATCGCCCTCTTCCATACCCAGTTTTTGCAAACCGGTAATGAGGCGCCGTGCCTGCTCGGCAATCGATCCATAAGTGATGGCTGGTTCGGTTTCCAGGTAAATAGCGACTTCGTCCGGCCTGGATTCGGCTTTCTTCCAGGCGCCATCTGCAATAGTCATATTGGCCCAGAGACCTGAATCTCTCTGGATACGCTGTTCGGTAATTGGATTAATCATGAAAAGCTTGCCTCAATGGAGAATTGGTTTGTGAAGCTACCCCGCAGCTTTGGTGTGAAACTACGGGACGACCAACCTTCACAGTTCAGACAACACATGACCGCCATCGACGGTGACGGCTGAACCGGTCATCAATGAACCGGCGTCAGAGGCCAGCAGCAACAGGGGCCCGTTTAGCTCATGCAGTTCGCCGATTCGGCGTGTAGGTACCCTTTTAATCAGCGCCTGGCCATCTTCCGTCTTGAACCACTCGCTATTCAGGGGCGTATTGAAATAGCCGGGACACAGAGCGTTTACCCGGATGTTGTGTCTGGCAAATTCAAGAGCCGCAGCTTTTGTGAACTGCACCACAGCCGCCTTGGCTGCGGAGTAACTGGTCAAGCACTTTTGCAGCCTTTCCGCGGTGATAGAAGAGATATTGACAATACTGCCCTGGATACCTGCTTTTACCATCCGTGCCCCGGCCTCGCGGGTAACATACGCGACACCATTGAGGTTGGTATCTATCACGTTGTCCCAATCGTCATCCGACAGATCCAACAGCAGTTTCGGGATCGTGATGCCCGCGTTATTGATCACTACATTGATCGGCCCAAAATACGCTTCGGCTTCATCAAATGCCGCTCGGATACTACCGCTATCCGTTACATCCATGGTTACCGCATGTGCCTGGCCGCCATTGGTGATGATGTCATCACAGGCGGCAAGTAATTTTTCAGTACGCCGGGCCGCCAGTACGACTTTTGCGCCAGCCTGCGCCAATACATGGGCAAAGTGCAGGCCGAAACCGCTGGATGCCCCGGTCACAAGCGCTACTTTGCCCTCAAGGGAGAAGGGCTTCAGAACGTTGTTCATCATATTTTCCTGTGACATAGCAATTACTCCGCAGAAAGGTACTTATCCAGGGTTTGGTGGAAATGCCTGATACGCACTTCCTGGTAGTTGCCAAGAGTCACTGCACCCTTCTTGGAAGCCTTCAGACCCTTCTGTACTTGCGGCAGGTTTGCACCGTCCTGATTGAAGACGTTGGCAAAGCCCGCGCCCATCACCCCGGCCGCCTCGCTAAACGGCTGGTCTATACCAAGACGGAAGGTCGGCGCATCTTCCGGAGACTCCGCGCCTTCAGGGAAACGGGTCAACAGGAAAATTTCCATAATACAGCTGTCAACATCATCGCCGTTCGGGCGGTGGCGATAGGTAATCACTGTCCCGTGACCGGCCCAGGGTGCGAAGTTGGGGAACAATGAGTAGAGCGTTGAATCCATCAATTCGGACATGGTGGCACGGCCACTGAAGTCCTCACCGGCCTGTTCATTGGCGACGGGCAGATTCATGGCGGCGTACATCTCACGGGCGGTCTGGCCGGGAGCAAGCTGTGGTCGGTCCTCTACACCGATTAACTCCATCATCGCGTCAAGTGACTGCTGCTCAGTAAACTGATCCGCGTGTGAAGGATTTGCGACGCCGTAGGCACTGATGGTGCGACTTACATGATCTCCCCAGACATCGTACTGGGAGTTATCGATACCCTGGAAAGGCATCAGCTGCGGGTGCGTTGCCAATGCATGGTACGATTCAATGAACGCTTCAAAAGCGACTTTCCAGTTACAGGCAATGACCTTTTCCACATGCAACGCGACGAAACGCTGTTCATGTTTCCACTGGTTCATATGCTCGGGTAACACCTCCATATACTCTTCGAGTGAGGGCGCATCCTCATCCATATTGATAAATACCCAGCCGCCCCAGGTCGCCACCTGTACTTCAGGAAGCTTGGCATTTTCCTTTTTCACATGGGGGAAATCCCACTGGCAGGGAGCCCCCATAAATTCGCCATCCAGATCCCAAGACCAGCCATGGTAGGGACAACGCAGCTTGTCGCTATTCCCCGCTCCCTTCTTCAGTACGCGCCCCCGGTGCAGACACGAATTATGGAAACCCTTGAGCTCGCCGGATTCTGTACGTGTCAGCAGAATGGAATCATTAACAATATCGTAAACGAAGTAGTCACCGGCCTTGCGCAGCCGGTTTTCACGACACGCCACTTGCCATGTCTTACGCCAGACTTTTTCAACCTCAAGGTCGAAAAATTCCCTGGATGTATAGCGTTCTGCAGAAAGGTCCTCCGATCCCAGATAGGAATCAGTACTTTCCAGCAATGCCTCCGGAACATCCACCGTTTCCCGCTTAAGCAAGTCCTGAAAGGATTCCGAAGGGCTACGGGCGATAATATCCTCTGGGCTGAGCTCCACTTGGTCTGTCATGGGAATGCCTCTTTTTATTGTCAATCTAGCGTTGCAAAATCGTTACTGCGCTGATCCCCGGTGCGCCATACACGTGGGTATAGCCAAGCCGTGGGTCATTGGGTACCTGTCGCGCCTCTGCGTTACCACGTAGCTGCAGGCATGTTTCATAAACCTGCCGCAGGCCTGTCGCACCGATTGGCTCACCACTCGCCAGGCAGCCGCCATCCGTGTTGACAGGCATCTTGCCCCCAATTCGGGTTTCACCAGCCTGAATTAGGGCTTCCTGCTCACCGTGCTCGCAGAATCCATTTTCGGCCATATGCATAACTTCTGCGCCGGACTCGGTATCCTGCAGCTGCATGACATCAATATCCTTCGGGCCAACGCCGGCCATTTCAAAAGCGGCACTAGCCGCATCAACCGTAGGACCGTCGACCTGCTGCAGCGCCTGAGACGGCGCAAAGACTTCGAAAGAACCAAAGCGACGTGAGCGGAATGCCGCCGCCTTCAGATAGATAGGCTTGTCGGTATATTGCTTCGCCTTGTCAGCACGACAGACAACCAGCGCAATACCTCCTTCGCCGGGTGCACAGAACATATATTTGGTGAGCGGATCGCTTACCATAAAAGAATTCGCAATTTCATCGAGAGGAATCTCATCCCGACGCCAGGCATTTGGATTCATGGAGCCGTTCATAAACGCTTTCTGGGCGACTTTCGCCAGCGTATCCCGGCTGATGCCATACATATCCATGTAGCGCTGGATCTTCATCGCAAAAAACTGCGTGGTAATCATCAGTCCCTTTTCGCCATACCACTCTCCGATGCCCATTTGCTTCGGATCCGCGTTGAAGGCTCCGCGTTCATGCTTATCAAAGCCGACGACCATGCCGATATCGTACTCACCGGACTTGATCGCGTTGTAAGCCGATATCAGAGAGCTGCCCCCGGTTGCACAACCGTTGGCAACATTAATGAACGGCAAACCGGTGAGGCCCAGCTCGTTCACCAGGGCATCTGCACTGCCGGCGCTCGCGCTGCCGCCAAAGCCAAATTGCATGTCCTTCCACTCAACACCGGCATCTTTAAGCGCCTGTCGCGCGGCGTAGGCACCCTGTTGCAGGCCGCTTCGCCCGGGCGTACGCCCGAACGGGTGGATACCAATACCAACAATTGCTACGTCCATTTATCTCTCCATACTCTATTTACCGCTGATTATCGGGCTGGTCACCCGTACACCGGCACCCCGCGCGCTCGGTTCAATAACGCTGTAACACGGGATAGAATCCGCTCAATTCGCTGCCTTGAATGCGAACCCAACGATTTCGTTGCCCTCTTCGTCGTGTCGGTAAGTACCAACCACCAACTCCATTTCCATACCGATCTTCAGGTCTTCCGCGGTATTTTCCAGCAGCCGGCTTTCGACACAAACTGCCCCCGGCAATTCGACATAGCCAACACCAAAGGGACGAAATGTCTCCGGCGTTTCATCAGAGAGGTAGGGTTTCTTTGGCATAAACCCCTGGATGGTCCAGGTCCACAGCTTGCCACGCCGGGGCAATTCTTCGGATACAACATTCTCACTGCCGCAAGCCGGGCAGCTCAATTTGCGAGGAAACTCGGCAATTCCGCATTCCTGACAGCGGCTACCCAGTAACGCGGGATTATCAGAAGGCCAGGTAAACAGCCCTTCGGCAATTGGTATCTTTTTACTCATGTAACACCTATCTAGGAATGAATGGCCTGGTCATATGCGTCCAGTACAGATTCATGCATGGCTTCCGACATTGTCGGATGCGCAAAAACGGTATGCGCCAATTCTGCTTCTGTTGCCTCAAGCTTCTGCGCAATGACATACCCCTGAATCAGCTCGGTCACCTCGGCGCCCAACATATGAGCACCGAGAAGCTCACCGCTATCTTCATCAAAGATGGTTTTGACAAACCCTTCTGCTTCTCCCATTGCCTGTGCCTTGCCAAGGGCGTTCAGATCGAACCGCCCAACACGTACATTGATGCCCTGCTCTTTCGCCTGCTGCTCTGTCAGGCCAACACTGGCGATTTGCGGGGAACTATAGGTACAAGCGGGAACGGACAGCGGGTCCAGTGGCTCGAGATTCTCCAGACCCGCAATCTTTTCAACGCAAATCACTGCTTCATGGCTGGCTTTGTGGGCAAGCCATGGTGGCGCTGTCATATCACCAATCGCATAGACTCCCTTGACGGAAGTCTCTGACCATTTATCGACAACAACCTGGCCTCGTTCCATCTTTACGCCTTGTTCTGCCAGACCCAGACCTTCGGTATTGGCGACCACCCCTACCGCCATAATCACGCGATCAAAGGTTCCACCCTGTGAGTTGCCGTTCCGGTCTGCCCACATTGCCTCAGCGCTGGATCCCTTCACTTCCAGTGTTTCCAGCTTGCTATCTGTAAAGAACTTAATGCCGCGCTTTTTAAAGGCACGCTGTGCGGCCGCGGAAACATCGGCGTCTTCCTGAGGCAGAATGCGATCCATCATTTCCAGCACGGTAACTTCGGTACCGAAAGTGCGGTAAAAGCTCGCGAATTCCATGCCGATTGCACCGGAGCCCACCACAAGCAGAGAGCCCGGCAGGCTTTCCGGCACCATCGCCTCTTTTGCTGACCAGATCACTTCGCCATCTGCTTCCATTCCTGGAAGGGATCGCGGGCGCGCGCCTGTTGCGAAGATGATGTGTGTGGCAGATACGCGACCTGTCAGCTCTTCGTCGACGCTAACCTCCAGCTCGCCCGGCGCCGCCAGGCGGCCGAACCCGCTGATCACAGTGATGTCGTTTTTCTTCATTAGAAAATCGATGCCGCGGCTCAATCGCGCCGCAATATCGCGGCTGCGCTGCACGATTTTTTTGATATCAAACCCGGCATCCTTGGTGCTTAATCCATACTCTTCGGCATGAAGCATGGACTGGTAGACCTCGGCGCTCTTCAGCAGGCTTTTGGTGGGAATACAGCCCCAGTTCAGGCAGACGCCGCCCATGTGCTGTTTTTCAATGATGGCAACGCTCATGCCGAGCTGGGCCGCACGGATCGCGGCAACATAGCCGCCGGGACCCGCGCCAACCACTGCGATATCAAATTTGCGGGTTGTTATTTCACTAGTAGCCACAGGTTACTCCCCTACAACAGCATGGACGCAGGATTTTCCAGGAATCCCTTCAGTGCCTGTAGGAACTGAGCCGCTACCGCGCCATCAATTGCCCTGTGATCACTGGACATCGACACTCGCATCACCGTCGCTGCGGTGATCTCGCCGTCGCGTACCACAGGCTTTTCCTTACCAGCACCCACTGCCAGGATCGCCGCCTGGGGGGAGTTTATGATGGCGTCGAACTGGTCGACCCCGTACATACCCAGGTTGGAGATGGTGAAAGAACCACCCTGGAACTCATCCACGGTCAATTTGCCGGTCTGGGCTCTTTTCGCGAGGTCTTTGGCTTCCGAAGAAATCTGCGACAGGCTCTTGTTGCCGGCATTGCGAATCACCGGAGTAATCAGACCGCCATCAATCGCAACAGCCATAGAGATGTCCGCCTGCTCGAACTGACGAATAGCGTCGCCTGTATACTGTACGTTCACCGCCGGGACACGCTGCAAGGCGCCTGCGCAAGCCTTGATAATGAAGTCGTTCACGGAGAGGCTATGGCCGAGCTCGGCATTCATATACTTCCGTTGCGCCAACAGGCTATCGATCTCAATATCAACGCTTACTCGGTAGTGCGGTATGGTCTGCTTGGATTCTGACAAGCGCGCTGCAATGGTCTTGCGCATGCCGCTGAGCGCAACCTCACTGTAATCAGACAGCCCACTCAGGGCCCTGGCGGCCTGCTCGATATCTTCCTTGGTTACTCGATTGCGACGGCCGGTCGGCGTCACATCGTGCAGGTTGATATTCAGCTTTTTCGCAAGTCTGCGCGCTACAGGAGTAGCGGCAATGCGCGAGTCATCAATAGTCGTGCGTTGCGCCGGTTGCTCCGCCATTGCCTGCTTTGCCTTCCGGGCAGGCTGTACGCTAACACCCGCGGCCTTCTCCACGTCCTGCTTGGAGACCCGGCCGTTGCGACCAGTGGCCGGCACATTGTTCAGGTTGATGTTATGTGCTTTTGCTATGCGACGCGCAACGACAGAAGCTTTCACCCCGGAGTCATCCGGTCCATCTGCAAGGGATGCTGCAGCAGAAGCAGTCGGAGCCTTATCGGCAACGGCGGGGGTCTCGGTACTGGCGGCCTCCGCGGCCTGTGCTGGCGCACCGTACGAAACCTGACGCTCAGCGCTATCGTCGCCCTCGGATACCAATGGCTTGTTCAGGGCGGCGGCATCCGGCTCGAAATTTTCGACAAAGGCATCGATCTCTGCCTCGGTGACATCCCCCTGGGCTACGACACCGAGCAACATCGCGACCCGGTGTATTTCACCCGGTTGCGCCACGATGCGAACCAAAGTGCCATCACAACTACTTTCAGCAGTATTAACGATCTTGGAGGTTTCTATATCGACGAATTCGTCGCCAATGGATATCTGATCGCCGACGTCGACACGCCACTCGATCAGCTCGCCTTCCTCCATCGACATGCCCCACTTGGGTACGGTCAATGCGTGCAGTTTGCTCATTAGACGTACTCCACTAATTCACGGATGGCAGCTTCGATATCGGCGTCACCGGGCATCCAGGCCTGCTCCAGGTTTGGTGCAAACGGAACCGGCGAGTGGGCGGCGGTAACTTTTCTGATCGGCGCGCGTAAGGATGAAAATGCTTTCTCGGCGACGATACTGGAGATATCCGCGGCAATACCGCAGCGCGGGGTCATTTCATCGACCAGTAACAACTTGCCAGTGGTTTCTACGCTCTCCAGGATTGCTTCTTCATCCAGCGGCGAGGTTGTGCGAGGGTCGATCACATCGCAGGTGATACCCTCTTCCGCCAACCGGTCAACGACCGCCAGCACTTTGTGCATCGGGTTGGAGATGGCAACAATAGTGAGATCACTGCCTTCGCGATAGAAGTTTGCCTCGCCGAATGGGATCGTGTACATCTCGTCCGGCACTTCACAACTGGTGTCGTACAGCATTTTGTCTTCGACAAAAATGACACAGTCATTATCCTTGATTGCCTGCAGCATTAGCCCCTTCGCATCATAGGCGTTGGTCGGGCAGACAACTTTCAGGCCCGGCACCATGGTAACCATCTGGGTCAGGTTCTGTGAGTGCTGCGCACCCGCACTCCAGCCCGCACCGGTAGTACAACGAACCACCATCGGACACTGGGATTTGCCACCAAACATATAATGAAATTTGGCAGCCTGATTGTAGATCTGGTCGAAGCACACTCCGAAGAAATCCATAAACATCAATTCGGCCACGGGGCGTAGGCCAGTCTGCGCTGCGCCCGCTGCGGCGCCGATAATCGCGGACTCAGTAATTGGCGTATCGATCACGCGCTCCTCACCAAATGCTGGCAACAGCCCCTTGGTGATACCCATCACGCCACCATATGCATCGCGCGAACCTTCACAACCGGCGCCACCGGAAACTTCCTCGCCCAGCACGATTACGCTGGCGTCATCCGCCATGGCTTGATGAAGTGCTTCGTTAATTGCTTCTCTGTATGTTTTTACTGGCATTCTTCCAACTCCAATTCTTATTGTTTCCAATCTCGTTTTACCAAGAGCTCACGGCCTGCGCCGGCTCAATCAGTATTCAGAGCTGTAGACGTTATCCATCAGTTCAGAGATTTCCGGGACAGGTGCGGCCAGACCGGCCTCCGTGGCCCGTCCCATAAGCTCCGCCACTTCCTCGTCAATCTTGTCGAGTTCGGCGGCCGTTGCCAGTTTCTGCTTGATCGCCGCCTTGCGAGCAATCACCAGACAATCCTGCTCCTTCATCAATGTTTCGATTTCGTTCTCGCCACGATACGCTTGCGGGTCGCCCTCAAAGTGCCCCTTGAAGCGCGGCACGCTGGCTTCGATGGTGACTGGCCCCTTGCCATCACGGCAGTGCTGCACGGCCTTCTTACAAACTTCGGTCACAGCGAAAATATCAGTTCCATCAACCTTGAATGCGGGCATGCCAAATGCCGCGGCCCGGCCGGCAATATCCCTGGAACCCACTGCATAGCTCGCGTGAGTACCCTCTCCATAGCCGTTGTTTTCGAAAAAGAATATCGCGGGCAGTTTCAATACGACGGCAAGGTTCATCGCTTCAAAGGTTGTACCCTGATTCGAAGATCCATCCCCGCCGAATGCAACACCGACCTGCGTGGTACCCAGCGTCTTGGCGGAAAGTGCAGCACCAACGATCAACGGTGGCCCGCCACCAACAATCGCGTTCGCACCGAGCATGCCCTTATCGAAATCCGCGATATGCATGGAGCCGCCCTTGCCATCGCAAATGCCGCCCTGCTTGCCCATGATTTCCTTCATCATGCCGATCACATCACCGCCCTTGGCGATGCAGTGTCCATGACCACGGTGCGTACTAACGACATAGTCATCATCGTTAAGCAATTCACAGATCCCAACGCCGGCCGCCTCCTGGCCGGAATACAAGTGAAGAAAGCCCGGGATATTACCCTTCATAAATTCTTCACTGATCTTGTCTTCGAAACTGCGAATTGTGCGCATGCTTCTATAGGCCTTTAGGAATTGGTCCCTATCGAGAACCGGAGCCTTCTTCTTGGCTTCAGGGCGCTGCTTTGTAGCTGTAGACATTTTCCGCCTCGTTCATTGTCATTAATCTTTTTTGGAACCCAGAAATCTGGGGAGAATTGAATTCAGAGCGTGAGTCCCTGCATCCAGTTCGCATGAAAGCCATTGGGAATGCGTGTCGGCACATAAATTTTTGCAACCGGCCCCTTGTCAAAGTCGCCGGCGGACACAATCGACAGATACTGACCTTCCCCGGGGTTGAAGACGAAGCACATAACCCAGCCATCCTCTTCCCGCTCGCTATCCGGATTCGGCACATATACCGGCTCGCCGGCATTGGCTTCAGGGCCGTAGTCGCAAAGCTTTGTTTCGCCGGTATTGAAATCGTAGCGGCCAGTACAGTTGTAACCGTGCGCATCACCCCAATCTCGATTGCTCGACGCAGCAAAACCGTAACGATACTGCTTGCCCATGAGCCGCTCATCCACGCGTGAGAATTCACAGAAGACATCGGAAAACTGCTCGTTGGTGACAGTTTTTGTCGCCTTGTCCAGCGTCATCCGATACATGCGACGTGGCTGCTTTTCAACACCGGTGCCCTGCGCCTGAGTGAAGGGCATGGAGTTTATCCAGACGTAATCAATAACAATCTGGCCGTCGCGCTCGAAGCCATTACAGAAGTGCCAGCTGAAGAAAGCGTCGGTTTCGAAGGTGATAATATTGCCGGACCCATCTCTTGGGATGGCCAGGATTTTCGTGCCCTTTTCAGGCTCCCAGGAGAACGGATCCTCCCCGCGCATGGCCTTGGTCACATCGTGGAAGGCCGGAGCGTAAAAGATCACTACATAGTTCTGGGTGATTTGAAGATCGTGAATAATGCCTTTGCGATCAAACTGCACAGGTATGGTTTTCTTGTGTCGCGCGTGCTTATCGAAGATCTGGACGTAGTAGTTCGCACTGTCCCAGCGCTGGGTACAACTAACCAGGTCGCCCGAGTCCGGGCAAATTTTCGGGTGGGCTGTCAGCGCATCGCCGGCTTTTAGCGCACCGTCATAGTCATAGAGCCCAACAGTCGAAAGGTCATTGTTCAGCAGGTGTGGAAAACCACCTTCCCACATGGCCAGCAACTTGCCACCATGATAGAGCACATTGGTATTGGCAGTATTCTTGACCGGGTTTGGCTCTCCGCCGGCCTCGATGACTTCCCGCGGCACATCAAGTAATTTACCCACGCTGCCATAAAGGGTACGGTTGAACTTTCGTTCGGTCTTGAGATGGCTGGTTTCAACCCAGCGATTTTTGTAGGTCGCCTGTCCATCTTTCAGGTAAACCGCGTGGATCATCCCATCGCCATCGAGGGGATAAACATAGTGATTGGGCTGGAATGCGACGTTGGGGCCATCGCGCATAAAGGCGCCGCGCAGGTTTTCCGGAATTACCCCTTCGACCCGAAGCTCATCCGGACCGAAATCGCTCTCTTCAGAAACGGGGGCATAGTTGCCCTGCAGATAGGGAAAAGCACTTAAGTCCATGCATTCCTCCTCGTAACTTGTTGTTTTTTATGGAGGCCACCGACCAAACTACGAGATGAGGCCCAGGGTTCAATTCATACTAACAGCTCCAACAAAAAGAAAACAGTACCGATTGTTTATTTCCGTCAGAGTCGGGGATATAGTGTGATTGAGCGCCAATATTGCAGTCAGCGGCGAATACGGAAACGCATACAAAATAGACAGGGAGAGCAGCATGGAAACATTGCTAGAGCAAAACAGCCTTGAAGACGAGATCGCGTTGCGCAACCTGATGGCCCGCTACACTGACGCGGTCAACCGAAATGACGGCGCCAGCTGGATAAACTGCTGGGCCGACAACGCCTCCTGGGACCTGATGGGACTAATTGTCACCGGACAGGACAACATCCTCAATCTATGGCAACGGATGATGTCTAACTTTGAATTTGCATTGCTGATGCCCAGCAGCTGCCACTTCGAAGTAAATGGCAACAGCGCCACCGGCCACTGGTATCTGCACGAGTACACACGGAGCAAAGAGGGCGATGCCATCACTATTCTCAGTCGATATCAGGACAGCTACATCAAAGAAAATGGCAAATGGCTTTACCAGACGCGCAAGTATGAATTGATCTACAACGGTGCCCCCGACCTATCCGGACAAGTAGTCCCGATAAATTAATGGAAGGAAGGACAGATAGTATCTAGAGGGCGAGATAACTTTAGTCAGAATTGACCTGAGAAGAAGCCACCCTGTAAGCGTTTACGCTAGCCTCCTGCTCGAGAGACAACCCCTCCTCCAGCGGCAGACGCAGGCCGGTATCAATCAGACCCTTGATTGCATGCTGAGCCTTGCGATTGCAGGTTGCCATGTCACTGGCGATGCCAATTGCAGCAGCAAGCAACCTGTCTGGCTCAAAGATACGGTTTACCAGCCCCCATTCATACGCCAGTTGCGCGTCGATTTTACTACCGGACAAGCTCAATTCCTTAGCACGAAAAGGCCCAATAACACGCGGCAGAATTTGCGATACACCCCACGCAGGCAATATACCAACCCGAGCATGCGTATCAGCAAAAACGGCGTCACTGGACGCAACAATGACATCGCAGCGCAAAGCCAGCTCCAGCCCACCGGTGATCGCATAACCATTGACCGCTGCGATTACCGGGCAGCGCATGTCATCGAGCGCCTTCAATAAATTAGCACCAATCACACCCTCCCGGGCAAGATCCTCAGCACTTTCTCGCAACTCAACCAAATCCAGACCAGCGCAAAAAGCCCGCCCGTTTCCCGTCAAAACTACCGCACTCACACGAACGTTAAGGTTCAGCTCCAGCAATACCTCTGCCAGTCGGGTACGCATCTGTGCATTCAGGGCATTCATCACCTCAGGCCGGTTTAACGTGACGATCGCGACATAGCGGTCAATCTCCACCTCGATCAACTGGTCCACGGCATTCACTCCTGCATTAGCTCCCCGGGGGGGGGGCAGGTCGTACCTGCAAATCTGCAGGGGAACTATTACTCAGGATTCCGAATAATCAGTTTACCCTGGTTAGAACCGTCAAAAAGTCGAAGGAAAGTCGACAATACGTTATCCAGGTCATCGACAATCTCCTCCTTGAACTTCAGCTTACCGGCTATCACCCACTCGGCCAGCTGTGCGACACCTTCAGGAAAGCGATCTATATAGTCCAGCACAACAAAACCCTGAATCGTCACACTTTCCGCGACCAGCTGCCAGAGATTCTTCGGGCCTGGCGCATCGGCGTCGTTATAGGTGGAAATCCAGCCACATACGGCCACGCGGGCAAATCTATTCAGACACATCAATGCAGCATCCAGGATTTCTCCGCCTACATTGTCGAAATACACATCAACACCGGACGGACAGGCCTCCCTGATCGCTTGCACATAATCCCCGCAGGTCTTGTAGTTGATCGCAGCATCGAAGCCCAGCTCCTCGGTAATCCATCGGCACTTTTCATCGGTGCCCGCCATGCCCACCACATGGCAACCCTGCATTTTAGCGATCTGGCCGACCACAGAACCCACCGCACCAGCAGCCGCGCTAACCAATACTGTTTCGCCCTTCTTCGGCTTACCAACTTCCAGCAGACCAAAGTACGCAGTCAAACCGGTTGGCCCCAGCACACTCAAAAAATTACTCAGCGGAATACCCGAGTTTTCGTCTAGCTTTGTCATCCCTGCGGCCGGCCCAGTGGTAAAACGCTCCCAGCCACCTACAGAAATAACGACATCACCCTCTGCGACGAGCTCGCTATTGGATTTGACTACCCTGCCGATGACCGAACTGCGAATGGGATCGCCGAGAGCAATAGGCTCAATATAATTGTTGACCTCGCTCATCCACCCCCGAATTGCGGGATCCAGAGAAATAAACATGTTGCGTATAACTGCCTCGCCTGCAGCCGGATCCTGCAAAGGCACATCCCGGAAAGGAACTTCCTCAGGAGTCGGCGCTGCAACCGGTCGGGAAGCCAGGTAATACTGCCGATTGATTAATTCGTTCATATGCGAAAGGCCCTTCGTGAAATCGTGCAATACGCAAACGAAGCAACATTGCCCAGCGGGCACCGCGCTGCTCGCAGCAAGCGTCTGACAGGTGGAGAGTGGTATATGCGGGTACGCAACGCCCGAAACTAAAAGCGCTCAGTCACATACGGGCGGTGCACCATGACTAAAGCCAGAACCAAACTGGTACAGATGTGCACATCTCTCAGCCATCATCAGACTTCAGGGCAATATAATTCTACTAAAAAAATCAGTCAACCCTGATTGTTTTCTGGTATAAGTACCGTTCTTCGGTAATTGCGATCGCCAATCTGGAGACTAAAGAATGCCAAAACTGAACTTAAGCGCAGATCAGGTACTGACCACAACACGCGCGGTACGCAAGCGACTCGACTTCGAGCGGCCGGTTGAAATGGAAATTATTAAGGAGTGCCTGGAAATAGCCCTTCAAGCGCCATCCGGTTCCAATGCCCAGGGCTGGCACTTCGTCGTAGTGACCAATTCCACAAAAAAACAGCAGATCGCGGAGCTGTATCAACAGTCATTCGCAGAATATGAAGCCGGCCCCTACCAGCCAACGCAGCTGCATACAGACTCACCTGAAATGCAGTCGACACAGGTAAAAGTGTTGGATTCCGCCCGGTACCTGGCGACCAACCTGGCCAGGGCGCCCGCCCTTCTTATCCCGTGTTTTGCCGGAAGGCTTGACCAGCACGATACGCCCCATCACCTGGTGGCCGGGACCTACGGATCTACGCTACCTGCTGTCTGGAGCTTTATGCTGGCGGCCAGGGAGCGCGGTATTGGTACCTGCTGGACAACCCTGCACCTTTCATTTGAGCGAGAAATCGCCAGAATTCTGGGAATTCCGGATGATTTCAGCCAGGTCGCCCTGACCCCTATCGCGTACACAAAGGGCACCGAGTTCAAGCCTGCCCCGCGTAAATCCCTGGAAGGAGCGTTACACATTGACAATTGGTGATTCTGGCGAGCAAACAGGCCTGCGTATATCAGATATGCGTCATCGCGGAATCTGCCCGGCTAACAGGCCCGGCCGCCCCGAGCAGCAAGCATCAAGTCCAGACACAAAAAACAGTCAAACCTGTTTGTTATAAGGCTGACCCTCTGATATCGTTGTCTGGCGATGATAGCCACATTCTGGCACTGTATAGAGAGCAAACGGATTTCCGGGTACCTACCCGAAAGAAAGACAATAACCATAAAAAGGTCGAAGGGAACATGATGAAGAAATGCATAGCGCCTATAAGCTTAACCCTGATTGCAGGTGTAGCGATGCCTGCGTTCGCCCAGGAAAGCCAGTCCGGCTCGGAACCCAGTATCGAACACATAATAGTGACCGCAAACAAACGTGAACAGGACATCCAGGAAGTCCCGATGTCTGTTAGCGCCTTCGACAAAAATTTCTTTAAAGATTCCGGCCAAACTGATTTTTACGCACTGGAGCAATATACGCCGAGCCTGAAGATCCAGTCTGGCCCGGATACCAGAACCACCTCTATTCGCATACGCGGCATCGGTTCTGCCGGTTCCAATGCGGGTATTGACCCCAGCGTCGGTGTCTTTATCGATGGCGTATACCAGGGGCGCGCCGGGATGAACATCAGCGACCTGGTGGATATAGAACGCATTGAGGTGCTCCGGGGTCCACAAGGAACCCTGTACGGCAAAAACACTGCGGCCGGCGCCATTAATGTGATCACCTCCAAGCCCTCATCGAACTACGAGGCCGAAGCGGATCTGGTACTTGCAAACAATAATCGCAAGGAACTGAGGTCCATGGTGAATGTACCGCTAGGTGACGCCGGCAATGCCATGCGCGCGAGCGCATTCGTCATCAAGGGCGACCACCTGTACGAAAATGCCTTTAATGGTGACGAGCTCAACAACGCAAATAAGTGGGGCCTTAAAACGCGCTTTCTGTTCGACCTTGAAGACAGTGAACTGCTGATCAATGCAGATTATTCAAAGGAAGATACCGACTGTTGCGCACTGGCCGTAATTGATTACAACGGCATTTCGCCGATCATGATCGGCACACCCATGACCCACATTCCTTCTGCGATGTTGCCAGGCCTGCCGTATACAGCCCTGGAAACCGCTCCGGGCACTATTGGTTCACCGCCGCAAGCGGACGCATTTGGTGATGACTACTGGCTCAATGACGAATTGAGCAATGAAGTAGAAGTGGGAGGCTTGTCCGTCGACTGGAGCTTCGAAGCTCCGAATTCCCACAGCGTGACCCTCATTAACGCCGCGAGAACCTACTCTTCCAAAAGTAGCTATGACGGTGATTTCACAGCCTATGATGCCGCATCGCCAGCAACCACCGATGTAGACCTGAACCAGTTTTCATCAGAACTTCGAGTGGCCTCTCTGGGCGACAACCTGGTGGACTATCAAGTAGGTCTGTACGGTTACTATTCCGACTTTGAAACCACAGGCAGCCTGGGCATGAACGAAACGATCCTGCTCAACTCCCCCCCTTTGCAGACTGGCCTGCCGCCACTATCTGCGATTCTCGGCAGCCGCTCGGAAAATATTGACGTTAACAAATATACAACCAGTGCCCTGGCTATCTTTGGCCAGGCAGTCTGGAATATCAGTGATCAATTAAGCGCGACATTTGGTATGCGGGTCACACAGGAACAAAAAACGCGTAAGGGCTCGCAACGCACCCTGCGAACTCCGATGCCAGGCCTGCCGCCGGAATCCCTGCCGCCGTTCCAGTTCCTGCCCTTTGACCTCGCACCAATTGCAGGCGCAGACGTCGACTTTGACCAGAAGCGTGCCGATAGCAACATTTCACCATCACTCAATATTCGCTACTTCGTGAATGATGATGTAATGACTTATGCCAGCGTAAGCAGGGGTTTTAAATCCGGCGGTTTCGACCAGCGACGGGTACCAGTCCTCGCCTATGGCGCTATTAACGGCGGCAATGATGCTGCCGGCGAGTTTGACGAAGAAGAAGCCACCAGCTACGAGCTAGGCTGGAAGACCAGCCTGCTGAACAATCGACTGACATTTAACGGCACTTTCTATTTCGTAGACTACGAAGACTTCCAGGCACAGGCGTTTGACGGCGCAAGCACCACCGTAACCAATGCCGGCGCCCTGGAAAGTTACGGCTCTGAAATTGATATCTTGTTTGCCGCCAGCGACAAGCTGACCCTGGGCAGCGCAATCGGCTACAACAAGGCAGAGTACAAGGAGTTCGACAAGGGCCAGTGCACCGCCATGGACTCCCTATTCTGGTCCCTGGCTAACCCCACCATTCCATGTGTGACTGATCTCTCGGGTAAAACCCTGGACAACGCGCCCGAATGGACCTACAGCTCGTACGCGCAGTACGAACAGCAACTGGGATCGGACCTGATGGCAATCGCCCGCCTCGAGCATAACTTTATCGATTCGCACTACCTCGATCAGGACCTGGATCAGAGCCTTTTCAACGAGGCCGTCGATCTGGTTAACCTGCGCGTTACCCTCACCAACCTCAATCGGGACTGGGAAGTGGTCGCCTGGGGCAGAAACCTGCTGGACGAGGAGTATTTCCTGATGGGTATCGACATTCCCACCATCGGTGGTTATGCCGGCGTAGTCGCCCCAAGGTCTACCTACGGGGTTACCGTACGCCGTAATTTCGACTAGTTTGTCAGGCAAGCTCCGCCCTGCGCGGGGCCTGCTCCCTTTTCGAAAAGATATTCTCTTCCTCTCCCAGCATGACCTGCGTGTACAAACGCCGGACATTAGCCAACACCATTTCCCAGCCAATTCAGCTCACTCTAAAAATCAGTCAGACCTGATTGTTTTGACCGCATTTGTTTGGTAACTTGACTTGAAACTTAAACCAGATGACGACCAGCACCAATCCAGGAGCTTGCCATGACCGTACTCATCAACGGAACCGTAGACATCAAAGCCGAAGATCGCGCCAATGCACTGGCCGCTGCCACCGCGCTCATCGCCGAGACCCGCTCGCAAAAAGGATGCAACCACTACGTGTGGTCAGCGGACCCCACCTCGGATACTCGCATCTATGTCTATGAAAACTGGGAATCCTCTGAAGACCTGTCTGCTCACCTGGCAGGGCCCTTTTACGCCCAGATGCTTGGCATACTGGGAAGTTTCGGCATCCTCGATACAGCGGTCTCCAAATTCAAGATTGCTATTGAAGAGCCTGTATACGATCCGGAAGGCAATCCACGCGGAGATTTTTTCACAGAGCCGGCATAAGTATTAATTGCAGAAATAGAAGTAAGTAGCACATGCCGATAACCGGCCAGGCTTGACAGGAAATGCTGGAGAAAATGCGATGGCTGACGTTAAGGAAGAAAAAATAATAAAAACCTACTGCCGGTTCTGCCATGCAACCTGTCCGATGGAAATTTCCGTCAAGGACAACAAGGTCACTGGCCTTCGGCCAGATACCGATAATGAGGTTTTCGGCGGCTATACCTGCCTGAAAGGGCGCCAGATGCCCGAGCAGCTGTATCACCCGAGCCGCATTCAGGCATCACTCAGAAAAAACGATGATGGCAGCCGCACGGAAATCAGCACAAGCCAGGCGCTTGATGAAATAGCGGAAAAGCTCGCGGAAATTCGGGAAAAATACGGCCCGCGCAGTATTGGCAGCTACAACGGCACCGTTTCTTTCCAGAATTCTGCTACCCACCCGGTTGCCAAAGCGTGGCACACGGCACTGGAGTCTCCCTCGTACTACACCAGTATTACCATCGACCAGCCGGCGAAGGTCGGCATCGGCCAGGCGAGGATGGGCTTCTGGCTCGGCGGCAACCATACCTGGCGGGACTCTGATGTTGCGCTGATTATTGGTAACAACACCCTGGTGTCCCACTTTTCCATCCCCGGCGGGATTCCCTCGTTCAGCCCCAGCAATGCGCTGCGGGAAGGCAAGAAACGGGGACTGAAAATTATCAGTGTGGACCCGCGCCGCAGCGAGGTTGCAGCGCGTTCTGATATACACCTGCAGATAAAGCCTGGTCAGGATGCTGTATTACTTGCGGGCCTTGTCCACATTATCCTGAACGAAAACCTGCATGACGAGGAATTCTGTGCAGAGAATATCGAGAACCTCGATGCGCTGAAGCACAGCATCCGAAAGTTTACGCCGGATTATGTTGCCGAACGCACCGATCTGGCTGAAGAAGACATTCTTGCTGCAGCCCGCATGTTTGCGGCTGGCCCGCGAGGTTCCGCCACTACCGGTACCGGTCCGGAAATGGGCCCCTACCCGAACCTGGTACAACACCTCACCCAGACACTCAACGCAATCTGCGGACGCCACTATCGCGCGGGAGAAAAACTTCCCAACCCGGGTGTTCTATCCCCCCCAATGCCACGCCTCGCGCAGGCCGTGCCTCCACAGCCAGAGTGGCTCACAGGCATTCGCAGTCGCGTATCCGATGATATTGGCGAGGTCACAGTACTGACGGCCAACGGCCCTCTCAAGGAAATGCCAACTGCAATCTGCGCAGACGAAATCCTTATGGAAGGTGAAGGTCAGATCAAGGCGTTGATCTGTGTGGGTGGCAACCCACTGCTCGCATGGCCAGGCCAGGAGAAGGCCTTCAAGGCACTGAAGAACCTCGAGCTACTGGTCTGCATCGACTACAAGATGTCAGCGACTGCGGAGCTGGCAGACTATGTCATTGGCTCCAAACTCTGCCTGGAGCGTGACGACCTTACCGTTCTCACCGATATCTGGTATGAACAGCCATACAGCCACTATGCCAAGACTGTGGTCGAGGCCGAAGGCGATGTCATCGAAGAATGGGCACTCTTCTGGGAACTGGGAAAACGGCTTGGCCTGCAACTGGAAGTCGGCGGGCAACCGCTGGATATGGAGAAGCTGCCTTCCAAATACAGCATTCTGGAAAAGATGACCGCTGGCTCCAGAGTTCCGCTGAAAGAAATTTATGAGAAAGACGGTGGCCACGTCTTTGATGTCCCGGAAGTCGTGATCCTGCCCCCTGACCCCGCGAGTAAAGGCATGCTGGATCTGTTCCCGGAAGGCCTCGAAGAAGAACTGGAAAACGCTGCCCGGGATGCAGACAGCAGCTTCGCCGCGAAAGGCGAATACCAGTTCCTCCTGATCAGCCGCAGGATGAAAAATACTTTCAACTCGACTGGCCCGGAGTTGAGTTTCCTTGCGAAAAAAGGCACCACAAACCCGGCATATATACACCCGGACGACCTCGATGCCCTCGATATCAAGGATGGTGAAATCGTGGCAATCAAATCCGAGCGTGGAGAGATTCCTGCCGTCGCGCAGGGGAGCCCGGATATCAAGCGCGGAGTCGTTTCCATGGCCCATTGCTGGGGCCCTGCTCCGGATGGCTGCGGGGATGACAAGGTTCGTGAAATTGGTGCCAATACCAATCGCCTGATCAATAACCTCGACAAGCCGGAAAAGTATTCCGGTATGGCACAACAAAGTGCGGTTGCCGTTCAGGTGCGAAAACTGACATCCGCATAGGCCAGCGCGCCAAAACACAATTTAAAGTACAAGGGGTGGGCAAATGCTCGAACTTTCCAATCCTTCACTGCTGCGCTCGCAGTTGTTCATCAACGGCGAATGGGTAGACGCCGATAGTGGCGCCACTATGGCGGTGCTCGATCCGGCTACAAAAGAAAGACTCATTGATATACCCAACGCCGGCGCGGGGGAAACCCGCCGCGCCATCGAAGCTGCAGACCAGGCTTTCAACAGCTGGAAAAATGTTACTGCAAAGGAACGTAGCGCCGTACTCAAGCGCTGGTTCCAGCTGATCATGGACAACCAGGAAGACCTGGCACGGCTGATGACCGCCGAACAGGGCAAACCGCTTGGCGAATCCAGAGGCGAAGTCGGCTACGGCGCAGCCTTCGTAGAATGGTTCGCAGAGGAAGGACGCCGGGTCTACGGCGATACCATCGCTGCAAACAACCCGAACCAGCGCATTGTCACGCTCAAGCAGCCAGTTGGCGTGGTTGCAGCGATCACTCCGTGGAACTTCCCGATTGCGATGATTACCCGCAAGGTGGCCCCGGCGCTGGCGGCGGGCTGCACCATTGTCCTGAAGCCGGCGACGGAAACCCCACTCTGTGCACTGGCTCTCTCCTGGCTTGGGGAGCAGGCCGGTATACCACCTGGCGTATTCAGTGTGGTGGCGGGTAACAAGGCACGAGAAATCGGCGGTGAGATGACTTCGAGTCCCATTGTGCGCAAGCTCACATTTACGGGCTCGACCGAGATCGGCAAGGTACTGATGGAGCAATGTGCCGGAACGGTAAAGAAAACCTCCATGGAGCTCGGTGGAAATGCACCGTTTATCGTCTTTGACGATGCCGACCTCGATGAGGCCGTTACGGGCCTGATCGCGTCCAAATTTCGCAATGCTGGCCAGACCTGCGTTTGCGCAAACCGAATCCTCGTGCAGGAGTCAGTCTACGAGGCTTTCGCGGATAAATTCATCACCGCTGTGAGTGCGCTCAAAGTCGGAAATGGAGCAGAGGAAGGTACCACCATCGGCCCGCTGATCAACGATGCTGCCTTTGAAAAGGTCAGCGCCATCGTCCGGCAGGCCACCAGCAACGGCGCAAAGGTCCTTATTGGTGGCCAGGGATCGAATTCCGAAACCGGTAATTTCTACGAGCCGACAGTTCTGTCTGATGTCGATGACAGCATGGACGTCTACCGGGAGGAAATTTTCGGCCCGGTCGCACCGCTGTTTAAATTCAAGACTGAAGAGGAAGCCATTCGCATCGGCAACGATACGCCTTACGGTTTGTCGGCCTATTTCTACGCCCGTGATATCGGCAGGATCTGGCGGGTCAGCGAAGGCCTGGACTACGGCATCGTGGGCATCAATGAGGGCATTATCTCTACCGAAGTTGCCCCCTTTGGCGGCGTGAAGGAGTCCGGCATTGGCCGCGAAGGCTCAAAGTACGGCATCGATGATTACCTGGAAATCAAGTACCTGTGCATGGGTGGCGTCAACAAGTGACCCCGAAAAGGGCATTAACTTACTATTTTGGTGCGTCCGCGAAAGCTCAACTGATTGAAAATTGTAGCTTTTTTCAGGCTGCTTTTCGTTTATACTGGCGTCTACAACTGTTGAAACAGTCCGGACTGTTTTTAAAGTCCGACCGGGGAACACAAGAAAAATGGCCGCTGTAAAGACCAGAAAAACCAAAGAGCTACCTGACGAGGGCGCCAGCTGGCAGTCCCGTAAAAGCGCGATGACACGCGACCGCATCCTGGAAGCCGCTATCGATTGCTTTATCAATCTGGGCTATTCCAGCGTAACGACTGCAAAAGTTGCAGACAACGCGGGAGTATCCCGTGGCGCAATGCTGCATCACTTCCCCTCCAAGACCGAGCTGATTCAGGCAGCGGTAGAGTACCTGCAGGGGAAATTGCTCGACGATTATAGCCAGAAGGTCGCACTTATCCCCAAGAAGCTTTCTGGCAAAGATCGTCGCCGCGCAGGCCTGGATGCATACTGGAGTTACCTGACCGGCGACCTGTTTACTGTCTACCATGAACTCTGTGTGGCAGGCCGCACTGACGAAGAGTTAAAGGGTATCATCGAAGTCGCGGCAGCGCGCTTTGAAGAACACGCCTACGAATCGAACAAGGAGATGTTCAAGGAGTGGAATGACCGCGGTGACCTCTACTTGCTCGCCATGGACATTACCAAGTTCCTGATGGAAGGTATGGCCGTTGGCCAGTGGGGCAGGGACAAGGACAAACGCGTCAATCGCCTGCTGGACTACCTCGGAGACCGTCTCGAAGAAATTTTTTCAGATGAAGGTCCCTCAGCCATCGCCAGGCACTCCGCACGTCGGAGCTAGCTTGTACCAGAAAGCCTGAAAAAACCCGCGATGCGGGTTTTTTTATTTCTGCGAGTTCTTTTTTGATATCAGCCTGCCAGCTGCATGTACTTTTCCAGGTAATAGTCTTCGTCGCCGTACAACATACCCAGCAAATGCAAGCGCTTGAAGTGATGGCCGACATCCAGCTCGTCCGTCATGCCGATACCACCATGTAACTGCACAGCCTCCTGTGAAACCAGGCGACCCGCTTCTGCAATTTTTACCTTTAGTGCCGCACAGGCCTGCATAGCCTCAGCACTCCCCTCGTCCAGAAGGATCGCCGCGTTAAACAGTAGCGCCCTCGTTTCCTCCACCTTCAGGTACATATCCGCCATCCGGTGCTGCAGCGCCTGAAACTTGCCTATGGGCTGCCCAAACTGCTCTCGAGTCTTCGTATATTCGACAGTTGTCTGCAGTAGCACCTGCATGGAGCCAAGAGCCTCTCCGCCCATCGCCACGATACTCTTCGCCAGCACATCTTCTATGTATGAGACTGCTTTACCCGCTTCGCCGAGCATTTGCCCCGCTTCCAGCAGGACGCCATTAAACTCCACATGGGCGCCACGGCTCCCATCCACTGCGGTAAACTCCTTACGTCTGACGCCCTCGAGGCTGGTATCGACGATAAACAGGCTCAGCCCCTCGACAGTCAGGGCACTCACGATGAGGAAGTTTGCACAGTGACCGTTCAGAACCGAGATCTTGCCACCATCCAGGCGAAACCCAGCGTCGACAGCCTCGGCCCGGCAGCTAACCCGTGCCATATCATAGCCGCTATCGACTTCTGCAAAGGCGAACGCCCACTGCGCCTGACCACCGATAATGTCACCGATATAGCGATCTTGTTGGGCGTCATCCCCTGCTTGCTGCAAGAAACCACCGCAGGTCACTGCAGTGCTCAGAAACGGGACCCTCAGTAAACCTTTCCCCATGGCCTCCGTCATGACCATCAGATCGACCGCGCCACCGCCGAATCCGCCCTGCTCCTCACTAAACGGCATGCACAGCCAGCCCAGCTCGGCAAACTGATCCCAGGTTCCAGGATCGAACCCCTTCTCACCCTTGATTACACGCCGGTGCGTCTCAACATCACAATTGTCGCGCACAAACTTATCAATACTGTCACGCAGCATCGCCTGTTCTTCAGTCAGTGAAAAGTCCATAGCCTTCCCGGTCCGAAAATAGGATAAAACATGCATTGAGTTCTGGTCAGGCAAGCCTGCAGCCTGCCCATACCGATACGCAATCATCCTAACAAAGGAAAATCCATAAAACAATCAGGTTGTACTGTTTTCTTTCTGGCAATATTCCCTTAGACTCGAACAGTGAAAGGCACACCGAGCCAAGGTGGCACGAACGTACAGCCGGGAGAACGTTACCATGAACGCGATCAACCAACCCGAAGCCGATATCGCCAGCGCGCTTGGCAGTATCCTCAATGCACAAAAGGCCGCGGCCACCAGTGAAGGCGCGGTTAATGCTGCCACCCGAATCGACCGGATCGAGCGCGCGATCCAGCAGCTCCGGAAGTATCAGGAGCAACTCGCCGATGCGATGAGTTCCGACTTTGGTCACCGCTCATGCCAGAGCAGCAAACTGATGGATGTGGCAGCGGGTATTGCCCCACTGGTGCACGCCAAGAAGCATGTCAAAAAGTGGATGCGCCCGGAAAAACGCAAGACCCTGTTTCCACTGAACCTGTTCGGTGCGCGCTCCCGTGTCGAATACCAACCACTGGGCTCCGTCGGCATTATCAGCCCCTGGAATTTCCCTGTGAACCTGGCCTTCGCGCCGCTCGCACAGGTTCTGGCAGCAGGCAACCGGGCCATGATCAAGCCCTCTGAATTTACACCCGCGACGTCCGAGCTGATGCGGGAAATCATAGCCGAGGCTTTTGACCCAACGGAAATCAGTGTGGTGACCGGCGGCCCCGAAGTTGGCCAGGCCTTCAGTGCCCTGCCCTTTGAACACCTTATCTTTACCGGCGCCACATCGATCGCGCGTCATGTAATGGCCGCAGCCGCGAAAAATCTGGTACCGGTCACTCTAGAACTCGGCGGTAAGTCCCCCGTCATTATCGGTGATACTGCAGATGTCGGCCTTGCCTGTGATCGCATCATGTGGGGCAAGATCACAAATGCCGGGCAGATCTGCCTGGCCCCAGACTACTGTTTCGTTCCTGAAGCAAAGCTTGAGGCCTATGTAGAGGGGTTCAAGGCATCGGTCGCCAAAATGCTGCCGAGCCTGCTGCGAAACCCGGATTACACTTCGGTAATCAACGAGCGCCACTACCAGCGCCTGCAGGGCTATCTGACAGATGCAGCTGACAAAGGCGCGACCCTGGTGGAAATCAACCCTGCCAACGAGGTCTTTTCCTCTCAGCGACACTTCAAGATACCACCAACGCTGATCCTGGATGCCACCGACGACATGCTGGTGATGCAGGAAGAGATATTCGGCCCTCTCATGCCGGTGCGGACCTACAAGCACCTCGATGCAGCGATCGAGTACATCAACTCGAAGCCTCGTCCGCTCGGACTCTATTATTTCGGCAACAGCAACACCGAGGAACGGGACATTCTGGACAAGACCGTATCCGGCGGTGTGACCATCAACGACGTATTGATGCATGTTGCCCAGGAAGACCTGCCGTTTGGTGGTGTTGGCCCGAGTGGAATGGGTGCCTATCACGGATTCGAAGGGTTCAAGACCTTCAGCCATGCGAAGTCTATCTATACCCAGACCCGCATGGATGTCGCGGCCATGACAGGCATGAGCCCGCCGTTCAATGAAAAGACTGAGAAAACTATTCAGCAGATGCTAAAGGGATAGTCCACAGCAACGGGGAAACCACGCGTCCGGCTTGTCGGGCGCGCTGATCGATACCGATAAAACGGAAAACAAGAAGGTAGCGCTATGGCCGATTACAAGGTTTGGGAATGTCTGGTTTGTGGTTGGGTTTACGACGAGTCAAAGGGCTGGCCCGAAGATGGCATCGAAGCGGGCACCCGCTGGGAAGATGTACCGGAAGACTGGCTTTGCCCGGAGTGCGGTGTTGGCAAAGATGACTTTGAAATGATACTGGTGGAAGAGGCCGAGTCCAGCAGCACCGACTCTGAAGAACAGGCAGAGGCCGAAATAGCGGTCAATTCGGCACCCGTGGTCATCATCGGCTCAGGACTGGCGGGCTATAACCTGGTGAGGGAACTGCGCAAGCTAGATGCCGCTACTCCGCTAACTGTCATTACATCAGATGACGGCTGTTTCTATTCAAAACCCCTGATTTCTACCGGCTTTCACAAAGGCAAAAGCGCTGACGAGATGGCTACCGCCAGCGCTGCGGAGATGGAAGCCACCTACAATATCTCCGTACGCACTTTCTCAACCGTTACCGCCATCGACAGCAGCGCCCAGACATTGGAGGTCAATGGCCAACAATTGAGCTACAGCAAGCTGGTGCTTGCCAACGGCGCCAGCTGCATTGAGGCCCCACTTGCCGGTAAATGCAAAGACCAGGTCTACTCCGTCAATAACCTGATGGACTATGCGCGCTTTCGTGCAGCCATGACCCGAGCGCGAAAAGCATTGATCATCGGTGCCGGACTGATCGGTTGTGAATATGCGAATGACCTCATTCAATCCGGCTATGAAGTCGAGGTTGTCGACCCACTCCCCATTCCCCTGGCCAATCTGCTGCCGCCCACGGCATCGCGCTCTGTTCAGATAGCCCTGGAGGCTGCCGGTGTTAAGTTCAACTTCGGCACGATTGTGAAGAGTGTAAACCGGGGCCGCAACGGGAGCGCTGTTTCCGCGAAACTGAGTGACGGTAAGACCATCGATGCAGACATCGTACTGTCCGCCATCGGTGTAAGGCCCAGGACCGAAATTGCCAACGCGGCAGGCCTTGAGACCAACCGCGGCATTGTGGTTGATCGTACCCTGCGGACTAGCGCACCCAATATTTATGCTCTCGGCGATTGCGCTGAAGTAGACGGTCACGTGCTGTACTACGTGGCGCCGCTCATGGCATCAGCCCGGGCACTGGCGAAAACGCTGACCGGCACGCCCACCGCAGTGCATTACGGCACCATGCCCGTAATTGTAAAGACGACCCTGTTCCCGGTTGTGGCAAACCCACCCGCCGCGAGCATCGAGGGCGAATGGGCGATAGAAGAAAGTACAACCAAGGGTGTCAAGGCAGTATTCAAGGCAACCAATGGTGAAATCGCAGGCTTTGCACTGACCGGGGAATGCACCAAGGAGAGGGATAACCTCGCCGGCCTGACACTTCCGATTATGGCCTGACCCGGCAATTTAGTGGAGACCCCATGCAAGAATTCAGCTTCAAATCCAGGCAGCTACAGGCGCAGCTCAGCGGCTTTATGGATGAGCATATCTATCCGAATGAGCAGGCCTACGCCAGCCAGCTGCATGCGGCGCAGAATCGATTTGCCCCCCTGCCCCTCATGGATGCACTCAAGACGAAAGCCAAAGCACAGGGCCTCTGGAACCTGTTCGTACCGGAGAACCACGCGCAGTACAGCCAGCACGGTGGCCTGAGCAATTATGATTACGCCCCGCTTGCAGAGATGATGGGCCGGGTACTCTGGTCCCCGGAGGTGTTCAACTGCAACGCACCGGATACCGGCAACATGGAAGTGTTCATGAAGTATGCCACCCCGGCGCAGCAGGAGCAGTGGCTGATCCCTCTGCTGGAAGGCGAGATTCGCTCTTCCTATGCCATGACTGAGCCCCAGGTCGCCTCCAGCGATGCGACCAACATCGAGCTGCGTATTACCCGGGAAGGTGAGGAATGGGTACTCAATGGGCGCAAATGGTTTATCACCGGCGCCATGTATGAGCGGACGCGGATCTTCATCGTAATGGGCAAGTCCGACCCGGACAATCCCGACAGGCACAGGCAACAGACTCAGATACTGGTACCCAAGGAAACTCCCGGGGTAAAGCTCATCCGGCCGCTTACCACACTGGGCTACGACGATGCGCCGATCGGCCATGCCGAAATTCAGTTCGACAATGTCCGTGTACCATTGGAAAACGTCCTGCTTGGTGAAGGCCGCGGCTTTGAAATCGCCCAGGGACGCCTTGGGCCTGGCCGTATCCATCACTGCATGCGCCTGATTGGCGCCGCGCAACGATCACTGGAACTGGCCTGTCGCCGCGCTTCCAGCCGCTCTACCTTCGGGCGCCCGCTCAGCAAGCACCAGTCGGTACGCGAGGATATTGCAAAAAGTTTTTCCGAAATCGAGATGGCGCGCCTGCTGGTCCTGAAGACGTGTAAAAAAATGGACGAGGAAGGGGTTCCTGCCAGTGTGGATATGATTGCCGCCAGCAAAACAACAGTGCCTTTACTGGTACAGAATGTCATCGACCGGTGCATGCAACTGCATGGCGCGGGCGGACTGACCGAAGACTACTTCATGGCGGAAGCATTCAATTATGCCCGCTGGTGCCGCCAGGCAGACGGCCCGGACCAGGTGCACCAGATGGCACTGGGAAAGAAAATTATCGAACGCTACGCCGGATAATGGCGCGCACGCGGAGGCTTTACGCATGACCATGATTGCAGCCGATGTTGAAACCAATCTTGAAAACACGGTTAAAGCAAATGCTCTGAGCCAGTACCTGGAGCAACATGTCCCAGGGTTTGAAGGGCCCATTGCACTTGAGAAATTCACCGGTGGGCAATCCAACCCCACTTATATGGTCCAGGCATCCAGTGGCAAGTATGTGTTGCGAAGAAAGCCCTCTGGAGACCTGCTCAAGTCCGCACACGCCGTGGACAGGGAATTCCGTGTGATGTCTGCACTCGCGAACAGTGCAGTCCCTGTTGCCGGAACCTACCACCTTTGCTGCGATGAAAACGTCGTCGGCAGCATGTTTTACCTGATGGAGTTCATTGACGGGCGCGTGTTCTGGGATCCTGCTCTGCCGGGGGTGGACCCCGCCCAACGCGCCGCAATCTACTCGGAGATGAACCGGGTATTGGCAGCGCTGCACAGCATCGATATCGAAGCAGCTGGTCTCTCTGACTACGGCAGGCCCGGAAACTATTTCGAACGCCAGGTTGGCCGCTGGACGAGACAGTACCGCGCCTCTGAAACGGAAAGGATTCCAGCCATGGAGACGCTGATAAGCTGGTTGCCGGAAAACCTGCCCACTGACGACGGCAGAGTGTCTCTTGTGCACGGTGATTTCCGTCTCGACAATATGTTGTTCCACCCCACGGAATCCAGGGTTCTCGCGCTGGTAGACTGGGAACTATCCACCCTCGGCCACCCCTTCGCAGACCTCGCCTATCAGTGTATGCAATTGCGCATGCCCCATGATGGCATCATGCCAGGCCTTGGAGGAATGGACCGGAAAGCCCTTGGCATACCGACCGAGCAGGAATATCTTGCGGAATACTGCAAACGCATGGATATTGAGCATATTCCTAACTGGAGCTTTTACCTGGCATTCAGCTTTTTCCGGTTCGCTGCGATTCTGCAGGGAGTCAAGAAACGTGCAATCGACGGCAATGCCTCCAGCGAAAAAGCCCATAAAATGGGTGCGCTGGTGAAGCCACTGGCAGACATGGGGCTGGACTCGGTATTGACCGCCTACTGAGAAAATCTAAACAACGGGCCACTCATAATAAAAATGGAGAGCGCCATGAACATCGAAGCAGGAATCGAGAAAACAGAAACCGGCAAAATCACCACTGACCAGTCCGCGCATGTTCCTACCATCAAGGGTAACTTTGAGGCCCAGGAAAACGAGTATGAATACTGGGTGACCGATATCGAAGGCAAGGTACCCGGCGACCTCACCGGTTCCTTCTTTCGCAACGGGCCGGGGCGCCTGAAACTGGGGGGCGAGGAATTCGGCCACTGGTTTGACGGTGACGGCATGATCGCCAGGACGACTTTCACAGATGGCAAAGTCCACTTTGCCAACAAGTTCATCCGTACCCCGAAGTACGTCGATGAAACGGCGGCCGGCAAACCCCTGTATCGCGGCTTCGGCGGCGCGCCAAAGGGGAACTTCTTCAAACGCTTTGCGCCACCCGCCAACCCGGCCAATACCGGGCTGGTCCTGCACGGCGGCAAGTTCCTGGCATTGAATGAAGGCGGCCGCCCCTTCTCCGTAGATCCAGCCACCCTGGATACCTACGGCGAGTTCACCTACGACGACAGCCTGACCAAAACCAACGTATTCAGTGCCCACGGCAAGATCAATCCAAAAACCGGCTATTACTACAATTTTGGTCTCTGCTTTGATATCGGCCTGAAAGGCATTAAGCCGGGCTTTGAGCTGTACAAGATCGACCCGAAAGGCCAGATGGTGGACCGTGCACGATTCACGCTCGACCATATGCCCCTGCTGCATGATTTTGCCCTCACGGAAAACTACGCGATCTTTATCCAGTCTTCTGTGTCCATGCAGGGCAACATCCTGATGACCATGCTGAAAAATGAGTCATTTGCTGACCTGATGCTGTATGACAACAGTCTTACCAACAAGATCGTCATCATCGACATTCACAACATGAAGCTGGTGGAAAGGATTGAGATAGACCCGATCGCCTGCCTGCATTTCGGTAATGCCTATGAGAAGAACGGCGAAATTCATTTCGACCTGATGCAAACCAAGGAAAGCGGGTTCGGCACGCCAGACCATAAAATGGAACCGCTCGATCTCTTTTCCGATGATGTCAAATTCCGTTCAGGCGCCGCCCGTTACAAGCGCTGTGTGCTCAACCTCAAGACCCGCCAGTTCCAGAGTGAATTTATCGACGATGCACTCGAAGGCGAGTTCCCGCAGTGGGACTGGACTCGTACCACTTCGGAAAACCGCTATGCGGTGTCTACCGGTTACGCTGGTGACGGCCAGACCTACTTCAATGCCATCCAGAAGATTGACCGGAAAACCGGCAAGGTCGAAGTACACGAATTTGGCAGCTACCGCTTTAACGGCGAACCGCTTATGGTGGCCAAGCCGGATTCCGATGCCGAGGACGACTTCTACTGCGTGTGCTATGTCTACAACGGCAACACTGACAAGTCTGAGGTCGTCGTGATCGACAGCAAAAACTTCAGTGAACCGCTGGCGACAGTGAAGCTCGACTTCCACATACCCCAGGGTTTCCACGGCATGTACAGCCAGAAGGTATTTGTCTGATACATTTAGGCTGAGCAATAGGCTAAGTCATGCATGCGATACCTGCAGAAGAGGCCACCAAAGCGCTTGTCGGGCACGAATTTCCCGGTGGCAGCTACAAGATAGCGCACTGGGAAAATTTCTTGCTGACCGGCTGCACCGGCGCGGAGCCACTGCCGAACGGGCTTGCGCATCCCGTAGCGCTGTTCCACGTGCCCATTATGGGCGCCGGCACCAGCATTGCGGAGATGTTCGAACTGGGCCAGGCGGAGTCGCAGCTATCCATCATTCCTGAAAGTTACGACTGGGAAATCTTCCAGTCGTTAAAGGAAGAGGTGGAATACGATATTTCCGGGGCAGTAGTCGCAGCCGAGCGAAGAACCAACGCGCAGGGCCAGACCTATGACTGGGTGCAATTCTGCTTCGACGTGAGATCCCCCGAAGGCACACTTTCCGCACGCTCAACTATCACCTGGCAATACACAAGGAATATGCTGTGAGCACGAGAGAAGCCGATACCGCTTACGAGGTAGGGTACAGTATTCCAGAGTGGGTCATGGAGTCCGTATCGGCTGAGCGGATGCGTACCATGGCCGCGATCTTGCGGGACCCCAATCCCCTGCACTGGGACAGAGAAGCTGTCGATCGCCTGCCCCTTGCCCTCGGCAAGCGCACCATCAATCAAGGTCCCCTCGGTCTCAGCTATATAATCAACATGTTGCACGACTGGATGGGGCCGGAGTGCATCCAACGCCTCGTCATGACTTTCCCACAGGTTGTCCTGGACGGGGAAAGGGTCATCGCGAAAGGCCGCATCACGAAATTACAAGGGGGTAACAGCCAGCGACTCGCCGAGTGCGATATCTGGCTGGAGCACGCAGAACGCGGCGTGCTGCTCAAAGGCCAGGCAACGGTCAGGATTAATGAAGATGGATATCAGTAAGATTCACCCCGAACTGAGAAATATTGTTCGCTTCATTCCTCCCCTCCCCTTCCACAGTCGCCTGTTTGTGTGGCTGACGAATTTCCTGCAGGCGCTGGTGCCAACAAAGAAATCCCTCTCCGGCGTGGAAATCAGTAGCAGGCGATTAAGCACCGCCAGTGTACGTATCTACACACCCCAGGGCCCCCTGTCCGGTGCGGGGCTATTGTGGATTCACGGCGGTGGCCTGATCAGCGGGCGTGCCGCGCAGGATGATCAGGTCTGCGCACGATATGCCGAGGCACTGAGGCTGGTAGTGGTTTCGGTTGACTACCGTCTTGCACCGAAACACCCTTTCCCCGCGGCGCTGGACGATTGTCATGCAGCATGGAGCTGGTTTGTGCAGGAGGCGGCAAACCTGGGCGTAGATCCGAAGCGAATCGCGGTATCGGGCCAGAGCGCGGGCGCAGGCCTCGCCGCCAGCCTGTCACAGAAGCTTTCGGACGAATCCGGCCAGCAACCCGCCGCACAGGTGCTGTTCTGCCCCATGCTGGATGACCGCACGGCAGACCGGGCTGAACTGGATGCGGTAAAGCATAGAATCTGGAATAACCGCAGTAACCGCGCTGGCTGGTCAGCCTATCTGGGCCAGCCGCCGGGAGCACAACAAACGCCGGCTTACGCGGTACCCGCACGCAGGAGCAGTCTTGCGAATTTGCCGCCTGCCTGGATCGGTATTGGCGATATCGACCTGTTCTACGATGAGGCCAGCGAATACGCGCGCCGGTTAAAGAATGCGGACGTTCGATGCACCTTTCACACAGTGCCCATGGCGCCCCACGCGTTCGAGACCATTGTCCCGGATGCCGAGATCAGCAAAGGTCTGTTCGCAGACAATTATCGCTTTCTGAAGGACGTACTAGACCTGTAAGGGGGAATTTTTGGTTGAGTCCTGACAGCTCAACCCTGGATCATGGCCTGCAGGCGCTGACTGATAATCTCCCGGGCCTCGGCGACCATCCCCTCGATCAGCGCTTCACAGGTGGGAATATCATGGATAAGGCCCATCACCATCCCCACCGTCCAGATACCATCGTCGATATCGCCAGCCTCGATACAGCGCTCCCTACCCCGGGTACCCGCCACCAGCGGCTGCAGGTCTGCGAAATCGGTTTCACCCGGCTGCGCCTCAATACTGATCACTTCCGCCGCGACAGGGTTATTGAATACCCGGCAGGTGTTTTTGAGGGAGCGGAACATCAGCGTGGTCTGGCGCTCATCTGCATCCACCATGGCCTGCTTCATGTTCTGGTGTACCGGCGCTTCCTGAGTCGCCACAAAACGACTGCCCATATTCACACCCTCTGCACCCAGCGCCAGTGCAGCGGCTAGTTGTGAACCGGTGCCGATGCCTCCTGATGCCACCATGGGGATACTCAGCTTTGCGTAGGCTGCCGGCAATAGCACCAGGTTGGTCACGTCGTCTTCCCCGGGATGGCCTGCACACTCAAACCCATCCACGCTGACTGCATCACAGCCAACTTTTTCCGCTTTAATGGCATGGCGGACGGAGGTGCACTTGTGAATCACCTTGAAGCCATTCGCCTTGAATAGCGGCATAAAGGGTTCCGGACTGCGGCCTGCGGTTTCCACGATTTTCACACCGCTGTCCACAATGGCCTGCGCGTATTCTTCGTAAGGCGGTGGGTTGATGGAGGGCAATATGGTCAGGTTCACGCCGAAAGGTGCGTCCGTCATGGCTCGGCAGCGGGCGATCTCCTCGGCCAATGCCTCCGGGGTCGGCTGGGTCAGCGCGGTCAATATGCCCAGCCCGCCGGCATTGGATACCGCAGCTGCCAGTTCGGCGCGGCCCACCCACATCATCCCGCCCTGGATGATCGGGTACCTGATGCCAAATAACTCAGTAATCCGTGTTTTCATCCGGGTTCTCCCTGGCAATAATCGTCGGTGCTTACTTGCCGGTAAATTTCGGCGCGCGTTTTTCAAAGAATGCGCGTGCGCCCTCCCTGAAATCTTCGCTGCGATAATGGATATTCTGTATCTGCGCCTCGCGATCCATGGTCTCGACCAGCGTCAGGTTGGCAGCCTCACGCAACAGCTGCTTGCTGTACTGCAGCGTCAACGGCGCCTGGTTTGAAAGCGACTTGGCCCAGCCAAGTGCCTCCTCCTGCAGGTGCTCCGGCGCAGCCAGGCGATTTGCCATGCCCAGTTGAATGCATTCTGCTGCCGGCAGGCGCTGGGACTCCGCAATCATCTCGAAGGCCCTCTTGCTGCCAAGGTAACGCGCAAGCTGCCAATGGGTGCCACCATCCGGTATGAGGGCGATGGCTCCAAACGCGGAATAGAAGAACGCATCTTCTGCCATAACAACCAGATCACACGCCATCGCCAGAGCCGCACCGATACCGGCAGCCGCACCATTTACCGCACAAATATAGGGCTTTTTGGACTCGGTTATTGCCTGCAGCACTGGATGGTACTCTGTGCGCAATTGCTGGGTAATAAAACCGTCGTGGTCAGCATCGGGATACTCTTCCACCAGGTCCGCGCCCGCACAGAAGCCCTTACCGGCACCTGCAAGCATCACTACCCTGACAGTTTCGTCATTGTTGGCCTGCTGCATTGCACGATAGAGTTCTTCCCGCATCTGCGCCGTCAGGGAATTCCGGGCTTTGGGCCGGTTGAGGGTAATAATTGCGACCTGCTCATCCACTCGATAATCAACTGTCTCGAAGTTCTGCATAGCCTCTATTCTCCTAATTATTTTTCCTGCACCCGGTCAGGCTACCGCACCCTGCGCCTTCAGGTCCGCAACCTGCTCCTCACTATATCCCACCGCGCGCAATACCTGTTCTGTGTCGGCCCCCGGAGCATGTTGCCCGCCGGATACAGTAGAGGGTGTACGACTGAATCGCGGAGCGGGCGCCGGCTGCGCATAGCCGTCGACGTCAATATAGGCTTCGCGGGCACGGTTATGCGGATGATCCGGAGCCTCATCGGCACTCAGTACCGGGGCAACACAGGCATCGGTACCTTCCAGTAATTCACACCACTCCGCCCGTGTCCTGGTGCGGAATACCTCAGCGAAGGCGGCTGCATTTTCGGGCCACTGCGCCCGATTATTCTGATTGCCGGCGTTGAAGCGCTGAGGATCCAGGCCGGCTTTCTGCACCAGCTCCGCGTAAAACTGTGGCTCAATCGCACCCACAGCAATGTACTTGCTGTCACTGGTCTCGTAGGTGTCATAAAAGAAGGCGCCGCCGTCGAGCAGGTTGTTGCCACGCCCGGAGGCATCCCACAGCCCCGCCGCCGAAAAACTGTGACACATCCACATCAGGTTCGCCGCACCATCAACCATCGCAGCATCCACAACCTGTCCTCTGCCAGATCGCTGCGCCTCCAGTAGCGCGCCCAACACCCCCATCACCAGGAACATGGTGCCGCCGCCGAAGTCACCAATCAGGTTTACCGGTACCGCCGGCTTCTCACCGCTGCGACCAATGGCATGCAGCGCGCCGGTCAGGGCGATGTAGTTGATATCGTGCCCGGCAGCCTTTGCCAGTGGGCCATCCTGGCCCCAGCCGGTCATACGGCCGTAGACAAGGCGCGGGTTACGCTGTGCACATTCTTCCGGCCCGATACCCAGTTTCTCCGCGACGCCCGGGCGAAACCCTTCCAGCAGCACATCGGCGCCGGCGACCAGCTGCAATAACGCCGCCCGCCCGTCTTCGCTTTTGAGGTTAATCACGATGGACTTCTTGCCGCGCGCGCTCATGTCCTTTGCGTATATCGGATCGCGCTTGAGTGATCGCTCCACACGAATCACTTCAGCACCCATATCCGCAAGCAACATACCGGCCATGGGGCATGGTCCCATACCCGACAGTTCGATAACCCTGATTCCGTTCAGAACGCCCATAGTCCTGTATCCAACTGGCCGTTACTTCGGCTGCATACGGATGGCGGCATCCATGCGGATACATTCGCCGTTGATATAGTCGTTATCCACGATATGCGCTGACAGCTTGGCAATCTCGGAAGTCTTGCCGAGCCTGTGCGGGTATACGGTGGAAGCCTCGAGTGCCTTGTAATACGACTCCTCAATAGTCTCGAACAGAGGAGTGTGGATCAGCCCGGGCACAATGGTATTGACGCGGATACCGTAGGCAGCCAGCTCCCTCGCCATGGGTAACGTCATACCCACGATCGCGCCCTTGGTCGCACTGTAGGCAACCTGCCCTATCTGGCCCTCATAGGCAGCGACAGAAGCGGTGTTGATGATGACCCCGCGGCTACCGTCCTCATTGACCGGCTTGTTGGCCGCCATCTTCTCGGCGGCCAGACGTGCCACGTTGAAGGTGCCCACCTGGTTTACCATCACAATCTTCATATAAAGGTCGAGCGGATGCGGGCCGCGCTTGCCGTAGGTCTTGCAGGCCGGGCCAATACCGGCGTAGTTGTTGACGATATGCAGGGCACCGAACTTCTCCACCACCGCATCGATACCAGCCTGTACGGATGCCTCGTCGGTGACGTCTACCTTGAAGAAAGCAACACGGTCACCGAAGTCATTGCCGAGCGCATCGGCCAGCGCGCTGCCGGCTTCTTCATTCAGATCAAAAATCGCAACATTGGCACCGTCCGCCGCGTAGCGTTCAACAGTTGCCGCGCCCAAGCCGGAAGAGCCACCGGTAACGATCGCAGTCTTGCCCTTGATATCCATATTCCGATCCTCTTATTTTTTCTAGAGTTTTCAATAAAGCAACGGTTCAACGCCCCTCAGTCCCAGGGCGTGCACCGGTCAATAAATGGCGTAGGCTCATCCTGGTACAGGCTTCTGCCCACAATCAGCCGCATCACCTCGGAGCTGCCGGCGTAAATCCGGGTCACGCGCGCGTCCGTGTACATGCGCGAAATCGGGTACTCGTCCATATAGCCGGCACCGCCATGCAGCTGCACACCCTCGTCCACCACCCGGCACAACAGCTCGCTGGTCACCAGCTTTGCCTTCGCGGCATCCACTGCGGTCAGCGCATCCAGGTTGAGCGCCCGCACGCACTGGTCGACATAGACCTGCTGCATATCCAGCTCTGCCCGCAGGTCCGCCAGCTTGAATTGCGTATTCTGGAAATCCGCCAGGCGCTGTTTAAACAGCTTGCGCTCGCGGGTGAATTCCAGTGTGATATCGAAGGCCTTCTGCGCCGCTGCCAGACACTCAACCGCAGCAATCAGGCGCTCCTCCGCCAGCCCCTCCATCAGATAATGGAAGCCCTTGGCAGGATCACCCAGCACGTTTTCCTTCGGCACAATCACATTCTGGAAAAACAACTCGGCAGTATCCTGGCCCTTCATCCCCATCTTTTTCAGCGGCGCACCGCGCTCGAAGCCTTCCGCACCGCGCTCCACAAGAAACAGGCCCACTTGGCGCGGGTTATTCACCGGGTCGGTTTTCGCCGCGACAATCACCAGGTCTGCGTTGACGCCATTGGAGATATAGGTCTTGGTGCCGTTCAGCAGGAAATAGTCGCCCTGGTCGATGGCCGTCGCGCGCATACCGGCCAAGTCACTACCGGCGTCCGGCTCCGTCATGGCGACGGCGAGAATGGTTTCACCACTCACACAACCGGGCAGGAAGCGCTGCTTCTGCTCTTCCGAACCAAAACGCTGCAGGTAGGGACCAACAAGGCGGCTGTGCAGGGTACAGTTCCAGTCCGCCGTCAGGGCATACTGGTTTTCCTCGATGATGATCTGCTCAAAACGGAAATCATCGTCGCCCATACCGCCATACTGCACGCCGGGCCACACCATCAGGAAACCCTGCTCGCCGGCCTTGCGAAATGCGCTGCGATCCACAATGCCCAGCTCGCGCCACGCTTCCATCTGCGGCACGATTTCCTGGTGCAGGAACTTGCGGTAGGCATCGCGGAACATCGCCTGCTCGTCGGTAAAGTCGCGTCTCAACATATCAACGTGGTACCCGTAGCTTGCGGTTTACATTTCTATTCAGGCGAAGCTTTCGCCAGCTTCGAGCTTCTGCCGGACAATTTCCGGTGCCGCGAAGCGCTCGCCATAGCGCCCGGCAAGCTCATCGCAGCGGTCTGCAAATGCTTCCGGGCCGGTCTTGCCGTTGTACTCATAGGTATTTACGACCTGCAGGAATCCGCCGGTCCAGGTCGGCGCACCAATGCCCAGCAGAGAACCCACGTTGCCGTCCGCCACCGAGCGCAATACGCCTTCCTGCAGGCACTTCAGGCTCTCCACAACCTGGCGAAACAGGATCCGGTCCTTGATGTCCTGGTGCGGCATTTCTACTTCCGGCTTGTGATACAGCTCGTACAGCTTCGGCCATATTTTCTTGGGGGCACCCTCCGGATATTCGTAATAGCCTCCGCCGTGGTGGCGACCACCGCGGCCGAACTCGGCAATCAGCTTTTCCGACACCTCGGTATTGCAGCTGTTATCCCCCAGCGAGCAGAACACGCCCAGCTGGCGGTGGGTCTCGGACACCTTGCGGGTCAGCTCCTGGCTAACTTCATCCTGCACCGCTAGTGGCCCCACCGGCATACCCACCTGCTTGCCCAGCGCATCGATCAGCACCGGGTCCAGCCCTTCCACCAGCAGCCGCGCGCCCTCATCCATAAAGGTGCCGAACACGCGCGAGGTAAAGAAGCCAAGGGAGTCATTCACAACAATCGGGGTCTTGCGCAGCTGACGGGCAAAGTCGAAAGCCTTGGCCAGAGTGCTATCACTGGTCTGCTGACCGCAGATGATTTCGATCAGCGGCATCTTCTCTACCGGCGAGAAGAAATGAATACCGATGTAATTTTCCGGCCGCTCTGCCACTTCAGATAGCAGGTTGATCGGCAAGGTCGAGGTATTGGTTGCGAACACACCGCCCTCGGAAAGGTACTGCTGCGCCTCCACGGTTACCTTGGCCTTGAGGTCCACATTCTCAAATACGGCCTCGACAATCAGGTCGCAGCCCTGCAGGCTGGCGTAATCCGCACTGGCTTTGATCCGTCCGAGCAGCGCAGACTTGTCTGCTTCGGTCTTGCGTCCGGCCTTGATCTGCTTGTCCATCAGGCGCGCAGAATAGGCCTTGCCTTTCTCGGCTGCCTCATCGGTGGTATCGATCAGCACCGCTTCAATGCCAGCCCTGGCGGCCGCAAAGGCAATGCCCTGCCCCATCATGCCGGCACCCAGGATGCCCACCTTGCTGACCTTCGAAGGCTCGGCATCCGCAGGGCGGCTGGCACCGCTGTTGATTTTGTTGAGCTGGAAAAAGCTCGAGGTGATGATGTTCTTGGCCTGCGGCGTGGTGATCAGGTAGGCGAGGCCGCGGGATTCGATCCGCAGCGCAGACTCAAAGTCGACCGTCACTGTATCTGCCGCCACCGCCAGGATGCGCTCTGGCGCGGGCAGCAGGCCCCGCGTCTTACGGAAATTCACGGCTGGCGCCACGGCCAGTGTATTGACCACTTTCGGGTTCCACACATCGCCGCCCGGAATCTTGTGCCCCTTCATATCCCAGGGCTGCACACAGGCTTCCGGGTTGGCCTTGATCCAGGCCTTGGCCGCCGGCACCAGTTTTTCAACCATATCCGTGAGGGCATCGACGAAGCCCACATCCAGCGCCTGTTGCGGCGACATGCGCTTGCCTTCCAGCAGGAACGGCAACGCTTTCTCCAGACCCAGCAGGTGGATAGAGCGCACCACGCCGCCACCACCCGGCAGCAGGCCAAGGGTCACTTCCGGCAGGCCGATCTGTGCCCTGGAGTGATTGGCAACAATACGGTGATTACACGCAAGGCAGATCTCGAAACCGCCACCAAGCGCCGCGCCGTTAATTGCCGCCACCACCGGCACCGGCAGTTTCTCCAGTCGGCGTAGCGGTGCCTTGATCTTGTCCTCGATCATGCGGAACTGCCCCTCTTCCGCACCCTTCGGCACAGAAGACAATTCCTTCAGGTCGCCACCGGCAAAGAAGGTCCCTTTTGCGGAGGCCAGCACCACACCCTTTAGGCCCTGCTCACTCTCCAGCTCCGCTTCCAGCATGCCCGGTATCACGGCCATGGCCTCGCGGTATTGCCCGTTCATGGCATTGACCGGCCCATCCATATCCATGGTGATGGTTACGATGGCGTCGCTGTCTTTTTCGTAGATAAAACCGTGGATCTTGTCACTCATGGTTTCTTACCCTGCTCAATTCCTTTCGCTTACTGCGGTACGCGTCTAAACGGTCGGTATGCCGCTTAGACCCGTTCGATAATGGTGGCAATGCCCTGACCGCCGCCGACACAGAGCGCAATCAAGGCGCGCTTCAGGCCCCGCCGTTCCAGCTCATCCAGCATGGTGCTGATCAGCATGGCACCCGTGGCACCGAGGGGGTGCCCCATCGCAATCGCGCCGCCGTTAACATTGGTAATCTCATGGGGGATGTCGAGGTCCTGCATAAAACGCATCGCCACAGAGGCAAAGGCCTCGTTGATTTCGAACAGGTCGATGTCCGCCGTGGTCATGCCGGCCTTGGCCAGCACTTTCCTGGCGGCTGGCCCCGGGCCCACCAGCATGATGGTGGGGTCGGTTGCCAGCACCGCGGTAGCCACAATGCGCGCGCGGGGCGTCAACCCAAGATCCTTACCGGCCTGCTCCGAGCCAATCAGCACCGCAGAAGCACCATCCACAATGCCGGAGGAATTACCGGGGGTGTGTACATGGTCAATGGCCGGGACCTGCGGATACCTGCGCATCATCAGGTCATCAAAACCGAGCCCGCCGATGCCTTCAAACGAGGGCCGCAGCTTCGCCAGGATATCCATGGTGGTGGCCGGCTTGATGAATTCATCCCGGGCCAGCACTGTTACCCCGTTGAGATCCTTCACAGGAACCACGGAGCGATCGAAATAACCGTTGCTCTGCGCATGGGCCGCTCGCTGCTGCGAAGTCAGGGCAAAGGCATCCACATCTTCCCGGCTCCAACCCTCCAGCGTGGCAATGGTGTCTGCGCCGATTCCCTGCGGGATGGCGCCACTGTGGATATTCACTTCGGGGTCATTGAGCCAGGCACCGCCAGCCGCGCCCATAGGCACGCGCGACATGGACTCAACGCCACCGCCGACAACCAGGTCTTCCCACCCGGACGCGACCTTCATGGCCGCGATATTGACCGCCTCCAGCCCAGACGCGCAAAAGCGGTCCAGCTGCACACCGGCCACACTCTCATCCCACTCCGCAAACTGCACGATGGTCTTGGCGACATCACCGCCCTGCTCCCCGACCGGCGACACACAGCCCATTACCACATCATCTACCCGGCTGGTGTCCAGGTCATGCCGTTGTTGCAGCTCCTTCAGCAACCCGGCTCCAAGCGCGACCGGTTTTACTTCATGCAGGGAGCCGTCTTTCTTCCCTTTCCCCCTCGGGGTACGAATTGCATCGTAGATATACGCAGTATTTGGCGCCATAGCGTGCTCCCTGCTCTCTTCTGGATTCCTGATCAGATCGAAAATATGTACGTTAAATCCAATCCTGCTTGCGAAAGCCGGGTGAAACAATGATGATGGGGGACAAAAATAGACATTTTGTTCCCCGCATGAAGAGCTTTGAACTGCAGCCGGAACAATGTAGAAAAACACGTCAAAAAGCGGATGGAATTAGATGCGGGATAATTCGATTCACGTTGTTTTTGTGAAAGCGGTACTCAAACATGCACGGCAGCAGGGCCACGATGTCAGCCAGTTACTGCGACGTGTACACATCTCTCCCCGCCTGTTGAAGGAAAGCCAGGCGCGCGTCAGTGCGCGCCAGTACGCAAGACTGCAAAGCCTGGTGATGCATGAAATGGGCGATGAGATGCTGGGCTACTGCCCGCAGCCGTTCAGGATCGGGCAGTGGTCCGCCATGTGTCACTGGCTGATCCAGTGCAAGACCCTGGGGCAGGCACTGAAGCGCTACTGCCTGTTCTACAACATCCTCGGCATCGGCCTGCTGCCCAGCCTGACAATCCCGGGGAAGAGCGAAGGCGATACGGCCACGCTGGAGCTCAATCAACCACCCGCCGATAAGCAACGGCTGGAGCCCTACGCCTACGAGCTGTTTACCTTCTCCCTGCACAGGCTCCTGTGCTGGCTCGCCCAGTCCGATGTGCCTATCAAGGAAGCGCAGCTGCCCTACCCCCAGCCAGACCATATCCGTGAGTACCGGCCCCTCTTTATGGGTGCGCCGACAGTATTCAACGCCGATACCTGCCACCTGGTATTCGAGCGAAAACTGCTGGAGAAGCCCATCAAGCAAACGCCGGAAACACTTACTGAATTCCTGCGACACCCGCTTTACAACACCGTGGCTAATGATTATCAGGAAAAGAGCTGGAGCCAGCGCACCCGCGAAGCCATTGGTGATGACCTGAGCCAGGTACCTACCTTTCCGGAAATTGCAGAGAAGCTTCAGGTCAATCCCAAGAGCCTGCGCCGATCACTAAACGATGAAGGGCTGAACTACAGCGACCTTAAAGCACAACTGCGGCGAGACCTGGCGATAGAGCATCTCGCCAGGCCGGATATGTCAGTGGAGGAGATTGCGTTCCGCACCGGGTTTTCCGAGGCAAGCTCGTTTATAAGGGCGTTTAAGGGGTGGACGGGGGTTACGCCGTTGACTTACCGGAAAGACCTTTCCTAGAAAATTAGGAAAATATATTTACAGTCCGTTTCAACTGTTATTCGATGTAATTGCTTTCCTTTTGGCCATTAGTTAAACCGACATTCGGACTAAAAAGTTCACATATGCAACTGCTAGCGCCCCGAAAAAGCAGCCACCGCAGTGAATTAGATATAACAACTCACAGAGGAGCATGAAATGCGCAAAATCCCAGTTTTTATATGCAGCTGCCTGCTAGCTTTTCTATCGTCCAATGCCTTCCCCCAATCCAAGATTGAAAAAAATGTCGCCTACGGAATGCATTCAGGTCTCGCTCTATTGATGGATGTCCACTTTCCCGACCAGCCAAACGGTAAAGGTATCGTTTTTATCATGGGTAACGGCTGGCATCAGGAGCTGTCATACGAGGCCCAGCCACTGAGGGAGATGGCGATGTTTCCGGAGTTCGGCGCGCCGGCCTTGGTGAAGGCAGGCTACACGGTGTTTACCATTGATCATAGGGCCGCGCCACGCTTCCACTACCCCGCAGCTGTAGAGGATGCCAGGCGCGCTATGCGGTTTATCCGCCGCAACAGTGAAAAGTACAAAATTGACCCCAATCTTCTCGGAGCCGCAGGTATGTCATCAGGTGCTTACCTCGCCCACATGCTCGGAACCCTCGACGAGGACAGCACAATCGATGGACGCCGCCTGCACAACGACAGTTCAAAGGCCCAGGCGGTTGTAGCACTCGCTGGGCCGGGAGATTTACTTGCGTTTGCCAGCTCACCCGAAGGCGCACGCCATGTGGTTGCCTCATTTTTGGGTGCGGTGTACTGGCAAAGGATGGGTCCGGAGTCCGCTGAAGGAGAACTCTACCGGGAAGCATCACCGGTGGGGCATGTCTCAGCGGATGATGCACCAGTGCTACTGGTACACGGCAAAAAAGACAGAGTAGTGCCATATGCCCAGAGCGAGGCCATGTACAGCGCGTTGCAGGAAGCGGGGGTGGAGTCGCGGTTGGTCACGATACCAGAAGCCGGTCATGATCTGGGCCTATTCCAGGAAGCACCGCCGATCAATGTCCGGCAAGAGATGATCGATTGGTTTGACCGCCATCTGCAAAGCGACGGCTGACGGGACCCGGCTCAATCTACGAACACGCGTTGGAGACAAACAGGTTTTCATTACCCTGAACTCCCGCGATTAGCTGATTACGCTTGCACTCCCAGGAATCAACGGGATCCAGGCGATCCCAGGCAGCAAAAAGCTTTTCCTGTGAACTTGATAGGTTAAGCCCGTAAGTTTCCGACATATAAAAATAGGTCCGGGCGATATTGCCTTTTACGTTTGCTGGAGGCTGGACCACACGACGCTTGAAATCGATCAGCACCGGCACGGCTCCATACTGGCTCGGCATGCCTCCAAGCTCCCCAAATCTGTAGTTCGAACGGTCGCCGTTGATCTCGCCTATCGCAGGTACCAGGTTGTGCATATCCGCTTCTGCCATTGAAAATATCGGATCGTTGCGACTGCAGTTCTTTCGACCACCTGCTTGCCAGCACAACCGCTGATGCCCAATATGCCAGGCCGGCACTATATGCTCCCACTCAATGCGACTGGCTCTGTTAACGTTCTTACGTGGCACAAAACCGCATCCGCTCCAATCCGGAACCAATGTTTTGCCGACCGGAATAAAACGACAATTGGAGTAGAAACCAATCTGAAAGGTGGGATCTTTATATATTTGCGTGCGCAGCACTTCTTTTGCCTGACGAAAGGAACGCACAGACTGCTTCGGTGGCGCCTTCGGAGAATCCGCTACCCGATCAACTGACTGGGCCTGCGCTCTATGGCAGTGGTATTCACCACGCTTGCGGTCGTTATGACAACCCTCGCTGTTCAGACCGCCGGAGTGACCATTTACGAGTGCGCCTGCCAGTAACCCTGCAATCGCAACAAAGGCCGCGCGCGCTATTTTTCGGGAGCGCCCTGCCCCGAATTCCATTCCTTTTTCCAAAATGCAGGCTCGTTATTAGTATTTCTAATAGAACGATAATCCTACCGCATGCAAGGAATAACACGCCACCGTTTGGGTCAGAGTCGACGGCTCGAATTAGTGGGGTCAGAGTTATGACTCTGACCCCTTCAGTCCCAATAGACCGGGAAGAATTTCTGGGGTCACACTCGATAATTTTTGGGGTCAGAGTCGAAGACTCTGACCCCTTTATCAAAACGCGCAGTAGATTGAGCACAAAAGAATCTTTTACGAGGAAGATGTGCGAGGTTAAGAAAAGCAAGAAGAAATGGTCGGGCTGGCCGGATTTGAACCGACGACCACTACACCCCCAGTGTAGTGCGCTACCAGACTGCGCTACAGCCCGACGGAGGAGATCAGTACGCTAAGTTACTGATTTCTAAGGGTTCACTACGATCGTAGCGAGGCGTGCATAATACAACAAGGCGACCGGATTGCAAGTACTGAAATGGCGCCCTGTTCACGCATGACCGGGCAGAATCCGGCCGTCAGGCCTCGGGTTCCAGCAGCTTGAGGACGTCCTCGAGCTCGCGGATCATCTCCGGTATATAGGTAGAAACGCCCTGCTTCGCATTGGGCGCCGGCTCGCCATTGCTGCCCACCTGTTGGCGTGCGCCACCGATGGTGTAACCCTGGTCATACAGCAGGCCACGGATCTGGCGGATCAGGACCACGTCTTCGCGCTGGTAGTAGCGGCGGTTACCGCGGCGCTTGACCGGGTTCAACTGCGGGAATTCCTGCTCCCAGTAGCGGAGCACGTGCGGCTTCACGGCACAGAGCTCGCTGACCTCACCGATGGTGAAGTAGCGCTTGCCGGGAATTACGGGGAGTTCGTTGTTATTCGTCGGTTCCAGCATCTTCTTCCACGCGTGCCTTCAGCTTCTGTCCGGGCTTGAATGTGACTACGCGTCGAGCGGAGATGGGAATTTCTTCACCGGTCTTGGGGTTGCGACCGGGGCGCTGGCTTTTGTCGCGCAGGTCAAAATTGCCAAATCCGGACAATTTGACCTGCTCGTTGTGTTCCAAGGCTGTACGGATTTCCTCGAAGAAATACTCGACGACTTCCTTGGCTTCACGCTTGTTGAAGCCAAGTTCCTCGTAAAGCTTTTCGGCCAATCCGGCTTTCGTCAGTGCCTCTGCCATTGGTTCCCTGCCCAAGAAGTCCCGGCATCCCGCCATGGGAAGGCGGTAATGCGCCCGACGCCGCACAGAGCAGGCCATTGCTGGTCATTCTCTGCTCACCTGCGGCGCCGTCTCTACTGGGCGGGCGGTTATTTCTTACCGCAGGCTGGCGTTATATTTTTGTTCTAGTTTTTCGACCACTGCATTGACAGCGGTACTAATTTCTTCGTCAGTTAGAGTGCGTGATGGATGCTGGAACGTCAAGCCCAATGCCACACTTTTTCTAGAAGAATCAATACCTTTGCCCTCATAAAGGTCAAAAACCTTGAAGTCCGTCACCCATTCACCGGCCGCTTCGCGGGCGCTATTGAGCAAATCCTGTACAGGAATTGAACGGTCCACCAGCAGTGCCAAGTCGCGGCGAACTTCCGGGAACCTGGACAGAGGCTTGAACGCCGGCAGGCGCGCGTCGCCCATGGCAGTCAGGTCCAGCTCGAACAGGTAGGCCGCCTTGGGCAGGTCCAGCTGCTTTTGCAACTGCGGGTGCAGCGCACCGATGATGCCCACCGGCTCGCCGTGGCGCAGTACCTGGGCACACTGGCCCGGGTGCAGTGCCGGGTGGCTGCCTGCCGCAAAGGAGATGGAAGCCGGGTCGGCCGCGTGCGCCAGTACCGCTTCCAGGTCACCCTTGAGGTCGAAGAAATCCACACTGTCGCTGCCGTTGGCCCAGTTCTCCGGCACACGGTTGCCGTAGATGACACCGGCCAGTGCCGGTTCCTGCACCAGCTCCGCACCCGGCACGAAGCGCAGGCCGGATTCGAACAGCCGCACCCTGCCCTGCTGGCGGTTGAGGTTGTGCTGCAACGCCTTGACCAGGCCCGGCATCAGACTGGTGCGCATCACGGCGAGGTCCGCGCTGATCGGATTCTTCAGGGCCACCGGCTCGACTTCCGGATCGAACAGCTTGGAAAGCTCGCGATCGATAAAGCTGAAGGTGATGGCTTCCTGGTAGCCGCGCGCAATCAGGGTGTCCTGCAGCGGGTCCAGACCCATGGCCGCTTCGTCGTCCGGCAGGATGTCCAGCGCCGCGGTGACCGAGCGAGTCGGGATATTGTTGTAGCCGTAAATACGGGCCAGCTCCTCGAGCAGGTCTTCCTCGATGCTGATATCGAAGCGGAAGCTCGGCACGATGAAAGTCCAGCCCTCGCCGTCCTCGTCGACCTTCTCCAGGCCCAGGCGGGTCAGGATTTCCACGATATCGGCATCGGCAATCTCGAGACCGAGGCCGGAAGTCACCTTGGCGCGGCGCAGGGTCACGCGGCGCTCCGCCGGCATGGCTTCCGCCAGTTCTTCCACGATCACCGGGCCCGGCTCACCGCCAACGATATCCAGCAGCAGCTGGGTGGCCCGCTCGATGGCCTGCTCCTGCAGCTGGTAGTCCACGCCGCGCTCGAAGCGGTGCGAGGAATCGGTATGCAGGCCGTAGGAACGGGCACGGCCGGCAATCGCCAGCGGTGCGAAGAAGGCGCTCTCCAGGAAGATATCCCTGGTGGCGTCGGTGACGGCAGTGTCGTTGCCGCCCATGATGCCGGCCATGGCGACTGCGCGCTCATGGTCCGCAATAACCAGAGTATTGGCATTGAGCTTCACTTCCTGCTCGTCCAGCAGCGTGAGGTCTTCGCCCTGCTCCGCCAAGCGCACCTTGATGCCACCCTTGAGGGTATTCAGGTCGAAGGCGTGCATCGGCTGGCCCAACTCCAGCAATACGTAGTTGGTGACGTCCACGATCGGGTCGATGGAGCGGTTACCACTGCGACGCAGCTTTTCCTGCATCCACAGCGGGGTTTCCGCGTCGACACGCACATTGCGGATCACGCGGCCGACGTAGCGCGGGCAGGCATCACCGGCTTCCAGTGCCACCGGCAATACGTCTTCGTTCACCGCCGCAATCGGGGCAATCTCTGGCTCACATACCGCGAGGCGGTTCAGTACACCCACTTCACGGGCAATACCTTTCATACCGAGACAGTCGGAACGGTTCGGGGTCAGGTCCACTTCGATAGCGGCATCGTCCAGCTGCAGGTACTCCCGCAGGCAGGTGCCTGTGGGGGCATCGGCCGGCAGCTCCCAGATACCGTCGTTGTCTTCACCAACCTGCAGTTCGGTCTGCGCACACAGCATGCCGAAGCTCTCGACACCGCGCAGCTTGGCTTTCTTGATCTTGAAGTCACCCGGCAGAACCGCACCCACCAGGGCAAACGGGATCTTGATACCGACGCGCGCGTTCGGCGCACCGCACACTACTTGTTGCTCGCCATCCGGGTGGCCCTGCACCTTACATACGCGCAGCTTGTCTGCATCCGGGTGCTGCTCACACTCGACAATCTCACCCACGACAACGCCGGCAAAGTCACCGGCCACCTTCTCGACCGCGTCGACCTCAAGGCCGGCCATGGTGATCTGGTCTGCAATCTCTTGTGCACTCAGTTCCGGGCTTACCCACTCCCGCAACCAGGATTCGCTGAATTTCATTTCTTATCCATTCGCGGCCTTGTGCCGCGCCTACAAATTCTGTTTCTCGTTTGCGAACTCTGTTCGCCCCAGCTGTCTGCTTGCCTGCGCCGGCAGTCCGTTAGAACTGCTTCAGGAAGCGCAGGTCGTTCTCAAAGAACAGGCGCAGGTCGTTTACGCCGTAGCGCAGCATGGCAAGGCGCTCCACGCCCATGCCAAACGCAAAGCCGGAATACACGTCGGTATCGACACCGCAGTGCTTGAAGACATTCGGGTGGACCATGCCGCAACCCATGACTTCCAGCCAGCCGGTACCGGAGCACACGCGACAGCCTTCACCGCCACAGGAGGTGCACTGAATATCCACTTCCGCGGACGGCTCAGTGAACGGGAAGTAGGACGGACGGAAGCGCACCGGCACTTCGGCCTCGAAGAACGCTTTCAGGAACTGGTCTACGCAGCCCTTCAGGTCCGCAAAGCTGATGTCCTTGTCCACTACCAGGCCTTCTACCTGGTGGAACATCGGCGAGTGGGTTACGTCGGAGTCGCAGCGATACACACGGCCCGGGCAGACGATGCGAATCGGCGGCTCCTGGTTTTCCATGGTGCGGATCTGCACCGGGGAAGTGTGGGTACGCAGAACGGTGGTGTCGTCCACGTAGAAGGTATCGTGCATGGCACGCGCCGGGTGGTGCTCATGGATATTGAGCGCCTCGAAGTTGTGGTAGTCGTCCTCGATCTCCGGACCCTCTTCCACATCGAAACCGATACGCGCAAAGATGGCCTCGATGCGGCGCATGGTGCGGGTCACCGGATGCATGCCGCCCTGGGCTTCACCGCGACCCGGCAGCGTCACATCAATGGTCTCGCTGGCCAGCTTGGCCTCGATGGCGGCGTTTTCCAGGGCAGCGCGCTTGGCGTTGATTTGCTCCTGTACCTGCTGCTTGGCTTCGTTGATTTTTGCACCAGCGGCGGGACGCTCTTCTGCAGAGAGCTTGCCCAGGCTTTTCAGCAGTGCGGTAATCTGGCCTTTCTTACCCAGGTACTCAACACGCACGTGATCCAGCGCAGCAAGGTCTTCGGCCTTGCTTACCAGCGCCAGTGCCTCGTCTGTGAGGATTTGCAAATCTTGCATCAATTACTCCGATGAACGAGATAAATAAAATTCCGGTCGATAGGTTCCGCGATCGATGGGTTCAGGATATGTGGGGTCAGAGCTTACGCTCTGACCCCAGCCGTCCGATTATAGGGGTCAGAGCTTTGGCTCTGACCCCAGGGATCTGCCCCCGACTTAAGGGGCCAGAGCTTTGGCTCTGACCCCAGGGATCTGCCCCCAACTTAAGGGGTCAGAGCCAAGGCTCTGACCCCAATCATTTCTGACCCCATTGATCGTGGCCCTGTCGATACCACAAAAAAATAGGGAAGGACTGCAACAGCCCTTCCCTATCTTGAAGCTGGCAACAAATGTTGCCAAAGCCGGAAGACCCGGCCTTAAACGCTACTTAGGCTGCCAGAGCTGCTTTTGCCTTTTCAACAACTGCAGCAAATGCGGCCTTGTCGTGTACAGCCAGGTCGGCCAGTACGCGACGGTCCAGAGCGATTTCAGCTTTCTTCAGACCAGCGATCAGGCGGCTGTAGCTCAGGCCTTCCTGGCGGGACTGCGCGTTGATACGCGTGATCCACAGCTGACGGAAGTTACGCTTCTTGACACGACGGTCGCGGAAAGCGTACTGACCTGCTTTGATGACTGCCTGCTTGGCAACGCGGAATACGCGTGAACGCGCACCGTAGTAGCCTTTTGCTTGCTTCAGAATTTTCTTGTGACGACGACGCGCCTCAACACCACGTTTTACACGGGCCATAACTCAATCCTCTTAAATACCTTGTAAAACGGCCAATTACTTGGCGCGCAACATACGATCTACAGAGATCGCATTAGACGGGTGCATAATGTTAGTGCCACGCAGGTGGCGCTTACGCTTGGTCGTCATTTTGGTGAGGATGTGGCTCTTGTTCGCGTGCTTGTGCTTGTAGCCAGCTGCGGTCTTTTTGAACCGCTTGGCGGCGCCACTGTGTACTTTAGCTTTCGGCATTTTTAGTACTCCAATTGAAAGTAAATAGTGGGAAGACTGTGGCAAATAGTTAACAAGTGGGGTCAGATCTATTTGGATCTGACCCCATTTATTCGGGGCAGATCTTTCGATCTGACCCCACCAATCACCAGCTTTCAATCTTCCGATTTCAGAGTGAACGAGGCAGCCAAAATTAGCCCAGCCACTCGGTATAGGTGCGACACTGCAGGGCAATGACACCTTAAAAGAACAGGACCCGGAGGGACCTGTTACTTTTTCTTTTTGCTGGGTGCGAGCACCATCAGCATCTGGCGACCTTCCATCTTCGGGTGCTGTTCAACAACCCCCAGATCGACAAGGTCGGTCTCAATACGCTTCATCATCTCCATGCCCAGCTCCTGGTGCGCCATTTCACGGCCACGGAACCTCAGGGACACTTTGACTTTGTCACCCTCTTCCAGGAACTTGGTGATATTACGCAACTTGATCTTGTAGTCGCCAATATCGGTTCCCGGACGGAACTTCATTTCTTTAATCTGCTGCTGCTTCTGCTTTTTCTTGGCAGCGTTTTTGGCCTTCTTGGCCTCAAACACATGCTTGCCGTAGTCCATGATCTTGCAGACTACGGGGTCAGAGTCCGGAGCAATTTCAACGAGATCCAGTGATACTTCCTGTGCAGCGGCAAGCGCGTCATTCAGCGCAACTACGCCTACCTGGTCACCTGCCGGACCGATCAGCCGAACCGGGTCCGCTTTAATCTGATCGTTGGTACGGGCCTTCTTTGTTGCGCCCTTTTGATCGCCTCGTTTAATAGCTAGTGCTCCTAATTAGTTTTTCGCTTCAGAAACAGCAATACGGCCGCGACGGCTCACATCGTCCGCAAGAATCTTTTCAAAGGCCTCAATATCCATGGTGCCCAGATCCTCGCCGGTACGTGTCCGCACGGCCACAGTCCTGTTTTCTACTTCCTTATCGCCGATCACCAGCAGATAAGGGACCCTCTGGAGGGTGTGCTCGCGGATTTTAAAGCCGATCTTCTCGTTTCTCAAGTCACAAACGGCTCGGTAGCCGGCTGCAGACAGGCGATCTTCGAGATTTCGGCAATATTCGGCCTGTCGGTCAGTAATATTCAGGATAGAAACCTGTTCCGGCGCCAGCCAGGTCGGGAAAGCGCCTTCATAGTTCTCGATCAGGATGCCGATAAAACGCTCGAATGACCCAAGGGTCGCGCGATGCAGCATTACCGGGGTCTGGCGCGAGCCATCTTCCGCCACATACTGGGCCTCCAAGCGGCCCGGCATGGAGAAATCCACCTGAATGGTGCCGCACTGCCATACCCGGCCCAGGCAATCTTTGAGGGAGAACTCGATCTTGGGCCCGTAGAAGGCACCCTCGCCCGGCAGCTCTTCCCACGGCAGGCCTTCGGCATTCAGCGCATCCGCCAGCGCCTTCTCTGCCTTGTCCCACATCTCGTCGGTACCCACGCGCTGTTCCGGGCGGGTAGAGAGGCGGTAAATTACGTCCTCAAAGCCGAAATCGCGGTATACGGAGTGCAGCAGCTCCATAAATGTGGCTACTTCCGACTGGATCTGCTCTTCGGTACAGAAGATATGGCCATCATCCTGGGTAAAGCCGCGCACACGCATGATGCCGTGCAGGGAGCCGGACGGCTCGTTGCGGTGGCAGGAGCCGAACTCTGCCATACGCAGCGGCAGGTCGCGGTGGCTGCGCAGGCCCTGGTTGAACACCTGTACGTGACACGGGCAGTTCATCGGCTTGACCGCGAACTCGCGCTCCTCGGCCTTGAGCATGAACATGTCGTCGCCGAACTTGTCGGCGTGGCCTGACTTCTTCCAAAGGGACAGGTCCACCACCTGCGGGGTCTTGACCTCTTTGTAGTCATACTCGCGCTGGCGCTGGCGCATGTACTGCTCGATGGCGGTATAGATGGACCAGCCTTTCGGGTGCCAGAACACCATGCCCGGCGCTTCTTCCTGCATATGGAAGTAGTCGAACTTCTTGCCCAGCTTGCGGTGGTCGCGCTTGGCCGCCTCTTCGATGCGGTGCAGGTAGGCCTTCAGGTCTTTCTTGTTGGCCCAGGCAGTACCGTAGACGCGGGTCAGCATCTCGTTGTCGGAGTTGCCGCGCCAGTAGGCACCCGCAACCTTGGTCAGCTTGAATGCCTTGAGCTTGCCGGTGGACGGCACGTGCGGGCCGCGGCACAGGTCCTCGAAATCGCCCTGGCGGTACAGGGAGATCTGCTCACCCTGCGGAATATCGGAAATGATCTCCGCCTTGTAATCTTCGCCCATACCCTTGAAATAGGTGATGGCGTCTTCGCGCAGCATCACACGGCGCTCTACCGGGATGTCCTGTTTGGCGATCTCGGCCATGCGCTTCTCGATGGCCTCCAGGTCTTCCGGGGTGAACTGGCGTTCATAGGCGAAATCGTAATAAAAGCCGTCCTCGATCACCGGGCCGATGGTGACCTGGGCGGTCGGGTAGAGCTGCTTGACGGCCTGGGCCAGCAGGTGCGCGGTGGAGTGACGGATCACTTCCAGGCCCTCGTCCTGTCGATCGGTGATGATCGCAAGCTGGGTATCGTTTTCGATAACGTAAGAGGTATCGACTTCCTTGCCATCCACTACGCCGGCGAGCGCAGCCTTGGCAAGTCCGGCACCGATATCGGCAGCGACATCGTGAACAGAAACCGGATGGGAGAATTCCCGCTTGGAACCATCGGGGAGAGTAATGACAGGCATGAGACTTCCTTTCTTTCAGTGGCGATCCCTACGAAAGACCGCATGAATAACACTATGCGTGACCGACCGGACGGCCTTTTTGTACTACATAGACGACAAAATGAGGCGGCAGTATAAAGAACGACTGCCGCAAAACCAACCGGGGCCGCGCGGCCCCGCCGTTGAGCCGTGCCGGACTAGCCCAGCACGACCTGCTTCAGATTGACCAGCGCCAGTGCCAGGATCACAACCCAGGAGAAAACGGTACCCCAGTAACGGCAGAAGTGCACACCACCATTACCGGCGGCAAAGCCATAGGCATGACCGATGCGGCCAATCAGGAAAGCGGCCCCGAGGATGTGCAACCACATGCCGGACAGGCCGTTAAGCTCTGCCATCAACAGCAGTGCGATGGCGAAAGGTGCGTTTTCGATCAGATTACCATGGGCACGCACAGCGACCAGGATGTCGTGGCTGCCGTTATCACCCACCCCCACTTTCTGGGCGCGACGCACAACCGTCACACGGTATGCGAGGGCAATATGGAGAATGGCAAGCAGGGCAGCATAAATAGGGGAAATAGTCAGCGACATCCCGGATTCCTTGTTTTTATTACTGTTTACGCGCGGGCGCCGACGGATTCCACGCCGCCCGGACCACGCAGGGAAAAACGAACGCCAAATTCTGCCATCATTTCGCCGTCACGTCAGCGGTTCTGGCCAGCCTATTGCAATCGGCCGGCGCCTTGTCACACTGTTCGCCCTGCCAGGGAAAGCTTATTTATCTGTTAAATATCAAGGATTGAACACCCCATGAAAAACTACCGGAAACCGGCCTGGTTCCAGCAATTGCTTACATTCAGCCTGTTGTTTGCGCTGGCCAACTTTGCCCAGGCCGCCAATGACAAGGCATTGTTCTGGGAGGCGAGCCGCGGAGAAGAAAAACTCTACGTGCTGGGCTCCATCCATGTTGCCAACGAAGACTTCTACCCGCTGCGTGCAGACATCGAGAAGGGTTTTGCCGAGGCAGACGCCCTCGTTGTAGAGGCGGACACAGTGGAATTCTCGCAGAACATGGAAGCACAGAAGAAAGTCGCGGCCATGTCCCTCTACCCGGTGGGCACCAACCTCAAGACCGAGCTGAGTGCGAGTACTTACAAGATGTTCGCGGACTGGGCCGCCAGCCGCGGCGTACCGGAAGCCATGCTCGCCCAGCAAAAGCCGGCGATCGCCATGCTCTCCATCAGCATGCTGGAGTTCCAGCGCATGGGACTGAGTGCACAGCACGGTATTGACCTCCACTTCCTGCAGGCGGCCTACGGGAAAAACGGCAAGATTCTGGAACTCGAGGGTGTATTGCCGCAGCTCGAGATCCTCAACAACCTGCCGCAACAGGATCTGCTGCTGCGCAAGACCCTGCAGGAAGTGGACGAAATGGAAACCATGCTGCCGAAGATGACCAGCCTGTGGAAAAGTGGGGATGCGGCAGGCCTGTACAATATGTTTATCGGTGAGCCTCTCAAGGAGCAACCGGAAATGACGAAGCTTTACGAAATGCTGTTTTTCGAGCGCAACCGCAATATGGCCGGCAGAATCGACAACCTCAGCAAGGAACATGGCAAGCTGTTTGTGGTGGTCGGTGCCGGACACCTGGTTGGCCCGGGCAGCGTTATCGAGGAGCTGGAGAAGCGCGGTTTCCAGCTGGCGAGAAAATAATAGCCACCGCTCAAAAGTAAACGCAAATAGACGCAAAAGGCCGGCTGAAATCAGCCGGCCTTTTGTTTTTGACACAGTCAGAGCACCGGGCTACTAGCCACCGGGCGCATATTTCTGCTTGGTCGGGTCGAACTCCTGTACCGGGCTGTTGGCAGCCTCCGGGTTACGGAAGCGCTCCGTCAACAGGCGCAACTCCAGCCTGGTCTGCTCGATATTGGCATCCTTGACCGGGCCGTAACCGCGAATCATATCCGGGTAGTTCAGCAGGTCTGCAGCGGCGTCCAGGTTCTCGGCGTTCAGATCACCCAACACCTGGTCCACCAGCTTTTCATAGTCGCGGATCAGGGCGCGCTCATCGCGGCGTTCACGGTTGTAACCGAAGATATCCAGCGGTGTACCGCGCAATATCTTGAGCTTGGCCATGATGCCGAATGCCTTCATCATCCAGCCGCCGAATTTCATTTTCCGGGGGCGACCGATCAGCGGGTCGAAACGACTCAGCAGCGGCGGCGCCATATGGAAATCCAGCTCGAAATCGCCATCGAAATTCTCGGCGATCTTTTCCGCAAAGCGGCCATCGGTATAAAGGCGTGCAACCTCGTATTCATCCTTGTAGGCGAGCAGCTTCGCATAGTTCTGCGCAACCGCTTTGGAGAGCTCCGAGGAATCCCCATCTATGGCAACTTCCGCCTCGCGCACCTTTTCCACCAGCTTCAGGTAGCGGGTGGCCAGACGCTTGCTCTGGTAACCGGTCAGGTGCTCTGCACGATGGGCAATAATGTCGTCCAGGGTCTGCGGCAGTTTGATGCCGATTTCCTCGCCGTCCAGCATTGCATCCAGCGCGGCGCGATCGGCATAGGCCAGGCGTCCTGCAGAAAACGCCTGCAGGTTGGCCTTGATGGCAACGCCATTCAGCTCGATTGCCTGCTCCAGCGCCGCACGACCGACCGGCAACAGGCCTGCCTGCCAGGCGTAGCCGAGCATGAAAATATTTGCGGTCATCGTATCGCCGAGCGCGGCTTTGGTCAGGGCATGGCCCTCCACCGAAGACATCTCCATCACTGCGGCGCTGATGGTGTCGAGCACCGCCTGCGGCGAGCTAACATCCTCGCGCCCGATCACACTGGCAGCGGTTGGCGTCAGGTGGGTGTTTACCACCGCACGGCTGTGGGTTTCATCCAGCTTGGCCAGGCAGGATTGCAGGTTGCCCGCAGCGATCAGGTCGCAGGCCAGCAACGCATCGGCGCGGCCATCGGAAATGCGCACCGCCTGTAGCTGCTCCGGCTGGTTGCCAAAGCGAATGTGGGAATAGACCGCACCACCCTTCTGTGCCAGACCGGTCTGGTCGAGCGTGGTGGCCGCCTTGCCTTCGATGTGCGCCGCCATGGCCAGCAATGCACCGATGGTAACCACACCAGTACCGCCGACACCGGTTACCAGCAGGTTGTACGGGTCAGTAATCGCAGGCAGTTGCGGCTCCGCCAGCTTGTCTGCCGCATCGCACAGGGCATCACCCACGCCAGCAGGCCTGCGCAGCTTACCGCCCTTGACGGACACAAACGACGGACAGAAACCGTTCAGGCAGGACATATCCTGGTTACAGCCGGTCTGGTTAATACGGCGCTTGTCGCCGAGCGGCGTCTGCACCTTCTCCACTGCAATACAGCTGGACTGCTTGACGCAATCACCGCAGCCTTCACACACCAGGTCGTTGATAAACGGGCGCGCTTCGGCTTTTGGCGCCAGGCCGCGCTTCCGCCGGCGACGCAGTTCGTTGGCACAGGTCTTGTCATAGACAATGACCGAGACGCCCTCCTCTTCACGCAGTTCCTGCATGATCGCTTCCATATGGTCGCGATGACGAATCTCCACCTCCGACGGGAACGTGAGTACGCCCTTATACTTGTCGACGTCATCCATCACCAGCACGACGCGTTTGACACCCTCTGACAGCACCTGGGTGCAGATCAGGTCCGGGTGCAGCTCACCATCGTGCGGCTGGCCGCCGGTCATGGCGACCGCATCGTTGTACAGGATCTTGTAGGTGATATTCACCTTGGCCGCGACGGAGGCGCGGATAGCGAGGATGCCCGAATGGAAATAGGTACCATCGCCGAGGTTCACGAAGACGTGCTTCTCACTGGTAAACGGCGCCTGGCCGATCCAGTTAACACCCTCCGCGCCCATCTGGGTAAAGGTATAGGTTTCACGATCCAGCCACTGCGCCATGTAGTGGCAGCCGATTCCCGCCAGCGCACGCGAGCCTTCCGGCACCTTGGTGGAGCGGTTGTGCGGACAACCGGCACAGAACATCGGCAGGCGCGATACGCTGCTACCAGCCTGGTGCGCGATACGCTCGGCCAGCGCATTGAGGCGCTGCAGGCGATGCTGGGCACGCTCGCCGAGCTGGTCCAGCGGCAGGATCTTGCCGAGCACTTCGGCAATAATGGCCGGCGACAGCTCGCCGTACATCGGCATCAGGGCCTGGTCGTTCTCGTCGACCTTGCCCAGAATTTTCGGGAAATGCGGATCCTTGACGTGTACGTTGTACAGCTCTTCTTTCAGCTGCACTTCCATCAGGCTGCGCTTCTCTTCCAGCACCAGCAGGTAATCCAGGTCCCGTGCGAACTCCTGAATGCCCGGCACGTCCAGCGGGTAGGTCATGCCAACCTTGAGAATGCGGATACCCAGGTCTTTGGCCTTTTGCTCGTCGATACCGAGGTCTTCAAACGCCTGCATCAGGTCCATATGGGCCTTGCCCGCGGTAACGATACCGAGGGTTGCACTATCGTTTTCCAGTACCACCTTGTTGAGCTTGTTGGCACGCGCAAATGCCAGCGCCGCCGGGCGCTTGTATTTCCACAGGCGCTCTTCCTGCGCCAGCGGCGCATCCTGCTTGCGGATATTGAGACCGCCCTCGGGCACTTCGATTTCCGGGTAGCTGAACTGCACCCGATCCGGGTCTATCTCCACCACCGCGGCGCTGTCCATGTTCTCCGCCAGGGTGATCAGGGCTACCCAGCAGCCGCTGAAACGGGAAAGCTCCAGGCCGTAATGCCCGTAGTCCAGCACTTCCTGCACATTGGAGGGGTTCAGCACCGGGATGTGCATATCCACGAATGCAAACTCGGACTGCCCCGGGTAGGAAGATGACTTACAGCCGTGGTCATCACCGGCGACAATCAGCGCACCACCGTGCTTGGAGGAGCCGGCAGCATTGGCGTGGCGGAAGGCATCACAGGAGCGGTCTACACCGGGGGTCTTGCCGTACCAGATGCCGCAGACACCGTCGTAATCGGCGCCGTCAAACAGCCCCACCTGCTGGGAGCCCCAGACGGATGTGGCGGCTAGTTCCTCGTTCACACCGGGAATAAAGCGGATATTGTGCTCATCGAGATACTTGCGGGCGGCGGTCAACTGGGTGTCATAGCCGCCGAGGGGTGAGCCGCGGTAACCGGAAATAAAGCCGGCGGTATTGAGGCCGCGGGCGCGATCCATCCGCATCTGGTCGATTGGCAGGCGAACGAGCGCCTGAATGCCGGACATCAACACCTGCCCCTTCAGGGTGGTGTAGCGGTCATCGAGGGACACGGCCTTGCGCGGAGACTCGCTGCCAGCGCCATCGCCTGCCGGGCTACTGCTTGCGACCATAGAAATACCTTTGTGCAGATTATTTATTATGGGCTCATAGTAGAGGGTTGGGCAGGACGAATCATTGCTTTTTTAACGCGAAAGCCATTAGAATTATGACAATCCTTTCGGCAAAACTGTATTTAATAGGATAAAACTAAAATATGAAGCGCTCTACAGAACTGGATGACTTCGACCGCAAGATATTGCGCGCCCTGCAGGATAACGCCGATTACTCCATGGCAGAGCTGGGCGACAAGGTCGGCCTTAGCCACACCCCCTGCTGGCGCAGGATCAAGCGGCTGGAGAGCGAAGGCGTCATTCGCGGCCGGGTTACCCTGCTGGACCCGCGCAAGCTCGACCTCGGAGTCACAGTATACTGCTACATCACCATCCAGAACCACGAAGAAGCCTCATTAAATGACTTCGAAAATGCGGTCCAGGATGTGCGCGAAGTGGTCGAATGCTACTCCACCAGCGGCGACAAGGATTACGTTCTGCGCGTTGTCGTGGACAGCGTAGAACACTATGAGCAGCTGTTGAAGCGTACTTTGGTACACCTGCCGAATGTGGCGTCGGTTAATTCGACCTTTGCCTTGAAACAGGTGAAGTACACAACGCAACTGCCACTCTAAAAGCTAACTCGCTTGCCGTGGTGACGCTGGGTTTTGCCTCACCACGGCATCGCCCCGATAACGCCTTCTAGAAACGGCGCTGTTCCCCAGTCAGTCTAACTGCGACTTTAATTCCGAAAGAATGACTTCCTGTGATTTCGCATCACACTCCACCGTTATATCCGCATAGCGCTCATACAAAGCCTGACGCTCCGCGAACAGGTCGGCAAAGCTCTGCTCCGGGCGCTTGGCGATGCCGCGGGTTTCGTAGTTGTGGATCCTGCGGCGCAGTTCATCCGCACTGCATTTGAGAAAAACGATAGGTCCCAGTTCGCGCATGCGCGCCATACCCGGCTCACTGTAGACCGCACTGCCGCCGGTCGCGATCACGCAGTTTGGCAGGTCCGCGTCCTGCAGCACTTCACCCTCAATGCGACGCAGGTTCATATAATCGGTCTCATCGAGGATCTGCTGCAGGGTCTTGTCTTCCCGCAGCTGGATCAACACATCGGTGTCGACAAAATCCTTGGCCAATTCCTTCGCCAGCAATACACCGATGGTGCTCTTGCCGGCTCCCGGCATTCCCACCAGGACAACACTTTCTTTATTCACGTCAGGCCCAACCTGCCAGTTACCAAAGTCCGTTTCTTAAAATACGGCACCCGATTCAGTCTTTTCGAACTAGTCACCGCGCCGCGGCATCAGCCGGGAACGCACCCAGCCGAAGATCGAATTCCCCTCCAGCAACATCTGGTCCAGGGCATCCATGTTATATCGCTGCCGCGCCGCATCGGAAAACAATGCCTCGCGGGTGATCATGCGGCGCCGGGGATTGATCTCCTTGATCACCTTTGCCGGGTTACCGGCCACCACCACGTTGGCCGGCACATCCCTTGTCACCACGCTGCCGGCACCCACCACCGAATTCTCACCGATGGTTACCCCCTTGCAGACGGTGGCACCATCGCCAATCCACACGTTGTCCTCGAGCACAACAGGCCGGGTACAACGAAATGGCCGGGTGCGATTATAGATACCATGCCAGTCAGAATCGGTGATATAGGCATTTGCGGCAAACATGCAGCCATTTCCGATGGAGATCGACTCCTCTGCCGAGATACGCACGCCCGGGGAGATCAGCACATAGTCGCCGATCGAGATACGCGCCTGCTTGCCGCGATGGCCAAATGTAGTGAGCCGAATGCAGTTATCCGGGGTCGAGATGAGGTGCAGGAAATCGCCTGCGCAGATATTGGTGCCGAACAGCTGCACGCTACCGGGATCCATCACCTCAGGCTCGCGCCCGATGGCATCGAATTGCGGTACGAGGAAATAACGGGTACGCCAGCGACGCCATCGCAACTGTAATTTCTTCAGCCAGTAGGGCCTGTGATCTCTGCGCAAACCAATTCTCCTGAACCCCAATCCCACACGCGCTTTCAGGATTGCATTTGAAAATTCCTGCCGCTAGGGTTGCAACTGGACCTTCAACAGAATTCCCAAACAAACCTGCGAACTGCTGTATATAAAATGCCTGATATCCATTTCCCGATCGACATCAACGAAGTAAAAGGCTTCCTCGCCAGCGACGAAGGAGAAGCACTCTATCAACTGGCAATATCCTGCGCCCGCCAGGGACCGATCCTGGAAGTCGGCAGTTATTGCGGCAAATCCACCCTGTACCTCGGTACTGCAGCACGCGAAACCGGCAACACCCTGTTCGCCGTAGACCACCACCGCGGCTCCGAAGAGCACCAGCCGGGTGAGGAATACCACGACGCCGACCTGTTTGATCCGCAAGCCGAGTTGATGGACAGCTTCAGAGAGTTTCGCCGCAACATGCGTCTCGCCGGGCTGGAAGAAACCGTCGTTCCGGTCGTGGCCCCTTCAGGTGTTGCAGCGAGACACTGGGCAACACCGCTCGGCATGGTATTTATTGACGGCGGCCACTCACTGGAAGCCGCGCTGACCGATTACCGCAGCTGGTCTCGCCACCTGGTGCCGGGCGGCCTGCTCGCAATCCACGATATCTTCCCCGACCCCGCAGACGGCGGTCAGGCGCCCTACGATATCTACAAGCTTGCCCTGGCCTCGGGCCAGTTCGAGGCCCTGGAAACCGTCAATACACTCGGCATCTTGCGCAGACTGTAAACTCAGCGGGCGACCAGAACCTCCGCGCCTTCCCTCGAGCTGTCAGCTTCCGGCAGCTTCTCCGTCAGGCACTCATCCAACAACTGTACGGCGGTAAACAGCTTGCTGGCCGGCGTGTGCCCGGTCAGCGCATCTGCCGCCAGTACAATGGCCGCTGCAGTCCAGGTGGTTTTTTCTGCCGGCCAAATCGCATCATCGCGATACACATACCCGGTCCAGTAGCCACCGTCGCCATCGCGCCATTCATGCAGCCAGCTATAAAGCTGCTGCGCCCTGCCCGCCTCCCCGGCGGCCAGTAGCGCCATGGTCAGTTCGCAGGATTCGGCCACCGTTACCCAGGGCTCGTCATTGACGCAACGGCACCCAAGGCCATCCACTACAAACTGATCCCATTTTTCCTGCAGGCGCTCCCGCGCACTACCGCCGCTGAATACGCCGGTCAGCACCGGGTAAAACCAGTCCATGGAAAAACGGTCCTTACTCTCCCAGGTGCGGTCAAACCTTTCCGGCTTATTGCTCAGGGCCTCACCCAGCTTCGCTCGTGCAGTGCGCCAGCAATCAAAATCCTGCTGCAGGGTAAACGCGATATTGATACCGCATTCCAGGCTTTTGTAGATGGACGCACAGCCGGTCACCAGCGCGTCGCGCATTGGCTGCCCTTCACTGTCTACTGCCCAGTGAATTTCACCAAACTCGGTCTGCAGCGACACCACGAAATCCAGCGCGCGCCGGACCGTTGGGTACAGGTCGGCGAGAAATGCCCGATCCCCGGTCAGCAGAAAATGATGCCAGACACCGGTCGCAATATAGGCAACAAAGTTGGTTTCACGCCGCTCGCGATTATGAATCTCGCCGCCTTTATAGGCGGCCCACCAGCTGCCGTCCTCCAGCTGAAGCCCGGCAAGCCAGTCGTAGGCTTTCTTGGCCGCTTCATATTCACCACAGATACTCAGTGCCATCGCCGCTTCGACATGATCCCACGGGTCCGCATAGCCGCCCTCAAACCAGGGAATGGCACCGTCTTCCTGCTGCACCGACAGAATGTATTCTACCGACTGGCGCATCATCTCCGCGGGGAAGATCCCCTTCTGCAACATCACCGGACTCATGCAGGCAGCCCCACAGGATCATCAGCCGGGGGCGTTGACGATACCTCCGGCGACTCCGGTTTTACGAAATACAGCACAATACTTTTTCCAAGAATCGGATTAAGCAGCTTTTCCAGCCAGCGCGTCAGGGCCGGCTTCTGCATCAGGTCCCAGACCAGCAATTTGTGATACCAGCGCACGAGTCGCGACGAGTCCTGTGAATCCCACAACAGGCAGCGCAACCACCAGTAAGGCGAATGCAGCGCATGGGCCTTGTGCCGCGCAAAATACCGGTGACCCAGCGCTTCGATATCGCCGCGCAGGCCCCGCTCACGGAAAATACGCACATGACCACCCTCCACCTGGTGGTAGGCACTGGACAATTTCCAGCACACCCACTCCGGGAAAAATGTAGGCACACTGGCAACGAACACGCCGCCCGGCTTGAGCACCCGGTCGATTTCACGCAGGGCCGATTCGTAATCCGGGATATGCTCCAGCACCTCCGAGCAAACCACCACATCGAAGGTATCGGCGGCAAATGGCAGGCATAGTGCGTCGCCCACCCCGAATGCCAGCACACCTTCGCCGCCACGCTCCTGGTCGGCTGCATCGACAAACGGCTGCGCTTTATCCCGCGCGCTGGTTACATCACGCTGGCTCATATCGATGCCAACCGAAACCACATCTGCATGCAGGAAGATATTGGTTGCATGGCGCCCCTCGCCGCAACCGAGGTCCAGCACCTTCTGCCCCGGCCCCAGGGAAAGCTTTTCAAAATCGACCGTGATCATTGTGCACCCCCGGCAATCGGCTCATTCGCCGCGTGCACGCCACCGGATTGGGTTACGGCAATGATTTCACGGTAGTAACCCACAACCTGCTGTGCAGCCAGTCGCCAGCAGAAACTGTTGTCGATCCGCTCGCGGCCGGCAGCAGCAAGCCGCTCACGTGTCGCCGGCTCGTCAAATAACCGCTCGAGTGCATCGCGCAACGCTGCGCTTTTCCCTGCCGGCACGATCATGCCCGCATCACCCACGACTTCAGGCAATGCACCACCGTCGCTGGAGACAATTGGAACGCCGCAGGCCATCGCCTCACCGGCGGGCAAACCGAAGCCTTCATAGAGCGAGGGCGCCACTGCGACCTCCGCCATGTTGTACTCCTCCACCAGCTGCTCGGTCGAAATGCCGCTGACAAAGCTGGCGCAATCACCCAGCTGCAGTTCATCCAGCAATTTCTGCGTGGGGCCGTCCGGATTCAACTTGCCTATCACCCGGAGGCTCACACGCGGATGCGCGGCCCTCAGTCCAGCGACGGCTTCCAGCAGGTAGCGCAGGCCCTTGAGTGGCTGGTCTGCTGAAGCAGTCGTGATAATCCTGCCCGGAACCTTTGTAACACCTTCTAACGGACGGAACACATCGGTATCGATACCGTTGTATATCAGGCGCAGCTGCTCGGGCTCCACCGAGAAATCCCGGCGAATATCCTCGAACGAACAACGGGATACTGTGGTTATGTGGTGCAACCGGCGGGCCACGCGCTTCTGCATTTTCAGGAAGGAATGCCAGCGCCGCACCAGCAGTCTGTAACCCCAGGTTGGCGCCGCCTCCAAAGCAATGCGGCGGTCGCGGGTAATCGGGTGGTGGATAGTGGCAAGGACCGGTACACCCATACGCTGCAGTTCCAGCAGGCCGGAACAGAGGGACTGGTTATCGTGGACGATATCGTATTCATCGCGGTGCTTGCGCAGGTAGTGCACCACCCGGCGGCCGAAGCTGTAGGGCTCGCCAAAACCACCAGTGGCCATCTGCCACCACTCACTGAAATCTGCCCACGACCTGAGGTGGCGCCAGCGCAGCGCGCGAATATGGCTTTCAGCCTCGAACAGGTTCAGGCCGGGCATCTTGATCAGACGAACCCGCTCATCCAGTACCGGGTACGGTTCACCGGAAATCACATCCACCTTGTGACCTGCCGCGACAAGCGCTTTGCTCAGGTAGTGGATATAGACGCCCTGCCCGCCGCAATAGGGATGACTGCGATATCCGAGCAGGCAGATGCGCAGCGGTTTGCCGCTGCTTCCTTCGGTAAGCCTCTCACTCACCAGACCGTCGTCATACTTCTCAAAGGCGGTCATCCAAGCTCCCCAGTGCCCCAGATCGAACCACGGCATTCAACAGTTTGCCGCGTTTTTTATCTTGTTAAGGGCCCAAGGATACACGCATGCACCGCCGCCAACCAGAAGCCGCCCCGGGGCTGACAACAGGACTGAAAACGGGACAGGCAATTCATACCAGTGGAACAGGCAAAACCAATAATCGCGGTTACTTTCGGCCCGAATCAGCCAAATTTCAGACAAAAAAAAGCCCGCCGGTGGCGGGCAATATTTCTCGAACACACTTTAAGGAGGAGAGCATAACGACAATGCACAAGTCAGATTCCAACATGGCCTTGCCTGTAAATAGGTATAGCAGAGACTCTCGCCCGCTCAGCCGGCCCCGCACAATTTGGCGTACCGAGGATTACTTCCTGCGACCCCGGCTCCCGCAGTGGTTTCAACTCGCCGGTCAGCCCGGACCGTCGGCGCAAGTAACCCCGCACGCAACCTAATTCAGGGTGAAGACGGCATAGATTGATTGATGGATCTTCTGCTTGGCGATCTTCAGGCCGGCACCCTGATCAGCCTGTGCGGATTCTGCTGACATGGCCGCCGCTCCGGCAATCCCACCACGGAAAACCGGTGAGGGACCTGAAGCCTGGGCGGAGATTCCGTACACTGCGCCGACACTGGCGCCGAATTCCGCCGCGATAATCTCCGCCCTGGTTTTGGCATCGGCGATGGCGAGCTTCATCGCCTCACTCTTTAGTTCTGAAATCTTGCTGTGGTGCAGACTGATGCCCTCGAGGCGCGTAATCCCGGAGCCCGTCAGCTTCTGGACCAGCTCCGAATAACGCTCGAGGTCCCGCAACCTCAAAGTCACCGAGCGGTTTACGCGCTCACCCTTGTATACACGGCCACGATTGGCGTATTCGTACTCCGGTTGCGCACTGATGAGGGAAGCATCGATATCCTCTTCCAGAACCCCGCCCGACGCGGCCGCCTCCAGCACACTGCGGGTGCGCACATCAACGGCTTTCCTGGCCTCTTCGAGCGTACTTGCGGTCTCGGAAATGGAGAGTGAGATTTCCACATAGTCGGGCAGCGCCTCAACGTATGCGGTGCCAGATACCTGGATATGGCGCGCATCCGGGAGCCCGTTGGCCAGGGCAAATAAAGGCAGGAGAAACAGAGCGGCAAGCAGCAGGCGGAACGCATTTTTCATTTCGGGCACCAATTTATTTTGACCGGGGAAACAACCAGTTTCACCAGTCTATGAGACAGTCACGCGCGGCATCGGTTCCACCCTGCCGCACGAACTTCTCACATGCCCCTTCTCAATGAAGGCTAAATAACCTAAACGCGGTTCAGGTAACTCTGGTATTCCACATCGGTAATCCGCATGGAAATTTCACGGAATTCCTGTGCCTTCAATAGTTGGTAAAGGCTGGTAAATTTTTCCGGAAAGTACTTGTGCCAGACGTCGGATTGTTCGAAACGACGATTTGCGCCCGACCAGGTATTGACCAGCATTTCGCTTTCTACCTGGTAGGCATCGCCCTTCACGGGCTCCGGCGGCAACAGTTTGTTTTCGATACCGTGCAGCACACCCGCGAGGATTGCCGCAAGCACCAGGTACGGGTTTGCATCGGAGCCGCTGATGCGGTGCTCAAAGCGGCGCGCCGCCGGCGGGCTGGCGGGAATGCGCAGCGCTGTGGTGCGGTTGTCGTAGCCCCAGGCGATGCCCAGAGGCGCATGCGAACTCTCCTGGAAGCGGCGATAGGAATTGGAATGCGGCGCGAAGATCGCCATGGAATCATTGGCAGTGGCCATCATGCCGGCAACGGCGTGACGCAGCAGGTCAGAACCTTCCACAGTGCCGTTGTCGAACAGGTTTTTGCCAGACTCATCGACCAGGCTCAAGTGAACGTGCATACCACTACCGGCCAGGTCGCCGAATGGCTTGGCCATGGTGGAGACACGCATGTTATGGCTGCGGGCAACGCCTTTCAGGATGCGCTTGAATAACAGGGTCTTGTCAGCGATTTCGACAAGGTTGTCGGTATGGTTCAGGTTGATCTCGTACTGACCCGGCGCACATTCCTTGAGGATGGTATCGGCGGGAATTTCCTGCATTTCGCAGGCGCGTCGCACATCGTCAAAGAACTCGCGCTGCTCGTTCACAGCAGACAGGTCATAAACGTCGGTCGCCGGCACGATACCGGTTTCAGACTGGGCTACCGGTATCGGGTAGCCGTTGTCATCGGATTCGTCCTGCAGCAGGTAGAACTCCAGTTCCGTCGCCGCAACCGGGGTCATGCCAAGCTTCTTGAAGCGCGCGCAAACGCTTTCCAGCAGGCCACGCGGATCGCCAAAGAATGGCGAGCCATCCGGTTCAACCATCTGCAGTTGCACCTGTGCCGTTGGCTCATCGTGCCAGGGCGCATGGGTCAACGGGGAGACCGGCAGGCAGACGCCGTCGCTGTCGCCACTGGCGAATACCAGCGGGCTGTCCTCGACATCCCTACCCCAGATATCCAGGCTCAGGGCGCTGCGAGGCAGCTGCAGTCCAGCGCTGAACAGCTTGCGGGCGGACTCAACCGGCACCAATTTTCCGCGCGGGACACCGTTGAGATCGAAGACGAACGCCTCCACCCACACCAGGTCCGGGTTCTCGTCCAGGAACTGCAATGACTGACGGGCAATCTCTTCGGGGCAGGAAAGTGGCTTAACGGATTTTTGCGACATCTAAGTTCTTCTTTTCAGCGCCTTGTCAGGCAGAGGCTTTTTAAAACCGGTCAAATAAAGGTCAAAAATACACGGACCTCAAACGCATAACAGGCCCGACTAGCGGGCCTGTTATCAGGAAGCATTGCGGGCTTAAACGCCCAGTGCCTCGGCAGTGTCGTCCAGGGCACGTTCGGCCTTGGTAATCAACTCATCTACCTGCTCGCGGGTCAGGATCAGCGGCGGTGCGATGATCATGGCATCCCCCGTGGCCCGCATGACGAGCCCGTTCTTGATGCTCATTGTACGACAGATGGCACCGGCGGTGCATTTATCATCGAAGCGCGCCCGGCTTGCCTTGTCCTTGACCAGCTCCAGCGCACCGACAAAGCCGAGACCACGGGCTTCTCCCACGATACGGTGCTCGCCAAGCTCCTTCCAGCGCTGCTGCAGGTACGGACCGGTATCCTCGGCCATCTTTTCGATGATTTTCTCATCGCGCAGGATATTGATGGTCGCGAGGCCTGCCGCACAGGCCGCCGGGTGTGCGGAATAGGTATAGCCGTGGGTGAACTCGCCACCGCCGGACTTGAGCACGTCGGCCACCTTGTCGCCCACCATAACACCGCCCAGCGGGTAGTAACCGTTGGTCACCGCCTTGGCGAAGGTCAGCAGGTCCGGCTGGATATCGTAGTACTGGCTACCGAACCACTGGCCGGTACGGCCAAAGCCGAAGATCACCTCATCCATCACCATCAGGATGTCGTACTTTGCCAGGATCTTCTTGATCTGCGGCCAGTAGCTCTCCGGCGGAATGATCACACCACCGGCACCCTGGATCGGCTCGGCGATAAACGCAGCAACACGCTCCGGGCCCAGCTCCTGAATCTTGGTTTCCAGGGCATTTGCCGCATGGATGCCAAACTCTTCCGGGGACATATCGCCGCCCTCTTCGAACCAGTACGGCTGGTCGATGTGGACGATGTTGTCCAGGCGGCTGAACTGCTTGTGCATACCGTTCATGCCACCGAGGCTCGCACCGGCAATGGTGGAGCCGTGGTAGGCGTTCTTGCGGGAAATGATGATGCGCTTCTCAGGCTGCTCTTTCAGGTCCCAGTAACGGCGGATCATGCGCAAGTTGGTGTCGTTCGCCTCGGAGCCAGAGCCGGTGAAGAACACATTGTTCATACCTTCCGGCGCGATCTCGGAAATCACTCTGGCCAACTCAACAGAAGCCGGCGTGGTGCACTGGAAGAAGCTGTTGTAGTAAGGCAGCGTATTCAGCTGATCGTCGATGGCCTTGATGATTTCCTTGCGGCTGTAACCCAGGTTGCAGCACCACAGGCCGGACATGGCATCCAGCATACGGTGGCCGTCTACGTCGACAATGTAGGCGTCTTCTGCATTGGTGATCAGGCGCGTGCCTTCTTCGACCATCTCCTTGAAATCGGAAAACGGGTGCATGAGGTGCGCCGCATCGGCGGACTGGAGAAGCTTCTTATCCATACTGACTCCGAAGTTTTACCGGGGTGGCAACTCAAGCCCGCCCCGTTGATTCTGATTTGACAGGCAAATGTGATCACATTTAACAGAAAAACACAAGAAAGTGATCACAAATTCCCGGGCGCCGGATTCAACGCACACGACTGCTCTGCAGTGTAGGTTTGGAAGTGGGTATGGAGAAGTGGCGGACAAATGGGGTCAGAGCCATTGGCTCTGACCCCTAAGTTGGATTGGCGGGGTCAGAGTCAAAGACTCTGACCCCAAACGTCTTTGACTCTGGCCCCGCACATCACCGCTCAATGCGCGGATCCAGCACCTTGCCCGGGGCAGCTGAAGAGAACTTCCCCTGCTCAAGGACAGACTTCCCATTGATGAAAACATAATCAAAGCCCGTAGCCAGAGTATGGGGCGCACTGTAGGTGGCCGTCGCCCTGACCAGCTTTGGATCAAAAATCAGCAGGTCTGCGGCATTGCCCTCTGCAACTACCCCCCGGGTTTTCAAACCCAGGACACTGGCCGGGAAGCCACTGACTTTGTGAATCGCCTGCTCGAGCGACAGCATCTGTTTATTGACCACAAACTCCTCGATTACCTTGGCAAAGGTCCCATGACCACGCGGATGGAAGCCCGTGGGACTGCCATCCGATGACACCGCCACCATAGGGTCGGCGATCAGGCGGGTCTGCAGCGCTTCATCCATCACAAAGTAAGCCGCGGACGCACCTTCCGGACCGATATCGTCGATCAGTACCTGCTCAAAGGGCTTACCAGCCTCTGCTGCAACCTGCTGCAAGGTTTTGCCGGTATAGGGGTCGGTTCCAAACAGGGTTGCCTGGGGACCGTTGCGCGCATTGACCTTGTTCCGAATAAATTCCTCAAGCTCTACCCGCCTGGAGGAGATGACACTGGCCAGCTGCACGCGGGTCTTGGCCCAGTCGGGAAAGACGATGGCGATTCCGGTATAGCTGGCATTGTAGGGGTAGACATCCGCCGTAATATCTACGCCCTGCTGCCGCGCCGCGTCCAGCAAGGCAAGGATCTGTTCCGCCCTCGCTTCCCCCTTGCCGTACACCGCCTTCAAATGCGACACATGGACGCGGGCAAACTGTCCCTGCCGAATCAGCTCACGGAGCGAGCCTTCAAGCGCTTGGTCATCTTCATTGCGCAGGTGGCTCATGATGAGCTTGCCCTCGTTGCCCACAACCTGTGCCAGGGCAAGCAGTTCATCCTCCGCCGCATACAGCGCAGGTGAATACTCCAGACCTGTGGTCATACCGAACGCATAAGGCAGATTGCTTTTCAGGATCGACTGCATTTCGGCCTGTTGCTGCGGGGTAATCTGTGCACCCGCCTCAATCCCAACCATGCCTCGCAGCGTACCGTGGCCGAGAAACAGCGCTAAATTGGGATTGATGCCACCGGACCGCACCTCGCCAACCCATGTCGCCAAATCCCTGACGGCAGGACTGAAACCATCCTGCCCCAATGAGATCGTGGTCACCCCCATAGAGATGAAGTTTTCAAAAGCACCTTGTGACTTTGCCGAGCCGTGGGAATGTAAATCAATAAATCCCGGCGATAACACCCGACCACCGGCATCGATGGTGCGCCGCGCCGAAACCTTCGCGGTCTGGGTAGTATCGATTCGCGCGATCCTGCCCGCATCGACATAAACGTCTGCGTTAAAAGCCGGGCTACCGGTGCCATCTACCACTCTTGCATTTTTGATGGCCAGATCCACGCTTTCCGCCAGCGCAGCAAACGATACGGCAAGGCCAAGTACAGCAACCAATAAACGCGCTACTGAGAATTTCATTGTGCTCTCCCTTTCAGCTTTCCGACAGTACGATATCGACGGTTTGGCGCGCCAGCTCCAGCGGGCTTAGCTGCGCATAACTGTTGCGGTTTGTGAGAATAACCACGGTCAGCCGCTCATCCGTGATTCGGTACAGTACGTTGCGGAAACCCTTGCTGCTTCCCGTATGGTATGTCACGTTGTGGCCGGCGTAATCCTCGAGCCGCCAACCAAATCCATACTGGATAGGCTCACCGGCGCCGTTGCCCTGATCCCGGAATAACTCCGCCCGCCACTCGGGGCTCAACAGCTCTTCCTGGTACAGGGCCGTATCCCAGAGGAAGAGATCGTTCAAGCTTGAATAAACACCGCCATCACCGAGAACTGCGCTGTATACACTCTGGTCCGTACGAGACACCGCGCCATTTTCCGCGATCGAATAACCGTAGGCACGGTTCTGAATCTTGTGACGTTCTTTCTCGAAGGCGACAGAAGCGTACATTTCAGCTGGACTGAAAACGTGCTCCTGCAGATAATCGCTGAAGCTCTGCCCGGAAACAGATTCAACGATCAAAGCCAGAAGGGCGTAACCGGAGTTACTGTACTGATAAGTTTCCCCAGCGGGGAAATAGGCTTCCGGATTGGCGGACACGAGCTTCAATACGTCCGCATCCCTAACCTGCTCAGACTGACCGTCTGGCACCAGCCCCTCGTAATCTACCAGGCCGGAGGTGTGCCTGAGCAGATCCCTGATGGTGATGGTTTCACCGATTGCCGGAAAACCTTCGAGCGCTTCGGAAAGTTTTGAATCGAGAGATAGCAGACCCCTTTCGATCAGCTGCATTACCGCCATCGCGGTAAACTGCTTGCTGACAGAGGCCAGGCGGAAATTGGTACTCGGCGTCACCGGCTCACGCGTTTCCAGGTTCGCCCACCCAAACCCCTTCTGGTAGATCACTTCGCCATGCCGGATCACCATAACGGCCGCGCCCGGCACGTCGTCGCCGGCATAGCGCATGAAAAGCGCATCAATTTTTTCTAGCCCGACAGGCTCCTTCCCGCCCTCGCTGGAGCAGCCAGAAGCCAAAGCAATAAATACCACCCAGACAGCAAGTAAACTGCGCATAGGCGCCCCCTGTTGATCTTCCTGAAACGAACTGCCGTCTTTAGGTGAGCAGCCCAAAAAAGTATTCAGTTCAGAGGTATACCCGGGCACGGATATTGTTACAAGACGCGCAGGCAGGCGGAATTGTGGACTTTTTGCGCAAATGCAAAATAAGTGGGGTCAGAAACTAATGGGGTCAGAGTCAACGACTCTGACCCCATCCATTTGGCTCTGACCCCACTAGTCGTTCTGGGTTTCGATCGCGACCTCGTTGGTCCGCATCACCGGCAGCGAGAATGGCGAGTTATAGCGGTTGAAGATAGGCATACCCACTGGCTTGAGACTCTCCCGCTTCAATGCCTCCAGCAGCGCGGCCTCTTCCTTGCGGTAGCGCTTGGTACTCCAGCTGCCACGATACCGCCTCACCGCCAGAGTCCTGGCAGGCACCTCGCGAATTTTTACGGCGGGATTATTCGGGCGTGGCAGGGTTTCCATGGTGTACTTGGAGGGCATAAAGAAGTTGACCCGATAACGCTTCTTCTCATCCGGATCGTCGGCAACCGATTGCTGCGAAACAGGAGCCGTCATCGCAATTTTCTCTCTGGACTCCTGCTGCACCGGCGCCGTCATTTTCATTTTTGATTCGGACTGGTTCTCACCGAAGATGTAAGCCGCCAAGACTCCGAACGCGGCGCTTCCCGCATCTTCGAAGGTCGCCATCACCTCTACCTCAGCAATGAGGTGCGGCTTATATTGCCGCAACTCGAAATCCGGGTAGGTTTTGATGACGGTGTACTCGGGTGTTTCGATGCCGTTTGCCACGCTGGCTCCCAAAGCCACAAGCAAGCCAAAACAGATGCGCTGCAAATATGCCAATGCCGCTATCCCTCCTGAATACCCTGCGAAAATGGGGTCACGCAGCTGGAAAAACTATCAAGGTGCGCCCTGCGCCATGGTTAGGTAATAGATTAAACACTAAATACAAAGCGAGGTACATTCGGGTGAATCCAGCATCGAGAATTACGCGAAAATCATTCGCAATATCGCTGTTGTCCACATTATTGCTCTTTCCAGCATTCGCTTTTTGCGCAGAAAAACCAAACATCCTGGTTATATTTGGCGACGATATCGGCTGGTTCAACCCGAGCATATACAACCACGGCATGATGGGTTACCAGACCCCGAACATCGACCGCATCGGTAGAGAAGGCATCATGTTTACCGATGCCTACGGACAGCAAAGCTGTACCGCCGGCAGGGCTGCGTTTATTACCGGGCAATCTCCCAAGCGCACAGGTCTGTTAAAGATTGGTATGCCAGGTGACCCGATAGGGCTTCAGAAAGAAGACCCCACCATCGCGAGGCTGCTGAAGGCACATGGCTATGTAACCGGACAGTTTGGTAAAAACCACCTGGGGGATCTCGACGAGCACCTACCCACCGCACATGGATTTGACGAGTTCTTCGGCAATCTGTATCACCTTAATGCGGAAGAGGAACCGGAGCATCCCGACTACCCCAAAGATCCTGCATTTCGCAAAAAATATGGGCCGCGCGGTGTTATCAAATCCACTGCGGATGGCAAGATTGAGGACACCGGCCCCCTTACAACTAAACGCATGGAAACCGTCGACGAGGAATTTCTCGGCGCGACTCTGAACTTCATCGACCGCGCGCATTCAGCCAAGAAGCCTTTCTTCGTTTGGTTCAACTCTTCGCGGATGCACATCTTCACGCACTTGAAGAAAGAGAGTGAAGGCAAGACAGGCAAAGGCATCTATGCCGACGGCCTGGTAGAGCATGACGCCCACGTCGGCCAATTGCTCAAGAAGCTGGATGACCTGGGGATCGCGGACAACACGCTCGTGATCTATTCCACAGACAATGGCGCGGAGAAGTTTTCATGGCCGGATGGCGGCAGCAGCCCCTTCAGGGGAGAAAAAGCCACCACCTGGGAAGGGGGCCTTCGCGTGCCCCTACTGGTTCGCTGGCCCTCTGCGATCAAAGCCGGGCAGACAAGCAACGAGATCATCTCTCATGAAGATTGGCTGCAGACCATCATGGCCACAGTGGGTGAACCGGACATCAAGGAGAAATTACTCAAGGGGCATTCGGCAGACGGCAAAAAGTACAAAGTCCACCTCGATGGCTACAATTTCCTGCCTTACCTTACAGGGAAGGAGAAAAATGGCCCCCGCGATGTGTTCTTCGGCTTTGTCGATGATGGCTCACTGGGTACTGTGCGCTACAAGGACTACAAGTTCCACTTCAGCACCCAGACCCACCATGGGATTAAGGCCTGGCTTTTGGCACAGGAACCGAGAAAGGCGCCCCTCATCGTCAACCTGAGGTCCGACCCGTTCGAGGAAGCACCTAAAGAGTCCGCTTATTACGATGACTGGCTACTGCGGCACATGTTCGTGATGGTTCCCCTGAAGGACCTGGTCGGGAAGTTCATGGCGACCTTCGAGAAGTTCCCGCCACGACAGGAAAGCGGCAGCTTCACACCAAGGCAATGATGACAATCGGGGGCAGAGTTAAAGACTCTGACCCCGTAGGGCGATATCTGGGGTCACAGCTCTGGCTCTGACCCCAAGAATCTACGGCTCTGACCCTAGCAATTGGATAAATGGGGTCAGAGCGCTGGCTCTGACCCCAAAGATTCCACAGATCAACCACTCAGACCCTATTCGAAAGGGAGAGTTCGGGATGCGAGCAATAAAGAAAAAAGGGGGGAAGTGGTAGACCCGACCAGATTTGAACTGGTGACCTCTGCCATGTCAAGACAGCGCTCTAACCAACTGAGCTACGGGTCTATTGAGGCTCGATCAGGACAGACGCCCTGTCGAAGTGGTGCGCACTCTACCACCGGGTTTTGGCGTTTTCAACCTCAATCTGCACTTTTTACTGGGGCCCGGTTTTCAGCCGCTCGATCTCGTCACGCAGCTTCGCGGCGGACTCAAACTCCAGGTTTTTTGCCGCCTCGAACATCTGCGATTCCAGCTCATCGATGCGCTTGAATCGCTGCGCGTCCGACATGGGCTCCTGGTCAACTGCGTACTTCTTGCCCTTCTCCGCGACCTTGCGCCGCCCCTTGACCGGTGCACCAGGCGCCACTGCGCCCTCCATGATGTCCACCACGCTTTTCTTGATGCCCTGCGGGGTAATACCGTGCTCCAGGTTGTGGGCCTCCTGCTTGGCCCGGCGGCGTTCGGTCTCGCCGATGGCACGGCGCATGGAGTCAGTTACCCTGTCGGCATAGAGGATCGCAGTACCCGCGACATTGCGCGCTGCCCGGCCGATAGTCTGGATTAACGACCTATCGGAGCGCAGGAAACCCTCCTTGTCCGCATCGAAGATCGCGACCAGCGAGACTTCCGGCATATCCAAACCTTCCCGCAGCAGGTTAATACCGACCAGCACGTCAAATTCACCGATACGCAGGTCGCGAATGATTTCCACCCGCTCCACCGTGTCAATGTCGGAGTGCAGATAACGCACCCGCACACCCTGCTCTAGCAGGTACTCCGTCAGGTCTTCCGCCATGCGTTTGGTCAGTACCGTGATCAGGACGCGCTCATCCTTTTCCACGCGCGCGCGAATCTCGGACAGTGCATCATCCACCTGGGTAGTGGCCGGGCGCACCTCCACCAGCGGATCCAGCAGCCCGGTGGGCCGCACCACCTGCTCCACCACCGCACCGGCATGCTCCGCCTCGTAGTGCCCGGGCGTCGCCGACACGAAGACCGCCTGAGGTGACAGGGATTCCCACTCCTCAAACTTCATGGGGCGGTTATCCAGCGCCGACGGCAGGCGGAAACCGTATTCGACCAGGGTTTCCTTACGCGAACGGTCGCCGCGATACATGGCGCCAATTTGCGGCACCGTCACGTGACTCTCGTCGATCATCAGCAGGGCATCGGCCGGCAGGTAATCGAACAACGTCGGTGGCGGCTCTCCCGGCGCACGACCGGACAGGTAACGCGAGTAATTCTCCACCCCTGTGCAGTAGCCCAGCTGCTGCATCATCTCCACATCGTATTTGACCCGCTGCTCCAGCCGCTGCGCTTCCACCAGCTTTTCGTTATCGCGCAGTTGCTTGACCCGCTCCCTGGCCTCCTCCTTGATATCCTCCAGCGCACTCAGGATGGTCTCACGCGGGGTCACGTAGTGCGTCTTGGGGAAGATGGTTGCCCGTGGCACCTTGCGCAGGATCTCGCCGGTAAGCGGGTCAAACAGCGACAGATCCTCGATCTCCTCATCGAACAGGGATACGCGGATCGCCTCCATGTCCGAATCTGCCGGGTAAATGTCGATGATGTCACCGCGCACGCGATAGGTTGCGCGGCGGAAGTCTGCGTCGTTGCGGGTGTACTGCAGCTCCGCCAGGCGGCGCAGGATGGCACGCTGGTCAATCAGGTCACCGCGATCCAGGTGCAGCACCATCTTCAGGTACTTGTCCGGGTCACCGAGACCGTAGATCGCGGAAACCGTCGCCACCACAATGACATCGCGGCGCTCGATCAGTGCCTTGGTCGCCGACAGGCGCATCTGCTCGATATGATCATTTACCGAGGCGTCCTTCTCGATAAAGGTGTCTGAAGACGGCACATAGGCTTCGGGCTGGTAGTAGTCGTAGTAGGAAACGAAGTACTCGACCGCATTGTGGGGAAAGAACTCCCGGAACTCGCCGTAAAGCTGCGCCGCCAGTGTCTTGTTGTGCGCCATCACGATCGTCGGGCGCTGGGTGCGCGCGATCACATTGGCCATGGTGAAAGTTTTACCGGAGCCGGTCACGCCCAGCAGGGTCTGGTGAGTCAGACCACTCTCAATCCCCTTGACCAGAGCGTCGATTGCGCCCGGCTGGTCTCCCGCCGGCTCGTACTTGCAAACGACTTCGAAGTCCCGACTTTCCATAAATCCAACGCTGTAATGTAAAGCCGACATTTTAGCCGGATTGGCGGCGCGGTTGCAGCTTCGGACAAAATGCATACAAATCAAAAGCTTGCAGAGCAAAAAGTCGAAAAAGCAGTTGACCGCTCCAGGAACGGACTATAAGATACGCGCCATCTTCCAATCCGCCTTAGCTCAGTTGGTAGAGCAAATGACTGTTAATCATTGGGTCGCTGGTTCGAGCCCAGCAGGCGGAGCCAAATAAAGAAGGGCCCCTCACACGAGTGAGGGGCCCTTTTTATTTATGGCGCAGCGCTGGGCGAGAAGAGCCCAGTTGGGTGAGCGGGGTTCCCGGTGAAGCACTGCTTCACCCCCGCGAACGGGGCCGGCCCACGCTACCGATCTGAAGAGGGCCCGGCCCCGGAGGGGCCAAAAAATTCAATCAATTCACCCAATTACCCTTGACCCCTCACAGGTCGCTCATTAATATACGCGCCTCTTCGGCACTACAGCCAAGACAGTTCCGCCTTAGCTCAGTTGGTAGAGCAAATGACTGTTAATCATTGGGTCGCTGGTTCGAGCCCAGCAGGCGGAGCCAAATAGCAAAAAGGCCCCTCACGCGAGTGAGGGGCCTTTTTTATTTATGGCGCAGCGCTGGGCGAGAAGAGCCCAGTTGGGTGAGCGAGGTCCCCGGTGAAGCACTGCTTCACCCTCGCGAACGGGGCCGGCATATTTGCCCGGCCCCCGGAGGGGCCAAATAGCAAAAAAGCCCCTCACGCAAGTGAGGGGCCCTTTTTATTTTCGACTGTCTCAAGTTTGCCGGCGCCATTATCGGCAGCCCCACCTCACTAATAAACCGGGAAGGTCCTAGAAGGTAGTGCGGGCTTCGAAACGCTTGATCTCTGCTGTCGGCTTTTCCGCCGCGCCTTCCCTGCCTGCACGCTGCTGCCAGACAATGTCTGTCATACCTTCCTGCGGCTGATAGCCTTTTACGGCCTTGAGCAGCAATGCGTGCACCGTTTCGCTGTCGTGCGCCAGGCACGCCTCACGCAACTCGCCTACCAGCAGCTCCAGCTCGGAGCTATTGAGACGCTCCTCCTCTGCACGCATGATCATCGGGTGGTCGGTGCCGGATACATTGTCGCCCATCAACAGTTCTTCGTAGAGTTTTTCACCGGGGCGCAGGCCGGTGACCTGGATTTCAATATCGCCATCAGGATGGTCTTCATCCCTAACCGAATGCCCCATAATCTGGATCAGGCGCTTTGCGAGATCATAGATACGTACAGGCTCACCCATATCCAGGACGAATACATCCCCGTTACGCCCCATGCTACCCGCCTGGAGTACCAGCTCGGAGGCTTCGGTTATCGTCATAAAGAAGCGGGTCACCTTGGCATGCGTAACGGTTACCGGACCACCTGCGTTGATCTGGTCTGTAAACAGTGGAATAACCGAACCTGATGAGCCAAGCACATTACCAAAGCGCACCATACAGACGCGGGTCTTTTTGGTCCTGCGGCCAAAGTCCTGGCATAGCAGCTCCGCAAAGCGCTTGGTGGCCCCCATCACATTAGTGGGTCGAACCGCCTTGTCGGTAGAAACCATGACAAACTGCTCGACTTCTGCCGCAACCGCAGCCTCAAGGATCGATAGCGTCCCGAGTACATTATTGGCAGCGCCCAGCACCACATTCTGCTCCACCAGCGGCACGTGCTTGTAGGCCGCGGCGTGGTAAATGGTCTGCACACCAAAGGCATCGATAATCTCTGCAACACGACTGCGGTCCCGCACATCGCACAATAGCGGAATCACCGGGATATGGCGTCCGTCATCCTGCTGCTGTTGCTCAAGCTCCCTCTGAATCTGGTACAACGCAAATTCAGAGCTCTCCAGCATCACCAGCTGCCTGGGATCCCAGCGTACGATCTGCCGGCACAGCTCGGAACCGATGGAACCACCTGCACCACTCACAACCACGACCTTGTCGCGAATCGACTTCTCTATCAGTTGGCGCTGGGGCTCGACCGGGGCGCGCCCCAAAATATTTTCATAAAGCTGAGACTCGTCTTCCGTGCGACCGGCACTATCAACCAGCTCCTCCAGCCCTGGAATCACCTTTACGATCAGGCCATTTTCCCGCAGGTTCTTGGTGATCTCCCGGCGACGCCTGCGCGGAACGCCCGGCATCGCCAGCAACACTTCCGCAATACCGCGATCGCGAACAACATCGAGGATCTCGGACGGGTTGTAGACCAGCACCCCATCGATCAGGGTCTGCTGCTTGGAAACGTTATCGTCGAAGAACGCCACCGGCTTGTAAACCTCGCCGTGGATCAGCGCCTTGTAAAGCTGCAAACCGGCTGTGCCCGCCCCGTAGATCGCCACGCGCTTCTTGTGAATTTCCAGCGCCATCTGGTAATAGGCGCGCACCAGCCAGCGTGAACCGCCCACGGTAATCAGTGCGAAACACCAGTAAAGCAGCGGCACTGAGCGCGGAATTTCCGCGTAAGTCAGGAAGGAGGTCACCGCGAGAATTACAGCGGAAGCCGTTACGCCCTGCAGCACGGCAACTATCGCCTGCTGCCCCATGTAACGGATGACGGTGCGATACAGCCCCAGCTTCAGGAAAATAATTCCACTACTGGCCAGGGTGAGAAGAAAACAGGCCAACACAGAGGTCGAGAGAAGCCCCTCGTAGCTGCCCAGCCGGAGGCCGAGGGCCAAAACCAGCGCAAAGGAAAGCATCAGGCCGTCGAAGCCCAGCATCGCCAGCGGCTTAACGTTCTTGCGAACCAACTTCCTAGTCTTGCTCAAGCTACCCCCTCCCTGGGTGGACCGATGTACGGGCACCATGTTATTTCCGGACATCAGACTAACTCCAGTCTGGCCAGTGTGAGCCCTGTACCAGCCAGGGCCAGCATGATGCCCAGCTCAAGGTACAGCGCGAAGCGCTTTCCGTGCTTCAGGGCCACTCTCTGGTAGAAATGCTCCCTGTGGGCCTCCCACCAGCGTTGGCCGCTCAGTATTCTTTTTGTCAGCGTCAGGCTAGCATCGAGCCAGAACGGCAGGAAAACCAGCAACGGTAGCAGAGGCGAAAAGACTTCCCTGCGCACGCCATCCAGGCTGATCACGACTGCCGTCAACCCCAGGAAAGTAGAACCTGCATCCCCCAGGAAAAGCCTGGCACCCGGCCAATTAAACCGCAGAAACCCGATACAAGATGCGACGAGCACCGCAGATACCAACGTCAGGGTGGCATCGCCACGCATCTGGGCAACAATTGCAAGGGTCGTGAAGCCAACGACTGCCATAGAGCCCGCGAAACCGTCTAACCCATCCATAAAGTTAAACAAATTCACGCTCCAGACAATTACAACAGATAACACCAGCTGCCAGAGCAGCGGCCAATCGGAGAAAAAATGCACAATTACCAGCCCGGCAGACACAAATTGTGCAACCAGGCGCACCAGTGAGGAAAGGCCGCGCAGGTCGTCGATAGCAGAAACCACCAACAAGACCAGGAATGCCCCCCATACAAACAGGGAGATCTCCTGCCCCAGAATCAACAGGGAGGTGGCGACGGCCAGTACGATCGCCCACCCCCCGGTTCGAGGCACCGGGAAGTCGTGCAACGAACGCTGGTTGGGGTGATCCAGTGCAAAATTGTTGGCGTAACGAAGGAGCAGGACGATTGCCAGAGTACTGAGCGTAAAACCGCTTACCAATGCCAGCACAAACTGGGAACTCGACAACATCTATTGATCCCCGGGCAACCCCGCCCGCTCAGAACATTTTTTATACGACAGCCATGCGCGATAGCGGCTGCCAACCGGCCATGCAACGTAGCTTCGCCGCACTGTATACCTCGCTCTGGACCATGTCCCTGGCAAGATTGAAAACAGCCGGGGATTCTAACCCAATTTTGCCCATGTTGCGCTGCGACCAACTGACAAGTGCAAGTAAACCGGACAGCAGCCTGCTCTCCCCTACCTGCTGGCCAGCATATCGTGCAACAGCCTCCCCAAGCGCCGGATAATTGGGCTCAGCGACGTTAAAGACCTGCCGATCAATTGACGATTTTTTGATCACGCACTCGATAGCCTCACAGAGATCACTGAGGCCCACATAGCTTCTGCGACCTGCGTGCGGCAACTTTCCTGCAAGCCGCACAATGGACATGGCTGCGGATAGCACGCCCCGCGGTGCAGCCTCATGTAAAGGGCTCAATTTATCTACATAAACGTTTGCGGGACGCAACACGTTGACGCGACAGCGCGAACCCGCACCGATCAGTTCCACTTCAGCGGCAGCCTTGTCCCGTCCATATTGCGCACGTGGCGTACCGCCCGCATATTCGATTGTTAGCGCACCGCCGCCCAGAGGCTGCTCCGCCTTGACGCTACTGAGAAAAAGAAAGGATTCGACCCCAGCCTCATCCGCCCGGGCCAGGCAGGAAACCGGCAACTCGCGGTTCAGGCGCGAGGACAATTGCGGATTCCTTGCGCAGGCAACCTGCGATGCGAGGCCAGCCAGAAAAATAACTTTGTCACCCGCCTGAAACAGCCCGTTGAAAGGCTCAGGTGCGAGCAGGTCGCGCTGCAACTGTTGTACACCTGCTACGGGATGCTCTCGCGCACGGGAAACGGACACCACCTCTTCACCACCTGCTACAAGGTGACTACAAAGGCTTCTCCCGATAAATCCGCTTCCGCCAATGATGACCCAGCGCAATTGACTCCCCTCCAATACAAAAAGAAAAGCGCCCTCAGGCGCTTTTCTCAAATCGGGCCGTTAAAGAAGAATACGGCCCTTGTTTTTTTCAATGGTCGATTTGCCGATACCCTTGACCTCCGTGAGTTGCTCGACAGACCCAAAGCTGCCATTGGCCTCACGATAGGCGACGATCAAACGGGCTTTACTCTCGCCCACGCCTTTCAGCTTTTCCGCCAGCTCTTCCGCACTGGCGGTATTAATATTCACGCTCGCCATGGCCGCCGACTCGGGCGCCTCTGCCAAGGCTGTGCCGGAAACGACACTGCCAGCGAGAAAGACGGATAGAAAAAAGATTTTTACAACAGTAGAGATACGATTCATCCTGAACCCCATTTGTCCTATTTGATTTACACCAGCTACGAATTCTTCAGCTGGCGGGGGCACTCTACCAATCCACTTCCCGAATTCAATCCAACATTTTAACTATTAATAGGGCGCGCCCGGGGTCAGGCCTGCAGCTCATCATTAATATTGCGCAGCGCATCTACCGGCGATTCCGCTTTCGTGATTGGCCTGCCGATCACCAGGTAGGTCGAGCCATTTTTCATTGCCTGCGATGGCGTTACGATACGCTGCTGGTCACCGCGATCACTGCCAAGCGGGCGAATACCCGGTGTCACGAGCGAAAAATTTTCACCGATGGCATCGCGCAGCATTGACGCCTCTTCCGCAGAGCACACCACACCGTCAAGGCCGCATTGCTTGGCCAGGCTTGCCAGCGCGACAACCTGTTCACGCAACCCCCGATCAATTCCCACTGGCGCCAGCTCTTCCGGCGAGGTACTGGTCAAAACAGTTACCGCAGTCAGTAACGGGCGATTCTCGCCAAACTCAGTCAATGCCTCAGCAGCAGCACGCATCATTTTCTCGCCACCGGTAGCATGTACGTTGACCATCCACACGCCGAGCCGCGCGGCCGCCCTGACCGCACCGGCCACGGTATTGGGGATGTCATGAAACTTGAGATCAAGAAAAACATCGAAGCCCTTCTCCACCAGGGCCCGAACCAGGTCCGGCCCCTCTGAAGTAAACAGCTCCTTGCCTACCTTGACCCGGCACAACGCGGGATCAAGGCGCGCTGCCATTTGCAGCGCTTCTTCCGCGCTCGGGTAGTCCAGCGCAACAATAATCGGGGATTGGATATCAGACATAATTAATATTCAGAACTTGGATTTGCAGGTCATTCGCCTTCGATGCCCTTGACCGGGCGAACAGTATCCCAATGCTTGCAGCTCGGGCAAAGCCAGTGCAACTGATTCCCGGAAAAGCCGCAGTGGTGGCAGCGGTATTGCGGCCGCGTGGCCACAAGCTGATCCACCATACCCTTTAGGATCGACAGGTTTTCCCTTGCCCGACCCTGGGTGTTGTCGATATGCATATCGAGGAATCGCGCCAGCCCGCGCAGGGAGGGCCGTGCCTGGAGTTGCTTGCCCATAAAGGCCGCCGCCTCAGCTTCGTCCTCGTCGTTCTTGATGCGCTCCGCGAGGGCAATCAGCACACTATTGGAAGGAAACTCTTTCAACAGCGATTCCAGGTATTTGATCAGCCCCTTCTCATCACCCAGCGCCTCGTAACTCGCCTCGAGCAGCTCGAGCGTCTCCGCAATATATTCCGGGTTCTGCCTGGGAATACGGCGCAACACCTTGATTGCATCCCGGTAGCTTCCGAGACTGAAATCCAGCTTTGCCCAGAGCAGGCTGGCCCGAACCGAATCCTTGTCATATTCCAGCGCCAGCTTCAGGTGCTTGCGAGCGCTCAGGTAATCCTTGGCCTTCAGCGCTTCCTCTGCCATTTCACAACAGAAATGCGCCTGTATATGCGCCCATTCCGGCGGCAGTTTCTTGAATCGCTTGCCATGCAGCATGCTAACTGCATGGATAGCCCGCGCCCACTCACGCTCATCGCGGTAAATTTCAATCAGGTGTTCGAGACTGGTACTGCGCAATTCCTGGGACTGTTCCACCAGTTCCTGCAACAGGCGCTCCGCCCTGTCCAGCCAACCCGCAGAAATATAGTCACGCGCGAGCTCCAGCTGTGACTTCTGCTGCTGTTCATTGGAGAGGCTCGGGCGCGCAAGCAGGTTCTGGTGCACGCGGATGGCCTGGTCGGATTCCCCCCGTTTACGCAGCAGACTGCCAAGGGCGAGATGGGTCTCGAAAGTGACGGGGGTCACTTCCAGGGAGTCGATAAAAGCTTCAATGGCCTCATCCGGCCTTTCATTGAGGAGGAAGTTGAGACCCTGCACATAGGTGCGGGTGAGCGCTTCCTGGCGCTTGTCGCGCTTCGCCCGCTTGCTGCCGCTCTTTCGGCCCAGGTACCAGCCGATTGCAATGGCGACAAAGATAAAGATAAAAAACGTAAGGTCGCTCAAGCTAGCTGTCCCCGAGCCTTTGCTGGCGAACCAGGCGCAGCTCCTGCTGGGCTTTATCCAACTGGTTGGAGAGACTGCGAATACGTGTCCGGGTGGCGAACATATTCACCAGCCCGAGCAGCATCCCGATCAGGAGACCGAGAATCAGGAAAGCGACGAGCCAGAAGCCGAGGTTGATCTCGGGCAGGCTGTATCCGAGTATTTTCGGGGAAACCGCGGTGGCATTTTCAAAGCCGAAGTACAGGCCAAAAGCGGTAAGTCCCAGTGCTACCAGAATGTAGATAAGCCATACAAACCATCGAACCAGTGCCACAGGCACCTCCATTTTTACAGATCGCGGCAATTCCATTGCCGGGCATAGCTATTTACCGGGCCGCTCAATAGTCGACCATCTCTTCCATTTGCATGCTCTGGTTGACCCGATCGCGCAGTTCCTTGCCTGGCTTGAAATGCGGTACGTACTTCCCGGCAAGCTTAACAGTATCGCCGGTTTTGGGATTGCGGCCGGTGCGCGGCGCACGGTAGTGGAGGGAGAAGCTGCCAAATCCGCGAATTTCGATCCGCTCGCCTGCGGCCAGAACATTCGACATGGTATCGAGCAGGACTTTCACGGCCAGTTCCACGTCCCGGACCGGTAACTGGTCCAGACGCGCGGCAATTCTTTCTATCAGCTCGGATTTCGTCATGCCATCAAGGCCCTTCACTAAAGTCTAGGAATCGTCGCCTCAATACCTCTCAGGCAGCCTCAATAACCCCGCCGCACAGGCACAGGTCATTGTTTTTATTACAGAAACCCAATCATCTAATAGAAAGCCGGACTGGGCAACCCCAGTCCGGCTTTCCGCCAGGCGGGAAACCCCGCCTGATATCACAGCTGGCTAAAATTTAGCCTTACTTCTTCATCTGCGCCTTGATCAGGTCACCGATGGTAGCCGGCTGCACTTCTGCTGCCTGCTTCTTGCTGTGCTCTTTGATCGCTTCCTTCTCTTCAGCTACGTCCTTGGACTTGATGGACAGGCTGATGACACGGTTCTTGCGATCGACGCTGGAGATCTTGGCTTCAACTTCTTCACCCTCATTCAGGGCGTTACGCGCGTCTTCCACCTTGTCACGGCTGATTTCAGAGGCTTTCAGTACGGCTTCAACCTCGTCTGCCAGAGTGACGATCGCCTGCTTGGCGTCTACTTCCTTGATGGTACCTTTAACGATGGTGCCGCGATCATTTTCAGCCACGTAATCGCTGAACGGATCGGACTCCAGCTGCTTGATACCCAGGGAGATGCGCTCACGCTCGGAGTCGATACCCAGGATAACGGTTTCCAGCTCGTCGCCCTTCTTGAAGTTGCGAACAGCGTCTTCGCCGCTTTCGTTCCAGGAGATGTCGGACAGGTGTACGAGGCCGTCGATGGCGCCGTCCAGACCGATGAAGATACCGAAGTCAGTGATGGACTTGATCTTACCGGAGACCTTGTCGCCCTTGGCGAACTTCTTCGCGAAGGCATCCCACGGGTTTTCCTGGCACTGCTTGATGCCGAGGGAGATACGACGACGCTCTTCGTCGATATCCAGAACCATAACCTCGACCTCGTCGCCCAGCTGGACAACCTTGGACGGGTGGATGTTCTTGTTGGTCCAATCCATTTCGGATACGTGTACCAGGCCTTCCACACCTTCTTCCAGCTCCGCGAAGCAGCCGTAGTCGGTCAGGTTGGTAACAACAGCCTTCACGCGGCTGCCTTCCGGGTAACGCTGGGTGATGGACACCCACGGATCTTCGCCCAGCTGCTTGAGGCCGAGGGATACACGGTTGCGCTCGCGGTCGAACTTCAGGACCTTCACGTCGATCTCGTCGCCAACATTGACGATTTCGCTCGGGTGCTTGATGCGCTTCCAGGCCATGTCGGTGATGTGCAGCAGGCCGTCGATACCGCCCAGGTCTACGAATGCACCGTAGTCGGTCAGGTTCTTGACCACGCCCTTGACGGACTGGCCTTCCTGCAGGTTTGCCAGCAGGGCTTCGCGCTCTTCGGAAGTCGCAGCTTCCATAACAGCACGGCGGGAAACCACAACGTTGTTACGCTTGGCATCCAGCTTGATAACCTTGAATTCGAGCTCTTTGCCTTCCAGGTGCGCAGTGTCGCGAACCGGACGAACGTCTACCAGAGAGCCAGGCAGGAATGCGCGGATGTTGGCCACGTCAACGGTGAAGCCACCCTTGACCTTGCCGCTGATAACACCCTTAACAACTTCGTCAGCAGCGTGTGCTGCGTCCAGAATTTTCCAGGCTTCAGCGCGCTTGGCTTTCTCGCGGGACAGACGGGTTTCACCGAAACCGTCTTCAACAGCTTCCAGGGCAACCTGAACTTCGTCGCCAACCTGCAGGGTGATTTCACCTGCTTCGTTCAGGAACTGGGCAGCCGGGATTACGCCTTCGGACTTCAGGCCAGCGTGTACAGTGACCCAGTCGCGATCCACGTCGATAACAACACCGGTCACGATGGAACCGGGAACCATATCAACGCTTTTCAGGCTCTCTTCAAATAATTCAGCAAAGCTTTCGCTCATTACATTACCTATAAATAAAGGGGATAAAAATCGGGGTCAGATCAATTTCGTTTTGATCATTTCGACCCGCAGGAGCCAATCTCAAACTAGTTTGATCTGACCCCATTTCCTGCCCCTGCCATGCCGCCAGCAACATGGGTTGGTTGTCATTACGATAACGGCCGGGCAATTCTGGCTGCTCCCGGCCGCTGATCGAAACCTTCGGACCCGCACGCGACTCACATTTTCAAGCGATCGCGCACCAGTTCCAGTACAGTATCCAGCACCTGAGAAATTGTAAGCTCGGTACTGTCCAGCTGCACTGCATCCCCGGCAGGCCTCAAAGGAGAGGCTGACCGGACGGTATCCCGCTCGTCGCGGGCGCGGATGTCCTCCAGCAGGTCGCGGAGGCTAACAGAAACCCCTTTTTCCTGCAACTGATTGAAGCGCCGCTGCGCCCTTTCCTCCGCACTGGCGGTCAGGAACACCTTGACCGGCGCGTCGGGGAATACTGTGGTTCCCATATCGCGCCCGTCTGCGACCAGGCCCGGCATCTTGCGAAATGCGCGCTGGCGCTCCAATAACGCTGCACGGACCATCGGCAAAGCCGCGACCCTGGATGCCGCCATGCTCACATCCTCCATACGGATTGCGCGGGTCACGTCATCCTCATCCAGCGTGACTGCAACCTCCTCACCGGACACATCGAAGAAGATATCCATCCCGCTGGCGATACGCGCCACATCGGCCTCATCTTCCAGATCGGCTTCAGCCCGAATCGCGGCCAGTGCCGTGAGCCGATACAGGGCACCGCTGTCGAGCAGTGCAAAGCCCAACTTCTCCGCCAGCAACTTGGCGATAGTGCCCTTGCCGGAGCCGCTGGGCCCGTCGATGGTGATTACTGGGGCTTGCTCAGCCATTCAATACCTCTTCTGAATACTTTTCGGGAGTCAGTCGCGCACGTCCAGGCCGATGCCCACCGTTGCCGCCAGCTGATCAAAATTCGGGAATGAGGTTGCGACATTGGCACAATTATCGATGGTAATCGCATCCGCAGCGCGCAACCCGGCAACGGTGAAGGACATGGCGATACGGTGGTCACCGCAGCTGTCCACGCTACCGCCGGTAAAAGCCGGACCCTCCGGCTTGCCCTGAATCACGATGCCATCCGGCGTGGGCCTGGCATCGACACCGAGCAACAGTAATCCGTCCGCCATGGCCTGGATACGATCACTTTCCTTGACCCGCAACTCTTCCGCACCAGTCAGGATAGTCTCGCCGTCAGCACAGGCGGCCGCGATAAACAGCGCCGGGAACTCATCGATTGCGAGGGGTACCTGGTCCTCCGGGATGCGAATACCTTTCAGCGATGCATAGCGCACCCGGATATCCGCCACCGGCTCACCGCCCACTTCGTGCTGGTTGGACAGCTCGATGTCCGCCCCCATAAGACGCAGGATATTGATCACCCCGTCCCGGGTCGGATTGATACCAACATGGCGCAGGGTCACATCGGAGCCCGGCGTGATTGCCGCGGCAACCATAAAGAATGTGGCAGAGGATATATCTGCCGGCACATCGATCTTTGTCGCAAACAGCTTGCCGCCACCGTTGACGGAGGCAGTCGCACCCGCACGCTCCACCGCATAACCGAAGCCACTCAGCATACGCTCGGTATGGTCTCGGGTCGGCGCAGGCTCAGTTGTATAGGTACGCCCATCCGCATAGAGGCCGGCGAGCAGCACACAGGACTTTACCTGCGCACTCGCCATCGGCAATTTGTAGTCGATCGCCTGCAGCTTTGCACCACCGCCGATCTGCAGTGGCGGCCGGCCCGCCTCCGCAGTCGTGATGTCCGCGCCCATCTGCCGCAGCGGCTCCGCAACGCGATTCATTGGCCGGCGCGACAGGGATTCATCACCGGTCAGCGTCGCCGAAAACGCCTGACCGGCCAGCAGACCTGCAAGCAGGCGCATGGAAGTGCCGGAGTTCCCCAGATACAGCGGCCCCGCAGGTGCTTTCAAACCGTGCATACCAACACCGTGAATGGTGACCCGGCCCTTGTCCGGCCCCTCGATGACAACACCCATATCCCGGAACGCCTGCAGAGTTGCGAGCGCGTCCTCGCCCTCCAGGAACCCCTCAACCTCGGTAACCCCCTCGGCCAGCGAGCCCAGCATAATCGAGCGATGTGACATCGACTTGTCACCGGGCACGCGAATATCCCCATTCACCGTCCCGCCGGGACGTACGACAAACGTGACCTCTTTTCCTTCCATATCATCCATTTCTTCTATCAAGGGTTCCGAGAAAGACTTGCGCGCGAGCATACGGGTAAACCGATCCCTGGCGGCCTTTGCGCGCGTAAAGACACCGGTGAGACGGGCCTCATCACTATCGGCAATTGCCTTGCGCAATTCACCGAGGTTGGCAGTAAACAGGTCGATTGACTTCAGGATTGCCGGACCATTGGCGAGCATGATGTCACGCCACATTACCGGGTCGCTGGAGGCTATGCGGGTGAAATCGCGGAAGCCCCCCGCCGCATAGCGAAAAATATTCTGGTTTTCCGAATCGTGCGCGAGGGTATCGACCAGGCCATAGGCAATGACATGCGGCAAATGACTGGTAGCCGCCAGCACTTCGTCGTGCTCCGCCACAGACATGGTCAGGACCTCAGCGCCGACAGCAGCCCACATGGCTTCAACACGGGCAAGATGCTCGCCACTGACAGAGTCCATCGGGGTCAGGATCACCCGGTGGTGTTTGTACAGATCGGCCTTGGCTGCCTCTGCACCGCTGCGCTCCGAGCCGGCGATCGGGTGGCCGGGCACCAGGAACTCCGGCACGGCGCCCCAGACTTTCTCCGCAGCCGCAACGACGCTGCCCTTTACGCTGGCACCATCCGTAACCGTCACTCCCTCTGGCAGGCTTTCGCGCAATTGCTCGAAGACGCCCGCTACGGCAAGGGTGGGTACCGAGACAAAAACGACATCGCCTTTACCAAGCCCGGGCAAGACATCCCTCGGGTCGGTATAAGCACAATCACACACCCCCAGGGCAAGCGCCTCCTGCGCCGAACGCTCACGGCGGAACACGCCGATCACATCACGGCAGGCGCCGGCACGCTTCAACGCCAGCGCAAGGCTGCCGCCAATCAGGCCGACCCCGAACACCACCAGACGATTGATTACCGGCTCCATCACAGCACACCGCGCGGGTAGGACCCGAGCACTTTCAGGTCTGCCGCACGATTACCCACGTCGTGGAGAGTATTGGCGACGCGCTCATCGTCGACATGCCCGGCAAAATCAATAAAGAACACGTAATTCCAGGTACCTGAACTCGAAGGCCGCGTTTCCACCCGGGTCAGGTCAATACGGTAGCGATGGAACGGCTCCAGCAGGTCATGCAGCGCACCGGGATTGTTACGCATCGAGACCATCAGCGAAGTTTTGTCATCGCCGCTGGCCGGAACTTCCTGGGTTCCGATGATCAGGAAGCGGGTAGAGTTATCCGGCTGGTCTTCAATCTTTTCAGCAAGGATCTTCAGGCCATAAAGGTCTGCGGCCATATCACCGGCGATTGCCGCGGAGTTCCACTCCCCCTTTACGCGCCGGGCGGCCTCTGCATTGGACGCGACCGCAATCCGTTCAACATGAGGGAAATGCGAGTCCAGCCACTTGCGGCACTGGGCCAGTGATTGCGCATGGGAGTACACCCGGGTGATGGAATCCTGGCGGGTGACATCCGAGATCATCAGGTGATGGTGGATACGCAGCTCCACCTCACCGCAGATTCTCAGGTTGGAATTCATGAACGTATCGAGGGTATGGTTGATCACACCCTCGGTGGAGTTCTCCACCGGCACTACGCCAAAATTGACCGCACCGGCCTCAACCTCACGGAACACCTCGTCGATCGCGCCGAGCGGACGGGTCACCGCCGAGTTACCAAAATGCTTCAGGGCAGCCTGTTGCGTGAAAGTCCCTTCCGGACCCAGGAAAGCGACCTTGATGGGTTCCTCGAGCGCGAGACACGCGGACATGATCTCGCGGAAAAGCCTAGCCATCTCCTCATCGTCCAGAGGACCGCTGTTTCGTTCCATGGCACGGCGAAGCACCTGCGCCTCACGCTCCGGACGATAATAGAGGGTTGGCGCTGTGGTATCGGCACCTGGCGATTCGGTAGCGGCCTTTTTCACCGCGGCAACCTCAAGCGCACAGCGCGCGCGCTCGGAAATCAACTTGCCGATATCGGAATCGATGGCATCGATCCGCTCGCGCAGCTCTTTCAATTTATGTTCGTCAGACATCTCTCATCCCTAATTACCGGCATCCCCAATACCAGCACCCCTAGTACCAGCATCCCTAAAAACACCTGCCCCACTGGTTCCGGCAAACGCGTCAAACCTGCCAGGCCGTGTACGAATCAACCGTGCTGGCGGGCAAAATCGTCCATAAAGCTGATCAGCGCATCCACAGCCTCTTCAGGGATCGCGTTATAGATACTCGCGCGCATACCCCCAACCACCCGATGCCCCTTCAGGTTCAACAGGCCGGCATCTTTCGACTGCTGCAGGAAAAGCCCGTCGAGGCTGTCGTCCCGCAGGACGAAAGGCACATTCATACGCGAGCGGCTGTCCCGGGCAATTGGGTTGCTGTAGAAGTCACTGCCGTCGATATAGGCATAAAGCTTCTCAGCCTTGCGCCGGTTCAATTCTTCCATCGCCTCGAGGCCGCCAACCTCCTTTAACCACTTGAAGACGAGCCCGGCAAGGTACCAGGCAAAGGTCGGCGGAGTGTTGTCCATCGAATCGGCATCGGCGGATACACGCCAGTGCAGAATGCGGGGAATTTCAGGGCGCGCGCGATCCAGCAGGTCCTCGCGGACGATGACCACCGCCAACCCGGAAGGCCCGATATTCTTCTGCGCACCGGCGTAAATCACACCGAAGCGACTGACATCCAGCGGGCGGGACAGGATATTGGAGGACATGTCTGCAACCAGTGGCACGCCCAGCGATTCGGAGTCCGGGATATATGGGAACTCCACTCCACCAATGGTCTCATTCGGGGTGTAGTGCAGGTAATCCGCTGCCGGATCCAGCTTCAGAGCACTTTCCGCCGGAGCATAAGTGAAACCCTTATCCTCGGAGGAACCGGCAATCGTTACTTCGCCGAAACGGCGCGCTTCGGCAATGGCCTTGTTGGCCCAGTGACCGCTATGGATATATTGCGCCAAAGGCTTTTCCGACTGCATCAGGTTGAGCGGCACCGCGCCAAATTGCGCACTGGCCCCACCCTGCAGGAAAAGCACTTTATAGTTGGAGGGGATCGAGAGCAGATCGCGCAGATCCTGTTCCGCCTGCTGCGCGACTTCCACATATTCTGGCGAGCGGTGACTGACTTCCATCACCGAACAGCCACGCCCCTGCCAGTCCAGCAGCTCCTGCTGCGCCTGCAGCAAAACCGGTTCAGGTAAGGCAGCCGGACCGGCACAAAAATTGAATTTTCTCATCGGGAGACACCATCTTTCCCTGAAGGTGGAGTGATAATCCCGCGGCAGCTACGGCGCGGGTAATATTGCGGGCCCGGAGGCCCGCAAACTTGCCATCAGTCTTCCGCAGGCGCGGCGACTTCTGAGCCTTCTTCGTCATCAGACTCGGTTTCCTGAACGCGCGCCAGGCCAACCAGCTTTTCACCCTCTTTCAGGCGAATCACGCGAACACCCTGGGTATTACGGCCCAGTTCAGACACTTCATTAACGCGGGTGCGCACCAGGGTACCCTGATCCGAAATCAGCATGATCTCCTCACCCTGGTGTACCTGACAGGCGCCAATCATGGCACCGTTGCGCTCGCTCTCGGCAATCGCCTTTACACCCTGGGTGCCACGACCCTTGGTCGGAAAATCATCCACCGAGGTGCGCTTGCCGTAACCATTTTCGGTAACGATCATCACGGAGCCATCCTCTTCCGGAATCACCATGGAGATAACCTCCACGCCTTCCGGCATACGGATACCGCGCACGCCGCGAGATACACGCCCCATAGAGCGCACCGCGTCACCACTGAAGCGCGCGGCCTTACCGCCAGTGGTAAACAGCACAACGTCCTGTGAGGCATCGGTAATGGCCGTGCCGACCAGCTTGTCACCTTCTTCCAGCTCAATCGCACGCAGGCCTACGCTGCGCGGGCGGGAATAAGCGGAAAGCGCGGTCTTCTTGACCGTACCATTGGCCGTTGCGAAGAAAATGTACTTGTCGTCGTCATAGGTAGAGACCGGCAGAATACTGCTGATTCGCTCCCCCTGCTCCAGCGGCAGCATATTGACGATCGGCCGGCCGCGGGACTGGCGCCCTGCCGGGGTAAATTCATAGACCTTGAGCCAGTAGACCTTACCCGCGTTGGTAAAACACAGGATGGTATCGTGGGTATTGGCAATCAGCAGGTGCTCGACGAAGTCCTCGTCCTTCACCTGGGTTGCAGACTTGCCCATACCGCCGCGACGCTGTGCCTGATAGTCCGCCAGCGGCTGCCCCTTGGCATAGCCACCATGGGAGATGGTCACGACACGGTCTTCCGGGGTAATCAGGTCCTCAACGGTAAGGTCCTGACGGGATTCAACGATCTGGGTACGTCGCTCGTCACCGAACTCCTTGTCCAGGATCTCCAGCTCCTCTCGGATTACCTCCATCAGGCGCTCTGCGCTACCCAAGATCTCGAGGTATTCCGCGATCTGCTCCAGGCGCTCCTTGTACTCGGCCAGCAGCTTGTCGTGCTCCATCCCGGTGAGACGGTGCAGGCGCAGCTCGAGAATCGCCTGGGCCTGGGCCGCTGACAGGTAATAGTTACCGTCGCGCAGACCAAATTCTGCCGGAAGGTCATCCGGGCGACACGCGTCGGCACCGGCACGCTCCAGGAACTGCTGCACATCGCCCACAGCCCAGCCGCGAGCCATCAATGCTTCCTTTGCCTCGGCCGGACTCGGAGACGCCTTGATCAGCTCGATCACCTCGTCGATATTGGAGATGGCAACTGCCAGACCTTCGAGGATATGCCCGCGCTCACGCGCCTTGCGCAGCAGGTATACCGTACGGCGCGTCACCACTTCCTGGCGATGGCGAACGAAGTACTCCAGCAGCTCCTTGAGATTGAGCACTTTCGGCTGGCCGTTGACCAGCGCCACCATGTTGATACCGAAAACGCTTTCCAGCTGGGTCTGCGAGTAAAGGTTGTTCAAGACCACTTCGCCGGACTCGCCGCGCTTGAGCTCCACAACCACGCGCAGGCCGTCCTTGTCAGACTCATCCCGCAGCTCGGAGATACCATCAATTTTCTTATCCTTCACCAGCTCGGCGATCTTCTCGATCAATCGCGCCTTGTTCAGCTGGTACGGGATCTCGGTGATGATGATGGTTTCTTTGTTCTTTTTCTCATCCCGCTCGATTTCGGCGTTGGCGCGTACGTAGATACGGCCACGCCCTGTCCGGTAGGCCAGCAGGATGCCAGCGCGGCCATTAATGGTCGCCCCGGTAGGGAAATCCGGGCCAGGGATATATTCCATCAGGCCGTCAACGCTGATCTCGGGGTCATCGATCAGGGCCAGGCAGCCACGGATCACCTCGGACAGGTTGTGCGGCGGGATATTCGTCGCCATACCCACCGCGATACCGGCGGAGCCGTTTACCAGCAGGTTGGGCACGCGGGAAGGCAGCACTTCGGGGATCTGCTCGGAACCGTCGTAGTTATCTACGAAATCAACGGTTTCCTTATCGAGGTCCGCCAGGATCTCGTGAGAGATCTTGTCCATGCGAATCTCGGTGTATCGCATGGCAGCAGCGCCGTCGCCATCAATGGAACCGAAGTTACCCTGCCCGTCCACCAACATGTAGCGCATGGAAAAAGGCTGAGCCATACGCACGATGGTGTCGTATACCGCGGAATCGCCGTGCGGGTGGTACTTACCGATCACATCACCAACAACACGCGCTGATTTTTTGTACGGCTTGTTCCAGTCGTTCTTCAGCTCGTTCATCGCGAACAGCACGCGACGGTGCACCGGCTTGAGCCCGTCACGCACATCGGGAAGCGCCCGCCCCACAATTACGCTCATCGCGTAATCCAGGTACGATTGCTTTAATTCTTCCTCGATGTTTATCGGGGATACTTCTTTGGCTAACTCGCCCATAAAACCTGGCTTTCCTATTCAAATGCAAGCCGTGGAAAGGCCGCCTGAGACGTCGCTGGAATGCCACTTTACCCCCGCGGCAGAGACCAGCGTTAAAGCGCCCGATCGTACCATAATTGGCGCCGTTCTACTATCCGGCATCAACCCGCAAAGCAGCCGCAGGGACAAGCGCAAGACGCTGAATCAGCAGCAAAAACAGACACCCTGCTCACTTTTTCGCCAGCAATGAGTTGGCACGTAAAACCTGCCCGCTTCTTTGCCTCACATATTCCCCACATTCCCGACAGTTGCTTGGCGGCCGTGCTAATATCGCCCGCTGAAATAACACCCGCACACCCTGCGGTAACCTCCGGCACCAACATCTGAAATACAGGCTTTACCCATGCGTAACGTCGACCAATCTGAAATTGCCAAGTTCGAACAGCTGGCGAGCCGCTGGTGGGACAAGAGCGGCGAGTTCAAGCCTCTGCATGACATCAACCCCCTGCGCGCCAATTACATCGATGCCCGGGCCGGGGTTGCCGGCAAGAAACTGCTCGACGTAGGTTGCGGCGGCGGCATCCTGGCGGAATCCATGGCCCAGCGCGGTGCTGAAGTCACCGGTATCGACATGGGCGAGGCACCGCTGTCCGTGGCGAAACTGCATGCACTGGAGTCCGGCGCCAAGGTCGATTACCGGCAGATCACAGCGGAAGAGCTGGCAGAACAGGAGCCCGAAAGCTTTGACGTGGTGACCTGCCTGGAGATGCTGGAGCATGTACCGGACCCGGCATCGGTCATTCGCGCCTGCGCCGCTCTGGTAAAACCTGGCGGCAATCTGTTTTTTTCCACCATCAACCGCAACGCCAAAGCCTGGCTGTTTGCCGTTGTCGGCGCAGAATACGTTATGAAGATGCTGCCCAAGGGCACCCACGAGTACGGCAAGTTCATTCGCCCTTCAGAGATGGGGCAGTGGATCAGGGAGGCTGGGCTGGAGCTGCAGCACATAACCGGCATGACCTACAACCCGCTCACCAAGGCCTACAAGCTCAAGGAAGGCGACGTAGATGTAAACTATCTTGTTCATGTAACGCGCCCTGAATAAACAACTGGAATCCCGCATGCTTCGCGCAGTCCTGTTCGACCTCGACGGCACACTGTTTGATACAGCGCCGGATTTTACGGTCGTACTCAACGAAATCCGCCAGCAGGACAACCTGCCTCCCCTGCCCGAATCCGCGGTAAGAGAGGTGGTTTCCAATGGCACCCGCGCGATGGTCAAGCTGGGCTTTGACGTCAATGAAGGCGACGCCGGGTTTATCGAGTTACGGGACCGGTTTCTGGCGCGCTACCTAACCCACCTGGCCGAGAAGACCGTGCTGTTTCCCGGGCTCGAAAACCTGATAGACAAACTTGCCGAGCACGGCATCGCCTGGGGCATTGTCACTAACAAGCCAGAACTCTACACCGTCCCGTTGATGGCGGCGTTTGACTACCTGCCCACCCCGGGCGCGGTAATCTGCCCTGAGCACGCCGAGAGGCGCAAGCCGCACCCGGACCCGATCCTGCTGGCCTGCCGAAAGATCGGCTGCGCTCCGGAAGAGGCCATCTACGTCGGTGACCACGAGCGCGACATTGCCGCCGGTCGCGCCGCAGGGATGCCCACCATTGCCTGTACCTACGGGTACCTGGACGGCGAAACCGCAGTCGACACCTGGGGCGCGGATCATATTGTTGACCATGGCAGTGAAATCTGGCCGCTACTCAAAAATACCTACCTCCAATAAGACATTCCGGGAAGTACCATGACCAATGATGCCAGCCAGTACCAGGCACCGGCGAACCTGCTGGAAAACAGAATCATTCTGGTGACAGGCGCCGGCGACGGCATTGGCCGAACCGCCGCCAGGACCTTTGCCGCACACGGCGCGACAGTGATCCTGTTGGGCCGCACCACCGCCAAGCTCGAAGCGGTGTACGACGAAATCGTGGCAGCCGGCCACCCGCAGCCAGCTATTTTCCCGATGGACCTGGAAAGTGTCGGAGAGGCGGAGTTTGATGCACTTGCCGAGGGTATTGAAAAGGAATTCGGCGCACTGCACGGCCTGGTCAACAATGCCAGCCTACTGGGCCAGCGTACGCCCATCGCGAATTATCGGCTGGATGTATTCGAAAAGGTCATGCGCGTAAACGTGACGGCCATGTTCGGCCTGACCAAAGCGCTGTTGCCATTGATGGAAAAAGCCGAAGACGCCTCGATTATCGTCACCGGCTCCGGCGTCGGCCTCAAGGGCCGCGCCTTCTGGGGCGCCTATGCCGTCTCCAAGTTCGCCACCGAAGGCTTCATGCAGACCCTGGCGGATGAGCTGGACGGGGTCTCGCAGGTACGAATCAACAGCATCAACCCGGGTGCGACGCGCACCAATATGCGTGCGGCCGCGTTTCCTGCGGAGAATCCCGTTACTGTTGCCTCACCCGAAGATATCATGCCGACCTACCTGTACCTTGCTGGCCCGGACAGCAAAACGGTTAACGGCCAGCAGTTTAACGCCCAGCCAAACCGGCAGTCCGGACAGACCGACAAGAAATAGAGAATAAGGAGCCGACAATCATGCAAAAGACCCTGCAAGCGGGCTTTGTCTGCCTCACCATGCTGGCTTTTAATGTATACGCCGACACCGGCCTTCCCGAGCAGATTCGGGGTTGCAGCAAAATTGCTGATGACAGTGAGCGATTGAAGTGCTTCGACGCCCTCGTAGCGGGCGCAGAAACCAGAGCCAGGTCAAACCAGGAAGCGCGCTTCGGTAAAGAGCACAAGCGCGTCACTGAGGAAGCCCCCGAGGCAATCGTTGCGACGATCAGCAAGTTCCAGAAAACCGCCCACAAAAAGGCCTACATCACCCTGGACAACGGCCAGGTATGGAAGCAGTCCGACAGCACCCAGGTTTACTGGAAAGCCGGTGACTCAGTGCGCATCGAACGCGGCGCCCTCAACAGCTTTTTCATCCGCAAGACGGAAGGCAGCCGCAGAATCAGGGTCAAGCGGGTAAAGTAGCGCATTCGAAGTTCGTACAAAATAAATCGCCCATATGAGCAATCCTGCGAACTTGAACCAATCCTCTATCAGGTTTATAAGATCTGTTTGCGAGTGAATCAAATTATCAATCGTAGCCGAAACACCCAAAAGGCAAAATGAAACAGCGAGTATCGTGAACTCGGTATCCAATATTTCCCGACAGAAAAAGGCCAAATATCCTGCAAACATCGCCAGGTAGACAAAGAAGACTACTTCCTGTGGGACACCGAGCATTTTGGGAAACACGTACTCATGCAACATAAACAGGTCATCGAGCGTCAAAAGCGCGGTTATCCCTCCCGACACGAGCAGGAAACGTCCCGATTTCCGCAAGCCATGTTTCAGGCAGTTCCACCCCGCAAAAACGCATACAGCCGCTGCTGCACACCACACTAAAACCCCTAAATTCGAGTAAACCCCGGAGAAGGGATTTCGCCCAGAGATCGCGGCGGGGTCATTGACAAACCGAACATAGGAAAAGCCAAGCTTTTCAGCAATAAAAAAGGCAGCGACGAACATCACCAAGGAGACGCCTGTCGCCACTATTACAACGGGAGCAGCCACGCGAAGTTGTAGGACTATCTGCTTTAGCCTGTCATCCATAACCGAACCGCCCTTTATTATTCACAGTTCAAACCATAAAGTACGAACTGACGAAAACACGCGCTGTATTGGCCAATAGGCAAGCAATCCCATCAACGGGATTGAGTGACAAGCAGTGACGCACCAGCCCTGTAGTTCGGGCAAGTCTAGTTACTATTTTTTGAAATTCCACAGCCGGAGGACGCCGACTGTGGTTTCGGGAAGGACTTGCTCAATCAGTCGACAAGGCTGTACTGATCCTTCAGGACCTGAAGAATTTCGGTACGCGGGTTATCGGATATTTCAAGCTTGTGGCCAATGATCTTCTCGGCAATACCAACATAAGTTCTTGAAACCTCCATCAGCACCTCAGACGGCAGCACGTTTTCGCGGGCCAGCGCAGTGCGCTCTTCCATCCGGTCCTTGTTGAGCAGGATGTCCGGGTCGAGGAAGTGATTGAGTAGCAGCTGGCGGAAGCTTTCCTTGGAATTTTCCACAATCTTGCCGGAACGATAGGCCGGCCCGTCCCAGATCCTGGAAGAGTCGGGCGTACCAACCTCATCCATGTAGATCAGCTTTTCCTGGCCGCTCTTGTCGGTGACGTAACCGAACTCGAACTTGGTATCCACAAATACCTGGTCGAGCTGTGCCAGTGCCTCACTGATGACGCCGAAGCCCTCCTTCAACAGTTTTTCATAAAGATCCACATCCGCCGCGGAACGGAAGTTGAAGGCTGCAAAGTTATCGACGATATCCGACCGGGTGATATTGACGTCATCCACTGCCGGAACCCCCGGGATCCCTTCGAGCACACCTTTGGTCGACGGGGTGATCAGCAGCTCAGGCAATTTCTGGTCACGGCTCAGCCCATCCGGGAGCTGGATACCACAGAACTCACGCTCACCTTTCTCATAGGCGCGCCACATGGAACCAGTGATGTACTGGCGCGCGATGGCCTCGATCATCACCGGCCGCGCTTTCTGCACAATCCACACCAGCGGGTGGGGAATATCCAGGATATGGCTGTCTGCCAGCCCCAGCTCACGGAACAGCCCGAACCAGTGGTTGGCCACTGCATTCAGTGCCGCGCCCTTGCCCGGCACACCGTTCATGCCCCCTTCCCCGCGCCAGACACAGTCAAACGCCGAGATACGGTCGCTGATCACCATAATGGCTAGCGGGGCATCCGGCGCCACATCGTAGCCCTTTTCCTGTATCAGGCGGCGGCTGTCTGTTTCGGTCAACCAGTAGACCGAGCGCACCTTACCGCTGTGGACAGGCTTATCAGTGCGAATAGGCAGGTCGTCATTGACTGCCAGGACCTTGTCCGCGAGGCTCATTTGCAGTTTACCCTACGTTGAAATAGCAAAAACGGGGTCGGCGCCCGTTGAAATACAGGCCCCGACGAGGAGCGGGCCTGCGCCCGGGAAAAGACGTGATTTTACCAGAACAGCGAGCCCTTTGCGCCTTTTAAGCAGTGGCTAAACGTCTGCGGGCGGCGTGACGCGCTTGCGTTCCGGATTCCAGAATGGATCCTTGACGATCTCTGCCCTGGCCCATTTGCGGTGCCACTTGAGCTCCTTCTGGTAGAAGATCTCCACCCAGATATTGTTGTCGTTGATGCGCTTGGTCAGGTCCAGGCTCGCCAGTGCGACATTGGCCTTTGCCACCGGCGACCAGGCCGCAGACGACACTGCGCCAATGGTTTTGCCGCCCTTGCCGTTCATGACGTAGGCGTTGTGGGCCGGCTTGTTACCCTCGATATTCAACTTGACCAGGCGATAGCGAGAACCTTCCTGCTTCTCCCGCAGCAACGCGGTCCGGCCGGTGAAGCTTTCCTTGGAAAAATCCACCAACCAGCCAAGATCCAGCTCGAACGGCGACCGGTCATGATGCAGGCGTACACACTGGTTGGCCGGCACAAAATCCACACCGCCGAGGATGAAACCAGCCTCGATCCGTGCGAGCTCCAACGCATCACCGCCAATGGCGCGGATGCCGCGGTCCTTGCCGGCTTCGAACAACGCGTCCCAGAGCGCTTCGGCGCTATCGAAATCGATCCAGAGCTCATAGCCAAGGTCGCCGGTAAAACCGGTACGGGACACCATCAGTTTTGCGCCCCCGAAATCGAAATGCGTGAGCCCGAAGGGCTTCATGCCTTCGATCCCGGCCAACCCCATCGCCTTCAGGGTTGCGCAGGACGTCGGGCCCTGCACCGCCAGGCAGGCGATATTATTGGTTTCCTCACTGATCTCCACATCGAAGCCCAGCGCCGACAGCATCAACCAGTCGTACTGGCGCTCCTGTGCACACAACAGGTAGACACCCTGCTCCAGATGAAAGATGGTGCCGTCGTCAATGACCTTGCCCTGGTCGTTACACCAGACGGTGTAGCCGACCCTACCCGGCTTGATTTTGCGTACATCGCGGGTCACCAGGCGGTTCATGAAGGCTTCCGCATCTGGCCCGCCGATGCGGTACTTGCTCATGGGCGTCACATCAAAAACGCCGCAGCTGTTGCGCACCGCGAAATATTCCTGCTCCATGCATTCGATTTCGTCGGCAACCGTATATGCCTTCCAGCGGTGCCATTTATTGGTATTGGACAGCGCCACCTGCTTTTCATAAAACGGTGATCGCTTCACCAGCGCCTTGTAATGATCCCGCGGCGAATCTTCCGTCACCAGATCCTGCTCGGTATGGTTCATGCTACTGCCTCCGCGCGACCCTTTTTCTTGTTCTTCAAAACCGCGGCCGCGGCATTGTGGCCGGGCAGCCCGCTGACACCACCGCCCGGATGGCAACCCGCGCCGCAGAGGAACAGGCCATCCAGCGGCGTCGTGTACTGGGCAGCGCCATACAACGGCCGCAGCATCAACATCTGGTCCAGCGCCAGCTCACCGTGGTGCCAGTGCCCGCCAGTCGCACCGAACTGCGCTTCAATATCCGCGGGGGTCAGCAACTCGCTATCGACAACCAGCTCGGTGAAACCCGGCGCAAATCGCTCGACGCTTGCGATAACGCTGTCGATAAATGCCTTGCGCGCTTCCGCATCCCAACCGCCCTTCAGTGCATAAGGCACGTGGGGCAGTGCGATGGACATCACGTGATGCCCCTCCGGGGCGAGGCTCGGATCCGCCAGAGACGGAATTACCAGCTCTATCGCGGGCGAGTCGGAAACCTCCTCGTACTTGACCGGGTTGAATGCCAGCTCGACAAAATCACTGCTGCTCGCCACCAGCAGGCGATTGCGCAGCTGGCCCTCTTCGAGCCCGGTAAACTTCGGCAGGCCACGCAGGGCAAAATGCAGTTTCGCAGCCGTACCGCGATTGCGGATCCGGCTCACGCGGTTGGCAAAACCGGCCTCCAGTTTCGGCGCACCGAGGAGCTTGAGGAAGGTGGTTTTCGGATCGGCATTGGAGACAACGATGTCCGCATCAATGTCATCACCGCTCGCCAGGCGAACCCCTACTACGCACCCTTTTTCGGTCCTGATAGAACTCACCGGCGCAGCGGTGCGAACTTCCACTCCGTGCGCCTGCGCCGCGTTGGCGAGCGCCTGCATGACAGCCCCCATTCCACCTACCGGTAACTGCATATCCCCTTCCAGCTCGCCCATGAGGCGACAAAGATAGGTGAAAACCGTATTCGGTGAGCGCGGCCCGGTGAAAGAGCCCATAACCGCATCAAGGCTGATCATGCCCTTGAGCTTGTCTGAGGCAGGCCCCTCACCAAGGAACTCGTCCAGCACATCGTAAATATTGATGCCGGCGAGGCGCAGGAAGTCCCGCATTTCTTCTGTACCCAGGCCGAAACGCATATTCCAGCCCAGCTTTGCCAGTGCAACGGAATCCCTGAAACCCAGCGCAGCGACCCGCGGTGGCCGACGTCGCATCATCGGCTGCATCAACTCCGCATAGCTACGCAGTTTCTTCTTGAATGACGCGTAAGCCTCAATCTCTTCCGGGGACAACCCCTCTCCCGAAGCACTGTCGCGTCCAGCAGTGACGTGTGCGCCCTGCTCGTCCAGTATGACCGTTTCCAGGCAGTGCCCGCTGCGGTCCAGACCGTGATCCAGCAGCGCCAGCTCCTTGACGACCTGTGCACTCAGGCTGTGCAGGATGTGGGCGCCGGCCGATACCCGATACCCCTCACAAAATTCCCGTGTTCGCGCCATACCGCCCACTTCATCGGCCGCTTCCAGCAGCAGGACTTTCTTGCCGGCCTTGCCGAGGTATGCGGCACAAACGAGACCATTGTGGCCACCGCCAATAACGATGGCATCGTATTGTTTAGTCATCGCCGAAGTCCTCCGGCACAGTGTTGTCTCTTTTCAGGTCCGCGAGCATTTCCCGCGCGGCGTTTGCGCCCGGCGCGGCCATCACACCACCACCGGGGTGCGTGGAAGAGCCGCACATATACATGCCCTTCACCGGCCCGCGGTACTGCGCGTAACCCGGGAACGGCCGGTTGAACAGCAACTGGTCCAGCGTCAGCTCGCCCTGGAAAATATTGCCCTCGGTCAGGCCCACTTCCGCTTCGATTTCGCGCGGTGTACGCACTTCGGCGTGCAGGATCAGGTCTTTCAGGTCGGGGCTGTATTCCGCCATCTGGTCGATGACGGTATCGCCAAACGCCCTGACCTTATCGTCGGTCCAGTCACCATCCGCCAGCTTCGCCGGACAGTACTGCACGAACACCGACATCATGTGCTTGCCGGGCGGCGCCATGGTGGGATCCGTCAGGGTCGGGATCAACATATCGAGATACGGGTCACGGGACCACATGCCCGCCTTCCAGTCGTCGTAGGCACGTTCGATACGCTCCAGTGAATCACTGAAATGGAAATCACCCTTGTACAGCGGATTATCCTTGGACAAACCGGTAAAGGTTGGCAGGCCATCGAGTGCAATATTGAGCTTGCCGGAAGAGCCGCGGATCTTGAAATTGCGCGCCTTGTCGATCACCTGCGCAGGCAGGTCCTTCTCATCCATCAGCTTGAGGAAGGTGCGCTTGGCGTCCACATTGGAGACCACATTGTCCGCGCTGATTTCCGCACCGGACTCCAGCGCAACGCCCGTTACCCTGCCGTCTTTAACTAAAATACGCTCGACGCCATCACCGGTCAGGATCTCGCCACCAAATTCCCGCAGGGATCCCGCCAGCGCCTTGGCAATCGCCCCCATGCCACCGCGCGCGATGCCCCAGGTACCGATATTGCCGTCCACATCGCCCATATAGTGATGCAACAACACATAGGCCGTTCCCGGGGAGAACGGACCCAGGCCCGTGCCGATGATGCCGGAGCCGGAAAAGTGCGCCTTGACCAGGTCGCTCTCGAAGTAGTCGCCGAGGAACTCTGCCACCGACAGGGTAAAGAAGCGCATGAACTCGTAGATCTGCTCTTCGCCGAGGCCGTGGAACTTCTTCAGCAGGAAGGCCAGTTCACGCCAGTCCTTTGGGCGAAACGAGGTCGGGTCTGGCGGCGTGCGCATCAGGAACGGACGGATCAGGCGGCACCATTTCGCAGTATCTGCATGGTAGCGTTCCAGCGCATTGGCATCGCGCTTTGAGAAACGGGCAACTTCCCGGTACATCACTTCCGGATCCGGGTAGGAGCCCAGAAAATTCCCATCGCGGGTAAAGGTTACTGACCCTCCAAAAGGGGTAACCTGCAGGCCGTGCTTGGCCAGGTTGAGTTCGCGATATATTTCCGGCCTGAACAGGCTGCAGACATAAGAACAGTTGGAGTAGGTCCAGTTTTCGTAAAGCTCCCTCGAGACGGAAGCACCGCCGATATAGGGGTTCTTTTCTACTACCAGCACCTTGAGGCCGGATTTGGCCAGGAACGCTGCGTTGGTGAGGCCATTATGGCCAGCACCGATAACCAGCGCATCGTAATGCTGTTTACCCATAGGTTGATATCTCATTGCGGCGCCTTCACGGACATGGCGCTCTTTATTGGAAGGCACAGTTTCACTGAACCCACGGGAGAATTCAACAAGGGCAAAGAGTGTCCAAAATGTACCATTTGCCGGCATTCAAGCACCGACGGGAAGGTTCCACTGCGGTATGACACGGGTACAAAAAAAAGGGGCCTCAAGGCCCCTTTTAACTTATTCCGCAGCAGTGTCCTGCGTTTCGGCAACCCCGCCATGACGGGGGCTATTGTGGTAATGCAGATATTTGGTGGTTTCGTATATCCCTTTCGCCAGGCTCTGCAGGCGGGCCGCCTTTTCCGGGTAATCCCCGCTCACGTCCCGCTCCGGCGTATCGCTGTTCAGGTCATGCAGCTTGACCTCTGAAGCGTCATGCTTCATACGCAGCATGAAATCCTTGCTGATAGCACCGATGATCGGGAAGCGTCGATCCGCGGTCTGGGTGAACACGAACCGCTCCCCCTCCGGCGACGGCAGGTTCAGGTCGCGACCAAGGGTATTGTTCTCGTACGGCACACCTACCAGGCCCGCTATCGTGGGCATCACGTCCAGCAGGCTCGCGGCCTGCTCATCCACCCCTGCCTCCAGGTAATCCGGTGCGTGGATAAAGAACGGCACATGCAATCCGTCCAAATCCAGCTTCTCATAGAAAGGTGCCATATGCGGGGTGCTGGTGATGCGATTGTTGTGGTCACCAAAGAAAACGAAAATGGTGTTGTCGTAGTAACCACCCGCCTTTGCCATGTCAAAGAACTTGCCAATATTGAAGTCCAGCAGACGCACAGCATTGAACTGTTCGTTGTTGCGGAAACCCCACTGGTTCAACTCAGCCGCATCCACCTGAACGGTTTCAAACCCGTCATTGTCTTCCGGAATGGTAAACGGACGGTGGTTACCAGCGGTCTGGATGTAGGCAAAGAATGGCTTGCCTGCCTGGCGCTCACGGAATACGCGGTCCGCCGCCTTGAACAGCTCCAGATCGGAAATACCCCAGACATCCACGTTGGGCGCGTCGTAATCGCCCTCCTCATACATCTTGACATCGTCGATACTGAGCTTGATCAACGCACCCATGTTGGCCCAGCTGGAGCTGCCGCCGATGAGGTAATACTTATCGTGATCGGTCAGAGCATTGATGACTGTGCGCTGCTCGCTGATCAGCGGGTTACGCGTCGCGCTCTTGACCACGGTGACGTCCGGCAGCCCGGTGATACTGCCGAACACCGTCTTGGCGGTGCCCGAGATGGGCACATAGAAATTCGGGTAAAGCACCCCCTCGTTTGCAAGGGCGTCCAGATTCGGTGAAGGCGTCAGCGGATTACCGAACATGCCGAGGCGGCTGGCACCGAGGGATTCGAGCATGATCACTACGACATTCGGCTGCCTCTCACCCGCCTTGACTACCGCATGCTCCGCGGCCGGCATACGGCGCAGGTAATTCAGCTCTTCCGCGTCCGGGCTTTCAACGCCGAGGTATTCGGCAATCTGCGGGTAGTGTTTTTTGACTTCCGGGATCTGGTAGGGAAACTCGCGATACTGGAAAGAGTCATTGAAGTACAGAATCGGGTTCAGACCGATGGCGCCGAGGCTGGAATTGCCGGAATAGAACGCGTGGCTCCAGCGCAGCGGCACCGTACTGTAACGGCCGAAAGCCAGGGAAAAAGCAACCACGAACAACACAATGCTGCCCAGCACCATCTGCCGGCGGGCAATAGCGACCGGCACGCGCGCGAACAGGCGCTGCTGCACTTTTACCAGTAGCCATGTGAAAAATGCGGCACCGCCCAGCCAGGCAAGGGTGATCCAGACAACCGGGTAACTCTCCCACATCATCTGCCCGGAAATGGCAACGTCATCGACAAAGCGGATCACGCTGGAATCCATGCGAATACCGAGGTACACGTAATGGCCAAAGTCCACAAAGTACAGGAGCACAATCGCTACCAGAACCAGCCCCAGGTACAAGTTGGCAAGCCGGCGCAGCAACGTTGACGTGGCCAGGTTGAAGCGCGGCAGGATTGCCACAACTGCGAGCGGCAACACGATCAGGCAGGCCAGACGCCAGTCAAACCGGGTGCCGATAGAAAGCGTGTACCAGAGGTCCGCCGCCGGCACTTTTGCCAGGGCGGCATGATCGGCGAAGCCAAAGTAGAAAATGGCTCGCATCAGGGTGAAAAGGCCCAGCAGGATCGCCGTGGTTGCCAGCAGGTACTGCAGGCGTCTGGACTTGAACCAGTTAAACATGACCGTGAAGTTCCTTCGAATTACTGCGCTGCGCCCGGAAAGCCCGAAAAGACAGAGGCCAGCGGCGTCAAAATCTAGCCGCGGGATTATATAGAAAACTGCAAAAATTGCTCGCAATAACGCCAACCGGCCAAGGACAACTCGGTCATTTTTTGACCGAACATCAATCCACCGCTATAGTGCGCCTCAGACAATTGCAGGTATCGGTGAGGCGAGCAAAGCAGTCACCTCTCACTGCCCGGACGTCACCAGCCCGATCCCATGGAACCTCGCGGAAGTAGTCCGCAATTCGGCATAAATCCGAAGATTTATTTTTCTTCTGACTGTAAACTGCCGCCGCGTCACGCGCAGTACCCATAACTGAAAATAAAGACCTGCTGGAATTGTCAAAGCCGTGATCAGAAGTACACCATCATCGATACGTCGCTTGTTGACTCACCGTTCGCTCTCCCTGCTGGCCATCGCACTGGTGTTTGGCCTGGCTTTGCGTTCTTACCAGACGCCGACCGAACCGCGCTTCGCGCTGGATAGCGACACGGTTCCTGCAGCCCATGCGAGCCCGCTGTTTGAATCCGGGTTTGCCTCCGACGGCATCACCCAGCTGGTTCATGCGCCTGCAGTCGCCGAGACCGCGGAAGGCAAGCTACTCGCCGTATGGTTTGCCGGCTCCCGCGAGGGCGCAACCGATGTAAATATTTACGGGGCAACCTTTGAAAACGGGGAATGGTCCGAAGACCGCATCATCACTTCCCCGACGCTCGCCTCCCAATCCCTGAAGCGCTATATCAAAAAAGTGGGTAACCCGGTGATTGCCCGGGGCCCCGACGACCGCCTCTGGCTGACCTTTGTCACGGTCACTGCCGGCGGCTGGGCCACCAGCTCGATCAACCTGGCCATTTCCGACGACCACGGCGAGACCTGGAGCACGCCTCGCAAGCTGGTGACTTCACCGTTCCTGAATATCAGCACACTGGTAAAGGGCACCCCCCGTTTCTACGAAGACGGCTCCATGGCCCTGCCGATCTACCACGAGCTGATCGGTAAATTCGGCGAGCTGTTACGTGTTTCAACCGACGGCGAGATCCTTTCCAAGACACGCATTACCAGCGGCACCGATTCGCTGCAGCCAGTCGTCCTGCCGGGTGCGACCGATAACGCAATCGCCCTGCTGCGCCATTCCGGCAGCATCGACGAACGCGAGGTATTGCTTGCCCGCACCGATGACGGCGGCAAGACCTGGACAGAAGCGACCGGCACCGGCCTGCCGAATCCCAATGCCGCCATTGCAGCGACGCGCCTGCCCGATGGCCGCATCATGGCCGTGGCCAACGATACAGCCAAGGACCGTTTCCGCCTTGCGCTGATGGTGGCGGACGCAGATGGCACCAACTGGACAACAGTTCGCCACCTGGAGGATGACACCATCTTGCATCACTCTGGACTGAATGCGGACGACTACGGCATTATCATGGCCGATGCCCTTGCCGACGAAGGCGCCCCCGAGGACCGGATTGCGGCCAATGCGGAAGCAGCGGTGCACAGCCAATGCCGCCGGGTGTCATGCCGGTTCCAGTACGACTACCCGTACCTGATTCGCAGCGGCGATACCTTCCACTTGCTGTACACCTGGAACAAGACGTATATCAAGCACACACGCTTCAATATGGCGTGGCTGGAGTCACAAATATGAGCGCCGTACTGCCCCTCTCCCTGCTAACGTACTGGGCTGCGCTGACCGTGATGCTGCGCTTCCGGAAATACGATTACAACAAGCGCCTCGCGGCTTCCGTGGGATTGCTTCTGTTCCTCCTGATTCCCTTTAACGGTATCCCCGCATATCAGTATGTACGCGGCTATGTGGGTGATCTCAGCATCTCCACCAGCATCCTGATTTGCAGCGCGGCGCTGTTCCGACTGAGCGGCATTCGCCTGATCAGTGCCAGCAACTGCAAACTCACCCTGGCCGCTTTCTCAATCGCCGCAATCGCCTTCTATCCGGCGGCGCTCGGTGCAGGCCTGTTCGATCCCTATACTCTGGGTTACGCCTCACTCGGCATGCCGGCAGTACTCGGCATGATCGCGCTGGCCGCCTGGCTGGCAGGTGCATGGCCGTTGATGTGGTGCATTGTCGGTAGCGTCGCCGCTTTCCATTTCGGCATCCTGGAGTCCAGCAACCTCTGGGATTATCTGATGGACCCGCTGTTGTGCGGTTATGCGCTGACCCACACTATCCGGCACCTCATTCGCCTGGCTCGCGGGAAGCTGGCCAGCGACACACGTTCAGATACACAGGCAGGCTCCGCAATCTGATCCTGTCCAGACTCCGGCGGTAAATGATGCTCTCGGAAGAATACCTGCAAAGATTTGGTGGCATTGGCCGGCTCTATGGTGAAGCCGCCCTGCCCGCCCTGCACGCGGCACATATGCTGGTGGCAGGCATCGGCGGCGTCGGCACCTGGACCGCCGAGGCATTGGCCCGCAGCGGAGTCGGCCGCCTGACCCTGGTGGACCTGGACGATGTCTGCATCACCAATAGCAACCGCCAGGCGCACACCCTCGCCAGCACCATTGGCCACTCCAAAACTGAAGTCATGGCCGAGCGCCTGCGTGGCATCAACCCGGAAATTGAGGTGAACCTGGTAGACGACTTTGTCACGCCGGACAATGTCGGGGAGATACTGCAAGACGACATTCACCTCGTTGTGGACGCAGTGGATACGGCCAACGCCAAGGCGGCCCTGATCGCACACTGCAAGCGCCGCAAACTACCGCTGGTCTGCGTCGGTTCCGCCGGCGGCAAACGCGATCCGCGCCTGATCACCAGCGCGGATCTGGGCCGAACCACCAACGACCCGATGCTGGCAAAGGTCCGCAGCCTGCTTTATCGCAAGTACAACTTCCAGAAATCGTCGCGCCGCACCTTCGGTATCGATGCGGTGTACTCCACCGAGCAGATGGTATATCCACAACCTGACGGCCAGGTTTGCCAGCAAAAAGCGGCCATGCAGGATGGGGTAAAACTGGATTGCAGTGGCGGCTTTGGGGCGGCCACCATGATCACGGGAACCTTCGGTTTCGTTGCCGCTTCCCGCGCTATCGAGCGCTACCTGCAGAAGAACCTAACCTAGCGCCCGCTCCAGCAACGCGCGAAATCCGTTGCTGCGCGATTCACTCAGGTGGCGCTCAAAGCCGAGATCGGTGAAACGCTGCAGGATTTTTTCACGCATTTCGGGCTCTTGCCGGTAATCGCGCATCAGCACCAGCAATAACGCTGCCAGCCCCTTGACCACGCGGCTGTCGCTATCCACATAAACCTGTTTCCCATCTGGCGCTTCTGACACTTGCAGCCAGGCGTCAGACTCGCAGCCGCGCACCAGATTTTCCGGCGTACGCAACCACGGCTTTGGGGATATTGCCTTCGACCACTGCATCAATTCCCGATAGCGTGCCTGCCAGCCCCGGGCGCGCTCCAGTGTTTCTACAGACAATTCTTCAATCGAATCTTCCGGCCCTACTGCGATGGCGGAATCCGCAATCGTCGTACCTGCCCGGTTCGGCGGTATTGCCGCTTCCTGCTCCGCGACGAATTCAGCCACTGCCGCCACAAAGCGTTCTATATCCTGCGCGGAGTTATAACCAGCCACCGAGGCGCGTACCGAAGTCTGTACGCTGGCGAGCGTGTGCAGCGGCTGGGCACAGTGATGCCCTGCACGTACCGCGATATCGCGCTGGTCCAACCAGAGGCACAGGTCCGCTGCAGACCAATCCCCCGCCGGAGTAAAGGTCGCAATACCCAGGTTGTTTTGCGGAACGGTGAGCAAGCGCACGCCCTCTATTTGCCCCAGCCCCTTATGCATCTGCTCAACAAGCTTTTGCTCGTGTTCTCGCATTGCCTGGCGATCCACCTGAGCGAGGAACGTAAAGGCAACACCCAAACCGGCAATCGCCGCCAGTGAGGACGTACCTGGCTCAAACCTGTGCGGAGGACCGGCGTAGTCCGCATCATACAGGCCTGCCGAACGGATCATCTCACCACCACCCTGCCATGGTGGCAGGGTTTCCAATCGTTCGAGCTTGCCATAGAGCAGGCCTATTCCGCTCGGCCCGTAAAACTTGTGCGCCGAGCAGGCAAGGAAATCACAACCCAGGGCCTGCACATCAATATCGTCATGCGCCGCTAACTGTGCGCCGTCAACCACGAAAACAATCTCTTTGCCCGAAATGGCGTTGCGCACAGCGGCGAGGTCAGAGCGCAAGCCCAACGCATTGGAAGCCCCGGTCACGCTCACTACCCGGGTCCGGTCGCTGATCACCTCATCGATGCAGGAAAAATCCGGTATACCCAGCGCACCGGGTACGAAGCGCAAGACCAGGCCATAGCGTGCCGCCATCATCTGCCATGGCACCAGGTTGGCGTGGTGCTCAACGGCGGTCAGCACGATTTCATCCCCGGCCTGCAAGGATTGGCACAGGGAGCTGGCCAGCAGGTTCAGCGCTTCAGTCGCACCGCGACAAAATACGATTTCCCGGGCGCTACTCGTACCGAGAAAGTTCCGTGCGCGTGCCCGCGCACCCTCGATGACAGCGGTCGCTGCCCTTGCGAGGCGATGACTGGACCTGTGCGCATTGGCATTACTGGTTCGATAGAAGTCTGCAACCGCGTCAATTACAACAGCGGGCTTCTGCGTCGTGGCAGCATTATCGAGGTAAACGAGCGCACGATTTTCGGGCTGCTTGAAAAGCGGAAACTGTTCCTTGAATACAGTGGCATCAAACATTCAGGTATCTCTCCTATCTAGCCATTCCAGCCAATCCGGCCCGGTCAGCCCGAACAGGTCCCGGGCATTCTGCGTCGTTGTGCGGGCAATGCACTCAACGGATTCCTGTCGCAACTGGGCCAGCGCATCCAGCACCTGCGGTAGCATTTGCGGGCTGTTGCGCTGTCCCTGATGACCAGACAGCGGCATGGATGGTGCATCGGTTTCCAGCAACAGCGATTCAAGCGATACCGCAGCAACCGCCCGCCGGGTTTTCGCTGCCCGCTCGTAAGTGATGGTACCGCCTACCCCGAGCTTGAAACCCAGGTCGCAGTATTGCTGCGCAATTTCCTGGCTACCACTGAATGCGTGTATCACGCCGCCGCACTTGGGCCGATGCTGCTTCAGCAGGGCCAGCACGTCTGCGTGGCAGCGCACAACATGGATCACCAGTGGCAGGGCATAGATGTCCGCGATGCGCAGGTGCCACTCGAAAACCGGAATCTGCCGCTCGAGCGGGCAATCGATGGCGGCATCGAGCCCGCACTCGCCGATGGCCCTGAGGTGCCTTTCACCCGCAATTGCAGCAATGTCCGCCTGGAGCGCCTGCTCGTCGTAACCTGCGTCCAGTTGCGCCGCCACCCACCACGGATGCAGGCCCGCCGCGGCACAAAAGCCCGCATTCGAGCGCGCCAACTGCAGGGCCCGCGCCCACTGGGCGGGCTCAATGCCCGGTATCAACATACCGGCAAGCCCCTGCGCCCGGCACCGGTCCAGCACCTGTTGCCGATCCGCATCGAATTCGGGGAAGTCGAGGTGGCAGTGACTGTCGAACTGCGCCCAACCGCGGGTGTTTTCGTGGGTCATGATTCCCTGTATCGTCTCGCTTTCTTTCTCCGGTTCAGGATTCTAACGTGACTTACGAGTTACTGCTTGCCGTCGCCCTATTTGCATTCAGCACCAGCATAACGCCGGGGCCCAATAACATTATGGTCATGGCATCGGGCCTGAACCACGGGGTGGTGAAAAGCCTGCCCCATTTCCTCGGCATCATCATCGGCTTCCCCTCCATGATCGTACTGGTGGGACTGGGCCTCAGTTCGGTATTCGAGGCATACCCCCTGGTTCACGAGGTGATCCGCTGGGTAGGCATTGCATACCTGCTCTACCTGGCCTGGATTATCGCCAACACCCGGGCGATCGGTGATAGCGAGGCGCGCAAACCCATCAGCTTCCTGCAGGCCGCAGCTTTCCAATGGGTTAACCCGAAAGCATGGATTATGGTGGTGGGAGCACTTGCCGCCTTCTCCCAGCCGGGTACGGGCCTGTGGATGAGCGTTGCGATCATCGCGGCGGCCTTTATCTTGATTGGCGGCCCCTGCGTGGCTGCATGGATGCTGTTCGGGGTGGGACTCAAGCGCTACCTGAACGACCCGGCGCACCTTCGCAGGTTTAATATCGGCATGGCGATTCTGCTGGTGGCCTCCATCATTCCGATGGTGCTGTAGGACGCTCACAAAACGAAAAAGCCCGCAGGACTGCAGCGGGCTTTCGGATCAGGCACTAATTGGCAGAGGTAATATGAGCGGCGCTCATCCCTTTGACGCTTCGCTTCCCAAAGCCTCTCTGTTGGCCCGCGCAACGTCCAGTTCCACCTGGAAATTCCTGACCATCTGCTTCATAAACAGCTTCGGCCACAGGCGATAAAGCCAGGCCCCAAGCAATGTTTTGTCAGTTGGGAACAGACGTTCCTTGCCCGCAAGCCACGCACTGATGATCCGGTTCGCCATCCACTGCGGAGTCTGGACCTTACCCAGGGTGCTCTGCTTGTGTTTTGCCCGACCGCCGTCACCGCTGAGCGCATTGGCCTCGATATTGGTACGTACAAAGCTCGGGTACACCATCAGTACCTTGATACCGTCTTCGCGCACCTCCTCACGGAAAGTCTCGAAGTACTGATGCAGTGCACTCTTGGCAGCGCAGTATCCGGCACGCCCAAGTACCGGCATCCAGCCAGCCATGGAGCTGATATTGATGACGGTACCACCCGCAGCGGCAAGCGCCGCGTGCAGGCCCTGTGCGAGCTCTACTGGTGCATGGTAGTCAACCGCCATGACCCGGCGAATCACCGCATTGGAAGTCTGTGTCGATACACTGCGATGGGTAATGCCGGCGTTATTTACCAGCAGGTCAACGCTCGGGAAAGCCTCTTGCAATCCGGCTACCAGCTCCGCCACCTCCGCCTCGGAGGACAGGTCCGCGACAAACTCGGAGACCTCAAAGCCGTCCTGGCGCAAGACCGCTGCGTTTTTTGCCAGGCCTTCGCGATCAAAGTCCACCAGCCCGAAGTGTACCGCTTGGCCGTCAAATCGCTTTGCCAGTTCCTGCACCGTGGCCCAGCCGAGTCCGCTGGCGGCACCGGTTATGATAAACCCCTTCATGCCGCCTCCATGCCTGCCGGCTCAATGCCCAGGTTTTCCTCGGCAAAGTAGCGCAGCACCTCCTCAGAGGACTTGGCCGGTACATAACCCAGCTTTTCCTTGAGCTGCGTATTCAGCAGCACAGGGCGATACTGCAGGAAAATAATCTGGTCGGGTTTTACGTCGCTTTTGCCGAGCAGGTAGCGGAAACCCATGGCCAACTTGATCAGCCAGATGGGTGGTTTGCGCACCGGCTTGGACAGGATACGACCGATCTGGTCGGGCGTCAGGGCGCCGTCACCGGCCAGGTTGTACTCGCCTTCACCGTCATTCTCAACGCCGAACCTGATGGCATTGATCACGTCCTGGTCCCAGATAAACACAAACGGGGAGTTTGCACCCGCGGGATCCAGAATCGCCTTGCCGGAAAACAGGTTGGAGATGGTGCTGCGCGTATTCTTCCCCAGCACGGAACAGGGCCTGAATACCAGCTGCTTCAACTCCGGGTGCCGCCCACGGTAGTCCTGCAGCATCTCTTCCACAAGGCGCTTGTGATCCGAATAGAAGAATTCCGGGTTCCCGCGCAGCGGATGGCTTTCCTCCAGCCACGCCGGGTTATCCGGGTAATAGCCGTAGGCGGCGCCACTGCTGGTGACGGTGACATGCCCGACCCCACTGGCAAGGCACGCCTCCAGGACATTGCGGGTGCCGTCTACATCGATGCGGTAGTCACGTTCGCGGTCACGGCTGGGGGCAACCACGGAGGCCAGGTGCACCACGTGGGAAATCTTGTGCGCCTGCAACAGCGAAGCCAGCGAGGGGTCGCACACGTCCAGTTTCAGGATTTCAAACGGCGCCTCACGCACGGCGATATCGACACCGATCACGTACATATCCTGCGCCAGCAGGCTGCCGAGCTGATGACCCACATATCCGGCAGCGCCGGTAATCAGTACACGTTTTTCAGACATTGTTTTTCTAACTCTATTTTTATTGTGCCGATTCGAATGCCGCGGCTTTCACGCGCTCTTCGCGGCGAACCTGCCTGCTCCAGATCCAGGCAAGGCTGAGCCCGCCGATCAGGTGCCATACCCCCCAGAAGCCGCAGATCAACAACATCGACCCCGCATCCGGGTAAAAGGTAAACAGGATAGCCAGCGCGAGTCCCGAGTTCTGGATACCCACTTCCATGGTCACCGCACGGCGGTCACCGCGGGACAGGCCCATGGCGCGGCTGCTCAGGTCACCGATGCTGAACGCCAGCGCATTGTGGGCAATCACCAGGAACACCACGCTGCCGATAACCGTCATTGCCAGCTGCCAGTGCTTGGCGAACGCCGCAACCACGAAGCACAGGAACACCACCAGCGACGCCGCGCGGAATACCGGCTCGATGCGCTGCGCCAGATCCGGCAGGCGATGGCCAATCAACATTCCGGCCATCATTGGAATTGCCAGCACCCCCACCACGAACATCACCATATTGACCGCGGGCAGGTCGATGCTGGTCAACAGCTCAGCGGTGTAGGGATTCAGGGAACCGTAGAAAGCAAAGTTCAGCGGCGTAAACACGATTGCCGCCAGGCTGGAAACTGCCGTCATGCTGACCGAGGTCGCCACATTGGCACGCCCCAGCCAGCACATGACATTGGAAAAGGTGCCCCCCGGACAGGAAGCAACCAGGATCATGCCGAGGGCCATGCCCGCCTCTACCTCAAACATCCAGGTGAGCAGGCAGGTCAGCGCGGGCAGCAGGAGGAATTGCGCCACCAGGCCGGTAACCGGGGCCACCGGGCGACGCAAAACTGCCTTGAAGTCTTCCAACTTCAACCCGAGCGATACCCCGAACATCATCGTGGCCAACAGTGCATTCAGCACCATGATGGCCTCCGGCGACATCTGGAATTGTGCGGCCATGTTATGCCGGCTCCGCTACCGGTACCTGCATCTGCACGGTAACGTTTAACGGCAACTCCTCGCGGAAATCCTTCTTCAACGCGGCAATCTGTTTGTAGACTTCTTTCATGTAGCTGTCCTTGTGCACGTAGTACGCCATACGCTCCAGCTCCAGGTACTGCATACCACCGTCCACACGGATCTCGGCGCGCTGGCGCTTAACCTCGCGGAGCTTTTCAGCAGACTTCGCACCCGCATGCTTTTGCTTGATGAACAGGGCAACCATTTCTGCCTGGTCGTAGCGACCCTGCCAGCCGAGGCCGGTAGCCTCCACCATACCCATCACGAACAGGTTGTCGTATTGCGGGTGGAACACGTTCAGGTGCAAACGCGGCGCCATACCCGGCCAGTTCAGGTGCTCGCGGTCGATGAACGGGTAGTGCAATTTATAACCGGTTGCCGCCAGGATCATATCGTATTCGGCGCTGGCGCCATCCTTGAAGGTCACCTTTTTGCCTTCAACTGCGCTGATGTCCTTGCGCGGCGTGATATCACCGTGGCCCAGGTGATGCAGGATCAGGGAGTTCACCACCGGGTGGGATTCAAACATCTTGTAGTCCGGCTTTGGCAACCCGTACTGCTCAGCGGTGCCCACCATAAACTTCATCACCGCCTGGCTGATAAAGCGCGGCAGTTTCAGTTTCTTGCCGGTGGCATCCGCCGGCTTACCGCCGATGAACTTGGGTACGAAGTAATAGCCACGACGCAGACTCATATCGACAGACTTGGCACGGTGTACAGCATCGACGGCGATGTCAGCACCACTGTTGCCACAGCCGATGATCAGCACGCGCTTGCCATCGAACGTAGCCGGATCGCGGTAGTCACAGGCGTGGATCATCTCGCCTTCGAATTCACCTGGCAGCTCAACCTTGTTGGGATGATGCAGGGTACCGTTTGCGATCAGTACGCCGGAGAAAATACGGGTTTGCTCTTCCCCATTGCAGCGGGTGGTTACTTCCCACTCGTCGCCCTTTGGCTCGCAGCGCAGTACTTCGGTCTTGAATTCGTACAGGTCGTAAAGACCGAATTCCCTGGCGTAGGCGCGGAAATAATCGCGAATCTCGCGGTGGTTCGGATAGGTCGCGACGGAGTCCGCCATCGGGAACTCGTCGTATTCGGTCATCTTTTTGGATGAAATCAGGTGGGCGCTTTCGTACATGGTGCTGGTCGGGCTGTCGATATCCCACAGGCCACCAACATTGTCGTGGATCTCGAGCCCGACAACCGGAATACCGTATCGATGCAAATTCCTGACAGTCGCCAGGCCCATCGGGCCCGCACCAATCACAGCATATGGCTTCATAGCTAACTCCAGCTCAATCCGGCCCGTTCGGTGGCCTTCTCGTTATTGTTCGCGCAATTAAAATGAACCGGTCCACCGGTCCATGCAGAACCGCAATATAACGTGACAAGGCACCCGGCCATTGTCATAATCGGGCCCGTTTTGGTCATTTTGGGACATCTGTTTTGATCGAACCCACGCAGGGATCCGTCACAGTCAGCTATACCCGTGCCCTCATAGGCGCGCTGGAGCGCCTTGGAATAAACCCGCCGGAAGTGGCCCACTCACTGCTGCACGAAGTGGAATCCGACCAAAGGGTGCCTCTGGTTCAGCAGGAGGATGTATGGCTAGCACTGTCCCAGTCAGAGCCAGACCCGCTCCTTGGACTGCGTATCGGCAGCGCCATAGAGACCGCACAGCTGGGCCTGGTGGGCTACCTGCTGATGACCCAGAAAACCCTCGGTGAAGCACTGCAGCAATTGCAGACCTATCACCCGCTGGTAGGCGAAGGCGGCGACTTCGAGATCCACCGCGGCGCCGGCTATCTGGACCTGCGCTACATCCCCAACTACCTGGTATGCGAGCGACTGCGCGTCGAAACCGTGCTCTCCACCAGCCTCACTCAGGCCCGCAGCATGACCGGCGGCAGGTTCCGACCGCGCCAGGTGCGCTTTGCCTACCCCGCGCCCTCACTCGCCATCCAGCAACAGTACCAGTCACTGCTGGATGCGCCGGTCCAGTTCGGCTGTGATTATTCCGGTATTCGCCTGGACGAGGAAGCATTGCAGATTCCGTGTGTTGCGGCGGACAGGATGGTGCTCGAGCGGCTGCGGCCAGAAGCCGATGCGTTACTGCAACGCCTCAAGGACAAGAGCCTGCAGCTGAGGGTTAGCCACCTACTGCAGCAGAACCCGGAGCTGGGGCGCGAACAGATTGCCGAAAGATTACATATGAGCCCCCGCCACCTGGCCCGCAAGCTGACAGAGGAAAAGGTGAATTTCCGCGAGATCCAGGACGAGGTGCGCAGTTACTATGCGAAACTCTGGTTGGCGCAAAACGAGAAATCGCTTGCGGAAATCGCTGCCATGCTCGGGTACTGTGACGAAAGCGCTTTTGGCAAGGCATTCAGGCGCTGGACCGGCCAAACGCCGCGTAGCTATCGCTTGCAACACCGCGAACAGGGGTAGATGCGCCTTCAGTCAGGGCAAATATTAAACAACAACACGCCACGGTTCCGTTTTGGCGCCATTGCGGTGACAATTGGCGTCACAAGTAAAGCGTGCCATCAATCCGATACGCAAAAAACATAACGATGACAGGAATATCCATGCGCAGTTTATTCACCTTACTCTTCACCGCTCTCGTACTGGCCGGCTGCGCCGCCCCGGGCCAGACATCCCAGGACAAGCGTGCGCACATCCAGACCACCGAGCGCCAGGTCCTGAATGAACTCTACGGGTTGAAGCCGGCACTGCGTGCACAGCTGCAGGCTGCTCCGGGATATGCCGTATTTAGCAACGTCAACGTCAAGCTGTTTCTCGCCAGTGGTGGCACAGGTTACGGTTCCGTCGTAGACAATCGCACTGGACGTCGCACTTACATGAAAATGGCAGAGGTGGGCGTCGGGCTCGGTCTTGGCATCAAGGACTTCCGTGCAGTGTTCGTATTCGATGACGCCAAGGTAATGGAACGCTTTGTCAAATACGGTTGGACTTTCGGTGGTCACGTGGATGCGGCCGCGAAGGCCCAGGACAAGGGCGCTGCATTCGGCGAGGAAGTGGTAATAGACGGAATGCGTGTATTCCAGCTGACCGAGAGTGGCCTGGCTCTGCAGGCATCCCTGAAAGGCACCAAGTACTGGCAGGACTATGAGCTGAACTGAGTTCAGCTGTCTGCCATCAGACTCTCAGCGCCGCTCATTCAGGAGCGGCTGCCTGTAGCAGGCGCTCAGCCCCGTCTGGCGGGCGCCTCTCCTTCCGCAGGCGCGCCTTCCGTGCGCTGCTCGTCCTGCATCCAGCGCTCGAGCTTCCGGTACAATGTGGACGGGCTGACACACAGGAGTTTCGCCGCACGGCACACGTTGCCATCACACAGCGCGATGGCATGTTCAACAGTCTGCCGCTCAACCAGAGCCCAGCTCATGATCTGGCGGTCATCCCGGCGCCGACCGTTGATGCGATAAGATTTACTGGCTTTCGCCTCTTGCTCCACACTGTCACCGCTAGCGGCTAGCGCTGACGCCTCACCCTGTATTTGCCTGCCTTCCATAACATCCAACCAACCGCCCGGGGCGATTTGCAAATCCGTATAACTGCTATAACCCGCTCGCCAAAATCCGGTGCAAAAGCCAAGCCAAGAATTTTTCCGTGGGGATTCAGCAAAATATCAAGCAGTTAGCAGCCAAACCTCAGGACTGGTCTGTGCTCAGCAAGAGAATTCCCCAATTCGAATCCCCAACTGCATTGCATAACGCAAAAAGCGGCTCCCCAGCACCTATCACCCATCACCCAGCACCCATCACGAAAGCGAAAAAACCATTGCGCTTGTTTCGCACAAATGAGTTCTGCAAAGCCCTACTCGCGCCGTACTGTTTTTTGTAAACTTCGGCGATATCTTCAAGGAGCCCAACATGTATATTTCCAGTGCTTTTGACAGCGGAAACATCGAAGTCGTTAACGCGGATGCCAACCCGATCGAACTGGCCATCCGCAAGGACAACAACTCCGACTTTTACCAGTGGTTCCACTTCCGCCTGGAAGGAGAAACCGGCCAGACTTACGCCCTGCGCATTGTGAATGCTGCCAAGGCCGCTTTTCCCGAAGGCTGGGACAATTACAGCGTTTGCGCATCCTACGACCGCAACCACTGGTTCCGCATTCCCGCCAGTTATGACAATGCGCATTTGGACTTCGAAGTAGAGCTGGACCAGCCAAGTATCTACCTCGCTTATTTCGTACCCTACTCCTGGGAGCGCCACCTCGACCTGCTCGCCTGGACGCAACAGCACGAGCAGGTGAACAGCGAAACTCTTGGTCTGACCCTCGACGGCCGCGAAATGACACTCCTCACCATTGGCGACCCAGAGACCGCAAAGCACCGCATCTGGATCACAGCGCGCCAGCACCCGGGTGAATCCATGGCGGAATGGTTTATCGAGGGCATGCTGGAAGTACTGCTGGACGAAGCAAACCCCACAGCCACCCGGCTGCTTCGGGATTGTGTTTTCTACGTGGTGCCCAATATGAACCCGGACGGCTCTGTACGCGGGCACCTGCGCACCAATGCCTGTGGCGCCAACCTCAACCGGGAGTGGGAATCGCCCAGCATGGAGCGCAGCCCCGAGGTTTACCTGGTGCGCGAGCGTATGCTTGAAGCGGGTGGCGACTTGTTCCTCGATATTCATGGCGACGAGGCCCTGCCCTACAACTTTGTCGCAGGTTGTGAGGGTATCCCGGGCTTTGACCAGCGCCACCAGCAACTGCAGGACACCTTCAAGGCGGCATTTGTGGCGGCCAGCCCGGACTTCCAGACCGAATATGGCTACCCGCTCGACCAGCCCGGCGAGGCCAACCTCACCATCGCCGCCAACTGGCTCGGGCAGCAGTTCCGCACCCTGTCCTTTACCATCGAAATGCCGTTCAAGGACAACGCCGACCTGCCAGACCCGGTGGAGGGCTGGTCGCCCGCCCGCAGCCGCCAGCTCGGCATGGATGTGCTCAATCCGATCCGCGCAACCCTGCCGCTGCTGGGACAGGGAGCCAAATAAGCGGAAATTTGTTAACTTAGGCGTCAGCCGGAGCTGGCGCCTATCCCCACCCGCGCCCTTGAGTGCGCAGCGCACAGCTCCAGAACACTACAAAAACAACGGAGCAGCATATGTTCAGATCCCTGCCATGGCTGGCCGCGGCAGTTATTGCCGGTGGCGCATTGTCCGGATGCGGCGAGCCCCAGTCCGCACAAGACCCGATCACCCAGATCAGTGCCGACCTGCACACCCACATCGCAAAACTCGCCTCTGACGACTTCGAGGGCCGCGCACCGGCGACCCGTGGCGAAGAGCTGACCATTGGCTACCTTGCCGAGCAGTTCAGCAAGCTCGGCCTGAAGCCGGGTAACGGCACCAGCTGGTTCCAGAAGGTACCGGTTGTTGAAATGGTGCACGAACCCACGCCGATGCAGATCAGCGGTGAGGGTTTCAGCCAGACGCTCCAGTACGGCGAAGACATGATGACCTTCACCCAGCGCCAGAGCGACACGGCTGCGCTGGAAGAAAGCGAACTGGTATTTGTCGGTTACGGTGTGGTAGCGCCGGAATATGACTGGAACGATTACGCTGGTATCGATATGGCCGGCAAGACCGCAGTGATCCTGGTCAACGACCCGGGCTACGCCACCCAGGACGCGGAGCTGTTCAACGGTAACGCCATGACCTACTACGGTCGCTGGACCTACAAGTTCGAAGAGGCCGCCCGTCAGGGCGCAGCCGGCGCCATCCTGATTCATGAAGACGCGGCAGCCGGTTACCCCTGGGCCGTGGTCAGCGGATCCTGGTCGGGCGCCCAGATCAGCCTCAAGTCCGAGGACGGCAACCCGGACCGCGCCGCAGTCGAATCCTGGATTACCCAGGACGCGGCAAAAGCCCTGTTTGCCGGCGCAGGCCTCGACTACGCCGCGCTGCTGGAATCCGCCAAGAGCAACAGCTTTGAGCCCCAGCCGATGGGCCTCAAGGCATCCGTCAGCCTGAAGAACACCCTCCGCACGTCCGAGTCCAATAATGTCATCGCCAAAATCGAAGGCAGCGAGCGGCCGGAAGAAGCCGTGATCTTCACCGCGCACTGGGACCACATCGGTATCAAGCCCGGCGCCGAGGGTGAAGACCATATCTTCAACGGTGCCGTCGACAACGCCACCGGCACTGCAGGCCTGCTGGCAATCGCACGCCAACTGAAAGAAGCCGAGCCCGCACGCAGCATCCTGTTTGTAGCGGTAACTGCGGAAGAGTCCGGCCTGCTGGGCTCCAAGTACTACGCGGAGAACCCGGTTATTCCGCTGGAAACCACCGTCGGCGGGGTAAACTTCGATGCCATGAGTACCTACGGCAAGACCCGTGACATCATGGTTGTGGGGCACGGCAACAGCGAGCTGGAAAAGCTGCTGGACGCACAGGCACAGAAGTACAACCGCTATACCAAACCGGCAGCCGGTGCGGAGAAAGGTTACTTCTACCGCTCTGACCATTTCAGCCTGGCCAAGAAAGGCGTACCGATGCTGTACTTCAAGTCCGGTACTGAAACCACAGAGCACGACCACGAGTGGGCCGAGGCCCAGGCCGCTGACTACGGCAGCCGCCGCTATCACAAGCCCGCCGATGAATACGATCCGAACTGGGACCTGAGCGGTGCCGCCAGTGACCTGTTCATCGGTGCGCAGATAGCGCTCGAGCTGGCCAACAACGATGCCTGGCCAAACTGGTACCCGGGCAACGAGTTCCGCGCGATCCGCGACGCCAGCGAAGACGCTCGGAAATAATCCCGCACAACAAAACCCTGTCCGGATAAGGCGGCGACCGCACCCGGCCCGCCAGCCTTCCGGTTCCCTGGCAGGAGGCCCCGCCTCCTGACCAGAATGACCGCTTCAGTCAGCTAATGTCCCTTGCTGGCGCCCGACTCATCTATAGTTTCCATAGGATTTTGAAATAGACGCCACCGGCCCCCGGATATCGGTGCCGGAATATTTTCCTGTTTCAAACAATTCATACCAGACCGGAGACCAGCACGATCCCGCAACTAGCCAAAAAACCTTTCATTCCCAACAACTGAGGGAAAACAACATTGTCTGAAAATTCGCGGTATTCAGAGGATGAACAATGGCTGAAGGACAACGGCTCCCAGTTTTTTGCCAGCGACGACAACACGCCGTCGCAGAGCGAGGGCGGCAGCTCATCCATGCAGAGCTATCTGAAGGCACTCTATCGCCTCAACCTGCTCTCTCCGGAGGATGAGCATGCCACCACCAGTCTCCTGCGGGAGCTGGAAGACCGGCTCACGGAGTTCCTGCACGATCACGGCGTACCCTACGTGGCGCTGCGCAGTGAGGGTGTGGAACAGCGTGGCAGTACCGGCGCCTATGACCACGGTCTGATCCTGGCAAAAGCTGAAGAAATGCTGGCCGAAGGCAAACTCAACAAGCGTGACACCAGCAAACTGACAACCAACCTGAGGAAGTTCAGGCAGCAAAGGCGCAAGCTGGTGCAGTGTAACCTGCGCCTTGTAATCGCCATCGCCAAGCGCTTCCGCAATCCATCGGTGCCATTTATCGACCTGATCCAGGAAGGTAACGTGGGCCTGCTGAAAGCCATCGAGCGCTTCAAGCCCAAACTCGGCTACAGGTTTTCCACCTACGCCTACTGGTGGATCCAGCAGGAAATCCAGCTGGCCATCCGACGCAACGACGACCTGGTAAGGCAGCCGGCCAATGTGCAGGATGACCTGCGCAGTATCTACCGGGCAATCGGCAAGATTCGCGCCAGTGGCCAGCCGTCGTCGGATGAGAGCCTGTCGCAGGAAACGGGCCTGGACCTGGAACGAATCCAGAACCTGCTGAAACTGCCCGGCCCCACCAGTTCCCTGGATGAGCCGCTTTCAGACGAGCAGACCAGCACGCGCCTCGATTACGCGCCGGCCGATGAGGCTTACAACACGGACGAGGAAGTTTCACGGCGCGAAATCAAGGAGAAGCTGCGGGAGGCCGTGGCCAAACTGCCGGCGCGCCAGCGCACGGTACTCAACCTGCGCTACGGGCTGGAATCTGATCGGGATTGCTCTTTCCGTGTCATCGGCGAGCAACTGGGTCTCAGCCAGGAGCGCGCACGCCAGCTTCATACCGACGCACTGCGGCAACTGCGCCGACAATGGCGGCAGCCGTAACGCCGTCAAACCGTTGAAAAAGCGCCGGCGGTTTCACACCGCTGGCGCTCTGATGCTCGCCTGTTCAGACCTCCGTACCGCAATACAGCTAGAATAGTGAAACCCCAGCTTCCAACCCCGCGGAGTCACTGTGTCACGGAGCCTGCCTCTTGCGTTATTGATCATGCTCACAGCCGGTCACGCATTTGCGGACTCCGGCGGCCGCTTTGAGGTCAGCACGGCCGGATTGAAGGGGCTGGGCCAGACCGCGATCCAGTCGAAATCCATCGCGGACTCGAGCGGCTGGGGGGCCTCCCTCGCCTATCACATCAAGGACGTAAACCTGCGCAACTGCTGGTGGCAACTGTGGACCCAGGTGAGTTACAGCGAATTGCGGGGGGAACACCACGACGGGACAGAGGCGCAGGACATCGCCGAAATCAAGGCAGTGATGCGCTGGTACCCCGACAACAGCTTTAATGGCTACTTCGCAGAATTCGGCCTCGGCGGAGCCCACCTCAGCAATACCGAATACAACGGCATCCCGCTGGATACCAACCTGAATTTCGCGGTTCAGTTCTCCGGGGGCTATCGCTGGGGTAACGGCCTGATGTTTTCGCTGCGATACAGTCATTTTTCCAACGCCTTCACCAACGAGCCCAACCCGGGCCTGGATTTTGCGGGAGCAAACCTGCATTTCAGCTTTTAGGGATTTGGCGGTACCGGGCGATACCGCACAGGTTGGCATGCTCCGCCCCGCAAGTTCGGGCCGAAGCAAGCCTGGCTAAAGTCTTACTCAGAACTTGTAGCCGAACTCGTGGCCCTGCTTGGGCTTGAGGAAACGATCGCGCAGGCGCGTCGAGCGGTTCACCAGCGACTGCTGTTTGCCATCGATCAGTACGGTCTCCGCAAACACCGTCAGCTCCAGCGGGTCTCCACTCCAGATCACCAGGTCTGCAGATTTGCCCGGGGCAACGGTGCCGCCATCAATCCCGAACACATCCGCGACATTCGTCGACAGGCTGCGCAGTGCCTCTACGTGTGGGAGGCCATGTGCCACTGCGATACCGGCGGACTGGCGCGCAAGATAGGCGTTGTGGGTAGCGAGGAAACCAGGCCCCGCGATGACCACCTTCACACCGGCCTTGTGCAGCAAGGCTGCATTATCGGAGCGCGCACCCAGCTGCGAGAAGGATTCCGGGGTATTGTCTATGGCATCAATGATAACCGGCACACCAGCCGCCGCGATTTGTGGCGCGACCATCCATGCCTCGGCACCACCGGAAATCACCAGGCGCAGGTTGAGCTCCCGCGCCAGCTGCATGACGGCCAGGATATCACTCGCACGATGCACCTCTGCGATGATTGGCACTTCCCCGCGAGCAACCGGCTGCAGTGCCTCCAGGTCATTGATACTGAATGCCATATCGCGCCATTCACCACGACGGATGGCGGCGCGATTGGCAGCATACTCACGTGCCTCGCTGATCGCATCACGCACCTTGGCCAGGGTCTGCGCGCGGCTGCCACCGGCAACCGCAGAGCCGCGCTCACCGAAATAGACCAGCTGCGCGACATTGCGGCTTTCGACGCTGTCGAAGCTGCCGGTCAGGTTCACAACAAAGCTCTTGCCGGTAAAGATCTTGTCACTGCTGCCCGGCGTAACCAGTGCAGTAGTCACGCCACCGGCACGGTTGAAGGGAATCAGGGTGGATTTGGGGTTGAAGGCTGCAACCGGATCAAAGGACGGCCCTACGGTGATATCCGCCACGGCTGCGTCGTTGGTGCCGGAGGCCGCGCCGATCTCCACCAGTCCCAGCGAAGTGAGCGGCGCAATGATGCCCGGCGTGACCACCTTGCCCTTGGCTTCGATGGTCCAGTCGGCGCTCGCATTACCGAGGTCCTGCGCAACGCGCGCGATCTTGCCATCCTCGACCAGGATATCCAGGCGCTGTGCCTTGTCCTGCCCGGGTGACAGCGTGTGCACCATGGCGCCCTTGATCAGCATGGTTTCCGCATGCACCAGGGCCAGCAGAGCAATGGCACTGGCCAGCAGGATTGAAGTGATTCTGTTCAGGGTTTTCATACTCGCTCTCCCTCCGCATCCAGGATGCCCAGATCAAAGTCGCTGTGCGGCTGGCGCTTTTCATCCTTGCGGTCATACATCAGTACACCATCGATAAATACCTGCTCTGCCAGTGTGTACACACTGAACGGGCTGCCCGACCAGATCACCACATCGGCCATCTTGCCCTCTTCGATACTGCCGGTCTTGTCCTCAATACCGAGGGATTTGGCCGCGTTCAGGGTGAACCACTTGACCGCTTCCCTGGGCGGGATATCAAAGCCGGCGCGTTGCCCGGCGAGCATCGCCTTGGCCACTTCCTGGTTCAGGTGCTGGATGCCGACAGAAGAATCCGAGTGGATCAGCGCACAGGCGCCGGCCTGATCGACAATTGCGATATTCGCTTCTGTCATGTCGAACGCTTCGTGCTTGAAGCCCCACCAGTCTGCCCACATCGCGGAACAAACCTGGTTTTCTGCCAGCAGGTCCGCAACCTTGTAGGCCTCCACGGCATGGTGGAAAGTGGAAACCTTGAAATCGAATTCCTTGGCGACATCCATCATGATCGCCATTTCTTCGCCGCGATAGCAGTGGTTGTGCACCAGGATCTCACCCGCCAGCACACCCGCCAGGGTTTCCAGCTTGAGGTCACGATCCGGCTTGTCCGAAGATTCGCCCTTGTTATAAGCGTCCCACTTTTTCTTGTAGGCCTCTGCCTGGATCCACGCCTGGCGATAGCCGGCGACGTTACCCATACGGGTACCCGGCGCAGTGCCCTTGCTGCCGTAAACCCGCTTGGGGTTTTCACCACAGGCCATCTTCAGGCCGTAAGGCGCATCGGGGAATTTCATATCCTGTACGCGGCGACCCGGTACATTCTTGAGGGTGACACCGCGACCGCCAAACAGGTTGGCCGAGCCCGGCAGGATCTGCAGAGTGGTAACACCACCAGACAGGGCCAGTGCAAACTGTGGGTCCTGCGTCCACACGGAGTGCTCTGCCCACACCTGCCCGGTGTTGGGCGAAGTGATTTCATTACCGTCCTGGCTGGATTCAATGGAAGGCGCAGGGTAATTACCGAGGTGCGAGTGCACATCAATCACGCCGGGCGTGACCCACTTGCCCTGCGCATCAATCACAAGCGCTTTGTCTCCGGCCTTGAGGCCTTTACCGATTTTCGCGATCTTGCCGTCTTTCAACAGCAGGTCGGTTTCCTGCAATTGCTCACCAGTTGCCGTCAACACGGTTGCACTGCGGATCAGTACATCCTGTTCCTGTTGCAGGCTATAAGTGGATGGGAAGGCATCAAAGCGGGAAAAGTCCTGCGGCTCATTGGTGGGTTTGTCCTCACCACCACAACCGGCAAGCCCCAGCGTCAGAGCCAGCGCGCCAGCGATTCTCGAAGGGCGAAACATTCAGATCCTCCTGTATTGCCTTGCGGCAACGGCTGCAGTCAGCAACCGGATTATTTTTATACAAATGGGCGACCCTCGCCCAAATCACAGGAGAGAATGAAAGAAATAGCGATTCAATTCAATGGGAAAAGCCGGACTGACGGCTTCAGGCGCATTTCAAACGCTCAGTAGTGAACAATTTTCAGCACGCGCTCGCCGTCTGAACACTCACCGACATCCTCTGGCTCCCTCAAGAGCGATCCCTCTTCGATGGGAATTCGGTTGGGCCGTTTGATCTCGCAGGCAAAATCGAAGCTGCCGGCCCAGTTGCACTTCACCTGGCCCTCGTCATATTTGAAGTACTCGGCGCGGCAGAAATGCACATACGGACTCTGGTCATAGACATGATCGGCACTGGGCTGATCAGGCAGGAACAGCAGAAGAAAGACGAAGGACAGAGGTGCAAGCCGGTACAACATCGCGAGCCCCGATAACTACCTGTTTCACAGGACCCGAACAACAGGCCCTTGCTAAGCATAGCAGCTGCTGTCGCATCAATGATCCGATTCCTGCTCCATATCCGTAAGCTCCAGCTCAATGGCACCGGATGAAATCTGGATTTCCCACAGTGAGAGCAGCAGTGAACACACCAGCAACAGCAGGCAGGCACCGAGGAATATCGAGCCAAGCTGCTGCATGTTCAGGAACAGCGCGAAAATAGACAGGGTACAGCAAATGAAGCTGAGAACGCCGGTGGCCTGCATCGCCTTGATGAGGTGCATCCGGCGCCGCAGATTCTCAATCTGGCGCGTGACAATGGCGCGCACTTCAACGCGATTCTTGCCATGCAACTGGCGGATCAGCTGGGCCAGCACCATGAACCGATTGGTATAAGCAAGGAAAAGCAGGGAAATTGCCGGGAACAGGAGCGCCGGCGCGGTAAAGGTAATTTCCATATTAAGGGGCAAAAAAATATCAGAACAGCATACTAGGGCGCGTAGCCAAAATAAAAAAGGAGCCGATGGCTCCTTTTCACATTGATAATCCCGTGTCGTGGCACGCGGCCAGGGCCTCCCGGGGAACCGTCTCAGAATCAGCGTTTCAGCGCCACCAGCCCGGCACCGGTTGCAATGGTAGACCCCAGCAGGCCGACGGCAATCAGGGAATAAAGACTGATCGACTGGCTCATCAACTGGTCAATCATGGCCCCAAGCGGGAAGTTCCAGGCGACAATCCCGGAAGACAACAGCACCGCGCCATATTGCAGGAAGTTATAACGACGCTCGGTCACGCGACGATTGCGCGGTGCCGGTAGCGATGCCATCACCTGTTCACAGAAGCCGTCATCATCGATGTACGGCTCACTGTGCTGCAACTCCTGGCGCAACCAGGTGTCGAAATCCGGCAATGAATCTGTTTGGTCGTTTCGGTTCATCAGATGATTATCCACTAACTACCTCCTCTCGCCAAGGGTCCAGCAGGCTTTGCAGCTTGGCCCTGGCGCGGTTTACGTGGGATTTAACGGTTCCCAGCGGCATTTTCATAATGCTCGCCGCCTCTTCATGGGAGAAGCCCCGGTGCATGCACAGGTGAATGGCTTCACGCTGGTGCTCGCTTAGCTCCTGCATGGCCGCGTTCAGGTCCCGCGCCATGCTCAACTGTTGCACCTCTTCGTGGCCTTCGTCGGACTGGGCGCGATCGACGGCTTCCTGGTCCACGTCCGGCGCCTTCTTGCGCTTCTCGCTCATCACCAGGTTATACGCAATCCGGTACAGCCAGGTGCTGAACTTCGCATCGCCACGAAACGCCGGCAGGGCCTTGTAGGCTTTGATAAAAGCCTCCTGGGCCATGTCGTCCGCAAGCGCCTGATCCCCGTTACACAGCTGCCTCAGTGAGTAGCGCAACTGCGACTGGTAACGACGAACCAGCTGGCTGTATGCCCGCTGGTCCCCCTCCTGGGCGGCTCGCTGGATCAATATCTCATCAGAGAGATCCATGCTTTGCGCCTCAGCCTACCTGGCCACCGTTCTGGTTGGGTTGCTGGTCCATTTTCCAGCTGATGAAACGCGCCACACCGATAAACAGCGGGATCAGGCCGACGCTACCTAACTCCGGGCCTGCCATCCAGCTGAACCAGATGAAGATTGCCAGGCCAACCGCCATCAGGTTGAAGCCACGGTCACCGGACTTCTGCGGTGCCTCGGACTCCATTGCGTCCAGCAGTTCCGGCGGGATATCCCGGCCCTCCGCCACCATGCGATTGATATTTTCGATCACCAGCTGCTTCTTGCGATAGCTGTTGCGGGTTGCCAGCCACACAATCAATACCGGTGTGCCGAAAATCCCCAGTACCACCACCAGGCCGATCAGCAGGCCGAAAATCGCTTCTCCGCCATTATCATCGCCCCCGCGTTTTAACTCCTCGGTATCGATGCCGATGCGAACGTTGTGGGGCGCCTTGTCCATAGCACCCTCGACGACCCAGCCTTTCTTGTCCAGGACGCCTTTTTCCTCGAGGCGTTCGAAGATGCGGCTGGCGATGGTGCCGCCGAATTCCTCACCCATCTCGATAGCGACATCGGACTTCTCGCCATTCTCATCGATGGCGATAATCCGCACGTTGCCGTTTTCGCGCAGGATACGAACCTGCTTCTCAACTTCCTTACGCGCCTCTGCGTGGGCGGAATGTGCTTCAGCCTCTGCTTCCCTGGCCGCCTGCTCCGCTTCCCGCGCTATCTTCTGCGCTTCGAGGATGTGCTCGCGCAAACTTTCGGAAAACTCGACCCGGTCCACTTCCACGCTGTCGGCACCAGCCTTCTCCACTTGCTCGACGATCGGGGCCGGTGCCGGCACTTTGGGCACCTCCGGCACTTCGGGCGCCTGGGCTAGCGCAGCTCCGCCCACGCCGGTGGCCAGAGCCAGGGCAAGTAATTGTTTTGCGATGCGCATGTCGTCAATCTCCTCTTTCTATTTCTATTGACGAATAATTCGCCAAATCCCGCAGTGCGACCGCTCAGGCGATCCAGCGCGGGTGGCGTGGTGGGGCAGCAGGGCTTTGCTGGCGGTCCGGACGCTTGTGGCACCGCTTGCGCGGCAACTCTGCCTCCTCGCCATGCCTGTTGATGCGAGGCTCCTCCGGGGTTACCGGCTCGTCTGCACAGGCGATGACCGCGGCGAAACCGAACGCGGCGAGCAGTATTCGAGCAGTCATCCTTTTCATCTCCACTTCTCCATCAGTTCTCTTTGTTGTTTATGTGACGACACATGCCGCCGGTTTGGATGCACGGGATTCACTAAAGTTTCAATTTTTCCGGTAGGCTATGGCGCCAGAGACGACACCGGAAGCTGTTTACATGGATATATGGAACTGGCTGGCGCTGGCCAGCATCTGCGCGCTCGGGGCCATGTCCCCGGGTCCCAGCCTCGCCGTGATCATCAAGGCCGGCAGCCAGGGCGGTTTCCGCGCGGGGGCCGCGGCGTCCATCGCACACGGCGCCGGGGTGGCAGTATACGCCACACTGACAGCCCTGGGCCTCGCTGTCGTGCTCACCGGCACCCCCTGGCTGTTTTCCGGCCTGCAGTGGGCGGGCGCCATATTCCTGGCCTACCTGGGCTGGAAAGCCCTGACCGCAAAACCAGCGCCGGCTGAGGCTACAGAGGAAAACCCGGAACCGGCTGTCGAGATGAGCCCCCGCCGAGCCGCGGCCAACGGCTTTGCGGTCGCCTTCCTGAACCCCAAGATCGCGGTATTCTTCACCGCACTGTTCAGCCAGTTCGTCGGCCCGCACCAGGCGCTCGCCACTAAACTCGGGATGGCCGGCCTCGCCGCTGGTATCGACGCAGTCTGGTACCTGCTGGTTACCGCACTCATGACCCTGGCCAGCCGCAGCGAACGTTTCCAGCGCGCCCGCCAGCTGGCAGGCAGCCGCATAGAAAAAGCCTTCGGGTTGCTGTTGCTGGCGCTGGCCGCGCGCCTGGTGTGGAGTATCTGAGGCAAAAAAATGGCCCGCACTGCGGGCCAATACATCGGGGGGGGGTTGATGTCTTTGGACAAGTGGGAAACGGAAACACCGTCCCGCGGGTCTCATCACGCCTCCATTCTGACAGCTGTAGCAGCCCGCGTACCGGCCTCCCATCGCTCGCAGACATCATCTCATCCGGTTATGGCGCGCCATGCCCCCTGCATTCCCACACAATTGCTGCCGACCGCTTGACACTGTTTTTTTATACAGATACTGTACATTCAAACAGTTGCCAGACGGCAATTTCAGCAGACGGCAAATTTAGAAAGGAGAACCAGATGGCTGTAGTCGCTATGTGGAAATGCGATCGGGACGGTGCAATGTTTGACAACAAAAAGGATGCCGAAGAACACGACAAGATGCTGGAGCTCGCGGCCAATATTACCGCGCTGATCGAGCTGCACGTTGCGGGGGTACCGGAGGAAGCCAGCGAGGCCATTGGCATGCTGCTGGCGGAGCGCCGGGATCTGCTCGCCAAGGCGCTCAAGGGCAAGCCGGAAATCCTGCTGCAGCAGGATGAGGAATCATCTTCGGAGCCGCAGGGCAGCGCGACCACCGACGCAGAAGACAAGGTCACGCCCCTGGCCGCAGCGGGCTAGCTTCTACCCGCCACAACCCTTCAACCAGTTCAGGACCCCACCCTGTAACTTTTGGCCCGGCTCGCGCCGGGCATTTTTCGTTATCAGGCCAGCTTGTCAGTCGCGACGCGATACGTCGGGTCTTCAATAACGTTTACTTCCACAAGGTCACCGGCACGACGCAGCAACTGGCGGCACTCCGGGCTCAGGTGGCGCAGGTGCAGGGTCTTGCCCAGCGCCAGGTAGCGCTCGGCCATGGTGTCGATCGCTTCAATCGCGGAGTGGTCCGCTACGCGGGAGTCCGCAAAGTCGATGATCACATCGTCCTTGTCTGCTTTCGGGTCAAATTGCTCGAGGAAAGAGGTAATGGCGGCGAAGAACAACGGCCCCTCTACGTGATAGACCGTGCTGCCCTCTTCCGCTTCACTGCGGCGCACAACAATATGGGTCGCGTGCTTCCAGGCAAATGCCAGTGCAGACACGATCACACCGACAACAACGGCTACCGCAAGGTCGGTGGCCACGGTCACTGCGGAAACCAGCACCAGCACAAACGCATCCACTTTCGGAATCTTGCGCATGATGCGGAAGCTGGACCACTCAAAGGTACCGATGACCACGATAAACATCACGCCTATCAGCGCGGCGATCGGGATCTGCTCAATCAGGGAAGACGCGAACAGGATGAAGCACAGCAGCGCCAGCGCGGCGGTGATGCCGGACATACGGCCACGGCCGCCGGAATTCACGTTGATCATGGACTGGCCGATCATCGCACAACCGCCCATACCGCCAAAGAAGCCGGTGGCGACATTGGCCACGCCCTGGCCCACACATTCCTTGTTGCCGCGACCACGGGTCTGCGTCAGCTCATCGATCAGGCTCAGGGTCAGCAGGGACTCGATCAGGCCAATAGCTGCGAGCACCACAGCGTACGGGAAAATGATGCGCAGGGTTTCCAGCGTGAACGGCACTTCCGGAATGGCAAAAGATGGCAGGCCGCCGGCAATAGAGGCCTGGTCACCCACGACCTTGGTGTCGATGCCGAGGAAGTAGACCGCAAGGGAGACCCCCAGAATGGCGACCAGCGACGCCGGTACCGCGCGGGTCAGCTTGGGCAGGAAGTAGATAATGGCCATGGTGATGGCAACCAGGACCAGCATGGTGGTGAGTTGGTCACCACTGACCCAGGCCACGTCCACCACACTGCCTTCCAGCCAGGTACCGGTCGCCCAGCCGGTTTCACCCGGGTTACCGAACTGGCCCAGTTGCGCCAGGAAGATGACAATGGCGAGGCCGTTAACAAAGCCCAGCATTACCGGGTGTGGCACCATGCGGATGAACTTGCCGAGGCGCAAGGCACCGGCGGTAATCTGCAGGATGCCCATCAGCACCACCGTGGCAAACAGGTACTGCACACCGTGGTCCTTGACCAGCGCTACCATTACCACCGCCAGCGCACCGGTTGCGCCGGAAATCATGCCCGGGCGACCACCGATACAGGCCGTAATCAGGCCCACCATAAAGGCGGCATACAGGCCTACGAGGGGTTCGACACCGGCAACGAACGCGAAGGCCACGGCTTCCGGCACCAGTGCCAGCGCGACAGTAAGGCCCGACAGAACGTCATCCTTGAGCGAGGCAAAGCGGTTTATTTGCAGTTCAAACATCCATAGCTCCAGTACAACTACCACAGACCCACGCTGGCGGAGCAACGAGCCGAAACAGTCTTTGCTTGGGGAAAAAGCGGCGTAGGATAAATTCCGACCGCCAAAAGTCAAGGCGACTGCCCGGCCACAGGATGCCGGCCCGCGTCAACCGCTGGGCTTGGAGCGGCGCGGCATCAGCATATTTTCCGGCTTCATCACCTCGTCCAGCTCCTCCTGGGTGAGTATCTTCTCCTCCAGTACCAAGTCTGCCACTCGCCGCCCGGTCTTCAATGCCTGGCGCGCTATGCGGGTGGTGTTCTTGTAGCCGATGTAGGGGTTGAGCGCGGTCACGATTCCGATGCTGTTATCCACATAGGCGCGACAGATTTCCTCGTTGGCCGTAATGCCCTCGACACAGTCCTTGCGCAGCGACTGCAGTGCCGCGGCAAGATACTGCACCGACTCGAGAATCTTGTAGACAATCACCGGCTCCATCACATTCAGCTGTAGCTGGCCCGCTTCCGCCGCCATGGTAACGGTCACGTCATTGCCGATTACCGTAAATGCCACCTGGTTGACCGCTTCCGGGATCACCGGGTTAACCTTGCCGGGCATGATGGACGAACCCGGCTGTTTTTCCGGCAGGTTGATTTCATTCAGCCCACATTTCGGGCCGGATGACATCAGGCGCAGGTCGTTGCAGATTTTGGAAATCTTTACTGCGATCCGGCGCAACATGCCGGAGAAGATCACGAAGGCCCCCATGTCCGAGGTCGCTTCGACCAGGTCGGTCGCCAGCACCACTTCCTCGCCGGACACGGCACGCAGGTGGCTCACCGCGATTTCCGCATAGCCCTCTTCGGCCGTGATACCGGTACCGATCGCCGTGCCGCCGAGGTTGATTTCGCGCAGCAGCGAAGCCATTTCCTTGAGGCGTGCGATATCTTCACCGATAGTCGTGGCAAAGCCGTTGAACTCCTGCCCGAGAGACATGGGCACGGCATCCTGCAGCTGGGTACGCCCCATTTTCAGCACGCCCTTGAAGGCGAGGCCCTTGGCGGCAAACGCAGCCTGCAGGGCGGAAGCTGCCTCGATCAGGCGCTCGTGCTTTAAAACCATCGCCAAGCGCACCGCAGTCGGGTAAACATCGTTGGTGGACTGCGCCATATTGACGTGAATATTCGGGTGCAGGTGTTCGTAATCACCGCGCCGATACCCCAGGATTTCCAGCGCCCGGTTTGCAATCACCTCATTGGCATTCATGTTGGTGGAGGTACCCGCACCGCCCTGGATCATATCCACCACAAAATGCTCGTGCAGCTCCCCCGCGATTACTTCATCGCAGGCCTGACAGATCGCATCGGCCTTGTCCGCATCCAGGTGACCGAGATCGCGGTTCGCGAGTGCGCAGGCCTTCTTGACCATCGCCAGCGCGGGCGGCAGGTTGGGAAAGTGGCTGATGGGCACACCGGTGATATTGAAGTTCTCCAGTGCACGCAGGGTCTGGATGCCATAGTAGGCCTCTGCCGGGACTTCGCGCTCGCCCAGCAGATCAGATTCGATTCGTACGTTCTCGGTTCGGTTCATAGCGGGGGTCCGGTACCGCAGGTACACTCATAGGCTCCAGCGCCTGGGCGCGGAAATACTCTGCAAGTGTAGCTGTTCATTATTATTGGGTTGCGCCGGCACGGGTTTGCGCTGCGCCTGATGTGGGCGGTATTTAAGCCGCTGGCGTGCGCGAAGACAACGAATCAAATGCTTTTTTTCGCGCTGTTTAAGCGCTTTTATTTCGGTCTGGCCGGAATGCCCGGCGCTAGATGAATTTCTGGCAGTCGCCCCAGTCGAGAATCATGTGCACCAGCAGCCCAATGCCAAGGATCCGGGTTTTCGCAGGCAACAGCATCAGGCAGTAAACCGCAATGGCGGGCCATCGATGCAGGGGGTGAAAACCGATACTGCAGCGGTCAGGGTCGAAGATGGGGGTTGCCAGCAAATGGTCGAGATCCACGAGCATGGTGGCAATCAATATGAGAAACGCGCGAAGCCATTGCGGACGATAGAAAAACCAGGCAATTGCCAGCGGCACTGCAAAATGCAGCACCATGTGTACCGCAGAAGACATATCAGCCGGAAAGCTCTTCGAGGGAGAGCGAGCCCAGCCCCTCGCGGATATCCTGCTCGATCGCGCGGCGCACTGCGATCTCATCCCTGTCGACGATAGCCTCGAGCAGGTCCTGGTGGCGATCCGGCATACGTTCCACACCGAATCGATTGAATACCAGGTGCTGCAGGGGCGCTGTCTGTAGCCACAGGCTCTCGATCAGCGCCAGCACCACCTGCGGCCTGCCCTGTTGATAGAGATAGAAGTGAAATTCCAGGTTGGATGTGACATAGGCCTCGGTGTCACCCTCGTCCAATGCACGGGTAACCCGGTCATCCAGTTCGCGCAGGGTTTGCAGCTCGCCTGCCCCCAGGTTCGGCAGCGCCATCGCCGCGGCCTGGCACTCGAGCGCAACCCGCGCATCACAGATCTCCGCCAGTTTTTCCTGGGTCATGCTGGGTACCGTCACCCGACGGGTGTCGCCCAGGGCAAGCGCCTGCTCCGAGATCAGCCGTCGTAAAGCCTCACGCACCGGCATCGGGCTGCAATCCAGCTGCTCCGCCAGGCCGCGAATCGTCACCTGATTGCCCGGCAGGAAACGTCCGCGCAGGATCGCATTGCGCAGCTCGGTATAGACACGCTCCTGTGTGGTCCTAGGCTCCCCCGCTTCACCTTCACCGGTACCGAGGAAGTTGCCCTGTGCCTGCGTCATAATGCGTTCCTGCTAAACGGCCGCAACTATACGGCCAGGTCCTGTGGCTTCTGCTCACCCGTCACTTCGACAACCCGACGCTCCAGGTCGCCGCTCTGCCAGGCCGTGTAGAACTCCTGCGCCATGCGCTCGCACTCGGCCACCACCCGATTCCAGCAGGCGATGCGCTCGGCCTCACCCATGCTGCGGAAATCGTTCCGATCCGGCACCTTGCCATTTGGCAGGCCCGCTACAAACGCCGGCGACGGAGCCACCAGTACAGTGCGGTCCATGGCAGAGCCGGATACCCAGCGGCCGCGCAGGCTCTTGTCGAACCATCCCGGCACTATGTACGGGAAAAAGTGCGGGTAGAGAATCAGTCCCTCCGGGTGACTGAACCGGAGGTCAAAATGATAATCGGTCACCCCGCCGTCGCGATAGTTCCCGCGCGGGGCGCCTTCCGGCGTCTGGATACCGGACATAACCAGCGGAATGGAGCCGCTGGCAATGACAGAATCCTTGACCGCCCCCGGGGACAGGCGAACATTGGTGGTATCCAGGTGCTCGAACTCGAAAGCCGCATTTTCACCGGTGTGGAAGACCACGCGATCCCAGAACGCTCCCAGGGTCTTGCGGGACACCACATTCGCGAGCGCCGATACCAGTAGCGACGGCCCCAGCAGCGCCGGCCGCTCGCTGGCCAGCAGGCCGCGACTGCGAACTGTCACAAAGTGGTTCTGCCAGACCGGGTTCCGGGTCAGGAATTCCGCCCCGTTCTGCCCCAGGATCGATGCCACCAGCTCGTCCCCCACCCGGGTAATCTCTTCCGGGGTCGGCTTGTCGGACGAATAGCGCTGGTGGATATAGCCGTGTTCGAGTTGTTCCAGGGCCTTGCGCGGATTTTCCAGCGCATAACACATATTCCGGAAACTGCCGATGGAGGAACCCAGCGCTGCAATGGGAGCCTGCCGACTCTTGAAGAACTCATCCATCAGCAACCGGTCCAGCTGGCTGATCACCAGCCACTTGGGACCGCCCGAAGCACCCACCAATGTGGAAAAATGCTCCTGCCGGAAGCCTTCCTCACGGATCTTGCGGGCGGCTGTCGCCCCCGCGAGAATGACAAAGGATGATTGTTCAACTGCCACGCGTACCCCCTCTGGAAAAAGCTCGGCCCCGCTAGGGGCCGAGATCTGGCGTTATTCTAAAACGTGGCGGAAATTTTTTCATGGGAAGGTGGGCACCCGTCCGGACACCCCCGATTTCACCAGGATCCTGTATTTTCCATGCTTGCCCACGGCTCCTGCGGTGGCAGCTTGCCGCCTTCCTGGAGCAACTCAATGGAAATACCGTCTGGCGAACGCACAAACGCCATATGCCCGTCACGTGGCGGGCGATTGATGGTCACTCCCGCATCCATCAGGCGCTGGCAGGTTTCGTAGATATTTGGTACCGCATAGGCGAGATGGCCAAAATTGCGCCCACCGGTGTATTCCTCCGGATCCCAGTTGTAGGTCAGTTCCAGCAGCGGCGCCTTGGACTCCGCTGCCGATCCGGCGTCGCCGGGCGCTGCCAGGAATATCAGACTGAAGCGGCCGGACTCGTAGTCTTTTCTCGAAACCTGAACCAGCCCCAGCTGCTCACAGTAGAATTTCAGTGACGCATCGAGATCCGCGACCCGCACCATGGTGTGTAAATATCTCATTGGCCCTGCTCCTCACCTTCATCCTCAAGCGTCCCCGCTGACGCCGAAGTCTCGCCCTGAGGTTGCTTGTAGACAATTCCCGCCTTCATGACGAAGGGGACCGACTGCATCAGTGTAATGTCCTCAAGCGGATTACCCTTCACCGCCACTATGTCCGCATGTTTGCCACTGGCAATGGAACCCAGCTCGTCCTCCACACGCAGCAGCTGCGCGGCATTCAGCGTTGCCGCCTGCAGCGCCTCCGCCGCTGGCATGCCGCCGTCCACCATCAACACAAATTCACGCGCATTGCCCCCATGGGCTGACACACCCGAGTCGGTCCCAAATGCAATGCGAACCCCGCGCCGGTATGCCTCGCTGAACGTTTCCTGCATCAGCGGGCCGATTTCAGCTGCCTTGACCCGCACCATGTCCGGGAAAAAGCCATCGACCCGGGCCTTTTCCGTCACCCACTCACCGGCCATCAGTGTCGGCACCATCCAGGTACCGTTGCGACGCATCAGGCTCATGACCTCTGCATCCATGTAGGTGCCGTGCTCTATCGAGTCCACGCCGGCATTGACCGCACGCTTCATGCCTTCCTTGCCGTGCGCGTGCACAGCGACACTGAAGCCGTAGTCTTTCGCGGTCTGTACGATCGCCTCGAGCTCGTCCTGCATGAACTGGGGATTCTGGCCGCTTTTGGCCATACTCAGCACACCGCCGGTTGCGGTGATCTTGATCAGGTCGGCACCATCCTTGTAGCGCTGCCGGACAGCCTCACGTGCCGCAGCAACCCCGTTCACCACACCCTCGCCCGGCACCGGGTTGCCCATGAGGTCTGCGCGGAAGCCGTTGGTGGGATCAGCATGGCCGCCTGTCGTCGCGATGGATTTTGCGGCAGTAAAAACGCGCGGCCCGTCAATAGCGCCGGCATTGATGGCCTTGCGCAGGCTCACAGTCGCGTTGTACATATCCCCGAGGTCCCGAACCGTCGTGAATCCCGCCATCAGGGTTTTCTCCGCATTGACCACACCACGCAGGGTGTAGTCCGGTGCGTTGAGGATAAAGCGATCCATGTATGAACGTGCGCTGTGCTCGCTGAGCAAGTGCGTGTGCATATCCATCAGGCCCGGTAAAACGGTATAGCCCCGCAAGTCTATGACCGACGCACCCTCGCGCTGCTGGTAACCCGGCTCTACCGAGTCGATGTGGCCATCCACCACATGAATCGTCTGTTCGGCGAGCAGGGTTGCCTTCTCACTGTCAAAGAGTTTTCCGGCATGTATCGCGTAGCTCTCGCCAAAGACCGCTGCGCTCGCGACCACTCCCAGCGCCGCCACGGTTAACCTCGCTATCCACCCCATTGCATTTGACTCCCGCTTGCCTGCGTTTCTTGTGTGTAATTATCAAGGTGCTGGCAACCCTATCACGGCCCCTCTGGCCCCGCAATTTCGCCCACACAAGTACCGTAATTGAACAGGACTGGCACCGCGCAGCAATGCGGTGATACTGTTGTGCTGTACTCGAAACAAGGACAGCCACCATGAAAATAATTGAGACCGCCCCCGCCCCGAATTGCCGCAGGGTGCGCATTTACCTCGCAGAGAAAGGAATCGACGATATCGAGTTTGAGCAGATCGATATCATGGGTGGCGCTAACCTGGAAGGTGAATACAGGGAGAAGAGCTTTACCGGCAAGGTCCCGCTGCTACAACTCGACGACGGCACCTGCATCTCGGAGTCTGTGGCCATCAAACGTTACTTCGAGGCGCTGCACCCGGAGCCGCCACTATTTGGCCGCAATCCCCGCGAGATCGCCCTGGTGGAAATGTGGGACCGGATTGCCGATTACAACATGATGCTGCCGGTTGGCATGTGCTTTCAGCACACCACAGGTGTCTTCAAGGATCGTATGACCCCGTTCCCAGAGTTCGGCGCGAATTGCGGTGAGCAGGTACAGAAATTCTTCACCAGGCTGGATGCGCACCTGGAACACAACGAGTTCCTGGCCGGTGACTATTTCTCGGTTGCAGACATATCCATGTTCTGCCCAATGGACTTTGCCAAGGTCGTCAAGATCCGTCCGGACAAGGCCGCACACCCGCACCTTATGCGCTGGTACGACACATTAAAGCAGCGCCCGGCTTTCTCGGCCTGACTACCGCTTCGATCCCCACACTAAGGCAGGCGCTCGAGCAGGCGAACCTCTCCCAGTTCGAGCGCCTCGATATCCTCATGCACTTTTTCCAAGTCGCCGACCACCACCCAGACGAAACGATCCGGAGCAAGATACTTGCCCGCGGCGGAACGCCCTGCCTCGAGTGTCAGTTCCGCAAGACGCTCCGGATACTTGGCGATATAGTCCGCCGGCAACCCGTGCCGCAGCTGCCACGCAATACTGGACAACAACTGGCCCTTGGTCTGGAAGCGCGCGCTCTGCTTGAGGGTCTCATCACTGACAAAATCCTGTAGCTCTTCCTCCTCCAGCGGGCGCTCGCCAACAAACTCGCTGATTTCCTTGTGTATTTCCCGCATTGCCGCCGCAGTCTTGTCTGTCTGCACCGGTGCGAACAGCAGGTACGGCCGCTGATTCGCAGTATCGAGTGTTACCGCGCTCACACCATAAGACCAGTGCTTGTCCTCTCGCAGATTGAGGTTCAGGCGCGAGGTAAACTTGCCGCCGAGCGCAGTTTCCATTGCTTCGTAGGCCTCGGCATCTTCGAGGGCGCGAGGCGGCATCACCAACCCGGCCAGAATGAAACTCTGCTGTGCGCCGGGCTTGTCCATCAGGTAGATCGTGGTTTTGTCGGGGCGCCTGACCTCTGCTACCGCCGCCGTATCGCCAGCCCCCGCCGGCGCTTTCCAACCGCCGAGGTGTTTTTCCAGTAACGGCTGCAGATCCTCACGGGTGATATCCCCCACCACTACCAGGCGCGCATTGTCCGGTCGCACATGCGCCTTATGAAAGCGCGCGATATCTTCAGTGGTGATGGCGCTGACACCCGCTACTGTACCGGAACCGGTAAGCGGCGCACTGTAGGGGTGGCCCTCACCGAACAACAATGGCGGCAGCGCGCGCAGGGCCAGGCCGCGTGGCTGCGCCTGTTCCTGGGCAATCTTGTCCAGCCAGTTTGAGCGCAGGCGCTCGAGGTCTTTCTCATCGAAACGCGGACGCAGGATCACATCGGCAAACAGCGCCACGGAATCATCCAGTAAGTTGGTCAATGCCGTCATGGACAGGGTGTTGTAATCCAGCGCACTACCCGCCCCGATTGCCGCGCCGAGTTCCTCTTCCCGGTTACTGAATGCCAGGCTGTCATAGTCGCCTGCACCTTCCGATTGCATCGCCGCAACCATGGAGGCCAGCCCCGGCTTGTCTCCATCGGTCGCGCCACCTCCGGGAAACTGCATCTGCATAAATACCGCCGGAGTATCATGGCGCTCGACCAGCACCACCTGCAGCCCGTTATCGAGGGCAAACGGATTCTGCTGCGGCAGCTCCAGATGCACCTCTTTATCCACCTCAGGCACACTACTGCGATCCGCGCCCTTGTCCGCCGCCTTGAACTCGCCCCTGGGGCTCACGTGCAAGGTGTAGCTGTCCGCCGGCAGCCACTTGCGCACTACCCGATTGACATCTTCCGGCGTAATGGCCGCGTACTGTTCGATACTGTCCAGCAATATGCCGGGATCACCATAAAAAAACTCCGAACGCGCCAGCAGGTCGGACTTGCCGCCGAAGCCGCCCACTTTTTCCAGGCCCTTGACCAATTCGGAGAATTCACCCTGCTTGATCCGCCGCAGCTCCGCTGCAGACGCTCCTTCCGCGCGGAACTGCGCCATCAGCCTATCTACTTGCGCCTCAACCAGAGCGGGCTCCACCCCGGGTTTTACATCGATCATCACAATGAATTGGCCGGCCAGCTGGCGACCGAAATAAAAAGCACTGACACCCGTCGCCAGGCGCTTCTCAAAAACCAGCTCGCGATAGAGCAGCGAGTTTTTGCGATTACCGAGCAGCGGCGCCAGGATATCCAGCACATGCTCATCCGCACTTCCGATCGCGGGTGTATTCCAGACCTTGTAGATCCGGGTTTGCGGAACTTCGTCGAAAATCTGCTCGTGCTTTGCCACTGTCTGCGGTAATTCCCAGCGCTTCAGCACTGGCGGTACAGACGGGCTCGGGATATCGCCGAAATAGTACTGTGCCTTTTCCATCGCCTTCTCGGCAGTGATATCCCCGGCGAAGACAAGAATCGCATTGGCCGGTGCGTAGTACTCCTTGAACCACTGCTTGACGTCCTCGAGGCTGGCGTTGTCGAGATCCTCCATGGAACCGATCACCGGCCATGAATACGGATGTTGCGGCGGAAAAGTGGCGCGGGCGATGCTTTCCCATGCCTTGCCGTAGGGTCGATTCTCACCCTGGCGCTTTTCGTTCTTGACCACGCCACGCTGCTCATCCAGCTTTTCCTGGCTGATGGCGCCGGCAAAGTGCCCCATCCGGTCAGACTCCATCCACAGCGCCATGTCCAGCGCCCCCACCGGCACCGTCTCGAAATAATTGGTGCGGTCGTTGTTGGTCGTGCCATTCATACCGGTGGCGCCAGCGCGCTGGAAGGGCTCGAAATATTCTCCGGGATAGTTTTCTGAACCGTTGAACATCAGGTGCTCAAAAAGGTGGGCGAAGCCGGTTTTGCCGGGCGTTTCATCCTTGGACCCGACCCGGTACCAGATATTGATTGCCACAACAGGCGCCTTGTGGTCCTCATGCACGATTACGGTGAGGCCATTGTCCAGCTGCGACTTGTAAAAGGGGATTTCGATATCCGGTGGCGGCACGAACGCCGGGTTGTCGCGGGCTTCAACCGGGGGTTTTTCGCTACGTACAGGCTCGGCAGCTGGCTCCGTCTCTACAGCCCTGTCAGTACAAGCGACGAGAAAACTAACGACCAGAAACAGTAAGGGAGAAAATTTCAGTGCTTTTACAGTGCTGCGTTCGGGCACGATTGGTATTCCTGTTTATTCTCGGGTGATGAATGGGGTCAGAGCCAAGGCTCTGACCCCATTTGTTCAGGAGTATAACTAACGGGGTCAGAGCATTCGCTCTGACCCCATCAATCTTCGCTCCGACCCCGTCAATCTGCCCCCATTTATTCCCCGCAAAAAAAAAGCGCGCCTGCATAGCAAGGCGCGCTTTTAAGGTTCGGAAAACGGCAGGTGCTTACGCAGCCTGGTCCACATCCCCATTGGTCGGGCGCTTGCCGAAACGCTCTTCGGCAATCACATCCGCAACGGAAGACGTGGTCTTGCCGGTTGCGTCAGCGCGCTCGAATACTTCCGCCAGGGTCGCACCGATAGACTCAATGTGCGCCTGAACCTTCGCATCGTCCTGGATACCCTTGTGCTGGTAGAACACGTCGATAATACCGCCGGCATTGATCACGTAATCCGGGGTATAGAGGATGCCCTTGTCCCGCAGGATCTCGGCGTGACGCTCTTCCGCCAGCTGGTTGTTGGCCGCACCAGCGATGATGGCGACCTTCAGGCGATCAATTGTCTTGTCGTTGATAATCGCACCCAGTGCACACGGGGCAAAGATGTCCACGCCGAGGTCAAAGATTTCTTCTGCAGTGACAGCAGTCGCGTCCAGCTCCTGCACGGCGCGGGAAACATTGTCGGCAAAGATATCGGTTACAAACAGCTCGGCACCGGCGTCTTTTAGCAGCTTCGCCAGGCGGAAGCCAACGTTGCCCACACCCTGGATGGCAACCTTGCGGCCGGTCAGGTCCTCGCTGCCCCAGCGGTGCTTGGCCGCAGCCTTGATGCCAACGAAAACACCGTAGGCAGTAGACGGAGACGGATCACCACCGTGCTCGGCACCCTCAACAACACCGGATACAAACTTGGTGCGCTCGCCGATCACTTCCATATCAGCCACGCTGGTACCGGAATCTTCTGCGGTGATGTAGCGGCCACCGAGGGAATTGATGAACTCACCCATGGAGCGCAGCAGCTCCGGGCTCTTGTCCTTGCGTGGGTCACCGATAATCACAGCCTTGCCACCGCCCAGCTCCAGGCCGGCCATGGCGGATTTATAGGTCATGCCGCGGCTCAGGCGCAGCACATCGTACAGAGCTTCTTCGTCACTCGCGTAAGTCCACATGCGGCAGCCGCCCAGCGCCGGGCCGAGATTGGTATTGTGAACGGCGATGATGGCCTTAAGACCGGAATTGGCATCCTGATAGAATGCGACCTGCTCGTGCATATCGTAAGCAGGGTGAGAAAAAATGCTCATTTCGTTGTTCCTCAAAGCTTCTGTACGGGCTTTGTATGCATAAATGCCGCCCCGCCCGCCGGCTTTTGGCCACGGACTGACAGGTCGACTGCAATCTAGACTGCGGTTTTGGTACACCCAATCTCAGCAGGCAATTGATTATATCGCCAGTTGAAATTTACACATTGCATATTAATCAAATTAGCGGTCATGTGCAGGTGATTTATAACAAAATCGTGCCTCTTTTTAGGATAATCATCTAGATCCACCAAATTGGCGGCGCAATACCCCATGGCCCCCCGCCCTCGCTTATTCTGGAGCAGCGCCTCTGGTAGAATCCGCGGCCACCTTTTGCAGTAAACCCCAGATTCTCAGGACCCAGCATGCTCAATCGCGACGCCCTTGGTCAGCTTTCCCAACTGAAAAATGAAATCCGCCAATCCAAGGCATATTCCGAGGGCGTCGTTCGCGGCACCAACGGCAAATTCGGCTTTGTGGTGTTAGATGACGGCAGTGAATCCTTCCTGCCTCCGGCCGAAATGGAGCGGGTATTCCCGGGAGACCGGGTCCGGGTCAGCATCGAGGACAAGGGCGAGGGCAAATCCGAGGCGGAGCTGGACGCCCTGCTCGAGCAAGGCGTCACCCGGCTGGTTGGCCAGTACATCCAGCGCGGCCAGGGCCACTTCGTACAACCGCATATCCCGGGGTTCAACCGGTGGATTTTCTTGCCGCCCAAATCGCGCGGCAAGGCGAGCCCAGGCGACTATATTGCCTGCACCATCAGCAGGCACCCGTTCAAGGATGGCCGCGGTCAGGCAAAAGTGACCGAGGTCATCGGCAACCCGGACCAGGCAGGCATTGAGCACCACTACACCATCGCCCAGTTTGAATTGCCGGCAGCCTTCCCCGAGGCACTGGAAAAGGAGGCCGCGCAACTCGCTGAAAAACTGCCTGAGGTGGTGGCCACACGTCGCGATGCGAGCGACCTTGGCTTCGTCACCATCGATGCGGAAACCACCCGCGACATGGATGATGCCCTGGCAATCGAGAAAACCGACAACGGCTGGCTCCTGCACGTAGCCATCGCAGACCCCGCCTCCCTGATCGAGCCGGAATCTACACTGGACAATGAAGCCCGCAAGCGCGCCACCAGCGTCTACCTCCCTGGCCAGACCCTCAACATGATGCCTGCGGTGCTCGGCGAAAATGCCTTCTCACTGATCCCCGGCGAAGCGCGCCCGGTAGTCATCGCCAGTATCGAAATAACCTCCGATGGGTCCATCCACAATTGCAAGTTCGAGGAAGCGGCCATCACCTCCGGCGCCAAGCTCAGCTACAAAGCCGTGGCAGAATTGCTCGAAAATGGTGGCAGCGAGCAGGTTGACGCAAGCCTGCATGAACGTCTGCGCGAACTGCAGGCCTGCGCCAATGCGCGCCTTGAATACCGCAGTGAACACACTGCCCTGATGGAAGAGCGCCCGGAATACCGGCTCATTCTGGACGACAAGCTCCATATCGAACGCATCGCCCTGCGCCAGCGCAATGCCGCACACCGTCTGGTTGAAGAAGCCATGCTGGCGGCCAACATCTGTATCGGTGAAAAACTGGCGGAATGCCAGGCCGGTATTTTTTCCGAGCACCTGGGCTTCCGCGACGAACGGATGGAGGAAGTCCGGGCCATACTGCGCGAGCAGGCGCCGGAATTCGCCGACAGGGACCTGCATCAACTGGACAACTATGTCGAACTGATTCGTCACCTCGACGGCAACCCGGAAAAACACGCAGTTCTCGCCGTACTCAAACGCATGCTGCGCCCCGGTGCCTTCGCCCCGGCTGCGGGACCGCACCTCGGACTCGGCCTCGCACAGTACGCAACGGCAACCTCGCCGATTCGCAAATACAATGACCTGCACAACCATCGCATCCTGAAGGCTGCGCTGGGCGGCAACGAAATGCCCGCCATTGAACCACAGCAGGTCGAAGACCTGCAGGCGCAGGTCGTCCTGGGCCGCCGCGCCGATCGCCTGCTGGAGCAGTGGCTGCACTGCATATTCCTCACTGACAAGATCGGTGCGGAATATGCCGGCACCGTGGTACGCGTAACCGGCTCCGGCATCGGCGTGCGCCTGAATGACAACGGCATCGAGGGTTTTATCCGCATTCGTACCGGCAAGAAAACCGATGCAACTTTCGACGGCAAGTACCTGACCCTGACCAAGGGGGAGCAGCGCTACCAGCTGGACCAGCAGGTGACCGTCAAGATCGATTCCGTGGACCTGGGCCGGCGCAATATCCAGCTGGCACTGGTGCAACCGGCCGAAGCTTCTGAAACAGAAGCGCCGGAGACAGAACAGGCCACAAAACCAACTGAAGGAAGCAACGACAATGAGTGATATCGCCCAGCTCGCGCCACAGGCTCTGTGGCAACAATTCGCGCGCCTGTGCGAGATACCGCGCCCGTCCAAGCACGAGGACAAGGTCGTAAAAGCCATTATCGAATTTGCGACTAACCGCGGCCTGCATGTGCAGCAGGACAAGATCGGTAATGTCATCCTGAAAAAACCGGCCACACCGGGGATGGAAGACCGCGCACCGCTGGCAATGCAGTCCCATGTGGATATGGTGCCGCAAAAGAACGCCGACACCGAGCATGACTTTATCAATGACCCGATCCGCCCCTATATCGATGGCGACTGGGTAACGGCCGAGGGCACTACACTCGGTGCGGACAACGGTATTGGCGTAGCTGCGATTCTGGCCCTGCTCGACTCCCGTGATATTCCGCACGGGCCGCTGGAGGCCCTCCTGACCATCGACGAGGAGGCCGGCATGACCGGTGCCAGTAACCTGGAGCCGGGGTATTTTGACGCAGACCTGTTGTTGAATCTGGACACCGAGGACGAGGGCGAGCTTTACGTGGGCTGTGCCGGCGGCGTCGACGTCAATGTCAGCCTGCCCTACCAGCCTGAGCCTGTGCCGGCCGGCCACATCGCCCTGCAGCTCGCCGTGCGCGGCCTGCTTGGTGGCCATTCAGGCGTGGATATTCACCTTGAGCGCGGTAACGCCAACAAGATCGCAAACCGCATCATCGCATGCGCACTGGAGAAGGCGCCCTCCCTGCGCATTGCGGCACTGAATGGCGGTAGCCTGCGCAACGCGATTCCACGCGAGTCCTTCACCACCCTGGTGCTGGCGGAAGCGGATAAGCCCGCTTTTGAGACAGCATTCAACGACTGTGTGCAGGAAGTCGCGGCAGAACTCGGCAACGAGCCCAACCTTTCCGTCACCCTCGAAGCTGCCGATCGCCCGGCAACCATGCTGGATGCAGGGGCACAGGCCGCGCTGATCCGCGCCCTGCGCGTATGCCCCAACGGGGTGGCTCGCATGAGCCTCGCCCTCGAGGGTATCGTCGAGACTTCCAACAACATGGCCATCGTCAAGACCAGCGATGATGCGGTGCAGGTGCAGTGCCTGGTGCGCAGCCTGTCCAACTCCGCCCGCGATGAGCATGCGCAGAGCATTGCCGAACTGTTCCGCCTCGCCGGCGGAGAGGCCAGTATCGACAACAGCTATCCCGGCTGGACTCCGAATATGGATTCGCCGCTACTGGCAATGATGAAGGACACCTTCCAGAAGCTGTACGGCAACGAACCGGCGGTAAAAGTGATCCACGCCGGGCTGGAGTGCGGTCTTCTGGGACATGTGTACCCGAACTGGGATATGGTGTCGTTTGGGCCCACGATTCGCCGCGCCCACTCCCCGGACGAAAAGGTGCATATCGAGAGTGTGGGCAAATTCTGGGAGTACTTTATCGCGGTAGTCGGCGCCGTCCCCCGGGCCAGCTGAGCAGGACCATTCAAGGGCACTCGTGAAGGGTGCCCCGAGCCAGTGCAGCAGGCGCGGCGCTGGCGCATTTCCCCCCATTTATTACCCCCAATTACCTCTTGCAAATTTCGCTAGTCGACGAATTGCGCTAAATCAAGAAATCCCCCGCCCATAAAGTAGGCAAATTACGCCGGCGTTCCGCCATTTTCCACAGGAACTGTGGATAAGTCTGTGGCTAACAATTGGGAATTGGCCCTCAGGCCCCGAAATTCGGTGCCACCAGCGTTTTGTAGTTTTTTTAGCCACCAATGAAAAACCCATTATTTTCAATGACTTACGGAATTTTTACATTTTTTCTTGACAAAAACCGAAGCTAACTTCATTTCGCTCGCGACACCGGCGAAGCTTGTGGAAAGATTTTCTACGCTCGTACTATTTAGCTGGAGCCATCGTCATTGGAACACCTGAATTCAGGTGGCAAAACACGACAGCCATTTGAATTTATTGGGTTTTATCGCTCGCCCACCCCCTAAAACTGGCTGTAGATCCGTAAATTGCAGCCGGAGCCGTTGGCCGGTCCGAAACGGCGTGCTTTGCAACTCCCAACCAAACCCGAGGAAACAGCCGCTAACAGAGGCTTGCCCCGCTCGCTGTCGTCCTAAAATCTTCGGGTAACGTTGATTGAGCACATAAGAATGACGCCCGGAAGCCGCCTGATTTTCAACCTCTGCCTGTTTGTTGTCCTGCTCGCCACAGTCACCGCCCCCGTGGCCGCACATGAACCGGAGGAAATGGAGGAAATGGAGGAAGTGGTTGTAGAAGGGCGAAGCACTACCCTGGTTGGGGAGGCGCGCTCTGCTTCAGAAGGTGTCATTGGCCAGGTCGATATCGAGCTAAGACCGCTGCTGAGGCCGGGTGACATCCTCGAGTCCATTCCCGGGATGATCGTCACCCAGCACAGTGGCTCCGGGAAATCCAACCAGATGTTCCTGCGCGGCTTCAACCTGGACCACGGCACCGATTTCGCCACCTGGATCGACGGCATGCCAGTGAATATGCGTACCCACGGGCACGGCCAGGGCTACACCGACATCAACTTCCTGATACCGGAAACCATCGAGACCCTACGTTTCGTCAAGGGCCCCTACCACGCCGAGCTGGGGGATTTCTCATCCGCAGGCGGCGCACATATCAGCACCTTCGACCGGATGCCGGACATCGGCCTGAAGCTGGGACTTGGGGAGGACGGCTACCGGCGTATGCTGGCCACGGGCCACTTGGATGCGGACACGATCACCGTCTCAGGAGCATTGGAGGGCCAGTCTTACGATGGGCCATGGACGGATATTGATGAAGACGTAAATAAGATAAACAGCCTGCTGAAACTCAGCGGCCGCGATGGATCCCAGCATTGGGGCATCAGCGCCATGTACTATGACAACACATGGAACTCGGCCGACCAGATTCCGGCGCGGGCGGTAGCCCTGGGCCTCATTGATGAGCTTGGTTCTCTGGATGATTCACTGGGTGGAGAGTCGCACCGGGCCAGCCTCTCCGGCCACTACCAGCGCGATGCGGCGAATAGCAGCAGCACCTTCAACGCCTACCTGATCGATTACCGCATGCAGCTCTGGTCCAACTTTACCTACCTGCTGGATGCCCCTCTCCAGGGCGATCAGTTTGAACAATACGATGACCGCCTGATCCTCGGCGGCAGCGCCCAACACCAGTGGGGAGGAGGTTCCAGTGAGCAGTTTCTGCATCGCCTTGGGGCGGAACTGCGCCAGGATGACATCAAGGCAGTAGGTCTTTACCACAGCCACCAGCGCAGGCGCCTAGACTCCGTGCGTGAAGACAGCGTCGATGAGAGCAGTATCGGGATCTTCTACGAGCTGGAGTGGCAAGTGTCATCGCAATGGCGCAGCCTGCTCGGCATACGCGGGGATCACTACCGCTTTGATGTGCGCGCAGACAATGCAGCCAACTCGGGCAAACAATCGAGTAACATCCTCAGCCCCAAGTTCAGCCTGATCCGCGCGCTATCGGAAACCAGTGAAGCCTACCTGAGCGCCGGCCGGGGTTTTCATTCCAACGATGCGCGCGGCACTACCATCCGTATCGACCCGGCGACAGGCGAGCGCGCAGCGCGGGTGGACCCACTGGTGGCGTCAACTGGCGCGGAACTGGGATACAAGGCACTGTGGCTTGACGACTGGAATAGCGCCTTCGCGCTGTGGTATCTGGAGCTCGACTCGGAACTGCTGTTTGTCGGTGATGCGGGCAATACCGAGGCCAGCCGGCCGAGCAAGCGCTGGGGCCTCGAGCTCAACAACTATTTTGCCATCAATGAAACCTGGGCGCTCGAGGCAGACTTCGCCTGGACGGATACAAAGTTTGCAGATCGCGCCCCGGAAGGAGATGACATTCCCGGCGCCATCCCGTTCGTCGCCACCGGCGCCATTACCGCTGATCTCGCTGATGGCTGGTTCGGTTCATTCCGGGTGCGTCACTTCTCAGGTTTCCCGCTCATCGAAGATCGCAGTGAAGAATCCGATGGCTCTACCTTCGCGAGTCTGTCATTCGGCTGGAAAAGCGATACCTGGCGGCTGCAGGTCGATGCCCTGAACCTGTTCAATTCAGATGATCACGACATCGACTACTTTTACGCATCGCGGCTGCCGGGGGAGCCCGCAGAAGGCATTGCGGACAACCATTACAAGGTGTTTGAACCGCGCCAGCTAAGGGCCTATATCGGCATTAGTTTCTAAGCTGGCAAGGGGTGATGCCTGGCACCACCCCCACGCAGATTATTCCCACTCGATGGTTGCGGGCGGCTTGCTGGAAACATCGTACACGACACGGGACACGTCCTCGATCTCGTTGATGATGCGGTTGGATACCTTCTCGATCAGCTCATAAGGCAGGTGCGCCCAGCGTGCGGTCATAAAGTCCACAGTTTCCACGGCGCGCAGGCCAATCACCCACGCATAGCGGCGGCCGTCGCCCACCACACCGACAGACTTGACCGGGATAAACACGGCGAAAGCCTGACTGGTCTTGTGGTACCAGTCGGCAGCGTGCAGCTCCTCCATAAAGATGGCATCGGCCTCACGCAGGATGTCCGCGTACTCTTTCTTCACCTCGCCAAGGATACGTACCCCCAGGCCAGGACCCGGGAACGGATGGCGGTAGACCATGTCGTACGGTAACCCCAGCTCCAGGCCGATGGTACGCACCTCATCCTTGAACAGCTCGCGCAGCGGCTCCACCAGTTCAAAAGCCATGTCTTCCGGCAGGCCACCCACATTGTGGTGCGACTTGATCACATGCGCCTTACCGGTCTTGGCCGCGGCAGACTCGATCACGTCCGGGTAGATAGTGCCCTGCGCCAGGAACTTGACGTCGGTCAGCCTGGTCGCTTCCTGGTCGAACACCTCGATAAAGGTATTGCCGATGATCTTGCGCTTCTGTTCCGGCTCGTCGATGCCATCGAGACGCGACAGGAACAGGTCCTCCGCATTGGCGCGGATCACACGCACGCCCATATTGGCCGCGAACATTTCCATAACCTGCTCGCCCTCATCCTTGCGCAACAGGCCATTGTCCACAAACACACAGGTCAGCTGGTCGCCGATGGCGCGATGCAGAAGCGCCGCGACCACGGAAGAGTCGACACCTCCCGACAAGCCCAACAGCACTTTGCTGGAACCTACCTGCTCACGTACGCGCTCGATGGAATCCTCAATGATATTGGCCGGCGTCCACAGTGCTTCGCAACCGCAGATCTGCATTACGAAGTGCTCGTAGATACGCTTGCCCTGCAGGGTGTGGGTGACTTCCGGGTGGAACTGGACACCGTAGAAGCGACGCTCTTCATCGTACATGCCTGCGATAGGGCAGGACTCGGTCGAGGCCATCAGGCTGAAGCCCGCAGGCATCTCGGTAACCTTGTCACCGTGGCTCATCCATACGTCCAGCAGGGATTCACCGGCGTGACCTACATGGTCCTTGATATCCGCCAGCAGGGAGGACTCACCCTCAGCCTTGACCTGCGCGTATCCGAACTCGCGAACAGTACTGCCCTGCACCTTGCCGCCGAGCTGCTCCGCCATGGTCTGCATGCCGTAGCAGATGCCAAGTACCGGAATACCCATTTCGAAGATTTCCTGCGCAGCGCGCGGCGAACCCGCCTCGGTAACCGACTCCGGGCCGCCAGCCAGGATAACGCCCTTCGGCGCATACTCGCGGATTTCTTCCGCGCTCATATCGAAGGCGCGGATTTCGGAGAATACGCCGATTTCACGCACGCGACGCGCAATCAGCTGAGTGTACTGGGAACCGAAATCCAGAATGAGAATCCGGTTAGCGTGAATATCCTGAGACATATTTTTTCTCAAAAAATTAAAGGTCAAATGCAAGGCGGGCCCTCAGGCCCGCCAGAAATAATTCAAATAGCAACTGCCTGTTAGCGACCGCCGACTGGGTAGTTTGGCGCCTCTTTAGTGATGGTCACATCGTGTACATGGGATTCACCCATGCCCGCAGCGGTAACCCGCACAAACTCCGGACGGGTGCGCATGGTCTCGATATCGTTGCTGCCGGTGTAACCCATCGCAGAGCGCAGGCCGCCCATCATCTGATGCACGATGGCGGCGATCGGTCCCTTGTAAGGCACACGACCCTCGATTCCTTCTGGCACCAGTTTTTCCGCGCCCTTGCTGGCATCCTGGAAGTAACGGTCGGATGAACCCTGGGTGCGGCTCATGGCGCCCAGGGAGCCCATGCCGCGATAAGATTTGTAGGTACGGCCCTGGTACAGCTCTACCTCGCCCGGCGCTTCCTCGGTACCGGCAAACATGGAACCCATCATTACCGAGCTGGCGCCGGCCACGATGGCCTTGGAGATATCACCGGAGAAACGAATACCGCCGTCAGCGATCAGCGGAACTCCGGTACCTTTCAGCGCGCCAGCGACTTCCGCAATCGCGGTAATCTGCGGCACGCCAACACCGGTAACAATTCGGGTAGTACAGATCGAGCCAGGACCAATACCGACTTTCACCGCATCCGCGCCCGCCTCGACCAGCGCCAGCGCTGCAGCGCCGGTGGCGATATTGCCGCCAATCACATCCACACCCGGGTGCATGCTCTTGATGCGCTTCACGCGGTCAATCACATTGAGGGAATGCCCGTGCGCGGTATCCACAACCAGCGCATCCACGCCAGCCTCAACCAGCGCCGCAACGCGGTCATCCGTATCCGGGCTGGTACCGACAGATGCGCCAACACGCAGGCGACCGTCCGCATCCTTACAGGAGCTCGGGTACTGTTCTGCCTTGTTGAAGTCTTTGGTAGTGATCAGGCCACGCAACTCAAACTTGTCGTTGACCACCAGCACACGCTCGATGCGATGCTTGTGCAGCAGGTGCTGGACCTCCTCTGCGCCAACGCCTTCGCGTACGGTTACCAGGCGCTCTTTCGGGGTCATTACGCTGGCGACAGGCAGGCTCATATCGGTCAGGAAACGCACATCACGGCCCGTGACAATACCCACCAGGTCTCCGTTTTCCAGCACAGGCACACCGGAGATCTGGTGCTGGCGCGTCAGTTCCGCCAGCTCGCTCACAGTGGCGCGGGCATCAATGGTGATCGGATCCTTGACCACACCGGCCTCGAACTTCTTGACCGCGCGCACTTCCCGCGCCTGATCCTCGATGCTCATGCTCTTGTGAATAATGCCGATGCCGCCCTCCTGCGCCAGGGCGATGGCCAGGCGCGCCTCTGTCACGGTATCCATGGCCGCGGACAGCATGGGGATATTCAGGGTGATATTGCGACTGAGCTTGGTTTGCAGGCTCACATCCTTGGCGGTGACCTCGGAATAGCCGGGCACCAGCAGGACGTCATCAAAAGTGAGGGCTTCGCGGGCGATGCGTAACAGATCGGACATTGACACCTAAACCTCAGAATAAGGGTAAGAACGGTATCCGCTCTATTTTATCCCAGATACCAGTTTAGAGAAAAGCCCTATTTCGCTTTCGACCGAATTTCGGTACTAACTTCCTAAAAAGGGGGGCGATCTACCTTTACCCGTTGCCCTGCCACTGCAATGATGTGTCCCCCGACACATCATTCATCGATACGGACACCTCTGGTCACAAAATGGACAGGCAAGCCCCGCAACGACAGGTCTTCTCAGTCAGTGAACTCAATCGCGAGGTCAAACAGCTGCTCGAAGGCAGCATTCCCCTGCTCTGGGTGAGTGGCGAGATTTCCAACTTTGCCCGTCCTTCGTCTGGCCACTGGTACTTCACCCTGAAAGACAGCCGCGCGCAGGTGCGCTGCGCCATGTTCCGCGGTCGCAATATGGCTGTGCGGTTCGCGCCGCAAAATGGCCGCGAGGTCCTGATCCGCGCTAGGGTCAGTCTTTATGAGGGGCGTGGTGAATACCAGCTGATTGCGGAGCATATGGAAGAAGCCGGCCACGGTGCATTGCAGCGCGAGCTCGAACTGCGCATGGCGAAACTGCGTGCAGAGGGCCTGTTTGCGCAGGAACGCAAGCGTCCGCTGCCGCAGTTGCCAATGCGCATTGGCGTGATCACCTCCCCTACCGGTGCTGCGGTAAGGGATATCATCCATGTGCTGGGCCGGCGCTGCCCGGCGGCAGAAATCGGTATCTGGCCCGTTGCCGTGCAGGGCCAGGAGGCCGCGCCACAAATCGCCGCGGCCATACAGCGGGCCGCGGCCAGCGGCAGGCACGACCTGCTGATCGTCGGCCGTGGTGGCGGATCACTGGAGGACCTCTGGCCGTTCAACGAGGAGATCGTGGCCCGTGCCCTGGCCGCCTGCCCCATTCCCACCATATCTGCAGTCGGCCATGAGACCGATACAACCATTGCCGACTTCGTGGCCGATGTCCGAGCACCAACCCCCTCCGCAGCGGCGGAAATCGCCAGCGCCAACGCGGCTGGCCTGTCAGAACAACTGCAGGATGTCACCGAGCGAATGGCACGCAGCATCCTCAACACACTGCGCCACCACGCCGAGCGCCTGCGCGGTATTCGCAATGCCCTGCGTCACCCGAGCGATCGCATAAACAGTGCCGCACAGCGTCTCGACCAATTGGAGCTGCGCCTCCGACGCGCCGCAAACCAGCGTATCGCTACTGGCCAGCACAAACTGGCTCAGGCCCGCGGCGTGCTCCATGCGCACAACCCCGGCATCCGCCTCGCTGCCGCACAGCGCCAGCTGTCATCGAGCCGGGATCGGCTCGCCACCGCGATCCGGCACCTGCTCAAGCTCCGCACCGGCAAACTCGAACGCAGCGCCCAGCTGCTGCACAGCGTGAGCCCGCTCGCAGTACTGGGGCGCGGCTACAGCATCGTGCTGGACAGCAATAACTCGGTCGTAACCGATGCCGCGCAGGTTAGCACCGGTGACCGCATTCGTGCGCGCGTCGCGCGGGGTGAAATCGAGGCAGAAGTGGTCGGCACCGGCACTGCGGCAGCAGGACCCGAACAGAAATAATTCGGCCTTATATCCAGCACCGGCCTTATAACCTTTTTCGCTGCCATCTGGCCGGGACCAGTTTTACACTCCAACACATGTCCGGCTATTGGAGCCCGTCGTGTTGATTTCATCGTCCCAACGTTTCGCACGCACCCTCGCTACCTGCCTTATAGCGGTGCTGGCATTCGCCTGCACCCCTGAGCGGCCTTCACAATCCGGCTCATCGGCTGGCGAGCAACCTGCCGCAGCGCCCCCGGCGGAAACTGCCGCGGAGGTCCCGCCGCCAGAAGAGGCCGAAAATCTCGCGAAACAAACTCCCGCTGAAAAGCCAGAATCGACGCCAGTCGATGACGATGGCAATAGCAGTGGTACTTCACAGGAGGATCCGCTGGAGGAGGCCGTGAAAGAAGCCAGAGAGGAAGTCGCGCGCTACATCGAGACTGGCGATCTGGATGCCATCGCTAAGCGCGGCACCCTGCGCATACTGACTTTCTCACTGATGGAGAATACCGAGCTGCCGCGCAATGACATTGTCACCCGCGGCCATATCCAGATGGCGCAGAGTTTTGCCGAGTGGCTGACACTTACGCCGGAGTGGATTCTGGTGGACTCTCCCGAAGCTGCCATCGAGGCGCTACGCGAAGGTAAGGGCGACCTGATCGGCGACAACCTGTCAGAAACCAAACGCCGCCACGCGCTGGTGGATTTCAGCAAGCCACTGGCTGCAGTGAATGAATTCGGGCTGATCGGCAAGGATGCAAAAGCGCCGGACGACCCGGATAACCTTACGGGCAGGAAATTGCTTGCCAGGAAAGACTCCCTGTTCAGCGAGTGGGCCGAGCGTTATGCGAAGGAAAACCCGGAAATGCATATCGATGTGGAAGAGATCCCCAACGATGCACGCATGGATGACCTGGTCGACCGCATCAATGCCGAACCAGACAGTATCCTCATCGCTGACAGTAATGAAGTAAATGCCCTGAAGCACTACCGTGATGACTTCCAGGTACTGGACCGCGAAGATGAAGGACGTCACATTGCATGGGCACTGAGAAAGGAAAGCCCGCAACTCATAGCCAAGCTCAATGAGTTCATCACCTTTTCCGTTGCAAAGGCCTCCACTACTACCCGGTTTTCGGATGACTGGGACAAAATCAAGAAGCGCGGCGTGATCCGTATGCTCACTCGCAATTCACCGGAGACCTACTACATCTGGCGCGGCCGCCTGATGGGCTTCGACTTTGACCTGGCCAGGCAGTTTGCCCTCAATAACAAACTGGGCCTGCAGGTGGTCGCGGTACCCTCTGACATCGATCTTTTACAGATGCTGAAGGAAGGCAAGGGCGATTTCGTTGCCAGCTCATTGACGGTCACCCCCGAGCGGGAAGGCCAGGGTGCTACCTTTACCGCACCGTACGTCAAGGTCGGCACCAACATCCTGTCGAACAAGCAAACCGGCCAGATCGACGGCCCGGAAAAGCTGAAAGGCAAGGTGCTTACCGTTCGTTACCATTCACCCGTAGTCTCTCAGGCACGCGCGCTGGCCGAGCAACACGGTTTTGAAGTGCAGATTGCGCCCCGCGATATCTCCACCGACGCCATCATCTCAAAAGTCGCCAGCGGTGAATATGATGCAACAATCGTGGACACAAACCTTGCGGAAATCTCCATCAGTAACTTCGACACCCTGCTACTGGGCATGAAGGTTGGCGGGGAGAAACCCCAGGCCATGGCGGTACGGGATGAGAACCCGGCGTTGGCAGAAGAGCTCAACACGTTTATCGCCAAGGCGGAAAAATCCGGCTTCCTGGACAAGACTTACGACACCTATTTCAAGCCGGAAGCCAAACACGCAGCGACATTCAAGCAGAGCTACGACAAGAGCGGCGCCATTTCACCGTTCGATGACATCGTTAAGAAAGCTGTTGAGGGTACAGACTTCGACTGGCGCCTGATCGTGGCGCAGATGTGGCAGGAAAGCCGCTTTGACCCCAAGGCCAAGTCCCACGCGGGTGCCCAGGGCCTGATGCAGGTCATGCCGGCCACGGCCAAGGGTATGGGTTATAAGCCCCCGCTCTACGACCCCAAGAAATCGGTGAAGGCTGGTGTTGAGTACATGGTCTGGGTAGAGAACCGTTTCAAGGACGTTATCGAGCCGGAGGACAAGATCTGGTTTACCCTCGCGTCTTATAACGCCGGTATCGGCCACGTATTCGATGCACGCAGGCTGGCCAAACAACAGGGCTGGAACAAGGATGTCTGGTTCGGCAACGTGGAAAAAGCGATGCTGTTACTGGAGCAGGAAAAGTATTTCCGCAAGGCGCGCTATGGTTACGCCCGCGGTTCCGAGCCGGTGCACTATGTGAAGACCATTCGGGAGCACTATGTCGCCTATGCCGCGGTCGCAAAAGCGCTTTCGCCCTTCTACGACCCGGAAATCTATCGCTATATCCCGATCTACCTGCCGTCACCACGAGAATTCGCAGCACCCTGACCGACGGCGGTGCGGGTTATCAGAGAGTCAGCACAATCTTGCCGATGTGCTGGCTCGTTTCCATCAGCCGGTGCGCCTCTGCAACCTCTTCCAGCGGGAAAGAGCAATAAACCTGCGGCCTTAGCTGGCCCGCCTCGATCAGGGGCCATACATTGGTGCGAAGTGCCCGCGCGATCTCCGCTTTCACCTCAGGCGAGCGAGCGCGCAGCGTGGAGCCCGTCAGGGTCAACCGCTTCAGCATCAATGGCATCAGGTTGAGTTCGACTTTCGCCCCCTGCAGGAACGCGATATTGACGATCCTGCCGTCCTGCGCGGCCACATTGATACTGCGCTCTACGTAGTCACCGCCAACCATATCGAGGATCACATCGACTCCGGCCAGACCGGTTTCCTCCAGAATCACCTCGACAAAATCCTCCTCCCGATAGTTGATCGCGCGACTCGCGCCGAGAGACTCACAGGCCGCACACTTTTCAGCGCTGCCCGCCGTGGCATACACTCGCGCCCCCATTGCACTGGCCAGCTGGATTGCCGCAGTACCGATTCCGGAAGAACCACCGTGCACCAGCAGGGTTTCACCACTCAGCAAGCCTGCGCGATCGAACACATTGCTCCAGACGGTAAACAAAGTTTCCGGAAGCGCCGCCGCTTCAACCAGCCCCAGACCCGCTGGCACTGGCAGGCACTGCGCGGCCGGTGCCGCGGCATATTCTGCATACCCGCCACCGTTGGTCAGGGCGCAGACCTGGTCGCCCACCTGCCAGCCCGTCACACCCTCGCCGAGTGCCTCAATCTTCCCCGCAACCTCCAGCCCCATAATCCGTGATGCCCCGGGTGGCGGCGGATAGAAGCCCTGCCTCTGCACAATATCAGGCCGGTTGACCCCGGCCGCTGCCACGCGAATCAGCACCTCGCCGCGCCCCGCTTCTGGCTTGCGCCCTTCAGCGACCTGCATATTTTCCGCTGCGCCCGGCTCCGGGCAGTCGATGTATCGCACTGAAAACTCCAAAAAAATGTTACGAATCAAAACGTTGCCCGCGCTATATAAAGGGACGACAGCAACTCCTGCATGCCTGGCACGAACGTGCTTTTAAATTCACTTATTTGTCGCCGAAAATCTGTATAACATGGAAACTGCATTCGGCGATAACGCCAGTGTTTTCACTACGGGGATGTTCCGAAAACACGGAAAAAAATAAAGCCGAAGCGTATCTATGATCAGCCAGGAGAGATCAGCATGACGAATCGGACCCTTCACAAAAAAATACTGAGCATGGTAATTGCCAGCCTCGCCATCCCGGCCGTGGCACAGGAAAGCCGCACGCTCGAGGAAGTCACCGTTACCGCACAGAAACGTGTGGAAAGCCTGCAGGATGTACCCATATCGGTTTCCGCCGTCAGTGGCGACAAACTGGCGGATGCGGGCATTGAAAAAATTGCCGACATCACCGCCTATGTGCCCAATATGCACATGACCGAATCCGGTATCAGCACGCAGTTGCGTATCCGCGGCATTGGCTCCGGCAACAACCAGGGCTTTGAACAGTCCGTCGGGCAATATGTCGATGGTGTCTATTACGGGCGCCAGCAACTGATCCGGGCACCGTTCCTGGACCTGGAGCGCGTTGAAGTCCTGCGCGGGCCGCAGCCCACCCTGTTCGGCAAGAACAGTATCGCCGGCGCACTGAACATGACCACCGCCAAGCCCACGGAGGAATTCGAGGGTAGCATCCGCGCAGCCTATACCCCGGAAGTGGGCGGCACTGAACTCACCGGCGTCGTCTCCGGGGAAATCGCCGAAAACCTGCTGGGCCGGCTCGCATACCGCAACCACCAGCAGGACGGATATATCGAGAATACCTTTACCGGTGACGATGAACCCAACCTCGATGAACAGGCGATCCGCGCCACCCTGCTCTGGTCTCCGACCCCGGATCTGGACATCACCTTCAAGGCGGAGCGGGACACCTTTGACGTCAGCGGCCGCCAGATAGAGATCGTTCAGGACGATGTCTATTCCGCCACTATGCAGGCATTCGGCCAGCCGGGCTTTGAAAGCCGAATCGACGGCAAGCGCCAGGCCGACGGTGGTGACTTCAGCAAGAACAATCTTTCCAACTACACCCTCACGGCAGACTACCAGCTCGGTGAAAACACACTGACTGCAATTTCCAGCTGGGTTGCGTATGACTTCGACGAACTGTGTGACTGCGACTACATCGCTGCGGACATTTTCACTGTGCCAATGTCCGAGGACTACGAGCAGTTCAGCCAGGAAATCCGCATTACCTCACCGGGCGGTGAAACTGTCGACTGGATCGGCGGCATCTTCTACCAGACCTCCGACCAGGAATTCCGCGATGCGATCAATGTGCAAACCACCAGCGTGGTGGTCCCGGCCCTGACCGTACTCGGTGTCCCGCCCCAGGCGGCGGTACAGATTGGCGGCACCGCTGCCGCGCGCGTATTCGAGCAGGGTAGCGATGCCTGGGCGGCCTTTGGCCAGTTCACCTGGAATATCGATGACAGCAACCGCCTGACCGTTGGCGGTCGCTATACCCGCGAAGACAAGGACGGCTCGCGCGTCCTGAATGCCACCATGATCGACGGCTCGCCCCTCGGCGCCGCCAATGCGGCGGCGGCAGCGCTCTATTACGGTGTGTTTGCCGTACAGTCCGAGCAGTTCAACCCGGACGGGCTCGGTGGCAACCTGGGGCACAACCTGTCCGGCGACCGCCAGGAATCTGCCTTCACACCGCTGATCAGCTATCAGTACGACCTCGATGAAAACGCCATGCTCTACGCCAGCTTTACCAGCGGCTTCAAGGCGGGCGGCTTCGATGCGCGTGCGAATAACATCAACTCCTTCGAGTTTGATGAGGAAGAAGCCACCGCATTCGAGGCTGGGGCAAAGACCCGCTTTGCCGATGGTCGTGCGGAATTCAATATCGCTGTTTATCGCACCGAGTACGATGACCTGCAGATCAGCCAGTTTGACGGCACGCTCGGCTTCAATGTGGGTAACGCCAGGGAGACAGTCGTTCAGGGCATCGAACTGGATGGCCGCTGGCTGATGACCGATAGCCTCACGGTCAGTTATGCCGCTTCGCTGCTGGACTTCAACTATGAGGACTTTGAAAACGGCAACTGCTACGCCGGCCAGGTCCCGGATGGCGTCATCGCGCCGTGGGGCGTGCAGCTGTGTGATTACACCGGCAAGGCGGGGCAGTACACACCGGAACTCACTTTCAACGCGGGTATCGAGCACAACCTGCCGCTCAACGGCGATCTGGAGCTCAATTCCGCACTGGACCTGCAGTTCGTGGATGCCCATAACGTCCACCCGAACCTCGATCCGCAATACCGCATCGATGCCTACACCACCATCAATGCGAGGTTGGCACTGGATAGTGACAGCTGGTCGGTGGCGCTGGTGGGCAAGAACCTGACCGACGAGGATATTATTACCTACGCCGGCAACGCGCCGCTATCCGGCACCTTCGGGGCAAGCACTTACTACGCTTTCCTGAAGCCGCCGCGCACCTTGGCGCTGGAAGGGGCATTCCGGTTCTAAACCTGCCTTTCCGTGAAGCCCGCTTCGGCGGGCTTTTTTATTGCCAAGAGGTAAATTCAGGGGTCCAGCACACGCCGGTACCCATGAAAAGCATCGTTGCTGAGATAGAACTTCATCCTGCCCCCATCCGGGGAAAGCATCACATAAAAAAACAGCAGCTCCTCGGGGTCCTGGGTTGCGGCCTCACGCCCGTAGCAGCTCGGGTTACCGTCATTACTGATGCGTTTGACGATCAGGTTGTAACCCCTGCCGGATGCGACCTGCTCAAGGGAATATTCCAGCACGCCTTTGCGAACGCCATCACTACCTTCGATACGGTAGTGATCGAGGAAATTCAGGTACGCTTTATTGCAGGCCTCCGGCAATTCATAGCTGGCCGATTCGAACACCCACAACCCAACCAGAGGATTGGCCGCTGCCTCCCTGGCACCAGCATGCAGGGAAGCCAGCACCAGTGCACCGAGAAGCAGGTTCCTGATCAGGGCGACAGGCGATGGATGTCCCACTGCTCGCCTTCCCGGGTGTACTCGAAGCGGTCGTGCAGGCGCTGCGCCCCACCCTGCCAGAACTCAAAGCGGTCCGGTACCACGCGATAGCCACCCCAGAAATCCGGCAGCGGAATCTCACCGTCCGAAAATTTTTCCTTCATCTTTTCAAATTGCTGCATCAACAGCTGGCGGGTACTGATCGGGCTGCTCTGCCTCGAGGCCCAAGCGGCCAGCTGGCTCCCGCGCGGGCGGGTGGCAAAGTATTTCAGCGCCTCGGTGGCAGACAATTTCTCTGCGCGGCCGTTGATGGCGACCTGGCGCTCAAGGGAATGCCACGGGAAATGCAGGCTCACCTGTTCGTTGGCGGCGATATCCTGCGCCTTTCTGCTGCCCAGGTTCGTATAGAAAACGAACCCGCTGGGGTCAAATGCCTTTAGCAACACGATGCGCTGCGTGGGGCGCCCGCTGGCATCCACCGTCGCTATGCACATCGCCGACGGGTCACTCAACTCAGAGCGGACCGCCTCCTGCATCCACACACGGAACTGCTCGAATGGCGAATCCAGCATGTCGTCGCGGTTCAGGCCACTCTTGAGATACTCCCGGCGCCAGTTTTCCAAATCCATAAAATTCCCTCTGCGAGCTGAGTCGTGCCGTGGCGCAAGATAATGCCGAGGCTGTTGGTCGCGCGCAAGATTGTTCGCCTTTTCCATTGCCGCCGCGCAGTCTCTGCAGCGGCTTGCAGCCTACCATTCTTGGCTATAGGCTGCGCTGTCATTACAACTTTCAGCCCAAACAAAAAGCCAATTACAAGAGAGTTTACTATGCCCAGCTGCGCGCAAACGCTGGTTTCCCTGCTTGCCGATTACGGCGTCGACACGGTGTACGGCATCCCCGGCGTCCACACCATCGAACTCTATCGTGCCCTGCCCGACAGCAACCTGCGCCACATCACGCCCCGACACGAACAGGGCGCCACATTTATGGCCGATGGATACGCGCGGGCCACGGGCAAGCCGGGTGTATGCTTTCTGATCACGGGACCAGGTGTGACCAATGCCGCCACGGCAATGGCGCAGGCCTACTCCGATTCAATTTCTATGCTGGTCATTTCCGCGGTCAACCGTCGCGCGGATCTCGGCATGGGCGAGGGACGCCTGCACGAGTTACCACACCAGCAGGATGTAACCCGTGGTTTCTGCATCTGGCAGCATTCCATCACCGACCCCAACCAGCTGCCGGCAGCCATCCACCGCGCTTTCCAGTTGTTCGGCAGCGCGCGCCCCGGACCGGTACATATCGAAATCCCGATTGACCTTTTCCCGGCAGAGGTAACGGTCGATGCGGGCAGCGCCATGACTATCCACAAGCCCGGCATCGCCCCCGCTGCGCTGGAATCCGCCAGTGCCTGGCTGGCGGAGGCTAGCAATCCGGTCCTGCTACTGGGTGGCGGTGCCATGGACGCGGGGAAAGCCGCCACGGCGTTATGTGAAAAACTGGATATGCCTGTATTCCTGTCTCTCGCTGCCAAGGGCATTGTTGACGAGCGCCACCCCCTCTGCGGCGGCGCAAACCTGAGTTTCCCGCCTGTGCGCGAGCACATCGAAAAGGCCGACCTGGTCCTCGCGGTGGGTACGGAACTGGCCGAAACTGACCGCAACCTGGAGCGAGACAGCTACCGGTTCAGGGGCCGCGTCATTCGCATCGATATCGATCCCGCGCAATTATCCACCGGTGCTGCGGCAGATCTGCCAATCTGCGCAGACGCGCAACTGGCACTTTCCGCTCTGGCGTCAGCCGCAACGGGACGTCCGGCAAAGACAAATAGTGCCGGCACGGTGAAAAAGCTGCTGGCCGAGTGCCGGGCACACTGGTGGCCGGGGTCAGAGGAACGCCTGCCGTGGGTAGAGGCTTTGCGCGAAGCGTTGCCTAAGGAAGCCATCGTCGTTACCGATTCCACCCAACTCGCGTACAACACCAACCACGCCCTACCCTTGTACGAGGCGCGTAGCCACCTGACCTGCACTACCGGTTACGGCACCCTGGGTTATGCCCTGCCAGCAGCGATTGGAGCCTGCCTGGGCAGCAATCGACCGGTTTGCGCACTGATTGGCGATGGCGGCCTTATGTTTACCCTGCCTGAACTGGCGGCAGCAGTAGAGCAGTCGCTCAGCCTGCCAGTCATTGTTTGGAACAACGCCGGCTACGGCGAAATTCGCGACTTCATGGATGCTGCCGAGGTCGAGCAGGAGGGCGTCAATATCGCGCCTCCGGATTTCGTCGCCACAGCCAAGGCATTCGGCGCCAATGGTATTGCGGTAGAATCGCCGGAACAGCTCGTCGATGCCGTAAGGGAAGCGCTCAGCGCGGGCCGCCCAACCCTGATCGACGTTCGAATTTAATAAAATTTTTAGTGAGTATGCCCAATGAAGCACCTCGATAAACTCTACATCAATGGCGCCTGGGTTGAGCCGGGCTCCAGCGAAAAGCTCGCCGTCGTCAACCCGTTCACCGAAGAGGTGGTTGCGGAAGTCGCAAGCGGTACGGCCAGTGACGTGGACAAAGCTGTTGCCGCGGCAAAAGAGGCTTTCAGGAGCTGGCGCAACACATCCTCTGAGGAACGTGAGCGGCTGATCAATGCGATCGCCGACCGCATGGAGGCACGTGCCGACGACCTGACCCGGGCCATCTCCGATTCGATGGGCAGCCCCTATCACCTCGCCCGCGACATCCACGTGATGGGGCCGATCTACGGCATGCGCTCGTTTGCCGCGCGCGCAAAGCTCATGGATGAATCAGAAAAGGTCAACAACTCCCTGGTGGTCAAGGAGCCGGTCGGCGTCTGTGGCTTCATCACCCCCTGGAACTACCCGCTGCACCAGTTTGTCGGCAAGGTGGCGCCCGCACTGGCAGCCGGCTGCACCATGATCCAGAAGCCGTCCGAGCAGACCCCGCTGCAGGATTACATCATGGCGGAGATCATGCAGGAGGCCGGTGTTCCGGCGGGCGTGTTCAACCTGGTGCCGGGCACCGGCCCGGTGGTGGGCGCGGCGCTTTCGGCGCATCCGGACATCAGCATGGTTTCGTTCACCGGATCGACCCGTGCGGGCATCGAGATCGCCAAAGCTGCGGCTCCCACGGTCAAGCGCGTTACCCAGGAACTGGGCGGCAAGTCACCGCTGCTGATCGCGGAAAGCGCCAATCTGGAAGAAGCGGTCAAATACGGCTGCGACGATGTTTTCATCAACACCGGGCAAACCTGTACCGCCCTCACCCGTATGCTGGTGCCGGAGAGCCGCTACGAGGAGGCCGTAGCCCTGGCCAAGGCCAATGCCGAGGCAGTGGCAGTGGGCGGCGGCGACGATGCCTTCATGGGACCCATGTCCTCTGCGCGCCAGAAGCGCGTGGTACTCGACTACATCCAGAAGGGCATCGATGAGGGCGCCCGACTGGTCACCGGCGGCACTGATATGCCGGAGGGGCAGGCCCGCGGCTTCTACGTGCGCCCCACCGTCTTCGCCGATGTGAACAACGAGATGGCCATCGCCCGCGAGGAGATCTTCGGCCCAGTGATTTCCATGATCCCCTACAGGGACCTGGACGAAGCCCTGGCCATCGCCAACGACACCAGCTACGGCCTCTCCAGCGGCGTCTTTGCCGGCACCGACGAGGAGGCGCTGGCCATTGCCCGGCGCCTGGACGCCGGCCTGTGCTTTATGAATGGCGGCGACTTCAACTACGACGCGCCCTTTGGCGGCATGAAGCAGTCCGGTAACGGGCGCGAATTCGGCAGCCAGGGCCTGGAGGAGTTTACCGAGGTCAAGGCCATCCAGATGCCGTCCTGACCCGACACAACCGCTTTACAAACTGATACGGCGGGGCTATTGACGCCCTGCCGCATCATCGCTATGGTTGCCCCGTCATCAAGAGAGTGGCTGACGCCAACGCCAACCTGCCGACCTGAGGCAAGGTGGTTTCCCGAAGTTATGGGGATGTGGTCTCGCAAGAGGCAATACATCAGGGAAGTTTCTCGGTTCCGAGAACAGCGATCGCGCTATCGCCGTCAGCCCTCCAGTATTTTTTGGAGGGAACATGACCAGCAACCAAAGCAGTATTTCTTTATCGTCCGGTAACGCATCGTTCGCGACCCCGGCCACTCAGGCCCGGATTCCAGAGAACGACGCGCCCTGGCCCGCACAGCCCGAGCGACTTGCCAACAATTTAATCGAAATCGAAATTACGCCCGCCAGCCCTTATCTGGGCGAGGCCCGTAATCGTTTGGCTGATCGGCTCGACAGGAACAACTGGCGTCAGCGCCTGTTATCGAGCGAGTACGAGGGGTTGCCGGTCTATGTGCAGCTCGCCCCGGCCCGGGTTGGCAAACGGCGTTACACCGCCGTCAGCGCCTACCGCCAGGACGACCGCCAGATCCAGTGGCAACTGCTGTTTGGCACGCTGGACGAGGCGCTGGATTTCAGCGCCCGCTGCGCCTCGGAAGCGACGGTCTGCGCGCACCGCGCCTGTGAGCTGACCGAATTAAAAGAATGATTCACGGCAGTGCGGAAAGACCCGGCTGCTACCCTATGATTGTCGGAAATGGGGACCATAGATCCTATGTCCAATACAAAGTCTTTCTACGACCGCCTCGAATCCACACTGCAGGAAATTGACGCCGACGGCCTCTACAAGCGCGAGCGCATTATTACCTCGCAGCAGGATGCGGAGATCCAGGTAAACAACGACCAGCGTGTGCTGAACTTCTGCGCCAACAACTATTTGGGTCTGGCCAATCATCCCGAGCTGGTGAAAGCTGCCCAGGAAGGGCTCGACGAGCACGGCTTCGGCATGGCCTCGGTACGCTTTATCTGCGGCACCCAGGACATCCACAAGGCCCTGGAAGACCGGCTTTCCGAGTTCCTCGGCACCGAGGACAGTATCCTTTACACCTCCTGCTTCGACGCCAACGGCGGCCTGTTCGAAACCATCCTCGGACCGGAAGATGCTGTGATCTCCGACGCGCTCAATCATGCTTCCATCATCGACGGTATCCGCCTGTGCAAAGCGAAGCGCTTCCGCTATGCCAATAACGATCTGGCCGACCTCGAGAAGCAACTGCAGGCAGCTGACGCTGCCGGCGCACGCACCAAGCTGATCGCAACTGACGGTGTTTTCTCCATGGACGGCGTCATTGCCGACCTCAAGGGGGTTTGTGACCTGGCCGACAAGTACGATGCATTGGTGATGATCGACGACTCCCATGCAGTCGGCTTTGTCGGCGAGCACGGTCGCGGCACCCACGAATTCTGTGGCGTGATGGATCGCGTGGACATCATTACCGGCACCCTCGGCAAGGCCCTGGGCGGCGCGTCCGGCGGCTACACCTCCGGTAAAAAGCCGGTCATCGACCTGTTGCGACAGCGCTCGCGCCCTTACCTGTTCTCCAATTCCGTTGCCCCGGCGATTGTCACGGCATCGCTGAAGGTTCTGGATATGCTGGTAGAAGGTAGCGACCTGCGCGAAAAGCTGCGTGAGAACTCTGCCTACTTCCGTCAGCGCATGACCGAGGCCGGCTTTACCCTTGCCGGCGAGGACCACGCGATCATCCCGGTGATGATCGGTGAAGCCGCCCTGGCGCAAAAAATGGCGGACCGCATGCTGGAGCTGGGCATTTATGTGGTTGGCTTCTTCTACCCGGTGGTACCCAACGGACAGGCCCGTATCCGTACACAGATGTCCGCGGCGCATACCCGCGAGCAACTGGACCAGTGCATTGATGCATTTATCAAGGTCGGCAAAGAGCTGGAAATTATCTAAGTCATGAAAGCACTTTCAAAACTGAAAGCAGAGCCTGGCATCTGGATGACGGACGTCGAACCGCCCAAGCCCGGCCACAACGACCTGCTGATCAAGATCCGCAAGACCGCCATCTGCGGCACCGACATGCACATTTATCACTGGGACGAATGGTCGCAGAAGACCATCCCGGTACCGATGGTGGTGGGTCACGAATATGTGGGTGAAGTGGTCGACATGGGCCAGGAAGTACGCGGCTTTGAAATCGGCGACCGTGTTTCCGGGGAAGGCCACATTACCTGTGGCCACTGCCGCAATTGCCGCGCCGGGCGACGCCACCTGTGCCGCAATACCTACGGCGTCGGGGTCAACCGGGAAGGCTCTTTTGCCGAGTACCTGGTTATACCGGCCTATAACGCCTTCAAGATCCCGGACGAAATCTCCGATGAGCTGGCGTCCATTTTCGATCCGTTCGGCAACGCCGTACACACCGCCCTCTCCTTCGACCTCGTAGGCGAGGATGTGCTGATCACCGGGGCCGGCCCTATCGGTATCATGGCGGCTGCCGTTGCGCGCCATGCCGGCGCTCGCCATGTCGTCATCACCGATATTAACGATTACCGCCTGGAGCTCGCCCGCAAGATGGGTGCAACCCGCGCAGTGAACGTCAGCAAGGAAAAGCTCAGCGATGTCATGTCCGAGCTGGGTATGACAGAAGGCTTTGACGTGGGTCTGGAGATGTCCGGCGTGCCGGTGGCCTTCCGCGACATGATTGCCACCATGAACCATGGCGGCAAGATCGCAATGCTGGGGATTCCCCCGGGGGAAATGGCCATCGACTGGAGCGAGGTCATTTTCAAAGGGCTGGTGATCAAGGGGATTTACGGGCGCGAAATGTTCGAGACCTGGTACAAGATGGCCAGCCTGATCCAGTCCGGCCTCGATCTGTCACCGATCATCACCCACCAGTTCCCGATCGATGACTTCCAGAAAGGCTTCGATGCCATGGCTTCCGGTGAGTCCGGCAAGGTGATCCTGAGCTGGGATTGATGTCCGCGCTAACCCGCACCAACCCGCACCAACCCGCACCAACCCGCACCAATCCGCAACAAGAGGCTGCCGCTCAGGCAGCCTTTTTTATCAGTAGCCCCGTACTGGTCCCCTGCACCAGCACACTGAACAGCACCACACCAAACACCATCGACTGCACCGTATACCAGTAAGGCAGGTCGACCGGCAGTGACAGCACCAGCGCGATCGCAATCACCCCGCGCAGCCCGCCCCAGATCATGACCCACTTCCAGCCGAGCGGCACCGGGCGGCCAACCAGGTTACTCGCAGGCGTCAGGGCGAAGATCGCCACAGTCCTTGCCAGTAACGTCGCCGCGATCGCAATCAGCATGGCCAGCCAGTGGGTCTCGAACATGCCGAAGGTGATGGCCAGCCCCATGATCACGAACACCAGCGCCTCGAACAGCAACCCGAGCCATTCCCAGGTCACGGAGGTATGTTTGAGGAATGCCTGGCGGTGCTCGTGCAGACAGACACGCGCGATAATTGCGCACACCATGACCGACATGATGCCGGATACCCCGGCCAGGTGTTCCGCCAGGTAGAAGCTGCCGATGGCGCCCATCACCAGGGCAATCTGCGATGCTGCAGGATTGCGCAGCAGCAGTACCACGATCGCCACCAGCAGGCCGCAGATGGCGCCGACCGCGATGCCGCCCAGAAAGATGACGGCGAAATAAAGGGATACCGCACCGAGGCCAGCACCATCGCCGCTCGTCGCCACCCCCAGAACCACCGTGAACAATACGATCGCAGCGGCATCGTTGAATATGCTCTCACCTTCCATCAGCGCAACGAGGTTCTCATCTGCCCCGTCTTGCCGCAGTTTGGACACCACCGACATCGGGTCAGTGGCCGCCAGGATGACGCCGGTCAGCAGCGCCGCATGCCACGGGAAACCGCTTGGGTGGGCGATACCGAAATAGGTCAGCAGCGCCACCAGCAACCAGCAGATCACAACCCCGACAGTTGCCAGCAACAGGACAGGCATCAGCCAGCGCCTCATGATCCTCGGGTCAATCAGCCATGCGGAGCGGAAAATCAGTATTGGCAGGATCAGGAAGAAAACCAGCTCGCGGATATTGTCATATCGCAGGCCGGTATCGAATTCGAACACGGGAAGCAGCAGCCCGGCCAAAATGCCGGCAATCAGGCAACCGAGGGTATTGTCGCCACGAAAAAAACGCGCGATCCACATCCCGGTCAGGGCAACCAACGCCAGGAACAGGCCCTGCCCAACCAGAGTCACCACGGCATACATCAGCCCGGCTCCCCACCCCTTCTGTCTGAGGCAATCAACCACTCGGGCGACGTCTGTACCGGAGGGAAAGTCTCATTCATTGGCCTGGGTACCCCCTGCTCGTCGATCATTTCCACATGATGGCGGCGCAACTCACGCGGCTCCCGGGCACCACAGGAGTGCGCGATGATGCCAACTTCGTGCGCCATATTGTGAGCATAGTTAAAGACCCGCTCCGCCTTGCTGACCGGGTCGAGCCCCTGCTGCAGGTCCGGGTCGTGGGTGGTGATGCCCGTGGGACAGGTATTCTTGTTGCACTGCAGGGCCTGGATGCAACCCAGCGCGAACATGAAACCGCGCGCGGATACCACAGCATCCGCTCCCATCGCCAACGCCCAGGCAACGCCTGACGGCGTAACCAGCTTGCCGCTGGAAATAACCCGGATCCGGTCCTGCAGGTTATATTCCGCCAGCAGGTCTGCCACCAGCGGCAGGCTGCGCACCAGCGGCAGGCCCATATAGTCCATCAGGCTCTGTGGTGCAGCGCCGGTGCCGCCGTCGGCGCCATCGAGGGTAATGAAATCCGGTGCAGACGCGATGCCACGCCGATGCACCTCCTGAAACAGGTCCCGCAACCAGTCGCTGGTGCCAATCACACATTTGAACCCGACCGGCTTGCCGGTGACCTCGCGCACATGGGCAACCATATCCAGCAGGTCTGCGACTGAACGAATTTCCGGGTGCCCGTTGGGGCTTATTGAATCCATGCCTTCCGGGATACCGCGGGTCTCGGCAATTTCCGCGGTTACCTTGATACCCGGCAGGATACCGCCCTTGCCGGGCTTCGCCCCCTGGGACAATTTGATCTCGAACATACGCACCTGCGGGTGCGCTGCAATTTCGCCCAGTCGCGTGTCCGACAGGTGCCCCTCACTGTCCCGCACCCCGTATTTGGCGGTACCGAGCTGGAACACGATGTCACAGCCCGAAGCCAGGTGATGCTTGGACAAACCACCCTCACCGGTGTTTACCCACACGCCTGCGCGCTTGGCACCGTCCACCAGCGCCTTGATAGCGGGTACGGAGATCGCGCCATAGCTCATGCCGGAAACATTGAAGATCGAGCTGGTTGTATAGGGTTCGCGTACATAGTGGCCGCCGAAAACGATCTCGCGCGGCGGCACAGCGTCCTTTTCCAGCGTGGGAAACGGGTGGTTGAGAAAAACAATATCGCCGGGCTGGTTCAGTGGCCGGGTGGAGCCGAATGCAAGGGTGGAATCGATATTCTTGGCGGAGCGATAAACCCACGCCCGCTGTGCCCGGTTGAATGGCAGCTCCTCGCGGTCCAGCGCAAAGAAATATTGCCGGAAGAATTCCCCCAGATGCTCAAACTTGTAACGGAAGCGACCGATGACGGGATAGTTGCGACGTATCGCCTGCTTTGTCTGGGTAATGTCCGACAGGTACAGGTAAAGGAGATAAAGGCACAGCAACACAAGCCCGAAAAGAAACACCAGGGCCAGTATCTCCCCTACACCCACCGCGAGATTGTGCAGTGCTCCAACTCGTTCCATATCCATTGGTTTTCCGCTTTTCCTGATAAGCCGGCCCGGGCATTACTGGCCGGGGTATTTACGCTAGAATCGACGAAATCATTATCTGCCGGTACCCGATTTGAGCAAAATCTGGCATCTCTATCTAGTCCGGACCAGCAAGGGCCACCTCTATACCGGTATCACCACCGATGTAGCGCGCCGCTTCAGCGAGCATTGCGACGGCGTACGCGGTGCCAAAGCCCTGCGCGGCCGCGGGCCACTGCAGCTGGCCTTTTCCATCGAAGTCGGTTCGCGCACGGACGCGCAGCGACTCGAGATCGCAATCAAACGCTGGCCCAAGGCGCGCAAGGAACAGTTGGTGGCGGGAAACCTGGCACTGGAACTCCCCGCCGTCACCGAAAAATAATCAGCCGTGGCGCTCTGTGTTAACCTAGCAGCCGGCGCTGAAACCAACAAGCAAAAGCGGAATGTATTACTCTATTTCAGACCTTTTCTGGGTTTTTGTTTTATTCCTGGGCGGCAGTTATATCTGGATGGGTATGGCGGCCAAGGACCACGCCCGGCGTGCGGTAAAAGCCCACTGTCGCGAGCGCGGCCTGCAACTGCTGGACGATACCGTGGCACAGACCCGCGTGCGCATCGGCCGTACTTCGCGCGGGCACCTCGCGCTGAAGCGCTATTTCAGCTTCGAATTCACCTCCACCGGCGAAGCCCGCTACCCGGGTGAAATCGAGCTGCACGGCCGCAGGCTGGCCAACATCCAGCTCGCACCGCACCGCCTCACGCCGGGCGACGGCATCCTCTAGGTCACAGCGCCAATTCACATAATCCGGCCCGCCAGAGTCGCGGCCAAGAACATAAGTCAGGGGAACATCGTGGAAACCAATACCAACAAGCCGCGGATCATGATTTACGGTGCCAACGGTTACACCGGCACCCTGCTGGCCAGGGAAGCGGTTTCCCGCGGCTACAGCCCCCTGCTGGCGGGCCGCAACGCCCAGAAACTGGCACCTCTCGCAGAAGAGCTCAACCTCCCTGCCATGGCCATCGCGCTCGACGACGATGATGCACTGGCAAATGCATTGCGCGAAATCGATATCGTCATCCACTGCGCCGGCCCCTTCTCTGCCACTGCAGAACCCATGATGCGCGCCTGCATCGCCACCGGCACCCACTACCAGGATATCACCGGTGAAATGCAGGTTTACATGCTCGGCCACAGCCTGCACGAACAGGCAAAACAGGCCGGCATCGTATTGTGTCCGGGCACGGGTTTTGACGTGATCCCGACGGACTGCCTCGCACGTGCACTGAGTGACGCCATGCCCGGCGCGACTCACCTGACCCTGGGCTTCGACTCCGACTCCAGGCTCAGCCCGGGTACGGCCAAAACTTCCGTGGAAAGCCTCGGTGTCGGCGGCGCAGTGCGCCGCAACGGAGAAATCGAGATTATCGGCCATGCGGAAAAAGAGCGCACGATCGACTTCGGCCGCGGCGAGAAATTTGCCATTGCCATTCCCTGGGGCGATGTCGCCACTGCTTTTTACAGCACGGGCATTCCCAATATCGAAGTGTATATCCCGCTCAGCCCGCGCAAGGCGAAGCAGATGCGCCGCCTGAACTGGTTGCGCCCACTGCTCCGTACCGGCTTCATCCAGAACTTCCTGAAAGGCAAGATCGAAAAAAGCGTACGCGGACCCTCTGCGGAAAAACGGGCTGGCCTCAAGACCTGGGTCTGGGGTGAAGTGCGCAATGACCGGCGTGGCGAGCGTAAAGTCGGCCAGGTCACCACGGCCAACGGCTACGACGTGACGGTTTACGGCTGTCTGGCTGTCATGGATTTCCTGGCAAACTACCAGGGTGAAGGTGGTTACTTCACGCCAGCGACCCTCTGCGGCCCTGGACTGGTGGAACAGTTACCCGGCTCCAGCGAAATCAAGATTTCTCTCGGCTAACCCTTCAAACAGCGCGAGTACCCGGGAAAACACAAACTGCAAAGAAACCCAAAAATAAAAGAACAGTTTCTGGTGAAAGACAAGCTTATCTGGATTGGTCCGGTTGCAGCCGCAGCAACCGCAGCCATCGCATCGCAGGCCGGTATGGCAGCCCCTGCCGTTGCCACGCTCGGCGTGACCGTACTCTGCGCCATCTGGTGGATCGGAGAAGCGCTGCCGATCCCGGTGACCTCGCTGCTGCCCATGACGCTGCTACCGCTGATGAATGTCATTACCCCGTCAGACGTGGCTGCAGCCTACGGGCACCCGCTGATCCTGTTACTGCTGGGTGGCTTCCTGCTTTCGACGGCAATGGAATACTCGGGCGTACACCGGCGCCTGGCATTATCGATGATCCGGGTGGTCGGAGCACACAGCGATCGCCATATCGTTATCGGTTTTATGCTGGCTGCGGCCCTGCTTTCAATGTGGATCTCCAATACCGCCACCACACTGATGCTGTTGCCTATTGCGCTCGCGATCATCAGCAGCAGTAACAGCGACAGACTGGCCGTACCCTTGCTGCTTGGCCTTGCCTATTCCGCCAGCCTCGGCGGCATTGGCACCCCCATCGGCACCCCACCCAACGTCATATTTATGGGCGCCTACGAGGAAGCCACCGGGCAGACCATCGGCTTTCTGGACTGGATGATGTGGGCGCTGCCCGTGGTATTTATCTTCCTGTTCTTCATGATCCTCTGGCTGACCCGGGGCCTGAAGGGTAGCAGCGAAGTGGAAATCCCCAGGGTAGGTGCGTGGCTGCCGATAGAGCGGCGGGTCCTGCTGGTATTTGCTTTGACGGCCCTGGCCTGGGTTACCCGCAGCCAGCCATTCGGAGGCTGGCAGGCAATGCTGGACATCCCCAACGCCAACGATGCGGCGGTAGCGCTGCTGGCGGTCGTGGTGATGTTTATCATCCCGGACGGTCGCGGCGGGCGATTACTGACCTGGGAAGCCGCCAACAAAATCCCCTGGGGGGTGTTACTGCTGTTCGCGGGTGGTATCACCCTGGCCAAGGGGTTCACTGCGTCCGGCCTTGCCGCCAACATCGGTGAGGCGCTCAGCGCCTTTACCGTGCTACCCCTGTTCGCGTTGCTGCTGTGTATCACCCTCGGCGTCACGTTCCTGACCGAGGTTACCAGCAATACCGCAACCACTGCCTTGCTGATGCCTATCCTGGCCGCAGCAGCGGCCAGCGCCGGCCTGCCGGCGGAACTGCTGATGGTACCCGCAGCCATGAGCGCCAGCTGCGCATTTATGTTACCGGTTGCTACCGCGCCCAACGCCATCATTTACGGCAACGAGGCCATCACCGTCAGCCGTATGGCCCGGGAAGGCGTGATATTGAATCTGATTGGCGCGCTGGTGATCTCCGGTTGTATGTGGCTGCTGCTACCGCATTAACACCGCTCTTGCGCACGCCGGGAGAGCATTACAACTGTATGCGAATGGTCGCACCACCGAGAGACTGGGGCGCGTCTCCGGCGAGGAGCGCAATCTCGCCACCATAACTTTCGACGATATCGCTCACCACGGCCAGGCCAATACCCTGGCCGGATTGCTGCTCATCGGCACGCACGCCGCGGGCCAGAACCTGCTGCCACTGCTGACCGGTCAGGCCAGGGCCGTTGTCGGCCACCACAAAGGACAGGCCGTATTCGCCCTGCTCCGGCGCAACCTCAATCCGGACCACGCCGCCGCCATATTTACAGGCGTTGTCCAGCAGATTGCCCAGCAGCTCCATCAGGTCACCCTCATCGCCATGGAACAGCAGCTGGGGGGCGCATTCCAGTGAGATCTCGATGTCACGACTGGCATAAACCTTTTCCAGCGCACGCACCAGCTTTTCCGCAATGGGCCTGATGGCAATACCGCGCAGAATGGTACGCGGCGCATTGGTTACCGCACGCTGCAGCTGGTAGCTCACCAGCTGGTCCATACGCGCCACCTGGTCACGGATCAACTCAAGGCTGCCGGGGCTGCCATCGACGCCCTTCAGCACGGCCAGCGGCGTTTTCAGGCTGTGGGCCAGGTCCGCCAGGGTATTGCGATAACGCTGGCGCTGGCGCCGTTCATTATCCACCAGCAGATTGAGGTTTTCCGTCAGCGGCCTGAGCTCTGCTGGAAAATCCCCCTCGAGTTTCTCCGCCTCGCCCTGCTGGATTTTCTTCAGTGAGCGCGCCACCTCCTGCAGCGGGGCCAGGCCCCAGCGCAGCACCAGCCAGAGTACCAGCAGCAGCAACGCAGCGCCCACTCCCAACCAACGCCAGATAGTCCCCCGGAACTGTTCGACCTGCGCGCGGGTGGAACTCACATCCTCGAAGACAGAGAAGGTAAACCGATACTCTGACTCGAGGCCCCACCCCACCCCCATTGCCATCTGTGCGAAGCCATCCTGGTTTGCCACGAACTTCTCCGCGCCCTGCTCGAGCGGTTCTATTTGCAGCCCACCAGCGGTTAACGCGGACTCCGAACGCCAGATGACCTCGCCAGCATCATTGACTACGGTACCGATCAGGCCGGATTCCGGCTGGTTAAAGCGCGCTTCCGGCATCGCGGGTGGCAGCTGCAGGCGGCCATCACCCTCGTCCTCAGCGGCCGCCAGCAGGTTGTAGATATGCAGTTTCAGCTCGCGTTGCTTGGCCTCGTCAAGGGAAGCCTGGTAGGCACGCACAAAGACACCGGTCACCAGTATCAGAAATGCCAGTAACACCACGGAGGCAACCAGGGCTAGGCGGCCCTTGAGGGAGTGTAAAATTTGTGAAGGCGCCATTAGAGGCTTAACTTGCCGTCAGGGCAAAACGGTAGCCGCGACCGCGCAGCGTTTCGATCGGCGATATATCGCCACCCGGGTCAAGCTTTTTGCGCAGGCGCCCGATAAACACCTCAATGACGTTGCTATCGCGGTCACAATCCTGCTCGTAGATATGGTCGGTCAAGACAGTCTTCGAGACCACCTCGCCCGGATGCAACATCAGGTACTCGAGCACCTTATATTCGAATGAGGTCAGCTCCACTTCGTTGTCGCTGACAAAAACTTTTTGTCCGGAGGTGTCCATCCGGATGGGCCCCGCCTCAATCACCGGAGTGGAAAAGCCCGCGGAGCGACGCACCAGTGCGTTGAGGCGTGCGAGCAACTCCTCGGTATGGAAAGGCTTGACCAGGTAATCATCGCCACCAGCTTCAAGCCCCTCGACCTTTTCCTGCCAGTGGCCACGCGCGGTGAGGATCAGGATGGGAAAATGCTTGCCTTCCGCGCGCAGTGTGCGGATCACTTCGATACCGTCCACTTCCGGCAGGCCAAGATCCATTACGGCGAGATCGTAATCCATCTCACGCCCGAGAAACAGGGCCTCACTGCCATCGGGCGCCTCGTCTACCGTGTACCCGGCACTGCGCAACGACCTGGCCAGCTGTTGACGCAGGGAAAGTTCATCTTCTGCCAGTAACAAACGCATTGATTATCTCCTTCAGCTCGCCGATGGGTTAACGCGAGATCCTGCCGGTGCGCTTGTCCACATACACCACGTAAACCTGGTTCTTGCCGGTCAATCCCTTGACCCGATAGGCTGCACGCCCATCCTTCTTGGCCTCGCTCACTGCCAGGATCTTGCCGCCGTAACGCTGCTTGACCTTCTTCGCGGCCTCTTCGCGACTGACACCCTGCTTCTGTACCGGAACCCTAAGCGGCTTGTTCCAGCCGGGTATCGCACGCCGCTCCGCAATTGCATCGACCGGCTCGCGATGGCCCTGACCGTGTGCGTCGACCTGCATTGCCGGCAGCATCACCGCCAGTGCCAGCACAAGGCCCAAGATGCGATTTCCGATTGCCATAGTCGATTCCAGCTCAGCGTTGTATTGAATGCGTCCGCCCCTCAAGGCAGAGGGGTGACGGCGACCATTACACGCATTCTATCCCCCGGATGACGGTCTGTGCGAGTGGTGTATTCGCGGCCGTTGTAGAGGTAGACCACGTCGTAACCACTGATCTCCTGGCGGGTTGTATATTCGTTAACCACTTCGCAACGACGCTCGGTCACGTAGCGAACTCCGTGATGCCCCTGGTGACGATAGATATCCCTGCCAATGGAGGCCCCCAGCGCGGCACCGGCAATCGCCCCGACCTGTTTGTTGCGCTTGCGGTGCCCCAATTCATTACCGATGGCTCCGCCTATGATGCCGCCGAGGATTGCCGGCGTGGCGGAGTGACGACGCGGGTACACCGCTACCTGCTCGTCCCAGCAGCGCTCTCGCGGCTGGGCAACCTCGACCCGGGTATAGACGGGAGTCACGGATGTCACCTGGGCAAAATCGTAGTCGTCCGCATAACCGGAGGGACCGGCAAGGGCCGGCAGGCTGACCAGGGCGGCCAGGCCAAGGAAGCTTGTGAGCGGGGTTTTCAGGTTCATGGCTGCTCTCCATTTCCAGCGAGAATATCCGCAGCATAGGCAGCCTTTGCTGAACCTAACCTTAACCTTTGTAAGTTATCAGGCTCTTTGCGCTAGGTCCGGCGCGCGCCCTGGCGTTTCTGCTGACGTTCTCTCAGGTTCTTGCGCAGGCGCTGGCGATCCTCAGGGCTCATCTGCTGCCATTTACGCCGCAGCTCCTTGCGGCGCTCGGGCGGCATCTGCTGAAAGCGCTTCCGGGCCGCACGCACCCTGCGCTGCTGCTCCGGAGTCAGTTCACGGAAACGCTGGTAGCGCTCGCGCAGCTTCTGCCGCTGCTCCGGGCTCATCTGCCGCCAGCGACGAAACTCCCTGCCAGCGTTCTGGCGATCTTCCGGGCTCATCTGCTGCCAGCGTTGTGCACCATCGCGCAGCTTCTGTTGCTTGTCCCCGGGCAGTTCGGCCCAGCGCTCGCGGAATCGCCCGAGCAGTTCCTGCTCCGATTCGGACAGATTCTCCCACGCCACTGGTTCGGCCGCCACCAGCGGCGCCAGCAACTGCATCAGCGCGGTAAGCAGTAACGCGGCGATATTGTGCCTGCTATTCATATTCACCGTCCTCAACCTCTTTCTGCGGGGCGCGTTTGTTTTCGGGCGCTTTCTCACTCTCACGCTCGAGCTGTGGCTGCTCCCCTTCCAGCTCTGATGGCGCCAGCCAGTTCCCTTCCTCGTCTGCCCACTCACCAAGGAAAATCAGGAACGCCTCATCGAGTGCTTCCTGTTGTTCCCGCGCCTGATCATCCGCCTGATCATCCGCCGAAACTGTCGCCACTAAAAAAAGCGCAATGGCCAGTAGTAGATGCTGCAGACCATCAGGTCGAGGGCGCATCGACCTCTCCATCAACCCCTCCCTCAGCGAGCCATAGGTAAAAATCAACATCCTCGATCATCTGTATGTCTTCGGTCACCAGCCAGACGTCATCCCCGAACAGGTCTCCGTTACCGGGCAGCTGTTCTCCCGGACCGGGCAACAGCAGCACCACCGCCAGCACCGTTGCCATAGATGCGCCCAGCAGTGACCAGCGCACGACATCGCGCGGCAACTTGCGATCCGCCCCACTGTCCAGGCTACCGATGGCTGCGGAACGCGCGCGCTGCAGACGCGACAAGGTTGCGGCATCAAGCGATTCATCCATCTGCCTGAGCACCTCCTGTCCCTGGAGAAACAGAGCCTTCTCGGCATCCGTCGACTTTCGCCATGCGCCATGCTCTGAGGTTTGCTTCCTGTTCACCGAAACTCCTCCATCTGTGGCCTCAGACATTTCAATGCCCTGGATAAATGCGTTTTGACACTGCCATCACTGCAGCCCATTGCCGTTGCGGTTTCCGCCACGTCAAACCCCTCCACACAGCGCAACAGGAAAGCCTGCCGCTGCCTCAGCGGCAGTGTGGCCAGTGCAGATTCCAGCCCGCGTACGACCGCAGCATTCTCCGCATGCCTCGCGGGCCCAACGCCTGCCACATCCTCAAGAATACCGATATCAGGCTCGGCCTCGCCTTCATCACCCCGCACCCTGTCCAGAAACAACTCCCAGCGGGAGATCTTCCTGTTACGCCGATGCCAGTCGACCACGCGCCGATTTAAAATCGTAAAAAAGAGTGGCCGCCACTCCCTTTGCGGCTTGCCACTGTAGTTTTTCACGAGCGCCAGCATACTGTCCTGTACGATGTCCAGCGCATCGTCAGACGAGCCGACGGCGAGCCTTGCAATATTGAAGGCCCGCCGCTCGACACCAGCCAGGAACTGGTCCAGTTTGCGTTTGAGTTCTGGCTGCACTGCAGATAGTTATCCAGCGTTTATTATTTTGCACCAATTCTGTTTTACATCTCACCGTGGCACACCCAGAAGGGCCTCACCCACCTGAACGGCGCTGCAACCTGTGACTTTTACGATCCAGCTTGCGATCTGCCCTGGCGCCACGCCGGTCGAGGCGGCGATCTGCCTTCGCGCCTTTCTTATCCAGTTTGCGGTCAGCACGGTCGCCTTTCCTGTCCAGGCGCGCATCGATTCGATCACCCTTGCGGTCCAGCTTCGCAGCGAGGCCTTCGCGACCGTTTTCACTGGCCCTGTCCGAGGCTGCATCAAGGCGGCCGTTGATTCTGTCGCCTTTTTTGTCCAGGTGGCGCTCTATGCGATCACCCCTGTTGTCGAGGCGCGCTTCGATCCGGTCGCCTTTTTTGTCGAGATGTTGCTCGATCCTGTCTCCCTTGCGATCAAGGTGCCCGGCGAGGTTTTCGCCATCTTGCGCAAGCGCCGGTGCGCTGATCAGGTACGCCAGGCTCAAAGCAGTAAATACAATCCGTGAATTCATGTTTGTCTCCGTTTTATGGTTGGCGCGCCGGGGGCACCCGGCGCTTTTCCGCGCGCTTACCAGTTAAAACGGAGACAGATGGGTTTGGTTGACAGCGAAATAAATGATTTCGCAAATTTGTTGCCGGCTAGAGGCCGGCAACAGCAGCCTTGAGGGTCTCTTCTGTCTGCGGGCCAAACAGCGTCCTGGACCAGTTTCCCTGCCGGTCGATCACAAATGTTGCGGGCAGTACTTGCGGCTGCGGCTGTTGCCACAGCGCTGCAGGATCAGCCGCCAGCACCGGAAACTCAATACCGAGTTTTTCTGCCTGCGCGCGGTTTTTGTCCGGCTCTGGCGCATCGAAATTGACCCCGAATACCGCAATATTACCCTTCTGCTCGGCCGCGAAATGGTTCAGCTCCGGAATCTCTTCCCGGCAGGGCTTGCACCAGACAGCCCAGTAATTGACCAGAACCACCTGCCCCTGCAGCGAACGCAAAGGCACGTTACCGCCATCCAGGAGCGGCATTGATGGGCCGCTGTTGCCGCAGGCGCTAGTCAGTAGCGCGCACGAAAAAACGACGGCCCACGCCGCCACCATCCTGCTCAACCGGCTTTTTTCCGGAGCCACTCCCAGAGGCCCTGTCTTTTGATTTCTTAACATCTGCTGACGACTCTGCTTGATCCTGTTGTTGTTTTTCATTCGCGATCCGCTCCTGCTCCCCGGCATAAATGCCTCGGAACAGTGCGTCCAGACTGATATCGAGCTGGGTGCGGGATTTCTTTTCTGCGTTGGCAAAGCGCCGGTAGACCTCGTCATACCAGGCCTCGCCAGCCAGCCGGCCATTGGCGTGCTGGCCGACCAGGGACGGACTGATCCACTCGCCGAGCTGCGACAGGGAAAGCTTGTTCAGGTCCATTGCCAGGAGGTATTCGCCCTTATCGGTTGCCGCAATCACTTTGCGCTTCTGCAGCATCTGCCGCAACCGGCGCCACTGTGCGGGTTTTATGCCTGCCCGGAAAACGTCCTGCTCACTGAGGGGTCGCCCCTTCTGCTGGTTGCTGAACATGCGCCACAGCACCGACATGGCTGAAACCAGATCGGTGTGGTCGCGGCCCTGCGCCGCCGCATGGTAGGCGGACAAGGTGCGTACCAGCACAGCACCGATCAACACGATGATCCACATCAGGTAGACCCAGATCAGGAACAGCGGCACGAAAGCGAAAGCGCCATAGATTGCCTGCAGGGAAGTCTTGGCGACAATGGTGCCGAAAGCATTTTTTGCCGCCTCAAACGCCAGCGCAGCGATCAGGCCGCCCACCAGGCCGTGCCGGATCGGCACCCGGCAATTGGGTACTGCAACAAACAGCAGCGTAAACGCGGCTGTCGTCAGCACGTAGGGCATGAACTTGAGGATCCCGCTCATCAGGCCAAGGCTCTCCGGGTCCTCGACCAGGAACTGCATGGACAGCAGATAAGTAGAGCTGGCCAGCCCCATCCCGAGCAGCAACGGCCCCAGGCTGAGAATTGCCCAGTACAGCAGGAAGCTGGCGACGCCTTTGCGTCCGCGGGGGATGTCCCAGATTGCGTTGAACGTGTGCTCGATATTGCGCAGCATCAAGCCGGCTGTCAGCAGCAGCATTGCGACGCCGGCGCCGCTCAGGCGCTGCGCCTGCTGGGAAAAGCCGGCCAGGTAATCTTCAATTTCGCGCCCACTCTCGGGCACAAAATGGGCAAAGATCAGCTCCTGCAGCTTTGCCTGCAGGTCCGCAAAATCGGGGAACAGTGACAGCATCGCATAGCTGACCGTCACCAGCGGAACCAGCGCAAACAGGGTCATGTAAGTAAGGGCAGCGGCACTTTGCTGGCAGTTTTTTTCGCGGAACAGAGTCCACAACGATTTAATAAAGCGCCACCAGCGCGCCAGCTGTTCCTTCATGCCTGCCCCTTTTCCCCAGGAAGTGAATCAGAGATTGTAATATTGGTGCCGGGCATTTTGCACTGACCTGCTAGTTATTAACGGTTAGAATAAGTTTTTTTAACACTAACAGGGACAAGCGTACCGTGTGGACCATCTATCACAACCCCAAATGCTCCAAATCCCGCCAGACTCTGCAACTGCTTGAAGAAAATGGTGTGACACCTGACACAGTTTTGTACCTTGTAAACCCGCCCAGCACTACCGAACTCGGTGAAATACTGAACAAACTCGGCATCCCCGCACGCAAGCTGCTGCGCAAGGGCGAAGCGGAGTACAAGGAATTGAACCTCGCCGACGAGTCCCTGTCGGAAGCGGAGCTGGTCACAGCGATGTGTGAACACCCGCGCCTGATTGAGCGGCCCATCGTGGTCAAGGGTGACAGGGCCGTACTCGGCCGCCCGCCGGAAAACGTACTGGACCTGATCTGAGCCATGAGCAGCACTGAATATATCCTGATCCTGTATTTTAGCCGCAGCGGATCTACCCGCGCCATGGCAGCGGAGATTGCGCAGGGCGTGGAAGCGGCTGGATACGAGGCGCGCCAGCGAACCGTGCCCGCCGTTTCACCGGATACCGACGCTTCCGAGCCACCGGTACCGGATAGCGGCGCGCCCTATTGCACCAAGGAAGACCTGCGCGGTTGTGCCGGCCTGATACTGGGCAGCCCCACCCGATTCGGCAATATGGCCGCACCCCTCAAGTACTTCATCGACCAGACCAGTGATCTGTGGCTGGATGGCAGCCTCACCGGCAAGCCCGCCGCCGCGTTTACCTCGACCGGCAGCCTGCACGGCGGCCAGGAAACCACCCTTCTCTCCATGATGCTGCCTCTGATGCACCACGGTATGGTTATTGCCGGCATTCCCTACGGTGAAGCGGACCTGATGGAGACCAGCAGCGGCGGCACGCCCTATGGTGCATCGCACTGGGGAGGCAGCAGCGAGCCCCGCCCGCTAACCGCAGAGGAATCCCGGCTGTGCCGCGCACTCGGAACACGCCTTGCCACCCTGGCAGGCAAGCTCAAATAACCGGAGCCCGCTATGACATTTGCACAGAAGTATGCGCTCGCCAAAAAGATCAACTGGGCCTGTTATATCGGCCTGTTTGTCCTGTTCGCGATCTGGAGCTTTTTCGTTGATGGCGGCTCTGTTCGCCTGCTGGTGATACAGGCGGTACCACTGCTGCTGGTGTTGCCGGGCCTGTTGAAGGAGAGCAACCGCAGCTACCTGTGGCTCTGCTTTATCCTGCTGATATATGTCACTGCAGGTATCGTGGACTTCGCCATGCCCACCAGGCAATGGCAGCACGGTGTACTCTTGCTGCTAAGTGGCGTACTTTTCGTTTCATCCATGATGAGCGCGCGCTGGCAGCGACTGGCGCAGTAATCACCACAACAGAACCACTGCTACAGTTCAGGATGGCCCTGACAACGGGAGAACAGGACGTTGACCGAATCGGATCGCCCTAAAAAGGGCTTGATAAGACGCTTTTTTGGTGGCATCTGGCACTTGCTGGGCTGGCTGCGCACCTTGTTTGCAAACCTGATATTCCTGCTGATCCTGCTGCTGATCGGCAGTGTACTGTTCGGTGACAAGGAAGATCCCTATCGCATCCCGGACAAGGGTGCACTGCGCATTGCGCCATCCGGTGTACTGGTGGATGAACTCACCCAGCAGAGCACCCTGCCGCTGCTGCTCGGCGCCGAGCCGCAACAGACTGAAACCCGGGTCAAAGACCTGGTTGATGCGATTGACCATGCCGCCGGGGACGCGCGCATCAATGCGATCGTAATGGAACTCGACAGCATGGTGGGCGGCAGCCTCAGCAAGCTTGAGGAAATCGGCGCGGCGCTGCAGAAATTCAAGAAGTCCGGCAAGCCGATCTATGCGATCGCGGATAATTACACCCAGTCCCAGTATTACCTCGCCAGCCACGCCGACCAGGTCTACCTCAACCCGATGGGCTCGGTACTGCTGACCGGTTTCGGCGCTTTCCGCAACTACTACAAATCTGCGCTGGAGAAACTGAAAATCAACTTTCATGTTTTCCGGGTGGGAGATTACAAGGATTTTGTCGAGCCCTTCCTGCGCGACGACATGTCGCCGGCATCGAGGGAGAACAACCAGCGCTGGCTCAACGCCCTGTGGACCGAGTACGCGGAACATGTTTCCACCCTGCGCGACCTGCCCGCCGACAGCATCGACAAGTTTATCCATACCCTGCCCCAGCAGCTCGAAAGCCATGCCGGAAGCTGGGCCGAAGCGGCAAAATCAGCCGGCCTGGTCGATGACCTGAGTCACCGTCGGCAGGTGGTAAGTAAGCTGCAGAAGGAAGTCGGCAAGAACAAGGACGGTGACAGCTACCAGTCCATCGAAGCCATTAACTATATCCGCCACATACGCCTGACTTCGATCGAAGATCGCTCCAGGAAAGGCAAGATTGGCCTGGTGACGGCCTCCGGCAGTATCGTGGATGGCAAGGCGCCACCCGGACAGATCGGCAGCGCCACCCTGGTGCAGCGGCTTTACAAGGCGCAAAAAGAAAAAGTGAACGCGGTTGTCCTGCGCATCGACAGCGGTGGCGGCTCCTCCTTTGCCTCCGAGGAAATTCGCCAGGCTGTACTGGCACTGCGCAACGATGGCATCCCTGTCATCATGTCCATGGGCAGCGTGGCCGCCTCCGGCGGTTACTGGATTGCCGCCGGCGCCGACAAAATCTGGGCCTCGCCCAGCACCATTACCGGCTCTATCGGCGTGTTCGGGGCTTTCCCGACGTTTGAAGAATCACTGGAACACATCGGCATCTACAACGACGGCGTCGGTACCAGCAAGCTGGCCGGCGCCATGCGCCTGGACAGGCCGCTGAGCCCAATGGCCGAGTCCCTGCTGCAACAGGGTGTGGAAAACACCTATGCGCGCTTCCTGGCACTGGTGGCGGAAGCCCGCAACAGCACGCCAGAGGAGATCGACAAGATTGCGCAGGGACAGGTCTGGACCGGCCGCGACGCGAAGCAGCTCGGCCTGGTGGATGAACTCGGCGGGCTGCAGGAAGCCATCGCAGACGCTGCCCAGATTGCAGAGCTCGAGGATTACCGGGTGGTGGAAATTGAGCGAGACCTGAATGCGCTGGAAAAATTCCTGCGCACCCTGAACCAGGGTGTCGACGCGAGAATAGAAGCGAACCTGCCGTTACTGGCCTGGCTGCAAAATATCGACCCTGCACTGGCCAGCGGCCACCTGCTGTCGACCTTTAACGACCCGCGTGCAATCTACGCACGCTGCCTCGACTGCGCTGCCCCCTGACGGGCAGCGCGCGATCAGATTCCGAGAACCTGCTTCACGAATGGCAGGGTCAGCCTGCGCTTCTCCATCAGGGAGGCCTTGTCCAGCTGCTCCAGGCAGGCAAACAGTACCGCGGTGTTCCGCGGCGATCGATACAGGATGTACCGGGCAACATCTTCCGGCAGGTTAAAGCCGCGCTTGCGCGCGCGTTCGCACAAGGCCGCAACCTTGTCGTCATCCGACAGGGACTCCACCTGATAGGTCACACCCCACTGCAGGCGTGAGCGCAGGTCCGCAAGCTCAATCGCAAGACCTCGCGGGGAATTATGCGCACCAATGAGCAGGCGCCCACCGGCATCGCGAATGCGGTTGTAGAGGTGGAATACGGCTTCCTGCCAGTCCGGGCGGTGCTCCAGTAGCTGCAGGTCATCGATACACAGGATTTCCATCCGCTCCAGCCCATCCAGGAGCTCCTGCGGATCCGCGCCCACCAGCTCCGACAGTGGCAGGTAGAGCGACGACTGGTCCGCCTCTTCAGCGGCATTGCAGGCCGCCTGCAGCAAGTGGGACACCCCACTGCCCGGTTCCCCCCAGATAAACAGGAACTGTTCCTGGGCGGAAGTCACAAACGCCTGCAGTTGCTGTAGCAACTGGCGGTTTGCCCCGGACTGTCCGAGGAAGAAGTTGGAAAAATCGGCATGGTCCCGCACGGAGACACCGAGCGGGAGTTGTTGCGGCTGCTGGTTACCACGCATCAAAGGGTTATTCCGTAAAGCTTATTGCCAACGATAGCGCAGCGGATTTTCCGGGCTGCCCAGCGGCGCACGGTATCCGCTCAGGTCCATCAGGCCGGTTTCGTCCTGCTGGGCGAGCTTGCGATCTAGCGCCAGTGCGTTCTGCAGGCTGGACAGCTGGCCCACGGTGTAGAGATACAACGTCATCCGGTCGCGGTATACAGACGCCACAACAGCATTTTTTACCTGCGCCAGGTCCAGCAGGTATTTTTTGGCGCGACTGTAATCATCAAAATCATTCAGGCCCGACAACTCCAACACCAGCGCCTCGGAGCTGCCCGGACCGCTGGCGCGCACGGCATAACGCTGCGCCAGGAAACCAACCGCGCCCGAAATACCACCGGAAGCCACTTCCTCCATCGAGTTGCCACGGGAATCAAATGCAAAGCTGCTGCCCTGGTGCATCAGCACCCAGTTCGCCTGCCAGCGCCCACCGGTCGCCTCCAGCAGGCGCCCCATCAGGATCACATCCGCGCCGTAGCGCACCGAGGCACTCTGTGCGACCTGCTCGTTCAATGCCCACAGGCTGCCCACATGGAACGCCTGCAGGTCGGCTCCATCCTGCGCCGGCAAAACCAGTGGAAGACCACGCTCGCGTGCCACGCCCTCGAGCGCACCGAGAAATTCAGGGTGCAGGGTTTCGTCTACCAGGTGGCGCCCTTCGCGCAGGGTGTCTGCCGCGAGCCACACCAGGGTACGCGGACGGTTGTTTGGCCACAGCGGCAAGCCGAGGCGCTGCACGAGGCTGTTGATGGCCTGCGGCTCAAAGCCGAGGTTCAGGTAGAGGGAGCCCGCTTCGTTGCTGTAGTGGTAAGTCTGCAGGTAATCCCCGGCGCGGCGCAGGACTTCCTGCACCTCCGGGTTAGCGGTTGCATCGGCATTACCAGTGACCCGCACCAGCACTCGGCCGAGCGCCCTGCCGCTGGCCTCCCTGCGCTCGGAGGCTTCCCGGGAAGCAACAATCTCGGTCACTTCGTACATTCCGGGCAGGATTTCGGCCTGCACCGGGGTCCAGACAGCAAGGCCCAAAGCCAGCACTGCGAGGAGGCTTCGCCCCAGCAATCCGATCTTCCGCATTCCAACACACTCCCGGCACATGGCTATTCTTGATTCTGGTACCCGATGATTCGGATATTACTCGACTCGTGGTTCCAGGCACCCGCAGGTGGCACTCACCACAAAATGAACGCCATTGTATCAGCGCAGGCGATCGCGGATAAACGCCAGTTCACGGTTTTTACCCGTAAAACCTCCGGCGAGCCGCTTTATGCATAGTCCTACCGTGCGGTCACTGGTAGAATACGCGCCCAAAATATGGGGTCGCCAGAAAGCGGCTCCTATTCATGCGGTTTTCCAGACAGGTCCAAGTATGAGCGACAGCAAGCCCCAATCCCTCAGCTACAAAGACGCAGGAGTCGATATCGACGCTGGCAACGCCCTGGTCGATCGAATCAAGGGGGTTGCCAAGCGCACCACTCGCCCCGAAGTGCTGGGCGGTCTCGGTGGTTTCGGCGCGCTGTGTGAGTTGCCGAAGGGTTACCGGGAGCCGGTACTGGTATCCGGTACCGATGGTGTCGGCACCAAGCTGCGCCTGGCTATGGACATCGGCAAGCATGACACCATCGGCATCGATTTGGTCGCAATGTGCGTAAATGACCTGATAGTCGCAGGCGCCGAACCGCTGTTCTTCCTCGACTATTACGCCACCGGAAAACTCAACGTGGATGTTGCGGCAGACGTGGTCACCGGCATTGGCCGCGGCTGTGAGCTGGCCGGCGCGGCCCTGGTTGGCGGCGAAACCGCAGAGATGCCGGGCATGTACGAGGGCGAGGACTACGACCTGGCAGGCTTCTGTGTTGGCGTCGTGGAAAAGTCCGAAATCATCGACGGCAGCAAGGTACAGGGCGGCGACAAGCTGATCGCCCTGGCGTCCAGCGGCCCCCACTCCAACGGCTACTCCCTGATTCGCAAGGTCATCGAGGTTTCCGGTGCCGACCTGTCACAGGACCTCGGTGGCAAACCACTGGGCGAAGCGCTGCTGGAGCCGACCCGCATCTACGTCAAGTCCCTGCTGGCACTGATGAAAAAAGTTTCCGTCAACGCCCTTTCCCACATCACCGGTGGCGGACTGCTGGAAAACCTGCCGCGCGTACTGCCGGAAAACAGCAAAGCGCTGATCAATACCGGCAGCTGGGAAATGCCGGAGGTTTTCCGCTGGCTGCAGCAGGCGGGCAATATCGACTCGCGTGAAATGTACCGCACCTTCAACTGTGGCGTTGGCATGGTGATCTGTGTTCCGGCGGACGAAGCCGACACGGCCCTTGCAGAACTGAAGGCGGCTGGCGAAGACGCCTTCGTCATCGGTGAGATCATGCCGGCCGATGGCGGCGAGGAACAGGTTGAGCTGGCGTGACGGCGCAAGAGCAAACCGGGATCACTCCCTGTCGCATTGCAGTACTGATTTCTGGCAATGGCTCCAACCTGCAGGCACTGATCGACCGCTTTCAGAATGAACAGCACGTGCAGATCGCTGTGGTGGTCAGTAACAAGGCCGATGCATTCGGCCTTGAGCGTGCGAGGCGGGCCGGCATACCCACTAAAGTCGTACCGAACCGCAGCTTCGATACCCGTGAGGCATTCGATGCCGCGCTGATGGCAGCCATCGACCAGCACGAAGTAAACCTGGTGGTGCTGGCCGGCTTTATGCGCATCCTCACCCCCGGCTTCGTTCAGCACTACAGCGGCCGCATGCTCAACATCCATCCCTCCCTGCTGCCAAAATACCAGGGCCTGAACACGCACCAGCGTGCTCTGGACGCGGGCGACAAGGTACATGGCGTCACAGTGCATTTTGTTACCGAAGAGCTGGACGGCGGCCCGCCAGTGTTGCAGGCAACGGTACCGGTACTCGAAAAGGACACCGCGGATGCGCTTGCAGAGCGCGTACATGTGCAGGAACACTTGATTTATCCCCTGGCAGTGGACTGGTTCGCGCGCGGCAGACTGGCAATGCGTGACGACGGATGTACCCTCGACGGGACACTTCTGCCGCCGACCGGCAGGGCCTTTACCGAGGGCTGACATTTTCGCATTATGGAAAAGCGGGGAACCTGCACCGATAAAAACACTCCATAATGAAAAGAGGCTCAGGACGAGGGATTTTCAGTGCCACTCAAAAACCTGATTGCTAGCGTCGCGCTATTACTGCTGCTGCAGCCACTGTCGGCATCGGCAGAAGAGCCTTTCCGGCTGGAGCCTTTCACCGCGACCTATACCGCCAAATACGGCCGCTTTGACGTTACCGCTACCCGCGAACTTGCCCGCAAGCAAGACGGCTGGGCCCTGGATTTCACGGCAAAATCCTTTTTTGCAAAAATCGCCGAATCCTCCGAGCTTGCCGGCAGCGACGAGGGCCTCGTGCCGACTCGCTACGAATACCACCGCACCGGCCTTGGCAAAGACCGGCACCTGGTACTCGAAATCGACCATCATGCGAGGACCCTCAGAAACATTGGCGACCCTTCACGCAGTCGGGACAATATTCCCGTCGGCACACAGGACAAGCTCAGTATTCAATTGCAACTGGCGCGGGACCTGGCGGCGGGCAAGACCGCCATGAGCTACAACGTCGCCGACCGGCGCGGCGTCAAGCAATACCGGTTCGAGAAACTGGGCGAGGAAGTCGTCAAGACCCCGCTGGGCAAAATCAAGGCCGTCAAGGTTGCCCGCATCCGCGAAGGGGACTCCAAGCGCCGCACAACCATCTGGTTTGCCCCCGAATGGGGTTATGCACTGGTCAAACTGCACCAGCGCGAGGAAAACGGCAAACTCTATTCCATCACACTCTCCAGCCTGACCCACAACGGCCGCAAGGTCCCTGAAGAGTAAATCTGCACGCCCTGCGCGGCCCGGTGCCGCGCCCTGCCCCGCAAAGCACTTCCAAATTCGCCGCCGGTCAAAACTGGAACCAATTTACTAATTAGTCGCCGAACCACACATTCCTGTTTTTCGGGACTGCTAGTCTGTGTGTCATGGTGCCAACGAGCACATTATTGCTCGGTGGCGGGCCAATTCGCTTTATGGAGAGGAGTTACCCATGAAAGCCAAAACCATGCAACGCGCTATTCTGGCAGCCGCGATCAGCGCTGTCTCCTGCCACACCCTGGCTGCGGGGTTCCAGTTGCAGGAGCACAGCTCCGCGGGACTGGGACGCGCCTTCGCCGCGGAAAACACCATTGGCGACACCGCGGCCATCGTGATTCGCAACCCGGCGGGCTCTGCGCTATTTGAAGACATCGCCATTTCCGGCGGATTCAATTACGTCAACCCGAACATCTCGGCCCGCGGCGAAGTCAGCCACTTCCTGGATTTTGAAACCGAAAACGGCGTCAACCGCGTGCCACTCGGTGCGCTGGTGCCCGGCTATGAGCCATTTATTACCAGCGGCAGCGACTATGTGACCGACGCCTTCGTCCCCAACTTTTCCATCGCGGGCCGCATCGACGATTGCTGGACCTGGGGCTTCGGTGCTTTCTCCAACTACGGTCTGGAATCCGACTTCTCAAGCGGTTTTGGTGCGCTTGAAGTCGCCGATAAGGCCTCGATTCTGGCGGTCAACCTGGCGCCGTCCATCGCCTACAGCTGGGACAACTTTTCTGTCGGCCTGTCGCTGAATGCACTTTACGGTGAAGGCGAATTCCGCACCTCGGTTCCGTTCAATGATGCTAACCCCTTCTTCACCCAGGGCGGGTTCAGTGGTGGCGAACGTATCCTTGACTACGAGAACGATGGCGACTGGGATTTCAGTTGGACCATCGGCTTCCTCTGGCAGTTCGACGAGCACAGCCGCCTTGGCTTCAGCTATCAGGACGGCTTCGATTTTGAAGCGGATGGCGATATCAGGTCAGACCTCAACAGCCTGATCGACCTGGCCAGCGCTGACCTTACCATCGACATACCAGGCATCTGGGAACTGGGTTTCTACCACCGCTTCAATGACGAGTGGGGCTTCGCCGCAGGCGTCATGTACACCGAGTGGGATGACTTTCAGGAACTGGTCCTGAGCGATGTGCGCACCCAGGTAAACAACCCGGTTACCGGCGAGCGTATCGTGATCGAGGAGCTGACGCTTAAGGAAGAGGATTTCGAGAGCAACTGGCGCGCAAGCTTCGGCCTCGAGTGGTACCCCTGCCCCGAAGTGACCTGGCGTGCGGGTTTTGCCTGGGATGAAGGCACCGCACAGGCTGGACTGCGGTCCGCCGAGAGCCTTGGGGACCTGAGTGATATCTCCTACCGGACGCTGTCGATTCCGGATACTGATCGCTGGTGGGTATCCTTCGGCGGCACCTATCGCTGGGACCAAAATTTCAGTATCGATGCCGGCTTCAGCTACCTGTGGGGTGACGATGAATCCGTCATCGAGGAATTCAGCTTCCCGGTGGACCCGGTAAACCAGCCCGGTGTCAGTGGCACCACGCGCTTTGATGGTGGCACCACCGAAACCGAAGCGTGGCTGTTCGGCGTCAACTTCAATTACACCTTCTAGGCGATACAAATCGCGCAAACAAAAGAGCCGGGCATCGCCCGGCTCTTTTGTTAACGGGAACTTTTTTGACGCCCGCTTCCAATCAATCCCTGTTATTCCCAACCGCAGTTGCGCCCCTTGTTCTGCTCCTCCAGGTAAGTCATTAACGGCTGGAAGTAATCGATGATCGCAGAAGCATCGAGCTCACGCTGACCGGTCAGAGCTTCCATCGCATCCTGCCATGGCTGGCTGCTGCCCATTTCCATCATCGCACGCAGCCTCTCGCCAGCCGCATCATTGCTATAGATCGAACAGCGATGCAGCGGCCCCTCAAAGCCCGCTGTCTCACACAATGCACGGTGGAACTGGAACTGCTGGATGAATGCCAGGAAATAACGCGTGTACGGTGTATTGCCCGGGATATGGTATTTGGCACCCGGATCAAAGTCCGCTTCGGTGCGCTCTACCGGAGCTTCAATGCCCTGGTACTTTTCACGCAGAGCCCACCAGGCCTTGTTGTAATCTTCCGGGGAAACCTCACCGTTAAAGACCTGCCAGCGCCACTTGTCCACCAGTAGACCGAACGGCAGGAAGGCGATCTTGTCCAGCGCCATCTGCATCAGGTAACCGATGTCCTTGTCTGCACCCGGCTCCTCATTGAGCAAACCAATTTCCATCAGGTACTTGGGTGTAATGGACAACGCCACGGTATCGCCGACCGCCTCGTGGAAGCCATCGTTGGCGCTACCCTGGAACAGGATCGGTTGCTGGTTATAGGCGCGCTGGTAGAAATTGTGGCCAAGTTCATGGTGGACGGTGTTGAACTCTTCCCCGGTCTTCTGGATACACATCTTGATGCGCAGGTCGTCCTTGTAATCCAGGTTCCAGGCGCTGGCATGGCACACCACTTCACGGTCGCGCGGCTTGGAGAACTGCGAGCGCTCCCAGAAAGTTTCCGGCAGAGGCTCGAAGCCCAGCGAGGTAAAGAATTTCTCTCCGGTACGGACCATTTCCATCTCGTCCATGCCGGCTTTTTCAATCAGCGCCGTCAGGTCGTAGGGCGCTTCAGCACCTTCCGGCTTCACCAGGTCATAAACGTTACCCCAGGTCTGCGCCCACATGTTGCCGAGCAGGTGCGCGGGGATCTTGCCGTCTGCCGGCACAACATCGTCCCCGTAGTGTTTGTTGAGCCCATCGCGCACAGCGCAATGCAGCGCATCGTACAGCGGCTTGACTTTATTCCACTGCGCATCCACATCGGCAGCAAAAGCATCCGGTTCCATATCGTACTTGGAGCGCCAGAAAACACTCAGGTTGTCGTAACCGAGTTCCTGCGCGCCGGCATTGCCGATTTCCACCTGACGCTGGTAAAGCGGGCGCATTGGGGGAGAAACCTTGCGCCAGCCCACCCACAGTTCCTTTAACAATTCCGGTTCGCGATCTTTCGCCATAATGGCGGTCATGTCAGTGAGGGAATAGCACTTCTGCGCATCCCCTTCCCCACTGCAGTATTTGCCCGCGCCGTACATACCGGTCAGCTTCGACATGATATCGGCCAGCTCTGCAGTCATCGCTTCGTCCTGCGGTGCTGGAATCACCAGTACCTGCTTGAGCTTGTCCAGCTTGCGGCGTGTTTCCGCGTCCAGATCCAGGCTGTCAAACCGGGCAGCCTCGGCGGCAAGCTTGACCGCGAGCGCGGTGCCTCGCTCCGAAACCTTGGCCTCAATAAACTGACTGTCGATATTGATATAGGTCTGGGCCACCCATGCGGCGTGCGCACCCTCGATACCAATATCCTTCAGAGACTTTTCCGCAGCTTCAAGAAATGCCTTGGCATCCGCGGCTGTCGGTTTTGCACCTTCCTGAGCGGAGTTGGCAGCTGCGGCCTGCGGCGCGCTGGTGGTAGTGGATTCCTGTTCCGGGGCACAGGCAGTCAGGGCTGCGGCAGCGCCCAGGGCAATTACCAGTTTTTTCATTATTTTCCTCGTTATTCCGGCCAATTGGTCGGCAGTGACCCGGAGTTTATAACACAAACGAGGAATCGAATGGCGAAGAGAACAGGAGACGAAAGCAGGGAAGGTTTGGGTGGCGGCCTAACCAGCACACCCTCGGCACATGATACCACTGCTACCGTTGCTCCCTTCCGGGCCTGGCGGAGTTCACAGCTGTTCATTGCGAGGGGACCGGAGAGGCCACCATCGAGAACCTGCATCAATGCTGCAGGAGCGGCGCATTATCCTGACAATGGCACCTAAACGCAAGTGCCCAGATAAGAGTATAATGCGGCCTGAATAGTCATTACCCAACCCTTAGCCAAACGTCCGAAAGTAACCCCGCGCCATGCACTTATTTGTCGATAACCTGATCAATGTTGACTTCAGCTTTCTCGATCCCGACAGGGGCATCGTAGGAGAAACCTGGCTGGCGCACGCCACACTGGACGGTGCGCTGGATAGCCAGGGAATGGTCTGTGACTTCGGAGTCGTGAAGAAAACCCTGCGCAGCTGGCTGGACGAGGAAATCGATCATCGCCTGCTCGTTCCGCTGCAGGCGCCGGAACTACAACTCACCCAAGACAGCGACGATGCCGTAAAACTGGAATGGCGACTCGGGTCTGGCGAGACCATTGTCGTGAAAGGCCCCCGACAGGCATTTGCGCTGGTTGACGCCCCGCGGATTACCGAAGACTCGGTCGCACGCTGGGCCGTGACGCAACTCGCAAATGAGTTCCCAACACAGGTCGAACGTCTCGAATTGCGCTTTACCTGTGAACCGATTGACGGCGCTTTCTATCATTACAGCCACGGCCTGAAGAAGCACGCTGGCAACTGCCAGCGTATCGCCCACGGTCACCGATCGCGTATTGAAGTCTTCCTCGACGATATGCGCTCAGGGGCGGAAGAATCCCGCTGGGCCCAGCGCTGGCAGGATATTTATCTGGGTACGCGCGAAGATCTTGGTAACGATGAAACCGCGACACAGTTCGAATTTGCCTATGTTGCCCAGCAGGGTGACTTTTCCCTCAGCATCCCCGCGCGCATGTGTGAACTGATTGATACGGACTCCACGGTTGAACACCTGGCACAGTACATTGCCGATCGCATTGCCGAGCAGCATCCGGGTCGCACCGTGCGTGTGCGGGCTTTTGAGGGGCTCGGCAAAGGCGCAATAGCGACCTCTCACAAACCGGAACAGTAAATTTCGCTCCGGTAATCTTGCGGCAATATTTCGCAGTCACAATTCTGTCATCGTCAAATAAGCAATAAAGACCCGGGAAAAGGTATCTGAACATGGCATTGAAAGTCGGCATCAACGGATTCGGCCGCATGGGGAAACTGGCTCTGCGTGCCGGTTGGGGCAACCCAGAGTTGGAATTTGTCCAGATAAACGACCCTTCCGGGTCGGCCGAAGTATTTGCGCACTTGCTGGAGTTCGACTCTGTGCACGGCCACTGGGGCCATGACATCAGTGCCGATAGCGATTCCATCACGGTCGACGGCCGTGAGCTGGCATTTACCCGCAACAACAACATCTCCGAAACTGATTGGTCCGGCTGCGACCTCGTCATTGAGGCGTCCGGCAAGTTCAAGACTGCGGCAGAATTACAGGCGTACCTGGATCAGAGCGTAAAACGCGTCGTGGTTACTGCACCCGTCAAGGACGCTGGCGTGCTCAATGTCGTCATGGGTGTGAACCAGCACCTGTTTGAACCGGCAAAGCACCCGATCGTTACCGCTGCATCCTGTACGACCAACTGCCTTGCGCCAGTGGTGAAGGTGATACAGGAAAACTTCGGTATCAGGCACGGCAGCATGACGACCATTCATTGCCTGACCAATACCCAGACCATTCTCGACGGCGCCCACAAGAATCCTCGCCGTGCGCGGGCCTGCGGGGACAATCTGATTCCCACGACGACCGGTTCCGCCAAGGCGATCACGCAGATTTTTCCGGAGCTCAGCGGACGCCTGAACGGGCACGCCGTTCGGGTGCCGCTGGCAAATGCTTCACTGACCGATTGTGTGTTCGAGGTGGAGAATGCCACCGATGCCGAAAGCGTCAATGCCGCACTGGCAGAGGCCGCGAACGGCCCATTGAAAGGCGTGCTCGGCTACGAGACCCGCCCGCTGGTCTCTGTCGATTATCGTACCGACCCCCGTTCCAGCATCATCGACGCGCCCTCCACCATGGTCATCAACGACACCCAGGTAAAAATCTACGCCTGGTACGACAATGAGTGGGGCTATATCAATCGCACCGTCGAATTGGCGGAGCTGGTCGGCAAAGCCGGTTAATGCTGGCACAGCTCTCACCGGCCATCCGCCAGTACCTGCTGGTAACCGGTAACTACTGGGCATTCACCCTTACTGACGGCGCTCTGCGCATGTTGGTGGTGCTCTATTTTCACGAGCTCGGGTACAAGCCACTCGAGATTGCCCTGCTGTTTATCTTTTACGAATTCTTTGGCGTGGTCACCAACCTGGTTGGTGGCTGGTTGGGTGCTCGACTGGGCCTGAACCGGACCATGAATATCGGTTTGGCCTTGCAGGTCGCCGCCCTGCTGATGCTGGCGGTGCCGGATACCATGCTCAGTATTCCCTGGGTCATGGCCGCGCAGGCCCTCTCCGGCATCGCCAAAGACCTGAACAAGATGAGTGCCAAGAGTGCGATCAAGTTCCTGGTCCCTGAGAATGCACAGAGCAAGCTATACCGCTGGGTAGCACTGCTGACCGGATCCAAAAACACACTGAAGGGCATCGGCTTCTTTATGGGTGGCGCCCTGCTCGCGCTGCTGGGCTTTCGCGGTGCGGTCATCACCATGGCGAGCGCCCTGGCACTCGTGTGGCTATTTAGCGTAATGTTCCTTCGAGGTGACATTGGCAAGGCCAAGTCTAAGCCCAAGTTCACGCATATCTTTTCCACCAGTCGCACCGTTAACATCCTGTCCGCTGCACGGTTTTTCCTCTTTGGTGCACGGGACGTCTGGTTTGTAGTGGCCCTGCCAGTCTTTCTCAGCAGCCAGCTCGGCTGGGGACACCCTAGGACCAGTGCATTTCTCGCTGCGTGGATCATCGGCTACGGCATAGTGCAGGCATTGGCGCCCCGCATCACGGGGCTTCGTAATGACAGCACCGCCTCAGACCACGGCGCCGCGCGATGGGCAGCACTATTGATGTGCGTGCCAGCCGGCATTGCGCTGTCATTCACCTATGCCGATGACCCTGCCCCTTACCTGCTCTGGGGTCTGGCGCTGTTCGGGGTGCTGTTCGCCATCAATTCCGCACTGCACAGTTACCTCATTGTGCGCAGTGCCAAGGCAGATGGCGCCTCCCTGGATATCGGTTTTTATTACATGGCCAACGCCGGCGGCAGGCTCATCGGCACCCTGCTCTCGGGCTGGTTATACCAGTCATACGGTATGGCTGCGTGCCTGTGGGTATCTGCAGGGTTCCTCCTCATATCCGCCATATCAGTACAGCGGCTTCGTCATGCCTAGTATCACGGCCCCACTTTTGGCGCGGCAATTCCGATAATCAGGTACGGCTGTACTAGCTTTGATAGGTCAGACTATCGAGGCCTCGATCAATGCTGCGTACAGCCTGTTTCTTGCTTGCTACCACCCTTGCTTGCAACCTCCTGCCTGCTATCGCGTTCGCTGCTGAGCGCGACATCTATTTCGGCACCGCATTCATGGAGTCATGGACCAGTGTGAATGAGGTCGAGACGACACCGGCCGGAGACATGGTCGATGACGGCGAAGACGATGCTGTGAGCTCCCTCGGCTTTGCACTCGGGCTCGAACGAAACACCTGGCGCTACGAGCTTGAATATCTTTACCGCTATCGTTTCGATCTGAACCTCGACGGTGAGATCATGCGCTATTACCCCAAGCACATGAATAACCTCAACAGCCAATCCATCACCCTGAATATATTGAAAGATATCGGGATTTTTACCGGCGGCCGCTTTTTTGCCGGCGTCGGCATCGGCACAATTAGAAATCGCTCGGAGAGCGACGTGCTTGTCCCGATCCGCGGGGTTGGTGAAGTAAAGTTTTATAAAAAAAATACTGTCCGCGACCTGACCTGGAACCTGCAGATAGGCTGGCAGAAGACCCTGGCATCCGGAAATAGCTGGCTATTCAGCTATCGCTATGCCGATCTCGGGGAAATAGATAGTGGGCAGATGGACGACCCGACCGGATACCGCTTCAAAACCGACAGCTATGTCAGTCACGATTTTTCCGTGGGGTACCGTTTTTCTTTCTAGCGGTTTAGTAGAGGGTTGATGTGAAAAGTCCGGCGGAGTGATGACCTACGCTGATCTGCCGCTATGCGGCATCCGCCAGCTGAGGAACCTGACTAACCAGCGTAGCTGGTTTGGGCGCCGGAGCTTGCGACGGCGGGGCGCAGCCCCGAGCGCAGCGAGTCACCATGACCGTACCGCGCAGCGGTAGGTCATCGGCAGGCGGGAATGAAAAAAGCCCTGACCGCGCTAGCGATCAGGGCTTTTGGAATGAAAG
>NZ_BSYJ01000007.1 GCF_030270605.1 Biformimicrobium ophioploci
CCCGTGGCCCGAACCCTCCGGAGAGGCGTCTCGAGCGAGGCGCGCATTATACAGCGAAGCCTCCGTCTGGCAAGCTCTTTTTCCGTTTTGATTTTGCGAAAACTTCAGCAAAATCAACAGCTTGGAAGAGCCTCCCAAGCCACCCTGCGGTGACCGTGGGCGCGCATACTACAGCGCTGACCCAGCTTTGCAAGCACTTTCTGGAAGTTTCTGAAGTTTCTTTCGAAGCCACAAAACCGCGGTTTCCAACCCCAGACTCCCTGCCTGCCGGCGACCAAAAACTCATCGAGCCTGGCGCCTTTCTCGCTGCCCGTCCGTGACAGCGGCGCGCACTATACGCAGCCAGCCAACGCAGGGCAAGCGTTTCCGAAAATATTTTAACTTGAGGCCGCCCGGCTCCCACGACGGTTAACCGACAATCAGCGACCAACAGAGGAAATACATCCAAAAAGGGGCGCCTGACGCCCCGCCCGTGTAACCGGGACTTAATCAAATATAGGCAAACTGAGGGTGCCGTGCCACGCGATGTGTGGCTTATTGCGCCTCGGTCTTGCCCTTGCCGAAGCGACCAAGCAGCCACGCCGCCGGGCCAGAACAGGTATAGAGCACAGCGATTGTGAACAGCACCCGCGGGGGATCCACCGTAACCAGGGCAAATACCAGGATGACCAGCAGCATCATCACGAATGGTACCCGCCCCTTCATGTCGAGGCCCTTGAAGCTGCTATAGCGGAAGTTCGACACCATCAGCAATCCGGCCAGCATGGTGACCAGCGCCGCCGCCACAGCCGTCGGCGTACCAACCTCCATATCGTGACCGACCCACACCATACTGGCGACGATCGCCGCCGCAGTCGGGCTCGCGAGGCCAACGAAAATACCCTTGTCGACGGTATCGACCTGGGTATTGAAACGCGCAAGGCGCAGGGCGCCGCAGGCCGCATAAATGAAGGCGGCGGCCCAGCCGAACTTGCCCAGGTGCTCACCGAGCCCCCAGTTGAATACGACCAGCGCTGGCGCCAGCCCGAATGAAACCATGTCGGACAGGGAATCGTACTGCACACCGAAAGCACTCTGGGTATTGGTCAGGCGTGCAACCCGGCCATCCAGCCCATCGAGGACCATCGCCACGAAAATGGCGATTGCTGCCCACTCAAATTTGCCGTTCATACTCGCGACAATTGCATAGAAGCCGCTGAACAGTGCGCCGGTGGTGATCATATTGGGCAGGAGGTAAATACCCCGGGCGCGCACTTTCTGCCCGTTTTCAGAAATCTCTTCGACGTGCTCGTCGACTGGCAGCTGAATCCCCTCTTTCGCGGATTCACTACCGCCGGATTTTGTTTCTTTTTCGCTCATAGCGCACTCCAATCGTGTCGAGCGGAATCATACTTGATACGGCATTTAAAAAAAAAGCGGCATTTTCATGCCGCTTTTCCTTTATAGACTGTCAGGCAGCTTCTAGCTGTTGCCTTCGGTCTTGTCGATGATCTTGTTGGCCTTGATCCAGGGCATCATTCCGCGCAGCTTGGCACCGACCTGCTCGATCGGGTGCTCAGCGCTGATGCGACGCTCCGCCTTGAGGCGTGGCTGACCAGCCTGTGCTTCGAGGATAAAGTCCTTGGCGAACTTGCCGCGCTGGATATCGTCCAGTACGCGGCGCATTTCTGCCTTGGTCTCATCGGTAATGATGCGCGGACCGGTAACGTAGTCGCCGTATTCAGCGGTGTTGGAAATGGAGTAGCGCATATCGGCGATACCGCCCTGGTACATCAGGTCGACAATCAGCTTGAGCTCGTGCAGACACTCGAAGTACGCCATTTCCGGCGCGTAACCCGCTTCCACCAGGGTCTCGAAACCGGCCTGTACCAGTGCTGCGGCACCGCCACAGAGTACCGCCTGCTCACCGAACAGGTCCGTCTCGGTTTCTTCACGGAAGTTGGTCTCGATAATACCGGAACGCCCGCCGCCGTTGGCGGAAGCCCAGGACAGTGCCAGTTCCTTGGCCTTGCCAGTCGCATCCTGGTACACCGCGATCAGGGTCGGCACGCCGCCGCCTTCGAGATAGGTGGAGCGCACGGTGTGGCCCGGACCCTTCGGCGCGATCATGATCACGTCAACGTCTTTCGGCGGCACGATCATTTCGAAGTGGATATTGAAGCCGTGTGCGAACGCCAGCGCGACGCCAGGGCGCAGGTTGGGTGCAACTTCCTGCTTGTAGATTTCAGCCTGGTACTCGTCCGGGGCCAGGATCATGATGATATCGGCATCCTTGACCGCATCGGCTACTTCCGCCACCTCAAAACCTGCAGCTGCAGCCTTGTCGCGGGAGGAAGAGCCCTTGCGCAGGCCAATCACAATATTGGCTACACCGGAGTCCTTCAGGTTGTTGGCGTGGGCGTGGCCCTGCGAGCCATAACCAACAATCGCAATGCGCTTACCCTGAACCAGGGACATGTCACAATCTTTATCGTAATAAACCTGCATGTTTCTTACCTTCTCTCAATTCGCAATTTATTCTTCAGGGCTTTCTGCAGCCCATTAAAGACTCAGAATTTTTTCGCCGCGGGCGATACCGGAAACTCCGCTACGCACCACTTCCATAATCAGGCTTTCGCCAATGGTGTCCACGAAGGCATCCAGCTTGTCGCTGGTGCCGACGATCTGCACCGTATAGACGCTGCTGGTTACATCCACGATCTGGCCGCGGAAAATATCCACACAACGCTTGATCTCGTCACGCGCCACACCAGTGGCACGCACCTTGATCAGCATCAGCTCGCGCTCAATGTGCGCACCTTCGGTCAGGTCCACCAGCTTGACCACGTCAATCAGCTTGTTCAGGTTCTTGGTGATCTGCTCGATGGTCCGGTCATCCCCAACTGTGGTCATGGTCAGGCGCGACAGGGTCGAATCTTCTGTCGGTGCCACCGTCAGGGTTTCGATGTTGTAGCCGCGCTGGGAAAAAAGACCCACCACCCGCGACAAGGCCCCGGGTTCGTTTTCCATCAGGACCGAAACAATTCTCCGCATGATCAGGTCCTCTCCGTCTTGCTCAGCCACATATCGCGCATGGAGCCGTTGGGCATCACCTGCATCGGATATACGTGCTCACCGGGGTCAACATAGACGTCGATAAACACCGTGCGGTCCTTAATCGCAAAGGCTTCGCGCATCTTCTGCTGCAGGTCTTCGCGTTTGTCGATACGGATACCGACATGACCGTAGGCTTCCGCCAGCTTGATAAAGTCCGGCAGGGACTCCTCATAGACACTGTTGGACAGGCGTCCTTCGTACTGCATTTCCTGCCACTGCTTGACCATGCCGAGGGCCTGGTTGTTCACACAGACAATCTTCACCGGCAGGTGATACTGGGTTGCCGTGGACAGTTCCTGAATACACATCTGGATACTGCCTTCACCGGTCACACAGACCACTTCGGAATCCGGGTGCGCGATCTTCACCCCCAGCGCCGCTGGCAGGCCGAAGCCCATGGTGCCGAGGCCACCGGAATTGATCCACCGGCGCGGCTTGTCGAACAGGTAATACTGTGCGGCAAACATCTGGTGCTGGCCCACATCGGAAGTCACGAAGGCATCGCCATCCGTCGCAGCAAAAATTGCCTTGATGACTTCCTGCGGCATGATCATGTCGCCATCGGTGCGGTAACGCGGGGCGGTGTAGATGCCATGGCGCTCGCGCCAGCTGTCGATCTGTGCCCACCAGTCAACGATTGCGGACTTGTCCGGTGACTGCTTGCCGGACAGGATCTGCTCCAGCATCTCCGCCAGTACATTCTTGACGCTGCCAACAATCGGTACATCCGCTGTGACCGTCTTCGAGATCGACGCCGGATCGATATCGACATGGATAATCTTTGCATTGGGGCAGAACTTGGACGGGGTGTTGGTAACCCGGTCGTCAAAGCGCGCGCCCACCGCGAGGATCACATCGGCATGATGCATGGCCGTGTTTGCCTCGAAGGTCCCGTGCATGCCGAGCATGCCCAGGAATTGGCGGTCTGTACCCGGATAGGCACCGAGCCCCATCAGGGTATTGGTCACCGGGAAATTCAAGCGGCGCGCCAGCTCGGTGAGCAAGTCTGCTCCATCCCCCTGAATAACACCTCCACCGGCGTAGATCACCGGGCGCTTTGCCTGCATCAGCAGGCCCACTGCCTTGCGAATCTGGCCGGAGTGGCCCTTGCCTGCGGGCGTGTAAGAACGAATCTTGACCTGCTCGGGGTATTCGTAGGGAAAGCGCTCGGCCGGATTGGTGACATCCTTGGGGATATCCACAACCACGGGACCCGGACGACCGGTCGAGGCAATATAGAAAGCCTTCTTGATCACCCCGGGAATATCCTCGGCGCGCTTGACCAGAAAGCTGTGCTTCACGATCGGACGCGAGCAGCCGACCATGTCGGTTTCCTGGAAGGCATCGTCGCCGATCTTGTCGGTCGGTACCTGACCGGAGATCACCACCATCGGGATGGAGTCCATGTAGGCGGTAGCAATACCGGTAATGGCATTGGTGGCACCCGGGCCAGAGGTGACCAGTACGACCCCGACCTTGCCGGTAGAACGGGAATAGCCATCTGCCGCGTGGGTCGCGCCCTGTTCATGGCGCACCAGCACATGCTTGATGCCCTTGTGACGGAAGATTGCGTCGTAAATATGCAGCGCCGACCCTCCGGGATACCCGAAGATCAGCTCCACCCCTTCATCTTGCAGCGAGCGAACCAACATCTCGCCGCCGGACAATAACTCCACCTGAACCCCCTGTTCATAGCTCGCAGATGAGCGAAAATTCCATTAACCGCTAAAAACGCAAAAGCTTTGCGCGCCTAGGGAAAAAGGCAAACCGCGATCCTAATGAAAATAAAAATGACAATATTAGTTCGCACCGGACGAGCAGCCGGGCTGCGTACCTTCTGCAGCGGCGTCTATACGGTTAAGCGCCCTCTTAGGTGCGCTTTCGCTAACTAATAGATGGGCCGATGAGAGCTTAACTCAATCAGGTAGACAGAATTCCGAGGGTAACGGAGGACTACTCGCCATCTAGCGATGGGACAATTCTGCAATTTTGATCGATGGTGTCAAGGATTCGGATGTTAATACTCGGTAATTTGCAAAAATTCCGGTAAATTTGCCCGAAATGGGTAAACTCGCAAAATCACGAATCAATGCGTAGGTCGTTATGAAAGCAACAATAAAATTCCTCGCGCCCGCACTGCTTGGCGCAGCCCTGGCAACAGGTGCCCTGCAGGCCGCTGCCCAGGCCGACGGTATATACAAGTGGGTCGATGAAGACGGCATGGTCCACTACGGGACCAACCCGCCGAAGGACTCCAAATCGGTGGAAACTGTGCGCAAGCCCAAGCATGAGCTGCTGCGTGAGCGGGAGGCAGCGCAGCGCGCTGCATTGGCGGCTGCAAATGTAGGCCAGCCACCGGCGGAGGATGCTGTGAGCACCGGCGCGGAGCAGGAGGCCCCCCAGACCTACACGCCAAACGCGGCAGAGCAGTCTGCGGAAGCACAGCGCTGCAATCAGGCGAAGGCCAACCTGGAAACCCTGCAGACCCGCAGCCGCGTCAAGATGCGCGATAAAGACGGCAATGTACGCATGCTGTCAGAGGAAGAACACCAGCAGAAGATTACTGAAGCACAGTACGTAATCCAGGAAAGCTGCAAGTAACAACACGCTCGCGCCGCCCTGCCGTAGCAAGGGCGGCGCACTCCATCAGCCCTACTTGCGGAATACCGCCTTTTCGCCGTCGCTGTCCGCGTGAATCGTATCGCCACTGACGAACTTGCCGGCCAGCACCTCCTGCGCGAGCGGGTTCTCCAGCCACTGCTGGATCGCACGCTTCAGCGGGCGCGCGCCGTAGACCGGATCGAAACCGACTTTTGCCAGCATATCCAACAGCGGCTCGCTGACCTCCAGCGTGAGCCCCTGCTCTGCGAGGCGGTTGGCCAGGATCTGCAGCTGTATCTCGGCGATGCCACGCACCTGCTCCTTGCCGAGAGGATGAAACACCACCACCTCGTCGATACGGTTGATCATCTCCGGGCGGAAATGGGTTCCGACCACGTCCATGACCGCGGCCTTCATCTGGCGATACTGGATCTCGTCATCGACCGCATCGCTGCCCACCTCACTGGCGAACTTCTGGATCAGGTCGGAACCGAGGTTGGAGGTCATCACCACCACCGTGTTGCGGAAATCCACAGTACGCCCCTGGCCATCGGTCAGGCGGCCGTCCTCCAGCACCTGCAACAGGATATTGAACACATCCGGGTGTGCTTTCTCCACCTCGTCCAGCAGTACAACCGAGTAGGGTTTGCGCCGCACAGCTTCTGTCAGGTACCCGCCCTCCTCATAGCCGACATAGCCGGGGGGCGCACCGATCAGGCGCGCAACGGAGTGCTTCTCCATGAACTCGGACATATCGATCCGCACCATGGCATCGCTGGTGTCGAACAGGAATTCCGCCAGCGCCTTGCACAGCTCGGTCTTGCCCACGCCGGTGGGACCGAGGAACAGGAAGGAACCATTGGGCCGGTTCGGGTCAGACAGGCCCGCACGCGCGCGGCGCACCGCATTGCTCACGGAAGTCACCGCCTCGTGCTGGCCAATCACCCGCTTGTGCAGCTCGTCTTCCATGCGCAGCAGCTTCTCGCGCTCACCTTCCAGCATCTTGGAGACCGGGATGCCGGTCCAGCGCGCCACTACCTCCGCCACCTCTTCCTCGGTGACGCGGTTACGCAATAGTTGCGTATCCGATTTCTCGGCGCTGTCTGCCGCCTGCAACTGGCCCTCTAGTTGCGGGATCAGGCCGTATTGCAGCTCCGACAGGCGCGCCAGGTCACCGGCGCGGTAGGCAGCCTCCATGTCGTAGCGCGCCTGTTCCAGCTTGTTCTTGATATCCTGGCTGCCGTGCAGCGCGGACTTCTCTGCCTTCCAGATTTCATCCAGGTCGGCGTATTCCTTTTCCAGCTCCGCAATCTGCTGCTCAAGTTTTTCAAGCTGCGCCCTGGCAGCCTCATCCTCATCTTTCTTGACCGCCTCGCGCTCGATTTTGAGCTGGATCAGCCGTCGCTCCAGCCGATCCATCGCTTCCGGCTTGGAGTCTATCTCCATACGGATACGACTCGCGGCCTCATCGATCAGGTCGATGGCCTTGTCCGGCAACTGGCGATCCGTAATGTAGCGCTGTGAAAGCTTGGTGGCAGCGATGATCGCCGCATCGGTGATATCCACACCGTGGTGCACCTCGTAGCGCTCCTTGAGGCCGCGCAGGATGGCAATGGTGTCCTCCTCGGTCGGCTCGTCCACCAGCACCTTCTGGAAACGGCGCTCGAGCGCCGCATCCTTCTCAATATACTGCCGGTATTCGTCCAGGGTGGTCGCGCCAACGCAGTGCAGCTCACCGCGCGCCAGCGCGGGCTTCAGCATATTGCCCGCATCCATCGCGCCCTCGGCCTTGCCCGCACCAACCATGGTGTGCAGCTCGTCAATAAACAGGATGACATTGCCTTCCTGCTTGGACAGTTCATTCAAAACCGCCTTGAGGCGCTCCTCGAATTCTCCGCGGAATTTTGCCCCGGCAAGCAGTGCACCGAGGTCCAACGACAACAGACGCTTGCCTTTCAGCCCTTCCGGTACCTCGCCGTTGACGATGCGCTGCGCAAGCCCTTCAACAATGGCGGTCTTGCCCACACCGGGCTCACCAATCAACACCGGATTATTCTTGGTGCGGCGCTGCAATACCTGCACGGTGCGGCGAATCTCTTCATCGCGACCGATCACCGGGTCAAGCTTGCCCGCCTCAGCGCGCGCGGTCAGGTCGAGGGTATATTTATCCAGTGCCTGGCGCGCATTTTCCGCATCCGGACTCTGCACCGATTCTCCGCCACGCACTTTCTGCACCGATTCCTGCAGCTGTTTTTCATTGCCAAAGCGCGCCAGTATTTTTGCAATCTCACCGTTGGCGCTATCGAATGCGGCCAGCAATACCGTCTCGCTGGCGATGTAGCTGTCGCCGATTTCCTGCGACTTTTTGTCTGCGAGATTCAACAGGCGCGCCAGCTCCTGCGACACGCTGACGTCGCCGGTCGGACTGGTAATGGTCGGTAACTGCTCGAGCCTTTTTGCCAGCGCGTTGCGCAGGCCCTGCAGGTCAAAACCGGCCTGCGACAGCAGCGGTGTCACGCTGCCGCCCTGCTGGTCCAGCAGCGCCTGTAAAAGGTGTTCAGGGAAGATCTGGCCATGATCGCGCCCGACGGCGATGGATTGCGCGTCGGACAGTGCCAGCTGTAGGGAATTCGTCAGTTTATCTGCTCGCATGGTCCTGCCCAAAAGTCATTCATATCAATGAATATTTGGGCAGCCTGCGCATTTTCAAGGTGGCGTACACGCCTCTGCAGCCACCTTGCAAGACCGGCGCTATTTCCTCGCCTTGCTGCAGTTCAGCGTTGAGATGGTTTTCGGCCCAAGCACCCCCTGGTCGATGGGCTGGTATTCAATGGTGATCGCACCAGCCACCAGGGTTATTACCTCTTCCTGCTCAGATTCACCCGCCGCCACATCCGCAGCGACCGCAGTGATTGATGCATTTTCTAGCAGGATGACTAGCGGCGAATAGGCAACCTGATTGGAGACAGCGCGATAGGTAATGGTCACGGAAGGCAATAGATCGCCATTTACCGCCGCGGCAATCAACAGTGGTGATGCCAGGTCTATGCCCTTTGCGGCAAAAATATTACCGCAGGACTTGCCGGCAAAATTCCCCGTGATGCCGCTGCTCTTGATAGTGTCTTCAAAACCCTGTTCTGTGGCTTCACCGGGGATATTGGGTATCTGGATAAATACGTCAGCGCGGGCACCCACGGCACTGACCAGAGTGCCGACCAAAAGGATAACGGGGGTCAGCGCACGCGATGCGTTTAAAAACATGGGATGTACTCCTGCGCAGAAAACTTCCGGGATGGTGAACCGTGTTTGCTCACTCCTCCAAGAGGCTAGCCGGCGGTGAACCACAGGTGCCGAATGCGCTGCCGATTTTGCGGAGCCTGCCGATCACCCCATCCAGATCAGGGTTGCCATGCGTCCGGTCTCACGATCGCGCCGATAGGAAAAATATTTTTCCTCTTCGGTGAACGTACAGGCCTCGCCACCGTAGATTTCCGTCACCCCCAGGTCCGCCAGTTCCGCGCGCGCGAGCGCGTAGATATCGGCGCGAAATTTCAGCGGCCGGGTCGGCGACGGCACAAACGCCTTGCCGATGGCCGCGTTGTGCGCCTCGCTGCGGGCAGACTCAAAAAAGGCCTCCAGTACATCCACCCCCACCTCAAAGGCTTCGGGCCCGATTGCCGGCCCGAACCACGCCATCAACTCGCTCGGCTTTGCGTCGAAACGCTCCACCGCTGTACGCAAAACGCCGTCGGCCAGGCCACGCCAGCCAGCATGTACCGCCGCAACCTCGGTACCCGCGCGATTGCACAGCAGCACCGGCAGGCAATCTGCAGTCATTACGGCGCAAACCACGTCACGCTGCGCGCTGTAACTGGCATCGGCGGTGCGCACCACGCCATCGGCCTGCGCATCTACCAGTCTGTCACTGTGTATCTGTTCCAGCCACTGTGGCTCGGCCGGTAACGCCAGCGCCTTGCGCAACTGCGCGCGGTTGCGCGCCACTGCCTCGTCATCATCACCGACATGTGCGCCCATATTATTGGAGCTATAGGCGCCGCCGCTGAACCCGCCGGCGCGCAGGGTTGTCAGGGCATGCACGCTGGCGGGTGCCGGCCAGTTGGGCTGCAAGGTGTTATCGGTCAAGGTCATTCTCCGGATACTGGCGCAGGTCGTCGTCGAGGGTATCCAGTAATACCCGGAAATCCGCTGGCAATGGCACCTGCCACTCCATCTCCTCACCGCTTTCCGGGTGTACCAGTCCCAGGCGTGCGGCATGCAGCGCCTGGCGCTCGAACCCCTGCAGGCAGGCAATGGTTTCCGGGCTAGCGCCCTTGGGCAGCTTGGGTCGGCCGCCGTACAGGGGATCGCCCACCAGCGGGTGGCCGATATGCGCCATATGCACGCGAATCTGGTGGGTGCGGCCAGTTTCCAGCTTGCACTGCACGTGACTGTGGGCGCGGTAGTTGCGGATCAGGCGGTAATGGGTAATTGCCGGCTTGCGGTCGGTACGCCCCTCGATTTCAGGCAGCACTGCCATTTTGAGGCGGTTCTGGCGGTGTCGGCCCATGAAATTGTCTATGGTCCCACCGCCAGTGAGGCAGCCATTGACCACAGCCTCGTATACGCGACTGACTGTTCGCGCCTTGAGCTGTGCCACCAGGCTGACCTGTGCCGCCAGCGTGCGCGCCACCACCATCAGGCCACTGGTGTCCTTGTCGAGCCGGTGCACGATACCGGCGCGCGGCACCGCAGCCACTTCCGGCGCATGGTGCAGCAGGCCATTCAGCAGGGTACCGTCCGGATTGCCTGCCGCCGGGTGCACCACCAGCCCCGCGGGCTTGTTCAACACCATGATATGGGCGTCCTCGAACACCAGGTCCAGCCCGATTTCCTGCGGCTGCCACTCCCCCTGGGCTTCCAGCTCTGCCTCGAGAGACAGCTCCTCGCCGCCAAACAGCTTGTCGCGCGGACGTGCGCTGGCGCCATCGACCAGTAGACGCCCCTCCTTTATCCACTGCTGCAGGCGCGCCCTTGAATAATCTGTGAACAGGCTGGCGGCTACCTGGTCCAGGCGTTGGCCGCTACAGGCGTCAGGCACCCTGGCCTGGCATCGGATGGTTTCTGTCATGCGTTACTGGCGCCCGGTAAATGAACTACTTTGGGGACTAGGGTGTCTGTGTTTAAATAGCTGGCCTTGCGGCAGGAGCGTCCGGCCGGGAAGGCCCGATATCAGCCGGCCACAAAGGCCGGGGAATTGCGGGGCCACCGGTGTCAGGCCACTGCGCATAGTTTAAGAAGCACCAACGAATAAAGATAGAGCGAGGGGCCATGCGAGCCTGGAAATTACTGTTATTGGGTACCGCGGCAGTGTTGCTGGGTGCCTGCGCAAGCACGGACGAGCAGGACGATACCGGCCTGCCGAGCGGCAGTCGCACGGAAACCGCCTTCTATGAAGCTGCCCAGAAGCAGCTCCGTTCCAGCCAGTGGGACCTGGCCATCAAGAACCTGCGCGCCCTGGAAGACAACTTCCCGTTTGGCACCTACGCCGAGCAGGCGCAGCTGGAGCTGATTTACGCCTACTACCGTAACTACGAAAACGACGCCGCCATCACCGCCGCGGACCGTTTTATCCGCCTGCACCCGCAGCACCGCAACGTCGACTACGCGTTTTACATGAAGGGCCTGGCGTCATTCACCGAGGGCACCGGCCTGTTCGAGCGCTTCCTGCCCACGGACCTGACCAAGCGCGACCCCGGTTCCGCACGCGAATCCTTCGCACATTTCTCGCAGCTGCTGTCCCGCTATCCGGAGAGCCCCTACGCCAACGACGCCCAGCAGCGCATGGTGCACCTGCGCAACCTGCTGGCGCGCTATGAAATCCATGTCGCCAACTACTACTTCAAGCGCGGCGCCTACGTCGCCTCGGCCAACCGTGGCCGTTTTGTGGTGGAGAACTTCCAGCAGACCCCGTCTGTACCGGATGCCCTGGCGGTAATGATTCAGGCCTACCACCTGCTGGAAATGCCGGAGCTGGAGCAGAACACCAAGCGTGTTTTGCTAGAGAACTACCCCAACCACCCGGCCATCGAGAACGGCGACTTCAACTACGCCTACTACGAGGGCACTGCCGGTCGCAGCTGGCTGCACCGCGCGACCCTTGGCCTGTTCAAGAAAGCCGAGCCCACCGGCTTTGACAGCCGCGAGCAGTACAACGCTGCGTACCGCGACCGCGACGCGCCGATGCCGCCGCGCTGATCCGGCTCCAGATAATAAAAAACCCCGGCATGCCGGGGTTTTTTATTGGGCGGGCAAATTAGCAATCCTGGCGACTGAAAACGCCAGAGCGAGTAAATTAGTTTTCAGACGCCGGCTTTCCAACCGTTAGTGATGGGATAGCGCCGATCGCGACCAAAGCCGCGCTCGGTAATACGCACACCCACCGCCGCCTGACGGCGCTTGTACTCATTCAGGTCAATCAGGCGCACCACGCGCTGCACATCCTCTGCCTCGAAACCTTCCGCAATGATGGCATTGGCGCTCATATCGCGCTCTACGTACAGGTACAGGATCCGGTCGAGGATGTCGTATGGTGGCAGGCTGTCTTCATCCTTCTGGTCCGGCGCCAGCTCGGCTGACGGGGGCCGGGTGATGACGTTCTCCGGAATCACCTCGGAAATGCTGTTGCGGTAGCGCGACAGCTCAAACACCATGGTCTTTGGCACATCCTTGAGGGCATTGAAACCGCCCACCATATCCCCGTAGAGCGTGGCGTAACCTACTGCCATTTCACTCTTGTTGCCGGTGGTGAGCACCATAAAGCCCTTCTTGTTGGAGATCGCCATCAGGACCACGCCACGACAACGCGCCTGCAGGTTTTCCTCGGTGGTGTCGCGCGCGGTACCGGCAAACTCGCCGGACAGGGCGCTCATAAATGCATCGAACATGGGCTCGATGCTGATGACCTGGTAATTGACTCCCAGCCGGTTGGCCTCGTCCTCAGCATCGTTCTTGCTCATGTCTGAGGTGTAGCGGAACGGCATCATTACCGCCTCTACCCGCTCCGGCCCCAGCGCATCCACCGCGATGGCCAGGGTCAGGGCCGAGTCGATACCACCGGACAGGCCCAGTACCACGCCCTTGAAGCCGTTCTTGTTGACGTAATCACGCACGCCGAGCACCAGCGCGTTGTAAACCTCTTCCAGACGCTCGAGATCCGGCGCCCGGTCACCCGCCAGCAGCCGCACCTGCTGTTCCTGCAGCTCCACGGCGACGGGCACCATCTGCTCCTCATAGCGTTGCGCCTGCACCTGTACCTCCCCCTCGGCATCTACCGCGAAGGAACCACCATCGAATACCAGCTCGTCCTGGCCGCCGACACTGTTAACGTAAACAATGGGCAGCTGGTTGGCTGCCGCGTGCTGGGCCACGGTCTCGCGCCGGCTCTCCATCTTGCCGAGGTGTACCGGTGATGCATTGAGGTTCAGCATCAGCTGGGCACCGGCCTCGACCGCCTGCACCACAGGATCCGGGTGCCAGATATCCTCGCACACGGTGATCGCCGCTCGGATACCCGCAATCTCCACCAGGCAGGGACTGTTGCCGGCCACAAAATAGCGCTGTTCGTCGAAGACCTGATAGTTCGGCAATTTCTGCTTGGCATATTCGGCGACGATGCGCCCGTCCTGCAGCAGCCCCGCCATGTTGAACAGGCGCCCGCCCATGCGGCGCGGATAACCCAGCAACACCGCACAGGGCAGCTCCGCTGCCACCAGCGAAGCGAGCGCAGCATCAATACGGTCGCAAAGGCTGGGGCGCAGCAGCAGGTCTTCCGGCGGATAACCAGTCAGGGTCAATTCCGGGAAGATCACCAGGTCTGCGCCATGCTGAGCGCTCGCCGCGCGCGTCGCCTCGATGACACGCTGCGTATTGCCGGGGATATCCCCCACCAGCGTGTTGATTTGTGCCATAACAATCTGCACAGTAGCCATTGCGAAATCCATGATTGGGTTACTGATTCGGGTCGACCGAACCCGGTTGAACAAATACCGATCAAAGCCGGCATCGGAATACGGGCGCTATTGTCGGGGAACATGCCGATACTGCCAAGGGATCCAGCGGCAATACCAATAACCACCAATACGCCATGACCCCATGCGCGAGCCAGCTATGAGCCAGAGCCAAGCCGTCAACCTGTCCTACCAGCAAAGCGACCTGCTGCGCATCTACGCGATATACCGCGTCGGCATCGCGGCAGTACTGCTGGCCATCTTCATCGCCGGCACCGGCCGGGGCGTAGTCGGCACCAATGCGCCTGAACTCTACTTCTACACTGCGCTCAGCTACCTGATCGCCAATATCGGCCTGCAGGCGCTGGTCGCACGCCTCAATTACAGCGTATCCGGCCGCCCTGTGTCAGCTATGCTGGCGCTGGACGTGTGCGCGTTCCTGCTGTTTATCCACGCCAGCGGGCTGAGCTCCGGGCTGGGTTACCTGCTCATCATCACCGTCGCCATGGGCACCACCCTGCTGGACAAGCGCATGGGCGCATTTTACGCGGCAGTGGCCAGCCTCGCGGTGATCGTACTGCAAGTCTATGCATTCAACCGCGGCGATGCCCAGACCAGTGAGATCGTCTCCGCCGGCGGCCTCGGCATATTGCTGTTCTGCACCGTACTGGGCCTACAGTACCTCGCCATCCGCATGCGCACCGCCACCTGGCGTGCCGAGCAGCAGGCCCGCCAGGCGGATCACCTGCAGCGCCTGGCCCAGCAGATCATCGAGCGTATGGACACTGGAGTGCTGGTGGTGGATGGCCAGGGCGAGGTGGAGCTGGTGAACCGCTCGGCCCTGCAGCTGCTTGGGGACGACATGCAGCCCGGCGGCCGTTTTCACGCCCGGATCCAGGACAAGGTGCGCGAATGGCGCACCAACCGGACCGAGGCCGAAATCAGCCTCGACGCGGGCGACCGCGGCCAGCTAAAGCTGGAGTTCGCCGATATGGAAGGCGCGACGGCCAATACGCTGGTATTTATCGAGGACAACCGCAAACTGCATCAGCGCGCGCAGCAACTGAAACTCGGCTCCCTCGGCCACCTCACCGGCTCCATCGCCCACGAAATCCGCAACCCGCTCGGGGCCATCAGCCATGCGGCGCAGCTGCTGTCCGAGGAGCAGGGCCTGAACCGCGACTGCCTGCGCCTGACCGAGATCATCAGCCAACAGAGCCACCGGGTAAACCAGATTATCGAGAACGTAATGCTGCTGTCGCGACGCCGCGCCCGTTCCGCACAGCGTCTCGATACGCGCACCTGGCTGGAGCAGTTCGTGGCCGATTTCCGGGCCGGAGCAGATGAAGACTGCCGCATTACCACATATATCCCGGACGAACCGGTCATCGCCCGATTCGACCCGCACCAGCTATCGCAAGTACTCACTAACCTGTGCCAAAATGCACTGCGCCACTCGGCTTCCGACACCGGTGTCGCGGCGGTGGAGATCAATGTGCGCAACCACCCGCAGCTCGGCCATGCGGTAATCGATGTTATCGACTTCGGCGCCGGCGTACCGCAAGAGCACCGGGACAAGATTTTCGAGCCGTTTTTCACCACCGGACAGAGCAGCTCCGGCCTGGGGCTCTATATTGCGCGCGAACTGTGTGAGTCCAACCAGGCAAGCCTGGTCTATGGCAAGAACAGGCAGGGCCATAGCTGCTTCCGGATAGAACTGGCGCACCCGGCAAAGGTATTCTGACCGGGACAGTTTGCGATTTGATAAAACAATAGATAAATAAACAGCACTGGGACAAAAAAAAACAACGCATGGCCAACGAAGCCCTTGCCCTTATCGTCGATGACGAACCCGATATCTGCGAGCTGCTGTCGATGACACTGCTGCGCATGGGGGTTCGCAGCCAGACCGCGCATACGCTGCAGCGTGCGCGCGACCTGCTGCGCGAGCAGAGCTTTGATTTCTGCCTCACCGACATGCGCCTTCCAGACGGCGATGGCCTGTCACTGGTGCACCTGATCCAGGAGCGCTACCGGCCAATGCCCGTTGCCGTCATTACCGCCCACGGCAATATGGACACCGCCACCAAGGCGATGAAGTTCGGTGCTTTTGATTTTGTCTCCAAGCCTGTGGATCTGCAGCAATTGCGCAGCCTGGTGCAGACGGCGCTGAAACTGGCACACCTGCCCAGCGACGAGGACAGCGGTCAGCGCCTGCTGCAGGGTGATTCCTCCGCGATGGGGCAATTGCGCCAGCGCATCAGCAAGGTGGCGCGCAGCAATGCGCCGATCTACATCAGCGGCGAGTCCGGATCCGGCAAGGAACTGACCGCGCGCTCGATACACGCCGCCAGCCCGCGCGCGAGTGGCCCGTTTATCGCCGTCAACTGCGGTGCCATCCCTTCAGAGCTGATGGAAAGCGAATTCTTTGGCCACCGCCGGGGCAGTTTTACCGGCGCCCACCAGGACAAAGCCGGCCTGTTCCAGATGGCTTCCGGCGGCACCCTGTTCCTGGATGAAGTGGCGGACCTGCCGCTGGACATGCAGGTCAAACTGCTGCGTGCCATCCAGGAAAAATCCGTGCGCCCCGTCGGCGCGGGCCAGGAGACCGCAGTGGATGTGCGCATCCTTAGCGCCACCCACAAGGATCTGGCTGCAGAGGTGTCCCACGGTCATTTCCGCAGCGACCTCTACTACCGCATCAACGTCATCGAGTTACCGGTACCGGCGCTGCGTGAGCGTCGCGGTGACATTCCACAACTGTGCAACAGCATCGTGTCACGCCTGGCGCGTGATGCCGGCGTGCCCACTCCGGCGCTGACACCGCTGGCGCTGGCAGCGCTGGACGAATTCCCGTTCCCCGGCAATGTACGGCAGCTGGAAAATATCCTCGAGCGCGCTTTCACCCTGAGCGGCGGCAGTGAGATCGATGCAGAGGACCTGAACCTCGTGCACGATATCGACAGGCACAGCGCATCACCCGCGCAGAAAACGGCACCCGCCGTTCTCGCCGCCCCCACCGCAGCACTGCAAAGTGCACTGAGCGCGTATTACGATCCCGCCGCGCAATCCCTGGATGAATACCTCGAGGACATCGAGCGCGATGTGCTTGAAAAAACCCTGGTGCAAACGCGCTGGAACCGTACCGCTGCGGCCGAAAAACTCGGCATCAGCTTCCGCTCGCTGCGTTACCGCCTGAAAAAACTCGGGCTGGACGACTGATAAACAACTCTCTAGAATCGCGCGCCCGGCAGGAGGCCGGGAAATAAAATCGGCAAATGCCGGTATTACGACAAGGATCGTCGCGTGAACATTTACCGGGGTTATACCCTTATCGAAATGATGCTGGTGATTGCCTGCCTGGCAATTATTGCATCCGTCGCCATTCCCTCTTTCAGTGAACTGCTCGAAGCCAGGCGCAACCGCCTGTCCGGTTATGCCCTGTTCGACCTGATCGCAACGGCAAGGGGGCTTTCACTCAGCCAGCAAAAAAACCTGGTGATCTGCCCGGCGCACAACAATCGCTGCGGTAGCAACTGGGCAGGTGGCGCACTGCTGTTTGAAGACAGTAACCGCAACGGCGCACTGGATGATGGAGAAAGTCTGTTGCGGCAGATTGATGCGTTCCGATCCGGCACAAAATTGAGCTGGGCATCTTTTGGCAATCGTCCGTATCTGCGCTATCGCCCTGACGGTGTTACCCCTTCACAGAGTGGCAGCTTTCACTACTGCCCACCATCCGGGAAAAACACCGATGGCTGGATCATCATTCTCAATGCCACCGGGCGCGCCTATTTTGGTCGTGACAACAACGGTAACGGTATTGTCGAGAACGGCAGTGGCGTGGACCTTGATTGCAATGAAAAGTGAACGGGCAAAAAAATACCCTCTCGCGAGGGTATTTTAAGGCTGCATTTTTCAGGCGGTCAGCACTTGCGGCTCCAGCAGAGGTCGCCGGGGTTATCCATGGTGCCGTCATCGCCGCGGTCCCAGCGGCGCAGGCCGCTGGAGGTCAGTTCCATATCGCCATCTTCCGCCTGGCCGTTCACCGCGGTGGCCTTCAGCACGTAGCTGGAGTCCGACGCGCTGTCGATGGTCAGGTTATAGAAAGTGCTGCTGCCATCGATCGGTGCCTTCGCGGAGAAGATCGCCGGCGCGCCGGTATCCGCGCCACCAGTGCCCGCACCGGTATAGGAGCCGGTCTCAGTAAAATGGCGCTCCATGGCCTGGGCCAGCCCCATCAGGGCTGCCTGACCGTCCGCACGGTTGGAGGAGCGCACCTGATCCTGGTAGGACGGTAACGCGATTGCGGCAATGATCGCCACAACCGCCACCACGATCATCAATTCAATCAGGGTAAAACCCGCACTGCGTTTCATTGTCATTTCACTCTACTCCTTAATAGGCTGGCGCCAGCTCTTCCCAGGACAGGCGCCCTTCGCGGTCTTCCTTGCCCACATCAATATCATCGCACTTCACCTCACCGTTACTGCCCGGCGTGCAGCGCAGGTCACCAATAAAGCCGGATTCACCCGGCTGGCCGCCAGCGTCATCGCCGTCCGGATCGCCGACATAGTCGTACAGGATACCGGCGTATCCCGCGTCGACTGCATTGATCTCACCGTCGTTGTTGGTATCAAACACGGCATCCTGGCCGGCCTTGCCGGTGCGGAAGTCGATACTCATCAGCCAGCCGGTACCGCTCGAGGCGCAGGGCTGCGGGTTCGGGATCACGGTACTGAAGAACAGCGTGTTGCGGCGCAGTGAAGGCGCGGTGATCACACGCTCACCGGCAAAGTCGCCACTACCCGCGTTCAGCCCGATTTTCCAGCCGGCTTGCGTGGCCCAATCCACATCGTCGCCGGTGATCTTGCGCAGGCCCCCGGACTCTGAAATGGTGCGCGTCTGTAGGTTCGTTGGGGTCGCGGTAGTGCCCCCGTCCACCGTGCCATTATCCCAAACGGCGTAGAAATTGCGTCCGGTATCATCAGACAGGTCGCCGGTGTTCAGGTACTGACCGGTACCGAACATCACCAGTACATTGGGCGCAGAGCCTCCAGCGACTTCAGTATTACGTGCCACCAGCGGCGCCGCAGTGATGGGCTCGCCCGCGTCCCTGAACAGCGGCTCACCGCCGGCCACGTCCCAGCCACTTGCGCTATTGCCGCTCATATCGAAGGCCCACATATTGCCGAGCAGGTCACCGGCATAGATGCGGTCTACCAGGAAATCACCGTCAGAGTCGATCAGCGCGGGCGAGGACAGGCCATTCTTGCGACCACTTCCATCGGGTCCTTCGCCGGTGGAAATAAACTTCCAGTCGCCCGCATCCCAGCTTCCATCCGCGCCCTCTTCGATAAACACCACGAACAGGCCGGCCACACCATTTTCACTGTTGTAACCATTGCCGAAGATGGCCGCCCACTGGCCGTCTGCCATCTTGGCAACCTGTGCCCGCGCATAGCTGTAGCCCAGGTTGGCACGATCGGTATCGTCGCCGCCATCAAACTCCCACAGCACCAGGTCATCGGCATCGGTTTCGGTAATCGAGGCGCCGTCGGTGATATCCAGCGCGAAGTAGCCGGCACCGCCACCCCTCAAGCCACCGATCAGTACAGTGCGCCAGTCTTGTTGGCTCCCACCATCGGGGTCAATGTAAACATCGGAGACCGAAGGCGTCAGGTCTACGTAGTACTCGTGGTCATACTCGGTTGAGGTATAGATGTGTGCGCCATCGTAACGCTGGCTGTTAAACACCTTGCCCGGCATATAGGCAAATTCTTCCTCACCGGTGTTGGCGTTGAACGCGTGCAGCAGGCCATCGTTGGCGCCCACATATACCATCGGCGTGCGGCTGTCCTGGTCGATCTTGTACTGCTCGTAGGAGTTGTTGCCACCTCCAAAGCTCGTTGGCCAGCCCATTTCCGGCTTGCCGACATAGACCGGGGTAGAGTGCACGATATCTCCCAGCAGTTTGGTGGAGCCGCTGACACTGCTGGATGACGGGAACAGGCCGCGGGGGCGGAACCCATCCAGTGCGTCCTTGCTGGTATCTCCGCGCAGGTAGGCAATGCGGTCATCCCACTGGTCCACGTCGTCTGTCGCACCTGTAGACGCATTTACATAGAGGTCCTGCTCCTGAATCGAACTGCCGGCATCAGTCAGGGCACTGACGGTGAAAGGCACTCCGTCGCCATCCTTGAAGGTAATGATTTCACGGCTGCTGGAGGTTTCGTTGGCCAGCTGCTCACCCGCCTCCCACAGGGTCGTGGTGATGGTGCGGCTAGTCGGGTCAATGCGGCGTGCAAACAGCTCGCCACTCCAGTCCGCGGTATCGAACTTGGCCGAGTAAATGACAGAGCCGGTATCGAGGGAGGTGGAGTTAAAGGCAACCGACGCCTGGGTACCCACCGAGTTGGTAATGGCCGCAATCGCCTCATTGAATGCCTTGTTCAGGTTTGCCGCATTGGAGGCGTAAATAAATTCACCGCCACCGGCCGCGCCAGCGTCTTTCATCAACTGGTTGTTGGCCAGTGCAGCATCCGCGAAACCTACCAGGTAAGTGGTGATGTTGTTCTTGACCGGCTCGTTGTCGTCGTCCTTCAGGTCCGGGCGAAGGTCGATGTCATAGAGCGCATTAACCACATCATCGAGGCTTTCATTATTATCACTTTCATCAACATCGCTGTCGTTATCGTAGTCGTCGAGCAGGTTGCTGATATCACCATCACTGGTCGGGATACCGTCCGTCAGGCCCACAATAAATGAGCGCTGGCAGTAATACTGAATGGCCTCACTGCCTGCTACGGGCTCATCGGTCGCATCCGCGTAGGCTGGCTTCTTATTAAATATATTCTCGCCGTTGGCATTCTGCGGCGCAGTATCCGGGTACATGGTGAGCTGCTGCGGGTGCTTACCCTCGATATAGTAGCGCCCTAGCGACTCGAAGGATTCGGCCAGTGGCGTGGACCCACCTGCGGGAATACCATCAATCGTGGTCTGCAGGTTGGTGCGCGCAGTATTGATGCTTTCGAGACCTTCCAGCACCTGAGAGCCATCACCGGAATTAAACTGGGCTACACCAACGCGAATGTTATTAAGCCCATCGATCAGTGTCGATGCGGCAGCCTTGGCGACGGTGGTGCGACGCTCAGTGCCCGGCTTCTGGGTTGCGCCCTGACCGAAGTTATCCGCCAGAAAGCCTGCGCTGTCGGAAAAATACCAGTTCAGGAAGTGCCCGGAATATTGCGCATTGCCCGCACCGTCCTGCCAGATTTTCCAGTCACCATTGGTACGGCCTGCATAGAGAACGGCGTTGTAGGTTTCGTCCTTGTCAAAACAGGACTGGCCGGCACTGGGAATAGCGCTCCAGGTATACTCATTCGCCTCATCATCACTGCGCCAGAACCTGACCTGGCCACCGTTGGTTGCAGTGTTGCCGATTCTGATACGGATGGTTCCGCTATTCGCAATCGGGCTTGCGCAGGAATCCCAGGTGGTGTCCGTTGCCACATAATTATCCGGCTCCAGAATCTGGTTCATGGAGCCGGAGGAATCCAGCAGGATCATCAGGTTGGGCTCGGCCTTGCCTGTTGCCTGCAGAGGTACTTCAGAAAGCGTGAGAGGAGCGGCTGACACGCACACCGCTGACATATAAGAAAAGCCCGCCAGTCCGTGCAGGAGCGACTTCAGCTGAAATTTTTTCTTCATTATTTTCCCCACTCTCGCGCTAGAAGCGCCGTCCATATCGGGTAATCAAAATTCGCTGTGTGGCATCGTTGATGCCATAGCCCATGGCGACAATACGAAACACCTTTATCTCACCACCACCGGTAGACTGGCCGTAGCCCATGATCGCAATGTCGTTGGCCGGGTCTTCCTTGTCCGCAATACCGGCAAGTTCGATAAAGAAACGCCCCTTGAGATTGCTGCCATCCGGGCCGAGCATCGGCACCTCTGCTTCCAGGGAGCGCGTGCCGGACCAGACATTGGATCCATACAGGTCTTCCTCACCATCACCGAGGGCATAGAGGTGCCCGGTGGAATTGAAATCACCGGTAGTGGCAATGGAATCCACATAGCGTTCCGCTTCGACGGTCAGGGCTTCCGCCACTTCCAGCGCGACCTTGGCGTCGCGGGAGGCGTAGGTCATTTTCTCTTCCAGCAGCACCGTGCGCGCACTGGAAATACCGATCATGGTCAATACGAGCAGGATTATCAGGCTGACCACCAACACGGCGCCGCGCTGGCTATGCAAATTCTGCATCAGATTTCCCCCCGGTTACGAACCTTGACTGCGGAGGTGTACACCTTGCGCAACTTGCCATCGGTATAGGTTGTGCTGGCACCATCCAGGTTGGTGATTGCCTGATCGGCAGCACTGACCCGATTGTCGCTGCTGGGCACCAGCTGGAACTTGAGCGCCAGTACCTGCTCCATCAGCGCCTTGTCATTCACCGCCGGCCCCCAGATATCCACCACATCGTCACCGTTACCATCACGGCCATAGAGCAACTGGAAATCATCGATATTGGGCACCAGCTCGCGTGCCGTGCCGCCGTTCTCACTCATGTACAGCGACGGAGTACCCACAGGGCTGTTGGCGATGAAGAATTTGTGGTTGTAGGGCACCAGCACCTTGGCGTCAGCGCCATACTCGCGCTGCAGGGTCTTGGTGGCATTCTGTACCCAGTCGGTATCATCCACGCCAGTATTGTGCACGATCGTTTTTTTGCCGGAGTCACCACCACCGCCGTTCTGCACATTGGTGACGGTAAACAGCTCGCCACTCTGGCAGTTGGTGATCAGCACAATCTGGCCCGGTACCACGTTGCAGCTTGGGGTTACGTGCAGCGCAGCCGCAGTGACGCTCGGCACCATGCGCCCGGTACCGCGACAGGCATCGGTGGCACCACTCAGCTCCAGTACATCGGTGCCGTCGATCACGTTCATGCCGCCAATCGTCAGGCCACTGACATTGTCTTGACCGAGCACCCCGTCCGCACCGAAGTTGCCGTGTACCTCGGAGTCGTAATCTGAGTCGGCAGGGTCCAGATGGTTGCGAATACTGCTCTTGTCCGGGGCACAGCCCCAGTAATCCGCCATACGCGCTTCGCGCGAGAGGAAGTCACTGGCAAAACGGCCGCTTTCCTGCAGGCGCGCGTAGGCGTTCTGCATGCGAGAAGAAGCGCTGTTGCCATCAAATACCTGCAGTACGCCGAGCAGCAGCAGCGAGCTGAGCAGCAGGCCCACCATCAGCTCGATAATAGAAAGGCCGCGCTGACTATTCAGTTTCTTCATATTTACAACTCCACCTGCATGGTAAATGCGGAATCATCGGTAGCTTCCGCACTGCGGCCCTGGGTATTCTGCTCTTTCCAGCCGACGCTGATAGTGGCAATAGCCCCGTCAACATCGACCGTACCCACGGCATCCGGCAGGTTCACATCGATCAGCTGGCCCCACTCGTACAGGTCCATATTGGCCAGCTCGGAGGCCGAACAGGTAGCGGTACAGCTCACAACAGACTCGGTACCATTCACACTCTTGTCGCTGTAGCCACCGAGTTCCACACCGTCCGGGTTCGCACGCATGCGCTCCACCAGGTCCTGGGCGGCAGACGCTGCCATAAAACGATGATGCGCATTGTTGCCATTCTTGAGGCTCAGCATCTGGGTAGCACCCAGACCAAGCAGGCCGATGGCCATCACCAGCACGGTAATCAGCACTTCAATCAGGGTGGCGCCGCGCTGCTGCTTAAAAGATTGAGTCATCACACGCTCTCCCCGCAGGTCACACCGGTCTCCGTGCGCACCACGCCAGATGCAAGCAGGCTGATGGTGCGGCCGTAATCTCCGGAGCGGTCATCACAAATGTTCACGGTCAGGGTGTCCGCCAGGTTGGTCATGCCATTGGGGGCAACGGCAAAATCTACCGCACCGGCAGCGGCCCCGACCTTCGCAACGATCGTCATGCTGCTGTCGGCGATACGCATGATGCGCAACTCTTCACCGGCCTGGTAGCTTCCGCTGGAATCGCCATCCATCCACAGCAGCAGCCCCTTGCTGGAGTCGTTGTCGACGCTGTTGACCTGGACCACTCGCGCGCGTCGCACCGCCTCTGCGCGAGCGAATTGCAATGCCCCCACAACCTCATTGGTGGTAGCGGTAATGCGGTTGTTCTTGATCATGGTGGTGAAGGAGGGGACCGCGATGGCTGCGATCACACCCAGTACACCAATGGTCAGCATCAGCTCGATCAGGGTGAAGCCCCGCTGTTGCTGCCCGGGTGGCCGTCGGTACATTTTTTAACCTTATTCTTGTGGCGCCGGCATCTTGCACCAGCGTTACGGAATTTGAGGCGTGTATATATACCACGGGCTGTCGTCAAAAAAAGCGGAAAGACGCACAAGGTGACAGACGGCAGCAATCAGCGGATTAGCGTGCCTGAAGAAAGGAAATAATGAGGAAAACGTTGCGGGCGAGCGCCCGCAACTGATTAAGATTTGACCGGTGGTGCAATTTTACTAGCAGTGCTTGCGCCAGCAGTTTTCCGCCGCACTATCGACATCACCGCTATTGTCCCGGTCCCAGCCACGGGCGCCGGAGGAAGACAGGCGCAACAGGCCGTCGGACGCCTGCATGGTGCCGGAAATTGGCACCGCCTCCAGGGTAAAGGTACTGCCGTTGGCCTCGGTGATAAAAATATTGTAAAGCTTGTTGGCGCTGTCCACCGGAGACTGCGCCGGGAAGATAGTCGGTGTCGCGCGACTGGTTATCGGCGCATTGTTTCCATCCGCCCCGATAAAAGTACCCTTCTCGGTAAAATGGCGCTGCATCGCCAGGGCGCAGTTCTGCAGGTCGCCCTGTGCCGCCGCCCGGTTACTCGCACGGGCCTGCGCCTGATAGCTGGGTAACGCAATCGATACCAGCACAGCGACAATCACCACCACAATCATCAGTTCGATCAGGGTAAAACCCCTTTGCTTTTTCATTGTGCCTCCTGCACATGGAGGTTCGCGCTCCCTGCGAACCCGGTTTCAGGCGATATTCCTAATCAGGCCGCAGCTCGCGCCAGGCCAGGCGCCCTTCCCTGCTGGCAAACTGCACCTGGATCTCCCGGCTTTCCACACTTCCATCCGATGTCGGCGTAAACTGGCGATCGCCGATAAAACCGGACTTTGCGGGGATACCACTGGTCACTCTTACACCGACAAAACCAAGATCGCTTTCGTCAATCGTCCCGTCCCCGGTTCCATCGATAACTGGATAACTGTCGGGTGCGAGCCCGGTATTGAAATCCACGGACATCAACCAGCCTTCGCCACCAGATGAACATTCATCCTCTTCAGGTATCGCAGTATTGAAAAACAAGATTCGCCGACGCAATGAGGGGTCGGTGACAACGCGCTCGCCTCCGGTCAAGTTGATCTTCCAGCCGAATTGCGTCGTCCAATCTACGAGCGTCTGATCGGATTTTTCTACGCTGCGTACCGGACTGCCAGTAAGTCTGCGAAGAGCCAGGTCGTTACTGTCTAAATCTGCCCGCCCCGCATCCCAGACTGCATAAAATCCCCGAGCAGTGGTATCCACAATATCCTCTACCGTCAGATATTGGCCGGTGCCGAAAAGTACCAGTATGTTTGGCAAAGGTCCGTTCTGGGCTTCAAGATTGCGTGCCAGGATTGGCGCTGACGTGATTGGTTCACCTCCAGTCTTGAACAGCGGGCTATTGCCATAGGCCAGATCCCAGTCCGAATCATTGGCAGAGGACACATCGAATGCCCACATATTGCCGAACAGGTCCCCGGCATAGATTCGGTCCACATCGCCATCACCATCTAGGTCACCAAGGGCGGGTGAGCTGAGCCCGTTCAGGTTGCCGCTGTCACCCTCGTTGGTGCTGATCTTGACGAGATCTCCGGCTTCCCAGGTTCCGTCTTCTACACCCCTCTCGATGTAAAGAATATAGAGCGCGGCATCGCCCTTGGTGCTGTTATAGCCATTGCCAAAGATAACCGCCCACTCGCCATTGTTCATCAACGCAACCCTGGCCCTACTGAAGGAGAAACCAAGTGAACTTGTGTCCCCTCCCAAGAGAGCAAGATCATCCTCTTCAGTGAATTCCCAAAGCACGATATCTGCGGGGTTATCCGTGCCGAAAGTCTCCGGACTGGTAATATCCAGCGCAAAGTAGCCCTTACCCCCGGCGCGATACCCGCCCACCAGCATGCTCATCCAGGCAGGCGTCACTCCGCCGGTTTTGTCGATATATACATCGGATATTGTCGGCGTCAGGTCCACATAGAAGTTGTGCGCATAATTTGGAAACGTCAGCGCATGCAGGCCTTCAAACTGCGTATCGCTATACAGCGCTTCTGGCACGTAGGCGATCACTTCCTCGCCATCAATTGCACTGAAGCCGTGCAACATGCCATCGTTCGCACCGACGTAAACCACCGGAAGCCGGCTCTCATTTACACCTGAAAAGAAACCGTACGATTCATCAGCGACAGGAAAGGGCGCCTGGTTAGGCCAATCCATAGAAGGCTGGCCGACGTAAACTGGCGTGGAATGTACGATATCACCAAGTATCGACTCTCTCTTGCGAAAGCCTTTCCCATTGGGCAGCTCATCAACGGTAGAGCCCCGCAGATAATTAATGCGCTGCGTGCTGAATCCGTCCGGCATCAATGGATCAGCATCGTCAAAATTCAGATCATCCTCGGCACGCCCATCGGGAGAACCGGCTATTCCTGTAGGAGAAAATTCAACTCCCTTACCGTCATTCGAGGTAAGAACCACTCGATTTCTATAGGAGCCAACGGTAGGCTCTTCGCTACTTTTGTACCTGTCGTCAAGTTTCTCTCCCGCCTCCCAAATTGGCGTGGTATTTATGTAGCCATTTCGCGCGATCGAACGTGCAAATAACTTGCCTGTCCAGTCGCTACTATCAAACTCGGCCGAATACATGACCGCACCCGTTTCCAACGAAGTAGAGTTGAAAGCCACTGAGGAAGCGGTACTCACCCGATCACCGATTGACCCAATGGTGCTTTCTATGGCATTTGCCAACTGTGCGCCGTCCGGCACACGGAATAAACCTCCACTACCGCCCTGTACCGCAGTAGCCTCCAGTAGGCTTTCTGCGCTCGAGCCTTCATCGGTAAAACCAACCACATAGATGCGGATGTTATTTCTTACATCCTCGCCTTCGCCGTTGCCCAGAACAGGGCGAAGATCGATATCGAACAGCGCAGCAGCTACATCATCGACACTGGTATTACCTGCGGGATCCTCCTCCGATTCAGTATCATTGTCATAGTCCGCTATCAGAGCGCTCACACCGGAGTCGTTTGTCGGCAGGCCGTCGGTCAAAGCCACAAGAAAATTTTGCTGGCAATATTTCTGTATCGCCTGGTTTGCGCTGGTGGGCCTGCTCGTCTCATCCGAATATGACGGTTCCAGCGCAAAAACCTCATCAGAGGATGCCGGAGTTGGAGACGATGTATCCGGATTCAGGGTCAACGTCCGAGTAGCACCACCTTCGATAAAATAGTTACCGATTGACTCGAGCGCTCCGCCGATTGGTGAGTTCCCCGAGGCGACAATACCTTCAACCGCTACCTTAAGATTGCTCCCACTGGTGGCCACATCAGAAAGCCCCTGAAGTATCCTCGCGCGGTCACTCGTACCGGCCTCATTAGTCGCCCCAACTGTCTCGGAATCTAACTTTGAAACACCAATACGGAAGTTATCCAGACTTGAAATCACAGAACTGGCCGCTTCCTTGGCAAGATCTATTCGCCGGCTGGTGCCTTCTTTCTGCGTTGTACCTGCGCTGAAAACACCGGTCGTTTCGGAGAAATACCAGTTCAGAAAGTGGCCCGTATAAAATGCGTCGTAAAGGGAGGTTGTCGCGAGACCCTGATAGTCTGAAAAATCCGTAAAGAGCACCGCAGTGTACAATTGATCGGCAATAAAGCACTTGCTGCCGGTATCTACCAGGCTATCTCCCCAAACAAGCCAGCTATCAACAGCAGCTGACTGCGCATTGTCCGGATCGGTGAACCGCGCTCTCCCGGCGCCATCTATACCAACCACCAGTTTGTCCACTATTGGAAATGGATCGGAACAACTTAAAAACCGATCGTCATTCGGATTGTAGGAAGCAGGCGGCACAATGTGATTCATCGAAGAAGACGAATCAACAAACAACATCAGATTATGATCAATGGTTCCGGTAGTCACCAGCGGGACATTTGATATAGTCCCCGGGGCTGCAGACACCAGACTGCTGGCAGTTATTAGCCCTGCGGAAAATATATGAGCAACGCTTTTTAACGCGCCCTCACTGTAATTCGATAAATGCATGCTGCACTTCCCTGTGCTGACCCGGAAAACGGTTACAGTCGCGTTCCATAGTGTGTAGTTATATAGCGCCTGGTACTGGTAGACAGCCCTTCCCCCATTGCCACAATGCGGAACACCTGGATAACACCTATGCCGGTATCCTCGCCATAACCAAGGCCGGCATTGATATCACCGGGGTTCACGTCTTCTGAGGCAGTTCCCGATATTTCAATAAAATAACGGTACCGGTACTCCTGACCATCGACAGTTACCGTCGTCCCCTGGCTGTTAGCGGAACCCCAGGTAAGAGTATCGGTATAATCCTCCGGTCCTGAGCCCTCACTGTAGTAACCACCTGCTCCAGTCGCACTGAATCCAGTTGTCGTTACCATCTTCGATATTTCCGCTTCCGCAGCTCGGGCGCCCATTTCGGCCATCTGCAGCGCAACTGCAGCGTCACGCGCTGCGAATGTCATCTTCTCTTCGAGCAATACCGTTTTGGATGCGGACACACCAATCAGGGTCAGGATCAACAGTATGATCAGGCTAACGATCAATACCGCCCCTCTTTGCCGGCCTGGTCTTGGGCTCCCTCTAAAGCTGTTCATAGCTGCCCCCGATTACGGATTTTGCTCACGACCGTATAGGTCTTGTGCAGCATGCCATCTGTGTAGCTCTTTGGGTTTTCGTCAAGGTCCAGAAAGTCAAATGTTCCAACATTTACCCGGCCTGCGCTGTTCACGGTAAACTGGGCCCGGATCGCTATTGCTTGCTGCATGTTAGCTTCATAGCCGGGGGTACTTGGATCCGGTGCTGGCAGCCAGGTATCGACCGCTTTATTGCCAGTGGTATCCCTGCCGTACAGCAACTGCATATCATCGACATTGGGGACCAACTCCAGGATCTGCCCATTCTCGCTTAAGTAGAGGCTGTTACCCTCACCAATCGTGCTGGCTGATATAAAAAATGTCCGGGTCACCGGGCGCAGTATCTCCGCATCAATACCATAGAATTTCTGGAATTCTTTGGTTTCGTTATCGACACAACCTTCACAGTTATTGTTGCCAACGTGGTGCTGAATCGTTTTTTTGCCGGAATTGCCCGGACCGCCCTGCTGCACACCGGTTATGGAAAACAACTCACCGGAATCGCAGTCACTCAAAAGCACGATATCGCCCTGTTCCAGCTCGCAGTTGGGAGCCACGTGAAAAGCCGCGGCCTTCAACGCAGTGTGCTTTCCGCTTCCGGTACAGAACCCACTTGTCCCTCGCAAGGTCAGGATGTCCGTGCCATCGACGACCGGGTATGCCCCCACCTGCTCCCCTGTCACGTTATCCAGACCGATCACGCCACGGTTCCTGTTACCCAGATCGAGCTCACCATCCCAGTCCGGATCGGCGTCCTCTGATGAAACATTGGGTGGTACTTTCAAATGATTGCGATGGCCGGGCGCACAACCCCAATAATCTGCATTACGGATTTCCAGTGCCATAAAGTCGGAAGCGAGCCGACCACTCTCCTGAGCCCGCGCAAAACCATACTGCAGTAGCTGGGTACGCTTGTTACCGTCGAATATCTGTATCACCCCCAGAAGTAGCAGCGACGCAAGCAAGATGCCCACCATCAGCTCCACCAGGGACATGCCTCTCGCATGCCTAAGCAGACTTGTATTCACAGCTCCACCTCCAGAAAGAAACAGCCTGTGTTTTGGCAGTCATCATTTGCCCTGGCCGCTCGTTTCTCTCCCGTATCGCCCTCCTGCCAACTGATGATCACCTGAACGGTTCGACCGTTTACACGGGAGATAGTCCCGACACCCTCCGGTAGATCCGCGGCAATCAACTCACCCCACTCATGCAGATCGAGGTCGGCCAGCCCCATGATTGAGCAGCCGACGCTGCAGTCCAGATCTTCACCATCACCAGGAACAGATTTATCACTGTAGTGACCGGCGAAGACTCCATCAGGATTGGCCCGCATGCGCTCGGTAATGTCATAAGCGGCAAGTGCGGCGATATAACGCATATGGGTATTGCTGTTGTTACGCATACTCACCATCTGCGTCGCAGATAAGCCGAGCAGCCCAACTGCCATGACAAAGATCGTGATCAAAACTTCTATCAGCGTGGCGCCACGTGCGCCTTGCGGTCTTCTCATCATCAGCTCGCTGAGCCTCCGCAGATAATTTGGCTGGAGCCGATCACGCCAGATGCGAGCACCGTGATCTGCCTACCGCGCTCACCATCGCGATCATCACAAAGCTGCAAAACTAAACTGGTGCCGAGACTGGTCTGGCCGCTGCCGCGAAAGGAAAAATTTGGAGATGCCGAACCGCCAGCGACAACAATGAATGGCGCCACTGCAGGAATATGCACTTCCCGCAGGTCCTGTTCCGCACCGTTTTTCGCCCCATCACCGTCATCGTCTGCCCAGACAACGATACCCCGTGCAATCCCTGCCGGATCCGGACGCACACCAACCGCAGAACCGGTTCTGACGGCTTCCGCACGGGCGAACTGCAGGGTACCAATCAGGTCATTGCTGCTCGCGGTGATACGGTTGTTCTTCACCAGGTTGGTGAAAGAGGGCACGCCGATGGTCAGCAGGATCGCAATGACCGTAACCGTGACCATCAGCTCGATAAGGGTGAAGCCCGCCGCCTGCGGCAGCTGCCTGAATTTGCGATACACGCGCCATGCCTTTATTCATTATTCCGGCATGAAGCTATAGCAGCCCGACAAGGCCGTGGGGAACGGGTTGTGATGTGCAATGACAACGGGGGATGAGCGTAAAAAAAACCGGGACAAGCGGTAGCCGGCCCCGGTTTTTCTGATCGACTGCCTGGATTTTCTGGCGCGCTTTAACGCAGCTCTTTAGGCAGGGAGAAACTGATATTTTCCTCGCGTCCCGCAAGCTCCTGTGGCAACTCCGCGCCCAGCTCGCGCAGGCGATCGATGACACCCTGCACCAGCACTTCCGGCGCGGAAGCGCCGGCGGTAATGCCGATGGCATTCTTGCCGCGCAACCATTCCTCACGGATATCGCTGGCGCCATCGATCAGCTTGGCTTCGGAGCCGCAGCGTTCCGCCAGCTCGCGCAGGCGATTGGAGTTGGAACTGTTGGGGCTACCCACCACCAGCACCAGCTGCGCTTCCAGCGCCAGCTGCTTGACCGCATCCTGGCGGTTCTGGGTGGCGTAGCAGATATCATCCTTGCGCGGTCCGCGGATCTCCGGGAACCGCGCGCGCAGGGCCTCGATGATTCTTGCAGTATCATCCATGGACAGCGTGGTCTGGGTCACATACGCCAGGTTGCCCGGGTTACGTACCTCGAGCCTTGCCACGTCCGCTTCATCTTCGACCAGGTAAATGGCGCCGCCCTTGCTGGCATCGAACTGGCCCATGGTGCCTTCTACTTCCGGGTGGCCCTCGTGGCCGATCAGGATGCACTCACAGCCTTCCACACTGTACTTGGCCACTTCCATATGTACCTTGGTGACCAGCGGGCAAGTGGCATCAAATACCTTGAGCTGACGGGCTCGCGCCTCTTCCTGTACGGCCTTGGAAACGCCGTGCGCACTGAAGATCACGATCACGTCGTCGGGTACCTGCGACAGCTCGTCTACAAATACCGCGCCGCGCTCGCGCAGGCCGTCCACTACAAACTTGTTGTGCACCACTTCGTGGCGGACGTACACAGGTGCGCCGAACACGTCGAGGGCACGGTTGACGATATCGATTGCGCGGTCAACACCAGCGCAGAAGCCACGGGGATTGGCGAGACGAATTTCCATAACCAGATTTTCCGAATGAGGTATTCCGAACTACGTGATCCGATCAGTTAACCGGGGAGACGTCCAGGATCTGTACCTGGAATACCAGGTCGCGGCCTGCGAGCGGGTGGTTGAAATCCACCGTCACCTCGTCGTCGCCAACTTCCTGGACCACGCCAGGCAGCTCGCCATTGCCTGCATCAAATGAAACCACGAGGCCCGGCTCCAGCTGGATATCGACGGCAAAGTGGTCCCGGCGCACCTGCTGGATATTGCTCGGGTTGTGCTGGCCAAAACCGTGCTCCGGCAGGATCGTGAGTTCTTTCTCTGTACCGGCACCCAGGCCAAATAACGCCTGCTCGAATCCCGGCAGCAGGTTGCCGTCGCCTACATTGAAGACGGCTGGCTGGCCGGAGAATGTGGAATCGATCTCGGTGCCGTCTTCCAGCTTCAGGGCGAAGTGCAGGGTCACCCGCGTGTTTTCGCCAATAACAAGTTCACTGACTGGTGTGCTCATACCGCTGCACTGCCCTCTTTCTTGTCCTTGTCCGCCATAAACAACAGGTCGATGACCAGCATGGCGGCACCTATGGAAATGGCGATATCCGCCACATTGAAAACCGGGAAACTGAAGTTCCAGGCCTGGTAATACACATGAATAAAATCGCGCACGTAACCAAACACCACGCGATCATAGAGATTGCCAACCGCGCCACTCAGGATCAGAGCCAGCGCCAGCGGCTCCCAGCGCAGCTTCGCATCCAGCTTCCAGATCCAGCGAATCACAAACACGCTGAAGCCCAGCGCAATGGCCCCGAACAGCCAGCGTTGCCAGCCGCCGGCATTGGCCAGGAAGCTGAACGCCGCACCGCGGTTCTCCGCATAGGTAAAACGCAATACATCCGGAATTACCTGCATGGCGGGGCCAAACTCGAACAGGCCCTTGGACCAGGTCTTGGTGACCAGGTCCAGCCATACCAGCAGTGCCGCCAGCAGGTACCAGCGCCACGGATGGGCAAACAGTCTGAAGCGGGTATCAGGCATAGCTACGCTCTTCCCCTGCACCCGCCACGTTCTCCACGCAGCGGCCACAGAGTTCAGGGTGTTCACTGTTGCTGCCCACGTCCTCGCGGAAGTGCCAGCAACGTCCACATTTGCTGTGCGGCACTTTCTGCACGGCCACCTTGAGCCCGGCCACGTCCGTGTCATGTGCACCGGCCGCATCTTCCAGCGGCTGCACATTGGTGGAAGAACAGATCAGCACGAAACGCAGCTCATCTTCCAGGGCCTCGAGCTTGGTACGTAGTGCTTCGTCTGCATACAGCACTACGCTCGCTTCCAGGGAAGCACCGAGTGCACCGGCGTTACGCTGCTCCTCGATCACCTTGTTGACCGCAGTCTTGACCTGGGAAATCTGTTCCCAGTAGTACTGGTCCTTGCCGAAGTCTTGCGGCAATTTCTGCAGCGGATACCACTCCTGGGCAAACACCGAGTCTTCCGCATTGTTGCCCGGGATAAACGGCCACAGCTCGTCCGCGGTAAAGCTCAGAATCGGCGCGATCCAGCGCGTGAACGCCTGCACGATATGGTACAGCGCGGTCTGTGCAGAGCGGCGCGCAACACTGTCGGACTTGGTGGTGTACTGGCGATCCTTGATGATATCCAGGTAGAAGCCACCCATTTCCACCACGCAGAAGTTGTGCAGCTTTTGGTAGATCTGGTGGAACTGGTAATTGTCGTAAGCGCGGGTGATCTCTTCCTGCAGGCGCGCCGCAGCGTCCACCGCCCAGCGGTCCAGGGCCAGCATTTCTTCCGCCGGCAGCAGGTCCTGCTGCGGCTCGAAACCAGCGAGGTTACTCAGGAAGAAGCGCGCAGTGTTACGGATACGGCGATAAGAGTCCGCCGTACGCTTGAAGATCTCGTCGGAAACCGCCATCTCGCCGCTGAAATCGGTGGCCGCCACCCACAGGCGCAGTACGTCCGCGCCCAGCTTGTTGGCCACATCCTGCGGTGCGATGGTATTGCCGATGGACTTGGACATCTTGCGACCGTCCTTGTCCACGGTAAAGCCGTGGGTCAGCACCTGCCTGTAAGGCGCCACGCCATTGATGGCGATGGACGTCTTCAGCGAGGACTGGAACCAGCCGCGATGCTGGTCAGAACCTTCCAGGTAAAGGTCCGCCGGGAACTGCAGGTGCTCGCGACGCTTGATCACCGCGTGATGGGTCACACCGGAATCGAACCACACATCGAGGGTATCCGTTACCTTGCTGTACTGCGCCGCTTCGTCGCCCAGCAGTTCCGCCGGGTCCAGGTCGAACCAGGCATCCATACCCGCTTTTTCCACACGCTGCGCGACTTCTTCCATCAGGCGCGCGGTCTCCGGGTGGATCTCCTGGGTTTCCTTGTGGACAAATAGCGCAATGGGCACACCCCAGGTGCGCTGGCGGGAGATACACCAGTCCGGGCTGGCGCCGAGCATGCTGTCGATACGCGCCTTGCCCCAGGACGGGATCCACTGTACTTCGTCCGCGGCTTTTTCTGCGGATTTCAGCAGGCCGTTCTGGTCCATGCTGACAAACCACTGTGGCGTTGCACGGTAGATCAGCGGGGTCTTGGTACGCCAGCAGTGCGGATAGCTGTGCACCAGTTTTTCGCGGTGCAGCAGGTTGCCGTTGGCTTCCAGGGTTTCAATGATGCTTTCGTCGACCTTGTACACGTGCTGGCCGGCAAACAGCTCGACCGCATCGCGGTAGACACCATTGTCGTCGACGTAATTCAGGGTGCCAATACCGTACTTGTTGCCCACCTCGAAATCCTCGAGGCCGTGGTCCGGTGCTGTATGTACACAGCCGGTACCGGCGTCGGTGGTGACGTGGTCGCCAAGGATCAGCGGCAGCTCGTGGCCGTAGAAAGGATGCCTGACCTTCAGGTGCTCCAGTGCGCTGCCCTGGATACGGCCCACGATTTCAAACTGCTCGATACCCGCACGTGCCATCACGGCCTCGTGCAGTGCTTCTACCACCAGCAGGCGTTCGTCACCGGCCTGCACAACCACGTACTCGAGGTCGGCATTGAGGGAGACCGCCTGGCTGGAAGGCAGGGTCCACGGGGTGGTAGTCCAGATCACCACGGACAGCTTACCGCTGCCGGCGTGGCCCGCGGCCGCATCGGTGATAGCGACTTCGGTTTCCTCGGTGACCGGGTACTTCACGTCGATGGATGCGGACGTCTTGTCCTGGTATTCCACTTCCGCCTCGGCCAGGGCCGAGCCGCCCACCACACTCCAGTACACCGGCTTGAAGCCACGCGCCAGGTGGCCGTTCTCGACGATGGCGGCCAGCGCGCGGATGATGTCCGCCTCGAAGTCGAAGTCCATGGTCAGGTAGGGGTTATTCCACTCACCCAGCACGCCCAGGCGAATAAAATCTTTCTTCTGTCCTTCCACCTGCTTGGCGGCATAGTCGCGACACTTCTGGCGGAAAGTCTTTACATCCACCTTGGTGCCGGCCTTGCCGATTTTCTTCTCGACGCGGTGCTCGATCGGCAGGCCGTGGCAATCCCAGCCCGGAACATAAGGCGCGTCGAAACCGTCCAGGGTCCTGGACTTGATGACGATATCTTTCAGGATCTTGTTGACGGCGTGGCCGATGTGAATATCACCATTGGCGTAGGGCGGGCCATCGTGCAGGATGAACTTGTCACGTCCGGCGCGGGCCTCGCGAATTTTCTCGTACACCTTTTTTTCCTGCCACTGCTTGAGCATCTGAGGCTCGCGCTGGGCAAGGTTGGCCTTCATCGGAAATGCCGTTTTCGGCAGGTTCAGTGTCGCCTTGTAATCAACCACGTTCTTCTCTTTCGTCCAGATCCGGAAACTGTCCGGCGCAAGTGCTGCGCCTAATTTTTACCTGCAAACCAGGTTCGCGCGTCACGAAAATCCTGCGCAATCTGCGCCTTGAGGATTTCCAGCGACTCAAATTTTTGCTCATCGCGGAGCTTGTGCAGGAACTCCACCTCGATTTCGCGGCCGTACAGGTCGCCATTGAAATCGAACAGGTGCACCTCCAGCAGCGGTTTGGCGCCCTCGCCCTCAACCGTGGGGCGAAAGCCCACATTGGCGACGCCATCGATCACCGCGCGCGCGTCACCCACTGCGGAAAAATCCGCCGCGCGGGACATCCGTGCGCGCACCGTATACACCCCCACAAGGGGCGAACGGTAACGGTGCAGGTGCACATTTGCAGTCGGCGCACCGAGGTTGCGACCGAGCTGCCTGCCGCGCGCCACCAGCCCGGAAATCCTATAGGGCCTGCCCAGTAACCGCCGCGCCAGGGTGAAATCGGCATCTTGCAGGGCCTGGCGGATACGGGTACTGCTTACCCGCTCGCCGTCCACCAGCAAGGTTTCCGTATCCTCCACGGAGAATCCCTGCTCTGCACCAGCGCGCTGCAACATGGCGTAATCACCACTGCGGTCACAACCGAAGCGAAAATCGTCACCCACTACCAGATGGCGCACACCGAGCCCGTCGACCAGTACCTGCTGTACGAACTGCTCGGCAGTCAGGTTGCGCAACTGCGCGTTGAACTGCAGGCACAGCACGCGATCGACACCGGCCTCGAACAGCGCCAGCACCTTCTCCTTGAAACGCATCAGCCGTGCCGGCGCTCGTTCACCGGAAAAATATTCATGAGGCTGGGGCTCAAAGATGATCGCTACGGACGGCAACCCGAGGGACTCGGAGCGCCGCCCGAGCTGGCGGATGATGCCCTGGTGACCGAGGTGCACGCCGTCGAATGAACCAATGGTCGCAACGCAGCCACGGTGCCGGGGGCGCAGGTTGTGCAGCCCTCGAATCAGTTCGCGCGTTCCTGTCAAACCCGGTTCTCTCGCAGTTTCTCAATAAGCGGCGCAGTATACCCCAGCCGGCCTGAACTGGACCAATTTTTAGCCGGTGGCAGGGCCCACTCAGCTGCCAGAGGGGCGCAGGCGCAAGTCGCGCGGGCGCAGCCCGGCGAGCAGCAGTACCAGGCCGTAGGTAGCGCCGCCGGCGGCGACCAGCAGCCCCAGGCGCCAGCTGCGGTCATACCAGCCGAAGCTGCTCCAGTCCGGCCACTGTGACTGCAGCGCCCACAACACCAGCAGCATGGCGCCGATGGCGAGGGACAGGCGGGAGAGGTAACCACCCCAGCCAGGGGACCGATGGTATACACCATCGTTGCGCAGGCCGCGGTACAGCAGCCAGGCATTCAGCAGTGCCTGCGCGGCGGTGGCCAGTGCCAGCCCCATATGCCCCAGTTGCAGGTACAGGTGCAGCGGCACCGCAAACGCCAGGCTGAGCAGCATTTTGGCGGCAATTGCGATGATGCCGTAGCGCACCGGGGTGGCCGTGTTCTGGCGGGCGAAGTACCCGGGCGCCAGTACCTTGACCAGCATGAAGCCGAGCAGGCCCACACAGTAGGCGCGCAGTGAATAGGCAGCCATGTCCATATCGCGGGCCGTCATGGCACCGTACTCGAACAGGGTCGACAGGATGGGCTTGGCCAGGACCGCCAGCGCCACCGCAGACGGCACCGCGATCAGCACGATCATACGCAGCGCCCAGTCCAGGGTGGCGCGGAAGCGCTCCGGGTCATCCGCCGCATGCTGGCGCGACAGACTCGGCAGGATGACCGTGGCAATGGCAATGGCAAAGATACCCAGCGGCAACTCCGCCAGCCGATCCGAGTAATACAGCCAGGTCACGCTGCCGGTGGGCAGGAACGAGGCCAGCACCGTGTCCAGCACCAGGCTGATCTGGGTTACGGAGACCCCGAAAATAGCGGGCGCCATCAGTTTCAGGATCTTGCGCACGCCCGGATGTTGCCAGTCCCAGCGCGGCCGTGGCACCAGCCCCAGCGGTTGCAGGAACGGCAGCTGGAACAGCAACTGCGCCACCCCGGCTGCGAATACGCCCCAGGCCAAGGCCTCCACCCGAGGCTCAAAGTAATCCGCCGCAAACAGGGCAGCGCCGATCAATACCAGGTTCAACAGCACCGGCGCCAGTGCCGGCACGAGGAAACGGTCGTAGCTGTTGAGGATGGCGCCAGCCATGCCCGCCAGCGAGATCAGACCGAGATAGGCAAACGTGATGCGCAGCATATCCGACGCCAGCGCATATTTTTCCGGCTGGGCGTCATCCCACCACCAGCCAAACGCAAACACTGCGGTGACCGCAGGTGCAAAGATCGTTCCCAGAATCGTGACAAACAGCAGGGTGGACCCAAGCGCGCCAGCCACCCGATCCACCAGCTCGCGCACCGCCGCGGTACCGCCGCGTTCGCGATATTCCGCCAGCACCGGCACAAAAGCCTGCGAGAAGGCTCCCTCGGCAAACAGGCGGCGGAAGAAATTGGGGATCTTGAACGCGACGAAGAATGCGTCGGCGTGCGCCTCGGCGCCCATAAATCGGGCCAGTACGATGTCCCGCACCAGGCCGAGTACGCGCGATAACAATGTTGCGCCACCAACGACGGAACTGGAACGCAGTAGCCGATTTGCGGCCGGCGCTTTACTGGATTGGTCGTTTTCCGACAAAGGGGTATCCGGTCTGTTCAGGTGACGAGAGCTTGCCAGGTGACAGGGCGCGCCCTTTTTTGAGACTGCCCCTGCAATTTTGGTCCGAGTCTACGCGAGAGCCGAAAGCTAGTCACCACAATTGGCGCCAGCCCACTATACTGATTTTGTGATCCGCCGTGGCACCGTACGCCAAGCGCGGGTCGGCAAGGCATCGGCCCAGGTCGCAAGGACGCCTGCCATTTTTTGCCACAATTGACCCCTGCCTTGCCCGATTGGCGCCACGCCAATGTCTCTCTGCCTGTGTGTAATCACTCTCGAACAGGGCGCAAGCCCAACACACAGACAAGGAGAGAGACGATGAAAAAGATGTTGATGGCTGTAACCCTGACCACCGCAGTTGCCGCAACCGGCACCAGCCACGCGAGCGATTCTGTATTGAGCACTGACGCGAAGCAGGCAGCGGTCTTTTCAGGCATGACACTGGCGGGCGCCATTGCCGGCGGCCCCCTCGGAATGATCGCAGGCGCCCTCGGCGGTGCCTGGATGGGTGACAAAGTCGAACAGGCACACGAGGCAGATATGCTTGCAGAACAACTGGCGGCAAACCGCGAAGAACTGGGACTCCTGGCACAACAGCTCGACGCGGCAAAACTTGCTGCCGGCGCTGCAAACGAGGCAGTGATTGACGCGCTGCACGTGCAGATGCTGTTCGCCACTGGAGACGACGAGCTGGAATCCGGTCAACTGCGCCAGCTCGCCACCCTTGCCGAATTTCTCGGCCGCCACCCCGAACTGGAAATTCGGTTGGACGGACACGCCGATCCGCGTGGCACCGACGAATACAACAATGTACTGGCTGATCAGCGCGCGCTCAGCGTGCAGCGGGTACTGACAGAGTTTGGCATCGACGCCAGCCGTATACAGCGACATTCCCACGGCGCCGATGCGTCCACCTCGAGCAAGGGCGACGTCGATGGCTACGCCTTCGAACGTCGGGTAGATATCCGCATCGCTCCGGCCGATTCCATCGCGGGCATCCTCTAACCAGCTGCTCGCGACGGATCCCTGAAGGTTTTCCCGCAGCCCTACGGGGCTGCCTCCCCCTGTGCAACCCTTTGGAGCCCTGTGTATCCGGGCTCCCTTTTTGGGTTCACCCGTAGCGGTGCTCTTTTTAGCCCGGCTGCGTAATTCGCACAGCCGACTGAACCAGCCCCTGAATCAGCACCTGAATCAGCACCTGAATCAGCACCTGAACTAGTCTTGCTATAGGGAACAGCTTGAATTCATTCCATATGCAGCGTCTCGCCATCCTGATCACCACACTGTTGATAGTGACAATCAGCTGGGCGGTATACATGGTAAATGTTGGCCAGCAGCACCTACTGATCGACTTCGTGCGTGACCTGCCACACGGCGACAAGGTCGGGCATTTCCTGCTGTTCGGGCTGCTGGCACTGTTTCTCAATCTGGCATTGCGCTTTCGCTGCATTTCGGTCGCGCGCATTTCACTGCCGGTTGCCAGCCTGCTGGTATGCGGCGTTGCTGTGTCTGAGGAGATCAGCCAGATCTACCTGCCCACCCGCAGCTTTGACCTGATGGATATCGCTGCCGATTTTGCCGGCATTACCTTTTTTACCCTGCTCGGCTGGATACCGGTGGCGATCCATCGCCGCGTCCGCACTCCCAAATAGCGGTCGATTCAGGCATCATCAGGCCTGCTGTTGCACGCTAACAGACAGGGCGAAAACCCATACCCGATTCAATCCGATAACCATACCTATAAATAAGGAACAATTCCGATGAGTGCCGTCATTGCCATCGTCGAAGATGAACGCGCGATTGCAGAGAACTATCGCGATGCCCTGCGCCGCAGCGGCTTTAGCGTGCAGTTGTTCGAAACCCGCGCTGCGGCCATGGAATCCTTCCGGCAGAAACTGCCGGATCTTGCGGTGATCGATGTGGGCCTGGGCCATGAAATCGAAGGCGGCTTCGACCTGTGCCGCGACCTGCGCGCACTGGCTCCCACCCTGCCGATCCTGTTCCTGACCGCGCGCGACTCCGAGCTGGACATTATTTCCGGCCTGCGACTTGGTGCCGACGACTACCTCACCAAGGATATTTCCCTGCCGCATATGCTCGCACGTATCAACGCCCTGCTACGGCGCGTGGTGCTGATGAATGAAGCGCGCAGCGACACCGACGACTTACTCAGCCAGGGGCCGCTGGAGCTGGACAGTTCAAGGATGCTGTGCCGCTGGAACGATCAGCCGGTGGACCTCACCGTGACCGAATTCTGGATTGTGCACGCGCTGGCGAAACGCCCGGGGCATGTAAAGTCCCGCGGGCAATTGATGGAAGCCGCCCAGGTAGTGCTGGACGACAACACCATCACTTCCCATGTAAAACGGATCCGGCGCAAGTTCCAGGCACTGGACCCGGACTTCGACGCAATTGCCACTGCCTACGGCATGGGCTACCGCTGGCAGGCCGGCCCGGCGTGAACCTGCGCCGGCAATTACTGTTCGTCAGCCTGGCCACCCTGGCCCTGCCCTGGGCCGGTTGCCAGGCATTGCGCCAGATGGACGATGCACTTGCACAGAGCCAGGCCCGCGCCCAGGCGGCTACCGGCGACGCCATAGCCGCGCGCCTCGCCAGTGCGCAGTCAGTATTGCTGCCAGACGAGCGGCACCTGTCCGCAACCCCCGGGCAACAGCTGTTTGCCGGCGCCCTGCCCCACCCGCCACTGCTCGACGGCTATGGTGACGAATGGCGCAACTGGCGCATACCGCCGCGTGAGCTCCAGGCCGATGGCAACCCCATGGCACTCGCCACGCTCGGGCGCGCGAACGACCGGCGCCTCTACCTGTTGCTGACCGTGGCAGACACCACCCCGACCTTCCACAACCCGATGCGCACCGGCATTGCCAATGGTGACTATGTTGAATTACACAGCGGCGCGCGGCGATTCCGCCTGCCACTCAAGCCCAACGGCCAGGCCGAAGTCTGGCGCGAGTCCTGGCAAGCGGCACCGCAGTGGCGGCGCAATTACAGCCTGCGCGGGGAGTGGACCAGTACTGCCGGCGGCTACCAGCTGGAACTGGTCCTCCCGGCAGAATTTGGTACAGACGGGCTTGGCATCCGCGTAATCGACCGCACGGATAACAACAGCGCCCCAGCCCGCATTGCCAGTAGCTTCCACACCGATACACCCGGCCTGCTGGTGGAACCTTTACCCGAACTCGAAAAAGAGCTGAAGCATTTCCTGCGCCCGGGTATTGCCCTCACTGTCGTGGACCGCGAAGGGTTCCCGCTGGCGCAGGCGGGCCGAATCGAAACCGACACCGAAGGGCCCGCAGGCAACTGGCTGCAGCGCTGGTTTTACCTGCGCCTGCTGGACCGTAACCGCCTGCCGGCGCTGCCGGAAAGTTTCCCGGAAACCCTCACCCGCAATAAACAGGTGGCGATCGACTGGTATCTTGGCGCGGACGCCAGCCGCATCGCGGGCGTCAGCACCCCCATCATTACCCGCGCGGACGAGATCGCCGAGCGACCCCTGCTGGGTAGGGTCATCGTGGCCCAGTCAGGTACAGACTGGCAGTCGAGCGCCGGCGAAACGGCGCGCCGCATCTGGATAACCACACTGGCAGCAGTAGCCGCTGTACTGCTGGCGCTACTGGGCTACGCGAGCTGGCTGTCGTGGCGCATCCGGCGCCTGAGCCGCGCTGCGGAGACCGCGCTGGACAGCAGCGGCCGCCTACGCAGTGATTTTCCCAGGGCCCGACTCGATGATGAAATTGGCAGCCTGAACGATGCCTTCGCACAACTGCTGGGTGAGCTGGATCAGCACCACCAGTACCTGCGCACCCTGGCCAGCAAACTGTCGCATGAATTGCGCACCCCGCTGGCGATCGTGCGCTCCTCCCTCGACAATCTGGAGAGCACCGACCTGCCGGCCAGCGCCCGTGACTATGCGCGCCGCGCCAGCGAGGGTAGCCAGCGCCTCAGCGGCATACTCAACGCGCTCAGCGGCGCGCAGCAGCTGGAGGCGGGTATTGCCAGCGCGGAAAGGGAGGACTTTGACCTCGGCGACCTGCTGGATGTGCTGGCCAGCTCCTACGCTGACAGCCAGCCCCGGCACCATATCGCCATGCAGCGGCCAGCGGGCCCACTGCCGGCCCACGGCGCGCCGGAGCTGGTCGCACAGCTGCTGGACAAGCTGATCGACAACGCCTGCAGCTTCGCCCCGGCCGGAACCACCATCGAACTCAGCGCGGAGCGCGTAGCGGGCCACTACCGCATTGCTGTGAGCAATCCGGGCCCACCATTGCCGGAAGGCTTCGGCCAGCAGATATTCGACTCACTGGTTTCTATTCGCCCGGAGGCCCCCGGGCGCCTGCATCTGGGCCTGGGGCTGCACATAGCGCGGCTGATCTGCGAATTCCACGGCGGGCGCCTCGAGGCCCGCAACCGTCCGGACGGCAGCGGAGCCATTTTCGCGTTCTTGCTACCCGCCTGAAACGGACTCCCGGGACACAGAAAAGCCGATAACAGGGTCATGGCGAGTGGTTGACAAACAATCAACGGTGGGCATAATGTCGCGTCCCTGAAGGGGCCCCCTCCATTCCGTTGGCCAGGTCGGCGCAAGCCGCAAGTGTCGGCCCGGGGCAGCCAAAACAGTTTTAGACAGATTTTGAGAGATTCTTACAGGAGCATACGGTGGCTAACTCACCTCAAGCGAAGAAACGCGCACGCCAGAACGAAAAGCGTCGCAACCACAACGCCAGCCTGCGCTCCATGGTGCGCACCTACATCAAAAAGGTAGTTGCAGCCATTGATGCAGGTAACGCAGACAACGCCAAGGCAGCTTACGCAGAAGCAGTCCCGGTCATCGACCGCATGGCGGATAAAGGCATTATTCACAAGAACAAGGCAGCCCGTCACAAGAGCCGCCTGAATGCCAAGATCAAGGCGATGAGCGCAGCCTAAGGCTCGCCCAGACCCACAAAAAAACCGGCCTGGCGCCGGTTTTTTTGTGCCCGGGATTTACCACCGAAGGTCTAGACTGGTAGTAATTTCAGGGGAAGAAATATGATGAAGTACTGCGCTGTCATCGCCACGGTAACGCTGCTGCAGGCCTGCGCCATGAACGGCGACAAACCCATCCGGGCCGACCGTGAACTACTGGTCTGCCACAACGGCAGCACCATCGAGATCCGGGATGAAAATGTCGACGCATACCTGGCCAAAGGCGCATACCGGGGTCGCTGTGAGAGTGACCCGCAGGAGATGAAAGCCGCAGCAGCGCGCGAGGTCGGTCACCTCACCATCTGCCACCAGGGCGAAACCATGAACGTAGCCTATGACAAGGCAGAGGAGCTGCTAGCCCAGGGCGCAGACAGGGGTGCCTGCGTCGGCAACGGCTTTTAACCGCCCTGGCTCTCGGCGGCCCGGGCGTAACGCTCCCTGAAGGCCACGGGGGTCATACCCGTGCTGCGCTTGAACGCCCGGTAGAAAGGGCTCGGCTCGGAAAAACCGGTGCGATAGACGATCTCCTCAATACCGAGGGCCGAGTCCAGCAACAACTCCTTGGCCAGACTGATCCGGTAGCCGGACACCAGCTGGCTGAAGCCGGCCCCCACATCCGCCAGGTCCTGGCGCAGGCGCGCCGGGCTGATTCCTACCCGGGCGGCAACCCCTTCCAGGTTGACCTCACCGCTTTCCAGCAGGTCCGCGATAATCGCCTCGACCCGGATCACCAGGTCCCGCTTTTTCAGGGTGCGCAGCTGCTTTTCCATCAGCGATTCGTGCAGCGCCTGCACCTTGGGCTCCGCGTGCATGCAGCGCACCGCGCATACCGACTGTTCGAACTCGATGTAGTTGGATGCCTGGCCCAGCACCGCCGGCACACCGAAAAACGCCTCGCGCTGCTGCGCACCGCACGCGTCAGTGTGCACGAAGCCGACCGATGCCAGCTGAAACTCGCCGAAGGTGACGTGACGAAAGAAGCGCACCAGGCACACTGCGGTGAGCTCAGTGGAGTGCCTGAGTGATACGGAGCCGGGCAGGTTGTACCCGAATTCCAGCCGCACCCGGCCGTTGGCGGGCGGCAGCAGCTGCGAGGAAAAACTGCTGCTCAGCAGGCGGCAGTAACGGGTGAAGCGCTGCATCGCAGCACCGAAGTTCTCACTGCTCAGGAACAGGTATTCGAGCGCGAGGCCACCGAACGCCGGCATGGCCTGGCCCAGACTGAGGCCGATATTCGGGTCCCCGGTGACTTCCGCACAGACCTTGAGCAGCTGGTCACTGTCATTTTCAGGCAGCCGCAGGATGGTGCGCTCGCCACCCAGTGCGGCCGGATCCAGCCCGACACGACGCACGATTTCATCCACATCGGCGCCACTGCGCTCGAGGCCGATAAACAGGCGTTGCATGATCTCTGTGGCGAAATCCCACTGGTACATGGCGTTATTCTTGATCCTGACTGCAGGTCATTACGGGCACTGCCCCGATTGTACCCGCCGAACTACCGCTGGCAATATGACCATATGCGCCCGCCCGGTCAGCAGCAGGCGGGTAGCTCACACCAGCGCCAGGTTATCGCGATGGATCACCTCGTCGTCATCGCGGTAGCCCAGTAATTCCTCAAAGCGGCTGCTGGGCTGGCCGAGAATGCGGCGCAACTCGTCGGCGGGATAGTTCACCAGCCCGCGCGCGATCTCGCCCCCTTCGGGTGAGCGGCAGATCACCGGGTCGCCACGCTGGAAATCCCCCTCCAGTGAGGTAATGCCCACGGCCAGCAGGCTGCTGCCCGCTTCCAGCAGTGCGCGCGCCGCACCGGCATCGAGCCGCAGTTCGCCGCGCGGCTGCAACTGCCCGGCCAACCAGCGCTTGCGCGCGGTGGCCCGCCCGGCCTCCGGCAGCAGCAGGGTACCCACCGCTTCCCCGCTACAGGCACGACGGATGACATCCGCTTCGGTTCCGCCGGCAATGATGGTACTGGCACCAGAGCGCGCCGCCAGCGCCGCCGCGCTGACCTTGGTCTGCATGCCCCCGCGGCCGAGGCCGCTGCGCGAACCGCCGGCAATGGCCGCCAGGCGCGGGTCACAGGCGCGGCCGCAGGAAACCAGCTGGGCATCCGGGTTATCGCGGGGGTCTTCACTGAACAGGCCCGGGGTGTCGGTAAGGATCAACAGGCCATCGGCCTCCACCAGATTGGCCACGAGCGCGGCCAGGGTATCGTTGTCACCGAAGCGGATTTCATCGGTAACCACGGTGTCATTCTCATTGATGATCGGCACCACGCCCAGCTGCAACAGCGCGCGCAGGGTGCTGCGCGCATTGAGGTAGCGGCGCCGGTTGGAAAGGTCGTCGTGGTCGAGCAGCACCTGTGCACTGGTGCCCCCCAGTGCGCGGAAGCACTCCTCGTAAAGTTGTACCAGCAGGCTCTGGCCAACGGCTGCGGCAGCCTGCAGCTGGTGAATGGAATCGGGGCGGCGCGTCCAACCGAGGCGGTCCATTCCGGCGGCCACGGCACCAGAGCTGACCAGCAACACCTCGGCACCGGACTCCCGCAGCTGGTGAATCTGGCGTACCCATTCGGCGATGCCATCGCGATCCACACCGCGGCCGTTATTGGTCAGCAGGGCGCTGCCAATCTTGACCACCCAGCGCTGCGCGCGCCCGGCCAGGGCCGCGCGCGCCTCGCTTGCCTGCTCCCCTTCAAGCAACCACTCTGTCACTGCAAACTCCCTTTACAACAGCTGTCTTATTCTACGCCGGCGATTGTCTCTCGCCGTACGAATCGCTCACACCCTGGCGCACGTAGCCAGGTACTTATTGGCGGTATTCGATCTCCACATCGTGGTCATCGTCATCCCAATCGTCATCGTCGTCCTGTTCCTTGGCGGCCTTGCGCTTGCGGCGCTGCTCTTCGCGCAGGCTGTCGATACGCTCGCGCCCCTCGCGCTGCATTGCGCGCTGCGATTCCAGTTCTGCCTCGGCCAGCTCCGGATCGGCCTCTTCCTCTGCCCAGCGCTCTTCCAGGTAATCCTGCAACATGCCCGCCAGTTCATCGGTACCCTGCTTGCTGATCGCAGCGACGCGGAATACCGGGCCTTCCCAGCCCAGCGCCTCGACCACGGCGTTGCAACGCGCTTCCAGCTCCGCCGCCGGCACCAGGTCGGTCTTGTTCAGCACCAGCCAGCGCTCGCGCTTGGCCAGGGTCGGGCTGAAGACGCTCAGTTCGTTTTCAATGATACGCGCATTCTCGGCCGGGTCACTGCCGTCAAACGGCGCCAGGTCCACCAGGTGCAACAGCACCCGGCAGCGGGTCAGGTGCTTGAGGAAGCGGATCCCGAGGCCCGCACCTTCCGCGGCACCCTCGATGAGGCCCGGGATATCGGCAATGACGAAGCTGCGGTGCTTCTGTACCTGCACCACCCCCAGGTTCGGCACCAGGGTGGTGAACGGGTAATTCGCCACCTTCGGCTTTGCGGCCGATACCGCGCGGATAAACGTGGACTTGCCCGCATTTGGCAGGCCCAGCATGCCCACGTCCGCCAGCACTTTCAGCTCCAGCTTGAGCGCGCGCTGCTCGCCCTCGGTACCCGGGGTGGTCTGGCGCGGCGCCCGGTTGGTACTGGACTTGAAACGGGTATTGCCGAGGCCGTGAAAACCGCCCTGCGCCACCAGCAGTTTCTGCCCTGCCTCGGTCATGTCACCGAGGGTCTCACCGGTGTCCGCATCGATCACGGTGGTGCCCACCGGAACCGGCAGCTCCAGGTCATCACCCTTGGCGCCAGTGCAGTTACTGCCGCGGCCGGCCTCGCCGTTTTGCGCGCGGTAGCGCGGCTGGAAACGGTAGTCGATCAGGGTATTGAGGGCGTCGTCGGCCACCAGGTACACGGAGCCACCGTCACCGCCGTCGCCGCCATCGGGGCCACCCTTGGCAATAAATTTCTCCCGGCGAAAGCTCAGGCAGCCCTTGCCGCCATTACCGGCGGACACGTGGATCGGGGCTTCATCGACAAATTTCACTTTTCTCTCCAGGGGTTGGGGGCCGCCGCCAGGGGTTGGGGGCCGCAAGGGTTCACCGGCGGCACCGGAAGGCCTGTTCAAAACTGCCTGCCGGCTACCTTTGGTAACCAAAATTTAGGAAGCCTCACGGCAAATGTTTTGAAAAGGCTTCCTGAGCCCCCGTGAACAGACGCCTGTACAGGAGCAACGTTAATGTGCCACCAGGGCTTTCACCCTCCCGGCAATACCAACAAAAAAGCCCCGCAGAGCGGGGCTTTTCGGCTGTTTCGAAAAACAGACTTTGACCGCTTAGGCAGTCTCGATAGAGACGTACTTGCGATTGTTCGGGCCCTTGACCTCGAACTTCACAACACCGTCCGCAGTTGCGAACAGGGTGTGGTCCTTGCCGATGCCAACATTGGTGCCCGCGTGGAACTTGGTGCCACGCTGACGCACGATGATGTTGCCCGCCAGGACTGCCTGACCGCCAAAACGCTTGACGCCAAGACGCTTACTTTCGGAATCGCGGCCGTTCCGGGTACTACCGCCAGCTTTTTTGTGAGCCATGAGTCGTTACTCCTTAATTATGCCTTGATACCAGTAATCTTAACTTCGGTGTACCACTGACGGTGACCCTGACGCTTCATGGAGTGCTTGCGACGGCGGAACTTGATGATCTTCACCTTTTCGCCGCGGCCGTGGCTCACGATTTCAGCGGTAACCTTGGCACCATCTACAACCGGCGCACCGATCTGGATGGACTCACCATTCACAACCATGTAGACCTTATCGAACTCGATGGTCTCGCCGGTTGCGGCTTCGATTTTTTCCAGTTTGAGGACTTCGCCCTCTTCTACGCGGTGCTGCTTACCACCGCTTTCAATTACAGCGTACATATCTGCTCCAGATAAGTGGACGACACGAAGCAGCGACCTTGCGGTTGCATTTCGGGAGCTTGCGCCGTGTGCTCAAAAATCATCCCCAAATTCGGGGGCGCAAAGTTTAATCAATCCCGCTGGTGAACACAAGCGCCGTGCGGTTGACTTCACACCGGCCGCCACCTAGCATCTTCGCCTTTATATACGTCGGTGGCATTTTACACGCCACCCAACCCCGGGGACCCCGTTATGCTGCCTTTCCACCAGGCCGCCGCCGAAGACTTCAAGGCAGTCAACCAGCTGATTATCGAGCAGCTGCACTCCGATGTGCCCCTGGTAGAGAATATCGGGCACTACCTGGTCGAGGCCGGTGGCAAGCGCCTGCGCCCGCTGCTGGTGCTGCTCTGCGCACAGGCGGCCGGTTACCAGGGCCGCACCCACATCAACCTGGCCGCCATTATCGAGTTCATCCACACCGCGACCCTGCTGCACGATGACGTGGTGGACACCTCCGAACTGCGCCGCGGCCGCCTGACCGCCAATGCCAAATGGGGCAATGCCCCCAGCGTGCTGGTAGGAGACTTCCTCTATTCCCGCGCCTTCCAGATGATGGTGGGCATCGGCGACATGGACATCATGTCGATCCTGTCCGACACCACAAACACCATTGCCGAGGGCGAGGTGCAGCAGCTGGTCAACGCCGGCGACCCGAACGTCAGCGAGGAAAACTACCTGACGGTGATCCACAAGAAGACCGGAGCCCTGTTCGAGGCCGCCTGTGAGACTGCCGCAGTCCTGGCCGGCACCGACGCCGAGCAGCGCGCGGCCCTGCGCGCTTACGGCTATCACCTGGGACAGGCCTTCCAGCTGGTGGACGATGCCCTGGATTACCGCGGCAATGCGGAAGAGCTGGGCAAGAATGTCGGTGACGACCTGGCCGAGGGCAAGCCCACGCTGCCGCTGATCTATACCATGCGCCACGGCACCGAAGCGCAGGCTGCACTGGTGCGCAGCGCCATTGAAAACAGCGGCACCGACAAGCTGGGCGCAATACTGGAGGCGATCGAGGCCTGCGGTGCGATCGACTACACCCTGCAGATGGCGCGCACGCAGGCCGAAATGGCCTGCGAAAAACTCGAGTGGCTGCCTGCCGGCGTCTACAAGACTGCGCTGGAACAACTCGCCGAATACTCGGTGGCGCGCACTTTCTGACCGCAGGGCTGGCAAAAGCGCCGGTCGAACCGGCTGCCGTGTTGGGGCATAATTGCCTGCTCCAAGGGACCAGGCAAAAAGAACAACATGGCTGAACACGACTGCGGGCTCAGCGCCCGCATGGCATCCTTCCCGGCACTACAGCAGCACCGCCGCGACTGGCAACATGAACTCCGCACCCTGTTCAGGGACAGCGAGCGCAGCAACCGATTCTCGGTCAGCGCCCGCGACTGCGGCATCACCCTCGACTTCAGCAAGAACCACCTCGACGACGAAACCCTGCAACTGCTTGTCGGCTGCGCGCGCGAAGCCAGGCTGACGGATGCTGTACAGGATCTGTTGCGCGGCGAGCGGGTAAACAACACCGAAGACCGCCCCGCCCTGCATACCGCGCTGCGCTTCCAGGGCAAGCCGCAGACCGCGGAGGAGCATGCCGTTGCCGCCTGTCGCGAGCAGATGGCGGCGTTTGTGGAACGCGTGCGCAGCGGCGCCTGGACCGGCTTCAGTGGCAAGGCAATCACCGATGTAGTCAATATCGGTATCGGCGGCTCCGATCTGGGGCCGCGCATGGTGACCGAAGCCCTGCTGCCGCGCGAGCCACAACCGGTGCGCGTGCATTTCGTTGCCAATATCGACGGTGCCGACCTGGCCGACCTGCAGTGGCAACTGGATCCGGAAACCACGCTGTTCATCGTTGCCTCCAAGTCTTTCTCTACACTGGAAACCCGCGAGAACGCCCTTTCCGCGCGCGCCTGGACCCTCGCCGGTGGCTGCCCCGAGAACGCGCTGCACAAACACTTTGTCGCTTCCACTTCCAATATTCCGGCGGCGGTAGAGTTTGGCATCGCCGAGCAGAATATCTTCCCGCTGTGGGATTGGGTCGGCGGGCGCTACTCACTCTGGTCCGCGATCGGCCTCCCCATCGCCATGGCCTGCGGGTACGAGGTATTTGAACAGCTGCTGGCCGGCGCCCAGCGCATGGACGTCCACTTCGCCAGCGCCCCGCTGGAGCAAAACCTGCCCGCGCTACTCGCGCTGATTACCTTCTGGTACGCACAGTGCTGGGGTGCGCAAAGCCAGGTGATGCTGCCCTACGCACAGCGCCTGGAAAAACTGCCAGCCTGGCTGCAGCAGCTGGATATGGAAAGCCTTGGCAAGCACGTCACACGCAACGGCAAATCAGTGGATTATGTCACCGGCGTTGTCATCTGGGGCTCCGCCGGCACCAATGGCCAGCACTCCTTCCACCAGTTGCTGCACCAGGGCAAGTTGCTGGTGCCGGCCGACTTTGTCGCGGTGCGCAAGCCCATGTCCACGCTGACCCGCCAGCACAACTGGCTGCTGGCCAACTGCTTCAGCCAGAGCCGCGCCCTGATGGAAGGCCGCAGTGCCGGGGCAATAGAGGCAGAACTGCTGGCAAAAGGGATGGCCGCTGCAGAGGCCGCAGAACTGGCACAGCACAAGGCGGTGCCGGGCAATCGCCCGAGCAACACCATTCTGCTGGATGAACTGACCCCCGCCACTCTCGGCGCCTTGCTCGCACTCTACGAACACAAGGTGTTTGCGCTCGGCACCTTGCTCGGGATCAATCCGTTCGACCAGTGGGGCGTGGAACTGGGCAAACTGCTGGGCGAGGAAATTTTTACCGCGGCAAGCAGCGGCGAGCTGCCCGCGGGCTGGGACGCCTCCACGCGCAGCATGGTTGAGGCGTGCCTGCCGCCGGAAACAGAAAAGTCTACCGACCAGGCATGACCGATACATAGACCGCACAATCAGGGAAACATCCATGAAAAAAGGAATTTGGGCGTGCGCACTCGGCGGCATGCTTGCGGTTTTCGCCGGTGCCACCTCCGCCTCGCCGGCGGCGGCCAAAAGCTCACTGAACATTATCCAGAAGCCCATCATTTTTGATGCCACCAGGGAACGGCTTTCACTCGAATACCTGAAAACCCGCTACGGGATCGAACGGGAAAAAGCGCAGATCGAACCGCGCATGGTGGTCGCACACTGGACTGCGATCCCGACGCTGGAAGCCTCGTTCAACGCGATGAATCCTGTCGAGTTGCCCGGGTTCAGGACTGCCATCGGATCCGCCAGCGCACTGAATGTTTCCGCGCACTACCTGATCGACCAGGACGGCACTATCTACCAGCTGCTACCCAACACCACCTTCGCGCGTCATGTCATTGGGCTGAACCACACCGCCATCGGCATCGAGAACGTCGGCAATGGCACGGACCAGCCGCTGACCGAGGCGCAGCTTGAAGCCAATATCAATCTCATAAGGAAGCTGGGGCACGAATTCCCGATCGAGTACGTGATCGGCCACCATGAATACACGAAGTTTGTCGATCACCCGCTGTTTATGGAAATCGATAACAATTACCGCACGGAAAAATCCGATCCCGGTGATGCCTTCATGAATAAGCTGCGTGCCGGGCTCGGCGAGCTGAACCTGAAGCCGGTACCGCAGGGCTAGCGGCACCAAGAGAACCTTATTAAAAAACAAAGGCGCCGTGAGGCGCCTTTGTTTTTTGCTTGTGAACGCTCTGCAATTAGCCGCGAATCAGCGCCATCAGCTCCTCGGTTTTCTCCCGCATCAGCTGCTCGTCACCACGGGATTCCACGTTCAGGCGCACCACCGGTTCGGTATTGGACATACGCAGGTTGAAACGCCACTCCGCATACTCGACGCTGAGGCCGTCAACTTTTTCGACTTTGAGGGCATCGCTACCGTAGACCTGCTCGGCTTTTTCCAGCAGTGCAGCCGCGTCAGCGACCCGAGAATTGATCTCACCGCTGCAGGGGAACGCCGCCATACGCTCGGACACCAGCTCTGAAAGCGGCTTGCCGGAGCGGCAAACCAGCTCTGCCACCAGCAGCCACGGGATCATGCCGCTATCGCAGTAGGCAAAGTCACGGAAATAGTGGTGCGCACTCATTTCACCGCCGTATACGGCGTCTTCCGCGCGCATACGCTCCTTGATAAACGCGTGTCCGGTCTTGCTCTGGATGGCTTCGCCACCGGCCTGCTCGACGATCGCACGGGTATTCCAGGTCAGGCGCGGGTCGTGCACCACCTTGGCGCCGGTGTGTTTCTGCAGGAAGGCCGCCGCCAGCAGGCCGACGACATAATAGCCCTCGATAAAGTTGCCGTTCTCATCGAAGAAAAAGCAGCGATCGAAGTCACCATCCCAGGCGATACCCATGTCCGCCTTGTTGGCCACCACGGCTTCTGCGGTTGCGGAGCGGTTTTCCGGCAGCAACGGGTTCGGGATACCGTTCGGGAAATTGCCGTCGGGGTTATGGTGCACCTTGATGAATTCATAAGGCAGCTGCTGCTCCAGCGCATCCACGACCAGGCCTGCGCCGCCGTTACCGGCATTGACCACCAGCTTGAGCGGCTTCAATGCGGCGGTGTCGGTGTAGCCCAGCAGGTGCTGGACGAAATCCGGGCGGAAATCGACGGACTCGAGGGTGCCGCGACGCACCGGCTGGCGGAAGTCGCCGCTCTCCGCCAGGGCCTGGATATCCTTGAGGCCGGTATCGCCACTGATGGGCTTGCTGCCGGCACGCACAAATTTCATGCCGTTGTAATCCATCGGGTTGTGGCTCGCGGTGACACAGATGCCGCCGTCGAACTGCCCGTGGAAGGTGGCAAAATAGACTTCTTCAGTACCGCAGGTGCCGATATGGGTCACATCGGTACCGGAATCCCGCAACCCCTCTACCAGGGCGTCAGTCAGTTCCGGGCTGGTCAGGCGGATATCGTGGCCGACCACGACCCGGCCGGCTTCCAGGAACTGCGCAAAGGCGCGGCCCACACGGTAGGCGACATCGGTATTGAGTTCATCGGGCACGCGGCCGCGCAGATCGTAGGCCTTGAAACAGGTAAGTTGAGACATGGAAACCTTCTACTTCGGGTTTTTGACGACGGCGCACACTCCGGCGCGCCCGGCGAGGCGACTATTGTGCCCAAAACCTCGCTACTAAGCCATTGCGAGACTATTACCATCTATGAAGTAACACACCCATGACGCGAAAGGCGCGAGTGTTGTGACCGGGGCGTTAAGGCGCGAATTCTCTCATTTTGAAATTGGCCAGAGTTATGGCCAATATGGCCGCAATTGGCGAAATTGCCAGTGCCCGCTAGACAGCCCTCCCGCACGGCTTAGAATCCCGATCAACTATTTTTATCCTGATATACCCGCAATTTGGTGACCACATGAACTCTTTTGTTCCCAAGGAAAGCTACACCTACGAAGAGCTGCTCGCCAGCTCCCGCGGCGAGCTTTTCGGTCCTGGCAATGCCCAGCTCCCCGCACCCAACATGCTGATGCTAGATCGCATCACCAAGATCGAGTCCGAGGGTGGCAAGTACGGCAAGGGCCTGCTCACCGCCGAACTGGATATCCGCCCGGATCTCTGGTTCTTCGACTGTCACTTTCCCGGCGACCCGGTGATGCCGGGCTGTCTCGGCCTGGACGCCATGTGGCAGCTGCTCGGCTTCTTCCTGTGCTGGCGCGGCAACCCGGGCCGCGGACGCGCACTGGGTTGCGGCGAAGTGAAGTTCACTGGCCAGATCCTGCCGACCGCGAAGAAGGTGACCTACCGCATCGACATGTCCCGCGTGATTGAGCGCAAGCTGGTGATGGGCATTGGCGACGGCAGCGTTTGCGTCGATGGCCGCGAGATCTATACCGCGAAAGACCTGAAAGTCGGCCTGTTCACCCGCACCGACAATTTTTAAGCGCTCAACTGATAACTGGAGAACTCTATGCGCCGCGTCGTTATTACCGGAATGGGCGTTACCTCGTGTATCGGCAACTCCAAGGAAGAGGTCCTGACCTCCCTGCGCGAGGGCCGCAGCGGCATTCGCGAGATTCCTGAGTACAAGGAGATCGGTCTGCGCAGCCACATCGGTGGCGAAGTCGATATCGACTTCAAGGACCACATCGATCGCAAGGCCCTGCGCTTTATGGGCCCCTCGGCGGCCTATGCGTATATCTCCATGCAGCAGGCAATCGAGGACTCGGGCCTGGAGGAAAAGGACGTATCCAACCCGCGCACCGGCCTTGTCATGGGCTCCGGCGGTACCTCCACTGCGGCCATTATCGATGCCGCCAATGTGCTGAAGGAAAAGGGCGTGCGCCGCGTTGGTCCGTACCGCGTGCCGCAGGTCATGGGCAGCACCGTGTCTGCCTGTCTGGCCACCCCGTTCAAGATCAAGGGCGTGAACTACAGTATCTCCTCCGCCTGCGCCACCAGCGCGCACTGCATCGGCAACGGCGCCGAGCTCATCCAGATGGGCAAGCAGGACATCGTGTTCGCCGGCGGCGGTGAAGAACTGGCCTGGAGCCTCACCCACCTGTTCGACGCCATGGGCGCGCTGTCGACCAAGCGCAACGACAACCCGGCAACGGCATCCCGCCCGTATGACGCCGACCGCGATGGCTTTGTCATTGCCGGTGGCGGCGGCTGCCTGGTACTGGAGGAATACGAACACGCCGTGGCGCGCGGCGCCAAGATCTATGCGGAACTGACCGGCTACGGCGCCACGTCCGATGGCTACGACATGGTGGCCCCCTCCGGCGAAGGCGCCCAGCGCTGCATGGAACAGGCGCTAGCGGGCCTGGAAGGCTCTGTGGACTACATCAATACGCACGGCACCTCGACCCCGGTGGGCGACGTGGCCGAGCTCAAGGCGCTGCAGAGCGTGTTTGGCGACAAGGTGCCGGCCTTTGCCTCCACCAAGTCCCTGACCGGACACAGCCTTGGCGCCGCGGGTGTACACGAGGCCATCTACACGCTGCTGATGATGGAAAACGACTTCATCGCCGCCTCCGCCAACGTCGAGACTGTCGACGAAGCGGCTGCGGGCCTCGACCTGGTGACAGAGCGCCGCGACAACATCAAGGTCAAGCGCGCGCTGTCCAACAGCTTCGGTTTCGGCGGCACCAACGCCAGCCTGGTATTCGACAAGATCTAGGCCACCGCGCAATCCGCATGGCGGCTCCCGCCGCCATGCGCCCCTCCTTCCCCTTCCTGCTCCCTTCCGCGCGAAACCCGTCTATAACATTCGGGATGCGTATACAAAAACGAGACCTCCCCCAGAAAACCTGCCCCGCGTGCGGACGACCCTTTACCTGGCGCAAACGCTGGCGCAACCAGTGGCACTCCGTCATCTATTGCTCGGAACGCTGCCGGCGGCAGAGACGCAAGGCGGCCAGCGAGGGCACCCCCAATGGCAGCTAAGGCCGATACCCTGCGCCTGATTCTCGGCGACCAGCTCAACCCGAAGCATTCCTGGTTCAATCGCAAGGACCCGCGGGTGGTGTATGTGATCGCCGAGCTGCACGAGGAGGCCACCTATGTCCGCCACCACGTACAGAAGCTCTGCGCCTTCTTCGCCGCCATGGCGGACTTCGCCGCACACCTGCGCGAGGCCGGGCACAGGGTCGAGTACCTGACACTGGATGAATCCTGTAAACACCCGAGCCTCGAAAAACTGCTCAAGGCACTGTGCAAGCAATACGGCGTGGACCGGTTCGAGTACCAGCGCCCCGACGAGTACCGCCTGCTGCAGGTATTGCGCGAGCTGAAGATGGGCAGCAGCATCGAGGTGGCCGAAACCGATTCGGAACATTTCCTGCTGCCATGGGACGAGATCCCGGAGCAGTTCAGTCGCGGCAAGCACAGGACCATGGAGGCGTTTTACCGGCATATGCGCCGGCGCTTCCAAATTCTCATGGACGGCGACGAGCCGAGCGGTGGGCGCTGGAATTTCGATGCAGAAAACCGCAACAAGCTGCCACCGGAACAGTTTGCGCATATCCCCGAGCCGCTGGTTTTTGCCAACCCCGTTGCCGACTATCTCGAACGCATCGAGCGTCACAAGATTGCCACCATCGGCACGCCTTCGGACACCTCCATCTGGCCGCACGAGCGTCGCCAGGCGCTGCGTCTGCTCCGGTTTTTCTGCCAGCATTGCCTGGCCTTTTTTGGCCAGTTCCAGGATTCCATGTCCGGCAAGGCGCCACACGCATGGAGCCTGTATCACTCGCGCATCTCCTTCGCGCTCAACAGCAAGATGATTTCACCCGGCGAGGTGATCGACGCGGCGCTCGCTACCTACGAAGCGCCCGACAGCGGGGTCGAACTTGCGCAGATAGAGGGCTTCGTGCGCCAGATCCTGGGCTGGCGGGAATATGTGCGCGGCATCTATTGGGCCAATATGCCCGGCTATGCCCGCGCCAACAGCCTCGGCGCAAGACGTGCACTGCCAGACTACTTCTGGAGCGCTGAGACGCGGATGCACTGCATGGCGGCGGCGATCCGCCAGTCCCTGGACTACGCCTATGCGCACCACATCCAGCGCCTGATGGTCACCGGCAACTTTTGCCTGCTGGCAGGCATAGAGCCGAAACAGGTAGACGCCTGGTACCTGGGTATCTACATCGACGCGATCGAATGGGTCGAGCTTCCGAACACCCGGGGCATGAGCCAGTTTGCGGACGGCGGCATCATCGCCACCAAGCCCTATGCTGCCAGCGGCCAGTACATAGACCGCATGAGTGACTATTGCGGGGATTGCCATTACCAGGTCAAGCACCGCACCGAGGACGACGCCTGCCCGTTCAACAGCCTGTACTGGGACTTTATGATCCGGCACCGGGAGAATTTCGAGAAAAACCCGCGTATCGGCATGATTTACCGAAACTGGGACAAGATGGAGGAAGACAGGCAGGCGGACCTGCTCAAGCGTGCGCAGTGGTGCAAGCGCAACCTGAAAAAGCTCTAGTGCTGCGTCGGGTTTTCTGAGGTCTGCGCGCCAAGTTTTTCCAGCCACACTTCCACCAGGCGATTCAGGCCTTCGCGCCAGCTGCGCGGCTGGATGCCGAAACTGTAGCGCAGGTGTCGGGTGGCAAGGACAGCGCTGCGGCGCTCACCGTTGCCGGGTTCCAGTACCGGCTCAGCCACATCCTCACGCAACGAACGGGCCCGCTCGAAAACCTCTCCGGCAAATGCCGCCTCGGTACAGGTATCGGAGGCGCCGCACTGAAACAGCATCGGCTGTGGCGTGGCACCGGCACTGAACTGTAGCAGTATTGCCTGTACCACCCGCGCCACCGTGCGACAGGTGACCGGGTTGCCCTCTGCGCGGTCGTCCAGTTGCAGTGCCTTGCCCTCATCGACCGCAGCCAGCACACGCCCGAGCAGCGCCGCGGGGGAGATGTCCATCACCCAGGGAAGGCGCAGCACTGCGCAGTGCGGTTTTTCTGCAAGCGCTTCCTCACAGGCCAGCCACTGGCTGCCAGTGGCGTCCAGCGGCGCGGGCGCATCCTGCTCCGAGAACTCGCGTCGCTTGCCACCCCCAAATACCTGATACGACGACAGGTGCAGAACTAGCTCCAGTTCCGCGCCTGCCAGTAACCCGGCAGCACGGACCGCACGCTCGTCCGGTGCTTCGCCGGCATAAGCGCTGGCATTGACCACCATCAGGGGGTTATCGGGAGTGACAGATGCAGGGTTGTCGAGCAGTTGGTCGACACTGAGGACGCGACAGGCGAAACCCGCGCCCTCCAGGGCGCGAACCAGCTCCTGGTCGAGGACGGTGCCGCTCTCGACCAGCAGGGTATCGGGTTTGTGACTGGGATTCAGGATAGACAAGGATTACCGGGCCACATCCAGGTGCAACGCGCTCGTAAGTACATCTAGCCAGCGGAGGCCGAGCGCGCTACCGGTTATTAATTAAAACGGAATATCGTCGTCAAAGCTGTTGTCGAAACCAGCCGGCTGTTGCGGAGCCTGTTGCGGCTTCTGCTGTTGCTGCGGCGCCTGCTGCGGGGCCTGCTGCGGGCGGCCCTGCTGTGCCGGGGCACCGTAATCGTAACCACCACCGTAACCGCCGCCTGCGTTGTCACCAGCGCCACGGCTGTCCAGCATCTGCATCTCGCTTGCAACGATTTCTGTAGTGTAGCGGTCCTGACCGGTGTTTTTGTCCTGCCACTTGCGCGTGCGCAGGCTGCCTTCCAGGTAAACCTTGGAACCCTTGCGCAGGTACTCGCCGGCAATCTCCGCCAGGCGGTTGAAAAACACCACCCGGTGCCACTCGGTGCGCTCCTGCTGCTGGCCGGTATTCTTGTCTTTCCAGGTCTCACTGGTGGCAACGCTGATCTGGGTCACTGCGCCGCCGCTCGGCATGTATTTGGTTTCCGGGTCCTGGCCCAGGTTGCCGACCAGAATTACCTTGTTAACACCACGGGAAGCCATGCATCTCTCCTGTCTCTTGAATTTTTGCTTACTTGTCTAAACGCTTCTATCTGCTTGTCTACCAGCTCTTTCGCTCGCACTGGCCCCGCCGGCCGACTGACCGGTTCCGGGCGACAAGGCTGGCGTGCGCCAGCCCACTCGCGGGTGGCCCCATCCTACCACCATTTACACGCCGGAATGCCAGCGAATTAGGCCTGCGGCAGGGCCGCAGCCATCGCTCTCGCCGATGACACGTCAAACTCGCCAACCCGCGCCCGCACATAGGCCACACAGTCCTCGGGAACGGCCACAATCTCCACCACGCCCGGGAAACCCGCGAGTCGCCGCTGCAGCTCCTGCAGGTGCGCCCCTTCGGCAGAAAAGACGTGGGTTTGGGTCTTGGCCGGCACCCGCATGCCCGCCAGCAGCAACAGCCACACCGCGACCACCCCCATGCCAAACAGGGCCACACCCTGATAGCCGTAGGCACCGTACAACCAGCCACCGGCGACACCACCGACAAACGCCCCCAGGAACTGCAGGGTCGCATATACTCCGGACGCCGTGCCCTTGGCATCCACCGGCGCCACCCGGGTCAACTGGGCCGGCAACAGCGCCTCCAGCAGGTTGAACGCCACAAAGAACAGCAGCAGCGCCAGCACCAGGACCCAGCCCGCCAGTGGCGCCAGCAACATACCGAAGCCGGCCCCCAGGCCCAGTGCACCCACACAGAATGCGAGCCGGATGGCCTGGCGCTTTTCCGCCCAGATCATGCCGGGCAGCATCAACACAAAGGCGAGCAACATGACCGGGGCATAGAGTTTCCAGTGTGCATCCGCCGGCAATTGCAACTGCTCGACCAGCAGCACCGGCAGCGGCACAAACAGCGCAGTCAGCAGCAGGTGCAGGAAGAACACGCTCGTCACGAGACGGCGAATATCCGCGCTGGCGAGTACCGTGCGCAGGCGCGCGCGCGACAGGCTGCCATCGCGGCGGCGGGTAAACGGGGTGGGCACCAGGCGCCACAGGATCAACATGCCGGCCAGCGCCATACCGGCACTGGCCCAGAATATGGCTTCGAGGCCGCCGCGCGCCGCCAGCGCCGGCCCCAGCAGCACGGCCAGCATAAAGGCCAGCCCGATCGCAGCGCCGATCGCCGCCATGGCCTTGCCGCGGTTCTCATCGCGGGTGACATCGGCCAGAAGTGCCATGGTGGCCCCCGCGATCGCGCCTGCGCCCTGCAATACCCGCCCGGCAATGACGCCCCAGACGGAATCGGAAGTCGCAGCAACCACGCTACCGAGGGCAAACACCGCCAGCCCGGCAAAGATCACCGGCTTGCGCCCGAGGCGGTCTGACAGCATGCCCAGCGGAATCTGCAGCAGTGCCTGGCTCAGGCCGTAAGCACCCAGTGCAACGCCCAGTAACATCGGCGTCGCGCCGGTGTATTCCGTTCCATAGAGGGACAGCACCGGCAGCAGCATAAACAGGCCGAGCATGCGGAATACGTACAGCGAAGAAAGCCCGGCAAGGGCCCGGCGCTCAATTGAATTCATAGTCAGGAAACTGTCTGGTTGCCGCCGCGCCGGGCCGGTGGCCGGGGCGGTCAGGTGGACTATTCGAGCGCGCGATTCTAGCCGGAAACGGCGCATTTGTCGCCGGCGACCCCCGGGCCCTCCTGACGCAAGGGTCGAAAAAGTTTGGCCGCAGATTGGCCGTGTTTATAATTGACCATTTCCCTGGCGGAGAGCCGTATTCCGTGGATACCATCACCGTGCGCGGCGCGCGCACCCACAACCTCAAAAACATCGACCTGGAAATCCCGCGCGACAAGCTGATTGTGATCACCGGCCTGTCTGGCTCGGGCAAGTCGTCGCTGGCGTTCGACACCCTATATGCAGAGGGCCAGCGCCGCTATGTGGAGTCCCTTTCCACCTACGCGCGCCAGTTCCTGTCGATGATGGAAAAGCCGGATGTGGACCACGTGGAGGGCCTGTCACCGGCCATCTCCATCGAACAGAAGTCCACCTCCCACAACCCGCGTTCCACCGTCGGCACCATCACCGAGATTTATGACTACCTGCGCCTGCTGTTCGCGCGCGTGGGTGAACCGCGCTGCCCGGACCATGACACCCCGCTGCAGGCGCAGACCGTGAGCCAGATGGTGGACCAGGTGCTGGCCCTGCCGGAAGGCGCCAAGATCATGCTGCTGGCGCCGGTGGTGAAGGACCGCAAGGGTGAGCACTTGCACACTTTCGAGCAGCTGCGCCGCGACGGTTTCGTGCGTGCGCGCATCAACGGTACCGTGTGCGACCTGGATGACACCCCCAAGCTCGACAAGCGCAAGAAGCACACCATCGAGGTAGTGGTGGACCGCTTCAAGGTGCGCGCCGACCTCCAGCTGCGCCTGGCCGAGTCCTTCGAAACCGCCCTGCAGCTGACCGACGGTGTTGCCTCCATCGCGTTTATGGACGGCGAGGAAGAGGAGCGCCTGTTCTCCGCGCGCCACGCCTGCCCGGTGTGTAACTACTCACTTAACGAGCTGGAACCGCGCCTGTTCTCGTTCAACAACCCGGCCGGCGCCTGCCCCAGCTGCGACGGCCTAGGTGTGATGCAGTATTTCGACGAAGACAAAGTAATCCTCGACCCGGATAGCTCCATTTCCGAGGGGGCGATTCGCGGCTGGGACCGCCGCAACGTCTACTACTACCACATGCTGAGTTCACTGGCGGAACATTACGGATTCGACCTGGACAAACCCTGGAAGAAGCTGCGCAAGGCGCACCGCGAGGCCATCCTGTACGGCAGCGGCAATACCGAGATCGATTTCAGCTACGTCAATGACCGCGGCGATGTATACCAGCGCAGCCACAGCTTCGAAGGCATCATCCACAACTTCGAGCGTCGCTACCGGGATACCGAATCCAACTCGGTGCGCGAGGAACTGGCCAAGTACCTGAGCACCCAGCACTGCCCCGAGTGTAACGGCACCCGCCTGTGCAAACCGGCTCGGCATGTGTTCGTGGATAACCGCACCCTCGCCGAGATCACCGCCCTGCCCGTGGGCGATGCGCACGACTACTTCACCGCACTCAAGTTCAAGGGCGCGCAGAAGGAGATTGCGGACAAGATCCTGAAAGAGCTGCAGGACCGCTTCCGCTTCCTGGTGGATGTGGGCCTCAACTACCTGACCCTGAACCGCAGCGCGGAGACACTGTCCGGCGGGGAAGCGCAGCGCATCCGGCTCGCGAGCCAGATCGGCGCCGGTCTGGTGGGTGTTATGTATGTTCTCGATGAGCCGTCAATCGGCCTGCACCAGCGCGACAACGAGCGCCTGCTGCGCACCCTCACCCACCTGCGTGACCTGGGTAACACCGTGATCGTGGTGGAACACGACGAAGATGCCATTCGCCAGGCGGACTTCATTATCGATATTGGCCCCGGCGCCGGCGTGCACGGCGGCGAGGTGGTCGCGTACGGCCCGTACAAGAAAATCATCGGCACTTCCAAATCCCTCACCGGCCAGTACCTGTCCGGCAAAAAGGAAATTGCAGTGCCCGAACAGCGCGTGGAGCATGACGGGCGTATGCTGGTTGTGGAAGGTGCGACGGGCAACAACCTGAAGAATGTCACCCTGGAAATTCCCGTCGGCGTATTTACCTGCGTGACCGGCGTATCGGGCTCCGGCAAGTCGACGCTGATCAATACCACCCTGTACCCGGTAGCGGCCACCGAGCTGAACAAGGCCACCACGCTGAAGGCATCACCGCATGAAGCCGTGCACGGCATGGAACACTTCGACAAGTGTGTCGACATCGACCAGAGCCCCATCGGCCGCACACCGCGATCCAACCCCGCCACTTATACCGGTATCTTTACGCCGATCCGCGAACTGTTTGCCGGCACCCAGGAAGCGCGTTCACGCGGCTACAAACCCGGGCGCTTCAGCTTCAACGTCAAGGGCGGCCGCTGTGAGGCATGCCAGGGCGATGGCGTGATCAAGGTGGAAATGCACTTCCTGCCGGACGTGTATGTGCCCTGCGATACCTGCAAGGGCAAACGCTACAATCGCGAGACACTGGAAGTGAAGTACAAGGGGCGCAGCATTCACGAGTGCCTGGAAATGACGGTGGAAGATGCGCGCGAGTTCTTCGACCCGGTGCCAACAATCGCCAAGAAACTGCAGACCCTGATGGACGTGGGGCTTTCCTACATCAAGCTGGGCCAAGCCGCCACCACCCTCTCCGGCGGAGAGGCGCAGCGGGTCAAGCTCGCACGCGAGCTGTCCAAGCGCGATACCGGCAAGACCCTGTACATCCTCGATGAGCCCACCACCGGCCTGCACTTCGCCGACATCCAGATGCTGCTGGACGTACTGCATCGCCTGCGCGACCACGGCAATACCATTGTGGTGATCGAGCACAACCTGGACGTCATCAAGACGGCAGACTGGATCGTGGATCTGGGGCCTGAGGGCGGCTCCGGCGGCGGCGAGATTATCGCCACCGGCACCCCGGAAGCCGTAGCGAAAAACAGGAAGTCCCACACCGGGCGCTTCCTGAAGCCGATGCTTTCAAAGTGACGTCACCGCTCCGGTGCCCGCGATGGGTACTGGAGCGATGCCAGGCTTACAGACCTTCCGGACCGCAATCTTCCGATAGATAGGCGATCATGGAGTCGTATAGCGTCTTCTGATGATCGTAGAACAGCGTGTTACTGAAATGGTCTGCACCCTCCAGCTCCACGTATTTGTAGTTCTTACCGTACTTGTCCAGCGCCTTCCTGTACCTTGCTGCGTGCTCGGGCGGCACGCGCTGGTCAACGTCGCCGTGTATCAACAACAGGGGCACATTGACCTTTTCAGCCTGTTCCAGCGGTGAGATGCTGTCGTCCCACATGCCGAGCTGCTCGATCCGCCCCGCACCGCGCAGGCGCGACCGGTAGTAATTGACCTGCATGTTGTTGTCGGTAACGGCTGCACCCGCAATGACACACTGGTAAATCTGTTCTTCACGGGCGGCCGCCACCAGCGCGGCGTAACCGCCATAAGACCAGCCAAACATGGCCAGGCGATCCTTTTCCGCCAGCCCCTGCTTGACCAGATACAGCATGCCATCATCTTTATCGTCCTGCATCTTGTAGCCACCCTGGCCACCATCAACGAATGCGGACGTGTAGTGCTCGAGGCCGCGGCCACGGGAGCCCCGATACTGCGGCTGTAAAACGAGGTAACCGTTGTTTGCCAACAGCTGTGCCCACTCGTCATACATCACCACTTCGGATACAAACGGCCCGCCGTGCGGCAGAACGATGGCCGGATACGGCGGTTCACCATTGGGTACGGTGAGATACGCAGGGATCGTGCGCCCGTCCCTTGCTTCGTATTCGATATAGCGCACATCAGCAAGTGCCTCTGCTTCCAGGAGCGGCTGCCGGCTACCGACTTTCTGCAGCCGCCCGCCATGGAGCAGGTAATAACTGCCCGGATCGCGCGGCCCCAGGTTATACACCACCATGCTTTTGCCATCGCGGCTGCGGCTACTGATCCTCAGGTAGTGCGATTCCGGTATCAGGCCATCCAGCTGTGTATAGGTGGCCTCCTCCACGGGATCGAAATATTCGAAGCGCGGCTGGTCTTTCACATAGGAGACCGCCACGACGGAGTCCGCATGTGACCAGAAATTACTGTGTCGCCGCACACCGGTAACATCCACATCATTGCGTCGATACACCAGCTCCCCAAACTTGCCGGCACGCGCATCGAATTCCCACAGCCCTACCTTGTCGTTGCCGTTGTGGGCGGTCATAAACAGCACATGTGGCTGCGCCGTATCAAAGCCGACCACATCGAACTCTTCAAAGCTGTCTTCGTGCAATCGGTATATCTCGCGCCAATCCTTGTCACCGCGCTGGCGGACATACCAGACGTAGTGTCCGGTCTGGATATCAAAACCGCGGGCCAGCCAGGGCTTGCCTTTTGCATCGAACTCGATCTGGCCAATACTCAACTTACCGCGCATCAGCAGTTTTTTACTGCCGGTCTTCAGGTCAAGCTCGTAATATGCACGCGGCCGGAACGCACTGCGGATTTTTGAATCATCACCGCCAGGAAGGTAGGAAAATATAATCTTGTTTTTCCTGGACGGCAGGATGCTTTCAATATCCGCGCCGAGCTGGTCATACTTCTTCAATTTCTGGCGTTTGATATCTACTGAGCCGAGCACGTACTCATAGACACCGCGATTGAAACCATCAATTTTATCCCGCACCTTCTGTCGAAGGCGCATAGCGATCACATCATCATTCACCCAGTAGAAGCTCTGGATCTCCATTGGGCTTGAATTTACCCGATAAGGTTCCGCATTCAGGTCATCGGTGCGATAAACCTCGATAACGGGATCGCCATCCTTGGTAGCGATCTTTCGCAGCGCCATATGCTTGCCATCCGGCGAGATAGAAACATTGCTGACCACATCACGGAGCGCCCAATACTCCAGCGGGTAAGGCGCGGACGCCACCGCGAAATTCGCGGCGAACAAAAACAGCACTGCCAATAAAGAATCAAAACACTTTTTCAAAATGATTCCCCCAAAAACAGAAAGGGCCCGCATAAATGCGGGCCCTTTCAAGTCACCTCAATTAAAAGACCTTCTGGACGTTTGCAAAGATGCTGCGGCCCTGCAGGTCATAGCCGTAACCAATCGGAGTATTGTTGATACCCAGAATCTCATTGGTATCGATGCGCGGTGGCTCATCGTCGAACACGTTACGCACGCCAATGCCGGCAGTCCAGGTATCTTCGCGATAGTAAAGCGATGCTGAATGCGTGTAGTAGCTGTCAGCATAGCCAATATCGCGACAATCGGTGCCACCGTTGGCAACACCAATACAGGTGTCAGACTCGAAACCGGTATCGTTGCTGTCGTAGATGTCACTGAACTCATCGATCTGGTCCGCGGCCTGCTCGACCTTACCCAGGTAGCGGGTCTGCCAGGTGAAGCGGAACTTGTCATAGTCGATACTCAGCTGCGAACGACCAACCCACTTCGCATAGCCGAACTCACCCAGATAGTTGTCGCGATCCTTCACCCCGTTGTCATCGACATAGGTGAGGGAACGCTCGATGTTCCGGGTCATGGTCAGGTTCGCATTCACATCAAACGGCGCACCGAACACGGTTACCGGCTGCGAATAGCTCAGGTTCCAGTCGACACCGCGGGCCTTCTCGTTATCCCGGTTAACGAATGCTGCATCCACCAGGTCCATAAAGCCATCTTCATCACGGGCAATGGTAGAACAGAATGCACTATTGCCCTCGGCACTGTTATAGCAGTCATTGACGAGGAACTGGCCGGACGGTTCGATGATGGAGTTATCGATATCTATCGAGAAGTAAGTCATACCCACGCTCAGGTCGAACTCGTCGAAGAACGGTTGATCGAATGCGAAGCCTACGGAGAAGGAATCTGACGTTTCTTCAACCAGACCTTCGGAGCCACCCCGCGCGATTTCGACACTGTAGGTGTTGAAACCATTGTTGCTGAGGGATGTCGGATCCACACCGGAGGCTGCGCAGTTGGCCAACACTTCCGGCGAGCGACCGTCGAGATCCGGATTATAGCCACCGGAGATCGGGTCCAGCGCGGAATCCGGAATCATGCAGGGGTCGAACAGGTTGTTGAAACCGCTCTGGTTCTGCAGGAAGTTCTCGCGCAGGTTCGGCGCACGGTAGGAAGTACCGTAGGTGGCCCGCAGCAACAGCGAGTCCACCGGGCGGTAGCCAATCTTACCGGCACTGGTCCAGGCGCCGCCGTAGAACTCGTCCTTGGTGTAACGGGCCGACAGGTTAGCGGTCAATTCGGTGGCCAGGAACTTGTCTGCCAACAGCGGAATCTCGATCTCACCAAAGGCTTCCTTGGTGTCCTTCGAGCCGCTCGCACCACCGTCTGAGAAGAAGCCAAAGAACAGGCCATCTCTGGCAACATCATCCGGGATGGACTTGATCTCATCGCGGCGATATTCGAGGCCGAGCGCCATGATTACGCTACCAGCAGGCATCTCATACACGGTACCGGAAGCAAAGGCGGAGAAGATGGTCTGCTCATACTCGGTATCGAAATCGCGGCTGTCGAACAGATAGTTGCGCTCGGCGGCAGTAGCAAAGTCACCGATGATGCCGTTATAAAGCGAAGGCGCGAACATATCCACCGGCACACAACCGTCGGTGCCGTCTGGGATACCATCGCCATCATTGTCTGCGCCACAGATAAAGTTACCCGGATTGTTTGGGTCTTCAATCGTGGTGTTGAGGGACAAGCTCAGGCGATCGCCACGGATACCGTAACGGGCGGACTTACCCTCAGACAAGCTGTAGGACAGTGAGGTGTCAAAGGACCAGTCCGACAGGGTACCGACATTCAGCTGAGGCAAGTCGCCGCGCATACCGGTCACAAAGCGGAGGTTCTCCACCTCAACATCCGTCGTGTTGCGGTCTCCCAAAACGGAAACAATCGGCAGCGACGACTGAGCGCCAACCACATCTTCATAAAGGTTTACGATCCCGAAATCCAGGAACTGACGTGGCGTGATCCCGTAGACACCTGCAAACTGAGCGGCAAATGCGGGACTATCCAGGAGATCATTGTAAGCCTGGCCACAGTCGACTCCGCGAATACCGGCTGGGTTACAGATATTGAACGGATTATTGGCCGGAACATTCGGGAACAGCTGCGCCGCACCGGAATTGATGAAGGTCTCACGCTTGGAATAGAGGGTTTCAAAGAACGGAGTCAGATTCATCTCGCCTTCGAAGGTGTACTCACCAAACGCCATGAAGCTCACACGTTCCTGCTCCGGGAACAGGTGCGCGAACTGCTCGCGACCATTCAGGGTATAGTCACTGAAGCTGATATCCGCGGTACCATCTGCATTCGAGTCCACACCGAAGCCAAATATGCTCGACTCGGAGAAGCCATTCCAGCCACCATTACTGACTCCAGGCGTGTAATAGATGCTTCCCGCACCGGGCACGGAAACACGACCGGCCAGTGAACCGACCTTACAACCGCCGTTCCAGTCCATGCCGTAGATTTCCGGGTACCAGCGCTCGTCGGAATAGACCTTGCCATCGAGGCCGATTTCCAGGTTCTCATCACAGCCGGCAGTCCACTCTCGGTCTGCAAGGGTAACGGCCTTCGCATCGAAGTACTCGAGGCCCATACCGATAAAGCCGCGGTCAAAATTGAGACCCCAGGTTGCGCTGAGCGTATTTTCCTCACCATTGGCCTGGTCCGGATTACTGCTGAACGCTTCAAACTCCAGCCCATCAAAATCCTTCTTCAGGATAATGTTGGTCACACCGGCAACCGCATCGGAGCCGTATACAGAAGAAGCACCGTCAAGCAGCAACTCGTACTGCTGTACCAGGGATGCGGGAATCAGGTTGAGGTCCGGCGAGGTCGGCGCGCCTTCTACACCGGAAGGAGCCATGCGGCGGCCGTTCAGTAGCACCAGGGTACGACCTGCACCAAGGCCACGCAGGCTCACGGTGGAAGCGCCGGGACCGTTGTCGAGCACGAAGCCGGAGAAAGTCAGGTCGATCTGCTGGCCACTCGCGGCAGTAGAAGTCTGCAGGATGGTGGAAGTATCAATTACACCGGCTTCACGCGTGCCTTCGGTATCGATAATCTGCAGTGGTGCAATACTACTGAAGGAGTCGCGCTTGAGACGCGAGCCGGTAACCACTACCTCTTCCACATCCTCGTCAGCAATCTTTTCCTGCTGGGACTGCTGCGCAGGTGTCACCTGGGATGTTTGCAGCTCACAGACCTCACTACCCTCCTGACCATCGACGCTACATTGTTCCGCGTCTTGAGCGTAGGCAATTGGTGTAAGTACGGCAGCGAGCACCGCGGCGGAGACAAACTGCTCCATTGAATACAACGGCTTACCCGCTGTACGTGAATTTGGTCGCATGACCTTCCCCCTTAATTATTTAATTCCCTGTGTCGAGTGTCTGACACCAGATCTGTCACAGTCTGTAACAGATGAAACCGTTATAAGAGAGAATGGTATTTAGAATCAAGCGCCAGTGCCTATTCCGCAGACATATCGAAAATAAATGGCATGAATTTCATCCTGACAGCTTTTGCAGTCATTTACCCGCAAAATCCCTAGGGGTATTGCGCACGACTCAATGCTTAGGGTCGATAACGTCGAGAGACTTGGGACTCGAGCACCGCGCGCTGAAACGGCACCGGCCGCACTTTTTCTTCCACAAACAGCGGCACCTGATCGGCATAGTGCGGAGAAGTTTTATCGAGGGTCGCCGAGCCAAAGTTGTGCACCGCGCGGGAGGATACCTGCCCTGCTGCATCCCACTCGACAAACATCACGTAGCTATCACCAGCACGGTTTTCAAAACGACCACTGTCATTCAGCGGGCCGCCATACACCGCGCGCAATGTATCCGGCCCGCCATTTAATGGCAGGCTGAAACTGCCGCGCACGTGGCGGTTCACCTCTCCAAACGGCACATCCACGCGCCCGTAAAATTGTTGCAGGTCCGCGACAGCCCGCTCAAAAGCAGCGGATAGCTTCTCTTGTGCGACGTGCTCAGAATTTTCGTCCTGCACCGGCGCCAGGGTGAGCACCGCAAGCGCTGCAGCCCTGTTGCCGGCATCCGTGGCACCACCCCAATTTCGCAATAGCTCAATGGCGCTGCGCTGCTCCCCGGTCAGTTCCACTCCATTCTGCGCTGCCAGCCACCCTTGCAGCGCCCGCATCTGGTAGGAATCCGGGTGGTAGCGGAAGTCATACTTGTAGCGCTCGAATTCCGCCGCACTGATGCGCGCATCTGCACCGTACAGTGCCTCGACCTGCAGCGCTCGGTTAGTGACCACAGACTCGATACCCATAGAGGGCGGAAAGTCCACCAGGCGTGGATCATCGTCACCATCAGTTGCCTGGAATGGTGGGTTATTGGCGTTATAGACAAGACCGGTTTGCGGGTTCACCGTACGCGGCATTGCCTCGAACGTACGGTAGCCCTCCCAGATCAACTCGGAACGATCCCCCGGCAGGACCTTGTTCCAGTCCCAACCCTCTATGCGGTTCGGAAACTGGGCGTTGTAGTAGTGCCCGATCTCGCCATTTGCGTCGGCATAGACGTAGTTGATACTGGGCATGGCCTGCATCTTCAGCGCCTGCTCAAACTCTTGGCGGTTTTGCGCCTTGTTGATGCCAAGCAGAAAATCGAGCGTGCGTATTTCACCCATACCGGCCCAGCGCAGCGCATAGCTGCCGTGCTCGGTTTCCATTACCGGGCCGTGTTCTGCCAGCTTGATATCGCGCTTGAAGGTCCAGTGCAGCGGCCCCAGCAAGCGCACCAGGATCTGCGCCTCGCGCACTTCGAAGTCCCGCCACTCGCCGTCGAGCCGGTACTGCCCGGGGTTTTGCGGATTCAATTCAAGCTGATAGATATCCACCAGATCGGGCTTGTTGACGGTATTGGCCCAGCCAACTTTGGCATTGTGCCCGTGAATAATGGCCGGCGCGCCCGGAAACGTGGACCCGGCAACGTTCCAGCCCTCCTCCGAGTGCAAGCGCGCTTCGTACCAGGCGACAGGCCCTGTCAGGGGCTGGTGGGAATTGATCAGCAGGCGTGTCGCACCGTCGTCACTGCGCGCCGGCGCCACAGCGATGCCCTGCGAGCCGATAGGCAGGTGTTGGCAAGGCACCCAGGACAGGGCGGCCTCTCCATCGCGGGCAAGCTCCAGCGGCGCCTCTGCACTCAGCAGCTCCCCGAGCACCGCATCGAAGCCATAGAACATGGGGGTCTTGAAGGTAAACCCGGCGATCAGGTCTTCACCACGCACTGGCAGCAGGTAGCGTGAGGCCGTTCCGGGATTGCGGGCCGCATAGAGGTTGATACCGTCGGCATAGGCTTCGGCAACGGCCCGCGTGCTTTGCGGCAGTGCGGCATAGCCCGCTTCGACCGCCTCCCACACACCCATCCATGCGACCAGGTAATCGGTCTTTGCGGCAGAGATACCTCGCTCCGCCGCAAGCTGGCCGCGGGTGGCGAGGATCACGTCCTGGATGGTGGCAAAGTCATCTTCCGCGTGCGCATAGGCGAGGCCAAATGCGGTATCCGCGTCGCTGTTGCCGTAGATATGCGGGACACCCCAGCGATCGCGCAGGATCTCCACGTCGTACTGCGCGCCAAGGGTGAGGTAGTTACCGGCTTCGACCTGGCGCTTCAGCGAAGGAGGCAGGGATAGCCAGCCGACCAACACAGCGGCTGCGGCGAGGATAACAATCGAGGAAACGGCCAATATAGGCCAACGGCGTGGGGTTGTTGCGGATTGGCGACTGGCGGACATCGAGGGACCCTGACTAAAGACTGGCGTCAGTGTCCTCCAAAACCCGGGCTTCTGCTAGACCCAGTTCAGGGGCTGGTCGTCATCCTGGCCACGCTCGTCACCCGTCTCGCCTTTATCGGCACAGGGTGTGGCTTTCGGTGGAACCACGCCAACACGATCGACGGCCTCCACATGACGGGCTTCCCAGGCAGCGACGGCTTCTGCGCACAACTGGCGTTGCTCGGCGCTGAGAGGCTCGCCGTTCGGCCATTTGCCGAGCTCGATAGCGCGCTTGAGGCTCGCCACAATCTCGGGATTCAGGTTTTCCAGTACTGCTTGAAACGACATGCTCATTCCCGTGCTTACAGGGCAAACAGGCAAAAAAAAGCCGATCTTGCGACCGGCTTTTCGTGTCCGAAATGGAAGACGGGGCTTACGCCTCGGCTGCTTCCACTTCGTCCGCACCTGTTACAGGACGGTCTACCAGCTCAACGTAGGCCATAGGGGCCTTGTCGCCAGCACGGAAACCGCACTTGAGGATACGGATGTAGCCACCCGGGCGCGCTTCGTAACGCGGACCCAGCTCGTCGAACAGCTTGCGGACTGCGTCCTTGTCACGCAGGCGGGCAAATGCCAGACGACGGTTGGCAACAGTGTCTTTCTTGGCCAGTGTAATCAGCGGCTCAGCGTGACGACGCAGCTCCTTTGCCTTCGGCAAAGTAGTTTTGATCAGTTCATGCTCAACCAGAGACGCAGACATGTTCTTGAACATAGCCTTGCGATGTGCACTGGTGCGGCTGAATTTACGGCCACTATAACGATGACGCATAACTCAATTCCTTACGACCCGATTGCTTCTCAGCAAGTCGTTACAAGAGCGACGCTAATCCGCCGCTCGGGTTAATACTTAAAGGCTCAGCTTGTCGTCGCCCTTGAGGCTGGCCGGCGGCCAGTTCTCGAGGCGCATACCCAGGGACAGGCCGCGTGACGCCAATACATCCTTGATCTCGGTGAGAGATTTCTTACCGAGGTTAGGAGTCTTCAGCAGCTCTACTTCGGTGCGCTGGATCAGGTCACCGATGTAGTAGATATTCTCTGCCTTCAGACAGTTGGCGGAACGAACTGTCAGCTCGAGGTCGTCTACCGGGCGCAACAGCACCGGGTCTACTTCCTCTTCCTTCTGCTCGGGCTGCGATTCCTTCTCACCCTCGAGGTCGACGAACACCGCCAGCTGCTGCTGCAGGATGGTGGCGGCGCGACGGATAGCCTCTTCCGGATCCAGAGTACCATCGGTCTCCAGGTCCAGAACCAGCTTGTCCAGGTCGGTACGCTGTTCCACACGTGCCGCCTCAACATTGTAGGCAACACGCTTGACCGGGCTGTAGGACGCGTCGAGCTGCAGACGACCAATCGCGCGCGACTCTTCCTCGTCGTCACGGCGGGCATCAGCCGGCTCGTAGCCGCGGCCGCGAGCCACGGTCAGGCGAATGCTGAGGTCAACATCGCCAGTGATGTTTGCAATCACGTGCTCGGGATTCTTGATCTCGATGTCGTGATCAACCTGGATGTCTCCTGCGGTAACGGCACCTGGGCCTTTCTTGCTCAGGCTCAGAACCGCTTGGTCCTTACCGTGCATTACCACCGCTACGTCCTTGAGGTTGAGCAGGATTTCGATAACGTCCTCCTGCACACCCTCGATGGCGCTGTACTCATGTTCAACGCCGTCGATTTCCACCTCAGTGATGGCACAACCCGGCATGGAGGACAGCAGGATGCGACGCAATGCGTTTCCGAGCGTGTGGCCAAAACCACGCTCTAAAGGCTCCAGAACCACTTTGGCGTGGTTCGGATCGAACTCGGTCACGTCAATACGACGCGGTGTCAAAAACTCGTTGACAGCACTCTGCATAGCCATACCTGTTTGCAATTAATCCCTTACTTGGAGTAGAGCTCGACGATAAGGTTTTCGTTGATCTCTGCCGGCAGATCGGAACGATCCGGAACACGCTTGAAGGTACCTTCAAGCTTGGAAGCGTTCACATCAATCCACTCAACCTCACCGCGCTGACCTGCCAGGGACAGGGAATTCTGGATGCGCAGCTGCTTCTTCGCCTTTTCGCGAATCGCAACAACGTCACCTTCCTGCACTACGTAGGATGGGATATTAACGGTCTGACCGTTAACCAGAATTGACTTGTGGGAAACCAGCTGACGCGCTTCTGCACGCGTGGAGCCGAAACCCATGCGGTATACAACGTTGTCGAGACGCTGCTCAAGCAGCTTCAACAGGTTTTCACCAGTTGCGCCCTTGGTACGTGCAGCCTTCTTGTAGTAGTTGCGGAACTGCTTCTCGAGGATGCCGTAAATACGACGTACTTTCTGCTTTTCACGCAGCTGTACACCATAGTCAGACAGACGACCACGGCCTGCGCCGTGCTGGCCCGGCTTGGCTTCTGCGCGACACTTGGAATCGTGTGCGCGAACGCCGGACTTCAGCTGAAGGTCAGTACCTTCCCGACGGGAAAGCTTACATTTTGGTCCAATATAACGTGCCATTGATACAGCCCCCTCTTACACGCGACGCTTTTTCGGCGGACGGCAACCATTGTGCGGGATTGGCGTCACGTCGGTGATGTTGGTGATCTTGTAGCCGCAGTTGTTCAGTGCGCGAACAGCAGATTCGCGACCTGGGCCGGGGCCCTTAACTTCGACATCAAGGTTTTTCAGGCCGTAATCCTGAGCGGCAACACCTGCGCGCTCGGCGGCCACCTGGGCTGCAAAAGGCGTGCTCTTACGAGAGCCACGGAAACCGGAACCACCTGCAGTGGCCCAGCTGAGGGTATTGCCCTGGCGATCAGTGATCGTCACGATCGTGTTATTGAACGATGCATGAATATGGGCAACACCGTCTACAACGGTCTTTTTGACCTTTTTGCGAACTGTGCTTTTTGGCTTAGCCATACCAGTATCCTGAAATTAGTTGAATCCAGTGAAAGACCGCGATTAACGCTTAATCGGCTTGCGCGGACCCTTACGGGTACGGGCGTTGGTCTTGGTGCGCTGACCGCGAACGGGCAGGCTGCGACGGTGACGGATGCCGCGGAAGCAACCCAGGTCCATCAAACGCTTGATGTTCATGGAAACTTCACGACGAAGGTCACCCTCAACGGTCAACTTGGCGACTTCGCCACGGATCGCGTCGAGCTGCTCTTCAGACAGATCACGGATTTTGGTGGATTCAGCGATACCGGTCGCTGCACAAATAGACTTAGCAGTCGTGCGACCAACCCCGAACACATATGTCAGGGAAATCACAGCGTGCTTATTGTCTGGTACGTTTACACCAGCAATACGTGCCATTACTTAACTCCACGTATTTAAAAGATTACGGCGCTGACAGCGACTAAAAAACCACCCACGCCACGAAAAAAGGCGCGCAAGAATAGCTTTTTAGACACCAAAATGCAATAGCTCCCCCGCTCTTGAACCAGTCAAAAGCCGGAGAACGACAGTCAGCGCCCCCAGTTTCGCGCCTTGCGGCGCTGGAGCACTCCCCGTGCGGGGAGTGACCCCCACTGATGCCATCCGGAGGACCGACGGCACCAGGATTGCGACCTTTCGGTCGCGATTCGATTGACGCTTAGCCTTGACGCTGCTTGTGGCGCGGCTCGGCACTGCAGATCACGCGCAGGACACCCTTGCGACGAACGATCTTGCAGTTACGGCAGATCTTTTTAACAGAAGCACGTACTTTCACGATCTTACCTCTATCTCAACTTGCGAGCCGCGGGCGCCTTAGCGACGACCGAAGCCCTGTAAATTTGCTTTCTTCATCATCCCTTCGTACTGATGGGACATCAAGTGCGACTGCACTTGCGCCATGAAGTCCATCACTACAACCACCACGATCAGCAGTGAGGTACCACCCAGGTAGAAGGGCACATCGGCCACGACCACCAGGAATTGGGGCAGCAAGCATACCAGCGCAATGTACACAGCGCCAACCAAAGTCAGGCGAGTCAGCACATTATCGATATAACGTGCGGACTGCTCGCCCGGACGGATGCCTGGAATATAGGCTCCGGACTTCTTCAGGTTGTCGGCGACTTCACTCGGGTTGAACATCAACGCCGTGTAGAAGAAGCAGAAGAACACGATCAGGCCGGCGAACAGAATGATGTTCAGCGGCTGACCAGGTCCAAGCGCAAGCGCCATCTTTTGCAGGATTTCGGCGCCCAGGCCCTCACCGCCCTGACCGAACCACTGCGCCAGAGTCGCAGGGAACAGCAGGATGCTGCTGGCAAAAATCGCCGGAATAACACCGGCCATGTTTACCTTCAGCGGCAAGTGGCTTGCCTGGGCAGCCGGTGCCGCATTAAAGCGACCCGCCTGACGACGCGCATGGTTGATGGTGATCCGGCGCTGGCCGCGCTCCATGACCACCACGAAGAAGATGACCGCAATCGCAATAAAGCCGATCAGCAGCAGCATCAGGATGTGCAATTCACCCTGGCGCGCCTGCTCAAAGGCCTGGCCGATTGCACTGGGCAAGCCAGCCACAATACCTGCGAAGATCAGCATGGAAATACCATTGCCAATACCACGCTCGGTTACCTGCTCACCCAGCCACATCATGAAGACGGCGCCGGTTACCAGGGAAACCACTGCGACAAAGTAGAAGCCAAATGCAGGCTCGGCACTGTAGGCCAGGTTCTGGCCAGCCAGGCCGATACTCATACCGACTGCCTGAATTGTCGCAAGCACTACCGTGAGGTAACGCGTGTACTGGTTGATCTTGCGGCGACCTGAGTCACCTTCTTTCTTTAGCTGCTCCAATGACGGCGTTACCGCCGTCATCAGCTGCATGATAATGGAGGCCGAAATGTAGGGCATGATACCGAGGGCCAGGATACTCATGCGCTCCAGTGCACCACCGGAGAACATGTTAAACAGGCCGAGAATCGTTCCCTGGTTGGCGTTAAACAAGCTGGCCAGCCGCTCCGGGTCAATGCCCGGTACCGGGATGTGAGTCCCTACGCGGTAGACAACAATTGCCAGAAACAGGAAACGGAGGCGAGCCCAAAGCTCGCCCAAACCCTTGTTATTTGCCAGGGCTGCACCCGGTTTTGCCATTCGAGCCTCTATTATTTTCGTTTTTACGCTTCGACTTTTCCGCCCGCGGCTTCAATCGCAGCTTTGGCACCTTTAGTGACTGCCAGGCCCTTAACAGTAACGGCCTTGTTCAATTCACCAGACAGGAACACCTTCGCACGCTTGATGTGGTTGCCAACGATGTCGGCTTTCTGCAGCGCAGCCAAATCGACTACGTCGCCTTCCACTTTCGCGAGTTCAAACAGACGAACTTCCGCAGTGACACGAGACACACGAGAGCTGAAGCCGTACTTCGGCAAACGCTTCTGCAGTGGCATCTGGCCACCCTCGAAGCCCGGACGTACGCTGCCGCCGGAGCGGGACTTCTGGCCCTTGTGGCCGCGGCCGCCGGTTTTACCCAAGCCGCTGCCGATACCGCGACCGACACGCTTGCCGCTGTGCTTGTGACCCTCTGCGGGAGACAGATCATTCAAACGCATCTTACTCTCCCTCAACCTTAACCAGGTAATTCACTTTATTGATCATGCCGCGCACAGAGGGAGTGTCTTCCACTTCCACAGTGTGACCGATGCGGCGCAGGCCCAGGCCGGCAACGCACGCCTGATGGTTTTTCAGGCGGCCAGCGGTGCTCTTGATCTGGGTGACTTTAATGGTCTTCTTAGCCATGGTCTTAACCCACCTTAATTACTTCGGCAATCAGCCGATGATTTCTTCGACTGACTTGCCGCGCTTGGCTGCAACGTCTTCCGGGGAAGACATCTGCGCCAGGGCGTCAAATGTTGCACGTACAACGTTCACCGGGTTGGTAGAGCCGTAGCACTTGGCCAGTACGTTGTGAACGCCTGCCATTTCCAGTACGGAGCGCATGGCACCGCCAGCAATTACACCAGTACCCTGGGAAGCCGGCTGCATGTACACCTTGGAACCGCCGTGGCGACCGTTGGTTGCGTACTGAATAGTGTCACCGTTCAGGTCAACGCTGATCATGTTGCGACGCGCAGATTCCATTGCCTTCTGGATCGCGACAGGCACTTCACGCGCCTTACCACGACCAAAACCAACGCGACCATTGCCGTCACCGACAACTGTCAGAGCTGTAAAGGCAAAGATACGTCCGCCCTTTACGGTCTTGGCAACACGGTTTACCTGGACCAGCTTTTCCTGCAGGCCCTCGTCGTTGCTTCTGTCTTTCTCTTTAGCCATCTTGTCTACCTTTAGAATTCCAGACCCGCTTCACGAGCGGCGTCGGCCAGTGCTTTTACGCGGCCGTGGTATTTGAAACCACTGCGATCGAAGGCTACCTTGCTGACACCAGCGGCCTTGGCCCGCTCGGCAATCAGGGTGCCAACCGCTTTCGCAGCCTCGGCATTACCGGTTTTGCCCTCACGCAGGCTTTTGTCCAGGGTAGAGGCGCTGGCCAATACCTTGTCACCTTCGGCAGACAGGACTTGAGCGTAAATGTGACGCGGGGTGCGGTTAACCGTGAGGCGAACGGAACCCAGCTCACTGATCTTGGCGCGGGCACGACGTGCACGACGCAAGCGAGATTGCTTTTTAACGTTCATTTCAATGCCCTAATTACTTCTTCTTCGCTTCTTTACGGTGCACATGCTCATCGGCATAGCGCACACCCTTGCCCTTGTATGGCTCCGGCGGACGGAACGCGCGGATTTCCGCAGCGGCCTGACCCAGCAACTGCTTGTCCGCGCTCTTCAGCAGGACTTCAGTCTGGGACGGGGTTTCCGCCTTGACGCCTTCAGGCAGTTCGTAATCAACCGGGTGAGAGAAGCCCAGGGTCAGGTTCAGGGTAGAACCGGAGGCCTTGGCACGATAACCAACACCCATCAGCTGCAGCTTCTTCTCAAAACCCTGGTTTACACCAGTAACCATGTTGTTCACCAGCGCACGGGTGGTACCCGCCAGTGCACGCGCCTGCTTGGAGCCGTTACGTGCCGCGAAGGTCAGAACGTTGTCGTTCTGGGTCACTTCAACATCGCTGTGAACGACGTGTTCCAGATTACCCTTACCGCCTTTAATGGAGATTTCCTGGCCGTTCAGGGTAACGGTTACGCCTGCAGGGATTTCTACCGGACTTTTTGCTACTCGAGACATAGTAACCCCCGCCTTAGAATACGGTGCAGAGCACTTCGCCACCGACACCGGCCTGACGTGCAGCGCGGTCGGTCATCACACCCTTGGAGGTGGATACGATAGCGATACCCAGGCCACCGCGGATAGACGGCAGCTGCTTGGAACCAGAGTAAGCACGCAGGCCCGGACGCGAAACGCGCACGAGCTCGGCAATAACCGGCTTACCCTGGAAGTATTTCAGCTCAACAGTCAGCTCAGGCTTGGCGCCTTCAGCGACTGCGTAATCAGCAACGTAGCCCTCGTCCTTCAGGACCTTGGCTACAGCTACTTTCAGTTTGGATGAAGGCAGGGTAACGCTCGCCTTGCCGCGCGCCAGTGCGTTGCGGATGCGAGTCAGCATATCTGCCAACGGATCTTGCATACTCATTTGATAAAGCTCCTCAAGCCTGCCTGTTACCAGCTGGCCTTAACCAGACCAGGTACGTCACCACGCATGGCGGCTTCGCGCAGTTTGTTACGGCACAGGCCGAACTTGCGGTAAACCGCGTGCGGACGACCTGTAATGCGGCAGCGACGCTGCTTGCGAACCGGGCTCGCGTCGCGCGGCATTTTCTGCAGCTTGATCTGAGCTTCCCAACGCTCTTCCTCGGAAGTGTTGGGATTGGCGATGATCGCCTTCAGCTCTTGACGCTTCGGCGCGTACTTAGCTGCGGTTCGAGCGCGTTTGGCTTCGCGCGCAATCATGGATTTCTTCGCCATGTTTTCCTCTTAACCCTTGAAAGGGAAGTTAAATGCTTTCAACAGCGCGCGACCGTGTTCGTCGCTGGTAGCTGTTGTAGTGATACAAATATCCAGGCCACGGAGCTTGTCTACTTTGTCGTAGTCAATTTCCGGGAAGATAATCTGCTCAGTCACACCCATGGAGAAATTACCGCGGCCGTCGAATTGCTTCGGGCTAATACCACGGAAGTCGCGGATACGCGGGATGGCGATACCGATCAGTCGATCGAGAAATTCGTACATCCGCTCACCACGCAGGGTGACCTTACAGCCAATCGGCCAGCCGTCACGGATCTTAAAGCCCGCAATAGACTTGCGTGCCTTAGTCACAACCGGCTTCTGGCCAGTGATTGCAGTCATGTCACCGACTGCATTTTCCAGTACTTTCTTATCAGCTACAGCCTCACCAACACCCATGTTGATGGTGATCTTTGTGATACGCGGTACTGACATTACATTGTCGAGACCGAGCTCATCTTTGAGCTTCGGCGCCAACTCTTTTGTATAGAGCTCTTTAAGCCTTGCCATGGTCTTACTACCTGCCCTGCTTAAGCGTCAACAGCGTCGCCGCTGGATTTGAAGACGCGGATTTTAGTGCCGTCTTCCTGTACTTTGAAGCCTACACGGTCAGCTTTCTGGGTGTTGCTGTTGAAGATGGCAACGTTGGAAGCCTGAATCGGGGCCTCTTTCTCAACGATACCGCCTGCAACGCCCAGCTGCGGGTTAGGCTTCTGGTGCTTTTTGATCATTTGCACACCGGAAACGATCAGGCGACCGTCGGCAAGTACTTTCTGTACCTTGCCGCGCTTGCCCTTGTCGCGACCGGCGATAACGATCACTTCGTCGTCACGCTTGATCTTGCGCATAACTCTGTTCTCCGATTTCCCAGGGCCTTAAATTACTTCAGGCGCCAGGGAGATGATCTTCATGAACTTCTCACCGCGCAGCTCGCGGGTGACCGGGCCAAAAATACGAGTGCCGATCGGGGCATTCTGCTGGTTCAGCAGTACCGCGGCATTGTCGTCAAACTTAATCAGGGAACCGTCTGGACGACGTACACCCTTCTTGGTACGAACCACAACCGCGTTCATTACCTGGCCTTTCTTCACCTTGCCACGTGGGATGGCTTCCTTAACGGTCACCTTGATAATGTCGCCCACACCGGCGTAGCGACGATGGGAGCCGCCGAGCACCTTGATGCACATCACGCGGCGAGCCCCACTATTGTCTGCTACTTCTAAGTAGGATTCGGTTTGAATCATCGTTCCTCTCCGAAACTCAATGCGTCAGGCGGTTAAACCTTCGCCGCACGCTCAACGATACTTTGCAAAGTCCAGCTCTTCTGCTTGGACAGCGGACGAGATTCCTCGATGGTTACAACATCACCGATGTTGCAATCATTGTTCTCATCGTGTGCCTTCAGCTTGGTGGACTTACTCACATACTTTCCGTAGATCGGGTGCTTAACACGGCGCTCGATCAAAACGGTGATGGTTTTATCCATCTTGTCGCTCACTACCTTACCGGTGAGCGTGCGCTTCAGTTTTGCTTCAGCCATGATTAGTTACCTGCCTTTTCATTCAGCACAGTCTTGATGCGAGCAATGTCGCGACGGGTCTGCTTGAGCAGATGAGTCTGGTTCAGCTGACCAGTAGTCTTCTGCATGCGCAGCTTGAACTGTGCTTCGAGTTGGGACAGCAACTCTTGGTTCAGCTCTTCAACTGACTTTTCGCGTAGATCTGCAGTCTTCATTACATCACCGAACGCTTAACAAAAGTTGTCTTTACAGGCAGCTTCGCAGCGGCGAGGCCAAATGCTTCGCGTGCCAGTTCCTCGGAAACACCCTCCATCTCATAGAGGACTTTACCCGGCTGGATCTGAGCTACCCAATACTCTACGTTACCCTTACCTTTACCCTGACGTACTTCCAGGGGCTTCTCGGTAATCGGCTTGTCCGGAAACACTCGAATCCAGATTTTACCGCCACGCTTAACGTGACGAGTCATAGCGCGTCGAGCCGCTTCGATCTGGCGCGCAGTCAGGCGACCACGATCAACAGATTTCAGACCAAACTCGCCGAAGCTCACTTTGGAGCCGCGCTGTGCCAGGCCGCGGTTACGACCTGTCTGTACCTTGCGGTATTTTGTACGCTTTGGTTGTAGCATCGCTGGCGTACCCCTTAGTTAGAAGCCTTTTTCTTGGACCTTTTCGGTGCTTCAACCGGCTCTTCACCGCCGATCACTTCACCCTTAAAGATCCAAACTTTAATACCGATAATGCCGTAGGTAGTCAGGGCTTCGGTGTGCGCGTAGTCGATGTCCGCACGCAGAGTGTGCAGCGGTACACGGCCTTCGCGATACCATTCTGTACGTGCAATTTCTGCACCGCCCAGACGGCCACTTACCTGAATCTTGATACCTTCAGCGCCCTGGCGCATGGCGTTCTGTACCGCACGCTTCATAGCGCGACGGAACATTACGCGACGTTCCAGCTGCTGGGCTACGTTCTGACCAACCAGCGCTGCGTCCAGGTCCGGCTTGCGAACTTCTTCGATGTTGATGTGCACAGGCACACCCATCTTTTCGCTCACTGCGGCACGCAGCTTCTCGACGTCTTCACCTTTCTTACCGATAACGATACCGGGGCGGGCGGTGTGAATAGTGACGCGAGCAGTGTTCGCAGGACGTTCGATGTCGATACGGCTTACAGACGCGTGCGCCAGAGCCTTACGAATGAAGTCGCGAACAGTCAGGTCGGTGTACAGCTTGTCTGCGTACTCGTCGCTGCCGGCATACCAAACAGAAGTATGCTTTTTAACGATACCCAGACGAATGCCGGTAGGATGTACTTTTTGTCCCATGGTTTCCTCGTCTGTTATTTATCAGCCACTTTCACAGTGATGTGACAAGTACGCTTCAAGATACGATCAGCACGACCTTTTGCACGCGGCTTAATGCGCTTCATGGTCGTACCTTCATCCACAAAAATGGTGGAAACCTTCAGCTCGTCAACGTCAGCACCTTCGTTGTGCTCAGCGTTGGCGATAGCGGATTCCAGCACTTTCTTAACGATCGCTGCACCTTTCTTCGGGCTGAAAGCCAGAATGTCCAGAGCCTCTTCAACACGCTTGCCGCGCACCTGATCAGCTACCAGACGCGCTTTCTGTGCCGACAGACGGGCACCGCGCAGTTTTGCTTGCACTTCCATCTCTATAACCTCGGCTTAGCGCTTCTTGGCTTTCTTGTCAGCGGCGTGACCTTTATAGGTACGAGTCACCGCAAATTCACCCAGCTTGTGGCCAACCATTTCTTCGTTGACCAGTACCGGTACGTGTTGACGGCCGTTGTGAACAGCGATCGTCAGGCCCACCATCTCCGGCATAATCATGGAGCGGCGTGACCAGGTTTTAATAGGACGGCGATCATTCTTTTCGATCGCTGCCTCCACCTTTTTGATCAAATGCAGATCAATAAAGGGACCTTTCTTTAATGAGCGTGGCACTGTCGATTCCTCTCTAGCTGCTCTTATTCGTATCCCGGCTTACTTGGAGCCGCGACGACGAACAATCATCTTGTTGGTGCGCTTGTTCTTGCGCGTCTTGTAGCCCTTGGTCGGCATACCCCACGGAGACACAGGGTGACGGCCACCAGAGGTACGACCTTCACCACCACCGTGCGGGTGATCAACCGGGTTCATCGCAACACCGCGAACGGTCGGGCGCACACCGCGCCAGCGAGCCGCACCAGCCTTACCAAGCTTGCGCAGGCTGTGTTCGGAATTGCTTACTTCACCCAGGGTTGCGCGACACTCGCTCAGAACCTTGCGCATTTCGCCAGAACGCAGGCGAATAGTTGCATAGGTGCCTTCACGGGCCACCAGCTGAACAGAGGCACCAGCGGAACGCGCCAGCTGCGCACCCTTACCAGGCTTCAGTTCGATACCGTGAATCACGGAACCAACCGGGATATTGCGCAGCGGCAGGGTGTTACCCACGCTGATCGGCGCAGTGTCGCCAGACATGATCTGGGCACCAGCCTTCAGGCCTTTCGGCGCAATGATGTAACGGCGCTCACCGTCGGCGTAGCAAACCAGAGCGATGTGTGCGCTGCGGTTCGGATCGTATTCAATACGCTCAACCTTGGCCGGAATACCGTCCTTGGTGCGCTTGAAGTCGATTACGCGATAGTGCTGCTTGTGACCACCACCGATGTGACGGGTAGTGATACGGCCGTTGTTGTTACGACCACCAGTCTTGCTCTTCTTTTCCAGCAGAGGAGCGTAAGGGGCACCTTTGTGCAGATCCTTGTTCACCACGCGTACAACGTGACGACGACCAGCAGAAGTTGGCTTTAATTTCTGTAATGGCATGACCTAGACTCCTTTACTCGGCAGCAGCGGCTTCAAAGTTGATGTCACTGCCTTCAGCAAGGCGAACGTAGGCTTTCTTCCAGTCACTGCGCTGGCCCATGCCGTAGCGAGTGCGCTTGGTCTTGCCCTTTACGTTCACGGTGCGAACTTCTTCAACAGAAACGTTGAACAGTTTCTCGACCGCAGCCTTGATTTCGGCCTTTTCCGCGTCGGCGACAACCTTGAACACTACCTGGTTCGCGGCGTCCGCCAGAATCGCGGCCTTCTCGGAAATTACCGGGCCCAACAGTACTTTGTAGAGTCGTTCCTGATTCATCCCAGCACCTCCTCGAATTTCTTCAGCGCAGCGACGGTGACAACCACCTTGTCGAAACGAATCAGTGAAACCGGGTCAACCGCTGCGACGTCGCGCACGTCAACCTTGTGCAGGTTGCGGGACGCCAGGTAGAGGTTCTCGCTCACGTCTTCGGTCACGATCAGGGCTTCAGACAGGTCGTACTGGGCCATCTTCGCAACCAGCTGCTTGGTCTTGGGAGCGTCGACGTCGAAGCTCTCAACAACCACCAGACGCTCCTGGCGAGCAAGCTCGGACAGGATGCAGCGCAGGGCAGCACGGTACATTTTGCGGTTCAGCTTGACACTGTGGTCACGCGGCTCGGCAGCGAAGGTCACACCACCGGAGCGCCACAGCGGGCTACGGATGGTACCGGCACGAGCGCGGCCGGTGCCCTTCTGGCGCCACGGCTTCTTGCCACCACCGGAAACTGCTGAACGGTTTTTCTGGGCCTTGGTACCCTGACGACCGCCAGCCATATAGGCGACGACTGCCTGGTGAACCAGGTCCTGGTTAAATTCACGACCGAAAGTCACTTCAGAGACAGCAACTGTGCCCTTGGCGCCTTCGGGGGTAGCGATATTCAGTTCCATATCTTTCTCCCTCGGACTCAGGCTTTCACAGCCGGACGAACAACGACGTCACCGCCCGGAGCACCGGGGACAGCGCCCTTGATGAGCAGCAGATTGCGCTCGGCATCAACACGCACGACTTCCAGGTTCTGGGTAGTAACCTGCTCAGCGCCCATGTGACCGGCCATTTTCTTACCCTTGAAAACACGTCCAGGGGTCTGACACTGGCCGATGGAGCCAGGCGCGCGGTGGGAAATGGAGTTACCGTGGGTGGCATCCTGCATGGAGAAGTTCCAGCGCTTAACACCGCCCTGGAAGCCTTTACCTTTGGAGGTACCGGTAACATCTACTTTTTGACCTGCTTCGAAGCCTGCAACGGTGATCTCACCGCCAACCTCGAAGGTTTCGTCGGAGTTGTCTGTGCGGAATTCCCACAGACCACGGCCAGCTTCAGTACCGGCCTTTGCGAAGTGGCCCTGTAAGGGCTTGGAAACGCGGGAGGCTTTACGAGCGCCCACGGTTACCTGCACAGCAGAGTAGCCGTCGGTCTCAGCCGATTTCACCTGGGTGATACGGTTCGGAGCTACCTCGATAACGGTAACAGGAACAGAAACACCGTCTTCAGTGAAGACACGGGTCATGCCGCTCTTGCGGCCGACAATACCAATAGTCATTTCTTCTAACCTCTCAGTGCACGGGGCTTTAACCCACTGCGGCCGCCCAATTTCAGAGCGTTACACTACCCAGACCGTTTTCGCCTGGGATTCGGTAGTTTAAGGAATTAGCCGAGACTGATTTGAACTTCAACACCGGCTGCCAGATCGAGCTTCATCAGCGCGTCGACAGTCTTTTCGGTCGGTTCAACAATGTCCAGCAAACGTTTATGGGTGCGAATCTCGTACTGGTCACGCGCGTCCTTGTTGACGTGCGGGGAGATCAGTACGGTATAACGCTCCTTGCGAGTCGGCAGCGGGATCGGACCACGAACTTGGGCACCGGTGCGCTTGGCCGTCTCAACAATCTCCTGAGTAGACACATCGATCAGCTTGTGATCAAAGGCCTTCAGGCGAATTCGAATACGTTGATTCTGCATGGGAATCAAACTCCACTAATAAATCTAAAGAACGCCCTTTTGTCTCTACCCCGAGGGCAGGCGAAAAGGAGCGCGAATTCTACGCAGCGGGGATTCAGCTGTCAAGCCACTTTTTGAACAGCGAAAGGCAGGCGCGCCACAGGATCAGACCGGACAGTCCAGTCGCGCAAGAAAGGGAAATCCCTGCCCGCACGGTCAATGCCAAACATAAAAAAACCGCGGCCGAAGCCGCGGTTTTCGTAGGTCAGATCAGGGAGCAATATTACTCGATGATCTTGGCTACAACGCCAGCACCTACGGTGCGGCCGCCTTCACGGATAGCGAAGCGCAGGCCTTCTTCCATCGCGATCGGCGCGATCAGGGTAACGGACATCTGGATGTTGTCACCCGGCATTACCATCTCAACGCCTTCCGGCAGCTCACAGGCGCCAGTTACGTCAGTGGTACGGAAGTAGAACTGCGGACGGTAGCCCTTGAAGAACGGAGTGTGGCGACCACCTTCGTCCTTGGACAGCACGTAAACCTCACCCTCGAACTTGGTGTGCGGAGTGATGGAGCCCGGCTTAGCCAGAACCTGGCCACGCTCCACTTCGTCACGCTTGGTGCCACGCAGCAGTGCGCCGATGTTCTCACCAGCACGGCCTTCGTCCAGCAGCTTGCGGAACATTTCAACACCAGTACAGGTAGTCTTGGTGGTTTCCTTGATACCAACGATCTCAACTTCGTCACCAGTGTTAACGATACCGCGCTCAACACGGCCAGTTACCACGGTACCACGACCGGAGATGGAGAATACGTCTTCGATCGGCATCAGGAACGGCTGGTCGATAGCACGCTCCGGCTCCGGAATGTACTCGTCCAGGGTCTCAACCAGCTTCTTAACGGCAGAAGTGCCCAGCTCGTTGTCGTCTTCGCCGTTCAGGGCCATCAGAGCGGAACCCGGGATGATCGGGGTGTCGTCGCCCGGGAACTCGTAGGTGTCGAGCAGCTCGCGCAGCTCCATTTCTACCAGTTCCATCATCTCGTTGTACTCGTCGGTGCCAGCGCCGCCACAGTCTTCTGCGAGCAGGTCAGCCTTGTTCAGGAATACAACGATGTACGGTACGCCAACCTGACGGGACAGCAGGATGTGCTCGCGAGTCTGCGGCATCGGGCCGTCAGTAGCGCCACATACCAGGATCGCGCCGTCCATCTGGGCAGCACCGGTGATCATGTTCTTCACGTAGTCAGCGTGTCCCGGGCAGTCAACGTGTGCGTAGTGACGAGTCGGGGAATCGTATTCAACGTGGGAAGTTGCGATGGTAATACCACGCTCACGCTCTTCCGGAGCATTGTCGATACCGTCGAAAGCAACGGCTGCGCCGCCCCATACTTCGGAGCATACGCGAGTCAGTGCTGCGGTCAGGGTAGTTTTGCCGTGGTCAACGTGACCGATAGTGCCGACGTTGACGTGGGGCTTGGAACGTTCAAACTTTTCTCTTGCCACGGTTTTGTCCTCAATTAAGGTTCGTGATTTTTCAAAACACCGCCCGACAAGCGGGCGGCACATTTTTAAAAGCTGTTAGCCCTGGTTTTTCGCGATCACTTCGTCCGCGATATTCTTCGGTGCTTCAGCGTAGCGCTCAAATTCCATGGTGAAAGTAGCGCGGCCCTGGGTCGCAGAACGCAGGTCGGTTGCATAACCGAACATTTCTGCCAGCGGAACTTCCGCGTTAACCACTTTACCGGACGGATTTTCATCCATGCCCTGAATCAGGCCACGACGACGGTTGAGGTCGCCCACAACGTCACCCATGTTTTCTTCAGGAGTCACTACCTCAACCTTCATCATCGGCTCGAGCAGCACAGCGCCACCCTCTTGAGCCAGCTTCTTGGTTGCCATAGAAGCAGCGATTTTAAACGCCATTTCGTTGGAGTCCACATCGTGGAAGGAACCGTCGTACAGGGTCGCTTTCAGGCCCAGCAGCGGGTAGCCCGCCAGTACGCCGTTCTGCATCTGCTCTTCGATACCTTTCTGGACCGCAGGAATGTATTCACGCGGTACCACACCACCAACGATTTCGTTGACGAATTCCAGGCCTTCCGCATTCGCGTCTTCGGCCGGCTCGAACTTGACCCACACGTGACCGTACTGACCACGACCACCGGACTGACGCACAAACTTGCCTTCAATCTCGGAGGTGTTGCGGATCGCTTCACGGTAGGCCACCTGCGGCTTACCGATGTTCGCCTCAACGTTGAACTCGCGACGCATACGGTCAACGAGGATGTCGAGGTGCAGCTCACCCATACCAGAAATAATGGTCTGGCCGGTTTCTTCGTCAGTCTTCACGCGGAAAGACGGGTCTTCCTGGGCCAGCTTGCCGAGGGCAATACCCATCTTCTCCTGGTCAGCCTTGGACTTCGGCTCTACCGCGACGGAAATTACCGGCTCCGGGAATTCCATGCGCTCGAGCACGATCTTGCTGCCTTCAGCACACAGGGTGTCACCAGTGGTGACGTCCTTCAGGCCGATCGCAGCAGCGATGTCGCCTGCCAGTACTTCCTTGATTTCCTGACGGTCGTTGGAGTGCATCTGCACCATACGGCCGACACGCTCTTTCTTCTGCTTGACCGAGTTGTACACAGCAGTACCGGACTCCAGCTTACCGGAGTAAACACGGAAGAAAGTCAGGGTGCCCACGAACGGGTCGGTGGCAATCTTGAACGCCAGCGCAGAGAAAGGCGCGTTGTCGTCAGCCGGACGCGTTTCAACGGTTTCACCGTCTTCCAGCGTACCTTCGATTTCCTTAACTTCGGTCGGCGCCGGCAGGTATTCGATTACCGCATCCAGAACGGCCTGTACGCCTTTGTTCTTGAATGCAGAACCGCCCAGCACCGGAACGATTTCGTTGGCCAGGGTACGCTGGCGGATAGCGGCCTTGATTTCCTCTTCGGAAAGCTCGCCCTCTTCCAGGTACTTCTCCATCAGCTCTTCAGAAGCTTCTGCAGCGGCCTCAACCAGGTACTCGTGCATCTCATCGCACTGGTCCTTCAGGTCGGCCGGGATCTCGCCGTACTCAAAAGTCATGCCCTGGTCAGACTCGTTCCACAGGATGGCCTTCATCTTGACCAGGTCAACAACGCCCTTGAACTCGTCTTCGGCGCCAATGGTCATCTGCAGCGGAACGGCGTTCGCCTTCAGGCGGTCCTTCAGCTGGTCTACAACCATCATAAAGTCCGCACCAGCGCGGTCCATTTTGTTGACGAAGACCATACGCGGTACTTCGTACTTGTTGGCCTGACGCCATACGGTTTCGGTCTGCGGCTGTACGCCGGAAGAACCACACAGTACGACTACCGCACCATCGAGTACACGCAGGGAACGCTCAACTTCAATGGTGAAGTCCACGTGTCCGGGGGTGTCGATAATGTTGATGCGGTGCTGGTCAAACTGCTGCTGCATACCTGCCCAGAAGCAGGTGGTTGCCGCAGAAGTAATGGTGATACCGCGTTCCTGTTCCTGCTCCATCCAGTCCATGGTGGCCGCACCATCGTGCACCTCACCAATCTTGTGAGACAGGCCCGTGTAAAAAAGTACACGCTCGGTAGTGGTCGTCTTACCGGCGTCTACGTGCGCACAGATACCGATGTTACGGTAACGTGCGATAGGCGTTTTACGTGCCACAGCTGTATCCTCGTTTGAGATACTGTAAACGGCAAAAGGCAGTCGCAAATACATGCGCTGCCTTCCGAATTATTTTCTGATAAAAATCATCATCAGAACTCGAAGCGCTACCGTCAGAAGCGGTAGTGGGAGAACGCCTTGTTGGCTTCCGCCATACGGTGGACGTCTTCACGCTTCTTGACCGCCGCACCCTTGCTCTGGGAGGCGTCGATCATTTCGTTAGCCAGACGCTGTGCCATGGACTTCTCACCGCGGTTGCGGGAGTACTCCACCAGCCAGCGCATTGCCAGCGCATTGCGACGCGACGGACGCACTTCTACCGGCACCTGGTAAGTCGCACCACCAACACGGCGGGACTTAACCTCGACCATCGGCGCGATATTTTCCAGGGCTTCCTCGAAAACTTCGATAGGATCTTTGTTCAGCTTTTCCTGGACCATGTCCAGGGCACCGTAAACGATGCTTTCAGCTACAGACTTCTTGCCGCTGATCATGACATGGTTCATGAACTTGGCGAGGGTGACGTTACCGAATTTCGGATCCGGCAGTACCTCGCGCTTGGCGACTACTCTTCTTCTCGGCATGAGAATTGCTCTCTCTTCAGGGTTAACCTAAGACGTCGTCGTAACTCTTGAACTACTCGACGCGCTTAGCCTTACTCCGGTTCTCTTGTTAACCGAAACGCAATCAATACAGGTAGGACCTAATGTTTTTAGCCTCGTTGAAGAGACTTACCAACACTTATTTAGGACGCTTGGCACCGTATTTGGAACGGCCCTGTTTGCGATCGTTTACGCCAGCACAGTCAAGTGCTCCGCGTACAGTGTGGTAACGAACACCCGGCAAGTCTTTTACACGACCGCCGCGAATCAGAACAACACTGTGCTCCTGCAGGTTGTGGCCTTCACCACCGATATACGAAGTTACTTCGAAACCGTTGGTCAGACGCACACGACAGACCTTACGCAGTGCAGAGTTTGGTTTCTTCGGTGTAGTGGTATACACGCGAGTACAAACGCCACGGCGCTGCGGACAGGCCTGCAAAGCAGGAACGTCGCTTTTTTGGACCTTGCGTTTTCTCGGCTTACGAACCAACTGGTTGACCGTTGCCATTAAAAATCACTCCAAAAATAAAATGCCCCCACCACTTACATCGGTGAAGGCTTAGTCACAGAATGCATCCCTGGCGCCTCGCGGCGGCGGAGAATGCACCCCCATATTGCGGGGGCCGCATTGTATAGTTGCTGACCACCCCTAGTCAACAAGGCGCCGCAGTTGAATTCGGCGCCTCGCAGATCCCTGTCCCGGGCCGCATGGCCCGGGCGTATCCGGCAGTTCTGCACGGGGCGGGACAAGCCCCGGCAGGCCGCAGGCTTATTCGCCCGCGCCGGAAGACTTCAGTGCTTCGGTCAGCGCCGCTTCCACCTCTTCGGCAGACGGGCCATCCGCAAAGCCAGGCATAGCCTGCTGGCTGCGTCTGCGCTTGCGCTCGGCGTGGTACGCCAGACCGGTACCAGCCGGGATCAGGCGACCCACAACGACGTTTTCCTTCAGACCGCGCAGCTCGTCCTGCTTGCCGGTCACGGCAGCTTCGGTCAGTACGCGCGTGGTCTCCTGGAAGGAGGCCGCGGAGATGAAGGATTCGGTCGCCAGCGATGCCTTGGTGATACCCAGCAACAGGCGCTCGAACTGGGCCGGCTGCTTGCCATCGGCGCGCAGCTTCTCGTTCTCGGTGATGACTCGCTGGTACTCGACCTGGTCACCCTTAATGAACGGAGAGTCTCCCATCTCGGCGATTTCAACCTTGCGCAGCATCTGGCGAACGATCGTCTCGATGTGCTTATCGTTGATCTTCACACCCTGCAGGCGGTAAACCTCCTGAATCTCGTTGACGATGTAGTTTGCCAGCGCCTCAACGCCCTGCAGGCGCAGGATGTCGTGCGGGTTGGAAGGACCGTCGGAGATCACCTCGCCTTTCTCAACCTTCTCACCCTCGAACACGGTCAGCTGACGGTGCTTCGGAATCAGCAGCTCGTAGTGGGCCTTGCCGTTCGGCAGCAGCTGGCCGTCCGGCGGGGTAATGACCAGACGTACCTTGCCCTTGGTTTCCTTGCCGAAGGAGACCACACCGGAGATTTCCGCCAGGATGGACGGCTCTTTCGGCTTGCGCGCTTCGAACAGGTCGGCAACACGCGGCAGACCACCGGTAATATCCTTGGTACCGCCGGATTCCTGCGGAATACGGGCGATAACGTCACCCACACCAACGTGGGCGCCGTCCGCAAGGCTCAGGATCGCCTTGCCCGGCAGCATGTAGTGCGCCGGCACATTGCTGTTGGCCAGGGTCAGCTCATTGCCATTTTCGTCGACCAGGGTGACCGCAGGCTTCAGGTCTTTACCTGCCGCCGGACGCTCTGCCGGGTCGATCACCTCGATAGAGGTCAGACCGGTAATTTCATCAGTCTGCTTGCGGATGGAGAGGCCTTCTTCCATGCCGGTCATGCGTACCTGACCCGCCACCTCGGTGATGATCGGGTGCGTGTGGGGGTCCCACTTGGCCACGATCTGGCCACCGCCAACCTCGGCGCCGTCAGCAACGATGATGGCCGCACCGTAAGGCACCTTGTAACGCTCGCGCTCGCGACCGGTGGAAACTTCAGCCACAGCCAGCTCGCCGGAACGGGAAACTGCAACCAGGTGGCCTGCCTCAGTCACAACAGTCTTGATGTTGTGCAGGCGCACCATACCGTCCTGCTTGACCTGGATGCTATCCGCAGCGGAAGCACGGCTCGCCGCACCACCGATGTGGAAGGTACGCATGGTCAGCTGGGTACCCGGCTCACCGATGGACTGGGCCGCAATCACGCCGACGGCCTCGCCCGGGTTGACCTTGTGGCCGCGCGCCAGGTCGCGACCGTAACACTGGGAACAGATACCGTGAGTGGTTGTACAGGAGATCGGTGAACGCACCATCACCTCGTCGATACCCATGCCCTCGATACGCTCTACCCAGGCTTCGTCAATCATGGTGCCGGCCGACACCGCAATCTCATCGGTACCCGGCTTGAGCACGTCACGCGCAACCACACGACCCAGGATGCGGTCACCGAGGGACTCGATCACGTCACCACCCTCAATGACCGGGGTCATGGTCATGCCGTCGTCGGTGCCACAGTCGATCTCGGTGATCACCATGTCCTGCGCCACGTCTACCAGACGACGGGTCAGGTAACCGGAGTTCGCGGTCTTCAGTGCGGTATCCGCCAGACCCTTACGGGCACCGTGTGTGGAGATGAAGTACTGCAGTACGTTCAGGCCCTCACGGAAGTTTGCGGTAATCGCGTTCTCGATGATGGAGCCATCCGGACGGGCCATCAGGCCACGCATACCCGCCAGCTGGCGAATCTGCGCCTCGGAACCACGTGCACCGGAGTCCGCGTACATGTATACGGAGTTGAAGGAATCCTGCTCGGACTCTTCACCGGACTTGGTCACAACCGGCTCTTTCTTGATACCGGCCATCATCGCCTGGGTAACCTTGTCGTTGGTACGGGACCAGACGTCGATCACCTTGTTGTACTTCTCGCCCTGGGTCACGAGACCGGACGCGTACTGGGATTCAATTTCCTTCACTTCTGCTTCCGCAGCAGAAATCAGTTCGGCTTTCTCCGCCGGGATCGCAAAGTCGTTCACACCGATAGAGGAACCGGACTTGGTGGAGAAGTCGAAACCGGTGTACATCAGCTGGTCAGCAAAAATGACGGTCGCCTTCAGGCCAACGGTGCGGTAGCACACGTTGAGGATGCGCGAGACCGCCTTTTTGTTCATCGCCTGGTTGACCAGGTCGAAGCTCAGACCTTCCGGAACGATGTTCCACAACAGGGAACGACCGACCGTGGTGTCGACCAGCTTGGTGGTCGCGTGCTTCTCGCCATCTTCACCGATGGTGACCTCGCGAATACGCACCTTCACTTGCGCCTGCAGGCCAATCTGCTTGGCGTAGTAAGCGCGGCTCACCTCACGGGTATCGGCAAAGGCCATGCCCTCGCCCTTGTCATTCACGCGCGCACGGGTCATCCAGTACAGACCCAGTACCACGTCCTGGGACGGTACGATGATCGGCTCGCCGTTGGCCGGCGACAGGATGTTGTTGGTGGACATCATCAGCGCGCGGGATTCGAGCTGTGCTTCGATGGTCAGCGGTACGTGTACCGCCATCTGGTCGCCGTCGAAGTCCGCGTTATAGGCCGCACACACCAGCGGGTGCAGCTGGATTGCCTTACCTTCGATCAGTACCGGCTCGAATGCCTGGATGCCGAGGCGGTGCAGGGTCGGTGCACGGTTCAGCAGGACCGGGTGCTCGCGGATCACCTCGTCGAGGATATCCCACACCACAGCCTCTTCGCGCTCGACCATTTTCTTGGCCGCCTTGATGGTGGTGGCCAGGCCACGCAGTTCGAGCTTGCCGAAAATAAACGGCTTGAACAGCTCCAGCGCCATCTTCTTCGGCAGGCCGCACTGGTGCAGGCGCAGCGTCGGGCCTACCACGATTACGGAACGGCCGGAGTAGTCAACACGCTTACCCAGCAGGTTCTGGCGGAAACGGCCCTGCTTACCCTTGATCATGTCAGCCAGGGACTTCAGCGGGCGCTTGTTGGAGCCGGTGATGGCACGGCCGCGACGACCGTTGTCCAGCAATGCATCCACGGATTCCTGCAGCATGCGCTTTTCGTTGCGCACGATGATGTCCGGCGCATTCAGCTCAAGCAGGCGCTTCAGGCGGTTGTTACGGTTGATCACGCGACGGTAAAGGTCGTTCAGGTCAGAGGTCGCAAAGCGGCCACCGTCCAGCGGTACCAGCGGGCGCAGATCCGGCGGCAGCACCGGCAGCACTTCCATGACCATCCACTCCGGATTGTTACCGGACTTGTAGAAGGCTTCCAGCAGCTTCAGGCGCTTGGACAGCTTCTTGATCTTGGTCTCGGAGTTGGTGGTCGGGATCTCTTCGCGCAGGCGCTGGATTTCCGAAGGCAGCTCGATGTCCTTCATCAGCTCCTGGATCGCCTCGGCGCCCATCTTGGCTTCGAACTCGTCGGCGAATTCTTCCATCGCCTCGAAGTACTGCTCGTCGTTCAGCAGCTGGCCGCGCTCCAGGGTGGTCATGCCCGGGTCGGTTACGACATAGCTCTCAAAGTAGAGCACGCGCTCGATATCGCGCAGTGTCATGTCCAGCAGCAGGCCGATACGGGACGGCAGGGATTTCAGGAACCAGATGTGTGCAACCGGGCTGGCCAGCTCGATGTGACCCATGCGCTCGCGGCGCACGTTGGCCTTGGTTACTTCCACGCCGCATTTTTCACAGATGATGCCGCGGTGCTTCATGCGCTTGTACTTGCCGCACAGGCACTCGTAGTCCTTCACCGGGCCAAAGATCTTGGCACAGAACAGGCCTTCACGCTCAGGCTTGAAGGTACGGTAATTAATGGTTTCTGGCTTTTTCACTTCACCAAAAGACCAGGAGCGGATCAGCTCCGGAGACGCAAGGCCGATACGGATCGCGTCGAATTCTTCCAGGTGGTCCTGCGCTTTTACGAGGTTCAATAAGTCTTTCAAGGCCTTTCCTCCACTTAAGTGGTTGGCCCGGCGCCGCCGCAGCGGCTGCTTTCCGGGCGGGTCACCGCATGGCGAGTGCGGTGACCTGGGTTATTCATTGCAGGTTGGGGATTACTCGTTCTCGAGCTCGATATTGATACCGAGCGAGCGGATTTCCTTCACCAGTACATTGAATGATTCCGGCATGCCGGGCTCCATGCGATGGTCGGAATCGACGATGTTCTTGTACATCTTCGTCCGGCCTTCCACGTCGTCAGACTTAACAGTAAGCATTTCCTGCAGCGTGTACGCAGCACCGTATGCTTCCAGTGCCCACACTTCCATCTCACCGAAGCGCTGGCCACCGAACTGCGCCTTACCACCCAGCGGCTGCTGGGTAACCAGGCTGTAGGAACCGGTAGAACGCGCATGCATCTTGTCGTCCACCAGATGGTTCAGCTTCAGCATGTACATGTAGCCAACAGTGGTGTGACGCTGGAACGCATCGCCGGTGCGGCCGTCGTGCAGCTGGACCTGACCGGTGTCGGACAGGTCCGCAAGACGCAGCAGCGACTTGATCTCGGACTCGTCTGCACCGTCGAATACTGCGGTTGCCATTGGCACGCCCTTGCGCAGGTTCTTCGCCAGCGCGACCACTTCTGCGTCGCTCAGCTGGCTCAGGTCTTCCTTGCGGCCACCGGTAGAGTTGTAAACCTCGTCCAGGAATTTGCGCAGCTTGGCAATTTCCTGCTGCTCCTTGAGCATGCGATCGATCTTGACGCCCAGGCCCTTGGCCGCCATGCCGAGGTGCATTTCCAGTACCTGACCCACGTTCATACGAGACGGAACACCCAGCGGGTTAAGCACGATATCGACCGGCTCACCGTTTGCGTCGTACGGCATATCCTCAACCGGCTTGATCACGGAGATCACGCCCTTGTTACCGTGACGGCCCGCCATCTTGTCGCCCGGCTGGATGCGACGCTTGATCGCCAGGTAAACCTTGACGATTTTCAGTACGCCCGGAGCCAGGTCGTCACCGGATTCCAGCTTTTTCTTCTTGTCTTCAAACTGCTCGTCCAGCAGCTTGCGGCGCTCTTCCAGCTGCGCTTCGGCACGCTCGAGCTGCTCGTTCAGTGCGTCCTCGTCCATGCGCAGCTTGAACCAGTCCTCACGCGGCAGCGCGGACAGGATTTCGGCGCTCAGTACGTCGCCTTTCTTGACGCCCTTGCCGCCGCTGACCTTCTGGCCTTCCAGTGCAGCCTGCAGACGCTCGAAAGTGGCCGTCTCAACAATGCGGTATTCCTCGTTCAGGTCCTTGCGAACCTCGTCCAGCTGCGCCTTTTCGATGGCGATGGAACGCTGGTCCTTCTGCAGACCGTCACGGGTGAATACCTGCACGTCGATCACGGTACCGCGGGTACCGGTCGGCGCGCGCAGGGAAGTGTCTTTTACGTCAGAGGCCTTCTCACCGAAGATCGCGCGCAGCAGCTTCTCTTCCGGGGTCAGCTGGGCTTCGCCTTTCGGCGTTACCTTGCCCACCAGGATGTCGCCGGCGCCCACTTCCGCACCGATGTAGACAATGCCGGACTCGTCCAGCTTGCTCAGCGCAGACTCACCCACATTCGGGATATCGGAAGTGATTTCCTCACTGCCCAGCTTGGTGTCACGGGCAATACAGGTCAGCTCCTGGATGTGGATGGTGGTGAAGCGGTCTTCCTGCACCACGCGCTCGGATACCAGGATGGAATCCTCAAAGTTGTAGCCGTTCCACGGCATGAACGCGATGCGCATGTTCTGGCCGAGGGCCAGCTCACCCAGGTCCACGGACGGGCCGTCGGCGAGGATGTCGCCGCGCGCGACCACGTCACCGGTCTTCACGATCGGGCGCTGGTTGATGCAGGTGTTCTGGTTGGAACGGGTGTATTTGGTCAGGCCGTACAGGTCCACACCCGCGTCGCCCGCTTCGGTTTCGGCATCGTGCACCTTGACCACGATCCGGCTGGCGTCCACACGCTCGATCACGCCGCCGCGCTTTGCCACGATACAGACACCGGAGTCACGCGCTACGGTGCGCTCCATACCGGTACCTACCAGCGGCTTGTCTGCACGCAGGGTCGGAACTGCCTGGCGCTGCATGTTGGAGCCCATCAGTGCGCGGTTCGCATCGTCGTGCTCGAGGAACGGGATCAGGGATGCCGCGACGGAAACCACCTGACGCGCAGACACGTCCATGTACTGGATCTCGTCCGGCGTCTTCAGGGTAAATTCGTTTTCGAAACGCGAGCTCACCAGTTCGTCGGTGAACTGGTTCTTGTCATTCAGTGCCGCGGACGCCTGTGCAATCACGTAGTTGGCTTCGTTAATCGCAGACAGGTATTCGATCTCGTCAGTGACTTTGCCGTCCACCACCTTGCGGTACGGGCTCTCAAGGAAGCCGTAGTGGTTGGCACGGGCGTAGGTCGCGAGAGAGTTGATCAGGCCGATGTTCGGGCCTTCCGGGGTCTCAATCGGGCACACACGGCCGTAGTGGGTCGGGTGTACGTCGCGCACTTCGAAGCCGGCACGCTCACGGGTCAGGCCGCCCGGGCCAAGCGCGGATACACGGCGCTTGTGCGTTACTTCCGACAGCGGGTTGTTCTGGTCCATGAACTGGGACAGCTGCGAGGAACCGAAGAATTCCTTCACGGCGGCGGCAACCGGCTTGGCGTTGATCAGGTCCTGCGGCATCAGGCCTTCGGACTCCGCCATGGACAGACGCTCCTTGACCGCACGTTCTACGCGCACCAGGCCAACACGGAACTGGTTCTCGGCCATCTCGCCCACGGAGCGCACACGACGGTTACCCAGGTGGTCAATATCGTCGACCATCCCTTTACCGTTGCGGATATCGATCAGGGTCTTGAGCACATCGACGATATCGTCCTTGCTCAGGGTGCCCTCGCCGGTCTCATCTTCGCGGCCGAGACGACGGTTGAACTTCATGCGACCAACGGCAGACAGATCGTAGCGCTCGTCGGAGAAGAACAGGTTCTCGAACAGGGCCTCTGCAGACTCCTTGGTCGGCGGCTCGCCCGGACGCATCATGCGGTAGATCTCGACCAGTGCCTCCAGACGGGTGCGGGTCGGGTCAGCGCGCAGGGTATCGGAAACGAACGGACCACAGTCGAGCTCGTTGGTGTACAGGGTCTCGAACTGCTTTACGTTGAGCGTCTGCAGCTTCTCGAGCGCCTCTGCATCGATCAGGGTATTACATTCCAGCGCTACTTCGCCGGTGGCCTCATCGATGATGTCTTTGGCCAGTACGCGGCCCAGCAGATATTCAGCCGGCACGTCCAGTTGCTCAAGGCCCGCCTTTTCGATCTGGCGGATGTGGCGCGGCGTGATACGACGGCCTTCCTCGACGATGATCTTGCCTTTCTGGTCCTTCATATCGAAGGATGCCACATCACCGCGCAGGCGGGACGGGATCAGTTCCAGCTTGAGGCCATCCTTTGTGATTTCAAAGCGGCTGGTATCGAAGAACATGTCGAGCATTTCTTCGGAGCTGAACTCCAGCGCACGCAGCAGGATGGTCGCCGGCAGCTTGCGACGACGGTCGATACGTACGTAGACCAGGTCTTTCGGATCGAATTCAAAATCGAGCCAGGAACCGCGGTAAGGGATAACCCGTGCGGCGAACAGGAGCTTGCCGGAAGAATGGGTCTTGCCCTTGTCGTGATCGAAGAATACACCCGGGGAGCGGTGCAGCTGGGATACGATCACGCGCTCGGTACCATTGATCACAAAGGTACCGTTGTCGGTCATGAGCGGGATTTCGCCCATGTAGACTTCCTGCTCCTTAATATCCTTGATCGCCTTGTTGGACGATTCCTTATCGTAAATGATCAGGCGTACGCGCACGCGCAGCGGGCATGCATAGGTGACACCACGCAGGGTACATTCTTTGACATCAAAAACCGGCTTGCCCAACTGGTAGCTTACGTACTCCAGTGCGGCATTGCCGGAATAACTGACAATCGGGAACACTGACTTGAATGCGGCATGCAGACCATAGTCCAGCCGCTCCTCAGGGCTCTTGTCGACCTGAGTAAACTTGCGATAGGAATCCAGCTGTATCGCGAGCAGGAAGGGCACATCCATAACGTGCGGCAACTTGCCGAAATCCTTGCGGATACGTTTTTTCTCAGTGTATGAGTAAGTCATTCATATTCCCCAGCTTGTTCGAAGACAAGGATGGAAAGCCCGCACAACAGCTGTGCGGCCTTGCCAAGAAACCTCGGCGCAATACAGTCCAGCTGCACTGCGCGGAAGCCTCTCGAAACCATTCACCCGGTTTCGCTCACAGAAAGCGGTACTCGGGTACTTCAAAAACAGGATCAGTTTGCGCTATGGTTATGGAAACACCCGCCAACCCCGATTTTGGCGCCGCGCCAGAATGGCAAAATCTGCCTTTCTGAAAACGGCAAAAAGGCCAGTGGGTAAAACCCACCGGCCTTGCCGCCCCCCGCGCTATTGCGAAGGGAGCGAAGCGCAGAAAACCAATTACTTGATTTCGACCTGCGCGCCAGCTTCTTCCAGAGCAGCCTTGGCTTCTTCGGCTTCTTCCTTGGAAACGCCTTCTTTCACAGTAGAAGGAGCGCCGTCTACCATGCCCTTGGCTTCTTTCAGGCCCAGGCCGGTGAGGCCGCGAACAGCCTTGATCACGTTTACTTTCTTGTCGCCAGCAGCAGACAGAACTACGTCGAATTCAGTCTTTTCTTCTGCAGCAGCACCAGCGTCGCCAGCCGGGCCAGCCATTACGGCTGCAGCGGCAGTTACGCCGAACTTTTCTTCCATCGCTTCGATCAGTTCTACAACGTCAGTTACAGACATTTCAGCAATAGCGTTGATGATATCTTCTTTAGTCAAAGACATGAGTCAGTACCTTTTTGTGAGCAGTCGGGCTGCCCTTAAATTCGTAATAAAAAAACTACCTTCCGCCGGCCAATGGGCCAGGTCAGAATCAGGCAGCTTCCTGCTCTTTCTGGTCGCGAATGGCCGCAATAGTGCGAACCAGCTTGCCAGCAGATGCTTCTTTCATGCAGCTCATCAGCTTTGCGATGGCTTCGTCGTAAGTCGGCAGGCTTGCCAACAGTGCGACATCAACCACGCCACCCTCAAAGGCAGCGCCCTTGAGCTCGAGCTTGTCGTTGCCCTTGGCGAATTCCTTCAGAATTCGCGCGCCGGCACCCGGGTGCTCGTTGGAGAACGCGATGATGCTCGGGCCGACAAAGTTGTCGTTCAGACACTCAAACTCGGTGCCCTGAAGAGCACGGCGAGCCAAGGTGTTACGAACAACCTTCAGCCATACGCCGTTTTCACGCGCCTCTTTACGCAGAGCCGTCATGTCGTTCACGGTCACGCCGCGGGAATCCGCAACAACCGCCGACTGAGCAACAGAAGCAGCTTGCTGGACGTCTGCGACAATCGCTTTTTTGTCTTCGAGTCCAATAGCCATATTTACACTCCTGGATTTGTACACTGGCCCAAACCTGGGTCCGGGCCGCTATTCCGGTGAAAACCGCAAATCCAGCAAAAACTGGTTTTGGGTGGTGTCACCGTCTGCGTAGGCTCACTCCCTTAACGGCCAGCCTGGCCCGGGGGTGGATTAAGTCTGGCCAGCTAAACCTCAAGCCAAGCCAGACACCTACGGTCTTTGACGGCCCGCGCATTCCTGCCATGGCAGGTCAGCGCGGACCCCAAAGTTCTGTTATCGCTGAATATCTTTCCCGCAGGACTTAGATATTCAGGGAAGATTGGTCGATCGCCAGGCCCGGGCCCATAGTGGTGCTCAGGGTGATCTTCTTCAGGTAAACGCCCTTGGCGGAAGCCGGCTTGACCTTTTTCAGGTCAGCGATCAGCGCTTCGAGGTTTTCCTTCAGGTTGTTGGCGTCAAAGGCCAGCTTGCCGATACCGCCGTGGATGATGCCGCCCTTGTCAGCGCGGAAACGCACCTGACCAGCCTTGGCATTCTTGACCGCAGTCGCAACGTCCGGGGTAACGGTACCGGTCTTCGGGTTCGGCATCAGGCCGCGCGGACCGAGGATCTGGCCCAGCTGACCAACAACGCGCATCGCGTCCGGGGAGGCGATTACCACGTCGAAATCCATCTTGCCGCCTTTAACTTCGGCAGCCAGCTCGTCCATACCGATGATATCTGCACCGGCTTCTTTGGCCGCATCGGCGTTGGCACCCTGGGTGAATACGGCAACACGGACGTCTTTACCAGTGCCGTGCGGCAGAGTGGTCGCGCCGCGAACCGCCTGGTCAGATTTACGCGGGTCGATACCCAGGTTGATGGAGGCATCCACAGTCTCGGCGAACTTTACGCCGGACAGCTCTTTCAGCAGCGCTACTGCCTCATCCATGCTGTACAGCTTGCCAGCTTCAACTTTTTCAGCGATTGCGCGCTGACGCTTGCTCATCTTGGCCATGTTACACAACACCCTCGGTTTCAATGCCGGCACTACGCGCGGAACCAGCGATAGTACGAACCGCAGCATCCATATCGGCAGCGGTCAGGTCAGGCATCTTGGCAGTGGCGATTTCTTCCAGCTGCGCACGGGTCAGCTTGCCAACCTTTTCGGTGTTCGGGCGACCGGAGCCAGACTTGATCTTTGCCGCTTTCTTCAGCAGGAAAGAAGCCGGCGGAGTCTTCATGGTGAAGGTGAAGCTGCGATCGCTGTATACGCTGATCACAACCGGCACCGGCGCACCAGGCTCCAGGCTCTGGGTCTGGGCGTTGAACGCCTTACAGAATTCCATGATGTTTACACCGTGCTGACCCAGGGCCGGGCCAACAGGCGGGGACGGGTTGGCCTTACCGGCGGCAACCTGCAGCTTGATGTAAGCTTCGATTTTCTTAGCCATTACAGCTTCCTCTCTTAGTGGGTACTAGCGCCTGCGCTCCACAACACCTGCCTCCGGCAGGACCGCTGCTGCAGCGCCCGGCTCCCCGTTACCCCTGACCGACAATTCTCGGTTTTCAGGGACGCAAAAGCCTTCCTCTGCCGCCAGGCAGAAGAAGGCAGTATTTTACCGAACTGGAATCAGCTCTTTTCGACCTGACCAAACTCCAGCTCAACCGGCGTCGAACGGCCGAAGATCAATACAGCCACCCGCAGGCGACTCTTGTCGTAATTGACCTCTTCCACCACGCCATTGAAATCATTGAACGGCCCGTCGATAACACGCACCATCTCGCCCGGCTCAAACAGGGTCTTGGGCTTCGGCTTGTCGACCGAGTCGTCGATGCGATTCAGAATAGCTTCCGCTTCGCGTGCGGTAATCGGCGCCGGCTTGTCCGCCTTGCCACCGATAAAGCCCAGTACGCGTGGGGTTTCCTTGACCAGGTGCCAGGTATCGTCGCTCAGCTCCATCTCCACCAGCACATAGCCGGGGAAGAATTTGCGCTCACTCTTGCGCTTCTGGCCGCCACGCATCTCCACTACTTCCTCGGTGGGCACCAGCACCTCACCAAAGAGGTCGCCCATCTCGTGCAGCTCGATACGCTCTTTCAGCGAAGACGCAACGCGCTTTTCGTAGCCCGAATAGGCCTGAACTACGTACCAGTGTTTCGCCATGCTCTAAATAACCTTTATCTGCCAACCAGTCGTCGAAAAGGGCCGGATCAACCGATGATCTTGGAAGCGGCCCAACCGAGACCAGCATCCAGAGCCCACAGAATAATGGCCATGATCACGACAAATACCAGCACGATCAGCGTCGTTTGCATCGCTTCCGGACGGGTTGGCCAAACCACCCTGCGCACCTCTGTCTGCGCATCACGCAGCAGGTTCCAGAAAGCATCGCCCTTGGCAGTCTTGACCGCCACAGCGACAGCAGCCAGGCTCAGCGCCAGGATCGCGAGACTGCGGTACAGCAACGGGTACTGGGCAAAAAGGGTATTCACCGCCACAGCAGCCCCGACAAGAATAGCCACCAACAGCCACTTAAGGCCGTCCATGCGGAATTCTTTTGCCTCTACATTCGCACTCATATTGAGGAATCTTCTCTGAATTTCGCTCTAATCAGCACTGGGCCTGCCCGCAAGCGGACAAGCCCAGTTTGAATATGGCAGGCCAGGAGGGACTCGAACCCCCAACCCTCGGTTTTGGAGACCGATGCTCTACCAATTGAGCCACTGGCCTGGATTGGGCGTACAGATCAGCACTTTCCGGTCCGGAGACCACCCAAAAATGAGGGGCGAGCTTACCACTCAGACCACCTCAGGTAAAGGCGTTAAGTTGCTCTTTTCTATGATTTTTTGCCCAACAGCGGCACACCTGAAAGCGCGCCACTTAAGACCGAAAACGCCAATTCGGTCGCAAAAAACCTCGCAACTGAAAAAAATGGCCGCACCAGAAAACTGGTGCGGCCACTTCAAAATGGAGCTCTTGGGCGGATTTGAACCGCCGACCTCACCCTTACCAAGGGTGTGCTCTACCAACTGAGCTACAAGAGCCTCAAACTTTCAGCCCGCAAAAAAATGGAGCGGGTAGCGGGAATCGAACCCGCATCATCAGCTTGGAAGGCTGAGGTTCTACCATTGAACTATACCCGCTAAACCGCGAGGCCGACTTCTCGTCGCTACCTCCGACGGGTCGAAAAATGGTGCAGGGGGGTGGATTCGAACCACCGAAGCTTTCGCGTCAGATTTACAGTCTGATCCCTTTGGCCACTCGGGAACCCCTGCTGAAATCGGCGTGTATTCTCTACATCACCTCCGCTCATGTCAACCGATTTTCTCTTAAAATTCACAGACTTAGCTGCAATTTCAAGACTTCCCGGTCCCACATCAGCGGGAAAAATGGAGCTGGCGATAGGAGTCGAACCTACGACCTGCTGATTACAAGTCAGCTGCTCTACCAACTGAGCTACGCCAGCTTAGCCACAACGATTTCGCTGCAGTTCCACACTACCCTCGTAATGTGGAGGCGCGATTCTAGGGTAAGTTCATGCCCGGCGCAACACCATTGGCGGATAAATTTATGGGGAATCTGGCGCCACCGAAAGCCGTCCGGGAGAGCCCGCCTACTGTTCCGAGCACAGGTTCTGGCGGCGCTCCAGGTCCGGGAAATCCTCGGCGATCTGGCGCCAGAAATCCTCTCCCGCAGCCGCGTCGTCCGCCACCACCACCCAGCGTTCCGTGTAGGTCTGCGGCTCCTGCCGGAAAAGCGCCGGATAACCCTTATCCTGAAGCTCTTTTTGCAGGGAGGAGGCACGCGCTTCCTCGGCAAATATCCCGAATGAAATGCCATTGGTCAGCGACCCTTTCGGAATCACGTAACTGTCGACCCCGGCGGCCTGCAGCTCGCGTAGCCTGCGAAAAGCCTCCTTGCGGTTCGGGAGCGGCTCCAGGTAAACCCAGTAACGCATGGCCCCCTGCATTTCGATGTCCCGCACCTCGGCAGCCAGGCCGAGCGCGCGAAAACGCTCATCAAGTAGGGCTTCGTCACTCTCTTCTGCGACAGGGCCCAGCATGGTGCATAGTGCTTGCGGCGGCGGGGCCTGCCGGGCTGGCTGCCGGCGCACTTCGCGCACGCGCTCCGGCGGCAGTTCGGACAGCATTTCAATAGCCGCCCCCTGCACCGCAAGCGGCTTTTCCGCGGCAGAACTTTTTTCTGCCGGCTGTTTTCCGAGCCAGAAAAACAGGCCGATATTGGCAACCAGTAATATCAGGGCAATCCAACGCATAGGAGCTTATTAATCCGTTCCGGTAATTCTTTTGATCGGGTCTGGTGACTGTGCCTCACGGGCAGGCAGCTGCGAGCCCGTCGAGCACAAGCTCTGGCACCACCTTGTAAGGGATTTCCAGGGTGGATGCAATTACCGCGGCGTCACCACCCGTCAGGTACAGGCCCATTTCCTGACCAGCTGCCGCTGCCGTTGCATCGGCATGACACTGCTCGATGGTACTGCGCAGCGTAACCAGTAACCCCCGATTTACCGCCGATTGCGTATCAGTTCCGGGCGCCAGGTTTTCACTGGCGGCCTGATCAAACGTCACCTTGACCGCATCGGTACTGTGGAACAGCGCATCGCGCATCAGCCTCAATCCCGGCAGGATATAGCCCCCACTGTGCTGGCCGCGCTGTTGCAGGAAATCAATAGTGACCGCACTACCACAGTCGACCACCAGCGCCGGTGTGCCGCCCCCCGCACGGAATGCGCCCAGTACCGCAAGCCAGCGGTCCACCCCCAGCCGGGTATGGTCCGCATACCCGCAGGTAACCCCGGCACACTGCGCCGAGGTCTGTGCAAACAGCGGCTCCAGGCCCCAGATCTTCCGGGCCAACGCCTCGAGCTGCGCTGCAACCCGCAGCCCGCCCACATTCGCCACACGAACGCGGTCCGGGGAAAATTCAGCCCACTGGACCTCAAGTGCATTCAGCGCGCCGGTCGCAGCAGTGCCGCGCTGCGCTACGATTCCGTCCTCCAGCAACCGCCACTTTGCGCGGGTATTACCCACATCCAGCTCAAGAACCTGCATGCCCAGCCCCCGATTCTGTGGTGCGCGGCCGCAGGGAAACCTCCCCACCGGAAAACACCTGCACTTCGCCGTCTACTTCCAGGCGCAGGGCGCCATCGGCACTGACGCCGCGGGCAATACCTTCCCAGTGTTTCGGCCCGGCGTGTAACTGGACAGGCTGGCCGGCAAAGGCATCGCGTTGCTGCCACGTCTCTCGCCACGCAGCAAAACCGGTACGCGGATATGCCTGCAGCAAGTCCGTCAGCGCCCGCAAAAGCGCTGCACACACGCGATTGCGCCCAACTTGCGGAGCGATCTGGTGCAGGTCGATCCAGGGCTGGTCAATCTGTTGCGCCTGCGTTTCTGGCAGACGCATATTGAGGCCCACCCCAATCACAACCGCGCAGCGGTCTGTCAGGTCGCCGCTGACCTCGAGCAGAATTCCTGCCAGCTTTTTCCCCCGGCAGAGCACATCGTTGGGCCACTTCAGCTGCACACCCTCGACACCCAGTGACTCGAGCGCCTGCGCCAGTGCAGCACCAACCGCAAGACTCAAACCCTCCAGCAACTGTACGCCACCATCAAAACGCCAGCCGATCGACAGCGCAATGCCACCACCGAAGGGTGTCAGCCATTCGCGCCCACGACGCCCTCGCCCGGCAATCTGCTGCTCCGCCAACAGGGCAACTGCATGCCCTCGTCCGGCAGCCAGCTGCTCCAGTAACAATGCATTGGTCGAGGGTACCTGCAGAGCCAGCTGCAATTCCGTTAAGGCGGCGTCGCAGCCCCCGAGCCCTTGCAGTATCTCTTCACGGTTCAACAATTCGAGTCCGCCGCGCAGGCAGTAGCCACGCCCCTTGACCGACTCGACTACAAGCCCGAGCTCATCAAGACGCTGCAACTGCTTCCAGACTGCCGCGCGGCTCACCCCCAGCATGTCACCCAGCACTGCACCGGAATGCACTGCACCGTCGGACAGAAGGCGCAGCACCGGGATCAGAGATTCAACATTATTCATTTCAGGTTTTCAGGTATCGCCGGAAATAGCGGCTACCCAGGCTGGTCAACACCTCGTAGCCGATGGTGCCTGCATGCCTGGCAACTTCATCCACCGTCAGGTTCCGGTTGATTACTTCAATTTCTTTTATTTCGCTGCGCTGCGGTTCCGGCAACGCACTGATATCGAACATGGTGGAATCCATGGAAATGGTACCCACCATTGGCACTCGCACGCCTGCCACCTCACCGCTACCGCGGTTGCTCTGCGCCCGCAGCAACCCATCCGCATAGCCGCCGCGCGCCACGGCCATAACGCCGCCCGCAGGCATTTTTCCTGCCGCACCATAACCCACCGTGCAGTCTTTTTCGACATGCCGGATCTGGATCACCGGCAATGACAACTGCACCACAGCGCACAACGGGTTTGGATTTTCCGGTTCCGGGTTGATCCCATACAGCGCGGCGCCGGGGCGCACCAGGTCAAAATGATAAGCCTCCCCGAGAAAAATGCCGGAAGAATTGGCAAGGCTCAGTACTATGTCGGGCAGCACCGCGCGCACCTCCGCGGCCAGCGCTGAAAACAATGACAGCTGTTGCTGGTTGAGGGGATGGGCGGGTTCGTCGGCACATGCGAGGTGGCTGATGAACATGCACGGGTTCAGCGCCTTGAGCAGCTCAGGCTGCGCCAGCAACCCGCGTACTTCCCGGGCGGACAGGCCCAGGCGGCCCATGCCGCTATCCATCTTGAGAACACTCGGCGCCGGGATTCCGAGCGCCCGGCAGCAACTTGCCCAGGACTGCACCTGAGCGGTATTCACAAGCGTCGGCACCAGGCCTGCCAGCGCGCATTCCTTTTCGCGCCCGGGCCGCACGCCACTCAGGATAATAATGCGCGCGTCATCCGGCAGTAGCGCCCCCAGGCGTACGCCCTCCGCCTGGGTCGCGACAAAGAAGTCCCGGCAGCCCTCGCGGTACAGTGCTGGCGCGACCTTTGCCACACCGAGGCCGTAGGCGTCGGCCTTGACCACCGCACTACAGCGTACCTCCGGGCCGAGCCGCGCATTCAGGCGCCGGTAGTTCTCACAGATTGCGCCCAGATCGATTGTGAGGAGACCTTCGCTCGCGTCAGCTATCGCAACGATGATTGCCTCCGTGCCAGCCTGCAGGTGATTCGGGATACCTCTAAAATTAGCAGTTACTCAGCAGCGCTTCCCGGCGCAGCGCATGTCCCCCTGCCACAATGGCCAACCCGGCTATCGCCAGCGTCACAAGGGTTCCGGCCGCGACAAGCGCCAGATTCAGGGGTTCACCGACCAGCGCCGCCTTGAGCCATTGCTGCTGTCCGAGCAGCGGCACCAACTGCCACGCTTCGGCAAGCTCCACCTGTGCCACGTCGATCCCCGTCAGCAATACAACCGGCAGTATCTGGAAGATACTCAGCTGTGTCTGGGCATCCTTGAACGATTGCGAGCGCAGGGCCAACAGGATCTGCAACACCGCTACCAGCAATGCTATCGGCGCCAGTAACAAAAGCACATTCAGAATCCCTTGCACAGTCAGGGCGTGTTGCATCCCCAGTTCGGTCAGCGGCATCAGTGGCATCATGCAGGCAAGTGCGATAATCGAGAGCGATGCCCCAAACCAGCCGAGACTGGCAACCGCAACGGACTTCGCCAGGACCAGCTGCCAACCAGCCAGTGGCTGCAGCAACAATGTCTCAAGACTCAGGCGCTCGCGCTCACCAGCAGAAGTATCAACCGAGGTCGCAAGGCTGCCGACGAACAGCCCCAGGATCAGCAGCCCCGGCAAAGCCCGTAAAATCAGTCCGGAACGCGCCGACGGCGTACTGATATCCCGCTCCTGGACCTGCCAGGGGGAAATACTGCCTGGCGAGACTCCCTGCGCTGTCAGTCGCTGAGCGGTCACCAACTGGCGCCCCTGCGCGAGCTGACTGCGCACCCGGCGCACTGCCGCACCCGAGCCGGAGTCTCCGCCGTCCCGGTAAAGGTAGAGGCGGGGCGCACGCTGATTCATGTAAGCATCGGCAAAGCCTTCTTCGACCAGCACCACCACTTTGTTACCCTGCTGCAGGAGTGCCTTCGCCTGCTCGTGATCCCCGGCGCGATCATCCGCACCCTTGTGCTCCGTCAACTCGACCTTGCCCTTGCGAAGCAGGTTGGCCAGATACGGCGCCCGCTCTCCACCCAGGATGGCCACCTGGGGCTCTTTCTGCACTTTTTCCTTGACGGTAAACAGCATCATGGCCGTCATCATCGCCGGAAAAAGCAGCGCAAAGCACACCGCCGTCAGCAATGCCCGCTTGTCTCGCCAGGCTTCCGTCAGCTCTTTTTTCAGGACCGGGACAAGCGTGTAGCGCCAGCCAAAATTCGGGTTCTCATTGTTCATGCCGGCGACTCCTCTGCGCGCTTATCCCTGGCCTCACTGCCATAGGCGAACTCCACGAAGGCATCTTCAAGGGACGCCGCAGCGCACTGCTGCTTGAGGCCACCCGGGGTACCGCTCGCGACAATACGACCAGCGGACATTACCAGGACCTGATCACTGAGCTCTTCCACTTCCTGCATTACATGGCTGGAAAAAAGAATCGCGCAGCCCTGATCACGCAGTTCATTCAGAGTCTTGCGCAGCAGGCGTACTGCGAGCACATCCAGCCCCCGCGTTGGTTCATCGAGAACCAGATAGTGGGGCTTGTGCACCAGTGCTCGCGCCAGCGAGACCTTCATGCGTTCGCCCTGGGAAAAACCCTTCATACGCCTCGACCAAAGACCATCGAGCCCAAGCGAATCCCGCACACTCGCCAACGCTTCGGCCTTGGCCTCTCCACCCAGGCCCTGCATGGAAGCAAAAATATCCAGGTATTCAGCGACGGTGAGGCGCTCGTACAACCCCTCCCTATCCGAAATCACACCAAGCCTGCGCCGGATCTGTTGCGTTTCTTTCTGGATTTCCAGCGCATCGAAATGCACTGTCCCGCCCTCCGGGGTCATCAGGCCGGTAAGGATCCGCAGGCAGGTGGTTTTACCCGCACCATTGGCCCCCAACAGCGTGGTAATCTTGCCATCCGGGACATCAAAATTGATTCCGCGCAGTACCGCGGTATTCGCAAAGGATTTCTTCAGACCCCGGACCTTAATCATTTTCCGCCTCCTGCTCGTCGGCTCCGCCCGCCGAAACCACAACCTGGTTCACCTCGTTCAGGGCGAAACCGAACTCCGACAACATGAACGGCGGCAGGTCAATCTCGGCCACACAGCTGGCATCCAGCGTCTCTTGCGGTGCATCGAGAAAACGCTCGATCAGCTCAGGGACGCATCCGCGCGTGGTGTTGATATGCGCACCTGCCTGCACAACCAGCTGCTGCTTGTTCTCCAGATAGGCAAACGATCTGGCCAGGTCGACCGGCGGCGTAATAGGATCCCCCGCCCCGGAAATAAACAGCACCGGGTGGGATTGCGGGCTGAGTTGCGGGTAGTCCCGTGCAGGTACCGGCCAGACTTCACAGCCGCGAGTGTATGTCCGGGTAAAAGCTTCCCCGATGAAGCTATTACGCCCGTTGCTGACTATCTCCTCCTCGCGGATGCGCGGGACAGACTCGGCACAGGCGACAGAGAACATCAACCCAAGGGAAACCGAGTCCATCATGCCGGATACGGCCTGCATGAGCCCCTGCAAGGGCAGGTAGTTGCCGCGCGCCGCTTCGGCAATCGAAAACGGCAACATTACGGCGGCCTCCGGTGCATAGAGCGCGGTTCGCACCGTCTGCTGCAGGTGCAGGCTCGTCACGGCTATTGGTGGCTGCCCTGCAATCACCTTTAGGGTTGGGCCACCGCTCTCCCAATCTGCGATAAGTTGCAGCAACTGTGCCTGCCAATTACCGAGGGCCGCACACTGCGGATCGCCAGCGCAATCGCTCGCAAGCTTGTCCAGCGCAGCCTGGGCAGCTTCAGCGGCAAGAAAAATCTTTGAGTCGATTGGTGCTACGCCATCCAGTACCAGTGCACTAATTGATGCCGGGTACCACTGCTGATACAAGAGTGCAGTCCGGGTTCCCCAGGAACCGCCCCACAATGCGATCCTTTCATAGCCAAGCTGGCTGCGTACCTGCTCGAGGTCTTCAACTGTTGTGCGCGAGTTTAGCTGGCCGACCAGGTTATCCTTGCCCTTCCGGCACTGTCCCAGCAGCCGTACTGTTTCGTCGAGATCGGCAACTACCGAACCCTGAAACTCTTCACACGCGAAGGCACCGCTGTGGCCAGCACCACGGCGATCCACCATCACAAGGTCGCGCTGACGATTGACCTTCGACAAAGCGGGCAATATGGGAGTCAGGTCGCTCGCAGCCTGCCCGGGACCACCCGCCAGTAGAAATACAGGATCCAGCCCGTTCTGCTCAAGGGCCGGTGCAACAAACACTGCCAGCTCAGCCCCCGATACCGACTCACCTACTTGCAACCGATAACACTGTAACGGCTGGCTCCAGCCATCCAGAAAGCAGCGCTCGGGAACCGGCTCTGCCGCTTTCGCAACCAACGAAACCAGCAACAATAAAAGGCATGCTGTCCTTTGCATAAATCGCCTCCAACGGGCAGATGGCTACCCTGGAAATGGGGTATGGAAATTTTTAAACCTGTTCGCGCTGCGCGAGCCGCGCCACGAGCGGGTCCTGGGCCGGCGCCCGCGCCACAGTACCAACCGCATCCAGGAACAACCCAAACAGGGCATTCTGGGAGCCGACCCCCAGCTTTTCATAGATATTCTTGCGGTGTTTGCGCAGCGTATCCACAGCAACACCGAGCTTCTGGGCCGACTCACGCGTGCCTTCGCCGCGCAGCAACAGATCCAGTACACTTTTTTCGCGGCCGGTCAGCACCGTGCTGCCGAACATACGCCGTGCATGTTCAATACTACCATCCAACCCGTGCGCCGCCTGCTGAATAGGGTCCAACGCACCGCAACGCGCGTTCAGCAGCACCAGTTCACGCACCAGCGACTCCACCTCACGTAACGACTGCATATCAGACGCACTGAAGGGCTGCGACTGGCGTGCTCGCATCAAGCAAAGGTGCAGGGCACTCTGGTCGTCGACATTGATAACGAAGACCACCTCATCGACGGTGCCCAGCGCGGAATAGTAATCGAGAAAATAGCCCCGGCTCTGCACACCGCCACTCAGGTCATCGAGGCGCCATACCCCGGAATCGAGGCGCTGCTCACAGAAAGATATATAGAAGGGATCGAGGCGGTAGCCGCCGTTGCGGTAGTCATCGATGTGGGCCGGCTCGTCGCTGGCATCCATCGCATAATAGAGCGCACAGGGGGCGCGGCCCCGCTGGTAATACCAGACCTGGGGGAAATCCGCCCCTACCCGGGTACCCAGCGCCTCTATCAGACGCGGGAAGAACGCGGCCCCGCCAATTGCGTGCACGATGCCCGCAATACTTTGATTCCAGTCACTTGCATCGCTGCCGGATGGTCCGGGCATTTTTCGCATGATTGCCCCCTAATGGTGCTGTCGGCCGTTTTGGCCTTGTTATTATTTGCAGTGCTGCACCAAAAAGAGTCGGGCCGTTTCGCAAGCAGCACTGTTTTACCAATTTACCCCAGTTGGGGCATTGATATTGCCGGTTTACCTATGGTGCCATGGTCCTAACAACTAGAAAAGGGAAGCACCATGGCCAAAGCGTCACCAGCGGGAAAGGCTACACCTGAACCGCATCTCCAAAAGAATACACTGGCAAGAGCTGTAACTGCCGCGATCCTGTCCTCCTCCCTCGCAGTACCAGCCGCCGTGCAGGCCCTGGAAATCGAGGAAGTGACCGTTACCGCGAACAAGCGCGAAGAATCCGTGCAGGAAGTTCCACTGGCGATCACCGCACTTTCCGGTGATTTCACCCGCAAGGTCAACCTCGACGATGTGAAGGACCTGGTTTCCTACACCCCGGGCGTTACCGGTAACAGCCAGGACAGCTTTATCGATGCGATCAGCGTTCGCGGCATCCGCACCCAGGACTTCGGCGTGGGCGGCGACCCGTCTTCTGCCTTCTTCAAGAACGACCTTTACGAAGGCCGTAACGGCTCAGCGGTAACCAGCCTCTACGATATGGAGCGCTCCGAAATCCTGCGTGGCCCGCAGGGCTTCCTGTTCGGCCGCAACTCCATCGGCGGCGCCTTCAGCGTACACACCAACAAGGCGGAAATCGGCGCGGACACTACCGGCTATTTCGAAACAGACTTTGGCCAGAACGGTCGCGTGGTCGCCGAGGGTGCGATCAATATGGGCATCAGCGACAACTTCGCCATGCGCCTCGCCGGCTACACCTCGCAGGAAGACGGCTTTGTAACCAACCGCTTCCCGGGCTCCGAAGACCTGATTGCACACGACAAGCAGGCCATCCGCTGGTCCACCACTTACGAGCAGGAAGCCCTGCGCGTGCAGACCACCGCGGAATATGAAACCCGCGAGCAATCCGGCTCCGTTTACCGCGCGGTGGAAAACGGTGATATCTGGGATGCGTTTGTTGCGGCCATCGGTGACCCGGAGATCGGCGGTGACGCCAGCAAGGGCAATGTAGACGTAGACCGCACCAGCGGCGACGCCGATAACGCCGATGTGATGACCCTTGGCGTGCGCGTCGACTACGACTTCGACAGCTTCACCCTGACTTCCAATACCGGCTACAAAGACCACGACTACTTCTATACCGAAGACTACGATGGCACCCCGCTGCACGTGAATGACTACGGTCAGGACCAGACCGGCGACTACTTCCAGCAAGAACTGCGCATTACCTCCAGCGGCGACGACGCGCTGTCCTGGTACGCCGGTGTTTCCTACTACAAGGAAGAGATCGACGCGAAGTTCCGCTTTAGCGGCCAGGAAGACTTCATGTGCCAGTACTACGGCTACTACTACAACTCCGGCATGACCTTCAGTGGCTGTGCGGACCTGTATGCCTATTACGGCTCCGAGTTCAGCTCCACCGACGGCCAGCTGGTGGAAACCGGCCACATTCGCGGCAACTATTCCGGCTGGGCGACCTACGTCAACATGGACTACGCGATTACCGACGCGTTCTCTGTTGGCCTGGGCCTGCGCTACACCAACGATGACAAGGACTTTGCCATCAGCGTACCGACCCCGGAAAGTGAGCTGGGCCCCTACTGGGCTTACGGCTTCTCCACCGACGGTTTTATTGAAGGCAGCGACTCCTGGAGCAAGCTGACCTCGCGTGCCATTGCCAAGTACCAGCCCAACGACAATGACACCTACTTCCTGAGCTTCACCGAGGGCTTCAAGTCCGGTGGCTTCGGCAGCTTCAACCTCGACAACAACGCCATGGGTGAGCCGGCCATCGGCAACACCGAGCTGACCCAGGCTGACGGCTTCCCGGCCAACATCTTCGACCCGGAAACCATCGATTCGTGGGAACTCGGCTACAAGAGCACCTGGTTCGACGGCCGTGCGCTGTTTGATATCACCGCGTTCATGTACGACTACTCGGATCTGCAGGTCGTGACCTACGACGGCGGCGCCTCGATCGTGAAGAACGTCGGTGAAGTCGAAAGCATGGGTGTGGAGACCTCCATCACTGCCGAGCTGAACGACAACTTCAACCTGATGTTCGCACTCGGCTGGCTCGACAGCGAAGCCAACAACCTGCAGGACATCTGCGGCCTGGAAGATGCCGACGCCTGTGAAGGCAGCAGCCTGTTCTGGGCACCCGAGATCTCCGGCGCGATGGTACTGGACGCGCACTTCCCGGTCAGCGGCGGCGCCATCACCGGCAGCCTGGAGATGTTCTGGGAGTCCGAGCGTGGCGGCGGCTGGGAAAGCCTCGACAGCACCAAGCTCGATGCCTACCAGGAGCTGGCCCTGCGTGTGGGCTACGAGTCTGATGACAACTGGCGTGCGGACCTCTATGTTGAGAACCTGACCGACGAGTTTACGTGGGATGGTATCAACAACAACGGCGGCGTCCTGCCGTCACACTTCTTCGGTCCGAAGCGCCCGCGCACCATCGGCCTGAGATTCGGAATGGACTTTGAATAAAGCCCAAATCCGGTAACAATGGAAAGCAGTAGCGGGCAGCCGCTACTGCTTTTTTTATAACTCCAATAAGCGGTACCCCAATGCCCGAGCAACAGATTCCCCGACAGGCATTCCTGCAGCAGACCCTGCAACGCGGCTTCGCTGCCCTTTCCCGTGGCAACACTGGCGAGGCCTCCAAGTGCTGCCAGGCAGTGCTCAAGGTTCAGCCGGATCTGGTGCCCGGCCACTTCCTCGTCGGCCTCGTGGCGCTGGAAGCGCAGCAGCCCAAGGTCGCGTTCAGCGCATTCAATTCCGTGGTCAAGCTGCAGCCGGAGCACCCGGCGGCCTGGGCCCATATCGCCAAGCTGTATATGCGCGATGGCCACTTCAATGGCGCTGACGACGCCCTGCAGAAAGCACAGGCCAGCGCCGGCAAGGACCCTGCGGTAAATGACCTGATCGGCACCATCTACTCGTTCATGGGGTATTACGATGATGCCAACCGCTGCTTCCGCACCGCGATCGAGAACGACCGCAACAACCCTGCCTACCTGCTCAACTACGCCAACAACCTGGTCTACCACGGCGATACAGCCGCGGCCGGCGAGGTGCTGGAGGAGATCATCGGGCTCCAGCCAGATAGCCCGCAGGCGCACTGGGCACTGTCCGGTTCACGCAAGGCGAAGGACGAGGATCACATCCAGGCCATGCACGAGCTGCTGCAACGGCCCGGTACGCACCCGCGTGCACAGGCTTTCTATTACTACGCGATCGGCAAGGAGCAGGAGGACCTGCAGCACTGGGGACAGGCCGGCGACGCGTTTATCCAGGGGGCCGCTGCGCGGCGCAAGACCGTGGAGTTCGACGAGGCTGCCGAGGTCGAGACCTTTAACTTCCTCAAGGAAAACCTGACCCGCGACTGGTTCGACGACCAGGGCGAGGGCAATCCCGATGACTCGCCGATTTTCGTGCTTGGCCAGCCCCGTACGGGCACCACCCTGGTGGAGCGCATCATTACCAGCCACTCGCAGGTGCATTCCGCCGGTGAGCTGCAGCAGTTCAGCCTGGCGCTGCGACGACTGGCCGGCTACACGGATCCGAAGCGCTTCTCCGCACAGCTGTTTGCGCAGGCCAGGGACCTCGACCCGGCCAAGATTGGTGGTCTGTACCTGCAGTCGGTGTCCAAGGTGCGCGGCGACAAGGCGCGCTTTGTCGACAAGCTGCCGCAGAATTACATGATGATCCCGCTGATCCTCAAGGCATTGCCCAATGCGAAGATCGTCCACCTCACCCGCAACCCGATGGACGCCTGCTTCGCCAGCTTCAAGCAGCTGTTTGCCGATGCATACCTGCACTCCTACGACCAGCGCGAGATGGCCCGCCATCACGCCCGCTATCGCGACCTGATGCAGACCTGGCGCGAGCGCTTTCCGGGGCAGTTCTTCGATATCTCCTATGAGGAAACCGCGCGCGACCTCGAACCAAACGCCCGCGCACTGCTCGAGTTCCTGGAGCTGCCCTGGGAAAACGCGTGCCTGGAATTCCACAAACAGGACAAGGCGGTTTCCACCGCCAGCGCAGTGCAGGTCCGGGAGCCCGCTCATACCCGCTCGATCGGACGCTGGAAAAATTACGCAGAGCAGCTCAAACCCATGCAGGAGGAACTGATCGCAAAGGGAATCGAGATTGGCGACGCCTGATTACCAACAGCTGAACTACTGGTTCGACAGCCTGGCAGCGCCTGTCAAGCCAAGATCCGCGCTGAGCACCGACCGACACTGCGATATCGCGATTATCGGGGCCGGCTACACCGGCCTCTGGTGTGCCTACTACCTGAAAAAAGCGCGCCCGACGCTGGATATCTGCATCGTCGAAAAGGAAGTCGCCGGTTACGGTGCCTCCGGCCGCAATGGCGGCTGGCTCATGGGTGACCTCCAGAACCTCGGCGTGTTCCTTCAGGGCCTGAACGACGATAAGCGCGAGCACGCGATTGGGCAGGTCACTGACATCGTCAACGAAGTCGAGCGTGTATGCCGGCAGGAACAGATCGATTGCGACCTGGCCCGTGGCGGCGCCCTGTATGCGGCCGCACGCTTCCCTGAGCAGCTACCCCGTGCGCAGGGAATACTCCAGCACTACCACAGTCTGGGATTTAGTACAGACGACTACTACTGGCTCGACAAAGATCAGGCTGCCCAACAGGTTAACGTGAGGAACGCCCTCGGCGCTGTATTCACCCCCCACGTTGCAGCGATTCACCCGGCGAAACTGGTGCGAGGGCTCGGACATGTAGTAGAAGCCATGGGCGTTCGCATTTACGAACAGACACCCTGCACCCGCTTTACGCCAGGGCTGGTCGAGGCCCCTGGCGGTGTATTGCGTGCGGATATCGTTATCCCGGCACTGGAAGGCTACGCGGGCAGCCTCCCTAGCCCACTGAAAAGACATACCATTCCGGTGGTCAGCCGCATTATTGCAACAGAACCTCTCACTACTGATCAGTGGCAGGAAATCGGCTTCGCAGAGCGACAGGTATTCTGTGACAGCAGCCGGCTGGTGTCTTATCTCCAGCGCACTGCTGACGGCCGCCTGTTGTTTGGCGCGCGCGGCAGCTATGCATTTGGCGGCAAGGTGCGTCTGGCTCCGCAGCTCACAGAAGAAGAATTGCGGCAGCAGCACAACCTGATGGTCGACTTCTTCCCTGCCCTCGAGAATGTCCAGGTCACGCACGACTGGTGTGGCAACCTCGGCATGTCTCGGCGTATGCGTCCTCATGCCATTTTCGATCCTTCGTCGGGTATTGGCCTTGCTGGCGGCTACGGTGGGGAGGGTGTGGGCGCGTCCAACCTGATGGCGCGGACCCTTGCAGATCTGATTCTTGAAAAGGATAGCGAGCTGACCGCGATGCCCTGGGCGCATCGGGCACGGACCAATAGCGTTCTCAGGCAGTGGGAGCCGGAACCAATTCCCTGGCTCGTCTACAAGACAGTAAACAGTATCTACAGCGCGGAAGAGGCCATGCTCCTCAAGCCCGTACGCAACTGGAAAACATGGGCGGTCAGTGGGCTTGCCGATATGTATGATCGGTTGTTGGACACCTAATCACCTCCTACCGCACCAATATACGCGTGGCTCGCATTGTGTTAGAACTGATCTCTAGCCCGCCATCAGTTCGCCTGCATGGCAGTGGGTCAAATGCGTTAACGCCTGAAAACTGCGAGGTATGACATTTAAAATACAGGGGCCTTAAACTATGGATCGTCGACAATTTCTCTCCACCAGCGCCGCCTCTTTGGCGACATTTCTGGCACCGACCGTCGGGCACGCCAGTGCCAAACCAATAAATCTTTTCGATGGCTGCGGATTCCCTTTCGACTTAGAAAGGAATATTACACCTGAAGTTGTAAGCGCCATTCAAAACAGTGGCTATCAGTTGATTCATACCACTGTTGGCACAATCGGAAAAGGAGAGCACCTTTTCGAAAAGTCCATGAAATTTATTCAGAGGATGGATCGGCAAATCACGCTCTATCAAGACAGCCTGTCCAAGATCACATCCAAACAGGATGTCGACAACAGCCTCCGCAACAACACTACCGGGATAATTTATGGTTTTCAGGACACCGAACAACTAGAAGGGAACATTGAAAATATAGATCCGTTCTATACGGCCGGCGTTCGCTGTATGCAGCTAACTTACAACACTGAAAATCGCGTTGGTAGCGGTTGCATCGTGAAAGAGGACAAGGGACTCAAGCCATTTGGCGAGGAGCTTGTTTCCGCCCTGAACCGCAAAAACATATTAATCGACCTCAGTCACTGCTCAATAAAAACGACTGAAGCCGCCCTCCGCCTGTCAACCAAGCCGGCCGCTATCACGCACTCGGGCTGTAGCGCACTACAACCACACCCGCGCAACAAATCGGACCACCAATTAAAAGCAATGGCGGATAAAGGTGGAGTAGTGGGAATCTACTTCATGCCCTTTCTAAGGTCCTCTGGCATGGCGCAGTCAGCGGATGTAATCGCACACATTGAACACGCAATCAATGTTTGCGGAGAAGATCACGTTGGCATAGGCACTGATAATCAGGTTACACCCACAACAATCACCGATGAATATCGTAAAAAGTTTAACGCAAACGTCAGGGAGCGACGGGAAAAGGGGATCGGCGCACCAAATGAACAGGAAGACGTTTTTCTTTTCATCGAGGACCTGAATACCACTAGCCGGTTCATTGACCTCGCTGCTTTGCTAAAGAAAAGGGGTCACAGCGAGCGTCGAGTCGAAAAAATCATGGGGGGCAATTTTCGCCGCCTGTTCGGTGGCGTTCTTTAAATACAAACCGAACGATGACCTACGCTGTGTTGCGGGCTGACACCCGCAATCGCTGCGCGATGCCTGCGGCACACCAACCCCGCACCTGCGGTGCAGGGGTCCGGGGTCGCGCACGACTCACATGGGCCTGTGTAGTAAACAGTATTTCCTCGAATCCAAAATAAAAAAAGGGCTATCCTGATGGATAGCCCCTTTTGTATTTGGAA
>NZ_BSYJ01000008.1 GCF_030270605.1 Biformimicrobium ophioploci
AGGTGCCGCAAAAGTGCGACCTGCCTGGTGCGATGTTAGCGCCAGGTAGGGAAATCGCAAAACAGGGCCTGGCCGTAAGGCAGGCAAACAAACATATTGCTCTAAGTTTGAGGATATAGGAAATGCGTAATCTTGATTTTTCCCCACTGTACCGTTCTGCAATCGGCTTTGATCGCATGGCAAATCTGCTGGATTCCATGATGACCACTGAACAGAACCAGCCATCATATCCGCCGTACAATATCGAACTGACCGGAGAGAACAATTATCGTATCTCCATGGCGGTCGCCGGCTTTTCGCAGGATGAGCTGGATATCCAGATGGACCAGAACAAGCTCACAGTAACCGCGAACAGAAGCGATGAAAAAGTTGAGAAGAATTTCCTGCATCGCGGTATTGCCGCACGCAACTTCGAGCGTCGCTTCCAGCTGGCGGACCATGTAAAGGTGGTTGATGCAAAGCTGGAGCATGGCCTGCTGCACATCGATCTCGTGCGCGAGATTCCGGAAGCGATGAAGCCACGCAAGATCCAGATCAATGGCGGCAGCCTGATTGAATCCGGGACGGAAAAAGAGCAGGAAACTGCAGAGACTCAGACCCGGGTCGCGTAAACGCCATGCAACGTAAGCACTGTGCCGGATGGGTATGAGAAAGATCCGGCAATGACTAACCAATATTGCCCACTGTGCCGTCGCGAGACGGCACAGTTGTATTTTAAGGATCGCAAGCGCGACTATCTCCACTGCAGCCATTGCGACCTGGTTTTTGTTCCCCCCGCCTTCCATTTCTCTTACGCGGAAGAGCGCGCCTACTACGACCTGCACGAAAATGATGTAGGCGATGCCGGCTACCGCCGTTTTTTATCCCGTTGTGCCGAGCCCCTGCTGGCACGCTTGCCAGCCGCTTCTCGCGGGCTGGATTTCGGCTGTGGTCCGGGCCCGGCGTTGGCCGCGATGCTGGAAGCCAGGGGGCACAGTGTGGCCCTGTACGACCGGCATTACGCCAACCATCCGCAGGTACTGAAGGAGCAGTATGATTTTATCTGCGCGACGGAAGTGCTGGAGCACCTGCACAATCCTGAAGATGAACTGACGCGATTATGGGGGTGCCTGAAACCCGGTGGTGTCATGGCAATCATGACCAAGCTGGTAATCAGCAGGGAACGCTTCGCCAACTGGCACTACAAGAATGACCCCACCCACATCATCTTTTTCAGTCGCGATACACTCCGCTGGCTGGCCTGCCATTGGCAGGCGCAGCTCGAGTTTGTCGCGGACGATGTGATTTTTCTGACAAAGCCCTGAGGCGCCCGGCAGGACGCTCAGGTATTGACCCGGAACAGCTTGGCGCGCACGGTGGTGCGGTACTCGCTGGGCGTAGTCGACAGGAATTTCTTGAACAGGGCGGTGAAATGGCCCATATCCTGGTAACCGACTTTTTCTGAAATTTCATTGATGGACAGGTTACTGGACTGCAGCAGGTCCCTGGCCATATCGATGCGGACGTTCTGCAGATACTGCAAGGGCGTCTGGCCCGTTGCCATCTTGAAGCGGCGGTTAAACGAGCGCACGCTCATGTCGAAACTGGCCGCTACCTCACTCAGGCGAATTTCCTCGCCGCAGTGGTCTTTCAGCCACATCTGCGCCTGAACGATGTCCTCGTCGGGGTGCAGATGTACTGCGCCTTCGAAGTAGGCGATTTCCTCAAACGGCCTGCGAATCTCGTGGGAGAAGTTACGCTCCACGTGGCTTGCCACCGCCTGGCCGTACATCTCCTTGATAAAGTGCACCGTGACGTCTGCCAGTGCGTTGACACTGGCGGCACAGAAAATCCGGTCTGTCTGCGTAATAAAATACTGGCGCTTCAGGTGCACCTTCGGGTAATCCTGGGTGAACTGGTCGAAGTAGTGCCAGTGCGTGGTTGCGGGTTTGTCATCCAGCAGTCCCGCTGCCGCGAGGAAGCAAACCCCGGTACCGGTGGCGCTGATGGCCGCACCGGCGGCCACCTGTTCCTTGAGCCAGCTCAACAGTTTGCGATTGCGCATGATCTGCGGGCGGGGGTTACGCCACAGGGAGGGCAGGTAGATGATGTCGCTCTTTTCCAGCTGGTCGAGGCTGTACTGGGGCGACAGGTCGATGCCGGAGCGGGTGGATACCGGTTTGCCATCACAGCTGGCAGTCACCAGTTCGAGTTGGCCATCAAAGTTTGGGTCCATGCGCGCGCGGCTTTCTGCCGCGCGTAACATCTCCATCGGCAATGTGCTGGCGGTGGCCAGCATCTGGTCGATCAGTAAAAAGGTAACTCTGTGCATCGAGTGTGGTCTTCCCCGGATTTATGACTGGTTTAGCGTGCTCGGTCAAAACGGTGGCCAGAAAGTCATTGGCGCGTATATCTTAATTCATGGCCAAAATGGCGCCAATTCATATTCCTGCTGAGTGACTGCGCTGGCTAGACTTTCTTTTTGACTGGCCAATTTGGCCATACCTAGGCCGATTCGCCAGACTCTACACTGGGCCCCTCGATAAATTGTGCTTATTTTTCCATTTCAGACAGGCTTTTTAGCTGGAGCCCTGCATGCAGCGTTTACCCGTAGTCACAGGATTTGGCGGTTTTAACCCCGCTGGTCGTAGTTCTGCCCACCATGGATACAAGCGTCTGGTCCTCGACGTGCTGGACACGTCGGAGCGTCAGGCTACCTTGCTGAGTCTGGCGAGCCTGATGGGGCTGGCCAGTTTCCGCAACGGTGCCTGGTACCGCGGTGAGGAGCAGGTGAGTGCGGCGGCCCTGGTAGACCAGCTGGAGCCGGCGCTGCTGCGTGGCAGCTTGATCAGGCCAATGGAGGAGCGCTTCTTTGACCCGAGCCAGGTTCACTGCCATCAGCAGGCCAGCTTGTCCGGTACCGAAGCGGGACCACTGGCATTTGAGATGGCCGCCAAGCAGCTGCCGAACCCGGTACCGCTGGACTGGACGGTGACGGATATCGGCGATGGTCGTGTTCGGGTGCAGGCCGAGCAGCTATCGGTGATGCTCGACAGTGCCCGTGAAATCAATGTGTATTCCTTCGGCCAGCTGCCGTCCGGTTTTGAACCGGACCAGCATTACAATGCACGCTTCCATCCGCGCGGCCTGCAGCTTGCCATTTTGGGCGCGTCCGATGCCATCAACTCCATGGGTATCGACTGGCAAACTGTTGCCAGCCGGGTGGCGCCAGACCAGATTGCGGTGTACGCCAGCTCTGCCATGAGCCAGATGGATCCGATGGGCAATGGTGGCCTGTTACAGTCCCGTCTGCGCGGTGGCCGTGTGAGTTCCAAGCAGACTGCGATGGGCCTCACCAGTATGCCGGCGGACTTCATCAATGCTTATGTACTCGGCAGTGTGGGTACCACGGGCGCGGTTGCCGGTGCCTGCGCCACATTCCTCTACAACCTGCGCAATGCCGTGGAAGATATTCGTGCGGGCAACGCGCGGGTTGCTGTGGTCGGCTCCGCCGAGGCGCCGCTGGTACCGGAAATCGTTGACGGTTTTGCCACCATGGGTGCGCTTGGCAATATCGATGGCCTGCGCAAGATCTTCGGCGAGGATGTGGACCTGCGCTGTGCGAGCCGTCCTTTTGGCGAAAACTGCGGTTTTACCCTGTCCGAAGGCACCCAGTGGGTGGTGCTGATGGACGATGCCCTGGCGCTCGAACTCGGGGCCAATATCTACGGCGCCGTGCCAAGCGTGTTCGTGAACGCGGATGGCACCAAGAAATCCATTTCCGCACCGGGTGCAGGCAACTACCTCACCGTGGCGAAGTCCGTCGCGCTGGCAAGGGCGATTCTCGGTGACCAGGCTGTACGCGAGCACAGCTTCATGCAGGCGCACGGCTCCAGCACGCCGCAGAACCGCATTACCGAATCTGCGATTTTTGATCGTGTTGCAGGTGCCTTTGGTATTCGCGAGTGGCCGATTGTTGCCGTAAAGGCATTCCTCGGCCACACCGTTGCCTGTGCCAGCGGCGACCAGATGGTGACATCGCTCGGCATTTTCGAGCGCGGCGTACTCCCGGGTGTGACGACCATCGACAAGGTCGCGGACGATGTACATTGCGACAACCTGGCAATCAACACGCACCATACGGTGCGTGCACCGGAATCGCTCAAAGTGGGATTCCTGAACTCCAAGGGCTTTGGTGGCAACAACGCTACCGCGACCGTATTTTCCCCGGATGTTGCCCGGCAAATGCTGGCTGCGCGGCATGGCGCGAAGGCGATGGATGCGCATCAGCGCGCTAATGAAGCCGTGCAGGAAAAATCTGCCGCCTATGACGCGACTGCGACCCAGGGCGACCTGCAGGCGATCTACCGGTTCGGTGAAGGCATGATCGACGAGAGCGAGATCCGCCTCGATAGTGAGAGCCTGACAGTGCCCGGCATGGAGCAGCCGGTTACCCTGCCACGCGACAATCCATTCGCGGACATGGCCTAAGGTTCTTGTTCGCCAGCCGCCTTTCCCATATAAAAGAGAGCAATCTAAGGATGGGAGGCGGCTTTGGCAGAAGAGCAGCTTGATGGAAAAACCGGTGCCGCATCAAGTGACGGTGTCGGCCGGCGCCTCAAGGCGCTGCGAAAAATGCACGGTTGGTCCCAGCGCGAGCTGGCCAAGCGTGCCGGCGTAACCAATGCCACCATCTCCCTGATCGAGCAGGGGCGGGTCAGCCCCTCTATCGGATCCCTCAAGAAAGTGCTGGATGGCGTGCCCATGTCGCTGGCAGATTTCTTCACCCTCAATTTCGAGGCCAATCCCCAGGTTTTTTTCCGCTCCGAGGAAATGGCAGACGTCGGCACCGGGGAAATTTCCTTCCAGCTACTCGCGGCGAACCGTCCTAACCGGAATATGTCGATCCTGCGTGAGGTGTATCCGGTTGGTGCGGATACGGGCCCTGAAATGCTCAGCCACGACGGCGAGGAGGGCGGCATCATTGTAGAGGGGCAGCTCGAGGTCACGGTGGCCGGCAAGACCGAACTGCTGCAGGCAGGGGATGGCTATTATTTCGACAGTCGTCGTCCGCACCGCTTTCGTAATCCCGGGCCACTGGAGTGTGTGCTGGTATCTGCGAACACGCCCCCATCGGTTTAGGACCGACTGTCCAATAAAGCGCCAATCTATCGGCGAGGCCACTGGTTTTGGTCGAATTTAGTATTAAAACAACTGTTTGACAGGCACTATACTAGCGCGTCTGCTCCCGCACTGGCGGGACTGGCCTGCGCACCTGTGCAGCCCTAAGCCAGGGTAAGAAAAGTCAGGGTGAACAAAAACCCCGCGAAAAACGAGGTCAATAATGATATTCCAAGGCAAGGCTGTCTCGGTTCAGATGCTGGAAAATGGCATCGCCGAGCTCAACTTCAATCTGGAAGGTGAGTCCGTCAACAAGTTCAATGTGTTGACAGTGACTGAACTCTCCCAGGCGCTGGATGCCGTTGAGGCAGATAGCGCTATTAAGGGTCTGCTGCTGACCAGTGGCAAGTCCGTTTTCATCGTAGGTGCCGACATCACTGAATTTGGTGATGCCTTCGCGGGCGGTGCCAGCGGCGTGGGTGCGCTGCTTGCGCGCAACAACGAAAATTTCAATCGCATCGAAGACCTGTCCATCCCGACTGTGGTTGCCATTAATGGCATCGCGCTGGGTGGTGGCTTTGAAGTGTGCCTGGCATGTGATTTCCGTGTATTGAGCCAGGACGCCAAGGTGGGCCTGCCGGAAATCAAGCTTGGCCTGATCCCGGGCTGGGGCGGCACCGTGCGCCTGCCGCGCATTGCGGGCCTCGATGTGGCTGCGGAGTGGATTGCTTCCGGCAAGGACCAGAAGCCTGACGCCGCACTGAAAGCACACGCTGTCGATGCTGTTGTGCCGGCCGACAAGCTGCGCGAAGCTTCTATCAAGCTGCTGCAGCGTGCTGTTGATGGCAAGCTCGACATCAAGGCGCGTCGCGAAATCAAGACCTCACCGGTGCCGATCAATGACACCGAAGCGCTGATGGCCTTCTTCACCACCAAGGCGTTTGTCGGCCAGCAGGCCGGTCGCAATTACCCGTCTCCGGTAGCTGCCATCACCTCCATGGAACAGGGCTATAAACTGGACCGTGCCGGCGCGCTGGAAAAAGAGCAGGAGCAGTTCGCTGCTTGCTCCGCGACCGATACTGCGAAATCCCTGGTGGGTCTGTTCCTGGCGGACCAGGCGATCAGCAAGGTTGCCAAGGGCTGGGAGAAAAAATCCGACAAGAAGATCGAGCGCGCCGCGGTACTGGGTGCGGGCATCATGGGTGGCGGTATCGCCTACCAGTCTGCCTACAAGGGCACCCCGATCATGATGAAGGACATCAACCAGGCGGGTATCGACCTCGGCCTCGCGGAAGCCAACAAGCTGCTGTCCAAAATGGTTGAGCGCGGCCGCATGACTGCGTCCAAGATGGGCGATGTGCTGAACAAAATCGATCCGACCCTGAGCTACGATGGTTTCGATGATATCGATATCGTTGTCGAGGCGGTCGTCGAAAATCCGAAGGTCAAGCACGCTGTCCTGACCGAAGTGGAAAGCAAGGTGACCGAGGACACGATCGTTGCCTCCAACACCTCCACCATCTCCATCGATCACCTGGCTGAGCCACTGGCGCGTCCGGAAAACTTCCTCGGCATGCACTTCTTCAACCCGGTACACAAGATGCCGCTGGTTGAGGTGATCCGTGGCAGCAAGACCTCTGATACCGCGGTTGCACGTACCGTTGCCTACGCCAACAAAATGGGCAAGAAAGCCATCGTTGTGCGCGATTGCCCGGGGTTCCTTGTGAACCGTGTCCTGTTCCCTTATTTCGCCGGCTTCTCCATGCTGCTGCGCGACGGCGCGGACTTCCAGGCAGTCGACAAGACCATGGAGCGCTGGGGCTGGCCGATGGGCCCGGCTTACCTGATGGATGTTGTCGGTATCGACACCGGTGTGCACGCCGAGCAGGTGATGGCCGAAGGTTTCCCGACCCGCATGGGTAAGACCTTTACCGCTGCCTCCGACATCATGTATGAAGCTGGCCGTTACGGACAGAAGAACAGCAAGGGCTTCTACAACTACGAAGTGGACAAAAAGGGCCGCCCGAAGAAGGTTGCCACCGACGAGTCCTATGCGCTGCTGAAGCCGCATGTGGCGGAAGCACGCGAATACGAGGCCGACGAGGTTATCGAGCGCATGATGATCCCGATGGCGACCGAACTGGCGCGCTGTCTGGAAGAGGGCATTGTCGCGTCCGCTGCCGAAGCAGATATGGCGTTGATCTACGGTGTCGGCTTCCCGCCGTTCCGCGGCGGCCTGTTCGCCTGGCTCGACAATATCGGCATGGACAAGTTTGTCGCCATGGCCGACAAGTACGCCGACCTCGGCGAGCTGTACCAGCCGACCGAGCGCATGCGCGAAATGGCTGCCAGCGGCGAAAAATACTACGCACAGGACAAGTAAGGAGAAGCATCGTGAGTTTGAATCCAAGAGATGCAGTCATCGTCGACTACGCCCGTACCGCGATGGGCCGCTCCAAGAACGGTGTTTACCGCAATGTGCGCGCCGATGACATGTCTGCGGAACTGCTGAAGAAGTTTCTGGACCGCAATGAAAAGCTCGATCCGGCAGAGATCGACGACCTGATCTGGGGCTGTGTGATGCAGCGCGAGGAGCAGGGCTTCAACGTGGCGCGCATGATCGTGCTGCGCGCGGGCCTGCCGCATACCATTCCGGCGCAGACCGTGAACCGCCTGTGTGGTTCCTCCATGTCCTCGCTGCACACTGCAGCTGCGAACATCCGCTCCGGCCTGGGTGACGTCTATGTCGTTGGTGGCGTCGAGCACATGGGCCACCTCAATATGATGGAAGGGGTAAGTCCGAACCCGATGATGGGCCGCACCATGGCGAAAGCCGCCGGCTCAATGGGCATGACCGCCGAATACCTGGCCATGATGCACGGCATCAACCGCCAGCAGATGGACGAGTTTGGCGCGCGCTCCCATCAGCGCGCCGCCAAGGCGACCGAGGAAGGCAAGTTCAATCGCGAAATCATTGCGATTGAAGGTCACGATGACGACGGTATCCCGTACCTGGTGGAAACCGACCAGACCATCCGTCCGGACACCACCGTTGAAGGGCTGGCTGCACTGCGCCCGGCATTCGATCCGAAGCACGGACAGGTTACTGCAGGTACTTCCTCGCAGATCACCGACGGCGCTTCCGTGATGCTGGTGATGTCTGCCGAGCGCGCACAGGCGCTGGGTATGACCCCCATTGCCAAGGTCCGTGACATGGCGCTGGCGGGCGTGGATCCGTCCATCATGGGTTACGGCCCGGTGCCGTCCACCAAGAAAGCGCTGAAGCAGGCCGGCCTGACGATTGAAGATATCGACAAGCTGGAGCTCAATGAGGCATTCGCGGCGCAAGCGCTGCCGGTGCTGAAAGACCTGAGCCTGCTGGACGCCATGGAAGAGAAGGTAAACCTGTACGGCGGCGCGATCGCGCTGGGCCACCCGTTTGGCTGCTCCGGCGTGCGTATCACCGGTACGTTGCTGTCAGTGATGCAGAACGAAGGCGGTAACCTGGGTATCTCCACCATGTGTATTGGTCTGGGGCAGGGTATTACCACCATCGTCGAACGTGTCTGATTGCTGACGCCTCGACCCGAGAAAACCCCGGCAACGCCGGGGTTTTTTTATGGTGGAACGGATTCTGTTAGTATCCATCGCCAGAAAATTGAAACCGGTGTGCCCGAATTGTCCCTACAGCTGTTAGACCATCCCAACCCCGAAGCCTGCCTCGACAGCCAGCTTACCGCTGGTGGCGCGGAGCCGTTCGAGCTGGCGGTGCGGTTTGCACACGAACAGTTCTACCTGGACCCCCGGGCCTCCATCGACCTGCTGGCGCTGTTCTGGCGCGAGCAGGCCGGGGAAGGCGTCTGCTTTTCCGTGGTGCAGGCAGCGGCAGCCAGCGCGCTGACTTCGAAGGGTTGCAGGGGGCTGGCAGAAGCCATGGGTGCACCGCTGCTGCGCCTCGATGGTCCCATGCCATTGCAACCGGTCTATGTGGAGAAACCCTGGGGCAGGGAAGTTTGGTTCAGTGGTATCGAAGCGCGCGGCCAGTCTCTGGTGGGTACGCCGGGTGCGACGGTCCCGCTGCCGTGGGTGCTGCAGGCATTGCCGCAGCGCTGTGCCGCCGGCACGCCGGAAAAGATCAATCTGCTCAAGATCCTCGATCCGCTGCCGGAGCCGGTGTTTGGCGACCTCTACTTCGAAATGCACGAAGAGAAGCAGGAAGTCTATATCGTCACCCACGTGGCAGAGGAGGCCTGGCCGGATGGCACCGGAGCAATCCGCTATGGCTTCTGTCCGCAAAAACGCGCCGCTTTTGACAGCTTCGCGGATTTCCTGGCTGCCTATCGCAGCGCGGTGGCGGCTTATGAAAAATGCCGTCGCGAGATCGATGCCATCCTTGACCACAAGCGGGCGGCGGCCGGTATCGCCGCTGATGCGCCGCTGGATGCCGCCACCACCAAGGCGTGGCTGGCGGAGATACCGGAGGCTCTGCTGGTGGAAGAAGCCGACCTGCGCGCCGCCATGGACGCGTTTACCGCGCTCAGACCGCTGAGAGTCGGCGATGTGGTAACGGTGCCCACGCATACCCCGCATGCCCTCCAGCACGGTGTCCGCACTGTCGAGTTCCAGACGCCGGTGTATGAGCGCAAGATCCTTTCGTTTGCGCAGAAGGTACTGACCCAGGGCCACTGGGACACGGACGCTGCGCTGGGCCTGGTGGCCGAAACGCCTTTGCCCCAGCCGGCGTTTGAGCAGCTTCCTGCGCCCGAGAGTGCCTCGATCGAGCGCATCGTGGACTTCAGTGACTTCTGCGTTGATCGTATTCGTGTCAGCACCGGAGGGTCAGTCGACCTGCCAGCGTGTGAGGATTACCGGGTTGGTATGGTCGTGGGCGCGTCCATGCGCGTGAATGGCGCTATCGTGGATGCTGAGTCTGCGTTTCTCCTGCCGGCCGGCAGTGCGTTGCGCGTGCAGTCAGACTCTGCGGACGCGGCGTTATTGCTGGCCGAACCCCGCGGCCAGTAACGTGTAATTCGTCAGGGACCGAAGGTTCAGGCCCGGATCCGCTGTTTTTTGTACATCTATCGCGCCATGTCATTGGTACCGCGGTGGCACTTTGTTGAACCCGCCAAGCCACTGTGGCACAATCTGCACCCCTCGGCGTACTCCGGGTTCGAGAAATCCCGGAAAAAACTTAAATATCAATGAGTTAGCGCGCGAGAGCACGGGGACGTGGTGGAATTGGTAGACACGCTAGATTTAGGTTCTAGTGCCGCAAGGTGTGAGAGTTCAAGTCTCTCCGTCCCCACCAAGATTCAGGGCAGCCCGCTACACGGTGGGTTGCCCGTTTTCGTTAATGAGTGATTTGCGCGGCTTGGTGAAGTCGACGCGATGGCGAGCATAGTCTCACGAGGATTGATATGCAGGTTTCTATCGAAACAACTTCCGGCCTGGAACGTCGCCTGACAGTAGGTGTACCCGCAGAACAAGTCGAGCAAGAAGTAGACAAGCGTCTCCAGCAGGCGGCCAAGACCGTCCGCATCAACGGTTTCCGCAAGGGCAAGGTACCGATGAAGGTTGTACGCCAGCGCTTTGGTGCCGGTGTTCGCCAGGAAGTAATCGGTGAAGTCATGAACCGCTCCTTCTACGAGGCCGTGGTAAAGGAAGATGTTAAGCCGGCTGGCCAGCCGCGCATCGAAGCCACCAAGGTTGCTCCGGGCGAAGATCTGGAATACGTAGCGACCTTCGAGGTTTACCCGGAAGTAGAGCTGGTTGACTTCAGCACTTTCGAAATCGAGCGTCCGGTTGCCGAAGTGTCCGACAAAGACGTGGACAACATGATCGACGTGCTGCGCAAGCAGCAGAGCGGCTGGAAAGAAACCAAGCGCAAGGCCCAGAAAGGCGACCGCGTTACCATCGACTTCGTTGGCACCAAAGACGGTGAAGAGTTCGCTGGCGGCAAGGCTGAAGGCCACAAGCTGGAGCTGGGATCCGGCAATATGATCCCGGGCTTCGAAGACGGCATCATCGGCATGAAGCCGGGCGAGGAAAAAGACCTCGAGCTGACTTTCCCGGAAGACTACCACGCGGAAGAGCTGAAAGGCGCTGCGGTTGTCTTCAACGTCAAGGTGACTGCTTCCGAGAAGCCGGAACTGCCGGAAATGAACGACGAATTCTTCAAGACCTACGGTGTTGAGGAAGGCGGCGAAGAGAAGTTCCGCGAAGAAGTCCGCGCAAACATGGCGCGCGAGCTGAAGAACGCTGCCGTGAACAAGGTCAAGACCCAGGTCATGGACAAGCTGTACGAAGCGCACCAGGTTGAAATGCCGGCTGCCCTGATCGCCAACGAAGTCCACGGCCTGCGCGGCCAGATGGTTCAGCAGTTCGGTGGCCAGATCAAGCCGGAAGATGCGATGAATATGCTGCCGGACGCGATGTTCGAAGAGCAGGCGAAGCGTCGCGTTGGCCTGGGCCTGGTAGTTGGCGAAGTGGTCAAGCAGAACAACATCGCTGTTGACCAGGATCGTGTAAAGGCCAAGGTCGAAGAGCTTGCTTCTACTTACCAGCAGCCGGAAGAGGTTGTGGAGTACTACTTCAACAACCGCGAACTGCTGCAGGGTGTTGAGTCTGTAGTACTGGAAGACCAGGTTGTAGATTTCGTTCTGGAATCCGCCAAGGTTTCCGAAAAAGAAAGCAGCTACGACGAGGTGATCAAGCCGCAACAGGGCTGATCATTTCCAGGGGCGGTCGCCGCATTGCCGGCGGCCGCGTCTTTCTCCCCGGTACCTTCTTTCCGGAGCCTTCCGGATAGCGTCCCGAATTCTTCCCCATATGCCGTTCTGGCAATCCGGCGCCTGCCGAGTTAAGCTCCTTCAAGAGAACAGATTTCTCTTTTCTGCTGCGTAATAAGAGCGCGTTCAGCGTTGCACTAAATGCAGTGGTTAAATTTTCTGCAGTCCGCGTGCCGCCTGCCGGTGTGATGGCGCTGCCCAGGATACTTGCCCCACAGCCACAATAAGGAAGCATCGGTTCACATGGCTCAGTTCATATATCCCAACCAATCCCTCGACGTAAATTCCGCTGGCGGCCTGGTGCCCATGGTGGTGGAGCAGACTGCGCGCGGCGAGCGCTCCTTCGACATTTATTCGCGCCTGTTGAAAGAGCGGGTGATCTTCCTGGTGGGCCCGGTTGAGGACCACATGGCGAACCTGGTGGTGGCGCAGCTGTTGTTCCTCGAGGCGGAAAACCCGGACAAGGACATCCACCTGTATATCAATTCCCCGGGCGGGTCGGTCACTGCCGGCATGTCCATTTACGACACCATGCAGTTCATCAAGCCGGACGTCAGCACCATGTGTATTGGCCAGGCCTGCAGCATGGGTGCCTTCCTGCTGGCAGCGGGCGCGACCGGCAAGCGCTACGCCACACCCAATGCGCGCACCATGATTCACCAGCCCAGCGGCGGCGCCCAGGGGCAGGCCACGGATATCCATATCCATGCGCAGGAGATCCTCAAGATCCGCGAGCGCCTGAACGAGATCATGGCGTCCCACACCGGTCGCAGCATTGAAGAGGTTGCCCGCGACACCGAGCGCGACAACTTTATGAGTGCAGAGGAATCCAAGAATTACGGTCTGGTGGATGAGGTGCTGTCCCACCGCAATTTGGCGGAAAGCTGACCGGTTTGGCATTTAGGGGTTGAAATTGTCGCCTGAAGCTAGCATCTTGATGATAAGAAAGTATTTTTTGGCGCCCATCGGGCGCCTGTTCGAAGACCACGGAGTATGTGAATGACCGACCAAAACGGCGGCAACGGCGAAGAAAACGGCAAATTGCTGTATTGCTCGTTCTGCGGCAAGAGCCAGCACGAGGTACGCAAGCTGATCGCCGGTCCTTCTGTATTCATCTGTGACGAGTGCGTCGAGTTGTGTACGGACATCATTCGGGAAGAGGTCCAGGGCGGTAACGTCGAGGGCGGTGAGGAGCGACTGCCGAGCCCCCGCGAGATTACCGAGATTCTGGACGAGTATGTAATCGGCCAGGCGCGGGCCAAGAAAGTCCTCGCAGTGGCGGTATACAACCACTATAAGCGCCTGCGCAGCGGCGCGGCGCGCAAGAACAAGGACGAGGTCGAGCTCAGCAAGTCCAACATCCTGCTGGTTGGCCCGACCGGTAGTGGCAAGACGCTGCTGGCCGAAACCCTGGCGCGTCTGCTGAATGTGCCGTTTACCATTGCCGACGCCACCACCCTGACCGAAGCCGGTTATGTGGGTGAGGACGTGGAAAACATCATCCAGAAACTGCTGCAGAAATGCGACTATGACGTCGATAAGGCGCAGCAGGGCATTGTGTATATCGATGAAATCGACAAGATTTCGCGCAAGTCCGACAACCCGTCCATCACCCGCGACGTGTCCGGTGAGGGCGTACAGCAGGCGCTGCTGAAGCTGATCGAGGGCACTGTGGCCTCGGTACCACCGCAGGGTGGTCGCAAGCATCCGCAGCAGGAATTCCTGCAGGTCGATACCTCCAATATCCTGTTTATCTGTGGCGGGGCATTTGCGGGGCTCGACAAGATCATCCGCGATCGTTCCGAGAAGGGCGGCATCGGCTTCAGTGCCGAGGTGAAGTCCAAGGACGACAAGCGTGATTTCGGCGAGACGGTCAAGGACCTGGAGCCGGAAGATCTGGTCAAGTACGGCCTGATCCCCGAGTTTGTCGGTCGTTTGCCGATGATTGCGACCCTGGAGGAACTGGATCGCGCTGCGCTGGTAGAGATTCTGACTGCGCCGAAGAACGCGTTGACCAAGCAATACGGCAAGCTGTTCGAGATGGAAGGTGTGGAGCTGGACTTCCGCCCCGACGCACTGGACGCGGTTGCGGCCAGGGCGATGGAGCGCAAGACGGGCGCCCGTGGCCTGCGCTCCATCATGGAGTCGGTATTGCTCGATACCATGTACGACATCCCGTCCAAGGGCGATGTGGCCAAGGTGGTGGTTGACGAAGCTGTCATCAAAGGTGACTCCGCGCCGCTGCTGGTGTACCAGACTGGTACAGAAGCCAGCCCGGCCAAGGCTGCCCCGGACGAGTAGGGCGCCGCAGACGAGCAAGTCGAAAACATTTCCGCATTCGCGGTATTTGTGAAAAAGGGTTCCACTGAGGAACCCTTTTTTTTTACGCCGCGATCAAATTAGACTTGTATTCGGCGCTTTTGGCCCCACATCTAACGTCAGAAGCCCCCGTCGGATGCCGTTGATCCGGAGTGCGGGGCCACTGATACAAGAGGAATTACATGGATCAGCAGTCCCCATCCCAGGTTGAATACCCGTTACTCCCGTTGCGCGATGTGGTGGTTTACCCGCACATGGTCATTCCGCTGTTTGTCGGCCGTGAAAAGTCGATCGACGCGCTGGAAGAGGCGATGCGCAATGACAAGCAGGTATTGCTGGTGGCACAGAAGCAGGCGTCGGAGGACGACCCGGGCGAGGACGATATCTACCGGGTGGGCACCGTTGCCAGTGTGCTGCAATTGCTAAAGCTGCCGGATGGCACCGTCAAGGTACTGGTGGAAGGCAGCGAGCGGGTGTCCATTACGGAAGTGGTCGACCATGAAAACCACTACCGCGCCAAGGTCACGCCTCTGCCTTCAGAAGAACTGTCGGAGCCGGAAGCGGAAGCGTTGGTGCGCTCTGCCATGACCCAGTTCGAGCAGTACGTGAACCTGAGCAAGAAGGTTCCGGGCGAGGTCATGACCTCTCTCTCCGGCATCGATGAGCCGGGTCGCCTTGCCGACACCATTGCAGCGCACATGTCGCTGGAGCTTGCGCAGAAACAGGAACTGCTGGAGATGTCCAGCATCAAGGATCGCCTCGAGCACCTGCTGGGCCTGATGGATTCCGAGATCGACCTGATCCAGGTGGAAAAGCGTATTCGCGGCCGCGTCAAAAAGCAGATGGAGAAGAGCCAGCGCGAGTACTACCTGAACGAGCAGATGAAAGCGATCCAGAAGGAACTCGGGGAGATCTCTGAGGAGCCGAACGAGATCGAGGATCTGGAGAAGAAAATCGCCGATGCGGGTATGCCGGAAGAGGCGGAAAAGAAGACCCGCGCCGAACTGGGCAAGCTCAAGATGATGTCGCCGATGTCTGCGGAAGCATCCGTTCTGCGCAGCTACATCGACTGGATGCTCAATGTGCCGTGGAAAAAAGCGAGTCGTGTGCGCCACGATCTGGTCAAGGCCGAGGAGATTCTGGAAGCGGACCACTACGGGCTTGAGGAAGTGAAAGAGCGCATCGTTGAGTACCTGGCGGTGCAGAAGCGCGTGAAGAAAGTGAAGGGGCCGATCCTGTGCCTGGTTGGCCCACCGGGTGTGGGTAAGACGTCTCTGGGCGAGTCCATTGCGCGCGCGACCAATCGCAAGTTTGTGCGCATGGCGCTGGGTGGCGTACGCGACGAAGCAGAGATTCGCGGCCATCGCCGCACTTATATTGGTTCCCTGCCGGGCAAGTTGATCCAGAAGATTTCCAAGGTCGGGGTCAAGAACCCGCTGTTCCTGCTCGATGAAATCGACAAGATGGGCATGGATCATCGCGGTGACCCTGCATCGGCGCTGCTCGAAGTACTGGACCCGGAGCAGAACAAGAGTTTCAACGACCATTACCTGGAGGTCGACTACGACCTGTCCGACGTAATGTTCGTGTGTACCTCTAACTCCATGAATATTCCGGGTCCGTTGCTGGACCGGATGGAAGTGATCCGCATCCCGGGTTACACGGAAGACGAGAAACTGAATATCGCCCAGCGCTATCTGGTGCCAAAGCAGCGCAAGAACGGCGGCCTCAAAGCCGAAGAGCTGGAGATTTCCGACGATAGCATCCGCGACGTGGTGCGTTACTACACGCGTGAAGCGGGTGTGCGCGGTCTCGATCGCGAGATCGCAAAAATCTGCCGCAAGATTGTTACCAGGAATGTGCGTGCCAAGGGCAACCAGCAGATTACCGTGCAACCTGCGGACCTGGAGGAATTGTTGGGCGTAAGGCGCTTCGATTACGGGCGCGCGGAAGATGAAAACAAGATTGGCCAGGTAACCGGACTTGCGTGGACCGAGGTTGGCGGCGAACTGCTGACCATTGAATCTTCGGCGGTATCCGGCAAGGGCAGGGTAATCAAGACCGGCTCTCTGGGTGACGTGATGCAGGAGTCCATTCAGGCGGCACTGACCGTGGTGCGTTCGCGCTCCCAGGTGCTGGGTGTTGCCCCGGACTTCCACGAGAAGAAGGATATCCATATCCATGTGCCGGAGGGTGCCACACCGAAGGACGGCCCAAGCGCAGGTATCGCCATGTGCACCGCCCTGGTGTCGGTGCTGACCGATATTCCGGTGCGTTCGGACGTTGCCATGACGGGTGAAATCACCTTGCGTGGTGAAGTGTTGCGCATTGGTGGTCTCAAGGAAAAACTGCTGGCTGCGCACCGTGGTGGTATCAAGACCGTTTTGATTCCGGCGGATAACGAGCGCGACCTGAAGGAAATTCCGGAGAATATCCTGCAGGACCTGACCATCTACCCGGTCAAATGGATAGACCAGGTTCTGGAGCATGCGCTGGTGCGTTTGCCGGAGCCGCTGACCGATGAGGAATTTGCCGCACTGCAGCGCAAGGCCGATGAGAAGGAGTCGCATTCCGCGCGTCGCCATTGACCCGGAATATGATGTTAATTTGCGCGTCGGTCACTGTTGTGGCCCGGCGCGCATGCGTGAATTCAATCGAGTCTCTGGTTAAAAACTGACCCGCCTGACCCTTGCACGTTCAATGTGATCGCAGAATCCGCCCAACTGGGCTGAAACCCCCGTGGTTCCTTGACCCGCTATCAGGCAGTTGGTATAAATCGTGGCTCATTTGCCCTTGGGGGGGTGGCCTGGCAGCAGGTTCCCGGTGGCTACACGATAGCTAGACCAAGTTTTACAGGGGGGAGGCCAGATGCTTCCTCCCGCGATAACCTAAAAAAATATAGAGGGATATAGCGTGAATAAATCCGATCTGATCGACGCCATTGCAGCATCTGCGGATATTCCAAAGGCGGCGGCTGGCCGTGCTCTGGACGCAATGGTAGACAGCATCACTGACGCTCTGAAAAAGGACGAGCAAGTGGTACTGGTAGGCTTTGGTACCTTCGCTGTTAAAGAGCGCGCTGCCCGCACTGGTCGCAACCCGCGTACCGGCGACCCGATTGAAATCGCTGCAGCCAAGATTCCTAGCTTCAAGGCTGGCAAGGCGCTGAAAGACGCCGTTAACTGATTTCGACTGTCAGAGATGTAGTTTTCTGCAGTTAAGAGGCGCATCGGTAAGGTGCGCCTTTTTTGTTAGCAGATTTTTGTATTTTTCGTTTAACGATTTTTTTATTTGGAGTTCACCATGCTTCAGTCCATGCGTGACAACCTTAAAGGTACTGCGGCGATTATTCTCGCAGCACTGTTTGGTTTTATTGTCGCAATCACCGGCATTGACTTCTTTACCGGTGCAAGCGGTGGCGGCAGTGAGGAAGTCGCGTCGGTGAACGGCGAGAAGATTTCAGAAGTTGATGTTTCGCGCGGCGTGCGCAACCAACAGGCCCAGATGATGGCCCAGTTCGGTGAAAACCTGCCAGCCGAAGCGCTGAGTGAGGACACCCTGCGTCGCCCCGTGATCCAGCAGCTGATTGCGCAGGCGGTAATGCGCCAGGCCGCGAGCGAGAGCGGTATGGTTATGAGCAAGGAGGAGCTCAACAAGGTCATTGCCTCCCTGCCGGCATTTCAGGTAGACGGTCAGTTCTCCCAGGCTGCCTTCCGCAATGCTGCGGCGCGCCAGGGTATGTCCCCGGCGGCATTCCAGCAGTACATCGAACAGAGCCTGGTTGTACAGCAATACCTGGAAGGTATCGCTGGCAGCGGTTTTGTCACTGCACAGGAAGCGAAGAAATTCGTTGAGCTTTCCATGGAAGAACGTGATTTCGATTACGTGGTAATGGAAGTGGCAGGCCTGCTGGGCGAGATTTCCGTGACCGATGCGGAGATCCAGCAGTACTACGACGAAAACCCGGCGGAGTTTGCCCGTCCGGAAATGGTTGCGGTCAAGTATATCGAGCTGAAGCCCGAGACTTTTGCCGGCGCGATCGATGTTTCCGAGGAAGATATCCAGGCGCAGTACCAGCAGGAGCTGAAGGCATTCCAGGCCAGCACCCAGCGCCGCGCGGCCCACATCTTCCTTGAAGGCGATGCCGATGCGGAAAAGGTTGCGGAAGTGCAGGCCAAACTGGCTGCAGGTGAGTCTTTCGAGGCGCTGGTCACGGCATACTCCGATGACTTTGCCAGCAAGGAAATGGGTGGCGATCTCGGTTTTACCGGTGGTGACGTTTTCCCGCCCGAGTTCGAGGAGGCCCTTGCAGCCCTGTCCGTCAATGAGGTTTCCGGGCCGGTTGAGACTGCCGACGGTACCCACTTTGTCAAGCTGACCGAACTGACCGAAAGTAAGGTGCCGACCCTGGAAGAGCGCCGTGCGGAAATCGCCGAAGCACTGAAGGCCTCCCGCGCTGAGCGTGAATTCGTGACTGCGCTGGAGCGTATGACCGAATTGGCTTACAACGCAGAAGACCTGGCTGAAGTTGCCGAAGAGCTTGGTGTTACTGTGGGCACGACCGGCCTGTTCTCCAGTTCCGGCGGTGAAGGCATTACAGCAGAACCAAAAGTGGTTGCGGCGGCATTTACCCCGGAAGTGAAGGAAGACCGCAACACCTCGGACGTGATCGACTTGGCGGAAGACCATGCACTGGTGCTGCAGGTAACCGAGCACCAGCCGGCGGGTGTATTCGCGCTGGCGAAGGTGGCTGAGCAGATCAGCGACAAGCTGAAGCGCGAGAAAGCCAGTGCGCAGCTGGCCGAGAAGGCGGAAGCACTGCAGGCTGCGCTGGCAGCTGGCGGTGACTTCGCGCTGCTCGCAGAAGAGGCGGGCCTGACCCTGGAAACGGCGGACAAATCCCGTCGTACGGGCTTTGGCGAGCGCGGTGAGATCGTCACTGCCGCGTTCGAGCTGTCTGGTGACCTGCCTGCGGTGAAAGCCCTCAAGGTAAACAGTGGCAACCGTGTGGTGCTGAAGCTGCGTGACGTGCGCCCGGGTAACCTCGATGCGCAGCCTGCGGAGCAGCGCAATGCACTCCTGCGACAGCTGTCTGTCCTGGATGCCAACAATGAGTCGGCGGCCATGGAGAAGTACCTGCAGGATGCGGCGGATATCAGTATCGGTAACTGATATTTAACCGCCGGACACAAAAAAGGGGCTATTAGCCCCTTTTTTGTTGCCTGTTCATCGCTGCCGGTGGCGCGTCTAATGGAGTATCAACCCTGCAGGCGGGTGACGTCCACGTACAGGGTCAGTTTCTGCCCCGGTTGCAGGTACTTGTTCTTGTTGATCCGGTTCCACTTCACGATGTCATTGATCTTCAGGCTGAACTTCTGCGCGATGCGAGCCAGTGAGTCACCGCTACGCACCTTGTAAGACAGCTTGCGCGTGGTGCGACCGGTCTTGGGCGCGTTGGACTTGGGGTAGGCGACCAGGCGCTGGCCCGGACGCAGGGTGTCCCCTGGAGCCATGCTGTTCCAGCTTGCTAGCTGGCGCACGGACACATCCATGCTGCGCGAGATGTCCCAGAAGGTATCACCCGGCTTGACTGTGTAGGTGACCTTCTCCGTGCCGCGACGGGCGCTGCGGGACTGCTTGCGCTTGAGGCGCTCGTCCATGGAGTAGGCGTACTGCCCGGCAGGCGCCGCGGCCACCGGGATCAGCAGGGTGCTGCCGGCGCGAATCATGTTGCCGCGCAGGTTGTTGGTCTGGCGGATGGAGGCGACGGTCGTCTGGTATTTCTTGGCAATATTGATCAGCGAGTCACCGGATTTCACCGTGTGGCGCTGCCAGGAAACACGCTGCTCTTTGGGCAGGCTGGCCAGCTTCTGCTCGAAGGCGCTTTTCTTGTCGATCGGCAGCAGCAGCTGGTGGTTGCCGTTGGGGTCGGTTGCCCAGCGGTTGTAGCCAGGGTTTAGCAGCGACAGCTCTTCGATCTCGATATCGGCCAGGTCCGCAGCCTGTGCCAGGTCGATCTGGCTGCCCACGGAAACCTTGGCGAAATAGGGCTCGTTGGGGATATCAAACAGTGGTGTGTTGTACTGCTCGCGTTTGCCCACAACCTCAGCGAGGGCCAGCAGCTGCGGCACATAACGCTGGGTCTCGCGCGGCAGCTTCAGGTGCCAGAAATCGGTCGGCTTGCCCGCGGCCTTGTTGCGGCGGATGGCGCGTCGCACGGTGCCTTCGCCGCCGTTGTACGCTGCCAGCACCAGTGGCCAGTCATTGTCGAAGCGCTTGGCGAGGTACAGGAAGTACTCGGCCGCGGCGCGGGTGGAGTCGGCGACGTCACGTCGGCCGTCATACCACCAGTTCTGGTCCAGGCCGAAGGCGCGACCGGTCGCGGGGGTAAACTGCCACATACCTGCGGCCTGGGCGTGGGAGTAGGCGAACGGGTCGTAGCCGCTCTCGACGATCGGCAGCAGTGCCAGCTCGGTCGGTACGCCGGCAGCCTCGAGCTCTTCCGCAACGTGGTAGATGTAGCGATGGGCGCGCTCGGAAACGCGCTTCATATAGCTCTTGTTCTTGGTGTAGTAGCGGACGTAGTCCTGCACCCTGGGCTGGTGGGTCTGGGTGTCCAGGGAGAAGCCGCGCGTCAGGCGCTGCCAGAGATCCTTGGTTGCGACCGCCTCTGTGACTTCCGGTGATGCGACGCTTTCAGCGGTTGCCGCGTGCGGCGCACTCTTTCCGGTATCCGTGCTCTCCGGGGTGGGTAGTTGCGGTGCGGTTTCGATGCGAGCGCAGGCCCCCACAGCCGTAGCCAGAAGCACTACGGCAAACTTCTTGTAAATCATGGAATAACTGCCCAGTTTTTATCTTTAAATGACTGCCCGTTTTTTGTGTTATCACAGCGGAGGGCGAGAACGTGGTCTGACCGACTCTTATTGGAACCTATCTAAGTCATTGATTCTCCAGATAAGTTCAAAATTTTAAAGAGGTATGCCGGTGAAGGTCAATACAAATTGATTAAAAATTATCCTTCCACTGGCGAAGGCAGCGGAAAACGCTGGCCGGGTCGTAAACATCCTGTAAACCCTGGCTGGCTGCCGCGGCCTGAACCGGTTCTTCCCTGCAGCGTAAAAACGGGTTTGTCTCCCTTTCAACACCGATAGTGCTTGGCAGTGTAGCGCGGCCACGTGCGCGCACGGACTCTACCGCGCCTATTCGTGACTGTAGTGCCTGATTGTCAGGTTCTACGACCTTGGCGAAGTTCAGGTTGGCGGCGGTGTATTCGTGTGCGCAGTAAACCAGGGTGTCTTCCGGAAGTTCTGCCAGGCCATCCAGGGAGTCCCACATCTGCTCCGGCGTGCCCTCGAACAGGCGCCCGCAGCCGCCGGCAAACAGCGTGTCGCCGCAGAACAGGTGTTGTATGTCGCCTTCTGCAATAATCAGGGCCAGGTGATCGAGGGTGTGCCCCGGGACAGCACGGACCTCCACCGGGCAGTCCATCAGCTCAAAACGGTCGCCGTCAGCGATGGGGTTGGTGATGCCCTCGATGGTCGCGGGGCCATACACGGGGCAGTCATAGGTCTCGCGCAGCTGCTGGAGGCCCCCGGTATGGTCGAGGTGATGGTGTGTAATCAGGATGCCGCTGAGCGCAGTGTCGCGCAGCGCATCGGTAACGGCCTTCGGATCGCCCGGGTCCACTACCCAGGACTGGCCCCGGTCCTGCAGGAGCCAAATATAATTATCAGTAAATGCAGGGATTGGAGTAATCTTAAGCATATTTTTCCGGAAATCTGGGTGTAACTGCGAAAGTGTTTCTGGACAGGGCGCAGCATACCCTGACTATGGCACCTTAGACAGGAATTCCCGCGCTGTTTTGCAGCCGCGCGGGCGCACCCGGCACACCAGACCGCGCAGGTAATTACAGGGAGAGGCAGCTGAATGGGGAAGATTCGCAGGCGCGCGGCGCGATGGTGGAGCCAGCAAAGCAGTGTCCCGCCACTTTCCGAATCCTACGGTGAGATCCGCAACTGGTTTTCCAGCAATCTGGGTAACGAGCTGCTGAGCCAGGAACTGGCCGTGGCCCAGCCGCTGATCGAGCAGTTTTTCGGTTATCACCTGTTGCAGGCCAGTGTCGCCCCGGATGTCGATCTCGCAGCGTCCAGCCGTATCAACCATCGCTTCCGCCTGTCCCCGGTGGCCGAGGCATCGGGCGAGGCCGTTGCCGACCTGAATCATTTACCGCTGCCGGAGGGCTCGGTGGATGTGGTCGTCCTGCACCACCTGCTGGATTTTGCCGAGGATCCCCACCAGCTCTTGCGCGAGGCCGCGCGGGTGCTGATTCCCAATGGCCATCTGGTGCTGATTGGCTTCAGCCCGTACAGCCTGATGGGCATCTACCGCGCCGTAGGGCGCGTGTTTTCATCGCGTCCGCACTTTCGTGGCAACAGCCTGAGCCTCTCCCGGGTGACAGACTGGATGAAGTTTCTGGATTTACAGCCGGGCAATATTGAAAAGGGCTTTTTCCGCTGGCCGGTACAGCACGGTGAAATTCTGGCGCAAACCAGCTGGATGGAGCGTCAGGCGGCGCGCTGGCGTTTGCCGTGGGGCGGCTTTTATCTCATAGTCGCGCGCAAGGAAGTGGTGCGCATGCAGGCCATCAAGCCCAACTGGCAGCGCAAGCATACGCCGGCGTTGGGCATGGTGCCCAGCAGCTCCCGTGTTACAGAGGCGGCCCGCAACAAGCCGCGAGATTGAGAGCCCGTATATCAGCATGCGCCGCCCCAGGCCAATACCCCAAAAACCGAAGGCCCGCCAGTCGGGCAGGGCAGGCAGCGGTCCCAGGCTCCCGTCCGCCCCCGTCGAAGTACCCATAGAGCGTCTGGCCCACGATGGCCGCGGTATTGGCTACTGGGACGGCAAGGTGACTTTTGTGGAGCAGGCGCTTCCCGGTGAAACCCACCTGGTTCGCCTGGTGGAGGTCAGGAGCCGCTTTCAGGAGGGCATCAGCGAGGCGTGTGTCTCGGATCCGGCGCCAGAGCGGGTCAATCCACCCTGTCCCCATTACCAGACTTGTGGCGGCTGCCAGCTTCAGCACCTGAACCTGGATCAGCAGAGGGCGCACAAGGCCCAGTTGCTGCGCGATCACCTGCAGCGCGCGGGGGCAGGCGTTGCCACCGGCGCCTGGGAGCCAATGTTGACCGGGAGCGAATGGGGTTACCGGAGTCGCGCCCGCCTTTCGATAAGGCACAAGGGCAAACCCTTTGCCGGCTTCAGGCAGAAATCGAGCCGGGAGCTGGTGAAAGTCAGCGAATGCCCGATCCTGCACCCGGAACTGAATCGGAGCCTGTCCGCGATACAGCAGGTGCTGGCGGGGATTGAGCCCCGGGCGCTGGGCCACGCTGAACTGCTGCGGGATGACTCCGCCAGCTTCTGCCTGTTGCGCCAGTTAAAGCCCCTGCGTCCTCGTGATCGCGCACAGCTGGCGGAACTGGGCCGCACCAGCGGGCTGCAGGTGTTGCTGCAGCCCGGTAAGGAGGGGGAAGCCGGCACCACGGTAACGGACCCGGATGGCAACGCGGTGGCGCCCTTGCTGGGTTACCGCCTGGCGGGGCTCGATGCTCCGGTGAGCTTCCAGTTCCAGGATTTCACCCAGATCAACCCCGAAATCAACCGACTGATGGTCGCGCAGGCGCTCGCATGGGCCAGTCCTGCCGCATCGGAAACCTGGCTCGACCTGTTCTGCGGTATTGGCAATTTTACCCTGCCGATTGCAAGTCTGGGCTGCCGTGTGATCGGGGTGGAGTTGCTGCCCTATATGGTGGAGCGGGCACGCCAGAATGCCATCGCGCAGGGGCTGGATAACTGTGAATTTGTCGCAGCTGACCTGACGTCCGCGACAGCACTCAAGCGCCTGCCGGCGGAGATCGACGGTGTGCTGCTGGACCCGCCACGGGCCGGGGCGAGGGAAGTGGTGGAAAACCTGCTCAAACTGCGACCAAAAAAACTGCTGTATGTGTCCTGTGACCCGGCAACCTTCGCCCGCGATGCGAAGATCCTGTTGGGCGGGGGCTACGAGCTGATAAGATTGTCCACTCTGGATATGTTTCCACAGACCATGCATGTCGAAAGCATGGGCTATTTCGAATATTCCGGGCTGGGCAAGCCGCGCTAGCGCCAGCCTTTTACAAGAAAGCGAACCGACCATTTGAAGACTGTAACAATCTATACCGACGGTGCCTGCCGGGGTAACCCCGGTCCCGGAGGCTGGGGGGCATGGCTCACGTTTGGCGAGCACCAGCTGGAACTGTGCGGTGGTGAGCAAAATACCACCAATAACCGGATGGAATTACTGGCGGCGATCCGTGGTCTTGAGGCCCTGAAAGAGACCTGCCAGGTGGAGCTGCATACTGACTCGCAGTATCTGCGCCAGGGGATCACAAGCTGGATTCACGGCTGGAAGAAAAACGGCTGGAAGACTTCCGCTCGCAAACCGGTCAAGAACGAGGACCTGTGGCGTGCGCTGGATACCGAGGTGGCTAGGCACAAGATCAACTGGCACTGGGTGAAAGGCCACTCCGGTGACCCGGGTAATGAGCGCGCAGATGCTCTGGCCAATCGCGGCATCGACGAGCTTGCTTGAAATTGATTGACGGCCGCTCTTTTTGCGCGGCCTGAGTTTTTGGGGAAACCATGCGACAGATTGTTCTGGATACGGAAACCACCGGTATCGACCCGAAGCAGGGACACCGGATTATTGAAATTGGTTGTGTGGAAGTGGTGGGGCGCAAGCTGACCGGCCGGCACTTCCATAAATACATCAATCCGGAGCGCGAGGTCGAGCAGGAAGCGATCAACGTTCACGGCATCACCAATGAATTCCTGGCGGACAAGCCGGTCTTTGCACAGGTTGCAGAAGAGTTCATGGCGTTCATCGAGGGCGCGCAGCTTGTGATTCATAACGCGGCGTTCGACGTCGGGCATATCGATAACGAGCTCGGCAAGTGGGGCAATCCGCGCTGGAAGAATACCGCCGCACATTGCTCAGTGCTGGACACCCTGCAGATGGCAAGGGAAAAGCACCCGGGCCAGAAAAATAACCTCGACGCCCTGTGCAAGCGCTATCACGTGGACAACTCCGCGCGCGACCTGCACGGCGCATTGCTGGATGCGGAAATCCTGGCCGACGTCTACCTGTTGATGACCGGTGGCCAGACTGATCTGGCGCTCGGGCAGGACGGGCAGAACAGTAACAAGGGCTCCGATAGCGGATTGACCACCGGGATCCGTCGGATCGCGTCGGGGCGTCAGCCGGGCCGTATTATCGTCGCCAGCGAAGCCGAAGTTGCCGGGCACAATGCACTGATGGAGTCAGTGGAAAAAGCGGCAGGACACAGTCTCTGGCCCAAAGGTTAAGCAGATATGCTCAGGTATTAGTGCCTGAAAAAACTCAGAAATCGCTGCAATAAAAAAGGCCTCATGTGAGGCCTTTTTCAGTTTGAGAGCGCGACTTGCGCCGCTGCTTCACACTCAGATCATGGTGCTGATAAAGACAATGCCCACAATGGACAGAACCACGGTGTAGGGCAGGGCCATGTACACCATGCGACCGTAGGACAGGCGGATCAGCGGCGCCAGGGCGGAGGTCAGCAGGAACAGGAACGCAGCCTGACCGTTGGGGGTGGCAACACTTGGCAGGTTGGTGCCCGTGTTGATGGCCACCGCCAGCTTGTCGAAGTGATCGCGGGTGATGTCGCCAGCCGTCAGGGCGTCCAGCACCTCATTGATGTACACAGTCGCTACGAATACGTTGTCGCTGATCATTGACAGGAAGCCATTCGCCGCGAACAGCATGCCCGGCTGCTGGCTGTGCTCCTGGCTGAGTACAAATGCGGTCACCGGCGCGAACAGGTGTTGCTCATTGATTACGGCTACCACAGCAAAGAACACGACCAGCAGTGCGGTGAAGGGCAGGGCCTCTTCAAACGCGTGGCCAATCTGGTGTTCCTCAATGACGCCGTTAAATGCCGTCAACAGTACGATAATCATCAGGCCGATCAGGCCGACTTCCGCCAGGTGGAAGGCCAGGCAGATGACCAGTACCACAACGCCCAGGCCCTGGATCCACAGCTTGGCAATATCGCGGGTTGTGCGCTTTTTCGACTCTTCCTTGTCGAAAGCAATCATGACATCGCGCACCGCTTCCGGCAGCTGGGTGCCGTAACCAAACACCTTGAAGTGCTCAAGCAGCAGTGTGGTGGTGAGACCGGCGATAAAGGTGGGGATGGTGACCGGCGCCATGCGTTGGGCAAATTCCAGGAAGTCCCAGCCGGCCTTTTCTGCAATCAGCAGGTTCTGGGGCTCGCCCACCAGCGTACAGACACCGCCCAGCGCGGTACCAACGGCGCCGTGCATGATCAGGCTGCGCAGGAATGCGCGGAACTTGTCCAGATCTTCACGATGGTATTCCACCACTTCTTCGTCCGAGCCATGATTGTGCTCGGTATGGAAATGCTTGCCTGAGGCCACCTTGTGGTAAACCGTGTAGAAGCCAACACCCACGGTAATCAGTACTGCGGTGACGGTCAGTGCATCGAGGAATGCAGACAGGACAGCGGCAGTGAAGGCAAACAGGAAAGAAAGGAGTTTCTTGGAGCGGATGCCAAGCAGGATCTTGGTGAAGATAAACAGCAGCAGGTCCTTCATAAAGAAGATACCGGCAACCATGAACATCAGCAGCAGGATCACCTCGAAGTTGTCCACTACCTCGTGAAAAACGTGGTCTGGCGAGGTCATGCCCAATAGTACGGCTTCAATCGCCAGCAGGCCGCCAGGCTGCAGCGGGTAGCACTTGAGTGCCATGGCCAGGGTAAAGATGAACTGGCCAACCAGGATCCAGCCCGTGGTAAACGGGCCCAGTACCATCAGGAGTACAGGGTTCGCGACCAGAAAGGCCAGAATTGTATATTTGTACCAGTTTGGCGCGCTTCCTAGGAAGTTTTGACCAAAAGCGCTGAACAGTGCATTACCGTTCATGCTCAGGGTGTTGGAAGAAGACATCGTCATTCCCGAGAGTGCTCTGTTATTGCTGTTATCCATTGAATTGCTTCCTTGGATGTTTTTTGTGCGTTTTGGCGCACCTTGTTATCGCGTCTTGCGAACGCTACTCAGTTCCCACAAAAATTCAAGTAATTATTGTTAGTAACCGGGTTACGCCTGCTTTATCGGGATACCCATCAGTCTTGTTGTTTTTTGAATTTGGTCGCTAAAAATCGAGGCCCAACAATGGTATAACCGGTCTTTCAGATAATTCATCTGGTGGTCAAATAGTGTTCAGGCATTGGGGTTCAGGAATTGGTGTTCAGTTATTCCTGCCTGACCGACCTTCAGAGTGAGAATTACGGTGACGCCAGATACCCAGGTGTACCGGAAGTATTGGGAAATTGCCGTGTCCGACTTGCACAAAGTAAACCTGACCTCTGTCAGCCTCGTTAAAGATGAGCTGGAGGCAACCATTGATCGCGCAGCGGGTCTGCTGGATCAGTATGCTGCAGATTTGAACGACAGCGAGTCGCTGTCGGATCTCGCGGGCAACCTGCGTCAGGTGCACGGTGTCTTTCAGGTAATCCAGTTGCGCGGTGGCGAATTGCTGGCCGTGGAGATGATGGCCCTGCTCGAGAGCCTTGGCGGTATGGCCCAGGCGCGCAAGCTGGAAGCGCTGGGTGCACTGGGTACTGCGGCATTTGTCCTTTCCCGTTACCTCGACTTCGTACTGGCCAATGGTGTCGCACGGCCGGAGCTGCTGATTCCCTATGTAAACCTGTTGCGCAGCCAGCGTTCCCAGGCCCCGGTACCGGAAGCGCATTTTTTCAGTTGCCGCCTCAATGCCGTTTTGCCCGGGACGAAGCCAGCCGGCTTCGCCCAGGATTTGGGTGCACTGGTAAAGCGCTACCGGCACATGTATCAGGTTGGCCTGCTTGCACTGATGAAGAACAAACCGGTTCTGCCGGCGCTGGGTATGATGGCGCGCGCACTGCAAAGGGTGGCGAGTCTTGCCACCGGGCGCCAGAGCGCGAGCTTCTGGACGGTTGCCGGTGTGGCCCTGCAGGCACTCTCTGTCCACAGCGCCCAGCTGGGCAAATCCCGTTTGCTGGTCTTCGGCATGATCGACCGTCAACTGAAGATCGTGCAGAAAGAGGGCTATACCGCCCTGGAATCCGAGCCGCCCAAGGTCCTGCTGCGTGAATGCCTTTACTGGCTGGCACTGGTGGAGCCAATGGGGCAGGCCGGGCGCATACTGCAGGCATTTGATGTCGAGCCGCTGCCTTACTCTGAAAAAGATCTGGAGACCGAGCGTACCAGCCTTGGTGGCCCCGGGGCCACGGCGATTGCCGCCGTTGCAGAAGGGCTGATGGAAGAGGTTACCGTGGTGCGGCGCATGCTCGACGATGCCGATGACAGTGAGGCCGGATACTTTGGCAGCGATGATGGCCTCGCGAGTGCATTGATGCGGATTGCCAATACCCTTGTGCTGCTGAATTTCACCAAGGCCGGTGAGGGCCTGAAGGACGCGGTGGGCCTGTACCAGCATGCGCCCTCCGATGACGAGGATGCGTTGCGGGATGTGCTGCATAAAGTCGCGAATCAGGTGCTGGTTGCGGAGAGTGCGATCAAGGCGATGCGCCGCGGCAACGTGGTTGCCAACGATGATAACGGTGTGTGCGTCGACGAGCTGGTTGCCAATAGCCAGCTGGCAGAAGCCGAGGCCGCTGTATTCTCCGAGGCAGAGGCCGGCCTTTCCCTGATCAAGCGGGCCCTGGCATCCTATGCCGAGTCCGATTACGACCACGGCCATATCCGTAATGTCTCCAAAACGCTGACCGCCCTGCGCGGTGGCCTGCAGGTATTGAACCTGCAGCGGGCCGCTGTGGTGGTTGACGGGCTGAAGGCGTTTGTCGATCGCATTTCCGACCAGAAAGAGCGCCCGGTGGCTATCGAGCATTCGCTCGATATTTTTGCGGATGCAATCATCAGCCTCGAATACTATCTCGGCGAGGCCAAACATCATCGCGCCGCGGATCTCGATTCCCTGAGCCTGGCGGTCGAGAGCCTGGAAGCCCTGGGTTATCCCGTTGCCACAGTCTGAGAAGAACAGCCTTGCGGGATTCGAGCCGCTGGTCGCCGGCACGGCGGAAGTGGTCGTCGAGTACCATATTTACCTGTTTGAAAAGCGTGTGCTCGCCATGGGGCAAGAACGGAAGCTCCTGCTTGAGCGCGCGCTTGGCGATGAATGGCAGGGACAGGATCGGGAGAGCAGCCCGGCGAGCGCCCGCCTGGAGCAGAGCCAGATGCTCGGCTACCTCGACGGCAAGGCGGTTTGTGTACACGTTCTGGCGACCGATCTGTTGCCAGAAGGCGGGGAGTGGGTTGGCCTGCGCGAAGCCTTATCGATAGCCGACGAGTTGCTTTTTACCCTGTTAAGTCGCGCCGCACAGGTGGTGGAGTGGCAACGCAATCACCAGTTCTGCGGGCGCTGTGGCGGCCAGACTTCCGATCATGGCGGTGAGCTCGCCACAATTTGCCGCGCTTGCGGTCTTAGCTTTTATCCCAGGATTTCGCCCTGCGTCATCGCCATCATCACTGATGGGGACCACCTGCTGCTTGCCCGCAACAGTAACTTTCGCGGTGCCTACTACAGCGCTCTGGCGGGCTTTATCGAGGCCGGGGAGAGCGCAGAGCAGGCACTGGTACGCGAGGTGCGCGAGGAAGTTGGGGTCGAAGTTGGCAACATTAGCTATTTCGGCAGCCAGCCCTGGCCGTTTCCCGGCCAGTTGATGCTTGGTTACTTTGCCGAGTATGCCGGTGGTGACCTGCGCCCCGATGGAACGGAAATCATAGACGCACAGTGGTACCACTATGAGCAATTGCCGCAGATACCGCCGCCGTTTACGATATCCGGGCAGCTGATCCGGCACTTTGTGGAAAGCCGGCGCCGCGCTGCCGCTGAGCAAAAATAATTCGATAGTAAAGGCAACCAATAAATGTATACCGCCATCACCTTTATTTTCGCAATTCTGGCGCTGCTGTTTATCGTCTGGGGAGCCCGGGTACTCCTCAGGGGCAGCTGGGTGCTGGGTTTCCTGCGGGGCGCGACCGGGCTCTCCCTGATCGCAGGGGCCCTGTTTATCCTTACCGTAGCGGCCGATATTTACAGCTACAAACACCTGCTCACAGAGAAAAGTATCGCCACCGTTTCTTTCGTAAAGACTGGTGAGCAGGAATATCTGGCGAAGTTTGCCGACGAGGACGGGCTTTCCCAGTCGTTTACCGTGCTGGGGGATCAGTGGCAGATTGATGCGCGCATGCTCAAGTGGAAAGGCCCGGTAGCCGGCTTTGGTGTGGAGCCAGCCTACCGGCTCGACCGCCTGAGTGGGCGATACCTGACGCTGCAGGACGAGCGCGAGAAGGCGGAATCAGTGCATACCCTGGTTGAGAGCGATTTTGGTGTCGACGTGTGGTTCTGGGTCAAGTCGAGTGGGCGCCTGGGAGCCTTCGCCGATGCAGAGTACGGCAGCGCGACCTTCCTGCCGATGGAAGATGGTGCCGTGTACGATGTGCGCATGAACCAGGAGGGTTTGGCAGCCCGGCCACTGAACAACCAGGCCAAACGCGCGCTGGGTGAGTGGGATTGAAGCACAATGCCCAGCAATTATTACCGATCAAAAACTGCTCCATCTGGAGCAGTTTTTGTATATGCCCGCCATCAAAGCGATAATCGGGCCAGAACAAGATTGAATCCCGTGGAGGCACAGTGGAATTTTTGACCGAATATGGACTGTTTCTGGCCAAGGCCATCACGATAGTGATCGCCATTGTGGCGATCATGTCTGTGGTAGTGGCGAATCGCGAGCACATGAAGGACCGGGGCCAGGGCAAGATCAAGGTCACCAACCTGAATGACCGCTATGACGCGATGCGGGACAGTCTGCTGGCCGCAGTGCTGGACCCGGCTGAACTGAAGTGGCAGCACAAGCAAAAACAGAAAGAAGAAAAGCACGCCGCGAAGGAAAAGCACAAAGCGCTCAAGGCTGCTCACAAAGCTGAGAAAAAATCAGGCAAAGACAAGCCTGTTGTCGATGCAGGTGCAGATCACCAGCCGCAGCTGCAGGCGGAAGCCGACGCAGAGGCCGGTGACAGTACAGAGGTTGCCGGCGGGAAAGAGGGCCGGCGTGTGTTTGTCGTCAAGTTTAATGGCGACATCAAGGCGAGTGCGCTGGCCAATTTGCGCGAGGAAATCACGACCATCCTCAAGGTGGCAGACAAGGACGACGAGGTTGTCGTTTGCCTGGAAAGTCCCGGCGGTATGGTGGCGAATTACGGCCTCGCGGCGAGCCAGTTGACCCGGGTGCACAAAGCCGGTATTCCGCTCACGATCGCCGTCGACAAGGTTGCCGCCAGCGGTGGTTATATGATGGCGTGCGTCGGCGACAAGGTACTGGCAGCCCCGTTTGCCATGCTTGGCTCCATCGGCGTGGTTGCCCAGATACCGAACTTCAACCGCCTGCTGAAGCGCAACGACATTGATATCGAATTGATGACTGCGGGCGAGTACAAGCGCACTCTGACCATGTTTGGCGAAAACACTTCCGAAGGGCGCCAGAAATTCCAGGAAGATATCGATGATATTCATCGCCTGTTCCAGCACTTCATTAGTGAGTATCGTCCTTCTCTGGACGTGAATCGCGTAGCCACCGGTGAAGTCTGGTTTGGCAAGGAAGCGCAGGACCTCGGCCTGATTGACGGTATCCAGACTTCTGACGAGTACCTCACCAACTGCGCGGAGAACCACGACCTGTACCTGGTTGAGTACAAGCACCGTCACCTGCTGCCGCAAAAGCTGGCCGCGGCAACGCAGAATATTGTCGAAGGCGCTTTGTCGCGGGTTTTGACGCGCCTCGAGGCGCTGCGTCACCACGCACAGTAAATGTTTTTTGCATAAACGCTGCATTATACGGGGGAGTTGGCCATGGAAGGTACATTCAGGGCGCTGCGGGTTGAGGAAGTGGCACCGGGCAAGTTCGACCAGCGCATTGAGTCGCAGGAGATAGATGCACTGCCCGCGCATGAATTATTGATTGAGGTCGAGTACTCGTCACTGAACTACAAGGATGCGCTTTCCGCATTCGGGCAGCCCGGTGTTACCAGGGAGTATCCGCACACGCCGGGTATCGATGCCGCAGGCAGGGTGCTTGAGGATGCCAGTGGCACCTTCCAGCCGGGCCAGCAGGTACTGGTGACCGGTTACGATCTCGGTATGAATACCGCCGGCGGCCTTGCCGAGCGTATCCGTGTACCCGCGTCCTGGGCGGTTGCCTGCCCCGAATCGCTGGGGGCGCGCGATGCCATGGCGCTCGGGACTGCAGGCCTGACCGCCGGCCTGTGTGTACAGAAATTGCTGGCCGCGGGCGCGACCCCGGAGGGTGGAACCGCGGTGGTTACCGGGGCGACCGGGGGCGTCGGTTCAATAGCGGTCGCGTTGCTGGCGAAGCTCGGTTTCCGGGTGGCTGCGGTGACCGGCAAGCTGGAGTCCGCGGAATTCCTCACGGCGCTGGGGGCAGAAAAGATCATCGACCGCGACATGCTCGCGGAGTATTCGCCCAGGGCACTGGTCAAACCGCAGTGGCAGTGGGGCGTCGATTCAGTTGGTGGGGAAACCCTGTTTAACCTGATCAAGGCGACCGGTTACGGTGGCGCGGTCGCGGCCTGCGGTCTCGCAGGCGGTGCCCAGTTCAATGCCAGTGTGTACCCGTTCATCCTGCGGGGTGTCAGCCTGCTGGGCATTGACAGTGTGGAGCAGCCGTTGTCGGCCAAGGCCGCTGTGTGGGAAAAACTCGCGGGCGAGTGGAATATCGGGGAAAAGCTTGCTCGAATCACGGAGGAGCTTAGCCTGGCACAGGCGCCGGAATTCCTCGCCCGTTTGCACCGGGGCCACGGTATCGGTCGCTACATCGTCAATCTCAACAAATAGGTACTCACCGGTCCTGCGGGGCTGTCTCTTTTTTCGACTATGCTGGGATTAAGGCGCCGATTTCGTTGCGCCGTTTTCTTATATCCCGGCGCGCGAGCCTTGCCTGCCCGCGATTCCGGGGGACCGGACATCAGAGGTGTAGGCGATGGCCCAATCTGCGCGCAATGAGCTTTCAACCACAGTCGGAACTTCTGTTAGTGGGCTGGTGCGACCGCTGTTGAGGTGGATGGGCGCGCTTGTTGTCGGCGCATTGCTATCCGGCGCCTTTGTTGCGAACGCGGCGCCCGCGGGTGGCAAGGTGACTGGCACCGCCGCCTGCAAGGATCGCGTGGCAAAACTGCCGGAGGGCGCACGCTTTCACGTTCAGCTGCTGGACGTATCCCAGGGGATGATTCCCGCGCGCGAAATCGCCTCCCATGAGCTGGTCAACGTCAAGAAGACACCGATCCAGTTCACGATGATGTTCGACCCCCGCCTGATTCAGGAAAACCATTCCTACGCCGTGGTGGCTTCCATCTATAAGGGGGACACGCTGCTTTACCGGACCGTTGAGGAGTACCGCGTACTGACCAAAGGTGCCGGCAATGAGGTGGATGTCATGCTCAGCATGACCCGTGAACCCGGCGCAGTGCCCAAGCCGCGGCTGCGCCCGCGCAAGCGAGAGAAAGTCGCCATGCTGCTGGACGACGTTTTCTGGAAGAGTTGATTCCGGAACAGCTGACCGAGATCAGGAATTCGTGTCGCGCTGAACTACCTTAACCCGACGGGACGACTTAAACTGGAGTCGGATAACAAGGATAGTATGAAGGGGTTGGGCGACGTCTGTGGCAAAACAGAAAGCAGAAAAGGCCGGTGCGGATGAAAATCAGGACGTATCTGCAACCACCAATAGCGCTCTGATCCTTTCCGGTGGTGGTGCCCGCGCCGCTTACCAGGTTGGTGTGCTCAAGGCCCTGGCGGAGCTGACTCCGCCCGACAGGCCCAATCCGTTCAATATCATCTGCGGCACCTCTGCCGGTGCCGTCAACGCCATGTTCCTGGCGGGTTACGACGGCGACTTCAAGGCATCGGTCGATCACCTCTGCTCGCTCTGGCTGAATATCACTGCCGACCAGATCTATCGCACCGAGTGGTACAACGTGGTCGGGAACCTGCTTTCCTTCAGTGGCTCGCTGTTGCACCGTGGTATCGGCCGTGGGCGGCCGCTGGCGATGCTCAATAACTCACCGTTTCGTGAATTTATCTTCGAAAAACTCGATTTTGGAGTTATCCAGCGCAAGATCGATAGCGGCATCTTGCGGGCACTCTGCGTCAATGCCATGTCCTACAGCGAAGGTGAATCCGTGAGTTTCTTCCAGGGTGGGCCTGAGCTGAAAGAGTGGCGCCGCTTCCGCCGCTACGGTGTACGCGCCCGGCTCAATATCGACCACCTGATGGCATCACTGGCAATTCCGACGGTTTTTCCTACGGTTAAGATAGGCAGTGAGTATTTTGGCGACGGCGCAGTACGACAACTGGCGCCCATCAGCCCGGCGCTCCATCTGGGCGCTGACCGAATATTTGTTGTCGGTGTATCCGATAATCGCAGCCCGGTCCATTGGGGAAAGCAGAGATTGCGGCCAAAGCATTCTCCCAGCATTGCCCAGATCGGGGGGCATTTATTCAATGCAGCCTTTATCGACAGCCTTGAAGGCGACCTGGAACACCTGGAGAGGGTGAACCACCTGCTGGAAGCGGCTGAAGAGAAAGGTGGCAACCTGGATACGCCACTGCGCCCCGTGGAAACGGCAGTGATTGAACCGTCACAGAGCCTTGAGGATATCGCGGCGCGCAAAGTGCAGCATCTTGCTGGAATCCTGCGCTTTATCTTTCGGGCGACTGGAGGGACCAATACAGGTGGCGGCGCCTCACCGGCGAGTTACCTGTTGTTTGAACGTCCGTTTACCAGCGAGTTAATAGACCTGGGGTACCAGGACGCGATGTGGGCACAGGACAGCCTGCGCCACTTCCTGCGACCCCCTGAGCAGAAAGAGGAACCTCGCAAGACGTTCTTTGGCCTGCGAAGGAAAACGGTGACGGAAGATGCTGACGAAAATCCAACCTAGGCGTATTGCTGCGCTGCTCGCTTCCATGGCCATGGCAGCCACCTGCTCGGCAGGCAGTGCGGCTCCGCAGTCCGGTGGAAACTTCCAGAAGAACCAGGTGCCCCTCGCGGGTGCCGCACAGAAGTACGAAAAGCTGGTGGTGCAGGCTCGCAAGATGTCCTTCACGCTCGACTTCGGCAAACTGCGTGATGCCTACCGTCAATCCGGCCAGTTCAAGCGTGCTGCTGAAACCGCCGCGATTCAACTGCCGCTGATCTATGAGGCAATCAGTGAGGACGACTACAAACGCTGTCTGGAGGTGGTGGACAGCTACCTGCGTGCGGACTTCATGAGCATGGAGGCGCACATTGCCGGCATTCGTTGCAGTAGCCAGTACCAGGCGCTGGAGCGGGAGGACTTTCACCTGTATATGGTCGGCGGCCTGATCGACTCCATCGAGCGTAGTGGCGACGGCCAGACCGTGGAAACGGCTTACAAGACCCTGAACTTCGCCGAGTCCAAGGGCTTTCTGCTGTTAAAGGGCTATGAAATCACCGGGCGCTGGGTGGAGCAGCATGGCACTGCATTCGTCGATCGCATGGAAGTACGCGAACCCGGTACCGGGCGCCGCCATTCCCTGTATTTCGATATCAGCGGGCAGTCGCTGGTCAAAAGCCCGGCGCAAAGCGCACGCTAGTTGATGATCGGCAGTCGCTGCCAGTTGTGCGGTCTGCTCTACGTTTAGAGCAGACCCTCGATTGGCAGCAGTCCTGTCACGGTCGCGCCAAGGCGCCTCCAGAAACCCGCATCGGGCTCTGACTTGTACACGGACCCGTCCGGTGCATGCCAGACAATCTCGCCACCCTGCAACCGCAGGATAAAGGTTTTCTTGCGGACATCGTCGAGGAAAGCCCTGGATAGCTCCTGCGATAATCTCTCTGACTCAATAAATATTCCCACCTCCGTATTCAGGAATACGGACCTTGGGTCCATATTGAACGACCCGGCAAACGTCGATTTTTCGTCGATGCTGATCACCTTGGCATGGAGGCTGCTGCGCTGCGGTACCACGGTGTCCGAGTTTTCTGACTCTACCGGCACCATCAGCGTTTCATAAAGATGCACACCGGCTTCCAGTAATTGCTTGCGGTACTTGCGGTAGTGGCCGTGGACGGGGAAGGCATCGGTGGAAGCGAGGGAGTTGGTCAGGATGTGTATGTCCATGCCGCGCCTGGCGGCGCTGGCCAGCGCCTCTGCGCCATTCTCTCCGGGTACGAAATAGGGCGATACCAGGATCAGCAGCTCGGACGATTTATTCAGCTCATCGACAATATCGCCCAGCATGAATTTCCGGTAGTGCTCCTTGTCCAGCAGGATCTTGTCCGGTGGATCGTGCAGTAGTGACGCATCCCCCCAGTACCAGAAGTGGTAGTCCTGTGTCAGCGCGCGAGCCAGGCGAGATTGCCCAACGTGCCTCAGGTGGGCCTGCTTTGTAACGCCACTTTCCTCGCTGCGTTCCTGTATTTTCCGCTCGGGCACCACTGTAATGTTCCGAAGTGGGAAGGCCAGTTGGTGGTTCCAGTACAGGTCGAACTGACCCGAGACTTCACTGACAACAGGGCCGATGGTAATGAAGTCGAAGTCACCAAAAGCAATGGTGGTATTGAGGCCGAAGTATTCATCGCCGATGTTGCGCCCGCCAACAAAGGTCACGATGTTGTCGATCGTAAGCGTTTTGTTGTGCATGCGGCGATTAAGCCGGTCGAAATCTCCCAGAAGCTGCAACAGCCTGCGTTTGCGTTTGGCAAAGGGATTGAAGAGGCGAACCTCGATATTGGGTTCCTTGTCGAGCAGCGCGAGTAAAGGGTCCACCCCCGCGTTGTTCATGTCGTCAATCAGCAGGCGCACCCTGACGCCACGCTGTGCCGCACGCAGCAGTGCTTCGCTGATTACCTGGCCGGTATCGTCATTGCGAAAGATGTATACCTGGAGGTCTACGCTTTTGCTGGCGGCGCGAATGGCTGCGATCCTGGTGTGGATTGCATCCCCCGGGTGAGTGAGCGGAAAAACACCGGTCTTGTCCGGGCGAGATGCGCGTAAGTTGGCAATATTGCCTGCCAGGCGGGAATTGTCCGGTGCGGAAAGGTATTGACTGGGAAATACGGGATTCGCAGGCAACTGCGCGGCGCAGCCCGTAACGAGAATACTCAGCGCAATGAAAAAGGCTCTGGCTTGGGCGCGCATTACTTCCGTTTGATCGACAACCCTTGTCCAGATCTTAGACCATAAGACCAAATGGCTTCAGCAGAGGGTTGTGCCGCGGACCGGGCCCAAAAATCAGACCAAAAATTCCTGCGCCTTCGGCCAGGCCAGTGTGCGGGCGGAGCGGTCGGAAAAAATCACCTCGATGAAATTAGGGGCGGCACGGATAACGCGGCCATGGCCGAAATTCCGGTGTTGGATCGCATCGCCGAGGCCCGGCTGCGCATTGACGGGCTCTGGTGCATTGATGGTGGGGTTGCAGTCGAACTCGGCAAGGTAGGTCAGGGCCTGGCGGGAGATGGGGAATTTCAGGTCGAGTTTTTCCGCGCGGTTGTAGACCGCGTCCGCAATAGCGTTGGCGAGCAGAAGCTGCGCCTCGGCGATAAACGGCGACTGGTGCACACTGCTCTCGGCACTGATTTCCCGGGTGGTCTGGTCTTTGCCGGCCGCGAGGGGGGCAAGCAGGTGCAGGCGCTCCCGCGCACGGGTCATGGCGACATAAAACAGGCGCCGCTCGCTTTCCACGGAGGCCGGTGTTGCCAGTGCCTGGCTGGGGCTATAAGGCAGGGTCTGGTGATTGAGTGACGGGATAATTACCGTATCCCATTCGAGCCCCTTGGACTGGTGCATGGTGGTGATACGTACACCGCCTGCGCCCATTTCCTGGTGGCTGCTCTGCAGGGACTGCAGGTGCGACAGGGCCTCGTCCGGTGGCAGTTTGAGCTTGTCCACGTAGCGACAGAAGGCAGATACCACCTGTTTCTTTTCATCGGTCTGCTGTGCATTGAACCCGTCATCCGCCAGGCCGTCGAGGTAGTCCAGCTGCTTCAGGGCATGGCGGAGCAGGGCGCCTGCGGACTTCTTCCACATTTCCAGGCTGTGGAGCAGGCGGCCGCGCTTCACCAGCCGTTCCAGCTGATATCTGGAAAGCCCGTCGAGGTCGGCTTTTTGCAGCTGCTTGCCCCAGTTGCCTTCAAAATCGGCGACTGCGGTACAGATGCGTTCGAGTCGCGCCTTCTGCACCTTGACATGCGGTGTGGACATCAGCTCCAGCAACGCCCTGCCGCGTTGCGCCGGTGACAGGTTCGTAAATCCGCCGGCGGCCAGCTTCAGCATCCAGAACAGGGGCCGTAGCTCGCGCCGCGCCAGCACGGTTTTCTTGCCGTTGCTGCGAAACGGGATGCCCGCTGCCATCAGGGCCAGCTCCAGTGGCGCTGCACAGGACCAGAGTCGCACCAGAATGGCGATGTTCTCCTGGTTGTCCCGGTTCTTGGGCTTCTTCAGGTATTTCACCAGCCAGTCGGCTTCCGCCTCGCTTTCCACCAGCTCAATCTCAGTCTGCGGGTTGGATGGGGTCGCGATGCAGTGGATATCCGCGCGGGCGCTGTTATTGGCAATAAAGTGGTTGGCCGCCAGCGCCAGTGCATGGCCATAGCGGAAGGTCACGCTCAGCTTGTAGGTGGTGGCCTCATCAAAGTGCTGGTCGAAACCCTGCAGCAGGAAGGCCGGGTCAGATCCGCGCCACTCGTAGATGGTCTGGTCCGGGTCGCCAATACCGATGACGTTGCCATGACCGCCGTAAATGGTAGTCAGCAGGAAGTGCTGGCTGGCATTGATGTCCTGATATTCATCGACCAGGATCTCCTCGTAATGGCCGCCAAATTCCCGCGCGATATCACTGCGCAGGCTGAACAGCATGGCGGGATCGAAAACCAGGTCCGAGAACGTGATAGCGCTTTCGGCGTGGCGCCAGTCCTCGAACGCCTTGTAGACGTCCAGGAAAAAGCGGTACTCCGGCGGGTAACCCAGTTTCTCGAATGCCGCCGCCGGGCCCGCAAGATCGGATTTGGTGTACTCCAGGAAAAATTCCGCCCCTTCCACCAGGGACTGCTTTCTGCCGTGTAGTTCACCCTGCATGCTGTCAGGTGCCAGTTCCTGGATCAGCTCCCAGAGTTTCAGCTGTACGCGTGCCTCTGGCAGTGGATCCAGGTTCTTCTGGGCCAGCAGGCCGCGCTTCATCATGGCCCTGTACAGGCGGTATCCCAGGCTGTGGAAGGTAAAAACCTTTGGTGGGTGGCAGGGCAGCTCCATGCGCGCGAGGCGCTTCTCGAAGTCCTCCCGGGCACTGCGGTTGTACATCAGCACGAGGATGCGCTCGGGGGGAATACCAGCTTCCAGCCGGTTGCGCACATAGTGCAGCAGCGCCGTGGTCTTGCCGGAGCCGGCAACAGCAATGATCTTGGCATGGCCACCGCTGTGGTCGGCGATGGCTTGTTGTTCGGCGGTCAGCTGCATAACGGGTTAACTACACAAGGGCTGTATATTTAACCAGTTTGGGCGTGAGAGGGAAAGTCTTGGGATGCAAAAAGCCCCGCACGGGGCGGGGCTCTTATTGTCGCTGCGTCAATCAGCGTTAGGGGTGCTGATAGACACTTTCAAAACTGCCTTACCGGCTGCATTTACCTCGAATATGCTGCCTCACGGCAAATGTTTTGAAAGTGTTATGCAGCACCCTCACATCCAGAGTGTTTATACAGCAACGTCCTGGATTTCCACCGCGGCAATCTTCTTGCCTTCTTCTGCAGCTGCCTGGAACTCGGCAATCTGGTCGAAGTTCATGTAACGGTAGATATCGTCCGCCATGGCGTCGATGTTCTTCGCAAACTCCTGGTACTCCGCCGGCGTCGGCAGCTTGCCGAGGATGGCGCCCACAGATGCCAGTTCCGCAGAGGTCAGGTACACGTTGGCACCGTCGCCGAGGCGGTTCGGGAAGTTACGGGTAGAAGTAGACAGTACGGTGCTGTTAGGAGCAACGCGTGCCTGGTTACCCATACACAGTGAGCAGCCCGGCATCTCGGTGCGCGCACCGGCGCGGCCGTAGATGTTGTAGTAGCCTTCTTCCATCAGCTGGTGCTCGTCCATCTTGGTCGGCGGTGCGATCCACATGCGGGTGGAGATGCCACCTTTATGCTGATCGAGCAGCTTGCCGGCCGCACGGAAGTGACCAATGTTGGTCATGCACGAGCCGAGGAATACTTCGTCGACCTTGTCGCCGGCCACGGTGGACAGCAGACGCGCATCGTCCGGGTCGTTCGGGGCACAGACGATCGGCTCTTTGACTTCAGCCAGGTCGATTTCGATTACTGCAGCGTATTCGGCATCGGCATCCGCTTCCATCAGTTTCGGGTCAGCCAGCCAGGCTTCCATGTTGCGCGCGCGGCGCTCCAGGGTGCGCTTGTCGCCGTAGCCCTCTGCAATCATCCAGCGCAGCAGGGTGATGTTGGAGCGCAGGTATTCGGCAACGGAGTCTTCCGGCATCTTGATGGTACAGCCGGCAGCGGAGCGCTCGGCGGACGCGTCAGACAGCTCGAACGCCTGCTCAACGGTCAGGCCTTCCAGGCCTTCGATCTCGAGGATGCGGCCAGAGAAGATGTTCTTCTTGCCTTTCTTCTCTACGGTCAGCAGGCCTTCCTGGATCGCGTAGTAAGGAATGGCGTGTACCAGGTCACGCAGGGTGATGCCCGGCTGCATTTCGCCTTTGAAGCGTACCAGCACGGATTCCGGCATATCCAGCGGCATAACGCCGGTGGCTGCGGCGAACGCAACCAGGCCGGAACCCGCCGGGAAGGAGATGCCCATCGGGAAACGGGTGTGGGAGTCACCACCGGTGCCCACGGTGTCCGGCAGCAGCATACGGTTCAGCCAGGAGTGGATGATGCCGTCGCCTGCGCGCAGGGATACACCGCCGCGGGTCATGATGAAGTCCGGCAGGGTGTGCTGGGTGTCGATGTCCACCGGCTTCGGGTAAGCCGCGGTGTGACAGAAAGACTGCATGGTGAGGTCGGCGGAGAAGCCGAGGCAGGCCAGGTCTTTCAGTTCGTCACGGGTCATCGGACCAGTGGTGTCCTGGGAACCAACGGTAGTCATCTTCGGCTCACAGTAGGTGCCCGGGCGGATGCCCTTGCCGTCTTCCAGGCCACAGGCCTTGCCGACCATCTTCTGTGCCAGGGTGAAGCCCTTGCCGGTGTCTTTCGGTGCTACCGGCTTGCGGAACAGATCGGACGCCGGCAGGCCCAGGGATTCACGTGCCTTGGTGGTGAGGCCACGGCCGATGATCAGGTTGATACGGCCACCTGCCTGCACTTCGTCCAGCAGTACTTCGGACTTGAGGGTGAACTCGGACAGTACCTTGCCGTCCTCGGACAGGATCTTGCCGTCGTACGGACGGATCTCGATGATGTCGCCCATGCCCAGCTCGTCAACCGGTGCTTCAAATACCAGTGCGCCGGCGTCTTCCATGGTGTTGTAGAAGATCGGCGCAACCTTACCACCGATACAGATGCCGCCACCGCGCTTGTTCGGCACACCCGGCAGGTCGTCACCGAAGAACCACAGTACGGAGTTGGTGGCAGACTTACGCGAGGAGCCGGTACCAACCACGTCACCCACGAAGGCAACCTGGATACCTTTGGCCTTGATCTCTTCGATCTGCGCCATCGGGCCGGTTACGCCGTGCTCTTCTGGCGTCAGGCCATCGCGGGTCATTTTGTACATGGCGCGTGCGTGCAGCGGGATGTCCGGGCGGGACCAGGCGTCCGGGGCCGGGGACAGGTCGTCGGTGTTGGTTTCGCCAGTTACCTTGAAGACCGCTACCTTGATGCTCTCGGCAACCTTGTCGCGCTTGGTGAACCACTCGGCGTCGGCCCAGGATTGCATTACAGCCTGCGCATTGGCGTTACCGCCCTTGGCCTTTTCTTCCACGTCATGGAAGGCATCGAACATCAGCAGGGTGCCTTTCAGCTGTTCTGCGGCGAGTTCGCCCAGAGCGCTGTCGTCCAGCATCTCAACCAGGGTCGCGATGTTGTAGCCGCCGAGCATCTGGCCCAGCAGTTTAACGGCGTGTTCCTTGTCGATCAGCGGGGAAGTGGCTTCGCCCTTGACCAGTGCGGTGAGGAAGCCGGCTTTTACGTAGGCAGCTTCGTCCACACCCGGCGGTACGCGATTGGTGATCAGGTCAACCAGAGTTTCTTCTTCGCCAGCCGGCGGGTTTTTCAGGAGTTCCACCAGGCCAGCTACCTGTTCAGCGCTGAGCGGCTTGGGTGGAATGTTCTGTGCAGCGCGTTCTTCAACGTGGGCGCGATAGGCTTCAAGCACGAGTCAATCCCTCTTATTTAATCGGCTAACCGTGGATAGGTTAGTCTGGTTGCCTTCTTCGGACGAAGGGGCGGTGTATTTCGGACGCGCATTCTATACCAAAGCCACAAGATTGTTAAGAAGTCAATAAAATCAATCACTTATGAAAATCACGATCATTCATTCGATGAATAGTGGTCGGCGCGCGCTTGTACCGGTCAGGCTGATTCAATACATTGTTGCGCACTGCAAAACTGAAGCGGAATCAGTATGTTAAATCGCGTATCCACGCCATGTATCGGCGTGTGTTCCACGGGCCTCGGTGATGGTGTGTGTCGCGGCTGCAAGCGCTTCGCCCATGAGGTGATCGACTGGAATGCCTACAGCGAGCAGCAGCGCCGGGTGATCGAGGCGCGTTTGTCCGGTTATCTGCGGGATGCCGCGCGTCAGTTCTTCGTTGTGGCCGACGTCAACCGGCTACGCCAGCAGCTGGAGCACCAGGGAGTACGCTTTAAGCCGCATCAGGACCCGCATTGCTGGGTGTTTGATTTGTTGCGCGCCGGCGCGAATCAGGTTACCGACCTTGACGATTACGGGTTGCAGCTGACCGCCCGGGGGCAGGGAGTCTCACTCGCCGAACTGCGCAAGGAAATTGATGAAGCCTTCTATGCGGTGTCTGCTGCCTATTACCAGCGCTATGTGGCGCCGGGCCTCGAGCCGGTTTAACCAAGGAGCCAGCTAGACGGGGGCAAGGTTAGTCGCCCTGATTCTTGAGCAGGTGCACACGTAGTGCCGCAAGGAACGGCTCGGGTTCGATTGTCCGGTCCTTGCGGACACGCCGAACTGTGGCACTGGGCTCGCCGGCGATACGGGTAAAGTCCGGCAGGGATTTGCCGGGGTCCAGCTGTACCAGCACGGGCATGGACGAATAGCCAATCTGGCGATAGGCATCATTCTCCACAACCGCTACCTGGACCGTAGGACGGCTGCGAACCTGAATCTGGCGCAGGTGGTCTGCCCTTGAAGGATCGAGACCGCCCAGCAACCGGCGCTGGTACTGGATACCCGGGTCCTGCATCTGCGGATCCATCTTCTCCAGCTTCTTTTCGCACCAGTCCACGGATACTTTCCGAATCGATTTGCGCGCCTTGACCCAGCTGAGTGCGATTGCATCCACGCCAGGCGGGCACAGCACGATTTGCCGGTATATCTGGCGCAGGTGTGCCCGTGGAAAGCCGTGCCCGGACAGTTTATCCCGCACCAGGCGGTCCTTTTCGAGTGCCGGCATCTCGGGCAGGGCGGCCTTCCAGTCTTTGATTTCCTGTTCGAAACGGGCCTTCAGCCGGTTTACTTCCGCCGCAATTTCCAGTGTCCACTGGGAGGCGCCCAGCAGGCCGGGAAGCTGCAGGGTTTCCCGGGCGTCAGATCCCCCGCCGGCGGTTGCGTCGAGGTGGTCAGTCTGGCGGTAGAGCGCCGCTGAAAGCTGGAAAGGCTTGCTGCGTTCAGTAGAAAAGGCGGATTCGCAGCGCATGAGTTCCGGGATTTCCACCAAGTATGCACGTTCGCCGGACTCGCGGCTGTCAGCAATAAGATCCTGCTCGAGCCGGTCGAGTTGCCTCTGCAATTCCGTAAGGGTTTCCGCGGGAAAAAAGTCCATTTTATAAGTACGTAACAAGCCGTTAACTTCGGTAGGTTACGCGACTACGCTTTGCATTGCCAGCTAGTGCCAGCTATTGCCAGACGGTGGTATTCAGGATTTATCCAGCCTCTTGAGGAGCTCCACGAACTCTTCCAGCTCGAATGCGGTCTTGTAGTCCACGGTAAATTTGTTGTGGAAGAAAATGCTAAGTTGGACTTTGGGGGTGCTCAGGAACACGGTGTAGCCGTCGAAGTCGGTACTGGCGGTGATGCCATGATAGTGCCAGCCGTCATCGAGTTTCTTGCCTTCCTTGGTGGCGCGGTCAAATACACGCAGGGCCTGTTTGACGTCGATCTTGTGTTCTGTTTCCACGCTCACCACTGCTTGCTTCGTCTAAGCTAATCGATCCCACGCTATTTAGACTAGCGCACATGAAGGAACCTCGCGACACGCCGCCACCTACCGAGCCAACCCCGTTATTCGACAGTCTTGCCTATGCGGGGGTGTTGCCGTTCCTTGTCGGTATCTGGATGCAGTGGACCGGTACCGAGCTGTTTGGGGTAGGGGGGCGTTTCCTGTTTGCAGCCTACAGCGCCTGCATTCTCAGCTTTCTCGTTGGCATATGGTGGGCGGCCGCCCTGAACCGCGCGCAGCATCCGAAGCGGCTTTCCCTTGCACTGCAGAGCAATGCCCTGGCGCTAGTGGCATGGGTTGGGCTGCTTTTCTCTGCACAGAAGTGGGGCATTCTGCTGCTTGCGGCGGGTTTCGCTTATGTCCGCTGGGAAGAGGCGCGTCTCAATCCCAATGCCCGGCGGCTGCGCAATTATTTCCGCACCCGTGCCCTGGTGAGCTATCTCGTGATTGCCTGCCATCTGGTGATGCTCTGGCTGGTTTGGTGACTACTCTGGCTTCTTTGGTGACTGCTCCGGCTTGTTTGGTGGCTGCGCTGGCTTGATGTCAGCTCTTCAGCCGGAAAATCTCTGCGTTATCCGAGGCGAATAAGCGCCCTAACAAAAAATAGGTACGTAAAAAACCGTTATCAAATGTGGGGAGACCAGTTTTTCCGCCAAATTCCATGTATTTACGCCTTCTGCGGGTCAGGTGGTACCAGTGAACATGGTAGGGATAGGCGACTCGTATATAATGCGCGGCCAGAAATTGACCATCCTCCAGCCGTAGGTAGCAGGTACCAGCAGTGACCGATCTTTCCGCAATCCACGCCTTCCTTCTGTGCGAAACACCAGACAGCTGGATTGAGAGTGCGCTTCAGCACCCGGAAATGTTGCTGGTGGATCATGCAAATTGCGAGAAGAAGGCAGCGGGCACCGCGCTGAACCTGATGTTCCGGTATGTTGATAATTTTGAGCTGCTGAACAAGATGTCACGCCTGGCGCGGGAAGAGTTGCGGCATTTCGAGCAGGTCATAGCGATCATGGAAAGGCGCGGTATCAGCTACCCGCACGTTGGTGCCTCCCGTTACGCCGCTGAACTGCGCAAACTGGTGCGCAGCAGTGAACCGGCTCGCCTGGTAGATACGCTGATCTGCGGCGCCATCATCGAGGCGCGTTCCTGTGAGCGTTTCGCCAAGCTTGCGCCGCACCTCGATGAGGAACTGCAGAAGTTTTACAACTCGCTGCTGAAGTCGGAAGCGCGCCACTTTTCTGATTACCTGACTCTCGCTGAAAATGCGGCAGGTACGGATATCCGTGACCGGGTACAGGTGCTGTTGGAGAAGGAGCGCGAACTGGTGCTGAGTGAGGATGCGGAGTTCCGCTTCCACAGCGGGCCGGTCAGTCAGGTCTAATTCAGTCAGGCGTAACGAGCGTACTCGTCACCACCGGCTCGTTGTCCAGGCTGGACAGGATCTCTTCCAGAGAGACGGTGTTCCAGCTGGGGTAGGCGCCGTTTGTTACTGGCTCGCCGCGGATGATTTTCAAGGCCAGCGCCGCCGCAGGTGCTGCAGCAATGTCCGGGCCGGATCCATTCAGGCCCAGTGCTTCCCATTTGAGTGATATACGTCGGCCGTCCTGATTCGTGCCGCGGATGGTTACCGACATACCACCGTGCGGCGAGCCACCCGGCCAGATCTCTGCCAACTTGTGTCCCCATTTCGCGATGTGGGTTTTTCCGAGCTGCCGCATAAAGCGGAACAGGTGTGCCCATGCGTTGAGACCCTTTTGTAACAGGCGCGGTTGCAGGCCGGTCCCGAAAGTCACAGTTCTGATCCCTTGGACCCTCTGTGGCCATAACTCCAGGTCTGGCACATCAAAATCGCAGACTTCGCGCTTGCCGACGGGGTGCCCCAGCTCGCAGAGGCGGTGGTGGTTGCCGCTGAACGTACTGTGCCAACGGCCATCGGCCAGCTGTGGGAAATCTGCCCCCAGTGATTCGAAGCCTGCGCGGACGATTGCAATGCCCCGCTGGATCTGGTGACCGGGGGCAATGCAGATGTGACATTCCTCGATGGTCGCGAAGCCCGGTGCAGTCCGTGCCAGTACTGCCGAGGAGATGGTTGGCAGCGCGCCAGCGCCGGAAACAATCGACACACCTTGCTTTACGGCGGATTCGTTCAGCCTGCTGATGTCGCAGACAAAGCGGCGTGCGTCAGCAATGTCGATGTAGTGGATCTTGTTGGCAAGGCAGGCCTCTGCCACACGGTAATCCTGCCCCTGGAAAGGTCCGGCACAATGTATGACGAGGCGAATATTCAGTGCCTGAAGCAGGGCTGGGAGGTTGATTGCGTTGCGGTTGAGGCGCAGGCCCTCAGCGCTGCAGGGAAGCTGCTCGGCAAGTTTGTCTGCCTTGATTTTGTTTCGACCGGCAATGATCAGGTGAACCGGGTTGTCCGGGTCATGGTGTGACGCCAGTTGTCTGGTGATTCGACTGCCAAAGACCCCGTATCCGCCAAGTACGAGGACTCGATAGTGCGCTTCCGGTAGAGGGTGGGGCAGCCTGTGGGGCAATATGCTGTACTCGCGTCTGGTCGAAAATTAGCCGGTTGATTTGCCGGTCAACCCTTTATCGGCCAGTTTATAAGATCGAGACGGCTGTTGTCTGCGTAAATGCACCAGCCCAGATCATGCCAGTCACCCAGTACGATTCGGCGTGCAGGGGCGTCGCCCAGTGTGAAATCGTGTACGGCCGGGCGGTGGGTGTGGCCGTGGATCAAAGTCTGTACACCATTTTCCAGCATCAGGCGCTCAACTTCTGACTGGGTAACGTCCATGATGTCCTCGGCCTTGAGGCTGTTCATGGATTTGGAGGTAGCGCGTAGCTGCGCCGCGATCGCACGGCGCTCCTCGAGGGGGCGGGACAGCAAGCCCTGTTGCCAGGCCGGGTTTCGGGCCTGTTGCCGAAATGCCATGTATTCCGTATCGCCGGTGCACAGGCTGTCACCGTGCATCAGCAGGACGTTTTCGCCGCCCAGGCTGACCACAGTCGGGTCTTCAAGCAGCGTGGCACCGGTATTGCCCGCGAAGCCGTCTCCCACCAGGAAGTCCCGGTTGCCGTGCATGAAATACAGCTTGTGCCCCGCATCGACGTACTGGCGCAACTTGTCCTGAACCTCCAGAGACAATGGTGCATCGTCATCGTCGCCAACCCAGGCTTCAAAAAAATCCCCGAGGATGTAGAGCGTATCGGCCTCGCGTGCCCGTTCCTGCAGGAATTCGTAGAAGGCTTCTGTTACCGCCGGACGGCTCGGGTCCAGGTGCAGGTCGGAGATGATCAGTTGTGACACGGCTGGCTCCGCTGGCTGAGGGTTTGGGGTTCAGGGTTTGGTGGTTGGTGGTCGGCAGCGACGCAATACCGAAGCCGGTACTACGCCGCTGGGGGGAGGTGCCTGGCGGCAGCCTTATTTGTCGGCGTAGGCGTCAGATACGGTGACGCTCTCGATCACGACGGAGTCTTTTGGCACATCCTGGTGGAAGCCGTGGCTGCCGGTCGGAACTGCCTTGATCTTCTCGACCACGTCCATGCCGGAAGTGACCTTGCCAAACACGCAGTAGCCCCAGCCTTGCGTGTCCTTGGAGCGGTGGTTGAGGAAGTCGTTGTTGTTCACGTTGATGAAAAACTGTGCAGTTGCGGAGTGCGGGTCCTGGGTGCGGGCCATGGCGAGCGTGCCGATGTCGTTCTTGAGGCCGTTGTCCGCTTCGTTCTGGATCGGTGCGCCGGTTTCTTTTTGCTCCATGCTCGGCAGCATGCCGCCACCCTGAATCATAAAGCCGTCGATTACCCGGTGGAAAATAGTGCCTGCATAGAAGCCATCACGGCTGTACTGGAGGAAGTTGGCCGCCGTTTTGGGGGCGTTGTCGAAATCCAGCTCAATGTCGATGTCGCCGTAAGTGGTGTGCAGTGTAATCATATAAAGAGTCCGCTTGGGTTGCTCGGGAGGTGTCGAAAGGCCGGCATGATACCGCCGGCTGGCGCCGATTCAAAGCCTCGTGGGCCTTTTCAGGGGGGTGTTTGGCGCATACAAAAGCGGGTATTGGGGGTATACTCCGCCTTTCGCCAGCCGACCTGCGCCAGATCAAAAATTAAGCTGTTGTCCGGTCTTTAATTACTCAGCAGGTAATCGGTAGCAGGCATCGCAAGTAGTCACTCGAAAGTTGAAGAGTTCATCATGAGTTCAGAGAGCAAGCCCGCTCATTTCCTCCAGAATATCATTCGTTCGGACCTGGAGTCCGGCAAGGTCAATAAGGTTGTCACGCGCTTTCCGCCAGAGCCGAACGGCTATCTCCATATTGGCCACGCCAAGTCTATCTGCCTGAATTTTGGCCTTGCGCAGGAGTTTGGCGGAGTCTGTAACCTGCGCTTCGACGACACCAACCCGGCGAAGGAAGAAGACGAATACGTACAGGCGATCAAACGTGATGTGCAGTGGCTTGGTTTCGAGTGGGATGGCGAGGTCAAGCACACCTCAGACAATTTCGACCAGCTCTACGAGTGGGCACTGCACCTGATTCGCGAAGGCAAAGCCTATGTCTGCCACCTGTCGCCGGATGAGGCGCGTGAATATCGTGGCAGCCTGACCCAGCCGGGAAAGAACAGCCCGTACCGTGATCGTACCGTCGAAGAGAACCTCGCGCTGTTTGAAGAAATGCGCAGTGGCGCACTGGAAGAGGGTAGCTGTAGCCTGCGCGCGAAGATCGATATGGCCGCGCCGAACATTAATTTGCGCGACCCGGTGATATATCGCATCAAGAAAATGGCCCACCACCAGACTGGTGACAAGTGGTGTGTTTATCCGAGCTACGATTTTGCACACGGCCAGTGCGATGCGATTGAAAATATCAGCCACTCTATCTGTACGCTGGAGTTTGAGGACCATAAGCCGCTGTACAACTGGTTTATTGAAAACCTGCCGGTGCCGGCCAAGCCGACACAGTATGAGTTCGCGCGACTGAATCTCAACTACACCGTGGTTTCCAAACGCAAGCTGAAGCAGCTGGTTGATGAAGCGCATGTGGATGGCTGGGATGACCCGCGTATGCCAACCCTTTCCGGGCTACGTCGTCGTGGTTACACGCCAGCGTCGATTCGCAACTTCTGCGAAATGATCGGCGTGACGCGCAGTGATTCGGTCGTGGATGTTGGCATGCTGGAATATTGCATCCGCGATGACCTGGACAAGAACGCACCGCGTGCGATGTGTGTAATGGACCCGCTCAAAATTACGCTGGTCAATTATCCGGAAGGGCAGGTTGAGGAGCTTGATGCACCGGGCCACCCGAACCGGGAGGACCTGGGTGTTCGTACCCTGCCGTTCGGGCGAGAAATCTTCATTGAGCGGGAAGACTTCCGTGAGGAAGCCAACAAGAAGTACAAGCGCCTGGTGCTGGGCAAGAAAGTGCGCCTGCGCAATGCGTATGTGATCCAGGCGGAAGAGGTTGTCAAGAACGATGCAGGCGAGATCACGGAAGTGAAATGCACTGTGGATCTGGAAAGCCGCGGCGTGGATCCGGCAGACGGCATCAAGCCGAAGGGCGTGATTCACTGGGTTTCCGCCGATAAGCATGTGGATTGCGAAGTGCGTATGTACGATCGGCTCTTCAGCGACGAAGCGCCGGACGCCGGGGACAAGAACTTCCTCGATCATGTGAACCCGCATAGCCTGCAGATATTGAAGGGCTGTAAGGCAGAGGTTGGCCTGGCGAATGCGACCAGCGACGATCACTACCAGTTTGAGCGCAATGGTTACTTCTGCCTGGATGGCAAGAATTCCGGTGGGGATGTGCGGGTCTTTAACCGCACCATTGGTCTGCGCGATAGCTGGGCCAAGCAATCCTAGGGCGAGTGCAGCGAGTGCGCTCGCAAGCTGATTGTTCGATAGCTGATTTGACGATTGAAAAGTTTTTATGAGTCTGCAAGTTTTTAATACCTTTACGCGTAAAAAAGAGCCATTTGTCCCGCTGGTAGAGGACCGCGTGCGCATGTACGTGTGTGGCCCCACGGTCTATAACCGTGTGCATATCGGCAATGCGCGTCCGGCGGTGGTTTTTGACACCCTGTACCGTCTGCTGAAGCAGAAGTACAGCGATGTTGTGTATGCACGCAACATTACTGATATCGATGACAAGATCATGAACGCGGCGAAGGAGCTGGGCGAGGATATCTCCGTGCTGTCGCAGCGTTTTGCCCAGGCGTACGTCGAGGATATGGACGAGCTGAACTGCCTGAGCCCGGACGTCGTGCCTTATGCGACCCAGCATCTTCCAGAAATGATTGCGATGATCGAGTCATTGATCGCAAAGAAACATGCTTACGAAGCAGAGGGGCACGTGCTCTTTGCGGTGCAGTCGATGGAGGACTACGGCAAGCTGTCGAACCGCTCCCTGGAAGATATGCTCGCCGGTGCGCGGGTGGAAGTGGCGCCGTACAAAAAATACGCTGGCGATTTCGTCCTGTGGAAGCCGTCGTACGATGATGAGCCGGGTTGGGACAGCCCTTGGGGGCGTGGCCGCCCGGGCTGGCACCTGGAGTGCTCCGCCATGATCAAGAAACACCTCGGCGATACCATCGATATCCACGGTGGTGGTCGTGACCTCACTTTCCCGCACCATGAAAACGAGATTGCGCAGAGCTGCTGTGCCAATGAAGCAGAGTTCGTGCGTTACTGGATGCACAACGGTTACGTCAATATCGATGGCGAGAAGATGTCCAAATCCCTGGGCAATTTCCGCCTGGTGCATGATCTCCTGAAAGAATATCCGGGCGAAGTATTGCGGTTCGCGCTGCTTTCCGCGCACTACCGTTCCGAGCTGAACTTCAGCGCGGACCTGCTGGAGCAGGCCTGGCGTACCCTGGATACCCTGTACGGTTTCCTGCGCGATAACCAAGGCGTCGAAGCCGCGGATGTATCGCTCGCCGATAGTGCTTTCATGGCTGCGCTCGAGGACGACCTCAATACACCGATTGCGATCAGTGAGCTGCACCACTTTGCCAAGGAGCTCAACCGGGCTGAGGGTGAAGAAAAGGCGCGTTTGAAGGGGTTGTTGCTGACCGGTGCCAACCTGCTTGGCATCCTGCAGCAGGACCCGGAAGAGTGGTTCAAGCAGGCGCGCGGTAGTGCCGATGCCATTTCCGAAGAGGAAATCGAGGCGCTGATCCAGGCGCGCACGGACGCCAAGGCGGCCAAGGACTTTGCCCGTGCCGATGAGGTGCGTGAAGAGCTGAGGGTGCGTGGTGTAATACTTGAAGACAGTAGAGAAGGCACCAAGTGGCGTCGGGCTTAAAAGCTATTTCGTTCACCGATAACGCTTCCACCTATGTATGATTTTTGGGCTCCGAAAAATTCGGGGCTATTTTGAGTTAGATTGATTTACAGAGATAACAACAATGAAAAAGATCCTTATTCTTCTGCCTATCGTTTTCCTGTTCGGCTGTGAGCCGGAGCGCGGCTCCGACGCATGGTGCGAGAAAATGGAGAAGAGCGACAAGGGCAACTGGACGTTGAATGACGCCAGGGACTTTACCAAGTACTGCGTACTGAACCAGAAGCCTGAATAATCCCGCCCTGCATGCTGTTCTTTGCGGAACCCTACGAGCACTTCTTTCGCCCGCTCACGGGTAAATACCGTGAGCAGGTGGTTGAATGCCTGCGCCTGCTGTATGAGCGCCTTTACACGGCGAATGCCGATTATGGTGAGTCGCTCAGGCGAGAGCAGATCATCGAGGTATTCTCCGAAGCGCTGACCCGTGCCCCGCAACTCGACAGTGAGCAGGGGGAGGGCGAGCGGCGTTTCAAGAACCTCAGGGAACAGGCCGGCTGGGTTCTGAACCTGCTGGTGGATTGCGGCTGGCTGGAGAAGCAGGTAGACGGCGCCAGCCTGACATCGACTTACCCGTTCAGCCGTCGCGGGCGGCTCTTTACCCAGCCGCTGGTGGAAACCAATAACACTCGCGTTCGCACTCGCCATCGCAATACCCGCAACACCCTGAATGCGCTCGATGCTTTTCTTGCCCGCGGTGAGGAGCATGATCTGATCGACGCCTGGGAGTACTCAGAGCGCATCGTTGCCGACTTCACCGATATCATTTCCGAGCTGGAAGAACGCCGCCGCGAGCTGGTGCGAGAAGTTGAATCGCAGCAGCTGGTGCAGCAGGCCGCCGATCAGTTCTTCCAGTTCATGGAAACCCGCTTCCAGCCTGACCTCGCCGTGCGGCTCTCGGCTGACAGTGTAGAGAAGCACCGCGATGCAATTAACAAGGTGATTGGTAAGGTACGCAGGCAGTCGAAGGAGCGTAAGGCCGAATGGGAACGCAACCTTCGCAGGCTGGTGCCCGAACTGGTGCAGGATGGGCGAAGCGTGCTCTGGTACATGCTGGACACCATTGATGAGCGGATGCGGCGGGCCTGTGAAATCAGTCTGCCAGCTCTGCGCAGTGCACTGAACGGGTTTACCAAGCGCGCAGACATCATTATCCGGCAACTCAGCTATATGCATCGCAATAACGACAGCGACCTGGTCGAGCTCTGCTCGACGCTGGGTGCGGCGGAAAACCGGGCTGAGTTGCTGGGGAGTATTGGCGATTCGATGCAGGGCCTTCAACTTCGCCTGCATGACCCGGGACAGGTGCAGCTGGCGAACAGGCAGAAGCGCCGCCCGGTTGTTACGCAGATCGAAGACAGTGTCGAACTGGATGCGGAAAATCGTCGCGACGTGGTGATTCAGCAACTGCTCGATCAGGCGTTCTCCATGAATAATACAGAGCTGCGTAGCTACGTGCGTGAAGCCATGGGCGCGGGACGGCGTATTTCCAGCCGGGACCTGCCGTGCAGTAATGCGCGGGAGATGCTGGCGATGGGCCATGCACTGGAAGTTGCCAGCGCTGCTGCAGACTCCAGTGAATACCGGTTTGAAGTGACCTTTACCGGTGAGCGTGGCGAAAATCCCTGTTTTGAATTTGACGAATTTTTTCTTGAGTTGAAACAACGTGATTGACCAGTACCTGGAAGAATGCCTGGCAAAATGCCAGGTCACAGAAAAAGAGTTCTCCGAACTGCTGGTGCGCCTGCTGGATTGGGGTGTGATCTGCAGGGACGAAAGCCAGGTTGAGGAGCTGCTGTACGACCGCTTCCTCCGCTGTGAGGCATTGGTGGAGTCGTGGCTGGCACCGCTGGGCGTACGGCTGCAACACGACAGGCGCTTTCAGTTTATCCGTATTTATCCACCGGCGGCGACGGTGCCGGGCATGCCGGATGCGGAGCAGCCGCACCATGGTGGATTCCGGACACGTCTGTCGCAGGCGGAGGTTGCCGCCATTCTGGTGTTGCGGGTCGAATATGAGAAAGGCCTGCGAGAAGCGCAGGTGGACGAGCAGGGGTGTGTCCCGGCGCCGCTGGAGGCGCTGGAGCTTGGCCTGCGCAATCTGCTCAAAATGTCGCTCCCGGAAACCCAGGGCGAGCGTGTTTCACTGTTGCGCAAGTTGCGCCAGCTGCGCCTGATCCAGTTCAGTGCGGAAGACGGTAGTAGTGAAAGCTGGCTGCGTATCCGCCCGACAATTACGCATTTCGTCAATGATGCCGCTATTGCGGAGGTCATGGAAGTCGCAGGCCTCGCCGATACTGCAGAGCGGCAGTCTGATGCCAGCAGCGCAGATGAGCGCGGCACAGGAGAGAGCAGCACAGGTGAGAGCAGCGCAGGTGATGTTTCAGGAACTGAGCCGGATGTATCTTCTGATGAAGATGAACAGGGTTCCGTAGTGATCGAAGGACGCAGCCTCTTCGATAATGAAGCTGAGGAGACCACCGATGTTTCTTAAGAAACTGATTCTGGTCAACTGGGGCAATATTCCCCAGCTGGAATATGAATTCGGTCCGGTCAACCTCCTGTCCGGCGGCAATGGTTCAGGCAAAACCACGCTGGCGGATGCGATCCAGACATTGATGACCGCCGCCCATGACACCCTGTTCAGTTACAACCCCGGGCAGGATGAAACCACCCAGCGCGGGCGCGGTGGCAAGCAGGTGCGGACGCTCGCGTCCTACGTGATGGGATGTGATGACGGCAGCTTTGCACGCACGGCCCCCACAGATTGTTACATTGCGGGTGTTTTCGATGTCACGCGCGGAGAGGAGGGGGAGCCATTCACTGCGGTGCTCGGCGCGCGTGCACGGCTGGATAGCACTGTAAAGCCGGCTCAGGCGCGCCAGGACGACCTGCGATTTTTCCTGTTGCCAGGCGTGCAGCTGGCGATCGGCGATATCATCAAGGAATACAGTGACGGCAAGCATCTGCTGCCACTCGACAAGATCCACGCAGTGCTGCAGAAGCAGTTCGGCAATATCGAGCAGTACGACAAGAAATCAGCCTACCTCCGCCGGCTCTACGGTGCGCTGCGCGGCCGCAAGGATGCCGTGCCTGCAGACGAGGCCAAAAACGCGGCACGTACTTTCGCCGGGTTTATGGCCTACAAGCCGGTAAAGAGCATCAGCGAGTTTGTCGCACGTGAGGTGCTGGAGAAGCGTGATCTCGGCGATGCCATCCGTTCGGTTTCCGAGCTGATGAAGACCATACACGGTATGGAGCAGGAAGCGCGTCAGCTGGTCTCCACCATCGATAGCCTGCAGGGTCTCGGCGAGACGGCCGCGATTTACCGGGAAGAGTGGTTGTCCCTTGCCATGTTGCGGTACAAAGCGGCAAAGCAGGCTCAGGTACGCCTGCAGCAGACCTGGCTTGCCGGCAAGGAAAAGCTGCGCGCATTGTCCTCGGAGCTGGAGCTCAACGAGCAGCGCCGTCAGCAGCTGAGTGAAGATATCGAGCGCCTTACCCAGCGCCAGATCGAAGTGGAGGCCCAGCGTCAGGGCGTGCCGGCCTTGCGAGACAAGCGCCAGCTGGAACTTGCCATTACCTCGGCGCAGGGCGCGTTGCGGGACGCCAAGCGGCCCCTGTTCGAGCAGGAGCAACAGGCGGCGGCCAACAAGGAAGCGCTGCAGGAACTCCAGTCTCTCATCAACACCACCAGTATCGGGATTGCAATTCCCGGGCTGCAGGGTAAGACATTCAGTAGCCAGCTGAAGGCTATTTGTAACCTGGAACTGCCGGATTTCAGCCCGCTGCTTGGTAGCGACTGGGTCGATCTGGCTCCGCTGGCGGAACTGCAAAAGGCCGCGGAGTCCGTTGAGGCAGCCCAGAACCTCATTTGTAAATCCCTCAGTGCAGAAGATTCCGGACAGGCAGACGAAGATGGGGCCAGCCTGCGTGACCGGGTCGCGGCTATGTCAGCCAGCCTCGGCGCGGAGGTGAGTGCTGCACAAAAGAAACTGTCCACCGCAGAGCAGGTCATCCGGCAGTTGCGCGGCAGTCGTGTTCGTTACCCGCAGTACGTACAGGCCGCTCTGGATGCGATTCGCGCGAGCTGTCCGCAAGCCGAGCCTCGTGTCCTCTGTGATTACGTTGAAGTACTCGACGAGCAGTGGCAGATGGCGGTTGAGGGCCTTCTTGGCGGCACGCGATTTGCGGTTATTGTGGATCGGGAATTTGAGTCTGAAGCGATTCGGATAGTGCGTGGGCTGCCGGGGAAAAACCGCACCCGGGTGATTCAGGGTGCACAGGCTGCACGCGATTCGGAGCGCATTGATCTCTCGCACGACAGTATCCTGCATTTGATGCGCTTCAGTGACAAGACCGCGGAGCATTACCTGCGCGCATCCTATGGCAGTGTGGTGCAGGTGACGGATACTGCGGTACTGAAATCCACGCGCCGGGGTGTGACTGCGGAGGGTATCGCGAGCGGCAATTACGCGCTGTTCCGCTGCGATATGCCGGATTCCGATCTTGTCTTTGGCGAAGGTGCGCGCGCACGCGCCCTTGCCGCACAGGAAAGCCAGTTTGAGCAGTTGCTGGCGGCCGCCAATGAACTGAATGATCGGTACAACCTCGTGCGGCGCGTTTCCCGGGCGCTGGCCAGCGTAAAGCCCTTGCAGTTGCAGGCTGTCGTTGCTCGCATGCTTGGCGCCCAGCAGGCGTGGCGAGATGCCGAGCAATCCCTTGCTAACCTTGATTTGAGCGGCTCGGAATCCCTGGAAGCCCAGGCGGAGAGCCTGCGGATTGAGCTGGAACAGGCGCGCACGGCGCTGGCGGATACCCAGAAAGTGTCCGGTCGGTTGGAGCGCGACTGTGAGCAGCACGACAAGCAGGGTAAGGCACTGGCGGCGCAGCAGGATCTGCTCGATGAGCGACTTGAGCAGGAAGAGCACGCGGTTCAACAGATCACTACGATCAGCCCGGACTTCGATCCGGACGTGGCGCTGGAGCAGGCGGACCGCGAGGTTGAGCTGGCCGGAGAGGCATTTGATTTCGAGGCGGACCTCGGTGAGCGCACGGCGCGGCTGGAGGAATTGGATCGCAAGCTCTACCGCAAGGTGCCGGAACATAACCAGTTGAGCGCGGAGAGCGACAACCTGATTTATGAGCCGGCGCCCGGTGCCGGGCAGGGCGATGCCACGTTCCGTGCGGTTTCCAGCCTGGAACGCCAGGTGGAGGCGCTACGCAACCGCCTGAAGCACAATCTGCTGGCGGAGCGTCATGAGCAACTTGGCGGCCTCAAACAGTCTTTCAATACCACCTTTGTGACGCATCTCTGCCACGCCATTTACCAGTCAGTGAACCGTGGCAAGGAAGTACTGGACCAGCTGAACCTGGAGCTCGAGCATCATCGCTTTGGTGCGGATCGCGAGCGCTTCCGTTTTGCGTACCGCTTTGTGCCGGAATTCGAGGAGTATTACAGCTTCTTCAAAGCGCTCATCGACCTGCCCAACCTCGGTGAGGGGGAAAGCCTGTTCGATGCGGAGCTTAAGCCCAAACACCGCAAGGTCAGGGACAAGTTACTGGGGATGTTGCTGGATGCCGATGAACAAACGGCACTGCGGGAACTACAGCGCGTCAGTGACTATCGCAACTATCGCGAATACGAAATCTACAAGGAGCCGGAGGGTAAGGACCCGATTGCCCTGAGCCAGTATGGTACGGGCTCCGGCGGCCAGCTGGAAACGCCGGCCTACATCATCCGCTCAGCGGCGGTCACCTCCGCATTTCGCTTTAATGAAGGCAGCAGCCACCTGCGCATGGTGCTGGTGGACGAGGCCTTCTCGAAAATGGACGAAACCCGCTCCCGGGAGGTGATCAACTACCTGACGGAAACCCTCGGATTGCAGCTGCTGTTCATCATGCCTACCAGCAAGTGTGGTCCGTTTATGGACCTGGTTTCCAACCAGTTCGTCTTCAGCAAGTGCCCCAGTCCGAAGCCGGTTGGCGAGTTGAATACACGAGTGTACGTTGACCGCAAGGTCTGCAACAGCGAACGGATAGCGGAAATGATGGCGAATCATCGCCGGACCATCCGCCATCAGGCGATGCTCGATTTTATGGCAGAGGTTGAATCGGCCGAGGCGTAATAGGGCAGGGGCTATTTCTTTACTATTGACCGGGACTGTTTTGGCTGGGACTATCATCAGCTAAATATGGCACCGGCTAAAGGCATGATTGGAGAATAACTGTGAGAAACCTGACACTCGTACTAATGTTCGCGGCAGCCATCTCCGGTATGGCGATTTTCTACGAGACTGAAAGCCGCAAGACCCGTGGCGTGCTCGACCAGATGACACAGATGCAGGCGGAAGTCGGGGACCTCAAGGCAGAGTTGAAGCGCGTGAGTGCGGAACTGGCTGAGATGAAGCTGGACCAGCGTCGTCAGGGCGCCATGAAGGCCGTGGTGTCAAATGCCAGGCCAGCCCCGGCAGCGACAGTGACCGCACCGGTTGAGCGCTCTGCAGAAAGCTCTGCAAAACGAAGGATTCGCCGTTTGCCAGAAGCGAGCGACAAGGTCGTTCGTCTCTCTGACGGCACTGATGCCGGTCCTGTGATCAACAGTAATCAGGCCGATGAGGATGCAGCTGCAGAGGAAGCCTTCTGGAATGCGCCCACTGTCGACGCCGAACGTCTTGGGGAAGAGGAAGCCGAGGAAGCGGCAACCGATCCTTATTTACAGTAAGCAGTAAGCAGTAAGCAGTAAGCAGTGAGAATTTTTGAGTGAATACGTTTTATCAAAGCCTGAGCGAGCAGCTGCAAGGATTACTTAGCGGAGAGCGAGACTGGCTCGCCAATACCGCAAATGCGAGCGCGCTGTTGTTTATGGAAATCGAGCGCATCAACTGGGCCGGTTTTTATTTTCTCGATGAGAAAGGCGAAGAGTTGGTTCTGGGGCCTTTCCAGGGTAAGCCGGCCTGCACCCGTATCCCTGTTGGCAAAGGTGTGTGTGGTACCGCAGTCGCTACCGGTGAAACACAGCTGGTAGAGGATGTGCATGCGTTTCCAGGGCATATCGCGTGCGATGCCGTGTCCAATTCCGAAATCGTGATCCCGCTGTATGTCGACGGGCGCTGTGTTGGCGTACTGGATGTCGACAGCCCGGATTTCGGGCGTTTTGGTGAAGAGGACAGGGAAGGGCTTGCCCGGTTCTGCGAGGTCCTGCTGGACTGTAGCGACGCTCCGGTCAGCGGATAATAGGGTTCCATGGCTGTTCTCTGGCACAGGGAGTGCGATGGAGACCGCTACGAAATTCGTAGCCATGGCGCCAGCATCCGCCTTTACAGCAACGGGGTTCTGCACAGTCAGTGGAACCCCGACAGGCCGCTGCGAGGCTCTCTGTGGGAGCTTCTCTACATCCCCGTCTGCTTCCGTCCGCCTGCCTCTGTTCGCCGCATACTGGTACTGGGTGTTGGCGGCGGTACGGTGATCCGCTTGTTACAACGACTCCTACCCGGTGCCAGCATCACTGCGGTGGATATCAACCCGGTGCATCTCGAGGTTTGTCGAGACTGGTTTGGCGTTGAGCGGGTCGAGCTCATTTGCGACGATGCGGTCAATTTTGTGGAGGCCTACCGGGGCCCGGATTTCGATCTGATCATCGACGACCTGTTTGGTCATTCCGATGGCATACCCAGTCGCGCAATCCCGGTTACACCGACATGGTGCAAGGCGCTCGGCGGCATTCTGGCGCCGGCTGGCTTGATGGTTACCAACTTTGCCAGCCGCAAGGAGTTTCTGAACTGCGGTTGGCGTAAAGCCCCGGATGTTACCGCTGACTTTGCTGCACGCTGGTCGTTGCAGCTGCCCCAGTATGAAAACACCATTGGTGTCTTCTCCCGCGAGGAACTGAACCGGCAGTTCTTTACCCAAAACCTTGCCCCGCCCTGGTCTCCTTCGGCGTTCGATCTGGAGCTGCGCAAGGGTTAGCGCGAGTGACAGCAGTACGGCCCGGTCGGCCGAATCACAAAATGGCAGCTTTTTCCTCCCCGTGACTATACTGGCAGATAGGGCATCTATTTACCGGTGGGGCAGCTGTGCATGCGATATAAGACGATTGGCGACGTGATTGACGAGGGGCGGCGCTTCCATGCTGATCTCGCGCATCAGTATGAGGAGCTCGAGCAGCTGACGACCAGCGAGCGCAATGCATTACTACTGGATCAGTTGCGCAGGCGCGAGGAGTCCATGACCCATTCCCTCGATAATTTCCGCCAGGATATGTCACCGGGGGTCTTGCGTTCGTGGTTGCAGTTTGCCCCCGAGGGCAAGGAGCCATTCCTGCTCGACAAGGTTCGTAGCGCCGATATTGAAAGCACTGAATCCATTGCGAATGCGGCGATGGATGTGGAGATCTATCTCGCTGATCAATACCGACAGATGTTGCAGGAGGCGGCGACGCCGTCTGTGCGTGAAGCATTGCAACGGTTGTTGGATCTTGAAGAGCTGGAAGAGCACACCCTTGCGCTGAACATCAACAGCCTGAACGACTACTAGCCTGAGCGACTACTGATTTTTGAGTTGGTAGACCTTGAAGCCGTCGCGGTGCCTGATTTCTTCACAGGCAGAATACCGGCCGGCTGACTTTCTCGGCACCGGGATAAATTCGTTGACGACAAACAGGGCGACAGCCCCGGGCTTCAAAATACGCGCGGCATTCGCCAGGAATCGGTCTGTCAGGTCTTCTTCTACCTGGGCGCCCCGGTGAAATGGCGGGTTGCAGATCACCAGATCTGCGGCTGCGCTTTCGATAGTGTCACCTGCGTCAGAAGGAATAACCACGGCTTGCTCAGCGAGCATGGCAAGGTTCCTTGCGCAGGCTTTCAATGCCGCGGCATTGTTGTCGGTTGCGATGAGGTTGAGTTCGGCTGTACTTTCGGTAACCAATTCGGCAACTAATTCGGCAAGTTTTAATGACAGGTAGCCGTACCCACAGCCAAGGTCCACGATGGTCGCGCCTGTTTGGGGCAAAGTATCAGCCAATGCGCTCGGTAAAGTTTCGGACAGAATCTGGCTGCCGAGATCGATTTTGTCCCAGCCAAAAAGCCCGGGCTTTGTAAGAGCGTCCAGCGTCTCTGCCCCCCGTGCTAGTGTCAGTACCCGCAGTTCGGCGTAGTCATCATCTGCCAGCAGCGGGCCTGTGGACTCACCCCGGGTCAGGACCACCTCGTACAGATTGCCTGATTTCTCAATTTTCTTGCCACACTGGAACAGAGCAGCACCGCGTTTGGCATAGGTTTTGATGCCGCTCTGCTTTTCACCAATCAGCCGCAGTTCACTGCCTGATGGCAGGTGTCGGGCACACTGGTTCAGGAGGTGGTGCACTACGGCACGCTCCTTCGGTACACGCACAATCACAGTACGGATTTGTTGCGTATCGATATCGGCAAAGTCGAAGTCAGAAAAGCGCGACTGGATACCGGCCGTGCGGGCCTGTTCGTGCAGATCCCATCGGTTGCACAGCATCTGCCCTTGAAAACCCTGCAGATGCTCCAGCACCTGTTTGCTGCCTTCTTCCGCCAGCCACAGGGTGTCGCTGCCGGCGCCGCTGAGCAGCGACGTGAGTCTCGCGGTGATTGGTGTGGCTTTCGTTTTTGTCATTGCAGCTGGTTTATATCGGTTATGTCAGATTGCTGCAATTTCTTCGGTGGAGAGTGGGCGATATTCGCCTTCCTCAAGCTCCGGGTCCAGTTCCAGCGGGCCGATCGCTTCGCGGTGCAGCTCAATCACTTTGTTGCCGAGTGCTGCAAACATGCGCTTGACCTGGTGGTAACGACCTTCGCCAATCGTGAGCTTTACCTCATTGCTGAACAGCCACTCAATCTCTGCCGGCCTGGTGCGCTTCTTTTCATTGTCCAGCCAGATGCCTTCGGCAAATTTGGCCTCGCTTTCGCGCGGCAGCGCCTCGGCAAGGTGCACATAGTAGCGCTTTTTGCAGTCCCGCCTCGGGGATGTGATTCTGTGAGACCACTGCCCATCATCGGTGATGAGCACCAGGCCGGTGGTGTCGATATCGAGGCGCCCGGCAATATGCAGGTTTTCCTTGTTGGGTTCGTCCAGCAAGTCCAGCACGGTAGGGTGTTCGCTGTCCTTGGTTGCACAGACATAGCCGACCGGCTTGTTCAGCATGAAGTAGCGCGGGCCGGGCGTATTGAGTAACTTGTCATCCAGGAAGACATCATCTGTCTCGCTAACCTTGGTCGCCGGATCGGTGATCATTTTGTCGTTGATGCGAATGCGCTGCGCACGGCAGGCACGCTTGACCTCTGCGCGGGAGAGTTCGGTAACCTGGCTGATATATTTATCTAATCGCATAATTTCTTTCTTGTGGGTGCCGGTCTAGTGGGCGCGGGGTAGCGCGTTTTCCCAGCCGAATACTTCGAGCGCCCGTTCCCAGTTGGTATCGGGCTCGGCGCGGCATTTCACCAATTCGCCAGTGAAGGGATGACGGAACCGGATCACCAGGGCATGGAGGTAGAGGCCCCGTATACCGAGCTGTTCGGCAAAGTAGCGGTTGTGAACGCCTTTGCCATGTTTGGCGTCGCCAATAATCGGGTGGCTGATATGTTTCAGGTGCCGGCGGATCTGGTGGCGCCGGCCGGTCAGGGGCATTGCGGCGACCAGCGAATAGCGGCTGACCGCGTAGCGTTCCAACGCGATCGGGAATTCGCCTCTGGCCAGGCACACAACCCGGGTCTGCGCCGCCTGTGCGGCTGCATCACCTTCAGCGCTGCGACGCACGCTCGGGTCTTTTTCACGGATGGCATGATCGATAAAGGCCCGCTGCGGTGCATGCCCCCGGACGAGGGCGATGTAGACCTTGCGTACCGAGTCCCAGTTTTCGGAGAGGCTGCGGGCAGCCTCCGGGGATTTACCAAATACCAGCGTCCCTGAGGTAGGTTTGTCGAGACGGTGTACCGGATAGACCCGCTGGCCGATCATGTCGCGGACAATCTGCAGCGCAAAGCGGGTCTCGTGTTTGTCGATTGGGGAGCGATGTACGAGGAGGCCCCGCGGCTTGTTGACGACAACATAGTGCTCGTCTTCAAACAGTATTTCGGGATCCCTGTTCATTTTCAGGCTGGTTCCTTAGCCCTTACCCAGCTTGCGCTCGCCGGAATCCACGGACTGGTATATCAGGGTGTTGATGGTCATGGGGCCGACACCCCCGGGCACCGGCGTAACCGCGCTGGCGCGGTCCATTAGCGGGCCGAGTTCAATATCACCGATACCGCCGGGGTGGTAACCGGCATCTACAACGACAGCGCCATCCTTGATCCAGTCGGCGCGGATAAATTCTGGCTTGCCCACCGCACCGACGATCACGTCGGCACCCTTGATGATTTCCGGCAGGTTTTGCGTGCGCGAGTGGCAGATGGTTACGGTAGCATTGGCATTCAGCAGCATCATCGCCATCGGCTTGCCGAGAATGGGGCTGCGTCCAACCACTACGGCATGCTTGCCTTCCAGTTCAACATCGTAGGCCTCCAGCAGCCGCATAATGCCCTTGGGGGTTGCGCAACCGTAAGCTTCTTCACCCATCGCCATGCGGCCGAAGCCGAGGCAGGTGACTCCGTCTACGTCTTTCTCCAGCGCAATGGCATCGAAGCAGGCGCGCTCATCAATCTGGTGCGGCACCGGGTGCTGCAGCAGGATGCCGTGCACGTCCGGGTTTTCGTTCAGTTCGTGGATCTTGGCCAGCAGCTCCTCGGTGGTGGTAGAAGAGGGCAGTTCGACCTGCAGGGAGTCCATGCCGATGCGGCGGCAGGCGTTCCCCTTCATCTTTACGTAAGTGGCGGAGGCCGGATCGTCGCCAACCAGGATGGTGGCAAGGATTGGCGTGCGTTCTCTGCTAACTTCTTTGAGTTGCGCGACGCGCCGGGAGAGTTCCTGTTCGGTTTTCTGGGCCAGAGCCTTGCCGTCAAGAATGGTTGCGCTCATTTGCGATCCTGCAGAACTGAGAAAAGGGCGCTATTTTGTCATAACGCCTTGGTTTTAGGCCAGTGGCGAGCCATTCACAAAGTGAGCCAGTGTGGCCCCGGGGGCGCACCTGATCAAAAAGTGAATGACTGTCCGCGCTCCGTGAAAGCAGAGCAAATTTGTTGAAAAATAATAGCTTACGGACGTTGACTCACTATGGGGGCATGAGTATTATGCGCACCACTCAAACGGCGCCGCGGTTGAAAACTGCGACACCGGGAGAGGCAGACAGACCTGAACAGATGGTCAGGAATGTAGGTGAAAGTGTCGGGGCATAGCGCAGTCTGGTAGCGCGCCTGCTTTGGGAGCAGGATGTCGGGGGTTCGAATCCCTCTGCCCCGACCAATTTTCGGGTTTGTTTACGCATGCGCCCGTAGCTCAGTTGGATAGAGCATCCGCCTTCTAAGCGGACGGTCGCAGGTTCGAATCCTGCCGGGCGCGCCATTCGCTCCAGGCTTCGAATAATCGGTCTCTCCCCGTGTTCAGCGAGAGTGGCCGGCAAGGACGAATGTTGCTAGCGTAAATTTATACCCATCCAATGGTGGCCGTAGCTCAGTTGGTAGAGTCCAGGATTGTGATTCCTGTTGTCGCGGGTTCGATCCCCGTCGGCCACCCCATTTCCCCCTCTCGTTGTTTTTCCCAGTCAGCACCAGATGGTCAGCTGCACGCCTCCTGCGTTGCTTTTCATAAAGCCGATTTTCAGCGACAATAGCGCCCTTAATTTCTGGCCATTTGCGCCTTTTAACTGTTTTCAGGGAGTTTTTGACGTGGGTTTTACCGTAGAGAAAAAAGCAACGAACGTGCACTGGCACGAGGGTGAAATCAAGCGCACGGACCGCGCTGCCATTCTGGGTCACAAAGGCGCCACTCTGTGGTTCACCGGCCTGTCCGGCTCCGGCAAAAGCACCGTCGCAGTTGCGGTTGAGAAGGCGCTGGCCGCACGTGGCGTGCTGTCTTACCGTCTCGATGGCGACAATGTGCGCCTGGGCATTAATGCCAACCTGGGCTTTTCCGCGGAAGACCGCCACGAGAACATCCGTCGCGTGGGTGAAATCTCCAAGTTGTTCGCAGACGCCGGCACCATTGTTCTGAGCAGCTTCATCAGCCCTTACATCGGCGATCGCGAAAAGGTACGCGCCATCCACGAGCAGGGTGACCTGGATTTCTTCGAGGTATTCGTGGACTGTTCGCTCGAATCTGCGGAGGCGCGCGACCCGAAGGGCCTGTACAAGAAGGCCCGTGCCGGTGAAATCAAAGGCTTTACCGGTATCGATGACCCCTATGAGGCGCCGGGGAAAGCTGAAATCCACCTGCGCTCTGACCAGCAGAGCCTGGAAGAAGAAGTCGAGATTGTGCTCAAGGCGCTGGAAAAGGCCGGTATTATTCCGGGCTGATTACAGGAGAGAGCATCTCACGTCCCGCAGTGGTGCAATGCTGCTGCGGGCGACTCATTCACCGCGCTTACTTTCGTAAAATTCATCTCCCGGTTAAATTTCCTTCGCAAATTTCCCGACCGTGTTGTGTAAAAGTTCACAGCTCGCTTGACCTGTGCGCGCATTCGATTCATGACGCGCCAGCCGCCCGGCAATTCCACCGCCAACACATATACTCATAGCAAAGGTATGCGTGCATAAATAAAGGTAGGAGGCCGTTATGTTGTCTCGTCGGGGGTGGATATTCTGGAGTCTGACCGGGCTTGTTGTTGCGTTGCTGGCAGCCGCTCGCTACGGATATGAACAGTTGCCAAGGCTGCCGGACACACCGGATGCGCCGGTGGTGGGTGTGCCTGAGGGCGCTTTGGATCGAAGCCCCCAACCAGCTTATACCGGTCCACATCCCAGGGTGATGGAACGCCCGAATGAAACCTTTCAGTTTCCTATTCGCATAGGTGAGACCGGCCCGGTCGAGCCACTCTTCGCCGGCCCAAACAGCTACCCATTTTATTGCGGCCGCAATAAAGAAACGGACCTGCAACCGTTGGTTGATAACCAGGACGGTCATGGTGTGCCCGTTTATGCACTCGATGACGAAGGTCAGCGTACCGAGGAAATCGTCGGCTACAGCAAGGACTGCGCACATGAAACCTACGCTGGCTATTACTATCGCAGCAGCCTGAACGGAAAATTTTATCCGCTGGAGGATCTCGACAGGGCGACGGATGACATTGCAAAAATCACCGTAAACGGCAAGGAGATAGACTTTGTCGTACGCCTTGAGACCGGGACCATCAATCGGTTCTTCTATGCCATTGCAGTGCTGCGCGGTGAAGGTGAAACACTTGAACGGCCGGCTGGTACCCACTGGAATCAGCGCCTGATCTACCAGTTCCGCGGCGGGGTTGGTATTGGCCGCAGGCAGGGGAATATCAAGCATCACGACCTGTTGAAACGTCGGGCGGACCAGCTCGCACGTGGTTATGCGATTGTCTATTCCACTGCAAACCAGACCAGTAACCACTACGACATCTGGTTGGCGGAAGACAGTGCATTGCGCCTGAAAAAGCAGTTTTCCGCGCTGTATGGCCAGCCGCTTTACACCGTCGGCATTGGTGGTTCCGGTGGAGGCATACAGCAATACCTGCTTGCGCAGAACAACCCTGAAGTGATCGACGCCGCGATTCCGCTGTACTCCTACCCGGACATGGTGACACAGACCATTTACGTGTTTGACTGCGAGCCGCTTGAATACTTCTTCGATGTGGTCGATCGGGACAATCCTCGCTGGCGTAAATCCAGTGAGCGTAGCGTGGTGCAGGGACTTTCATATAACAACGACATGGGCAACCGCTTTACCGCACTGGAAAATGCGGCCGGCTACCTGAGTGATAAATTCGACTATCCACGTCAGGGTTCCACAGAGTGCGTCAATGGGTGGCGCGGACTGGTGCCGTTGGTCAATAACCCGCGTTTTGTGCATTTTGCGCGTAATTATGCCAAGCCGGTGCGTCGCAACACACACTGGACCCACTGGGAAGACCTGAAGCGTTTTTATGGCGTGGGTGAAGATGGTTATGCCAACAGTACCTGGGATAACGAGGGTGTGCAGTATGGGCTGGAAGCGCTCAAGGCCGGCGAGCTTTCAGTGGAGAAGTTCATTCAGTTGAATGCCTCCATTGGTGGCTGGAAGCCGCCAACCGAGCAGCAGGGGGAGAAGCTCTGGTTTATGAACGGTGATCTTTTACCGATGGAGTTGTCATTGTGGAGTGACCACAACATGGTCAAGGGCAGCGTCGATGCGCCGGCCCCGCGCAGCCGGGCCAACCTTGATGCCATTGAAGGTGCTTACCGCTCCGGGCACGTGTTCCTCGGGCATGCAGAGATTCCGATCATCGACCTGCGCCACTACCTCGATAGTGAGCTGGATATGCATCACAGCCTGGCTTCGTTTTCCAGTCGCCTGCGCATCCAGCGAGCGCGCGGCCATGCAGACAACCACCTGATCTGGATGAGCCACAAGGACTACAACCCGCTGGATGATGCGCTGGCCACGATCGATCGCTGGATGCTGCGGATTGCGGCGAACCCGGAGAATGGCATCGCCGGCAACAAGCCAATGGATGCTGCCGATCAGTGTTTCGCCGGGGATGGTGCCATCATCGCACGAGGCTCGGACGTCTGGGATGGCGCCTGGAATGGCCGCGCGCAGGGCGCCTGCATGCAGGAATACCCCAGTTACCGTACGCCTCGTGAAGTCGCGGGGGGCCCGGTAGAAGGGGACCTGTTCAAGTGCGCGTTACAGCCGGTAGAGGATGCAGTAAATAGCGGCGTATACGGTAACGTCGACCTGAGCAATTATTTGCCTAACCTCAAGCGGATCTTTCCGACGGGGGTTTGCGACTATTCCAGAAACGGTCCGGGTGTACCCCGGGTCGCGCTGATACCAACTTCCGGCCAGGTAAAAGTAGTAGGGCGTGGCATCCCGGTAGACTACCGTTTGTCCGGCGGTCAGCAGCTTGTGGAAGACAGTGGTTCAGTCAGTGGGGATTAGGCCGTCAAAAAGGCATTTATCTAACTCCCTGAAATTGAACGATTTTTGTCTGGACTGTCTGGTCGTTCCGCTGTGGGAGGGATAATTAGCCAGGCTGAAATTTAATTGCAAAAACTGGCGTGAATTTGTTTGACATGCCAATTCGATCCGGTATTATTCGCGTCGCTCGGGCAGGCAACGCCGCCCACACAGCAGCGGGTGGTTAGCTCAGCTGGGAGAGCATCGCCCTTACAAGGCGAGGGTCGCAGGTTCGATCCCTGCACCACCCACCACTTCTTTCACTGCGTGACAGAAAGAAGTGCACCACATGCGGACCGGTAGTTCAGTTGGTTAGAATGCCGGCCTGTCACGCCGGAGGTCGCGGGTTCGAGTCCCGTCCGGTCCGCCATACAAACAAAAAAGCCCGATGCGAAAGCATCGGGCTTTTTTGTTTGTATCCCGTACGGCTCGAACCCGCGAAGCGGGTTTCGACCAGCAAACGCTAGCGTTTGCGCAGGACGCCGGCTCTGCCGGCGCCCGAAGGGCGAAGGCCAGAATGGCCTGAGTCAGTCCCGTCCGTGTATCCTGCTTGAATGAAAAACTTCCTACCCGCCGGCTACCTATCCGATCTCTCCCTGGAGCACTTCCGCAGCGCCGCCGAAGCTATCCCATACCAGCAAATCCAACACCTTCTATTTGTCGAGCACGATATTAGTGTCTGGATCCGTCGCGACGACCTGATCGATCCGGTAATCAGTGGCAATAAAGCTTACAAGCTGCTCTTCAGCCTCCTGGAGGCTCGGGCGTCAGGACAAAGGAAAATCGTCTCCTGCGGCGGGGCCTGGTCCAATCATCTTCATGCGCTGGCCGCTGCAGGCAAACGCTTCGGTTTTGGAACTGTGGGTATCGTGCGCGGAGAGCGACCGGCCAGGCTCTCCGCAATGCTGCAGGACGCCGAACGCTGGGGAATGCAATTGCAGTTCGTTTCGCGCGCGGATTACCGGCAGCGCTACAAACCGGATTTTGCTGCGTCACTGGGTTACGCCGATGCGTGTTGGGCCCCGGAAGGTGGCGACAACGATTTGGGCGAGCAGGGAGTGCGTTTTTTGGGGGAGGTGATAAAGCATACGTCGCCAGTGAGTTTCGATGCCGTTTACTGTGCGGCTGGCACTGGGGCTACAGCGCGTGGTCTCGCAGCAGCCGGTCTACCGGTTTGTGGAGTGCCGGTGCTTAAAATTCCAGCAGAAGAATTACAGCAGGGCGCGCAAGGGTTGGATTGGCTTGAAGGCATGCACTGTGGTGGCTACGGAAAGTGCCCGCGCTACCTAGTGGAATTCCAGCGGGATTTTGAGCTGCAAGCCGGAATACCGATGGATCCGGTCTATACCGCAAAGCTGCTTTACGGGGTCTGTCAGCAGATTGGATATGGATCGATCAAAAAAGGGTCAAACTTGCTTTTTCTGCATAGTGGCGGCTTGCAGGGATCACGCGGGTATCCGTAATTTCGGCAGGCGATATCATCAATTCTGTGATTGAAAAGTAGACAGTGAGATTAAAATTCAATCTCTAAACGCATGAAACCTGACTGTAATAATTCGTAAGATCCATTTCCTCGACGCTCTCCTCTGAAACCGGCATAATTGCCCATTCGCCGAAAATTAGAAAATGCTGAAAAAACAGTAGCTTGGTGTGGCGAACTAGCAGAATTTGGGGAAGATCAGGGGAGAGATCTTTTGGGGGAATTCAGTCGAATCGGCTTGGTCGGGCGTACCGGAAGTCCGAGTGCTGTATCCACGCTCAAACGCACCTTGCGTTATCTTGAGCGTGAAGCGTACGACGTTGTGCTCGAGGAGAACACTGCGAAGCAGCTACCTGCGCGTGACGTACCCACCTGTCCCCGTGAAAAACTCGGTGAGTCCTGCGACCTTGTTATTGTTGTAGGCGGCGATGGCAGCCTGCTTGGCGCGGCCCGCGCGCTTGCCAAGCACAGCGTGCCGTTACTGGGTATCAACCGTGGTCGCCTCGGCTTCCTCACCGACATTACCCCTGATCAGATCGAACAGAAAGTAGGCGATGTTCTCGCAGGTAAATACCTGGCCGAAAGCCGTTTCCTGTTAAGCATGTCTGTCATGCGCGATGGGGAGCTGGTGGGGCAGGGTAGTGCACTGAATGATATCGTACTGCACCCGGGTGAACTCATCCGCATGATCGAGTTCGATCTCTATATCGATGGGCAGTACGTATATACACAGCGGTCTGACGGGTTGATCACATCGACCCCAACCGGCTCGACTGCGTATGCATTGTCCGGTGGCGGGCCCATCATGCATCCGAAACTGGATGCAATAGTCGTGGTCCCAATGAACCCCCACACCCTGAGTAGTCGGCCCATCGTTGTAGAGGGCAGCAGCGAGTTGAAGCTTGTTGTGACTTCGGAAAACACCGCAAACCCGATGGTGACCTGTGATGGGCACGATTCGGTGGTGACAAAACCGGGTGATGAGATTCGGATCCACAAGCATCCACACCGGATGACATTGGTACATCCGCTGGATCACAATTTTTATGAGACCTGTAGGTCGAAGTTGAACTGGCATAGTAGTTAACTGAATTAGAACGCAAGGACAAAGCAGTGTATCGAAACTGTTCTTGCGGGTAGATAACCAGATGCGGTTCGTAGGAAGAGGTGCTCTATGAACAAGATTGATTACCCAGCTCTGACTAGTTATTTGTTCTGGTCAGAACTGAAGTCCGACATGAACAAGTTTATGCTTGGGGCGCTCTGGTGGGTTCTTGAGCCTGCGCTGTATGTGGCAGTGTTCTATTTTCTTTTTGCTGAACTTAGGGGGAGGGCGGATTTTGCGCTTGTATTGGTTTGCGGGATTGTCACATGGCAATGGCTGATTGGTATCATAACGAGCGGCGCGAGCTCAGTTTTAAAAAAGAAAAACCTAGTTCAGAACTTCAGGGTTCACCCGTTCGCGTTTCCCGTGGTTATTTTGCTGGTCAATACGTTTAAGTACGGGGTCGTACTCAGTTTTGCGATTGCGCTGTTTATTTGGAAGGATGCATTTAATCCTGGCACAGCGGTTGATTTTGGGCTTTGGTTTTCTGCCGCAATTATCACTGCATTTTCCTATGCGGTTCTTTTTAGCGTCGCGACGCCATTTTTCCCCGATTTACAGATGGTAATTTCCCGGGCGGCAATGCTCATGATGTTTCTATCAGGGGTGATTTTCCCGATATCTCAAATGTCTCCCGAAGCTCAGGCGCTCCTTTACTGGAATCCGTTTGCGCATTTGATCGAGGGCGTTAGGGATCTACTCCTGTATGGTGAAGCGGGTGATCGCCAGAAATTGCTAATAATTTTGGTGTCTCATATACCGATTCTCCTAATTTCTTATACGTTGCTAAGTAGGCTACGTGGTGAAATTCCGAAAAGGTTGGTGTGAAAATGGTGCAGCCGATCCTTGAGTTAGAAAATGTTTCACTTCTTTATAAAAGTGGATTCAATTTCCTTCGTGCCCGGAAGAAGATTGCATTAGAAAGTATATCCTTGCAAGTTTGCCCGGGAGACAAAATAGGGATTCTCGGGCGTAACGGTGCAGGTAAAAGTAGCCTGCTTAAATTACTGGCCGGTATCTATAAACCCGACAGCGGAACGCTCTCGGTAACTGGGAATATCCGCTCAGCGTTCATCGGTCTACAGCATGGATTTGTGCCGTACTTAAGCGGCATAGATAATATCATGCTCACGGGTATATTGATGGGGATGTCCAGAGCCGAGATTCATGGCAAGCAAAGGGAAATTATCGAATACTCTGAAATCGGACATAACATTCTAGAGCCTATCTATAGTTACTCCGCAGGCATGAAAGCAAGGCTAGCCTTTGCGATCTCCGTATTTTCAGAGCCGGACATATTGTTGATCGATGAAGCTATGTCTGTTGGAGATCGGGCCTTCAGGAAGAAATCCCAAGAAAAAATAAGTGAGCTGATCGCGAGTGATGCGGCTGTGATACTTGTGTCGCATGAACCTGGGTTGGTCAACAATGTCTGCTCCAAAGCTTTGTGGCTCGAACAAGGGCGGATTATCAGCAGTGGCGACAGCGCGGCGGTTGCTGAACAATACAAATCCTCATTTGACTCTCGAATCCGGACGCGGAGCTCCGAAGAAAGGAAAGGTGATGGCTCCGAGTCGGTGGCCGGACTCTCTGAGGGCATATGAAACCTGTCGCCGCCACACTTGCTGGAATAATCACATTTAATCCTGAGGAAAAGACTCTGGGTGCTCTGCTCGAACGTCTGGCGCTGGATGATTGTGACATCGTAGTTTTTGATAACGGCTCAAGTAATCTCGATGCTATTCGCGCGTGTTGCAGCCGTATCAATGGCTGCGCACTGATTGAAAGCGCTCAAAACGTTGGTGTTTCAGGTGCTGGCAATGAATTGTTCCGTATTGCTATCGACCAGGGTCGTCAGTACGTTGTCCTCTTTGATCAGGATTCGATCCCTGGCGAGGGGTACTGTAAGAGGTTGGCTGAGGTGATCGGTCAGCCCAGTAATACAGATGTTGCCGGGGTTGGCGGTGCCCAGTTGTGCCGCTATACAGATAAATTGCAGCCCTTCATCCGATTTTCCAGTTGGGGCGTTAGTAAAAAAAATCCAGACTCGGCAGGTGGGCCTGTAGAAGCAGACTTCCTGATCACCTCGGGAACTTTGATTTCTATTTCCCACCTGAAAGACCTGGGCGGCTTTGATCAAGACCTTTTTATCGATAACGTCGATGTAGAATGGTGTGCACGAGCGCTTGTCCAAGACTATCGATTACTTGGAGTGCCAAGTGTCCAGTTTACTCATGCAATTGGTGAAGGGCATTCCAGGTTGGCAGGAATTAGTTTGGCAAAAGTGCACTCCCCATTCCGTACTTTCTATATCTGGCGAAATGTCTTGAGCCTTCTACGACGGAATTACATTCATAGGGCCTGGAAGATTAACGCTTGTGTGCGGATGGTATTGAAACTGGTCTTCTTGTTTTTTGTTTCCTCGGATCGAATGGTGCATTTGAAGGCAGCTATTCGGGGGGTAAGGGAGATGCAACAGAAGAAGTCTCTGTCGGATGTCAGAAGCCAAGCGACAGAAGGTTGGGGTGTCCGTGTCTAGCCTGGCTGTTGGTGTTGTTTGTCACGATACAGATATCGCGGTTATAGAAGCCTGCGTCGCGTCAATATATTCAGAGTTCAAGGGGGCTTTGGAAAGGGGGACCCTTCACTCGGCAGAGGTGTTAATTCTGGATAACTCTGGAAATGCGCAGTATGCACGAAGGCTTCGCGAAATGTCGGCTAAACTCAATGCGCGCTTTGGTAGAAAGCCCGAAATCCGGGACTCTAAAAATAACGGGTTTGGCGCTGGCCACAATGAGCTGGCTGGGTTGGCTTCCGCGGAATTTTATTTGATTGCCAACCCTGATTTGAAATTTGAAGCTGGCTCGATCGGTGCAGCGCTTCGGGCGCTAAGCGATGGCTCGATAGCGGCAGTGATGCCCGCTGTAGTGGCAGAGAGCGGAGGGGATCAGAGGCTTCATTTCAAGAAGTTCGGGCTCCTTACGATAGCAGCTCGCTCGATCTTGAGTACACCGCTAAAAATGCTTGGCTCGAGGCGAGTGGAGCGAGCGCGTTTGCCCATGACGCGTCAAATTTATGACAGGCGAACGAGCGTAGTGTTTTCCGGTTGTTGCATGTTGTACCGACGGGGCGATTTTCTGACATTAGGTGGCTTTGACGAGAAGTTTTTTCTTTATTTTGAGGACTACGACCTTTCACTTAGAACGCTGGCGAATGCCAACGTCTTGCTGGAACCGGAGTTTAGGGTTTCGCATGCCGGGGGGAATGCCTCCAAGAAGAGCATATTCCATATCAATAGGTTCGTGTGGTCTGCATTAAGATTTTTCCGGCGCTACCCCAAATATATTTTTACTTAAAGATATGCTTATCAATTTCATAAAAGCTAGGGTTTTTGTCTCAGACCTGGCATTTCGATTAGCCTCCTGGATACCCAAGGAATGCCGTGCTGCCGTTAAGGAAAACTGCCTGATACAAAACATATTTCGCGTGATCAAAAGTCGTGAATTTGTAGAGCAGCATTCTCTGAAGGTTCTGAGCGAGCGCCAAGAGGCAGATTTGAGAGGCCTGCCACTACCCGAAACGCCGTTGACTCAGCATAGTATACAGGTTGTCATCGATGCGCAGCACGCATCGCATACGGATGTCGAGGTAACAGTCAATTCAATATTGAATCAGGATTATCCGGCGGCTGGGATTTCAATTGTCGGAATGACCTCTGGCGATTGGGAGTCCTCTCGCCTGCAGAATTCTCAATGCAAAATTTTGCAGACTCCGGTATTCGATCAGGTGTTTTGGCGATCAACTGTATCGGACAGTAAGTCTGGCGAATACCTGATGATGGTTCACGCAGGGGATTGCTTGTCCAGGCACTCGCTGAAAGCCTTCATGTGCGAAGCCGTGGAACACCCAGAGTGCGATGCTTTCTACAGTGATGTGATAATTTGCAGAGGAAGCAAGCCGGTTGCAGAATGCCGCCCAGCGTTTTGTCCTGATTATCTGCGGGAATATAACTATATCGCATCGTCCGTCGTGTTCAGTAAGGGAGCTATTGAAAATGCACTCTTTACTGACTATGGGGATGTTCTTTCAGCAGAGGCTCTGAATCACACATGCTTGCTCCATATCGCTGGTAATCACGGACGCGTAGCTCACCTCCCATATTTCCTTTTGGAGGATGGGAACTCTGAAGGGCCTGATGCGAAGAAATTTTCGAAGCTCGCTAGGCAGGTTTTAGAAGAGCTTGGCATTAGAGAGGGGTATAGTGTCGAGGATGGTGAGTTCAGTGAGGTAGTGCGTGTCGACTGGAATCCGCCGGCCGACGCTCCTCTGGTAAGCATTATTATTCCAACGAAAGATCAGTTGGATTTACTTTGTCAGTGTATCAATTCGGTTTTTCAGAAAACCAGTTGGGAAAACTTTGAAATCATCATAGTCAATAACCAGTCCGCACAGAAGGAAACTCAAGACTACCTTGAGATGGTTTCCGGCTTTCCAAAAGTAAAAGTACTCGATTATTCTAAGCCGTTTAATTACTCTGCAATTAATAATTTTGCAGTATCGAAAGCAGAGGGTGAATTTATTGTCCTTCTGAATAATGATGTTGAGGTGATCAGTCCAGATTGGCTCAGCATCATGCTGGGCCAAGCGGCGCGTGAGGAAGTGGGTTGCGTAGGTGCAAATCTTTTCTTTCCTGACGATACACATCAACACGCAGGGGTCATTGTTGGCTACGGAGGTGTGGCGGGGCATGCGCACAAGTTCTTTGAGCGCGGTCATCGAGGTTATATGAACCGCTTAATTTGCACCCAAAATTATTCTGCGGTAACGGCCGCATGCCTGCTTATTAGTAAGAAAAAGTTCCTTGAGCTCGGCGGCCTGGATGAAGTCAATCTCACGGTTGCCTTTAATGACGTTGACCTCTGTTTGAAAGCCGCAGCCAAAGGCTATCTGAATGTCTGGGTTCCAGGCGCGATGCTTTACCATCATGAATCTGTTTCTAGGGGAAGCGACAAATTTGGCGAGGCGAAGATTCGTTTTTTGAACGAAATTGCATTTATGAAGAGTCGCTGGATTACTGACAAGTTTGAAGACAGGGCATATAACCGGAATTTAACTTTAAAAAGGGAAGACTTCTCATTGAAGAAGTTTTTCTAAGCTAGTATTTTTGGAAAGTAGATATGTTTTTTAGGAAAAGTATTCGGCTAAACGGTACGTATTTGTTTGTCCATATCCCTAAGACTGCAGGTACGAGTGTTCGTTTTGCTTTGAGGGAATCTTTGGGGCGATCAAAGGTTGTCCAGGATTATGGTGACGTTTCTGAGGAAACGGATCGTGTTGTCTTGGATTACGTTTATCGTCATCGCGATGTATATTCACTATTTCAAACTGAAGAATTAAAGAGTGCCAATTTTTTGTTGGGTCATTTCCCAGTTCGAAAATACTGCGGCGCCTGTCAGGTGAAAAATATATTTACGTTTGTCCGAGAGCCCTTTGAGCGAGTAGTTTCTTCTTACTTACACAAGGTTAGAAATAAGAACTTGAATTGTTCGTTTGAAGAATATTTTCGGCGCCCTGGAAGTCAGAATGTTCAGGCGAGACTGATGTCGGGTGTGCCAATCGAAGCTATCGGGTTCGTTGGTGTCACATCTAGATATGCCGAGTCATTAGAGCTCTTATCGAAAATCGTCGGGTTCCAAGTACCTCTTCTGAAGAAAAACGTGGCGCCGGAGTCTAAAAACTCAAGCAATATAGATCCTTTCGAGAAGTTCCGGCCGGAAGTATTGAGCCTGAACGATTCAGACTGTGAGCTCTACAAGCTAAGTAATGAAATACTTGATAAAAGGTTGCGATACGAAAAGTTCGGCCAGATATTCGCTCATGCAAAATCGTGGCGTGATCGGAATGGCGTTCCGGTCGGCTGGGCTTACTATGATGAAAATTCTCCACCTCCTGTTGTTCAATTATTGAATAGTGAAGGAGAGAGTATCGATGAAATGCCTGCGACTTTACATCGACCTGACTTGGCGGCTCTAAAGGTACCTAGGAGTGGTTTCGTTGGTTTTCGTTTTGAAAGTCCTGAAGCGATCAAATCTGGTGTTATGATTCAATTGGAAGAGAACGGCCAGAAGGTCGACCTTTCAGTATGAGATATGATGAGAGACCGCTTCCTCATACTAGTGCTTTTATCTTCGTCATGATGGCTCTGAGCACATCATTGAATACATTTATGAATTGCTCAATACTGCCTTGCTCGCCACGCATTCGTCGTAATTCGGATCAACCTATATTAGTGATCATAGCGATATGGCAGGAAAAATTTCTTTCGGGTTATCAGTAAGTGATTGCGAATAAATTGTCAAAACTTTTGTGGGCGATAGTTTTTCTTATTCCCGCATGGACCTATAGGATTTCCCCAAGAAGGTACTCTCTATTCAAATCTATATTTTCTAAGGCTTGGTATGAAAAAGAGTCAATGACTTCATTTGATTCCGACTTGGGTGCTGCACTTCACTTTATTTTTTGGGGAGGCCGAAAAGGTCTATCGCCCAGCCCGTTTTTTGATAGCGAGTATTATCTGAAAATGAGGGAGGGGGAAGAAACATTTGCTCCTGCTTTTTTTGATTGGATGAAGCATAGTCATCAGGATGGCGTGTGCTGCATTAGATTCTTCGATTCAAAGTTCTACCAGAATAAGTACGCAGATTTGGCAAATTATCCGTGTCAACTGTATCTACATTTTATACTTCACGGTGTGCTAGAGGGGCGACAGCCCAACCAGTTTTTGTCAAGGGATTTGTTGGTAAGAATTTTAGGCAAACAATGGGAAAGCCATGCTTTCAGTGAACTAATCGAAGTGGCTTTACGTAATTCATGCGATAGCCGAATTCAGCGGGCGCTATATCTAAACGGCGAACCTGAAACAGCGTTTGAGTTTGATCGACTTAGCAGTGGAGTGTTACTGGACATAATTTATAAAGCAAGCCAAATTCAGCCATTGATCAAGGCCTTTGGCCCCAAAAATCTTGTTGTCCCGAATGCGGCTCATGAAGCTGATGGCCGATACGTGCAGTCCTCTCACTTGGCGAGTCTATTGAAGGATAAGAGGTATACTATCGTTGTTGCAATGCCCCACTGCCGCGATAGTGGTGCAGCGAGGGTTGCATCTTGGTTGGTCAAAGCACTTGCAAATGCTTTGCCCGCAGACCAAATACTCATTGTGCGTACCGAGCTGCCCGATTTCGAACATCCTGACTGGTTTCCCGATTCAGTTGCCAATTTGGATCTCTCAAGCTGCTTCGCCGGGCTAAAATCTGGGGAGGCTGAAAGCTTGCTAGTTGAAATGCTTCGTGGGGTGGATTGCAAAATTTTTTTCAATGTTAACAGCCTTGTCTCCTGGCAAGCGATTAGCGTTTTTGGATCTCAGCTTTCCTCCACAATGAACTTAGTAAGCTATTTATTTTGCTATGATCGCGACTTATATGGTAATAGGGTCGGCTATCCGGCTCAGTTTTTTGATCAGACTGTTGACTATCATGAAGCCATCTTTGTTGACTCAGAATATTTACGCTCACGGCTGCTCACTCCGATATTTGCACGCTCTCCAATTACTAGAAAGGTCATAGTACTCAATACGCCGGTAGACCGGCCGGCTCGAGTGTGGCATAGGCCGGATGATTCTACGGTAGGTTTATCACGAAAGAAAAATATTTTTTGGGCGGGTAGATTTGATCGTCAAAAGAGATTCGATTTATTGTGTGAAATTGCCAATTTAATGCCGTATCACAATTTTAAAGTGTGGGGGCGAGAAGTTCTGGGAGGTGCGAGTATTCCGGATAAAATTCCAGATAATGTCGAGTGTTTTGGTCCATATGAAAACTTTGGAGATCTTCCGATATTTGATTGTGACTTGTGGCTCTATACTAGCGAGTGGGATGGGGTTCCGACATTACTGTTGGATGTAATGGCGGCAGGTGTCCCTATCGTAATGACAAAAGTCGAAGGTACGTCTGATCTGGCAGCTTCCGGCTATTGTTATAATGCCTCCCCTGATAGTGGAGCAGGAGAATACCAGCGAATAATCGACCACGTGTTTTCGAATTACGATACGGCGGTAAATTTCGCGGAAAAACAGCGGCAGTATGTGGAAGCTCGACATAGCTTCCAGGGTTATCAAAGCGAAATCACTAAAACTCTCTCGGCAGCTTCATTTGATTGAGGAGGCATAGAATTTGGATATTGCGGGAATATTGACCCTTCATGGTGAAGGCCTTTTACTGTCTAAATCCGCCTATAGTATGCTCGAAGCAGCTGAGGAAGCTCGGCGAAATGGACTGGTTGTTAACCTCTATGCTGTTTTTGATCGCCCAACAGAGCAGACAATCCAGATGGCGCCTGAATTAAAAGTGAGTGGGTTCAAAGTTCTAGAGTGTGATTTTGGGGACCAGGGGCAGGTCAGAAACTTTGCGGCGAGGTGTGTCTCTGAAAAATATGTTGCATTTTTGGATGGCGATGATCTTTGGAGTTTTAACTGGTTATGCGAAGCGTATTCGCTAGCAAAGAAGGATGCCAGTTATGTTGTACACCCTGAATTAAACCTTTTCTTTAATGGATCTGAAAATGTTGTTGTGCACCGGGATCAGAGGGACGATAGTTTTGAGATGGGCTACCTCAGGGTAGCCAATTATTGGGATGCGCTCTGCTTCGCACCTAGAGCTACTTACCTTGATGTGCCGTATGCTGATCGAGAACTAAAAGATGGTTTCGCCTACGAGGATTGGCTTTGGAATTGCGAAACGATTTTGAAAGGGTATACCCATGTAGTTGCCCGTGATACGGTGATATTCAAGAATCGTCGACTGGGCTCCCAAACCTTGGCGAGTAATATAAGGCGTGCGTTAATCAGGGATAATGAGTTGATGAAATATTAGGTTTTTCTGCTTACTGCGAGGCGGTAGTATGATTTTTTTAGAGAACAATAGATCCGGAACTTAACCCGTTTGGCAAGCCCCTAGTATCCTAGACACTCTTTAGCGTTACAATAACGCCAAAAGAGGCGC
>NZ_BSYJ01000009.1 GCF_030270605.1 Biformimicrobium ophioploci
GGTCGATGTCACCGCTTGCATCAATGGCGCCGCCGCGGAAAGCGTTCAGACCCATATAGCGGCCGATCGCATTGCCGTAGTTGTACATAAAGCGGATATCGTCCTTGCCGAACTGGTACTTACCGGAAAGGCTGATGGCGTAACCGCGCTTGGACTCGCGATCAGTACCCACTTCGTAGGCCAGTTCACGGCTCATGGAAGCGACGGAGTAGTTCAGGCCACCCAGCGAGTTGTTGTAGCGCAGCACGATATCGGGGGAGCTATTGTCGTCGTACGGGTTCTGGGTGCCGTTGTAGAGCGTGGTGGCCGGGTTTTCCGCAGCAATCTGGATGCTGCCACTACCAATTTTGTGGGTGTAGCGCAGCTGCGGCTGGCGCTCAAAGATAGTGCCCACCGGGCCCACGAAGTCCATGCCTTCCGGCAGCGCACCCACATTGAAGAAAGTGGACCAGCTCTGGCCGGCCAGCAGGCTGCGGTTGGCATCGATCTGCCAGTCCACGAATGCGTGGCGCAGACGCTGGGAGTAGGAGTTACTGATGCGCTCATCGCCCTGCCCGCTCGCGATCGCGTCGATCTCGATATGGGTCTTGACCGCACTGCCGCCGCCGAGGTCGGTGGAAGACTTGAAGAACAGGCGGCTGGTCTTTGCATGTGCGTGGAACTTGGCATCGCCGCTTTCACCGCCCACCGGGATGGTGGAAGCGACGAGGAAGTCCTCGCCGATACCCGCGGTGGCATTGGTGCCATCGGAGTAATCGCTGATGGCGCTATCCATCTTCACGAAGCCACCAAACTGGTAGGTAGTCCCGCCACTGGCTGGTTTGGCCTGCGGCTCCGGATTCTCCTTGATCGCAGCGGTTTCCTCCGCGAGGCGTTTTACCTGGGCCTGCAACTCTTCAATCTTGAGCTGCAGCTCCTCCGCGCTGGGCTGCCCAGCTGTTTTCTGTACAGTTGCATCCTGGGCATATGCCGCGGTGCCACAACCAGCCGCAACCGTCGCCGCCAGGATAGCCGCCGGGAGGCGAGCCAAACTTATTCTTTTCTCTGTGGTCATAACCTCTCCCTCTCATTGCTCCGTTCATTAGAATTTACAACTGATGGCCAGTTAAGCCTGAGCAGGCAAGGGAAGGTATTAACCATTAGTCTAAATCGCCCCGGACCTAGACCAATGTCTAAACACCCTGTGAAATCTATCGACAAATGTCTAATTAACCAGGTCGCTGGACCGATGCCAGAATAGAGGCCAAGTCGCAAAACCAGCGAGGTCTACTACAGTGTCAAACCCATCTGTCTACCCGGTTCCCGATACCTACCTTGAAAACACCTTGCTCGACGAGGAGGGCTATCTCGAACTCTACAACCGCTCCATCCATGACAACGAAGCCTTCTGGCGTGAACAGGGCCAGCGCCTTGACTGGATCAAGCCCTACACGCAGGTAAAGGATGTTTCCTACAACAAGGAAGACCTGCATATCCGCTGGTATGCGGACGGTACCCTGAATGTGTCTGCCAACTGCCTCGATCGCCACCTGGCGGAGCGCGGCGACGATACCGCCATCCTGTGGGTGGGCGACGAGCCGGGCCAGTCCCGCGAAATCAGTTACCGCGAGCTGCATGCCGAAGTGAGCCTGTTCGCCAACGGCCTCAAGTCCCTCGGCGTCAAGCGCGGGGACGTGGTCACCATTTATCTGCCGATGATCCCGCAGGCCGCCGTGGCCATGCTGGCCTGTGCCCGTATCGGCGCCATCCACTCGGTCGTGTTCGCGGGCTTCTCCCCGGAGGCCCTGGCCGGACGCATGGACGATGGCGGCTCCAGAGTGATTATCACCGCCAATGCCGGCCGCCGCGGTGGCCGCTCCGTGGTGCTGAAGCAGAACGTCGACAAGGCCATCGCCCTGTGCAAGGAAACCAGCATAGAAAACGTGGTGGTTGTGAATTGCACCGATGACGAAACCCCGTGGCAGGAAGGTCGCGATGTCGACTATGGCAAGCTGCTCGCGGCGCAGGACGCGGAATGCCCGGCCGAGGAAATGGGCGCGGAAGACCCGCTGTTTATCCTCTACACCTCGGGCTCCACCGGCAAACCCAAGGGCGTGCTGCATACCAGCGGCGGCTACCTGACCTATGCCTCCCTCACCCATCAGTACGTGTTCGACTATCGCCGCGGCGAGAAATTCTGGTGCGCGGCGGACGTGGGCTGGATCACGGGCCACTCCTATGTCATCTATGCGCCGCTCGCCAACGGCGGCACCACCGTGATGTACGAGGGCGTGCCCAACTACCCGGACGTGCGCCGCGTGGCCCAGGTCGTTGACGAGCACCAGATCGATATCCTCTACATCGCTCCCACCGCCATCCGCGCGCTGATGGCCGAGGGTGACAAGCCGGTCGAAGGTGCGAGCCTGGAGAGCCTGCGCCTGCTCGGCACCGTAGGCGAACCGATCAACCCGGAGGCATGGAAGTGGTATTACCGCACCTTCGGCCGCAGCCAGTGTCCAATCGTGGACACCTGGTGGCAGACAGAAACCGGCGCTGCCATGCTGACGCCCATGCCCGGTGCCACACCGCTGAAACCCGGCTCTGCCACCCGCCCTATGTTCGGTATTCAACCGGCACTGGTCGATGGTGAAGGCAATATCCTCGAGGGCGCCACCGAGGGCAACCTGGTTATCCTGGACAGCTGGCCTGGCCAGATGCGCACAGTATTTGGCGACCACCAGCGCTTTATCGATACCTATTTCAGCACTTTTGCCGGCATGTACTTCACCGGCGACGGCGCGCGCCGCGATGAGGACAACTATTACTGGATCACCGGCCGGGTCGACGACGTACTCAATGTTTCCGGGCACCGCATGGGCACGGCAGAGCTGGAAAGCGCACTGGTGGCCCACCCGTCCATCGCCGAGGCGGCAGTGGTCGGGTTCCCACACGACATCAAGGGCCAGGGCATCTACGCCTACATCACCCTCAATGCCGGTGAGGAGCCAAATGAGGAGATGCGCCTTGCGGTACGCAACTGGCTGCGCCAGGAAATCGGCCCCATTGCCACACCGGATGTGATCCAGTGGTCGCCCGGCCTGCCCAAGACCCGCTCCGGCAAAATCATGCGCCGTATCCTGCGCAAGATAGCCGCGAACGAGTTCGACCAGCTCGGCGATATTTCCACCCTGGCGGACCCGGCTGTGGTGGAGCAGCTGATCAGCAACCACAACGCGCTGGGCCAGCCGGCGTAAGGACTGCGGCGGGCCAAAAGTAGGTCTCGGGATTGTTCATCCTTTTGGCGGCGCACACTCAGTGCGTCGCCTTTTTTGCATGCGGGGGAATAACTGGTACCCCTGATCAGGATCAAGGGTCGGCACTTTACCGGCCCCATAAAATGCCGTTACCCTTGGGTTAATCTCTAACAATAAAAAACCAGACAATAAGAATCCCGAAGAATAAGAATGAGAGAACGGATGGATACAACTTTCGGACAACAGGCGCACAAGTTCATCATCGCAGATGACCATCCGCTGTTCAGGAATGCGCTCAGGCAGGCACTGGAACGCAGTTTCCCGGATACAGAAATCCACGAAGCACAGGATATGGAAACCCTGCAGCAGTGCGTGGCGAGCCACCGCGATTGCGATCTAATCCTGCTGGACCTGCACATGCCGGGCAGCCTCGGCTTCAGCGGGCTGGCCTTTATCAGCGGCCAGTTCCCGGAGCTGCCAGTGATGGTGGTATCCGCCAATGAAAAACCGGAGGTCATGTGCCGCGCCATCGAGTACGGCGCCTGTGGTTTCCTGCCCAAGTCCGCCCCGGTGGAAACCATTGCGGAGGCAATCAATACAGCACTCGCCGGTGAAGTCTGGCTGCCCGCCGGGGTTGCCGAGCAGTACAAGCGGGACCAGCAGAACGGCAGTGATGTGGCGGAGGTCATGGCCACCCTCACTCCTCAACAGTTCCGTGTGGCTACCATGCTCGCGGGTGGCCTGTTGAACAAGCAGATCGCCTACGAAATGAAAATTTCAGAGGCCACGGTAAAGGCCCACCTGACCGCCCTGTTCCGCAAACTGAGCGTACATTCCCGCACCCAGGCGGTGCTGGCCATCAACAGCCTGGAAGTGGAAGAACCGGGACAGTTTACGCCCCAGCCGGCGCCGGTCTGATCCGGCGCCCCGCTCCCCCGACCGACACTCTTCCTACCGACTCTCCTCCAATCGAATGCCCTGCTTTACTCTTTTTCCGCAACGACCTGGCGCGCCAGGCGCCTGAGCAGGTTACGCAGCGCCGCCGGTTTGACCGGCTTGGCCAGGTAGTAGAGTCCGGCCGCCGCGGCACCCTCGCGTACCTCCTCGGAAATATCCGCACTGACCAGTATGCCCGGCATCTGGCGCTGCCAGTATTGGGTCAACAACTGCAATGCCTGCAGCCCGGTTTCGCCCCGGTCCAGGTGGTAATCCACCACCACCAGCTGCGGTTCCTTTTCACCCAGCGCCAGCAGCGCCTCACTGGCCGTACGCGCAACCCAGACCCGGCAACCCCAGCCACTGAGCAGGCTCTGCATGCCGCGCAGGATCACATCCTCATTGTCGATACAGAGCACGCCAACGCCCTCAAGTCCACCAACCGCAAGGTTACCGGCCTGGTTAGCGTCTCTCTGCGGCACTGCGTGCGGCTCCCCGCGCGGCACCCTGATGGAGAACATAGCCCCGCGTCCGGGTACAGAGGAAAGGTGTATACGATGTTCGAGCAAATCCGCACTGCGCTTCGCGATTGCGAGGCCGAGGCCGAGCCCCTTGTCAGCGGCACGGTCGGTGCCGGACAGGCGCACAAACTCGTCGAATATCTGTTGCTGCGCTTCCGGGGCAATACCGGGTCCGGTATCCCAGACCTGCAACTCCAGCTCATCACCGCGGTTACGCACCCCGATCAGCACCCTGCCCCGCGTCGTATAGTGCAGTGCATTGCTGATGAAGTTCTGCAGGATCCGGCGCAACAAGTGCCTGTCGCTGTACACCCACGCAGCGCTGCGTACATAGTGCAGCCGAAGCCCGCGCGACGCCGCAATAGCGTGGAACTCAGAAGCCAGCCCGTCGAGCAGTTCATGCAGCGGGAAGTGCTCCCGCTGCGGGCTCATCTTGCCCGAATCCAGCCGGCTGATCTCACGTAACGCACCGATCAGTTGCTCCGCCGAACCGAGCGCACTGTCGATATTGCCCAGGTCGTCCTGCAGCGCAGGGTCGCCGCCAGCGGCAGATTTCTGTAGCGCGGAAGTGATAAACAGGCGCGCTGCATTGATCGGCTGTAACAAATCGTGGCTGGTGTGCGCCAGGAAACGGGACTTGGCCGCGTGCAACTCCTGCACTTTGGCCGTGCGCTCCACCACACGCTGCTCCAGGGTGCGCTGGTTTTCTTCCAGCGCATCCACCACCGCACGAAAGTCACTGATATCGGTAAAGGTGGTGACGAAGCCACCGCCGGGCATCGGCGTGCCACGCACCTCGACAATAATGCCGTTGGGCAGGCGCCGCTCAAAGCGGTGCGCGCTGCCATGGCGCAGCAGGTCCAGCCGGCGCTGCACTTCGGCATCCATGTTGCCGGATACATCACCGTACAGGCCGCGCTCGGCGTTGTGGCGGTACAGGGTTTCCACCGGGCAACCGATATACAGCAGGCGCCGCGGGTACTCGAACATATCGATGTACTGCTGGTTCCACGCCACCAGGCGCAGGTCCGCATCCACCACGCTGATGCCCTGGCTGATGGTTTCAACCGTGGTCTGCAGCAGCTCCTGGCTGAAGCGCAGCTTCTGAGAGGTGCCATCCACCAGGCGAGCGATATCCTCTACCTGCAGCGGACGCTTTTTCTTCAGCAGGCCCATGACTTCTTGCGCTGTCGCGGAGCCCACAATGCTCGCCAGCAGCGCCTCGGATTCGCGCACCGCAAAACGCGGCGCATGGTCATCGGGGAACAGTCGCTGCCGCGCACGCAATTCAAAACCCTGCCAGATCTGGTCGATCCGGTCGCGCCCGATAAACGGCTCCATCAGGCTACGCAGGCGGCCCATCTGGATATTGGTGAGAGCCAGCTCGCGACGCTCATCACGCACCTTCTCGTCACGGCCCACAAACGCTGCGGCCTGGCGCAGGTCGCGGTTCTCCACCGGCGCAAACAGGGAGAACAGCACAAACAGGCCCACGTTAAACAGCAGGCTCCAGAATACCCCGTGGCTCAGCGGGTCCAGCCCCTCGAGGCCAAACATGTGCTGCGGTCGCAGCCAGCCAATCCCGGCGAAGCCCGCCTCCAGCACCGGGTGCTGCGGGTAGATGGCCGGCATCACCAGGCAGTAGAACCACACCGCATAGCCGGCAGTCATACCAGCCCACACGCCCAGGCGGTGCGCGCGCCGCCAGTAGAGACCACCAACCAGCGCGGGCGCCAGCTGCGCCGCCGCAGCAAACGAAAGCAAACCGATCGGCGCCAGGGTTTCCAGCCCGGTCAGGGCACGGTGCATGACCCACCCCAGCAGTACCAGCGCCATAATGCTGACAGCGCGCACCTGACGGAGGTAGTTGCCGAGCGATACGGCAGACAGCCGGGTAAAGCGGCTCAGCATCAGCCAGATGGGCGCCACCAGCTCATTGGAAATCATGATCGACAGGGTGATCGCAGCCACCACCACCATCCCGGTCGCGGCAGAAAAACCGCCCAGGTAGGCCAGCAGTGCCACGATCTCATGGCCGCTGTTCATCGGCAGGGTCAGCACCAGGCTGTCCGGGTCGCCGAGGCCCGACGCCAGCAGCGGCTGCCCGGCCATGGAAATAGGCAGGATCAGCACCGAGAACAGGATCAGGTACAGCGGCAGCAGCCAGCGTGCCGTCTGGATATCGCGCTCGCCCTGGTACTCCACCACCGCCATATGGAACTGGCGCGGCAGGCACAGGATGGCAACGGAAGCGAGCAACGTCTGGGTCAGGAAGTTGGCATCCGGGATGAGTGGATCCCAGTGGCGCGGGGCGAGCGCACCATTGAGCATCTTCTCTTCCAGTAGCAGCCAGCAGGCCAGACAGGCGACGGCGGCGAACGCGGCCACCTTCACAATGGACTCAAACGCGATCGCCGTAACCACTCCCCGGTTGCGCTCGCGCCCCTCGAGATGGCGCGTACCAAACAGGACAGCGAAGACACCCAGCAGGATCGCCGTGGCGAGAGCCGTGTCGACATCCATAAAGCTCGGCTGCGCCGTGTCCTGGCCCAGCGTTTCCCAGGCCATGGAAATTGCACGCAGCTGCAGGGCGATGTATGGCAGGGTTCCGCCAATGGCGAGAATGGTCACCAGCGCGGAAAGGCTGCGACTCTTGCCGTAACGGGAGCCGATAAAATCGGCGATGGAAGTGATTTTCTGGCGCTCACCCACCACCACCAGCTTGCGCAGAAGGCCGGCACCAAACACAAACAACAGGATTGGGCCGAGGTAAATCGGCAGGTAGCTCCAGGTATTGGCCAGGGACTGCCCCACCCCGCCGAAGAAAGTCCAGGAGCTGCAGTAAACCGCGAGGCCCAACGCATAGATCAGCGGCCAGTGACGGTTGATGGCTTCCCCACGCCGATTCGCTCGCCAGGCAATGGCGAACAGCAGGCCCACATACAGCAGGCCCAGGAGTAAAAGTGCTGGCTTGCCGGTCACCTCGGGCACCCTTTCTGGTTCTTATACCTCAAGCGTACCGGTTTTCTACCAACCTCTCTATAAGACGTTTAGCGAGTCCGCTCACCGGACAAATCCTCGCACCGCTTCTTAATACGCGCGATATGCTCAGGCCCCATTCGGCAGCAACCCCCAATTATACTTGCACCGCTGCGATACCATCTTCCCGCTGCATCCCCGCACTCCACCGGGCTACTGGTACCATGCCAGGTCTTGTGATCGGCACAGTAAGTCTCGCCGGAGTTTGGATACACAACCACGCATCTTTCCGGGGCCACCGCGTGGATCTCGGCGATTAAGCCGTCAATATAAGCCGGTGAAGTACAGTTGACACCAATAGCCCGTACACGCGGGTGCCCCTCAAATAGTTTTGCCACCTCGGTAATCGGAGTGCCGTCATTCAGGCATCGCCCATCCCTGCAGGAAAACGCCACCCATGCCGGGGTTTGCATGTCCTGTAAAAGCTTAGCGAGCACCCTGGCTTCCTGAAGGCTGGGGATAGTTTCACAGGCCAGGATATCCGCTTCACTCTGGTCAAGCAGAGCGAGCCTTGCCCGATGAAACTCTGCAATTTCTGCATCAGAAACACCATAGTTCCCAGTGTATTCGGAACCATCTCCGCGTGCGGCCCCGAACGGGCCGATGCTCGCAGCAATCAGTAAACCTTCCTTGTTCTCGGGATGGGCGCGCAGGAACTGGTCTCGCGCAATAATTGCCAACTCCACGGAACGCAATATCAAAGCTTCGGCATCCTCGACGGACATCCCGAGCGATGTGAATCCAGAAACCGTCGCCTGGTAACTTGCCGAAATCGCACAGCATGCACCTGCTTCAAAATAGGCCCGGTGCGCATCGACGATGGCCTGCGGATCGTCACGAAGTAACCGTGCGGACCACAGCGCATCATTCAGGCTGCAACCCTGCGCCTCTAGTTGAGTCGCCAACCCCCCGTCAATAATCAGCGGCTTCCCAGTTTTCAGGAATGCATCAAATTGCGTCTTCACCTGCGCCCTTCCCCTAATTCAAAAATCATTGCCTACGCTGACACTCTCAGCTTTTCCTGAGTTTCACGGCCGTACCATAGGCCAGGATTTCCGACATCCCCTGCATGATGGCCGAGGACGTAAAACGCATATTGACGATCGCATCCGCGCCCATGGCCTCGGCCTCCTCGATCATACGGCGTTGTGCCTTGCTGCGCGCTTCGGCCAGCATTTCCGTATACCCGGCAATCTCACCGCCGATAATGGTCTTGAGCCCGGCCATGATATCCCGGCCCACATGCTTGGACTGGACAATATTGCCACTCACAACATCCAGGGTCTCCGTAATGGTGTAACCGGCAATTTCATGAGAAGTTGCAATCTTCATAAATCAGTTTCCACTCAAAAATTATTTTTTCGGGCAGATCCTATCAGGTGTATCGCCGCAAAAAGACTCAGCAGCAGCCAGGCAGCAGTGAAAGGGTCGATCAGCGACGCCACTTTCGATGACATGCTGACATCGATGACCCTGGCGCCCTTCCAGACCCCGTGGATCACCAACCGCTGGTAGCCCCGCATCGGGGGAGGAAATCGAGCAACGCCGCGTTTACGGCATCCGCCTGTTCCAGTACAGACAGGTGGCCAGCGGCGGGCAGCTGCACCAAGCGGGAATCTGCCAGCTGCTCATGTATCCGCCGGGAAAGCGGGGGCGGCAGTGAGCTATCCTCCGCGCCCACCAGTACCAGCGCGGGCACTTGGACTTGTGACAGCTGTGCCAGCACCGCAACCCGGTCCGGGCAGGCAAGCGCTGCGCGCATGGCCACCATGCCGCCAATCGAAAGGCCGCACCAGACCGCCCGATGGATATCCAGCGAGTCCAGTACCGCCACCACATCCATCACAAGATCATACAGGGAGAAAGGTCGGGATACCGCCCCTGACCTACCGTGCCCGCGGAGGTCGATATTGATCACCCGATATTGCTGCGCGAGCACCGGTACCTGCTTGCACCACATTTTGCCGGAACACAGAAAACTGTGCAGAAGGACTAAAGGAGGGCCCGAACCACTATCCTCAAAGAAGATTGACTGCCCCTGACTAAATACGCTTGGCATACTGACTGCTCACTCTACGGATTCATTGGCGAAGGAGAAGAAAAGCGATGATTCAACCCTTCCGGTCTTTCTCGGAAGGGCGGGGGATGACAGCGACTAGCGGCTCTTCCTGCGTGGCCACTGCCACCGGGATATCCGAGCTCTAGATATCCACCCCGGGGCCTTCCTTACCCACCTGATTGTCATCGAATTTCTTGTGGGTGCCGTCGCAATACGGCGTATTGCCGGTATGTTTACAGGCGCATAGATATGCGCCTCCATCTTCCTCGGCAACGATTACCTTTGGGGTAAACTTGGTACCAGCGTGGGACCCATCGCAAAACGGCTGGCTTTTTGACCTGCCACAAGTACAGAAATAGTACTCGTCGCCCTTGGACAGGCTCACCTTTACGGGCTTGCTGTCAGCAATCACCGGGTTGCTCATGGCAGTGCCTCAAGTAGCTGAAAATTGGAAGACGCGTGATGCGCTAGCAATCCATCTTAATCGCTATTAAAGGTAATTCAGGGAAGATTGTCACAATCTGCTACCGATGCTTCGGTAGCGACGGGCCATTGCGTCTATTCAGAGGTGGTAAATATCGATCATGCGCCTTTGATACCTTTGATCGTATAGACCAACGGCACATCCTGCCCGTTGTGGGACAGATAAAACCTGCCCTCCTGCCGCTCTTCAAGGCCATCAAAGCAGTTGTAGGGGCTATACGGATACTCGTTCAGTTGCTCAATGCGTATGCCAGCCCTTATCAGGGCGTTGACCACATCGCTGAGCGGATGCGCCCAGGTCACCAGGGGAGATGTGTCGCCGGTATCGTTTTCCGTATAGGTACTCTCTTCCTCTATATCCGGCTCATCGCGGTGGAAATATGAATACCCTGACAAAACATCGTAGAAAGGGTGGAATTCGGCAATATAGAAGGTGCCGCCCTCTTTCAGGCTGCCTGCGACAATATCCGCCCAGCGCTGAATGTCCGGCAACCAGCACAGCGCACCGTAGGATGTAAATACCACGTCAAACTGCGCTTGTAATGACTCACCAAACCCGTACAGGTCCGAGCATATGAAGTGAGCTTTCAGGCCCGCCTGATCAGCGAGCGCTTTCGCCTGGTCAATTGCAGCTGGGGATAGATCGACCCCCGTCACATCGGCCCCCAGCCTTGCCCAGGAAAGTGTGTCCAGACCGAAATGACACTGCAGGTGGAGCAGGCTCTTCCCGGAGACACCACCCAGCTCCTTCAACTCGATGTCGGTAAGAGAAAGCTTACCCCGTAAAAAACCTTCTACATCATAAAACCTGGAATCGACATGGACTGCAGTGCGCTTGTCCCACGAATCCCGGTTTATCTTCAAATAATCCATAGCTCACTACCACATTACGCCTCTGCGTCTCTGCCCTGGCGGAGAACCATCGGCTGAAAGACGATGCCACGGTGCACCTGCCGGGGCATCGCGACCTCAAAGCCAAAGGCTTCATAGACCGGCACTGCATTGAGCGACGCATTCACTGTGTATTCCACTTCATTTCTATGCTGCTTGCTGACCAAGCTCCACAGCTTACTCGCGACCCCACTACCCTGATGCGATTCGCAGACGAAAAGGTGGTGAATATGGCTTACATCCCGCATCCCTATGAGCCCAACCAGCTGCCCCATGCAAAATGCCAAGTCATAGGAAATGTCTGAATCAATCAACCTGCGAATCGCGCTACGGGAGTGAGATTTCTGGAACGTACGCTGCCCCTCACTGGTAAATTCAGGGAAAAGGAAACTCTGCCCAAGAGTAAGAATGAGATTGGAAATCCGATCGGCATCCCGTCTATGAGCGGGCCGGAAAAAAAGATCACAATTATGCTTCATTGAGCTCCACCATTTACCATCAACCTCAGCGTCCACGAGGGGCATGCTATGTCGCCCCTCGCTCTCTGGTAAGCCACTGGTTTGACTATCTATGGGGAAAACAATGCATCGGCCACGGTCATCCACCACTCCATACCGGCTATGAACTCGATAGAAAGCAATGGCAGGCTGCCGATTGCAGCAAGGATATAGGCGGGATGAGCCTGCCTGGACCTATACATAAGGCTGGCCAGCACAACAATATTTATCAGCCCACAAACCGTAAGCAAAAAAGGTGCGTACGGCCGGGGATCACCATTAACAAGAATTGCCGTTACAGCCATCATCAACCGCAGCAGCCCCGGCATAAGCGACCAGAATACAGTTGAAATCATCCATTTGGCATGGTCCGCTACGACACGAACAGACTTTACGGCCATAAACACCGATACGGAAAAGCCGGAAACCATCACCAAATCAAAGAAGGTAAGCCCGTACTTCGGCACATCCGGCATATTCCCGGAAAAATTGAACGGGACCACGCTGAGCGCTGAAAAAACCACTCCGCCCGCAATAAAAAGAGAGACCAGCCCGTAGAACCGATGCTTTTGCTTGCTACCACGGGTGATCAGATAGGGTTGAAAGACGAGAATCAGAAACCATGCGGTCGCGCTAATTCCGTGTAAGTGGTGGCGAAATGGAGCGTCAAAAAACTTAGCCCAGTAGCTGGGCACAAAGCCAACCAAAACTAGCAGGAACGGAACCAGCAACCAAAGGTGCGTGTTTTTATACGCGGGAAACATAATCCCCGGCTTTTGGGAATCATCCCCTTCTTTGACTCGATTAGCTTCTTCGACTCCGTAGCTCGTATCCATACCCCTTCCCTCCGACAGTTCTGCTGGCAAATTGACGCAACGAGCCTATATGGGAACAGATGTACAGGATCGCCTTTCGCGGATGACCTCCCTATCCACATGCTCAGGATTTAACCACAACCATTTTACATATTCACTAGTTACGCGAAGGGTACATAGTTTTCACCCGTACAGCCGCGCATAAACCTGTGGATTACCCTATCGCTCCAAAACGTTGCATTTTTGATAGTAGTGAGGTGTCTACTTTTCATGGGTAACTTGGAAATTTAACGCCTGGCTCAGCGCGACATAGCGACGCAGAGCTTTTGTGTAAAAATGTGAGCGCAGCGAACATCACAAAAGCGAAGCAAACCTTATGGAGCCTTCCTTCACGCGCCTGCTATGGCGATGTATCTAGCTCCCCTTCCACGTCCTGCTCAGGATCACGTGGCGACCGTATATTTTTCACACCTACCAAGCCATTAAAGATATACATGAGTACTAAAAGTGGCATTGCATAAGCTAGATCTTCAAAGGTGAGAATTTCTAGAAATATACCGAGAAAGGCTAACGACAATACCGATGCCAGGATAGTTCCTGTGTACTTAAACCAACCGGAGAACCTCGAAATCACGAAAGCCATGCCAAACACCCATAAGAAATTTGAAACGGCAAAAATCCATTGACCCACATAATATAAAATACGATAGCCTTCTTCACTCATGACCTGTGGGTAGCCTCCGAGCATTACCGCATACAGGCCGGCCATAATAATGTGGGCAATGCCTACTAAATACCAGCTACTTTCATTTTTGGCGAAGTGAAAAGAAGCCCACCCTAAAGCGATAGCGCATATGAACTCCAACCGCCAAATCGTGGCGGCCACTAACCAGTTTGCTTTTAGATTCTCAACCCTAATATCCCATTCAAGTTCAGTTGAGTGGATTGCGTCTATAGAAACAACCATTACGAGCAGCATCAAAAAGGATGCTATTGCATACGTATATCCAGCATATCTATCCAAAATAAATCTCCTTATAGTTATTGGTACCCCGCAAAGCCATAACGCCGCGTTCAGCCGCGGCCAAAGCTGCGCCACCACCCAACCCTCCTATTGGAGCTGAAGCCAGCCCTTTCAGCTAAAAATCGCAATGGCCCAAACAGCCCAAAACCACAGGTAACCCAAGTAAGTGATCGGGTGAATCCCTTTTCTCACTTTCCAATCATAAACGAAAAAGGACAGGAACATTCCGTTCCAAATAACCGGATTGGTCACATAGGGGCTGATACCCGTGTTTCCGCCAACCCGGTCGACAATCGGACCCAACATGTAGAGCGTGGCCAAAAATATTAGCCGCTTATGCAGCTCCGGTCGCCTTCGGTTTAGAAAGGCTGCAATAACCAACGCACCGTAACTGGAAATAAAGATGATGTTGGTCTTAGACAGGAAGAACGTGTCGCCCCAGCTTTCGAAGCGTTGGAATTGGATATACCAGGTGCTCAGCAAAACTCCAGCGGCAACGGCGCCAAAAAACTTACCCATCGAACGATGGGCCGCTACATTTTGCTGCCGAATGAAGTGTGTTTGGACAACCAGCAACATCATCCACGCAAAGCAGAAAAGGCCATGAATAATGAACTTTGGATCACTATTACTGGGCTGCCCCACGTCGGTCAACAAGTTATCCGAAAATCCGATTACCGTACAGCCAAAGATCACCAAGCTGGAACTAAAAAAATAGTTCCGGGATAGCCACGAGCCCTTTTTGACTGGACTAGTATCGTGCGAAGCACCAACGCCTTGGGTTCGGAACTGAGCATCACTGGAGAAGTTGGACATTCCCTATTTCCTTAGAAAAATAAAAGTAAATAGCCTATATGCATAACGAACCCGTAGCTGTACTGCCGCTTCACAAACAACTGCCTGCAGACAGCGCGAACACCCACCTGTTCACGATTTAACCACAACCATTTTACATAATCACTAGTTACGCGAACTGGGCACAGTTTTCGCGCGCACAGCAGTGCATAACCCTGTGGATTACCCCATTGCGCCGTAACGCTGCAGCTTTTCGATGTTATGTATCAAACAAAACAGGCGCCATTGTCCCTGCACTTTCTCGCGGCCACGCAAAGAGAAGCGGTTTAAGCGCTTGTTGGTGCCAATGTTACCGAACACCGGCTCCACCACCGACATGCGATGACCGTAAATCGTCTTGCCCTCGACACTGTCGACGCGATGCTTCATCCAGTCGCTCGGCGTCCTGCCATTGGTCCAGGTCAGGGAGACCTGGCGGCCGTGGCCATCGCGGGTGTCAGCCGCCGCCGGGTTGCGCATGCACTGCGCTTTTAAAGGGCAATGGCGACAATCAGTGAGGCGACCCTCGAACATCAGCCGCCGTTTGCCCGCGCCATTATTTTCTTCGCGCACCAGCATCATTGCGTTGCCGGCCGGACACACACAGGACTTGCTGCGCTTGTCGAACGCAAACTCGCTGGCGGGGATCACCGACTTCACACCCACCACCGTATCCTGATGGCGCTTGCCGTACTTCGCTTTCTGCCCTGTGAAGCGCTTGTCACGCGAGCGGAACTGGTTGTCGGGAATGTAGGCGTTGATGTTATTTTCCTTGAGATAACGATCGTTGGCGGCATTGGAAAAACCCGTATCCGCAGTGACGATGACCTGCTCCGCGATCACATCCTCGCCCACACCGGCACGTCGGCAACGCTGGTTGATGCCGTCCAGTACGGGCTTCAGCGTATGCTGCTCCTGACCCTCACCGAACGCCTGCGCCTCGACGATGATCTGGTGCTTTTTGTCCACGGCCGCAATGCCGTTGTAGCCCTGGATGGTCCCCTTACTGGTGGTCATCTTGGCCGACTCGTTATCGGTGATATTGCTTTTGACTTCCTTGCGTTGCTTGCCCTGCCCCATGCGCGGCTCTGCTGTCTTGAGGAACGCATCGATCTTGTCGAAGTGCTTCTGCAGCGTGTCCATCGCCTGGTTGAGACGCTGCTTGCGCGCCTTCTCCTGCGGCTTGCGCCCATCCAGCGCCTTGTGCTCCGCCATTGCGCGGCGGATCTGCTTGCGGATCTTGTCACGCTTGCTGCCGAGCTCCTTCAACGTGCCGGAATGCTCCTTGCTCGCATTGGAAGACATCTTGCAGCCATCGATCGCAAACAGCTCCTTGCCCAGCAAGCCCTGCTGGTCACAGACCATCAGCACCTGCTCGAACACAGACTCAATGGCATCGGGAAAACTGCTTACAAACGCGGCAATACGGGTAAAACACGGCGCAAAACCGCAGGCCAGCGCCATGAATGTGATGTTGTGCTTGCAATGCCAGTGGATCTGGCGGCTGGAAGTAATGCCCTTGCTGTAGGCAAACAGGATGATCTTGAGGAGGATGGCCGGGTCGTAGGCTGCGCTCCCGCCTTCATCATTATTGTACTTTTCGTAGAACGCGGAGAGGTCGATCTTGTCCTCAACGAGGCGATGCAGGGTGAATTCAAAGGTACCGGGTTGGATCTGATCCTCAAAATTCACGACAACCATAGTGTCCTGGTTGTAGCTGTACTTGCGAAAATTGCCCACGACATATCCCCTAATCAATATGTCACCAATTTTACTCGAAAGTACCGTACTTTAAGAGTTTTACTACAGCCTCAACGCCTGGATAAGGGGCGCCGCACCGACGCGCCACTTTTGTGTTAATTTGCGAGCCTGCGAGCAACACAAAAGTGAAGCAAAGGTTTAGGCGTCGCCTTCATTCATTTGTTATGCGGAAACTGCCTCTCCGGAGCTAGCATCCAACGCCTCAGCTTTGCTTACAGGTTTGCGTCTCTTTATATACTTTAAGTAAAAGTATGCGTTCAGTAGTGGCCATATCAGTGTTGCACTGTATTGCAGATAGAAAAAACTGACGCCACGTCCACTGGCAAATGTAATAAATGGAGATCTAATTGCCACCATAAAAACAAAGGTCATTCTCTCTATGTGGTGAATCAATATTTCTCTTTTAGTTTTATTTTCGGAACTCCAAGCATACATAAATTCACGAATAGAGAAGTAGAGCGGAAATGCTCCTATACCAAACCGAAATACGATCACTGAAAAATCCTGATCACTGGAAATAGTACGCTCATACGATACGCGTGTTATCCAAAGCGCTAATGCTAATAGGAAGATGCCATTTCCAACGAAAAACCTCCTACTTTTTCTATAGTCTACTTTAAGAGAAATTATGGCACTTAAAATCAGAGATGAAGTTAGTAGGATTGCCAGTGTCAGGTTAGGAATAAAGAACCTTTCGATTTGAAATATTACTGATGTAAGCAACCCGACTATCATTGAGTATAAGAATATGCGCCCGCTTAATCTATGCAGGGAGGATCCTTTTTTGGTTGCTAGTGCTATAACGCCGAACAATAGGATTGAGATACCGAATACCGAGTGAATCAGGTAAGAAATCGGATCAAACTCTTCTGAAAAACGTAATATTTCCATAAGACCTCCCTTTTTTTCAATCAATGTATAAACGCATAACGCCTGGCTCAGCGCGACATAGCGGCGCAGAGCTTTTGTGTAAAAATGTGAGCGCAGCGAACATCACAAAAGCGAAGCAAAGCTTATGGAGTCGGCTGCAGCCATTTGTCATGTGTTGAGCTCCGACAACGTACTGATCTGGCGCACTAGCGGGTGCGAACGCTCCACGCCACCGGAATGCAGCCAGTATGCCCGTAGGCCAATGGCAACTGCCGGCTCAACGTCTTTTTCCCAGCTATCTCCGACTACAGCCACGGACTCCTTTGGCTTACCGAGAGCTTCTAAAATTGCCGGCAGAAAAGCAGCTGAGCCCTTCTCAACGCCAACGTTCCGCTGGCAGAAGTAACCGCTAATATAGCGGTCAAGCCCCACGCGCTGGAAAGCCAATTCAATTTCTTGAGGCGTTGAGTCTGCGGCGCCAGTTGCGATATATATTTCTGCCTCAGCCGCTAGTTTTTCTAGCGCGGCAACCGCTCCTTCAACGGCCTCAACCTTTTCCCAGAGGTACATCTTTCCAGAGGCACTGGGGAAATCCACCATAAGAGTATCACCCCAATCAAATAGGAGTACCTCTGCCATTCTTCCTCCGAACACATAACGCCTGGCTCAGCGCGACATAGCGGCGCAGAGCTTTTGTGTAAAAATGTGAGCGCAGCGAACATCACAAAAGCGAAGCAAAGCTTATGGAGTCGGCTGCAGCCATTTGTTATGTAGCGCTACCACGACACATTGTCCATTGCGCGTCTATATGACGCCAGCGCCCTTAGAACTGCCGCTTTATAAGGCAACTTCTGGACCGCTTTCTGATAGAAGAATACCGGAAGCAACCAAAATACAAGAATAAACCCTTGGGCAATCAAAGCTGCAAGCGTAAATTCATGCATCCCGCCATCTGCCAAGTAGAAGATCAGGGCGAAACCATTGATTATTGCTAGCGCCCATATTGCCGTGCGAGCATCTTTCTTCTGTGTTTCCGATACCGCTTCTTTCTGTTTTTCAGCCATTTCTCAGAGCT
>NZ_BSYJ01000010.1 GCF_030270605.1 Biformimicrobium ophioploci
CTGCGCGACATAGCGATGCAGAGCTTTTGTGTAAAAATGTGAGCGCAGCGAACATCACAAAAGCGAAGCAAAGCTTATGGAGTCGGCTGCAGCCATTTGTTATGGCTCTCTGCTACGCTGTATACGCTGATTTGCGACCCAATCACCATCAGCTGAACGATGATCTCTCCATCCGAGACGGTATTAGCAAAAGAATACTGGAGACCATCAGCATAACCCTGATGATTTCTTAGATCCCAAACCCACAATGCCCCTCTTCCCAACACCAGACTCCACGGCTCTAAATTACCTAGATGAACTGGTACACAATCCTCATCTGGAGGAAGAGCTTTGATACTAATCTCATCAAACTCAGGAATGGCCTCTTGAAACACCCTACCGTGTTCGAAAACAAACTCCAGAGAAATCAACATCTCAGTAATACCGTCATCCTCTAGAAAATGACCAATTACATCTTCTAACCTTCCGAGTTCGTTACATATAGTGTATGAATCCATTCTCTAGAGCCATAACGCCTGGCTCAGCGCGACATAGCGACGCTGAGCTTTTGTGTAAAAATGTGAGCGCAGCGAACATCACAAAAGCGAAGCAAAGCTTATGGAGTCGGCTGCAGCCATTTGTTATGTGTTGAGCTCAGACAACGTACTGATCTGGCGCACTAGCGGATGCGAATGCTCCAGGCCACCGGAATGCAGCCAGTATGCCCGCAGACCAATGGCAACTGCCGGCTCAACATCTTTTTCCCAGCTATCTCCGACTACAGCCACAGACTCCTTTGGCTTACCGAGAACTTCTAAAATTGCCGGCAGAAAAGCAGCTGAGCCCTTCTCAACGCCAACGTTCCGCTGGCAGAAGTAACCGCTAATATAGCGGTCAAGCTCCACGCGCTGGAAAGCCAATTCAATTTCTTGTGGCGTTGAGTCTGCGGCGCCAGTTGCGATATATATTTCTGCCTCAGCTGCTAGTTTTTCTAGCGCGGGAACCGCACCTTCAACGGCCTCAACCTTTTCCCAGAGGTACATCTTTCCAGAGGCACTGGGGAAGTCCACCATAAGAGTATCACCCCAATCAAATAGGAGTACCTCTGCCATTATTCCTCCGAACACATAACGCCCGCGTAAGGCGCGACTAGCGGCGCGCCGCTTTTTTTTTAAATTGTGAGCGCAGCGAACAACAAAAAAGCGAAGCAAAGCTTACGGAGTCGCCCTTCACGCGCTTGTTAGAGTTTATACTGAAGCACTCTGACAAAATGTGCCCCCTGCTCAGACTGACCAACGCCCAGAGCTACCCAAGAATCCTTTAGCATCCACACGTAGGATTTATCTTCAACTTTTGTCTCAACGATGCAGCATCCGAGCTTCTGCTCTAAAATATTAACGAGCTCAATATACTTATTTCGGGCCGCGGGACCGGAATGAAAGTCTACCTGAACCATTTCAAGCTCAAGAGCTTCTTCACCACAAATATGTGTTACTTCCGCATCCAATCCATGGAACATGCCTTGGTATAGGAAACCAGGCATTCCCTCGTATTGCATTTCATGTACCAAAGTAGATCCATTCCCAACCTCAATGGATGCTGCCTCAGCACAACTAATTGGCATTGCAACACCTCGGATATGGGAATGAGCCGAAGGAACCACCATAAAAAGAAAGATCAAAAAACAAACTACGTTTTTCATTCAAAAACTCTAACGCCTGGCTCAGCGCGACATAGCGACGCAGAGCTTTTGTGTGAAAATGTGAGCGCAGCGAACATCACAAAAGCGAAGCAAAGCTTATGGAGTCGGCTGCAGCCATTTGTTACGTTTCAGCCCTCAAGACAGCGATAACTCTGGAGAGGTCTTGCTTACCCAAGCCGTCTATACATAGAGCAAATTCCAGGCTTGCCAGAGCGTTACAATATTTCATGCCCTGCCTTTGAGCTGCGATACTAGGATCTGCACCTAAGGCTACTAGCAACTCTACCAGCTCCGGCGAGTTAGCCAAAATTGCCCCGTTTAAAGCTGTATATCCATGGGACATAGCGTCTATATCAGCACCATGCTCAATAAAACGCTGTACCAGAAAAAGGACCTCCTGGTTTTTGTAACCCTCTAAGTCAAAAGCAGTGGCCAGATATGGTATGGCCGGCGATCCCTCTACCAATTGCCCGGCTAAGGAGTATTCAGTTAGCTCTAGGTACGCGGTAGCTGCAAAGTCCGGTACTTGCCTATACGCATCTTCTGAAATTATGGCCAAAATTGGCCGCGATGGGTCTGCACTTAAGAACCACCCCAAATAGACGCTATAGCAAAAACCAAAGGTAGCTAAGGCAGCAATTATCTTCTTCATGCTCTAAAGAAACGTAACGCCTGGATAAGGGGCGCCGCACCGGCGCGCCACTTTTGTGTTAATTTGCGAGCGACGCGAGCAACACAAAAGTGAAGCAAAGGTTTAGGCGTCGCCTTCATTCATTTGTTATGTGAGCCCACTCCGATCTACGGGCTACTTTCTATAGTCCGTTGGACGCTCAAGCTCATATATGGAATCTGCCAGCTCATCTACCTTCTTTGAGAAAAGCGCCTGAGCATCATAGAGACCCCGGTTATAGAAATAGGCTCCAATCTCTTCTGAAAAGAAATCTATGAGGAATTCCGCATCAAAATTGCCTATATCTTGATCCAGCTCCTCCGCAAAGTAGATCTTTACCTTCTGTACGATCTGCCTCTTTTCTTCTTCAGTGAACTTAAGCTTTTCCATATCTTTCCGAAAGGATCACATAACGCCTGGCTCAGCGCGACATAGCGACGCAGAGCTTTTGTGTGAAAATGTGAGCGCAGCGAACATCACAAAAGCGAAGCAAAGCTTATGGAGTCGACTGCAGCCATTTGTTATGTATTCCCCTGCTTGGTAAGTGCATTTTTTCTTCTATGTAGTTTCAAAAACCAGACTGCCTCCACTACCGAAAGGCAGGCACCTACTGCTACGAGCAAATATGCATTATTGATGTCATTCAAGAACGGATGAAATGCATTTCCATTAGCACCAAAAACGCCATAAAGCCCCAGGCCGAGTGCTATTGTCCCTGGCAGCCCCAACATCTGGACTTTGATCATATCTTTATTGATCTGCGCCAACTCTTCTTCAGCATTTCGAAACATAAATCTCCAACCCTAAAAATACATAACGCCTGGCTCAGCGCGACATAACGGCGCAGAGCTTTTGTGTAAAAATGTGAGCGCAGCGAACATCACAAAAGCGAAGCAAAGCTTATGGAGTCGGCTGCAGCCATTTGTTATGGGCCTGCGGTACGGAAACCTACAGTTCCAAGTATTCCCGTACCCCTATCATTATTTTTGCTACAGCCAAATCATGCTCACTCTGTGAGCTAAGCCCCATGCTGGTTTTGGCGAGCTCTGTCAGATGAGCGGCAACACTTTCTGGAGACTCACCCTCCAGCACCAACTGGAAGATTTTGGGCAAATATGAGCGATACTCATCCCTTCCCAAGCAGTCACTATTAATGCCGATAGGATCCCACTTATAGAAGAGGATCTCATCTAGCCTCTCATACAACTCCAGCTGTTTCTTTGTTAATTTGGCACCCATCTAGCTCAGGATCCATAACGCCCGCGTAAGGCGCGACTAGCGGCGCGCCGCTTTTGTGTAAAAATGTGAGCGCAGCGAACAGCACAAAAGCGAAGCAAAGCTTACGGAGT
>NZ_BSYJ01000011.1 GCF_030270605.1 Biformimicrobium ophioploci
TATAACCCGAAGCGCCGCCACGGCAGTAATAATGGCTTGTCACCGATGCAGTTTGAAAGGCAGTATTTCGAGAAGCTAAGAAGTATCTAGAGAACTAGGGGCTTACCACTGTCTGAGCACTTCGATTTTTCATGTAGAATTCTCTGCACGTATTTTACGAAATAAATTTTACTTTTGACCTCCGTTGTTTTGAGTGGGGAATGCCAAGTGTCCGTCAAAGTTTAGTAAAACCCATTTCTAGTTGTGTACTTTGTATGGAAGGTGCTCTCTCATATATCAAGAAGATGTGTTAAATAGTTTCTCACGCTTCTCTATGTTACCAGCTACTCTTAATTTTATTTTTTCAATGAGTGACCCTGATGGACGCTCTAAGCTCGCCCTTGAGATTGCTAGCGATGCGCTCTCATAAACACCATGCTTTTCGAAAAACACTGTCATCTCTCTAAGTAAATCTGGAAAGCCGGACGCACCTGAAATTCCAGAGTTAAAATGACTCTCTAAGTCGCGTAAAATCATTTGGCAATCTTCCAAAGTCAAACCCTCTAAGGTGCTAAAAAGAGGCAGGCTCCCTGTGTTGATAGAAGGTCGGTGTTTAAGTAAAGGAGTACTGTTGGATGTCACTATACAAAAAATGTCCGCTGACCCATAATCATTTTTATTTAATTTCTTATGTGATTTTGGCGACCTTTCTGTTACTTCTGTATCGAAGTTAGCGATCGTAATTTTTACCAAGTCCGAATTTATTTTTTCGTAAAGAGGAATATATTTAATTTCTATTTTTTCGTCAGAAAGCCCGCCAGAGTATATATCCTTAATGACTTTTCTTGACCCGAAGTCGAGGCTAATCTTAGCCTTGGAATTTGCATTGACCACGATTCCGTTTACAAAATGTCCATTGTCGATTCTGCAAACGACCTCTTGGGTGTCGTTAATCGATACGCACTCACGCTTTCCTAAAGATGTGCCCTTGACTTCTAATTTTCCGTCATGAAGAAATTGAGGTGGGTTAACAACCCCTATTGATTGCGTGTCAAATTTTGTTTCTATATCACCTTTTATTTTGTTCTGGCTATTTATGATGGTTCTGCCAATAGAGCTGCCTAGTAAGTACGCGGCGAATCTATTTAGGTGGGCGTTATCCATAAAGAAACGGCTAAAGTTATCGGATCCAGAGTTGATAATAAAATCGTACCCATCTAAAATTTTAAATCCGTACTTTTTAGCCAGTTTTATATGCAGATTAACGCCTTTTTGTTCTCCAGCTCGATCTAAGTATGAATACATAGGCATTAGAAGTACGAAAACTTCTGCCTTTGCTAAGGATAGAATTGAATATAGATGGTTTGTCAGGTCCTCTAGATGCGTCGGACTAATCCAGCCTTTTGTGAGGTGCTCGTTATCGTTTATGGTGTAGTCAAGTAGAATAAAGTCACTATTCAACAGCTCAGGGTCATCTCCTATAGAAAATATACCTAGCCCGGAACTACATGCACCTTTCGAAAAGTTTTTTAGCTGAAAATATTTGCCCAAGGATGCGCTAATGCCCCCTTTCAAAATCCCGTTAGATGTACTTAATAGTGCTAGTGTAGGTTTTTCCATTTCGTATTCTTTTATATATTCGACTGAATTGGCTGTACAATTTAAGCGCGCGTGACTGGGTTTATGAGCTTCGTGCGGATATGATTATAACCCTGAAGACGAGCTTTTAATAGAGTGCTTGAACTTACTGGGCGCTTGTTGACCCATTTCAAGCATAGGGTTTTATCCCGGTTTAACGAACACTTCAGTTAAGAGTTTTGGCAAGCGCCTAGTCTTCTAGATACTTCTTAGCTTCTCGAAATACTGCCTTTCAAACTGCATCGGTGACAAGCGATTATTACTGCCGTGGCGGCGCTTCGGGTTATG
>NZ_BSYJ01000012.1 GCF_030270605.1 Biformimicrobium ophioploci
GGTCTCACGAGCCTTGGCTCTGCCTTGCGTTTGTTGCTGCGTTTGCCAACAGCAACCCCAAATAGGTCGGTAATGAATTAGCTTTAATACACTGCTTTGTGTGTCTCGACATTTATCCGAGCTTGAATCAATCATCAACAGTCATCTCTGTTGTATGGTCAAGCCGCACGGGCAATTAGTACTGGTTAGCTCAACGCCTCACAACGCTTCCACACCCAGCCTATCAACCTGGTAGTCTTCCAGGGCCCTACAGGACTCTCAAGGAGTCAGGGAAATCTTATCTTGAAGGAGGCTTCCCGCTTAGATGCTTTCAGCGGTTATCCCGTCCGAACATAGCTACCGGGCAATGCTACTGGCGTAACAACCCGAACACCAGAGGTTCGTTCACTCCGGTCCTCTCGTACTAGGAGCAACTCTTCTCAAATTTCCAACGCCCACGGCAGATAGGGACCGAACTGTCTCACGACGTTCTAAACCCAGCTCGCGTACCACTTTAAATGGCGAACAGCCATACCCTTGGGACCGGCTTCAGCCCCAGGATGTGATGAGCCGACATCGAGGTGCCAAACACCGCCGTCGATGTGAACTCTTGGGCGGTATCAGCCTGTTATCCCCGGAGTACCTTTTATCCGTTGAGCGACGACCCTTCCATACAGAATCGCCGGATCACTATGACCTACTTTCGTACCTGCTCGACATGTCTGTCTCGCAGTCAAGCGCACTTATACCATTATGCTCATTGCATGATTTCCGACCATGCTGAGTGCACCTTCGTACTCCTCCGTTACTCTTTGGGAGGAGACCGCCCCAGTCAAACTACCCACCATACACTGTCCGCGATCCCGATAAGGGACCTGCGTTAGAACCTCAAACATACCAGGGTGGTATTTCAAGGATGGCTCCACGATAACTGGCGTTACCGCTTCAAAGCCTCCCACCTATCCTACACAAATAGGCTCAAAGTTCAGTGCAAAGCTGTAGTAAAGGTTCACGGGGTCTTTCCGTCTAGCCGCGGGTACACTGCATCTTAACAGCGATTTCAATTTCACTGAGTCTCTGGTGGAGACAGCGTGGCCATCGTTACGCCATTCGTGCAGGTCGGAACTTACCCGACAAGGAATTTCGCTACCTTAGGACCGTTATAGTTACGGCCGCCGTTTACCGGGGCTTCGATCAAGAGCTTCGCCGAAGCTAACCCCATCAATTAACCTTCCGGCACCGGGCAGGCGTCACACCCTATACGTCCACTTACGTGTTTGCAGAGTGCTATGTTTTTAATAAACAGTCGCAGCCACCTGGTCACTTCGACCGGCCTCAGCTTAGGGAGCAAGTCCCATCACCAAAACCGGCGTACCTTCTCCCGAAGTTACGGTACCATTTTGCCTAGTTCCTTCACCAGAGTTCTCTCAAGCGCCTTGGTATTCTCTACCTGATCACCTGTGTCGGTTTGGAGTACGGTTCAATATTGCCTGAAGCTTAGAGGTTTTTCCTGGAAGCATGGCATCAACCACTTACGCTCAAAAGAGAGCACGTCATCACATCTCGGCCTTAGGAACCCGGATTTGCCTAAGTTCCCAGCCTACTTGCTTAAACACGGACAACCAATCGCCGTGCTGGCCTAGCCTTCTCCGTCACCCCATCGCAGCAATATTAAGTACAGGAATATTAACCTGTTTCCCATCGACTACGGCTTTCGCCCTCGCCTTAGGGGCCGACTAACCCTGTCCCGATTAGCGTTGGACAGGAAACCTTGATCTTCCGGCGGAGGGGTTTTTCACCCCTCTTATCGTTACTCATGTCAGCATTCGCACTTCTGATACCTCCAGCAAACCTCTCAGTTCACCTTCAACGGCTTACAGAACGCTCCTCTACCATGC
>NZ_BSYJ01000014.1 GCF_030270605.1 Biformimicrobium ophioploci
GTGAATGAAGGACGACGCCCAACGCTTTGCTTCACTTTTGTGTTGCTCGCGGGGCTCGCAAATTAACACAAAAGTGTGCGCGCTCGCGTGGCGCGCCTTATCCAGGCGTTACGTTTTTTTAGAGAGTATTTATGAGTGAAAAAATACTGAGTAACATCAGAGAGAATAAATATGATAGGAAGGAGTTGGAAAAGCTCCTCTCTAATGCGGAGCGCTTAGGAAGAAAGGAAATTGCGGTGGCGGTTAAAGAGTCCCTAAAAGAGGTAGATTCTCGTTCATATTCAAAGCGCTTCGTGAAGCCTATTCGGGATAAAATTAAACAAATTGCCCATGATATTATGGAGAATGAAGGGTGGGGCAATTGGGCGGATAATAAGGTCGGGAATGGCGTAAAGACCGGCGGCCTTATGCTGAATGGAGAAGTCTTAGCGGAGTTCTATTTTTCATACCGCGCGCCAGATTGGAAAAGCTCATCCTATTTGGCTGTTGTCCAAGAAACTGAGGAGAGCGCTGTTCACTATACTGTCAAGAAGCGGAGTGAAGATACGGTCAAGGTTTTCAATAGTGTAGAGGCCATTGAGCTTTTCCACAGTGCCCTTAAAACGTAACAAATGGCTGCAGCCGACTCCATAAGCTTTGCTTCGCTTTTGTGATGTTCGCTGCGCTCACATTTTTACACAAAAGCTTAGCGCCGCTATGTCGCGCTGAGCCAGGCGTTATGTGTTCGGAGGGATAATGGCAGAGGTACTCCTATTTGATTGGGGTGATACTCTTATGGTGGATTTCCCCAGTGCCCGTGGAAAGATGTACCTCTGGGAAACGGTTGAGGCCGTTGAAGGTGCGGTTGCCGCGCTAGAAAAACTAGCGGCTGAGGCAGAAATATATATCGCAACTGGCGCCGCAGACTCAACGCCACAAGAAATTGAATTGGCTTTCCGGCGCGTGGGACTTGACCGCTATATCAGCGGTTACTTCTGCCAGCGGAACGTTGGCGTTGAGAAGGGCTCAGCTACTTTTCTGCCGTCAATTTTAGAAGTTCTCGGTAAGCCAAAGGAGTCCGTGGCTGTAGTCGGAGATAGCTGGGAAAAGGATGTTGAGCCGGCAGTTGCCATTGGCCTACGGGCATACTGGCTGCATTCCGGTGGCGTGCAGCGTTCGCACCCGCTAGTGCGCCAGATCAGTACGTTGTCGGAGCTCAACACATAACAAATGGCTGCAGCCGACTCCATAAGCTTTGCTTCGCTTTTGTGATGTTCGCTGCGCTCACATTTTTACACAAAAGCTCTGCGTCGCTATGTCGCGCTGAGCCAGGCGTTATGCGTCTTCAGGTCTAAAGGATTTTGTATGGATTCTGAATTTGAATTGAAAGTGTCGGATCTTTCGAGATCCATCGAAAAAGATGGTAAGACCGTAAAAGTTGAAATTTACGGTGATGGCGCAGGGAAGTGGATCTTAGAGATAGTAGATGAGCACGGCAACTCAACTGTCTGGGATGATCAATTTTCTACAGAGCAAGATGCGTTAAATGAAGCTATATCTGCTGTAGAGCAAGAAGGCATTGATTGCTTTATTGGTCCGGTGTCCGGAATTGAGCAATGATTCTGGCTGCAACGCATAACAAGCGCGTGAAGGTCGACT
>NZ_BSYJ01000015.1 GCF_030270605.1 Biformimicrobium ophioploci
CGTCGTCCTTCATTCATTTGTTAAGCATTTCTTTGACGGAGCTTGCCAATAACGCCATAGATCAGCGTTCCTACGCCCAGCACCGAATGTAATACGAGAAAAAATGCGAACAAATATTCGTCATTTGCTTTTTCTAATGGTCCATGCCGACCTAGAGAATAGATTGTTCCAGTGAAGTGCCCAATAGCTGCTAAGCCAATTAGAACTATCCCGCCAAATATATTATACGTGTAGTTATGCAACGCATTCTTTACGACGGTTGTCACGGATGATTTATGAATTTTTTCCGGCTCTTTGCCAAATAGAGGTTTGATGCTACTCAACACTTCGTTATGCGCACTTTTTGGAAGCCTTCCATAAGCAATACTAAAGCGACTGCCATCAGCGCCACATATTTCAATACAACCGTCTACATCTTTGACGTCCTTGACCTTATAGAGATCAATATTACTTGTAATCATCCCCAACTGGTGCTCATTCATTTGGCCATCCTTAAAGGAAACCCCATAAGAGCACTTGAACCCCGCTACTAGAAGGCAGCAGACAAGAACGAAATAGTTGTCTGGAAAATCTGTGTTCCCGGTAGACAGACTAGTAAAGAGGTTGAAAGCGACCCACACAAAAATTGCGGCAAGGTACGCTCTAAATTTGTATTCCAATGAAACTTTGTGCTTCCAACTACTACTCATAACTTCAAAAAATGCTTAACGCCTGGCTCAGCGCGACATAGCGACGCAGAGCTTTTGTGTGAAAATGTGAGCGCAGCGAACATCACAAAAGCGAAGCAAAGCTTATGGAGTCGGCTGCAGCCATTTGTTATGTGTTCCGCACTTTATGCGACCACTCCTCTTTTTTTGACCGCATTTCTTGACGGAGCTAGCTTCCGGATCAGGAAATCTTCTAATGCGGCTGCCAAGTAAGAGTATTCAGCCGGAAAGCCAACTGCACCCAGATCTTTGACGTCTTGCCACTTGTCCTGTGGTACGTAATGTCCACGCCCCTTACTTTTATCGGTGGCTATTACGTGAGCAATTAAGCGTCTAGAAATTCCGTGTTGATCATACGGCCCACCTCCACTGGAAATCCCTAGCCCTACATAGAGAACATCACCATTAGCAGAAAAGAGCGCATAGACCCCTCCTTTATCATGGTGTGGGACAGACCCGCTCCAAGACCATCCAATGTCCCATACCGGTGGACTCAGCTCTAGATCTCTTGGCCAATGCCTCTCGAAAAACTCCGCTGTATATTTTATTAATTCTTCTTTATTAGGCATTGTTCCTCCTGAACACATAACGCCTGGCTCAGCGCGACATAGCG
>NZ_BSYJ01000016.1 GCF_030270605.1 Biformimicrobium ophioploci
CCAAGTTACCCATGAAAAGTAGACACCTCACTACTACCAAATGAGGGTCTAACCATGACTAAGAAAAAGAAGAACAAGTACAACCACTATACCGAAGATTTCCGCCGTGAAGCCGTGCGGAGGTCTGAGGATCCCAATACCAGTGCTGTCGAGGTCGCAAAGGAACTCGGCATCCATCCTGGCCAGATTTATAACTGGCGCAGGCAGTACAAGCGCCTCTCGGAAAAGCAGTTCAATAGCCTCAACGGGGTGGACTATTCCATGGAAGAGAGCGAAGAAATCCGCAAGCTCAAGCGGCAGCTGGCGGACCTCAAGGAAGAGAATGAATTCCTAAAAAAAGCGACGGCGTACTTCTCCAAAGAAAAGTGGTGAGGTACGCCTACATCGAGTCGCTGCGTGGTGAGCACGCAATTACCAAGATGTGCGCGTGGCTGGGGGTCAGCCGGGCAGGCTATTACAAGTGGCGCAAGTGGGTGCCTAGCGCGCGTGAGAAGCGCCGCCTGTTGGTGGAGAAGGTCGTGGTGAATACCTTCTGGGAGTTCAAGGAGCGCTACGGCGCGCCCCGGCTGAAAGATGAGCTGGAGGACGAGGGCATACCGGCCTGCAAGAACCATATCGCGCAATTATTGGCCAAAAACGGCCTCAGGGCGCGTAATGGCAAAGGATACAAGTACTTTCCGGCCCCAAATGCCCGCAACCATGTCAGTGACAACCTGTTGCGGCGTAATTTCACGGCCAGCAAGCCGGATGAGAAGTGGGTATCGGACATTACCTACATCAAGCTCAACCGGGGCAACGCCTACCTGGCCGTGATCATGGACCTGTATTCGCGTAAGATCATTGGCTGGGCCCTGGATACCTCAATGACCAACCAACTGATCATTGATGCCTTCCAGATGGCCGTGAAGAACCGTGGTGTGGAGCCCGGTCTGATCCTGCATTCGGATCGCGGAGTGCAATACCGCTCTGGTGAGTACCAACACCTGTTGTTGAGCCAGGGCATCCGCCCTAGCATGAGCAGGAAAGGCAATTGTTGGGACAATGCGGTGATTGAGTCATTCTTCGCCAGGCTCAAGGTGGAGTCTTTGTATGCGGAAGACATCACCACCAAAGGAAAGGCGTACTCTTGCGTATTTGAGTACATTGAAATGTTCTACAATCGCAAGCGCCGCCACTCTGCAAATGGGAATATCAGCCCGGAGCAGTATGAACAAAATTACTACGCAAAGTGCGCGTAAAACCGTGTCTACTTTTCGTGGGTAGGATCAGT
>NZ_BSYJ01000017.1 GCF_030270605.1 Biformimicrobium ophioploci
TGGGTTGCCAATGAAAATATTTGCGGCATTGAGTATTTTGTTTCTGACTGGGTGTGGCAGCTTGTCAAAGCCCTATATAGAAGTCGGGGATGTGCCGCTGATCGTAGCTCACTTTGATAAAGTCTATGGGAAGAGCGTCAAGGTAGTAGGATACTTGGATATAGCGGATGGAAGCCCGCGGCTAATTCCATCTAGAGAGCATTCTGCCCTGAGAGGGCCTAGCTCCGTGCTTAGTCTGAAGGTTTATCATTTTGATGCCCTTCGGCCCAAGGAAATTGAGGAGTCAATTGAGCAGTGTGCCGGGAAGATTACGTATGTTTCCGGTAAGGCAATGATCTGGTCTGGGCTTCCTGCAATAAGAAATATTTACAACTTGAGCTGCTAGAAACCCATAACAAATGGCTGCAGCCGACTCCATAAGCTTTGCTTCGCTTTTGTGATGTTCGCTGCGCTCACATTTTTACACAAAAGCTCTGCGCCGCTATGTCGCGCAGAGCCAGGCGTTAGTGCTCATGAGTAAAATGAACAGAATCCTAATATCAATTTTCATACTTTTCGCCTCTTCTCAGCTGCACGCTAACGAAGAGGCATTGGTATCTTATATTTATAAATTTCCTCTCTTGATATGCTATAGCGATGAATATCGGGCGTGCTATGGAGGTGTAGAGGTTGAGCAGTGCGCTAAGAAGCTGAGAACCTATCGCGATGCCTGTATAGACCAAATGGACTCTGTAGAATTAGGTGCGGCTTTAAAAAGTTTCTCTGGTTGCCTCATTGCTTCCCACGCAGGCGTAGGTTCTATTGAGGACATAAGTGATCCTTGTTTGAAGGAAAAGGGGATGAATATCAACCTCACCCTTAACATTAAAAGAATCGCCGAGGCCGACCAGGATTGGGTTGAAAAGGTCCTTGAATGAGCACTAACAAGCGCGTGAAGGTCGACTCCGTAAGCTTTGCTTCGGTTTTTTGTTGCTCGCTGCGCTCACAATTTAACAAAAAACCGGCGCGTCGCTAGTCGCGCCTTACGCGGGCGTTATGTGTGTTTTGAGAAAATCAATAATAGAGAGATGAAATGAGGCTTTTAGGGAATCTACTATGGCTTATCTTAGGCGGTTTCTGCATGGGGATCGCTTGGTGGGTTTTCGGCATCATCGCATTTGTCTCAATTGTTGGAATACCCTGGGGCAGAGCTTGCTTCGTTATGGGCTTGTTTTCGTTCATTCCTTTTGGAAAAGAAGCAATCGCCCGGGATGAGCTT
>NZ_BSYJ01000018.1 GCF_030270605.1 Biformimicrobium ophioploci
GGAACTTAACCCGCTTTTGCACACACCGGGTTGTTAGTAATTAATTCTACACTCAAATTCCTGTGGGGATACATACCCAACTGAAGAATGCGACCGGATCGTGTTGTAGTAGCGCATGTACTCGCGTATTACAGACCGAAGTTGATCAGCAGAATCAATTACTTTCCTCTTGATTCTCTCCGTTTTAAACTGGTGAAAAAATGATTCAATGAACGCATTGTCATTCATATTCTTCACCCGGTTCATACTTTGGCTAATTCCATATCGCCGCAAACGCTCTCGGTAATGACCTGATAGGTATTCAACACCACGGTCGGAGTGAAAAATCAGATCCTGATGGCACCCCCGATTTCGTACTGCCCTATCGATGCTGGAGAGCGTTAGCGAGGTATCCCTACGATCACTTAACGACCAGGAAACAACCTTTCTGCTGAACCTATCCATAATCACCGACAGGTACTGCCAGGTTCCATCGCTAAGCCTTATATACGTGACATCCCCTACCCAGAGCTGATTTGGCCCTGTGAGCTCTATCCCCTCTATCCTGCACGGAATCCCAAAGAGATGCTTGTACATACCCGGCCTGGAGGTGTAGATCCTCGATTTCACAGCTTTCAGGCCATGCTCTCGCATGATTCTAGCGACTCTCTTCTGGCCTACGCTGATATCCTTCTTTTTCAGCTCTCTGGTGATCTTTGGACTGCCATAACATCCATCATGACGGTCAAAAATCGCCTTTATGTACGCAAATAGCTCACTATCCTCTCGACGACGTTCACATACCCCACGGCGGCGCCAGGAGTTATACCCATCGCGCGACACCCCATAGAGCCGGCACATCATCGCAATGCTGTGCTTGTCTCTATTCTGGTCTATGAATTCGAAGACTTCCCTTTTCGTTGCAAAGAGAACTGGATGGCTTTTTTTAAAAGGCTATGCTCTTCCTGCAGCAGGTTGTGATCCCGCTCCAACTTCCTCAGCCGCTTCAACTCGGATTTTATTTCTGGATCAATCTGGATATTTTTCTTCTTAGCCATGATCTGCCCACGCCGCATTTCCATGCGCCAACGATATAGCATGACCTCATGGATATCGAGGGCTTCAGCAACATCCTTGGCTAGTACACCAGGTATTTCAGTTAGAGAAACCGCTGTTGCCTTGAAATCGTCGTCGTAGCGGTTGTAGTGCTTTCTGCGTGCCATGTGACACCTCCATAATAGTTAGATGGAGGTGTGTGCAAAAACGGGTTAGGTTCC
>NZ_BSYJ01000019.1 GCF_030270605.1 Biformimicrobium ophioploci
TAACAAGCGACTGTGATGTCAAGCAGCGAGTTTGACATCACTCTTTTCCCAGTAAGTACCATCCCTCACCATTGCATTTAGCACCACGATCATCTTCCTCATGGCAGCTGTGAGTGCTACTTTGCGATGCTTTCCCTTGCTCACCAGGCGACTGTAGAAATCTCGAATCATCGGGTTGTGGATTGTCGCCGATAGTGTTGCCATATACAGAATTGTACGCACTTGTGCACGGCCGCCCTGGATGCGCCTCTTTCCTCTCAGGGTACCGCTATCGCGGTTCATGGGTGCCACGCCCACCAGTGCAGCGATTTCCTTCTGGCCAAGCTTTCCTAGCTCAGGTAGCTCTGCGATCAAGGTGGTCGCGAGCAATGTACCAACGCCCGGAACTGTCTCCAGCTGCTCGCGCTTCGCTCGCCAGAGATCCTCGTTTTGTACGGCCTTGTCGAGCTTCTGATCGATGCGCTCGACTTCCTTGTCAAGGAATTTGATATGACGCTGATAGTCCGCCTGGAAGCTTTTCGGCATGATCTTGATGCGGTTGAGCTCCATTGTTCGCATGGTCTTGATCTGGCGGCGCCTGGCCAGCAAGTCTTTGATCTGCCGCTGGATTTTTGATTCCGGCGGTAGTATGACTGGCTTCATGGTAGCGCCAAACTCTGCAATTATCTGGGCGTCTACCTTGTCCGTCTTTGCCAGCCTGCCAGCAGACTTTGCGAATTGCCGCACGTTCCTTGGATTGACGATTACCACCGGAACCTCTGCCTCTACCAGCAGCTCATACAGCAGCCTCTCATAGCGCCCGGTGGCCTCTAAAACGACTCGCCCGACATTGAAGCGCTTGATAGCCTTGATCCACTGTTTAATTCCGATTTTGGTGTTTTCTATTTGCCAATACCGGTCGCGCTCATGGATATAGATATCCAAGCTCGCTTTTCCTACATCAATACCAACGTTTACCCCTTCTGCAGCTTTCTTGCTCATTGTCTGATTCACCCATCCTTGCTACATTCGGGCTCATGAGGCCCTTTCGACTGTTCGGGTTGTAAATTAGAAACGGTGCGGTGCTACACGCTTGTTAACGGGCTAGGGATTGCCTGCGCCTAGAATGAACCGAGCTACCGCACCGGTAACTTTTTGGGGAAGTTGCGGGCCTCACCTTATTCGGATATTTGGTAAATTTCACCATACAA
>NZ_BSYJ01000020.1 GCF_030270605.1 Biformimicrobium ophioploci
AAACATAACGCCTGGCTCAGCGCGACATAGCGACGCCAAGCTTTTGTGTAAAAATGTGAGCGCAGCGAACATCACAAAAGCGAAGCAAAGCTCATGGAGTCGGCTGCAGCCATTTGTTAAGTATTTTCCGCTCCGATCTCCGACCACGCTTCATGGGGTACAATTTCTATCCCCAGCTCTTCATAGGTTTTGCTAGGCCGCCAACTTCTATGCTTTTTATTGAGAAGATCATCCTCCTCTCTAGTGATCCATACGACACGATAAAAGTTAATGAGCAAATGATAGTAGGTGGACTTATCAAGCGGCTCATGGGAGTGGAATACATCCCTGAAGAATGAAATTGGGGTCCAATGTTCATATCTTAGCTTCTTAAATATTTCCCTTATACCCCTATCCTTCACTTCAAAAGGCAGCCTGCCGGAGATATCTGAATAAGATTCACATTCTTGGAGAAGATGGAGAGCCGCCTGCGAGATAAACGGATAATCTTTCCATGGCCATTCTCTAACCACTTCATTTCCGACAAAAGCTAGAAACCGATCTCCATATAGTTCTTCATTTTCAAAGTAAATCTTATGGAGAAGCGCCAAGACCTCCGCTAAGTGGGACATCCTCTTTCGAATGTTCCTAGCAATTTCTGCATCATCTGCTAGCGATCCATCAGCAATATCCTCAGAGGGGCGCTTGCTCATTTTGAGCTGCTTTGTTCCGCTTTCTTCCCACTGAAACCTGACCGAAAAGGCCTTTTCTCTACTCATAATTTCTCAGGATTACAAAAAATACTTAACGCCTGGATAAGGCGCGCCACGCGAGCGCGCACACTTTTGTGTTAAATTGCGAGCCCCGCGAGCAACACAAAAGTGAAGCAAAGCGTAAGGCGTCGTCCTTCATTCACTGGTTAGCTATTACGCTGCGCTCCATATTTTCCGCCGCCATTTCTATCTAAATGCCCGTCGATATTTGGGTTAAAAAATAGATACCCGACGAAGAAAACCCAAAACGCGGCTGGCATGCTCACGGCCAAAACTAGGACTCGAATTGCGATCTCAGATGCAGAACCCTCCACTGGAAAAATCAAAGCTCTAAGCAGAATCACTACAAAAATCATAGTGGATATATACGCTGAGATCTTTGCCGCTCGCTTCGGTATTGACTTATCCCACATCAAATTTTCCCATCTAATAGC
>NZ_BSYJ01000021.1 GCF_030270605.1 Biformimicrobium ophioploci
CGTTGCTTTAGGGAAAATTAATGAAACGGAATTATGTGCTGGTAGATCTGGAGAATGTTTCTCCGGATAACTTGCATTTGCTTGAGGATGAGCAGTTCCATGTAAAGGTTTTCGTGGGAAGCTCGCAAAGTAAAATCCCAACGGAGATGGTAATTGCAATGCAATCTATCGGTTCCCGCGGAGAATATATCCAAATATCTGGATCGGGAAAAAATGCCCTAGACTTTCATGTCGCCTATTACCTGGGTATTTTGGCTGAGCGGGAACCGGACTCATATTTTCACATTATTTCCAAAGACAAAGGTTTTGATCCGTTAATTTCTTATATGCGGTCTTGCAAGAAATTTGTCCATCGCCATGTAGATGTATCAGAAATTTCAATTCTGAAGGCCAAATTGCCAGAGAAGCCTTCGTCAGAAACTGGGTATGAGAGAGTTGTAAACTCACTAAAGGTTAGGGGACGCAGTCGGCCTAGAAAGCCTGAAACTTTGCGCAGTACAATAAGAGCGCTATTTAACCCTCCCTTACCGGAAGGGGAAGTAGAAAAAATCGTACAGCAGTTGGAAAAAGAGGGTGTCGTTACCATCGCAGCCAAGACTGTGGGGTGCTCGTTCGCAACGTAACAAGCGCGTGAAGGGCGACTCCGTAAGCTTTGCTTCGGTTTTTTGTTGCTCGCTGCGCTCACAATTTAACAAAAAACCGGCGCGTCGCTAGTCGCGCCTTACGCGGGCGTTATGCCTCGTTTACGGAAAAAGTGATGATTTTAGGTAAAACTGTCGGAGAGAGAAAAAGGTCCCTTGCGGAGCTTGTTAAAAATCACCTCATCGGAATGGGTAAGGCCGCTGAGATTATTCACGGCAGAGTCAATTCTGCAGGTCACAAGGATCAGGTGTTAATTGATAGTGAAATCGGTTTGATACATCTAACATCTACTTCTTCTGATGACCCAAACTCATCACTTGTTACTGGTGGCTTTAAGGAAAAAGAGCAGGATTACCTAGCAGACAAAAAGTATGTGGTATTTGGGTGGAATGCCAAAGGATTAAAGCCCAGAACATTTTTGTTCTTCGTTGAAGCGAAAGAACTTGTCGGTAGAGATGGGATTTCCAAGCAGGAAGTCAATCGCCTCAGAGATCGTCAACTGAGCACAGTTCTGGCATAACAAACGCGTGAAGGGCGACA
>NZ_BSYJ01000022.1 GCF_030270605.1 Biformimicrobium ophioploci
GAAAACTCAATGTAATTGAATATCTCCGCCCGCGCTTCATTTCTGTCTTTGAATATCTTACGTTTGATTCGCTCACCCTTCAGTAACGAGAAGAAGCTCTCTGCTACTGCATTGTCGTGGCAGTTGCACCGGCGACTCATGCTTGCTTCTAGATTATTGTCTGAGAGAAACTCCTCCAGTCCGAGCAGGTGTACTGCACGCCCTGGTCGGAATGGATGAGTACACGTTCCTTTGGCTTGCGCCGCCATATAGCATAAGCAGTGCGTCGATTACCAAGTCAGCACGCGGATTGCTCTTCATGCTCCAGCCGATAACCTGGCGTGAGAAGAGATCCAGCACAACCGTCAAATACAGCCAGCCTTCGTGGGTGCGAATATAGGTAAAGTCCGTTCCCAAGCCTTGTTGGGGCAGTTCACTTCTAACTGACGGTCAAGCGTAATCGGCGCGGCATGGCTGAGATCCTCACCTGCAAAGCCTCGGTGCCTTCTATAACCTCTTTGAGAACGAAACCCAGCCTGACGCATGATCCGGTAGATCCGGTTCTTACCGCAACTTTCGCCACGGTCTTTTAGATCCAGCGCAATATTGCGATCTCCGTAGGAAAATCCACTTTCTATCCAGAACTGTTTGACTAGAGCCAACAGCCGCTCAACTTCAATCTGACGTTTGCTTTTTGGCTTTTCCTGCCAGGCATAAAAGCCAGGGCGCTCAACCTGCAGAGCGCGACAAATGGCCGCAATGGAGTACTTATCGAGCCGTGATTATATGAACGCGCATCTTTCCTTGACTCGCTTGCAAAGTACGCTGCGGCCTCCTTAAAATATCGCGCTCTTCGGTGACGCGACGAAGCTGGGCCTTCAGCTTCTTGATTTCATCCTGTTGGCTATTGATAGTCTGGTGCTGAGAGCCTTGGTCACCGTATTTTGCAATCCAGCCATACAGGCTCTTGCTGGTAATACCCAGTCGCTCAGCGACTTCCCCAACCTTGTACCGCCGGTCGGTGACCTGCTTCACCGCCTCAACCTTGAACTCTTCGGTATAGCGCTTCCCGCTCATAATTTAG
>NZ_BSYJ01000023.1 GCF_030270605.1 Biformimicrobium ophioploci
TTTTTGGGGGAATAAATGAGAAATAGCATCACTAAAATACTGGCGGCGTCCTTGGTTTTTGCCGCCGTTTCGGCAGACGCTAAGCCCAATAAGGAGAAGCAGCTTCCTCCCGGTCTAGAGAAGCAACTTGAGCGTACCGGAGAGCTTCCTCCCGGTTGGGAGAAGAAACTGATAGTTGGTGAATACCTGGATTATGAAATTTACAGTCGGGCCGGCGTAATTGTTCCAGTCGGGAAAGATGGCGCGGTAACGGTACAAATAGAGGGCCGCGTTGTCAGGTTGGTGCAGGCCACTAGAGAAATCATCGAGATTCTAAGGTAAAACATAACAAATGGCTGCAGCCGACTCCATAAGCTTTGCTTCGCTTTTGTGATGTTCGCTGCGCTCACATTTTTACACAAACGCTCAGCGCCGCTATGTCGCGCTGAGCCAGGCGTTAAGCGTCGGCACCAAGAATTGGAAAAATATGAGCCAGATAGAAAAGCGGCTGTATTCTAGAGTCTGTACAAGCTGTGAAAGCCCAGAGGAATTCCGGTCAGTAGGCCCTTTAACAATTCTTGTCAGGCTAACTTATTCCTTGGCATTGGTTGCTTTGATTGTGCTAGCGTTTTGGTCATTTGGATTCGTAGCGTTGTTAGCTGCCGTTGGCTTTGAGATTCATAGAAAGCTCAAATCAAGGGAATGTAAGGAGTGCGGAGCACGCAATTTGATACCCGCCGCCTCTCCTGCAGGAGTAAAGATACTTGAAAAACATGGATGGCAGCCGCTCAGTAAGTAGCCGGCGCT
>NZ_BSYJ01000024.1 GCF_030270605.1 Biformimicrobium ophioploci
GCATCCGCAGCTTCGGTTATCAGTTTGAGCCCCGTTAAATCTTCCGCGCAGGCCGACTCGACTAGTGAGCTATTACGCTTTCTTTAAAAGATGGCTGCTTCTAAGCCAACTTCCTAGCTGTCTTAGCCTTCCCACATCGTTTCCCACTTAACTGATATTTGGGACCTTAGCTGGCGGTCTGGGTTGTTTCCCTTTCCACGACGGACGTTAGCACCCGCCGTGTGTCTCCCGCGATTGCACTCATTGGTATTCGGAGTTTGCATGGGGTTGGTAAGTCGGGATGACCCCCTAGCCCAAACAGTGCTCTACCCCCAATGGTGAGACGCGAGGCGCTACCTAAATAGCTTTCGAGGAGAACCAGCTATCTCCCGGCTTGATTAGCCTTTCACTCCGATCCACAGGTCATCTCCTAACTTTTCAACGTTAGTGAGTTCGGTCCTCCAGTCAGTGTTACCTAACCTTCAACCTGCCCATGGATAGATCGCCGGGTTTCGGGTCTATTGCCTGCAACTGAGCGCCCTATTAAGACTCGATTTCTCTACGGCTCCCCTATTCGGTTAACCTTGCTACAGACAATAAGTCGCTGACCCATTATACAAAAGGTA
>NZ_BSYJ01000025.1 GCF_030270605.1 Biformimicrobium ophioploci
GCAGTCACCCCGAAGGGCTCCTACTGCTTGTACGTATACGGTTTCAGGATCTATTTCACTCCCCTCTCCGGGGTTCTTTTCGCCTTTCCCTCACGGTACTGGTTCACTATCGGTCAGCTGGGAGTATTTAGCCTTGGAGGATGGTCCCCCCATGTTCAGTCAAGATGTCACGTGTCCCGACCTACTCGATTTCACAATAAGTGCCTTTTCGTGTACGGGGCTATCACCCTGTATCGCGGAACTTTCCAGATCCTTCCACTAAAACACAAACTGCTTAAGGGCTAATCCCCGTTCGCTCGCCGCTACTAAGGGAATCTCGGTTGATTTCTTTTCCTCCGGGTACTTAGATGTTTCAGTTCCCCGGGTTCGCCTCACATACCTATGGATTCAGTATGTGATACCTGTAAAACAGGTGGGTTTCCCCATTCGGAAATCCTAGGATCAAAGTCTGTGTGCCGACTCCCCTAGGCTTATCGCAGGCTCCTACGTCCTTCATCGCCTCCAGCTGCCAAGGCATCCACCGTATACGCTTAGTCGCTTGACCATACAACACAAACGACTATTAACGACTGATTCTTGGCA
>NZ_BSYJ01000026.1 GCF_030270605.1 Biformimicrobium ophioploci
CAACATAACGCCTGGATAAGGGGCGCCGTACCGGCGCGCTACTTTTGTGTTAATTTGCGAGCGCCGCGAGCAACACAAAAGTGAAGCAAAGGTTTAGGCGTCGCCCTTCATTCATTTGTTATGCATTGCGGCACACTACTTAAGTACCAGGGCTACTGTGCCGCCTGGATCTGACCTGAGATCATAAGCAATTTGACTCAGGTGATCATGAAAGTAGCCATCACGAAAGCGCTTTAAGGCCTCAGAATGCAGAACTATGATTTTGCAATCTCTAGATTCCGGAGATCCTGGCCCTCCAGCATGCAGGGCATCCCAAAGCGCATCAAGATTCCTTCCGAATTTCTCGGGATTCCTGGCATTTACGCTCTCTATGTATATTGCCCAAAACTCCGACTCGCTTTGGAGATCAGCACAATTAACGGAATATTTCTCCATGCTACTCCCAATGCATAACGCCTGGCTCAGCGCGACATAGCGACGCAGAGCTTTTGTGTAAAAATGTGAGCGCAGCGAACATCACAAAAGCGAAGCTAAGCTTATGGAG
>NZ_BSYJ01000027.1 GCF_030270605.1 Biformimicrobium ophioploci
CGCTATGTCGCGCTGAGCCAGGCGTTATGCGTTAATAATATGATCACAGAAGATACAAGGAAACTCGTAGACTGCCCTTGTGGGTGTGGTCGTGATATTCCTAAAATTTCGGGCTCTGTAGAGAATGGAAATTCTAAGACAAACTTTTACGCATATCTGATGGATGAAGGAGATGGGCCAAATCTATGGCTCATGCTCCAGTCTGGACCATGGTTTGAAGATGGCCTTGATTGTGCCATCGTTGTCCGTTCGGTTAGAGATGAAGATGGTCTAACTGCGTACCTTAAAGGTCAACGTGCTTCACCTTGGAAAGATATCGAAATACCAGAGCTAAAATTTCTCACCAGAGAAGAGGTTATGGCCCAAGAGGGCGGTAAGGCTTGGGTATTTAGGGTTCATGATGAAATTACGCATCATCATCGTGAAATTAGTCGGTTCATGTGGCCTGACGCATAACAAATGAATGAAGGGCGACG
>NZ_BSYJ01000028.1 GCF_030270605.1 Biformimicrobium ophioploci
GCGCTAAGCTTTTGTGTAAAAATGTGAGCGCAGCGAACATCACAAAAGCGAAGCAAAGCTTATGGAGTCGGCTGCAGCCATTTGTTATGTTGCTGGCGGCACGAAACAGCTGCCGACCATCTCACCTTCAGACTACTCAAAGCACGTAAATCCCTTAATAGTCACGCTCTCTACATTTCCCTTTCCGCACTTTTCAAGAGCTTTAGCCACGTTTTCCTTAAACTTTTCATTCTCTTCCAGTTTTTCTTCCACGTACTCAACAGTTTCAACCAGTTCCTTAGTTTCAGAGCAGCCTAACAACGCAACACAGAATAGAATTGAAAATATGATTTTATTCACTTCAAGTAACATCCCTGTTTTTGACCGGTTAATATCTCGGCA
>NZ_BSYJ01000029.1 GCF_030270605.1 Biformimicrobium ophioploci
ACTTGGAAAGAAGATATTGGTACCGGGCCTCTTGGCTTAATTGGAAATATCATCTGGTTTATTTTTTGTGGGCTCTGGCTGGCCATCGGCCACTTGTTTTCGGCCTTGGTCTGCTTTATCACAATAATCGGTATACCTTTTGGTCTGCAGCACCTGAAATTGGCAGGTATTGCTATTGCTCCAATAGGTAAAACTATTGTATCCAAAGAGGTCGCGTGGGCAGCACGCGCCACAAATGCAAGTGCAGTAGTAGCCGGCAAGCGTAGGCACACATAACAAATGGCTGCAGCCGACTCCATAAGCTTTGCTTCGCTTTTGTGATGTTCGCTGCGCTCACATTTTTACACAAAAGCTCTGCGT
>NZ_BSYJ01000030.1 GCF_030270605.1 Biformimicrobium ophioploci
GCAAGGAACGCAACACAGTGAAAACAAAAAAGATCAAGTTAGCGATAGGCCTGTAGCTCAGCTGGTTAGAGCGCACCCCTGATAAGGGTGAGGTCGGCAGTTCAAGTCTGCCCAGGCCTACCAAATCTTCCTCATGCGGCGTTGGATAGTCGCTCGTTTATTGTTAATAAACTTCGCTCCCATCCGCCTGGCCTGAGAAAGATTACTACTTCGCGTTACGCGTTGCTTATCAAAATGGGGCTATAGCTCAGCTGGGAGAGCGCTTGGTTTGCATCCAAGAGGTCTGCGGTTCGATCCCGCATAGCTCCACCATTTTCTCCACTTCCACATCAGAGCTCAGTAGC
>NZ_BSYJ01000031.1 GCF_030270605.1 Biformimicrobium ophioploci
TCTACTGAGCTCTGATGTGGAAGTGGAGAAAATGGTGGAGCTATGCGGGATCGAACCGCAGACCTCTTGGATGCAAACCAAGCGCTCTCCCAGCTGAGCTATAGCCCCATATTCGATAAGCAACGCGTAACGCGAAGTATTAATCTTGCTGTAACTAGGCGCTTTGAAGCGACGCATAGCCTGCTATGCGAGCTTTGAAGCAACGACGTAACAGGAAGATTTGGTAGGCCTGGGCAGACTTGAACTGCCGACCTCACCCTTATCAGGGGTGCGCTCTAACCAGCTGAGCTACAGGCCTATCGCTAACTTGATCTTTTTTGTTTTCACTGCGTTGCGTTCCTTGT
>NZ_BSYJ01000032.1 GCF_030270605.1 Biformimicrobium ophioploci
AGCCAGGCGTTATGAGTTTATTGAAATCTAAGATGTACTGGCCGGTATTGGGATGCTTGTTCGGTATTGTTGTTGTCGCTACATCTCCAAATAGTAATATCACTATTTTTGGTGCGGCATCAGCATGGTACTTAGGATTTGGCGTGATACGAGATTTCTGTTTAGGCAACGAAATCAATTTTGGGTGGGCAAGAGTTTCAAGCCGTTCTAGCTCACTTGAGAGAATGAGTTTTTTAGTGATTGCTCTAGCTGTAATATC
>NZ_BSYJ01000033.1 GCF_030270605.1 Biformimicrobium ophioploci
TGATGTTAATCATGCATTGCTGTTGCTAATTACTACCTGGCTAAAGGCTGCAGACTGAAACGCTAATTCCGTCTGCCAGTAATTAACAACCGCCGGATAAATGTGCTTGAGATCACACATTAAAATGCAGTGTATTACTACTAATTCATTACCTTGTTAAAGAGCATCTGATGTAAAAATCAGAAAGCTGACTTCTTAATAAAAGAAAGCAGGCTTCTGACTTCCAG
>NZ_BSYJ01000034.1 GCF_030270605.1 Biformimicrobium ophioploci
TGTGTGTTTTAAAAAAATCAATAATAGAGAGATGAAATGAGACTTTTAGGGAATCTACTTTGGCTTGTCTTAGGCGGTTTCTGCATGGGGATCGCTTGGTGGGTTTTCGGCATTATCGCATTTGTCTCAATTGTCGGAATACCCTGGGGCAGAGCTTGCTTCGTTATAGGCTTGTTTTCGTTCATTCCTTTTGGCAAAGAAGCAATCGCCCGGGATGAACTC
>NZ_BSYJ01000035.1 GCF_030270605.1 Biformimicrobium ophioploci
TATCATTGATTCTTCAGTGGGCTAACACTGTGCCAATCGAAACGCTAATTCAGATTGACAAAGAATCAATAATCACCGGATAAATGTGCTTGAGATCACACATTAAAATGCAGTGTATTACTACTAATTCATTACCTTGTTAAAGAGCATCTGATGCAAAGATCAGTACGTTGATCTCTTAACGTTAGCTGTTAAGAAAGCAA